>NZ_JACSPQ010000001.1:0-112934 GCF_014837055.1 Phocaeicola faecium
AGTTCCGAATCGACTACAAATAACACCGATTCGGAACTAATTCACAAAATTTGCAACGTGGTTTACCGAATGCTTACGAAAAAACTGAGATGTTCGGACAGTTTTTGTCCGTGTTGCCTTTTACTTTTGGCTCAGAAAAGATGAAGTAGTTCAAATGAATGTATCACTTATAAACACACAAAGCATTATGGCAGATAAAGATTTAGATTTTTTGTATCAGTGTTCCAATGAACAGTTAAAGTTACTTGCCGATTTTATGTTGTACGATAAAGACGGTAAGTTAAGATGGGCAGAAGAAATTTCTTCTACGCAGGCTTTCAAGTTGAAGTGATTTAAACTTATGTATATCAATAAAAATGTTGTCAAACAGCGTACAAATAGCATTATTCATTATAAAGTGATTCAAACTTTTAATAGACTTGTTTTAAAAACTTTCCGGTTTAGTTTGGAACATTGAAAAACATTAACGGTAAAACCAAATAACTCTCCGAATAGAAATGGTTGACGCATCCGCATGAGATAAGCGATACTAACGGTAGCGTTTTTCGGGATATGCAGACCAAGTATTGTATAAGATAAGAAAGTTTAAAAAAGGTTCATTGAAAGGCCTGTTTTATTGAAAAAAAAGAACTTTGTTCGAAGAAAAATGTAAATTTGTAAATGTTAGCCGTTACATTTTTGCCTTTGAATCTGAAAAACGAAAAAGTATGGGTAAACTTGAAAAATGCTTATATATCGTAGAATTGTTATCACATGGTAGATCTATGTCCCTTCGTGAGATAAACGAGCATTGGAAGTACTCCTCTTTTTATGATGGAGAGCTTCTTCCTAAATCTTTTGGGCGTTATAAAGAATATGTGTCGGCAGTATTTGCTATTGACATCGAATGCGATAAGCGTTCGAATACGTATTACATAGCCAATCCGGATTACATTGAAAACAATGCGCTTTACAAATATTTGCTTTCCGCATTCCATGTAGAAGCGCTGGTGGAGTTGGCGATGAAGCATAAGGACTGTGTTGTGATGGAAGATGCGCCCAGCGGTGTGGAATATCTTCAGCTAATCCTTAAAGCCATTGACCAAGGTGTAGTTATTGAGTTTGATTATCATTCCTTTAATAAAAAGACTATTACCCATCAGCTACTTATCCCTTGTTTTTTGAAAGTATGGGAAAGCCGTTGGTATCTAATAGCCGAGCCGTTGAGTCGTAAAACGCCCACAGTCTATGCCTTGGAGCGTATCAGCAATCTGCATTTGACTGAAGAACGTACAACTGCTTCTCCCTATATTAAACCGAATACATATTTCGAAGCTTGCTTTGGAGTGAATCATGAGGATTGCATTCCCCAATTGATAAAGCTTAAAGTGTATGGCAGTCAGGTGGATTATATCAAGGCTCGTCCTTTGCACGAATCGCAACAGGAGATAGAGACAGGCGAAGGCTGGAGTATTTTCAGTTATTGGCTGAGGCCGAGCTATAATTTTTATCAGGCGGTGCTGTGGCATAGGGAGAAGGTGGAGGTGCTGGAGCCGGAAGAGGTGAGGAATGAAGTGAAAGGACTTGTGGAGAAAATGAGAACTATGTATGTTTAAATAATAAATAAGTATGAAGCAGTTTACTATTGTTTTTGATAAGAAGCAGGCAGAATATGCAACGATTCTTAATACGCTTGTTTCGGAAGTAGAGGAAGTTAAAAATGTAGAGCGTAGCTTGAAGGTCTATCAAAAAGGGATGGTTCTAACAGACAAGGATTGTGTATTGTTTGTAGGAGATGAATCTTCTCAAAAATACAGGGATAATTTTAAGGATATATACTCAAAATACGGGATTCATATAGGTTATCGTGGATGTAAAGCTTGGATCTATTGTGAGAAATTTAATTGGGATAAGAAATCTTACAAAATGTTCCATGACGAATTGTTGGACTTGTATGAACGATTGGATATGAATCCTACTAAAGTTCAGGATTTTGTAATTGCAGGAGTAAAAGAATATTGTACGACAGGAACGACATCAGCTCCTAATACTTCAACTTTTGTTCAACAAATGCTTTGGACATCTGTTGTTTCGGCACATATTGTGGCAATGCCTCCCATTTTCATTTTTGGTCCAATTACATGGCTGATTTATAAAATGAAAAAATGGATTAAATCTTTATTTGCAGAATCAACTCGTATAGACCAACAATATAGGTTTGCCATAGCATTGTTCTTTAATGATTATTTGAAAAAATATTTGAAAATAGCGTGTGAAGAAATTTTAGATAAAGAGGATGCGGATAAAGAAAATAAAAAAAAGCAGCTATGAGTGTTTCATTTACGGATGGCTACAATTATTTTATAGAACATAGTAAAGCTTATGTGGGGACTGAGGTTGTTTCTATGTTAAATCAACCTTATCTTGATAAGATTGAAATGGAAATTCAACGCTTGGCAGATGCAATAAATAGCTATAAAGGGAATCGTAATCCGAACTTACATGGGTACTTGGCGGAAGAATGGCATACCCACACTTTTAATATTGATGCTGCGGCTAAACGAACGGTGGAATCAATTCGTGTTTTGTCAGATGAAGTTCATAATTTAGGTTCTGTTGATATAGAAGCATCTTTTGGAAAGGAATTTAGCTTAAAATATTATAAAAATGGTAGTCTAAGTGCTTATGCGCAAGCGGTTTCTTTAGAGGATATGTATAGAGAATATATTAATGGTAAAGATAATTCTCTCACTCGGGAAGAATATCTATTATCACATGGGCTTGATCCTAATACGGATATGAGTTTGCCGTTGTATGCAGGACAAGCGCGATTAATACCTTCGGATCAAATGGAAGATGCAATAAATGCACTTAAGAAAAGAATAGCACACGATTCCAGTATTCCAGAAAGACAAGAATGGGTACGACGATATCAAGATACCTTAAATAAACTTACGGATCATATAGAAAGTCCAGAAGGCGCACAATCAATGCACTTGACTTATGAAGAATCTAAAATTCTTCAAACATTAGGAAAGGAAGGTAAATTTGACCCTGAACGATTTAATTTAACTCTTGCTGAAAAAGCAGATAAATGGTTTTTATATCAGAATGTTTTAAAGGCTGGATTAAATGCGGCATGGATAGCTGCTTTGTTGAAAGCTGCACCAGCTATAATTGGGACTATAAAATCGTTAGTGAAAGATGGTTATATAACAACAGACGATATAACTCAAATAGGTTGTGATATAAAAAATGGAGCAGTAGATGGTTTCTTAAAAGGACTATTTTGTGCAGTAATAACAACTTCTGCTGAATTAGGGTATTTAGGGAATGTTTTGCAATCAGCATCACACACAGAATCCTTTGCACCAGGAGTAGCTGCTGTAGTCGTTTTATTTTTGCAAGCAATGAACGATAGCATTCATTTAGCGAAAGGTGATATGACAAAGCAAGAATTTGTTTATAATTTAGAGAAAAATGCATATATAGCAGTTGGCGCATTAGGTATGGGGATTGCTTTGCAGTCCGTCATAAATATTCCAATAGTCTCGTATATGTTAGGAAGTATGATAGGTTCTGTTTTAGGTGGGTTAATATTTGAAGCTAAAGAATGTCTTTTTATGTCTATATGTATAGATCATGGATATACATTCTTTGGCTTAGTTGAACAAGATTATGAATTACCAGTGGATGTGCGTAAGAAACTTGGATATGATACTTTTCAGTATGATTCGTTTGAATACGAATCTTTTCAGTATGATTCGTTTGAATACGGAAATATCAAGTATGAACCATTTGATTATGAGAAACTTGATATAGTAATATTGGAAAGAGGACTTGTAGGAATTCGTAGGATTGGATATAAATAACTTTAATAAAAACGATAGACATGACAGATAGTTTTGTAAAACAAATAAATGATGATTACGATGTAGAAACAGATGTGTATAATAGCATATTTAAGCAATATGAACGTGTTGTTGTGCAAGGTCTTATCACATCTTTTGGGCTTGATTTTTTAATCAATCGATATGTAGATCAACATGGTGGTAATGTAGATACAATTCATACCGTGCGACAAATAGGTAAAGACTCCAAAATGTCTTATAAGAATAAGCAAAATAAAGATGCTTATAATAATAGAAGTAAATATAATGATAGGTCTTATCATTCGGACCCAAGATTTACAAGTGTGAAAGCTAATGCCCGTCAAGATTATAATGAAAATGGGACTTTGATAAAGGATGTTTATACAGGAAAAGATTTGGAATACACCAAAGCATCTGCTGTTCCTAATGATTTACGGGTTGAATTAGACCATGTAATTGAATGCAAAGGTATTCATGAAGATAGAGGGCGTGTCCTTTCTGGATTAAATGGTATTGACCTTGCAAATTCTGATGAAAATTTTGCCTGGACAAATAAAAGTCTTAATGCTTCTATGGGAAGTTGGGCGCGTCAAGAAAATGAGAGATGGAAAAATGAATACGGTTGTGATGCTCCATTGTCAGAAGTTGATATGGAAGCTTATTTTCGAAAAGGAGGTTTTGATAATTATCTTAAAAATCATCCGGAAGTGAATATTGATGATCCAGAAGCTACAAAAGAAAGGATGCTAAAACAATATCGGAAATCTCGTAAAGCTTATAATGCAAAAATTAATCAAGCATATTATACAAGTCCTGTTTTTTTCAAAGATGCAGCTAAAGCAGCTGGAATAGTAGGCATTACAATGGGATTGCGTCAAACTTTGGGACTGTTTTTTAGTGAAATATGGTTTGCTGTTCGGGATGAAATAAAACAATGTAAGGAAGAAGGTCAAACATTATTCAATAAAATAGCTACAGGAGTGAAAAAAGGGTGGGAAAATGCAAAACTTAAATATAAGGAGTTATGGCATAAATTTATTGAAGGTACGATAAGTGGAGTACTGTCATCTTTGACCACGACATTATGTAACATATTCTTTACTACGGCTAAAAATTTGGTGAGGATAATCCGGCAATCGTGGGCTTCTTTAGTTGAAGCGACAAAAATTTTATTGTTTAACCCTGACTTACTTCCTTTTGGAGAAAGAGTTAGGGCGGCTGCAAAAATCATATCAACAGGTGCCAGTGTAGTTGCTGGTTCAATGGTCAGTGGTTTAATAACCGAAACAGTTGTTGGAAAAATTCCTGTTTTTGGGGATATTGTACAAACATTCTGCGGTACACTTGTTACAGGCATATTAAGTTGCTCATTGTTATATCTTCTGGATAGAAATTCTACTGTTAATAAGATAGTGCAAGTGCTTAATTCAATCCCGACCGTTGATGATGTCGTAGTATATTATCAAACGCAAGCAAGGTTATTGGAAGAATATTGTGCCAAACTGATGGATATAGACTTGGCTGTATTCCAAAAAGAAACACAGTCTTATAGTGAAGCTGTATCTATCTTAGAGAATGCAACCAATCAACAGGAATTGAATTCTGCTTTGCAGACTGTATATGAAAAGTTAGATATAAAATTACCGTTTGGTGAACATAAAGGTATGGGACCTTTTATGGCTGACCCTAACAGTAAATTAATATTCAGCTAATGTTTGAATGTGATAAGTGTGGAGAATGTTGCAGGCATCTGAAAGGAATATCAATCTATGCCGATTTGGATAGAGGTGATGGAACTTGCAAATATTTAAAAGGGAATCTTTGTAGTATTTATAAAGATAGACCTTTGTTTTGTAGAGTAGATGACTGTTATGAGCAATTCTTTAAAAAAGAATACACGAGAGAAGAGTTTTACAAACTCAATTACGAAATATGTAACAAATTAAAAAATAAAGAACTATGTTTTTAAATTCACTCAATCCTACAGAAAAGGATAATTTTATGAAACTTGCTGTGGCTGTAATAAAGGCTGATGGCGTTGTTGAAGAATCTGAAAAGCAGATTTTGTCTGCTTATGCTAATGAAATGCAGATTCCTATTTGCAACCTTGACAAACAAGGTGATGTTAATAATATTATAAAGGATTTTGCAATGAATTCGACACCTCAAACAAAACGGATTGTCTTTTTAGAGTTGTTGGCATTGGCATTTGCTGATAGAAATTATGCCGCTGAAGAAAAGACATTGGTACAACAATTGGCTGATGCATTTGAATTTGACAAAGCTTTTATAGAGCAAGCTATCAATTTGGAAGATGCTTATGTGGCTGCTTATATGTCATTGGTCAATTTAGTAGAGAAAGGAGAATAACTATGCCATTACCATTGATTTTAGGGATTGCTGCTGCAGTCGCAAGTGCAACAGGGATAGGATTAGGAATTCATGGTAGTGTGAAAATGAAACGCGCTAATGATAAATTAAAAGCGGCTCAAAAAAGGAACGATGCGAATAATGCACGACTTGAGAGAATGAATAAAAGCGCGTGTAGAGCTATGGATATCTTGGGTGAGAATGAAATGAAAGTTCTTTCTGAGTTTCAACAATTCTCTGATTTGTTTGAACGGATTAAAAATCGTCCTGAATTTGCAGAAATAAACTTAGGTAATGTGACAATTTCTAAGTTTGATAATGAAGAAATCAAAAGAGTATCTGTCGGAGCAAGTGTTCTTATTGGAGGTTTAGGAGGAGCTGCTTTAGGCACAGCTGGTGGTTTTGCCGCATCAGGTGCAACTACGGCTGCTGTTATGGCTCTTGGAACAGCCTCAACAGGAACTCCAATTGCAACTTTAGGTGGAGCTGCCGCAATAAAAGCGACTCTTGCTGCTCTTGGTGGCGGTTCATTAGCATCGGGAGGTGGTGGAATAGCTTTGGGCTCCATGATTTTAGGTGCTGCGGCATTAGGTGTAGGTTTATTGATAGGAGGAGCTATATTTAGTTTTACTGGTTCTAAATTATCAGATAAGGCGGATGATGCATGGAAACAGATGTTATCTAATGAACAAGATATTAATAAAATATGTAACCATCTTTCAGATTTACAAAGAACGGCGGAAAGATACAATGCTACATTGTTAAAAATGCGTTCACTATATTTAAAACAGTTAGATAAGATGCTCAATATTATTGAGTCGTATAATGAAAAGTATGTAAATTGGCTAAATCTATCTTCTGGCGAACAGCTTATTATAGAAAATATGGTTTTAATCGTTGGCGTATTGTATAATATGTGTAAAGTCAAATTAGTGTTAAAGTCAGATTCTTCAAAGTTGAATATTATAAATAAGGAAGAAATATATAAAGCCGAAAAAGACGCAAATGATGTGATGAAACAAATGGGTGAGTAGACTTATTATGTATTAATATTTAATATAAAAGCTATTACAAATGGTATAGATAAAACTTTAAGTAAAATAATACCTATGAGCAAACTAACCGACCACCTATCAAATCTCTTACCATTCCCACGAGAAGATAAGAGGTACGTGAAAGAGCGTGGTGAAGAACTTGCTACCTCTTTTTTGATTAAAGAAGCCTTGAAAACTGGTACGTATTTGTCTGAGGAATTGGAATTCCAAAATCAGAAGGAAGGGTTCCAATTCCGGGTAAACAGAGAACATACCGTGATATTGGGCACGGTGCTCAACCGGATATTCGATGTCCGGAAAGAAGGCCTTCTTAGCCTGTATGTGGTTTATACACGAAGTGACGGTCAGATAGGGAAAGAAATCATCCAACCGGATGATATTTGGAACTTTGACTTGTGTAAGGCGATGGCGGATGAAAAGCATCCCGAAATGTTTTATAACCAGGTGACCCTGTGCGTTTCTTATACCCGGAATGAAGAAACAGAGGAAACCGTGCTTATCCATTTAAAAGAGAACGGTGGCGATGAACAGACCCGGTTTATCCGTGCTTCTATCATGCGGACGATTTCGACAGAGGAAGGTGACGTTTCTTTCTCGGCTACTCGAAACCAGCCGGAAACCTGTTCTATTCTGTTTGCATACGACTTGACAGATCCGCAAAAGCGGATTGCTGAGTTCGAAAAGAAAGTGGAAAAAGTGGCTGAGAAATATGCGAAAGGAAAAGAACTGGATGCGGACGAAACGGCTTTGATTGCTAAAATCGCTCCCGAAGTCGGATGGAATTATTCATGGGGGCACGAAGCTTTCAACGAGAAACGCTATTGGGACGCTCTGCTGTATTTGGAAAATGCTTTTTATCTGTTGAAGGAAAAGTTTTTCGATGATACTCTTTCGGATGAAGGATTGGATGTGTTTTATCATTGCTGTTACTTGATAGGTTTCTGCTATGACGAAATGAAGCTGTATCAGAAAGCCTATTATTATCTGAGTTTTGTTTGGCCCTTGGATAATGTTACATACAGTTGTGAATATGTCAATTGTTTGGTTAATATTAAAGATCCCCGTGCCATGCAGGAGATAGATGATGAGTTGAAGCGATTGGATGCCTTGAAGGAAGAAGAACTTCCGGAGGAAATCTTTCATTATTATTGTTTCTTGTTCCGTAGACGTGCACATGTTCTCACGGATATGCATCATTTGGATGAGGCGGAGAAGTTGCTGAAGAATTTGATAGAACTAGGTGATCAATCTAAATTAATTCGGCATGAACTGGATTATATTAAGCAACTACGCAAAATGCAACAAGAAAATTCATAAAAATCTTTTCCTGTCGGACAATTTTTGTCTTAGTCTCTGCTTTCCTTTGCATTATCAAACCTATAAAATTGAGGATATGAAAGAAGACAGGGACTTGCAGTTTTTAGCGTCATGCAAAAGTGAAGATTTGAAGACGTTGGTCGATATGATGACATCCGATAAGGACGGGAATGTGCGTTTGTCGGAACAGTTGACAAATACGGATGCTTACTTGCAGTATTATCCCGACCGTCTACCCTGTATGTGGCAAAAGATTGCCAACGAGTTGCAACGCTTTGGCGGCAATACGATAGTGAATGTGTTCCGCAAGGGAGGTGTGTGCTATCGGGAAATATTGCAGGATGTATGCCGAAAGATGGAAGTCTGGTTCTCCGACTTAGACGAGACCGCAGAGATAGAGAGACGCTTGTTGGAAAAGGTCTGTATGGAAACGGTAAGGCGTATGCCAGAAGAAGAGTTGCGGCAGATGGCGGAACAATTGGGCATTGGCGAGAAGCATCCGCAGAAGTTCATGGTGGTGTTCGCCCTTCAGATAGCGATACGGAAAGGGGGCGTGTTGTTTACCCGGATTGCGCTTTATGTAGCGCAGATGATTTCGAAGATGTTGCTGGGTAGGGGGGTATTGATGCTTGGCGGAAATCTGCTGAATAAGACGTTCGGTATTTTCGGCGGTCCAATTGGCTGGGCAGTCACTTTAGGTTGGGCGGCTTTCGATTTGGCTTCGCCGGCTTACCGGGTGACGATTCCCTGCGTGATACAAGTGTCGTGTATGCGCTTGCGGTTAATGGAAGAAAGGAGGATAGGTTATGAGGGCGCAAGACATTATGCATCCTGAAGATGCGAAGGCAATACGGTTGATAAAGAGTGTGCCGGGCTGTGGGGAATTAGTTCGTAAATTCATGAAGTTGGGCTATGAAGCCCAATACCGAGGAGAGAATCTGGCGAATATGATTAAAGTCACTTCAAGGAATTTTCCGGACATCTATGCTATTTTTAAAGAGGTGACGGTTAAAATCGGCATCATGGAACCGGAACTGTATGTGTATAACGACCCCATGATGAACGCTTATACTTACGGTGAGACCCGTACGTTCATCGCCTTATCCAGCAGTTTGGTGGAGCGGATGAGCAAGGAGGAATTGAAGGGAGTTATCGCCCATGAGTGTGGTCATATTTTGTGCCGCCATACGTTGTATCTCACCATATATGAGACGCTGAAAGAGATGGGCGTGTTTTTAGGCTTGATACCTTGGATGATGTTCTCGCCGCTTTATTTGGCTTTGCAATACTGGAACAGGAAAAGCGAATTGTCCGCCGACCGTTGTGGGGCAGCAGTTGTTGGTGAAGAAACCTATCAGTCGGTGTTGATAAAGTTGGCATCAGGAATGAAAGAAGACTCCCGCCAGCCGGACTGTCTGGTGGAACAAGGAAAAGCGTATGAGGCACTGAAGCACTCTTCGCTTTGGAACCGGATACAACAAGAGTATCAGTGTATTTTTTATTCGCACCCTCAATTGTGTGTGCGGGCATTGGAACTGGACCGTTGGAAGGTTTCGTATGCTTACCGCAGCCAGCGGAATAGGTATTAATCAACTAAACTCAGCAGTGATATGAACAAGGCGATAACTTCTTTTTGGAAACGGCTGTTTTTCCGTTATGACGTTAGCCGGATGCGCAAGGTGGTGGTGGATTATCTGACCACGGAAGGCATACAGGCGGAGGTGAAAGACGGTATGATACAGGTGCTGTTTGAGGACTATTATTATAATGTGGAGTTCGACTTGGAAGGGGAATATCCTCGGTGTGACATTTCGTTCCGGATGAAGGATGAAATGTACGAAAAGCTGGATTTGCCGCGCAAGACCTTTATTGCGGATAAAGTCAATACAGACGAGGAACGTTTGTCGACACTAAAGGCATTCGGTGACGTGTTAATTGTTGACGCACATTTTTACTTTGCCAATCGCAAGATGCTGCTTTCGCTTTTCTATGACTACTTTGCGGATGTGAAACATGCCGTAGACGATATGTGCGATTTGTTGCAAAACGAATTGAGCGGGAAAGAGGAAAAACGTCCGATAGGTTTTACGGCGAGCCCAGTCCCCTCGTCCAAAGAAGAAGCAAAGGTAGTGGCTTGTAATAAACAAACAGAATAAGTTATGATACATGGAACAATTTTATTCATTTACACCAAGTGCAAGAAAGTTTTTTTGGCACCAGACATAGAATATGGCGCAATGTTTTTTTCGGTACCCATGCCTTGCGAACGTTGCGGGAGCATACGTACCCTGCCGATGGAGCTACAGTTTCTCGTTACAAGTGTTATCAAAGAGGAGAATTAAGTTATATACCAAGATGGCATATCGGACAGGAATTTGTTGATGAAAACTTTAAAATAAAACAACAACAATGAGAGCCTTTATACACTGTGATTCTACCGGCTACCCTTGTAATACCAATGCGTTTACGGCATTTGTTGGTTTGCGGGAGATGGGCTACGAGTGCATCTTCTTCCAAAGATACGAAGAGCTAATGGCGAATAATCACTGTAAGGAAGAAGTCATCGTCAGCGGCATCGGAATGATTCGGAGAAGATTGCAGGATTTCGGGATTGCCTGCTTTGCTATAAACTATCCAGAAGAATTAAGAAAATATCTCGGAAGGAAGATTTGGAAATCGACCATTAATGAGATAGCGAATACTCCTACAGCGTGGCCAGTATTTGTCAAATCAGTTGAAGGGAAAAGGTTGTCAGGTAGGGTTATTAATAGTATTCACAATTTGGTGGGTTGCGGATGCTGTGATAATAATTACGAGGTGTTGTGCAGCGAACCTGTTGATTTTATTGCAGAATGGAGAGTGTTTGTCAGATATGGAAAGATACTTGATGTTCGACCTTATAAAGGCGATTGGAAAGTGCATTATGACCCGAACGTGATTGAATGTGCCATCAAAGATTATATAACTGCGCCTAATGCGTATGGCATTGATTTCGGGGTGACTTCAAGCGGGGAGACCTTGCTGGTTGAGGTGAACGAGGGTTATGCCTTGGGATGTTATGGCCTGTTCCCACACCTTTACGCCAAACTTGTCCTCACACGTTGGGCTGAGCTGACGGGTACATCCGATGAATATGGGTATGTCTAATGAAGTGAGATAACTCAGAAAAGTGAACTTAAAACAACAATAAGTCATGACACGCGGAACAACTTTATTCATTTGCACCCAGTGCAAGAAAGTTTTTTTGGCACCAGACATAGAATATGGCGCAATGGCTTTTTCGGTGCCCATGCCTTGCGAACGTTGCGGAAGCATACGCACCCTGCCGATGAAGTTCGATTTTTTTGTTGATTCAATAAATCCGGATAAGCCGTTGGAACGACAATTACGTGATTACGCAATGTACAAGGATATCTGGGGAAAGCAGGGCTCAAATTCGTATATGGGGCAAGATACGCCCGACGGGCAATACCGCATCGGGATGGAGTATCTGGATGACAGCTTTCATGGTTCTGATGTCGCTTTTTATTGGTTAATGAAAGCGGCCAAACGCGGGCATGTCCAGGCACAGTATCAAGTGGGTAGATTGCTACGTCACAGGCCTCCCGTACCCAAATATCTGCAAAACCCACCCTTTTGCTACACGGAGGGCACGGCTTACCAATGGATGGCCCAAGCAGCTGAACAGGGTTTGCCGGAAGCCATGTGTGGTTTGGGGAACATGTATTGCGTCGGAGACGTGATTGAAAAGAATCCGGAAAAAGCGTTCGCATGGCATCTGAAAGCGGCCATGTCGGGTTGTGCGGCGAGCGAATATGCCATAGCTTGCCTGTATGAACAAGGCCAAGGAGTGGAGCAGAACACGTTCAAGGCGTTGCGTTGGTGTTGGAAAGCAGCCTTGCATGGATATGCGGAAGCGCAGCTGCGTTTGGGCATTGTTTATGAAAGTACCGGAAAGGAGCGGTATTTCCATACGGCGGCCACTTTCTACCAGCAGGCGGCACAACAGAATATGGTAGAAGCCTGGCTACGTTTGGCCGCGCTTTATGAGGCGCGCAAGAGTGAACAAAACTTGCAAAAGGCCTGGGAATGTTACGTGAATGCCTGGGAAGCGGGGGACGAAAACGCGTACCAGGAAGCGAAGCGCCTGGTGGATGAAGGTCTGGCGAATCCGGACGCTTCCACCCTGATGGCATGGTACAGGAAGTGTATCGAACGAGGGCATAAAGAAGTATGGTATGACTTGGGCAAGATATACCATGAGGGCAGAGGAGTGGAACGGAATCTGCAAGAAGCCCGTCAATGCTATCTGTTTGCCGCACGTACCTCTCATGTACCCGAGGCACAGTTTGCATTGGGGCGTATGTATGAACAGGGTGAAGGCATCCAACCGGACTTGCAAAAGGCCATCCGCTGGTATAAGGAAGCGGCGAATCAAGGACATACGGAGGCACAGGTCGCTTGCAGGCGGTTGAAGGTGTATGAACCGCGCGAGGGATTCGATACCTGGCAACAGTTGGCTTTGCTTTATGAGGTGGGCAAAGGTGAACAAGATTTGCAAAAGCTTTGGGAATGCTACCTGAATGCTTGGGAAGCGGGAAATGAAAACGTATATCAGGAAGCGAAACGTCTGTTGGATGAAGGCTGGGTGAAGCTGGACGCTTCCACTTTGATGGAATGGTACAGAAAGTGTATCGCACATGGACACAGAGAAGCATGGTATGACCTGGGTAAGATATATCATGAGGGCAGAGGAGTGGAACGGAATCTGCAAGAAGCCCGTCAATGCTATCTGTTTGCCGCACGTACCTCTCATGTACCCGAGGCACAGTTTGCATTGGGGCGTATGTATGAACAGGGTGAAGGCATCCAGCCGGACTTGCAAAAGGCCGTTCGCTGGTATAAGGAAGCGGCGAAGCAAGGACATACAGAAGCACAGGCTGCTTGTTGGCGATTGGAAGACGGAGATGACTGAAAACAATGCGATGATTCAACAAAATGGACTTGAACAATAATAACTATGATACGCGGAACAACTTTATTCATTTGCACCAAGTGCAAGAAAGTTTTTTTGGCACCAGACATAGAATATGGCGCAATGGTCTATTCAGTACCTATGCCCTGCAAGCGTTGCGGAAGCAGACGGACACTACCGGTGTTGCAATTGCCTTACTATGCAGTGTATAAGAAGATTTGGAAGACGATGGAATAATAATAAGGAGGTTTGATTATACGTGTTTTAATTGAATTGGAGATTTCTTAGAGGGGAAGTTTTGGTGATACACTAAAAATGCTATTGTTAGTATCTCTATATTCATGCGGATGAATGCTTCTGTTCTATCCGTAGGATTTATCAGTTCTACGGATAGAATTTACTAGGTCTCGGATACATCCGAATAATGTCCCTATCAGAATAGGGGATAGGTAAAAAAACAAAAATCCCCATAACTCAAAGAGTTACAGGGATTTATTATGCTGTTTTAAGTATATATTACTTATTCAGAGCCAAAGCCACATTTACAGCGCAAGCTACAGTACATCCTACCATCGGGTTGTTACCGATACCGAGGAATCCCATCATTTCTACGTGTGCGGGAACTGATGAAGAACCTGCGAACTGAGCGTCTGAGTGCATACGACCCATAGTGTCGGTCATACCGTAAGAAGCAGGACCGGCTGCCATGTTGTCCGGGTGAAGTGTACGGCCTGTACCACCACCTGATGCTACTGAGAAGTAAGGTTTACCGGCAAGAACACGTTCTTTCTTGTATGTTCCGGCTACCGGATGCTGGAAGCGAGTCGGGTTAGTAGAGTTACCAGTGATGGATACGTCTACATTTTCGTGCCACATGATGGCTACACCTTCACGAACGTCGTCAGCACCGTAGCATTTTACTTTTGCACGCGGACCGTCTGAGTACGGAGTTTCTTTTACGATGTTCAGGTTACCGGTGAAGTAATCGAACTTAGTCTGAACGTAAGTAAAGCCGTTGATACGAGAGATAATCATCGCAGCGTCTTTTCCCAAACCGTTCAGGATGCAGCGCAACGGGTTTTTACGTACTTTGTTTGCCATTTCAGCAATTTTGATGGCACCTTCAGCAGCAGCGAATGATTCGTGACCTGCCAAGAATGCGAAACATTGAGTTTCTTCGCGCAGCAAACGTGCAGCCAAGTTTCCGTGACCCAAACCTACTTTACGGTCATCGGCTACTGAACCTGGAATACAGAATGCCTGCAAACCGATACCGATAGCTTCGGCAGCGTCAGCAGCGTTTTTGCAACCTTTTTTCAGTGCGATGGCGCAACCTACTACGTAAGCCCATTTTGCGTTTTCGAAGCAGATACCCTGAGTTTCCTGACAAGTCAGATACGGGTCGAGACCTGCTGCGTCACAGATTGCATTAGCTTCTTCAATGTCTTTGATGCCGTTTTCGTTCAATGCAGCAAGAATTTGCTTCATACGGCGGTCTTGACTCTCAAATTGTACTGGTCTAATCATAATCTGTGTCCTCCTATTATTCTTTACGTGGGTCAATATATTTAACTGCTCCTTGTTCGGGTTTGAAGCGTCCGTATGTACCGGTTACAGCTTTCAGTGCTTCGTTAGCATCTACACCCTTCTTGATTTGTTCCATGAATTTGCCCATGTGAACATATTCATAACCGATTACTTGGTTATCTTTATCCAAAGCCATGCGAGTGATGTAACCTTCGGTCAGTTCGAGGTAACGAGTTCCTTTAGCTTTTGTTCCGTACAGTGTACCTGTCTGGCTGCGGAGACCTTTACCCAAGTCTTCCAGTCCGGCACCGATCATCAATCCGCCTTCTGAGAAAGCTGACTGCGTACGGCCGTAAACGATTTGCAGGAACAGTTCACGCATAGCAGTATTGATAGCGTCGCAAACCAAGTCGGTATTCATTGCTTCCAAGATCGTTTTGCCCGGCAGGATTTCAGAAGCCATTGCTGCTGAGTGAGTCATACCTGAGCATCCGATTGTTTCTACCAAGCATTCTTCAATAACACCTTCTTTAACGTTCAGTGTCAGTTTACATGCGCCTTGTTGGGGTGCGCACCATCCCACACCGTGTGTTAAACCTGAGATGTCTTTGATTTCTTTTGCTTGAATCCATTTTCCTTCTTCAGGAATTGGAGCCGGACCGTGATTAGGTCCTTTTGCGACACAACACATGTGTTCAACTTCGTGTGAATAAATCATATTCTTTACGTTTTTATTAGTTGGTAATAAAAAATAGGTATTCGTAAACCACTCGATTAAAGAAATTCTTCCTTAATCCGCACGCAAAGTTAGTCGTTTTATTTTGTTCTACAACGGGTGATAGCAAACTTTTTCTTTTCTTTTTATAATATTTTTGCTTTACCTTTGCCTGTAAGAATTTTTAAAACGACTACCTATATGTAGGTAATAATAATTAGGTATAATGGATGTGACTAAAATTGAAGTAACAGATGAGGCTTTGCGCAAGGGAGCGGCGGAAGGCATGGATGGTTTTTTACAAGTATTTATCGACAAGTATCTTGAAGTGACGGGCGGCGTGCCGGATGCCGAGACCATGCCGCTGCTTAACGGTTATCAGCATACCTTGCTGGGATACCACTTTTTCCGTGAAGAGGTGCTTGAGGGAGGATTTGTCCAGCTTATCCAAAACGGTTATGCGCCTTATATTTTCGGTAATCCTTTTGCTAAAGCGATGCGTATTTTCGGAGCCAAGAATTTTTCGAAATTGGTTTACGAGGCGCAGAAGATATACGAGGCTAACAAAGAGGATTTGGAGCGTGAGCGTACCGATGAGGAGTTTATGGCGATGTATGAGCAGTATGAGGCTTTCGATGATTTGGAAGAATCGTTTATGGATATGGAAGAGGAGGTGACGGAACAGGTGGCTCGTTACGTTGACGAACATCTGGAACAGTTCGCCCAAATCGTTCCGTAGATAACCGGATTTCGGCCTTTTGGGAGGGCTTATGAGTTTATCCGCATGTGTTGGTTAAAACAAGCCCATAAACTCATAAGTCTATCCGCATGTGTTCCCTCTTTCTATGGGTAGAATTTTGGCGCTGATAATGAGGCAGATGGAAACCTTTAAAAAGGCTTACGGAATGTACAGCCGTTTTTCCATTCCGAGCAGCCGTAAGCCGTTTTTCCTTTTATGATGATTCCTTTGCCGCAAACGGGGCAGGCACGGCCTAACATGGCGTCTCCTTCGGGCAGTGGCGGCGGAGGCGTATCTGCTACTTTGCGTTTGCGCGGAGCTCTCGGTTTTGTCGGGGCAGGTTTGTCGGCGGAAGCATCTTTCCTGCGAGCCGCTTTCTTTACCGGGGCGGCAGCATCTTCGGGTGCAACGGTTACACGGCGGTTGGTATTGTCGCGCAGCACACTGTAAACGATGTCCGTAACCATTTGTTTCAGTTCGGCGAGGAATGTGCCGGCATCATAACTCCGGCGTTCTATTTCTCGCAATTTCTTTTCCCAGATGCCCGTCAGTTCTGCCGATTTCAACAGCTCTTCATGGATGAGTTGTATCAGTTCTACTCCTGTGGGAGTAGCAATCAGGTTTTTCCGTTCCTTACGTATGTAGTGACGTTTGAAAAGCGTTTCGATGATGGCGGCACGTGTAGAGGGTCGTCCTATCCCGTTTTCTTTCAGTGCGTCGCGCAGCTCATCGTTGTCTACCAGTTTTCCGGCCGTTTCCATGGCGCGCAGCAGCGTGGCTTCAGTGTATGGGCGTGGCGGTTGTGTCCATTTCTCGTTAAGTTGCGGTTGGTGAGGTCCGCTTTCTCCTTTTGTAAAAGCAGGCAAAACGCTTTCTTCTTCGTTTTCTTTATTCTCGTCGGACTGAGGCTCTTTGGCGAAAATAACACGCCATCCCGCATCAAGGATTTGTTTGCCGGTTGCTTTGAATTCTATTTCTTCTGCCACTCCCGTAACGGTGGTTGTCGAAAATTTGCAGTCAGGATAGAATACAGCGATGAAACGGCGGGCTATCAGGTCGAATACGCGCCGTTCCATGTCGGTCAGTCCTTGCGGATTTACTCCCGTAGGAATAATGGCATGGTGGTCGGTTACTTTGGAGTTGTCGAACACTTTTTTCGATTTCAGCAGCGGTTTTCCGAGGATAGGCGCAGTGTAGACAGCATAATCTCTGATGCCCTCTAATATTTTCGGACATTTGGGGTAAATGTCATCGCTCAGGAATGTCGTGTCGACGCGCGGATAAGTTGCCACTTTCTTTTCGTATAGCGACTGGATGAGTTGCAGCGTCATGTCCGCCGAGTAGCTGAACTTCTTGTTACATTCTACCTGCAATGACGTCAGGTCGAATAATCGGGGAGGGGCTTCCGAACCTTTTTTCGATGTAATGTCGGTAATCGTAAACGGTTTGTCTTTGATGCGTTCCAGCAGGGCGCGTCCCGTCTGTTCGTCTGTAATGGGCGGAATCCCCCGGTTGGTATCTTCTTTTGCCGCGGTTTTCTTTTTCGCGTTCGGATTTTCTTTCTCCTTTTCAGCCTCTTCCGCTAATTCTTCATCGCTCTTCCGGACGATGGCAGCAAACAGTGTGTCGCGGTAAATGGTCTTTAGTTCCCAATATTGTTTCGGGACAAAGTGTTCTATTTCCTGCTGACGTTTTACAATCAGAGCCAGCGTAGGTGTCTGTACGCGCCCTATGGAAAGAATCTGCTTGTTCTGTCCGTATTTTAAAGTATAAAGCCGGGTGGCATTCATTCCCAGCGTCCAGTCGCCGATGGCACGGCTCAACCCCGCCTCGTATAGCGGTTGGAAGTCCGACTGGTCTTTCAGGTTTGCAAATCCCTCCCGGATGGCTTCTTCCGTGAGCGAGGAAATCCACAACCGTTTTACCGGACATTTGGCTCCCGCTTTCTGCATAACCCATCGCTGGATAAGTTCACCTTCTTGTCCGGCATCGCCGCAGTTTATAATCAGGTCAGCCTGCTGCATCAGTCCTTCGATGATGTGAAACTGTTTTTCGATACCCGTATCATTAATGAGTTTGATGCCGAAGCGGGGCGGTATCATAGGCAGGCTTCCCAATGACCATGCCTTCCAAGCCGGCGTATATTCATGCGGTTCTTTCAGAGTGCAAAGATGTCCGAATGTCCAAGTTACTTGGTATCCGTTTCCTTCTATGTAACCGTCTTTTCGGTTTCTTGCGCCGAGTACTTCGGCTATGTCGCGTGCCACGCTGGGCTTTTCGGCTATACAAACTATCATAAGCAAGCTGTCTTTAACGGCGACAAAGTTAGCAAAAAACCGCTAACATGCGGATAAAATCTGAATGTTGCCGCATATTCTTTCGTCGTAATCCGATATATTTTTCTATCTTGCGGACGATTTAGAAACTGTATTGAATTTGTCGTGCGATGATTTGGAATGAGTTTTTGAGTCATTTTCACTTGTGTGAAGAGGAAGATAGCGGGCTATCTGGCGAAGGACAGAAGCGGAAAGAACCAAAAAATCGCCTAAAGCACACACGAAAAATGAATACATCAAGCCAAGAAAACTTTTTGGAGAAATTCAAAACAGTTTCTTATAACCTTATAATTTATTTAAAAGACATAAGAAGCGATATGAAAAACGGACAATATTTGTTGGCAAAAATATGCCGGTGGGGAATGATGGGGGCACTTGTGTGTTTGGGAAGAGTGCTTCCGGTAACAGCAGATGAAGGACAAGACAATTTGACTTTGCGTTATAACCGTCCGGCGGAATATTTTGAAGAGGCGTTGGTGATAGGTAATGGAACGTTGGGAGCCGTGGTGTATGGCGGAACAGATAAAGACCGGATTTCACTGAACGACCTAACGTTGTGGACGGGTGAACCTGACAAATCCGTTACTACGCCCGATGCCTACAAAGCCATTCCAGATATCCGGGCTTTGCTGGATAAAGAAGATTACCGGGCTGCCGATAGCGAATATCGCAGGGTACAGGGACATTACAGCGAAAATTACCAACCGCTTGGAACATTAACCATTAATTATCTTGACCGTGAGGCAGACGTTACTTCGTATCAACGGCTGTTGGATATCGGTAATGCTACTTCGCAAACTGCTTACCGGCGTGGTGGCAAACTGTTTACTACCGATTATTTTGCATCTGCTCCCGATTCGGTGATTGTTATTCGCCTCAAGTCTGAATCTGATAAAGGCATTAACGCCGTACTTTCGTTTGATTCGCCGTTGCCTCACTCCGCAGTGTCGGGCGATCATGCGATTTCGGCAGAAGGCTATGCGGCTTATCACTCTTATCCTGTGTATTATGACGGTGTAAAAGAAAAACATCTGTACGACCCCGACAGAGGGATACACTTTAAGACCATTATAAAAGTAATTGCTCCGCCGGCGTGTGTTGAAAGCCATCCTTCCGGTGAACTGAAAATTAAAGATTGCAGTGAAGCCTTGATATTGATAGCCAATGCCACCAGTTTTAATGGCTTTGATAAAGACCCGGTGAAAGAAGGGCGTGATTATCAGCATATCGTGGCAAGGCGGATGAAGCAGGCGATGGCAAAGACTTACGATGAGCTCCGCCGCTCGCACGTGGCAGATTATAAACAGTTTTTCGACCGTGTTTCGCTGGACTTGGGAGAGACTGCTCCCGACATAGCTACCCTGACTACCGATGAGCAGTTGCGCCTGTATACCGATAGCTTGCAACATAATCCGGAGCTGGAGGCACTTTATTTCCAGTACGGACGTTACTTGCTGATATCGTCTTCGCGTACGCCGGGCGTTCCTGCTAACCTGCAAGGTCTGTGGAATGAAAAAATACTGCCGCCGTGGAGTTGCAACTATACTACCAATATCAATCTGGAAGAAAACTATTGGGCTGCCGAAACTACCAACCTTAGCGAAATGCACCGTCCGCTGATGGATTTCATCGGCAACCTGAGCCGGACGGGAAAAGAAACGGCTAAAGCTTATTATGGTGTAGATAAAGGATGGTGTCTGGCGCATAATACGGATATATGGGCGATGACATGTCCCGTAGGTTTGCGCGACGGAGACCCCTCTTGGGCTTGTTGGACAATGGGAGGCGCATGGCTTTCTACGCATATTTGGGAACATTATTCATTTACGCAGGATAAAGATTTTCTGAAAGATGCCTATCCGATGCTGAAAGGAGCCGCCGAGTTCTGCATGGGGTGGCTGGTTGAAAAAGACGGCTACCTGATGACTTCGCCCGGAACATCTCCTGAAAATAAATTCGTAACCCCCGATGGGTATGTAGGAGCCACTTTGTACGGCAGTGCGTCCGACCTTGCTTTGACGCGCGAATGCCTGATTGATGCGATTCATGCGGCAGAAGCCTTAGGTGTGGATAAGGATTTCAGAAAACATGCAAAACAAACGCTCAGCAAACTCTTGCCTTACCGCGTAGGGAAAAACGGAAACTTGCAGGAGTGGTTCCATGACTGGAAAGACGAAGACCCGAAACACCGTCACCAGTCCCACCTTGTCGGACTTTATCCGGGACATCACCTTTCCATTGCCGATACGCCCGAACTTGCCCGCGCTTGTGCCCGCACGCTCGAAATAAAAGGAGACGAAACGACAGGGTGGAGCACCGGATGGCGTGTAAATCTGTATGCACGCCTGCACGACAGCAAGAATGCCTACCACATCTACCGCAAACTGCTGCGCTACGTCAGCCCCGACGGTTATCAGGGGAAAGACGCACGCCGGGGCGGAGGCACGTATCCTAATCTGCTGGATGCCCATTCTCCTTTTCAGATTGATGGTAATTTCGGAGGTTGTGCCGGAGTGGTCGAAATGTTGATGCAGTCGACAGCCGATGAAATCATCCTGCTTCCGGCTTTGCCGGCGCAGTGGAAAGACGGTAGCGTAAAAGGAATCTGTGCACGGGGAGGCTTTGTGGTCGACATGGCGTGGAAAGACGGGAAGGTCGTTTCATTGGCTGTTTTCTCTCGGAAAGGTGGAAAAACGCGCATCAGCTTCAATGGAAAAAGAAATTCAATATCTCTTAAAGCCGGCGAGAAAAAGCAGTTATTATGACACATTGCAGCATACAATTCCCAAAAATAAATAAAAAATGCGGCTATTCTATGCCTTTGGCTGTGAAATCCGATATATTTGGCAAAATATTTGTTGGATTTATCATGTAAAAACGCTACCGTTAGTGTTGCCTGTTTCATGCGGTAGTGTTACACAGTTCTACCCATAGAATTGGTCAGTCCTATGGGTAGTGTTTTCGGGCATCAGAACAGCCTCTCAGAACGGGAGCAGGCACATAGTAAAATGTCATAGTAAAAAGATAGAAATTATGTTTATTTGGATTGTATTTATCGGCATAGCCGTGATTAGTTATCTGGTGCAAGCCAGTTTGAAAAGCAAGTTTGAAAGATATTCTAAAATACCTGTTGCGGCAGGAATGACCGGACGCGAGGTGGCAGAAAAAATGCTGCGCGACAATGGCATCTATGATGTAAGGGTGATTAGTACGCCGGGCATGTTGACCGACCATTACAACCCGACCAACAAGACGGTGAACCTGAGCGACGATGTATATAACACTTGCAGCGTGGCAGCAGCTGCGGTTGCCGCCCATGAGTGCGGACATGCCGTTCAGCACGCCCGTGCCTACGCTCCGTTGCAGATGCGTTCGGCACTGGTTCCTGTGGTTCAGTTTTCTTCGTCTATCGTGTCGTGGGTACTGCTGGCAGGCATTGTTTTGGTGAATGTTTTCCCTCAGCTTTTGCTGATAGGTATTTGTCTGTTCGCCATGACTACGCTGTTCAGCTTTATCACACTGCCGGTCGAAATAGACGCAAGCCGTAGGGCGCTGGTGTGGTTGAACACAGCCGGAATAACAAATTCTGCCAGCCACAAGCAGGCGGCGGATGCTTTGAAGTCGGCTGCATACACGTATGTGGTAGCTGCATTGGGCTCGTTGGCAACACTGATTTATTACGTGATGATTTATATGAACCGACGCGAGTAATACCGGAAAGATTTTCAGGGGTGTCAGGATTCCGCAGATTTATACCGATAAATATAAATAAAAATCGGCATGAATCTGCGGAATCCGCGTTTTTCTGCGTACTTTTGTGCGGAAAATCAAAAAGTTAAAATCAATTATGGCAACAAAACCAAGCATACCTAAAGGAACAAGAGACTTTTCTCCCGCCGAAATGGCGAAACGTAACTATATATTTAATACGATTCGTGACGTGTTCTATCTGTATGGCTTTCAGCAGATAGAGACTCCTGCGATGGAAAACCTGTCGACACTGATGGGAAAATACGGGGAGGAAGGTGACAAATTATTATTTAAGATTCAAAATTCAGGCGATTATTTTTCGGGATTGACCGACGAAGAGTTATTGAGCCGTAATGCTGCGAAACTGGCAAGCAAGTTCTGCGAAAAAGGTTTGCGTTACGACCTTACCGTGCCTTTTGCCCGCTATGTGGTGATGCACCGCGATGAAATTACTTTTCCTTTCAAACGATTCCAGATTCAGCCTGTATGGCGTGCCGACCGTCCGCAGAAAGGGCGTTACCGTGAATTTTACCAGTGTGATGCCGATGTGGTAGGAAGCAACTCTTTGTTGAACGAAGTCGAATTGGTTCAAATGATTGATGCTGTGTTCGCTAAGTTCGGTATCCGTGTGTGTGTGAAGATAAACAACCGCAAGATTCTGACAGGAATAGCCGAAATTATCGGTGAGGCAGACAAGATAGTGGATATAACCGTAGCCATCGACAAATTAGATAAAATCGGTCTTGATAATGTGAATGCCGAACTTGCTTCGAAAGGTATTGCTCAAGAAGCCATCGACAAGTTGCAGCCTATTATATTATTGAGTGGCTCGAACGAAGAAAAGCTGGCAACACTGAAAACTGTATTGGCAGGCAGTGAAACCGGACTGAAGGGAATTGAGGAAAGCGAATTTATTCTCAGCAGGGTGGCTCAGTTGGGAATGAAGGCTGAAGTAGAACTTGATTTGACTTTGGCTCGCGGATTAAATTATTATACGGGTGCAATTTTCGAAGTAAAAGCGCTTGATGTGCAGATAGGAAGTATCAGCGGTGGCGGACGGTATGACAATTTGACAGGCGTATTTGGTATGGATGGCATGTCGGGCGTGGGTATCTCGTTTGGTGCCGACCGCATCTATGATGTGTTGAACCAGTTGGATTTATATCCCAAAGAAGCTGCCGATGCTACCCAACTGCTGTTTGTCAACTTTGGCGAAGCGGAAGCCGAATATGTACTTCCGTTCTTGTTTAAAGTACGCGAGGCAGGCATACGTGCCGAAATTTATCCGGATTCAGCCAAGATGAAAAAACAAATGAGCTATGCCAATGCTAAATCGGTTCCGTTTGTGGCGATAGCGGGCGAAAACGAGATGAAAGAAGGCAAGATTATGCTGAAAAATATGGAAAGCGGTGAACAATCCTTGCTTACTCTTGTTGAATTAATTACCGTTATTAAAGGATAAAACAAAAAGAAGCGATGAAAAAAACATTGGAAGAGTTTAAAAAGTTTGCCATGCGTGGTAACGTGGTTGATATGGCAGTCGGCGTTATCATCGGTGGGGCTTTCGGGAAAATCGTGTCGTCCATCGTGGGCGATATCGTGATGCCTGCTGTCGGCGTATTGGTAGGAGGCGTTAGTTTTACTGACTTGAAATTAGTCTTAAAACAAGCTGTGGTAGAAGGAGATACCGTGATTTCTCCGGAAGTTGCCATTAATTATGGTAATTTCATCCAAGTAACTTTTGATTTCCTTATTATTGCAGTGGCAGTGTTCCTATTGGTAAAAGGCATTAATTCATTGAACCGGAAGAAAGAGGCTCCGGCAAAAACTCCTCCTGCTCCTCCGGCAGACATCCAGTTGCTGACAGAAATACGGGATTTGCTGAAGGAACAAAAGAAAGATGATTTGCAAAAATAACAGCAAAAGTTTTTCATTAAAAAAACAACAGCTTCTTTATTTAATCTATGCTCGTACGTTCACAAATGTACGAGCATAGATTTTTTTTATTACCGCCTTTTAAGAGCCTATTTAAATTTTAGGAGGATAACGTTAACGATTCTATTAATAAAGGTGAAAAAGGACAGTAAAGAAACAAGCAGTTTGTCGGTAATATTTGTCTATTGGTCGGTTTAATCGGACTATATGTAATAATTGGTATATTTTATGGTTATTCTTAGTTAAATCAAATAGTTTTGAGAATGATTTTTCCTTATATTTGCACGACCTAAAACTGAAAGGAGCAAAAAAGTTTTCACTTGTTTGATGCTCTTTGAACCGGACGGTTTGGGTAGGTAACAATTAGGCATAGATTGAATTGTAGAAACATTATAATTAATTAAATAAGAAGAATATGAACGTGAAAAGAAACAGAAGTTTTTCTTCAAGTCGGATTGCTTTAATGGCTTTGGGCATATCGGCATTGACTGCTTGTAGTGGACAAAGCGGAAAAATGGGTGATGACGAGTTTACTGTGCAGGAAGTTACAACTACTTCCAGTAATCAGATAACGAAGTATCCAGCTACCATCAAGGGGTTACAGGATATCGAAATTCGTCCGCAAGTATCAGGCTTTATCGTAAAGTTGTGTGTAGATGAGGGTGCTACCGTGCACAAAGGACAGGCTCTGTTCCAAATCGACCCCACCCAGTATCAGGCAGCTTACGACCAAGCCGCAGCGGGTGTAGAATCTGCAAAAGCTAACTTGCAGACTGTAAGCGAGACGGAAGTGCATAAGAAAATGTTGCACGAACAGAAAATTATCAGTGACTTCGAATATCAGACGGCTGTCAATAACCTGTTGACCGCTAAGGCAAGTTTGGCTCAGGCTGAGGCTTCTTACACGGCAGCTAAGCAAAACTTGGGATTTTGTACGGTTACCAGCCCGTCAGACGGTGTAATCGGAACATTCCCTTACCGTATCGGTGCGTTGGTTAGCCCGTCGGTATCAGAACCGCTGACTACAGTTTCTCAGATTGGCGACATGTATGTATATTTCTCATTGACAGAGAAAGAACTGTTGGCGTTGACAAAAGCTGAAGGCACATTGAAAGAACAGTTAGAGAAAATGCCCGCCGTGCAGCTTGAGTTGTCAGACGGAAGTGTTTATAACGAAAGCGGAAGGATTGATGCAGTGAGCGGAGTTATCGACCAGACTACCGGTTCGGTAAGTATGCGTGCTGTTTTCCCGAATAAGCAAAATGTATTGCGAAGCGGCGGTACAGCAAACGTGATGTTCCCATATACAATGGAAAATGTTCTGCTGGTTCCGCAGTCGGCTACTGTTGATATCCAAGATAAGAAATTCGTTTATGTTTTACAGCCGGATAGCACTGTTAAATATACAGAAATCAGTATTTCTAACCTGAATGATGGTAAAAACTACATTGTTCTTGATGGATTGAAATCTGGCGATAAAATTGCCGTCGAAGGTGTTACACGTTTGAGTGACGGTATGAAGATTACTCCGATTACCTCTGCGCAGAAGGAAGCCAAATATCAACAGGCTTTGAAAGACCAGAAAGAGGGTAATTTGGCTACGGCTTTTAATTGATAAACGTAATGTCGTTATATAATAAAAGTATAGAATGAGACTTGATAAATTTATTAACCGTCCGGTATTATCAACCGTTATTTCTATTTTGTTGGTAATCTTGGGTATAATAGGTCTTGCCACACTGCCTATTACTCAATATCCGGACATTGCGCCGCCTACCGTTTCGGTTAGTGCGACCTATACAGGTGCCAATGCGCAGGCTGTATTGAACTCTGTAATCTCTCCGTTGGAAGACCAGATAAACGGTGTGGAAAACATGATGTACATGCAATCTACCGCTACCAATAACGGTTCGGCACGTATTACAGTATATTTTAATCAAGGAACCGACCCTGATATGGCTCAGGTCAATGTTCAGAACCGTGTAACTCAGGCGCAGGGTTTGTTGCCTGCCGAAGTTACTCAGGTCGGTGTGACCACACAGAAACGTCAGACTTCTATGTTGATGATATTCTCTGTATACGATAAAGAGGATAAGTATAATATTGAGTTCCTTGAAAACTATGCAAGTATTAACTTGATTCCGGAAATCAAGCGTGTAAGTGGTGTGGGTGATGCAAACGTGATGGGTACGGACTACTCTATGCGTATCTGGTTGAAGCCGGATGTGATGGCACAATATAAGTTGGTACCGAGCGACATCACGGGAGTGTTGGCTGAACAGAACGTGGAAGCAGCTCCGGGACAATTCGGTGAACGTGGTAATCAGTCATTCCAGTATACCATCCGATACAAAGGACGTTTGTCAAGTACCGTTGAGTTTGGCGATATTGTCATTAAATCATTGCCAGATGGTGAAGTTCTTCGCTTGAAGGATGTTGCTGAAATGGAGTTGGGTCGTTTGACTTATAACTTTAATAATACGGTAAACGGACATAAAGCGGTTTCTTGTATTATTTATCAGATGGCAGGAACCAATGCGACGGAAACCATCCAAAACTTGGAAAAGGTGCTTGCCGAATATGAGAAGAATCTTCCTGAAGGATTGGGTATAAACATTGCTCAGAGCGCCAACGACTTCTTGTTCGCTTCTATTCATGAGGTAGTAAAGACTTTGATTGAAGCATTTATCTTGGTGTTTATTGTGGTGTATATCTTCTTGCAGGATATGCGTTCTACATTGATTCCGGCTATTGCCATTCCGGTTGCGTTGATTGCTACGTTCTTTGCTCTGAAGTTGATCGGATTTAGTATCAACTTGTTGACTTTGTCTGCAATGGTGTTGGCGATTGCCATAGTCGTCGACGATGCCATAGTCGTCGTCGAGGGTGTCCATGCGAAACTCGATCAGGGATATAAATCGACGAAAGAGGCCTCTATTGATGCCATGAGCGAATTGGGTGGAGCGATTGTCTCTATTACATTGGTCATGATGTCTGTGTTTATTCCGGTAAGTTTCATGAGCGGTACAGCCGGTACATTCTATCGTCAGTTTGGTCTTACTATGGCGATTGCCATCGGTTTCTCTGCTTTGAATGCGTTGACGCTTTCTCCGGCATTGTGTGCCCTGTTCTTGAAACCTCACAATTCGGAAGCTACACTGAAAGAGCGCATGGGAACTGCTTACAAGGAATCACGTAAATTAATGGTAGCCCGTTATACGGATGCACTTGGTAAATGGATGAATCCGAAGATTGTCATCCTCTTTACGATTGTTGCTATTTTGGGTATGATTTTCGGACTCTTTAGCTTTAGCGAACATCCGGTACTTTGTATTGTGCTTATCATTATCAGTATCTTGGCTTTTGCCGGTATGACTACTGATAAATTCAAGGCTTCATTTAATAAGTCATATACAAATCTTTTGGGCGGATATAAGAAGCGTGTTGTGTTCTTTATCCATAAGAGATGGTTGTCTATGGGGCTGGTTGGTGCTGCCATTGCGTTGTTGGTGGTGTTTATGAGCATTACTCCGACCGGTATGGTTCCGAACGAAGATACAGGAACAATCATGGGCTCTGTAACATTGCCTCCCGGTACATCTCAAGAGCGTGCCCGTGAGGTATTGGCAAAAGTAGATAGCTTGATAGCTGTTGACCCGGCTGTACAGTCGCGTACGGTGATTTCCGGATTTAGCTTCATCGGTAGTGGACAAGGACCTTCTTACGGCTCTATCATTATCAAACTGAAAGACTGGGAAGAACGTTCTACCCAACAAAGTTCGGATATTGTGGTGGCATCGCTGTTTATGCGTTCTCAGAAGTTGTTTAAAGATGCGCAAGTATTGTTCTTCGCTCCTCCGATGATTCCGGGATATTCTATTTCAACCGATATTGAGTTGAATATGCAGGATAAAACCGGTGGTAGCTTGGATCACTTCTTCCAAGTGGTGAATGATTACATTGCCGCTTTGCAGGAACGTCCAGAAATCAATTCTGCATCAACGAACTTCAACCCGAGCTTCCCGCAATATCAGATGGATATTGATGCGGCAGCTTGTAAGAAAGCAGGTATCAGTCCGAGCGATATCTTGACAACCATGCAGGGATATTTCGGAGGTATTTACGCTTCTAACTTCAACAGCTTCGGTAAGATGTATCGTGTAATGATTCAGGCAGAACCCGATGCAACGAAGAATATGGAATCATTGAACCGTATCAAGGTACGCGGAAGTGATGGTGAGATGGCTCCTATTTCGCAGTTCGTATCAATGAAGAAGATTTACGGTCCGGATGTGATCAGCCGTTTTAACTTGTATACTTCTATTCAGGTAATGGTTTCTCCGGCTGCCGGTTATTCATCCGGTCAGGCTTTGCAGGCCATTTCTGAAGTTGCCAGCCAGAATCTGCCGGCAGGTTTCGGATACGAGTTGGGAGGTATGGCACGTGAAGAGGCACAGACTACTAACACCACAGGAATTATTTTCGTTCTCTGTTTGGTATTCGTTTACTTGCTGTTAAGTGCGCAGTACGAAAGTTACCTGTTGCCGCTGGCGGTATTGCTTTCTATCCCGTGCGGATTGTTGGGTAGCTTCTTGTTTGTCAACGGATTCTCTGCTTTAGGAAGCATTCCGGCATTGAAGATGATATTGGGTACGATGTCAAACGATATCTATATGCAGATTGCATTGATCATGTTGATGGGTCTGTTGGCTAAGAATGCCATCTTGATTGTAGAGTTCGCGCTCGACCGTCGTAAGCAAGGTATGAGTATCTCTTGGGCTGCTGTCTTAGGAGCTTCTGCCCGTTTGCGACCGATTTTGATGACTTCTTTGGCGATGATTATCGGTTTGCTTCCGTTGATGTTTGCATTTGGTGTAGGCGCTCACGGTAACCGTACATTGGGAGCTTCGGCTATCGGCGGTATGTTAATCGGTATGATTTTCCAGATTTTCATTGTTCCGATATTGTTCGTAGTATTCCAATGGTTGCAAGAGAAATTCAAACCGATGGAATGGGATAGCTTGGACGAAAGTGAAATAGAATCAGAAATTGAACAATATACTCTTAATAAAAGATAAAGTCAATGAAGAAACAAATAATAGGAATGATGTGTCTGGCTGCCATGATGAGCAGTTGCCACATCTATAAATCATACGATCGTCCGGAAACGGTAGATGCTTCAGGCATCTACCGAGACCCGGTATCGGATACAGATACATTAGCTGTTGCCGATACAGTGAATATGGGAAATCTTCCGTGGAAAGAAGTATTCCGCGACCCTAAACTGCAAGCGCTGATAGAAGAAGGTTTGGCAAACAATGTTGATTTGCAGGCTGCCATCTTGCGTGTAGAGGAGGCTAAAGTAATGCTTACGGCTGCAAAATTATCCTATTTGCCGTCTATAAATCTTGCTCCGCAAGGAACATTGAGTAGTTTTGATAAAGCGAAACCAATCCAAACCTACCAGTTGCCGGTAGCTGCGAGCTGGGAAATTGATTTGTTTGGAAAGTTGCTTAACGCCAAGCGCGGACAGCGTGCGGCTTATTTGCAAAGCCAGTATTCACAACAGGCTGTCCGTTCGCAAATTATTTGCGGTATAGCAAATACATATTATTCTTTATTGATGCTTGACCGTCAGGTTGAGATTACAACCGAAACGGTTGCCATTTATAAAGAAAATGTTCGTACAATGGAAGCGATGAAAATAGCCGGTATGACGACCGAAGCTGCCGTTGCTCAGACTCGTGCTGCTTATCATCAGGTACAGGCTTCTCTGTTGGATTTGAAACGTCAGGTGCGCGAAACCGAAAACTCTTTGTGCATTTTGTTGGCTAAGGCTCCTCAACAAGTAGACAGAGGAACGTTAGACGAGCAGGTAATGCCGGAAGATTTGACCGTGGGCGTTCCTTTGCAGTTGTTGGCTAACCGTCCGGACGTTAAAGTTGCCGAAATGACATTGGCAAGTGCATACTATACAACGAACCAAGCCCGTGCAGCTTTCTATCCGAGCATTACATTGAGTGGTACTGCCGGATGGACGAACAGTTCGGGAGCAGGAATTGTCAATCCGGGAAAAGTAATATTGAACGCCATCGCTTCACTGGCTCAGCCAATATTTAATAATGGTCAGTTGGTAGCTAACCTGAAGGTTTCGAAGGCAGAAGAAAAGATTGCTCAAATGAACTATCAGCAAACCATTTTGGAAGCCGGACAGGAAGTAAGCAACGCTTTGTTCCTTTATGACACCCAAGATAAAAAATTGGTGGAAGACCGAGGACAGGTTGACCAGTTGGATAAAGCCGTTACTTATACGAAAGCCCTGTTCCAAAGCGGCGACGCTACGTATCTGGAAATCCTGACAGCACAACAGAATTTGCTGAGTGCACAGTTGACCGAAGTTTCAGATAACTTCCAGCGTATGCAAGCTGTAGTGTCTTTGTATAGTGCATTAGGCGGAGGCAGAGAATAATCTAACCTTAAAATATTATGTCTATGATTAGCCCTTTAGCTTATGTTGACCCGTCTGCAAAACTCGGGAAAAACGTTACGGTTCATCCGTTTGCCTATATCGATAAAAATGTCGAGATAGGCGATAACAATGTTATAATGCCATACGCAAGCCTGATGAGTGGTACACGTATGGGTAACGGTAATACGGTATATCAAGGTGCGGTTATTGCTGCTACCCCGCAAGATTTTGCTTACACGGGTGAAGAAACAATAGCTCGTATCGGAAACGATAATGTGATTCGTGAGAATGCTGTAATTATTCGCGGTACTCATGCCGACCACGAAACATCGGTAGGTAACGGAAACTTTATCATGACCGGCGCCCGCTTGTCGCATGACGTGACAGTAGGCAATAGATGTATCATCGGAAACGGCTCTCAGATTTCCGGAAATGGCATCGTACAAGACTGCGCGATTTTAACATCCAATGTCCTGATGCAAGGAAATACCCGTTTGGGAAGCTACTCAGTAGTGCAGGGCGGCTGTCGTTTTGTAAAAGATATCCCTCCCTACATTGTGGCAGCTCACGAACCGATAGAGTTTTATAGCATCAACACCATTGTATTGGAAAAGGCAGGTATGTCGGAAACCCTGATTAAACACATCGCGCAGGCTTACCGTATTCTGTATAAAGCCAATACATCACAGCATGATGCTTTGATCCGTATTCGCGAACAGATACCTAATAGTCCGGAGATTAACCGAATTATAGAATTTGTAGAAACATCTAAATTAGGTATTATCCGTTGATACATGGCAGTAAAGAGAAACAAGCAGGATAAGGAAGAATTAAGAGAGCGTATCGTTGGAGCGGCTACGTTAGCTTTTACCAAATCTGGTGTTCGTAATGTCAGAATGGACGATATTGCAGTTTCGCTTTCCATATCCAAGCGTACTCTTTACGAACTTTTCCGCGATAAAGAGCAACTCTTGTTAGAAGTAATGAAATGCTACTGGCAGGAGATGAGTAACTACATGGCAGAGGTTATTTCCAGAACTGAAAATGTTTTGGAAATAATCTTTGCTTTTTATATGCGTAAAGTAGATGAGTTATGTGCGATTAACCCGGCTTTTTTACGCGATTTACGTAAATATCCGCTTGTGTTGGATTTCCTCGTCGAAAAGCAAAAGTTAAGCGATGAAGTAGCATTCCGTTATTTTCAGAAAGGGATGGAACAAGGAATATTCAGGGATGACATCAATTTTAGAATCATCAACGAAGCGATGTTGATGAGTATGGATTTGCTGATTTACTCCGACATCATCGAAGATTATTCTTTGAGCGAGATTTACAGCGAAGTTACATTCCTCCATATCCGTGGCATTGCCACCGAAAAGGGGATGAAGATGGTTGATGCTTTTCTGGAAGAAATAAAAAAAGGAAAGCAGCCTCTTTCCCGATAGCATGTTTGAATGTTTTGTTAACCGACCGAATCTGGTTGTTAGTGAGACGGTTAAGGATTTTCTGCCTAACGAGAACACAAGAAAAAATTCCCCGCCACCATATCCCGTAAAACGCAACCGTTAGTGTTACCCATCCCATGCGGATGTGTTGACCATTTCTACCCATAGCGTTGACCATTTCTACCGTTAGTGTTTTTCGGCCTCCGGACAAACTGGAGAAATAGTTAAACAAGCTCTAAACCGCTTCAGTATAAAGATTTCTTTCCTTTCGCTTTCTCTTGTTCGATTAAACACTATCTTTGCAGCTGTTTTATAAAAAAGATTGATGAAAAATAAAATAGTTGCCACATTCTGGTTTGTTTTGTTGGTAATAGCCGGTGTGGAAGCATTACATTTTCTGCCTGTGCTGAATGTTGGAGGGAAACCCCTGCGCAAGGTGGATTTATTGGCTGATATCCGTAAGGATGAGGTTGTCGAGATTGAGGTAGCCGATTCGGATACAGTGGTATTACCTGTGGTTAAGCCTTTGTTTGTCGATACCTGTAAAGAGGGGATGACATGTATTGAAGATTATGCAGATTCAACGGAGGGAGGCGGCATGAAAGCATTCTATGAAGCATTGTTGAATCAGGATAAGCTGAACCGTCCGTTGCGCATTGCTTATTTTGGCGACTCTTTTATCGAGGCGGACATCTTGACCGGAGATTTGCGGGCAATGCTCCAGCAGCGTTTCGGAGGTTGCGGGGTAGGCTATGTCCCCATTACTTCGAAAGTATATGGATTCCGTCCTACGGTACGCCATTCGTTTAGCGGGTGGGAGAGTCATGCCACAACCGATTCGCTGCATTTCGACCGCTCTCTTCAGGATATATCCAATCATTATTTTAAAGCACATTCCGGAGCTTCGGTCACATTATCGGGACAAAAGAAGTATGCCTCACGGCTGGATACGTGCAGTGTTTCCACTTTTTATTTCTTGTCTGTCGATTCGGTATATCTGACAGCGCAAATAAATAATGGGAAAAAGGTTGCTTATGCTCTTGCCGGAGACAGCTCGTTGCAGGCTGTATCGGTTAGAGACAAAATAGGCAGTGTGAAATGGACGGTGGATAAAAGCACTCCGTCATCGGTCTTTTATGGCGTTACGATGGATTCTTTCGACGGAATTGTTTTGGATAACTTCAGTACGCGCGGCAGCAGCGGGCAGCAACTTGCACAAATACCGTTGAAGATATTGAAACAATATAACCGCCTGCGTACTTATGATTTGATAGTCCTTCAGTATGGCTTGAATGTAGCATTCGAGCACGGAGTTAATTACACTTACTATAAGAACGGCATGATTCCGGTAATAAACCGTTTGAAAGCCGCTTTTCCGCAAGCATCTATCTTGGTTATAGGGGTGGGCGACCGTGAGTATAAGACAGAGAACGGCGATTTGCGCACGATGCCCGGAGTGAAGAATCTTATTCGTTACCAGCAAGCGTTGGCGGCAGAAACCCATGTGGCGTTTTGGAATCTGTATGAAGCGATGGGCGGCGAAGGCAGCATCGTGGAAATGGTGGAAAGTAATCCGCCGATGGCGAATTACGATTATACGCATATTAATTTCCGGGGTGGAAAACACATCGCAAAGATTCTTTTCGATACGTTGATGTATGGTATGGAACAATATGAGAAACGGAAGACCTATGAGGCAGAGTAGGATACGTTTGTGGATAATAACTCTATGCGGATTATTCGGTTTGCTGTTTCCGTTGGCGGTGGAGGCACAAGACCCGGTTCCGGAGAAAGCACGCAGAGACCGTAACTCCGGGATTATTAATCCCAGTCATGAATTGCAGCAACTCATGCAGTTTGTGCCGGTCTGCAATCCGATGCCGGAATCTTTTAAAAACACCGGCGATAATCAGATTATCGACCCCGATGCCTCGCTTGACAAGGTTTGGGAAAAAATAAGTAAGATGGAGTCGCCTGTGCGTATAGTGCATATAGGCGATTCGCATGTACGCGGGCATGTTTTCCCTTATGTGGTGCGAAAGAACTTGGAACACGATTTTGGCGATGAGGCAGTGCTGGATATGGAAGTTTCTTATCGTACTTCGGGATTAGCGCATGAAACCGGAAGGGCTGGCATCGTTTACCATATTATAGGAGTAAACGGGGCTACATGCGCCACTTTTTCTACGGATGAACGTATCCGGATGATTATTGATTTGAATCCTGATTTGGTGATTGTTTCGTTTGGAACGAACGAGGCTCATGGGCGGCGTTATTCCACATCGGAACATCTCTGGCAAATGCAGTCTTTGATAGACCGTTTGAGGAACAAATGCCCTGATTTGACGTTTCTGATAACAACTCCGCCGGGCGCTTATGTCCGTAGCGGGCGTAGGGGAAGGGTGATTAACCCGCGGACGGCTTCTGTGGTAAAAACAGAACAGGAGTTTGCTGAGACGAACCATTTGGCACTGTGGGACATGTATCACATTGTCGGGGGAGAAGACCGCGCTTGCCGTAACTGGTTGTCTGCCGACATGTATCAGCGAGACAGGATTCATTTCACCGTAGCGGGATATACTTTACAGGGATTATTATTACACGAAGCACTTATCAAAGCATATAATACTTATGTGGCTATTCAACAAGACAGATTTTGATTTTAATATTGACTGGGGCAAATTGGCAGAAGTCTTTACTTACGACCCCAAGCAACCCATGATATTTAGCAGCGGATTTTTTCTTTGGTTGTTTCTAGGCTTTGCCTTTGTTTACGTGCTTCTCCGCCGGAAAATGACGGCACGTTTGTTGTTTGTTACCCTCTTTTCTTATTATTTTTATTATAAGAGCAGCGGCATCTATTTCTTTTTGCTCGGAGTAGTAACGGTATCCGATTTTTGTCTTGCCCGGATAATGGCTCGTACTGACGACCCCTTCCGGCGTAAGCTATTGGTGGTTATTAGCCTTTGCATCAATCTTGGGTTGTTGGTTTATTTCAAGTATACCAATTTCTTTTATGAAATGCTCGCTCCGCTTTGGGGAGGTTCGTTCCATGCGCTCGACATCTTTCTGCCTGTGGGGATTTCTTTCTTCACTTTTCAGTCGCTCAGCTACACGCTTGATGTTTATCGGGGCGACCTGAAACCTCTCGATAATCTGTTGGATTATGCTTTTTATATATCCTTCTTCCCCCAGCTTGTAGCCGGTCCCATAGTCCGTGCACGCGATTTCATTCCGCAGATACGCCGTCCGCTTTTTGTTTCTGCGGAAATGTTTGGCGAGGGTGTTTTTTTCATCGTTAGCGGTCTGTTTAAGAAAACCGTCATATCCGATTATATCAGCATCAACTTTGTGGAGCGCATCTTTGACAATCCGGGACTTTATTCCGGTCTGGAAAATCTGTTCGGCATTTACGGTTATGCTTTGCAAATTTATTGCGACTTTTCCGGATACAGCGATATGGCGATAGGCATTGCCTTGTTATTGGGATTCCGTTTCCCCATCAACTTTAATTCACCTTATAAGGCAGACAGCGTGACCGACTTTTGGCATCGCTGGCATATTTCGCTTTCCACATGGCTGCGCGATTACCTGTATATCTCCCTCGGAGGAAACCGTCGCGGACGGATACGCACGTATGTAAATCTTTTGTTGACAATGCTTTTGGGAGGATTGTGGCATGGGGCTTCGTGGAATTTCATCGTGTGGGGAGGACTTCACGGGGCTGCGCTTGCCGTACATAAATACGTTCGTTCGGTGTTAGGGCGTGCCAAACAGTATCGCAGTACGGGTATACGTCGTTTTTTTGCCGTGGTGCTGACGTTTCACTTCGTATGCTTTTGTTGGATTTTCTTCCGGAACTCCACTTTCGAGGCTTCGCTCACCATGATTCGGCAACTGTTTACTTCTTTTCACCCCGAACTGATAGGTCAGTTGCTTACAGGATATTGGAAAGTATTTGCACTTATGGGCATAGGTTATCTGCTTCATTGGTGTCCTGATAAATGGCAAAACACTTGTTGTTCGGTTATGACTCGTCTTCCGCTTGTGGGGCAGGCAGTGGTGCTGATAGCGCTTATCTACCTCGTTATCCAAGTGAAGAGCAGCGACATTCAGCCGTTCATTTATTTCCAGTTCTGATGCCGACATGCGTTTTTCAAGACTTTAATTTTGATTTTTTTTATAAATCGTTTTTATGAGTTGGATTATTTTGATTATTGCCGGATTATTCGAATCGGGGTTTGCCTTCTGTCTCGGTAAAATGAAAGGAGTAACCGGGATGGAATACTATCTGTGGGGAGCAGGATTCCTTCTTTGTCTGACTTTAAGTATGCTTCTGCTCGCAAAAGCGGTACATACGTTGCCTATCGGGACCGCATATCCCGTATGGACGGGGATTGGCGCGGTAGGAACCGTGATACTGGGCATTGTGTTCTTTCATGAACCGGCATCTTTTGCACGACTGTTCTTCATCTGTACGTTAATAGCTTCGGTTATAGGATTGAAAATGGTATAAACGGATAAAGAGCAGGAAGAATTTCATAACTGAAATCTGCCATTAAGAAAGATTTTTTTACCTTTGCGCGACAAATTAAAATAGAAATAAGAAAATGAATAGAACAATTATTACCGTAGTAGGCAAGGATACGGTAGGTATCATTGCTAAGGTTTGCACCTATTTGGCAGAAAATAAAGTAAATATTCTGGATATTTCACAAACCATTGTGCAGGGATATTTCAACATGATGATGATTGTCGACATGACTGCGATGGAGAAACCTTTCGAAGAAGTGGCTGGCGAGTTGACCGGACTGGGAAAGGAAATGGGAGTGCAGGTAAAATGTCAACGCGAAGAAATATTTAACAAGATGCACCGCATCTGATAATAACACAGGATAGATACACGGAAATTATGATAAATATATCAGAAGTTATCGAGACCAATAAAATGATAGAGCAGGAGAACCTCGACGTGCGTACCATCACGATGGGGATTAATCTGTTAGACTGTGCGGACAGCGATTTGAAAAAGCTCTGTCAGAATATTTATAATAAGATAACCGGGCTTGCCAAAGATTTGGTGAAGACGGGCGAAGAAATTTCAAAAGAATACGGTATCCCTATCGTAAACAAGCGTATTTCAATCACGCCGATAGCTTTGGTGGGAGGTACGGCATGTAAAACGCCGGATGATTATGTGGAAATAGCCCGCACGCTTGACCGTGCTGCTGCGGAATTGGGCGTAAACTTCATAGGTGGTTATTCGGCTATCGTTTCGAAGGGTATGAGCCGCAGTGACGAATTACTGATTCGTTCCATCCCGAAAGCAATGGCGTGTACGGAGCGCATTTGCAGTTCGGTAAATGTAGGCTCTACCAAAACCGGCATCAACATGGATGCGGTTCGCCTGATGGGAGACATTATTAAAGAAACAGCCGAGTTGACTAAAGATTGCGACTCGTTGGGTTGTGCAAAGCTGGTGGTATTGTGTAATGCGCCTGATGACAACCCGTTCATGGCAGGCGCATTTCATGGCGTATCCGAAGCCGATGCGATTATCAACGTAGGTGTAAGCGGACCGGGCGTGGTAAAATATGCACTTGAGCAAATCCGTGGAAAGAGTTTCGAGGTATTGTGCGAAACGATAAAACGTACAGCATTTAAAATCACCCGTGTAGGTCAGTTGGTGGCACAAGAAGCATCGCGCCGTCTGGGAGTACCGTTCGGAATCATTGACCTCTCTCTGGCTCCTACTCCGGCAGTAGGCGACAGTGTGGCAGAGATTCTTCAGGAAATCGGGTTGGAACATCCCGGTGCACCGGGTACCACGGCGGCATTGGCTTTGCTGAACGACCAAGTGAAGAAAGGCGGCGTTATGGCTTCATCGTACGTAGGCGGACTGAGCGGCGCATTCATCCCCGTGAGTGAAGATCAGGGCATGATTGATGCCGTAGAAGCAGGCGCGCTCACCATTGAGAAATTAGAAGCAATGACCTGCGTATGTTCCGTAGGCTTAGACATGATAGCCATCCCCGGCGATACATCGGCTGCCACGATAGCCGGCATTATAGCCGACGAATCAGCTATCGGCATGGTGAATCAGAAAACGACAGCTGTCCGTATCATCCCTGCCGTTGGCAAAGTGGCTGGCGACAAAGTGGAATTTGGCGGATTGTTGGGTTATGCTCCCGTAATGCCCGTCAACCGTTTTTGCTGTGAAGCGTTTGTAAACCGTGGCGGACGCATCCCGGCTCCGATACACAGCTTTAAAAACTGATTCTGAGAAGTGAGATAATATTCATATAAAACATGCTTTTATCCGGCAAGCCATTTTATTACGGTGGCTTGCCGGATTTTTTATTTCGTTTTCCGGCAATTTTAAAACTTTTTGGCTTATACTGTTTTATTCTGAGTTAAATTGTTTATTTTTGCGTCTCAATAAGATAACAAATAAAAAGACTATGATTAAGATAACTTTTCCTGATGGCTCCGTTCGCGAGTATAACGAAGGAGTTACCGGTCTGCAAATAGCAGAAAGCATCAGTTCACGCCTTGCTCAAGACGTTTTGGCTTGCGGCGTAAACGGTGAAACGATTGATTTGAATCGCCCTATCAACGAAGATGCAAACTTCGTTCTTTATAAATGGGAAGACGAACAAGGTAAACATGCTTTTTGGCATACCAGCGCCCACCTGCTTGCCGAGGCTTTGCAGGAACTTTATCCGGGCATCCAGTTCGGTATCGGTCCGGCTATCGAAAACGGATTTTATTACGATGTAGATCCGGGAGAGGCTGTAATTAAAGAAGGTGACCTGCCTGCCATTGAAAAGAAAATGGCGGAACTGGCTGCCAAAAAGGAGTCGCTCGTGCGTGAAAGCATTTCGAAAGATGATGCACTGAAAATGTTTGGCGAGCGTGGAGAAACCTATAAATGTGAATTGATTTCCGAACTGGAAGACGGTCATATAACTACCTATACGCAGGGAGCGTTTACCGACTTGTGCCGCGGACCGCACTTGCTTTCTACTGCACCCATCAAGGCTATCAAACTGCTGTCGGTAGCCGGTGCGTACTGGAGAGGACACGAAGATCGCAAGCAGATGACCCGTATCTACGGTATCACTTTCCCGAAGAAAAAGATGCTGGACGAATACTTGGTTATGCTGGAAGAGGCAAAGAAACGTGACCATCGTAAGATTGGTAAGGAAATGGACTTGTTTATGTTCTCAGACACAGTAGGAAAGGGATTGCCGATGTGGTTGCCTAAAGGTACTGCGTTGCGTATCCGTCTGCAAGACTTTTTGCGCCGCATCCAAGCTCGTTACGATTATCAGGAGGTAATGTGTCCGCCTATCGGTAACAAGTTGCTGTATGTAACTTCCGGTCACTATGCGAAGTATGGAAAAGATTCATTCCAACCCATTCATACTCCCGAAGAAGGCGAAGAATATTTCTTGAAACCGATGAACTGTCCGCACCACTGTATGATTTACAAGAATTCTCCGCGCTCTTACCGCGACCTGCCTTTGCGTATCGCTGAATTCGGAACGGTATGTCGTTACGAACAGAGCGGTGAGCTTCACGGACTGACTCGTGTACGTAGCTTTACGCAAGATGACGCCCATATCTTCTGTCGTCCCGACCAAGTAAAAGACGAATTCCTCCGCGTGATGGATATCATTTCCATCGTGTTCCGTGCGATGGGATTGGAAAACTTTGAAGCACAGATTTCACTGCGCGACAAAGTGAATCGCGAGAAATACATTGGTAGCGATGAAAACTGGGAAAAAGCAGAACAGGCCATCGTTGAGGCATGTGAGGAAAAAGGACTGAAAGCAAAAGTGGAATACGGTGAAGCTGCTTTCTATGGTCCGAAATTGGACTTTATGGTAAAAGATGCCATTGGTCGCCGCTGGCAGTTGGGTACGATTCAGGTAGATTACAACCTGCCCGAACGTTTCGAACTGGAATACATGGGCTCTGATAACAAGAAACATCGTCCGGTAATGGTTCACCGTGCGCCGTTCGGCTCAATGGAACGCTTCGTAGCCGTGTTAATCGAGCATACGGCTGGTAAATTCCCCTTGTGGCTGACTCCTGACCAAGTAGCGATTCTGCCGATATCAGAGAAGTTCAACGATTATGCTGACCAAGTACGCTTGGAGTTGCGTAAATACGATATCCGCGCCATCGTAGACGACCGTAATGAAAAAATCGGTCGCAAGATACGCGATAACGAAATGAAGCACATCCCTTACATGCTGATTGTAGGTGAAAAAGAGGCTGAAAACGGTGAAGTTTCGGTACGTAAACAGGGCGAAGGGGACAAAGGCAGCATGAAAATCGAAGATTTCGCAAAAAATATTGCGGAAGAAGTTCATAATATGACAAATAAATGGTAACTTTGCCGCCGTTTGCTGAAGTCTGTTAATCGGATTTCAGCAAACGGATTAAAATAACAATAATTTATAACTCTAAAACACAAACTTAGGAAGAAAAATTTTTGATGAAGAATGACAGTTTAAAAGGGCAGCACAGAATCAATGAACAGATTCGCGCCAAAGAAGTCCGTATTGTTGGAGATAATATAGAATCGGCTGTATTCCCAATAGCCCAAGCATTAAAGATGGCTGAGGAACATGAAGCTGACTTAGTTGAAATTTCACCCAACGCTGTTCCTCCGGTTTGTAGAATTATAGATTATTCTAAATTCCTTTACCAGTTGAAAAAACGTGCGAAGGAACAGAAAGCCAAGCAAGTAAAAGTAAACGTAAAGGAAATCCGCTTTGGTCCGCAAACCGATGAACATGATTATAACTTTAAGTTGAAACATGCCATTGGCTTCCTGCAGGATGGTGATAAAGTGAAGGCATACGTGTTTTTCAAAGGACGTTCCATTCTGTTTAAAGAACAAGGTGAAGTACTGTTGCTTCGATTTGCCAATGATTTGGAAGAATATGCGAAAGTAGAGCAAATGCCGATTTTGGAAGGTAAACGAATGACTATTTCGTTAGCTCCTAAAAAACCGGGTTCACCTAAGAAAGCAGCTCCCAAACAAGAGGCTCCGAAAGCGGAAACAAAAGAGTAAACAAGAAAGGTGCGTAACGCGCCGGTATAGTGCGTTGCCACTGTTTGAATACTAATAATTAAAAATTTAACAAGATGCCAAAGACTAAGACTAACTCCGGTTCTAAAAAAAGATTCACTCTTACCGGAACGGGTAAAATCAAAAGAAAGCACGCTTTTCATAGTCATATCCTGACTAAGAAAACTAAGAAGCAAAAGAGAAACCTTTGCCACAGCACGTTGGTTCACAGCGCTAACTTGACTCAGGTTAAAGAACTTTTGTGCATGAAGTAATCGTGCGAAAAGCGTAAAAGTATCATTTAAATTATTAACCGAATGTATTAGCTTCAAGTCCGGGTGAGAAATATCGGCGCTATCATTCAAAAAAGAATTAAAAACTATGCCAAGATCAGTAAATCACGTTGCTTCAAGAGCAAGAAGAAAGAAAATTTTGAAATTAACCAGAGGTTACTTTGGTGCAAGAAAGAATGTTTGGACGGTTGCCAAAAATACTTGGGAAAAAGGTCTGACTTATGCGTACCGTGACCGCAAGAATAAAAAACGTAATTTCCGCGCATTGTGGATTCAACGTATTAATGCGGCTGCTCGTTTGGAAGGCATGTCATACTCTAAATTGATGGGTGCATTGCATAAAGCAGGCATCGAAATCAACCGTAAAGTGTTGGCAGACCTTGCAATGAATCACCCCGAAGCATTCAAGGCTGTTGTTGACAAAGTAAAGACGGCTTGATTGTGAGATAGCTTATCTCAATCAGGAAATTATAATTAGGCACAGATTTTACAAATTCACGGCAAATTTATGTGTCAGTCGTGAAAATTTAGTGAAATCTGTGCCTAAAACTTTTTCAGAGGGTCTCTTTTTCTCCGTTTTGTTTTGTACTCTCAAATATTAGTTGTACATTTGTAATACAAAAATGAAGCCGTACTTGCAGAATCGGGAAACTCATCAAACTAATAAGAAATACCGAGACACGCTTCATCTTCCAATGGCGGGCCACGCCTTCGGGTAGCATTTATGCCGGTGGATTACAAAGGAGGAGAGCACTCAAAACCTGTCATTCGGAGTTTCGTCACGCCTCGGGTACGGCTTCTCCTTTTTATAAGAGGCGAAGAATCTTGGGTAGTAGGTCAAGGTTCTTCGCTTTTTTATTGATAGTTTAATTCATACGTTATGATTTTATATTTCTCCGGAACAGGCAATTCACGTAAGGTTGCAGAATTTCTTGGCAGGTTACTTGGCGAACGGGTGCTCCCGATAATGGAACTTATTAATGAAGGGACAAAAACACTTCAGCTTCAGGAAAAGGAGTCGTTAGGCTTTGTTTTTCCGGTGTATTCGTGGGGGCCTCCAACTGTGGTACTGAAAGCGTTAGAGCGATTGCGTGTATCACGACCGTCTGATTACGTGTACTTTATCTGTACTTGTGGCGACGATACGGGAAAGACAGCCGATATATTCCGGAGAGCAGTAGAGAAAAAAGGCTGGAAGTATGGAGCCGGTTTCTCGGTTGTGATGCCGAACACGTATGTTTGTCTTCCGGGTTTTGATGTGGATTCAAATGATCTTGCGGATATAAAGTTAGAGAATATGGAAGGCAGGTTGGAGGTCATTGCCTTATGTGTCAAGGCTCGTAAGCGTATGACTGACTGCCATGAAGGAGCGTTGCCTCGCTTAAAATCCTATTTCATTCGTCCGTTGTTTAATCGTTATCTTACTTCGCCGAAAGCGTTTCGTGCGTCTGATGCTTGTATTTCGTGCGGGAAGTGTGCACAGGTATGTCCCATGCATAATATTCGTTTGGCAGATGGACATCCGGTGTGGGGAATGGATTGTGCGATGTGTCTGGCATGTTATCATTACTGTCCGAAACATGCCGTGGAATATGGCTGCATGACGAAAGGAAAGGGACAATTTACATTGGAAAAGAAAGCGTAAAACAACTTCCTTTATCGGGATGGGATTGCACGGTTATTTGTCCGCCGTGGAGCATGATAATCTGTTTGCAAAGTGCCAGTCCGATACCTGACCCGCCAGGTTTGGTGGTGAAAAACGGAACAAAAATCCTTTCGGTTACTTCGGGCAGCATTCCTTCGCCGTTATCGCTTACTTGGAAACGCCACATTCCGTCGGATGCGGAGGCAGTGATGCCGATATGTGCATGATCGGTGTTCCGGCAGGCTTCCAACGCATTTTTAATCAGGTTGATAAAGACTTGTTCCATTTGTCCTCGGTCGGCTCTCCAGTGAGGGAGACCGCTGGGAGTTTCAAACGACACGAAAGGTTTATCGGCAAAGAGTTGCTTGAGGTCGTTAAAAAAGTCGCATACCTCAATGTCTGTTTTGGCAGGCTGCGCGATGCGGGTCAGCTTCCGATAATTTTCCACAAATTCCAATAATCCTTTGCTTCTTCGGCGGATAACCTGAAGTCCTTGCTGTATATGTGTGCGGGTACGTTCATCGGGCGATGCCGTCATGCTCCGTTCGCTTAGCGTGTCTGCCAGTGAGATGATGGGGGTAATAGAGTTCATGATTTCGTGCGTCAGTACCCGGATAAGTTTCTGCCATGCTTCCATTTCTGTATGTTCCAGTGCACTATGGATGTTCTTCAGGCTGACCAGATAATAGGTTTTTCCTTTCTGTTGGATGCGTGTTGCCGATACAGACAGTTCGGTAGGGATGGAGCGGTGAGGCAGACGGGCTACTGCTTGGTGATTCTTCAGCGCAGTGATAATCTCTTCGGGCAGGATGCCACAGTTGTCCAGCATCTGTTGAGCCGCTTTGTTCATCCATTCCGTTCGTCCGTCCGCATAACATACTACTACCGCCGTGTCTACTTGGTTCAGCAGGTTTTCATAATACAGATGCTTGGTTTCCACTTCGTTCAGGTGCGTACGTATTCCTTTCAGTGTGGCAGAGAGAGCATCGGCAAGTTGCGTCATCTTCCTGTCGCTAAAAGGAGAGCAAGCCAATTGCGAGAAATCATTGCTGTTCATACAGTCTACTATCCGTTGCATCATTTGTGTCTGTCGTGTCTGTATCCGGTAGAGGCTGATGCAGATGCCTGTTACTACCGCGAAGGAAGCGGCTGCGCAAAACCACAAATGATTCATGGTAGTCCACACACTTGCTGTGACAAAAAGAAGCAATCCGACCACGTGGAATATCAGCGAACATACGTAACTTTTCATAATCCTAATTTTTCGATTTTCCGGTAAAGAGCAAAGCGGGTGATGCCCAGCAGTTCTGCCGCGCGGGTCATGTTTCCCCCGCTGGAGCGCATAGCCTTTTCTACTGCCTTCCGTTCCAGTTTTTCCAGATTCAGTTCTTCATCGTTACTTTCACGATGCTCGTTTCCGGCAGTGGGGAAGGGGAAGTCCGCCGGACGCAGCAGCGTATTGTCGCTAAGGATTACCGCCCTTTCTATGGTATGTTGCAGTTCGCGCACGTTACCCGGCCAGTTATATTTCAGCAACTTGTTCTTTGCCTCGCGTGTCAGTCCTTTCACCTCTTTGTGGTACTTCCGGTTATATCCGGTCAGGAAATGTTCTGCCAGCAAGAGGATATCCTCCCCGCGTTCCCTCAGTGGCGGGATGCGCAGTTCGATGGTGTTGATGCGGTACAACAGGTCTTGACGGAAACTACCGTCTGCCACCCGTTGGTGTAGGTTGGCATTGGTGGCACAGATCAGTCGCACATCTATTTCGATGGGTTCTACTGCTCCTAATCTGAGAATCCGGTGTTTTTCGATGGCAGTCAGCAGTTTTGCCTGCATCGGTAGCGAGAGGTTACCGATTTCATCAAGGAACAGCGTGCCGCCCGAAGCGATTTCCATTCTCCCCGGTTTGGCTTTTCGTGCATCGGTGAACGCCCCTTTCTCATAACCGAAAAGTTCACTTTCAAAGAGTTGTTCGGGAATGCTCCCCAAGTCGATGGTAACAAATGCAGCTTCCTGTCGGGGAGAAAAATGCTTCAGCATACGTGCCACGAGGTCTTTTCCTGTACCGTTCTCGCCCAAGATAAGGATATTGGCATCTGTGTCCGAGAGTTTGAATATAGTTTCTTTCACTTTCTGCATGGCGGGCGAATTGCCGATGAGTTCGGGCAGTTCATCATCGGTTTTCAGGGCGAGCATCTGTGCTTGCAGTTTTCCCACCTCCTTGCGTGAGCGGCTGAGTTTCAGTGCCGAGGAGAGCGTGGCGAGTAACTTCTCTTTTTCCCACGGTTTCGAAACAAAGTCGGTAGCCCCTTCTTTGATGGCACGTACCGCTTTGTCGGTATCGGCATAGGCGGTCATGAATATCACTACCGCCTGCGGGTCGATTTGCAGAATCTGTTCCAAGCAGTCGAATCCCTCCTGACCGCTGATGGCATCGCGCCGGAAATTCATATCGAGCAGGATTACATCGGGTTTGAAGGTCGTCATGAAGTGCGCGATGCGTGCCGGCTGCGTGGTTACTTTCACCTTTTCCATATACGGTTCCAGCAGCAGGTTGAGAGCGAAAAGCACGTCCTCGTTATCGTCTATAATCAGTATTTTTCCTTTTTCTTCCATGTATGGTGGGTTGTGATGTACAAAGATAATGATTTTCAAGATGTGTTGTATGTGCGTTTCCGCACGAAAAATGTGTGATTCCGCACGCTGAAAGCTCCCTCTATTTCTTATTATTTACCTGATTGTTAGCGTTCTGATTGTGTGGCACGACTTTTGATTTGCTGTATCCGTATGATTGCGAAACGAGATATGAAACGATTGTTGTTTACGATATGCGGACTACTTTTCTTATGGGGTGAGGCGGATGCCCGGCGGCTGACGTTGGTTGATGCCATCCGTATGGCGCAGGCTTATTCGCCGGAAGCGCAGGCGGCGGAGCATACTTATCGGGCGGCTTACTGGAGTTACCGCTCTTTTCGTGCCAACTATCTGCCGGAGGTGAATCTGGTGTCGTCTCCCTACCTGAATCGTCAGATTAACCGGGTGACGCAGCCCGATGGTACGGAGCAGTTTATCCGGCAAAACCAGTTGATTACGGATGTGGGTTTGCAAATTAGTCAGAACGTCTGGTTTACGGGCGGTAATTTGTTTGTGCAGACTTCTACGCAGCGGATGGATGAGCTGGGTAGCAACCTGACATCGTATAACTCACTGCCGGTTACGGTTGGTTATCAGCAGTCGCTATTCGGTTATAACTCGCTGAAATGGGACCGCCGCATTGAACCGGTGCGTTTCCGCGAGGCGAAGAAAACTTATGCCGAAACGCTTGAACTGATTGCTTCGAAGACTTGCGAACTGTTTTTCGCTCTTGCCACGGCGCAGGCGAATCTGGATATTGCCCGTTCGAATTATGCTTCGGCAGATACGCTTTATCGTTATGCGCGCGGTCGGTATAACATCGGCAGTATTACCGAAAACGAGATGTTGCAGTTGGAAGTGAACCGGCTGAACGAGGAGACGAACATGATGAAGGCGCGTATAGAGGTGGAAGACGCCATGCTCACGTTCCGTTCGTTTTTGGGCATCCGTGAGGAAACGGAGATAGAAGTCATGGAGGGCGACAGCGTACCGCAGTTTGAAGTTCCGCTGGGCGAGGCGCTGGAGCAGGCGTACCGCAATAGTCCCGATCCGGATACGTATCGGAGGCTGAAGTTGGAGAGCCGGAGCGCGCTGGCGCAGGCACGGGCAAGCCGGGGACTGAAAGCCGACTTGTATTTACAGTTCGGATTGTCGCAGACTGCCGACCGATTGAAAGATTCGTGGCGCGATCCGCTTGACCAGCAATACGTAAGTCTGTCGCTGGTAGTTCCCATCCTCGACTGGGGACGTGGAAGGGGCAAGGTGCGCGTGGCGAAATCGAATGTGGCGTTGGTTGAGACGCAGACGGAGCAGGGCATGAACGATTTCGAGCTGAATGTAAGGAAGATGGTGCGGCAGTTCAACCTTCAGGCGCGTCAGGTGGAAGTGGCGGCACGTACCGACGAAACGGCACGCCGACGCTACGAGGTGGCACTCCGCCTGTATCTGATGGGGAAATCTACCGTGCTCGATCTCAATGCAGCCATCAGCGAGAAAGACACGGCGCGGCGTAACCGCATTGAGGCGATGAAAACCTATTGGACGCTTTACTACGGTTTGCGCAGCATGACGCAATACGATTTTGAACGCGGTTGTCCGATTACCGACAATCTGCCGGAGATATAAAAGAACAGAACGATGGATATAAAACTGGAAAAGAAAGCATGGTATGTACGTTACCGCTATCGTTTGGCGGCGGCGGTTATCGTAACAGGCGTACTGATTTATGTATCGGTGCTTGCCTCCGGTCCGCAGCGGTTACGGGTCGACTCCGAATCGGTACAGATGGCGGAAGTGAAAAACGAGGATTTCTTGGAATACGTGGATGTGGAGGGAGTGGTACACCCCATCCTTACCCTCATGGTCAATGTGCGCGAGAGCGGCAACGTGGAGCGCATCGTGGCGGAGGAGGGTAGTCTGATGAAGCAAGGCGACACCATTCTTACGCTGACCAACCCCGACTTGATGCGCGATTTGGAAGACCAGCGAGACGAATGGGAGAAGCAGTGTTTCACGTATGAGGAGAAAGCCATCGAGATGGAGCAGAAAACCCTTACCCTCAAGCAGCAGACTCTTGAGGCGGAATACGAACTGAACAAAATACGTAAGAGCTTTGCGCTGGAGGAAGAGGAATACAAGATGGGGATTCGGAGTAAAGCGCAGTTAGAGGTATCAGCCGATGAGTATCGCTATAAGACGGAATCGACACGCCTCAAGCTGCAAAGCCTGAAAAGCGATTCGGCTATGACGGTAATCCGGCGCGAATTGCTGCTTAACGACCGCGAGCGCGAGCGCAGAAAATGGGAGCGCTCGTTGCAGCGGACACAAGATTTGGTGGTGCGCGCTCCCGCCGACGGGCAGTTGAGCTTCGTGAAGGTCACCTCCGGACAGCAGGTAGCCTCCGGCGAAAACATAGCCGAGATAAAAGTGCTGAGCCAGTTTAAGATACACGCTTCGCTGAGCGAGTATTACATCGACCGCGTAACCACGGGGCTGCCTGCCTCGGTGGTTTATCAGGGCAAGCGTTTCCCGCTCCGCGTGAGCAAGGTAGTGCCCGAAGTGAGAGAACGCACCTTCGATGTCGATTTGGTATTTACCGGCGAGATGCCCGATAACGTCCGCCTCGGCAAGAGCTTCCGGGTACAGATAGAATTGGGGCAACCCGAACAGACAGTGGTGATTCCGCGCGGAAATTTTTACCAGCAGACGGGCGGCAACTGGATATTCCGGCTCAATGCCGACCGTACACGTGCAGTGAAAGTCCCCATCGAAATCAGTCGGCAGAACCCACGCCAGTATGAAATAACCGAAGGATTGCAGCCCGGAGATTGGGTAATTACTTCAGGATATGATAACTTTGGGGACGCCGAAGAGTTGCTGTTGCGGTAAAGAGTAAGAAGTTGGTAATTAGTGAATTTAAAGTATGGTATGATAGGGCATTATCTGAAAGTGGCTTTGCGCAATTTGTTGAAATACAAGGTGCAGAATATAGTATCGGCTCTGTGTCTGGCGATAGGAATTGTGGTATTCAGTATGGTATATCTGTTTGTTGACCGTTTTGCGGATGCGTATAGCAGATTGCCGGATCCCGAACGGCGTGTTCTTATCAGGGCATACGGTGAAGAAGCGGAACGTGACATACCGTTTTATCTGTCGGCTGTAAACGAGTTGGTTTCTCGCACAGAAGGAGCGTTGGACTCGGTATCTGTCCATTCGGCTACGTTACGTATGGATGTGGATGTAATAGGGAAAGACGGTCGTAACCTGCCATATATTGTACAGTATATGGTAACGAACAGTTGCTTTTTCAGCTATTTCAACCTGCCGTTACTTTATGGTAATTACGTGCCGACCTTACCGAACGAAATAATCATATCGTCTGACTTTGCAGGAAAAATAGCTAAAAACAGCAGTCCTGTCGGTATGGTGGTACGTCTTAACTCATTGAAATCGGGAAACGGAATAAGAGATTATCGGATAGTAAATGTGGCAGACGTATCCAAAGATGGGTTAGAACTAAACGCTGATTGTTATTTCCCGCTTGAGGTGTTTCCCTATGCGCGAACGTTGGTATACGCACTCATTCCGGAGGGGCAGACATTGAACAGAGTAAACAAGGCGTTAAGTGATATCGGTTGGAATGATGGAGAGCAAAAAATATCGGTTGAGGCTTCTCCGGTGAGCGGACAGACAGGCACGTTGCTTGCTAAATATTTGGTTCTTATTCTTGCTTCCCTGATTCTGGTATCGGGACTGATTAATTTTCTGAAATTCACATTTCAGATGTTCTATGCCCGTCAGCATGAGCTGGCTTTGCGCAAAAGTTTGGGTTCGGATATGAAAGGAGTCTTTGGGTTACTTTCTACGGAGGTGTTTTGTATGCTGTCTTTTGCATTCCTGCTATCGCTGGTATTACTGGAAAGTATGCTGCCTTTAGCTTACCGTTATTTGCCTGAAGAAACTACCGACTGGTTTATCGCGAAAGATTGTTACCTGACGCAAGCTGCACTTTATCTGATGGTTCTGTTGGTCTGTTTATGTATTGTTATCTATCCGGTGTGGCGCGTACGCGGAATCAATCTTATGAACCGAATCCGGACAAACGGACAAAAACATAGCTTCCGCGCCGTAATGATTTGCATTCAACTGTTTGTTTCAATGGGCTTTTTAGGTGCGGTAATTATCATTCATCTGTCATACGGTGAGTTGCGAGGCAGATTGTATTACCCCGAAAAGGTAGAAGAAAACAGAATTGTCTCGATAGATATGAATACGGATGCCATTCGGAAGAACTGGGACGTAATACATTCAGAGATTAACAGCATGGCAGAAATAGAAGGGCAAACTTTTGTCAATGAAGAATCCAACAATGGCTTGCTATCCTATCAGTTTACTACTTTCTTAAAACATGATAGTGCGGAAGTCAATCTTAAAGTAATGACCGGAAATCCCGACTATTTCCGTTTCTTTCACATTCCGTTGCGGGGAAAAATATTAGAGGCAGAGATGGAAGGGGTTGTTTATATAAGCCAAAGTTTTGCCGACTTGCTTCGCCATGAAAATGCAGAAGGAATGGTTAAGTTGGGCAATCGTACTTATCAGATAGCCGGGGTATATGAAGACTTGTATCGGAATATGACGGGTAACGATGAATTTGCCGGTTCTGTGTTTTTCCCTACGAGAGACTTCAAGGTATGGTTACTGAAAGTTGCTTCCGGAAAAGATGTAGATGAAGTGATGAAAAAGATTAAGGCGGTTTGTCGGAAATATGTTCCCGATACATTGCCTTTGGATGTATATAAATATGGGAAACGGACTGTGTACTCATCAATGCAAATACTGGAAACTATGATGTGGATATTGGCAGCGGTCAGTTTGTTACTGGTAGTCCTCAGTGTTTATTCCTCCATATCAATGGATAGCGTGGCTCGTCAGAAAGAGGTGGCTATCAGAAAGATAAACGGAGCTTCGCGTAAAGATATTGTTATGCTGTTTGCTCGGTCGTATATAACAATGTTTCTTCTTATGTTTTTGTTTGTTTATCCGATACTGAGACTGGCAATGATTAATGCGTTAGAGGGTTCTTCGCTGAAATCTGTTTATGGTTGGGAATGGGGCATCATTCTATTTGTTGTCATGGCACTGCTGATAACATTGGCAGTAGGATGGCAGATAATAAAACTGATGAAGGTAAATCCGGCGCAGGCGATAAAGAAAGAATAAATAATTAAACTGATAATATGATGATTAAAACAACAAATTTACAGAAAGTATTCCGCACGGATGAGGTGGAAACTTGGGCGTTGAATAATGTAAGCATTGAAGTGAAAGAGGGAGAGTTCGTGGCCATAATGGGACCTTCGGGATGCGGTAAGTCGACACTGCTGAATATCCTCGGCTTGTTAGACAATCCTACCGGCGGTGAGTATTACCTGAATGGCGTGGAAGTTTCGAAATACACCGAAGCACAGCGCACTTCGCTCCGCAAGGGCATTATCGGCTTTGTCTTTCAGAGCTTCAACCTTATTGACGAACTGAATGTGTATGAAAACATAGAACTGCCGCTGCTTTATATGGGTGTGTCTGCTTCGGAGCGCAAACGGAGGGTAGAGGAAGCGATGAACCGCATGTCGATAGTACATCGTGCGAAGCATTTCCCACAACAGCTTTCGGGCGGACAACAGCAGCGTGTGGCGATAGCGCGTGCCGTAGTGACAAATCCGAGACTGATTCTTGCCGATGAGCCGACGGGTAACCTCGACTCGAAGAACGGTAAGGAGGTGATGGCGTTGCTCACCGAACTGAATAAGGAGGGAACTACCATCGTGATGGTTACTCACTCGCAGCACGATGCGGGGTACGCCGATCGAATCATCAACCTGTTTGACGGACAAGTAGTAACGGAAATAACCATGTAAACTTATGTCATTCTATCATTTATTACGTTTGATAATACGCGGCTGGTGGCACGACAGACTGTTTACCGTGGTTTCGTGGGGCAGTCTGGTTATCGGTATCCTGTGTGCGTCATTGCTCGGAACTTTTGTGTTGCATGAGTATAACATCCATGCCGATATACCCGACGGAAATCGTATTTTGCGCCTTACCCAATCTGTTTCGATGGGAAAGAAGGCGGAATCATCTTTTATTTACGGACCGGATGTGCCGCGGATTGTTGCCGCGTTTCCGGAAATAGAAACCGCTCTGCGCACGAGGGTAAGAGACAATATACAGGCTGTTTACCGGAATGAAAGTCTCCCGATAGGCAAATTCATGCAGGCCGATTCTACTTTTCTGATGTTTTTTTCTTTAGAAACCGTTGCAGGCAATCTGCATGAGACGCTGATACGTACCGATGCTTTGGCTTTGGAAGAAGCCACGGCAGTCCGGATATTCGGCTCAACTGATTGCGTAGGAGAGGTATTGAAGATAACGGCAGACGGAAATGCCTCTTTGATGGTGGTTGGTGCGGTGTTCCGCAACCCGTATCGGGGGATGCTGCCGGTCAATGTGTTGAGCGGATTTGCAGATGCGTCTTTCGGCGAATCCTGTTTCATCAAGCTCCGTGAGGGGACAGATGTGGCTGCGTTCCGCCGCAAGTTTTCTGAAACTTCTCTCCCTACGGTGTTGGGTGAGGGACATTTGGGTACGCTGACTTTGCAGGAATCTTATTTTGATACCGATTTGCAGGATTTCGTATTGCTTCACCGCTCGTCCGTTGTGCTTGCTATGGGAGGAATCATCGCCTTGCTTGTGCTGTTGGTAGCTTGTTTCAACTACATCAATTTGGGACTTGCCCGCTTGCTGAGGCAGGTTCACACCCTCCATATTGAAGTATTTGCCGGAGCGTCGAGGAAAGACATTTACAGACGCTTGTTTTGGGATACTTGTCTGTTGATTGGCTTTGCTTTTCTCTGTGCGTTCCTGCTGATGAACGATGTGTTACCTCTGTTTAACCGGTTAATGGCAGCCCACCTGACGATGGAATACCTGCTTTCTGCCCGTGTGTTGCCGTGGCTGCTGTCAGGCGGTGTGATATTTGCCGTTGTTCCGTCAGTTTATATCAGTGGCAGATTACAGTCGCTTACCGAAAGCGATTACCGCTTGTTCTATCGGGGAAAGATGCGCAGGCTGATGGTATCGTGCTTCCAAGTGGGACAACTTGTGGTTACGATGGCTTTGCTGTCTGTTTTCTTTATTATCCATAACCAACTGGATTTGGTGGAGAAAGACAATAAGCGGTTTGAGAATGTCATTGACGTGTTTGCCGAAAAAAGTTGGGGAGCGCCTGTTTCTTCATGGATGGACAAAGTAAGCGCCTGTCAGGAGGTAGAGGCTGTAACCTTGTCGGAAACCGGTCTGTTTGAGGAGTCGATGGCTGTGGTAGGAGAGTCTGGTAAGCCGGAAGATCTGGTTTGGATGGATATAGTAAGAGGTTCTAAAAGCCTGTTGGACTTTTACCGGATGGAGCTTGTTGACTCTGCTGAGACAGCCCGATTGCTCCCTACCGTTCCGCATCCGGTGATTGTCAATGAAACATTCATAAAACAGTTTGTTCCGGAATCAGACAATCCGGTAGGCAAGTCTGTTTCCCACTATATTCCCGATGACTCCGATATGGAAGGGAAAACCATCGTAGGCGTGATTCGTGATTTCCGCAAGCGTTCGCTCGGAGAATCGGTATGGCCTTTGCTGATGCAGGTAGAGGATGTGGCGGGCAGCGATTACCAGACGCTTTCCATCCGCGTAAAAGAAGGAGAGAAAGCCCGATTCCTGAAACGCTTGGAGCAGATTTGGACGGAAAGCTATCCGGAACAGCCTTTCTTGTATATGGATATCGGCATGATTCTGAAAGAGACCAATAAGGATGTGTTTATGCTGTCCGATATGCTGACTTTCTATGTCATAGTCAGCCTGCTGATGACCTTTTTCGGATTATATAGTTTGGTGCGTTACACCATACGTCTGCGTTTGCGCGAGATAGCGTTACGCAAAATTCATGGGGCTACATCCGGACATCTGCTTAAACTTTTACTGCGCCCCTATCTTATCTGTCTGGTAGCGGCATTCGTAATAACGGTTCCTAGCGTATATGCCTTTATGTTGTCTTGGCTGGAACAATTCGCATACAGCGTGCCTATCTCGGCGATGGACTTTGTATTGCCCTTGTTGGTTACGTCAGGCATTACCCTGCTGACTGTTGTGGAAAATGTGTATAAAGCGGTGAAAATGAATCCGTCAGAGGTCATTAAGATAGAATAGGGGATAATGCCTTGCCGATTGCTGCGGAAACCCGTAGGCAAGCCTTTGCAGCCCTATGATATCCCCCGAAAAACGCTTCGGTTAGAAATTTTATTTTAAGCCGAACAGTCTCCCTGTTCTATTCGGAAGACTGTTCGGCTTATCGGGTAGTATTTTCAGTCATCAAATTAATCAGAAAACGACCTGTTCGGGCAATGTGCTCTCGATACGTTTTTCGATGCTGTCGGGCACTTTCGGGAAGAAATCCAGTCCGGTTTCTTCTTCCACCTTATCCACTGTAACCATGTAATTTTTCAGGTCTTGATGGTTAGCCTTGTTCTCGAAGAGGAATCCCATAGCCATCGGATTCTTTCGGTTATATACAAGCACTACTTTAAAAAAGCGGTCGGGCACAGCCACGCGACTTTCTCCGATACGCTTAGGCGATTTAGAATCGTAGATTGGTCCGCACGCAATGTAGATAGTACCGTATTTGTCTGCCCATTTGCGGCATGACTCCTCCAAATCTCCCCAGTCGTCACGGTTCAACTTCCGGTTTTGCGGACAAATGTTGCTCATGTAAAACGATTCTTTCATTGCCTGCTTGCTCCACTTCATATCGGCAGCCGGAGCCATGTGTCCGCGGTCGTATCCCGAATTGGTATAATCGGAAGTCACCACGCGCGGTTCCGGCAGTTCGGGGTCGGGGAGGAACTTGTTGGTACGTCCTTCATCGCCCTCCGTTTCTTTGCGAGTCAACTCCCATGCCACCCAGTTGGGCGTCTTATAGAAATTGTTGTATGATACTGTATATCCCAAGTGCTTGATTACGATTTCCTCCCGTTCTTTGATGGTTTTGGGGATTTCCAAGTTCAGGGATAAGCCCGTATCCGTTTCGGCATCCTTAGGCTCTACGCTTGCTTTCGCTTTCGTCTTGTTAGCGATAGCCTGAATCCTTTCGGGCGTGAATATCTGTTCTGCATTCTGATAGAGGTAGAGTACCCCCACGGTAAGGACAATCAGCAGGATGAATCCCCTCATTCCGCCCGTCGATTTCTTTTGTTTCCGTCGTGCCGTCATAATCAGATCAGTTTAAATCGCATACGGAAAATCCCGTCCTTATAGTCGGAACTGATAATCTTGAACGTCCCGATTTCGGCGGTATTGGCTACGTGCAACCCGATACACAAACATTCATCGTAATCGCCCACTTTGACCACCCGCACCGTATCGGAAGCGCCTTCAGGCAATCGCTTCATGTCGAAACGTTCGGATGCCTCTTGCTGAGTGATAAATTCGGTAGTCACGTCCAAGTGTCGGGCTATGGTATCATTGACTGTCGCCTCAATGCGCTCGATGTCTGCCTCTGTCGGAGCTTGCGGTAGCGCAAAATCCAGTTTGCTTTTCTTGCGCTCAATGTGAGCCGATACGGCACGCCCGCACCCGAAAAGGTTTACCATCGTGCGGTTTACGATATGCTCACACGTGTGCATGGGCGGATATTCTTGCTTGTTATGCTGGTTCAGTTGAATTTCTTGTTCCACGATACGTATTTCATTAAGTTGTTCAGAATAACACCTGCCTTTGCAGGAAAGAACGCAGGCAGGTGTTCAGGGTAATTACAGTACTTTCATCAGGATTTCTTTGGCTGTTTTGCCGTCTACTAATCCGTCCTCGCCGAAATGTACGTCACGCTCGGTAAAGCGTCGCTCTATCTCATCGACAATTTCCATGCCTATATGTTCTTCTCCCAAGCGGGTGGTAAGACCTAACGAGCGGAAGAAAGCTTCCGTCCGGCGGATGGTTTCATCGATACGTTCGTCATGCGTACCCTCGGTTACGCCGAATACACGTTCACCCATCTGTATGATTTTGTCTCCCTTTTCTTTACGCAAAACCTGCATAGTGCCCGGAAGCACAATGGCAAGCGTATGTCCGTGCGTCAATCCGGCGAGAGCCGTCAGCTCATGTCCTATCATGTGAGTAGACCAGTCTTGCGATACTCCCATGGCGATGAATCCGTTCAGTGCCATCGTAGCCGACATCATAAAGTCTGCCATCAGTTGATAATCTTCCTTATTCTCACGGATTTTCGGGGCGATTTCTACCAACGTCTGCAAAATACTTTCCGCCCAGCGGTCCATCAGCCGCGATTCTCCGGTCTTGGTGAGGTACTGTTCGATAACGTGAACAAACGTGTCGGCAATACCGCAGGCTATCTGATGAGCCGGAAGCGTAAACGTTACCTGCGGGTCGAGGATAGAAAATACCGGGAAATTGGCATAGAAAGGATATTTCTCTTTCGTTTCGTGGCAAGAGATAACCGCACCGTTGTTCATCTCTGAGCCTGTGGCGGGAAGCGTAAGCACGGTAGCCAGCGGAACAGTGAGTGCAGACGAACCTTTTTTCACCAAATCCCATGCATCCCCTTCGTACAGCAGTCCTGCGGAAATCAATTTCGTGCCGTCGATTACCGAACCTCCGCCCACTGCCAGAAGGAAGTCTACTTTTTCTTCCTTGCCCAGCGCGATGGCTTTGCGCAAAGTTTCGATGGCAGGATTAGGCTCGATGCCCCAGAACTCAACCGTCCGGAAGTCTTTCAGTGCAGCTTTGACTTGGTCATAAACGCCGTTTTTCTTCACACTTCCTCCGCCGAAGGTTATCATTACTTTTTTACCGGCAGGTATTTCTTTTCCCAGTTCGGCAATAGTGCCGCGACCCATGATTAATTTAGTGGGGTTTTGAAAGCTGAAATTATTCATCATAATCGTAAATGTTTATTCCGAAGCAAATTTAGGGAAATTTTTGAATACCGTGAGCAATTACTGTTGTTTCATTGTTTATCTTTGTCAGGAGAGGTAAGAAAGAGAAAATTACCTACAAATAGTGATTGTAAAATTTGTGACATTTCCCTTATTTTGTACTCGTAAAAAATGAAGAATTCGATACTTATGTGTAAAAATACCCGAACTTATAAGCCTACCGACAAGATGAGCGACCTTATCTGTGAAAATTACGCACTGCTGCAAGTCTTGAGTCGCTTTGGCGTATCGTTGGGTTTTGGTGACAAGTCTGTGCAGGAAGTTTGCGAAATGAATGGCGTAGACTGTAGTACATTTCTTATTGTGGTTAATTTCTTGGTCGAAGGAAATAACCTTATCCAAGATCATCCCGAAGGACTTTCCGTTCCGGCTTTGATGAGCTACCTGAAGCAAGCCCATCATTATTTCTTGGATTTTCAGTTGCCTACCATCCGACGGAAGTTGATTGAAGCAATCGACTGTTCTACCGAAAACAAGGTAGCCTTTCTGATTATCCAGTTTTTCGATGCCTACGTTCACGAGGTGCGTAAGCACATGGAATACGAAAACGAGAAAGTGTTTACGTACGTCGACCAACTGTTACGCGGAGAGCATCCTACCGAGTATAACATCGGCGTGTTTGCCCGTCATCATGACCAGATAAATGCAAAGCTCACCGAACTGAAGAATATTATCATCAAATATTATCCGGCGGGTGCCGACAATCAGTTGCTGAACGCCACGCTGTTTGATATATTTAGCTGTGAAGAAGATTTAGACTCGCATAACCGGGTAGAGGATTACTTGTTTGTGCCTGCCATTATGGAATTGGAAAAAGAAATAAAATGAAATCGCAGGAAACCATACATGTAGCCATAGCCGAAACGTCGTTGATAATCCGGGGAGGACTGGCCGTGGCATTGAAACGTTTGCCCGAACTGAATGTCCAGACCGTCGAAATTACATCGAAGGAAGGAATTTTACATTGCATGGAGGCGCATCAGCCCGATATACTGATTATCAATCCGCTGTTCGAAGGCTGGTTTGATGCGGAAGATTTTAAGGCGCAATATCCCCATTCGGAAATGAAATTAGTGTCGCTGATATCCACGGTAGTCGACGCCAACCAGTTGAAAGGCTATGATGAAAGCATCAACCTGTTCGACGACATCGACTCTTTGGAACATAAGATAGCCTCATTGATGAACGTCGATAACGAAGAGGATAATGACCAGAACTCGTTAAGCCAACGTGAAAAAGAAATCGTGGGCTGCATCGTGAAAGGAATGACGAATAAAGAAATAGCAGAAAAACTTTTCATCTCGGTACATACCGTGATAACCCACCGGCGTAACATTACGCGCAAGTTACAGATACATTCTGCCGCAGGTCTTACTATTTATGCGATAGTAAATAAGCTGGTAGAACTGAATGAGGTGAAGCTAAACGAGTAAATACCAAGATTTAGGTATTGCGCAATACGCCCGAACCCCTTAACTTTGCAGTGTTAGTCATATAGAAATTACGTAAACCACAAAAAGTAAAAGAAGTTAGTTATTAGTTGGGTACGCCTTGCGAAGTGATTCGCGAGGCGTACGCATGTTTATCCGTTAGTTTTTTATTTTCATCCCATAGAAATACGCCGTAAAACGCTACCCGTAGCGTTGCCTGTTTCTAACGGTAGGACTTACCAATTCATGCGGTAAGACCGGGCAGTCCTACCGCATGTGTTTCTCCGCCTTTTCGCAGGCATTTTAAAAGCAAATTTTTTCCGTTTTTGATTTTAATGCCTACTTTTGTGCTACCGCATGTAATGTAAACCGAATTTAAACAAAAAAGCACATGAAACATTTATTCTTTATTCTACTATTATCCTGCTGCATCGGGTGTTGGGCAGCGCAAGAAATAACCATTATTCCGAAACCCCTCCGCCTCACCGTAGAGCAAGGTAAATTCTTGCTTCGCCCCCAAACGGTTATCAGTTACGAAAAAGAACTGTATCCGCAGGCAGCATACTTGCAAGAGGTCATCGGCGGATCTACCGGTTGGGACTTGAAATTGCAGGAAGGTACTGCTGAGGGAAGTGCCATTCATCTGGAGACGGCCGATAAGATACGCTGTGCCGAAGGTTATGAACTGACGGTACAGCCCTCCGGAGTACGGATAACGGGGGCAGACGCGGGCGGCGTGTTTTACGGAATCCAAACCCTGTTACAACTGTTCCCGTCAGAAATATACAGTCCTCTCCGCCAGAAAAACATCGTTTGGGAAGCTCCCTCAGTGAGTGTTTATGATGCTCCCTCCCATCCGTGGCGCGGGATGATGCTCGACGTGGCACGCTATTTCTTCGATAAAGATTTTGTAAAGAAATACATTGACATGATGGCGATGTATAAGATGAATAAGTTCCAATTCCACCTGATAGACGATTCCGGCTGGCGGTTGGAGATTAAGAAATATCCGAAACTAACCGAAGTAGGGGCGTGGGCTGGTAAAGACCAGAACCGTTTGGGCGGATATTATACACAAGAAGACATCAAAGAGATTATAGAATATGCCAAAGTAAGAAACGTGGAAGTCATTCCTGAAATAGAGTTTCCTGCCCACATGCTTTCGGCAGTGGCGGCTTACCCGTGGCTGAGCTGCAAGGGCGAACCGCGCGAAGTACCCACCCAGCACTTCATCAGTCGCGATTTGATTTGCGTGGGAAAAGAATCTTCTTTCCGCTTCCTGCAAGATGTGTTAGACGAAATGGTGGCGCTTTTCCCTTCTCACTACATAAACATCGGAGGCGATGAGGCGGTTTACGATAATTGGGAGAAGTGTCCCAAATGTCAAGCCGTAATGAAAGAAAACGGACTGAAAGAGGCTTCACAGTTGCAAGGCTATCTGACTAACCGTGTGCTTCAGATGATGAAAGCAAAAGAGCGTACGGTAATCGGTTGGGAAGAAATCATCAAGCGCGGCGATTTGGACGGGCAGGTGGTTGCACTGATTTGGCACAATGAAAAAGACACTGTGATGGCGGTGGAAAAGAATCACTTGGCTATTCTTACGCCTGCCACCCATGCGTATCTCGACTTTCCGGAAGGTAAAACTCCGGGAGAAGTGAAAGCTGCTACGTGGATGCCTCCTATTTCGATAGAGAAAAGCTATTCGCTGGCAGCCAAAGACTATTCGGAGGGGTCGCATGTACTGGGAGTGCAAGGCTGTATGTGGTCTGACCAGTTTATCCACGGAACCATTCTGCAAGAGATTGTGCCGATTAACGAAAACCGCTCAGAGAATTATGTGGAATACTTCACCTTCCCAAGAATGTTGGCTCTGTCGGAAGTTGGTTGGACGAAAGAAGCCAATAGGGACTACGGTGATTTTGCGCATCGCCTGACTTACCATTACGCGCGTTTAGACCGGAAGGGGTGTAACTATCGCGTCCCCGAACCGTTTATAGCGTCGATGAAAGAAACGCCTGAAGGTGTTACATTCACGTTGTCAGAAAGTGTGAAAGGAGCTTCCATCCGTTATACTACCGATGGCAGTTATCCCACCATACATTCTCCGCTTTATACATCACCGGTAACCGTCGATACAAAGAATAATTTTCACGCCATAACGGTAGTCTCTAACCGTCATTATTCGTTACCCATACATTTTGCATATAATTATGAAGACTATAAGCAGTACGGCGAGTTTGCAGCAGAATGGAAACCGGCGCTTGTATCTGCTGAGAAACCAGCTCCGTGGAAAGTAGACGTAACCGGAAAGGTTTCGGGAAATGGAACTTACGAAGTTACTTTTGTTCAAACAGAAGGTAACCACGGTTTGGCGGTGAGCGGCATCAATGTATTCAAACGTGACGAACGGTTAGTGCATATTGCTCAGACGCAGACGGTAAAGAAATCGCAGGTAGCTGCCTTCCGTTTTAAAATCGATTCGTTTGAGGCAGGTACTCCATTTTATTTAGACGTGCAAATGGCAGGCGTAGGAGGTACTAACACAAATGGTGCGGTATTTATTAGAAAGATATCCGAAGAATGATGTCAGAGGATATTTAAAGAAGCGAAACAAGTTTTCATACAGCAAGAAAGCAAATCCCGCTATGCCGGGGTTTGCTTTCTTGCTGTATGAATGTCTCAACCAATAGTTTTCTTATCGTCCATAGCCCGTTTTTTAGCTATGTGTTTGGCTTGTACTTCCGCCAGTTGCTCACGGGTAAGTCGTTGTTTCCTGTTTTGCGCCGATGCTGCGCCGTTGAAAGCTGTAAATGAAATAACGAATAGCAATAATCTGATGATATGTTTCATATTTCTTTTTTTTATTCGTTTATGAATACGTCTTCTTGATAGACTTCAAGCAGATAGGTCTGGTCCTCATGACTGAGGTTGGCGAAAGCCTGTTCCACTTGAAGAATTGCTTTGTGCTGATAATGAGCTTGTTCTAAAATTTCGTCCGGCTTGCTCCGGAGGCTGAAAAACGCTTGCGGTAGAACAGGTTAACGCTATGGGAAGAAATGGTCAACACATCCGCATGGGATGAGTGACGCTAACGGTAGCGTTTTATATTGTAAAATAGGGCATCTCAGAAAGCCTTCTGAAAAAGTGTATTATATGTGATTTGGGTAGATTTTGCTTTGATTTGGGTAATTTCTTTTCAAAATAAAATCCCGAACTTTGCAATGTGTAATAATAATAAATAGAGAACCGTAATGAATAATAAGTCTTTTCTTTTAACATTTATAACTGTAGCAATGTTTTCCGGCGGTGCGTCGTGGGCACAAAGTGATACAACCCGCATTACCCGTAACTTTTCGCTTGACGAAGTGGTGGTTACCGGTACACGAAATGAAACAGACGTGCGCCATTTGTCACAAACGGTATCTGTGGTCGATCGCCTGACGATTGAAAACAGTATGCAACCGTCGCTTTTGCCTGTGCTGACCGAACAAGTACCGGGGCTTTTCGTAACCGAACGCGGCGTGATGGGGTACGGTGTTTCCGATGGAGCTGCCGGAGGTATTTCTTTGCGCGGACTGAGTGGGGGAAGTGCCCGGCTGATGGTGCTGATAGACGGGCATCCGCAGTATGCCGGTATTTTCGGACATCCCATTTCGGATGCCTACCAGTCGCTGTTGGCTGAGCGGGTTGAAGTCTTGCGTGGACCCGCTTCCGTTCTTTACGGTTCTAATGCGATGGGAGGCGTTATTAATATTGTAACTCGTAAGATGCACGAAGACGGGGTGCGTACCAATCTTCACGCGGGTTATGGTTCGTATAACACGTTGGAGACAGAGCTGACTAACCGTATTCGCAAAGGGCGTTTCAATAGCGTAGTGAGCGGTTCGTATAATCGTACAGACGGACACCGCGCCGACATGGGGTTTGAACAGTATGGCGGTTATGCCAAGTTGGGTTACGACATGACAGATAACTGGAATATGTATGCCGATGTGAACGTGACGCACTTTAATGCCTCTTACCCCGGACCGGTATCGGCACCGTTGGTAGACGGTGACCAGCGCATCACGCGCGGGGTGACTTCTTTTTCACTCAATAATAAATACGAGAAAACTTCCGGTGCGCTGAGTTTCTTCTACAACTGGGGAAACCACTGGATTAACGACGGCTATACGCCCAGTGCAGGTGAAACATCGCAGGACGGGCGTTTCAATTCACGCGATAACATGATGGGGGTATCGCTCTATCAAAGCACACAGTTTTTTGAGGGAAACCGTATAACGTTAGGTTTCGACTGGTTTCGTTATGGTGGTAAGGCTTGGACGGACTATGTGGCAGGAGAGAACGCAGGAACACGCAATGACTTGGTGGATAAGCATGAAGACGAAGTAGCCGGATATGTAGATATCCGTCAGGACATCGGACGCTGGCTGACGCTGAACGCCGGACTGCGTGTCGATCACCATTCGCGCGTGGGCACGGAATGGGTTCCGCAGGCAGGGCTTGCTTTCCATTTGCCACACGCCTTTGAACTGAAAGCATCAGCAACAAAAGGTTTCCGTTACCCCATCTTGCGTGAAATGTATATGTTTCCACCACAAAATCCTGACCTCAAACCGGAGTCTATGTGGAATTATGAAGTATCTTTGTCGCAGACGCTCCTGAACGGACGTTTAAGTTACGGGATAAACCTGTTTTATATTGATGGTAAAAATCTGATCGTAACATTACCTAATCCGAACGGAACGGGGATGCTTAATCAGAATACCGGCACGATAGACAATACCGGTGTAGAGCTTCAGGCGGCTTACCGCATCAATCAAAAATGGTCGGTGGATGGAAATTACAGCTATTTACACATGGAGAACCCTGTAATAGCCGCACCTGAACATAAGTTGTATGCCGGAGCAAGTTTTAGCAAAGGACGTTGGAACGTGGCTTCCGGACTGCAATACATAGCCGGATTGTATACAGCAGTGGGCGATAATCCTCAAACGGAAAATTTTGTCCTTTGGAATTTGCGCGGTTCTTTCCGTGCTGCCAAGTGGTTGGATATTTGGGTGCGTGGAGAAAACCTGCTGGCACAAAAATACGAAATCAATGCCGGCTATCCGATGCCGAGAGCAACAGTAATGGGAGGTATAAATGTCACTATTTAAAAATAATGTACAATGAAAACAACAGTAAGACTTTATGATTTAGGCTATGCCGAAGTTAGAACTTATTTGGCTGCCGTATTGTTCATCGTTGGTAATGTAGCTCTGCCGCAACTTTTTCATCTGATTCCGCAAGGGGGTGTAACGTGGCTGCCTATTTATTTCTTCACCCTTGTAGGGGCTTACAAGTACGGTTGGAAAGTGGGACTTCTGACAGCAGTCTTTTCACCGGTAGTCAATTCTTTGATGTTCGGTATGCCTGCATGGGGAACACTTCCCGCCATCGCTCTTAAATCTGTATTGTTGGCTCTTGCTGCCGGATATGCAGCCCGCAGATGGCAGAAGGTATCTTTACCGCTTGTGCTGGCTGTGGTATTGTTTTATCAGTTTTTCGGAACGTTAGGCGAGTGGATGATGCAAGGCAGTTTCTATAATGCCATTCAGGATTTTAGAATAGGCATTCCGGGGATGTTGTTGCAAATTTTCGGCGGTTATTTGTTCGTAAAATACCTGATACGCAGATAACGATGTTTGAAAGACGGATGCAATTATTTAAGTAAATCCGTACGTTTCCTGCAATTATCTCACAGATTTTATGTAAGTTTGCCGACGAAATAGATATATAAAGAAGAGATAATAACAGATGATTACAGTATCAAACGTAGCCGTACAGTTCGGTAAAAGAGTGTTGTATAACGATGTGAACATGAAGTTCACCAATGGTAATATTTATGGTATAATTGGTGCGAACGGAGCTGGAAAGTCAACTTTTCTGAAAGTAATTTCCGGAGAATTGGAACCTACAAAAGGAAGTGTTACTTTAGGTCCGGGCGAGCGGCTTTCGGTATTGAGCCAAGACCACTTTAAGTTTGATGCTCATACGGTACTCGATACCGTATTGATGGGACATACCGTTTTATGGAACATCATGAAAGAGCGTGAACAACTTTATGCCAAAGAAGACTTTACTGATGAAGACGGCATTCGCGCAGCGGAGCTTGAAGAAAAGTTTGCAGAACTGGAAGGATGGAACGCCGAAAGCGATGCGGCTATCCTGCTGGGAGGCTTGGGAATTAAAGAAGACAAACATCAGATGTTGATGGGCGATTTGAGCGGTAAAGAAAAGGTGCGTGTGATGTTGGCTCAGGCGTTGTTCGGAAATCCCGATAACTTATTGCTCGATGAGCCTACCAACGACCTCGATATGGATACTGTAACATGGTTGGAAGAATATCTTTCAAACTTCGAGCATACAGTGCTTGTGGTGAGCCATGACCGACATTTCCTTGACTCGGTTTGTACGCATACGGTGGATATTGATTTTGGTAAAGTCAATCTCTTTGCCGGAAACTACAGCTTCTGGTATGAATCGAGCCAGCTTGCTCTTCGTCAGCAGCAGAACCAGCGTGCGAAAGCCGAAGAAAAGCGCAAGGAGCTGGAAGAGTTTATCCGTCGTTTCTCTGCCAATGTAGCTAAGTCGAAACAAACTACCAGCCGCAAGAAGATGTTGGAAAAACTGAACGTCGACGAAATCAAACCGTCTTCTCGCAAATATCCGGGTATTATATTTACTCCGGAACGTGAACCGGGAAATCAGATATTGGAAGTATCGGGATTGCGTGCCGAAACAGAAGACGGGGTTGTATTGTTCAACGATGTGAACTTCAACGTAGAAAAAGGCGACAAGATTGTATTCCTGAGCCGTGACCCGCGTGCCATGACTGCTCTGTTCGAGATAATCAACGGTAACCGCAAGCCTCAGGCTGGACATTATAATTGGGGCGTAACGATAACTACGGCTTATTTGCCGCTCGATAACTCCGATTACTTTAACTGCGACCTTAATCTGGTAGACTGGTTGAGTCAGTACGGCGAAGGAAATGAGGTTTATATGAAAGGATTCCTCGGCCGTATGCTTTTCTCAGGCGAAGAGGTGTTGAAAAAAGTAAACGTACTTTCCGGAGGAGAGAAGATGAGATGTATGATAGCGCGTATGCAGTTGCGTAACGCCAACTGTCTGATATTGGATACGCCTACCAATCACCTTGATTTGGAATCAATTCAGGCTTTCAATAATAATCTGAAGATTTATAAGGGGAATATACTCTTCTCGTCTCACGACCATGAGTTTATCGAAACGGTAGCAAACCGTATTATTGAGCTTACTCCGAATGGCATTATCGACAAGATGATGGAATATGATGAATACATTACGTCCGACCACATTAAAGAGATGCGGGCACGGATGTATGGTGATAATTAAACATATAGCAAAAGCGACACAAACTTACGGCTGTATATTGGCGGTGGTTTGTGTCGCTTTATTTTTTTAATTGTCCGCTAACTTTATTCTATGGAAAACGCAAAACCTATGCTTAAACGCGAACACATCGTGTGGTTAGACGTTGTTCGTTTCGTGGCAATGTTTACGGTAGTATGTTGTCATTCTGCCGATCCGTTTAACTTTTATCCGGGAGAACCTCCCGCTAACATCGACGACATCAAGTTTTGGGGAGCAGCTTACGGCGCATTCCTGCGTCCTTGCGTCCCGCTTTTCGTAATGATAACAGGCGCATTGTTGCTTCCTGTTAAAGGAGATACTTCGGCATTTTACAAGAAGCGTATTAGCCGTGTGTTTTTTCCTTTTCTTATTTGGTCGGTTATTTACAATCTGTTTCCGTGGGTAACAGGTTTGTTGGGACTTTCTCCGCAAGTCATTCTCGATTGTTTCCCTTATTCGGGCGAAGAAGTCATGCGCCGTTCGTTGGGAGTTTCGATGGAGTACATCTCGCAGATACCTTTTAACTTCTCGTTGCTTGATGTACACATGTGGTATATTTACTTGCTGATAGGCATGTATCTGTATATGCCCATATTTTCTGCGTGGGTGGAGAAAGCAAGCCGCCGGGCAAAGCTCTGGTTTCTTGTGGCGTGGGGTGTGACGTTGTTCGTACCTTACTACCGTGCGTTTGTCGACCCTTATATCTGGGGTGCATGTTCATGGAACGAGTTTTATATGTTATATAGTTTTGCCGGCTTTAACGGCTATTTGTTGCTGGGGCACTATTTGCGTAATCAGCAATGGAGCTGGGGCAAAACGTTAGGCTGGGGGATTCCGATGTTCGTAGTCGGTTATCTGGTGACGTTCTTCGGCTTTCGCCGTATGACGGCTGCTCCCGACTGTACCCCCGAAGAGTTGGAACTGTTTTTCTACTATTGCTCGCCCAACGTGGTGATGATGACGATTCCTTTCTTCATGATAGCCAAGAAAGTGCAAATAAAGAGCGAAACCGTGCGGAAGGCATTGGCTAACCTCACTGTCTGCGGATTCGGTGTTTATATGATACATTACTTCTTTACCGGTCCTTGTGTGATGTTGGCACGCGCTTGCAGTGTTCCGGTTTCACTCCAAATCCCGTTTGCGGCAGTAATCGCGTTCTTTGTGTCATGGATATTGGTTATCCTGCTTCGCAAACTCTTCGGAAAGTACGCCAAGTACGTGGTAGGTTGATTAAGCCGAGAGACTTTAACTTCATGCCCTGAATCCGATTCGTCGGCGGGGCATTATTTTTATCGTTGCTTTGGGTTGCAGAGTTCCGATAGCCTGTTCGATGTCACTGCGCTCGATGGTGCGGTAAAGCTCGGCGTCGCCGGAAGGCTGTTGCATGACGCGCTGTGCCATAGCCGGCAAGATGCCTGACGCAATGAATTGATTTATCCAGCGTGCATTAGAAAAACAACGGTCTTTGGCGGCTAATGTTTGGGCTACGGTTTCGCGCAACAGTTGTTCCGCTTCGTCTGATAATAGGTAATCGTTCCGTTTAAAGAATCGGGCAGCTATCTGCATCAGCTCATCGGCAGAATAATCTTCAAAGTGAAGACGGTAAGAGAATCGTCCCTTTAGTCCGGGATTGGATTGCAACATCCGTTCCATTTCGTCTTCATATCCCGCCAGTACGATTATCATGTCGGGATGAGGCTCGGCAAGTACGGGGAGCAGCCCCTCTATGATACGGCTGCCATAATCGCGGTGGTCGTCCGAATCTGTATATAGATTATAAGCCTCGTCGATAAAGAGTACGTTACCCCGTGCGCGTTCCAACAGCTTGTTTACCTTCTCTTCCGTCTGACCGATGTAAGTTCCTACCAGTTCGTTGCGTCCGGTGGTAATGACTTCGCCTTTCGACAGAATGCCCAGTGCGTGGAATACCTTCCCCAGCAGTTGTGCCACGGTAGTTTTCCCCGTTCCGGGATTTCCCGTAAAAATAAAGTGGTAAGCACCGTGCGCTTCGGCAGGAAGTCCCAGCCGGCTGCGGTGTTCGTTAAAACGTATCCGGCAGAAAATGGCAGAGAGTGTATCTTTCAACGATTGGAGGCCTACCATTTCGTTTAGTCGGTTCATGCTTTCAGCGAATGACTGTTCGATGTCGGTACAGTTTCCGTGAAAAGCATATTCTTTTCGGTTGGCTAACCATGCATCCAGCGATATGTCTGCTGCGCTTAATACCCCCAAGTTGCTTTGCTTTATTTCCTTACCGTTTATGAAATGCGTATAAATGCGCTGCCTGAGCTGTTTTACCATTCCTTGCATGACGAAACACCGCATCTCCTTTTGTGTCCATGTGTTGATGTTGTCAATATGGCGGTAAACCTGCAACGCCAGCCGGTTTTCGGCTTCGGAATCCAACGAGATACCTGCTTCACCTAATTGGTCTTGCATGAGGTGTACCACTTCGGCTGCCGAGGGAAGCCCGATTTGGATGCGGTATTCCGGACAGACGTACTGCTCTAAAGTGGGGGAGATGGCGAATAGGCGTTTGATTTCATCCGCAGTGCCGCAAAGGGTCAGTGCCCAGTACACACCGGTTTCTTTTACGGCACTCTCTAAGGCTGCCAAACACCCGGCTCCTTTTTCGGAGCAGAGGATTCCGACGTTGTACAGCGTAAAAGCAACTTCCTTGCGCGATTCCAACAGGCTTTCCGGTGCCTCGTCCTTCACCCATTGGGCACAGTCTGTTTGTTTATATTCGCTTATCTGGTATCCCGACAGTTTAGGAAGGCAGAAAGCTACTTGCTTGGCGCGAAAAGTAGTCAGTGAGCTGATGCTCACGTAAGGATTTACTTTCAGTGCCGCCAACTGTTGATTTTCGCAAAACCGGTTGTATTCGCTTATGCGCAACAGGTTGGTCAGGTAAGGAGTCAACCGGGCGAGACCGATACATTTATGTAATAACTCCGGCGTGTTGCCGTCCGTTGCCCGATTATTTTTGGCAACATGATAAGCGACATCCTGAGCAGAAAGAGGACGACACGTGCAGGGGGTAACCGTTTTACCCTGATAGCTGAAATCGATGGCGGCAAACGGTTCGCGGTTATACATCAGGATAGCCGTATAGCGTCCCGCCATCCAGATTTTGCTCCAGCGGAAACAAAAATGCCGTGTCGTTTGGGAGCATTTACGAGGGGTGACCAGCCGTTTGTCGCAGGCTACAAACTCCCAGTCTTCGGTATAACAAATGGCGGTCAGTTCGTGCATTTCCCGGATAGGGTGAGCCAGTTGGAGCTGCAATCGCAACGTTCCCGAAGTATAACCCTGCGTCCGGCATTCATCTTGCGGGCGGACGGCTTTCGCTGTTTCAACGGCAGGAAGTGTCGACTTGTCTCTGCTTTTCAGGATAAAGAACGGAAGAAATAATCGTCCGTCCTGCCATTCAAGTGTCAGGTCGTTATCCTCTAAAGCCGCATCAAACAGTAAAAAATAAGCTCCTGCATCCAATGGCTGTGTCAGTGGCGGAAACTTGGCTTCAAAGTAATATCCGGTTTGCATTGCTTCGGTAACCGTCAGCACGGGCAACTCTTCTCCTACACGGTAAATGTGGAATGTTACCTCGTAAGTAGCGTTTAAGTCATCCCCGCAGTCGGTTTCGTCCATTCGGATAGAGAGTCTGCAATCATTGTCAGCATCCGAAACGATAAACATCCGTTCTTCATGTTCGCTTCCCGAAAAAGACTGCTCGCCTGATTCTAATTTAAATCCTGAAAAACGGATGGTGGGATTACTGTTGCAGCAGGTAGGAATAAGGTAAGAATAACCTTTGTAAGTAAAAGAATCATGGTTTGTTGTCATAGCTTCAAATGTTTTAGGTGAATAAAAAAGCATTCCGAACGGAATGCGTACTAATGAACGATGCGTCGTCAAGACTCATCGGGGCAGAAAAGATGCCCGGCTTTCCGGCTGCCATGATTCATAAGGTCACACTAAACCCATGAATTGCCGGGGCTGTTCAATGATTCAAAGAACATCGTGCAATGTAAAAAAAGAGTAGGGCGGAACAGCCTATATTCCTCCTTCACGCATTGCATGTAGATTCTTTGAATTATGAACGAAGCTATGATTCATATATATAATTATTGTGTTGCCGTTCCTACGGCGGTCAATATTGCAAATATAAATGGTTGGTTTGGAATGTGCAAATTTTGTGTATAAAAATTGATAATAAAAATACCTTGAGTCGCATCAAGCCCCCTCTTCAAACGCTACGAATAGAACCTTCTTACTTATGCGGTAGTGTAAGGGAAAACTACCGCATGAGTAAGGACATTCTACCGCATGAATTTTTTTCGATGAACAGCTAAATGGAATTGTTTGATTATAAACTGTTTATCCAATTTGCGATATCTGAAAGCACTTCGGGCGAACATGTTTCCTCTATCTTGTAATAATCCAGCGCATTGTTAAGTTTACAATGCTGGAACAGATGGTTCAGTTCCGGATATTCTTTAAAGAAGTTTTTCTCGTTTTTGCTTTTCAATAATCCTTTAATGACGGTCAGGTTGCTCGTGGGCAGCACTTGCATGTCGTGGCTGCCGTTGATAGCCATTACGGGGATAGTTATTTTTGCGATGGCGGTGGTAGGGTCGTAATTCAGAAAGTAATCCAACCATGCGTTTTTAGGCTTCGCAGCAATTTCTTCCCTAACCTGTTCCACTGTGCGGTTTGCAGGCATTCCGTTGATACGCAAGATGGCATTCTGCTGTTCGGCAATCAGCGTATCTCCTTTGATGGCAGACCCTGCCATGCTGACTATGAAGTCGGCTTCCTTGTCTGCTCCTATCATGAAAGCTATCATGCCTCCCTCGCTGTGTCCCAATATTCCTACTTTCCCGAACTTCTTGCTGCTTCTGAGCCATGCCAGTCCCGCTTTTGCATCGTTGGCAAAGTCGGCAGAAGTACAAGCCGACGGGTTCCCGGTAGATTTTCCTACCCCTCGGTCATCGTAACGTAACGAAGCGATACCCTGTTTGGCAAGGTAATCGGCGATAACCAGAAACGGTTTGTGCTCAAACAGTTCCTCGTTGCGGTTTTGTGCACCGCTGCCTGTCACCATTAAAACTACGGGTACCTGTTTCCCTTCGGTATATTCCGTGGGGTAAGTCAAAGTACCGGCTAATGTCGCATTGTCGGCAGCGTTAGTAAATGTTACTTCTTCCGTTTTATAATCGAAAGGTTCTTTAGGTTCTTGGGGGCGGTTGGCTTTTTTAGCTTCGCCCGATGTCAGGTTAAGCGGTAAAGTCATTCCGTTTTGTTTGAAAGTGCCTTTCAGCGTATCGTTTTCCAATGTAGCGGAGTATGCAAGGTTTATGGCGGGGATTTCTAAGCTGACGGAACTTTTGGTCAGTTGCGACAGGTTAACCGGAATATTGCGTGCGCCTTGCTCCGGAATGTCCATCTTGCAAGAGTTCTTTCCGTCATCCGTTTTGCCGAAATGGAAAATGATTTCCAGTTGTTGTCGTCCGGCATTTAATTTACCGTGCCATGTCCCGGTAATTTCTTGTGCATACGATATGGTCGGATACATTAAAGCGACAAGTATCCATAGTAAAGTGTTTTTCATAGAAAGTATGTAATTATAGTTTGTTTGATAGCAGTATATTGCGAATATACGGAAAAAATATGAAATCTGTAATTCTTTCTTCTATTTCTTAACTGTATCTTCATGATTGTTTTGCTATTGTAACATCGTTAATTGCATTGTAACTTGGCTGTATCCCTCTTTTCACGGGGTTGTTGTTTTTGTGTAACCGGAAAAGTAGACTTTTGCTACCGAAAACAAAAGACCTGTTTCAGATGAAGAAAGCAAAACTATGGATTGGAGCTGCGGCGTTTATGTCGGTCATTGCAACAGACCTGTTTGCCGCAGATTTGAATGTAAATGTAAGAGGACGTGTTAAAGATTATGAGTCGAAAGAACCTTTGATTGGAGCTACCGTGCGGATTGTTGGTAGTAGCATTGGTGCCGTGACGGATATAGATGGTAATTTTCAGCTTTCAGGCGTGGAAGATGGAATTTATGATATAGAAATTAAATATGTGGGTTATAAGACCGTTGTTAAACGGCAGATTAAAATAGAAAACAGCCAAGTGACTACGCTCGACTTTGAGTTACATTCGGATGCACAGATGCTATCAGACGTAACTGTTGTGGCAAAAGCGAACCGCGAATCGGAAAGTGTTACGCTGATGGAACAGAAAAAATCGGTGGTAGCCATCCAGTCGGTAGGAGCGAGAGAGCTTTCCCGTAAAGGGGTAGGCGATGCACAAGGAGCTGTGACAAAGATTTCGGGTATTTCAAAACAAGAAGGTGTTAAGAATGTGTTTGTACGCGGGTTGGGCGACCGTTATAATATTACCACGCTGAACCGATTCCCGATTCCTTCGGAAGACCCGGAATATAAAAACATTGCGTTGGACTTTTTCTCGACCGATATTATCCAGTCGGTAGATGTCAATAAAACCTTTGGGGGAGGTATGTTGTCTGATGTGGGCGGAGCCAATATCAATATCTCTTCGAAAGAACTGGTAGGAATGGGCGAACTGAATGCAAGCGTTTCGGGAGGTGTAAACACGAATGTCGTGTCGTCAGATTTTATGAAGATGGACGGTGTGAATGCTTTCGGATTTGCCGACAGCAAACAGCCGGGAGACGATTTGGGCGTGTACGGTTTCCGTAATAAGTTGGATCCCTCGCGCAAGAGTGCGCCGGTTAATCAGAGTTACACGCTGTCGGGCGGAAAAGAAATCATGCTGGGCGATAATCCTTTCTCGTTCTATCTTGTTGCAAATCACAATAAAAACTATTCTTACTACGATGAGGAGGTGCGTAATTCGATTACTTCCGGCGATTTGTCGCAAGATATGCAGGGCGAGATATCAAACGTAGAGACATCGCAGATTGTGATGGCAGATTTGGGTTACCGGCATAACAACAAACACCACATACAATATAACTTCATGATGGTACATGCCTCGCGTGAGTCGGTGGGCGATTATTTGGGTATGGATGCCGATTATCAGTCGTCTGATACCTACGAGGGCTTCATGCGTCGTCAGCAGGCGAACGACAACCTGTTGTTTGTCAATCAGCTGAGAACGCAATGGGAACTGTCGCCTCGTTGGAACTTGGATGCCGGTGTATCTTATAATAAGATAAAAGGACTTGAGCCGGACCGTAGAATTAATAATCTGGTTAAGACAGACGAAGGCTATGTCCCGATGCGCGGTACGGGTGTGCAGCAACGTTATTTCTCTGAACTGCATGAGGATGACATTAACTTGCGTGCCGGACTGACTTATAAGCTCCCGGATAAATACGACCAATTATCGAACATCAGTTTTGGATACATGGGACGCTTGGTCGATGATAGTTTTTCGGCAACCGAATACGACTTGTCGGTAGTGCGCCGTTTGCCTTTTGATATATCAGATTTGTCATTCGATGAATATTATAACCAGACAAACCTCGACGACGGTGTTTTTACTCAAGATAAGAATGTCGACGAGTATGGAGTGAACAAAAATATCCATTCGGCATACGTAGAAGCTACTTACCAGCTGACCCACGGACTGGTGGCAAACGTCGGTGTAAAGTATGACAACGTAAATATAGATGTAAACTATAATGTGAATCGCGGAGGAACACAGGGCGAACGGAGCATTGATAAAAACTATGTACTGCCCAGCCTGAATTTGCGCTATAATTTTAATGATAAACATGCGCTCCGTCTGGCAGCCAGCAAAACATACACCTTGCCTCAGGCTAAAGAAATATCTCCTTTCCGTTATGTCAGTGTCAGTTTCAAGAGTCAGGGTAATCCCGATTTGAAACCTTCCGACAACTATAATGTGGATTTGAAATGGGATTTTTATCTCTCGAACAGCGAACTGCTGTCGGTGGGCGGATTCTATAAATACATTAAAAACCCGATTTCGCGCATTGAAATAGCCAGTGCCGGAGGTTTCCTTTCTTATGAAAATATTGCCGACCACGCAACGGTGGCAGGTGCAGAAATCGAGTTCCGGAAAGACTTGTTTTCGCGCCAGATAACTGACGGGGTAAACAAGCTGTCTTTCGGCTTGAATGGCTCTTATACCTATACTCATGCCAAAGTGCCTTTGGCTACCGACCCTACTGGCTCTCAGTTAGAAGGTGCTGCGCCGTGGATTGTGAATGCTGATTTGAGTTATCGTTTGCAGAAAAAGAAATGCGACCTTACAACCACGTTGGTGTTTAATTACTTCAGTGACCGCATTTACACCATCGGTACCGAAGGTTTCCAAGACATCATAGAAAACGGAATCCCGACACTCGACTTTGTGGCATCGGCAAAGATAGGAAATCACTTCGGACTTTCACTGAAAGCACGCAACCTGCTTAATTCTGCCCGCCAGCTTACTCGCACCGGAAATGATACCAACGAGGAAGTAATTCTGAGTAAATATCGCAAAGGAATGGAATTGAGCCTCGGCGTAACGTATGAATTTTAAGAATGAAGAAATTATAATGCTTTTTTAAACCCAAATTATTAATCAGATGAAAAAGTTATTTATGACAGCTATGGCGTTTGCTGCATTGATGAGCGCGCCTGTTTTGACTTCTTGTAGTGACGATAACGAACCCGCCAACGGAGGTGAAGGAGGCGGCGATACTACCGTTGAGACTGTTGAGCTGAGCGGCTCGGTGGAAGGGACGCTTGATTTGGATGCTACGAAAGAATATATCCTGACAGGTACGCTGACCGTGCCCGATGGAGCTACGCTTAATATCCCTGCCGGAACTACGATTCGGGCTCAAAAAGGTTTTGATAAATACATTATCGTGGCTCAGGGTGGTACAATCAATGCAAACGGAACGGCTGGAAACCCGATTATATTTACGGTAGACGATGAGGCGAATGCAGAACCGGGCTACTGGGGTGGCTTGATTATCAACGGTAGAGCACCTATTTCAGGCGAAAGTGCAGGAACTACTGCGGCTGCCGAAGTTGACAATGACCAGATGTATGGAGGTACAGATGCTGCCGATAATAGCGGTACGATACAATATGTAGAATTGTTGTACACCGGAGCTCGCTCAAGTGCCGATATCGAACACAATGGATTGACATTGAACGGTGTGGGTAGCGGAACAACCATCAACAATGTTTACATATCTGAGGGTGCTGACGATGCCATCGAGTTTTTCGGAGGTACGGTAAATGTAAGCAATGTGTTGGCTGTAAACTGCGACGATGATATGTTCGACTTTACGCAGGGGTATAGCGGAACACTGGATAACTGCTATGGCGTATGGGAAGAAGGATTCACCAGCACGGAAGAAGACCCGCGCGGGGTAGAAGCCGACGGTAACTTGGACGGTGATTATCCGGGACATACTCCGCAGTCGAATTTCCACATCCAGAACATGACCATCGCTACGTATGCTACCGGTCAGGAAATGCAAGACGCTATCAAAGTGCGTCGCGGCGCTACGGCTACCATCGAAAATGCGTTGGTTACCGGAAACGGTGTAGTGGCAGACTTTATTGACGTGACCGACGGAAACGGAGCTGCTGCGGAAGCTACGGTCATGAGCGTAACAAATCAGCTTGCTGCGGCGATTACGGGTTCGGAAGTCCACACTCCGGAAGGCTCGGCTTACGACGGCATACAGGTAGAAGCAGGAAATACGGGTGCTGACCAGTCTGCTTTCGCATGGACAGGATATGCTTTCTCAGGAACAACTGAAACTCCGGCTACTGAAACTTTGCCGGCAAGCATCGACGAGGATATGACGCTGAACGCAAGTACCGAATACATTATTTCGGGTTCGGTGATTGTTAATGACGGTGCTACACTTACAATTCCTGCCGGAACTACGCTTCGCGCTACGAAAGGTTTTGCCAGCTATCTGTTGGTGGCTCAAGGCGGACGAATCATGGCTGAAGGTACGGAAGAAGCTCCCATTACGTTTACCGTCGATGACGAGTCGGCTGCCGAAGCAGGTTATTGGGGTGGCTTGATTATCAACGGTAGAGCACCTATCTCCGGAGCAAGTGCAGGAACTACTGCGGCTGCCGAGGTAGATAATGACCAAATGTATGGCGGTACGGATGCTGAAGACAATTCAGGTTCGTTGAAATACGTGAGACTGCTTTACACCGGAGCACGCTCAAGCTCTGACATCGAACATAACGGATTGACCCTGAACGGTGTGGGAAGCGGTACTACGATTGAAAACATCTATGTGGCAAATGGAGCAGATGATGCCATCGAATTCTTTGGCGGTTCGGTAAACGTAACCGGACTGTTGGCTGTGAACTGCGATGACGATATGTTCGACTTTACGCAAGGATATAGCGGAACACTGAAAGATTGCTACGGAAGATGGGAAGACGGTTTTGTCAGCACAGAAGAAGACCCGCGTGGCGTGGAAGCCGACGGTAACTTGGACGGTGATTATCCGGGACACACTCCGCAGTCGAATTTCCGTATCGAAAACATGACTATCGAAAACCTGAGTACCGATGGTGAAATGCAGGATGCTATCAAGATTCGTCGCGGAGCAACGGCTACGGTTACCAATGCGCTGGTAAAAGGTGCAGGACTGATTGGCGACTTGGTTGACCTGACCGACGGAAATGGTACTGCTGCTAACGAAACCACGATAAGCGTTACAACCGAAAATGAAACCAACAGCGTAAACCGTGGCGAATGTACTGCCACCGTAACCGTTGAAGACGGAAACACCGGCTGTACCCTTGATTTCGGCTGGACCGGTTATACACTTTGATAATGAGTTATTTGCTTTAGGTTACAATATAGTTTAGTGAATTTTTCTTTAAAACTAAAATCCTCTTTTAGTTTTGCGGTAGTATGATTGGAGCCGTCTGCCTTGCGAAGGGCGGACGGCTCGCTTTTTTATTCTAACGCAGTGAATGGGCTATGCTGCTCATAGAAAACCTTGGTTGTTTGGGTAGAAATCCAAGATTCTGTAGGTAGAAATAAAAGGTCGGCAGAAACTTATTTGTTTTATATCTATTTTTTCCGTTACTTTGCACGATAAAAACAAACGAAGACCGTGAATTTAGTAATAGATATAGGTAATACGGTGGCAAAGCTGGCCGTGTTCGACGGCGATAAGGTGGTAGAAGTGTTACGCGGTTCTAACCACTCTTTAGACTGGCTTTCCATGCTCTGCCATAAATACCATATAGAAAGAGGTATCATCGCTTCGGTGATTACGCTTAGTAATACGATTAGGAGGCAGTTGAAAAGCGTGAATTTCGATATCATGGAATTAGACTATCGAACCCCCGTACCTATTCGTAATTTCTATAAAACCCCTCAAACGCTTGGCATGGATCGGCTGGCAGCCGTTGTGGGAGCCAATTATTTATGCCCGGGCAAAAACTTGCTGGTCATTGATGCCGGTACTGCACTTACTTATGAGTTTATCGACGCGCAAGGACAATACTGGGGAGGCAATATCTCTCCCGGCATTTACACTCGCTTTAAAACGCTGAATGCTTGTTGCGACAAACTCCCCCTGATAGAACGAAATGGCGATACGCCAGAGTTTGGATATGATACCGAAACGGCGATACGTTCGGGCGTAATCAAAGGTATGGAGTTTGAAATAGCAGGCTATATTACGCTCATGCAAAAGAAATATCCCGATCTTTTGGTTTTTTTAACTGGCGGAGATAAATTTTCTTTTGATACAAACTTAAAAAGTATCATATTTGCAGATAGATTTTTAGTATTAAAAGGTTTAAACAGAATATTGAATTATAATGTTAAGAAATAGAGCACTCATCAGCGCGTTGTTTGCTGCCGGGGTTCTTACCGCCGGTGCGCAAAGCTCTGATTCTTCTCCAAGTACGAATTCTCCTTATACGCGGTATGGATTAGGCGACTTGTCGGATATGGTATTTACCAACAATGCAGCGATGGGAGGTGTAGGTTATGCCCTCCGTACCAGTGAACATATTAACCCGATGAATCCGGCGTCGTATACGTCGGTTGATTCTCTGTCATTTATGTTCGACGTGGGTATGACCCTGAAAAGTTCTAACTATCAGGAGGCGGGTGTTAAATCGAATGCTAAAAATTCAAGTTTTGATTATATCGCAGCCCAGTTTCGTCTGCATCCACGCTTGGCCATTGCGGTAGGTTATATACCTTATTCTACGGTGGGGTATAGCTTCAGCCGTTCGGCGGAGATAGAAAACAGCGGCGGGGTTACAAATACCAATACCTTTTTTGGCGAGGGAGGTACACAGCAGATATTGGGAGGCTTAGGCTTTAAAATATTGGATAACCTTTCGATAGGAGCTAATATCAGCTATCTGTATGGAACGTTTGATTATCAGTCTGCCGCGATTCCGAGTAATGGGGGTGACCGTACGGTGGTATACAATACGCTGTCGGTAAAAAGCTATAAGGCTGATTTTGGTTTGCAATACACGCATCAGATCAATAAGAATAACAGCCTGACGTTGGGACTTGCTTACAGTATGGGGCATCAGTTGAACTGTACCGATACGTATGGAACGCAGGTGATAGGAAGATCGGAGGAAACAACAAGCAGCGGAACCACAGATAGTTATGTTGTGTTGCAATCCAGCGAGTCTTACGCACGTGACGGGTATGGAATCCCACATGTTTTCGGAGGTGGATTGGCTTGGAACTACTCAAAGAAGTTGACGGTAGAAGCTGATTATACTTTGCAGAAATGGAGTAGCGTAAAATATAACAATCGCACCGGTATGTATAAAGACCGTTCGAAAGTGGCGTTCGGCGCGGAATATTTGCCCAACGAAATCGGACGCAGCTATTTGGCTCGTATGAAATACCGGGTAGGTGCATATTATTCTACCCCGTATGTGAAAGTGCCTTATCAGGGAAACATGATTGACGGCGCGACAGAGTTTGGCGTGAGTGCAGGATTTGGTTTGCCGTTGCAGTTGTATCAACGTAACAGCATCCTTAGTATTACAGGACAGTATGTTCGTGTAAAGCCCTCTGTTACGGGAATGCTTTCAGAAAACCGTTTTGTTATTAAATTGGGGCTGACGTTTAACGAACGCTGGTTTATGAAATGGAGAGTGAATTAAACTATAAAAGGCCCAATGAACAATAAATCTTATATACGATGAAAATGAAGATGTTTACAATGCTGTGTGTGCTGTCATTCGGTGCAACAGCTTCTTTTGCTCAAAAAGGAGTGGAAGACGGTTCCAGATTTGGACATGGAGAAGATAGTGTCCGTTGTCTGCAGAATATCAGTATTTACAGCGAATATGTAAAGACTGATAATTTCCAAGATGCTTATAAGCCGTGGAAAGCAGTATTTACCGAAGCTCCCGTGGCTCAGGTAAGTACGTATACTAACGGAGCTAAGATTTTACGTGCATTGATTGCCGCATCGAAAGATGGAGCGCAACAAAAGGCGTATCTTGATGAATTGATGGCTGTTCATGATCAGCGTATCAAGTATCTCGACCAGTTGAACAAGTTGGTTAAAACTCCGGCTACCAAAGGATCGATACTTGGCATGAAAGCTCATGATTATATTGTTTTTTCTGGTGCAAATGCAGATGTAAACAAAGCCTATGAAATGGTAAAAGAAGCCGTGGATTTGGAAAAAGCTAATTCAGACTATTTTATGTTTCAAGACTTGATGGATATATCATCTCGGAAACTGAAAGTTGACAATGCACATAAAGAACAGTTTATCCAAGATTATCTGACGGCATCATCGTATGCCGATGAGGCTTATAAGAAGGCTACCAAGAAAAGAGACCAGCAGTTGCTTAAAACCGCAAAAGATAATGTAGACGCTTATTTCATTAACAGTGGAGCGGCTACATGTGGAAACCTGCAAGCCATTTATGGTCCGAAAGTAGAACAGAACAAAACAAATTTGGATTACCTGAAACAGGTGATTACGGTTATGCAGTTGCTGAAATGTACTGAAGAAGAGGCTTATTTCGCTGCTTCTGAAGCTGCTCATGCCATTGAACCTACAGCGGCTACGGCAGCGGGTTGCGGTTATATGTATTTCAAAAAGGGGGATATCGACAAGAGTATAACTTACTTTGACGAAGCAATCAATCTGGAACAAGATGTGGCAAAGAAAGCCGATTATTGTTACAGTGCTGCGATGGTTATGTTCAGTAAAAAACAGTTGAGCAAGGCAAAACAATATGCTAATAAGGCTATTTCGTTTAAGAATGATTGCGGTAAGGCATATATTCTGATTGCTCAGATGTATGCGTCAAGCCCTAACTGGACGGACGAACCGGCATTGAACAAATGTACTTATTTTGCTGCCATCGATAAATTGCAGCGTGCGAAAAGTGTTGATCCCAGCGTAGCGGAAGAGGCACAAAAACTGATTAATACTTATTCTGCCCACACTCCCGGTGACGAAGATTTGTTCTTCTTGGGATTAAAGAAAGGTAATTCTGTGACCATTGGTGGCTGGATAGGCGAAACAACAACCATCAGATAACTTATGTCAGAAAGACAGATTAATCTGTATAGAGGAATAATTAGCATAACAGTCGCTGTATGGGCGGCTGTTATGCTTCTTTTTTTGCCGAGTTGTGGAGGCAAGGATAAAAACATGGCTGAGGCAATCAATGAAGATGACTCTCTGCCGGATATGCGTACTTTAGGTGTGACGAGCTGGGTGTCAGACTCCGGTATGATACGTTATAAGATTGTTACGGAAGAATGGTTGGTGTATAGTAAGCGGAATCCACCTTTCTGGGCATTTGAAAAGGGTGTTTATTTGGAGAAATTCGATACTCTTTTCCATGTAGACGCCAGCATCAAGGCAGATACGGCGTATTATTACGAGCAGAAAAAAATATGGGAGCTGCGTGGAAACGTACATATACAAAGTCAGCGCGGAGATAAGTTTGATACGGAACTGATGTATTGGGATCAGGATAGGGAAAAGATATATTCCGATAAGTTTATCCGTATCGAACAGCCCGAAAGAATACTTACCGGTTATGGATTTGAATCGAACCAAGAAATGACCGAGTACCAGATATTTAATAATGCCGGTATTTTTACCGTGGAAGATACTGCCCCTACTGATACGGCTGCCGTAGGTTAGTATAAAATATGCGATGATGGAATTTGTTACACAATTAATTATATCCATAGTTTTTTCAGCTTTCTTCTCAGGCATGGAGATTGCTTTTATTTCTTCCAACAAATTGCGTTTTGAGATGGGGAAGGGAAAAGGGTTATCGGGGAAAATTTTATCTGTTTTTTATCGTAATCCTAATGATTTTATTTCCACCATGTTGGTGGGCAATAGCATTGCACTTGTTATTTACGGCTTTTTAGTGGCGCAAATTCTCGAAAACTATTTCTTGGCAGGAATCGTTACAAACGATGCGGTGATGCTTATTGTTGAAATTCTCATTGCTGCTTGTCTGATTCTGATTACCGGAGAGTTCTTGCCCAAAATCTTATTTAAAATCAATCCGGAGGTGATGCTTCGGGTTTGTGCATTGCCTGCTTATTTTTGTTACCTGATACTTTATCCGGTCAGTCGCTTGTCCGCTCGCTTGTCAGCAGGCGTATTGCGGTTTGTTGGTGTGAGAGTGGATAGAGAGCATTCTGAAAAGGCTTTCACGAAGATCGATTTAGATTACCTTATTCAAAGTAGTATAGATAATTCTGCCAATGACGATGAAATCGACCCTGAAATAAAAATATTTCAAAACGTACTTGATTTTTCGAATGTCAAAATACGCGATTGCATGGTTCCTCGTACCGAGATTATTGCGGTTGATATGGATGTGGAATTAGATGAACTGAAGAATGCTTTTATAGCGCACGGCATCAGTAAGGTAATCGTATATAAAGGGAGCATAGACCAGATAATAGGTTATATACATTCATCCGATTTGTTTAAGAATCAGAGCGATTGGCATAAAAGTATACGTCCGATTCCCATTGTGCCGGAAACGATGAGCGCCCACAAGTTAATGCAGCTTTTTTTGCAGAAGAATCGTTCGTTGGCTGTGGTTGTTGATGAGTTTGGCGGTACGTCGGGAGTTGTTTCTATGGAAGATTTGATGGAGGAAATATTGGGTGACATTGAAGATGAACACGATACAAACTCGAACATAGCGAAAGCCATAGGGCCGGACGAATATATTTTATCAGGCAGGTTGGAAATAGAAAAAGCGAATGAAGAATTTGATTTGGATTTGCCCGAAAGCGATGAATACCAAACCGTGGGCGGACTGATACTGAATGAATATCAAAGTTTCCCGAAAGTCCATGAAGTAATACTTGTCGGCGGCAAGTTTAAGTTTACAATAATCAAGGTTACAGCAACAAAAATCGAACTTGTTAAACTGAAAATCGAGAAATAAACGTTTTTTTCGGCATAAAGATAGTGACTGAACGGCATTTTTTGTATCTTCGTGCGCTAAAGTGCAAACTAATAAAAAACAATAAACAAAAAATAATAACTTTAAATGGCAACTTTACAAACAATCAGAAGCAAAGGACCTTTATTGGTCATTGTAATTGGTCTCGCCCTTTTTGCCTTTATAGCAGGCGATGCTTGGAAGATACTCCAACCGCATCAGGGAGCGCAGAACGTTGGAGAGGTAAACGGTGAATCACTATCCGCCCAAGATTATCAGAAAATGGTGGAAGAACTCAGCGAAGTGTATAAACTTACAAGCGGTTTGAACTCTTTGTCTGACGAACAACTAACCGGCGTGAAAGACCAAGTATGGAGAACGTATGTAGAAAATCAGCTTATCGCAGCACAGGCCGAAAAATTAGGCTTGACGGTTACGAAGGCAGAAATTCAGGCTATCATCGATGAAGGTACTCATCCGCTGTTGGCTCAAACCCCGTTCCGTAATCCCCAAACCGGAGCTTTTGATAAGGATATGCTGAAAAAATTCTTGGTAGATTATGCAAACTTAGGCAAAAGTCAAATGCCTGCTCAGTATGTAGAATACTATCAGAAATTAGGTACATTCTGGCAGTTTGTGGAAAAAACACTGGCACAATCTACGTTGGCTGAAAAATATCAGAACTTAATCGTAAAATCTTTGATTTCAAATCCTGTTTCGGCAGAAGATGCTTTCAAGTCACGTACAGAACAAAGCGATATGTTACTTGCCGGAGTTCCTTATACTTCTATTAATGATTCTACGATTCAGATAACCGATGATGAAGTAAAAGCACTGTATAACGAAAAGAAAGAACAGTTCAAACAGTTGGTTGAAACCCGTGACATCCGTTACATTGACGTACACGTAGTTCCGTCGGATGCCGACCGTCAGGCTGTGTTGGAAGAAGTAACAACTGCCAGCAATCAGTTGTCAGAAACAAACTCCGATTATGCAGCATTTGTTCGTGCTAACGGTTCTTCTGTAAATTATTCAGATATTCCGGTAAACAAGTCTGTATTGCCGTTGGATGTAGCTGCACGCTTGGATTCGGCTTCAGTTAATGAAGTGTATGGTCCGTATTACAATCAGTCTGACGATTCTTACAATACTTTCAAGATTATCTCCAAGACTACGGCCCCCGATTCAATTCAAGTACGCCAGATTCAGGTATATAGCGAAACGATAGACAAAACAAAAACATTGGCAGACAGTATTTATAATGCACTGAAAGGCGGAGCCGACTTTGCTGAAGTGGCAAAAATTTACGGCCAGCCGGGTGAAGCAGCTTGGATAAGCGCACGTAGCTGGGAAGGTGCGGATTTAGACGCAGAAAATGCCAAATATGTCAGCACATTGATTTCGCAGCCGGTAAACGAACTTGCTAATCTTGAAATCGGACAGGGACGCTTGATTCTTCAGGTAATGAATAAGAAGAGTATGCAGCCTAAATATAAAGTGGCAGTAGTAAAACGTCCGGTTGAATTCAGCAAAGAAACTTATAACGCTGCATATAACAAGTTCAGCCAGTTTGTAGCTCAAAATACTACATTGGAGTCGCTTGAAAAGAATGTAGAAGAAAGTGGTTACTCATTGATTCCGCGTTCGGATTTCTCAAGTGCAGAACATAATGTAGGCGGTATAAAATCTACTCGCGAAGCTTTGAAATGGGTGTTCGATGCTAAACCGGGTGAAGTATCTCCTTTGTATGAATGTGGAGAAAACGACCACCTGATGGTAGTAGCTCTTGAAAGAGTAAACAAAGCCGGTTATCGCAACATCAACCGTGTAGCAGACATGTTGAAAGATGAAATCCGTCGCGACAAGAAAGCTGAAAAGATAATGGGCGAAATGAAAAACTTTAATTCTGTTGCTCAAGTAAAAGAAATGAAAGATGCTGTCAGCGATACGGTAAAACATGTAACCTTCTCTGCATCGGCTTACATTGCCGCTACCGGAAGAAGCGAACAGGCAGTTAGCGCAGTAGCTGCAAAAACAGCGGTAAACCAGACCAGCGCTCCTATCAAAGGCAATGCAGGAGTCTATATGATTCAGGTTTACGGCAAAGAGAATGGCACAGAAGAATTTGATGCAAAGAAAGAAGAAGAAACCCTGTCAAATACAGCTGCAAACATTGTAGCACGACAGCTGATCAATGATTTGTATCAGAACGCAGGTGTGGTAGATAATCGTTATCTGTATTTCTGATGCTGATTTTATAAAGTCAGATTTTTTTAGAAAAATAGTGAGCCCGTCCTTCAAATGAAGCGACGGGCTTTTTTATGACTTGTCTTGAAGAAGACGGCGGCACGTTCTTTCAGGAACTAAAGTTATACGTGTCCGTTCGAAAAGCCTGTTTTTGTAACAGCTTGTTTTATTATTTTAAACTGTCGGAATACAATATTCTCAATTATTATGCGTATTTTTGTTCCAAAGAAAACATTTTTACTTTAATAGAAAATACCTTAAAATTATGAAAGAGAGAATTTTGGTTACAGGAGGAACCGGATATATTGGTTCACACACTGTCGTTGAACTACAAAATAGTGGTTATGAAGTTGTTATTGTAGATAATCTTTCAAATTCCCGCGCCGATGTAGTTGACCATATCGAACAAATCACCGGAATCCGTCCGGCTTTTGAAAAAGTAGACTGTTTGGATTATGCAGCGTTGGATGGCGTATTTGCCAAATATCCGGGAATTAAAGGTATTATTCATTTTGCAGCAAGTAAAGCAGTTGGTGAGTCGGTTCAGAAACCTTTGCTGTATTATCGGAATAATATTGTTTCACTGATTAACTTGTTGGAATTGATGCCGAAACATGAAGTGAAAGGCATTATCTTCTCTTCTTCATGTACCGTTTACGGACAGCCGGACAAACTTCCGGTAACCGAAGAGGCTCCGATTAAGAAAGCTGAATCTCCTTATGGAAACACGAAACAAATCAATGAGGAAATTATCCATGATACGATTGCTTCGGGAGTTCCGGTTCAGGCTATCCTGTTGCGTTACTTTAATCCGATAGGCGCACATCCTACGGCGTTGATTGGTGAACTGCCGAACGGAGTTCCTCAAAATCTGATTCCGTATCTTACTCAGACTGCAATGGGTATCCGCGAAAAACTGAGCGTGTTTGGCGACGACTATAATACACCCGACGGTTCTTGCATCCGCGACTATATTTATGTAGTGGATTTGGCTAAAGCACACGTTACGGCGATGAATCGTATCTTGGAAGACAAGCAGAAGAGCAAGGTCGAGGTATTCAATATTGGTACGGGTCGCGGACTCTCTGTGCTTGAGCTGATTAAGGCTTTCGAGGCTGCAACGGGAGTGAAACTGAATTATCAGATTGTGGGTCGCCGTGCAGGAGATATCGAGCAGGTGTGGGCAGACCCCACATACGCAAACGAAGAGCTGGGTTGGAAAGCCGAAACTCCTATCGAAGAGACTTTACGCTCGGCATGGAACTGGCAGTTACACTTGCGCGAAACAGGAGTAATGTAAAAAATTAAAGAATAGTTGAACAAAAACGTTTATCAAAACGTTAGTATCATGCAGCGCATTTAGAGCATTCGCACGTATGTGAATATAGGCTAATGCTTTCTGCCTCTGTAAAACAGGGACGGAGGGTGCTGATTGCATAGTAGTTTTGTCGTGTTTTATTTTGTGTTTGTGTTGTGGCTGTTCTCCGGCGTGAGCCGGGGAACAGTTTTTTTATTTGCGGGTATATGGTGTTGATTTAATTTATACATTTGCATCCGAATTGCAAACAAATAAAACATTATGGAACCGATACATAAGATTAATAAGGTAGAGTTGCGCAATCTTCAGATGGAGGATTATGCACAACTTTCCCAATCGTTTACGCGCGTGTATGCCGATAAAGATGTGTTTTGGACGAAAGAACAAATCAAAAAGCTGATAACCATCTTCCCCGAAGGTCAGATAGTAACCGTGGTAGATGACAAAATCGTAGGCTGCGCGCTGTCTATCATCGTAGATTATGACATGGTGAAGGGCGACCATACCTATGCGAAAGTTACCGGAAACGAAACTTTTAACACGCATAATCCGAAAGGAAACATCCTGTATGGCATCGAGGTGTTCATTCACCCCGAATACCGTGGGCTGCGTTTGGCACGTCGTATGTATGAGTATCGTAAAGAACTGTGCGAAAAGCTCAACTTGAAAGCCATCATGTTTGGCGGGCGAATCCCGAACTACTACAAGTATGCCGATAAGATGCGCCCGAAGGAATACATTGAAAAGGTGCGTTCGCGCGAGATTTACGACCCCGTGCTTACCTTCCAGCTTTCGAACGATTTCCACGTGCGCCGTGTGATGCGCAATTACCTGCCCAACGATGAAGAGTCAAAACATTGTGCCACGCTGCTCCAGTGGGATAACATCTACTATCAGCCGCCTACGGATTCTTACGTCGACCGCAAGACGACGGTGCGTGTAGGGTTGGTTCAGTGGCAGATGCGTTCGTATAAAACGCTTGACGACGTGTTCGAACAGGTTGAGTTCTTCATTGATGCCGTGTCCGGTTACAAAAGCGACTTCGTATTGTTCCCCGAATACTTCAACGCTCCGCTGATGGCGAAATTCAACGACATGGGCGAGGCGCAATCCATCCGTGCGCTGGCGCAGTACACCGAGGAGGTGAGAGACCGCTTCATAGCCCTTGCCATCAAACATAACATCAACATCATCACCGGCAGTATGCCGTATGTGAAGAAAGAAGACAATGCGCTTTATAACGTAGGTTTCCTCTGCCGCCGTGACGGAACGTATGAGATGTATGAGAAAATTCATGTGACACCCGATGAAGTAAAGAGTTGGGGACTGAGCGGCGGAAAGCGTGTGCAAACCTTCGATACCGACTGTGCGAAAATCGGTGTGCTGATTTGTTACGACGTGGAGTTCCCCGAACTGTCGCGCCTGATGGCAGATCAAGGGATGCAAATCCTTTTCGTTCCTTTCCTTACCGATACGCAGAACGGTTATTCGCGCGTAAGGGTCTGTGCGCAGGCGCGTGCCATTGAGAACGAATGTTTTGTGGTGATAGCCGGTAGCGTGGGCAACCTTCCGCGCGTGCATAACATGGATATCCAGTACGCCCAGTCGGGAGTGTTTACGCCGTGCGATTTCGCTTTCCCCACCGACGGACGCCGTGCGGAGGCCACTCCGAACACCGAAATGATTCTGGTTTCAGACGTAGACTTGGATTTGCTGAGCGAGCTGCATACGTATGGCAGTGTGCGTAACCTGCGCGACCGCCGGAACGACCTCTACGAACTGAAGATGAAAAGAACGAATTAATCCTTATTATACTATTGGCGGGTTGACAAATTATGAAGCGTCTTTTCTGATTTGCCAATCCGCCAATTCCTTTTATTCCCCTCTTTAGTGTTTTTTTAAATCGTCTGATTTACAATATAATAATCCTTCTCCTAAACTTGAAAAATTCTTCCCATAGAACCGAGGCGTTCTATGGGAAGAATTGGTAAACGCTACCGCATGGGATGAGTTACGCTAACGGTAGTGTTTTAAGAGAATATAAATTCTTATTTCCCAATCTTTTACTAAAGGAATAGGCAAGAAAACATATCGCCATCTAAGAGCCTGTTTAAATTTTCCGATTAAGTATTTTATCCGCCCCCTTTTTGAGTTTGTTTCCGGTCTGTTTTTCTGTTTTCACTCGTCAGATAGCCCGCTATCCTCCTCGTAAAAAAGGAAAAACATCCTCGAAAACAATTCTCAAACTGAGCATAGTAAAATTTAAACGAAGCTCTAAAGTTTAGATGTTATTTCGGTTCGATGATAATGTAATAACATTCTTTGTGAAAGTCCTTACAACTGACCTATATAGAACTTAGGGTCGATCGTACAAAATGAAAGCTGATTTTTTAATGACCGATTGGATTAAATAAGCTCAAATAAAAATCAAAAAAGTAAGTAAAAATTTGTTTATGTAAAAGAGTTTCTTTACTTTTGAAGTAAAGAATATTTTTCTATTGGCGGAAATTCCTTTTATACTATAAAACTAATTTCTCTGTATTATTAACTTCTAAATCTGTAGTATTATGAAAAAAGTTCGATTTCTTGCCCCGGTAATTTGTTTTAATGATGACTTTTAGTTGCAACAATTCTGTACTACGAGTCAAAGCGCAACTACTTCGCAAGAGATAACTACCGCACCGGCTCTTTATCTTGACGGCTGTCTGATAGAACCTATTTCAGAGCCTAAGACAGAAGCCGAAGCTATTTTCGGACAGCAATATTGATACCATGAAAGTGAAAACAAAGATAAGATTGAAGCGTATTGTGGTTATCCTTTTAATTCTTTTGTATTGTTTTTGGGTTGAATACAGCGATTATGGAAAGGCACATCATGAGGTGTTGGCTAATATTCGGTTTATACTGATGATATTATATCCTATCTATCTTTATTTCGATGAAAGGAAATATAAAGATGATAAGTCTAAGTGATGAGTTGTTTAGCGAAGTGAATCAGTTTTTTATTTGTGCCATGAAAGTAAAAACCAAGTTAAGGTTAAGACAAATAGTACTCTCCCTTTTGTTCATTGTTTATGTTTATTGGGTTGAGTATAGTGACTTTGGGAAAGCACATTATGATGTGTTGGGCAACACTCGGTTTCCATTAATGGTGTTGATTAGTATCTATTTTTATTTCGATGAGAAAAGATATAAAAAGAATAAAGGTTAAGATGGTCGGTTGACGGAATGTTTATGCGTTTCGTCAACCGACTGTATTGTCAATCAAACAGCCATTCAGCGTCTTTCAGCAGCGGATGGTGCTTGTCTTTCTCTGAAAGAATAACCTTGTCGGCGGGAATACGCCAATCGATGCCCAATGCCGGGTCGTTCCACGCGATGGCACCTTCGCTTTGAGGCGCGTAAAAGTTATCGCATTTGTATTGGAAAATGACCTCGTCGCTTAATACGCTGAAACCGTGGGCAAAACCATGCGGGATGAATAGTTGGCGATGATTGTCCTCGGTCAATTCTACCGCCACGTGCTGCCCGAACGTGGGCGAACTCTTGCGGATGTCTACCGCCACATCCAATACCGCTCCCTTTACCACACGTACCAGTTTGCTTTGCGCGTATGGAGGCTTCTGGAAATGCAGTCCGCGCAACACGCCGTAACTCGACTTGCTTTCATTATCCTGCACAAAACGTACCGTGCCTACTTTTTGGTCGAAATCGCGCTGCGAAAACGACTCAAAGAAATATCCCCGCCCGTCGTTAAACAAGCGAGGTTCGATGATAACTACCCCCTCGATGGGAGTTTTGATTACTTCCATATAGCTTATAATTCTGTTGAGTATTCTTTTTGGTTACGATTCAGTTCGTCTATCACTTTCAGCAGATACTGTCCGTATTGGTTTTTCAGCATCGGCTGCGCCAATTCACGCATCTTCTCCTCGGTAATCCAACCTTGCCGCAAGGCGATTCCTTCCAAACACGCTACTTTCAGCCCCTGACGCTTCTCGATTACTTCAATGTAAGTCGAAGCCTCGGCAAGCGAATCGTGCGTACCCGTGTCGAGCCACGCGAATCCTCGTCCCAATGTCTGCACCTTCAGTTCGCCATCGGCAAGAAAAAGCTGGTTGACAGTGGTTATCTCCAACTCGCCGCGAGCAGACGGTTTGATATGTTTCGCTATATCTACCACCTTGTTCGGATAGAAATAAAGTCCCGTAACGGCGTAATTCGATTTCGGATGCGCAGGCTTCTCTTCGATGGAAAGACAATTCCCGTTGCGGTCGAACTCTGCCACTCCGTAACGTTCCGGGTCGCTCACCCAATAACCGAACACCGTAGCCTTGCCTTCCTCCTCTGCTGTGCGGACCGCCTCTTTCAGCATGACGGTGAAACCGTTTCCGTGAAAGATGTTGTCGCCCAAAACAAGGCAGGCTGCATCATTGCCGATAAATTCTTCGCCGATAATGAAAGCCTGAGCCAATCCGTCGGGCGACGGCTGCTCGGCATATTCAAAGCGGACTCCGAAATCGCTTCCGTCTCCTAACAGGCGGCGGAATCCCGGCAAGTCGTGCGGCGTAGAGATTATCAGGATGTCCCGTATCCCGGCAAGCATCAACACCGAAATCGGGTAATATATCATCGGTTTGTCAAAAATAGGGAGCAACTGCTTTGATACTCCTTTGGTGATGGGGTAGAGGCGTGTGCCCGACCCTCCGGCTAAAACAATGCCTTTCATAAGTGTCGTGAGTTAATGATTTATTGTCGCAAAGTAATAAGTTTTTTCGGAAATTACAATGTTTTATCGGCTAAACTCGTGAAAGTAAGCCTGTGTTTCAGCTAAAAGTTTGTATATTTGGGCAGGTGCTACTTTGATTATGTAAAGAAAACATAAAAGGATATGAAAAAAGTTGTGATGGCTCTTTTTATGATGTTGAGTTTCGCTTCACTTCAGGCACAAGAAAAGTGGAGCCTCAATTTATCCGGCGGTTACGAGAACTTTCCGGAGAATCCTTATAATAAAGACGGTTACCGCTTGGGCGGAGAAGTGCGTTGTTATTTAAAAAGTCAGCTATATGCACTGTTTGATTTCTATGTTGGTTCTAATCAAGGAAGCAAAACGCTGTCTTATCTGGATTTGAATTCAGAAATGCAGCGGGGTAAACTTGATTGGAAGCGGCGTGAATATGGTATCGACTGGGGCTTTGGTTGGGAATTTATGCAGCTTTACCAGCATTCGCTTTATGTACAAGGCTCGTTGGGCGTACTGATATGTAACGAGCATCGTCCGAAGCAAGACTGGAACGGAAACTTGCTTAGCGAGGTGGAAAAAGGCAGAGAGGTACATACTTCCATTGGTTTGTCGTTAGGCTATGACTACCATCTGACCGATCATTGGTTAGTGGGTGTGAATTATACCGGTTATTTGCATTGGGGTGGGTTAGATAAAGTGGTATCGCTCTGGATACTGGATAACTCTACTTACTTTCAGCATACGATAAATGCCCGCATTGGCTGGGTGTTTTAATCAATTTATATCATCCGAAGAAGAACAAAGAAAGATTATATGAACAAGAAAAGTTTTTTGGCAGCGGCAGTCTGTTTGATGACGCTTGCCGGTTGTACACAGAAGACGGAACTTCCGGAAAACCCTCAAGATAAGGAGGAATATCGTGATAGTCAGGGAAACAGTTGGATTTACAATGCAATGCTGATGCGCTGGGCACTGATGCCTTCGCCTATGAACGGATTAACCACTACGCATTATTATTATCCGCAGTCCGGTTCGTGGACCGATGCCAACGGTCAGCGTGTCAGTGCTCCTTCGAAAGTGAATGTCAGCAGAAATACATCGTCAAAATCGAGCGGCAATGTATTCGGTACTACGCGCCGTTCAAATTCTATTCATGCTTAATGTATCTGCAATATGGAGCGTATATCAATTTCGCCTCGCCGTGATTACCAGACGAAGATAGAGGCATTGGGATTTGATTTTCACGGAAGTTATTGGCGCGAAGAAGCCTATTACCGTTTATCGCCTGAAGAAACCGAACGCTTGGAGACGGCTACCGTAGAAGCATACAGGATGTATTGCGATACTGCACAATACATCATCGAAGAGAAGCCGGAGTTTATGGAGCGTATTTTAAATCTTCCTCCGGAAATCATCGAGCGCATCCGTCAGTCGTGGAATGATGACGAACTGAGTCTTTACGGGCGTTTCGATTTCATGTTTGACGAAGAGGGGATACCAAAGATATTGGAATTCAATGCCGATACTCCTACATCGCTGTTAGAGGCTTCCGTCATCCAGTGGCAATGGAAAGAAGATGTATTCCCGGAACTCGACCAATATAACGGCATCCATGAAGGGTTGGTACAATCGTGGAAAGACATCTTCCCGCAAGGCAGTGACATACATTTTGCCGGAGCATTGGAAGAATCGGAAGATACGGGTACGTTACAATACCTTGCCAGTACGGCAATGGAAGCCGGTTTCTCCACGCGCGTGCTGGATATCAACGCACTTAACCTTCAAGACGGGAAGTTTACCGACCCTTCGGGGGAATTGGTGAAGCGTTGCTTTAAACTCTATCCGTGGGAATGGATGGCAGATGAAAGTCCCGACGGTTGTCTGGCAGACGTGGTATGGCTGGAGCCGATTTGGAAGTTGGTCATGTCGAATAAAGCAATTCTCTGTACACTATTCGAATTGTTTCCGGATTCTTCCTATGTGCTTCCCTGCTTCTTGTCACGTCCTAAAACGGGAACATTCTGCAAGAAACCGGTGTTCTCCCGCGAGGGGCATAACGTAAGTATTGTAGATATTCGCGATTGGGAGGAACATTTCCTGCTTCCCGAAACCGAGGGCGATTATAATACGGGGGCTTATGTTTATCAGCAATATGTGAAGCCAACCACTTACGCCGGGCGTTACCCTGTTATAGGTTCATGGGTGATAGGTGGCGAACCGGGTGGAATCGGCATCCGTGAGAATCGTACGGAGATAACAGACAATCTGTCTGAGTTCGTTCCGCATGTAATAGCCGGATAATGATAAGAAGATTCAGCAAATAATAAAAACGAAAAAGGCTGCCCTTTCAGTGAGCAGCCTTTTCTGTGTTATTATGTGAAGTGAAGATTTATTTCTTTCCTTCCAATTGTTCTTTCAATGCAGCCAGAGCATCGATGTCTCCCAGCGTAGTTGAAGCAGCTTGGTTTTGAATCATCGGAGTATCTTCTTTCTTAGAAGCCTTCTTAGCTTTCTTTTCTGCCTTTTCTTCTGCCTTAGCAGCATCTTCGAAGATACGGCTGTGAGAAAGGATGATACGTTTAGCATCTTTGTTGAATTCAATAACCTTGAACGGTAATTTTTCGTCCAACTGAGCTTGTGTTCCGTCTTCTTTAACCAAGTGTTTCGGAGTAGCGAAACCTTCAACGCCGTAAGGCAATGCTACAACAGCACCTTTATCCAACATTTCGATGATAGTTCCTTCGTGGATAGAACCTACTGTAAATACAGTTTCGAATACATCCCACGGATTTTCTTCCAACTGTTTGTGACCGAGGCTCAAACGACGGTTTTCTTTGTCGATTTCCAGAACTACTACTTCAATGTCAGCACCGATTTGAGTGAATTCAGACGGGTGTTTGATTTTCTTAGTCCATGACAGGTCAGAGATGTGAATCAAACCGTCAACACCTTCTTCGATTTCTACGAATACGCCGAAGTTAGTGAAGTTACGCACTTTAGCGGTGTGTTTAGAGCCAACAGGATATTTCTCTTCGATAGTTTCCCATGGATCCGGTTTCAGTTGTTTGATACCCAAAGACATCTTACGTTCTTCGCGGTCAAGAGTCAGGATAACAGCTTCGATTTCGTCGCCTACCTTCATGAAGTCTTGAGCTGAACGCAAGTGTTGTGACCATGACATTTCTGATACGTGAATCAAACCTTCAACGCCCGGAGCGATTTCGATGAATGCACCGTAATCAGCCATTACAACTACTTTACCCTTCACGTGGTCGCCAACCTTCAAGTTCGGGTCAAGGCTATCCCACGGATGCGGAGTAAGTTGTTTCAGACCCAAAGCGATACGTTTCTTTTCGTCATCGAAGTCAAGGATAACAACGTTCAACTTCTGATCCAACTGAACTACTTCATGCGGATCGCTTACGCGGCCCCATGACAAGTCGGTGATATGAATCAAACCGTCTACGCCGCCCAAGTCGATGAATACGCCGTAAGATGTGATATTCTTGACAGTACCTTCCAGTACCTGACCTTTTTCGAGTTTGCTGATGATTTCTTTCTTCTGTTGTTCCAGTTCTGCTTCGATAAGTGCTTTGTGAGAAACAACAACGTTCTTAAATTCTTGGTTGATTTTAACAACCTTGAATTCCATAGTTTTACCTACGAATACATCATAGTCGCGGATAGGTTTCACATCAATTTGAGAACCCGGCAAGAATGCTTCGATACCGAATACGTCAACAATCATACCGCCCTTCGTACGGCATTTGATGTAACCCTTGATAATTTCTTCGTTTTCAAGCGCAGCGTTTACGCGGTCCCAAGAACGAGTAGCGCGTGCTTTCTTGTGAGACAAAATCAGTTGGCCTTTTTTGTCTTCTTGGTTTTCGATGTACACTTCTACTGTGTCGCCAACTTTCAAATCCGGATTGTAACGGAATTCGCTCAACGGAATGATACCGTCTGATTTGTAGCCAATGTTAACTACAACTTCGCGTTTGTTCATTGCGATTACAGTGCCGTCTACTACCTCACGGTCGCTTACTTTGTTCAGCGTGTTGTCATAAGCCTTTTCTTGTGCTTCTTTGCTTTCGGCAGTTGTTGAATCGCCTTTTTCATAAGCATCCCAGTTGAAATCTTCAATGGGCTTTACGTCTTTTAAGTTTTCCATTAAATTGATTAATTGTTTGTAAATAACTAATTGTGTTAGACTTTATATTGATCTAATTCGGGCGCAAAGATACGATAAAAAGTTGATAACTAAAAAAAATGCCCGATTATTTTGTCTCATTCTGTAAAGTTATTTGTTGTATGTATCGGTAGACGGTTTCTGAAATATCGGCTATGATTTGCGCCGTGGCTTCGGGTGTTTCTTCCGAGTCTTTTACGAATACGGCGATGGTGTATCGCTGTCCGTTGGGGAGGACGACGAATCCGGCATCGTTGATTCCGATGATTTGCCCGCGGGGGTTGCGGTCGCCTGTTCCCGTTTTGTGTCCGATGATTGCCCCGGTGTTTTCCAGCGGGCGGAAGAGGCGGTCTTTTCCGGTTTGGCAGGTGACGAGGGTCTGTCTGACAAACGCACGATAACCGTCTGCGGGGAGGCGGTTGAGGAAAATTTCAAACAGACGTGCTGCCGCGAGGGGAGTGGTCCAGTTCTCGTAACAGTGGCTTAAATCTTGGTGCATCTCGTCTTCGGTCATGCGGATGGAAAAGTCGGTCACACCGAGGCTGCGGATATAGCGGTCGGTTTCTTGGGGACTGACAAGACGGTGGAAAAGGATGTCGCAAGCATTGTTGTCGCTCAGTTGCAGCGTGTAAGTCAGCAGTTCCGCCACCGATAGGCTTACTGTTTCATTGCCTGCATACTTGTCGCGCAGCGGACTGTACGTGTCGGGTTTCAATTCTTCGTTGCCGATGGTTATCAGGCTGTCGAGCGAGCGGTTGTTTCGCCGTAAGTAATCCGTGACGGCAAGTGCCTGATGAAATTTGAATACGCTCATCATCGGATAACGGCACTCGTTGTTCACGGTTATCGTGTCCGTTCCGTTACGTATCACGGCTACGCCCACTTCCGCCTTCCGTTGGTTGGCGATGCGTTGTATTTGTTCCTCCAGACTCACTTGTTGAGCGGTTGCGGCGATGGGCTGTAAAAAGATACCTCCCCAGAGGAGTATAGCGATGCGGAAAATTTTTCTCATGATTCGGGTTCTGTTTGGGATTACTGTCAGGCAAAGTTACAGATTTTTATTCTTCGTTCTATCAGAAACTGTTTTGAATTTATCGCCCAAAGCACACACGAAAAGGGAATGCATCAAGGCGAGAAAAACTTTTTGGAGAAATTCAAAACAGTTTCTCAGTTTAGTCGGGAAAAAGCCTGCGTTATGTACCATCCGTTCCGGCGAATCATCTCCGGCGGGCGGCGTGAACCAGTGAAAGTACCGTCAGCAGAATGCCCAGTCGGTAGTGCCACAGACCGATACCGGAGTTCGCCCCGCTTACATACGCCAGCAGCATGATACCCGTAACCGTTACTGTCAGGAAAGTTGCCGACAAGAAAAGGGTTGTCTTGCTTTTTCTGCCGATGCCTTTTCGGGCAAGGGATTTATACCAATACCGGTGTCGCTTTACGTGAAAACTTACAGACGCGAGCCAGAGCAGGCTGGCTGCTACGTGTGCCGCGTTCCAAATGTGCCATGCCTCGTGGTTGGTTCCGTGCCCGGCAATATGCAGGCCGATGCCCGTAACTGCCGACATTACAAATGCCAACGGCAACAGCCGCTTCATGTAAAATGATGTCTTTCCCATTCTTCTTTTTTTGACGGCAAAGTTAGAGTAGGCGAACAGAAGAGGGAATAGACAGAATAAGGTTATACTTGTACTATTTGAGGTTTCTTTGTCGGAACGTGCTCGGACTTATTCCCGTTGCCTGCGTAAACAGGCGTGAGAAATAAGCATAGTCATCGATGCCGAGGCGGTTGGATATTTCCTTTACGGCGAGGTCGGTGTGGACAAGCATCCGCTTGGCTTGCAGCACCACCTCATTCTTTATATATAAGGTAACGTTCATCCCCGTAACTTTCTTTACCGCTTCATTCAGATATACGGGCGAGATGTTCAGCAGCGAGGCGTAATAAGACGGGTAGCGGTTTTCGGCAAGGTGTTCGGACAACAAGCGGCGGAACGACAGCACGATTTCAACTTGCCTGCGGTTCTGTTTTGCCTGCTGCAACCCGATTTCGCGCACCACCTCTGCTACGATGCCCGTAAATGCTTCGGTCAGCCGTCGTACCGTGGTCTTCATCAGCTCATCGGCTATGCAGTCTATTCTGTCGGCAAGGATAGATGCTATCTGTTTCAGCTCGTCCATCCGCCGTTTGTCAATCCTGACCGACGAGGCAAACAGTGAAAAATTATCGAAAATGTTCTTTTCCATACTCCCGATAAAGCTGCTGTCGGCAAACAGCAGCCAGCCTTCCACCTCTTCCGAACTGACAAAACGATGCACCTGACCGGGCTGTATCAGGTATATGTCTCCTTCGGAAAACCGACATTCTTTGAAATCGATGATGCCGCATCCCGTTCCCTTTTCCACCAAACCGATGATATAGTAATCGTCTTGATGGCTGTACGACACGGGCACGGCTTCACCCCGTGAGGGAGTCACCCTGCGGAGGCGTATCCCGAAGTCGGAAAACATAAGGCTTTTATGTTGTGGAAGTTGTTGCGGCATATCGTTTGCGTTCGGTTTCGGATACAAAGGTATTTTTTACTTCGGAAACAGCGAACAGGAAGCAAAGAAAAAAGCGGAAAAATTCATGCGGTAGCGATGCTGCTCCCTTGCGGTAGAAAGTGTTGTCACATGCGGTAATGTAAGGTAACGCAAGCGGTAGAATTTTACGGCGGATACAAAAAAGCTACCGCCTCTGCCGAATGTTCTCTTGCTCAGGTTGTTAGCAGAAAATCGGCAGCGACGGTAGCTGCAACTGAAAAACGGTTATTCCTTCCAGCCTCCTCCGAGTGCTTTATAGAGGTTTACCATTGTAATTTGTTTGTCGCGGATGGCATTGCTCAGACTGATTTGTGCATCTAAATATCCACGTTGCGCATCCAGCAAATCCATGTAACCGATAACCCCGTTCATGTATTGCAGTTGGGCAAGCTCAAGCGTACTTTTCGACGATTGCTCCAATCGCAGGCGGGTTTCGTAGATTTCTTTTATCTTATTAAATTCGGCTATTGCGTTATAAGCATCCTTGAACGCATTCAGCACCACTTTCTCGTAGGCATACAGCGCCTGTTCGTAAGCGGCTTTGGCTGCTTTCAGGCGGGCGCGGTTTTTCCCCATTGCAAAAATAGGCTGGGTCAGCGTACCGGTAATCAGGTGATGAGGCGATTTAAGCAGTTCGCTCAGCAGTTCGCTTTCCGCCCCGTAAGTAGCCGTCAGCGCAATGTTGGGGAACAGGCTGGTGTAAGCCACGCCTACCGAAGCATTGGCAGCTATCAGCGCCTGTTCTGCCTGTCGCACGTCCGGACGGCGTTCGAGCAACGCCGAAGGCAATCCAACCGGAAGGCTGACCGGAAACATTACGTCTTCGGGTAAAACCGAACGGTTGATGTGGTGCGGATATTCGCCGGTAAGAAAAGCGATTTCGTTTTCTTTCAGTGTGATTTGCCGTTCCAAATCGGGGACGAGGGTGGCAGTACGCGCCAACTCCACTTGTGCCTGACGGAATGCCGTTTCGGAAGTCAGACCTCCTTCGTAGCGGATGCGAGCCAGATGAAGGCTCTCGCTGCGGGCATCCACCGTCTTTTTTACAATCGAGAGTTCGTTATCGAGTGCTACCAATTCAAAATAAGATTGCGCCACTTGTGCGATAAGGCTCATCTTCAAGGCACGCTGGTTTTCTACCGAACCCACAAATTCCGCCACGCTGCGGTCTCTTGCCCAGCGGAGTTTCCCCCACAAGTCGAGTTCCCATGCCACAGTACCTTTCAGGTCAAACTGGTCGTCCATGCTTACATGGTCGCCTCCGTAGTTCTCTCTTTCACGTTCTCCGTACACCCGTAAGCCTACCTGCGGAAACATGTTGGCATAATCGATGCGCTTTTGTGCAGCCAGTTGTTTTACCCGCGCCGCAGCAATCAACATATCCTTATTATATGTCAGCGTTTTGCGAATCAAGGCTTGCAGGGTAGTATCGGTATAAAGCTGTTCCCATGCATAATCGCCGATGGAGGTAGTGTCGACGCTCAGGCTGTCGAGTGTCTCGGGTAATTCGAGTTGGGGGCGCGTATAATGTTTTCCTAACTTACAGCTTCCCAAGAGAAGCGAAGCTGCAAACAGGAAAAATAAAAAGCGATATCTTAATAAAGTTTGTATCATGACACACATATAATATTAGTTAGCATGTTTTGCTTTCAGTTTGTTTTTAGCTTTATAAATCATCACGAAGAAGAACGGAACAAGGAAGATTCCTATCGTAACCGCCGCTATCATTCCGAAGAACAAACCTGTACCGATGGCCTGACGGCTGGCTGCTCCCGGACCTGTGGCGATGACCATCGGAACCATACCGAGGATAAAGGCAAGCGAGGTCATCAAAATAGGACGGAAACGCAGGTGGGCAGCGTGAAGCGTGGCTTCAATCAAATCTCGTCCGGCATCTACTTCATCTTTGGCAAACTCTACGATTAAGATGGCATTCTTTGCCGCCAATCCCATCAGCGTAACCAGACCAATCTGGAAATAAGTATCGTTTTCCAATCCGCAGAGTGCAACTCCGGCGTATGCTCCTAACGCGGCAACGGGCAGTGAGAGCAATACGGCGATGGGGATGCTCCAGCTTTCATAGAGAGCGGCAAGGAAAAGGAATACGAAAAGGAATACCAGCGACATAATCATGCCCGTTTGTCCGCCTGCCTGTTTTTCTTGGTAAGACAGACCACTCCATTCTACTCCGATGTTATCGGGCAGATGCTCGCGCGCCACCTGTTCGATGGTCTCCATAGCCTGTCCCGAACTGTATCCGCTTGCAGCGGTTCCGCGTATCACTGCCGTATTAAACATATTGAAACGCTTGATGCTTCCCGGACCTGTGGTATATTCGGTTGTTCCGAGTGCGGTAAGCGGAATCATCGAACCGTTGCTTCCACGTACGAAAAACAGATTGATGTTATCTCTGTGTTCGCGGTAAGGAGCTTCGGCCTGAATGTATACACGGTAAATACGGTTAAACATGTTGAAGTCGTTTACGTATACCGAACCGGTGTAAGCCTTCATCGTAGCAAATACGTCCGACATCGGTACACCTGATAATTTAACTTGGTCGCGGTCTACATCAAAGTAAAGTTGCGGAATGGCAGCCTGTAACGAAGATGACAACCCGCTTAACTCTTCCCGCTGCGAAGCATAATACATCAGCGTGTCGGTAGCTTCCACCAAGTCATCGTAGTTGGCATCTCCACGCGCTTCAAGCTGCATCTCAAATCCTCCCGAAGTACCCAATCCCGGAATAACGGGTGGGGTAGAGAGGTATACCTTACATTCCGGATATTGTGAAAATTCCCGTTGAACGTCTGCCATAATCTCCTCAATGGTCGTATCATCGCGTTCGGTCCACTCTTTCAATATAACGGTAAGCTGGCTTCGTGCCTGACTTGTTCCCACGCGCGGACTTGTACCTGTAACATTCTGTACATATTCCACTGCCGGGTTTTTCATTAAATAATCTATGGCACGATTGGTCACGATGCGGGTTCTTTCCAGCGTGGTTCCCTCCGGCAGCTCTAATTCCACAGTGAAATATCCTTGGTCTTCCGTGGGGAGGAAGCTGGTCGGGATGAGGCGGTATAACAAGAAGATAAATACGATAACCATTCCAAATCCGGCAGTTACTCGTTTGGGATTCTTTATAATGCGTTTGATACCCGCTACGTATTTATTGTTTCCCAAATCCAGCCAGCGGTTTATTGTTCGGAACACCCGGTTCTTGGGTTTATTAGGGTCGTTGGGTTTTAATATCAGCGAACACATTACCGGGCTCAGCGTCAGAGCTACCACGGTAGAGAGCAATACGGAAATGGCAATCGTAACACTGAACTGGCGATATAATTGTCCTGTAATTCCCGAAAGGAAACTTACCGGAACGAATACGGCAGCAAGCACCAAAGAAGTGGCAATCAAAGCCCCCGTCAGTCCGTCCATCGCCTTTTTGGTAGCCTCGTAAGGGCTGAGGTGTTCTTCTTCCATGATACGCTCAACGTTTTCCACCACCACAATGGCATCGTCTACCACCAGTCCGATGGCAAGAACCAATCCCAACAGAGTTAATATGTTGAGTGAAAATCCGAAAATAAGCATAAATCCGAATGTACCGATCAAAGAGATTGGCACGGCAATGGTCGGGATAAGTGTGGCACGCCAGTTCTGTAATGAAAGAAATACCACGATGATAACCAATATCAATGCCTCGAACAAAGTTTTATATACTTCATGAATGGATTCGGAAATGTAATTCGTCATATCGAAAGGAATCTCATATTTTAATCCTTCCGGGAACGTTTTACTCATTTCCTCCATTGCTTTCTTAACATTTTCTGCCACTTCCATGGCATTGGCTCCCGGTAACATATAGATACCCAATACAGCAGCATTTCCATCGTTGATACCACTTTCTGTATTATATGATTGAGCTTCCAATGATACACGTGCTACATCGCGCATACGAATAAGCGACCCGTCGGCATTAGCGCGAAGTACGATTTCTTCGAATTGCGATGCACTCGATAAACGTCCCTGCGCAGTGATGGGTATCGTAATGTCTAATCCCGTGACAGGCTGTTGTCCCAATACACCAGCAGCCGACTCCCGGTTTTGGTCTTTCAACGCATTCTGTACATCCTGTACCGTCAGTCCGAAATTGGCAAGGCGGGCAGGGTCTACCCATATCTGCATGGCATAGTAACGGCTACCGATATTTGATACACGCCCCACTCCCGGAATACGGCGGAGAAGGTCGAGTACGTTGATTGTAGCAAAGTTACTCAGATAAATTTCATCAAATTTAGGGTCGTTTGATGTTAAGCAGATTGTCATTAACTGGCTGGCTGCTTGTTTCTCGATTTCGATACCGTTTTGGATAACCTCGGCCGGCAATCGAGACTCTGCCAACTTGATACGGTTCTGGATTTCTACCGCAGCCAAATCAGGGTCGGCAGAGATATCGAACGTTACGGTTGCCGAGAATCCTCCGGAGTTCGAACTGTTTGACTCCATATACAACATGCCCGGCGTACCGTTCAACTCTTGTTCGATAGGAGTAGCCACAGCCTGCGACACTGTTAAAGCGCTTGCGCCCGGATACGACGCACTGATTCTTACCACAGGGGGAGTTATCTGCGGATATTGGTCGATGGGAAGCATTGTTAAGCCAATGATACCCACGATAACGATAAGTATAGAGATAACAGCCGAAAAGACCGGTCTGTCAATAAAGAAATTTACTTTCATGAGATATTTTGATTTGCCGTTGCTTTATTATAGGCTGTCTTTGCCATCTTTGTTTTCATCTTCGGTAAGAGCTTCTGCTACCTTTACTTTAGCTCCCGGAGTTAATTTATGGTATCCCTCACTAACAATCAGTTCACCGGGGATAAGTCCGCGTTCTACCACTACATCGTTACCAAATTCAGGACCCAATTCGATGAAACGTCTTTCTACGGTGGAATCTTTACGCATCACAAAGATATGTGCGCCTCCTTTTTCAATAATGAGTGCCTTTTGCGGAACTACCGTGGCATGTTCGCGCACATCTAATAATAAGCGTACTTTGGTAAATTGTCCCGGAAGCAAAACATGGTCGGGGTTGCTCATTTCCGCACGTACTGAAAATGTTCCGGTTTTCGGGTCTACTTGCGGAGAGGCAAAATCCACCAATCCTTTATAAGGATAAACGCTGTTGTCCGGCAAAGTAATGGTTACGGTAGGCTGCCATGAGCGGGTTGAGTCTTTCTGTCCCAACGTAACGTTACGCTCCTTGCTTTTCAAGTAATCGAGTGCAGTCATGCTGAAGTCCACCTGTACGGTGTCACTCTTTACGATGGTGGCAAGCAATGACTTTCCGCTCGTTCCTACCAGTGTACCGAGGTCAACGTAGCGCTCACTGATTTGTCCGGATATCGGAGAACGTACTACCGTATACCCTAATTCTTGTTCAGCTTGGTCTAAATCGGCTTGGCTCATGCCTACACTTGCGATGGCCGTTTCGTAAGCGGCTTCTGCGTTGTCTAAATCCAGACGGCTGGCAGCATTTTGTTCGTAAAGCGGACGGATACGAGCCAAGTCGCGTTCTGCTTTGCGCGCCGACGCCTCGTCTTTCTTCAGTTGCGCACGGGCTTTATCCACTTTTGCCCGATATTGGTCTTGGTCAATAACGAAAAGCACTTGGTTACGTTTTACCTGTGTTCCTTCTTCAAAGAGCATTTGTTCGAGAAAACCTTCCACACGCGCCCGTACTTCGACGAATTGCTGTGCGCTGATGCGTCCTACGTAATCGCCATAGATTTCCACATCCTGCTGTTGTGCCGGGGTAACACAAACGACAGGTAGTTCTGGCGTAGGAGTAGGTTTGCGTGTCAAAAACAAATACAATACGATAATTACAATCACGCCAATTCCGGCATAAATGGTTTGTTTTCTTTTTACCTTTAATTCCTTCTTTGTTAAAAAACGTCTCATACTTTTTCGTTTAATGGTTTAGATGCCATTGGCTTTTCATAACAATATACGTGCCAAAGGTACGGATTTTTATTTTAATAGTGATAATCAGCAAAGTAATACTTTAAGCCAAAACGTGTTTATTGAGGATTTTTTTATACAGTGTGGAAAAATTCCTCACTTTATCTCGTTCCAAATATGTTTTATGGCGATGACGGGATGTAAAAATAACATACGTACCCCTGCGTAACGCATTACGTTTTGCATCTTCTTTTTCATTTCCGGCTTGTAACAGTGAACCGGGCAAAGGCGACATGTTTTTTTCTCTGCTCCAAACGGGCATTTGGATAAGCGGATATGTGAATATTCCAACAGTTCTTTGCAAGAAGGGCATAGTTCGGCATTCCCCTCTTTGTATCGGCAGTAAAGCCGAATCATGGTTTCAACCGTTCGTTTTTCTTCTTCTATCTTTTTCGATTTATTCATTGGTGTTTGATTATCAGCAGGATGGCAGTTAAAACTTAACTTTAGCCCTCTTCGGTTTATTGTCTTTTTTTATTTCTGTCGTCAACTTTAGCAGGCAAAGTTAAAAATTAATGGGGATATTTTTTTACCTTTGCGCCCCGAAAACATTTTTGAATAAAATATGGCGTTAAACGAACATTTAGAATCGACGGTAAAGGCCTACGACCAGCAGTTGCATCGCAGGGTAGACCTTTTGTTGCGTACAGGAAAACTTTTAGTGGAGAGTTTGGCAGATACCAACCGTATCGTGAGAAACATGAAGCGTACGGCTGCTTATTTAGGTATCCCCGAAGAAAAACTTCATATAAACGTCAGTTTCACCATGCTGATGGTTAACGTAAGTGACGGGGATTATTCGTTTACCAAGTTCCAGCGCATCGATGGGCATGGAGTTAACATGACTGCCATTTCGGAAGTGAGCAAACTTTCGTGGAGAGCGATTGAAGAAGATTACTCACTCGACCGTTATGAAGAAGAGTTAGAGAAGATACGTACCAAGAAACGTAATTATACTCCGTGGCAGGTGGCTATCGGTGCCGGATTTGCCTGCGGAGGATTCTGTATTCAGTTCGGTTGCGACTGGATGGCGTTCCTGTATGCTTCCATTGCTGCCATCATTGGTATGCGTGTCCGCGCCAAATGTAACGAATCGGGATTAAACCATTATATGGGGATTGCAATAGCTGCATTTATATCTACGTTAATTGCGTGGGCATCTACTTTGCTTCCTGCCGAATGGACTGATACTCCGTGGCATCCGCTATTGGCATGTGCATTGTTTATTGTGCCCGGCGTGCCTTTGATAAACTTTGTCGACGATATGCTCGATAATTATATTCAGGTAGGTATTGTCCGTGCCGTCAATACGTTGCTGATGGTTTCGGCGATGGCGTTCGGTATTGCTTTTGCTGTGAAACTTTGTCATATTGAAGACTTTTTCCCTACCATAAGCATGGTTCCGCATCATGAGTATTGGGAATATGCTTTGGCGGCGGCAATCTCGGCTATGGGATTCTCGATGATTTTTAACATCCAGCGCCGTCTGTTATGGGTAGTAGCCATTGGCGGTATCCTTGCGGTATGTACCCGTAACTTTGTCAACCTCGGTCCGAGTACCGATAACATCGGTCTGGATATGGGACTGGTTATCGGTTCGTTCTCAGGTTCGGTATTAGTCAGCCTGATAGCAGTGAAGGCAGTTCATTGGTTTCATGTCCCCAATCACGTACTAACCATCCCTTCGGTTATTCCGATGATTCCGGGAGTATTGATGTATCGGATGCTGTTCGGGCTGATAAACATGAATGTTACTGACATCGATAAAGTAACCACGCTGATGAAAGCCATTGAGTGTGGGGTTAATTCAGGACTGGTTATCATGTGTATTTCTGTGGGTGTAGCTATCCCTAATATTTTTGGACGTAAATATATAGCATCTTCCAAGAATAAACATTTGGCAGAAGTGCTGAAAGAACGCAGAGCACGAGGTAAATTCGTGGAATGGTAATTTGAAGTCGTTTTGTTTTCGGGTTTTTAAACCCAGCCATTAAATACGTAAAAGTTCATGCGGATAGGCCGTGAGGTTTGTCCGCATGTTTTTTTATCCCCACCGGTGATGCAAGCCTGTTTGAATGTTACTGTCCGGTGGAAATCATTCATCGGGATGACCCTGAAAACGCTAACGGTAATGTTGCCGTGTCTTTGCGGTAGCGTTGCCCGGTTCTACCCATAGAATCCACGGGTTCTATGGGTAGAATTTTTCCAAGCCCCGGATAGGGCGGAATAGCGTTGGAACAGGCTTTACATAGCTCTCTTGTCGACTTAAAAAATTATAGAAATTTATTAATCTGCCTTTCAGATATATTCAATATTCAATTTAATTTGTATTTTTGTCGCCACTATGAGCAGAATATTAGCGATAGATTATGGAAAAAAGCGAACCGGCATAGCGGTGACAGACCCTATGCAGATTATAGCGAGTGGTCTTACTACCGTGGCGACCACTGAACTGATGGACTTTCTGTTAAAGTACACGTCGCAAGAAAAAGTAGAGCGTATTGTGGTAGGTCATCCCAAACAACTGAATAACGAGGATTCGGAAAACATGAAACGCATCGTTCCTTTTGTAAACCAGTTGAAGAAAAAACTGCCGGACATACCGGTAGAGTGGGTTGACGAACGGTTTACCTCCGTGTTGGCACATCAGGCAATGATAGACGGTGGACTGAAAAAAACAGCACGTCAAAACAAGGCGTTGGTTGACGAGTTAAGCGCAACCATCATCTTGCAGTCTTATTTGGAATCGAAAAGATATAAATTATAAATTAAAAAAACAGAACGTAAAAAAATGATTTTACCTATTTATGTATACGGCCAGCCGGTGTTAAGACAAGAGGCTGAAGATATAACTCCGGATTATCCGAATTTGAAAGAACTGATTCAAAACATGTTTGAAACGATGGACCGCGCCGACGGGGTGGGACTTGCTGCACCGCAGGTGGGATTGCCTATCCGGGTAGTGGTAATTAATTTAGACGTATTGTCTGACGACATGCCCGAATTTAAAGATTTCAGACACGCCTATATCAATCCTCACATTATCGAAACAGGCGAAGAAATGGTTTCGATGGAAGAAGGGTGTTTAAGTCTGCCCGGCATCCACGAAAGTGTGAAGCGTCCCGACCGGATTCATGTAACTTATCTTGATGAAGATTTGAAACCTCACGATGAATGGGTGGAAGGTTATCTGGCACGTGTGATGCAGCATGAATTCGACCATTTGGACGGAACCATGTTTATCGACCACTTATCTTCGTTACGCAAGCAAATGATTCGCGGCAAACTCAATAACATGCTGAAGGGGAAAACACGTTGTTCTTATAAGGTGAAAACGGTAAAATGATTAAACGTTTTTTATACATAGTGCTGGCAGGTCTGCTTTTGCCATTGTCTTTATTTTCTCAGATTAATGCGGAGAGAGTAATGACAATCGGCAAAAACGCACTGTATTTTGAAGACTATGTACTTTCTATCCAATATTTCAATCAGGTAATCAATGCCAAACCCTATCTTGCCGAACCGTTTTTTTTTCGCGGGCTTGCAAAGTTGAATCTCGATGATTTCAGGGGGGCGGAGTTAGATTGCTCGGAGGCTTTGCAGCGTAATCCTTTCGTTGTCAATGCCTATCAGGTGCGTGGCATTGCCCGTATCCAACAGAAAAATTATAAGGATGCCATTGAGGATTATCTCAAAGCGTTGAAGTTAGATCCGGAAAATATCAGCTTGTGGCATAATTTGGCTTTATGCCGTATGAACGAGAAAGATTACGTTACAGCGCGTGCCGATTTAGACACGCTTATTCGTATTTCTCCTCGCTATACGGATGCGTATTTGATGCGTACGGAGGTGTCTTTGAAACAAAAAGATACGCTTCAGGCTATGACCGATGCCGACAAAGCGATTGAAATGGACCGCTATAATCCGGATACATGGACATCGCGCGGTATGCTTTTTTTGCAGCGGTCGAAGTACAGCGATGCCGAATCGGATTTGACGGAAGCAATCCGGCTTTCGGTGCGTAATGCCGGTGTGTATATCAATCGGGCATTGGCGCGTTATCATCAGAACAATTTGCGCGGGGCGATGTCGGATTATGATATTGCTCTGGATATCGACCGCAATAATTTCATCGGCCACTATAACCGCGGATTGTTGCGGGCACAGGTGGGCGATGACAATCGTGCCATTGAAGATTTCGACTTTGTGCTGAATATGGAGCCGGATAACATGATGGCTACCTTTAACCGCGGGTTGTTGAGAGACCGGACGGGAGATTACCGGGGTGCCATCGAAGATTATACAAGAGTGATTGAAGAATATCCTAACTTTCTTGCCGGTTATCAGTACCGTGCGCAGGCACGCCGGAAAACGGGTGACTTGAAAGGGGCGGACGAAGATGAATTTAAGGTGTTGAAAGCACAGATAGATGCCCAAAACGGAACGAAGAATCAAGCTACGGCTTCGGCGGATAAAACTCGTAAGAAATCGGATAAAAACATGAACAACTACCGGAAAATGGTGGTGGCAGACGAGGATGCCAACGAACGTAAATATAAGACGGATTATCGGGGACGTGTGCAAGACCGTAGCGTAAATATCTTGCCGCAGCCGATGTTTGCACTGACATATTACGAGCGTCAGGACGAAGTGCGCCGGCAGGTTAATTACTCGAAAGCGATTGACGACCTGAATAATCGCCATGTGTTGCCACACCGGTTGCTGATTACGAACAATGAGACATCACTGACCGAGGAACAGGTGAAACAGCATTTTGCTTCGGTCGATGCCCAGACGTCGGTAATTGTGAATCATCCCGACAGTGCATTGAGTTATTATGCGCGTGCATTGGATTTCTATCTGGTGCAGGATTTCGATAATGCCATTGCCGATTTGGATGAAGCAATCAAGCAAGACTCAACGTTCTTCCCGGCTTACTTCTCGCGTTCGCTGATTTATTATAAACAGTTGGAATACCGTAAGCGAGACAAGACGTTCGATATTGAAACGGTTAACGACGATAAGAATGCGCAAATCCGTTCTTACGATTACAATCGCATACGTGAAGATTTGGATGAAGTGATTCGTTTGAATCCTGATTTCGTATATGCTTATTACAATCGGGGAAATGTTCATGCGTTGCTGAAAGACTACCGTGCAGCACTGGCCGATTATGATAAGGCAATAGAACTCGATTCGCGTTTTGCCGATGCGTACTATAACCGTGGACTGATGAATATTTTCTTGGGAAACAACCGTCAAGGCATTCAGGATTTGAGTAAAGCTGGCGAGTTGGGTATCTTCTCGGCGTATAACGTAATCAAACGTTTTACAGCGGCAGAATAACTTCTGCGGAAATAATGTGTTATGATGAATTATTTGGATGAATTAAACCAAAGTCAACGCGATGCCGTGCTTTATAATGAAGGCCCTTTGCTGGTGATAGCAGGAGCCGGCTCCGGCAAAACCCGCGTATTGACCTATAAGATAGCTTATTTGCTCGATAACGGTTACGAGCCGTGGTCTATCCTTGCACTGACTTTTACCAACAAGGCAGCACGCGAAATGAAAGAACGTATTGCCCGTCAGGTGGGTATGGAGCGGGCGCGTTATTTGTGGATGGGTACTTTCCATTCGGTCTTTTCGCGTATCTTGCGGGCAGAGGCTGCTGCCGTGGGCTTTACTCCCAATTTTACTATTTACGATGCTGCCGACTCGAAAAGTCTGGTGAAGTCTATCATTAAAGAGATGAAACTTGATGATAAGACTTACCGTCCGGGGATGGTATTAGGACGCATAAGCAACGCTAAAAATCATTTGGTGTTGCCCGATGCCTATGCCGCCAGTGCCGAATTTTATCGGAGCGACCAAGATGCGAAGATTCCGCTGATGCGTGAGATATACGCCCGTTACTGGGAACGCTGTCGTCAGAGCGATGCAATGGACTTCGATGATTTGTTGGTTTATACCTTTTTATTGTTTAGGCAGCATCCCGACATTTGCCAGCGCTATGCCGAACGCTTTCGTTATATATTGGTAGACGAATATCAGGATACGAACTTTGCCCAGCATAGTATTGTGCTTCAGCTTACGGGTACTCATAGCCACGTATGCGTGGTGGGAGACGACGCTCAGAGCATCTATTCGTTTCGGGGTGCGAACATCGACAATATCTTGAAGTTTACCCAACTGTATAAAGATGCACGCCTGTTTAAGCTGGAACAGAATTACCGCTCCACGCAAACCATCGTAAAAGCAGCCAACAGCCTGATAGCCAAAAATAAGGAACAGATTCGAAAGGAGGTGTTCTCGGAAAAGGATAAAGGCGAACCTATTCCCGTGTACTCGGCGTATAGCGACATGGAAGAAGGTGAAATCGTAGCCAACAAAATCGGCAGGCTGCACGCACGCGACGGATATGCGTATAGCGACTGTGCCGTTTTGTATCGTACGAATGCTCAAAGCCGTATCTTTGAAGAATCGCTCCGCAAACATAATTTGCCTTATCGCATTTACGGCGGATTATCGTTTTATCAGCGCAAGGAGATAAAAGATGTAATAGCTTATTTTCGTCTGGCAGTGAATCCGAACGATGAGGAAGCCTTTAAGCGAGTGATTAACTATCCCACACGCGGAATAGGTGATACAACGCTGAATAAGTTGATTGAGGCTGCCACCCGGGAGAAAGTAAGCCTGTGGGCGGTTTTAAACGAGCCGTTATCTTATAATGTATCTATAAATAAAGGTATGCACACCAAGCTGCAAGGATTCCGCGATCTGATAGCGGATTTTGTGGAAGGTGTGGAAACAAAAGACGCCTACGAACTGGGCAGCGGGATAATCCGGCAGTCGGGCATTTTGGGTGATATTTACCAAGACCGTTCTCCGGAAAATTTAAGCCGGCAGGAAAACATCGAAGAACTGGTTAACGGCATTCATGATTTCTGTTCGATGAGGCGGGAAGAAGGAAACGACCGAATCCGTCTGACCGACTATCTTTCTGAAATATCCCTTCTGACGGACCAAGACAGCAATGCAGATGAAGACCAGCCGAAGGTAACTCTGATGACTATCCATTCGGCAAAAGGACTGGAGTTTAAAAATGTCTTTGTGGTAGGCATGGAGGAAGGGCTCTTTCCGATGAAGTCTTCCGATTCTTATAGGGCGTTGGAAGAAGAACGTCGGCTGTTCTATGTAGCGATAACCCGCGCTGAGGACCATTGCTTTTTATCGTATGCTAAGAGTAGAAGACAATATGGGGAGACAGAATTTTGTTGTCCCAGCCGTTTCCTGAAAGACATTGATGCGCGTTACCTGAGCTTGCCGCAGGATACGTCTTTAACGCGGCAGGTGGACGAATACTCTTCCCGCTTCCGCAGCAACTTCTCGCGTAGAGATGAAAGTCCGGTATCTGCCACTGATATGTTCGCGGATGAACCGCGTAGGTTTGTGAAGCCTCAACCTCAACGCACATTGCGTAAAGTTCCGGTTTCATCTTCCGCCTCGGTCGGTGCAGGAGGAACGGCTCCCGTATCGCCCGGTCAGCAGATAGAGCATGAGCGGTTTGGCAAAGGAGAAATCTTGCGGGTAGAAGGTACGGGAGATAATTGCAAAGCCACCGTCCGTTTTCAGAACGCAGGCGAAAAACAACTGTTGTTGAAGTACGCACGCTTTAAGGTGATAGGCTGAAAGCGGCGATAAAAATGCTTGGTGTGTAAACATTTCCGCCCGATGAAAATGTAAAAAAAATCTCCGGCATCATGCCCCGAAAACGCTAACGGTAGCATTGCCCATCCCAAGCGGTAGCGTTGCCCGGTTCTACCCATAGAACACATCGACGCTACGGCTTGCGTTTTTTAAAGTTCCGAGAAAAGTCGGATGACTTTTTAATAAGTTAAAAATGAACTGATTATATATAATATAAAAAGTATGTCTATGTTGAATCCCGACAACGTTCCTTCTCCGTGCTACGTCATGGAAGAAGATTTGCTGAGAAAGAATCTGAGTTTGATAAAACACGTGGCAGATACGGCAGGCGTAGAAATTATTTTGGCCTTTAAAGCCTTTGCGATGTGGAAGTCATTTCCTATATTCCGCGAATACATCGACTATACTACCGCCAGCTCGGAGTATGAAGCCCGACTTGCTTACGAAGAATTTGGCAGCAAGGCGCACACCTATTCGCCGGCATATACAGAAGCAAATTTTCCGGCTTTTATGCGTTATAGCAGTCATATCACTTTTAATTCACTGTCGCAATTCAATCGTTTCTACCCGCAAGTGAAAGAAAGCGGAGCGCCGATTTCGTGCGGCTTGCGTGTAAACCCTGAATATTCGGAAGTAGAAGTAGAGCTCTATAACCCTTGTGCGCCGGGAACACGTTTTGGAGTGACTGCCGATTTGTTGCCCGATGTGTTGCCCGAAGGCATTGAAGGATTCCACTGTCACTGCCATTGCGAATCAAGTTCTTACGAGTTGGAACGTACGCTGGTACACATCGAAGAACACTTCTCACGCTGGTTCCCGCAGTTGAAGTGGTTGAATCTGGGTGGCGGACATTTGATGACTCGCAGCGATTATGATACCGACCATCTTATCCGGTTGCTTCAGGGATTAAAAGCACGTTATCCCCATTTGCATATTATTTTAGAGCCCGGTTCGGCTTTCACGTGGCAAACAGGTACATTGGTTTCTACGGTAGTCGACATAGTGGAAAGTCGGGGGATACGGACCGCAATACTCGATGTCAGCTTTACTTGTCACATGCCCGATTGTCTTGAAATGCCGTACCAGCCTCGCGTCAGAGGAGCAGAATCTCTTCCGTCCGATGCCGTGAGATCCGCAAAAAAAGAAGAACATATTTACCGGTTAGGCGGAAACAGTTGTTTAAGCGGAGACTATATGGGCAGTTGGCGCTTCGATCATGAATTACAAGTAGGAGAGCGGGTGGTTTTCGAAGACATGATTCACTATACAATGGTGAAAACCAATATGTTTAATGGCATACATCATCCTTCGATAGCATTGTTGCACAGTAGCGGAGAAGTTGAAATCTACCGTACATTTAAGTACGAAGACTACCGCGACAGGATGTGTTGAAAAGTTTTCGGAAACATAATTTGTTACTTTTTGCGTTCTTATTCGTTAAAAAAGTATCATAAGTATTTGGTATTTTCAGAAAAAGCACTACCTTTGCACTCGCAATCGGGAAAGAGTTCCGGTTGTTAGTAGAAAGATTGCGGAAATAGCTCAGTTGGTAGAGCATAACCTTGCCAAGGTTAGGGTCGCGAGTTCGAGTCTCGTTTTCCGC
>NZ_JACSPQ010000001.1:113034-925869 GCF_014837055.1 Phocaeicola faecium
GGAAATAGCTCAGTTGGTAGAGCATAACCTTGCCAAGGTTAGGGTCGCGAGTTCGAGTCTCGTTTTCCGCTCTTTCGTGAACCGGTTGAGCAAACCGGTTTTTTTATTGCTTATATGTTGGTAGGAATAGAGGGAATTGATATATTTGCGCCTGCTATTTAATAAAGATTTATCCAAACGAAAAGAGTATGAAAACTTATGACATTTACTTTTCTGACGGAAAAATGAGCGACAATAAAGGATTTGCGCTCAAAACGCTGGAAAAAGCTATTCACATGGCAGAAGACATGTTGCTAAAAGGAAACAGTTATATTGATGATTATGCGGGCGGAATCATCTCGGTTGTCGATTCGGAAGGAGAGACCGTATGGAGCAGCCCGATACCCAAAAAGAATTAAATAAATTTATAGGAGAGAATATATGTTTTCAGGCATTGTAGAAGAATATGCGGAAGTGGTGAAGGTGGTAAAAGAGCAGGAAAACCTTCATCTTACTTTAAAATGTTCGTTTGTCGACGAGTTGAAAATCGATCAGAGTGTTTCTCATAATGGTGTATGTCTTACAGTAGTGAGCATTCAGGACGGAACGTATACGGTAACGGCTATGAAAGAAACCATTGAGCGTTCTAATATCGGATTATTGAAGCCGGGAGATAAAGTCAACGTGGAGCGCAGCATGATGATGAACGGACGTTTAGACGGACACATCGTACAGGGACATGTAGACCAGACTGCCGTATGTACAGCTATTGAAGATGCGGATGGCAGTTGGTATTTTACTTTTAAATACGATTTTAATCCCGAAATGGCGAAGCGCGGTTACTTTACGGTAGATAAAGGTTCGGTAACCGTCAACGGCGTAAGCCTTACGGTTTGCAATCCTACGGAGGATACGTTTCAGGTGGCTATTATTCCTTATACGTATGAGCATACGAACTTTCACACACTGAGCGTAGGCAGTGTGGTCAACATCGAGTTTGATATCATAGGCAAATACTTGAGCCGGATGATGCAGCTTAGCAAATAAACAGAAAATAAAAGGATAAAGAAAGAAGAGCGAAAGGAGGAATATTCCTCGATTTCGCTCTCTTTTTTTGTCTCTTCGTCTTCGGTTTATAGGTCTTTCAGCAGAATCAGATTGTTTTTTCTTGTAAAATCCTCGCGGGCTTTGATTAAGGCTTCCCACGAATCGGAGTAAAGATTACGGTCTATTTTGAAATCTTCCGAACCGTTGGCATCCAGTTTGGCAAGCAGCATACCCACTGTCAGTTGGTTGATGTCTACCCCCGGAATGTAACTGACGTCCTGCTCCTTTCTTTCGTTTACCGTTTCATAAATCAGTTGCATGTCTTGCAGCTCATAAAGGATTCGTTTGGTGAGACGGATGGGAATCTTGTGTTCCCTGCTGATTCGTTCTGCGGTGTAAGGCGATTTCCCTTCTTCAAAGCGTTTGCAGATGGCAGACAGTATGATGGTACAGAAAAAATCGTGGAAACGGCGGCTGATATTTTCGGTTTCTTTCCCGAAGTTGAAAGAGGCGAGATTCTGACTCACATAACTCATTTCCGCTCCGAACAGACAGATTGTCCATGAGATTTGCGTCCACAGCAAAAACATCGGTATCGCGGCAAAACTTCCGTAGATGGCGTTGTAGTTTGAAATCCATATCTGGCTGTTGACGTAGATGTACTGAAAAGCCTGAAAAGCACTTCCGGCAAGTATACCCGGAAACCACGCATGGCTCAACCGCACTTTCGTGTTCGGAATAAAAACATACATTCCGATAAACATTCCCCAAATCAGCATGTACGGAATCAGCCGGATAAAAAACTTAATGACAGGCGCAAGCAGAAGGAAGTTTTCCATCTCCTTCAGGTAAGTCGTCATAAAGATAGTCAATCCTCCCGATACCACGATAAGGATAGGGAAGAGCAGCATCATCGAAAAGTAGTCGGTAATCTGGCGGAACATCGTGCGCGGATATTTCACCTGCCAGATGGTATTGAAACTCAGCTCGATGTTGTCTATCAGATTATAAACCGTCCAAAGCAGCATGATTAAACCTACACCGATAAAGATGCCGCTTTGCGCGTGTTCAAGATACGAGTTAATCCACGAAATGACCAGCTCGGCCTGTTCTTCGGTAACGTTGCTGCGGAACATGGTTTCTACGAACGAGTCGAACCCGAAGCCGCGGGCGATGGCAAACAGCAAGGCAAGAATCGGGATGATGGAAAGCAGGGTACTGTATGTCAGGGCAGAGGCGCGTACCAGCACGCGGTCGTTCAGAAACTGGCGGACGGACAGGATGATGATTTTGATGCAGGCATAGAGCCGTCGCTGTACGGGCGTCACTTCGTCTTCCGTAATGCGCCAGATGCCGTTGCTGAGAAATTGCAGCCAATACCTGATTGTTGCCTTTTTCATAAAGGATAGTATTAAATACAAAGAGATGCAGCCGGACTGTAAGCCGGGTTCTGTTTCCCTGACGGGCAGGGATGTCTGTCATTTATCTACATCTGCCGTCACCGGCAGACTCCAGCGGTCTACCCTCCGACGTGGGGCGAGCAACCCTCGTTAATGCCGGTTTACATGACCTTACAACTCCTAAGACGCACAGCCCGCATGTCGCCATGCGGCTGGTAGGCTCTTACCCCACCTTCTCACCCTTACCTTTTTCCTTGCGGATCGAGGCGGTTATTTTCTTCTGCGTTACTCCACCCTTGCGGATAGCTTTCTGTTAGGAAGTAGGATGCTCTGTGTTGCCCGGACTTTCCTCCTGTATGAAACATACCGGCGACAGACCGTCCGACTGCATCTCTCATCTGCAAAGGTACGGAAATAAACCGAATATATTGGTTTCGCTCGTGTTTTTTTATTTCAAACGCACTGTAAACTCTACTTTCTGAAGTACCGGCTCGTGGAAATCTGAAACATTTGTGGTTTTATCGGTTTCATTTTTTTATTGAATTTGTGGCTATAATAAAATTCGTTACTTATTCGGCCGGAAAACTATCATAAATTCTACCGTATATGTCTCATAACACATGCGGTAGAGTGACCAACTCCATCCGCTTAGGTTGATAGACTTATGCGGATGCGTTTTTGCAGGAAAACTGAAAGGCTGTCAGAACCGACGGACGTGGGCACGACAGAGAGTGGTAACGAATGTAAATTTGGCAGATGTGCCCGTTAACTGCGGTTAATGGGTATTCTTTCTTTGTTAAAAGACGGAAAAAAGAACTGACAACGTGTACAACCGTATGGATTTTGTTCTACTTTAGCAACTGAAAAGTTAAAACAAACTCGAAATTAACAAATAAAGAAATATAAGATTATGAAAACGTCAACTAAATTTGCGATAGGGGCAGCAGCTATGATTGCTGTCAGTGCCGGAGTGGCAGGAGTTACGGCGTATGCTGTAATGCAGAACAAGACGGAGGCGAATGCTTCTTTTTACGATTCTTTCCAAACGGTTCCGCTGACACGTACGGCGGCGATGGATGCTGCCAACATGCAGCCGGTTGATTTGACAAAAGCGGCTGAAAGTTCGTTGAACTCGGTGGTACACATCATGGCTATCCAGCGCAGCAAGACTCAGATAGTACAGGGGCAGCCGGATATTTTCGACTTTTTCTTTGGCGACGGTCGCGGACGCCAGCGTGAGGTGCAGACTCCGGAGCAGCGCGGATTCGGTTCGGGTGTAATCATCTCGAAAGACGGATATATCGTAACCAATAACCACGTGGTGGACGATGCCGACGAAATCAGCGTGAAGCTGCACGACAGCCGCGAGCTGAAAGGCCGCGTGATAGGTACAGACCCCGACACAGACTTGGCTTTGGTGAAGATAGAGGGCGATGATTTTCCTGCCATCCCGGTTGGAAACTCCGACGCACTGAAGGTAGGAGAGTGGGTATTGGCCGTGGGAAACCCGTTCAACTTGGGTTCTACCGTAACGGCGGGCGTGGTGAGCGCAAAGGCACGCAGCCTGCGTGCCAATCAGGTAGAATCGTTCATCCAGACCGATGCAGCCATCAATCAGGGAAACAGTGGAGGTGCGCTGGTTAATGCGCGCGGCGAGTTGGTTGGTATCAATGCCATGCTGGTTTCGCCCACCGGCGCCTATTCGGGCTACGGTTTCGCCATCCCCACAAGCATCATGACGAAAGTGGTGACGGACCTGAAAGAATACGGAACCGTACAGCGTGCACTTTTGGGCATCATGGGTATGGATATGGGACGCGAAGAATATCCTGAAGAAATCCGTAAAGAGCAGAAAGAACTGGGAATAGGTTACGGTGTACAGGTATCTGAAGTAACGGATGAAGGCTCGGCTGCCGGAATTTTGCAGAAGAACGATGTTATTATCGCGCTCGACGGCGAAAAGGTTGAATCAATGGCAAGACTGCAAGGATTGCTCGCCAAGAAACGTCCGGGCGACAAGGTGAAAGTAACGGTATTCCGCGACAAGAAAGAAAAAGAATTTACCATCACGCTGAAAAATGCGCAGGGTAATACGAAAGTGGTTAAGAAAGCCGACATGCAGATTCTGGGAGCAGCCTTCCGCGAAGTGCCCGACGAACTGAAACGCCAGCTCAACTTGGGTTACGGCGTACAGGTAACGGGAGTTTCAAACGGACGCATGGCAGACAGCGGCATCCGCAAGGGATTCATTATACTGAAAGCAAACGGCAAACAGCTACACAGCGTACAGGATTTGGAAGACGTGATGAAGGCAGCTTCGCAGTCGCCCGACCAAGTATTGTTCATGACAGGTGTCTATCCGTCAGGTAAACGTGCCAATTATGCAGTTGATTTGTCGCAAGCCGAATAAAAATATTCAACGGCAATAGGATTTCTTAAGGAAGAGATTAACATGGAAAGAAGGCGTGTTATGTTTTGTTAAACATACACGCCTTTGGCATATTTATTGGTGGTATAATTGTTGATATATGTAATTGATGAGATAGAATCTGAAAAACTTCCGTCCGAAAGGCGGATATTTTCAAATTTATTTTATAACTTTGCATCCAAATCGTTTTATATAAAATGAGACAATTAAAGATAACCAAAAGTATCACTAACCGAGAGAGCGCTTCTCTGGACAAGTATTTACAGGAAATCGGTCGTGAGGACTTGATTACTGTAGAAGAAGAGGTAGAACTCGCTCAGCGTATCCGTAAAGGAGACCGTGCGGCATTAGAGAAGCTGACACGTGCTAATTTGCGATTTGTAGTATCAGTAGCTAAACAGTATCAGAATCAGGGATTGAGTTTGCCGGATTTGATAAACGAAGGTAACTTGGGTTTGATTAAAGCTGCCGAAAAGTTTGATGAAACCCGTGGTTTTAAGTTTATCAGTTACGCCGTTTGGTGGATTCGCCAGTCCATCTTGCAGGCTTTGGCAGAGCAGTCGCGTATCGTGCGTTTGCCGCTGAACCAAGTTGGGTCTTTGAACAAAATCAGCAAGGCATTCTCAAAGTTTGAACAAGAGAATGAGCGTCGTCCTTCTGCCGAAGAACTTGCTGACGAACTGGAAATTCCGGTTGATAAGATCTCGGATACACTGAAAGTATCAGGACGTCATATCTCTGTTGATGCTCCTTTCGTTGAAGGAGAGGACAACAGTTTGTTAGACGTGTTGGTAAACGACGATTCGCCTATGGCAGACCGCTCGTTGGTTAATGAATCACTTTCGAGGGAAATCGACAGAGCACTTTCTACGTTAACCGAAAGAGAGAAGGATATCATCCAAATGTTTTTCGGTATTAACACGCAGGAAATGACGTTGGAAGAAATTGGCGACAAATTTGGTTTGACTCGTGAGCGCGTCCGCCAGATTAAGGAAAAGGCCATCAGAAGATTAAGACAAAATTCACGTAGCAAGTTGCTCAAGTCTTATTTGGGATAAGAGAGCGTTTGGTTTCCGAAAAAGATTAATGCCATCCCGCACAGATATATCGGTGGATATGATGAAGTGTGCGGAATGGCATTTTTGTTTGTATGCAGGCTGAAGCGTCAGCCTTTTTCCTGTTAATGTTTGAGGTATTTTTTCATGCCGTCGGTATAGAATATCTGCATTTTCCCATTCTCGTCAGAATATATTAAGTAAGCATCCAGTTCGTCGTGAGAGTTACAAATGGCACGTGCAGAGTCGAGTCCTAACACCATAAATGCAGTGGCATACGCATCGGCAGTGGCACAGTTGTCGGCAATAACCGTTGCCGAAAGTATATTATGCTGTACGGGGTAACCCGTGCGCGGGTCGATGGTGTGAGCAAATTTCTTTCCGTCTTTATAATAATAATTACGGTAATTACCCGATGTTGCCATGCTTGCATTGCTTATTTCCAATACGGTTTGCAGCTCCTGATTTACGGCAAGTGAGTCATCTATCGGTTTGTTTATGCCGATATGCCACGGTTGCATACTGGCATTTTGCCCTTTCATAACCAGCTCTCCGCCTATTTCTATCATGTAATTTTTGACTCCTTTGCGGTCAAGCAGACGAGCCACGCAATCCACTCCGAACCCTTTTGCTACGGCACTGCAATCTAACGTTATCCGTGAATCGGTTTTTACTATTTCGCCGTTTACCAGATTGATTTTGTTGATTCCTATAAACTGGAGCAAACTGTCTACTTGTGCCGAATCAGGAAGAACAGAGTTTTTAAATCCGAATCCCCATGCGTTTACTAACGGGGCTACGGTGATATCGAAAGCTCCCCCCGTTTCATCCGAAATCTGTTTCGACAGATTAAAAACCTGCGTAAACATGGTGTCGGCTTTCATGCTGGTGTTGTTGTTGATGGCAGTAATGGTCGACTTCTTGTTGAACGGCGATAACGAGTAATCTACCTTTTGTAGTTCAGTTTCAATTTCATCTTTCAAGTTATCGTCCGACTGGTAGGTTATTTTATACGTTGTGCCGAAAATGAGTCCTTGATTGGTTTGATACGGTGCCTGTTTACGCAGGATAAGGATGGTTCCTATGATAAGGAAAAGAAGAAACGGCAACTGCCATTTCAGTTGTTTATTTGCCATGATGTGAAATAGCTTTTAATGATTCTGTAATAAATGTTCAATCAATATTTTTACTCCGATTCCGATAAGTACCAAACCTCCGAACAGCTCCATCCGCAGATTAAACCGTTTGCCGAAGAATACCCCTATGATACTTCCCGTTACGGATATGACAAACGAAGCGATACCGATAGCCCAAAGCGGATAAGATAGCGAAGCAAGCGTGTTGAAACCTGTAAAGGCAAACGAAATGCCTACGGCGAGTGCATCGATACTGGTAGCTATGGCGAGGGTAAGGATGACGCTGAGGCGGGTAGGGTCGAAGCAGCATTGTTCTTCGTCTTCCCGGAAATGGGAGCGTATCATCCGGATACCCAAGAATGCCAGCAACCCGAATGCAATCCAATGGTCGTAAGCCTCAATCAGATGATTGAAACTGCTTGCACCTGCCCATCCGATAAGTGGCATTGCCGCCTGAAACAATCCGAAAAAGAACGCCATTTTCAGGAATATTCCCCATCGGATGCGGTGAAGAATAATTCCGCTTGTTACCGAAACTGTAAAACAATCGATGGCTAAGCTGACGGCTAAAAGCCAAATTTCCGCAAAACTCATTTAGAAAGGTAGATTATAAATCAAATTATACATTATGTTAAAACTGCTGCTGGCGTTTTTCCCGAATCCGGGAACATACCACGGGATGGAGTTTTCGTGTCCCTTTACGTTCATCCGCATTTTGTAGCGTACGCTCCATCCCATGCAAAAACCTTTGTAGATTTTCACTTTTAAACCTACAACGCCTTCCATCCAGCTGGCATTGCTTTTTAATCCGCTATATGAATAAGGGAGGGTGATGATTTCTCCGTAATTAGGGTCGGTCATATCCGGTCCGTTAACATCGTATAAAAAAGAACTCATACCGTAACGTAAGCCTACATATAAATAGCCCGGCAGGTGGGTTTTCTTATGAAATACATTATAATCCATACCGATGCGGAAATAAGGAGCAGACGTTTTGTAATGAAGGTCATTCCCGTCATTAATAGCATCCGCCTTGCCGTATCCTATTTCCACCACGGGCAGGAAGCGGTTCTTGAAGTTTGCCTGCATAGCTACTTCGCTGCTTATGATGTCGCTTCCTAAAAAATTACTTACCAGTCCGGCTATTTCTACCCCGATAGACGTCCCCTGATAAAAAGGTACCTCTTCTTTTTTTTCTTCTTTCGCCTCTTTGGATGCAGCTTTGTGTACTTGTCCGTAGCCGGAAAAAGGCGTTAGCAGGAAGCTACTCAGTATCAGCAACAGTGAAATATAATTTGAAATTCTCTTTTTCATTATTATCAATATTCGGATTAGTGATAACCAGTGAATCCATCATTCGATTGGTAGATGTAGCTTCGGTAACTTCGTAAAACATCATTGTCCCACAGTCTAAGTTCATGAAGTAGGGAATGTTACGATGCTTCACCGTGATAACATCTTGCCCCTGTCTGTTATATCGGATGATAAATTGAGTTTCGTTGTTGTAACTCAGCGGTAAGCTGAGCGAGCTTACGCTTGTTTCCCTGTTTATCAGCGTGTCATTAATGGTAGTATCGGCGGTAACCATTCGTCCTACTACGGTGAGCGTGTCTGTATATTCAATGCTTCGTCCGTACTGGTCGACAAAGTTGAACTGGGCATACGTCAACGAGTTGGGCGGGCAATTCTCTACCTCGCACGCCGGAAAAAAGAATACCGACATCAACAATACGCATAAAATAACCGGTAGTTTCTTCATGGGATTATAATTCTTTCTCGATTTGATATTTGTTTCTTTCCGGTGCGTTACGTACTATCAGCTCACCTATAAATCCGGCAAGGAATAGTTGAGTTCCTAATATCATGGTTGTCAGCGCCAGATAGAAATAAGGATTGTCTGTAACCAGTCCGTAAGGATTCCCGTGATACATGTCATACAGCTTGGTTGCTCCCACGGTTATAACGGCTATAAAGCCTAAGATAAACATGATGGACCCCAAAAAGCCGAAGATGTGCATCGGTTTGATTCCGAATTTAGAGAGAAACCACAAGGTGAGCAAGTCCAAGTAGCCATTGACAAAACGGTTTAACCCGAATTTTGTCTTGCCATATTTGCGGGCTTGATGGTGAACGACCTTTTCTCCGATGCGGCAGAACCCAGCATTTTTCGCCAGATAAGGAATATAGCGGTGCATTTCGCCGTATACTTCTATGTTTTTGATGACTTCACGGCGATATGCCTTCAGTCCGCAATTAAAGTCGTGCAGATTATGAATACCTGATACGGCACGCGCCGTAGCGTTGAAAAGTTTGGTGGGAATGGTTTTCGAAAGCGGGTCATAACGTTTTTGTTTCCATCCCGATACGAGGTCGTAACCATCTTGGGTAATCATGCGGTAAAGTTCCGGTATTTCATCGGGACTGTCTTGCAAGTCGGCATCCATAGTGATTACCACATCGCCCTGCGCGCGCTCGAAACCGCAGTAGAGAGCCGGCGACTTCCCGTAATTCCGGCGGAACTTGATACCCTTTACTGCATCCGACTTACGGCTGAGTTCCTCAATGACCTGCCATGAACGGTCGGTGCTTCCGTCGTTCACGAAAATGATTTCATAGCTGAAGCCGTTGGCCTTCATTACCCTTGCAATCCATTCATAGAGTTCGGGCAAAGATTCTTCCTCGTTATAAAGAGGTACGATAACTGAAATATCCATTGTTTTTGATGTGCTATTGTTTTTTTCTTCTCATAACCAGCAAAGCGGTAGGTAACGCTAACAGAGTGCCGTATATAACGTTTTGCGATATGAGTTGGAATGTTATTTCAAGGGGAGACAGAGACGACACTACGCTGAAAGCCGTAATCAGTTGGTCGACCGAAGTCAGCATTTCGCCCGTTGCCGATGACTTGATAGCCTCTAACTGGTTCAGGTACATGTTAACCAGATATCCTTCGTCGATAAAGCGAAAGTAAATATAATGGGCTACCGCCGTCAGCATGGCTGCAAACACGTATGTGCAGAATGTAAAAGAAAACGCACGCGAAAAACTGATAACTCCCTCGCAGTAATAGTTTCTGAACTTGCGGGTATAAATGTAGCCCAATATGGGGACGAAACAAGTTAGCAAGATGAAGAACAGTTGTAACAACGGAATGGTAAAACCTAACGGGAGAAAAGCGAATTTGAAAATCCAGAAAATACCCATAAAAGTTCCGTATCGCATGGCATGTTGCTGTATGGTTGCCGGTTTGTCTGTTGTCATGTCTGTTATATTGATTAATTCATGCAAAAGTACGTTTTTTCGCTTATCCATGCTATATAAAAGAATGAAAAATCACGTTTTTCAAGAAAAATGAGCAATTTTTTTTAATAGGGTATTGCGGAATAAAAAATAATGTTTACCTTTGCACCCGCAATCGAGAGAGATTGATGATGAAAATGAAATATGGGTAAGTCCCATACGGCCAGCTCCCTTTGAATCCTCCAGGGCTTGATCGCAGCAAAGGTAGAAGGTTGTAGCGGCGCGATATGGACAGCTTACCCGCCTGCCTCTTTAGCTCAGTTGGCCAGAGCACGTGATTTGTAATCTCGGGGTCGTTGGTTCGAATCCGACAAGAGGCTCTCAATACTCGAACGAGGCTGTCTCAAAATGATTTTGGGACAGCTTTTTTTATGTCAAAACTCAAATCTGCTTCAATTTCCTACACCCGACAGAGGTATAAGAAGATATTTTCCGACGTTATAAGCCTGAAAAACGCTACCGTTAGTGTTGGCTGTTTCTAACGGTAGCGTTGAGCATTTCTACCCATAGTGTTGACCGGTTCTATGGGTAGCGTTTTTTCAGCCTTCAGACAGAGGATGAACAGGCTGCCGCTGGCAGGAAAAGCTGTGTTCTGAAGGGAGAGGAAGCGCATAAAAAAACGCTCAGATTATTATGGGAACGATGGCTGTTTCCATAAAATCTGAGCGATTCTTCTTATCTGTGGTTTCCGTATTTCAGGTTATTGTTTTTCCGGTTTCAACCATTTGTCTAACCATTTGAAGAACGTGCGTTGCCACAAGATTCCGTTCTGCGGCTTCAGCACCCAGTGGTTTTCATCCGGGAAGATAAGCAACTCGGCAGGCACTCCTCTCAGCTTGGCGGCATTAAAGGCTGCCATGCCCTGCGATGCAAGGATACGGTAATCTTTCTCGCCGTGGATGCAAAGAATCGGAGTATCCCATTTGTCGACAAAGAGGTGAGGAGAGTTGGCATAGCTGCGTTTCACAGCCGGATTGTTTTTCTCCCAGTACGCACCGCCTAAATCCCAATTCGTAAACCAAAGTTCTTCGGTTTCCAAGTATTGCTGTTCCATGTTGAAGAATCCATCGTGGGCGATGAATGCTTTGAAACGTTTGTTGTGGTGCCCGGCAAGCCAGTAAACAGAATAGCCTCCGAAACTTGCACCTACACATCCCAGCCGGTCTTTGTCTACGTAAGGCTCTTGAGCCATGTTGTCGATTGCCGTCAGGTAATCGTCCATGCAGTGTCCGCCGTAATTGGTGCTGATTTCTTCCAGCCATTCCATACCGAATCCCGGTAAGCCGCGGCGGTTGGGAGCTACGATAATGTAATCGTTTGCAGCCATGATTTGCAGGTTCCACCGATAACTCCAGAATTGGCTGACGGGACTTTGCGGACCGCCTTCACAGAACAACAGCGTAGGATATTTCTTATTGGGGTCGAAGTCGGCAGGATAAACCACCCATGAAAGCATGTCTTTTCCATCCACGGTTTTCATCCAGCGCGGTTCTACCTTACCCAGTTTTAGCTGGCTGAAAATATGGTCATTTTCTTTGGTGATGCGGGTTACCGCGTTATTCGCCTGTAAATCTACCGTAAACAGTTCATCGGCTTCGCTGAGAGAATGACGTTTGGTGAGCAATTTCCCGTCGCCCAGCGTGGCTACCGATACATAATCGTACATTCCGTCTGTCAACTGTTTTACGTCACCTTCCAGATTCGTGCTGTGAATCATGCTCGTGGCGTGCCATACACCGGTGAAATACAGCGTTTTGTTGTCGGCAGCCCAGCAGTAGTCGTCTACGCCCGACTGGAAAGACTCTGTTACGTATTTCTTTGCTCCGCTTTGAAGATTAAACACGCACAGGCGATTCCGGTCGCTCTCGTAGCCGTCGCGTTCCATGCTTTGCCAAGCAATGTATTGTCCGTCTGCCGAAAATTTAGGATTGGTATCATATCCCTTGTTCTTGTCGTTGGCATCTTCTTTGCACAAGTTGCGTGTTTCTTTGCTCTCCAGATTATATAAATAGATGTCCGAGTCTGTTGAAACAGCATATTCTTTGCCCGTCTTCTTGCGGCAGGTATAAGCTATCTGTTTTGAGTCCGGACTCCAAGCCAACTGTTCGATGCCTCCAAAGGGCTTCATGGGCGATTCGTACGGCTCGCCCGCCAGTATGTCGGTAGCTTTGCCCACTTCTTTGCCGTTAAAATCGGCTACAAATGGGTGAGGGATGGTTTGCACCCATTCATCCCAATGTTTATACATCAAGTCGTCTACGATGATTCCGCTTGCCTTATCCAAGTCGGGATAAACATCGGCGGTACGTTCGCCGTATTTGATTTGTGAGATGAAAAGCACTTTGGTTTCATCCGGCGAAAAGCGGAACCCTTCGATATCACCTTCGTAATGTGAGAGTTGCAGGCGTTCGGTTCCGTCCGGATTCATTTCCCAAATCTGGTTGCTTCCGCTTGCCGCGCTGAGGAAAGCTATTTTTGTTCCGCCTTTAATCCATACGAGTTCTCCTTCATTGGCAGAGGTCGTGGTAAGCAGAGTATTTTCTGTACCGTCGGCATTCATCACATAAATGGCGAGGTGACTTTTGTTTTCTTTTACGCTGTAATAAGAAACAGTGTAAGCTATTTTTGTTCCGTCCGGCGAAACGCTTGAGCTGCCGATGCGCCCCATTGCCCATAATGCTTCGGGAGTAAGCCGACCGTCGGCAATGGTAATTTCTTGTCGTCCGATAATTGGACTGTCATCTGTGGTTGTGTTTTCAGGACTTACACAGGCAGAAGTAGCCAACATCATGGCAGCTGTCATTGTCATAAGATCTGTTTTTTTCATTGATACAGTGATTTAGATTAGATATGAAATAATAACGAGTTGACCAATTCGCGGATTGCGGCTTGGCCAACTCGTAAAAGAGGTAACTTTAGTAAGTTGTTCTCAAGGGCAACGGGTTGACTTTTTTCGTCGCCGGAGAGTTTTATTCTTTGCGATATTTCTTCAAACGTTCTTCGCGTTCTTTTTGCAGACGTTCTTGTTCTTTTTGCAGAGCTTCCAGTTTTGCCATCAGTCCGGTCGGTTTACGTGCTGAAGGAGCTTTTTTGTTAGCTTCAAGTTGTGCCAACAGTTTCTGCTCGTCTGTCATTTTACGCATAACCCACATCGTCAAGATACCGATAAGTCCGGAGATGAAGTAATAATAGCTTAATCCCGAAGCGTATTCATTGAATATAAAGAAGAACATAACGGGCATGATGTACATCATCCATTTCATTGCCGCCATTTGTGGGTTGCTTCCCGTATCCTGCTGTTTCATCATGATAATCTGGTTGACTACCGTAGTAACGCTGAATAACAAGCAGAACAAGCTGAGGTGGTTACCCAGCAGGGGGATATGTGTACTCCAACTGATAAGGTCGTCGTATGAAGACAAATCGTCAGCCCATAAGAAACTTTGCTGGCGAAGTTCGATAGCGTTCGGAACGAAGAAGAACAATGCCATGAAAACCGGTGTTTGAATCAGCATAGGCAAGCATCCTCCCATCGGGCTTACGTTATATTCCCGGTATAACGCCATGGTTTCCTGTTGTTTCTTCAGCGCATCTTCTTGCTTGGGATATTTGGCATTAATTTTATCTACATACGGTTTCAATGCCCGCATTTTTGCAGATGAGATAAATGATTTCCACGTAGTAGGCAATACGAGTATCTTGACGATGATAGTCATTAATAAAATAACTAATCCCATGCTCAGTCCCATACTTGAGAGCCAGTCGAACAGGTTGATTGTGAACCAACGGTTAATCAGACGTATAATCGGCCATCCAAGATAAACGAGGTCTTCCAATTCTTGGTCTTTATCTTTAAAGCTCAAATCGTTGCTTGCCAAAAGAGTCTTGAAGTGATTCGGTCCGAAATAGAATTGGAAATGACTTGGTTGTCCTCCTGTCGGGTCGAAGAAGCTCTGCATGTCGGCAGCATAATTCTTCATGTAACCGCTTCCTTGCTGCTCCATTTTAGATTCCAGCGTAGCGTTTTCAAAGCTCTTTTCTGCCATGAACACGCAAGAGAAATACTGGTTCTTAAATGCAACCCAATCCAATGTAGCCGGGATGGTCTCTTTTTCGTCTTTTGTTTCGCTCAAGTAATCAAAGCTGTCGTTTACCGGTTTGTAAGTCAACGAAGTATAACGTTGCTCAAACGTGTAACCTTTTTCCATTTGGCGAGCACGCTGCTTCCAGTCGATCGACATGTTTTTTACAGAAGGGGAGAAGAAATTCTCCATGCCGACTGCTTGCACACTCATATCTACGATGTAAGAGTTCGGAATCAGTCGGTAGTTAAAATCTAAATGTCCTCCGTTTTGTGCATTCAGTCGCATTGTTACCGTACTGTCTGTCACGTTTACCGGCTCAAAGAACAGTTGCTCGGTACGGATATTTTCATTTTTCCCTTCAAAGCCAAAACTCAACGAAGCGTCTGTTCCGTCGAACAAAACCAGTGGCTGATGTTGTTGGTCGTTATAATCTTTCAGCGTAGCTTTATATACACGTCCTCCCTTGTTGGTAAGAACTAATTGAACCACATCGTTTTCTAACGTGGTAAATACTTCTTTTCCCTTTGAGGCTGTATAAAACAATGAGGCAGAGTCGTACTCTATGGTTTGTTGAGCAGCTACTTCCTGCATCATTTTTGTTTGCTCTTGTTCCTGAAGAACCTGCTGAATAGAGTCTTGATAATGCTGTGCGCGTTCTCTTTCTTCTTGACTGGGGCGGTTGTAGATACCAAATCCTACGATAACCGCTCCAATCAGAACAAAGCCCACTAACGTGTTTTTATCCATTTGTTATAGTCTCAATTTATATGATTGTTATTTATCAATAGCAGCTTTTATGAATGACAGGAATAACGGATGAGGCTTCAATACCGTACTGCTGTATTCAGGATGGAACTGTGTGCCGATAAACCATTTCAAGGTAGGAATTTCTACGATTTCCACCAAGTCTGATTCCGGATTAGTTCCAACACATTTCATGCCTGCTTTTTCAAATTCAGCTTTATAGTCGTTGTTGAATTCGTAGCGATGGCGATGACGTTCTTGAATATGTTCGGTTCCGTATGCCTGATATACTTTTGATGTGGGGTCAAGTACACATTCGTAAGCTCCCAAACGCATTGTTCCGCCCATGTTGGTAATTGATTTTTGTTCCTCCATGATGTCGATAACGTTGTGAGGAGTCTTTTCATCCATTTCCCGGCTGTTGGCATCAGCATATCCCAACACGTTACGGGCAAATTCGATAGCCATACATTGCATACCGAGGCAGATTCCGAAAGTCGGGACATTGTGTGTACGGCAATATTTGATGGCTACGAATTTTCCTTCGATGCCGCGCTGTCCGAATCCCGGACAGATGATAATGCCGTCCATGTCTTTCAGTTGTTCCTCTACATTCTCGTCTGTTATCTTTTCACTGTTGATGAACTGAATCTCGGCTTTACGGTCGTTATATGTTGCTGCTTGTGAAAGAGCCTCAAGGATAGACTTATAGGCATCTTGCAAATCGTATTTTCCTACCAACCCTATCTTTACGATCTGTGTAGCGTGATGACGACGGTTTAAGAACTCTCTCCACGGGCCCAACGTCGGGGTTTCTCCTACCGGGAGTCCCATCTTTTCAAGAATTGTCACGTCTAACTTTTGTTCCTGCATACGTAACGGCACTTCGTAAATGGTAGGCATGTCCATTGACTGTACTACGGCGCTTTCATCTACGTTGCAGAACAGAGCTACTTTCTTTCTTAAATTGCTGTTCAATTCATGTTCCGTGCGCAACACCAATATGTCGGGCTGGATACCTACCGATTGAAGTTCTTTTACAGAGTGTTGGGTAGGTTTGGTTTTCAGTTCGCCTGCTGCTGCCAAGTAAGGCACGTAAGTAAGATGCACGCACAGCGCATTTTTCCCCAATTCCCATTTCAGCTGGCGGATACTTTCCAGATAAGGCAGAGATTCTATATCGCCCACCGTACCTCCGATTTCAGTAATTACAAAATCGAATTTATATTTGTTGCCTAACAATTTTACGTTACGCTTGATTTCGTCTGTAATGTGAGGGATAATTTGAATGGTTTTTCCCAAATAATCGCCACGGCGCTCTTTATCTATTACACTTTTATAGATACGTCCGGTGGTAATATTATTCGCTTTGGTTGTCTGTATACCCAAAAAACGTTCGTAATGTCCTAAGTCAAGGTCAGCTTCATGACCGTCTACTGTCACGTAACACTCACCGTGTTCGTACGGATTAAGTGTTCCCGGGTCGATGTTAATATACGGGTCAAACTTTTGGATGGTTACGCTGTAGCCTCTGGCTTGCAGCAATTTGCCGATAGATGATGAAATGATACCTTTTCCTAAAGAAGAGGCTACACCACCTGTTACGAAGATATACTTTGTTTCTGCCACAATATTGAGTTTTTTAAAAATTAATTTCCTTTGAAATCTTTTTTCCAAGTTGCAAAATTAGAAAAAAAAGCTGAATCATAGGTTATGGGGAAATAAAAATATGTAATTTTGCGAAGAATACCGATTCAAAAACAACATGATGAAGAAATTAGGCACACTTTTATTAATAATCTATTCTTTGGGAAGTGGGTTATATGCGCAAGAAGCGCAACGAGATTTATTACAAGGGGGTGATTCGATAGTGACGGAGAAAGCAGTGCTGCTTGATACGCTGGATGCCGTGCGTGGTAATGCGAGGGCGGCAGGCGACTCCGCAGTAACGCTTAAAGATGTAATCGACATACAGGCTGATTCCTTGTTGCTTGAGATAGAAAGAGCTGCTGTTCATTTTGAAGATTCAGTCAATCATTTGAAAGATTCATTGATGAAAGCGAAAATCATGCGTCAGGCAGCAGAGTCGAAACCTTTGCCGGAGGTGATCGCATTTAAGAATCTTATTAAAAATTATCGTACATATTTTTCTGAATGGGAAGACCGCTGGGATGACCTTTATTTGCAGATTACCGGAATTAGGTCTGATGCTAATTTCTATAAGCTCGCCATGCCTGCCACGTATTATCGTGCGCCTATCGAGCAAAGCATGAGTATAGAGGGATGGAAGCCTGTGATACCTTTTGTGCAAGATGATTATAGAGAGAAGGATATTCAGAACTTGCCGGATTTGAGGCGGTCGGCAAAGGTGGATAATTACATCAACCGCCAGTTGTTAAACTTCTATGTGCAATATCCGAGCTTGGTTAAGCAGAACGAGGCTGTATTGGAAGGGGTAGAACCGCTGTCCGGCAATTTGGTAATTCAGAATAGGAAGAAAGAAAAAGTACGCTCGATGGCGCACCGGGAAAAGGTGGGTAAGGTAGATGAACAGGAATTGCTGGTGATAAAACCCAATTTCTGGAAATTTACCGGCGACAGTTACCTGCAATTCTCGCAAAACTATATTTCCCGTAACTGGTATAAGGGTGGTGAAAGTACGAAATCTATGTTGGCAGGATTTACGTGGACTGCCAATTACGATGACCGGCAGGGCATTCAGTTTGAAAACAAAATAGAGTGGAAGCTGGGTTTCGTAACGGCTCCTTCGGATACGCTTCATTCTTATAAGGCTAATAACGATATGTTGCGTCTTACTTCGAAGTTGGGATTGCGCGCCTTCGGTACGTGGTACTATACCATTTCCGGCGAATTTAAAACCCAGTTCTTTTCTAACTATGAAACCAACTCCGATAATTTGGTTTCGGCTTTCTTCTCTCCGGCTGAGTTGAACGTCGGTTTGGGTATGGACTATAAATATACGAAAGACGGGGTATGTAATCTTTCCGTTCTGATAAACCCGCTCAACTATACGCTGTATAGCGTGGCGAACGACCGTATCGACCCTACCAAGTTCAATATAAAGGCGGGAAACAAGCGAGAGAGTGTATGGGGTTCACGTTTGGAAGCTACCCTGTCATGGAAGATTATTAAAAATCTTACTTGGGATTCGCGCTTTTCGTATACTACGAATTATGAAAAGGCGGTTGGCGAATGGGAAAATACATTCACCTTTGCTTTCAATCGCTTTTTGTCTACGAAACTCTTTGTTCATGGGCGATTCGACGACAGTGTTCCCCGTGTAGAAGATTTAAGTTATCTGCAATTACAGGAGTTGCTTAGCTTCGGATTGAATTATACATGGTAAAGTTTCTTGGAATTCTGTAATTACTTCTGTTTGAGGAGAGTATAAAAACAAATATCCTACCGCTATATTCCGAAAAACGCAACCGTTAGCGTTGGTTGTTCCAAGCGGTAGCGTTGACCAACTCTACCCATAGAACGCCTTCGTTCTATGGGTAGTGTTTTTTCAGGTCTAATAAAAAAGCATTGTCGCTTCCGTTTTTGCGGGGCAACAATGCTTTTTCTCTTTCTCAGCCGTCGGCTTATCTTACAGTCACTTCATCGATAAAGAACCACGAGGGATTTCCTACGCCGTAATGCCAGTGCGGACAAACCTTCGTTCCGGTTACTTCCACTTTCAGGTAACGGGCTTTCAGAGGCTGTTTCGATTCCATTTTAACCCCTCTGAACAACACCATGTTCGAGCGTTCTTCTTCCATCTCTATCGTCCCCCATGCCTGATAGTTCTTCCCGTCTTCCGAATAGCTGTATGTTACCTTCAGCGGGAAAAGAATCCAATGACCTATCTGGTGCAGAAAATCGGTTTCGATGTAGGATACGTCTTTTACTTCACCCAAGTCGACGATAAAACCGCCGTCTTTGCCTTCCCAGCCTACCCAGCTCTCCACAAAGCTGGCTCCGCCGAACAAACCGTCGGTCAGCGCCGTTTTGCCCAACTCGGCATATTTGCCCGTAGGTTCGGTAAGGTAAGTTACTTTAGCCCCTAAAGCTAAATTTTTTTCATTGCGCGGCATGTAACGTTCGCGGTATAACTTGCAGTAATCCAGCGCGCGGTTGTTACGTTCGTTAATGGCAGGGTTGTTAAACCGTTTGGCTTCTGCTTCAAAGTAGTTCAGTTTGGCAGTTACGTCATCGAAATCTTTCTCCGGCTGTGTGCGGATGATTTCAAGTTCTGAATAAAGCAAAGGCAGGCGGGTACGTTTTACGCGCTCCAGCAGCACAGGGTCGCCCGCTACGGCTGCTTCCGCCTTGTCGAACAACTGTTTGTAGCGTTTCATCAATATCGGTTTCAGCATACCGTTTTTATGCGAGATGGGAGAGTCATAAATCCACAACCGGAGTCCGCTTCCCCACAGTGCGCCCTGTATGATTTTGATATACTGATATAAATATTCGCCTGCCGCACCGTAGTAACCTTTCAAGAAATGTTGCATCAACTTGTCGGCATCCGCATCGGGATTCCACATCAGTTTCGAAGCCAAGTAAGAACGCAGTTCGGCAAAGTCGCCTCCGTAACTGCTGGCTATCTGCGAGAAGTGCATTTTTACGTGGTGGTCGCGGAAGATGCGGATATTGTCTTGCATGATATGCAGGTTAGGGAAGGGCGACAGATAACCGTCGAAATTGATTCCGTAATCCCACACGAATATGTTGTCCGTAATGTCCGACCATCCTTTCAGCGCCTTCATGAAATACTGTCCGCTTGGATTTTCCGTAAGTGATACCTCACGGTCGCAGTCGATGTCGCAAAGCATCACCACCACGTTTGGCAGCGGTTTCACGTTCTTAGGCGGATTCATGGTATACAGATATGCCAGCGTAGCGATTTCCTTGTCCGGGAAACGTGCCGCTAACTTATTGATGAAATAAATCAAGCTGCCCGACGGAGAGCCTGCTGCGTCGTCCAGCTTTTTACATTCAGGACACGTACAGTTGGTATTGTTTCCATCGTTTTGGCTTACGCTGATAATTTTCTTGTCGGGATTCGCCTTGAATATGGAGTCGATACGCTGTGCCACGATTTCGAATACCTCCGGATTAGTCAGACACCACTGTGCGCCCGGATGCCGTTTGCCGTCGAAGTAAGCATAATACTCCGGATGAGTAGTCCCGTACTCCGATACGGGCAACAGTTTGTTGAATGTATGTACCCAGTAGTTCGCAGCAAACGCTTCGGCAGGTTCTTCCAACCGGTACCACCATTTGTATAAAGAGTCTGTCTGAAGCGCATAGTTCTGTGTCTGACGGTAACGGAAAGCCGGATTATCGGTTTTGTTGATAGATGGAAGCGAGATGTCAGAACGCTTTTCCAACTTATATTCATTATTTCCCCAATAATCTACCCCCAAGTAATCTTCGAGCAATGATACCACGCCGTATACAGCTCCGTTGTCTTTTCCTGTAATAACCAGCTTGCCTCCGGTGGTAGAAATTTGGTAACCGTCTTCTTTTACATCGTCCGATGCCGAAGTACCAATCAAGATGTCGCCTGCAGCCGCTTTTCCTTTCTGCCGGATATCCAGTCGGCATCCGCTTATTTTTTGTACGAAATCTTGCAGGATGTTGGCAGCCGTGCGGTTCACTTCAATTTGTTCTGCCAATACGATTTTAGAATTGCTTTTCCCGTTTTTAACCAAGTCTACCTGTGCGTATGCCGAGGTTCCCATAGAGATTGCTCCGGAGAGCAATAAAAGTTTAAAGAAATCTGTTTTCATGATTGATTTTGGTTTATTAATATAAGGGGTGTACCGTCATTGTTGTCAAACGCGATACACCCCAAGATGCTGGTATGTGATTAGTGTGTTTAGTTATTCCAGACCGATTTCGTCAACGAAAATAAACGCCGGGTCACCTTTTCCCCAATGCCATGCCGGGATATGATATTCCGGCTGAGCGATGATTTTTACATACCGGGCGTTTGTAGGTTCGAAAGTCAACTCATGAGTATAGATACCGTCTTTGGCATCTTTGGTAGCCACCGGGTAAGTTTCCGATTTTACTTCCTTGTAATTCTTTCCGTCGGCAGATACCGCCACGGTCAATTTGCGCAGATCAAGAACTTCATCTACGATTACCACGTCCGTCCGTACCCACGCTTTGCTGATGGATGTTTCTTCCTGCAAGTCAATCACGGCTTCCATGTCGTTTTTGTAGAAAGCAATCCAGCGTCCGGTACGGTAGTTGTTCGTACCCGTCAATCCGTCTATCAGCGTGTTGGCTCCTTCGTATTTATATTTTTCATTGATAGGCTGAAGCATGGTTATGGGTTTCATGGTCGCTTTGTTGAACGCGATTTCTTCTTTCAGCGCATTGCTGCTTCCGTTTGCACGTATCGCTGCGGCTTTCAGCGTACAGCTTTTGTCTATTTTCAGCGTATCGGTGTAACGTTCAGAAGAAGCCGTAGGCTCACTGCCGTCCAGCGTATAGTAGATGGGAGCATCGTCTATTGTACTGAGAACCACATCGAGCACGTTTTCTGCCGTATTGGGGAGATAAGTGGCTCTTACTCCGAACACGTGTTTCGCATAATTGTAGTTTTCTGTATCATAGATGTTGATGAGTCGAGTAAGGCGTTTCAAGAAGTTGTCATAATTCTTCTTTTCCGGCATAGTCCATTGGATTTCTGACAAAGCAGCCATACGTGGCAATTCCATGTATTCCACTTGACGGAAAGTAGGAATGTATTCTGTCCATAAGTTCGCTTGCACACCGATGATGTGTTTAGCTTCTTCCGGGGTAAGAGCCGAGGGCACGGGTTCGTAGTTGTACACCCGGTCAACCGGAATGTAGCCGCCGATGGCAATCGGTTCGTTCTCCGTATCGGTAGTCTGATAATAATCGAAATACAGATGTGAACTTGGTGTCATGATGGCGTCGTGACCTTGCTTGGCAGCTTCGATTCCACCTTCAATTCCGCGCCATGACATGATGGTAGCGTTAGGAGCCAGTCCGCCTTCCAGCGTTTCGTCCCAGCCAATCATTTGCCGTCCCTTAGAATTCAAGAACTTCTCGGCATGATTGATGATGAAGCTCTGTAACTTCTGTTCGGCAGTATGATGCGCATCGTCCTTCAATCCCAAAGCCTTGATGCGTGCCTGACATTTCGGGCATTTCTCCCAGCGTACCTTCGGACATTCGTCACCACCCACGTGGATGTATTCCGACGGGAAGATTTCAACGATTTCTCCCAAAACATCATCGATGAATTCCAGCGTCTTGTCGTTGCCTGCGCAAAGCACATCATCAGAGATACCCCATTGCTTCCATACCTCATACGGACCGCCCGTACAGCCCAGTTCGGGATATACCGTCAAGGCAGCCTGCATGTGTCCGGGCATGTCGATTTCCGGAATTACCGTGATATGACGCTCTTGTGCATATTTTACAATGTCTTTAGCTTCTTCCTGTGTATAGAATCCACCGTAAGGCATATTGTCGTATTCGCCCGAATTGTGTCCGATAACCGTTCCTGAGCGTTTTGAGCCTATTTCAGTCAGTTTAGGATGTTTCTTTATTTCGATGCGCCAGCCCTGATCATCGGTAAGGTGCCAATGAAGACGGTTGATGTTATGTAGCGCCAGCATGTCGATGAAACGTTTTACAGAGTCGGCGGTGAAGAAATGGCGTGAAACGTCGAAGTGCGCTCCGCGGTACGCAAAGCGGGGATAGTCATTAACCACCGTAGCAGGGAACACCACATCTCCCTGCGCCGTAGGCATTGCCTTGCGCAGCGTCTGGATACCGTAGAACACACCAGCTTCCGAAGCTCCGGTCAGCGTAATCTGCTGTTTCGAAACCTCCAGCCGATAAGCCTCCTGATTGCTGTCACTCAGTCCGAGTGCCAAAACAATAGCATTCGAAGACGGAGCTTCATCGGTAACCTGTATGGTTTTCCCTGTTTGTTCGCCGATGTATTCTGCCAGAAACTCAGCATTCCGTTTCATTACTTCATTTCCTTTGGGATATACGATAACCGTATTGTCGGTCAGCGTAAAGTCTCCTGTCGTGCTTGCCTGTATGTCTTGCGGCAACGGAATCACTTCAAAATTAGCTTGGTTCACTGTGCCCGGAGAACAAGCAAAAAGCCCTCCGCACAAAAAGAACAATCCTAAGATGTACTGTTTTTTCATATAAATAATATTGATTAAATATGTGTGTAAATTGGATAATAACTTTATCGCGATGAATTTAAAAACAAGCCGACAACTTTATGAATACGAAAGCATATTCTGACTGATGTGCGGGGTTGTTTTTTGCTTTTATAGCTAAATGATTTAAGCATGTGTTTGTAAAGTTTTTATTGAGTCAACAAAAAGTAGTTACCGTTTTTCACTGTTATTTTTTAGTGCAACAAACTTACAATTTTTTTCGGATATATTTATGTAATACTGAAAAAATTTGCTTTCTCCGCGCAAGAAAAACTTTTTTTATAAAAATGATAGGGGTGGAATCTGTCCTCCTGAATACATCGGTTTACCTGCCTCGTGCATTCAGGAGGATGATTCCAACCCCTATATGATAATTATCGAAATGTTTTCCGGATTATTCGTTAGCTACGTAAACATAAAATGCAGTAACATCTACACGACCCGGTACAGTAATCATTTGATATTTTAGATAACGGGTAGCTCTTGGTTCTTTGAATGCAATTGCTTGAGCAGAACCGTACGTTTGTACCGTATTCATCGATTTCCAATCTGTGCCATTATCGGAAGTAAACACTTCTATTTCTGTTGGTGCATATCCGGCTCCCCAATGTCTGGTTTGAATACCGGTTACGTTATAAACTTCTCCGAAATCTACAGTAAACCAGAAAGGAACTCCGTTTGTGGCAACATCACTTCCACCGGTGCCGGCTACAGTATTGGAGTTCGGATTTTCTACACCTTCCATGAATTCGAACGTCCAATCAGTTTTGTTCGTCATGAGTGTGCTGTTTTCAGGAGCATAACCGAAGAATAAGAACTCTTCAGGTTTTGCCTGTTCCTTTTTGATGTTAACTTTAATACTTTGATTAAATTCAGAATTGGTAACATCGGCAGCTGTAGTAGAAATTCCATCCATCTGTATGGTTAGTACCATATCACATTCTGCATTGTTGGTTACAATATCCGACCAGTCGGTGATGCTGATTGTTACATCTTCCGATTTAGTTTCTCCTGCTTTGATTGTTGCAGTATTGGAAGATAATATCACTTTGTCCGCACTAATGCTATCGCAAGTAGCCGTAATGTTCACAGTAACATCTTGACTTGTTGGTTTATTCAGTGTAGCCATAACTTTATATTCTACACTGCCTTCTATGCCTTTATCTTCTACGTGTTTCAGTGTAAAAGATTCAATGGGTCTGAGGTAATCTGATTGCAGCAGTGAAACGTAGCTCATGTTCCATTCGTTCACTTGATTTTCATCATCATCGTTACACGAAGTGAAAGAAACCGTTCCGCCAATGAATGCTGCCATCAGCATATATTGAAAAAACTTTTTCATATCGTTTATTTGTTTATTTATAATATGTATTATTTCCAATCTGTAGCTGTATCGGTAGACAAGATACCGTCAACCCACGTAATAGGTTGGCTGGTTTCCAATGTGTGTCCCTTTCCGGTTGCATCTTCGAAGATGGTATAAGTTCTTCCGTCTCTTGTTTCAGTTGTACCTTTATCCATGCGCCAGTATGCTTCCAATCCGGTAGAGTTCGGGCTTACCTGTGTCATGCTGTTGGCTATTTGTGTGGCATTGCGTGCAACAGACCAGATACGTACTTGGCTGACCAAAATTTGACATCCTCTCCACCAGCCGCTTTGGTCGCCGTCGCCATCTGTAAACCAACCGATTCCTTTAAATTTCAGACACGGATCTGAGCAAGCTAATTGTCCGCTCTCGATGCCATTAACGTAGATACGGTAAGTAGCTCCGTCGAATGTTACTGCCAAATGTTGCCACTTGTTAGATTCGAAGTTATGGCTCGGGTTTACATAACCATTGTGTAACTGGATTTGAACCAATGAGTGAGCAGCCCATCCGTTTGCTTCATCAGGACTTTGCGGGTCTTCAAAGCGTAAAAGAACCGATCTGTTTTCGCCGTCGCTTGTAGTAAATACGGCACGGTTACGGTTATTCGTGTCACTTACTTGGAAACGAACTTCAACGGTATATTGTGAATAAGTTTCCGGATTTGCAGCATACTCGGGTGAAGACAAGTTAGCTCCATGAATGAACTGCGGAGCAGAGAATTCAACTATATTTTCTGCCAAGATGATATAAGTACCCGTGTTAGGCATTACCGGATAATTACCATCGGTTGATTCCAATCGTACCGGCAGTGCGTATGCTTCTCCGGAATAAACCATTTCTTCCGAAAAGGCTTTTAATGTTACGATAGAGGCTTCGGCATTATAATTTCCTGCTTTGATTACGATGTCTTCTGGTAATGTATACTGTCCTTCCGGAATAGCAATGTAGCTTGTACCGTTTTTGGTATTATATTCATCTAAGATAGTTGGGTCAACTACTAATTTGAAGTGGCTGTCAGTTGAAACAGCATTACTTACATGAATATTCAATGTGGTAGAACTTTCGCCCGTAGCTTGTACGGTCAGTTTTGCGCTGCTTCCCGAGAGTGCTTCATCAATGTAAGCATGTGTGTCGAGAGCTTGATATTCAGCATTGTCACATGCTGTAAATGTTCCTAATCCGGCAATGGAAGCCGATAGCAACAATGTTTTGATATAATTTAGTTTCATAAGTTTCATCTGTTAATATTTAACCAATGAGTGTGAAGAAGGATTCATAATCTGAATCGCATTACGCAGATTCTTATACTCTGGAGTAGTTCCGTATTCAGCTTCCATGTGGTAAGTTCCTACGCCGCCTTTACGGAAACCGTTGCTCGGTTGCCAGCGAGCCATGCCTTCCAATGATTTCATTGTATTTCCGTAACGGTCAGTGTAATTATATCCACCGTTCATGGCAGCGTCTACTGCCTCGAAGTTTTCAGTCATGATAGTCATGTTGGTAACACGTTCTTCGCCAAGTTCTTCTCCGTAGGTCTGAATCAGTCCCGGTCCCGCAACTCCGCCATTAATCAAGCGTCTGTCTAAGTTTGAATCTCCTGAAGCGTTATAAGCCTGAATTACAAAATAATCAAAGTAATGTCCGATTTCCGGTCGGCTTGTAATACTTTGGGGTTCACCGTCAATCAGCAGCAATTTTCCTGTGCCCGATTTCGGTCCGAAATATTTGCCCAATTCATCCACGAAGATAAACATACGATCGTCATCATCTACAATGTTACCATTGTTTCCATAGTTAGGCTCATAATCAATGTCGAATCCGTCGTAACCATACTTGGTAATTGTATCGGCTATTGCCGAAGCATATTTACGGATAGAAGCCTCTACTGCTGCTTCGTCGCTTTCGTCTTCAGGCCATTCCCAAAAATCGTTTACAGCTTCTTGTTCAGAACTGTACCCTTTTTCTTCCCATGTGTCATAAACTTCTTGAGGAGTAATTTGAGTTCCTACCGAAGTGATAATGAAACATAAAGTAAAGCGTGTACCTTTAGTTTTCTGACAGAACTCCAAATCTTTCTTTTGAGCTTCTGTAAGGTTACTCCAATTTCCCCAAATAGAAACAATATCCACGCTGTCCGGAATACCGGCTAAAGAGTTTTTCATAAAAGCTCCTTCACCTGTCCAGTTACCAAACCATCCGAATGCAATTTGATGGTCTGTTTGTTTGTATGCACGAAGTGCAGCATAATATTCTTCCGAAGTCATTTCTTCAGGAAAGACTTCGCGTTCTGCGTCTGTCCAGTCGCTGCAACTGATGAATAGCGATGTAATTACCGACAAGAACAAACCGTATAATAAATATATTTTCTTCATATAGATTTGATTTAGATATTAGTTTTTCTTTGCCCATTTCAAGTCCGTAGCAGGAGAGTCTGAGCCATTTAAGTCTGCTGCTCCGGCTGAACAGTTTGCTTGATTATTGGTAGTTTCTGTATACGGATATTTCAAACGGCGCATACCGCGTTGACTGTTTATTACGCCATTAGACAAATTATCGATGCAAGGATAAAGTTCCGGATAACCTGTACGGCGGTATTCTGCCCATGCCTCGAAGCCTAACGGGTAATTGGCAATCCATTTTTGAGTAATGATGCGCTGGAAGTTCTTTCCGGTCAGCGTATTATCAGAATCATCCCATTTTACACTTACAGTATTAGTATTAGATATAGTAGCAGGTGCTTTCTGAACATCATCATTTGCATGGATTACATCGGGAGCTTGATCGATTTCCATATATTCACTTCCTGAAACAGAATATTGTGACATGGAATTTTCAATGCCCTCTTCGTAATACTCTTTTGCAGATTTGCTTCCTACATTCCACCCACGCAGTTTACCTTCAGCGCGCAGGAAAGATGTCTCAGCAGCGCAAAATACCAACATTTTGTCAGTAGCAGTATAGTTAGGCATAGAAAAGCCGGAAGCTGCATTCTTATCGAAATCAGAATCGCCGGTGCGCATTCCTACGTATTGTCCTTCCATGTTGGCTATTGTAGATGTTGTGAAATATTTAGAACGGCGCGGGTCATTATAAGCATTCATATAATCTACAATATTTGCATTTACGCGCAAGTCGCCCCAACTTACAGCTGCTAACTGGTAGGGATTGGTTTGTGTTCCGCAAGACATCATTGCATTATCGGCATTGGTTTCGATAAGTCCTGCCGGATGTGAAGTAGCTGCTTCTGCATTCTGTTGAGCCACATCGGGTAAGAAACTGCTGATACGCATCGCTACACGCAAGCGCATTGAATTAGCCAGTTTTGCCCAACTTGCATAATTACCGTTATAAACAGGGTCGTTTGAACCTAACGGGGCATTACCGTTAGTGTCTACATGATAATTATAGAGTACGTCAGCAGCATTTGCAAGGTCATCAAGGATAGCTTTGTACACCTCTTCTTGCGTATCGTATGCCACATAGAAATTACCTTTTTGTACTTGGCTGTAAGGCATCGGACCATACGTGTCAGCAACACGCAACATTGTAATGGCGCGCACCATACGAGCAAACGCATAGTAGTGTCCGGTTGAATTGGTTGCTTCTTGAACTTGGAAGAAGTTTCCGTAAATTTTTTCGAACGGTGTGTTCCACGGATTGGCATTCCAAGCATCGCTCGGATTATATGTTCCAAAATTGGTTCCACTCCAAGTGTTGGAAGGGCATAAATAACCTCCATACTGACCTACCATTTGTTCCTGCATCTGAGAATCATTTTGTTGAATATTTACAATGGTCTCAATCATGTTTTTCATCAATGTAGCAGGATCAGCTTCATGAATCTGATATTGATTCGTATTATATTCTTCGAACTTGCTGGTACAGCCTCCTGCCAAGAGTAATAGCGCAGCACCAGTTGTTATGTTTAATAGATATTTTTTCATGACCTTAGTCTATCTCTTTAGAATTGTACTTTTACATTAAAACCTATATTACGCAAGCTGGGTTGCATAAAGTAGTCAACATTCATATAGAAGTTACTTGCCGTAGATGCAGACAATTCAGGATCGAACGGAGCTTTACAGTAAATCATCCATAAGTTACGTCCTACTAAACCTACGGTAACGTTTGCTATATTTTTAAACCATTTCTTAGGAAGTGTATAGTTCAGGCTTAATTCTTGCAGGCGAACGTTCGTTGCGCTATACAAGTAGTAACGTCCGTAACCACCTTCACCGGTACCGATAGTCTGATAATATTTTTGTGCGTCTACCATGCCATTGTTAACCGGTACGCCACCGTTCTCACGGGCTACAGCCGATGCTTCTGATACTCCGTAATAGTCTAATACACCCTGAGTAGCAGAGTAAGCCAAACCACCTACACGTGCCGACAGTACGATGCCGAGGTCGATGCCTTTATAAGTAAAATGGTTTGTCCATCCCAAGTTGAAGTCAGCATCCAAATCGCCCACTTTAGTCGGAGTAGAAGAACTTGTCATGCTGATATTTCCGTTTTGGTCAACACGGATATTTCCGTTGTTATCTCTGGTCAGTTGGTTATATACATAAATATCTGTCATAGAGCCTCCTTCAGTCAGAATAACGCGGGGAGCTACGTTTTCTTTACCCAACCAGCCTACATACATTTCGGGCATGTTGATTTCTTCGCCGGTTACCGGGTTGATACTTCCGCTGGCAAGACGAATTACTTTGTTGCGGTTTAGCGTAAAGGTAGCGTTAGATGACCATCCGAAACCTGCCCATTCGTCTTGGAATCCTAATGCAAGTTCAAGACCTTGATTTTGTACGTTACCGGCTTGTACTACGGCCTGTTTGTAACCGGAAGAAGACGGAATATCGACTTTAAACGTTTGGTTCAAGGTGTTTGAACGATAGTAGGTTGCGTCCAAATTAAAGCGGTTATCCCAGAACTTTAAGTTCAAACCGATTTCCCAAGATTTGGTTTTCTCGGGTTTCATGTTGTCCATCGGGTACAAAGTCGGGTTCTCCCAGTTGTGAGTTTGACCGTTATAGATAAATCCCGGATTGGTAAGGAAGCGGTCGAATGAAGAAGCTACTACGGTATAAGAACCGCGAACTTTTGCATAGGTTATCCATTCGGGGAGCGACATCATTTCAGACAATACTGCTGAAAGACCTACTGACGGATAGAAGAAAGAAGATTGGTTAGAGAAAGCTAATTTAGAATCCCAGTCATTACGTCCGGTAAGCGTTAAGTATAATTGGTTTCTCCAACTCAGTTCGGCACTTGCGAATACACTTTGGATTTCGTCAACATATCCCGACGGTTCCGGTTTGTAGTTGGCAGACCAGTTGATGTTGTTCATCTGGAAGAAATTTGGGATAATCAAGTCGCCGGCTACTGACAATTCGTCAGAAGATACGTGGTAAATAGAACCACCCACATTGGCATTCAAACGGAATTCGCCGAATGTTTTGTCAATAGTAGCCAATACGTCGGCATACAGCGAGCGTTCTTGGCGCATAACGTCTTTCAAGCCACCTGCCAAACCACAGAAAGTAGTCAGGGTAGAAGCCGATTTTTCTTCACGGTTACGGTAATCAGAATTATCCAAATTAACACGACCTGTGATGTTAAACCAGTCTGTGACTTTCCATTTCAATGATGCGTTCAGCATGTAACGTTTCTTTTCTGAAGTACGAACGATACGGTTCTGAATCCAATACGGGTTTTGCAGAGACATACCTCCGTCGCCGTATGGCCAATACTGCTCCATATAACCAAAGTTCGTGTTATAACGTTCGTACAGACGGATTTCATCGAAATTGTCGCCGCGTGGGAATAAATACAGAGCAGGCAATGGGTTATAGTATTGACCTTGCGATACCATGTTTTTATTGTTCTGTACGATGTATTGAGCACCAATATCCAATGTTAATCTGTCGTTCAAGAAGTTAGTTGTATTGCGGGCAGTAAAGTTATAACGGTTATAACTGTTGTTCGGAAGAATTCCGTCCGTGTTTGTAGTAGAAGCTGACAGATAAGTTTGATTCTTGTCATTTCCGGTCGACAAAGATATAGAGTTTATAATATTTGTTCCGGTATTAAAGAAATCCGACGGGTCATATCTGTTGCTTGTTGGTGCCCCCCAACTGTATAATCCCGAACTTGTACCGAAGCGGTTCTGCATTTCGGGCATGATATATGCCTTTGAGAATGTAGTACTGTTGGATACAGTTAGAGAAGTACGTTCTGTAGCTCCTTTTTTGGTGGTGATCAAAACTACACCGTTAGCTGCTGCTGAACCGTACAATGCTGCTGCCGAAGGGCCGGTCATCATGCTGACGCTTTGGATGTCATCCGGGTTAAGGTCGGCTACAGCATCTGAGCCTCCCATGTCGCCGTACTGTCCTTCACCGCCACTCTTACCTGTGTTAAACATCGGCACACCATCGATTACATACAATGCGTTGTTGTCTTTAGTCAATGATTTCATACCACGCATTACCACACGAGTGGCACCACCGGCTCCGGTAGCACCGCTGCTGATTTGCACACCAGCTACTTTACCGGCCAATGAATTCATGAAGTTCGCATCTTTGACGGCAGTCAAAGCCTCGCCTTTTACCTCTTGTACGTTATAACTTAACGCTTTTTGCGAACGCTTGATACCCAATGCAGTTACAACAACCTCGTCTAACACTTCAGTGTCTTCCGACATGGTAATTTGTCCGAAATCGGGTTTGGCGGTCAGTGATAACGTTTTATAACCGATATAAGACACTTCAATTGTAGCGCCTTCGGTTACAGAAAGCGTAAAGTTACCGTCGATATCCGTAATCGTACCATTGTTCGTTCCTTTTTCAAGGATGCTTACACCTATTAAAGGTTCTCCTTTGGCATCTACCACAGTGCCTTTTACTGTAACTGTTCCAGCCTGTTGTGATGCAGATAAATCGCTGAAATAAGATGTTCCGTTAGGATTCGCAAATGTTATACCACTTCCCGGAACCATCAGCAAAAGCAATAATAATTGCGAAAATTTGCCTCTTTTCATAGATTGGGTTAATTAAAATTGATTGATTATAGGTTTGATAAATCTTACATGATTAGCATTTCTCTATGTAAGTCTGTGTTTCTCTTAGGTTAGAGCCTGTTGTTTAAAGGACTTAGTAATATGTTTTTTCATAATAAATAAATTGTGTTTGTTATTCAAGTATTTTAATATAAGTTGTGATTAGCGGTGCAAATATATGTATTTTATTTAATAGATGATAGGATGAATTGAAAAAAAACTATTTTTTAATTAGAGAAATATGAATCTTTTGTTTAATTAGTGGGTGAATTGAATTTTTGGGGTTGGATATAAGACCTGAAAAACACATGCGGTAGAACTGGTCGGTTCTATGGGTAGAAATGGTCAACGCTTCCGCATGAGATGAGTAACACTAACGGTTGCGTTTTTCGGGGATGTATGAGCGGCGGATTTTTTTGTGCTTTCGTAAAGTAAATGAAATTTAATTGGTTGTATATCAGAGAAATGTCGGAAGGTGGGATGTGGGGTCGATATGGAATATCGTTTTGCTGTTAAGATTGTATGCAAGGTGTTTGCCAACTGTTTGCTTTGAAATTTGGTTGCCGTTTTAATTTGTTGTATTTTTACGCTCGAAAAATAAGGGTGGCAGTTGGACGCGTTTTGATAAGACGTTTTGCCCGGCTGCGGGATAAAAAATAATCGGATACATATATTATATATTGTGTAAGTAAAACTCAATGGACTTGATAGAAATACCATCGTTTGTTACCGTACTTGATTTTATCGGTACGTTTGCTTTTGCGATAAGCGGAATTCGTTTGGCGTCGGCTAAACGTTTTGACTGGTTTGGCGCATACATTGTAGGGTTTGCCACTGCTGTAGGCGGCGGTACCATTCGTGATTTGTTGTTGGATGTAACCCCTCCGTGGATGATTGATCCGATGTATTTGGTTTGTACGGCATTTGCCATGCTGTTTGTCATTATTTTCGGCAAATACCTGATCCGGCTTAACAATACTTTCTTTTTGTTCGACAGTATCGGGCTCGCTTTGTTTACGGTAGTAGGGTTCAGCAAGGCGTATTCGATGGGGTATTCGTGTTGGATAGCTATCATCATGGGTAGCATAACCGGAGCTGCCGGTGGTGTGCTGCGCGATGTGTTTATCAATGAAATACCGTTGATTTTCCGCAAAGAAATCTATGCGATGGCGTGTGTGGTAGGCGGGCTGGTTTATTGGTTTTGCCTGAAGGCAGGAATTGAAGATTATTTGGGGCAGATTATAGGTGGGGTGACTGTCTTTTTGGTTCGTATCCTTGCCGTGAAGTATCGGATTACTTTACCTATTCTGAAAGGAGACCCCGAAAATTTATAAACCGTGGGTTCGATTTGTTGCGTTTGGATGCGGTGGGTAGCCGTGGGAATGTTGCTGTTTTTGTTGCCACTGCAGGCGGTGGGGCAGGACAGTGTAAAGGTAGAACGACTGTTGTCGTGTGCTGCCCGGTTGCCGTCCGATAGCTGCCGGACACTTTTCTTTGCCCGCAATCTGTTGGGAGTTCCGTATGTGGCGGGTACGCTGGAGGAGAACGGACCGGAGAGGCTGGTTGTCTCGTTGCAGAAACTCGACTGTACTACGTTTGTCGAAACAGTGGTGGCACTTGTGGAATGCAATAAGCGGGGACAGTGTTCGTTTGCCGATTTCAAAAAGAACCTCGTCCGTGTAAGATACCGGGGCGGAAAGATAGACGGTTATGCTTCGCGTCTCCATTATTTCAGTGATTGGATTCATGAGAATGAAGCGCGAGGGATTGTCAGCGAACTGACAGACTCGATGAATCCGAGCATACGCATTGTTTCGTTAAATTTCATGACAGAACATCCCGATGCCTATCCTGCGTTTCGGAATTCTCCATCGGCTTACGCTGCAATGCAACAGGTAGAGCGGGCATGGGTGGATTATCGGATGCCCTATATCCCGAAAAGCCGAGTGATTTCCTCGGCTGACAGTTTGGATATACAAGATGGCGACATCATTGTTCTCACTACTTCTGTTGCGGGATTGGATGTGTCTCATGTGGGATTTGCCTGCCGGGTGGGTACGGTAGTTCATTTGCTTCACGCATCGTCCCGCTATAAGCAGGTAACCATTGAACCGGTTTCTTTATCGGATTATCTGCAATCTCAAAAAACGATTATGGGAATAAGAATAGTCCGTGTGAATGAACGTCGCTGAGAGTGATAGAACTGAAACCTTACGGTTATGTTGCGGCAGACTGACGTCAGTCTTGGAAATCTTCCAAATTGTTTAATTCGCCGTTTTCCATCATGTGTTTTATTTTCAGCCCTATCCTGATGAAATCTTGGCTGGTTGAATCCATCAGCCCGTTGGTAGCGGCACGTTCTAATAAGTCGGGCTGCTGGATGGTACCTTTGATGATAGCCCGAATCATCTGTTCCTGATTATTTAAAATGTAGTAGCAATACGCAATGGAGAAATAGCATGATTTGACGAGCAAAGGATATTCTTGCTCTAACCGTTTGAAAAACAAGAGTGCATCTTTTATCAATGCGTTGCGGAACAGCATTTTCGCAGTTTCTTCGATGATTTCTCCTTTGTCGATGGCCAATGCTTCCGCATAGGCTATTTCGGTGCGTGCTTTATCAATATCCTTTATACGAATGTAATACTCGGCAAGAGTAAGATAAAGTTGGGCATATTCGCTGTCGTGTTTTAGTGCATCGTCGATGTCTTTTTTCGACAACTCTAACTGATTGGTAAACAGATAGCAGGTAGCCCTTCTCTGAAGTGTGACACCCCATTCCAAGTCGGAAAGTTGGGTTTTGTTTATAATCAGGTTTAAATATCTGATTGCCTTTTCGTAATCTTGTATCGAGATGTAACATTCTGCCAGTACCTGCCAGATTTGTCCTTTATATGGATGGGTTTCTTCTATTTTGTGGAAACATTCGATAGCTTTCTGTAAATTTTCATTCTGCACATAGCAAAGCCCCTTTATTTCAATAGCCATTGGGTTGTCAGGCTCGATAGCCAGTGCAAATTCAATGGATTCAACGGCTTTTTCCGTGTTTTCTAATTGTAGGTAACAGCGGGAAAGGTTAATCCAATGTATAATGTCGTAAGGATTGTCATCCAGTAACCGGTTGGTATAATAGACAGACTTTTCAATATTGCCAAGATCAAAATGACAACTTGCCAGAAACTGCCATGTCTCACGGTTTTCGGAGTTTGCTTTATATGCTTTTTTCAGCCATTTGTACGCATGTTCCTTATGGTTTGTTTCCATATAGACGTCAGCAATGTCAAGCAGCGTTTCTACTCTTTCCTCTTCATCTTCTTCATCTTCTACCATCTTGGTGAAAATTTCTTCTGCTGCTTTGATTTTCCCTTGTTCCACCCAAAGTGTGGCGCGCAGAAACAGCACCTCGCTGTCTTGCTGGTCGGGTAAAAGCTCCAAAGCCTTTTCCGCTTGGTCGTATTTACCTTTTGCAATTAAGTTGTGGCAGCAATATATCATTACATCAAGGTCGTTCGGATGAAGTTTAAAAGCATACGCAATAGCCTGCTCAGATTCGGCTATCATATTTTTACTGGCATAATATTCGGCTATTTGTGTCAGTTCGTTACTCTCAAAGTACGTTGATGTATTTTCACGTACCATGTTTTCGTATTTTGCCAGTAATTCTTTAAACTTGGGGTGTTCAAAAGAAGAAGATAAATCGTTTCTCATCATGAAAAGAGAGCGGACAGAATAGATTTGTTTTTATACCGTGATGAGGAAACTGTATCATGAAAAATCATGAATTTGTTTCATAATCAGTCCCCTCCTCACGGTATGTGTTAGTTTATTTATTAATCTTGCTCCATGTATCTTTCAGTGATACTGTGCGGTTGAATACCAAGTGTTCCGGTGTAGAATCTTTGTCGACGTTGAAATATCCGATACGCTGGAATTGCAAGTAATCAAGCGGCTTGGCATTGGCAAGGAATTTTTCTACATAACATTCCTTTAATACCTTCAGCGAATCCGGATTAATCATTTCCTGCATGGCTTCCAGTGCCGAACAGTTTTTCTCTTCGCGGATGGCAGCCATCGTGTCGCGCGGATTTTCTACTTTCCACAAGCGGTCATACAAGCGTACTTCTGCCGTCAGACAGTGATTGCAGCTAACCCAGTGAAGCGTACCTTTTACTTTCCGGTTGGCTTCCGGCATTCCGCTTTTCGTATTCGGATCGTATTCAGCATATACCTCTGTCACGTTACCGTCTTCGTCTTTTTTACATCCGGTACATTTTACGATATATGCATTTTTCAGTCTCACTTCTTGTCCCGGAGTCATGCGGAAGTATTTCTTCGGCGCATTTTCCATAAAGTCTTCTCGTTCTATCCATAATTCGCGGCTGAACTCGATGATGTGGGTGGGCGAGTTGGGATCTTCCGGATTATTGATAGCCTCCATCTCTTCTACTTTACCCTCCGGATAATTGGTAAGAATCAGTTTGACCGGATTTAATACAGCAGATACACGGGTGGCACGGGTATTCAAATCTTCGCGAACTGCACTTTCAAGCAAGGCAAAGTCGTTTAACGCATCATAGGTAGTATAACCGATTTTGTCGATAAACTTATGAATGGATTCCGGCGAATAGCCTCTGCGTCGGAAACCGCAAAGTGTCGGCATACGAGGGTCATCCCATCCGCTTACCAGTCCTTCTTTAACCAGAACCAGTAAGTTACGTTTGCTCATCAGCGTATAGTTCAGGTTGAGCTTATTAAACTCATACTGATGAGGACGATTATCGTCGAGGTCTTTGCCGTCTTTAACCCAATCAACGAACAGGTCATAAAGCGGACGGTGTACCACGAACTCCAGTGTACAGAGAGAGTGGGTTACACCTTCGAAAAAGTCGCTTTGACCATGTGCGAAGTCATACATCGGATAAGCCTTCCATTTGTCTCCCGTGCGATGGTGAGGAGTTTTTACAACCCGGTAAATGATAGGGTCACGGAAGTGCATGTTAGGGTTAGCCATGTCAATTTTTGCACGGAGTACCATTTTCCCCTCCTCAATTTCGCCGCTGTTCATTTTCTGGAACAGTTCAAGGCTCTCTTCGATAGGGCGATTCCGATACGGGCTTTCCACTCCCGGTTGGGTAGGTGTTCCCTTCTGTGCAGCAATTTCTTCCGAAGTTTGCTCGTCTACATACGCTTTTCCTTCCTTGATGAGGCGGATGGCGAAATCCCACAACTGTTGAAAATAGTCGGAAGCATAATATTCATGTCCCCATTGGAAACCTAACCATTGGATATCCTCTTTGATAGCTTCTACATATTCCACGTCTTCTTTGGTGGGGTTGGTATCATCGAAACGCAAGTTACATACGCCACCATACTTTTTTGCAATACCAAAATCGAGACAGATGGCTTTAGCATGTCCGATATGTAAATATCCATTAGGTTCAGGCGGAAAACGAGTTTGTATTCTTCCCCCGTTTTTCCCTTCTTTTAAATCTTTTTCTACGATTTGTTCGATAAAGTTCAGACTCTTTTTTTCCGAACTTTCTGTTACATTCATTTCAGTCATAGCGTTTTTTTCCTTTACACTTTTGTCGACAAAAATAAGTGTTTTCCTGCGAATAACCTAATTCTTGTTAGCGTATAAACAATAGTTCGCGATATTTGGGCAATGTCCACATCTGGTCATCAATAATAAGTTCGAGCTTGTCGATGTGGTAGCGTATCTCTTCGAGCATAGGTGCGATGGTATCGTGATAAGCGATAGCTTTTTCCCTTTCTTCAGCAATTCGGTTGGCAACCTTTCGTGCTTCCACCATAGCGTCAACACGTTCTTTGATGAATGCCGTATGCTGGGCTATCTCTCGGATAATCGCCAGATTCTCAGCTGAAAGCGAAGCTGCTTCATCGGCAGGGAAAAGAGATTTCATCTTGTAGGCATTGTCGATGAGCTTCGTCTGATACTCGATAGCCACCGGAACGACGTGATTCATTACCAAATCGCCCAATACCCGGGCCTCGATTTGAATCTTTTTGGTATACATGTCCCATTTTACCTCGTTGCGTGCCTTTAATTCCTTGCGGTTCATTACACCTGTTGATTCAAACATCTGAATGGTTTCAGGTTTCAAATAGTTATCGAAGATTACAGGACAACTGGTTTCGCAATCCAATCCGCGGCGTGCAGCTTCTTCTTTCCATTCTTCGCTGTATCCGTTTCCGTCAAAGCGGATGGGTTTGCATTCTTTTATATAACGGCGGATGACTTGAATGATGGCAGAAATTTTAGGTTCGCCTTGTTCGATTAATACATCTACGTCTTTTTTGAATTGAATCAGTTGTTCGGCTACGGCAGCATTGAGGGCAATCATCGCACTGGCACAGTTGGCTTCTGAACCCGGCGCACGGAACTCAAAGCGATTTCCGGTGAAAGCAAACGGAGACGTGCGGTTACGGTCGGTATTGTCGATTAACAACTCCGGTATCTGGGGAATATCCAGTTTCATACCTTGTTTGCCGGCCAAAGATATCAAATCGTCGTTGGTGCTTTCTTCCAAATGATCTAACACTTTGCTGAGCTGAGTACCGAGGAAAGAAGAAATAATGGCAGGAGGAGCTTCGTGCGCACCTAAGCGATGAGCGTTTGTAGCACTCATGATAGAAGCCTTCAGTAATCCGTTATGATGATAAACAGCCATCAGCGTGTTGACTACGAATGTTATGAATCGGAGATTTTCTTCAGCCGTTTTACCCGGAGCCATTAAAAGCACGCCTGAATCTGTTCCTAATGACCAGTTGTTGTGTTTACCTGAACCGTTTACGCCCTTGAATGGCTTTTCATGTAATAACACACGGAATCCATGATTGCGGGCTATTTTGCGCATCAAAGACATGATAAGCATGTTGTGGTCTACTGCCAAGTTACATTCTTCGAAGATAGGAGCCAGCTCAAACTGATTCGGAGCTACTTCGTTATGGCGCGTTTTCACCGGAATGCCCAATTCCAAAGCCTGTATTTCAAGGTCTTTCATGAATGCAGCGACACGAGAAGGAATAGCGCCGAAATAATGGTCTTCCAACTGCTGGTTCTTGGAAGCCTCATGTCCCATCAATGTACGTCCGGTAAGTAATAAGTCGGGGCGAGCTGCATATAATCCTTCGTCTACAAGGAAATATTCTTGTTCCCATCCGAGGTACGAAACTATCTTCTTTACAGAGGGGTCGAAATAATGCATTACGTCTAAAGCCGCTTTGGTCACAGCGCGAAGTGCTTTCAGCAAGGGGGCTTTATAGTCTAAAGACTCACCGGTGTAAGCTATGAAAATGGTAGGAATACACAGGGTATCGTCTACAACGAATACAGGTGAAGAAGGGTCCCAAGCACTATACCCGCGAGCCTCGAACGTATTGCGGATACCACCGTTGGGGAAAGAAGAACCGTCTGATTCTTGTTGAACCAAAAGTTTTCCTGAAAACTCTTCTAACATACCTCCTTTGCCGTCGTGTTCAACAAAAGCATCGTGTTTCTCAGCCGTACCTTCTGTCAGGGGTTGGAACCAGTGTGTATAATGAGTAACTCCTAATTCCACCGCCCACTTTTTCATGCCGGCTGCCACTTCATCAGCAATGCTTCGGTCGAGTGCTGCTCCGTTATCTATTACGTCTATCATTTTTGCGTAGACTTTGCTCGGCAGATATTTAAACATTTTCTCCCGATTGAAAACATATTTGGCAAAATATTCGCTCGGACGTTCGGTGGGATGCGGAACATCAACGGGCTTTTTGTGGAATGCTTCTTCTACGACTCTAAATCTTAATTTTGACATAATACCTAATGTTTGTATAGTTTTAATAGTTGGTTATTCTTATAAATATTGGCAGATACGTCTCATGCCTTCTTCACATTGTTTCCGTTCGCCGAAAGCAGTCAGTCGGATGTATCCTTCTCCGTTCGGTCCGAATCCCACACCGGGGGTACTTACTACATGGGCTTCATATAAAAGGTGTTCGAAAAATTGCCATGATGTAAAGCCTTTAGGAGCTTTTACCCAAAGATAAGGGGCGTTTTCTCCTCCTGAAACTTTAAGTCCTGTTCCGTCAAGATACCGTTTCATAAGACGGGCATTGTCCATATAATAATCTGTCATGGCTTTTACCTGCTCTTTTCCTTCGGGAGTATAAATAGCGGCAGCTCCTCGTTGGGCGATGTAAGAAGCTCCGTTGAACTTTGTGTTTTGGCGTTTGCTCCATAATTTGTTCAGGCTGATTCGTTCTCCTGTCAATGTGGCTGCTGTTACCTCTTTAGGGATAACGGTATATCCGCATCTCACTCCTGTAAATCCTGCCGTTTTTGAAAAGCTGCGTATTTCGATTGCCACCTTTTTCGCTCCTTTTATCTCATAAATGGAATGCGGAATATCCGGCTGGCGAATATATGCTTCGTACGCAGCATCGAATAAAATAAGCGTGTCGTTGGCAAGCGCATAGTGTACCCACTTCTTTAATTCGTTTTTGCTTAATACGCTACCTGTCGGATTGTTGGGATAGCATAAATATATAATGTCTACCCGCTGGGTAGGAAGCTCCGGTATAAAATTGTTTTCCGGTATGCACGGCATATAAACCACATTGCTCCATTGATGGTTTGTTCCCAAGATTCCTGCCCGTCCGCACGACACGTTCGAGTCTATATAAGCCGGATAGATAGGGTCGGTTACACCGATGCTGTTGTCATGGCGCAAGATGTCGCCGATATTTCCCGTATCCGATTTGGCTCCGTCGCTGATGAATATCTCGCTTGGACTTAAACTGATACCTCGCTGTGCATAATCGTTTCTCAGTATGGCTTCAATCAGAAAATCGTATCCTTGCTCCGGACCATAGCCATGAAACGTTTCGGGGCGAGTGAGATCATCAACCGCAGCTTTCATAGCTTGGGCGCACGCCTCGGGGATAGGACGGGTTACATCTCCTATTCCTAAATGAATTATGTCTGCCTTTGGATGGGTTACCCGGAATGAATTAACCTTTTTGGCTATATCCGTAAACAGGTAATTATCCGGAAGTTTCATCAGATGTTCGTTGACTAATGCCATGCTAACTTTAACGCGTTCTATATTTGCGGCAAAATTACGAAATTTATGTTATTTTTACTGCGATACGTATTAGTTTTTTTTCGTACTTTTGCGCCAAATTAAAATCATAGAAAAAATGAATCCGGCTTTGATAGTTACTCGCAAGCAGAGAATACTGAGAGAAATTAAAGATTACTTGATGATCGGTTTAGGAATGATTATGTATGGTATTGGATGGACAGGCTTCCTTTTGCCCAGCGATATCCCTTCTGGTGCCGTTCCCGGCATTGCTTCTATTATTTATTGGGGGACGGGATTTCCGGTGCAATATACTTATTTAATTATTAATTTCTTATTATTGCTTCTTGCGCTGAAGATATTAGGATTGAGGTTTTGTTTGAAAACCATATTTGCTGTTTTTACGTTGACGGCTATATTGGCGGTAATCCAGAATGTGGTTACAGGACCGCTGATTCATGACCAGCCTTTCATGTCTTGCGTTTTAGGTGCTTCTTTCTGTGGCGCAGGTATTGGTGTGGCTTTTTCGGCAAACGGCAGTACGGGCGGAACAGATATTATTGCTGCCATCGTCAATAAGTATCGCGATATATCATTAGGACGTGTTATCTTGATTTGTGATGTGATTATTATTTCATCCAGTTATCTGGTATTGCATAATTGGGAGAAGGTGGTTTACGGTTATGTAGTGCTCTTCATCTCAAGTTTTGTACTCGATCAGGTAGTAAACAGTGCACGTCAGTCTGTTCAGTTCTTCATCATATCGAAAAAATATGAGGAGATAGGAAAGCGAATCAATAAGGACATGCACCGTGGCGTAACGTTTCTTGACGGGGTAGGGTGTTATACCAATAACCATGTGAAGATGATGTTCGTGTTAGCCAAGAAAAGTGAATCGAATACCATATTTCGTTTGATTAAAGATATAGACCCTCAGGCTTTTGTTTCCCAAAGTGCCGTTATTGGTGTTTTTGGTGAAGGATTTGATAGGATTAAGGTTAAATAGATTTATAAAAGCAAGAAATTTATGGTGACAACAAGTGTAGATATTGTAAGAAAGTTGGCGGCTCAATATCATTGCCTGATGAGCCGCGAACAGATTCATGCGTTGGCAGATATAATAACTTGTAAGAAGTATAAGAAGGGTGAACGGATATTAGACGAGAAAGAGACCTGTAAGGCGATGTTGTACCTTGAAAAAGGGATGACGCGCCAATTCTATTTTAAATATGACAAAGATTTAACCGAACATATTGCTTATGAAGGCGGGATTGTGGTATGTTTGGAGAGCTATTTGAAGCAAGAACCCACCCGCTTGATGATAGAAACGCTTGAACCTACCGTATTGTGGGAGATTCCGAAAGAGGAAATCGAACATTTATCGTTGCAAGAAGCAGAAATAGGTGTGCTTTACCGTAAGTTTTTCGAATATTCACTGATTGAATCTCAGGTAAAAGCCGATACCTTACGGTTTGAGCCTGCTCACGAACGTTATAACAAATTGCTTCAGCTTCATCCGGAGATTTTAAAGCGTGCTCCTTTGGTGTATATAGCATCTCTGCTCCAGATGACCCCTGAAACATTAAGTCGTGTACGCTCTGCGAATCTGAACGATAAATGAGTGTTTCTCAGAATAATACGAGACCTATTTCAAAAACACCTTTGTCGTCGAATTTTCCTTCTCCCTTATAACGGCGCAACCATTCATAACCGCCCGATGCAAATACTCCCAAGCGGCGGGTTATGCTATACTCTAAATTAAGGCGCGGTTGTAAGGCATAGAGGCGGGCAGGGTAGCCATTGTTTTTATTATCTAATGTCTCAATGTGGTAAAATCCCATGTCTGCGCTGATGTCAAAGCGAGAAGTAATCGGATAATGAACGCCCGCCCGATAAAATCCGCTTACTGAAAAATCTTTGTCGAATCCAAGATGATAAGTTCCCGCTCCCAGTGTGGTATAAGTAAAGCGGTTCTTAAAGCGTACGGCGAGGTTCAGCTTGCTGGTGTTTCCTCCGGATATAATCATCTGGATGCGTGTTTCCGGCTTCACGTTGATACATCCTATCTGTCTTGTCTTGTCGCTTTGGCTGACGTTCACGATACCCAGTTGCAATCCTTTTTGGCTTTCATTGACTACGTTGCCTATCCCAACCTGAAGTCCGTTATTCTGCGCGCTATAATTAGAAATACCAAGCTGTACACCCTTGTTTTCTACACTGACGTTTCCTAACCCCGCCAGTTGTAAACCACGGTTTTCTTTACCTGCCACATTTAATAAAGACGTCAGTTGAAGTCCGCAGGTGTTTTCGCCTACCACGTTCATCAGTCCTCCGATGGCTACTCCTTTGTTGGTTTTCGAACTGATGTTTCCCAATCCGGCTATCTGTAAACCTCCGGTGTTGTTTCCTCCAAGATTTATCAGTCCTCCTAAAGAAAATCCTTTTAAGTCTTTACCAGTTACATTTCCGAGCCCCGATAACTGAAAACCTTTGGCAGATTCTCCGTTGATGTTCATCAATCCGGCAAGGAGTACGCCTTTCGAGTTATCCCCTGTAACGTTGGCTAACCCGGCAAGTTGGAAAGCAGATACGTTTAGCCCCGTAACGTTGGCAAATCCGGAAATCTGTACACCGTCTACCTTATAGTGTACAATGCTGGATATAAGGTTAATACCTACTCCGTTTAGTCTACTGAAATTACTGAGCAATCCTATGTTAAGGCCGGTCTTGGGCGGAAAATTCTTTTTGTTTGTAATATTAAGCGATATATTCGCCGTTTTCTTCAGGCCTTTCTTCTTAGTTTGGGCTGAAAGAGGAATTGCCTCTGCCGATAGACATATCAGCAGAAGCAATGCTATGGTTTGCTTGTTCAGTTTCATTTTGTTGTTTATTTTACGTCTTGATACAAGAAACGTTTGATACTCTTCTTGGGAGTCTTTTCAAACTCTTCCGGATAAATCTTTACGCGGGCTATCTGGGAGTAAGCGGGCAACTCTTGGTTGAGTGCTACCCGGTTTTCTTCCATAACCTTTTCTATATCTTCTTTGGATAATCCTTGTGCAAAGGCTTCATCGAAATCCGGATAAATCAGTGCGGCAAGTTTATTGTCGCTTTGCTGAATGATAATACATTCGCTCACATAAGGCATGGTATTCAGTCTGTCTTCTATTTCCTCCGGATAAATGTTTTGTCCGGACGGACCCAAAAGCATGTTTTTGCTGCGTCCTTTAATGGTCACGTTTCCGTCGGCATCCATAATACCGAGGTCGCCCGTATGCAGCCATCCGTCTTTGTCGATAACTTGCCGGGTCGATTCCGGATTCTTATAATATCCCAGCATTACGTTATCTCCCCTTGTCAGGATTTCACCCACGATATGTGCCGGGTCGGGACTGTCGATACGCAGTTCCATACGCGGTACTACCTTTCCGCACGAACCGGGCTTAAAGCGTTTCCAGTCTTCGTAACAAATAATGGGGGCACATTCCGTCATGCCGTAACCTACGGTGTACGGAAAATCAATGCTGCGGAGCAACTTTTCTACATCTTGGTTAAAGGCAGCTCCACCCACAATCAGTTCGTAGAAATTGTTTCCGAACGCCCGAATCATGTGTTCGCGTACGGTTTCTTTTATTTTGTCGTTGATGATGGGTACTCGCAGTAAGATTTTCATCTTCAGCGTTTCCAGTTTCGGAAGTATATTCTTTTTGATAATTTTCTCAACGATGAGGGGAACCGAAATCACGATATGAGGCTTTACTTCGGCAAAGGCTTGGAATATGATTTTCGGACTCGGCATACGGTTGAGGAAATAAACGTGACAACCGCAGCAGAACTCGTAGATGAACTCAAATGCCAGACCATACATGTGTGCCATCGGCAATATGGAGATAACCCGATTTCCGGGCTGAAGTGTCAGCACGTCGAAAGCGAATTGTGTGTTCGACCATAAAGCACGATAAGGAATCATTACACCTTTCGAGAAACTCGTCGTCCCCGATGTATAATTGATAATGGCAAGTTCCTCGGTTTCATCTCGGCGGTAACTCACGTGTTCGCGCCGGAAATTGCGGGGAAATTTCTTCCCGAACATTTCGTTCAGATGTTCGCGGGCATACTCCAAATGTTTGCTCCGGCATACCAGCAACGTAAAGTCGGTCATTAAAATAATCCCTTCAAGGTTAGGCATTTCGGCTTCGTTAAGTCCCTCCCATACGAAATCGCCCACAAATAGCAGTCGTGCATCCGAGTGGTTTACGATATTATGTACGGTATCCGGTTTAAACTCGTGCAAGATAGGTACGGCTACTGCACCGTAGGTAAGGATTGCGAGAAAAGCTACTCCCCAGTGCGAACTGTTTCGTCCGCAAAGAGCCACCTTGTCGCCGGGTTTTACTCCGCTTTCGGCAAGTAAGATGTGGAGCTTTTCTATTTTGCGTGCTACATCTTTATATTGTAACGTCGCTCCTTTGTAGTCGGTTAAGGCATCTAAATCCCAATTATTTTTGATACTGTTTTCAATAAACGCCAAAAAACTTTTTTCCATAAATTTGTTTTTAATATTGCACAAAGTTGAATGCCTTTGTGCAAAGATATAGTATTGTTTTGTTTAATCCAACAGTTTCAATGTTTAAAATGTTTTTCTTTCAAGGTATGTTTTTCAGTTTTATTATAAAATAAATGGCAGGCTGATGTGGGATGGAAAAATCGTACTGTATGTCGGAGAAAAAGACCACCTCTTCTGCGTAGAGGGTTTATTTTTATAAATAAATAATGCAGAAATCGAATAAATTTTCTATCTTTGTCTACGGTTTAAGTGATATTAATAGATATTGTATGGAGAAAGTTATTATCAACTCGTACGAAGATTTTGAAAAGTTAGTCGGACATCAGATAGGAGTTTCCGACTGGATAGAAATTCCTCAAGAGCGTATTAATCAGTTTGCAGACGCTACGCTGGATCATCAGTGGATTCATGTAGATACGGAACGGGCGAAGGTAGAAAGCCCTTATAAGAGTACGATTGTACATGGGTATCTTACTCTTTCTTTGCTTCCTCATTTGTGGAATCAGATTATTGAGGTGAATAACCTGAAGATGATGGTTAATTATGGTATGGATAAGATGCGCTTCGGACAGGCTGTTCTGTCAGGGCAGCGTGTTCGTCTGGTAGCCGATTTGCAGTCGCTCGTAAACTTGCGCGGGGTGGCCAAAGCGGAAATCAAATTTTCCATCGAGATTGAAGGGGCTAAAAAGAAAGCCCTTGAAGGTGTTGCCACCTTTTTGTATTATTTTAATTGATAGAGATAATCTTAACTTATTGAATATCATCGGTGTTTCGAAAGAGCGCCTGTGTGCTTAAACGCTATGGGATGAACTTGTTGAAATATCCGCATGTGTCAGTGAACACATCCGTATGTGTAGGGTTACACATGCGGATGCGTTTTTAAGCGCGGGCATGGATTGCGTGTTCTGCTTCCGGCAAGGTAAAAACAGGGAGGGGGAGACGTGATTCATGCCTGACTTTTATGGGATAGAAATTAGTTATGACTGACGAAGTGAAACAACGATTGTGCGCGTGGGCACAGGCTTATCACTGTACGGATTTTATAGATACCGACCCGGTACAGTTTCCGCATCGTTATCGTGAGCAAAGGGACATTGAAATCAGCGGATTGCTTACTGCTGTATTGAGTTTCGGAAACCGGAGCATGATACTGAAGAAGGCGGATGAGCTGGATGCCTTAATGGGACATTCTCCTTTGCGCTATGTATTGTCCCGGCGTTGGGATGATGATTTTAAAAGCAATGACTGGCGGAGTTTTTATCGCATGGTTTCTTATGCTGCTTTCCGCTGTTATTTTGAAAAGTTGTATGCGGTTTATGCTGCCGGTAAAACGTTAGAAGACGCTTTGCTCGGTTATTCAGGCATTCCGATGCAGCAGTTATGTGCCTTTTTGGGGGTATCCGACCGTAATCCGCAGAAAAAGTTGAACATGTTTTTAAGATGGATGATTCGACGCGATTCGGAAGTTGACTTCGGTGTATGGAAACGCATGAATCCTGCCGATTTGTTAATTCCGCTGGATACGCATGTTTGCCGTGTAGCATATCATATTGGGCTGACAGACAAGTCTTCGTTTTCCCTGACTAATGCCCGGCGGATAACCGAAGCGTTGGCACAGGTTTTTCCCGGAGACCCGTGTCTGGGCGACTTTGCCCTGTTCGGTTATGGGGTGACGCACAAGTAGCCTTTAAAATTTCATCGAAGCATAGAAACCGTAATGACCGTCTCCGGCAACGGGGCTGATGGTGAGTTCGTGTTTCTTTGCAAAAGGACGGGTAAAGATGTACGAACTTCCGGCTCCGATAGCAGCTCCGGCAGCAACGTCCCACCAGTCGTGTTTCTTCCCGTAGACTCGGCTCCATCCTACGTAAGTGGATAAGACATAAGCCGGAAGTCCCCATTTCCATCCGTAGCGGCGTTGGATAAAAGCTGCTGCCGTAAACGATACGGAAGTGTGCATGGAGGGGAAAGAGTGGTTGTCGCTGTGGTCGGGGCGGTCTTTCTTTACAATGTATTTTAGCGCATACGTAACGCCAAGTGTGGTTGCGCCTGCGAATACTCCCTGTTTTAATCCTTCCCAATCTTTATTGATTAAAATGGCAGTCAGTCCGGCTACCGGAAGAAGAATTGCGCCTACGTCTCCCGATGTACGTACCGCTTTGCGGCTGCCCGTAACTGCTATTTCTTGTGCTTGGATGGAGACTGCAAGGCAGAGAGCTGTCAGAAAACAAATAATTGATTTCATCTTTTGACTAAAATAGTTTGGGGATAAATATAATAAGTCCTATCGTGGCTGCTGCTACGGCTAACATCAGAACAGCTCCTGCTGCCATGTCTTTTGCCCGCCCGATGGCTTCATTGTAATCCGGTGAAATGACATCGGCAAGGGCTTCGATGGCAGAATTGACGGCTTCTGCCGCCAGCACGGAGCCTATAGAAAAAACAACAGCAATCCACTCTCCGGCAGATAACCGAACGATTAATCCGGCTACGATGACGCACACCGCCGCAAAACAATGTATCCATGCGTTATGCTCGTGCCTGATTAACCATTTGATTCCGTTGAAAGCATAGCGGAAGCTGAGCAACCGCTTGCGCAGAGTGAAGCCGTCGTTTTTCATTACGTACTACCAGTTTATCGTAACTTCTACCGGGCAATGGTCTGACCCGAAGATTTCCGTGTGAATTTTAGCGCCGGATAATTTGTCAGCCAAACGTTCGGAAGCGAGGAAATAGTCGATACGCCACCCTGCGTTTTTTTCGCGTGCCTTAAAGCGGTACGACCACCACGAATAAATGTTCTCCTGTTCGGGATAAAAGTATCGGAACGTATCTATGAATCCGGCATCCAGCAGCGTCTGGAACTTTTCGCGTTCTTGGTCGGTGAATCCTGCATTCATACGGTTGGTTTTCGGATTCTTTAAGTCGATTTCCTTGTGTGCCACGTTCAAGTCTCCGCATACCAATACGGGTTTCTTGGCATCTAATGACTTTAAGAACTTCCTGAAGTCATCTTCCCACGTCATTCGGTAATCCAGCCGTTTCAGTCCGTCCTGCGAGTTGGGAGTATATACAGTGACCAGATAAAAATTCTCCATTTCCAGTGTTATGACACGTCCTTCGTGGTCGTGCTCATCAATACCCAGCCCGTAGCTGACGTTCAGCGGTTGATGTTTGGTAAATATGGCTGTACCGGAATAACCTTTCTTTTCGGCATAGTTCCAGTAAGAAGTATATCCATCGAAGGCAAGATCAAGCTGTCCTTCCTGCATCTTTGTTTCTTGCAGACAGAAAAAGTCGGCATCAAGTTGCTTGAAAGCATCTCGGAATCCTTTGTCACAGCAAGCGCGTATGCCGTTTACGTTCCATGAAATAAGTTTCATCATAAAAGAGTATAGGGGTTAGATAAAAAGAATATTATTTTTTTAAGTCGAACAGATAAGTCAGCTTTCCTCCGATGTAAGAGTGAGCCGAGCGTGAGAAAAAGTCTTTCTTTGTACTGTTATAAAAGTCGCTTAGTCCGAAGTAGTACCTTGCTTCCAGAATGAAATTGCCGATACCGGTGCGCGCTTCCAGTCCTCCTCCGCCGATGATACCATAGTCGAATTTGTTTTCAGCCATTTTGCCGTATTGTTCATTGACTCCGTTCGGACGTTCTGACGGATGCCACGGGTCGCTTTTTTTCTCATTCTCGCTAAGCAGGAAGCCGACTTGTGGACCAAGATTAATGATGAACCTCACTCCATGTCCTTTGTCTTTACCGAAAGCAAGGTGTGCCATTAATGGAATCTCAATATAATTCATGGCGCGCTGATAAGTATCGCCACTCCCGTCTTCAATACTTTCTTTCCAGCCTCGTTGCGAGTAATTGATTTCCATTTGGATACCGCAAATCATTTTGAAATATTTTTCGGAGATATAACGGGCTGTCACGCCGATATTCGGACCGATTAATTTGCTTTGCTTAATGCTGGGGTCGAAGCTGACGTTGCTTAAATTCACCCCTCCGTTGACTCCGACTGAGAAGTTATGCCGTTCGTCCTGCAACTGGGCTTGGGCAGACAGGCTGATTAAACAAAAAAGCCCACAGATAATTATTTGGTATATTCTCATGAATCGATTGCTTCGTTATGTATGTTAAGTTCTGCTTTATGTAGAAGGTTAGTCAAAATCAAGTTTTATCAATTCGAAATCTTTGGTAAGATGAACGAAGAAAACCTTTCGGTTGATAAACCCTCCCCAATTATTAACGCGCTCAAACTTGAATCCGGTTTGTATCGGGATAACTTGGATGGCATTTAAATTTTCTTCCAGTTTATTTCCGTGTTGAGACAATCCTTTCAAGAAAAAGTAGCCGGTATCAAAGCCTAACATGCCGTACTTCGGAAAGATGTTTGCCATGTCTTTGCTATACCAGCGACGATAGCTTTGAGTGAAGTCTACGGCAGCCGGAAATAGATTGTTGGTATAGAAAGAAGAATAGAAATAAGTGTCAAGTTCGTAAAAACTTGCCAGATAATCTTGTGTATAAGTTTGCCATTCCGGATAGCCAAACAGATGGATATCTGCCTCCGGATGGCTGCGCCGTATCTGCGTTAGCTGAGGAACCAGTCTGTTCAAAGCCAAATCCTGTCCGGATGTAGGGATGAATATGTTTGTTTTATTCGCGTCAATGGCAGCAAGCAGTTTAAGCGTATCTACGTTGGTTATCGATTGATAGTTAATCTGATTATTGCTCAACTCCGTCTTCATGCCTTTGATAAATTCGTCTTTATCCTTGCTTCCTGTTCCCGCATCGAGAAAGACTACATTGGCTTTACTGAATTTGCGGAGGAAGTGTTCGTATACCTCTGAGTAAAGGTAAGACTGAGGCGTGTTTACCTGATAGACATACGGATTGCGGAATACTTGTTTTACTTCCGGAGAAAAAGGTATAACCACACGGACTTTGTTCTTTTCGGCAAAATCGGTCAGCTGATTGATACTGTTGGCATGTACAGCCCCGAATATGATATCCATATCCTTTAGTTCCGGTTTTGACAGAATAGTACCGGTCGAAGCCGTGTTCCCTTTTGTGTCATAGGTATAAATATCCAAAGAAACGCCTTGCTTCTTTAAACTGTCTACCGCAATAAGAAAACCTTCATAATATTCTATCATGCGTAATTGCTCGTCGTGGCTTTGACCTTCTGTGAAAGGTAATATGACGGCGGCTTTTACGGTTTGTATTTTACGGGGCGAGGGCTCACTCTGTTTGAATAATTCTTCATTGGAGGGAGCGTTGACCGGAGTCTTTTCCTGCGTGTCTTTTACCGGTTGTGATGCGGGATAAGGTATGAAAAGAAACATCCCCCGTTTCAGTTTTCCGTTTTTTAATTCAGGGTTGGCTGCAATTAGTTCTTCTTGTGTGATGCCATACTTCCTGCTGATGCTGAATATGGTTTCCTTGCGGGCCACCTTGTGCATATCCCGCCACTCGTTGCTGTGTGCGTTTGCTTCAGAGTCTTTGCCTGCGTTTGCCAGATTCTCCTGAGGTTGTTTTATAGCGCTCTGTGCCGGAATGGAGATTACCTGTCCGATACGGAAATTGCTTGCGCTCAGTCCCGGATTGGCATCGCAGATGGCTTGTGCCGTTACGTTGTATTTAACGGTCAGTTGATACAGTGTTTCTCCAGCCTGTATTGTATGGAAAGTTGGCTTTTCTTGATTTGAACCACTGTTTACCTGCGGGATTTTTAAGGTTTCTCCTGCCCGTATTTGTTTTTCGCAACCGGGGTTCAAACGTACGATGTCTTCTATCGTTACGTTATACATGCTGGATATGGAGTAAAGACTCTGTCCTTTGGTTATCGTGTGTAAAAAATATTCGTTTCCGTTCTGCGCCTGTACGGGGGTTCCCATGCTGCCGAACGTTAATACCAAAGACAAGCAAAGTGTATGAATGAATTTCATCGTTTTCTTGTTTCGAGATTTGTTGATTGGCAAAAGTACAAAAAAGTTCGGTATAGCTTTCAATGTATGATATAAAACTTTTAAAATTCGCTGATAAATCTTTTAGAGCTTGTTTAATCGGAAAATTTAAACAGGCTCTTAAAACAACCCTTTTGTTAAATTTGTGCTCTTCCGATTGTTCTTACGGGGAAAAGCCTTACTTTCGCATCCGCAATTTTGTGGGATGAATTTTGCTCGAATTGATATCTTTCAGACAGCGGTTTATCGGAAGAAACGTTAATAATGGAAACTAAATAAAGATGGAAAATATTTTTAATAAACTTAAAGGGCATCCGCATGTTAAAGCGGAGACTACGTATGCGATATTGTTTGCGGTAGGTTTCTGTCATTTGTTGAATGACATGATTCAGTCGGTCATTCCGGCGATGTACCCCATTTTAAAGGATAACTTGGGGCTGACGTTTGCCCAGATAGGTGTTATTACATTGGTCTTTCAATTAACTTCTTCTATTTTCCAACCCTTTGTGGGCCGTTATGCCGACAAGCATCCGCAGCCTTACTCATTGTCTGCCGGGATGTGTTTTACGCTGGTTGGCTTGTTGTGTCTGGCTTTTTCGTCTCATTTTTTTACCATCCTTTTTGCCGTTGCGATTATTGGTTGCGGCTCTTCGGTATTTCATCCGGAGGCTTCACGGGTGGCACAGATGGCATCGGGCGGACGGAAAAGTCTGGCTCAGTCCATCTTTCAGGTAGGGGGGAATGGAGGCAGTGCCATCGGTCCGCTGTTGGCTGCGTTGATCATCCTTCCTTATGGCCAACATGCCGTGGGATGGTTTGCGGTAGCGGCATTGCTTGCCTCTGCCATCTTGGTGAGGGTGGGAAGTTGGTATAGCCTGATGCTCGCCAGCGCGGGAGCGTTGAAGCGTGCGCGGCAGACGGTGGCTTGCAATTTGTCGGAAAGCCGCATACGCTGGGCGTTGGCTATACTGGTAATCATGATATTCTCGAAATATTTCTTTAATGCCTGCATGACAAGTTACTTTACGTTTTTCCTGATTGAGAAATTCGGACTCACGGTACAGCAGTCGCAGTTTTGTCTTTTCGCTTATTTGGCGGCATTCGCCGCAGGAACACTCCTCGGAGGATTTATGGGAGACCGTTACGGGCGAAAGTATGTGATTTTGTTCTCCATCCTCGGCGCTGCTCCGTTTACGCTGGCGTTGCCTTACCTGAATTTGTTTTGGACGCTCGTTGTGGCTATCCTTATCGGACTGATTATTTCATCGGCTTTTTCAGCCATTGTAGTGTATGCCACCGACTTGAAACCCGATAAGGTAGGAATGATTGCAGGTGTGTTTTTCGGACTGATGTTCGGGCTGGGAGGAATCGGTTCTGCCTTTTTCGGATGGTTGGCAGATAAGACCAGTATCGAGTTTATTTTCCGCATCAGTACATGGCTGCCTTTGCTGGGTGTTATCGCTGTCTTTTTGCCGAACACAAAGTCGGTAAATAACGCCTGAAAACACTCCGAATAGAAACCTGTTACACATGCGTTAGAATGGTCGAAGATATGCGGTTGTGTTATGCAAAACATGCGGTTGCGTTTTGACGAGTTTCGTCGGGGTGTTTATGCGGTAGTAATGGCTGTTCCTTGTGGTAAGGTTATCACTTACGGGCAGGTGGCGCAACTGGCGGGTTATCCTCGCCATGCGCGCATGGTAGGGCGCGTGTTGCGCGATGCGCCTGCTTCGTCCGGGCTTCCTTGCCACCGTGTGGTAAACAGTGTCGGGCGGACGGCTCCGCACTGGGAGGAACAAAGAAACCTGCTTGAAGCCGAAGGGGTGGTTTTCCGAAGCAACGGATGTGTGAATATGGGAATTTGTCGGTGGAATTTTACCGACGAATAGATTTTTTCAGTAGTTTTGCAAAGATGTTATTTACCCGGTTAAAAAGAACGCATGACAGACGATAAAGAAACAATCAGTGTGCTGGGCGCACGTGTACATAATCTGAAAAATATAGATGTAGAGATTCCACGAAACAGCCTTACCGTGATAACGGGGCTGAGCGGAAGCGGGAAATCGTCGTTGGCTTTCGATACGATTTTTGCGGAAGGACAGCGGAGGTATATCGAAACTTTCTCGGCTTACGCCCGTAATTTCTTGGGAGGAATGGAGCGTCCGGACGTGGATAAAATAACCGGATTAAGTCCGGTTATTTCCATCGAACAGAAAACCACGAACAAGAATCCGCGTTCTACCGTAGGTACCACCACCGAAATTTACGATTACCTGCGTTTGCTTTTCGCTCGTGCCGGAACAGCCTATTCGTATCTGTCGGGCGAGAAGATGGTGAAATATACCGAAGAACAGATATTAGACCTCATCCGTAAAGATTACAAGGGGAAACGAATCTATATATTGGCGCCGTTGGTGCGTACCCGCAAGGGACACTACAAAGAACTCTTTGAGCAGGTGCGCAAGAAAGGATATTTGTACGTGCGTGTAGACGGCGAAATAAAAGAGATAGTCCACGGGATGAAGCTCGACCGTTATAAGAATCACGACATCGAAGTGGTGATAGATAAAACGGTGGTGACTGAAAAGGAAGAAAAACGGCTGAAGCAAAGCGTGGAAACGGCGATGAGGCAGGGCGACGGGCTGCTGATGATACTGGACGCGCAGACAGAAAGCGTGCGTCATTACAGCAAACGCCTGATGTGTCCTGTTACGGGCTTGTCGTATAAAGAGCCTGCGCCTCATAATTTTTCGTTCAACTCGCCGCAGGGAGCTTGTCCGCGCTGTAAAGGGCTGGGTTACGTTAATCAGATTGATGTGGATAAGGTAATCCCCGACCGTTCGCTGTCGATTTACGAAGGCGCCATCGCTCCGCTGGGGAAATACCGGAGCGTTATGATATTTTGGCAGATAGACGCGCTGTTAGAGCGTTATGAGTTTACGCTGAAAACACCGGTCGACCAACTGCCGGAGGATGTCATCAATGAAATTCTGTATGGGTGCGACGAGCGTTTGAAGATAAAAGGCTCTTTGCTCCATTCATCTTCTGATTATTTTGTGGCTTACGAAGGCATCGTGAAATATATCCAGATGATGCAGGAGAAAGATGCTTCTGCCACTGCGCAAAAGTGGGCAGAACAGTTTGCGAAAACCGACGTTTGTCCGGAGTGTAAGGGTGCGCGTCTGAACAAAGAAGCCCTTTACTTCCGGATTCACGATAAAAACATCTACCAGTTGGCTACGATGGACGTAAGCGAACTGTATGAATGGCTGCTTCACGTGGAGCCTCATTTGGAAGAAAAACAGCGGCGGATAGCCGAAGAGATACTGAAAGAAATCCGTACGCGACTGAAATTCCTGCTCGACGTTGGGCTTGATTACTTGTCGCTGAACCGTTCGTCGGTCAGTCTTTCGGGCGGAGAGAGCCAGCGCATCCGCTTGGCTACTCAGATCGGTTCGCAACTGGTGAACGTGCTTTATATCCTCGACGAGCCGAGCATCGGACTGCACCAGCGCGATAATATCCGTCTGATAAACTCGCTGAAAGAACTGCGCGACTTGGGCAATTCGGTAATCGTGGTAGAGCATGACAAAGACATGATGCTTGCCGCCGATTACATCGTGGATATGGGGCCGAAAGCAGGCAGACTGGGCGGCGAAGTGGTATTTGCCGGTACGCCCGAAGAAATGTTGAAAACCGATACCCTGACCTCGCAATACCTGAACGGGAAGATGAAGATAGAATTGCCTGCCGAGCGGCGTAAGGGCAACGGCAAATCGTTGTGGCTGCGCGGGGCAAGAGGCAATAACCTGAAAGGGGTGGATGTAGAGTTCCCGTTGGGCAAACTGATTTGCGTGACGGGGGTTTCGGGCAGTGGAAAGTCGACACTGATAAATGATACCTTGCAACCCATCTTGTCGCAACACTTCTATCGCTCGCTGCAAGACCCTCTGCCTTACGATGCTGTGGAAGGACTGGAGTACATTGATAAGGTGGTGAATGTAGACCAATCTCCGCTGGGGCGTACCCCTCGTTCCAATCCCGCTACTTATACAGGCGTGTTTTCCGACATCCGCAACCTGTTCGTAGGACTCCCGGAAGCGAAGATTCGCGGTTATAAGCCGGGACGTTTCTCATTCAATGTTTCGGGCGGACGCTGCGAGGCATGTGGAGGAAACGGCTATAAGACCATCGAAATGAACTTCCTGCCCGACGTGTTGGTGCCCTGCGAAGTGTGTCACGGCAAGCGTTATAACCGCGAAACGCTGGAGGTAAGATATAAAGGAAAATCCATAGCCGATGTACTTGATATGACCATCAACCTCGCCGTGGAATTTTTCGATAATGTTCCGCAGATATTGAACAAGATAAAAGTATTGCAGGAAGTGGGGTTGGGGTATATCAAGTTAGGGCAACCTTCAACCACTCTTTCGGGCGGAGAGAGCCAGCGTGTGAAGTTGGCTACCGAACTTGCCAAACGCGACACGGGGAAAACGGTCTATATTCTTGACGAACCGACCACAGGACTTCACTTTGAAGACATCCGCGTATTGATGACCGTGCTTGAAAGGCTGGTAGACAAGGGGAATACGGTAATCGTTATCGAGCATAATCTGGATGTGATAAAGATGGCAGATTATATTATTGACATGGGACCGGAAGGAGGAAAAGACGGCGGAATGCTTCTTGCACACGGTACGCCGGAAGAAGTAGCCCTTTCCGGTAAAGGCTATACCTCGAAATTTATCAAAGAAGAACTTGGTCTCTGACCATGCAGTCTTATACATATATATTATTATAGAGAAAAATGGCAAAAGAAAAAATAGCCAAAACAAACGCGGCACGTTTGTTAGACAAAGATAAAATCAGCTACGAGCTGGTGCCCTACGAAGTAGACGAGAACGATTTGAGTTGCGTGCATGTGGCGGCAAGCCTGAACGAAAACATCGAACAAGTGTTTAAAACCCTCGTTCTCCACGGTGATAAATCCGGATATTTCGTTTGTGTGATACCGGGTGAGCATGAAGTTGATTTAAAGTTGGCAGCGAAGGTATCCGGCAATAAAAAATGTGATTTGATACCGATGAAAGAATTGCTTCCGCTGACGGGATATATCCGTGGCGGCTGTTCGCCCATCGGCATGAAAAAACATTTTCCCACTTACATCCACCACACATGTAATGATTTTCCATTCATTTATGTGAGTGCAGGGATTCGTGGACTTCAAGTGAAGATTGCGCCGGCAGACCTGATAAAAGTCAGTCGGGCAGAAGTCTGTACTTTATTCGCCGACTAAGCGAAAACGCAGTTGCATAAATCAAAAACAAGTGCTACCTTTGCCGTTCAATAAAAAATAGATAAAATTTAACATTCATATATAAAGATATGTTCAGAAGTCATACTTGCGGTGAGTTAAGACTTACCGATGCAGGAAAAAATGTGACGCTGGCCGGATGGGTACAGCGTACACGCAAAATGGGGGGAATGACTTTCGTCGACCTCCGAGACCGTTATGGCATTACCCAGTTGGTGTTTAATACTGAAGTGAATGCCGCTCTGTGTGAACGTGCGAACCATTTGGGACGTGAATTTGTGATTCAGGTACAGGGAACAGTGAGCGAACGTTCCAGCAAGAACCAGAATCTACCTACGGGTGAAATTGAGATTATTGTATCGGAACTGAACGTTCTGAATACCGCTCAAACGCCTCCTTTCACCATCGAAGACAATACCGACGGTGGTGATGACCTCCGTATGAAGTATCGTTATTTGGATTTGCGCCGTACGGCTGTGCGTAAGAACCTTGAACTTCGTCACCGGATGACGATGGAGGTGCGTCGCTATCTTGACAGTAAAGGATTCTTGGAAGTAGAAACCCCGATGCTTATCGGTTCGACACCGGAAGGTGCGCGCGACTTTGTTGTGCCTTCTCGCATGAATCCGGGACAGTTCTACGCCTTGCCTCAGTCTCCGCAGACCTTGAAGCAGCTGTTGATGGTTTCAGGTTTCGACCGTTACTTCCAAATCGTAAAATGTTTCCGCGATGAAGATTTACGTGCCGACCGCCAGCCGGAATTTACACAGATAGACTGCGAAATGAGTTTCGTAGAACAGGAAGACATTATTCAGATGTTCGAAGGAATGGCTAAACATCTGTTTAAAGAACTCCGTGGCGTGGAATTGACAGAGCCGTTCTTGCGGATGCCGTGGGCAGACGCTATGAAATATTACGGTAGCGACAAACCTGATTTGCGTTTCGGCATGAAGTTCGTTGAACTGATGGATATCATGAAAGGATATGGATTCTCTGTGTTCGACAATGCTGCTTACATCGGAGGTATCTGTGCCGAAGGAGCTGCGCACTATACCCGTAAACAACTTGACCAACTGACGGAATTTGTAAAACGTCCTCAGATTGGTGCGAAAGGTATGGTATATGCCCGCATAGAAGCAGATGGCAATGTAAAATCGAGCGTAGACAAGTTCTATTCGCAAGAAGTATTGCAGCAAATGAAAGAAGCATTTGGTGCTAAGCCCGGCGATTTGATTCTGATATTAAGCGGAGACGATGCCATGAAGACGCGCAAGCAGCTTTGTGAATTGCGTTTGGAAATGGGTAATCAGCTCGGCTTGCGCGACAAGAATACTTTTGCTTGTCTGTGGGTGGTTGACTTCCCGATGTTTGAATGGAGCGAAGAAGAAGGCAGACTGATGGCTATGCATCATCCGTTTACTCATCCGAAAGACGAAGATATTCCGTTGTTGGATACCAATCCGGCGGCTGTCCGTGCAGATGCTTACGATATGGTTATCAATGGAGTGGAAGTTGGTGGTGGTTCTATTCGTATTCACGATTCGGAACTTCAGGCAAAGATGTTCGAGATATTGGGCTTCACACCCGAAAAGGCACAAGAACAGTTCGGATTCCTGATGAATGCGTTCAAATTTGGTGCGCCTCCTCACGGAGGATTGGCTTACGGGCTTGACCGTTGGGTATCCTTGTTTGCCGGTTTGGATTCAATTCGCGACTGCATTGCATTCCCGAAAAACAACTCAGGACGCGACGTGATGTTAGACGCTCCGGGATTCCTCGACCAAAAACAGTTGGATGAACTGAACCTGAAAATTGATATTAAAGAGTAATTGCAAATACACGAATGAAAGAACCTGTACGTATATTCCGCTTTGCGGTAGTAGGTACGCTGAATGCCATCATTACTGCCATTGTGGTATGGCTGATGATGCACATTGAAGGCGAGGACTATATTACGGCAAACATCGTGGCGTATGTGGTGGCTCAAGTTCATAATTTCGTGTGGTGCAAATATTGGATATTTCCGATAGAGCAAGATACAAAAAAGAATAGCATCTGGCATCAGATGCTATTCTTTGCTTGTGCTTTTGCCATGTCATACAGCGCACAATTCCTATTCCTCTTAATGTTAGTCGAACTGTTTCATTGTAACGAATACCTTGCCCAGTTCCTCGGGCTTTTTGTTTACGGCGCGGTTAACTTTATGAGCAATAAGCATATCACTTTCCGTTAAACCATTTTTATCAAATCCTTTTCTTCCACGTAGCTTAGTCCGTCACTCAGGATGACTTGCCGTGTCTTTTCGGTATTGTCTGTGCGGAATACGAGTATGCCTTTCCCTGCCAGTAAAAACGAGTAGAGGTAAGAAATACCTATGTCCGCACGTGTGAAACTGCGTATGGCGTCTGCCGCCCGTCCGGGCTGGTTATCGAGGGTGATAGCAAATACGTCGGAAAGGTTAGCCGATATACCGGCATTCTTTAATGTCTCATAGGCACGCATCGGCTCCGAACAGATGATGCGGTAAATGCCATATTCCACAGTATCGGAAATGGTAGAGGCTATGAGCTGGATATTGGCTTCTTTCAATAGCTCAAGCACTTGCAGCAGTGTTCCCGATTTGTTTTCTACAAATACGGATAATTGATGGATGGTCATAATTCTCTGAAGTTTAAAGATTCTTTTATTTGTGTTTCCTGCCGTCAGATTAAAGTCTTTCGTAAATCTTTCACGCGCACCGCCTTGCCTTCTTGTTTCGGCAGACTGCCTTTCGAGACTAACTTCACACGCGGCGTGATTAAGATTTCGTCTTTCAGCTGTCGGGTAATTTCTTTGGTCAGCCTTTGCAAGAATCCATAATCGTCGGTAAAGTCGTTCAGTTCTACCTCTACGGTCATCTCGTCATTGGCTTCAAGGTTGGTGAGAGTGATAAGATACTCGTTACCCAGTTCTTTGAACTGCATCAGGATGTTTTCTATCTGAATCGGGAAGATGTTTACTCCTTTCAGGATAATCATATCGTCACTCCGTCCCTTCATCCGGTCGAGGCGTTTGTGATGGCGGCCGCACGGACATTCGCCGGGCAGGATGCGAGTAAGGTCTCTCGTGCGGTAACGCAGCAGCGGCATTGCTTCGCGGTTGATGGTAGTCAGCACCAGTTCGCCTACCTCTCCTTCGGGAACTGGTTCCAGCGTTTGCGGGTCTACTATCTCCACGATGTAATAGTCCTCCCAAATGTGGAGTCCGTTTTGCTCCAGACACTCGAAAGCCACACCCGGACCACACATCTCTGACATGCCGAACGAGTTATAGGCTTTTACTCCCAGCATGTTTTCTATGCGCCGGCGTTGTTCGTCTGAGTGCGGTTCCGCACCGATGATAAGCGTTTTCAGTCGGGTGTCGCGGCGCGGGTCGATACCCATTTCTTCCATTACCTCATATAAGCGTCCGGCATAGCTGGGGATGGCATGGAGGGCAGTGGTTCCGAAGTCGGTGATGAACTTAATCTGCCGTTTGGTGTTGCCCGCAGCGGCTGGAACGGTGAGCATCCCCAAGCGTTCGGCGCCATACTGGAAGCCCAGTCCGCCGGTAAACATGCCGTAGCCCGACGAGTTTTGGAAAATATCTCCCTTGCGCAGTCCCACCATGTACAGACAGCGCGCCACTGCGTTTGCCCATTCGTCCAAGTCGTGTTGCGTATGCAAGATAACGGTAGGCGTGCCCGTGGTTCCACTTGATGAATGCAGGCGCACCACCTGTTCCAACGGGACGGCAGACAATCCGAAAGGATAATTGTCGCGCAGGTCTTGTTTGGTAGTGAACGGAATTTTTGTCAGGTCGTCCAGCGAGCGGATGTCGTCGGGCGTTAAACCTATTTCGTCGAACCGTCGTTTATAGAAAGGAGAGCGCATACACTGGCGAAGCGTTTTTTGCAGCCTCTCCAACTGAAGTCTTTCTATTTCCGGACGGGTTAAAGTCTCCATTTCCGGATGTAAGTACATGTTGTAGTTTTTCATATTATTTGTTTCTGGTTTGAGTGCAAACATATAAAAAAATGACGAAACAAACGAATCTGTGCAGCAAAATGTAGTCTCTTCGGAATTGTTTTTCATTTGCGTGTAACGCAACCGTTAGCGTTGGTCATCGCAAGCGGATGAATTGCCCGGTTCTACCCATAGAACAGGCTCGTCCTATGGGTAGTGTTTTTTCAGGCTCCTGACCAAGCAGGATAATGGTTTAAATAAGTTCGGAATAATGGCTTCAGCGGCATGAAAAGGAGTGTTGTCCGCTCTGTTTTTTTAAGATTGTTTATTGGGGAGATTGCTCTTTTTTGACATACCCCACGGGCATTTCGATGGATGCACAGCCCAGTTGGGAGATGCGTATCACGACGTGCGACTTTCCGTTCAGCTCAAGCAATTCGCCCCGCAATCCGCTCAGCGGACCTTTTTGCGGTCGCTCCACTGGCGGGTTACTTCTTGTACGGGCAGGTAATAGGTTACTCCCAAGTTGGCCAACTTCTCTGCCGCTTTCTTCTCATGGTGCATCCGTACGTAAAATACATACCAATGTTGGTTATCCATTGCGTAAAAGTCAGATTGTCTGATGATTGATACAAATACCTTTCAGATACCACTCATACAAGCGATGAATCCCCTCGTCGATTTCTATTTTATGATGCCATCCCAGCTCGTGCAGCTTGGTTACGTCGGTGAGCTTGCGCAGGGTTCCGTCGGGTTTCGAAGCATCCCAGCGTAACTCTCCTTTGAATCCGATTTCCTTTACTATTTTTTCTGCCAGCTCGCGGATGCTCAGTTCCTTGCCTGTTCCTACGTTGATGTGACAGTTTCGTATCTCGCGTTCACCTTCTTTGTAAGTGTCTTTGAAATCCACGTTCAGCAATACGTGTACGCTTGCGTCTGCCATCTCCTCGCTCCAAAGGAATTCGCGCAAGGGTTTTCCCGTGCCCCACAGCGTAACGGCATCGGGCGCAATACCGAATCGGGCAAGTTTTTCAAGAATCTCGGCCTCTGTATTGCTTCCGTTTACTCCCTCTACCGGACGCAGGTCGATGTCTTTGCGCACTGCCTCCCAGTTACCTTCGTTCAAGCATTTGGCAAGATAGATTTTGCGTATCATGGCAGGGAGCACATGGCTGTTTTCCAGATGGAAATTGTCATTCGGCCCGTACAGATTGGTAGGCATGACCGCAATATAGTTCGTACCATATTGCAGGTTAAAGCTCTCACACATCTTCAGTCCGGCTATCTTGGCGATGGCGTAAGGCTCGTTGGTATATTCCAGCGGGGAAGTAAGAAGCACATCTTCACGCATCGGCTGGGTAGCCTCACGCGGATAAATACACGTGCTTCCGAGGAAAAGCAGCTTTTTAACGCCGTGGCGGAAACTTTCCCCGATGACGTTTTGCTGGATTTGCAGGTTTTGGTAAATGAAATCTGCACGGTATTGCAGGTTGGCCATGATGCCTCCCACGTGTGCAGCAGCCAGTACCACGGCTTCGGGTTGTTCCGCATCGAAAAAGGCGCGTACGGCAACGGGGTCGAGCAAATCAAGCTCTTTGTGCGAGCGGCCCACCAAATTGTCGTATCCTCTCTGTTTGAGGTTGTTCCAAATGGCAGAACCCACCAATCCGTGATGTCCTGCCACATATATTTTTGTCGATTTGCTTAGCATGATAATCGTATTTTCGTGATAATAGGGACTGTGTTCTTCGGCTTAATTCATCTTGGCATGTAGTTTCTTTACAAACGCCATGTCGTGTTCTACCATGATTTTAACCAAGTCGGCGAACGATGTTTTGGTAGGGTTCCATCCCAAGAGCGTTTTGGCTTTGGTAGGGTCGCCCAACAACTGTTCTACTTCGCACGGACGGAAATACTTGGGATCTACTTCCACCAATATGCGTCCGGTTGCCGTATCAATGCCTTTCTCGTTTACGCCTTCTCCTTCCCATTTAAGTTCGATACCCAAATAATGGAAAGCCAATGTGCAAAACTCGCGTACCGTATGCATTTCCCCGGTTGCGATAACGAAATCTTCCGGTGTGTCGTGTTGCAGGATGAGCCACATACATTCCACATAATCTTTGGCATATCCCCAGTCGCGTTGTGCGTTCAGGTTTCCCAGATACAACTTGTCCTGATAGCCCTGCTTGATGCGTGCCGCTGCCAGCGTGATTTTTCGCGTTACGAACGTCTCTCCCCGGCGTTCACTTTCGTGGTTAAACAGAATACCGTTTACTGCAAACATGCCATAGCTTTCACGGTAGTTCTTTGTAATCCAGAAGCCGTATTGCTTAGCCACTCCGTAGGGTGAGCGCGGATAAAACGGCGTTGTTTCTTTTTGCGGGATTTCCTGCACCTTGCCAAACAGTTCGGATGTAGAAGCCTGATAGATTCTGCATGTTTTCTCCAGCCCGCAGATACGCACAGCCTCCAGCAGTCTTAGCGTACCTACCGCGTCGGTTTCTGCCGTATATTCAGGAACGTCGAACGATACTTTTACGTGGCTTTGGGCAGCCAGATTATAGATTTCGGTAGGCTGGGTTTCCCGGATGATGCGGATTAACGAGCTTGAGTCGGTCATATCCCCCCAATGTAAATTTACCAGTCGGCTTCGTTTCATGTCGCGCACCCACTCATCTAAGTATAAATGTTCGATGCGTCCGGTGTTGAATGAAGAAGACCGGCGCAGAATGCCGTGTACCTCATAGCCTTTTTCAATTAAAAATTCAGCCAGATAAGAGCCGTCTTGTCCGGTAATACCCGTGATTAAAGCTATCTTTTTCATATAACAATGTAGTATTTTAGAATCTTCTTAATGTTAGTGTTGCGTAATCAGACCGGATAACCAAGTTTTTTCCATCGGCTTTTATCACCTCAAATTCCGTGTTGGCAGAGTTAAGTCCGTAGCCATTCAGCATATCGGTGTCGGGCGTGGAAAAATCTCCGGTGCCTCCGCTTTGGTAGTATAATTGGTTTATCGTAATCCGGTTCAGAGCTTCGTCATACCGATATAATCCTTTGAGGGTAGGCAAGCCTAACGAACCGCCTTTTTCTGAAAGCTCGGCTATCTGGAGCTGGATGCTGTAATAAATGCGTTCGCAAGGATGCACTTTCTCATCGCTCGTTGTAGTAAATTCCGTCAGTTGCCAAAAACCTTCAATGTCTCTGTTTATCGGCTCTTTCTTGCAACTGCTTAGGATGAATAGGGTAGTTATGAATAAAATGAATCCGATATGTTTCGTTTTCATGACTCTTGTATTCTTTTAAATTAAAATATTACGCCTGTTTTCTTGATGGTAAGCATTCCCCCCGTAGAGTTTCCCAGATAATTTCCGCGGTCGATACCCAAAGCTACCGATGCGCTCCAGCCGTCTATCCATTTCGGGGTATAAGTAGCTTCGTAAAGCGAACTGAACTGCTTGCGCTGCTTGTCTAACGGATTGCCGTATGTTCCCCAATGGCGGGCAAACGAGATGAGTATCCGGTAGTTCCATTCATCGGAAGGATTTCCTCCTATGCCCAAATGATTTGCTCTTACGCGATTGCTTTTAAAAGAGATGCTTCCGTCTTTGTTATACAGCGGACCGTACAGCAAAGGATTTCCCATGCCCATGCCCATGTATTGCCACCCCCCGTACAGGTAGTGGTTATAATAATTGTCGCTCGCGCTTATCTGGTCGGTAGTAGATTCCCATCCGTGACTGCCGTCGTATAAGATAGGGCCCGACTGGTCTTTCGTACAGAGTCCTTCCCACACGATGCTGCTGACCCAGCGGTTTTTAGGCAGTGTGATTTCCAGTCCTATCTGTCCGTCTTTCCAGCGTCCGTACTCCCAAAACATTTGCGATTGGTCTTCAAAATAATGTTCCAGATAAGCCCTGAACCGCCAGTCGCCCACGTAGTAATTTAGTGCAAAGTTCCAGCTACCCAACATATTTCCTTCCACGTTGACCTGCTCTCCCAACGGAACATCACTGCCTCCCGTTTGAGGGAAGAATGCTTTCCAATAGGCTTTCAAATTGTTGGGCATGTCTAACACAAACTCATTCGAGCCGTCAGACAGTTTCCGGTAACGACTGCCTCCGAATTGCGTATCCATCAGGATTCCGAACTCAAATTCCAGCGGGAACTTTTCTTTATTTCCCAAGCGGAACATCAGCGATTTACTGTGGTAAAGTACGTTTTTTACGAAGTATTGTCCCGGAGCAACGAAATCTTCCTGCCAGTCGTTTTCGGCGAACGAGCCATAAGCGATGTGTCCCTTAAAAGCCAGCCAACCCTTAGTTCCGGGTATATTCAGATAATTTTTTATTTCTCCTCTCACTTGCGGAACAGGTAGAGCGTTCATGCCTTCTACCATCATGCCGCTGCTCAGCGCCGCATTCTTTTCCAGCGGAAATCCCTGACGTTCTTTTCTACCGATACTTAATGTAAGCATTTTCCATGAAAAGTCGGCATATATTTGCTGGATGTGTACGTTCTTGGTGTGGTTGACAGAACCCGCCAAATCGAATCCCGCTTGTATTCGCCAGTCATACTTTAATGACTTGTCGTATGCTACGCCCGCCCGCAGGTATCCCGAATTAGGCTCTACGCTCGACAGTCCGTATCGGTTGGCGGTAAACCATAAAGGGGCATACGTTCCGTTTCCTGCTGTGGCTCCTAATTCTACGCTGTATGTAAAAGTAGAATCAGCTTGCTGTCCGTACAGTGTCGTACTTGTCAACAAGCCGATGAATAGTAAGAATCTAATCTTCATTGATTTTAGCTTTGATATTTTTTACAAAGGAAACAAGAATATTATTAACTTCCAAATTCGTTTTTGAGAAAGTGGCGGGATAATTACCAGATGGCTGTGAAAAACTGAACAAAGAAGTAGATACACAGGGCAACCTTGAGAACGGTTCCGAACAAGAAACCGAGTAAAGAACCTATCCCGGATTTTAAAGCCTGTCTCAAGTCCTTGTCGCCCAGCAGTTCGCCGATAACCGCCCCGAGGAACGGGCCCAATACGATTCCCCACGGCAGGAAGAACAGTCCGGCTATGCCTCCCCAGAACGAGCCCCAGCTTCCCCATTTCGAACCTCCGCTGTATTTGCTGCCCAGCATGGGGATGACATAATCAATCAGTTGTGAAACCGCAACCAGTCCTAACCAAACCAACAGTTCGGTGGTAGTAAACTGTACGCGGTCGGTAAAATGAAGCAACAATAATCCTACGTACGAAATCGGAGTACCCGGAAGTGCCGGAAGTATACACCCGCCCAATCCGATGAGCAAACATAAAGCGGAAAGAATGATAAGAACGATATCCATAATGTATGTTTTAGCCTTTCATTTTAATGGTATTCGGACGTGCTTTAAAACCCCAAAAAATTCTACCCGAAGAGTGATTCATTTCTATGGGTAGAACCGCATGGTTTATCCCATAGCGTAAGGCAAAACTAACGGTAGCGTTTTGCAGCACAAAATCGTGATAAAAGTACTTCTTATTCTGATATGTTTTACCGCAAGAAAACATTTTTTAACCGGATGCGTCTTTTTCTCGAAACTTTACTCTATCTTTGAGGCAATGAAAAACCGCTAACAATAATTATTATGATTACATTTCCAAACGCAAAAATAAACCTCGGACTGAACGTTGTAGAAAAACGTCCGGATGGCTACCATAATTTAGAAACTATATTTTACCCGATAAACTTGCAGGATGCGCTTGAAGTTAACCGCTTGAAAGATACTGACCGCAGTTTTAACCTGAAAGTGAGTGGAACGACCCTTGAAGGAACGCCGGAAGATAATCTGGTGATTAAGGCGTATAATTTGTTGGGCAAAGATTATCAGCTTGCCCCGGTAGACATTCATCTGTTCAAACACATCCCGACGGGGGCAGGACTGGGAGGCGGCTCGGCAGACGGAGCGTTTATGATTAAACTGTTGAACGAAAAATTCAGTTTGCATTTAACCACAGAGCAAATGGAGATTTATGCGGCGCAATTAGGTGCCGACTGTGCATTCTTCATCCGTAACACCCCGGTATTTGCAACCGGTATCGGAAATATATTCGAGCCTGTCGAACTTTCTTTGAAAGGTTATCATATCGTACTGGTGAAGCCTGATACTTCTGTGTCTACGGGCGAAGCGTATGCCCATATCAAGCCTGCACGTCCGGCAATGTCGCTGAAAGAAATTGTAAAACAACCGATTGAAACATGGAAAGGAATCATGAAGAATGACTTTGAAGACAGCGTATTCCCCGAACATCCGGAGATAGCTGCCATTAAAGACAAGCTGTACGATTTGGGTGCACTGTATGCTTCCATGACCGGTTCCGGTTCTTCGGTGTTCGGCATCTTCCGTGAGCCGATAGCCAACGTAGATGAAAAGTTCGGCGAATGTTTTTGCCGCCAACGTGTGTTGGAGTAAAAACGGAATAGGTCTGTATGCAATTAAACGAAACCGAAAAGATTCATTATTTTACGTCGGTAGAAGGTATTACCCTGCCCGCACTGTTTACTTACCCGTTTCACTATACGCCCCATCCGCTGACGGAAAAGGCGGCACTCGAAGTGCAGCAATACCTGCGTACCCGTACCGATTGGGCGGACGAACTGAACGCCGGAAAGATGTTCGGGGTACTGATAGTCCGTACTTCGCAAGGACGCATCGGCTATCTGGCTGCTTTTTCCGGCAATCTGGCTGGGAGCAATAACCATGCTTTTTTTGTCCCTCCGGTGTACGATTTGCTCCGTCCCGACGGCTTTTTCAAACAAGAGGAAGCTGTCATATCGCGGCTCAATCGCCGGATTAAAGAATTGGAAGAAAGCGACAGTTATCACCTGTTGAGGCTGAAGCAAGCCGATTCCGCCCGCCTGATGGAAGAACGTTTGTCTGCCGCACGTCAGGCTCTGAAAGAAGCCAAAAAGCAACGTGAGGAACGGCGAAAGAAAGGGATAGACGAGGAAGAAGAAGCCGCACTTATTCGCGAAAGCCAGTTTCAGAAGGCAGAGTACAAGCGGCTGGAACGGCTGTTGAAAGCAGAATTGGCAGAACAAGTGCGCCAGACGGAAGCGTTTGAGATGCAGATTCATCAACTGAAACAAGACAGAAAGTCCCGCTCCGCTGCCCTTCAGCAGAAACTGTTCGGAAAGTTCCGTATGCTGAACGCACGGGGCGAAGCGAAAGACCTCTGCGAACTGTTCCGCGACACGCCGCAAGGCATTCCTCCGGCGGGAGCAGGCGAATGCGCACTGCCCAAACTCCTGCAATACGCTTACCTTCATTCGTTACAGCCTTTGGCGATGGGCGAATTCTGGTGGGGGATGTCTCCTAAAAACGAACTGCGCAGACAGGGCGCGTTTTACCCCTCCTGCACAAGTAAATGCCGACCCATATTGCGTCACATGCTGGTAGGGCTGGAGGTGGAAAACAATCCTTTGGAAGACGACATACACCGCGATACGGAATTGGCCATCGTGTATGAAGACGACTACTTGGTAGTAGTGGATAAGCCGGCAGGAATGCTTTCCGTTCCCGGCAAAAACGATTTGGATTCGGTGAGCCGGCGTTTGCGTCGGCTGTATCCGTCCGCCACCGGGACACTGGTAGTCCACCGCTTGGATATGGCAACGTCGGGTTTGCTGCTTGCTGCCAAAAACCTCGAAGTGCAACGTCAGTTGCAAGCATTGTTCGAAACGCGGGCGGTGAAGAAACGTTATACCGCACTGCTGGAAGGTGAACCTTTGCGTAACGAGGGGATTATCTCACTTCCGCTTATTCCCGATTTGTCTGACCGTCCCCGCCAAAGGGTAGATTACGAGCACGGAAAACCTGCCGTGACCCGTTATCAGGTAATCGGGCGGAGAGGGCAAAATGCACTGGTGTCTTTTTATCCTGAAACCGGACGCACCCATCAGTTGCGTGTACATGCTGCACATCCGGAAGGACTGAACTGCCCGATTGTAGGCGATATGCTGTATGGCACGAAAGCCGACCGTATGTATCTTCACGCTGCCGAACTTGTTTTCATCCATCCCGTAAGCGGAAAAGAGATACGTATCGTCCGCGAAGCCGATTTTTAGTCGAAACATGCAGCTGGAGCACAAAATTTAAATAGGCTCGATAAGGGTTTCGCTTTTTTGTATTACTTTTGCTGCTTGTAATAAAAATAAGCGAAATGGCAGAAACGAGAAGAACAACACGTGTCCCTAAGACTACAAAGACCAAACAAGTGGATGAGTACGGGCATCTGCAACCGCAAGCTCCCGAACTGGAAGAGGCGGTGCTGGGTGCATTGATGATTGAAAAAGACGCATATTCGCTGGTGAGTGAGATTCTCCGCCCGGAGTCTTTTTACGAACATAAGAACCAGTTGATTTATGCGGCGATAACCGATTTGGCTGTTCAGCAAAAACCGATAGACATATTGACGGTAACCGAACAGCTTCGTACGCGAGGTGATTTGGAGGAAGTAGGAGGACCGTTTTATATCACCCAGCTTAGCGGTAAGGTGGCTTCGTCTGCCCATATCGAATACCATGCCCGGATTATTGCACAGAAGTTTTTGGCTCGCGAGCTGATTTCGTTTACCAGTGCCATTCAGACGAAAGCCTTCGATGCTACGCAGGATGTTGACGACCTGATGCAGGAAGCGGAAGGCAAGCTGTTCGAGATTTCCCAGCAGAACATGAAGAAAGATTATACGCAGATTAACCCCGTGATACAGGCTGCGTATGAGATGTTGCAGAAGGCAGCCGCCCGTACCGACGGATTGAGCGGACTGTCGAGCGGTTTCCATCAGTTGGATAAAATGACTTCCGGCTGGCAGAATTCCGACTTAATCATCATCGCTGCCCGTCCGGCGATGGGAAAAACGGCGTTCGTGCTTTCGATGGCAAAGAATATGGCGGTAAACAATCGCGTTCCGGTGGCACTGTTCTCGCTTGAAATGAGTAACGTCCAACTGGTAAACCGTCTGATAGTAAACGTATGCGAGATTCCGGGTGAAAAGATAAAAAGCGGTCAGTTAGCGCCTTACGAATGGGGGCAGCTCGACTACAAAATAAAAGAACTATACGATGCGCCCCTTTACGTAGACGATACGCCTTCATTGTCTGTATTCGAACTGCGAACCAAAGCTCGCCGTCTGGTGCGTGAGCATGGAGTGAAGATTATCATCATCGACTACCTTCAGTTGATGAACGCCAGCGGTATGTCGTTCGGCAGTCGGCAGGAAGAGGTCAGTACCATATCGCGTTCGCTGAAAGGACTGGCAAAAGAGTTGGACATCCCGATAGTGGCATTGAGCCAGTTGAACCGTGGCGTAGAGAACCGCGAAGGTATTGACGGAAAACGCCCGCAGTTGAGCGACCTCCGTGAGTCGGGAGCCATCGAGCAAGATGCCGATATGGTTTGCTTTATCCACCGTCCCGAATATTATAAGATTTATACCGACGAAAAGGGGAACGACCTTCACGGCATGGCGGAAATCATCATCGCCAAGCATCGTAACGGTGCGGTAGGCGACGTGTTGCTCCGATTCCGTGCCGAGTATGCCCGTTTCCAGAACCCCGACGACGATATGATAGTTCCGATGCCGGGCGAAGAGGCTTCAGCGCCTGTATTACGTTCGAGGATGAACAGCGGAGGCGGACAAGACTTTGTCCCGCCACCACCGGCGGATATGGCTCCTCAGCCTGAAAATCCGTTTGGCGCACCGGTACCGGATGTCCCTTTCTGATTAGAGTAAAATAAAATAGTTATGTTAGCCTATACTTATGTAAAGCGCGGAAAGTTCGAGTTGCTTGATAAACCCGTTCCGCAACTGATAGATTCGCAAGACGCGATAGTGCGTGTTACGTTGGGCAGTATTTGTACCAGCGACTTACACATCAAGCATGGAAGTGTTCCGCGTGCCGTACCCGGAATCACGGTTGGACACGAGATGGTAGGCGTGGTAGAGCAGGTAGGAGCGGATGTCACTTCGGTTCGTCCCGGCGACCGTGTGACTGTAAACGTGGAAACCTTTTGCGGAGAATGCTTTTTCTGTCGCCACGGCTATGTGAATAATTGTACTTTGCCCGACGGAGGCTGGGCATTAGGTTGCCGAATCGACGGCGGACAGGCTGAATACGTCAGAGTGCCGTATGCCAATCAGGGCTTGAACCGCATCCCGGATTCGGTGACCGATGAGCAGGCACTGTTCGTAGGCGATGTACTTGCTACCGGCTATTGGGCAGCAGACATTTCAGATATAACGGCAGAAGACACGGTATTGATTATCGGTGCAGGGCCTACGGGAATCTGTACCCTGCTGTGTGTGATGCTGAAACATCCCCGCCGCATCATTGTGTGCGAGAAGTCGCCCGAACGGATTCGTTTCGTTCGCGAGCATTATCCCAACGTCTTGGTGGTAACACCGGAAGAATGCAAGTCATTTGTAGAAGCAAACAGCAATCATGGCGGAGCAGACCGCGTGCTGGAAGTGGCGGGAACGGACGAAACCTTCCGTCTGGCGTGGGAATGTGCCCGCCCCAATGCCATCGTAACCATTGTTGCACTCTACGACCATCCGCAACAGCTTCCCCTTCCGGACATGTACGGAAAGAACCTTGTCTTTAAAACCGGAGGGGTAGATGGCTGCCGTTGCGACGAGATACTTCGTCTGATAGCGGCAGGAAAGATTGATACCCGTCCGCTCATCACCCACCGCTTTCCTTTGAACCGGATAGAAGAAGCCTATCGAATCTTTGAGAACAAACTCGACGGAGTGATTAAGATAGCGGTAACTGCGCCTTAACGTTTCGCGGGTAGAAAGATAGCTGAGGAGGAGGCTTCGGTACGGATAACTCTATTTGACAATCCGGATCGGGGCTTCCGTCTCCACTCCGTTCAGCCAGAAAGTATTTTCCGATTGCGGTTCATGGTTTTCCCACCAGAACCTGCGGCTGAATGTGATGGTATCTCGTTTGCTCCCGTCATTCCAATCCAATACAAGGGTTTCCCGCTCAAAATTAGTTTCTCCATTAAAGTCACCGAAACTCAATCCGTAAGTGTCGTTATACTCAAACGAGGTCAAGCCGGAGAAGATGACAAGAAGAGCTCTCGAATTACCGGCCACGGTCGAATCTTTTTCATACGTATTTCCCCGGAAGATAGCCTTGATACCATTGTCGGCAATGGAGTTTTCTGTTTCCGGATTCAACAAATCATTTCCCTGTTTGTCCGTTACGTAGATATTGATAGCGAACGGATAAATATCCCATATTGTATCCGGATCGGGACCGTCGCCGTCATCGCAACCTGTGAATCCCATAGCGGCACATAATAAGGACAGCATAAAAACTTTTTTGAACTTCATAGCTTCTTGGTCTTTGGTTGTGTCAAATGTAAGTATTTCTTCTTTAATAATCAAATGATTCTATCAGATATTCTGGGGCAATGGGATGTATTTCAATATCTATCTGGAAAAACTTAGGGTGATTGTCGCTACTTGGTGATGTGTGAATTGTTAAATCTTTTATAGCCTGTTTTTCTTGTACTTAGCTTCATTCCGATTCCTGAAAAAACGCTACCCGTAGAACGGGTGTGTTCTACGGGTAGAAATGGTAAACGCTACCGCTTGAAATGGGTGATGCTAACGGTAGCGTTTTTACGCGGAGTTTGTCAGACTGATTTTCGGTTCATCTGGATAAAAACAGTCCGGCGCAAGTGTATCGAAAAGACTTGTATCCGGGCTGTCCTTTTTGTTAAAGTTTTTTATACTCTTCGTCGGTTACAGGCTCCAGCCATTCGTTGGAAGCATTCTCGCCCGGAATCTCGAAAGCGAGGTGAGCAAACCAACTGTCGGCTGCTGCCCCGTGCCAGTGTTTCACGTTGGCGGGGATGTGGATAACATCGCCCGGAAGCATCTGTACGGCAGGCTTTCCTTCTTCCTGATACCAACCCTTACCGGCTACGCATACCAGCATCTGACCTCCGCCTTTCGTGGCGTGATGGATGTGCCAGTTATTGCGGCAGCCCGGCTCGAAAGTAACGTTGGCAAACGGAATCTGTTCGCTCGATACGCGGGCAAGGTAACTGTTCCCGATGAAATATTGAGCGTATGCCGTGTTCGGTTCGCCGATGGGGAATATCATTTCGCGCTGGAAAGTAGCCTTTCCGTTATCTCCCGCGGCATCGTCTGCCCACACATCTTTAGCCAAGCGGAAAGCCCCCCATGCGTTAGGCCATCCGGCATAGAACGCGATGTGAGTCAATATCTCCGAAATCTCCGTGCGCGTAACACCGTTCTGTTTTGCGAATTGCAAATGATGGGTCAGCGACGAATCAATAATTCCCTTTCCTATGAGGGTTGCGATGGTTACCATGCTGCGGTCGTGCGGACTCAGCCCCGGACGGTTCCATACTTCTCCAAATAATACATCATCATTCAGTTCGGCAAATTTAGGTGCGAACTCTCCCAACTGCACGTGTCCGGCAGTTTGTGTGATTTTTTCTTGTGCCATAATTCCTTGAATGTTAGTCGTTGCTAAAATCAACAATAAAAATAATGTTTTTTTCATCTGTCTGTTTTTTTGGTTTTGTCACAAATGTAGCCGGTTTTCGGCAGATGGGATGTAGATATATTACAGATGTTTGTGTACGTTTTACAGATGTCGCTTCCGTGTGTCTGACGTTTCGCCCACATTTGTTTTATTTCACGCAGTTTGCCCGGCAAGTTTCACGAAAAACCTTTTTCCTTTCTCTTATATCCCAAATATTTATATTAACTTTGCGCATCATTCAGTAGAAATACATAAAAATATACATATATGAATATCTCTTATAATTGGCTGAAAGAGTATGTCAATTTTGATTTGACACCTGAAGAAACAGCAGCCGCACTTACTTCCATCGGTTTGGAAACAGGAAGCGTGGAAGAAGTTCAATCTATTAAAGGAGGTTTGGAAGGACTTGTGATTGGTAAAGTGCTGACGTGTGAACCTCACCCGAATTCAGACCACATGCACATTACTACCGTCGACTTGGGGCAGGGAGAGCCTGTACAGATAGTCTGCGGCGCGGCAAATGTGGCTGCGGGACAGAAAGTGGTAGTGGCTACGCTGGGCACGAAACTGTATGACGGCGATGAATGTTTTACGATTAAGAAATCAAAACTCCGGGGAGTAGAATCGAACGGAATGATTTGTGCAGAAGACGAAATCGGCGTGGGTACGAGCCACGAGGGGATTATCGTACTGCCGGACGATGTGACACCGGGTACGCTGGCGAAAGATTATTACAACATCAAGAGCGATTATGTACTGGAGGTAGACATCACACCGAACCGTGCAGATGCCTGTTCGCATTACGGAGTGGCGCGCGACTTATACGCTTGGCTTATCCAGAACGGCCGTCAGGCAGAACTGAAACGCCCTTCGGTAGATGCTTTCAAGGTGGATAATCACGACATGGACATCGACGTGGTGGTTGAAAATACGGAAGCATGTCCGCGCTATGCCGGAGTATCAATCAAGGGAGTAACGGTAAAAGAAAGTCCCGAATGGTTGCAAAACAAGTTGCGCCTTATCGGTGTGCGCCCCATTAATAATATTGTGGATATTACCAACTATATCCTTCACGCCTACGGTCAGCCGATGCACTGCTTCGATGCCGACAAGATTAAAGGCGGTAAAATCGTGGTAAGAACGTGTGAAGAAGGTACAAAATTCGTTACATTAGACGAAGTGGAACGTAAATTGTCTGAACGCGATTTGATGATTTGCAACGCCGAAGAACCGATGTGTATCGGCGGTGTGTTCGGCGGATTGGATTCGGGTACTACCGAGGCAACGAAGGATGTATTCCTTGAAAGCGCATATTTCCATCCCACATGGGTGCGTAAAACGGCTCGCCGTCATGGTTTGAGCACAGATTCATCTTTCCGTTTCGAACGCGGTATCGACCCCAACGGCTGTATTTATGCTTTGAAAGAAGCAGCCTTGCTGGTGAAAGAACTTGCCGGAGGTGAAATTGCATCTGAAATAAAAGATAATTACCCCAACCCGATAGCCGACTTCGCGGTAGAACTTCCGTTTGAGTATGTGAACGGTTTGATTGGTAAGGAAATTCCGAAAGAAACGGTGAAAAGCATCGTGCGGAGTCTGGAAATGAAGATTGTAGAAGAAACGGAAAGCGGACTCTCATTGCTCGTTCCTCCTTATCGCGTTGACGTTCAGCGTCCGTGCGATGTAGTAGAAGACATTCTCCGTATCTATGGATATAATAATGTAGAGATTCCTACTACGTTGAAATCAAGTCTGAGCGTAAAGGGGGAAGTAGATAAGTCGGTAAAACTTCAGAACTTGGTATCCGAACAGTTGGTAGGCTGCGGGTTCAATGAAATATTGAATAACTCACTGACGGCTGCTGCATACTATGAAGGTCTGGAGAGCTACAAACCGGAAAATCTGGTGCGACTGATGAACCCGTTGAGCAATGACCTGAATGTGATGCGCGCCACGTTGCTGTTTGGCGGACTTGAAAGTATCTGCCACAATGCCAATCGTAAAAATGCCGACCTGAAATTCTTCGAATTTGGTAACTGCTATCATTTCAATGCCGAAAAGAAGAATCCCGAAAAGGTATTGGCCGCTTACTCGGAAGAACTTCACATGGGACTTTGGGTTACCGGAAAACGTGTAAGTAACTCGTGGGCACATGCCAATGAAGATTCTTCGGTATACGAATTGAAAGCATACGTGCTGAATATTTTCCGCCGTTTGGGAGTAAACTTCGGCGGACTGGTATTCGGAAACCTGACCAACGATATTTATTCGGTAGCCATTTCGGTTCATACGCGCGGCGGAAAACTTCTCGCTACGTTTGGTGTGGTAAGTAAGAAGATTCTGAAAGCATTCGACATTGATAACGAAGTTTATTATGCTGACCTGAACTGGAAGGAACTGATGAAAGCCATCAAGGGAAATGCGGTTTACTATAAGGAAATATCTAAATTCCCGGCTGTGAAACGCGATTTGGCATTGCTGATAGACAAAAACGTTCAGTTTGCCGAAATCGAAAAGATAGCCTACGAAACCGATAAGAAACTGTTGAAATCTGTTGAATTGTTCGACGTTTACGAAGGCAAAAACCTTGAAGCAGGCAAGAAGAGCTACGCAGTTAGCTTCATGCTGCAGGACGAAAACGCTACGCTGAACGACAAACAAATCGACAAGTTCATGCAAAAACTGATAACCAACCTGCAAAACAAGTTGGACGCAAAACTGAGATAAATATAATCAACAAGATAACTATTAAAACATAAATCCAATGGGAAGAGCGTTTGAATATAGAAAAGCTACTAAGTTGAAAAGATGGGGTCACATGGCAAAGACCTTTACACGTTTGGGTAAACAAATTGCAATCGCAGTGAAAGCCGGCGGACCGGAACCGGAAAACAATCCGACGCTGCGTTCGGTTATCGCAACCTGTAAGCGTGAAAACATGCCGAAGGATAACATCGAACGTGCCATCAAGAACGCAATGGGTAAAGACCAGAGCGAGTATAAAGGAATGACTTACGAAGGATACGGACCTCACGGTGTGGCTGTATTCGTAGATACATTGACTGATAACACAACACGTACCGTGGCAGATGTTCGTTCGGTATTCAACAAGTTCGGAGGCAACTTGGGTACTACGGGATCATTGGCTTTCTTGTTCGACCACAAATGTGTATTTACCTTCAAGAAGAAAGAAGGAATCGACATGGAAGAACTGATTTTAGACCTGATTGACTACAACGTAGACGATGAATTCGACGAGGACACCGAAGAAGGAACAATCACTATTTACGGTGACCCGAAGAGTTATGCCGCTATTCAGAAACATTTGGAAGAATGTGGTTTCGAAGATGTAGGTGGTGAATTTACTTATATCCCCAACGACTTGAAAGATGTAACCGCAGAACAGCGCGAAACAATCAACAAGATGATTGAACGTTTAGAAGAATTTGATGACGTTCAAACGGTTTACACGAATATGAAGCCCGAAGGAGAGGAATAATCATCGTATTGAAATAATTATTCTCAGGCACGGATTTCGCGGATTCACACGGTTTCTTTTCAGAAAGATACGCTGTGAGGTGCGTAGTTCGTGCCTGATTTTTTTATAAAGCTATGAAGATAAATTATACTACTCAAGGAACGTGCAGCAAGAGCATTGAGGTGGAAGTTGAAAACGGTATAGTAAAGAATGTTTGTTTTACAGGCGGATGTAACGGAAACTTGCAGGGTATCGGAGCATTGGTAAAGGGTATGAAGGTAGATGAAGTGATAACCCGCCTTGAAGGAATCCGGTGCGGTTCTAAACTTACTTCGTGTCCCGATCAGCTCTGTAAGGCATTACATTCGTTAAAGGCATGAATATCCTGATACTGAACGGAAGTCCGCGTCGGAACGGTAATATAGCCCGCATGTTGAAAGCGATGCGCGAAGAAGCCGAGAGCCGTGGCATGAAGGTAACTTCAGTCTGCGTAGCCGATTTGCGCATAATGCCTTGTACGGGTTGCATGGTATGCCGTAAAAAGTTGGCTTGTGTTTTGCCGGACGATGATGCCCAACGGATGCTTGAATTGATACAGGGATGTGATGCATGGGTGATAGGTGCTCCCTGTTATTGGGGAAACATGCCCGGGCAACTGAAAGTGATGTTCGACCGCATTGTCTACGGCATGATGGGTGAAAGTCCGCGCGGAATCCCCATCCCTTTGCACAAGGGAAAGCGAGCCATATTAGTCAGCACTTGTACCACTCCGTTCCCCTTTAATATCCTTTTTAATCAGACGCGCGGCGTTATCAAAGCGTTAAAAGAAATCTTGAAGTGGAGCGGATTCAAGGTCATTTCCACCATCGAGGTAGGAGGCACAAAGCAACACGCCGTGAGCGATAAGGCATTGAAGCGTTGCCGCAAAGTTATCCGTAAACTATAATATGTCTATTTATGAAAAAAGCAAAACAACAAGCAAGCAAACAGTTGACTCCTGAACAGTATATCCGACAGAAAGCCCGTATGCTTCCAGTTGAAGATTGTTTCATGACTTCTGATTGGGAAAAAGTAGGAGAATCTATTGTGTTAGTAGTTCGTCGTCATGTGAAAGAAACTTATACCATAGGGGTATATTTGATTGATACGTTTTGTCTCGGTTTGAAAGATTCGTATTATTATTTTAGTATAGATAAAATTGATTATGATAACCTTTTGGAAAGGTTCAGAAGAAACGAGTCTTTAGAAAAAATCTCTTATAATGAAGCTCACAATATGATATTCGGGGCAATAGCTTTTGCCGAAGAAGCGGGCATAACACCTTCTAATTCATTTGAACTCACAAAATATCTTTTGGAAGAAGATACAGAAGATGTTCCATTAATTGAATACGATTATGGTAAAAACGGTGAGCATTTCCTTTGTGCAAATAATCGTTTGGAATTGAATCGTTATCTGCCTTTGTTAGATAAGAATCTGGGTAAGGGGAATTATCATTATATAGTAAATGATGAGGATGCTGAATACAAAGATTCAATGGATTGGTTGGAGAATATGGAGAAAATGATGGAACGTACTGCTTCGATACCGGAAGAGAAATATTCTTATTGTCATCCTGAATATCCGGCGGTAATAAGGGTGAAAAACGATTGGCTGGTATCTTTGTTCTATGATCATAGAAACGCATGTAAGCTGTCCGAAGCAACTGTTCAGAAGATTTTGGCTTTGCCTCATGAAGAATTAAGAATAGATTTAGAACAGATTATACTGTATGAAACAGGATGTACTTGTGGTCAAATTTCCGAAAGCCAATGGAATACCGAATATGCTTCTGTGATCATTCACTGTTTGTTGTTGTTAGGTGCTTTGGGAGATGCGAGAAGTTTGCCTGTTGTTCTTGAAACGCTTTGTCAAAATGAAGATTATTATGACTATCATTTTGGTGACATCGCAGGTGAAATTTATACTTATGTTCTTTATCGGTTAGGAAAAGAACACCTTGATGAGCTGTTTGCTTATTTGCAGATACCGGGACTTTATTCGTATGCGCGTTACCATATCTTTCCTGCCGTGGCATTGATTCCTTTTTACCAGCCTGAACGCCGTGGCGAAGTGATTGATTGGTTTCGAAAAGTGCTTGTTTTTTATGCCGGCCGTTTGGAAAAGCAAGAGTGTTGCGATGGGATTCTTGTTGGATTGATGACTAAAGATTTGTTGGATTTGCAAGCGAAAGAATTGTTGCCCGAGTTGAAGGTTCTTTACGATACGGATTTGGTAGATACAGGATGTTGTGGAGAGTATTCGGAAATAGAAAAAGAAATGCTTCAAGGAGGAGATTCTGATTTTCGAGGTTCTGTCTTATTGGACATTAATGAAATCTATAAGAAGATAGGTTAATGATTGAATTATTATTGTAGGAATGTTCGCAGTTAACTTATGTAGGGGCGTATAGCATACGCCTGAAAACGTATTGTGGATAAATATTGTTTTTGTAATGTGTTGCTGTTATGAAAGATTACCTAACCTTAGCAAAAGAGAATCAGGAGAAGGCTTGGAGCATTATTCGGGATGCACAAATCATCGAGGCATGGCGAGGGGCGGGAGCGGAAATCAATCTTGTCGGGTCGCTCAAGCTCGGACTACTGATGAAGCATCGCGACATCGACTTTCATGTTTATTCGCAGGATTTGACACTCGAAAAGAGTTTCGCGGCGGTGATGCAGATTGCCGCTTGTCCGCGTATCCGGAAAATGGAATACACCAACCTGCTTGACACTTCCGAAGCCTGCATCGAGTGGCATCTGTGGTACGAGGACGATGAGGCGTTACTGTGGCAGATTGATATGATACACATGCCGAAAGGTTCGGCGTACGACGGTTACTTTGAGAGGGTTGCCGAACGCATTGCTGCCGTGCTGACCGAAGAAACGCGCGATGCAATCCTACGCCTGAAGTACGAAACGCCCGACACCGAAAAGATTATGGGCATTGAATACTATCAGGCTGTGATAGAAGGCGGTGTGCGCACGTATGCCGAACTGACGGAATGGAGAAAGCAGCATCCCGTCGATGGTATCGTTACGTGGATGCCTTCCGAGACATTGCGCCACGCATCCGGAGCCGAGTTTTATGTGATAGACAAAAGTACGTGGGAGAGAGCCGTTTACTTCGACTATTATTATTCTCGGATAAAGTGTAAATATACGCTCAATGCGAATCTCGACATCACGCATCTGGTAGAAGGGCAGAAGCAGCGCGGACTCAAGTTCTTCCCCGTAATGCTGTACGTTATCATGAGAGCCGTGAACCGCAACAAAGAGTTCCGCATGAGCTTTAATGAGAAAGGCGAATTGGGATATTGGGAGTATGTTGTCCCCAGCTACACGCTGTTCCATAATGAAACCAAAACCTTTACGGATGTATGGAGCGATTATTCGGACGATTTTGATACCTTTTATCAAACGGTTGTGGCGGACATCCGAACATACGGAAACATTACCGGCGTAATAAAAGCACGCCCCGACCAACCTCGTAATTTCTGCCCCGTATCCAGCCTGCCGTGGCTGAGCTTTACCGGATTTGCGCAAGATACGTATGCCGAGAGTTCCTTGCTGTTCCCGCTCATCAAGTTCGGGAAGTATTTCCAAGAAGGCGGGAAAATACTTTTACCTGTCGCCGTGTTTGTAAGCCATGCGGTGGCGGACGGATACCACACCTGTAAACTTATCAACGACATGCAGGAGATAGCCCAAAGTTTGTGGAAAGAAGTATAGACTGCCGGAGGCAGATTCATGCAGATTATCCGCTGCGATAGCCTGCATGAACCGGTGTCCGTACGGTTAAAGTGCACAGGTTTCCTGCGTCCGCCGGAGCGCGGCGTTATAATCTTCCACCAACTCTTTCATCACCTCGTCTACGCTTTGCAGGCGGTGAATCATCGAAGCTCCCTGTCCGATTTCCAATTCTCCTTCAAAAATATCCCCTTCGAAGATACCTTTCTTGGCACGACCTTTGCCCAGCAGTTCGCGCAACTCGTCGGCAGAAGCCCCTTTGCGCTCGGCTTCTTCCACTTGCTTATAGAAATCATTCTTTATCAGGCGGGTGGGCGAGAGCTGTTTCAGCGTGAGTACCGTGTCGCCCTCGTTCAGTCGGAGGCAGCGGTCTTTAAACGTGAAGTGTGCCGAGCTTTCTTCGGTCAGTGCAAAGCGCGTGCCCATCTGTACGCCGTCGGCTCCTAACGTCATGGCGGCAAGGATTCCTTCGCCCGTCATGATGCCTCCCGCCGCAATCAGCGGAGCGGTACACATCCGTTTTACGGCAGGTATCAGGCAAAACGTGGTGGTTTCTTCGCGTCCGTTGTGCCCGCCGGCTTCAAACCCTTCGGCTACGATGGCATCAACTCCCGCCTCCTCGCACTTGGAGGCAAAACGGGTCGACGAAACCACATGCGCCACTTTTATTCCGGCGTTATGTAAATATTCTGTCCAAGTTTTAGGATTTCCTGCCGAAGTAAATACAATGGGCACTTCTTCCTCCACGATGATTTTCATGATGCTTTCTATTTCGGGATACATCAGCGGAACGTTTACCCCGAAAGGTTGGTCGGTGGCCTGCTTACATTTACGGATGTGTTCGCACAGTGTTTCGGGATGCATCGACCCCGCACCCAGCAGTCCCAGTCCGCCCGCATTGCTTACTGCGGAAGCCAGCCGCCAACCGCTGCACCACACCATTCCGCCTTGTATAATCGGATAGCGGATTCCGAAAAGATGACATATTCTGTTCATGCGATGTTGTTTTTTTAAAGATTCGTGGGGACAAGATACGAAAAAATCTGTGTCTGCGAAAGATTCTTCCGAAAAACTTGAGGCTGTTTCGGGCGGGTTTCGGGCGTGAAAAATTCTATTCGGAAGACCGGGTCGTTCTATGGGTAGAACAAGGCAGTTCTACCGCATGAAATAAGGAACGCTACCCATAGCATTTTCGGGCTTGTCGATTCGTAAAATCAGGAAAAACACTTAAATGAAGGTATTCATTAAAATTTACATAAGCCATTATACGTATATTAAGTAAAAATTTCTATCTTTGTGGGGATACAAGGCGTGTGGTAGTTAAGAAACCCAAACGAAAGAAAAATGAAAGAAAAACGAAAAACATGTTTTAAGACATGGTTTTTTATTTGGTTGGGTGAAAAAAACGCCGCATCTTTGTGTCGTTATCCTGAAAACAATCTTTTTACCTTAAGAAAAAAAACTAATACCTATTGAAAACTTAAAAAAGGCTCTTTGTGAAAAGCGCCTTTTTTTATGCCTATACTTTTCCTTTTATTCCGATAGAAATGGTTATTTTTGTTCTCGTAATTACTAATCATTGAATCTATATGGCACAACCATTGGCAGAGCGAATGCGTCCGAAGACGCTGGACGATTATATCGGTCAGAAACATTTGGTGGGCGAGGGGGCTGTCTTGCGTAAGATGATTGACGCGGGGCGTATCTCTTCTTTTATTCTGTGGGGTCCGCCGGGCGTGGGTAAAACTACGCTTGCACAGATTATAGCCAATAAGTTGGAAACTCCTTTTTATACTTTAAGTGCGGTGACTTCAGGGGTCAAAGACGTGCGCGACGTGATAGAGAAAGCGCGTAACAGCCGCTTTTTTTCGCAGCAAAGCCCGATTTTGTTCATCGACGAAATTCATCGTTTCAGCAAATCGCAGCAAGATTCTTTGTTGGGGGCAGTAGAAACCGGGGTGGTAACGTTGATAGGTGCTACTACGGAGAATCCTTCGTTTGAGGTTATCCGCCCGTTGCTGTCGCGCTGCCAACTCTATGTGTTGAAGTCGTTAGAGAAAGATGATTTGCTGGAGTTGCTTCATCATGCCCTGACGCGCGACGCGGTGTTGAAAGAAAAAAATATCGAGTTGAAAGAAACCGACGCCATGCTCCGTTATTCGGGAGGCGATGCGCGGAAATTATTAAACATTCTGGAGCTGGTGGTTGAGGCAGACAGCGGCAATCCGATAGTGATAACCGATGAAAAGGTAGTAGACCGTTTGCAGCAAAATCCGTTGGCTTACGATAAAGACGGCGAAATGCACTACGATATTATTTCGGCATTCATAAAGTCTATTCGCGGAAGCGACCCCGACGGCGCACTTTACTGGCTGGCGCGCATGGTGGAGGGGGGCGAAGACCCTGCTTTCATAGCCCGGCGACTGGTGATTTCGGCATCGGAAGACATCGGACTTGCCAACCCGAACGCATTGTTGCTTGCCAATGCCGCCTTCGATGCTGTAATGAAAATCGGATGGCCCGAAGGAAGGATTCCTTTGGCTGAAGCTACGGTTTATCTGGCTACCAGCCCGAAGAGCAATTCGGCATACATGGGCATCGGTTCGGCACTAGAGACGGTGCGGCAGACGGGAAATCTGCCTGTTCCGCTTCACCTGCGTAATGCTCCTACCAAACTGATGAAGCAGTTGGGGTATGGAAATAACTATAAGTATGCACATAATTATAAAGGTAATTTCGTAAACCAACAGTTTTTGCCCGATGACATCCGTGAGGCTCGTTTCTGGCACGCACAAGACAATGCGGCAGAAGCCAAGCTGAAAGAACGGATGATAAACCTGTGGGGAGAGAGATTTAAAGAATAGAAAAACACAAATAGATATTGACATGAAGATAGTAGTTTTAGACGGATATACATTAAATCCGGGAGATTTATCTTGGCAGTCGCTTAAAGCGATGGGCGAAGTGATAGTATACGACCGTACGGCGGCAGAAGAAGTTGTAGAGCGCTCTACGGGAGCTGAAGTTGTGTTGACTAACAAAGTGGTGTTAGATGCGAAAGCCATCCACGCACTTCCGATGCTGAAATATATTGGTGTATTGGCTACGGGCTATAACGTAGTGGATTTGGAAGCTGCACGCCAGCGCGGAATCGTGGTGACAAACATTCCGGCGTATAGCACCAATTCTGTGGCTCAGATGGTGTTTGCACACATCCTGAATATTACTCAGCGCGTGGGACATTATGCCCATGAAATCCGGAACGGAGCGTGGAGCGGACAAACCGATTTCTGTTACTGGAATACGCCCTTGCAAGAATTGGACGGAAAGAAAATAGGTTTGGTAGGTTTCGGAAATACGGGACAAGCTACGGCGCGCATTGCTTTGAGCTTTGGCATGGAGGTATCTGTTTATACCAGCAAGGCAGCCTCTCAGTTGCCTGCAGGGGTACGTAAGTGTGGTTCGGTTGATGAATTGTTCACCTCGTGTGACATCGTGAGTCTCCATTGCCCCCTGACAGACGATACCCGGGAGATGGTAAATGCCCGTCGACTGAGCTTGATGAAGCGTACGGCGATTCTTATCAATACCGGACGGGGTGGACTGGTTAATGAGCGCGACCTTGCTTATGCGCTCCGGAAAGGTACGTTGGCAGCAGCCGGAGTAGATGTACTTTCCAGCGAACCGCCCCGTGCGGATAATCCCTTGTTGAGGGTAGAGAACTGTTTCATTACGCCACATATTGCTTGGGCTACCTACGAAGCCCGCGTCCGCTTGATGAATCAGGCCATTGCAAATCTGAAAGCCTATCAGGAAGGAAATCCAATAAATAATGTAGCAAAATGACAAAAGAAGAACGTATTCAGCAAGCGGTAGCTTATTTTAAAGAAGGATATAATTGCTCACAGTCGGTAGTGCTTGCTTATGCCGATTTGTATGGGTTCTCAAAAGAGCAAGCCTGCCATATTTCAGCATCGTTTGGTGGAGGAATCGGACGTATGCGCGAAACGTGCGGAGCTGCATGTGGAATGTTTCTCTTGGCAGGATTGGAAAAATGTGCCCTTGAGGGTGCCGACCGTGCAAGCAAAGCCGCCAATTATGCATTGGTGCAAGAACTTGCGGGAAAGTTTAAGGCAGAAACCGGTTCGTTATGTTGCTCCGAACTGCTCGGACTTTCAAAAAAAGAACCTATCGTATCGACACCCGAAGCCCGTACACCCCAGTATTACGCTAAACGTCCTTGCCCGCGGATGGTAGAAACGGCAGCGCGGATTTTTGGCGATTTCTTAGAAAACGAAGGTAAATTGTAACAAGTAAAGGCTTTCTGCATAGGATAAAGAAAACTTTTTACGCTTTTTCGTCTTTCGGAATCTTTTTTTCTTTACTTTTGCAACGACACAAATATTTGATACTTAAAATAAAAGCAAAAGATTATGTTAGAAGAAAAAGCAGGTGTTATCGCCGGAAAAATCTGGGAAGCACTAAACGGAAACGAAGGCAAAACTCAAAAGCAGATTAAGAAAGCAGCTAAACTGAAAGCCGATAAAGACCTCTTTTTGGGATTAGGCTGGTTGTTGAGAGAAGACAAAATTGAAACAAGCGAAGTAGAAGGCGAACTTTTTGTAAAGTTGAAATAAAAAGAGCTTGGATAAACAGAAAAGAAGAGTGCAGAGACTTCCCGTCGCTGCACTCTTCTTTTGTTCTCTAACAGCATGATTCCTCCCGACACTTGCAGTCTTTCGTCTCACATTCTACGGTCACATGCCGGATACCCTTTTCACGTAATGCTTGTTTCAAAGCCTGTTTTACGTTTTCCATGTCTTTTAAGTCCTTGATTACGGCATGTACGGTGGCTGCGTTTTCTGTTGTGCTGACTGCCCATACATGCAAATGATGCCATTCCTCTAATCCGGGAATGTCGGAAAGTGAACTCTCTATTTGTTTCATATTGATGTTCGAAGGTACGGCGTCTAAAGACAAGTACAGGCTTTCTTTTAGCAATTTCCATGTAGAAGCTAAAATGATGAGTGCAATGACCAGACTGATGAGCGTGTCGATGATGACAAATCCGGTAAGTGTGATGATTATGCCCGATACCACTACGCCTACCGATACGAGTGTGTCCATAGCCATGTGAAGGAAAGCTCCTTTTACGTTCAGATCATGTCCCTGATTTTTCATAAGCAGCAAAGCGGTTATTCCGTTTACAATGATTCCTACTCCTGCCGTCCATGAGATGGCTTCTCCCGAAATTTCTTCCGGATGACGTAATTTGTAGATACTCTCGATAAGGATGGCTCCTACGGCAACGAGTAGTATAATTGCATTTGCCAACGAAACCAAGATGGTGCTTTTCTTATAGCCATACGTAAAGTGGATGTTTCCGTGGCGTTTTGCCATGCGGATGGCAAACAGTGAAAGCGTCAGGCTGAATACGTCGCTCAAATTATGTCCGGCATCGGATAGTAACCCTAACGAATTGTATGTCAGACCTACTCCGGCTTCAGTGAAGACAAATAAAAGGTTTAGTACAATGCAAAAAACGAATACTCCGCTCAGTGAGTTTGGAACAAAATTGTGTTCGTGTGTGTGATGATGAAGATGTGACATAATCAGATATTTTTTATAAGATTTGCTGCCAAAGATAGGTGATTTTTGATTTGGTTGAACCGCCTTCAGGATATTAACAACCGGGTTGCAAAAGTGGGGACGGGTGTAAGGTGTGTTTGTTGCCAAGTATTGGAGCATAAAAAAGCGCGGAGATTACATCCCCACGCTTGATTATTCGGTATATGAAATATGTTTGTCAGAAACAGCTTGACCCGTCAAAACAGTGGGTGCACAGCTTGCATTTTGGAAGTCCGATGGATTCAACCAATATTTCCAGCGAATTAAAACGTAACGAGGTCAGTCCGAACCGAGCACGTATACGCTCAACCAGCTCCTTGTATTCAGGAGAATCAGTCGTGGCATATTTATCTAACTTGGCATTTTCATCGCCTTCTATTTCTTTGATAATGCGCCGTGTTATCAGTTCCATGTCGCTTTTTGAAGAGGTGAACCCGATAAACGGACATCCGTAAATCAGCGGCGGACAAGCTATACGCATGTGTACTTCTTTTGCACCGTAATCATAGAGAATCTTTACGTTGTCGCGCAACTGAGTTCCACGTACTATCGAGTCGTCGCAGAACAAAAGCCGTTTGCCTTGCAGCATTGCCCGGTTAGGTATCAGCTTCATCTTAGCCACGAGCGAGCGCATACTTTGATTGCTCGGCGTAAAGCTGCGCGGCCATGTAGGAGTATACTTGGCTATGGCGCGATGATAGGGGATGCCTTTTCCTTCGGCATATCCTAAAGCCATACCCACACCCGAATCGGGGATGCCACACGTGCAGTCTACTTCCGACTGGTCGGTCTGCCCCATTTTGTAACCGCTCAAGAAGCGTACTTCTTCTACGTTCCTGCCTTCGTAGCATGAAACGGGGAAACCGTAATACACCCATAAGAAAGAACAAATTTGCATCTTGTCGTTCGGTTTGCGAAGCTGTTCCAAGCCATCGGCACGCATACGGATGATTTCTCCGGGACCTACGTAGCGGTCTACCTCGTAATCCAAGTTCGGGAGGCTGCTTGATTCGCTGGTAGCAGCGTAAGCTCCTTCTTTTTTCCCGATGATGATAGGCGTGCGTCCCCATTTGTCGCGTGCCACGATGATTCCGTCTTCAGTAAGAATCAGCATCGAGCATGAACCCTTAATCTTGTTGAATACGTTTTCAATGCCGCTCACGAAATCTTTTCCCTGTACGATAAGTAGCGCGATAAGCTCCGTCTGGTTGGTTTTTCCCATGCTCATTTCCGAGAAGTGCATGTTGTTAGCCAACAGTTCCTTAACCAGTTCGTCTGTGTTGTTGATTTTTGCCACAGTAACAATGGCAAACTTACCCAAATGGGAGTTGATCATGATAGGTTGGGGGTCGGTATCACTTATAATGCCGATACCTGCCTTACCTTTGAAACCGGGGAGTTCATCTTCGAATTTTGTTCTGAAGTAAGAACTTTCCAGATTATGAATTTTGCGCATAAAGCCTTCGCCTTCGGCGTATGTTGCCATACCTGCGCGTTTCGTTCCCAGATGGGAATTGTAGTCTGTACCGTAGAATAAATCGGTTACGCATTCAGCTTTTGTAACTGTTCCGAAAAAACCACCCATTCTTTTTCTTTATTTATTATGTAATTTGAAATATGGTTGCAAAGTTACGAATAATTTTTGTACCTGAGAAGATGGAAAAACTAAGAACCTGTTTAATTTTTCCGATAAAGTAATTTGTTTGCCGTGATACACCCCTCGGTTTCTCCCTCAAAACGCTACCGTTAGTGTTGCTTGTTTCATGCGGATAAACCTCATGGTTCTATTCGGAAGGCTTGTCGGTTTATCGGGTAGTTTTCAGGGCTTGCAATCCGATGCTTCCAACCCGGATTATTCGAACCGGATGGATTTGGCAGGATGGATATGGCTTATCAGATAAGAGGGTGCGATAAGCATAGACACGGAAATCAGTAACGTGCCGATGTTTATCAGCAAATACCATCCTATATGCAATTCGATAGGCACGGTACTTACGTAGTATGTTGCCGGGTCGAGCCGGAAAGGACGGAAGTAATATTGGATGAGGCATACGGATATGCCGACGATGTTTCCCCATATCATGCCTCGTCCGATAAGAAATACCGATAGCGATAGGAAAATCTTGCGTATGGAAGCGTTGTCTGCGCCTAACGCTTTTAATACACCTATCATGTTGGTACGCTCTAAAATGATGATTAGCAAGCCGGATATCATGGTAAATCCGGCTACCCCCGTCATGAGTATAAGGATTACCCATATATTAATGTCGAGTAAGTTGAGCCAATCGAATATTTGCGGATAGATTTCTTCCGACGTACGCGAGCAGTAGATTTCTCCGTATCGGTCTGTTTGGTCGTTTATCGACGAGCGGATGCAATCGTTCGCTTGGGTTAATTGACTATAATCTTTTACCGTTATTTCAATGCCGCCTACCTGTTCCGGTTTCCATCCGTTCAGCCGGTTTACAGTGTAAAGGTCGGTTATCAAGAAAAGGTCGTCGAAATAAGAGAAGTTTGTTTGATAAATTCCGCTTACCGTTAGCCGGCGTGCCCGTATATTGTTTTCGATGTAATACGTATAGAGCTTATCGCCCACCTTGAGCGATAACTTGTCTGCCACGGAGCGTGAAACCAACACTCGGTTACTGGCGGCAGAATCAGTAAAAGTGGGTATTTCTCCCTCAAGTAAATGTTTCTGTAAGAATGTCCGGTCGTATTCCTGTGCCACTCCTTTCAGCATCATTCCTTGAAAATTGTCGGAAGTCATAATCATGCCCGGCTTGACGGAATATCGTTGTGTATGGGATATTTCGGGCATTCGGTTGATTATATCCATCAAGCTGTCGTTTCCTACGATGGGGGTCATTTGGTAAAGTTGGGCGCCGTCAATGCTGGATACGATGATATCGCCTCCCATTCCTACGACTTTATTACGCACTTGGTGCTTGAATCCGATGACTACCGAAACGGAGACAATCATTACCGCCAGTCCGATGGCAATACCTACCGTGGCGATACGCACGGCAGGCTTTGATACTTTTCTCCCTTCTTCGTTACTTTTGTAGATGCGTCGGGCTATGAATAACTTCCAATTCATTGTTCAGCAGGTCAGTCGTCTACTCTTCCCGGATAGGCTTCGAGGGCTTTTCTTAATACGAAAAGAGCGCGAATCAAGTCTTCTTTCCGCAATACGTAAGCAAGGCGCACTTCATTTCGTCCGCCTCCGGGTGTGGTATAAAATCCGCTTGCAGGAGCCATCATGATTGTTTCTCCCTCGTAGTTGAAATCAGACAGGCACCATGCGCAGAACTTCTCGCAGTCATCTACCGGCAGTTTGGCCACGGTGTAAAAAGCTCCCATCGGGATAGGAGAATAAACGCCGGGAATACGGTTCAGCCCGTCTATCAAGCATTTACGCCGCTCTACATATTCATCGTACGTTTCGCGTGAGTATTCTGCCGGCTCGTCTAACGATGCTTCTGCCGCAATCTGTCCGATAAGGGGAGGACTCAACCGGGCTTGGCAGAACTTCATTACCGCTTTGCGTACTTCCAAGTTCTTTGTAATCAGCGCACCGATACGGATACCGCACTCCGAATAGCGTTTCGATACCGAGTCGATGAGCACAACGTTTTGTTCGATGCCTTCCAGATGGCAGGCAGATATATAGGGAGACCCTGTATAAATGAATTCACGGTATACTTCATCGGAGAAAAGGAACAAATCGTACTTCTTCACAAGGTCGCGGATTTGGTTCATTTCGCGGCGTGTATAAAGGTATCCCGTAGGGTTATTGGGGTTGCAGATCAAAATGCCTTTGGTCCGTTCGTTTATCAGTTCTTCAAATTTTTCAACCTTTGGCAGTGAGAATCCCTCTTCGATGGTTGTTGTTACGGTGCGAATCACAGCTCCCGCTGAAATGGCAAAAGCCATGTAGTTGGCGTAAGCCGGTTCGGGTACGATGATTTCATCTCCCGGGTTCAGGCAACTCAGGAACGCAAACAAGACAGCTTCCGAGCCGCCGGTGGTAATGATAATGTCATCGGCGCTCAAATGGATATTGTATTTTTCGTAATAGCCTACCAGTTTTTCGCGATAACTGCGGTAACCCTGACTTGGGCTGTATTCTAATACCGTGCGGTTTATATTGCGAATCGCATCAAGGGCCGCTCGCGGAGTAGGAAGGTCCGGCTGACCGATGTTGAGGTGATAAACATGGATTCCCCTTTCTTTTGCAGCTTCAGCAAGAGGCGCTAATTTCCGAATAGGCGACTCAGGCATTTCGTTTCCTCTGATGGATATTTGCGGCATAATTAAATTTTTAATTTTGTTTTCACTAATGTGTTTTAGTTGATAATGAGCTTATTATAAACTCTTTCGCTGTTTGGTCCGGAGCTTGAAAAACGCTTGCGGTAGAACCGGTCAGTCCTATGGGTAGAACCGGTCAACGCAACCGCATAGGATGAACAACACTAACGGTAGCGTTTTTCGGGATATATGGCGGAGAATTTCTTCTTGTGCTTTCGCCGGACAAGAAAGTTCAAATAAGTTCACTGCAAATATAGCGCGAAACGATAAATCTGCCAACTTTTAGATGGAATAAAAACGCAAAGCGGGTGCATTCCCGAATCTTACAGAACGTAAATCTATGTTATCAAACTTCATTTTACGGAGATATTTAAGAAAAAAAACGTATGTTTGTTGGCGTAACCCTATAAGCAATCATCATGGAACTTTATTTAATTATATTTACATCGAAAAGTTACAAGGCGGAACAGATTTATGAAAGTCATAAAGCTCTTTTTGTAGAATTAGAGAAGCACTTCAGGCTTCACCTGATACATTATACAGAGGTAGACTCTATTCCGTCGAATGTATATAAAATGGCATTTATAGCAGATGGCTGTGTTTCTGATATCGTGATTCGTAATTTCAGCGTTTTCCCTTATCCCATTACTTTGTTAAGCGATGGACAGAACAACTCGCTTTCTGCTGCTCTTGAGATTGCGGCATGGGTAAAGTCGAAAGACATGCGTGCCCGGATTATCCACGGAACAGTATTCGAAATGGTAAAACAGGTATTGTTTCACCATAAGGCTTTTGCCGCCAAGCGTAAGTTGAAAGGAAAACGTATCGGGCTTATCGGAACGCCTGCTCCGTGGCTGGTGTCGAGCCATGCAGATTACTTGTTGGCGAACCGGAGATGGGGAGTGACGTATGTTGATATTCCGATGGAGGACGTATATAAATATTTTTACGAAATTACGGAGGAGGAAGTGGGGGTTGAGGCATCTCAGGTAGTTGCCCGTGCGCAGGCATGTCAAGACTCCACACCCGAAGATTTGCTGCGCGACATGCGGCTGTATCGTGCCGTAAGGCGGGTTTGCAAAGAACGTGATCTGGATGCACTGACGCTGTCCAGCTTTTCGCTCATCCAAGACTTGCACACCACCGGATGTCTGGCAGTATCGTTGCTGAACGATGACGGCATCCCTGCCGGAAGCGAGGGCGACTTGCAGGCGATTATGACCATGCTGATGGTGAAAGTGCTGACCGGGCAATGCGGGTTTATTGCAAATCCGGCATTTATTGACGTTCAGAAAAACGAGATTCTGATAGCTCATGACACCATCGGCACGAAAATGGTAGACAGTTTCATCATCCGCAACCATTTTGATACCGAAGAGGGGATAGCCATTCAGGGAATCATGCACGAAGGAAATGTTACGCTGTTTAAGTGCGGAGGCGAGTGTTTAGACGAATATTACGTGTCGGGAGGATATCTTACAGAAAACACGAACTATGTTTCCACTTCGCGCACACAGTTCCGTATAAAGCTCGATAAGCCTGCCGATTATTTTCTGCGGAATCCGCTGGGAAATCACCATATCCTCATCAAAGGAGATTACAGCGATATGATTCAAGAGTTTATGCAACAGAATCGGTGTAAATTGAGAGAGTAATTCAAAAAATCGTGTATCTTTGCATTAATAATTAATTATTTTTAATAAAAAGATTGTTTGACGATTATGATGCATAATTGGTTTGAATGTAAAATCCGTTACGAGAAAGTAGCAGAAAACGGAATGAATAAGAAAGTAACGGAACCCTATTTGGTGGATGCGCTTAGTTTTACCGAGGCAGAATCGCGTATAATCGAGGAGATTACCCCGTTTATCAGCGGAGAATTTACCGTGGCAGATATCAAGCGCGCCAATTACAGCGAGCTGTTTCCGTGTGAAGAAGATGCCGCCGACCGTTGGTTTAAATGTAAGCTGTATTTCATTACGCTCGACGAAAAGAGTGGTGCGGAAAAGAAAACGGCTACCAATGTGTTGGTACAGGCAGCCGACTTGCGCGATGCGGTTAAGAAGCTGGACGAAGGCATGAAAGGAACAATGGCAGATTACAGCATTGCTTCCATAGCCGAAACAGCAATTATGGATGTATATCCGTATTCGGCGGAACCTGATATGAAACCCGAATTTGCCGAAGCGGGTAACCGATAAATATAAAATTTATTATGGATATTGAAACTAACATTAAGGCTGTCCGGGCGGAACTTCCTGAGGGAGTACGCTTGGTTGCCGTATCCAAATTTCATCCTAACGAAGCCATCGAAGTTGCGTATGCTGCCGGGCAGCGCATTTTTGGTGAAAGCAAGGTGCAGGAACTGGTAGAGAAACACACCTCTCTGCCTGCGGATATCGAATGGCATTTTATCGGGCATTTACAGACTAATAAGGTGAAGTATATCGCGCCTTTTATTTCCATGATTCATGCCGTGGACTCTTATAAACTGCTTGCCGAAATAGATAAGCAGGCGGCAAAAGTAGGGCGTATCATCCCTTGTCTGCTCGAAATTCATATCGCTCAGGAAGAAAGCAAATATGGCTTTACGTTTGATAGCTGTCGGGCTATGCTTGCTGAAGGAAGTTGGCAGACGTTAAGCCATGTTTCTATTCAAGGTGTTATGGGGATGGCTACGAATACGGAAGATGAACATCAGATTACTCGCGAGTTTGAATCGCTCCATCGCTTTTTCGGTGAATTGAAAGAGACCTATTTCAGCGGCAGCAGCGATTTTCGGGAAATCTCGATGGGAATGTCACACGATTATCCGTTGGCTGTGAAGGCAGGTAGCACACTGGTGCGTGTAGGCAGTAAGATTTTCGGGGAAAGGAACTATTAAATTTATAGCTATGATACAAATTGCAACGAATTTCGCCGGACTGACTTTGGCGAACCCCATCATTGTAAGCAGTTCGGGGCTTACAGACAGCGTTGATAAAATCCGTCGACTGGAAGCTGCCGGAGCAGGAGCCGTGGTCTTGAAGTCTGTTTTTGAAGAACAGATTTCGATGCAAATAGGCAGTATGCAGGGATATGGGGCATCGGAAGCAGATGATTATCTCAGTGTGTATGTGCGTTCTCATGCGCTGAATGAGCATATTCATTTGATAAAGGAAGCAAAAAAGGTATGCCGTATTCCAGTCATTGCCAGCATTAATTGTTATACCGACAGCGAGTGGACTGACTTTGCGCAACTGATGGAACAGGCGGGTGCCGACGCTGTTGAGATAAACATACTGTCTTTGCAGACAGACAAAGATTATCAGTATGGAAGTTTTGAGCAGCGCCATGTCAATATTTTGCGCCGCGTAAAATCGGCAGTGAATATTCCGGTGATTATGAAGCTGGGTAGTAATTTCACTAATCCGGTATCATTGATAGAGCAACTTCATGCAAACGGAGCAGACGGTATCGTTTTGTTTAATCGCCTTTATCGTCCGGATATTGATACGGAACATCTTTCGTTTACTACTTCCAATGTTATGAGTTCGCCTACCGAACTTGCCGACAAAATCCGGTGGACGGCTATCGCTTCGGCTAAAGTGCCGCAGGTTGACTATGCCGTTTCGGGAGGTGTGCATAGCGGGACGGATGTCGTCAAATCGATTTTGGCAGGAGCTGCTGCCGTAGAAGTGTGCAGCTTGATTTACGAACGCGGTGAACAGGAAATTGAAAAACTGAAGCAAGAACTCGGTTGCTGGATGGAGAGAAAAGGTTACGAATCGTTGTCTCAATTTAAAGGAAAACTGAATGCCAAAGAAGACGCTACACCGTTCGAGCGTACGCAGTTTATGAAGTATTACAGCAGCCACGAATAGCAGCCCGATTTTCTATGGGATGCGTTTACATAAACAAGCCCATGTGTTAGGTGAAACTACCAATAGTTTTCTCTAAGACATGGGCTTGCGTTTTATGGGTGTTCAGCCTTTATCTCATCTGAACATTTGTAATTTCTCCCATGTACATGGTGTACGATTTCGTTGTATCAATTGATTGGTTGAGCGACTTCAGTTCGTCGGCAGACATTTTTTGTGCCATCGACTTCTTACATTCGATAACCACGCCGGGCTGGGTGCTTCCTTCCGTGTAGAATGAAATCTGATAAGTATCGCTATGCTCCATAACGGCATTGATGGCTATACGGTTTTGGTCAACCAAGAGATAAGCTACGTTCTTGTTAAACAACTTTCCAAATCCTCCCCAGTTATCCGCTTTCAAGTCAATTTCTTCATCGTTTGCAGTAAGCGTGATTCTTCCCGAAGCGGCAATTTCGCTTAGGTTTTCAGGAAGTTGTTCAAATGTAATGTTTTTCAGTTCTCCTCCGGTCGACGGAACAACAGCAGGTGTTGCCGGTTGTAAAGTTGCGGCAGGAACCGTTTGGGGGGCATTTAAGGCATGAACACCTAAAGCTTCGGCTGCCGATTTGAACAGTTCATCCTTTAAGTCGATGGTTTCTCTGCGGAACTTGCCGCAAATAGGAGCCAGTTTGGTTTTCTTTTTGTTTAGCGCCATATCGTCGGTAATCCATTCCTCGGCTGTGTAACGTTCTCCGCCGTCTCGGTTCTCGTCATACCAGTAACGTATGCGCGTCATTTCCATGTTGCAAGCCCCCTGTTTGGGATAAATGAAAAGTTGATAATAGATGCGTGTACGGTCTAAAGAAAGAGCCGAAGAAGAAAACACGATATATTCTTCTGCCGTAGCTGCGATTTCGCCTTTTTCCTCATTCGAATACACTACCCGGCTTTGCAGGTCGCCTTCGGGTTTAAAGCGTTCGTTAGCCCAATTTAGCATCTGCGTATAGATTTCTTTTTGCGAAAGAGCCGGAGCTTTTAGCTCATAGTTGAAAGTTACTTTTCCATCGGTCAGCGTAACGGCTCCCGCCAAATATTTTGGATTGGAATTGTCTTTTTTATCCTTTGCAGAAAGGAAGAGGGGCATACATGCCAGTAAAATAAACAGAACTTTTTTCATGGTTTCTTATTTTATTAAATAGGTTTTTACTGTTTTCAGATAAATGACAGACAAATATAGCGATAAAAAAAGAGAAGCTCTTTTGAACTTCTCTTTTTTAAGTATTTTAAGATAGAATTTTATTTGACGGGAATCTTGTCGATACGCTTCTGATGGCGTCCGCCTTCAAACTGCGTATTAAAAAATTCTGTCATAATCTTGTCAGCCGTTTCGGTAGTGATGAAACGTCCCGGCATAACCAGTACGTTTGCATCGTTATGCTGGCGGGCAAGATGGGCTATTTCAGGCATCCAACATAATGCGGCGCGGATGCCCTGATGTTTGTTCAGTGTGATGCCGATACCTTCTCCGCTTCCGCAGATGGCAATACCGGGATAGCACTCTCCGGCTTCAACGGCGAGGGCCAGCGGATGAGCATAATCGGGATAGTCGCAACTTTCGTTCGTATAAGTACCGAAGTCCTTATATTCCCATCCTTTTGCTTCCAGCCATTGTTTCACATACTGTTTCAGTTCAAATCCCGCGTGGTCGGATGCCAATCCTATCGTTTTCATTAGAGCATTGCTTTTACTTGGTTATACACATTTTCGGCAGTGAATCCTAATTTTTCGTCCAATACCTTGTACGGAGCAGAGAATCCGAACGATTCCAATCCCCATATCTTACCGTTAGCTCCTACCAGTCCCTGTAAGTTGACAGGCAGTCCGGCTGTCAGTCCGAAAACTTTTGCTCCGGCAGGGATGATGCTTTCTTGGTATTCCTTGCTTTGGCTGCGGAACAGTCCTTCCGACGGAACAGAAACGATGCGGGTCTTTATACCGTCTTTGTGGAGCAATTCGGCACCTGCGGCGAGGGTAGAAACTTCAGAACCGGAAGCAACCAGAATTACATCCGGATTTTCGTCAGAACCGGCTACGATGTAGGCACCTTTGGCAGCCTGACTGTAATCTGTTCCGGCGGGAAGCATGGTGATGTTCTGGCGAGACAAGATTAGAGCCGACGGAGTATCGACGTTCTCCATAGCCAGCTTCCAGCAAACCGTGGTTTCTTCAGCATCGGCAGGACGCAATACCAACATTGAGTTCTTTCCGTGATGGTTCTTCAGTTTTTCCATCAGTCGGATTTGTGCTTCCTGTTCTACCGGTTCGTGGGTAGGACCATCTTCGCCCACGCGGAACGCATCGTGCGTCCAAATGAACTTAACCGGAAGTTGCATCAACGCAGCCATACGTATGGCAGGTTTCATATAATCAGAGAATACGAAGAATGTACCGCAGGCAGCGATAACGCCTCCGTGGAGCGTCATACCGATGCAGCAGCAAGCCATAGTCAGTTCGGCTACTCCGGCTTGGAAGAATGCACCGCTGAAGTCTCCGTTTACAAACGCATGTGTCTTTTTCAAGAAACCGTCGGTCTTGTCTGAGTTCGACAAGTCTGCCGATGCACAAATCATGTTCGGAACCTGTTCTGCCAATACGCCGAGTACCGCTGCCGAAGCGTTACGGGTAGCATCGTTGGCTTTTTGTTGTACGCTTGTCCAGTCGATTTTCGGTGCAGCTCCGCTGAACCATTCTTTCAGTTGGGCAGCCTTTTCCGGATTGGCAGCAGCCCATGCGTTTTCTTCTTCATGGCGTGCGGCAACGATGGCTTTCAGCTCTTCGGCACGTTTCGCATACATTTCTTTTACGTCGTCGAAGATAACGAACGGGTTTTCGGGGTCTGCTCCCAAGTTAATCATGGTGTTCTTGTAAGCATCTCCTCCCAGCGGCGCACCGTGTGTCTTACAGTTGTGTTCGTAAGAGCTGTTGTCGTCTTTGCGAGCGCCTTTACCCATGATACATTTACCGATGATTAGCGTAGGACGTTTGCTTTCAGCTTTTGCTGCGTCTAACGCTTCGCGAATCTGCTGGCAGTCATTACCGTTGATTTCGATAACGTTCCATCCCCATGAACGATACTTCATGGCTGTATCTTCGGTAGTGACCGCACTGGTTTCGGTAGACAACTGAATGTCGTTTGAGTCGTAGAACATAACAAGGTTATCCAGTCCCAAGCATCCGGCAATACGTCCGCCACCCTGAGAAATTTCTTCTTGGATTCCTCCGTCGGAAATATATGCGTAGATGGTTTCTTTAGCAAATGTCGGGTTACCGGTACGCGCAGCTAAGAATTTTGCAGCGATAGCAGCTCCTACGGCAAAGATGTGTCCTTGTCCCAGCGGGCCGGAAGTATTTTCTATGCCGCGTTTTACGTCTACTTCAGGATGTCCCGGAGTAGGAGAGCCCCATTGACGTAATTGTTTTAATTCGTCAATGCTGAATTTGCCGATTAAGGCTAATTGCGAATATAACATCGGAGCCATGTGACCCGGGTCGAGGAAAAAACGGTCGCGTCCTTCCCATGTTGGATTTTGGGGATCGTATTGCAGGTATTCTGCATACAAGACGTTGATAAAGTCTGCACCGCCCATTGCACCGCCCGGATGTCCGGATTTCGCTTTTTCAACCATAGAAGCAGCCAAAATGCGGATGTTGTCAGCTGCGTGGTCCATTACTTGTTTGCTGTTCATATTGATAAAAATTGATTTTGAATGCTACATAAAGCGGACTAACGGCCGCTTGTTTTATTAAAAAATCGGACAAAGATAATTTATTATGCTTATAAAAGCAGCGTGAATGATGTATTTTCTTGTGTTTTTCATTCACTTGTGCCGTAAGAGCCTGTCTAAAGCCTTGCTGACCGCTTCTTTTCGGGGAGTTTCCGTCCGTCGGTTTCCTCCCGAAAACGCTACCGTTAGCGTTGGTCATCCCATGCGGTAGAATTGCCCGGTTCTATGGGTAGTGTTTTCAGGGGCTTCAGAAGCGGTTGTAGGCCGGATTTTAACGGCTCTCCGGGTGTCCTTTATTTTTTGTATTTAACGGCAGCTTCCTCGATGGGCAGACCTGCTTTATAGTGTTCTATATAAGCATTAAATCCAGCCACGTCTTCAGCCGTCGGCTTGATTTCAACGCCCACATCGCCGGCAAATACGTTCTCATCCAAGAAGTCGGCAAGCGACAGTTTTTTCGGGTTGTTTACAAGGTAAGAACCCAGCAAGGCGATGCCCCATGCGCCGCCTTCACCTGCCGTCTCCATTACAGAGATGGGAGAGTCGATGGCTGCCGCTAAGATTCTCTGACCTACGCCTTTGGTCTTAAACAAACCTCCGTGTCCGGTAATTCTGTCTACTTTAATCTTTTCTTCTTTGAAAAGAATATCGTTTCCTATTTTCAGCACCCCAACCGAAGCATATAAGTGGGCGCGCATGAAGTTGGCGAGATTAAACTTGTCGTTAGCCGAGCGGATGAACAGCGGGCGTCCGTCTTCCAGTCCTGTCACCGGTTCTCCCGAAATGTAGTTGTACGAAATCAGTCCGCCGCAATCGGTATCTCCTTCGAGCGCATGGTTATAAAGTTTTCCGTATATTTCGTTCATGTCTACCGGAATGCCCAACAGTTCTTGGTATTCTTTGAACAGGTTCACCCACGCATTGAGGTCGGAAGTACAGTTATTGCAGTGTACCATTGCTACAAGGCTGCCGTCGGGGGTGGTAACCATATCTATCATTTCGTAAGGTTTCGACAGCTCTTTCTCCAGTACAATCATAGAGAATGAAGACGTTCCGGCAGAAACATTACCCGTACGCTGTTTTACGGCATTGGTTGCCACCATTCCGGTTCCGGCGTCTCCTTCGGGCGGACAAACCGGTACGCCGGCTTTCAAATGACCTGATACGTCCAGCTTCTTGGCTCCTTCAGCAGTAAGTGATCCGGCGTTTTCGCCTGCCAGCAAAACTTTCGGCAGAATGTCTGTCAGCGTCCAGCTGTATCCTTTCGGCGCGATTAGCTTGTCAAACTTGGCAACCATTTCGGCAGAATAGTTCTTCGTGTTGGGGTCGATGGGAAGCATACCCGATGCGTCGCCGATGCCCAATACCTTTTCGCCCGTTATTTGCCAGTGAACATATCCGGCAAGTGTGGTCAGGAAAGTGATGTCTTTTACGTGTTCTTCATTGTTCAAGATAGCCTGATAAAGATGAGAAATGCTCCATCTTAGAGGAATATTGTAAACAAATAGTTCGGATAGTTCGGCAGCGGCCTGAGCCGTATTGGTGTTTCTCCATGTACGGAACGGAACCAGAATTTCTTCTTTGTCGTTGAAAGCCATGTAACCATGCATCATGGCACTGATGCCTATGGCCGAGAGCGTTTCTATTTCAGTGTCGTACTGTTGTTTTACGTTAGCGCGGAGGTCGGCGTAGCAGTCTTGCAGCCCGTGCCAGATAGCGTCGATACTATACGTCCAAAGTCCATCGACCAACTGGTTTTCCCAGTTGTGGCTTCCTTGCGCTATCGGTTTGTTTTCTTGGTCAATCAAAACAGCCTTGATTCGGGTAGAGCCGAACTCAATACCAAGAATGGCTTTTCCTGTTTCGATGGTTGACTTTGCATCTAATTTCATGTTAAAACGGTAATTTAAGGTATGATATAAAGAATGGAAAAGAGAGGAAATTAAAAGTGCTGCCGGCGATAGGCTCGCCGAGCACTTTTAATCTTCAGACAGAAGCTAATAAATTAAAATTAGCAAAGAGCCTTATTCAGCATGTAGTAAACTTCGTTCATGCGGAGTTCTTTCTTAAACTCGCCGATAGTGGTATCTTTGTTGATGTGTACCATTTCGATTCCGGCAATTTCGGCATAGTCTTCCCAGTATTCAGCCGTCAAGTCGTAAGAGAAACAAGAGTGGTGAGTACCTCCGGCAAGAATCCATGCTCCGGCACCGACTTCGAAGTTAGGCATCGGAATCCACAAAGCTGAAGCCACAGGCAGTTTGGGCAGCGGTTTCGGCTCGATACATTCTACGTCGTTTACAATCAGGCGGAAGCGATTACCCAAGTCAACCACCGTAGCTGTACATCCTTTTCCGGTCTTAGATGTAAATACAAGGCGTGCGGTCTGGCTCTTGCGGATACCGATTCCGAGGAAGTGAACCTCCAAGCGAGGCTTCTTGGCTGCGATAAGCGGACATACTTCCAACATGTGAGCTTGAAGAATGGCACTCTGTTCGCCGTTGAAATTCAAAGTATAGTCTTCCAAGAATGAACATCCATTGGGCAAACCTTGATTCATAACCCATACCGAGCGGTAGAGAGCAGCCGATTTCCAGTCGCCTTCTGCGCCAAATCCGTAACCGTCTGCCATCAGACGTTGAGAAGCCAATCCCGGAATCTGGTCGAAGTGGCTGCCGTCTGTCTGTCCGAGGTCGTCGAAGTTGGTAGTAAATCCTTTCGCACCTTTAGCTTTCAGAATGGCACGCAGAGCAAGTTCGGCTTTGGCTGCATTCCAAATCTTCTGATAAGCTTCGGTTGATTTGTCTTCTACCTCCGCGTCGTGGTCATATTCGTTGAAGTAAGTCTGAACCAAAGCGTCTACTTCTTCATCTTTCACCTGTTTGTGATATTCCATCAGTTCGCTTACCGGACAGTAGTCAACGTGGTATCCCATACGCTGTTCAGCTTCCACTTTGTCGCCATCGGTTACGGCTACGTTGTTCATCTGGTCGCCGAAGCGGATGATTAACATGTCTTGAGCGTCTGCCCAAGCTGCACAAACACGCATCCATACCGCAATCTTGTGTTGGGTATCTGCATCCTGCCAGTAACCTACCACTACTTTACGACGGATACGCATACGGGTACAGATATGTCCGAATTCACGGTCGCCATGAGCCGACTGGTTCAGGTTCATGAAGTCCATGTCCATTGTATCCCATGGAATTTCTTTGTTGAATTGAGTGTGGAGGTGGAGCAACGGCTTTTTCAACTGTTGTAATCCGTGAATCCACATTTTGGCAGGTGAGAAAGTGTGCATCCATGTGATGACACCGATACATTTCTCGTCATTGTTTGCAGCTTTGAATACAGCTTCTACTTCTTTCGAAGAGTTTGCAGTACCTTTATATACAACTTTTACAGGCAGATTGCCGCTGGCGTTCAAGCCTGCTACCATTTCATTACTATGTGCGTCTACCGCGATGACAGCATCGCCTCCGTAAAGGAGCTGTGCTCCGGTTACGAACCAAACTTCATACTGATTGAATGTGTTCATGGTTGTTTAATTTTTGATGGGTTGATAATTATAAGAGTTATTTCTTTTGTCCGTAATAAGCATTAGGACCATGTTTGCGGCTGAAGTGTTTCTCAATCAGCAGCGGATTCATGGTGAGATGCGGATTAACAGTGTATGCAATGCTTGCCATCTTGGCTACCTGTTCCATGACAACGGCATTGTGAACAGCGTCGTGAGCATCTTTTCCCCAAGCGAAAGGACCGTGGTTCTTTACTAAAACCCCCGGCGTATGTACCGGATTGATACCTTCGAAACGTTTTACGATTACGTTTCCGGTTTCTAATTCGTATTCGCCTTTTACTTCAGCTTCGGTCATGTCTGCCGTGCAGGGGATGGCTTCGTGGAAATAATCGGCATGTGTAGTACCGATGTTAGGCAAATCGATTCCTGCCTGAGCCCAAGCCGTGGCGTAAGTTGAGTGAGTATGAACAACGCCTCCTATTTCGGGGAAAGCCTTGTAGAGTACCAAGTGGGTGGGGGTGTCGCTTGACGGGCGCAGGTTACCCTCTACTACATTTCCTTCAAGGTCCACTACTACCATATCTTCTGCCTTCATCTCGTCGTAAGATACACCACTGGGCTTGATTACCACCAAACCACTTTCGCGGTCAATGCCGGAAACGTTTCCCCACGTGAAAATCACCAGTCCATGCTTAACCAAATCCAAATTGGCATGGAATACTTTTTCTTTCAATGCTTCTAACATACTCTTCTAAAGTTTGAATTTCGGGTCTTTTTGATAAGACTTATCATTGAATTTATAAAGATAAGCTCCTCTGCGAGATCCTGTTTTATCTATTTTATCTGTTTTTTCAATGAATCCCATGTCGGCGATTCGTTTGCGGAAATTCCGCTTGTCCATTGGCTCGCCATATATGGCTTCATACAAGCTTTGCAGTTGCGACAGGGTAAATAACTCAGGCAGCAAGTTGAAGCCAATGGGCGCTCTCGATGCTTTGTGTTTCATGCGCGTCCGGGCTTTTGCCACCATCTCCGAATGGTCGAATATCAAGTCAGGAAGTTCGTTTATATTTACCCAATAGGCATTATGCTGCTGAACTAATTCGCGGTCGTATTCATTGATGTTTATCAGCGCATAATATGCCAGTGAGATTACTCGTTCTCCCGGGTCGCGGTCTACTTCACCGAATGCGCCGATTTGTTCCATGTAAACATTTTCCAGACCGGTCAATTCACTTAATACACGTTTGGCTGCATCGTCCGCACTTTCGTTTTCTTGTATGAAGCCGCCCATGAGCGACCATTTCCCTTTTGCCGGCTCAAAGTTCCGTTTCAATAAAAGCAGGTTGAGTTCTCCTTTATCGAAGCCGAAAATGATGCAATCGATTCCGACATAAAATTTCGGATTTTGTTTATAATATGCAGTCATATAGTGTAATTGTTTTTCGGTACAGATTTTTATTTCTCTACACCGAATTTAAAGATACAGTGGCTGTGGTACGTTTGTCCCGGTTCTAACACAACTGAAGGCCAGTGTGCTTTGTTGGGGCTGTCAGGATAGTGCTGCGTTTCCAAACAAACGGATGCACGTTGCGGATAAGCGATGCCTTTCTTTCCTTTTACAGTACCGTCGAGGAAGTTGCCGGTGTAAACTTGGATACCCGGTTCGTCGGTATATACTTCCAGTGTGATGCCCGTAGTCAGACCCGTCAGTTTGGCTGCCACCTTGTTAATGTCGCCTTTGGTATTTAGTACCCAGTTATGGTCGAAACCATTTCCGAATTTCACCTGTTCGTTGTCAAAGTTAGTCACGTCGGGAGCAATCGGTTTGGGAGTATTGAAGTCGAACGGAGTACCTTTAACAGCCATCATAGTGCCGTCGGTCATAAACGTGCTGTCTACCGGAGTGATGCTGTCGGCTGCAATGTATAAAACATGGTCGATTGCCGGTACCGACGGGTTGCCGTTCAGGTTGAAATAAGAGTGGTTGGTCATGTTAATAACCGTTTTCTTATCCGTTGTGGCATCGTATTTGATGTCGATGGCATTATCGGCCGTAAGCGTATAGGTTACGTTTGCCGTAACGTTTCCGGGGAAGTTGTTGTCTCCGTCCGGCGATTTCATGGTCAGTATGATGGTGCTGTCATTGGTCTGGTTGGCTTCATATACCTGATATTGCCATCCCGTAGGACCACCGTGCAGGCAGTGACCGTAGTTGTTCTGCGGAAGCTGATAAGTAGTACCGTCTATCGTAATTCTTCCTTGATTGATTCGGTTGGCATAGCGCCCGATGGCTGCACCGAAATCACTTGGTATGTTTTGGTAATCAGCTATGCTGTCGAAGCCTAAAACCACATCGGTCATGTTCCCATTTCTGTCGGGAACCATGATTGAAACCAAGCGTCCTCCGAAGTTTGTCACACACACTTCCATTCCTTGATGATTCTTCAGCGTATAGAGCTTTACCGGTTTCGTGCCATCTACCATTGTTTCAAAATTGGCGGGATTCAAGCCCGATAAAGTCAGCGTAGATTGTTCTTGCTTTTGCGCACATCCGCTAAATAAGATGAGAGCTGCGCTCATACCCAAAAGTGATTTTCTCATGTTTTCCATAACTTGTATTTTTCTTTGTTTTACTTGTTTTTTTATTTATGGTGTAAAAGTAACACTTAAAATAATTCGTTGTGTATTTCCCGGTTATGTTATGCAACATAAATGTATATTTTTTATTCTGTATGCCCTGCAAAAAGTGTCGGATTAACAGGAAGATAGAGTAAATGGTGTATGGCTGGGGAGGGGATTGCCTGAGCTTTGTCCGGCTTTATGGAAGACTTGAAAAACGCTTGCGGTAAGACCGACCGACGCTATGGGTAGAAATGGTCAACGCTTCCGCATGGACAGGGCAACGCTAACGGTAGCGTTTTCCGGGTATGTCAGGAGGACTTTTTTTCTGCTTTCATCAGCTGTGAAAGTCTGAGCAAATCTAAAAATAAAGGGAGAACGTTACACAAAGTTCTCCCTTCGAAAATTTAGGCATATATAAATATTTAGGAATATTTACCAGAAGTATGCGTAGAAAGCGGCACAAAGTGCAACAACGCCTAACGTTGAAATAATATCCCACTTGTTCCAGCTTCTGAAAATTTCTTTTTTGTATTCCGGCGTGAATGTGATAGCTTCTACCTGAGCTTTTGACGGAGCAGGAGTGAAGAAAGAAACAACCACCATCAGCAGGATGATGAATACGAGCAGCCAGATTTCGAAAACAAGCCAGTTGGTTTGCCAGAACCATGTAGTGTTTTCCCAAAACGCTCCTTCCATCACAGCGTTTCCGTTTTTGGTAATCACATTGGTTATCAAGCGAATCATACCGATGATGAAACCTCCGATTAATCCCCACTGGCCGGCAAGCGGAGTGATTTTCTTAGAGAAAATACCCATTGTAAATACTGCCACCATCGCCGGAGCCAGCAGTGATTGGATATTCTGCAAATAGCTGTACAGCGTATCCATGCTCATCATGACCGGCATCCACGCCAATCCCAGCAATACTACGATTACGGTAGCGATACGTCCTACCAATACATAGTGAGCTTCACTCATGCCTCTTTTCATCGGCTTATAGAAGTCTTCGGTAAAGAGGGTTGCGCAAGAGTTGAAGAATGCAGCCAAAGAAGCTACAAGGGCGCAGATGAAACCAATGGTAACGATACCTTTCACGCCGGCAGGCAGGATGAATTTCACCATTTGGGCGAAAGCAGCATCGGTATCCGGGATGTTGGTTCCGGCTTTCATTGAGAAAGAGAATCCGCTTTCAGGGTCTTGTGCCAATGCTGCAGCAATCATACCGGGGATAAGGAACATAAACACCGGGAACAGTTTGAAATAACCGGCAGCAATCGTACCACGGCGCGCACGCTTCATCACTTCTTCGTTTGCCTCGCCTTTGGTCTGTCCTAACACACGCTGTACGATGTGTTGGTCGGTACACCAGTACCAGAAGCCGATGATACTTGCTCCGATGAATACAACGAATCCGGGATATTCTTTATACATAGGGTCGCCTTCTTCCCAGTGGAACATGTGGGTTGTTCCGTAGCCGTCATGCAACTGTCCGCAGAAGTCCATCATGGTAGTCCATCCGTCGGCAATGTTTCCTCCACCCAATGTGGCAAGACCGAGGAACAGCACGAGGAACGAACCGACGATAAGAATCGGGGTCTGGATAGCAGAAAGCGTCATTACCCCCTTCATACCTCCGAATACGGTAAAGATGGCAGTGATGGCAATCAGTCCGATGGCTCCGTACCAGAAAGAAATACCCAGCAGGTATTCAAAGAAGATACCGCCCGTAAACGCTGTAACACTCACTTTTGTCAGCACATAAGCCACAAGCGTAATAATAGACAGCCATGAGCCGGTGGTTTTCGTGTAACGGAATTTCAAGAAATCGGGCATGGTGATAATCTTACCCAGTTTGTTATTAAGTAATTGGTAAAACGGAACGAAGAGCCAACCTAAGATAAGAATCATCCATCCTTGCATTTCCCAGTGAGCCATTCCCACGCCGTCTTTCGCTCCGGTTCCGGCAAGTCCTACCAAGTGTTCAGACCCGATGTTGGCAGCAAAGATAGCTGCACCGATGATGTACCACGGTTCGCCTTTACCAAACAGATAATCTTCACTGTTTGCCCCTTGTTGCAAACGTTTGTCCTTTTGTACAGAGCGATATACCGCCCATCCTACTAAGATGACTCCCACTGCGATGATTAGCCAGTCGAGCCATACAAATTCTTGTGAATTCCAGTTCATGATTTTAAGTATTTAAATTATTTAATGTATCTGATTTCTTGGCTGTCAGAAGGTTTTGGTTATTCTTCCTATTGAGTGTATTTCTAACACTAATTCGACTGCAATATTAGGCATTATGTAGATAAGTTGTTTCATAAAAGCTTATGTTATAAAGCAGGTTTCTTGTTTTTTTAATATCGTAAGTAGATTCTTGGTTTTCGGACGCACGTGTTATACAGTATGTCACCCGATTTAATGAATACGGATGGGATTTTTTGCTAAATGGATTTTTTTATTCGGATAATTGATTATCTTTGCGATATCCATGTTAAAAACATTGTACTTATGAATCCGAATAATAATCATTTGGTCATTATGGCAGGCGGTGTAGGAAGCCGTTTCTGGCCGATGAGTAGCACGCAGATGCCCAAACAATTTATAGATGTGTTGGGATGTGGACGTACGCTTATTCAACTCACTGTAGACCGTTTTAAAGATATTTGTCCGCCGGAAAATGTTTGGGTGGTTACATCTGCCGCTTATGCAGATATAGTAGAAGAACAGTTGCCTGAAATAGCAAAAGACCATGTATTGTTAGAACCCTGCCGGCGTAATACGGCTCCGTGTATTGCTTACGTAAGTTGGAAAATCAAGGCGAAAAATCCGAAAGCGAATATTGTGGTTACACCGAGCGACCATATTGTGATAGACGGACGTGAGTTTACCCGCGTAGTGACTTCTGCCATGAAATTTACGGCAGATTCGGATGCCATTGTTACATTAGGGATGAAAGCTACCCGCCCGGAAACGGGGTATGGTTACATTGAAGCTGATCTTTCGATGGCGTGTCCTTCGAACAAGGAGATTTATCGTGTAGATGCTTTCAAAGAAAAACCCGACTTGGAAACTGCCGAGCGTTATCTGCGCCGTAACAACTATTTTTGGAACGCAGGTATCTTTGTGTGGAATGTTAATACGATAGTAAATGCCATCCGTGTTTACCAGCCGCCGATGGCAAAGATATTCGAACGCCTGCTACCTTATTATTATACAGATAAGGAACAGGAATTGATAGATGAGGCTTTCCCGGCATGTGAGAATATTTCAATAGACTATGCCGTGATGGAGAAAGCTGATGAGATTTATGTGTTCCCGGCTTCTTTCGGATGGAGCGATTTGGGGACATGGGGGTCGTTGCATGAGAACTTAAAGAAAGATGCCCATAACAACGTGTGTATCGGTCAGAATATAAAGGTATACGAATCACGGAACTGCGTAATTCACACCACGCAAGAAAAGAAAGTGGTAGTTCAGGGATTGGATGAGTATATCGTGGCGGAGAAGAACGACATGCTGCTGATTTGCCGTTTGAGCGAGGAGCAGCGCATCCGCGAGTTCTCAGAAGATTAAGATCTGCTTGATATAAAAAAGGCACGTATTTCAACAAACGTAAACTGTGTGCGTTTGTATGAAATACGTGCCTGATTGGTTTATAAATTATCCTTTTTACTTAATAGCTGCCAAAGCTGACTCGTAATCGGGTTCTTGCGTGATTTCAGGAACCAGTTCGGTATAAACAACCTTACCTTCAGGATTAATGATTACTACGGCGCGTGCCAGTAAACCACACAACGGGCCATCGGTCATTAAAACACCATATTTTTCTCCGAAGTCTGACGTATATCGGTAGTCCGACAATGGAACTACGTTTTCAATGCCTTCGGTAGTACAGAAACGTCCTTGTGCGAAAGGCAGGTCTTTTGATATAGCCAGAACTATCGTATTAGGCATCTCGGATGCCAGCTTATTGAATTTGCGTACCGATGCTGCGCATACACCCGTATCCATGCTCGGAAAGATGTTCAGCAAAATATTTTTGCCGGCGGCATCGGCTAAAGTAAAGTTTCCTAAATCGCCTTTTACCAATGAAAATTGCGGAGCTTGACTCCCAACTTTTACGAAGTCACCTGCCAATGTAACAGGAGCTCCCTTAAACGCAGTTGTTGCCATAATTGTTTTAACTTTTAGTTTGATTTATAGAAAGAAAACAAGTAAACCTCTTGTTTTGTTCAACCCTCATCGGAGATTTGTGAACTTAATGAGCGATTTACTGATTCAATGTAATTCAGGATTTCATCGCGTCCTGTTTTCTTTTCAGAAGAAGAAATGAAATAAGGCGGCAGTTCCTCCCATTGTTCTTGCAGTGTTTTCAGATACAGCTCTACGTTTCTGTTTGTTTTCGATGTGCTTTGTTTGTCAGCTTTTGTAAAGATGATAGCAAAAGGAATGCCGTTTTCTCCCAGCCATTCAATGAATTTCAAGTCATTGTTTTGCGGGGATAATCTGCTGTCTACAAGTACGAACAGACAAGTCATTTGCTCACGTGTCAGAACGTAATCCTCTATCATCTTTTTGATTTTATCCATCATTTTCTTGCCGCGCTGCGCATAACCATATCCCGGCAGGTCCACCAAATACCATTCTTTGTTGACCAAAAAATGATTGATGAGCAACGTCTTGCCCGGAGTAGAGGAGGTCATTGCTAACTTAGAGCGTTGGGTAAGCATATTGATGAGGCTTGATTTCCCTACGTTCGACCGCCCGATAAAAGCATATTCGGGCAGGTTGGTTTTCGGACACATGTCGGCTCGCGAGTTACTTATAACAAATTCTGCACTGGTTATTTCCATATATCTTATTTTATTGTGATACAAACATACGCAAAATCTGTGAGATAACAGCAGAAAAGGTGCAGGTTTGAGCAAATATTCTCTTTACGGCAAACGCTTAATCTAAACTTTTCTGGTGTAGCCACATTGACAAATGTTCTGCCACTTCTGCATTGTTTAAGTCGGACATGGGGAAATGCGTATTGCCATGTAACCCGGTTTCAGGTAAATGAATAACTGTAACATCGCCGCCTCGCTTCCAGTTCTTTTATCTCGTCTGCTGTGAATATTTCATTCCGATAAATTGGCTGCCGATGGTTTGCCTTCCGTACAGTATTGTGCCGATCAGCTCTGTCTTTCGCCAAACTATCTGGGCGATTTGCTGCGGAAAGAAACGGGGCTTTCTGCCTTGAAACATATTCAGCAGAAGACGTTGGAAGTGGCAAAAGAACGCTTGTTTGGTACGTCGAAAAGCATCAGTGAAATAGCTTACGAGTTGGGCTTCGCTTACCCGCAACATTTCAGCCGGTGGTTTAAGAAATATGCCGGATGTACGCCAAACGAATATCGAGGGCAGACATCAATGGAATGATGGATAAACCTGTCTCTCTGATTGACATAAAGCAAAAAACGCTTGTATATTCTGTTATTAATGAATGCAGGCTGCAAATTGTTCAAACTTTATCGTATTTTTGCGCGAATTTTTTGGAGAAGGCTGTTCCGGAGCGGTTCTGAACGGGGTGGAATCCGTCGAAAAACGCTACCCATAGAACGGGTGAACGCTATGGGTAGCGTAAGGCAATTCTACCGCATGGGATGACTGACGCTAACGGTAGCGTTTTATGGGTGAACAGCCCGTTAGGAAAAGAGGAAAAAATATGGCACAATCAAAAGAAATGACATCGGGCGCATGTTTGCCGCTGATTCTTAATTTTGCGATTCCCCTGCTGTTAGGAAACCTCCTGCAACAGGCTTATTACTTGGTCGATTCGGCTATCGTGGGAAAGTTTTTGGGCATTGACGCGCTTGCTTCGGTGGGAGCCAGCACCTCGGTGGTATTTCTTATTTTAGGATTTTGTAACGGCTGTTGCGGCGGATTCGGCATCCCTGTGGCACAAAAGTTTGGTGCGCGCGATTACGTTACGATGCGCCGTTACGTGTCGGTCAGTCTGAAACTGGCGGGGGTGATGTCGGTAGTTATTGCCATTATCACCTCGTTGCTGTGCGGATACATCCTGCGCTGTATGCAAACGCCGGAAACGATATTTCAAGATGCATATTACTATCTGCTGATTACGTTTATCGGAGTTCCTTGCACATTTTTTTATAATCTGCTTTCCAGCATCATTCGTGCTTTGGGAGACAGTAAAACTCCTTTTTGGTTTCTGCTGTTTTCTGCTCTGTTAAATATCATCTTGGATTTGGTTTGTATCCTCCTGTTTGGTTGGGGAGTAGCTGGAGCGGCAATAGCCACTGTGTTTTCTCAAGGCGTATCCGCGTGGTTGTGTTATCATTATATGTATCGTAAGTTCGACATCCTGAGAACCACGGCTTCCGACCGCCGTTTCCGTCCCGAACTGGCCCGGCAACTGTTGGCAATAGGCGTACCGATGGGACTTCAGTTTTCCATTACCGCCATCGGCAGCATTATGTTGCAGAGCGCGAATAACGCATTGGGTACGGCGTGTGTGGCAGCTTTTACCGCAGCCATGCGCATTAAGATGTTCTTTATGTGTCCGCTGGAGAGTTTGGGTATTGCGATGGCTACGTTCAGCGGACAAAATTACGGCGCCGGACGTCCGGAACGAATCTGGACGGGTGTAAAATCGGCAGCGGTTATCATGCTGAGTTACGTGGCGGTGGTAGCCGTTATCCTGTGGACACTTTCCGATAAGTTTGCGCTGCTCTTCATCTCTCCGTCGGAACACGAAATTATTTACGATACAGCGTTGTTTCTTCATGTGTCGGTATCGTTTTTCCCTGTGTTGGGACTGCTTTGCATCTTGCGTTATACGATTCAGGGAGCAGGTTATACACGGCTCGCCCTCTTTTCGGGAGTGTCTGAAATGATAGCCCGCATACTGGTCAGCGTGATAGCCGTTCCGTTATGGGGATATTGGGCTGTCTGTTTCGGTGACCCTACGGCTTGGGTGTTTGCCGACGCTTTCCTGATACCGGCCTTTATTTATGTCTACCGCCGGCTTTGTGCCATCGTGAAACGTGAGCGTGCTGTTGCCGCTTCCGCCTGAGGGTGAAGTTAGTTGCGGATGTTCAGACGTTTCCACAGCGGACGCGGAATCAGCCTCCAAAAGAATACCAGCAAGCAGTAACGCCAGTCGATGACCGCAATGCGCTTACGGCGTTTCAGCGCGCGGACGATGTGTTGCGCCACTTTCTGCGGGCTCATCATCAGCGGATAATGTTTGCCGTCGTTTAATAATCCGGTAGCAACGAAGCCGGGGCGTATGTCGGTAAAACGGATGTCGGCGTGGTGCATACGTGCCGATTGTTCCAACGCATCGAGGTAGATGTTTTGAAACCGTTTGGTGGCGGAGTAGGCAGGTGCGATACCCAGTCCCTTTGTTCCGGCAATGGAACTGATGACGGCAATATGTCCTTTCGGTTGTTGGCAGAAATAACGGAACGCCGCGGTAGTCAGTCGGACGAATCCGGCGGCGTTGGTTTCCACCGTATCCAGTTCGATGTCGGGGTTGAGGCTGAAATTCTGATGCCCTATGCCGGAACTGTGAAAGTATAAATCCATACCTCCCAAGTCGTCGATAAGATTGCGTAGTGCCTGTTCCGCCTCCGGTTGACGGACATCAAGTACACGGTAACAAATACGGTCGGGCGATAGCGACTGTAACATCTTCAGTTTCTCTTCGCGGCGTCCGGCGATGCCGATGCGCCATCCCTCGCTCACTAACAGCTTTGCTACCTCGTAGCCGATACCCGAAGTAGCGCCGACGATAACGGCACGTTTATTGGTTTCACTCATGGTAGGTTCGTATTTCATATAAAAATTCTTCAAAGTCGGGTGTCTGCGGGTTGTTCTTCTTATAATAAAACCGTTCGCAGTAAGGCATCTGCTCGTTCAGTGGTTTCATCTCCCTTGTCAGTCGGTTACAGAAAGCCATGTATGCGTGTGGGTTGGCGCGCTGTCCGCTATCGTCACGATAAAACGTAACATATCGGTTGTACGGATACGCCTTGACCAAATGATTGACCCACTGTGCAAGGCTACATGCTTCACCGATTGAGATGCGGTCGAACAGATTGGAGAAATTCAGTACAATCAGTTCGGAACGTGCGGCATGGTTTGGCCAAAGACCGGAAGGCACTTCGTCGGGGTGCGCATAAAAGAAGGTCTTTGTGCGGCGGTATTCATCCGTGCGGAAAAAAGTGTCGGCAGTTTCCTGCAAACACTTCTCCGGACAAACTCCGAGGTAAGTCAGTTCGGTGTGCGGTAGATTCCGGCAAACATCGGCAAAAGCCAAGCCCGATGCCCCCGACTCATACGCAAAGTCGCAGAAAACAATGTGTCCCGAAGTGTTACGCAGCAGTTCTCGTAACCGATTTCCGAACACTTCGTACAGCGAGCGGGCAGCAGCGTATTGCTTGCATATATAATAATAATTGTACAGATGAACGTAGGCTGCGGTATCTTCTCCGCCGGCAGTGCGGAAATCGGAACGTCCGTAAGCGATGGCTTCCAACTGGGATGCGCGAGACTCCGGAGCAGGAGGCGGAACTGTTTCCCGGAACGTCCTCTGGAAATGTTCCGGGACAGGATAAACTTCGCTTTGCGTATACCATCCTTCTGCGTATTCAGGCAGTGTGAACGAAGCCCGGCAAAAATCAGAGGTAGTAGACTCTACGTACCCGTTGTTCAGCCGGATGTATTCCATCAACTTATAAAAGGTAAGGTTTGCACCGAGAATATTCGGATTGCCGGTCAGCAGAAGTTGTTTCCGTGCACGGGTTATGGCAACGTTCAGCTTGCGGTCGATGGTAAAACGCCCTTCCTGAAACGAATTAGCCGTAAGAAAATTCAGTTGGCTCAGGTTGCGCACTGTGAAAGAGTAAATGATAACATCGCGCTGGCTTCCCTGATAACGCTCTACGGTGTCGATGGATATATCGTTTAACGCAGGGATTCCGAGGCGGGCTACTTCCTTGCGTATCATGGCAATCTGGTTTCGGTAAGGGACAATCACCCCTACGGTTTTGTGAGCATCGAAATATTTTTCCGTCAGTCGGTAAATCCGTTGCAGCAAAACGCTGACGATACGTGCCTCATTGAGGTTCGTCTTGTCGGACAAAACTGTATCATCCGGAGCTTCGGCAGGAATGAAAACCATGCGTCGGGTAAGCAGCAGGTGGTCGATGTCATCGTGAGGCGTATGGGTATCAGGGTAGGGGTATATCTCTTCCTGATGAGGCAATGGCACCGGCTCTAACCGCTCGTTATAGTAAAAAGCATTGTTCGGAAATTCGGAAATGGCGGGGTGCATACGTCCCTGCTTGCGTAAGACACTGCGAAACGCTTCGCCGCTTTGCTTGTATAAACGTTCGAAGAGCGAGTTCCGGCAGTCGTCTAATCCGATAGACTGAAGAAGCGGATCGGTAACGGAGGCTTCTTCTGCCTGCTGGAGCGCAACGGCAGGCAACTGCTTGTAATCGCCGACAAGAATAAACTTCCCGATGGCATTGGTTTGTTCATGCCGGGCAGCAAGGATGCCTATCAAGTCAGGTTCCAAGATTTGCGAAGCCTCGTCGATAATGGCAAGTTCGAAACGCTTTAGGTTAAACAAATACGAACGGCTGTTGAGAGCGGTCGTCGTCCCTACAAAAATGCGGGTTTGGTTTATCTTTCGGCGGATGTCCGTCAGTTTGGGGCAGTCTTTCAGACTGTTTTTCAGTAAATAGGGCAAATATCGCTTGTCGCACGAAAATTCATGTCCGATACGAATGAACGGAGTTTGCAGGGCGATGCCGGAGTCGACCAGCATACTGCAAATTTCGTCCACGGCGCGATTGGTGTACGAGAGTAGCAAGATGGAAACCGCCGGGTCAGTCAGCGCCTCTTCTACCATATATCGTAAGGCACACGAAGTTTTCCCCGTGCCGGGAGGTCCTACGAGAAGGAAATAATCGTCCGCCTGTTTCTCTTTTAAAATCAGTTCGTCAAACCGCCCGTAAGAACCGTTCAGTCGGCGTTCGGGTGTTCTCGATGGTGCACGCTGGCACAGCAGTAACGCCTTGCGCTCCTGCTGTGCATTGAGAAAAGCATATAAACCGCGTATGCTACCCGACGTTGATACGTCTGAAGTATCGTGTTCCACGGCAAAAGTTTCCCCGTTTGCACCGATAATATCTTTGTTCTGTTGCCCGTTGCGTAACAGCAGAGTTAGTCGGTCAGGCTGTATTTCTACGATGCTTCCTTTCAGCAAGATCTGTTGGCGTACGTCAGGTTCTCCGTCATAAGCATAAAAAATGACAATATCTCCCGTGCGGAAATTAGGCAAGAAATCTTCTCCCTGTTGCGGAATATTCAGTTCGATAAGATCGTAACCTTTATCGGGCGAGCTTTTACGCTTGTCAAGAATCGTCAGTCCGAGCAAGATATTCCCGGCTTCTATTTTCTCGTGAAGCGGGATGTGCCATGTTCCGGCGAAACCATTAGCCGGGTCGTTTCTGCCTCCCGTCTTGCTCAAAACAGATTCTTTAGAGATGAATGTAAAGAAGCGCTGGAAGTAGGCACGTTCCAGTTCCGTACCTCCCTTCAGTGTGTTGATAATTTTTTGCAGTTCCGGCTTTTGGAAATCGTTCCACAGTCTGCCGCCGGAATGAAACTCATTCAAGGTTTCTGTGTCAATATTTTTGATAACCGATTCGATGCTTCCTTCGGCAAAAGCCATCTCGTTGGCTACGATACGGTTTCGAAGACAGATGCTTTCGCGGAACAGATTTTTGGCAAAGTGTTCCATCATCAAACCGTCGCTATACTTTGAATAAAGCAAGAACGTCTGTATGTTTTCAGGGTTGCATCCGAAGTTGTACATCAGCACACCCTGATACAGCATCATCTGTACGAAATGGTCTTCCTTGTGGCTATGATGGTTATACTCGTCTCGTTTGCCCGACTTCTGTTCTACCAGTACGTTAAAATCTTTCTGCAACATATCCGTTCGTCCTTGCAACCCCAGACGCTCGCATATAAAAGAGGCTTCGAGCAGGATGTTATGTTTGTTGAAGGTGCGGATGTTTCGGGGAAATACTTCATGGACAAACGAGCGGATGTTACTCATTTGTGTTTGAGCCTGCGCATGAAAGTTGTCGGGAAGTTGACACGTACAAAACTCCAGCGCCGAAGATGCGAAAAACTTTTTTACCGTGTTCGGATAACTTACCGGAGCGTCTTCGCGTTCGTTGATATAGTCGTCCAGAAACTGGCTGGCGAGGTTACCTAACAGGATGGGTGCAGTGTTGGCTCTGGGTTTCAGCTTGTTGATGAAGTAATTGAGCGGGTGTCTGCCATATTCTCGAAAACATACGGCAAGCGAGCTGATGTCTATCAGGTAGTCGGGGTGGACGATAACGAGACCGGGGATATACTGACGCTCATCATCAATCCGCACATCGAGCAGGTTGATGGGCATATTCTCGGTAAGGATGTCTTTCAGGTAAAGCAAATCGCCATTGTAACCGCCTTTGGCATAGTTGATTATAATGAACGGGCTTTCATCGTCATCGGTTGCCGCAAAGATATGTGTGTCGTCCCAACTCGTAACAGATGCGCGCAGATAGGGAAGGTGGGTTTGGCGACTCTCCCTGTACGGGCGGTTGGAAGCAGGTATTTCGGCAAGCAACGATGATGGTATGGGAGTGTCGAAACTTGCCGAAACAAACTGTGCGATGGCGCGCAAATCGTAACGGTATTCAGAAAGGTCGGCTTGGTAGTTGCCTTGTAGGGCAGCCTTGCAATTTCTGCGCATGGTCTGGATGGCATACCGGTCAGAAGGAGTCATCTTTTTTGCCTTGCATATATAATCCAACCGCGAGAAGAGATTGGCAAAAGCAAGTGTGGTTTCGGCAGTCAGTTCGTAGCAGGCTTGCTCTAATACTTTGTAAAGTTTTATATACTTATCTTGCAGGTTTTCGAGCGAAGCCGGCGGGTGGCTGTGAATTGACTCGATGCGTTTAAACCAGTCGAAAGACTGGAGTGCGATACGCGATGTTTCCGGAACAGACATCATACAATATTAAGGTTGAGTAATAACCGTAAAAATGAGTCGGGCACTCTCTAAGTCCGGATAAGTGGTTTGGTAAGTGGCAGTTACATCTTCTACCATGCTCATCGGAACGAGCGGACTCTCACGTGTGATATCAGTTTGAGACATTAACATCATAACGTGGCTTTCGTTTCCGGCAAGGGTAATCGCGTACTCAATGTAAGACGTGCCTGTATCTTGCGTGTATTTCAGTTCTTGAGTGAAAATGCCGTTCGAACTTTGTCCCGCTCTGTTGGGCGCAATCGTTACACTGCCTTCCGTCTGCTCCTTGTTGGTGTAAGTAAAAGTGAAAATACTTTCCACTGCAACCGGGCTGTCTGCTATGATTTGTTCTTCCAACTGTCTGATGCTCGCTTGTGTCATGTTGGGAGCTTCTATATCGGTTGTTATGCTTGTTGTTTGAAAAGATACCGAAGTATATTCCACAATAATCTTCAGGGTATAGCTGTTACCCGAATTGTCATGGATGGCAATAGTGGCTTCGCCTAAGGTAGAAGGCTTGATAATCAGCGTTTCACCATCGTAATCAAAGTCTACCACCTCTTGGTTGGAATTGCGGATGATGTATCTGCCTCCATCCCCTCCGCTGATATGGAAACTTACTCCTTCATTAAACGGATTAAACGTAAGGGTGTTGGTCTCCTCATTGATGAAAGGAGCTTGCTCAGATATGCTGATTAACGTAATGGGCGAATAGTCATCGTCAGAGCAAGATGTTGAAATAAATGTACATGCTGCTAAAGTAATGCCTGCTAAAAAGTGTTTGAGTTTCATATCTCTGGTAGTTTAATGATGTAATTAAACAAAGTTAGAATAAAAATCTTACAGTTAAAACAGTATTAACCATAATTTAAGAAATTAAGGTAATGAAGATTACTTTCTTGCTGTACTGTGTGGTAGGGATGTTATATGAGGAAGAGGGAAATTTTGTGTCTGAAAGGACATTGAAATTCTACCCATAGCGTAAACCCTTCCATGCGGATGGGATGTCTGTTTCATCCGCATGAAAGGGTTTACGCTACGGGTAGAAAAATGTGGGGGTATGAACTATTCTTCGTCTTCGTCGTCGAAATCAAAGTCGAAGTCATCCAGATATTCGGGCGTGAAAAATTCATCCAAGTCGCGCCGTTCCTTCTTGGTCGGGCGTCCCGTTCCGCGAGCCCGGTCTATAAATCCGCTGATTTTACTCATTTCCAACAATTCATATTGGTCGGGGGTGGTGACGTTTTCCATGATTTCGGGCACTAACTTGGCTCCTACACGCTTCTCGATAGCCTGTAACACCTTGAAAGAATAAGTAACGGGAGGCTTTCTCACCTGAATGACATCGCCCGGTTTCACCATGCGGGCGGGTTTCGCCTGTGCACCGTTGATTGATATTCTACCTTTTTTGCAGGCCTCGGCAGCAATTGTGCGAGTCTTGAATATGCGGGCAGCCCACATCCATTTGTCTATTCTTGCTTCGGGCATAGTCTTTTAGTTATTTGTTGTTATACAGATTCATCGTATTGTTCAGTCCTGCCAAGCAAAAACTTTTTACGATTTCTCCTGCCGTTTCCAGACGTTCTGGCATCAGTTTCATGTCTTCTTCGCCGAAATGTCCCAACACATAATCAATCTGTCCGCCCCGTGGAAAATCATTCCCGATGCCGAAACGCAGTCGGGCATAATTTTGTGTGCCGAGGGTGGCAGCAATGTGTTTCAGTCCGTTGTGTCCGGCATCGCTTCCTTTTCCTTTCAGCCGCAGGCTACCGAAAGGTAGGGCAAGGTCATCTACCACGATTAATACATTCTCAAGGGGGATTTTTTCTTGTTGCATCCAATAACGTACAGCGTTCCCGCTCAGATTCATGTAGGTAGACGGCTTGAGCAATATCAGTTGGCGACCTTTTAATGACAATGTGCTGACAGCTCCGTAACGCTTATCGCTAAAAACAATATTGGACGCCTTTGCAAGAGCGTCCAATACCATAAATCCTATGTTATGACGGGTATCTCGGTATTCATCACCGATATTTCCCAGTCCTACAATCAAATATTTCATTGACAGAGGGATTTTTGTTTAAAAGCGTTGGAAATTATTTTCCGGCAGCAGCCTGCGCACCACGTGCGGCACGAGTCAACTTAACAGCGCAAACAACGGCGTCTTTTGCGTTTTGGATTTCCAAGCCTTCGTAGCTCAATTCGCCCACCTTGATAGTTTTTCCTAAGCCCAAAGAGCTAACGTTGATAACCATACGTTCGGGGATTACGTTGTAAAGAGCTTTCACTTTCAGCTTACGCATCTGAAGAACTAACTTACCACCGGCTTTAACACCTTCAGCCAAGCCTTCCAACTGTACAGGAACTTCCATTACAATCGGGTTGTTTTCATCGATTTGGTAGAAGTCTACATGCAGGATAGCATCGGTTACCGGGTGGAACTGGATATCTTTCATTACGGCGTTTACGATCTTTCCGTCAATGTTCAGATCTACTACATAAATGTGCGGAGTATATACCAACTTGCGCAAACCATCTACTGTAACTGAGAAGTGAGTAGCGATTTGTTTGCCGTTCTCATCTTTTTGAGATCCGTACAATACGCATGGAACACTGTCATTTCTGCGCAAGTCGCGCGTGGCCTTTTTGCCTGTTTCGGTTCTTGCAGAACCCTGAATTTGGATTGATTTCATTTCTTTAATTTTTTGTGTTACTCTAAATTAAGTTTGTTGTTTTGCTTAATTCGCCATCACACGATGCAAATATGTCACACGATAGCTTAAAAAAGCGCGGCAAAGATAGATATTTTCTTTGATGTGACCAACAGATTCGACTAAAAATCAATATCTATTTTGATTTCGTCGGATTTTAATGGTTCATCATACCCTGCGTTTTTCTCTCTTTTTTGTGAAGATTCGGACTGAGTTTTTGGAGAGTTTTCCTCTATATAATTAATAGTTTGCTGAAGACTGTTCATAAATTTGTCAAAGTCTTCTCTATATAAAAAGATTTTATGTTTCTCAAAACTAACCTGCGGTTCATTGCCTTCTTCCAAGAATACTTTCTTGCTTTCCGTTATGGCAAGAAACATTTCGTCTTTACGGCTTTTCTTTACATCAAGGTAGTAAATACGTTTGCCCGCTTTTACAGTTTTTGAAAAAACGATTTCTTTATCCTCCGCTTTGTTCTTTTTATTCAAATCTTCCATAATAGCTCGTTTGTTTCGTTAAAAAAATGCCCTCAAATTTGAAGATTTTTTCGGAATACGCAAAGAAATGGGTTGATAAAAAACTATAATCGCTAAAAAAATAGAAAAAATAGCTTGCTACTATAGGCTGTATGAGGGATTTTGTTTACTTTTGCAGCCTGAAAATTTATGTTTATCTTTTATTGTTGTTATGATTAACAGAGTTCTTATTCGTCTTAAGATAGTTCAGATAATCTACGCTTATTATCAGAACGGAGGTAAAAACTTGGATACTGCAGAAAAAGAGTTGTTCTTTAGTTTATCCAAAGCGTATGATTTGTATAACTATCTTCTTCTTCTCATGGTGGAAGTTACAAAGTATGCTGCAAGGCGTTTGGAGGCAGGAAAAAACAAACTTGCACCTTCTAAAGAAGAGTTGTTCCCGAATACCAAGTTTGTAGAAAATCAGTTTATTGCCCAGCTGGAAGTAAACCGTCAGTTGAATGAGTTTGTTTCCGGTCAGAAAAAGACGTGGGAAAATGAAGCCGAGTTTATAAAATCACTTTGTGAACAAATCATGCAGAGTGATATCTATAAGGAATACATGGCAAGTGAAACTTCTTCGTATGAGGAAGATCGCGAAGTGTGGAGAAAGATTTACAAAAAAATCATATTCAACAACGCGGCTCTTGATGACGTGCTTGAAGACCAAAGTTTGTATTGGAACGATGATAAAGAAATAGTAGATACCTTTGTATTGAAAACCATAAAGCGTTTCGATCCGAAAAACGGAGATAAGCAAGAGTTGTTGCCGGAATTTAAAGATGAAGAAGATCAGGATTTCGCACGCCGCTTATTCCGTCGCGCCATTTTGAATGCCGATTATTATCGCCATCTGATTAGCGAGAATTCCAAGAATTGGGATTTGAGCCGTGTTGCGGTGATGGATGTAGTCATCATGCAGATAGCTTTGGCTGAGATTCTGAGTTTTCCGAATATTCCTATTAATGTTTCATTGAATGAATACGTTGAAATAGCCAAATTGTATAGCACTCCCAAGAGTGGCGGATTTATCAACGGAACACTGGATGGAATTGTTAATCAATTAAAAAAGGAAAATAAACTGACTAAAAATTAATATATTTGCTGAGGTTTAATATTAATTTGATAAAAAGTAAAAACGTATGAATTTGTTAACTGTACCTTTGCAGGCACAAGGCGGTGCTGATTATTCTTTCTTGATTATGATGGTAGCTATCTTTGCTATCATGTATTTCTTCATGATTCGTCCTCAGAACAAAAAACAGAAGGAAATAGCTAATTTCCGTAAAAACTTGGAGGTTGGTCAATCTATTGTTACTGCGGGTGGAATTTATGGGAAAATCAAGTCTATCGAAGATAATGCTGTTATCATTGAAATAGCACCGAGCGTAAAGATTAAAGTAGACAAGAACTCTATTTATGCAGATGCGCAAGCTCCTTCGGCGCAGTCAAAATAAAAATATGTGATGATTATGTTCGCTCGAAAGAACATAAAAAGATATTATTTAATAGGTTTAAGAAAAATCAGAAGTTTCCTGCTCAGTGCAAAGAGTAGGGAACTTCTGATTTTTTTGTTTTTCGTCATCGTTTCGTTTTGCTTTTGGTTGCTTCAAACGATGAACGACACTTATCAAACCGAGTTTAAGATTCCGGTGCGTTTGAAGAATGTACCGAAGGAGGTTGTCATGACTTCCGAAATACCGAATGAGATACGGGTTAGCGTAGAAGACCGCGGAACGGTTCTGCTTAATTATATGCTTGGACGCACATTTTTCCCTATATCTTTCGATTTTCAGGACTATCAGGACAAAGGAGCTAAAGTAACCATACCTTTGGCGGAGTTTAACAAGAAAATCACTTCTCAGCTTGCCAGCTCTACCAAGCTACTGTCTGTTCGTCCTAATGTGATTGAATTTATTTATACGAGGGGAAACGCCAAGAAAGTTCCCGTTGCAGCGAAAGGACGTATGGTGGCAGGGCGGCAATACTATATTTCCAATATTTTGCTTGCTCCTGACTCGGTGGTAGTATATGCACCCAAAGATGTGCTTAATTCGATTACTACCGCATATACAGAGCCTCTTGATTTAGAGAATATAACAGATACGGTGGTTCAGCGCATTCATTTACAGGAAGTAAAAGGAGCGAAGTTTGCTCCTGCCTTTACAGATGTTACCATCTGCGTAGATATGTACTCTGAGAAAACGGTGGAAGTACCGGTTGTGGGATTGAATTTCCCGGCAGGAAAAGTGTTGCGTACTTTCCCTTCGCGTGTGCAAGTTGCCTTTCAGGTAGGATTGAAAAATTTCAAGCGCGTTTCTGAAAATGATTTCTTTATCGGTGTTTCTTACGAAGACTTATTAAATAACAAGAGCAGCAAAATTCCGCTTACCCTGCGTAGTAAGCCCGATTTTGTAAACCATGTCCGTATTGTTCCGGAGGAGGTTGATTACCTCATTGAACAGCAGCCGGTAGAAGAAGGAACAGAATAATCAAAATGATAAAGTTAGGTATTACAGGCGGGATAGGAAGTGGCAAATCTTATGTCTCGCATTTGTTGAGAGCGAAAGGTATCGAAGTGTATGATACCGATAGCGAAGCGAAACGGCTGACGTTGTCTCATCCGCAGATTCGGCAGGAGCTGACTGCCTTGTTGGGAGAGGGTGTTTATCAAAATAACATTCTTAACAAGCCTCTTTTGGCGAACTATCTGTTTGCATGTAAAGAAAACGCACAGCGCATCAATGCAATAATCCACCCGCGCGTTTACGATGATTTTGTCAGTTGGGCAAGGATGAAGGAAAAGGCTGGAGCCTCAATGGTAGGGATGGAGAGCGCCATCCTCTTTGAATCAGGTTTTAATCGTGCGGTCGACAAGGTATTATTCGTATATGCGCCTTTAGACGTACGTATCCGTCGGGCAATGGAGCGGGATAAGTCGACGGAAGAACAAGTGCGTGTCCGGATGCTTGCTCAAGCCTCTGATGAAGAAAACCGCCGGAAGTCCGATTTCCTGCTCATAAACGATGGGGTTCGTCCGTTAGAATCCCAGTTAGAGCAACTGCTTCAGGCGTTAATACAGCGAAAACCTATCCGATAGCTTGTGTATGTCATTCGTGTATTGTATTTTTGCCCCCTGAATAATAAAATAATACTAAATACCTTAATACGATAAACATTATGTTGAAGACTATTTTAGCCATCTCTGGGAAACCGGGGCTGTATAAACTGATTTCTCAAGCAAAAAATATGCTGATTGTAGAAGCTGTTAGTGCCGATCGAAAAAGAATGCCGGTTTACGCAAGCGACAAAGTGATTTCTTTGGGCGATATCGCAATGTATACCGATGGCGATGAAGTGCCTCTGGGTGAAGTGTTGGAGTCTGTAAAGACAAAAGAAAACGGTGCCGTTACTTCTATCGACTATAAAAAGGCATCTTCTGAAGAATTACATCAGTTCATGGCAGAAGTGCTGCCTAATTATGATCGCGACCGCGTTCATACCGGCGATATCAAAAAACTGATTCAGTGGTATAACCTGTTGATTTCAAACGGAGAAACCGATTTTGTAGAAACACCTAAGAAAGCAGCCGAAGCCTGACAGCCGACATTCGGTAAGACAACTTTTAGAAAACATGCCTGTATCCTGATAGGGGATATGGGCATGTTTTTTTATCGGGTTGGGTTAAGAGCGTTTAAATTTTGCTCTGCCTGCGGTTTGAGAATTGTTTTCGGGGAAACAGACCGGAAACAAACTCAAAAAGGAGCGGATAAAAATACTTAATCGGAAAATTAAAACGAACAGGCTCTAAACTTTATTGGGCTTTTCCAGGGACTGAAAACACTACCCATAGCGCAGGTCAACGCTACGGGTAGAAATAGTGAACGCTACCGCATGGAATAATCAACGCTAACGGTAGCGTTTTCTGGGGGCATAACGGTGGAGATTTTTCTCATCAGAAAAAAATAATCGGTTTATTATGAACCTTTTTCAGACATGAGTTGTTATTATATCAAACTAAACAAAGGACTATCATATATAGGATTTATTGAATTGAGGGTTAACACACACAGATCACGTGGGCAAAGTGCGAATGAATCAAACGTGAAGTTTGCACTTGCCTGCGTGTAAGTGTGTGCCGTTGGGTGAAGGTATCTCTTTTTTTGAGCGTAGAGACGTTCTGAATGTCACAATAAATCCTTATTTTTGCATCATTCAATTCGATTATAAACAATACACTATATGAAATACGGTTTTGTGAAAGTGGCGGCGGCTGTTCCGGCGGTGAAAGTTGCCGACTGTAAATTTAACGCACAGCAAACTGAAACCCAAATTGTGGTGGCAGATGGAAAAGGCGTACAAATCTTGATTTTCCCGGAGTTGAATCTTACCGGCTATTCGTGCGGCGATTTGTTCGGCCAGCAAATCCTGTTGGAAGAGGCTGAGCTTGCCCTGATGCAGATTATGAATAACACGCGCCAGTTTGACATCATATCTATTGTGGGTATGCCGGTAGTGGTAAACTCTACGCTTTTAAATTGTGCGGTAGTCTTTCAGAAGGGCAAAATATTGGGGGTAGTGCCTAAAACCTATTTGCCTAATTACAAAGAATTTTATGAGCAGCGCTGGTTCGCTTCGGCAGACGCTCATCCTGATACTACGATGGTTCGTCTCTGCGGCCAGTTGGTTAAAGTTAGCAGGAATTTACTGTTTGATACCCCCGACGTCTGTTTCGGAGTTGAAATATGCGAAGATGTATGGGCGCCCATACCTCCCAGTTCGGAGCTGGTACTTAAAGGAGCCGAGATTATCTTCAACATGTCTGCCGATACGGAAAACATTTGCAAACACCAATATTTGCGCTCGCTGTTGAGCCAGCAGTCGGCACGCTGTCTTGCGGGGTATGTTTTTGCCTCTTCGGGTTTCGGCGAATCGACCACCGATGTGGTGTTTGCCGGCAATGCGCTGATTTATGAAAACGGTACATTGTTGGCTGCCTCTGAACGTTTTTCGTTCGAAGAGCAACTGGTTTCCACCGAAATAGACGTTGAGCGTTTGCGTGGAGAACGTCTGACGAATACCACTTTTGCTGCCGCCGTGCGTAAATATTCCCAGTCGGGCGGGCAGCATATATCCACCGAACTTGTTCCGTCGCGCGGGCTGATACTTACCCGTCCGATAGATGCGCATCCGTTTGTTCCTGCCGGTGGCAAACTGTTGGACGAACGTTGCGAGGAAATATTCTCGATACAGGTGGCAGGACTGGCAAAACGGTTGGTGCATACGAATTGCAGAAACGTGGTGGTAGGCATATCCGGCGGGTTAGATTCGACGTTGGCTCTGCTGGTTTGTGTGAAAACATTTGACAAATTGGGCTTGCCTCGCAAGGGAATTACCGGCATCACGATGCCGGGCTTCGGAACAACCGACCGTACGTATAACAATGCGATTGCGCTGATGGGTTCGTTGCAGGTAACCACGAAAGAAATCAGCATAAAAGATGCCTGTATCCAGCATTTCCAAGACATCGAACAAGATATGTCCGTTCATGATGTGACATACGAAAACGGGCAGGCGCGCGAACGTACCCAAATTTTGATGGACTATGCCAATAAAGTGGGCGGACTTGTTATCGGGACGGGCGACCTTTCGGAGCTGGCTTTGGGATGGGCAACCTACAACGGTGACCACATGTCAATGTATGGCGTGAATGTAAGTATTCCTAAAACGTTGGTGCGTTACTTGGTAAATTGGGTGGCACAGACGGGAGTGGATGTGCTTTCGCGAAACACGTTGCTTGATATCATCGACACGCCGATAAGTCCCGAACTGATTCCGGCAGACGAAAATGGAAACATTAAGCAGAAAACGGAAGACCTTGTAGGTCCATACGAGCTGCATGATTTCTTCTTGTTCCATTTCCTGCGCTTCGGTTCGCGTCCGGCAAAGATTTTCTACTTGGCAGAAATAGCTTTCAAAGGCGTGTACGACAGTACGACGATAAAAAAATGGCTGACCACTTTCTTCCGCCGTTTCTTCTCGCAGCAGTTTAAGCGCTCTTGTCTGCCCGACGGTCCGAAAGTAGGTTCGGTTTCTTTAAGTCCGCGCGGCGACTGGCGTATGCCGAGCGACGCGAGTGCGGCTTTATGGTTAAAAGAGTGTGAAGAATTACAGGCATAATCATTTTGATTATGCCTGATAAAAAGATAGGACAGGCTCTCTTAGGGCCTGTCGTTTAAATTATCTTCAACAAAGCGTTTTACACGCTGTGTGTATTCCTCGGGATAAAGCAGGTAAGAAGTGGCATGTCCGGCATTGGGGACAATCCATAAGGCTTTCGGATCAGGTTTGGCTTTATATACTTCGTATACCATCCATGTAGGAACAAAGTCGTCTTTGTCGCCGTGGATGAAAAGCATGGGCTTATGGCAGCGGGCTATTTGTTTCTCAGCCGATGCTTCGTGGAAATTCCATCCGTTTTTCCATTGGCAGAGCCAGCTTGCCGTGTAAAGCAATGGGAAAGGAGGCAGCCCGAACCGCTCTTTCAGTTCTTTGCTGAACTGTTCCCATACGCTGGTATATCCGCAATCCTCTACAAAACAACGAACATACGCCGGAAGTTGCTCACCTGAGAGCATCATGGTAGTAGCCGCTCCCATCGAAATGCCATGCACCACAGCTTCTATCGAATCCCCAAAAAGGGCAGGAGCAGTATCAATCCACTGCATAACATCTTTGCGGTCGAGCCATCCCATTTGGAGGGCATTGCCTCCGCTTAAACCTGAGTAGCGCAAGTCCGGTAAAAGGATATTGTAATCAAGCGAACGATTATACATGTACCCGATGTGGAACATGCGAATAGCATTATCCGTATACCCGTGGACGATAACCGCAGTTTCTTTCCGCGGGCGTGAAGCACGAGCATAAAAGGCATGGAGGCGTGTTCCGTCGGGTGCAGTAATAAACGTATCGCGAAGCGCATGAGCATTTTGCAGGCTGTCTACCCACGGTGTTATCTGTGGGTACATCTCTTCCATATAGGTAAGAGAACCTGCCATATCCTTCCCCCGGTTTTCAGGGCTCAAGGCGTATTTAAGCATATAAAAACTGCCTCCCACAGTTCCGGCAATCAAGACCAGTAGCGTAATGCCTAAGCTAAGAGCGGTAGTTCGTTTGTTCATACACATTTACTCATTGATTCCAAATATCCCATGCACTGAACGCCTGAAGTAAAAGCATCTCAAGTCCGTTTTTAACCGTAGCTCCACGGTCTTCACCTTTTTTCATAAAAAGAGTAGTGTCGGGGTTATACAGCAAATCGTAAAGCAGATGTTGTGAAGTGAGGCAATCATAAGGAATATCCGGACAAACATCGGCTTGCGGATACATGCCCACGGGCGTGCAGTTGACGATAACTTTATATTCGTCCATGATTTCCGGCGTCAGTTCGGCATACGTAACCGTATTGTCATTATGCCGGCTCCGCGAAACGAACAGGGTTTGCAGGCCTAAATGCTTCAGTCCGCAATCAACAGCTTTCGATGAGCCTCCGGTACCTAAAATCAATGCTTTCTGATGGCAAGGTTCCAGAAGCGGCTCGATAGAGCGTGTAAATCCGATGACATCAGAGTTATATCCTACAAGTTTGATTTTGTTTTTCGAGTTGCGTACCAGCTTGATAACGTTCACAGCTCCAATAGCGGCAGCATCTTTGTCCAGTTCGTCAAGGTAAGAGATAACCTTTTCTTTATACGGTATCGTAACGTTTATTCCGGCAAGATTAGGTGTCGAATTAATAATCTTGGGAAACTCTTCGATAGTAGGGATTTCAAAATTAACGTATTCGGCGTCGATATTTTCGGAACGGAACTTCTCATTAAAGAAGTTCTTTGAAAAAGAATGTCCGAGCGGATATCCGATTAAGCCATATTTTTTCATCTGTGTAAAGGGTTAAAAAGATTATTTAGTAGCAAAATAGAGCGTACAAATCCCCAACGTGAGGCGTTCGAATTTAACTTGGCTGAACCCTGCCTTGCGTATGATTTCTGTCATTATTTCTCCTTGCGGAAAGGCTTTGATTGATTGGGGCAGGTATGTGTAGGCACTTCGGTCTTTCGAAAGCATTTTTCCCAATGTGGGGATAACTATTTTAGAGTAGAGTGCATAGAGTTGTTTCATGGGAAACTTCTCCGGCGTGGATAGTTCAAGTATAACTAAATGTCCGCCCGGTATGAGTACGCGGTACATTTCTTTCAATCCTCGGTCTAAATCTTCAAAGTTTCTTACTCCAAATGCCACGGTGATGGCATCGAAGCGGTTTTCCTGAAAAGAGAGTGAGGTACAGTCTTCTTTTGCAAAAGAAATCCGGTTGCTTAGTCCGGCTTGTTTTACTTTTTCCCTTCCTATATTCATCATTCCTTCCGAGATGTCAGTTCCAATAAGCTCTTTGGGCTGAAGTACCCGACATGCTTGGATAGCGAAGTCGCCGGTTCCCGTGGCTACATCCATGATGTGTTGCGGGTGGAAAGGCTTTAACAGATTGATGGCTTTACGTCGCCAGCACTTGTCTATGTTCCATGACAACGCATGATTGAGCGTGTCGTATGCCGGAGCGATATGGTCGAACATCTTTTCCACTTGTGCGGCTTTACTTTCGCTTTTGTTATAGGGTTTGATGTTTTCTTGAGGGTAGTTCATGTTATGGAAGATTGAAGAAATTATAATTTCGGGGCGTGTATCGAAACACGTCCCGAAACGTATGTCGTAGGGTTGGATGGTATTGTTATTTCTCTAAAAAGTCGAGAACATTCTTTTCAATACGCTCTGCCAAATGTGCTGTATCAGCTTTTACGAATGTTTCGCCTGTGATATGTTCGTATAATTCGATATATCTGTCGCTGATAGAAGTTACGATTTGCGGAGTCATTTCGGGCACTTGTTGTCCTTCCCGTCCTTGAAATCCGTTAGCCATCAACCACTCGCGGACAAATTCTTTTGAAAGCTGTTTCTGAGGTTCTTCTTTTTCGAATCGTTCCTGATAGCCTTCCAGATAGAAATAGCGGCTTGAGTCCGGAGTATGGATTTCATCCATCAGATAAATTTGTCCGTTATGCTTGCCAAATTCGTATTTGGTATCTACAAGGATAAGACCACGTTCGGCAGCCATTTGCGTACCGCGTTCGAATAAGGCGAGGGTGTATTTTTCTAAAGTGGCATATTCTTCGGGAGTAGCCAGTCCGCGTGCCAAGATTTCTTCTTTCGAGATATCTTCATCGTGCATACCCATTTCGGCTTTTGTAGTCGGAGTAATAATGGGGTGGGGGAATTTTTCGTTTTCACGCATTCCTTCCGGCAAGCGTACGCCGCAAATCTCACGGGCACCGGCTTTGTAAGCACGCCATGCGCTTCCGCACAAGTATCCGCGTACGATCATTTCTACCGGGAATCCTTCACACATAACGCCTACGGTCACCATTGGGTCGGGTGTAGCAAGTTTCCAGTTCGGGCAGATGTCTTGTGTAGCATCAAGAAATTTGGCAGCAATCTGATTCAGCATTTGTCCTTTGTAAGGAATACCTTCGGGCAATACTACATCGAATGCCGATATACGGTCTGTTGCAACCATTACTAACTTCTCATTATTGATGTTATATACATCACGTACTTTCCCGTGATACACGTTTACTTGTCCCGGAAAGTGATAATCTGTTTTTGTTAATGCTTGACTCATTTCTCTATTTGTTTTTTAGTGAAAGAATTTTCTTCGTATTTTTCGTACGCTTCTACGATGCGTGTTACCAGCTTGTGGCGTACAATGTCTTTTTTGTTCATTTCCACGAAACTGATGCCTTTTACATCTTTAAGTATCTTCATCGCTTGTTTCAGTCCCGATGTTTGTGACGCCGGAAGGTCTATTTGAGTCATGTCGCCCGTCACAATCATTTTAGTGTTTGTACCCATGCGGGTAAGAAACATTTTTATTTGTTGCGTGGTTGTATTCTGGGCTTCATCGAGGATGACCACCGCGTCGTTCAGCGTCCGTCCTCTCATGAATGCAAGTGGAGCTATTTGAATCACATTCAGTTCCATGTATTCTTTCAGCTTGGCAGCGGGAATCATGTCTTGCAGGGCGTCATAGAGCGGCTGTAAGTAAGGGTCTATTTTGTCTTTCATGTCGCCCGGAAGAAATCCCAGCTTTTCGCCGGCTTCTACGGCAGGGCGGCTCAAGATGATTTTGCGTATTTCTTTGTTCTTGAGTGCGCGTACCGCAAGGGCTATGGCGGTATAGGTTTTTCCTGACCCTGCCGGACCGATAGCGAATACCATATCGTTTTTTTCGAACTCTTTTACCAGTTTCTGTTGATTTTCACTGCGCGGAGTTATTGGTTTTCCGGTTACGCTAAATACGATGGCATCTCCTTTCCTTTCTATTTCGGGCGAATTGCCTTTGACGATATCTAACAATGCCTCTTCATTAAGCGAATTGTAAGCCACGCAATGTTTTTCCAAAGCAGTAATGGCATCTTCGAATGCACACATTTCTTCTTCATCTCCCATTACTTTGATAACGTTTCCGCGTGCTACGATTCGTAATTTTGGAAATAATGCCTTTATCATTTGTATATTAGCATTATTCACTCCATAAAAAACAACCGGGTCTACGTCTTCTAAAACTATATGTTTCTCTATCATTTACCTATTTTGCTATGCTTGTCTCTGTTTCAATTTTCTGCAAATTTAATCATTACTTTTGATTGTTGGACGATTGCGAGTTTATATTTTGAAACATTTCTGCATATCGTGAATGTTTTCACCGGCGTTCCGCAGTACGATGTATAGTTAAAGTCGGCAAAAGAGAGATACGAAAAATGGCACGGAGAGGTCGATAAGGATACCGTGGAAAATAGCCACGGGTATCATTTCTTTCCCTGAAAAGCGTGAAATCATGGGTAGTACCACGTCCATCGAGTTGACTCCTGCTGCCGAGATGGGCGCAAGTTTACCGAAGTAGCGCACCAGCAGGGGTGTACCCAGCAGTGCCATCATTTCGCGGAAAATATTGGCGAGCAGGGCTATCGTACCCAGTTCCGTGGCAAGCTGGATGCCCAGCGATGCCTCTTTAAACTGTGTGATGAGGATGGACGACAGTGAGTAATAGGCAAATCCGCTGCCCACCGCCATGCAGTCGAACACGCTCCATTTCGTCAGCAAAAAGCTGGCACATGCCGAAAACAGCAGCGTGCCGCTTATTGTCGCAAGGGGGATGAGCAAAAACTTCCACCGGATTTCTTTCACAAGATTTTTAAGGTTAGGATTTGAACCGATATTCAGCCCCACTTGCAACATTAATGCGTAAAGTACATACGTAGAAAGATGGGAGTTTTGCCAATCGGCAGGAAGTATGCCGGTTGTACCCAATACACAACCTACTATGAAAACGCACAAAACTATTAAGCTACCTTTCATTGTTTACCTCCTTTCTTGAAAAACAGTTTCAGTACCATCCACGATGCGAGGATACTACCACACGTTGCCGAAACAGCAATGATTGCCGCCTGCCACCCGAACGTGCCAAGATTGTCAATTATTTGTTTATTTGAGCCTATTGAAATACCTAAAATAAAAAGTAAAAGCACGATGGTACATGAGATGGTTTTTTCTGTTTTCTTTAAAAAAGAGATATTCTTGAACAGGTAGCCGATAGCCACACCTGTAAACATGATTCCTATGATGGTAAACATAACACAAACGTTTTTAAGTTTATACTTGCTTTTTACACGAAACAACACCGCGCCGGAATTCTGTATGAGCTTTCGCGCGTGATACATAGTAATTATATGTGCAGAGAAACTTAGCGGAAACCGCTTACCCAGTGAATGCACGCAATGCGGTAACCGTGCGCCTCTGGTAAAGGCGTCATGTTTCGCAGACTTTTATATGTTAGCATTCTTTTCATGGGTTTAATCAGATTGTGTTATTTGGGTTTTGTGAGTGCAAAGATAAACACTTTCTGTATATTTTCCAAATATTTATAAGATTTAAGTGACAAAAGAAAGCATTCAAGAGGGTATTCGTTTCTTGAATGCTTTTTAAGGTTGTGAGTTTTCGGTAGTGAAACTCGAAATATTATTTTACTTTTCTATTTGTCTCTTTTACGAACAAACTTTAGCGATTCCAAAAAAGCGGAACTGTCTTGGGGGTGTAACACGATTTTTTCTTGTGCGTTGTAATAGATAATAACGCGATTGAACAGGAAACCTTTTTCCAAAATGATGTTATCTATTTCCAGAATATGAATGGTTTCATAAAAGAGGCTATATGAAAGTTTGTAGACCAGCTTTTTTTCATCGGTAATCATAATTTTCATTCTATGAATAAAGATATAATAGATGAATATGCAAGGAATCCCCCACGTTGGCACGTTATATAGTGTTTCGGTAATGTTCCGCGTGACTGCGTAATAAACCGAAAGAAGCAGGAGGAAGACAGCGAATAAGCCGAATGCATACCACAATTTATATTTGGGGTTGACCTGTATCACTTTCATAATATATGCTATGTGAGTTGTACATATTTCAAATATAAGAAGAAGTAAGTAAATAAGCAAAGCAGCTTTTTGATTTTTTTGTTTTTACTTTATTAATAAGTAAATTCACTTTCTTCTATGACTATTGGGCAATTCGGTTATCGGCTGTAATAGTATACATGAATGATTTTTTCCGCTGGTTTACAGTTCTGATATATAACCCATTTTTGCCACGTTGCCCGATAAGTTTAAAATGCTACCGCAAGAAATTAAAGTTTATATGGTCAGAATCTGAAAAATTCTAAGTATCTTTGCACACATATATTATTTTACTTAGAACATATATGCAGGAAAAAATCATTATTCTTGATTTCGGCTCGCAGACTACACAGCTTATCGGGCGTAGGGTCCGCGAACTGAACATGTATTGCGAGATTGTTCCCTACAACAAGTTCCCCCACGATGACCCGTCGGTAATCGGTGTAATTCTTTCGGGAAGTCCTTTCTCGGTGTACGATGAGAAGGCTTTCAAGGTAGACCTTACCGGTATCCGCGGCAAATATCCCATCTTGGGCATTTGTTATGGCGCACAGTTCATGGCATATACCAACGGCGGTAAGGTAGAACCTGCCAATACACGCGAGTACGGACGTGCGCGGCTGACGAAATTCGACAACCAGAACCCGCTGTTGAAGGGTGTCCGTGAAAATTCGCAGGTATGGATGAGCCACGGAGATACCATCACTGCCGTTCCCGAAAACTTCGAGATTATCGCGTCGACCGACAAGGTTGCCGTAGCTGCTTATCAGGCAAAGGGAGAGAAATTATGGGGCGTACAGTTCCATCCCGAAGTATTTCATAGCGAAGACGGAACGCTGCTGCTGAAAAACTTCGTGGTTGACATCTGCGGAGGCAAACAAGACTGGAGTGCAGCTTCGTTCATCGAAACTACCGTGGCCGAACTGAAAGAACAGTTGGGCGACGACAAGGTGGTGTTGGGACTGAGCGGCGGTGTTGATTCATCGGTGGCTGCCGTGTTGCTGAACAAAGCTATCGGCAAGAATCTGACGTGTATCTTTGTCGACCACGGTATGTTGCGCAAAAACGAGTTTAAGAACGTACTCCATGACTATGAATGTTTGGGACTGAACGTGATAGGTGTAGACGCCAGCAGCAAGTTCTTTGCTGAACTGGCAGGAGTAACCGAACCCGAACGCAAGCGTAAGATTATCGGTAAAGGGTTTATCGACGTATTCGATGAGGAAGCTCATAAGATTAAAGATGTGAAGTGGCTGGCTCAAGGAACCATTTATCCCGACTGCATCGAGTCTCTTTCCATTACCGGAACCGTAATCAAGAGCCATCATAACGTAGGCGGTCTGCCTGAAAAGATGAACCTGAAACTTTGCGAACCGTTGCGTTTGCTGTTTAAGGACGAAGTTCGCCGCGTAGGTCGCGAATTGGGGATGCCCGAACACCTGATAACCCGCCATCCGTTCCCCGGACCGGGATTGGCAGTGCGTATCTTGGGTGACATTACTCCCGAAAAAGTGCGCGTGCTTCAAGATGCCGACGATATTTTCATTCAAGGTCTGCGTGACTGGAAGGTGAAAGATGCCGACGGAAACGAAACCTCGCTTTACCATCAGGTATGGCAGGCAGGAGTTATTCTGCTTCCGGTACAGAGCGTAGGCGTGATGGGCGACGAGCGTACCTACGAACGTGCGGTAGCTTTGCGTGCCGTAACCAGCACCGATGCCATGACTGCCGACTGGGCACACCTGCCTTACGAGTTTATGGCAAAAGTATCTAACGATATTATCAATAAGGTGAAAGGCGTAAACCGCGTTTGCTATGACATTTCGTCAAAACCGCCTGCAACAATCGAGTGGGAATAAGATTAAGTTTTTATTTTATATTATCGGCATGTATCTGCGAGTGGGATACATGCCGTTTTTTTGTAAAACGGGCGAGTAGGAATGAGGGTGAAAAACGCTACCGCTTGCGTTGTATAACGGATGCGGTAGAACAAGAGAACGCAAGCCGATAGGCAGTCCGGTCTATCGGCTTGCGTTTCAGGACTGATTTTTAGTCTGCCTGATACTCCTCTTCATAGTTCAGATACGGAAGCGCATTTAGCTTATAATCAAATATTTCTTCGGGTTTGAAGAAACGCGCCACTTCCACTTTCGCATTCTCCGGCGAATCGGAGGTATGCACGATGTTTTCTTGTGCGCTGACGCTGTAATCGCCGCGGATTGTACCCGGAACGGCAACCCGTCCGTTTGTAGCTCCCGTCATCGAGCGGACTACCTGTACGGCATCTACTCCCTCAAAGCAGCAGGCAATGATGGGCGAAGCCATCATCGAATTTTTTATACGTTGAAAGAAAGGCTTGCCGGCAAGGTGGGCATAGTGTTCGTTCAGAATTTCGTCGGTAAGCTGCATCATTCTCATTCCGGCGAGACGTAAACCTTTGCGTTCGAAACGGTGGAGGATTTCTCCGATAAGTCCGCGCTGTACTGCGCTGGGCTTTAAAAGCACTAATGTTTTTTCAAGGCTCATAGTTGTATAAATTAGTAAGGTTGATACAAAAGAAATTGTTGGATTATCTGTTTTCAAATATACGCTTTATATTTTTAAAAACGCTATCTTTCAGTAATTTTCTTTTCCACTGCTTGCCTGAACAGGTCGGTTTGTGGTGTTTGCCCGGTTCTTTTCCGGACATGAGCCAAACCATGCAACTCCCTGTCGGGGAGAGTGGCAACTGTAAGATTTACAGTGTTATATAAATTCATTCTATATAAAGCCCGTAAGAGAAAGAAAATAGGGAGCGGAAGAAACAAGTAATTTTCAATCCTGCTATATTTGTTCAGAGAAATTTAAAAATAGCTATGTTACGTAAAATCAGACAGACACTCGCCATTGTGTTTTTTGCGATGGTTACGCTTTTGTTCCTTGACTTTACCGGTACGCTGCATGTTTGGTTTGGCTGGATGGCTGAAATCCAGTTCCTTCCCGCACTACTTGCTTTGAATATTGGTGTTGTGGTTTTCCTCTTGTTGCTCACTTTATTATTCGGCCGTATTTATTGTTCCATTATCTGTCCGCTGGGAGTTTTCCAAGACGTAGTTTCTTGGATCAGCGGAAAGCGGAAAGGGAAAAAACATCGTTTTGCGTATTCACCGGCACTCACGTGGTTGCGTTACGCAGTATTGGTGTTGTTTGTAATAGCTTGTATAGCCGGAATCAATTCTTTTGTGGCACTGCTTGCTCCGTACAGTTCTTACGGGCGCATGGCTTCCAATCTGTTTGCTCCGCTTTGGCAATGGGGGAATAATGTTTTAGCATATTTGGCTGAGCGTGTGGGCAGTTATGCTTTTTACGAAACAGAGGTCTGGATAAAAAGTCTTCCTACTTTCATTCTTGCTCTTATAACGTTTGTTGTAATAGGGGTGTTGGCTTGGCATAACGGACGCACATATTGTAATACCGTTTGCCCGGTAGGAACGTTGTTGGGTGTGGTATCCCGCTTTTCGCTCTATCGTCCGGTCATTGATGTGGAGCAGTGTAAAAACTGCCGGTTGTGTGCGAAAAAGTGTAAATCAGCCTGTATTGACCTTGAAAAACACCAGATAGATTATAGTCGTTGCGTGACGTGTATGGATTGCTTGGATGCTTGCAAGCACGGTGCAATACATTACGAGAACCGTTTTCGGCAAGAAAGAGAGACGAATACGGGTAATTCTAAAGAAGCATCCGACTCTTCCCGCCGTTCGTTTCTTACGCTGGCGGCAACGCTTACGGTAGGTTCAGTGCTGAAGGCGCAGGAAAAGAAAGTAGATGGGGGATTGGCGCCGATTATTGATAAAAAGAAACCGGAGCGGCAGACACCGATATTGCCTCCGGGAGCAGGAGACAAGCGGCATTTTGCGCAGCATTGTACTGCCTGCCAACTTTGTGTTTCCGAATGTCCGAACGGCGTGTTGCGTCCTTCTGCCAACCTGACCACGTTCATGCAGCCCCAAATGTCTTACGAGCGCGGTTACTGTCGTCCGGAGTGTATGCGTTGTGCCGAAGTCTGTCCTACGGGGGCCATCAGTCTGAACACACTGGCAGATAAAGTTTCTACCCAAGTGGGACATGCGGTGTTTGTAAAAGAGCTTTGCGTGGTGCAGCGCGACGGAGTATCGTGCGGAAACTGTGCGCGCCATTGTCCCACAGGTTCGATACAGATGGTTGCCGAAAATCCCGACGACCCGGAATCGCCCCGATATCCGGTGGTAAATGTTGAGACGTGTATCGGCTGTGGAGCGTGTGAAAACTTGTGTCCGTCTCGTCCGTACAGTGCCATTTATGTAGAAGGTCACGAAAGACAACGTTTGGTTTAAAATGTTAATGAAAATGATTTATGGAGAAGAATAATAACCCGATAAACCGCAGAAAGTTTATCAAGATAGTAGGCATCAGTACGGCTGCATTGAGCGGGGTGTTGCCGGGATGTACTTCTGAGAAAAAAGAAACAGCGGGAAACAGTTCCGCTCCTCAGGCGAGCGGGGAAATGACGTATCGCACGGCTGCATGTGGCGATAAAGTTTCGCTGTTAGGATATGGCTGTATGCGCTGGCCTACGCTTCCTTCGCCTGCTCAAGACGGAAATGTTATCGATCAAGCGGCTGTAAACGACTTGGTGGACTATGCCATCGCTCACGGCGTGACTTACTTTGACACGTCGCCGGTTTACATGCAGGGATGGTCGGAAAAGTCGACCGGAATCGCCTTGAAACGTCATCCGCGCGAAAAGTGGCAGATAGCCACCAAACTGTCGAACTTCTCGAACTACACGCGCGAAAATTCGATAGCAATGTATAAGAAGTCGTTTGAAGATTTGCAGGTCGATTACATTGATTATTACTTGCTGCACTCCATCGGCAACGGAGGCATCGAGACTTTCCGCGGACGCTACATTGATAATGGCATGATAGACTACCTGATGGAAGAACGCAAGGCAGGACGTATCCGCAATTTGGGCTTTTCATTTCATGGGACGCAGGCGGTTTTCGATGAGGTTTTGGCAATGTACGACAAAGTGCATTGGGACTTCGTTCAGATTCAGTTGAACTATTCCGACTGGCGACATGCCACGGGAAGCAACGTAAATGCCGAATACCTTTACGGGGAATTGGAAAAGCGTAACATCCAAGCCATTATCATGGAACCGCTGTTGGGCGGACGACTGTCGAAACTGCCCGAACATATTATCGCGCGGTTAAAACAGCGCCGTCCGGAAGATAGTGTTGCGTCGTGGGCATTTCGTTTTGCCGGTTCGCCGGAAAAGGTGCTTACCGTATTAAGCGGGATGACCTATAAAGAGCATCTGATAGACAACCTGCGTACATATTCGCCTTTGATTCCGTTGTCGGACGAAGATTATAAGTTCTTGGAAGAAACCGCCCAGCTGATTATGAAATATCCTACCGTGCCGTGTAACGACTGTAAGTATTGTATGCCTTGTCCGTATGGCATTGATATTCCGGGGGTATTGTTGCATTATAATAAATGTGTGAACGAAGGAAACATACCCAAAAGCCGGCAGGATGAGAATTATCGGCAGGCGCGCCGTGCGTTTTTGGTAGGGTACGACCGGAGTGTTCCTAAGCTGCGTCAGGCAAGCCACTGCATCGGTTGTGAAACGTGTAATCCACATTGTCCTCAGAGTATTGATATCCCGAAAGAGCTTCATCGCATCGACGCATTTGTAGAACAGTTGAAGCAGGAAACTCTTTGACGGCGGGGAAGGTTGAAATAAAAAATGCTGCCCATACTGTCAGCGATTACTGGCGGTATGGGTAGCATTTTTTTGCCGATGCCGGCGGAATTATAATTTATTCAGTATCTTATCCATTACCCAGTTGGTAGGTGTGGCACTGATACCGTCGCATGTGCAGATCGCTTTCCCTTGCAGGTGCTCTACGACCGCCTGAATAAGCGGAAGCTGTACGTGGGGAGGATTCGGCGGAAGAATCTCTTCGCGTCCCCGTTCGGTATGAAGTCCGATAGGCTCGTACGTAAATACCGAGAAACAGAGCATTCCCTTATCGCCGATAATCTCAATACGGTCTTCTTTCGCCGATTCGTGTGCAACGAAACACCACGACCCGGAACCCGGCAATCCGGACTCGAACTTGAAGCAGGCACTGATGGTATCCTCCGCTTCGTAAAGTCCGCCCCGGTTGCTCTTATAACCTTCAGCCTCCAAAATACATCCGAACATGTCCTGTAAGAGGTCGAGCTGATGAGGAGCAAGGTCGTAGAAATACCCTCCTCCGGCAATGTCCGGTTGTACACGCCACGGCAAATTCTTGGAATTATAATCCAAATTACGCGGCGGCTGGGCAAAACGGATTTGGATATTGATAACGTTTCCTATCTCTCCTTCTTCAACTAATTGACGCACCTTCTGAAAATAAGGAAGATACCGGCGGTAATATGCCACGAAACAGGGAACGCCCGTTTCGCGTGAGATGCGGTTGATACGGGCACAGTCCTCGTAGCTGGCAGCCATTGGCTTTTCTATGTAAACGGGTTTGCCCGCTTTCATGGCCATGATAGCAAACGTAGCGTGCGAAGACGGAGGAGTAGCTATGTATATGGCGTTTACATCCTCATCGCCTATCAGTTCTTGAGCATCGGTGTACCAGCGCGGTATGTGATGGCGCATGGCATACGACTTGACTTTTTCTTCGTCGCGGCTCATAACGGCAACCACTTCCGAACCTTCAATCATATTAAATGCCGGGCCGCTTTTCTTTTCGGTTACTTCACCACAACCGATGAATCCCCATTTTACTTTATCTAATTTCATCTGAAGTATTTTTTATAGAGTTTGTGATATTTGTCGCTTTTCATGAATCCATCCAGCCAGACGTTCAGCGTATCTCTGAGCGCAGGCGAATGCTTGTTTACGCCCCACGCATAAAACTGGGTGAAACTGATGTCGGTATCTATATCCAAGTTGGGATAGTTGTCGATGGAAGCCCGTACGATGTTTTCATCGCATACGGCATAGTCGATATCCCCTCCTGCCACCATCGCAATCAGTTGCTCAGCCCCGTATAAATCCACTTCACGGATATAGATGGTATCTGCTATTTCATTGATCAGATTATGGATGCGTAATAGTGAAGGGGAGTTCTTGATAACATGCAACGTTTTGTTGGCAAGGTCGAGCTGGCTTCGGATATACAGACTGTCGGTTTCAGAGCTCGGTTTGCGTTGCACCAGTACCTGTTTTCCCAATAATAGGGTATGAGTAAAAAGCAGTGAGTCTTTCAGACGGGTGGTAACTGCCGTTTCGGTGGCAAGAATGTCATATCGCCCTTCGGTAATGCCTTCCAGTCGTTTTTCAAAACTCATTTCAGGTGTAAGCTCCAAACGCAAGTTCTGGTCTTTGGCAAACTCATTCAGCAGCTCATAGTCGAATCCCTGAACCGTATCGTTACTTGCGTAGTAACTTACGGCATTGTATTCCGTTACGGCACGCAATACGCCCGATTCTGCAATGGCGGGGTAATCTCTTGGTTCATAGGTTGGGAGTGTTTCCTCTCTCGAATTGAACACAATGATTCCTATTGCGAGAACAATGCCTATACAGGCGTAACGGAACAGTTGTTTTTTCATAAGCAATTCAATAAGATTAATAATATCAAGTCAACCGAGCCGCAATGGAAGCTATGTCACGCTTCTTTAAAAGAACATCAGTCAAAGAAGTTCCACGACAAGCCAAGTTTCAGGATGCGCGGATTAAGCGGGTAGTGCGGAGCAAGGAAGTAACCGTTTCCTCCTGTTCCCTGTACCAAATTATACATCTGAACAAAAATGCGCGTACGCTTTAAGTGAAGGTTTATGTATCCGTTAACCAATGGATATCCGCCCACTTTATAACGTGTTTCCGGGTTTTGCAGATAGAATTGTCCGATGGCAGGAGCATAATCGGGGGCATAATACTCTGTGAAGTAACGAATATCGGCACCCATTTCGATGCTTAACACCTTCTTAGCCAGTCCGAACTTAAGATAAAGATTGTGGTATAAAGTCAGTTTGGGTAAAGGCAGTATGTCTTGATTGCTCGAAGTCTGGTACGTAACCTCATTGTCAAGATGGAGTATACCTAATTTGAAATCCTGACGCAAAGAGGCACTGAACACTTGAATACTTCCTGAGTGCTGACGGACAGCCACGTTGTTTTTATAGCTGGTTGTAGCAGTTTCTCCTTCGCCCGTAGTATAACCTACCGAAGCATTATCTAAATACGTATAGTTCGTAATATTTTCTACTCCGGCTTTTAATCGGGTACGCCAACGGTCAATGCTGAACTGTCCTTCGATGCGAGTACGCATGATTTTCGAAAGGTCTTCGTTATCCCACCAATAATGTTTGGAGTGGAAATGCCGATAATAAAATACCGGATTCAGGTTTTTAATGTATGCGTTAGCCTCTAAGCGTACCGTGTCATTGAATAATCGGAAGTTCAAGTCGCCCCGGCCTTCTATACTGAACTGGCCTGCATCTTCGCCTATCAGGGCTACCTCTCCCAATACGTTGTAATGGAATGTTTTCCCTTGTTCTTTTATAAGCTGTCCACCCACCGAAAGAATGTTTTCTTTATGGTCGGTAAGAATTCGCCTTCTCGCTGTTCCGTCAAGCGTATCAGTCAGTGTAAAGCGTCGGTGTTCGAAACTCATAAAAGCCGTAAGTCCCGCTTTGGCCCATTTGTTGAATCCTTCCCGCAAAGATATTCCGACTGTATTTTTTATAGAGAAATGTTTGGTAATGTCGGTAGAGTCATTGCCCAGATAGTTATGTTCAAAGTATTCCTGATTTTGATTGGTATCGTATGAAATGTACTTACGGCGGTTGATGTCGACTTTTAGCGTATGTATAAAGCTCGTAACAGGAACAAATACGGTTTTTGTGATTGTATCGTTTTCCTCTGTTACATCGCGATAGAAACCTAAGTTATAGCGGTGAGTTAGAAACGCATGATACCCTGTATTGTTATTCCATACATCCGAGAGGTTTACAGGCATGTCGTATGTATTATACGTTCTTCCGCCTTCCGCCATTCCTATGGGGTCGGTGATGTAACGGTCGTCTGTGATACCACCGTTTTCTGCAACTTTTAAGTTTTCATTGATAAAATTAAAGTGCATGTCGTACTTGTCTCCCCGATAATAGGCAAAAAGATTCCCGTTGAAGAGAGCGGTCGACTGGTTCATGTATTTCCCTCGCCCGTAAGTATAGTCAATATCGAACCCGAATCCCAAACGCTTGGTGGCATTTACGGCGAAATATGCCTTGAAACGTTCCTCTCCGTACCGTCCGTCTCCCTGTTTGTAATAGGTAAGATTGGTAAAAGGCGATTTTGTATTCGTGTATATTACATCTTGCGAACGGCGTACAGTGAAATCGTAAGGGTCGGTAAAGAAAAACTGGCTGGCTTCCCTTCTTTCGAAAAATACATGGGAGATACGCGGCGCTCCTAAGTTTCCTAAATAAGTGTAATGTCCTGTGGGGCCTCCTGTATCGTTTGTATTTTGAAAATTATGTTGTAACGTATCCACCGGAACTTGGGTTATCGTACCTAACCGGTCATCTACCGTCCACGAAAAGAGTCCGATAGGGATGGTGCTTGCGTCTATTACGGCTGTCGTATCGATAGGATTACCGTTACGGTCGTACCGGTTTGCGTCCAACCCGGAAGCCGAAGTACCGAATTGGCTGTATTGGTTAGATATGTTGGTTTGGGCGTATATACTCCCACATAATAAGAGGGATAACGCAACAAGAAGTATCTTTTTCATAATGCGGCAAAGATACTATTTTTAGTTGTAAGTACAAAAATGCTCCGTTACAGAACGTGAAAATTCATATAATGTAACGGAGCATTGATAATGGTTAAACGGGTTTGATGATATCCATGCCTATTTTGATGGCTTCTTCATTCATCGGGATAAGATGATGGTGGCGTTCCGGCAATGTTTTGCGCAATGCTTTGACGACACTTTCTATCGAAACCACGGGACGTATTTTCAGCAATCCTCCCAATACAATCATGTTGAAAGTTTTTGCCATCTTGCGTTCGTTGGCTTCATCCATAGCATCGATGCGATAGATGTGGATGTCTTTTCGCGTTGGCGGGTTGATGATTCCATATCCATCATAAATAAGTACGCCTCCGGGCTTTACTTTATCCTCGAATTTTGCAAGTGAAGGCTGGTTTAGGATTATAGCCGTATCGTATTTGCTTAAAATGGGAGAGGATATGCGCTCATCGCTTACGATAACCGTAACGTTGGCTGTTCCACCTCTTTGCTCAGGTCCGTAAGCAGGCATCCATGTTACCTCTTTTCCTTCCATCAGTCCGGAATATGCTAAAATTTTTCCCATTGAAAGTACACCTTGCCCACCAAAGCCTGCAATGATTATTTCTTGTTTCATGTTTTTTGTTTTTTACTTTCAATTTAAATATCTTTCAAGTCTCCTAACGGATAGAAAGGGAACATGTGTTCTTCCATCCATTTGTTAGCGGCATCCGGTGTCATTTTCCAGCCCGAACTACATGTAGAAACAATTTCCACCAAGTTAGAACCTTTTCCCTGCATGGAGTTTTCAAAGGCTTTGCGGATGGCTTTCTTTGCTTTGCGGATAGCGGCAACCGTATGTACAGATTGGCGCGTTACGTAACATGTACCCTGAAGCGTTGCTGCTATTTCGGTCATTTTAAGCGGATAACCGTGGATTTCAGGGATACGTCCGTACGGACACGTTGCGGTTTTCATGCCCAATAGCGTGGTGGGAGCCATTTGTCCGCCCGTCATGCCGTAGATGGCGTTGTTAATGAAAATGATGGTGATGTTTTCGCCACGGTTTAATGCGTGGATGGTTTCTGCCGTACCGATACATGCCAAATCGCCGTCGCCCTGATAAGTGAACACCAATCGGTCGGGCCACAAACGTTTGATGGCTGATGCCAGTGCCGGAGCACGTCCGTGGGCAGCTTCTTGGCAGTCTATGTCAAGATAATTATACATAAATACGGCGCAACCTACGGGACTGATGCCTATGGCTTTTTCGCTCATGTTCATTTCGTCGATGACTTCGGCTATCAGTTTATGCACCACTCCGTGGCTGCATCCCGGACAGTAGTGCATGGGATTATCGTTAAGCAGGCGAGGTTTCTGGTAAACCAGATTCTCAGGCTTCATTATATCTTCTTTTGTCATAAGTCTTTTTTATTAGCGTAAAAGGAAACGTAAGACATATTCTACCATCTTGAGGAAGAGTGCCACGCAGCAGACGTAGAAAAACACCACACGGTCTACACCCGGTGAGAAATAGAGAATGACTGCCGCTAATGCCCCAATCATGAAAAGAATATTAAGTATGGTTCTTATCCGGTTGATATTCATAATTCTTTATTTGTTTATAAGTTTTTCTTTGATGGCTTCAATCACCTCGTCCGGATCGGGGACAATGCCACCCAACCGTCCGAAATGTTCAACCGGAATACTGCATTCTACGGCGAGACGGACATCCTCTATCATTTGTCCGCTGTTAAGTTCTACGGTCAATATTCCTTTGATGCGGGAAGCGCGCTCGCGCAACGCTTTAGTGGGGAACGGCCATAGCGTAATGGGGCGGAACAAACCTACCTTGATGCCTTCTTCGCGGGCATGTTCCATTGCTTTCTGGGCGATACGGGCGCATGAGCCGAAAGCTACGATGAGGTATTCGGCATCTTCACACTGTAACTCTTCGTAACGCACTTCGTTGGCTTCGATTTCTGCATATTTTTGTTGCAGATGTATGTTGCGCTGCTCCATAATCGCAGGGTCAAGTTCCAGTGAGGTAATGATGTTGGGCTTGCGTCCGTTTTTGCGTCCCGTCGTAGCCCACGGACATTGTGCAATGACCTCTTCGTCAGTGCGGCGCGGACGGGGAGCGGGCAATACCACTTTTTCCATCATTTGTCCGATAACGCCATCGGCAAGAATGATTGCCGGGTTGCGGTATTTGAAAGCCAGTTGGAAACCTAAGTCAACGAAATCTGCCATTTCCTGTACCGATGCAGGAGCGAGGGCTATCAGGTGATAATCGCCGTGTCCGCCGCCTTTGGTTGTTTGGAAATAATCGGCTTGGCTGGGTTGGATGGTTCCCAATCCGGGACCTCCGCGCATTACGTTCACGATGAGACAAGGCAATTCTGCTCCCGCGATATATGAGATTCCTTCTTGTTTCAGGCTGACTCCGGGGCTGGAAGAGGAGGTCATAACCATTTTTCCGCTTCCGGCGCCTCCGTATACCATATTGATTGCCGCCACTTCGCTTTCAGCCTGAAGAACTACCATACCGGTTGTTTCCCACGGCTTTTGTTCGGCAAGTGTTTCCAATACTTCAGATTGGGGCGTAATAGGATAACCGAAGTATCCGTCTACGCCGATACGGATGGCGGCGTGGGCGATGGCTTCGTTTCCTTTCATAAGAACTACTTCTTCTGCCATATCGAATTTTAATTTTGTTTTATACTTTATTATTCCTCACATTTTGCCCTGTATACTGTCAGGCATCCGTCGGGACACACAATAGCACACGAGGAGCATCCGTTACAAGTGTCTTCTTTCACTTGCTGTACATAATTATATCCTTTTTGGTTTACTTTAGGGGTGAGCGAAAGCACGTGAAGAGGGCAGGCTACTACGCATAAATTGCAGCCCTTACACCGCTCGGTGTTCACCACTACCACACCTTTCATTTTAGCCATATCGTTACGTTTTTCTTTTAGTTATTGATTATACATGTCTTTATTGTAAAATTCCAATATGTCCATAATCATTTTTCGGGCTTCTGCTGCCGGACTTTCGGCATCAAGGTTTACTGCTTCCTGATAATTGTTCAATGCGCCTTGCCAGTCGCCTTGTTTGCGACATACGTTTCCCATTAAATAATAGGTATCCGCTTTGTTTACCCCGGGCAAATCTGTTAGCTGGTTGAGCTGCTCAAGGGCTATATGTATGTGTCCGTCTCTGATGAGCCGGTCGATGCTTTTTAGTCTATTATCCATAAGGCAATAGTTAAGTTTGTATACGGGCAAAGATAGTCTTTAATTTCATACCAAAGTTGTTTTTAGGCGACAAAAAACAAAGATTTTGCTGAAATATTTTTGAAAGATAAAAATAAACCGCTGATAATTAGTCTGTTTTTATAAGCCCCAAAAAGTATTGATTGAAAAAGTTGTCTTTTTAATTAATTACTTCTTCCGTTATGAAAAGTACGTTTTTAAGTGATAAATCTGTCAAAATCTGCATCGCAAAACTTTCGGATGTGATATTTTATGCTAACTTTGCGCGAGGCTATCGAATAACATGAAAATGAGGCTGTTTTAAACTTTCTCCGGTTTTGCCGGAAGACCGGAAAAACGCTACCCATAGAACCGGGGTGTCTTTCGGGTAGAACCGGGCAACGCATCCGCATGGAATGGACAACGCTAACGGTTGCGTTTTCGGGGTATGTACTTCCGGCGGAAGAGAAAGTATAATTGGCTAAAAATAACTAACTTACAATATTAAACGAACACAGAATGAATAAAATTCTTTCTAAAGAACATTTTTCAGAAAAGGTCTTCAAACTGGTGGTTGAAGCTCCTTTGATTGCAAAGTCTCGCAAAGCGGGACATTTTGTCATTGTCAGGGTAGGAGAAAAGGGCGAGCGTATGCCTTTAACAATAGCCGAAGCCGACCCCGTAAAAGGAACGATTACTTTGGTGGTACAGGAAGTCGGACTTTCGTCTACACGCTTATGCGAGCTGAACGAGGGCGATTACATTACCGATGTGGTGGGACCGCTGGGAAAAGCTACGCATATTGAAAACTTCGGTACGGTGGTTTGTGCCGGAGGGGGTGTGGGTGTTGCGCCGATGTTGCCTATTGTGCAGGCACTGAAAGCTGCCGGAAACCGTGTGATTACCGTGCTTGCCGGACGAACCAAAGAACTGATTATTCTTGAAAAAGAGATGCGCGAAAGCTCCGACGAGGTAATTATCATGACCGACGATGGTTCTTATGGGCAGAAAGGTCTGGTAACTCAGGGAGTGGAAGAGGTTATCAAGCGCGAAAAGGTAGACAAATGTTTTGCCATCGGTCCTGCCATCATGATGAAATTCGTGTGTCTGCTTACCAAGAAATACGATATTCCTACCGATGTGTCGCTTAATACGATTATGGTAGACGGTACGGGCATGTGTGGCGCGTGCCGAATCACCGTGGGCGGAAAGACACGTTTCGTATGTGTCGACGGACCGGAGTTCGACGGACATCAGGTAGACTTTGATGAGATGTTGAAACGCATGGGAGCGTTTAAGGACATCGAGCGGGAGGAAATCCACAAGTTGGATGAAAAACCGGAGACTTGCGAGGTTGACAAGCAGGCTGAGGACGGCAGGAATGCTCCGTGGCGCGAGGCGTTGCGCAAGAGCATGAAACCGAAAGAACGTACTGCCATCCCGCGTGTGAAGATGAATGAGCTTGACCCCGAATACCGTTCGCACAGCCGCAAAGAGGAAGTAAACTTGGGCTTGAACGAAGAGCAGGCGCTGACGGAAGCAAAGCGTTGTCTGGATTGTGCCAACCCTTCGTGTATGAACGGCTGTCCGGTAGGTATCAATATTCCGGGATTCATTAAGAACATTGAGCGCGGAGAGTTCCTCGAAGCAGCCCGCGTATTGAAGCAAACCAGTGCACTGCCTGCCGTATGCGGCCGTGTATGCCCTCAGGAAAAACAGTGCGAATCGCAGTGTATTCACCTGAAGATGGGACACGAAGCCGTTGCCATCGGTTACTTGGAACGTTTTGCTGCCGATTACGAACGCGAAAGCGGACAGATTTCCGTGCCCGAAGTGGCTGAGAAGAACGGCATCAAAGTTGCCGTGGTGGGTTCAGGACCTGCCGGATTGTCGTTTGCAGGCGATATGGCGAAATTGGGTTACAGCGTAACCGTATTCGAAGCCCTGCATGAAATCGGCGGTGTATTGAAATACGGTATACCGGAGTTCCGTCTGCCCAACAAGATAGTAGATGTGGAAATCGAAAACCTGTCGAAGATGGGGGTTGAGTTCGTTAAAGATTGCATCATCGGAAAAACCGTCAGCGTAGACGATTTGGAACAAGCCGGCTATAAAGGAATCTTCGTGGCTTCGGGAGCAGGTCTGCCGAATTTCATGAACATTCCGGGCGAGAACTCTATCAACATCATGTCGTCTAACGAATACCTGACGCGCGTCAACCTGATGGATGCGGCAAGCGAAGATTCGGATACTCCCGTAACCTTCGGTAAACGTGTAGCCGTTATCGGTGGCGGAAACACGGCGATGGATTCCGTCCGTACGGCACGTCGCTTGGGTGCAGAGAGAGCCATGATTATCTACCGCCGCTCGGAAGCTGAGATGCCCGCCCGTATCGAGGAAGTAAAACATGCGAAAGAGGAAGGCGTGGAGTTCCTCACTTTGCATAATCCGATAGAATACATAGCCGATGAACAGGGAAAAGTGAAACAAGTCGTTCTTCAGAAGATGGAATTGGGTGAGCCGGATGCTTCAGGTCGCCGCAGCCCCGTACCCATCCCCGGTGCAGTAGAAACGATAGACATCGACATGGCGATTGTCAGCGTAGGTGTATCGCCCAACCCGATTGTCCCCAATTCAATTCCCGGATTGGAGTTGGGACGCAAGGGAACGATTGCCGTAAACGACAATATGCAGTCGTCCATCCCCACGATTTATGCCGGTGGCGACATCGTTCGCGGCGGTGCTACCGTAATCTTGGCAATGGGAGACGGCCGCCGCGCCGCAGCAGCTATGGATAAGCAGTTGCGTGGCTGATTCTGCGTTTCCGGATAAGCGATAATATAATAGGGACTATGTATGTTGGCTGAACATAAAAAGCAAATTCAGCCCAATATACATAGTCCCTTTCGTTTTACTGTTTTGATGCTACATTCTTGTAAAGAAAAATTTTATCGCACAGATCGGGGTGGTTTATCCGTATATATGTATCTGAGTCTTTCGTAATCTATTGCTTGGCTTGGTCTTTCCATATTTTACGCTGGACTATCAGAAACAAGGTGATACTTACGCTGATTTACGTAGGTCAGCGCCGGATGCTTCAGTCGATAAACCGTTTGGTCAGCTCGCCGAACTCATCAATACGGCGGTCGCGGAGGAAAGGCCACCAGCGGCGCACGTTCTCACTGCGATTCATGTCGATTTCCACTACCAAGTTTTCTTCTTTCAGGTTACTTGCCTGTGCGATGATTTCGCCCTGCGGACCTGCTACGAAACTGTTTCCCCAAAACTGGATGCCGTTGGTTTGACCGGATGGATCAGGCTCATGGCCTACACGGTTTACGGCGATTACCGGCAGTCCGTTAGCTACGGCGTGACCGCGCTGTACAGTAACCCATGCACCTAATTGCCGCATTTTCTCCTCCTGCGTGTCGGTGCTTTCCCATCCGATGGCGGTGGGGTAAATCAGCAATTCAGCTCCCTTGAGTGCCATCAGGCGCGCACCTTCCGGATACCATTGGTCCCAGCAAACTTGCACGCCGAGTTTGCCTATTGAGGTTTCTATCGGATTAAAACCAATGTCTCCCGGTGTGAAGTAGAACTTTTCGTAATAGGCAGGGTCATCGGGGATGTGCATTTTGCGATACTTTCCGGCAATGCTTCCGTCGGCATCGAATACCACGGCGGTGTTGTGGTAAAGCCCTGCCGCACGGCGTTCGAAGAGCGATGTAACCAATACCACACGGTAGGCGGCAGCCAGTTCGCTGTAAAATCCGGTAGATGGACCGGGAATCGGTTCGGCAAGGTCGAACATGGCAGTGTCTTCCGTCTGACAGAAGTAAGGGGTATTATGAAGCTCTTGTAAGACTACTAATTCAGCTCCTGCTTGCGCCACGGTAGCGATGTTACGGTGGAGTTTTTCAAGATTCAGTTTGATATCGTTCGTACACGATTGCTGAACGATACCTACGCGGATAGTTCTTTTCATGAGTGTTTGTTATTTGGTTTTGATAGAGTCGGGATATTGCATGGTAACACAGTGAAGCGAACCGTGTTGCTTGATGAGAGCGCAACAGTCTACGCCTACGATTTCACGTCCGGGGAATGCCTCCGCCAACACTTGGGCAGCACGTGCATCGTTTTCCGGTTGGGCATACGTAGGATAGAGTACGGCTTTGTTCATTATCAAGAAATTGGCATACGTAGCAGGCAGGCGTTCGCCATCCTCGTCGTATACGGCATCTGCCATCGGAAGCGGGAGCAAACGGTAGGGGTCTCCGTCGGGTGTGCGGAAGGTTTTCAACTGTTCTTCCATCGTGCGGAGCGCGCCGTAATGCTCATCGTTCTTGTCCGTACATTGTACGTAAGTGATGGTGTTGTCCGGACAAAGCCGAGCCAGCGTGTCTACATGGCTGTCGGTATCGTCTCCGGCGAGGTATCCATAATCCAACCACAACACTTGGCGCAGGTTAAACCGTTCCATCAGGTACAGTTCGATGTCTTTGCGTGTCATCGTATCGTTTCGGTTCGGAGCCAGCAGACAGGTAGATGTGGTAAGCAGGGTGCCGTTTCCGTCGCTTTCGATAGAACCTCCCTCCAAAACAAAATTCCGGCAGTTGATGTAATCGCCGTTCAGCAGTCCGCTTTTAAAGACATGGCTGTTAATCAGATTATCTTTACATGCAGCAAACTTCATTCCCCAGCCGTTGAAACAAAAGTCGAGCAGCAAAGGGTCGGCATGTTGTTCCAACAAAGTAATGAACGCATGGTCGCGTGCCCACGTATCGTTAGTAGGACATGCAACAAAATGAATGTTTGTACGGAACGGAGCATCCTTCAGTTTGTCGGGAAACTCCGGTGCAACCAACAGCAGTGGCTGGCGCGTGGCGATTTCTCGTGCAAGATTGAAAAAACATTCTTCCACTTCATCAAGCATATATGCCCAGTCGGTTTCAGCATGAGGCCACGTTAATTGGATATAACTTTGCCGATGCCATTCGGCAGGTAAATAATACGTTTTTTCCATATTCTGTTATTCTTTTTTTGTTCTTTTCTTTTGAGCGGCAGGAAGCGCCTCTTTTTGCGATTTTTCGTAATTCATTTCATCTTCTTTCTTCTTCTTTGAAGTGCGCAGGCGTCGTCGGTGCAAGAATTGGTCTACCAGTTCTTTCCAATTGGTGAAATCCTTTTTATACATCAGGCCGATACCCTGTGTAGTGAGTGTCGATTTGGTGAAATAACGGTCGTTAGTCTGATTATATCCCCTCAGTCGCAAATCTCCGTTTTTGGTCAGCAGCCAGATGGCTTCAAAGTCTCCCACGAAATTGGTGTTACGCATCGTATTCTCCCGGTAACCGAAGTTTCCGTTGATGATAAGTCGGTTATTCAGCAGACGTCCCGACAAGATAGCTTCGGCCTCCACATCGCTCCATCCCTTTTCACCCGTACTGAGGTTTGTACCCACGTTCCAGTTTCCGTTGTTGATTACCTGCGAAAGCATGTTGTTCAATTGCCCGGACAAGGTACTGAATGCCAGCGAGCTGGTTGCATCAGACTGCGTAGAGTTATTTGCGTAATCATACGTGTAGAATTTGCCGACTCCTAACAGATAAATAATTTGAGTGTTCATCTGCTCTTCGGTACTTGTCAGACTTCGAACCAGTTCACGGTCTTCCTCATTCACCGTTGGCAGTTCAAGGTCGAACTTCAGATTCGGAGAAGTCAGGTTTCCGGTCAGATTCAGCAAACAGTTTACACGGACATTCCCTCTCGATGAGGCCGCATCAGCAATCAAGTCGTTCAGCGAAGCCGAATTGACCGTATACACCGCCTGCACATCGAGGTTAGCCTCACGCGGGTTTCCGTTGAAGCTGACCGTTCCTCCCGGTTGCAACACGAAATCTTTGCGGATAACATTCTGCATACTCATCTTGTAAATTCCCTCGGCTATATTATATGTGCCGAAAATCTGGAAATCACCTTTATTGAAGAAATTGATACGCAAGTTCCCCGTTCCTTTTGCCGAGATATTATCTCCGGCGAGCGGGTCCATGATAATTTTCATGTTGGCCTGTTCAGTCGGTTCTATTTGTAAGTTGATACGTACATCGGCCGGCGTATCATCTTCATCTTTCTTATCCGGTTGGTTTAAGTAATGATACACCTCTGTTTCTATATCTTCTTGTTGACGGCGTGGCGTACGGTCGACAAAAGTGATAAACTGATTGCTGACGGCCTCTGATGTTCCTCCCAATACGTAAGCAAACGCTGTACGGTTATCAGCCCGCAGTGTGCCGTCGACGTTCAGCATATTGTCTCCTCCGCGCAGCCGGACATTGCCTGTGGTGTAAATCCGTCCGTAGAAAGGAAAGTCGGGAGTCTCACGTGCAGTGTTATATACCAGCATGTTATTCATATCAAAGCGGAATTGGTAAGAAAGGTTTTTCAGTTTTGTATGATGAAGCTCCCCATTAGCTGTTCCTAAATGCCCCTCAGGGTCGTTCAACTGTACGTTTTCGAAGTGGAAATTTCCCGATGTAATCCGCACGGAGTCGGCACTCGCTTCGAAACGTGTATTCAGGATATTGACCTTCATACCCATGTTTGCCTGTACAGACCCTTCCAAGTCAAGCCCGGAGAACGGCCCGAAAAGGCGCACGTTCCCGTATGCCCGTCCCCTTACGTCACTGAATATGTTTTTGATAAAAGGCTGCAAGAACGACATATCGGTTCCGCCCGCCTGAATATGCAGGTCCAATCCTTTCAGTTTGGGAGATACATATCCGTTGACGCGCGTAAACCGCGATTCATTTTCCCGTATGTCGGCAAGCAGACGGATACCGCCTATCTCCTTATCCCAACTGCCGGTTATGTCAGCCTGCCCCAACAGTGCATCGTTCAAAGAGAAATTGCCTACATCGAGCCGTGCCTGTATCACCGGGTCGTCCATTACATGATGCAAATGCACCTTGCCGCTGATGAGTCCGTAGAACTTCACGGCGTGGAATTGAATCATATCCATGATGTATAACAGATTGATGTTACGTAAGTCCACCAAGCAAGAGTCTGAAGCCTTTTTCCCGATTCTTCCATCTGCTTTCAGGTGCTGGTCGGCATGTTCGAACAAGAAATTCTGTATTTCAATGCTGTCTTTGGCGACGGTTATAGTAGCCGGATGTACATTCCACACCGTATCGTTTAAAACAATCTGACTGGGGCGCAAATCTATTTTCGTAAGTAATTGCTTCGTGTTTTCCATTTTGCTGAATCCTGCCACGGCATCCACTTTCCCGCTATACGTAATATTGGTATTGTTTCCCCAGTAGAGCGTAGTCTGCAAATGGTCGTTTTTAGCCCGTGTGTGCAAGGTAAAATTAAACATTGCACCTTTTTTCATCAGCGTACCTACCCTGACGCGGCATTGAAGTTCGTTGGAAGGGTTTTCGCAGATAATGTTTCCCGATTCATATTCTTTTCCATTGTAGCTGAATTGAGGGAAATACGCATTGATGCCCATCCGCGCAAGGCTGTCGTTAAAATATCCTTTGATTGTTGCCGGCATTTTTAACGTCAGCGGAATGTCGAATACTTTTGAAGCGAAGTCGCTGTTTTCAACATATAAATCGAAATTGAAATTGTTGTTTGGGGTGTCTGTCTGTGCCTTTTCCGGTAAAATAGATGGCAAATATTGGCGTATTACTCGCTGGATACTTGCCCAAATACTGCGGTATGAATAGTTCCCTTTTACGGTTCCTCTCATAAACGGCGAGTGAATGCGGATTTCTTTTTCTCCATCCGTATTTCCGGCTGTGATGTTCAGATTTTGTAAGAAATAGTCGCGTTCATTATCTGGAGCATCAACGGAAAGGCTGTCAAGATTGATTTCTCCTTTCATGTCGTCGACCGAATGTCCGGAGAAGTCGGCTGTCAGGTTCAGTGAAATATCTGTATCTTGATATTTTTTGGTCAGATTCAGATTGTTGGGACGTAAATTGCGGACAATGGCACGTAAGTTGAAGTCCGGAGTCTGTTGTTTGGTGACGAACTGTCCGTTGACTTCAATGGTTCCGTTTTCATCATTCAATGCTATTTTTCCCTGAAAACCTCCCGGCTGATATTGCCCGTCAAGTAAAATGTTCTGGTAATTGTATTGATTGTATTCTAACGATGAAATAACTCCTTTTACGTATGATTCCGGTCGGTCGTTCTGATATCTCAGCCCTTTTAGTTCGATGTCAAACGCCGCTTTTCCCAATGTATTCTCCTTGTTTAGCAGTTTCCCGATGTTAAAGTCTTCGCTTAAAATCTTTCCGGAGTAGCTGTTCAGGTTGGTTATCGTGTCTTTGTGCATTGTGACGTTTGCTTTCAAGCTGCCTATTGCCGAACGGAAATTGCCATACACCGTAAGTTGGTGCATGAATCCTGATATATCTCCTTCGAAGTCTAAAAACTCCACCTGCTTCAGCACATTAGGCATTTCGTCTTTTCCTGTCAGGTTGCGGAACAGCCAGCCGATACCCTGCTCACTGAAGGCTGCCTGTGAGATTTTTCCGAACAAATAGGGTGGGCGTGACGCTCCTTCGGCATTCACCATAGCCTCTGCTTTGATGCGCAACAGGTGGCGGACGTCGGAAAGAGAAAAGTTGGTACAGCGTATATGCTTCCCTTTGCCTTCAATGGCTAATTGCAGTGTAAGCGGTTCTTTGAAATGGCGGAAAGCAGGTACAAACGGAGACAGGTCGGCAAGAGTAACCGAAGCATTTATATTTCCCTGATAAGTGATGGGGTTTTCAATCGAGAACGGCTTGTTCATGTCTTCTGCCGAAGCTGCCAGTGTGTCGATGACAATCTCTGTATCGGGAAGCCCGATAGAGAAGTTGGCAAGTTGGACTCCCTTATTGTTCGCCGCCAGTTTTGCTGAGAATCGTTTCAACTGGAAACCGCTCTGTTCACTGAAACTCATGCGCCGGATCTGGGCATTCAGCGAATCTTTCTGCAATGTTTTTAGCGCAAGGGTTGCCGACAGATTCTTGATTTTTATATGCGAAGGGTTGAACTTTCCGGGAGTCTGCTCCTCTGAGCGAACGTCATAAGCGAGCTGTCCGCGCCGGATAAGTATCGTATTGATACGTAAATCAATGTTATTTTCTTTTTTTACCGTATCTTTCGGTGCAAAAGTATCAATGATAAACTGGAAGTTTGGTTTACTTTCGGGGGTCTCTTTCTTTAATTGCGCATTGAGTCCGAATAGCTGTATGCTGCTGATGCGTATCTGTCCGTGTAGCAAGGGCGAGATGTCAAACTTAGCCGAGAAACGTGAAATCTTCAGCATTTCTTCTCCTTCGCGGTCTTTCAGCGATACGTTTTGAATAATGATGCGGTTCAACAGTCCCAAATTGATATTTCCGACGCTGACCTCCGTTTGAAACAGTTGGCTGAGTTCTCGCGTAGCGTATGCAGACAGTTGTTTCTGAATGAACGGAACATTCAGAAAGGCAATTATTCCGAAATAAAATACAAGTATCAGAATAATAAAGAAGCGTGTACTATGTTTGATACGGTTTAGCTTACCCATGCAGATTTAAAAATTGAACAAATTTACGAAGTTTGCTGGAACTAACCGATAATTCAACCGCTTATTTCAAAATTTTTAAAGGAAGAACTTTAAATTCCGATACCCTGAAAACGCTACCCGTAGCGTTGGTTATCCCATGCGGTAGAATGACCTGTTTCTACCCATAGAAATGACCGACGCTATGGGTAGCGTTTTTCCGGCTTCCGACCGTGCCGTAAAAGGGCATAAAAAGGCATGGAAACACGGGGTTCGCAGGTCGGTTTACGGCAGAAGGATACTAAAAAAATAAAAAAGAAGCGGAAGGTTAGACTGTATGTGGAAATTTATTCAGACCTTTGCAGCCGTTTTTGAAAGTTTTTGCAGCAACGGCTGTACGTATGCTATTGAATCAATAATAATGTATAATTATACACCGATAAACGAATGACTAAAGTTACTAAGTATCCTTCGCCTCTTGTTTCATTACTGCCCATTTTTGTTTTAATCATCCTTTTGTTTTTTACGATACGCTTGTTCGGAAGTGATGCGTTGGGCGGCGGAAGCCAGATTTGTCTGCTGACGTCTACCGCCTTGTGTGCCGCTATCGGGATGGCAGGCTACGGCATACCGTGGGGAGACATCGAGCGTGCCATAGTCAATAACATAGCCGGAGTGGGCAATGCAGTCATCATCCTGCTGATCATCGGTGCGCTTTCGGCGGTATGGATGTTGAGCGGTGTGGTACCTACGTTAATTTATTACGGAGTACAGATTATCCATCCCAGTATCTTCTTGGTTTCTTGCTGTTTGATTTGTGCCGCAGTGTCGGTAATGACCGGAAGCTCATGGACTACGATTGCTACCATTGGTATCGCACTGATGGGTATCGGGAAAGCGCAGGGGTTTGCCGACGGATGGACGGCTGGTGCCATTATTTCGGGAGCTTATTTCGGCGATAAAATTTCACCCTTGTCGGATACCACTATATTGGCTTCTTCGGTTACCGAAACACCCTTGTTCAAGCATGTACGTTACATGATGTATACTACGGTTCCTTCGATGGTGCTTGCATTGATTGTATTTACGATAGCCGGTTTTGTCTATGTATCGGATGCAAACATCCACTTTTCTTTATTTACGGATGCACTTGCCGAGCGTTTTCATATCTCATTATGGTTGTTGATAGTGCCGGTCATAACAGGAATCTTGATAGCCCGTAAGGTTTCTTCCATTGTAACCTTGTTTGTTTCCACGCTGCTGGCTGTGGTTTTCATGCTGTTATTCCAAGCCGATATTGTTCGCGAGGTGGCAGGCGAGGGGGTGTCAGGCAGTGAAGCCTTGTTTAAAGGGACATGGATGATTCTGTATGGCGGAACAACGTTAGAGACGGAAACAGAGGTTTTAAGCGAACTGATAGCAACAAACGGAATGGCAGGAATGATGGATACCATTTGGCTGATTATATGTGCCATGTGCTTTGGTGGAGCTATGACGGCGTGTGGCATGTTGGGAAGCATCACTTCGTTGTTTATCCGTTTCACTCACCGCCTTACAGGTATGGTGGCATCTACAGTTGGAGCCGGCCTTTTTTTGAATCTTGCTACAGCCGACCAGTACATCTCTATCATTTTGACGGGAAATATGTTTAAAGATATTTATAAGGGAAATGGTTACGAAAGTCGCCTGTTAAGCCGTACTACCGAAGATGCCGTGACTGTTACTTCGGTACTGATTCCGTGGAACACGTGCGGAATGACTCAGGCAACTATTTTAAATGTTCCTACGCTTGTGTATCTACCCTATTGTTTTTTTAACTATATTAGTCCGCTGATGAGCATACTGATTGCTTCCATCGGATATAAGATTGTAAAACTTAAAAAGTAACTATATTTATATTATGAGAAGACATATTACATTTGCTTGCCTGTTTGCTTTGGCATTAGGCGTACAGGCTCAAGAGGGGGGAATAACACCCGAAATGCTTACCCAAATCAAGGGTGCGTATAAACATACTTCTGCAGACAAGGCGATTCATAACGCAATGGCAGGGACGAGCATCGCTGTATTGGCACGTAATCAGGAGCGTCTCGCCAATTTCGACACGAACTTCTCCGACAAGGTAGTTTCGCATGGCATTACCGACCAAAAGCAGTCGGGCAGATGCTGGCTCTTTACGGGGCTGAACGTGCTGCGCGCTCAGATGATGGCGAAGTACGGACTGAGTGAACTGACGTTCTCGCAGAATTATTGTTTCTTCTACGATCAGTTAGAGAAAGCAAACCTTTTCCTGCAAGGCATCATCGACACCCGCATGAAGCCGAAAGATGACAAGATGGTGGAATGGCTCTTTAAGAACCCTATTAACGACGGCGGGCAGTTTACCGGAGTGTCCGATCTGATTCTGAAATACGGGTTGGTTCCCTCATCGGTTATGCCCGAAACATATAGCAGTGAAAATACTTCCCAGCTTAGCAACCTGATTGCCCTGAAGCTGCGCGAGTTCGGATTGCAGTTGCGCGACGACGCTGCTGCCGGGGCAACCGTGGCTGCGCTCGAAGCTAAAAAAACAGATATGCTTGCCACCGTATACCGTATGTTGGCTTTGGCGCTGGGAGAGCCGGTACAGAATTTTAAGTGGACGATGAACGGGGTGGAGAAAGAATACACGCCTCTGTCTTTTTACCGCGAGTTCCTCGGAAACGACCTCGATAATAATTACGTGATGCTGATGAACGACCCCAGCCGCGAATATTACAAGTGTTACGAGATAGATTACGATCGTCACGTATACGACGGAAAGAACTGGACGTATGTCAACTTGCCGGTAGAAGATATCAAGCAGATGGCTATCGCTTCCATCAAAGACAGTACCATGATGTATTTCTCATGCGATGTAGGTAAGTTTATGGACAGCCAGCGCGGAATGCTCGATGTTAATAATTACGATTATGCTTCACTTATGGGAACTGAGTTCGGTATGGATAAGAAACAGCGTATCCAGACTTTTGCCAGCGGTTCTACCCATGCTATGACGCTGATGGCAGTAGACCTTGACGCGAACGGGCGTCCCAAGAAATGGATGGTGGAAAACAGTTGGGGACAAGATGCCGGATTCCGTGGTCACATGATTATGACCGACGAATGGTTCAATGAATACATGTTCCGCCTCGCAGTAGAAAAGAAATACGTTCCGAAAAAAGTTCTTGACATATTGAAGCAAAAGCCGGTGCGTTTGCCTGCATGGGACCCTATGTTTGCACCCGAAGAATAACCGCATAAATACATAAAGCTATGAATACATTGTGTATAAAAAAAATTCAGGCGGTGGCAGATATTTCTGCTTCGCAAGTTCCTGCGTTGCTTGATAAGGCACAGGCAGAATGGCATCGGATAGATACCGTAAATTGGGACGCCTATCCGTATAAACCCGAAGTGAGTTTCCGCATCGTACATACGGGAGACAAACTGTTGGTTCATTACCGGGTGACAGAAGAAAGTGTACGTGCCGTTGCTGCGCATGACGACGGCCGTGTATGGGAAGACTCCTGCTGCGAGTTCTTCGTAAGTCCCGACGGTAATGATGTGTATTATAATTTGGAATGTAACTGTGGCGGAACGCTTCTGCTTCACGGCGGACAGAAAGGCGGTGAGCGTCCTTCGGCACCGGTTTCTGTACTGGAAAGCATAGGCAGATGGGCCTCGTTGGGTCGTACTCCTTTCGAAGAGCAGGTAGGAGAGCGCACGTGGGAACTTGCATTGGTAGTTCCCGCTTCGGCATTCTTTTTACATGCAATAACAGATTTCAGCGGTCTGGTGATGCGTGCCAATTTCTACAAGTGCGGTGACCTGTTGCGTACGCCCCATTTCCTTTCATGGAGTCCTATCGACTTGCCGCGTCCCCAGTTCCATTGTCCGCAATACTTTGGTGAAATACGTTTTGCCGAAGATTGATTCCCGCTAAAAAAACATCTCATAGTTTCTTATAATCCATTGGGTAGAATCAGGTCATTCTTCTCAATGGATTTTTATTCGCATGAGTTCAGGCTCTAAAGCGCGCTGATTATTAGTTCTCCTTTATCTTTCCATTTGCCAATCCGGTTCTTTTTGTTGTTTGTCGCATTCTGTTGTGATGTAATACTTTTGAAAACATTTCAACAATTGCTAACTGAATGTTCATTAATATTCTTTCTTATATTTTTACAATATGCGGCTTAAATCGTGCGAACCAAACGCTCTTTTTTCTTGTTGGTAATAATCGGATAACACAGAAGTCACCTTTGGAGTGATAAACAGGTATTTTGAATTATTGTTTCTTTGTGTGAAATATTATTGAAGTATTAGTTTTTTAATGTAAAGATTATGAACACCCGATTTTTATTTAACCAGATGTTCTTTTTGTTGTTTTCAGTGATAATGATGGCATGTTCCGATTCGGGAACCGAAGTAACAGGCGATGTCGAAGTTGCCGCTGTAACCGTATCGCCTGCTACTCTTAATTTAAATATAGGAGAGACACAACGTCTGACACTTACCATACAGCCCGAAAATGCGAGTGCAAAGAGCGGCGTGTGGAGTTCGTCAGATGAAAGTGTGGCAACCGTGTCGGATGATGGAACAGTGACGGCACAAGCCGAAGGAAATGTTACGATAACCGTAAAGGTTGGCGGTAAAAGCGCAACGTGTGAGGTTACGGTGGCTGCTTCTGCTTCCGAAGAGGAGGATAACAACGATGCAACCCTTTTCGATTTGACAAAGTTGACGGGAGCAGAGCTTGCAAAAGCTATTGCCGATGCTTCGGCTGCGGGGATAACTCGCTTCACGCTGAAAGGTGATTATGCGGCTTTAAATCTCGTAGAGAATAATCCTTTTGTAGGTATTTATATGGAATCACTCGATTTGAGTGGTGTAACAGGCTGGCCGGAAGTGAGCAACGGGCAAGCCGGAGTGCCTCGTCATGCTTTTTATGACAAAGATATCCGGATACAAGAACTCGTACTTCCTGAAGCGGTAAAAGCGGTAGGCAGTTATGCTTTCAGCCAATGTGTGATGTTGACAAGCGTAACAGCGCCGGGTTTGCAAACAGTAGAGCCGTATGCTTTCCAATATTGTTCGGCATTAAAGAAGGTGAGTATGCCTCAGGTCACTTCGATAGGGGAGTCTGCATTCTTTAATTCGGCATTAGTTGAAGCCGATTTCCCCGTACTGACATCTGTGGGCAATCTGGCGTTTCACCAATGCGCTTCGCTCGTTTCGGTCAATATGCCTCAACTTACCGCATTAGGAGAAATCGCACCATTGTATGCTGACCAACCAATTGAAGCATCTGTGTTTGGCAAATGCAGTGCGCTTGTGTCAGTTTCACTGCCTAAAGTGACTGTTGTAGGCGACATGGTATTTGAATCTTGCAAGTCATTGATGAAAATCGAATTGCCTGAAGCTACGGATATTGGCATTTTCTCTTTCCGTGGTTGCAGTGCTTTGCAGGAGGTTTCACTCCCGAAGGCTGTAAACATAAACGATTATGCCTTTGCCGATTGTCCGGCGTTGCGAACTATTCAGTTAGTAACTCCGAATAACATTGCTGTGTATAGCTCGGCTTTCGGTGAATCTAACTCACAAACGCAGAATATAACTCTTACCCTTGCTTCGCAGAACAGTTCGCAGGTAGACCAAGTGGAAACTCCCGATGGTAAGATTACTTATACGTGGAACGGTTACGAATGGAAACATATTTCTTATAAATAACCCAAAAACACTCTGAAAGCAAAACACTTATCACGTTGTGTGCTCGTGTGTTGCCGACAGCGGGAAGATAAGAGATTCGGGATGGTGAGCGCCACAGTAACGCTCACCATCATTTTTTATAGGCAAGAAAGCTATTTCAACAGTGGCAACCGGCTGAGCATATTTTTGAGCCGGATAGCAATACGCGGCATTGGCTCGGCGATGGTCAGTCCTACGATTTCTTTTTCTTGGGCGATATCGTTTATCACCCGCACCACTTCTGCCATTTTCATTCCGTCGGGAACCACTCCTACGGCTGCGATGATTTCGTTCGGGTCGAGTACATCCATATCGAAGTGAACCACCACTTTAGATGCTCCACAGGCTCTCAGCCACTCACGTACAGGGTTGCTGTTTTCCCTTACCTCCTCCGGAGACAGGTGCTTGATTCCGTATTCTTGTTGGCGTATTTTGATTTCTTCCCGTTCCCAGTCTCTGATTCCTACCATCAAGATTTTGTCCGGCGAGATGGTAGCCGGGAGTTCGTCCATGATTTTCCGGTCGCCCACTCCCATGCAGGCAGTAACAGCCATTGCGTGATAACCCGTATACACATCGCCGGGCAGGGTAATATCAGGGTGTGCATCAATCCAGACCATAGCCACGTCGCCATTATATTTATGGGCGAGGTACGTAAACGGGACAACGCTGGTCGAGCATTCTCCGCCCAGTGTCACTATCCGGTCTGGATTTTCTGTGTTCAGAATATCTAACGCAGCCTTTGACTGTCGGTAGATAACCTCACGGTCGAGCACTCCACCGGCACATTCGCGCTTGGAGATATCCGTTGAAACGGGAACGGTCACGGTTTTCTGTCCGCTGTCGGGAGCCAGAAAATTCAGCAGTTGTGCACCTAAGTAATATCCTCTTGCCGCATCGTCGGGATTCGGAATTTCAGGCAGCCAATGATTAATGTCTCCACCCTGCCATTGAGGATAAATCAATCGGATTGTAGTCTTTGCTTGTTTCATAATCTTTACAAATTGTAGGTTGTTAATCTTGTTCTGGCTTTTCCGGATTATGCTGCCGGTATGTCCCGAAAAACACTTCCGTTAGTGTTTGTAGTTTTTAGCCGATAAGTTCCCCGGTTCTACCCATAGAACACCTTCATCCTTCGGGTAGCGTTTTGTCAGGTTCCGGATTAAAGCCGGGAAAACCGATGCAGATTTTTGTTCTTTTTGTTAATTACTTGGATATGTTATTTTTAGGTTTCCGCCCGCCATCATTGGGGCGGTTGATTACAAAAATAAAAGTTTTATGTTTTTTTGCCAAACTAATATCCTTTTAAACAAAGGGTATTAACAATAAAAGCATTACATTTGTAGTAATTAATTATACCATTTTTTGAAAGATAAAATGGGGGCTTGCAATTATTGAATCCAAATTGATTATAATGAAGAGAATAACAAAGAATGTATTCGGCATTTCGGCAGGTGTTCTTATGGTTTTGTTTGCCGGGTTAGGGATAGCTACGTGGATAAACAAAGAAGAGAGCAGAAAGGCGCTTGATGAGGTAGAAGTGACCGACTCGGCAGAAGTCAGCGAAATTGTTTATAAATACGGTATTCCGGTAGATAATTATAATGTACGCTACGGAATAGTGCAGGCAAATCAGAATTTGTCGGTCTTGTTGCAAAAGCATGGATTGTCTGTGGGCGAAGTACACGAGTTGAATAAGCTGTCTGAAGGAATTTTCGATGTCCGTAAGATTCGGAGCGGACAGGCATACGCTGTGTTCGAAACCAAAGACAGCTTGCCGAGAACGAGCTTTTTCGTATACGAAGAAAATCCGAAATCTTACGTGGTGTTCGATGTAAGAAACCGGAAATACGAAGTGCGTAGAGGGGAGAATCCCGTGGAATGGAAACGCAAGCAGGTGAAAGGGAAAGTGGAATCATCACTGTGGGTTGCCATGCAAGAACATGACACGTCGCCTCAGTTGGCAATGATATTGTCGAATATATTCGGATGGACCATCGACTTTTTCGGCTTACAGAAGCAAGACGAATTCCGGGTAATTTACGAACAGGAGTACGTGGAGGGAAAAGAACTGCCCAACTTCCGTGTGCTGGCTGCTTCCTTCAATCACGAAGACAGTCTTTATTACGCCATACCTTTCGTGCAAGACGGCGAAGAGCTTTACTATAACGAGAAAGGAAACAGTCTTGAAGGAGCTTTCCTGAAAGCCCCGTTGGATTTTTACCGCATCTCATCGCGCTTTTCGAACAGCCGCTTCCATCCCGTGTTGAAACGTTATCGCGCCCATCACGGTGTAGACTATGCCGCACCTACGGGTACGCCTGTTTATGCGATAGGAAACGGAAAGGTTATAGCAAAAGGCTTTCAGGCAGGAGGTGGAGGAAACTATGTGAAGATACGCCACAACAGCGTTTACGAAACTACTTATATGCATTTGTCCCGTTTTGCAAAAGGCTTGAAGGTAGGGAATGAGGTGAAGCAAAAAGAAGTTATAGGTTACGTCGGGGCAACGGGGCTGGCTACTGGGCCTCATCTCGACTTTCGTGTTTACGAACATGGAAAGCCGATAAACCCGCTGCATATAAAATCGCAGCCGAAGAAACCCATCAGCCCGATGAATATGCCACAGTTTACCGTTGTGCGCGATTCGTTGGTTAATGAGTTGTCTCGTCTGTAATCAGACTTTACAACTCTTCATTTTCTTCCGCGCAGCGCAAAATCAGGGTGGTAGCTCCCAATGTGAAAATAGCACCATCCTCAATGCGGGCGCGTTCTTTCGCTCCTAAAAGTTCGTTCATAAGGAAAGTTCCCGTGATGCTGTCGTTGTCGCGCAGGGTGTAGATGAGTTTTCCCTGTTTGTTCCGCTTTACATTGATGATGCAATGACGGCGGTCCATGCTGGGGTCGTTGGTTTCGATAGGTACGTCGATGTCCATACCCTTGCTTCGGCGTCCTATTACGTTATCGCCTTCGTGAAGCGGCAGTACTTGTTTGTAAGCAAACGTGTTTTCAATTACCACCACATTTCCACATTCCTGCATACCTGTCGATTCATCTGCCACTTCCTGACGTTGGTTGGCAGCGTTGAGTTTGGCTTTTCCGATGCGTATGCTGAACTGCTTGTGGCAGTTGTCACAGATAAAGACCAATGACTGGCCGATTTCGTATTTTGTTTCGTCAAATTGAATATAATTATCGCATTTGGGACATCTGACTCTCTTCATAAAGATGTATTCTCTCTGTATTTATTTAGCGGTGAATACCCACGCATTTTTAAATTGTTCGTTTTTTCTCAGTTGGTTGACCTCTTGATAAGCCTCGCTGCTGCTGGTACCTTCATGGAGGGCAATACGGTAACGTCCGTTCGACTCTAAGATTTGTACGTTCTTGTAGCCATTCTCGCGGTATTTCTTCACTTGCTCGTCGGCATCGGCTTTCGTAGCAAGGCTGGCAATGATGATGTAAGAACCTTTTTGAACAGCAGGTTGGGAAGCCGGTTTCTCTTTGGGCGTAACTTCTTTTTCTTGAACTTGAGCTTGAGAAGTCGGATTCTTTTGTGCGGGGGCAACCTCTGCCGCCGGTTGTGCAACCGGTTTTACTTTTTCAGTTTTTACGGTAACTGGTTTCAGTGTATTGATGTTGTTACGTATCCGTTTCTTTTTCTCCTGTTGGTTTTGTTGTCCTTCACCGGATAAGGTAGTAGCTACCGATTGGTTACGGATTGCATCAAACATAGCTGTAGAACCGAGTGAAGCATAACTTGCTTCGTCAATATAAGTGTTTTCAACCGGAATGGAGAGAACAAAAAACAGTAAAACGGCTGCTACCGTTGCCACAGCGTTGCGTGCCCAACTGCGTAGCGGTATATGTTTTTTCTCTTTCCGAGACGACATCTGGATAGTCTTGACTGTCGGTGCAGGCTGTTGAGGCTGTACTTCTTTACTTAATAAAGGTAACGAGAACCGTTCTAATCCATACAGGTTCGGCGTGAAAAAAGCATCTTTTAACGGCTCGAACTCATATCGTCCTTTTATATTATAGTAAAGCGTACCTACTCCGTTCAGCTCAAACTGCCCGTTTTCGTAGAGCTGTTCTTTCAGTTGGATAACCGTTTCTTCGATTTTGCGCGTTGCGTCCGGAAAGTCGGTACTATACGTTTTCATATACGACTGAACCAAAAGTCCGTCGTTCATGACTAACTGGGGATTAAAACCGATGGTTCGTGTAGGAGGATAAAACTCGTTATCTTCCTCTTTATACATGGCAGGACGGTTGTGGGCGATAAATCCGCCAAATCCCGGAACGATTACGCAATCGTTTTCTAATAATAAGACTTCTATATGTTTTGCCAATTCAATCATATTGCAAAATTAGCATTTTTCTGTAATAAGCCCTACTGTTTGTATTGGAAAATTTGGAGTTTGTCGGGGAAAAATTGAAATTTGTCGGGTAGAATTTAAACGGCAGGCTCTAAATGAACTTCTTTTGTCAATATCTATTTTTTTTCTATTTTTGCGGAGCGTTCAAGGAGTAGGAAATGCTGCTTGAAACTCAACAAAGAAGATAAAAAGAGGATTTTATGAATATAGCAATAGTCGGAACCGGATACGTTGGTTTGGTAACAGGCACCTGCTTTGCCGAAACAGGGGCGAATGTGATATGCGTGGATACGAATAAGGAGAAAATTGAAGCCCTGAAAAAAGGAGTGATTCCTATTTACGAGCCGGGACTGGAGGATATGGTATTGCGTAATACCAAAGCCGGACGTTTACGCTTTACCACTTCGCTGGAAGAATGTCTTGATGAAGTGTCGATTGTATTCAGTGCAGTGGGTACGCCTCCCAACGAAGACGGAAGTGCTGATTTGCAATACGTGCTTAACGTAGCTCGAACCATTGGGGCATGTATGAACAAATACGTATTGGTGGTTACGAAAAGCACAGTTCCTGTGGGTACGGCAAAAAAGGTAAAGGCAGTTATCCAAGAAGAACTTGCGCGTCGTGGCGTATCCGTCGATTTCGATGTAGCTTCTAATCCGGAGTTTCTGAAAGAAGGCAATGCTATCAGCGACTTCATGACTCCCGACCGTGTGGTGGTGGGCGTAGAATCGCAGCGGGCAAAAGAGTTGATGACCAAGCTATACCGCCCTTTCCTGTTAAATAATTTCCGTGTGATATTTATGGATATTCCTTCAGCCGAGATGACAAAATATGCGGCGAATTCGATGCTTGCCACACGTATCAGTTTTATGAACGATATCGCTAATCTTTGTGAACTGGTGGGAGCCGACGTGAATATGGTGCGTGCAGGTATCGGGTCTGATACACGTATCGGTAGGAAATTCCTTTATCCCGGCTGCGGATACGGTGGTTCTTGTTTTCCGAAAGACGTGAAAGCCTTGATCAAAACGGCGGAAGAACACGGTTATACCATGCGCGTGCTGAAGATGGTGGAGGAAGTAAACGAAGCTCAGAAGGATATTCTGTTCCGGAAACTTTCGGCTTTCTATGAAGGTAATCTGAAAGGAAAGGTTATCGCACTTTGGGGATTGGCTTTTAAACCTGAGACCGACGACATGCGTGAAGCTCCTGCATTGGTGCTGATAGAAAAACTGAAAGCAGCCGGTTGTGTGATTCGTGCTTACGACCCCGCTGCTATGGACGAGGCTCGCCGACGGGTGGGTGACAGTATTTATTATGCACGCGATATGTATGATGCCTTGCTCGATGCCGATGCCTTGCTGATGGTGACAGAATGGAAAGAATTCCGTCTTCCGGCATGGGGTGTTATCAAGAAAACCATGAATCGCCCTGTTATTTTCGACGGACGCAATATTTACGATGCCGAAGAATTGAAAGAGTTGGATATCGTTTATCATTGCATCGGAAAATAGAAAATAAAGGCAAAATAGGCAGCATTGGCTAAGAAAAACAAGTGTTGACTTGGATTTTATGCTTTCTTTTTGTATATTGCCCTCCTTATGAAAGGAGGGTAGTATGGACGAAAAACTAACATTCTATCAGTTATCGTCGGAAGTTGCCAATGAAGTATTGGAACGTGTCGAGGCATTTAATAGAGGAAGAACACGCGAGCGAGGGGCTTATGTAATCAGTCTTGCTACGGCTTACCGTCCTTACTATGCGTTATGGCGCATATTTCCTGATTCAGATATTCCTTTGTTCATACGCACGCTGGCAGTTACGTTTGATGTGGCGGCAGAGCGGGCCATGAAGCTGTTGCAAAATTGCAATGTCGTATTGTCGGTGGCAGATAACGCTGTTTTTGAACGTTGTTATGGATTGACTGACGATGTGATTCCTTTCGGTAAATATAAGGGAAAACGCTTGGCTGAAATTTATTATCTTGCCCCGTCTTATGTGTTGTGGCTGGCAAATAAATTTACCCCTGATACCCGCCGCTATGACCACTTAATCGAATTAGCGAAACAATTTGCGTATGTTCATTTCGAATTGACTGTACAGAAGCGTCAGATATCATCTGTCAGCCGGTTTGTAGGAAATAAAGGCGATAAACTGAAAGACTTGAGTTTGACGGTACTGAATATTCGTCTGCAAGTAGATACCTACAAGCCGGATTTTTATGTAGACCAGAACATATTGGCAGCGGATAGGGATGGCAATCGATTTACGTTTCTTGTAAAGGCGGCGGGGCAGAGCCTGACCCCAAAAGCCCTACACTGCCGGTCTCGGAAAATAAACCGTCAGGAAGTGTTACACCTGTTATCGGCAAAAGTAATGGGACACTATGAAAGTCACGGTGTAAGATATACGCGCTTGGGGTATGTGAAAATACAGTCTGTTTAGCCGGACGGAGATTCTCAGATAAGAAGCATGGCGCGGCGTACGTAGTTCTTTCTCATGTCTTCAGGCTTTAAGACTTGTCCGTTAAACTCCAGCAAGTCGATGTCTAACGGAATGATGCCCGTGCGTTTGCTTTCGGCAGTTCTTCCGTTTTCAACTTCCACCTGTTTCAGAATATGCTGAACGGTTTCCATATCTAATGATGTTTGAAATTTGGCGATGCGGTTCAGGTAGGTTGTTTCGCAGACCGTATTCCCTTCAGCCGGAGTTTTCAGAATCTTCCCCCACCGTATGAGCGGGAAAAAACGGTTCAAGGTTTTCTCGGCATTTTTCAGGTGAACCATCCCTTCCGTATTCGAACCCAAACAAAGCAGACACTCGTATTTCTTTTCCATAAATCAAAATGTTTACATGCAAAAGTAGAAAACTTTTCGTATTTTTGTTGCCTTATTAATTTAAAATTACAATGTCATGAAATTTATAGGAATTATTCCTGCCCGATATGCTTCCACCCGTTTCCCTGCCAAACCATTGGCTGTATTGGGAGGCAAAACCGTAATTCAGCGTGTGTATGAACAAGTAACCGGAGCTTTGGATGAGGCTTACGTAGCAACCGACGATGAACGCATCGAAGCTGCCGTAAAATCTTTCGGAGGAAAGGTGGTGATGACATCGGTTCACCATAAAAGTGGAACAGACCGTTGTTATGAAGCTTTTCAGAAAGTAGGCAAGGGGTACGATGTAATAGTAAATATTCAAGGTGACGAACCTTTTATCCGACACTCTCAATTAGAAGCCATCAAAGCCTGTTTCAATGATGATTCGACGCAGATAGCTACATTGGTTAAACCTTTTGTACCGACCGACGGTTTTGAGGCTTTGGAAAATGTAAATTCGCCCAAAGTGGTGGTAAACAAATCCATGCAAGCACTGTATTTCAGTCGTTCCATTATTCCGTATCAGCGGAACAAAGACAAAGCGGAATGGTTGAGCGGACATACCTACTATAAACACATCGGTTTATACGCTTATCGGGCAGAAGTCTTGAAAGAAATAACAGCCTTGCCCCAATCGTCATTGGAATTGGCGGAATCATTGGAACAACTTCGCTGGCTGGAAAACGGATATACTATAAAGGTAGGAGTCAGTGACGTGGAAACCATCGGGATAGATACACCGGAAGATTTGGCACATGCTGAGCTATGGTTAAAACAACACGGGGAGGTGAAATGATAACAGTTGATAGAACGATAGCACCCAAAATTCGCCAGATAGAGCAATTCTCTATTCCGCAACCCGAGCAGATGACCATGCGAAACGGTATGCCGCTTCATGTAATTCGTGCCGGGAGTGAAGATGTTATTCGCTTTGATTTGATAATAAAAGGAGGACAGTTACATCAAACGCTGCCGCTTCAGGCACTGTTTACCAATCGTATGCTGCGCGAAGGAACGCGCACGATGACTTCTTCCGAAATAGCCGAAAGACTGGATTATTATGGAGCATGGCTTGATCTCTCTTCATCGGTAAACTGCGCTTTTGTTACGCTCTATTCGCTGGGTAAGTATTTCCCGAAAACGGTTGAAATTTTGGCATCCATTATAAAAGAACCTGTTTTCCCGGAAAAAGAATTACGGGTGGTAACGGAGGCAAATAAACATCAGTTTCTTGTCAATAATCAGCGGGTGGATGTGTTGGCACGTAAGCAATTAAACCGTTCTTTGTTTGGCGTTTCGCATCCATTAGGACGTTATGCTGAATGGGAAGATTACGACCGCATTCATGCCGATGTACTGAAAGACTTTTATGCTTGTCATTACCGCTCGGACAATTGTTCTGCTTATGTTTCGGGAAAAGTAACGGACGAGATTGTGCGCTGCATTGAAGAAAATTTCGGAGATGAAGCGTGGGGCGTATCGAATCATACCGTTTATAATCGGATTTTCACGCCGGAGACCGATCAGCGGAAGCGTGTGTTTATTGAGAAAGAAGATGCTCTGCAAAGTTCGTTGAAGATCGGAGGTTTTTCTTTGTCTCGTCAGCATCCCGATTATTTGAAACTGCGTGTACTTGTAACGCTGTTCGGTGGGTATTTCGGCTCTCGGTTAATGTCGAACATCCGTGAAGAAAAAGGATATACGTATGGTATAGGGGCAGGACTGGTGGCTTATCCTGATACCGGTATCTTGGTTATCAGTACCGAAACGGCAAATGAATACATTGAACCGGTAATTACAGAAGTTTATCGGGAAATGGATAAACTGAGAGATGAATATGTCTCAGAAGAAGAATTGACGATGGTACGTAATTACATGTTAGGCGATATGTGTCGTTCGTACGAGAGTGCTTTTTCATTATCCGATGCGTGGATTTTCATAGAAACAGCCGGATTGGATAAAGAATTTTTTGTCCGCAGCGTGGCTTCAATTCGAGACACGTCGGCAGAAGATATTCGCAGGCTTGCCCAAAAATATTTCTGCAAAGAAAACTTAATAGAAGTAGTAGCAGGTAAAAAAGTTTGAAATGATGCCGCCTGAAAAGGCTAAAAAACTTTATTTTTGGAGCGCGAAATATAAATCTTAATGTGAATGTGGTGTTACCAGTGTGTAGGTAGCGGTAAAAACAGAATAATCGAATGAATAAACATACTTTATTATTATGTGCTTTTATGGTGTGGGGCGGTGTTACAGCCTCAGCTCAATTGTCTTTAGGATATTATAAATTTAAAGATGGTTCTGAATATACGGGAGAACTGAAAGGGAAACGTCCGAACGGAAAAGGAAAAACCATCTTTAAAAACGGAGATATCTACGAAGGCGAATATGTAAAAGGGAAGCGTCAGGGAAACGGAACCTATACTTTCAGTGACGGAGAGAAATACGTCGGCGAATGGTATCAAGACCAGCAGCACGGAAAGGGAACATATTATTTTATGAACAACAATCGTTACGATGGAATGTGGTTTGCTGATTTCCAAGAAGGAGAGGGAACCATGTTTTATTACAACGGCGACCTCTACGTCGGTTCATGGCATCATGATAAGCGTAACGGCAAAGGTGTTTATACATGGAAAGGCGGCGCAAAATATGAAGGCGAATGGAGAGATGACCTGAAAAACGGAAAGGGGGTGATGACTTGGGAAGACGGCTCTAAATATGAAGGCGAGTGGAAAAACGGCGAACGGCACGGAAAAGGTACTTTTTATTACACCAATGGCGATAAATACATAGGCGATTGGGTAAATGATGTACAAAACGGAAAAGGGGTTTATTACTTTCAGAATAATGAACGTTACGAAGGTGATTATGCCGACGGTGAACGTACCGGACAAGGTATTTATACCTATCCTAACGGTGACAAATACGTCGGGCAATTCCGGGGAGGATGGCAAGAAGGCGAAGGGACGTTTACGTGGGTGAGCGGTGCTGTTTACGAAGGACAATGGTCGAAAAATCAACGTTCGGGAAACGGTAAATATAAATGGGCAAACGGTGACGAGTACGAAGGGCAGTGGAAAAACAATATGGCAGATGGCGAAGGTACACTGCGTATGACGGATGGCTCTGTATATACCGGCCATTTTGTGCGAGGTAAAGAAGACGGACAAGGAACGCTGGTAACGAAAGACGGAACACGGTTTGAAGGTTTCTTCAAGAAAGGACAGAAAGACGGACCGTTTATTGAAAAAGATGCAAACGGCAACGTAATCCGTAAAGGTACATTCCGCAACGGACGTTTGTTGGAAGAAAAAAAATAAAAAGACTATGGATTTGCTTGAATTGACTGACGATGTACGCCAGATAGCATTGGAGGCGGGTCGCTTTATTCGTGAAGAACGAAAAAGGTTTAGCCGCGAAAGCATCGAGAAGAAACATGCACATGATTATGTTTCTTATGTAGACAAAGAGTCGGAAAAAAGAATCGTAACCCGCCTGAAAGAATTGCTTCCTGATGCAGGCTTTATTGCTGAAGAGGGAAGCGGGAGTATGACTGATGAAAAGTATTGCTGGGTGGTAGATCCGCTGGATGGTACAACTAATTTTATTCATGACAATTCCCCTTATTGCGTAAGCATCGCCCTGCGGGATGAAAAAGAACTCCTTTTGGGCGTAGTTTATGAAATCTGCAGAGATGAATGTTACTGGACGTATAAAGGTGCACCTTCTTATTTGAACGGTAATGTAATACATGTTTCATCGGTCAATACGTTAGACGATGCTTTTATTGCAATAGGATTCCCTTATCGTGCCGAAGAATACAAACCCTTTGCTTTGCGTTTTATAAAAACATGTTATGGCAATGTGGCAGGTTTACGCTTGGTCGGAGCTGCGGCAGCCGAGATGTGTTATGTTGCCGCCGGACGTTTTGACGCCCGTATCGAATCCTACCTCGGGCCGTGGGACATTGCAGCCGGATGCCTGATACTTCAGAATGCAGGAGGTAAGGTTACGGATTTCAGCGGAGGGGATACGTTTTATTCAGGGCATCAAGTGCTTGCCTCAAATGGAAAAATACATGATTTTTTGTTGAATATTATTGAAGACCGGTAATTTTCCCGGTCTTTTTTCGTTTTATATAAATAATTTTTGTATGTTTGTTCGTCTAAAGATACAATGACAGGTATGAATATATCGGGAATCTTGAATTTCTTGAAACTTTTGGCGGCAAACAATAATCGCGAATGGTTTTTAGAGCATAAATCGGATTATCTGAAAGTACAGTCCGATTTCGAAGATTTATTAACAGTAGTGATAGCCCGTATTTCTTTATTCGATGAAAGTGTGGCTCATGTCCGCCCTCGTGATTGTACGTATCGTATTTACCGGGATATACGGTTTTCGGCAGATAAATCTCCTTATAAGACGCATATTGGCGGATATATTAATGCCCGAGGGAAAAAATCCAATCACTGCGGGTATTATATTCATTTGGAACCGGATAATTGTATGTTTGCAGGGGGAAGTTGGTGTATGCCTCCTGAAATGTTGAAAGCAGTCCGTCAGTCGGTATGTGATAATATAGATGAATACCGTTCTATTGTAGAAGATGAGGCTTTCCGTAAATATTTTCCGGTGGTGGGAGAACAATTCTTGAAAAACATTCCGAAAGGGTTTCCGAAAGATTTTCCTTATCCGCAATATATCTGCTGTAAAGATTATACGGTAGCCTATCGTGTACCGGATTCTTTTTTTGAAAACCCGAACTTTGTTGACGATATAGCTGATATATTCATGCAGTTAAAACGTTTTGCTGATTTTACGAATGAAACGATTGATGAGTTGGAATAAATCGGCTATAATGAATCATTGAAAAGTTATGATTATAGATAGAATAGAAAATTTCGAGCAGTATGTTGGGGTACACCCATTGTTTGCACAAGTGCTTGACTTTTTTAAATCGGCAGATTTGAAAATGGCGGCAACAGGGAAAATAATTATGCAAGATGGAAATCTTGTCTTTAATTTTACCGAATCGGCTCCGAAAAAGAAGAAAGAAGCACGTTTGGAAACGCACAACGAATTTATTGATATCCAGTTGCCTCTTTCAGGTATCGAAATGATGGGATATGCACCGCGTAATGTACTTGCAGAAACACCTTACGATGCTGAAAATGATATTTCGTTTTATGATATAAATGCAGATATTTATTTTACTGTAAAGCCGGGTATGTTTGTGATATTCTTTCCTCAAGATGCTCATGCACCGGCTATAACATCTGCTAAGTTAAGGAAATTGATTATAAAGATTAAGGCTAATGTATAATTAATAACACTGATACTATGGATGAAGTATTGAAAATTATTAAAAACGACCCGTGGCTTGAGCCATATTCGGATGCCATTAAAGGAAGACATCAACATGTTATCGACAAGGAAAAAGAACTGATTGGCAAAAGTGATCTGACCGGATTTGCGTCAGGATATCTTTATTTTGGCCTGCATCAGACGGATAAAGGGTGGACTTTCCGTGAATGGGCGCCCAATGCCACTACTATTTATTTGATAGGTGACTTTAATGGATGGAAAGAAAGTCCGAAGTATCGTTTGAAGAGAATCCGTGGTAAAGCCGGAAATTGGGAAATTAATTTGCCGGCAGATGCTTTGAAACATGGCGATCTTTATAAGTTAAAAGTATATTGGGACGGAGGATGCGGCGAACGAATCCCTGCATGGGCAAACCGTGTTGTTCAGGACGAGGTAACTAAAATATTTAGTGCGCAGGTATGGAGTCCGGAAAAGCCTTATAAATTTAAGAAAAAAGTATTTGTCCCGAATGTAGCCCCACTGATGATTTACGAATGCCATATTGGTATGGCTCAGGATGCGGAACGGGTAGGTACATATAATGAATTCCGGGAAAACGTTTTGCCGAGAATTGTTAAGGATGGCTATAACTGCATTCAGATAATGGCTATCCAAGAGCATCCTTATTACGGTAGTTTCGGTTATCATGTATCCAGTTTCTTTGCTCCGTCTTCTCGTTTTGGAACGCCTGAAGAATTGAAACAACTTATTGACGCGGCTCATCAGATGGGAGTGGCTGTTATTATGGATATTGTTCATTCTCATGCCGTAAAAAATGAGGTGGAAGGTTTAGGAAACTTTGCCGGAGACCCTTGCCAGTATTTCTATCAGGGCGATCGGCGTGAACATCCGGCATGGGATTCTCTTTGCTTTGATTACGGAAAGAATGAGGTGATTCATTTCTTGTTGTCTAACTGTAAATACTGGTTGGAAGAATTCCATTTCGATGGTTTCCGTTTCGATGGAGTTACCTCAATGCTTTATTACAGTCACGGATTAGGAGAGGCGTTCTGCAATTATAACGATTATTTTAACGGACATCAAGACGATAATGCAATCTGTTATCTTACGTTGGCTAACCGTTTGATTCATCAGGTAAATCCACGGGCAATAACAATAGCCGAAGAAGTTTCCGGTATGCCGGGATTGGCTGCTCCGTTTGAAGACGGTGGTTATGGTTTCGATTACCGTATGGCTATGAATATCCCTGATTATTGGATTAAAATCATCAAAGAGCGGAGGGATGAAGACTGGAAGCCGTCGAGCCTGTTCTGGGAAGTGACCAACCGTCGTAAAGATGAAAAAACAATTTCATATTGCGAGAGCCACGATCAGGCTTTGGTAGGCGATAAAACAATTATTTTCCGCCTTATTGATGCCGACATGTATTGGCATTTCAAGAAAGGGGATGAAAATGGAGTGGTAGAACGCGGTATAGCTCTTCATAAGATGATTCGTTTGCTTACAGCCTCTACCATTAACGGAGGATATCTGAATTTCATGGGTAATGAGTTCGGTCATCCTGAATGGATTGATTTCCCCCGCGAAGGAAATGGATGGTCATATAAATATGCGCGCCGGCAATGGCATTTGGTAGACGACAAGAGCCTATGTTATCATTATTTAGGTGATTTTGATTCTGCTATGGTGCATTTGATTGAGAGCGTGAAAAATATTCAGAAGAGTGATGTCGTTGAAATCTGGCATAATGATGGAGACCAGATATTGGCTTACCGCCGTAAGGACCTGATATTTGTCTTTAACTTTAATCCTACTCGTTCGTTTACTGATTATGGTTTCCTTGTTCCGCGTGGAGCATACGACGTAGTATTAAATACCGATAGTAAGGATTTTGGCGGCTTCGGGTTCGCTGATGATTCAATGCGCCATTTTACGTGTGCCGATCCATTGTATGCAAAAGAAAAGAAAGAATGGCTGAAGTTATACGTACCGGCGCGTTCGGCTGTAGTTTTGAAACGAGTGAAAAACTAATTTGTAATGGGTAAATATACAAATGTACTTTATGAGAAAGCCGCACGCATGACAACCGTGGTGTGCGGTTTTCTTTTCTCTCTATTTAGTTTCGTTTATTTATATGTTTTCCAGCGAGATGTATTAGAGGCTTTACACTTCTCTTTGGCTCACGGGAAAACACATTTTGCCCCGATGGGCAGTGCTGTCGTTATTACGCTTATACTGCTCTTGCTACGTTGGGGGGTAAACAGCCTTTTAGGATTAAAAGGCTATATACGTTCGCTTTCTTACCTGCCTTCATTTCTCGTTCTCTGTGCTTTGACCGATGTAGGTAGAACCGTGTATATGTCTGCTTATCACACGGTATGGAGTTGGTTGCTTCCGGTTCTCATCCTGATTTTTGTTGTGTTTGCATATTGGTTGCGCGGCTTGTATCGCAATCAGTTGAACACAGAAGGCAGTAGGCTGGGGTTAGTGAATTATAATCTGCTGATACTTTTCGTTCAATGTTTGATGACCGTGCTGGTGGGGAATACCAATCGGGCGTTTCATCATGAATTAGAGGTAGAGCGTTACTTGCGTGACCGGGAGTATGTAGAGGCATTGGAAGTAGGCAAACGTTCGTTAGAATCTACGCATACATTAACAGCACTTCGGGCAATGGCGATGGCTCATGCGAAATTGATGGGAGAAAAACTTTTTGAGTACCCCCAGTATTACGGGGTAGACGGTCTGTTTTTCGATGAAGACTCAACGGCTGTTTTGCGTTTTACGAACGATTCGGTTTACGATCTTTTGGGAGGAAAACCCTATGTAGGAGATAAGCCGTTAGATTATTTGAGCGAACTTTGTTATACAGGCCGTGGAAAATACATTGCGTTGGATTATTACTTGGCGGGACTTCTGCTTGATAAACAGATAAATAAGTTTGCACAGACCATTGACGACTTTTATGAATCAGAAGATTCTCTGCCGCGATATTACCGTGAAGCGATGGCCATATATCGTTCAAATCATTCCGACTCTGTTTTCGTGCGGAATGATTCTGTAATGCAAGAAAAATATATCAGATATAAAACTCGTCAGATGGAATTTGCCTCGCCATTAGAAGAACAAAATTATATGAAACGTGAGTTTGGCGACACTTATTGGTGGTATTTCGATTATCAAAAATAAAGAAAGATTGCATGTAAGCAGGATGCTAATTACATTTTTTACGTCTTTTCGCTCATAAAAGCTCAAAAACAAAGGTTAGAATAAATCTTTTTCGTAATTTTGTGTCCGTAAATCCATTGAAACATAAAAAATAACTGCATAACAAAATTATGGCAAAAGAATTAAAAGACCTTACCAAAAGAAGTGAAAATTACTCACAATGGTATAATGATTTGGTTGTAAAAGCTGACCTTGCAGAGCAGTCGCCTGTTCGCGGTTGTATGGTGATTAAACCTTACGGATATGCGATTTGGGAGAAAATGCAACGTCAGTTAGACGATATGTTTAAAGCAACGGGGCATGTGAATGCGTATTTCCCGCTGTTGATTCCTAAATCATACCTCAGTCGCGAAGCAGAACACGTAGAAGGCTTTGCCAAAGAGTGTGCGGTGGTGACTCACTACCGTTTGAAGAATGCCGATGACGGTTCGGGAGTGATTGTAGACCCGGCAGCAAAACTGGAAGAAGAATTGATTATCCGTCCTACTTCAGAAACAATCATTTGGAGTACGTATAAAAATTGGATTAATTCTTACCGCGATCTGCCTATCCTGTGTAACCAGTGGGCAAATGTAGTACGTTGGGAAATGCGTACGCGCCTGTTCTTGCGTACAGCCGAATTCTTGTGGCAAGAAGGACATACAGCTCACGCTACGCGCGAAGAAGCAGAAGCAGAAGCACAAAAAATGTTGCATGTATACGGAGACTTTGCTGAAAAATATATGGCTGTTCCCGTTATCAAGGGTGTGAAATCGGCTAACGAACGATTTGCCGGGGCGCTTGACACGTATACGATTGAAGGATTGATGCAAGACGGAAAAGCACTTCAGTGCGGAACGTCACACTTCCTCGGACAGAATTTTGCAAAAGCGTTCAATGTTCAGTTTGTTGATAAAAACAATAAGTTGGATTATGTTTGGGCTACTTCATGGGGTGTATCTACCCGCTTGATGGGAGCTTTGATTATGACTCACTCTGACGATAACGGTTTGGTACTTCCTCCGCATCTGGCTCCGATTCAAGTGGTTATCATACCTATTTATAAGAATGATGAGCAGTTGAAGCAAATCGATGCAAAAGTAGAAGGCATTGTAAACGCGCTGCGGGCTTTGGGTATTTCCGTGAAATACGATAATGCCGACAATAAGCGTCCGGGCTTTAAGTTTGCCGATTATGAATTGAAGGGTGTTCCGGTTCGTCTTGTTATGGGAGGTCGTGATTTGGAAAACAATACGATTGAAATCATGCGCCGCGATACGCTGGAGAAAGAAACCCGCACGTGCGACGGAATTGAAGCCTATGTGAAAGATTTGTTGGAAGAAATCCAAGCAAACATTTATCAGAAAGCCTTGAAGTATCGTAACGAACACATTACGAAAGTGGATACGTATGATGACTTTAAAGAACAGATAGAGAAAGGAGGCTTTATTCTTGCTCATTGGGACGGAACTACCGAAACCGAAGAGCGCATTAAGGAAGAAACAAAAGCAACGATTCGTTGTATTCCTTTCGATGCCGACGAAGAAAGCCTTACTCCGGGTGTGGATATGGTTACAGGTAAACCTTCTGCGCGCCGTGTGTTATTTGCTCGTGCATATTAATAATAAGTAGGCGAAATCGTATTTCCCGATATTCAGGCACAGGTATGTGTTCTGTTTGCTCTCAGTAATTGGAGTACAGAATATATATCTGTGCCTTTTTTTGTATCCTGATGTTCCGGAAAACGCTACCGTTAGTGCAGGTTATTTCTATGGGTAGAATTGTCCGGTTCTACCCGTAAGACGCATCGGTTCTACGGGTAGTGTTTTTTCACCCCTTTTGACCATGCCGGATGGAGTTCAAGCAAAAGGCTATACCACGATGTTATTCTTTTGCTCGTATTGTTTTTCAAAAAGAATGTTTATAGGCGTAATCGCTATCTTTAGATTACAAAATTGTTACAAACACCGTGTCTTTTAACAGGTAGAACTTGATTTAAGTCAATAAAAGACACCGTAAGGGTAAAAAATATGCTGTATAATTTTTATGTTTTACAGCATGTTCTTATATTTGCAGTGGTAAAAAGATAAAGCTCGAGCTAAACTATTTAAGTGTTTTTAGGTAACAAGTTTTTAGGTAACAATTTAAATTTTAGGTATTATGAAGAAATTAGGCTTAACATTAACAGTTGCATTAGCATTTTCTGCATCTGTATTTGCATCAGAACCTCAAGAAGTTGCTTCTAAGTGGGATGGTTCAATCAACAAAGCTAAACTATCAAAATATCTCCAGTTGTCGTCTAATCAACACGAAGAAGTAGCAAATATTTGCGACTATTTCCAAGAACAGATGAAGACGGCTAATAATTCAAAGAAAAACAGCGATGAACAGGTTCGTAATGCTGTGTATGGCAATCTGAAATTGATGAAAAAAACATTGAACGAGAAGCAATATAGCGAATACGTTCGTTTGATGGCCATGACTTTGCGTAATAAAGGTATCGATGTCAATAAAAAATAAAGATTAGTTGTTTATAACAAGGTGGGGCTGTTTCATTTTTTCGTGAAACAGCTCCATTTGTTTTTTTGTGGAATTATACCGGCTCTTTGATGAGAAATGTTTTGTATTCGTCTTTATTGTAAACCTCTTGTTCCAATCCTTTATGTTCCGACTGAATGGTCTGTATAAGTTTTCGAATACCCGGTTCGTCGATTTCCAGTCGGTCTAATAGATTAAGTTGATTATCGTATAACTCTTTCTTTCCGAATCGTTTAAATAGCCGGAAACAAGTTTTAGGAACAAGGTATTCCGATTTTCCCGTTACATATTTTTTATATTGACTTTGGTAGATATGGATACCAGCAAAGTCGAAATCTCCATAATGTACGTAGTTATTGGGCTGTTTTTGTAACCACTCAGTGAAGTATTTGTAATGTTCTCTTGGGTAATAGGGCACAAAAAAACATTTCATTTCTCCGAATAGTTCTATTTGGTTTTCAATCATACAGAAGTTTTCCGAGTTTTCAACCAGCACGATTGTAATGTCTTCCGGGAGCTTGAATGAGTCCGGATAAGGCATGAAAACAGGCAGTCCGTTGGCGGGGATCAGAATATGTTCCTTACCTTTCCACTGTGCCTGAATCGGTTCGGTGACTTTAAACAAGAATCCTTGAAACACCCTTTCGGTGTCTTTGTTTTTCGAGTCGCCCGTCAGGTAGACATTGTTTGTACGGGTAGGGGAGGCTTGGCTCTTTACGATGTATTCGTCAAGCGTACATCGGAGATAATGATTATTCAAATAGTTTAATAAATCAATGGGATTGTCAGTATAAATTACTTTCCCGTGATGCACCCTTTTTGCCAATAGAAGTTTCTCTTCTCTTAGTTTACGAAATATCTCGGCACGGAGTTGGCTGGAGGGAATTTGTTTTCCCTCAGCCAGTTCTTTCAACAGACGTGCCTGTTCGGTAGTGATATACATTTGTTATAACTTTTTATCGGATATAAGTCGTGCGATACGTGTCTTGCTTTGAGCGTTTTTCGTCATCAGGTACACATGTTTATACGCATCGCGGTTTAACTCAGTGGGCGACCCGTTAATCAGGATGATGTTACGGTCGTTGGCAAATTTCAGAATCCCGTTGACATTGTTCGGATGGAGTTTCCCGATTTCATCCATCATGCAATGCAGCTTGAAATCCTTGAATTTGCGGGAAGCCCCCTCCTTAAATACGTTCAGCAGCATGATGTTAATCATGGCTTTAACCAAAATGTCTGTTCCTTCCGAACCCACGTTCGACAATTTTTCCACGAATCCGGTATCGTTGTTGTTTTCTACGATGCGGAAGCGTAATTCAAACGAATCGTACAGGCGGATGGAGTCGTAACGGTAAGCGTAGATTTCTTTGATGAAATCCCGGAGCAAGTTTATCGCCTCCTGTTTTACCAGTTGCTCGTTTTCCGAAGAAAAGAGGGTAGTACCCGGGGCAAGGTCGTAAGCATGTTCGTTATAATACTTTTGTATGTTACGCAGCGTGCTTACCACTCGGTTGCTGCTTTCTTCTATTTTCATTTCGATGCGTTGGATTACTCCTACGAAATTACACGTCTGGAATCCCTTGTTTACTTTATTTATCAAGTCTTGAATATCATCCTCCGATGCGGTGAGCATCGACGTATCCATGCTGATGCGCTTAAATACATCCGAGTGTGTATCGTTGATACGTTTTACAAACTCATCGATTCGGTTTTCTTCCACAAAGTCGTGAAGCTCTTCAGCAAAGCGGAGGTACTCCCAGTCTTCGGTAAACTTGGTAGGAAACTTAAACGTGTTGTCTTCGCCGAAGTGTGATGTAAACAGAACCACAGCCTTGCGCAGGTCATTTTTTATCTGGTTACATTTGCTTTCTGTCCTGCTCAATATTTCAATTAAATCCGAACAGTTTTTCTGCGTGTCCGCATCCGCTGTCTGGTGGTCGGCGGTAAATATATCCTGATGAGGTTTGTACCACTCGTATGATTCTATTTTCCCGTACGCCTCCATGTCGTTCTGCAACTTTTGTAATACTTTTTCCGCTTCCTGATAAGCCTGCTCCTGCACATTTATTTGCTCTTGCAGGATATTCGATTCCTTGCGCAGCGTTTCCTGTTCCTGCTTCAGAAGCGATGTTTTAGCCTCTTGCTCCAATGCCCATTCCTGTATATGGTCTATCCAGTCGCGCTTGTCTTTATGAAACTCGATAATCAGTGTCTCATGTTCTTTTATGAAGTTCAGTTCCTTCTTCAGCTCGTTTAACTGGACGGCTATCTGCTGCAGACGCTCTGTATCCGCTCCCTGTGAATGAAGCTCCTCGTCCATTTGTTTGCGGTAGGCTTTCTTTTCGGCAGCAATGCGCTGTTGCTCCTCCCGTTCTTCGTGCTCCACATTTTCCACTAATTGGCGAAGCTCTTTCTCCGCCTCCTTTTCCTGCTCCGTCCAAAGCTGTTTTATGGCTTGCTGCTTTTCGGTACGTTCATGGTTCAGGTTATTCAGCTTTTCATCAATGCGCTGTAATTCCAGCTTTAATTGCTGTTCTTCTGCCACTAAAAGCTTCAGTTGTGCGCTTCGTTCTTCTTCTGCCTTTTGTTTCAGATTTTCCAAGTCGAGCATGTCCTTTTGGTATTGCTTCTCCAGCTTTTCCTGCTCGTATTCTTGAACTCGTATAATTTCGCGCTGCTCTTTAATGACAGGTAGGTATTTATACTTGAGTTGCTCTACCAGTTTTTCCTGATCTTGTTGCAGATGTTGTATTTCGGCAGCTATTTCGGCAAGGCGTTTCTCTCCTGCTTCTTTCTCTTTCTGATAGTCGTTGATTGACTTGATAGGACGATTTACTTCGTCAAGGTTTAGCGAAATGCCATAGAAAGAAGTATCGTCTGTGCCCGACAGTTGTGGAGAAAGGTTGGTTTGCCACAGCACCGATTCGTCGCACAGCTTCCCGATGTTGTCTTCCCAACCCTTTTTGTTATCCTTCAGCCATCCCTGAAGCGTGTGTTTGCTGTTGCGCAAGAAAGTGTCAAGTTCCTCAACACGAGGGCGTAGCTGCTGCTGTTCAGCCTGAAGCTGCGACAAAGCGTCTTCTGTTTCCCGCTCCTTCTTTTGCCGTTCTTCTTCCCATTTCAAGTTGGTTTCTTTGATGATAAGCTCAGCCTGCTCCTTACGGTTTATCTTACTCATTTGCAGCCCGGTGTACGACTGGATGCGATGTTTCAGTTCCTCCAGTTCCTCTTTAAAGAATACCTCTTTGCGGCAAGTCTCTATACGGAAGCGAAGTGCGGTTAGCGCATTCTGTTTCTCGCTTCTCTCCGGATGAAGCTGTTCCGACAGTTCCTGATACTTATGAAACAAAGCCTCGACAGCCTCCTCGCGTTGCCTGCCGATGTCTTTCATACGTTTCGTGAGCGTTTGGTTCAGTTCCTCTTTCTGACGCAGCTTTGCCGCATGGATTTTATTCCATTCCTCGTTCAGCCCGTTAATCAGCCGTTCGTATTTGGTCGAAGTCTCTTCGTACTGCGAGGTCAGTGTGTGCTGTTGTTTTTCCAGACTTTCTTGACGGCTTGCCAATTCTTCTTTTTTAGCCGATCGCTCAATGATGTGGTGGATGTTTATTCGTTCGTATTCCTTTTCTTTCTTCCGTGCCTTTTGCAGTTCGCTGTCAAGGATGGTGAGTCGGTCATGCAACTCGTCGCAACGTGATTGTGATTGCTTTTGTAACTCTTTTTTACGGTTTTGCAACACGTTCCGTTCGGTTTCGGCCTTTTCCTGTTTTTCTTTCCACACGGGATATTTGGCCTGTGCTTGGCGGAAAGCTACAGCCAGCTCCCGACAGCCCTGTACCAATGCCGTTTTAAGTTTTGCCACTTCTGCCGAATAGCCGATGATGTCCGTAGCCTGTTTGCGGGTTTCCCGCTTACGGAATTCCTCGATGTCGCGCAGACGTGTTTCGAAGTTCTTCAGATGCTCTTTGTAACTGTTCAGGTCGATGGCAGTCTCTTCCTCGTTGAGCGATGATATGATAGTCTTTTTAATGAATTCGGCATCCAGCTTAGAGTTTAACAATACATTTTGAATGGTGCGCGGAATATTCTGAAACTGTTTGCTCTCCATCAGCGAATACTTGCGCATATCTGCCTCCACGCCGTTTCCGTACAGGATATTCCGGTATTCTTCGTAAGTATAAATGATGCGCGAATAATCTACTCCGTACTGGTCGAGCATGGCACGGATGCGGTCGGTTCCACTGTATGCCGTGCGGTTTTCGTCCACAAAGAACTCTTTGCGATAAGGCGAGTCGATGAAACGGAAGCAGATGCGGTTCATCGACTTAAAGGTAAGTATGCAGAACGCTCCCTTTTCAGTAGTCACTTCGTAAACGATGTACGAGTTGGCATACGGGAAATAATACTCCGCGTAACTCTGTTTCTCTACCGGGATGCCGAGCTTTTGCGTGTCGGCATTATAGAAAAACAGGATGGAGCGCAACACGGTACTCTTGCCCACTCCTTGCGTACCGATGAAATGTACGTTCCCATCCAAGAAAATATCATCCGCGTAAGGGATGTTTGCACTATTGATAAATATGATTCTATTCAGGTTTCTCATCTTCTTCCGTCTCGTCGTAAATGTTAATACTTTCTATCAGTCGTTCCAGATAGTGCCACGCACTCATTACTTTATATGTATTCGTCTTGTCGTTTTCCAATTCTAAAAACGAATCTTTCGTAAGTTGGCGAATCACGTTGTCAAGTATATCTTTACGGATGTCTTTGTCCGAAAAGTGCTTGCGGAGGCTGTCCAGCTTGTTTTGTAACACTACATTGATGTTCGCCTCTACCAATATCTGTTCGGGTTGAAACCGATATCCCGGCCCGAACGTCTCGTCGTAAGTCTTAAACAGGTCGAGCACGTCAATCCAGTAGTACGCGCGCTGTATTTTTTGTTCCAGCGTCATGCGCGGTTCGTTTCGCGAAAAGTAGAAATACTCGTTGCCATGTTCCAGCGTGTAACCTATCTGGGCAAAGAACAGCGAGAGTGATTCAAAGTTGTCTTCTATCTGGTCGTAAAGATTGCGCAAGGTTTCGTCTACGCTGTTCGAGCTGATAAACAAACCCTTTTGCAAGTATTCAAATATATTGCCTGTCGAGTCAGGGATTCGTATATTTAATTCCATACCGTGAAAAATTTAATTATTAGGATACGTCGGGATATATCTTGGCGTATTCATATTGATGATACACACCGTATTCGTCTGTAATGCGCAGATGGTTTTCGTAGAGCGAAACTATCTGGCAGAAAAACGTGGTGCGTTCTTGCTCGCTCACCTCGCGGCGGAAACGGTGATGTATCAGGAACGAGAACAAATCGTCGGGCTGTGCCGCCTCGTCGTTCCACAGCTTTTGCGCCTGTGCCTGAATGTAGTCGTTCAGGGTTTCGTTCAGGTCGATGGTTTCTTGGTAAGTCGCCTGCGTTTCCATCTCTTCCGCACTGAAGGCACCCGCCTCGTTACTCTGTATAGCCTTGCGGTATTGCAGGTTACGGATTACTTTCAAGATGACGGGACGCGCCTCGTCGGTATTCAGGTAAGAGATAGACAGCTTGAATGAAGGCGACGACGTACCCTCGACCAACAGCGAGTGTTCGCGCTCCATAACCTCCGCCAAGTTACTCCGCGTGCGCAGTTCAAACTGGTCTTGCAGGTATTTCAGCTTCTTGATTTTCTCAACCAATACTATCTGGCTCTTAATCTGATTCAGGTAGTTGATGATGTCCTGCTGCGCGCTGATAAGACTGTGTGCCGAAAGCTGAAGCTCCTGACGCAGTTCCAGCAAGATGTTTGCCAGCTCCTCGTCGGTAGCCTGTTGGAAAAACAGACGCTCTTCGTGCAGGATGAGATGCTCCGTAGCATCAATCATCCGCTGAATGTTTATCCGCTTCTTGTCTAAGTTCTCTAACCGCGCAATCTTTATCTGATACGTAGGCTCGTGTTTCACGGCGTGGTCGATGCTGTCTTGCAGGCTCATGATGTTACGTATGGTAGTGTAAGCGATTTTACGGAACGTAATCTTGATGTTACGGATGTAGCTTTCCTTGCGCGACGGGATTCGCTCTTTCAGATAATAATCCATCAGTTCATGCAAGAACTCAATGTTTTCGTCGATGACGGCAGTGTTTATCTCTTCGTTGGCGTTCAGCAGCAACTCGAAGAACTCTTGGAAACGGATATCCAGCGAAACCTCGTTCCCGTTCTGCCGGATAATCTCTTTTTCGATTAATATCTTCAGGCGATTCTCGTCTCCTTTCAGCAACAGAAGCGCATCGGAGTATTTAAAATTTAATATTTTTCTCTTTTCAAACATCTCTGTAAGCAGCCCTCGTGCGGCAGAGACCGTATTGATGATTTCGTTTATTGAGCGGAATATGTACATAATGTTTGTTTAGTCGAAAAATCATGCAAAGGTATGACAAGACGGCGGAATTTCCTAATTTTTGCAGAACTTATAGGCTGCCGATTTTCTATGGGAAGGAACCTCGCACGCTATGGGAAGAAACCTTCTACGCTATGGGAAGCGTAAGTGTTTCCTATGGGTAGAATTTCTGGGTTGTTCGGCTAAAATTTGTACCTTTGTATTTATTTCAATCAAAACCGAAACATAATGGATATATCTACTATTCTGTTGAATCTGAAAATCAAACAGTTAAACCCCATGCAGCAAGCCAGTGTCGAGGCTTGGAAAGAAGGTAACGACCTGATATTGCTTTCGCCCACCGGAACGGGTAAAACATTGGCATACCTGTTTCCGCTGGTAAGTTCGTTGAATCCCGGTGCCGACGGTGTACAGGCGGTGGTACTTGTTCCCTCGCGCGAATTGGCATTGCAAACCGAACAGGTGTTCAAGTCGATGGGTACAGGATTCGGCGTGATGAGCTGTTACGGCGGACGTCCGGCGATGGAAGAACACCGCGTTATGAAAGGACTTCGCCCCTCGGTGATTATCGGTACGCCGGGACGTATGAACGACCATCTGGAAAAACAGAATATCGATGCTTCCACGGTGCGCCTGCTCGTGATAGACGAGTTCGACAAGTGCCTTGAGTTTGGCTTTCAGGATGAAATGGAAGCCGTTATCGGCAAGTTGCCGCGTCTGCGCCGACGCTTCCTGCTTTCGGCTACCGATGCCGAAGAGATTCCACACTTTACGGGGTTGAACCGCGTATCGAAACTGAATTTTCTGGACGGGAAAGAGGAAGTGGAAGAACGCTTGCAGTTGTATAAGGTAGATTCTCCCATAAAAGATAAGCTCGAAACTCTTTACAAACTGATTTGCTGTTTAGGCAACGAGTCTACACTGGTGTTCTGTAACCACCGCGAGAGCGTAGACCGGGTAGGGAAGTATCTCCACTCGATGAAAGTTTATTGCGAAACCTTTCACGGCGGCATGGAGCAGGACGACCGCGAACGGGCGTTGTATAAGTTCCGTAACGGAAGCTGCTCGGTATTTATTTCTACCGACTTGGCGGCACGCGGACTTGACATCCCCAACGTAAAACACATCATCCATTACCACCTGCCGTTGTCGGAAGAAGGTTTTACCCACCGCAACGGGCGTACTGCGCGCTGGGATGCCGTGGGCAGCGCATACATTATTCTGCACCCCGAAGAACAACTGCCCGCCTATATCCCGTCGGAACCCGAAGAGTTTGTTTTCCCCGAAACCATTCCCGCACCCGCCTTGCCCGAATACATTACATTATATATAGGTAAAGGGAAAAAAGATAAGATTAATAAAGTAGACATCGTAGGATTCTTGTCGAAAAAAGGAAATTTGAGCCGCGAGGAAGTGGGCAGAATCGACGTGAAAGACCACTATGCCTTTGCTGCCATTTCGCGGAAAAAGGTGAAACAAACGTTAAAATTGATACAAAATGAAAAGATTAAGGGGGTAAAAACTTTGATAGGACCGGCAAAGTAATAACTTTGTGACATTACATCTGTTTTACGCTCCCCCTGCAAGAGGGTGTCTTTCTGACCTGCCGCAAGTACGATTTTCGTGCGGACGCTTATTTTATGTGTCTGTATTTGTCAAAATGTTAGTTATCGGCTTATCTGCTTGTTAAAATGAAAGAATATTTGAGGTGAACGCATAAAATTATTAGGATTTCTTTTGGAAGTCTAAAAATAATAGCTATATTCGCAAAGTGTGAGTTTAGAAATCTATTGTTTAACCAAAACAAACATCCAAATGAAAAAACATAATTTTAATGCGGGACCTTCTATATTGCCTCGCGAAGTAATCGAAAAAACGGCTCAGGCTATACTGGATTTTAACGGTTCGGGACTTTCGCTGATGGAAATCAGTCACCGCGCTAAAGACTTCCAGCCGGTGGTAGACGAAGCGGTAGCTTTGTTTAAAGAACTTCTGAATACCCCCGAAGGCTATTCGGTATTGTTCTTAGGCGGAGGAGCAAGTCTGGAGTTCTGTATGGTTCCCTATAATTTCCTTGAAAAGAAAGCAGCTTATCTGAATACCGGTACATGGGCAAAGAAGGCGATGAAAGAAGCAAAAGCCTTTGGCGAAGTGGTTGAAGTCGCTTCGTCTGCCGATGCCAACTATACATTTATCCCGAAAGACTATGAAGTTCCGGCAGATGTGGATTATTTCCATATCACAACCAATAATACGATTTACGGTACGGAACTTCATGCCGACCTTGATGTAAACGTGCCGATGGTAGCCGACATGTCATCGGATATATTCTCTCGTCCCATTGATGTATCTAAATATATATGTATATACGGTGGCGCGCAGAAGAATCTGGCTCCGGCGGGCGTTACTTTCGTTATCGTGAAAAATGATGCGGTAGGTAAGGTGTCACGCTATATTCCTACGATGTTGAACTATCAGACTCATATCGAAAAGGGGTCAATGTTTAACACTCCTCCGGTAGTGCCTATTTATGCGGCTTTACAGACGCTGCGCTGGCTGAAAGCACAGGGCGGGGTAGAGGAAATGCAACGCCGCGCACGCCAGCGTGCTGAGATGTTGTATGCAGAGATAGACCGTAACAAATTGTTCCGCGGTACGGTAACTGCGGTTGAAGACCGTTCGTACATGAATATCTGTTTCGTAATGGCAGACGAATACAAAGACCTTGAGGCGGATTTCCTGAAATTTGCAACCGAAAAGGGCATGGTAGGTATCAAGGGACATCGTTCTGTGGGAGGATTCCGCGCTTCATGCTACAACGCAATGCCGGTAGAAAGCGTACAGGCATTGATAGACTGTATGCAGGAATTTGAGAAAAACCATTAAAAAACGGAGGGCGTATGAAAGTTTTAATAGCAACCGAGAAACCGTTTGCCAAAATTGCGGTAGACGGCATTCGTAAAGAAATAGAAGCTGCGGGCTATGAATTGGCTTTGTTGGAAAAATATACGGACAAGGCACAGTTGCTGGATGCGGTAAAAGACGCGAATGCGATTATCATCCGGAGTGACATCATCGACAATGAAGTGCTCGACGCAGCCAAAGAACTGAAGATAGTGGTTCGTGCCGGGGCCGGTTACGATAACGTGGATTTGGAAGCCGCTACCGCCCACGGTGTATGCGTGATGAATACTCCGGGACAAAACTCGAACGCCGTGGCAGAACTGGCATTCGGACTGATGATTATGGCTGTCCGTAATTTCTACGACGGCAAGTCGGGTACGGAACTGATGGGTAAGAAGTTGGGTATCCATGCTTACGGAAACGTAGGACGGAACGTAGCTCGCATCGCCAAAGGTATCGGTATGGAAATTTACGCTTACGATGCTTATTGTCCGAAAGAAGCAATGGAAGCAGATGGTATCATCCCCGTAAATACGGCAGAGGAACTGTATGAAAAATGTAACGTAGTATCGCTTCACATTCCGGCTACTGCCGAAACAAAAAACTCCATCAACTATGAGCTGGTGAACCGGATGCCGAAAAACGGACTGCTGGTAAACACGGCGCGTAAAGAAGTTATCAATGAAGCCGATTTGCTCCGCCTGATGCATGACCGTCCGGATTTGAAATACGTAACAGACATCATGCCGGTTCATCATGCCGAGTTTGCAGAACAATGTCCGGGACGTTACTTCTCTACTCCGAAAAAAATGGGGGCACAGACTGCCGAGGCAAACATCAATGCCGGCATCGCAGCCGCCAAGCAGATTGTAGGATTCCTGAAAGACGGATGCGAACGGTTCAGGGTAAACAAGAAATGATTTGGAAACCGGTTTTCCCGTTATAGCATGTAGGGGAGGGAAGATAACCCGCCCCTACATTGTTTATAAGGAAGTCGTAACTAATGATATTAACCTCAGATTTAAGATTATGGTAAAAATAAAACCTTTCAAGGGCATTCGTCCTCCTAAAGACTTGATTGAACAAGTGGCTTCACGCCCGTACGACGTACTCAACTCTGCCGAGGCGCGTGAAGAAGCAGCCGGAAACGAGAAATCGCTTTATCACATCATTAAACCTGAAATCGATTTTCCCGAAGGAACGGATGAGCATGACCCGCGTGTGTATGAGAAAGCGGCGGAGAACTTTCGGATGTTTCAGGAAAAAGGCTGGCTGGTACAGGATGAAAAACCATGTTATTACGTCTATGCCCAAACCATGAATGGCAAAACGCAATACGGGTTGGTGGTAGGAGCTTATGTGCCCGACTATATGAACGGGGCGATAAAGAAACATGAACTTACCCGCCGCGATAAGGAGGAAGACCGCATGAAACACGTGCGTGTAAATAATGCAAACATCGAACCGGTGTTTTTTGCGTATCCGGAAAATGCCGAACTTGATGCGATTGTGGCGAAATACGTCGCTCGCAAACCGGAATACGATTTTGTGGCTCCGGGAGATGGATTCGGACATACGTTCTGGGTAATTGATGAAGATTCGGATATCGATGCCATCACTGCTGCATTTGAAAAGATGCCTGCCATGTATATTGCCGACGGACATCACCGCAGCGCGGCGGCAGCGTTGGTGGGAGCGGAGAAGGCTACGCAGAATCCTAACCACAAGGGCGACGAGGAGTATAATTACTTCATGGCGGTATGTTTCCCTGCCAACCAACTGACCATCATTGACTATAACCGGGTAGTAAAAGACTTGAATGGCTTGACTCCCGAACAGTTCTTGCAGGCATTGTCGGAACATTTCATCGTAGAGGAAAAAGGTACGGAAGTTTACAAACCCGCAGCCTTGCATAACTTCTCACTGTACGTTGACGGTAAATGGTATAGTTTGACAGCTAAGCCGGGAACATACGACGATAACGACCCGATAGGTGTACTTGACGTGACGATTTCTTCAAACCTTATTTTAGACAAGGTATTGGGTATAAAAGATTTACGCTCCGACAAACGCATCGACTTTGTAGGCGGTATACGCGGATTGGGTGAACTGAAGAAACGGGTTGACAGTGGCGAGATGAAAATGGCGTTGGCGCTTTATCCGGTATCGATGAAGCAACTGATGGACATTGCCGATACAGGTAATATCATGCCTCCCAAGACTACATGGTTTGAGCCGAAGCTCCGTTCAGGTCTGGTTATTCATAAACTTGAATAGTTTTGTGGAAAGCAGAATGTAAACAGACTTTCATTTTGAGTGCGGATTACAGGGATTGATTTTATGTTAGTAACTCCATTGTAATCCGCATTTAAGAGTTTGTTTAGATTTTGCTCTGCCTCAGTTTGAGAATTGTTTTCGAGGATGTTTTTCGGTTCTTACGAGGATGATAGCGGGCTATCTGACGAGTGAAAACGGGGAAACAGACCGGAAACAAACTCAAAAAAGGGCGGATAAAATACTTAATCGGAAAATTTAAGCAGGTTCTCAATATTTATTAAAATGAAATTAACTCCGTGAAATCCTTATAAATACCATTCGTCAGAAAAAGAAAAAACATTACCTTTGCACGCTAATTTGGTAAAGTTGACAGAGAATGATGAATACAACGGTTAAAGGATATGCGTATGGAGCTATCGCGGCAGCCAGTTACGGGCTGAATCCTTTGTTTACACTTCCGCTTTATAAAGCGGGATTAACTCCTGATTCTGTATTGTTCTATCGTTACGGACTGGCGGTAGTCATGTTAGGCATTTTGATGAAACTGCAAAAACAGTCTTTTGCGCTTCGGCGGAAAGAGGTGCTTCCGCTGTTTGTGATGGGAATGCTGATGGCTTTTTCTTCGCTCGCACTTTTTATCAGCTATAATTACATGGCAGCGGGTATTGCTTCTACCATCTTGTTTATCTATCCGGTGTTGGTAGCTGTCATCATGGCTGTTTTCTTTAAAGAGAAACTTTCTATGATAACCATATTGTCTATCGCCTTAGCGTTTTTCGGAATCTCGTTGCTGTATAAAGGAGACGGTGAAACGTTAAGTTTCGTGGGTACGGTGCTTGTTCTTATTTCCTCTTTGACTTATGCGCTTTATATAATAGGTGTCAACCGCTCCGTGTTGCGTGATATGCCTACCTCTAAATTAACTTTCTACGCATTGGTATTCGGGGCGAGTGTTTTCTTTGTACGCCTGAAGTTTGGTGCCTCGTTGAGTCCTATCCATGAACCTTTGCTTTGGTTGAATCCCATAGCGCTGGCATTGTTTCCCACCGTTATTTCGTTGGTAACAATGGCTAAGGCTGTTCATTACGTGGGGTCTACGCCTACTGCCATATTGGGCGCATTAGAACCGATTACGGCATTGTTTTTCGGTGTGATGATATTCGGAGAACCACTTACTCCGCGTATCGTTTTAGGCATTATTCTGGTGTTGTCGGCTGTTACGCTGATTATTGTGGGTAAATCGTTGGTAAAAACGATTCGTATTCGTATTTTTCATCATTAATTCTTCAACTTGTGGACGATACATATAAAACCATATCCGGTATATCAGAATCTGTTTTCACCGAAAAACGAAGCAAGTTTATTGCGATTGCCATTCCGGTGCGTTCGGTAGCAGAAATAAAAAACTTGTTAGAACAATATCAGAAAAAGTATTACGATGCACGTCACGTTTGTTACGCTTACATGTTAGGTCCGGAGCGCAAAGACTTCCGTGCCAACGACAACGGAGAGCCTTCGGGCACGGCAGGAAAACCCATTTTGGGGCAAATAAACTCGCATGAGCTGACTGATGTGCTGGTTATTGTAGTGCGTTATTTCGGAGGAATCAAATTAGGTACAAGCGGATTGATTGTGGCATATCGTACAGCAGCTTCCCAAGCATTGGCTGAGGCTACGGTTATTGAAAAAACGGTAGATGACGAAGTTACCGTTGCGTTTGAATATCCGTTTATGAACGACGTGATGCGTATCGTAAAAGAAGAGTCGCCCGAAATCATGGAACAATCGTACGATATGGATTGCATCATGACCTTGCGCATCCGGAAATCACAAATGCCTCGCCTTCGTTCCCGTCTCGAAAAAGTAGAAACCTTACGCTTTCCCGAAGATACATCTGTCTGATATTTTTTATTTGCATAGCCTGTGACGGATGAATCAGACTTCCGCCGAACAAGTGTACGGATTATTTGTTTTTATATAATAAATTCAGTATATTTGCGATAGCAACCTTAAAGCGAGGTTTTATGAGAGGTTTGATTCTTTGGGTGATAGGAATGTTGTTGATGGCGGGATGCCACAACCAAGCATTAGACGAAACTCTTGCAGTGGGGCAGGATGTTGAGCCGGTTGATACGGCTTATGCAGAGCAGCCGGCAGAAGAAAAAGTATTAACGGCAGCCGATATTACACTAACCAAAGAATTGATATTCGATCGTTATACTCCCGAAAAAGATGTTTATCCGTATCAAGATACAGTGCGTTCGTTCAAGTGGGACGTGATGCGGCAGTGTCTGGCTTTTATCGAAAACATGCAAGCCAAAGAGGATGTCCGCTGGGGAGTTTTCCAAAATTATAAAAATCGTAACGGGGAAGCCCCTGTGGTGCGTGAGTTTGTGCGTAACGCTTACCGTCGCGTGTCCGACACGCTGGGCGTGGAACGCTACCAGTCTGTGCCTCTTTACCTTCCGACGGACACGCTGGTGCCCGAACGTTATGGTCGTGACGGTTTTCTGGTGCAGGTTATCGAGCAGACTGGCGGATTCTACCGTGTCTATCCTGTGACAATGGAGGAAGAATACCTTGTTCCGAGCCGTTATGTAAAACAACTTTCCGATACGACGGCTTTCCGGCATGTCATTTTTGTCGACCGCCAAGACCAGAATATCGCAACGGTAGAGCAGACAGGAAATCAAGAGTGGAAAGTGCGCAGCATGAATCCTGCCACTACCGGACGACATGCACCGCCCTACGCCCAAGAAACACCGTTGGGTATGTTTTTGCTTCAGGAAAAAAAGCAGCGCATGATTTTTCTGAAAGACGGTTCTTCAGCACTGGGAGGATATGCTCCCTACGCCAGCCGCTTTACAAACGGGGCATACATTCACGGTGTGCCGGTAAACGTGCCGCGCACGGCAATGATTGAATACAGTTGGTCGCTCGGAACCACGCCGCGTTCCCACATGTGTGTGCGGAATGCTACGTCTCATGCCAAGTTTATTTTCGATTGGGCACCTACCGAAAACTCGCTGGTGGTAGTAATCGAATAAATCTTACACAGAACCTGTTTGAACCTTTCCTTCCGCCGAAAACAAGGCAGGAAATATCCTCCGTTATACCCCGAAAAACGCTACCGTTAGTGTTATCCATTTCATGCGGATGCGTTAACCATTTCTACCCATAGTGTTGACTGGTTCTATGGGTAGAATTTCGAGCCTTATCTTGAGGTGGGAGATTCTCTGCTACTCCGGCAAAAATATTTTCCGATGACAAAGTGTTAATTGTTTAGTAATCTTGATATTATATCAAGAATATTCCGTAACTTTGCCGCCGTTCTTTATTTAGCCTGTTTATGCGACGATTCATACTATCTACATGCTTTTTACTTCTTCCTTGTACAAGTTTGTTGACAGGGCATCCCTCTGTATGCAGCGAGGTGATAGCTGAAGCCAAAACCGATAAAGTGGCAGAACTTTACCGCTCCATGCAACTGGAAGGCGTGGTCAACTGGAAGGCTTTCCGTCAGGCGGTGGCGGGATATGAAAAGATTGAAGAGCGCAAGCGCGACATTCTTACCCTGATTGATTTTTCGAAGCCCTCTACCGAAGAGCGTCTGTACGTGTTCGACATGAAAAAGCACCGATTACTTTTCTCTTCAGTCGTATCTCACGGAAAAAACAGCGGCAATAACTACGCCACTTCTTTCTCAAACGAATACGGCTCTTATAAAAGTTCTTTAGGATTTTATCTCACCGAGTCGACCTATCAAGGCAAGAACGGCTACTCTCTTATCTTGAACGGACTGGAGAAGGGGATAAACGACCGTGCCCGCGAGCGTGCCATCGTAGTCCACGGAGCCGCATACGCCGACCCCTCGGTAGTAGCCCGCGGCGGACGCTTGGGCAGGAGTTTCGGTTGTCCCGCCCTTCCCCCCAAACTTTCTCGTCCGATAATCGATGCTATTAAAGGCGGCAGCGTAATGTACATTTACGCCGATGCTTCGGATTATTTGGCACACAGCACAATCTTGGAAACCCGCGATTTGCTTTGATTGTTTTTAATATGGACTAAAATATAGTCCTTGATGTGTCTGTCTTTCCATATTTATGTTACTTTTGTATTATAAATATCATAATAGTCACCTCAACTAATATTAGAAAGATGAAAAAACATGTCGTTTGTTACTGCAAAGCGGTGATTACCGCTTTCTTGCTCAGTCTGTGTGTGGGTTTATATGCCCAAAATACCAAACCGTTTGTTATTCCGGAATTGAAAGAATGGAAGGGAGCGGATGGATTTTTTATTCCCGGTGAGAGTTCGCGTATTATTTATAAAAACGATGCACTGAAAGGTGTGGCCCAACAGTTTGCTGCAGATTATCAAACGATGTTCGGGCGGTATCTTGAAGTAGCTCAAGGAAAGCCGCAAAAGGGAGATTTTGTACTTGCCTACGGAAAAAATAAAAAACTGGGAACGGAAGGATACGAAATCAATGTAACGGATGTGGTGAAAATATCGGCTCTTAATACCACAGGAGCGTATTGGGCTACACGTACGTTGCTTCAAATCAGCGAACAGGAAGATAACAGGCAGTTGCCTAAAGGCTATATGCGCGATTGTCCGGACTACGGAACCCGTGGATTCGTAATCGATTGTGGACGTAAGTTTATTCCAATGTCCTATCTGCGCGACCTTGTTAAAATCATGTCGTATTATAAAATGAACTTCCTTCATATCGTATTAAACAACAATGGTTTCAAGCAATATTTCAATAATGATTGGAATCGTACTTATGGGGCATTCAGGTTAGAATGTGAGACTTTTCCCGGTCTGACCGCGCGCGACGGTTATTATACCAAGAAAGAATTTATTGATTTCCAAAAAGAGGCTTCTGCTCAGTTTGTTGAAATTATTCCGGAAATAGACTCTCCTGCACACTCGCTTCCGTTTACCCATTATAAACCCGAATTGGGCAGTGAGGAATACGGAATGGACCATCTGAACCTGTCGAATCCCGAAGTGTATACTTTCATGGATGCGCTTTTCAAAGAATACCTTGAAGGAGAAGAACCCGTATTTCAAGGCCCGAAAGTACATATCGGTACAGATGAGTATTCTAACAAGAAAAAAGAAGTGGTAGAACAGTTCCGTGCTTATACCGACCATTACATTAAGTATATAGAGAGCTTTGGCAAGCAAGCCTGCGTATGGGGTGCGCTTACCCATGCAAATGGTAAGACTCCTGTAAAATCAGAGAATGTAATAATGTATACATGGTACAATGGTTTTGCTGCTCCGAAAGATATGGTTGAACAAGGATATAAGATAATCAGTATTCCCGATGGGTTGACTTACATTGTTCCGCAGGCGGGTTATTATTATGATTATTTGAATATCAAAAACCTGTACGATGAATGGACGCCTGCCCATGTGGGTGATGTAGTTTTCGACGAGAAAGATCCGGCTATTGTGGGCGGTATGTTTGCCGAGTGGAATGATATTGTTGGCAACGGAGTTTCTGTAAAAGATATTCATCATCGTGTGTTCCCTGCGCTTCAGACGGTAGCGACGAAAACATGGAATACATCTCCTTCATTGCCTTTCAGTGAGTTTGATACGTATAGAAAAACATTTAGCGAGGCTCCCGGCGTAAATCAGTTGGCGAGAATAGGGGATACTCCGGGAATTGTATACGAAAAAGAAGAACTGAAGGCAGGCGACAAGCTCCCTTATCCTGAGATAGGCTATGATTATACTGTAACATTTGATGTGGAAGCATCGGAAGAAGATTTCGGAACAGAATTATTCAGGTCGCCTAATGCGGTATTCTACCTTTCAGATCCGATAAAAGGAATGTTTGGTTTTGCCCGTGATGGATATTTGAACACATTTGATTTCCGCCCTTACCCCAAAGAAAAATTCACTGTCACAATAATGGGCGACAACGTTTCTACCTCGTTATTTATCAATAATAAACTGATTGAGCGGATGGATGTTGAAAAACGTTATCTCAATGGCGGCATAGAAGAAAAAAATAATTTTATACGCACGTTGGTGTTCCCATTGGAAACGGCAGGAAACTTTAAGAGTAAGATTACAAATTTGAAGATATATAATTATAAAAAAGAGTAACATTTCTTGTCTTCTTGTTGCATTTCAAAGAAAAGAGAAGTAACAAAGAGAGGGTGTCAAGATTCAGTTTATTAATCTGAAACTTGACACCCTTTATTGGTAATAAGAAAAAGCCGTATCAATCCTATTCTAAGTAATGATTTGACGCAAGATTTGATGTTGCCATTTTGGTAAACATTTGGTAAATATTCGTGTTTATTCTGCGCGAAAATCGTGTAAAACCGCATAATAAAAATAGGCGGACAAAACCTGTTTAAAAGGTTTTATCCGCCTTATTTATCTGTAAATTAGGTTTCTTTTATGCTTCCTCAATAGCAGCCTGCGCCACTTTCATATACGATTATTCCCCAATAGGTTACATTGCCAGTGTATGTGAAGTGTATGCGCTTTGGTATGACTTTTTTCTAAAGCTGCTACTTTCTTAGCATTATTATTCTATCGCAGCTTGGGCCTCTCCAATACATATCTGTATTTCAATAAGATGCAATATTTGTGTATGTAATCTGTATGCATCTTGATACAATGCTTGGAACAGTTGCAATAGATATTAAGGATGAATGATTTGACCTCTCTGTAACGAGATGACGCATTCATTTAAATTTCAGTATTGTTTATTTCCTATCTTTCAATAGTTCAATAATCACGTCCTTATCCTTCAGGTTTGAATCAAGACGTAGAATCTGTGAGTTCAGACTCTCTATTTGCTCTTTCAGAAGCTTGATTGTTTCCCTCAGGTTCTCTGTTTCTTTCTTTTCGCTGGATAACTGTACGGCCAGTTCTGCATCACCTATCAGATTATTTGCATTTCCATCCAATGAAACGGCTGCAAGGTGTGCCGATATATGATGCTGTCTCGGACAGAAAAGGGAAAAGAAATTGAAGTCCAATGCTTCGCTGACTTTAATAAGCCTGCTCGTTTCCATTGTCTCCCTTTCCAGTATGCGGTTTATGTGCTGCTGCGGTACACCTATTTTGCGCCCAAGCTCAGATTTGCTCAATCCAAGCTCGTTGCGTCTTTTGTCGATAGCCTGACCTACATGCACGTGTTTTATGTCATTATCCATGCGATTCCTTCAATAAATATATCTTAAACAATAAATCATCAAACAAATATTTGGTTATATAAACCATTTTATGTTACTTTGTAGTGTAACCTATTCATTTGGTGAATACAAAGTTAAACATTAAATATTAAACATCCAACAATTATGTCTGAAAACTTAGAAAAAATCCGTCCGGCACTTGTTGCCCTTGAAGTAGGTGAATCCGTTTCATTTCCCATTTCACGTTTGAAAAGCGTCCGTACACAGGCTTCAGAGCTTGGTGCCATCTATAACCGTCAGTTTAAGACCAGGACTGACAGAGAAAACCAAACCATCACGGTAAAACGAACAGTATAGAAACCAAATCAGGTTTATATGAAGATATTACAGTTTCTGGACCATCTTATACCATACGAAACATTCCTGAATGACCTCTCCTCCAGAATTGTCAGGCAATTGAAAGCCGACAAGGATGATCCTGAATTCATCAGCCAGAGGAAGGCATACGAGCTGTTTGGCCGCAGGAATGTAGAAAGATGGAAACGTCAGGGAAAGGTGGTTTCCTATAAAAGACCCGGTAAGGTGGAATACCGCACGGCAGACCTCAGGCTCCTGCAGCGTACCACCCAGGACTATTTTGATGAAAGTCAGTCGAAACAGACTGAAAGACCAGTCAAAAAAGACAAATGATAAACATATTATGGCTAATATTTTAATAGTGGTAAACTATATATGTTTAATTTAGCCGTGATACTCTATGAAATATAAAGAAAACAATTATAGTAGGTACAGAAATGTGCGTCAGTAACCTTTGTTCGCCAGCTTATAGTTTAAAATAAAGTCGGACAGGTATTTGTATCGCACATTCATAATGATTTTATAATAATGAAAGAAATCAGACCAGCGTGCGATCCAAACGGTGTCTATTCAGTCAAGCGCACCTGTGCTGAACTCGGTATCAGCAACAAGACACTCAAAAAATACAGAGATAACGGATATATCCAACCGCTTAATCCTAATAATGTCAGCCGTCCGAAATACTCCGGCCAGTCAATAATCGATTGTTGGAACCTGCTCAGTACGTTATGATAAGCGAAACAACCATACGGAAAGTAAGGGAACTTGCCATAGAAGACGTACTCAGTCCTTATGTCAGACTGTCCAGAAAAGGTTCAACACTGATGGGACTTTGTCCTTTTCATACAGAGAAGACCGGTTCCTTTGCCGTTACCCCAGGCAAGAATCTCTTCCACTGTTTCAGCTGTAACCGTGGTGGTGATTCCATTACGTTTATAATGGAAAAGGAAAACCTTTCCTTCAGTGCCGCCGTGGAATTTATTGCCAGGAACCATAATATTCCGGTAGAATACGTCAGTGAAGAGCGCAGTGAGGAACAGATGGCTGAAGCCAGGCACCGGGAGTCACTTCTGACAGTTCTCGATACAGTACAGTCTTTCTTCCTGCAGAATTTAAGAGCAACAGACAAGGAAGAGAGCCTTGATGCCAGGGCCTACGCATACAGTCGGTGGCATGAGGAGTTCTGTGCCTTTGCCGGAATAGGCTATGCACCGAAGGATGGCCAGGCCTTTATGGATTTCTGCAGAAGCAAGGCTCTGAACGAAGAACTGCTGTACGAACTCGGTATGTTCAAGCGTGGCGAGGACGGAAACACATACGCCATGTTCCGACAGCGTATCATGATTCCCGTGAGAAACAGATGGGGACGCATCATTGCCTATACAGCCAGATACATCGGAGACAACAGGAAAGCTCCCAAGTATATCAACTCGGCAACAAGCATGATTTACTCCAAGGGAGAAACAGTATTCGGTATTGACCGTGCCGCCAGACTGCGTGATGCCGACTATTATATCATTGTGGAAGGTGCTCCTGATGTCCTTAGAATGCAGTCAATTGGATACGACAATACAGTCGCGTCACTTGGAACAGCCTGGAGTGACAGCCAGTTCGAGCTGCTGAAGAAGTATGTATCTTCACTCTGTTTCATTCCAGATTCAGATATTGCGGAAGGCAAACCATACGGACCGGGATTTGAGGCGGTGATGACCAACGGAGCTGCAGCCATAAGAAAAGGATTCCATGTAACAGTCAGGGAACTTCCTTTTGCAGAAATACCATCCGGGACAGAAGGAGAAGTACAATATGCAAAGAATGATGCCGACAGCTATATCCGCAGCAGGGAGGATTACACTTCACTTCCGGAAAAGCATTTTATCATCTGGTTGGCACAGAAACGCTTTCTGGTAGCCGGTTCCATGGTAGAGGAAAGAAAGTGTGTTGCTGAAATAGCAGACCTGTTGCGCTATATAAAAGACCAGCTTGTATATGACCAGTGCATAGAACAGCTCTCCAGACTGCACGGCAAGGTAAAGCTGTGGCGTGATGCCGTTACCCAGGCACGTGGTGAAGCCAGGAGAAGGAACGACAAACCTGCGGCTATGAACGAGATGCAGCGTGAAGCTGAACTACTGCGTCAGTTCGGTCTGTTCGTCAGGGAAAACTGTTACTACTCCATCGGTGAAGATGATGATGAACCGTCAAGAATCTCCAACTTCATCATGGAACCACTATTCCATATCGAGGATGAGATAAACGGAACCAGAATCTTCCGTATGAGGAATATGTACAATGTATGCAGGGTCATAGAACTGAAAGAGTCGGAACTCTGCTCACTGAGCAACTTTCAGCAGAAGGTCGGCTCACTGGGCAATTATGTATGGCTCGCCAAGATAGACAAACTCAACCGTGTAAAGGAATACCTGTATTCAAAGACCGATACGGCAGAACGTATCAGAAAACTCGGTTGGAATGCGGCTGAAGGATTCTTCGCTTTCGGTAACGGAATATTTTTTGCAGGTACATTCAATGCCGTTGATGATTTGGGTATAGTCCGTAGTATAAACGGCAAGGCCTTCTATATACCGGCCACTTCAAAAATATATCTCAACAACCCGGAGATATTCCAGTTTGAGAGACTTATGGTGCATGAGAACCGTAATGGGATAAAGCTGCATGACTATGTAGGCAGACTAATGCAAGTGTTCGGTGAGAATGCAAGCGTAGCCTTCTGTTACCTTCTTGCCACCCTCTTCCGTGACATTATATTCAGACGCACCCGTCACTTCCCCATTCTGAACCTTTTCGGTGAGAAAGGAACCGGTAAAACAACCCTGGCCACTTCCCTCCAGTCTTTCTTTCTGCACGGAGTTGATCCGCCCAATCTCGGTGTAACTTCCGTACCGGCCATGAATGACCGTGTATCACAGGCCGTCAATACACTTGCCGTGCTTGATGAATACAAGAACGACCTCGACATACGCAAGATAGCCTATCTGAAAGGGCTCTGGGGCGGTGGCGGCCAGACCAAGAAGAATACGAATACAGACGGGATGGCAGCACAGACCATTGTCACAACAGGTGTAGCCCTTTGCGGCCAGGACAAGCCGACACAGGATATGGCACTCTATACCCGTGTCATCTTCCTTGCCTTTTCAAAGACATCATTCAACCAGAATGAGAAAAGAGCCTATGAAGACCTTGTATCAGTCTGCAACATGGGACTTACCCACCTCACCCTGGAGATACTGGGGCACCGGGAACTGTTTGAGAAGAACTTCCCGGAAATATATTCCATCACCAAGCGTGAGCTGGCTGCAAAGCTGGAAAATGAAACCATCCATGACCGTATCTTCGGCAACTGGGTTATTCCACTGGCCACTTTCAGAACATTGGAGACAGTCATTGACGTGCCTTTCAGTTATGCGGAGCTTTTTGAAACAGCAGTCAAAGGAATACGCAACCAGAATGAGCTGGCTCAGGAAAGTTCAGAGATAGCGGACTTCTGGAGTATGCTTCAGGGATTCCAGACTTCAGGGAAATGTATCGAGAAGGCACATTACCGCATAAGGTATATGAAATCCTTCCGTCCGTTGTCCGTAAAGGAAGATATAGAATTTAAGGAAGCACGTCCTATTCTCTATCTGAACACGGCAGCTGTGGCATCACTGTTCAACAGCCGGAACGCATGTTCCACCTCCAACCGCTCTAACTGGTCCACCATCATGTCCTACCTGAAATCCCATGCTTCATACCTGGGACTGAAGCAGGACAGATTCACCATACTTCTGCCAAGCGGACTTCCTGACTATACCATCGACATTGTGAATGGCGAGCAGGTTAAGAAGGTAAAGGTAAACCGACCAAAGGCACTGTGCTTTGATTATCTGCAGTTGAAGGAGACTTTCGGATTGGATCTTGAAACTGAGGTGGTATCTGAGGTACAGGAGGAAATGCCTGTTGAGCAACAACATCCAATTAAACAGGAGGAATTACATTTTCGCTGATTATTATGCTGTATCAAGAGAACTATTATATTAATATACTGATTAACAAGTTATGTTATGTGTCTAAAAATATGCTTTTTAATTCATTATTATAGTGAAATTTCCGTATCTTTGTACTTATATGTACGACCTGATATGGAATTAGGTGCTTTTTGTAAAACAGATAATATGATAGAAACTATAACTGTAAAAAATTTCAAGTCAATAACAGATATGACATTGTCTTTAGGTAATGTCAATGTTTTTATCGGTGCTAACGGTTCCGGTAAATCAAATATTCTTGAAGCTATAGCAATGGTTGCAGCTGAGCGTTCTGCCCAAATAGAAGTAAATTCCATGATACAGAAAGGCATTAGGATTGCGAAACCGGACTTGATGATAAGTTCATTTTATGGTCAGCCATCCAACAGCACCATTAATGTAAACATATCTGGGACTGAAGGAGAACGTATAAAATATGCAGTTACCAATTTAGCTCCAGAGGATATTTATTCTACTTGGAATGCTCCTTGGTCAACTGGAGCCAGACGTGGAAACATTAAGGAAGCAGTAGAAAAAACAGATAAGTTAAGGGAATATTTGTCCAAGTATCTTATTTATTCACTGTCAATCAACGCACTTCGTGGATTGACTTCAGACAGCTTGCAATATCCTCTTGGTTTGAATGGAGAAGGTCTTGATGTGCTTCTTAACAACATACCCAAAGAAGAAATCATGCAGATAAAAGAATCAGCTAAAGACTATATATCCTGGATTGAAGATATATTCTTTGACAGTGAGGAAATATATAAGATGCAGGGATATAAATTGGGAAGAAGTAAATCCAATCTCTATTTCAGGGATAAGTTTATGCAGAAAAAGAACAATCTGTTTTCTGCGGAGAATGCCAATGAAGGTGCGTTGGAATTATTGTTTTATCTGACACTCTTTATCAGCAGGAAGACCCCGGACTTCTTTGCCATTGACAACATTGAAAATGGGTTGAATCCCCGTTTGTGCAGGTTTCTCATGAAGAAAATCTGTGAATTGGCTGTCAAGAATGGTAAGCAGGTACTTATAACAACGCATAATCCGGCCATATTGGATGGCTTGAACCTTAATGACGGTAGTCAGCGATTATACGTTGTGACCCGTAACGATGAGGGAAAAACGCAGGCTAAACGTATCCAGACAAAAGAACAGACAGGTGAACAGCGCATGATGCTTTCAGAAATGTGGATGAAAGGACTTATTGGCGGTGTACCTTATAATTTCTGATGATATGAGATTGGGTATTATAGCAGAAGGTAAAGCTGATATAGCTGTAATAAAGGCAGTTCTGAAGGCTTTGAAGGGTATTGATGGTAGTGATGTCGTTCAATTGCGTCCCAGTGAACAGTTTGATGAGACAGATTTGAATGAAATGAATTTCAGCAATTGGAATCTGGTCTTGAAATCATGTGAGGACAATAACCTGCTCCAGTCTTTTTTTGATGTATTGGCAGATGATGCTTTGCTTGTTGTTCAGATAGATACTGCAGAACGAGGTGAAGCTGGGTATGATATAAATGAACCATTACGTACAAAAGATACAGATTGGAAAGAATATTGTGATTATCTGTATAAAGCAGTAGAATATAAAATTTCGAACATTATTCCGGAGACTTATCGTGATAAGGTTGCATATGCAATAGCAATTGAAGAAACTGATGCGTGGCTTATACCTTTATTCGATAATTCCTGTAAAGAAACTGCACAGTATGCAAATCCAAAAGAACGGTTACATTATCTTATTGGCAGGATTGACGGTAAAAAAAGAGTCAAATACATCAACACTGACAAAAAGAATCTGGACTATGATAATATATCAAAAGATATGAGAAAAGGACTTAAGACATGCCGTCAAAAAAGCCGGAGTCTTGATTTGTTCTGTTTGGACTTGGAGAACAAATGCAATATATAATATTATGCCAATAAAAGATAGATTTTCTCTCTTTTGTTGGCATATAAATTTTATAAGATTCTCATGGCGGTGAATGGGAAGATGTAAGTTTTGGAAAGCATGTTAAATCTCAACTATAGCAGGAATTTCGGATAAACAGTAATATTGTAAAGCTGAAATTCATAATTAATTTCTTGCGATTTTTTGTTGTCAAATTTCTGATTATCAGAATATTTTCGTATATTAGTATAGTAATAATGATTATAAACAAAGGTAAAACAAATAAATCCTATGATTATGGCAAGAACATTTACTATTACCAGTTATGGCAAGACTAAGGAATATCCGGAGAGTCAGCGTAAGAAGATGATTAAGGAGTTTGAGACAGCTATGCTTTGCTGTGATGGCAGTGAAGCTGAACGCTACAGGAATATATATGGTGACCTGGTTGCCGGTGAGAAGGAGTGTATGGACACAGAACGTCCATTGGGTCCTGAGCTTGAAGCGATGATTGAGCGAATGTTTACTACTCAAAAGTAAAATTCTACAATTGCAGATTTCTATGTTGCATACCTATTTCTGATACGCCCAATCTTCTGAAGCAGTTTCATTCTAAGCTTTTCCGGAAAAGTAATCTCCACCTTATCACCGAGAGCCAGGATTTCATCCACCAGCTCGTCAGTCACAAGAAGAGTGTAATCAAATGACGTGAAACTCCCCATATCATTCCTTTCCACCTGCGAATGGTGGAAAGGATGCTTTCTCAGATAATCGGCAAATGGACCGTAAGCCCTTAGAGTAACCTCTTCCGGCTGTTGTCCGGTTGGAGCCACAACACCAATAGAGTCTGAAAGACGTTTGGCAAGCGAGAATCTGCAGTCAGTCTGAAACCTGTTTCCGCTGAGATAGATTCTTGTCAGTGCATCAAGAGGAACAGCACAGAACTCTGATCCGTTCCTGTACCCAAGCAGATGCCAGCGGTTATGGAACAGCTTCAAACCTTCCGGTCTCAAACGGCCTTCCACTTCATTGCCCTTGTCATTGGTGTAGAATATGTACAATTCATGTCCATCGCTGATACATTCCGATATATCCGGCAGGTATTCAATACCATTTGACATGTCAGGCAGTACAACACGATGGAACAGACACGGACTGCTTTTCAGAGCCACATCAATGATACGACTGTTGAACAGCCAGTTCCGGCAACTGTCACCGAGTATTTCATCCAGGTTCTGGATATAATATGTATAGTCTTTTCTGTTGCACGCAATAACTATGTCGAAGTTCTCCTCAATCATCTTTCTGTGATGATGGAATGTACGAAGACTCAGCGGCTTCCCATTGTACAGGAAATGGTGCTTCCATATCTCACAAAGCCTTTCAAAAGTGACCTTTCTTTCCTGATAGACTGTATGCAACAGCCAAATGTATCGGTTGTAGATATTATTCATAAAACTACCTCTTTAACTTATTTAATTATCTAAATATAAGCATTATAAACGAGATATGCAAGAAATTTGCACATCTTTTTGTATAATATTTTCACTATAATCCGGACTGGTTTTCAGTACAGATTGACTATATCCATGCCTCTCTTCCTTGCCTCCCTGCAGGTATAGAATGTTCCTCCCAAAGGCTTGCCGTCATAATAGGCAATCAAACCGCATGAATGCTCCAGCATGAAGTCATTGCGCCTTAGAAAGCATCCCTTGAAATAGTGTTCACTCAATACAATAACCCGGTCAGCCTGGGAAATTATTCTCTGATAACGTTCCTTTTCCATTGACGGCCACAGGCAGCTCTGTCTCCTGAAAGGTACAACGGCAATTAGCCGTATATCCGGGTACTTTCCCTTCAGTGACAATACAGTTTCAGCGGCCATCAGGTCGAAACCCATAGCCATGCCTGAATAGAAGCAGGTAATGCCTGATTTGCATGCAAACGACACGGCTTCAACAAGCCGTGTCCTTATTTCATCCAGCCTTTCTGCGGGAATAGTTCTGTGTCCCGTGAAGGCCAGTGATTTTGATTTGTCTGATAATATTCCGTTCATAGTTCTATACTTTATAATGGGTTCTTGCAAGGAAGATGCCTTCAATGACATTCGCTCCGAAACTCTCCAACTGATTCGCATATATACCGAAACTGATTCCGCGTGTTATTACATCATCGAAGACTATGACTGCCTTACCTCTGAACCACTCTTCATCAAATTCGATGATGCTCACCTTTCTGATTTCCTTTTCAGCCTTACGGTTTTCATGAACAGCCAGTCTTTCTCCGCATACCCTTACATGGTCATATCCGTTTATTGCTCCTGTGAGTTCACATACCCTTTTGCAGAAGTTCATATACCGGATTTCATTCTTTCTTACCGATGATGCCGGAACCGGAATGAACACCAACTGTGAGCATCTGTTGCCGTGTTCCTCAATCATTCTTGCTGCCGTCATCTGTGCCACCTCTTCATGAGACCTTCCGTCCTTGAAGTCATAAACCAACTGTCTGTCGGCGATTTCCTTCTCGCCCACATTCTGAATACGTTTGGGAAAATACTTGCAGAACCATGTCTGTGGCTTTTCCAATTGCTTTCTGATGCTTTCGTCCATCTGTGCCATACGCTCTAATTTTTTCCCTTCTGTCAGCAAGTTTTTCAGCTTGCCCGAAGGATATTTTTTGCAGTTCTCAGAAGCGCAGGCATTCAATAAGGCAAACTTCAAGGAAAGCTGAAAATACGCTCAACCCCGTTTGAGGAAGATTTTCAGTCCTGTGTTTGACGTTTGCAATGCCGGAGATACCTTTAAAAATATCTGTAGAGGTATGCTGAACAAACCTGTGGCTGTAATGGTACATTAGGATAAGCATGTATCCCTTTCGCATCAGATGTTTTCAGATAATAAAATGCACCCGTTTCAAGGGTGACAGTGTTGACAGAGAGTATCTGTCAGTGTATCAGGTACTTCATATAGAAATCATGCGTTGACAAACGTTGACAGGCGTAGCCATAATTTTCAGTCCGCTAAAAATCCATAGCCAAACGTTGACACACTATAATACTCTGTTCTTTATAAGAAAAATCAGAAAGAATATAATATGTTGTATTACAGCAGTTTCCCAGACTGACTTTATACCGGATTCTCATTGGATTTGCTGTCAACGCTGTCACCCCTTGAATATATGCCTTCCTTATTTCTGTAAAAACATATTCTCCATCAACGGTCTTAGTGCAGCCGTATTGAATAAATGGTAACACATAATCCATCGTATTCCCACAATCTCCAAAATAATCCCATATTTGACGTATTGACTGCTAATAATCAGATGTTTACCTTTACTTTATAGCATAAACGAAAGAATAATCAGCATGAGATATAATGAAAGTCGTTCCAGAGAAGACATATTCAGTGAAGGATGCAGCACGCTATTTGGGTGTTCACCGCTGTACCATCTATTCCTATATCCGCTACCAGAAAAAGCCGCTGGCTTTCCTGAAAATACCGGATAAGGCAAAAAGAGTATTCATAGGAGCTGACCTGATAGCCTACAAGGAATCCGGTCTGCCAAAGCGTGGCCGCAAGCGTAAGAATACACGTTAAAATAAGTTCATTTCTATTTTTATAAGAGCCAAAACATTAGTAGTAATTTTAATTTTTTCTTAGTAATAGTTTGGTTGTTAAAGAATCATTTTCTATGTTTACAATAGTATAACAAATAAACGTAAGAACGAAAATAAATTAATTATGGAAATGAAATTAAAACATTTGGAATTTATTCAAGGTATTATTACAAGAATGGCTAATAATTCTTTTATGTTAAAAGGATGGGCTGTAACACTTGTTGCTGGTATTTTTGCTTTATCAAGTAAAGATTCTGATCAGTTGTATTCAATCATTTCAATAATTCCAGTTATTGCTTTTTGGGGATTAGATTCTTATTATTTACTGCAAGAAAGACTATATCGATCCCTATATAATAAAGTTAAAGATCTAGAGGAGAACTCGATAGATTTCTCTTTGAAAACAAGTTATGATAAATTCCCTTTCAAGGAAAACAGATATTCACGTTGTTTGTTTTCAAAAACAGAGTTATGGTTTTATTTACCATTATTTCTTGTTTGTCTAGCAGTAATAATATTTGTTAATATTGATAATATTCAAATTTGTATTAAAAATATAATAAATTCATAAGATATGCCTGGTGTTACTAAACGTATATTTGAGCATGATGTAAGAGATATTATTTCTATGTGGAATGATGAGATAAAGACGTTAATGCCATTACTACCACAAGAATATACAAAGAAAGATATAATTAATTTATTAAGGAAATATTATCCATATGAATGGATTTCTGTTGAGTCTAAGTATACTTACTACCATACTAAGGATAAATATATAATGAAATTTTGTGGAAAAGCTCGTTTTAAAATGCTCAAACCTGAACTTTTGATTTGTAAAGTACCAATGTATAAAAAAATATCATCTGAAAATTATCTGGAATACCATAAAAATAATTTTTCAGAAGATGAATGTGAAGAATCAAAAACAAAGCTATGGAACCAAAGGCAACCTAAAATAGAACGTATTAATAAGAAAATTGAAAAAGCTTTATATAAAACTCAGCAAGTAACACCTACATTTATTGATCAATTGATTGGACTATATGAACGTAAAAATACAAGTCAAAAAGATAGAGTCTATATACTTTTAGAATTAAAAAAATATTATTGCAAAAAGGTGATACAATTTTTCTTTAAACTTAATGATACTGAACTTAATAAACAGTTAAGATTTGAAGCTTTCTATTATTTGCAGGAGTTTAATTTTAACCCTCGTCTAAGAAAGCAGAAATATATGTTAGTACATACAAATAATAAAGAGAGAAAGGATTATCTGAAAAATATATATTCTAATGAGAAATATATAATAAAGCTGAATCCGAATGAATTAGAATATAGAATTGAGAATTCAAAGGAACAGAAGATAAAGTCTTATGATTATTTTATTTCCCATAGCAGTAAAGATAGTAAAGAAGTTCAAGAGCTTATTAGGAAAGAAAACAGTCTGAAAAAAAATATTTTTTGTGATTGGATAAATGATATTGATTATTTAAAACGACATTTATTATGTAATGCTACACTTAGAGTTTTGGAAGAAAGGATGAAACAATCAAAAGCCTTAATTTTTGTGAAATCAGAAAACTCACTTAGTTCTATTTGGTGTAAATACGAATTGAATTTCTTTTATGAACTCCAGAAACCAATTTTTATTATAGAGAAAGACTCCATAATAAATAAAGATTTTGAACTTAAAACTATAAATGATTATTGGTTTATAGACTCTGATTATAAAGAGTCGACATTAATTTTTGCATCAAAGATTTACAATTAATGCCTATTTATTTTTAATTGTATTTGCTATGGTAAATAACATAATAAACAGTTTTTTCATTAATTATTATAGCCTACAAGGAATCCGTTGTTCTACCCAAGCGTTGCTGCAAGCTTAAGAAACGCTGTTAGTTCAGTAGGCCACATGGATTGTAACGATAAGATTACATCAGACATCCATATCTGTAGTAAGTTCAACAGCTAACAGTTTTGCTTTCAATTTTACTTCATCCGTATCGGCTACAGCCTATAAGGATTCTGACGGTTCCATCGCTTCCAACTGAATCGTCCATTTCCTTGCGTATTCTTTAGGTACAATGGCACTGACAAAGGAGAATATTTCTTCTGCAATTTCCACTGCAGTGAAGTTGCTGCTTTAATGCTGAAACAGAACGGTACACCGCCAGAAGCCTTCCGTCCAAAGTGAAGATAACGGATTCTCCCAATGTTTTCCAATGAGACATTCCACACATATCTGGCAGAGACATTATAAATGTAGCAATAATTTCTCATTCTACAAATCATCATAATTAGTAATCATTTACCTGCTATAATAAGCAGCCGGTCTTGTCCGTGACGGATAGGACCGGCCACTTCTGTTTTCATACAGCCTATTCAAACCTTGCAAGAAATTCCTGAAGCCTGCTGTCCTGAATCTGTTTCAGCGGAACCTGCTTAAAGTTCTGCTGCTGTCTTACCTGAAGCTTGCCAAGTCCCTGAGCACTCAGGTCAAGCTCCACATCCGAAAGTTCATTGAGGGAAATATACCCGTATTCATCCTCCATGAGTCCGACTACGATACCGAATAGAATCACATCGTCATCCTCTTTGTTTCCTTCAAGGATAAACCACCTTACAGAACCAAGGGCAAAAACCGCACGGCAAACAGCATCCTTTCCCTTGCCGTCTTGGGAGTAGAGCGGATAACCCTCCAGAGCTTCCGCCAGTTGTGTTGTCATCAATCTGCACATATCAGTTAAAAATTAAAAGATTGTTTGATACTCATTTTTCTTGCTCGCATAACATCTGAATTTTGAAGTTCAGATTATTTTCCCTTTGGTAAAGCTCATTGAACTTCATGGCCGGGAAAAACCGTTTTATGTGCATTTGTGACTGCGGACCAAAGGGAGAAAAAGACAAGTGTGAAGTCAGAGAATGCAGACGGAATACCCAAATTTTTGAGGTATGAGAAAATTTGCGGAAGGCTGCCGTCAAGTCCTCCGACTGAAAGCGCAAGCGTCACTTGGCGTTTCTCCAGTCCGCAGTATCTTTGCACATAAGAAACGGTTCCGGCTATGATGCTCCAATGATTTCCTGCCATTCAGTATTCAAAGATTTCTGAAGAGTATAGTATTCGTTTTCAGACAAACCACCGGTAACCAGTTGCCAATGTCAGAGCCTTTGAAGTGAAGAGTAGCGCAACCTTAAAGGCTCTGTCTTTGGCAACTGTCCTGATTTATCTGCATGATTGTATGAACCTGTCGGGTGAAACTTGCCTGGTATCAGGATACGAAGCAAGTCAGCCGGTTAGTTTCCGTAGTATAAGGCAAGTTGTTCCGGCATCGCATGAAATACGAACAGTCGGAACAGCTTGCCTGTATTTTAAGACGAGTATTCAGGGATATAGGACGTTCCGTCAGTGCAAGCTTTAGCCTGCATCAACGGAGCTGACTGTTAGTATTCGTTTTAGATATGTCGTCTGACACCAGTCGCCAATGTCAGAGCCTTTAAAGTTAAGAGCAGCGCAACCTTAAAGTCTCTGTCTTTGGCAACTGTCCTGATTTATCAGTATGATTGTATGAACCTGTCGGCTGAAACTTGCCTGGTATCGAGATACGAAGCAGGTCAGCCGATAAGTTTCCGTTATATAAGGCATGTTGTTCCGGCATCGCATGAAATACGAACAGTCGGAACAGCTTGCCTTTATTTTAAGATTTGTATTCAATGATATAGGCCGTTCCGAAAGTGCAAGCTTTAGCCTGCATCAACGGAGCTGACTGTTAGTATTCTTTTTTAGACTGGTTACGGATATCCAATTATATTGTTCTGAGGAGGGAAATAAATTGCAACGTATTTCAAGACTATTTGCCTGGAATTATATGGTAAATTTATCATTATATGCACCAGTTTATGTGGGATAGTCAGGATTTTGATTAAAGTATTTTTGCTATTAGGGGAAAATCTATAAATTTGCGGTCAACTCTAATAAATAGGTGATGAAAGAATTAAATCGATTAAAAGTAGTTTTAGCAGAAAAAAAGAGAACAGGGAAATGGTTGGCTGCACAATTAGGAAAAGATCCAACAACTGTATCTAAATGGTGTACTAATACTTCTCAACCAGATTTGCAGACACTCTCAGCAATAGCTGAAATACTAGGAATAGATATTAAGGACTTGTTGTATAGCAGCAAGAATGAATAATACACTCAATTAAAATGATTTATCTAAATAAAAAGATTAAATCAATAAATTATAATTATGGAGATAAAAGAGGAACTATCTTTAGAAGATATAGATAAACTTCTTCTTCAAGGAGAGGAGTTAAATCTAACATCAGATATAAAGAAACAAATAAGTGAATCTTATGAGTTTCTAAAAGGATTTTCAAAGGAAAAAGTAATATACGGTATCAATACCGGTTTCGGACCTATGGCTCAATGGAAAATAGAAGAAAAAGACCTAGAAAAATTACAATACAATATAATTCGTAGTCATTCAACTGGAGCAGGAAATCCGCTTCCACCTATTTATGTAAGAGCCGCTCTTTTATCAAGGATTATGACTTTCATCAAAGGTCATTCTGGAGTCCATACCAATAGTGTTGAATTATTAATACAGTTCTTCAACAATAAAATATACCCAATTATACCTGAGCATGGAAGTGTTGGAGCAAGTGGAGATCTAGTACAGTTAGCTCATTTGGCTTTAGCATTAATTGGAGAAGGAGAAGTTTCTTATTTAGGGAAAATAATGAAATCATCTGATGTACTAGAACAGCTAGACCTTAAACCTTTGAAAATGTATATTCGAGAAGGGCTTGCTTTGACTAATGGAACTGCAGTTATGACAGGTATAGGTTTGGTTAATCTATTATTAGCAAAGAAACTTATACACTGGTCTTTAATGGCCTCAGTCATGATGAATGAGATAGCATCTTCTTATGATGATTTTATGTCAGAAGTACTTAATGGACTGAAGTTGCATAAAGGGCAAAAAAGAGTGGCTGAACAAATGAGAAAGATATCCTCTGGTAGTAAAAGACTACGAAACAGAACAGAAGAACTTTACCACCCACAGGAGAAAAATGTATTTCAACATAAGGTACAGCCTTATTATTCATTAAGATGCATACCGCAAATATTAGGGCCAATCTATGATGAATGGGAAAATGCAAAAACAGTTTTAATAGATGAATTAAATTCTGTTGATGACAATCCTATCGTTGATAAAGATCATAATACCGTCTTACACGGAGGAAATTTTCATGGAGATTATGTTTCTTTTGAAATGGATAAGCTAAAGATTTCTGTTACTAAATTAACCATGTTGACCGAAAGACAGATGAATTACCTATTCCATGATAGAATTAATGGAATATTGCCACCATTCGTTAATTTAGGAAAGTTAGGACTTAATTATGGTCTCCAGGCTTCACAATTCACGGCAACATCTACTACAGCTGAGTGTCAGACATTATCGAATCCAATGTATATACATTCTATTCCAAATAACAATGACAATCAGGATATAGTATCAATGGGAACTAATTCAGCACTATTATGTGCTCATGTAATTGAAAACTCATATCAGGTCATGGCAATTCATATGATGGCTTTAGTACAGGCTGTAGATTGCTTACAAATAGCAGAAGACTTAGCACCTGAAACGAGGAATTTATATAATCAAATAAGGAATATAGTTCCGTCATTTGCAGAAGATACACCAAAATATGAAGAGATAAGAAAGCTCGTTACTTTCTTGAAACAATAAACTAAAAGGGATTTTGTATGTCATACAACACTAACAAATATGCACTTGTAACAGGCGGCAGTAGAGGTATAGGAAGAGCTGTCGCTATAAGACTTGCGCAAAGCGGATACAATATTGTAATAAATTATGTATCAAATAGAGAACAAGCGGAAGAAACTCAAAAAATAATTAAGGAATTAGGAGTAGAAGCTGAAATCCTGCAGTTTGACGTTTCTAAAAAAAGTGAAGTAATTGCAGCTATTGAGAAGTGGAAAAGCAGTCATGAGAATGACTATATATCAGTATTGGTGAATAATGCCGGGATAAGAAAAGACAATCTTCTCATATGGATGCCTGAAGAAGACTGGTCTCAGGTACTTAATATAAGTCTAAATGGATTCTATAATGTAACACATGCATTATTACAGAATATGCTTGTGAAGAAATGGGGAAGGATAATAAATATCGTATCCTTATCTGGAATAAAAGGAATGCCAGGTCAAGTAAACTACTCAGCTGCAAAAGGAGGTGTAATAGCAGCAACCAAGGCACTTGCACAAGAAGTTGCAAAGAAAAAGGTCACAGTGAATGCTGTAGCACCAGGATTCATAGAAACTGATATGACAAGTGATTTGAACCAATCAGAATTGAAGGCGCATATACCAGTCGGAAGATTTGGCAAGCCGGAAGAGGTAGCGGAGCTTGTAAATTTATTGGCTTCAGATTCAGCAGCCTACATCACAGGAGAGGTTATATCTATTAATGGAGGTATTTATACTTAAGAATATATGAATAGAAGAGTTGTAATAACAGGTATGGGAATCTATTCCTGTATCGGCCAAAATAAAGAAGAGGTATTAAAATCATTGTTTGAAGGAAAGTCAGGTATAGGCCTGGATCCCCAAAGAAAAGAAATGGGATATCGCTCTTCTCTGACTGGAATTTTAAAGACACCGAACCTAAAGAGCCTATTGGATAGAAGACAAAGGTTATGCTTGCCAGAACAGGGACAATATGCATTTGTAGCAACAAAAGAGGCCTTGGAACAAGCTGGTATAGACCAGGACTATCTGAAAAACAATGAAGTAGGAATACTGTTTGGAAACGACAGTTGTGCAGAACCTGTAATAAAAGGTGCTGATATTATAAGGGAGCAGAAAAGTACGGTCATGGTTGGTTCAGGGAACATATTCCAAACCATGAACTCAACAATAACCATGAATCTGTCCACAATCTTCAATCTGAAAGGAATAAACTTTACAGTGTCCGGAGCTTGTGCAAGTGGTTCTCATGCTATAGGTTTAGGTTATTTACTTATAAAACAAGGGCTACAGGATTGTATAATATGTGGTGGAGCCGAAGAAGTAAATGTTTTCTCTGTTGGGAACTTTGATGCGTTAAGCGCATTTTCCATCAGAGAAGATGAGCCAACAAAAGCATCCCGACCTTTTGATAAGAACAGAGATGGTTTAGTACCAAGTGGTGGTGCAGCCTGTGTAATTATTGAAAGTTATGAATCGGCAATCAAGAGAGGAGCAACCATATTAGCAGAGATAATAGGTTATGGATTCTCTTCAAACGGTGATCACATATCTGTACCTAATGTAGATGGGCCAACACGTTCTTTAAGAAGAGCTATTCAAGATGCCGGAATAAACATCAATGATATTCAGTACATAAACGCCCATGCGACATCAACACCTATAGGTGATTTCAATGAAGCAAAAGCGATTAATGAGGTTTTTGGTGATCACAAACCTTTTGTTGCTTCAACAAAGTGCTTCACTGGTCATGAGATGTGGATGGCCGGAGCCAGTGAAATTGTTTATTCAACATTAATGATGCTAAACGATTTCATAGCAATGAACCTAAATTTTGAAGAACCTGATGAAGCATCTGCTCTATTGAATATACCTACACAAAGAATTGACATGCCTTTTGATACTTATCTGAGCAATTCGTTCGGATTCGGGGGTACAAATTCATCATTAATAGTAACTAAATTAAAATAAACAGATATGACAAAAGAAGAAATTATTGAAAAAGCTCGCACAATCCTTGCTGAAGAGTTTGAAATAGATGTTGATACAATAACACCAGATGCGTCTTTAAAGGACACATTAGGACTGGACAGTCTTGATCTTGTAGATGTGGTAGTTTTGGCTCAGCAGAACTTTGGAGTTACATTGACTGGTCCTGACTTCGTGGATGTGAAAACTTTCTCAGATTTTTATGAATTATTGGAAAAGAAAATAAATGCATAAATCAGTGAAACGTAAATGGAGTGGAAAATCAAGAGGAGGGAAATTAGGCTATCTGTTTTTTATTTACACAATAAAATTACTAGGAATCAAGATAGCCTATTGTTTCTTGGCCCTTGTCGTTATCCATTTTATTCCTTTTGCACCAAAAGCCACACATGCAATATGGCTATATAACAGGAAAAGACTTCATTACGGGACACTTAAATCAATCTTGAAACTGTACCAGCATTATTATGTATTTGGTCAGACATTAATTGACAAATTAGCGATAAAGAGCGGCCTATCAAGTAAATATCATTTTGAATTTGATAATTATAAAAGATTTATTGATATAATAGATAACAGTAAAGGTGTTATCTTGATAGGTGCTCATGTCGGATGCTGGGAAGCAGGTGCAGCATTTTTCGGTAATTATGGGAAAAAAATCAATATCGTAATGTTCGATACAGAACATCGCGGTATTAAGGAAGCAATAGAGGATGCGTCAGAAAAGCAGAATTTTAAGATAATACCAGTAAATGAAGATACATTGGGTGCCATGATAAATATAAAAATGGCACTTAACAATGGCGAATACGTATGTTTTAATGGCGATAGGTATTTGGATGAAAATTCATCTATTAGTTTAGAATTCCTGGGGGGACAAGCAAGACTTCCCATAGGTCCGTTTAAGATTGCCAATAAATGTAGGGTTCCAGTTGTGTTTTATTATTCAATGCGAGAAAAAGGCTGTACATACAGATTTATCTTTGAAGAAGCAGACATGACTAAGAACACAACAACAGAGAATTTAATAAATCAATATATCAGGTCTTTAGAATCAATAGTTAGAAAATACCCACAACAGTGGTTTAATTTCTATAGATTCTGGAATTAAATTATTGAAAATGAAACTTACACCTCAATTAGAGAAAATATATTCCCATGAGAGACTAACGGCAATAGAAGCTCAAAGAAGAGCGCAAGAAATTGCCTTTGGTCCAATAGTCTTTCAAGTATCAAGACTTATGGTAAAATTGGGGATTCTTGAACTATTGTCAAATAATAGAGAAGGTTTAACCCAGGAACAGATAGCAGAAAAAACAGGATTAAGTTTATACGCTGCACAAGTTTTACTGGAAGCGTCCTTGTCTATAGGGACAGTTTTGATAAAAGAAGATATGTATCAACTGTCTAAAACAGGTTGGTTCCTTTTAAATGACAATATGGCAAAGGTGAATATGAACTTCAACCATGATGTTAACTATAAAGGTCTATTTAATCTGGAAGAAGCCCTCTTGGAAGGCAAACCATCCGGATTGAAATCTTTTGGGGAGTGGCCGACCATATACGAAGCCTTATCAAGTTTGCCTGAGCATGTGCAAAAAAGCTGGTTCGGCTTTGATCATTTCTATTCTGATGAATCATTTGAAGCTGCTCTGAAAATTATATTTGATGGTACAAAGAAAGTAAACAGGTTATTAGATGTAGGTGGGAACACAGGAAGATGGGCAACAAAATGTGTTCAATATAATCCATCTGTTGAAGTAACCATTATGGATTTGCCACAACAGGTTGCAATGATGCGTGAACAGACAAAGAATATAGACGGTGCAGACAGAATACATGCATATCCATGTAATTTGTTGGATAAGTCTGTCAAGTTCCCTACTCCGGCATTTGATGTAATCTGGATGAGCCAGTTCTTGGACTGTTTTTCGGAAGAGGAAGTGACTAGTATATGTAAAAGAGCTGCAGAATCAATGGATGAAAATTCAAGATTATATATTATGGAAACTTTCTGGGACAGACAGAAGTTTGAAACAGCAGCTTATTGTCTCACATTAACAAGCATATATTTTACGGCTCTAGCAAACGGAAACAGTAAAATGTATCATTCATCTGATATGGAAAGATGTGTCAACAATGCCGGTCTTGAAATTGAAGAGATTGTTGACGGATTGGGATTAGGACATTCAATAATGATTTGTAAGAAAAAAAATGGAGATAATTGATTTGATACCACAAAGAGAACCGATAGTTATGGTAGACAAATTTGTCGGTATAACAAACGGTATCTCGGAAACTCAGTTGACAATCAAAAACGACAATATATTTGTGGAAAATGATTGTTTCACTGAATTTGGTCTTATTGAACACATAGCGCAATCAGCTGCAGCAAGAGTGGGATATATTTGCAGAAATGAAAACAAGCCAATATCAATAGGTTATATAGGTGCTATATCCAACATGGAAATAGTATTTCTACCGAAGATAAATGACATGTTAGAAACTAAGATTGAGATTCTACAAGAAGTTTTTAATATTACTCTTATCAAGGCTGAATCTTTTACTGATGGCCGATTAGCAGCAAGTTGTCAAATGAAAATTTTCTTGAATTCATGAAGAAGAGGAAATATGATTCCACACCGACCTTAGTGGGTGTAACTAAAGCCAAAGTTCGGTTCAGTGAGGTAGATTCAATGAAAATAGTTTGGCATGGTTCTTATGTAAAATACTTTGAGGATGGAAGAGAAGCATTTGGCCGAGAATATCCAGGCATAGGGTATTTGGATATATATGCCAGCGGATATATGACACCAATAGTGGATTTACAGATACAGTACTTAAACCCGCTTACAATAGATGATGACATCATAATAGAAACGAAGTATATTCAGACACCAGCAGCTAAGATCTGTTTTGAATACCTGATAAGAAAGTCTGATAGCAATATCATTGTGGCAAGAGGCAGTTCCGTTCAGGTTTTCATAGATAACAATGGAGAAATGTGCTTGAACAATCCTCCGTTTTACGAGAAATGGAAAGAAAAATGGATAAAGTAAAACAAGTATATATAGGACATGACAGTTTGATAACATCTTTAGGAGAAAAGATGCAAACCTTCTATGCATTAGAGCAAAAGGAGTGTGGACTCAGCTATAATGAAAAATATGGAATGATAGTAGGGGCTATAAACAGGGCCTTACCTTTAGCATATCAACAAGAGGGATGCACATTCTTTGAATCGCTAGTGATAAATAATACATTAGCAATTATCAATGAATCTCAGTTGGACGTAAAAGACCAAAGGCTTTTGGTCATTTTATCTACGACAAAAGGTAATATCAATAAATTAGAAGATAATGTCTGTCCAGTCCCAGAAGATGCATTTTTAGGTACAACTGCATTGAAGCTACAAACATATTTAGGACTTTCAAACTTGCCATTGATTGTTTCCAATGCTTGTATTTCAGGAGTGTCAGCCCTAATCATAGCCAGAGAAATCATACTACAAGGTAAATATGACAATATTATCGTAGTCGGTTGTGATACGCTAAGTCCATTTATAACAGAGGGATTTGCTTCATTTAAGTCTATTAGTTCAAAACCTTGTAGACCATATGACAAGAATCGTGATGGGCTATGTCTTGGAGAAGCATGTGGGGCAATACTCTTAACATCAGATAAAAGTCAAGCCAGGCGCCCATATTTGTATCTTAACGGCGGTGCTATAACCAATGATGCAAATCATATATCAGGCCCGTCAAGAACCGGTGACGGATTGTATTTAGCTATTGAAAGGGCATTAAGCGAAGCAAACCTAGATAAAAATGATATAGGCTTTATAAACGCACATGGCACTTCAACTGTATATAATGATGAAATGGAAAGTAAGGCTATTGCTTTGGCAGGACTTACTGATAAACCTATAAATAGTTTTAAGTCATATATAGGCCATACATTAGGAGCATCAGGCGTTGTAGAAACCATACTGTGCATTCATGAACTTCTTACAAGAAGAGTATTTGCAACTTTAGGATTCGAGGAGCCTGGGACATCATGTTCCATAAGCGTAAGTTCAAAGGAACAGAAGTTTACAAAAGAAGCATTTATTAAAACGGCTTCCGGATTTGGTGGATGCAATGCTGCCATTGCTGTTTCTTCTGAATGCTACAAAGGTATTCATCCGACCTATGATAATTCTGCTAAAGAAGTATGTCATTACAGCTTGCCGGTTTCATGCGATACGTTTCATGATTTTATTAGGGCAGAATACAAGAAGTTAGGTGAGACCAACATGAAATTCTACAAGATGAGTGATTTATGTAAGGCTGCATATGTTTCTATGGCGAATCTGTTGGAACAGTATTCATTAAATCAATATTCGCCAGAAGATATATCTATAGTTCTAGCAAACAGGTCTTCGTCTCTTGATGCGGATATTGAACACCAGAAAGTCATCAATAAGCATTCAGAAGAAGGGGCTTCTCCTGCAATCTTTGTATATACCTTACCAAATGTCGTTAATGGGGAACTGTGTATTCGCCATAAAATAAAAGGGAATAACACATTCTTCGTTGAAGATAAAGACAATGGAACCGCAGAAGAATATGCGAAATTATTGCTTGAAACAGGAAAGGCAAAGGCTGTCATTTGTGGATGGTGTGAAAAGTTATGTGAAAAGTATGAAGTTAATTTGAAATTATTAATTAGAGAAAAATAAACAATCATGGAACAACTAGTAAAAGAACTCAAACAGCATTTGATTGAGGAATTAAATTTAGAAGAAATAACTGTTGATGATATTGATACAGATGCACCATTATTCGGTGATGGATTAGGATTGGACTCAATAGATGCATTGGAAGTAATACTTATTCTTGAAAAATATTATGGTGTTAAATTGTCCAATTCTGCAGAAGCAAAGCCTATATTTTACTCTGTCAGAACACTTGCTGAATACATTGAGAAAAATAAGAAATAAAACATTATAATGAGCATTGTAGTTAGCGGCTTAGGTGTAGTTTCTTCACTAGGTATTGGAGTAGAAGAAAACTTAACTCATTTATATTCAGGACAAAGTGGTATTTCTCTTTGTCCTGAAATACTAATTACCAACAATAATTTACCTGTTGGTGAAATAAGATACTCAAACGAACAAATAAAAGAAAAACTAGGCATACCAGCAAGTAAAGTAATATCTAGAACTGCATTACTGGGAATGCTTGCCGTTAAAGAAGCCATTATAGACTCACAAATAGATGTGTCCAGTAATAAAACAGGTCTAATATCATCAACTTCTGTAGGTGGTATGGATCTTACAGAAATATTCTTTAAAGATTATATTAAAGACAATACTAAAGGTGATATAAGGCAAGTACTCATGCACGATTGTGCAGCTTCAACTAAAGCGATATGCAATTATTGTAACATTAATGGTTATTCAACTACTATCAGCACAGCATGTTCTTCATCAGCCAATGCTATAATAAAAGGATATAACCTATTAAAGCATGGTGTATTGGATGCAGTTATTGTAGGAGGTTGCGATGCCTTAAGTGCATTTACTTTGAACGGCTTTAAATCCCTTATGATATTAGACAAAGAACTTTGTAAGCCATTTGATGAAAGAAGAGCCGGACTAAATCTTGGTGAAGGCGCTGGATACATTGTTCTTCAAAGAGAAGAAGACTGTAATAAAAAGTACTGCCGTCTTTCTGGATTTGCCAATACGAATGATGCATTCCATCAAACGGCATCATCAGAAAACGGAGAAGGTGCTTATCTTGCAATGAATAAAGCACTATCGATGGCAGGTTTATACCCGGAATCGATAGATTATATAAATGCTCATGGTACAGGTACACCGAATAACGACTTAACGGAATCAATAGCTATATCACGTATATTTAATCAGAATATGCCTCTAATATGCTCCACAAAGTCTTATACAGGACATACATTAGCAGCATCTGGAGGTATAGAAGCTGTATTTTCCATATTATCAATTAAGGAAGGTTTTGTACCTGAATCACTTAATTTTGCTGTGCCAATGCATAATGGAGTAATACCAAATACAACACTTCATAGACAAGAAATTAATACTGTTCTCTCTAATTCTTTTGGATTCGGAGGTAATTGTTCAACTTTAATTTTCTCTAAGCAATAATGAGTTGTTATGTAAAAAATATAATTGCTGATGATGACGTTATATCAGATATCAAAGCACTAATTCCTGAAGCTGCTGTGAGGAGACGAATGTCTCGTATACTAAAAATGGCTGTTACAACTGCTGTAGAATGTTGTGGCAATATTGATAATATTAAAGATATTGACAGCATAGTAACAGCAACCGGATACGGATGTTTGGCAGATAGCGAAAAATTCCTGAGAAATGTAATAGAGAATAATGAGGAGCTATTAAATCCAACACCCTTTATCCAATCTACATTTAACACGGTAGGAGGCCAAATTGCCTTACTTTCAAAGAACCATTGTGAGAATATTACATATGTAAACAGGTCTCACAGTTTTGAGGATGCATTGCTTGATGCATACTTGCAGATTGGTATTGAGGGAAAAGAAAGAATCTTACTAGGAACATTTGATGAAATAATTGAAAGTTCCAACATTATTTTAGAACGGCTAGGGGTCTTTCGTAACGGACAGAAGAATGGAGAAGGTGCTATCTTCATGGAACTTACATCAAAATATTCAGAGGCATGTAATATCAAAATTGAGCACATTGAGTTTTCCAATAATGTACTCAGTCAGGATGAATGTATCGATAGATATGCCAAATCTAAACAAGAAAAAATTGTCTATAACAATTTTACGGAATATGGTATTTATCCAACTGTTTCTGCACGAATATTCTATGATTCCACCAAGGATTTGGAGAGAGATGAAGAAATGATATTTTGCAATAATTATCTTGGTATGAGTTCCTCAATAATTATAGTGAAAGGGGTTTAATATGATTATTATAATTATTTCCTTTATCTTGCTATTCTTTATATGGGCTTCCGCTGATATAAGAAGTGGAATATACTTAAGATGTATTTGTAGAGGGAATAGAATGGAGAAAGCAGTAGCATTAACATTCGATGATGGCCCAGACCCTATTCATACCCCCAGAATACTTGATATACTTGAAGAGAATAATATTAAGGCAACTTTCTTCCTCATCGGTTCAAACATTGAAACATATCCAGAACTGGTAAAGAGAATTTATGATGAAGGGCATATAATAGGGAATCATACTTTTTCTCATACCCCATCATATACTCTTTGGAGTAGTAAAAGAATTTATGAAGATATACGGAAGACAAATGATATCATATATAAAATAACAGGCAAGTACCCGGTTTTCTTCAGACCGCCATTCGGAGTAACCAACCCGCTAATACGAAGAGCTGTAAACAATAGATTTATTAGCATAGGATGGAATATACGCTCATATGATACATTAAAGTTTTTAAAGCGTAATTCTATAAGCGAAAGAATAATACGCAATATAAAGAGTGGTGATATCGTTCTACTACATGATAACAGAGAAGGATCTGACATACTTCTGGAATCAGTTATAGAAGGAATTAAAAAGAAGGGTATTGAAATAGTGCCACTAAATAAACTTATAAATAAGAATGCTTATGAAATATAGATTAATATGTATTTTAATGTGCCTGGGCATGTTCTTGTCGGTAAATGCACAAGGAAACCCGGGAAATGATAAAGAGTTCATAAATGAATTGGAAAGTAAGACATCCAAGATACAAACAATAACCTGTAAATTTACACAAACACAATCTTTATCAGTACTGTCAAATAAAGTGTCGAAAAAAGGTGTCTTCTATTATCAAAGACCAGAAAAGATATTACTCTCGTTCAATGACGGAGACTATATAAAGATGACATCAGAAGATTTCCAGATGAAAAATGGAGATAAAATAAACGAGATGAAGGTAGATTCTAATCCAATGCTTCGTGAGCTGAAGAATATATTGTCAGCTTGCATGACAGGAGAGATAATGAATTCTACCAAAGATTTTAATCATGTGTTGAAGAAAGAGGAACTTAAATATACAATCATAATGACGCCTAAAAAAAAGAGGGTAGCATCTAAAATAAAAGAGATTATGCTTGAATTTGACAGGCGAAATATGTGTCTCAATAAGATGAGAATGACACAACCAAATGGTGATTATACACTATATGAATTTTTGGATAAAGAATTTAATAAACAAATTAAACAGTTTGATAAACAATGAATTGGGAAAATAATTTCTACAGAATCATACAGGTTGCTGAAGGAGATAATGGATTTAACTCTACAGTTGAATTAATGGAGAAACACCCTATATATGAGGGGCATTTTCCGTTTGAACCTATTGTTCCTGGAGTCTGTACTTTGGCTATTATAAGAAGCTGCTTAAGTGTCTATTCTGATAAGAATATATCTTTCAGTAAAATAAAGGAATGTAAGTTTATCTCAGTTATTAAACCAAAAGCAGGGCTTTTAATATCAATAGATATTACATTTTTAAAAGAAAACACAATATCGGCAATAGTATACAATAACGACAATACGGTCTTAAAACTAAAAGCAACAATCAAATAATACAAATATGGAATATACTGTATATAAGGAACGATTAAAACAGTTGAAATGTGCTGTAATAATACCTACTTATAATAATGAGAAGACTATAAAGAAAGTCGTTGACAGTGTGAAGGATTACTGTGATGATGTTATTGTTGTCAATGATGGTTCTACAGATCATACATCTGTAATACTCGGTGAGTATTCCGGAATACAGTATATCTCTTATAAAGAAAATAAAGGGAAAGGATATGCCTTATTAACTGGTCTGAGATATGCTACAGAGAAAGGATTTGATTATGCCATCACTTTGGATTCTGATGGCCAACATTTTGCAGATGATATCCCAACCTTTATAGATAGAATTGAAAAAAAGCCTGGAAGCATTCTGATAGGAGCTAGAAACCTTAGGGCAGATAATATGCCTGGCAAGAATACATTCGCCAATAAATTTTCCAATTTCTGGTATAAGATAGAAACAGGGAATACACTTCAGGACACACAGTCCGGTTTCAGATTATATCCATTAAAATTGATAAAAGGGATACATTTACTGACTCGTAAATATGAATTTGAGGTAGAGATTATTGTACGAGCAGCATGGAAAGGCATTAACGTAGAAAATGTGCCTATCAATGTTTACTATCCACCCAAAGAAGAAAGAGTTTCCCATTTTAGGCCATTAAGAGACTTTACCAGAATAAGTATATTGAATACTTTTTTGGTCATTTATGCTTTGCTATTCTACTATCCCTGGAAATGCTTGAAGTTTCTGACAAAAGAGAATATAAAGAAAGTTATTAAAGAGCAGATTATAAATAATAAGGAAAGCAATATGAGATTATCCATGTCGATCGGCTGGGGTATTTTCTGCGGTATAATACCGATATGGGGCTATCAGATGATATTTGCAGCAATATCAGCTCATATCCTCAAACTGAATAAGGTTATAGCACTGATGTTTTCGAATATAAGCATACCACCTATGATACCTTTCATTCTATATGGAAGTATGAAAATAGGATATGTCATTTATCCTTCAGATACAAAAATATCTTTTGATAACATTACATTCGAGAGTGCCTATACATCCTTATTTCAATATATTGTAGGAAGTATATTATTGGCTATCGTATCAGGATTAGCACTTTTCATTTTGAGTTACTTAGTTTTGGCAATAATAAGAAAAAAATAGAACGCATGTATAATATATTCATTCATATATATGACTGGTTTGAGAAACGTCGTATTGTTCTTTATTTTCTATTAATTCTTATAATTGGGGCAAGTGGTTTTTATGCTTCACAAATAAAGCTGCAAGAGAATATCTCCAGTTTTTTTGATGATGGGGATAAAAATGATAGCAACATTCTGGAGAACTTCAGACTAAAGGACAGAATACTGGTAATGGTTTCCGGTTCAGAACCTGATGAAATGGTTGAAACGGCTTCATCCTTTTCAGACAGCATACAGCCTCTTATAAGTAAGGGACTGGTTAATGCCGTGATAACTGGTGTGAATCAGGAAACAATAAATAACAGTTCAGATTTTATTTACAAATACCTCCCTATCTTTCTAGAAGAGAATGATTATATCCGAATAGAGAATGATTTAGCGGATAGTTGTATAGAAAAGTCCTTGGATCGATATTACACCTTACTCACATCACCATCAGGCTTTGCCATACGTGATATTCTGCATAAAGATCCTCTTAATCTAGGGACTCATATGTTGAAAAAGTTTGAGCGGTTCAGTGAAGATTTTGAGTACGAGATTTACGATGATTATATCTTTAATAAAGATATGACGACTCTATTTATGTATTTGGAGCCTACAAAAAGTATGACGAATACAGGGGAAAATGAGGAACTCGTAAAAGAACTTGAAAAAACATGCAATCTACTTTCAAATGACCAGATTAAAGTTGAATGTATAGGGGGGCCAATAGTAGCAGTGGGAAATGCAAGACAGATAAAGAATGATACATATTTAACTTTGTCTCTAGCATTTATAATTATTCTCCCTTTACTTTACCTGAGTTTCAGAAATAAATTAAGTCTTTTATTCATTGTATTGCCACCAATTTTTGGAGCAATATTAGCTCTGGCAATTATATCTATAACGAAAAGCTCTATATCTGCAATAGCTATTGGAGCAGGAGCTGTTGTATTAGGCATTTCATTAAGTTACTCAATACATATAATATCACATAATAATCATACTAAAAATCCAAGAGATATTATACGGGATTTAGCTTATCCTCTTACTGTCGGTTGTTTCACAACCATAGGGGCATTTATTGCTCTAATGTTCACAGATTCGTCTTTACTGCAAGACATGGGGCTTTTTGCATCCTTAACGCTTATTGGAACAACAGTATTCAGTCTGGTCTTTTTGCCGCATTTCCTTAGATTTAACAATAACAATAAAACCAGTAAGTTATTAAAAGGAATTGAAAAATATAATGGTTATGCATTCGAGAAAAACAAATATATAATAATCGGAGTAGCTGTTGCCACAATTATATGCCTGTTTCATTACAACAAGGTGGAATTTGACAGTGACATGTCTTCTATAAATTTTGAAAGCCCTTCCATCAAGGAAGCAGAAAAAAAAGCCACATCAATATTGGGAAACAGTAAGCAACAAATATATATCGTAACAAGTGGAAATGATCATAAAGAAGTAATAAAAGCATATTCACAACTTCATGAGTTGTATGATTCCTTAAAAAATGAGGACTGCATAGATAAGTATACAGATATAAAGGACTTCATCGTTGATGATGAAGTTCAAAGGGATCGTATATCTAAATGGTCACAATTCTGGGGAAATAGAGCAGAAGAGAGTATGTCCAAGGTCATCAAAGCTGGAGAGTCATTCGGCTTTAATGAGACAGCTTTCGATGAATTGAAGAAAACCCTGAACCAACATTATGAAGTTTGTGATTATAATCACCTTGATTGCGGAAAATCCATTCTTGACGATTGGATTTATAAATCTTCTTCATCTCTTACTTTGATAAGTAAAATTTCTATATCACAGGAAAATAAGGACAAAGTTTATAAGGAGATAAGTAATGTTGGAAATACAACAATTATTGACAGAGCATATTTTTCTTCTAAAATGATAGAAACAACTAGTAATGATTTTAATTTCATACTGCTGGTTACATCTTTCCTGGTATTCTTTACCTTACTCGTTACTTACGGAAGAATAGAGATAGCTATACTTACATTCTTACCTATGTGCATAAGCTGGATAATAATATTAGGTATCATGTCCTTATTAAATATAAAGTTTAATATAGTAAATATCATATTGGCAACATTTATCTTTGGTATAGGAGATGATTTCAGTATATTCACTATGGATGGTTTGCTGAGCAAGTATAAGAATGGAAGCAAACTGTTCGAGGCCCATAAGTCTGCTATATTCTTCTCAGCACTGACAACAGTTATAGGAATGGGGGTTCTTGTTTTTGCAAAGCATCCAGCTCTCCAATCAATTGGTGCAATTTCAGTCATAGGTTTGTGTATTGTCGTTATTGTGTCCTATACAGTTCAACCGTATTTATTTAATTTGCTGATTTTGAAGCCAACACAGCGAGGCGGACAGCCATATACTATATTATCATGCATTAATACTATATATGCATTCCTATACTTTATCATTGGATGTATCATTCTAAATGTAATTTATCTTTTCCTTAAAGTGACATTTTTGAATGGAAAAACCAAACAGAACATATTTCATAATCTGATTTATCACTTTATTCGTATATTCCTTAAGTCCATGTACATGGTAAATGTTCAATACCTGAACATTAAGGAAATTGACTTTAACAAGCCTTCTGTAATAATAGCAAACCACCAATCTTTTGTAGATATATTGATACTTCTATCACTATCACCAAAGATTGTCATGGTAACAAAAGGATGGGTATGGAGATCACCGGTATTTGGCCGTATTGTCCAATATGCAGGTTTCTACACAGTAGAAGAAGGTTATGAAAAACTGGTTGATTCTTTATATCCTCTAGTCAAAGAAGGCTACTCTATTGTTGTTTTCCCGGAAGGAACACGTTCTGACGATTGTGAAATAAAGCGTTTCCATAAGGGTGCTTTCTATTTGGCAGAGAAACTTCAATTAGAGATAAAACCTTTGGTAATTTACGGAACGGGGCTGATTTCCTCAAAAAAACAGCCGTTCTATATTAAAAAGGGAGAAATAATAGCCAAAGTTATACCTAATTCAACAGATTCAGAATTATCAAGCAATACAACCTATCAGGAGAAAACCAAATATTACAGAAAACTATTCCTGCATGAATATGACACCCTTAAGGAGCAATATAATAGGGCAACAAACAATTATTATAAAAAACTGCTTATAAAGAACTATATATACAAAGGCCCTGTTTTGGAATGGTATATGAGGATTAAATGTAAGATGGATGGATATTATAACTATTGGGACAGGAAACTGCCACGTGAAGCAAGGATAGTCGATGTTGGATGTGGATATGGACAGTTATGTTTCATGTTGGGACTTCTTTCTCCCAAACGTGAAATAATAGGTATCGACTACGATTCAGACAAGATAGAACTGGCCAATAATAGTTTCCTGGCAAATGGTAAAATCCGTTTCAGCCAAGGTAATATGCAGGATATTATATTGCCGGAATCGGATGCTTTTATATTTAATGACTCATTGCATTACGTCACCCCATCATGTCAGGAAAGGATATTGTGCCATTGCGCTTCAAGACTCAATCCAAATGGAGTAATATTGATAAGGGAAGGAGATTCTTCGAAGAAGACTGAACATAAGACTATTATTAAATCAGAAATATGGTCAACAAGAATAATAAAATTCAATAAGACAGAAGGTCCTTTAAATTTTATTTCTTCTGATTGGATCAGGCAATTCACCAAAAGGTACAATCTGAATTTAAAAATAGAACAATGTGATAGAAAAACCTCTCAAACTATATATATAATAACTAAACCATAAATAATGGATAAATTCGATGTAGTCATAATAGGAGGAGGTCTAGGAGGACTTTCCTGTGGTGCGATACTAAGTAAAGAAGGTCTTAGTGTCTGTATTCTGGAACAACAAAAGCATATAGGAGGATGTTTGCAGTCCTTTAAAAGGAAAGGTTATAGCCTTGATACAGGAATGCATTATGTAGGCAGCCTTTCAGAAGGAGACACTATGTATCAATATTTCAAATACTTTGGAATACTTGACAAGATTAGATACCAGAAACTTGACACAGATGGTTTTGATGTGATAAATCTAGGTAAAGGAAAAGAATATAGCCATGCTATAGGTTATGACAGATTCATAGATACTTTATCACAGAGTTTCCCAGAAGAGAGAGAGGCCATATCAGAGTATGTTTCTATACTACAGCGTATAGGACAAAATATTAAGCCAGATATACTTAAGAAAGGCCATATATCAAGTGGTGGTGAGGAATATATGGGTATTTCAGCGTATCAGACTATAGATAAACTCTTTAAATCAGAATTGCTTAAGAATGTCATAGCCGGTAATATACCATTGTATGGATATGATAAAAACAAGTCTTCATTGTATGAACATGGAATGATTCATAACTCAAATATAGAGGGGGCTTATAGATTTGTAGGAAATACGCAACACGTAGCAGATGCTTTTTGTGATGTTATAAAAGCAAATGGTGGACAGGTAATATGTGACGCAGAAGTAACAGGTATTGATGTTGAAGGAGGTAAAATAAACAGTGTGGAGATTAACAATGAAACAATCATCGAAACCAAAAATGTCATATCTGCCATTCATCCTGTAATAACCATGTCTCTATTGAGGAATAACACGGTCATTAAAAAAGCATTTATGACTAGGGTAAATTCATTGGAGAACTCTTTCGGATTATTTACGACTTATCTGCTTTTAAAGCCAAATACATTCAAGTATATAAACAGGAATTACTATCTGTACAATTCTCCTGATGTGTGGAATAAGTTTGCTGATTATAAGTCTTGTAACATACCGGTTATATTATTCTCATGCCAGAATAATGGGGACAGTGAGTATGCTTCAGTTATAACACTGATGACACCTATGGATTTCAGTTCAATATCAAAATGGGAAGGTTCAAAAGTAGGACAAAGACCAGCAGAATATATAGAATTCAAAGAGCGTTATACAAACGCTATGATAGAATTTGTATCAAAATATTTTCACGGTCTTAAATCCTGTATACAGTATATATACTCAACGACTCCCTTAAGCTACAAGGATTATAACTCGATGCCGCAAGGCAGTGCATATGGAATAATTAAAGATTTCAACAATCCAATGATAACCCATTTATCACCTAGGACAAAAATAAATAATTTATATTTGACAGGACAAAACCTGAATGTCCACGGATGTCTAGGAACAACAGTCTCTGCTGCTGTAACTTGTAGCGAAATTATAGGAAAGGAATATTTGGCAAAAAAAATTGGCAATGAATAAAATAGGCGTATATAGTAAAGTATTAAAAAGGATAGTATTTACCATTATGGTGATTCTCCTTCTTACGGTTTTAATACCGGTAACAGTAGGTATATACTACTTTAACAAGGCAGATTTCAAATGTCCGAATGATAGTATATATCCCGAGAAGTATCATGTTAAATCTGTAGGTGACTCTATAAAGTATATTGAGCATAACCTGTTGCATAGAAATAAATATGGATTATGGGAAGTGTATATAAGTGGTTCTCCTTTAGAAAGAGGAACAAAATATGGAGTATTAACAAAAGACTTACTGCAATATCAAGAGAATGTTTTTGTAGAGCAGATTAAAGAATTTATACCATCTGACTTCTATTTCAATTTCCTACATAAACTTATAGCTATATTCAATTGGGATATGGCCAGCTATATACCTGAGGAATATAGAAAAGAGATATACGCAATTTCTCAATCATGTAGCCATAAATTTGACTCTTTTGGAACGCCATATGAGAGGCAATTGAATTATCATGCTGCACATGATATAGGGCATACTATGCAAGAATATATGCTTGTTGGGTGTAGTTCATTTGCTGCTTGGAATGAGAACACATCTGATTCAACTTTACTGATAGGACGAAATTTTGACTTCTATGTAAACGATAAATTTGCAAGAAACAAAATAATCCTCTTTATGGAACCTGAAAAGGGGTATAAGTTTGTATCTGTATCATGGCCTGGAATGATGGGAGTTGTATCCGGTATGAATGAGAAAGGTCTCACTATAACCATCAATGCAGCAAAGGGAGCAATACCGGTAACATCAGCTATGCCAATATCATTACTGGTGAGAGAAATACTACAGAATGCAAAAACAATACAAGAGGCTTATCAAATAGCTCAGGTACATAAAACTTTTGTTTCAGAATCGATCCTTATAGGTTCTGCTATTGATAGAAGTGCTGCAATTATAGAGAAGACCCCCAGCAAAACGTCCCTTTATAAAGAAACTGATAATGAGATAATTTGTACGAACCATTTTCAGTCTAATGATTTTATGAATGATTCTTACAACATAGAAAACATAAACAATTCAGACAGCAAATACAGATATGATAGGCTTTCAGAGTTAATTAAGGAATCAATACCATTGTCTCCAGATAAGGTTGCCACTATTTTGAGAGACAGAAGAGGTTTAAACAATAAAGATATAGGATTGACCAATCAGAAATCGATTAATCAATCAATATCACATCATTCAGTAATCTTCAAACCTGAAGAGTTAAAGATATGGGTATCTACTGAACCATGGCAAAGTGGAACATTCTTGTGTTACAACTTAAAAGAGATTTTCGACAACCCTAATAAACTTGTGGAGAGAAATGACAAGCAGCTAACAATCCCTGCTGACACATTATTCTTAGAAAACGATTACCAGAATATATTGGACTATAGAAAGCAATTTAAGAAAATCAGGGAAAGTATAAATAGCGGGTTGGCAATCCCTATTCAGGAGATACATAGTTTTATAGAGCTTAATCCAAATTATTATGAAGTCTATAATATTATTGGAGATTACTATAATGAAATGAACGATATAAGAAAAGCGGTAGAATATTGGAAAAAATCTCTTGATTGTGAGATACCCTCTGTTTATGAATCAAATAAAATAAGAAATAAGATAAAAGAGTATGATAAAGAATAGTACATTACATTATTCATCTGAATCTGATATAATCAGATTTCAAGAAGAAAGACTAAAGGAAACATTGGAGTACCTATCACAGAATTCTCCATTTTATAAGAGAATGTTTAAGGAAAATAATATAGACATCAGCCAGATAAAACATTTGTCAGATCTTCAAAAATTACCTGTTACAACGAAAGAGGACTTACAGAAACGTAACAATGAGTTTATCTGTATAGATAAAGAAAGTATAATAGATTACGTTACAACATCAGGAACATTGGGAGATCCAGTAACTTTTGCTCTGTCCAATAATGATTTAGATCGATTGGCTTATAATGAAGCCAGTTCCTTTACTATGGCAGGTTGCAAGAAAGGTGATATCATACAATTGATGACGACAATAGACAGAAGGTTTATGGCTGGGCTTGCATACTTCTTAGGTGCGCGAGAACTGGGTTGTGGAATCATACGTGTTGGAAACGGTATTCCAGAACTGCAATGGGATACTATACAAAGAGTTTCTCCAAATGTATGTATCGTAGTACCGTCATTCCTGATGAAACTAATCAAATATGCCGAAGAGAATGGAATTGACTATAATAACTCCTCATTAAAAAAGGCTATCTGTATAGGAGAAGCCTTAAGAACCCCGACAGGTGAATACACAACATTAGGGGAAAAAATATCAGAAAAATGGCCTAATCTGGAGCTATTCTCAACATATGCTTCTACAGAAATGCAATCCTCATATACTGAATGTCAAGAACACAGTGGATGTCATATCCCTACAGATCTCATATTGGTTGAAATGCTTGATGATAATAATAATCCTGTTCCTGATGGCCAACCTGGAGAGGTTACGATTACGACACTTGGAGTTGAAGCAATGCCTTTATTGCGTTTTAAGACTGGGGATATATGCATAAAACAAAGTAGCAAATGCTCATGTGGTCGCAATAGTGCAAGATTAAGTTCTGTTATAGGAAGAAGAGGACAGATGATTAAATTTAAGGGAACAACTTTATATCCTCCTGCATTATTTGATATTTTGGACAATATACCTGAGGTAGAGAACTATCTTGTTGAAGTTTTTACCAATACACTTGGTACAGACCAAATTCAAATTAAAATAGGATGTAAGAATCAGAATGATGCATTTATCAAGCAAATAAAAGATGTTTTCCGCTCAAAAGTAAGGGTTGCACCAGATATATGTTTTGTTCCAGTTGAGCTTATAGCAAGACAACAACATCCTGAAATGAGCCGAAAACCTATTAAGTTTTTTGATTTGAGAAATAATTAGTATATTTGTGTATCTTATAATTAACTCATAATTAACAATTTAAAATTCTAAAGTTATGAAGAAGAAAATTTTATTCTCACTCCTGCTTTTATTTAGCATGTTGGTAGTTAATGCAAAAAGTACAGAATCTGTATATGTTTACGGGGTTGATTATTCTTCTGTAAAAGTATATGGAGCCGAAGAAACAGAAGAACAGTTTAAAAATGCATTCGAAGGCATAAATCTTCTGTTAATGAATGAAGCAAAAAAATATGATTTCGCTGATGTCGTGGGTGAAAACAATAAATTAAAACTAGAAATGATTCTTAATTCTACTAAAGAGTGTGATTTCTCTAATATTAAGACTCTGGATAAAGATATTGAACCAATAAATATCGCTGAAAAAATAAAGAATTATCCAATAAAGGAGACATCAGGAGAAGGCTTTATTGTTATTGCTACATTATTGGATAAATCAGCAAATAAAGCAACCTATAAAGTCGTTCTTTTTGATGTTGAAACAAGAGATATATTAAAGGAAGAAGAATTTACAAGTAAAGCAGGAGGTTTTGGATTAAGAAATTTCTGGGCTAAGACTATATACACATTAACAAAGAAATTTGAATTTGATAAAAAGAAATAGTTGTTTCTATATTTTTTAAGAAGATGGATAACTATTTTTTCTTAAACTTATTTCGGATTGAATGAAATAAAATACATAAAAGAGTTATAATTTTATTACCTTCGAACTGGGTCTGATATAACTCTTTTATGTTTTGAAGAATATTTTACATACTTCCCTATAAAAGGAAGCTATATTAAAGGCCTTTCTTATTTTTACAGTGGAATTTCAAATGACCTGATTACACATTGCGCTTCCTTATCCAGAATGAACCAGTATTCAGAACGGTACGGTTGCCCGTCTGAATCAGTGGCTTCATACTCTATCTTCACTTTCCAACCGGTGAACGGCTTACGTTCCTGACTGTCTTCATCCTTTACAGGCTTCAGCTCATCAGAAATTATCAATGAGTGCAGTACCGTCATTGCATCCATCTGACGCTTCATCTGTCCGGACATTCCGTGACTTTCTGAATCCGGATTATCAAAATCCGTATTCTCCATAAACCTGCGGCTGATTTTCATCATGGCCACAGAAAGAGCCATTTTCTCCTTCATGCTAACATACTCACGGCCAAATACAGAATCCGGTTTGCTGATACCGACAATCTTTACGGATTCCGGATTGTCCACCGAAGCCATCAGTGCCTTTTTGGCAATATCTTGTGCCTTATTCCCGCTGTTGCCTGAACAGCCGGTTCCCATTCCGAGCAGAACTGCCACTGCAGGCAGTATCAGTAGTTTCTTTCCCTGTTTCATATCTTTACGATTTGAAGTTTGTCCGGAGCAAGACCGAGGCGTTTGCGGTAAATGGAACCATCCTCCCGGTACATCTCCAGTTCAGATGAAGTAATGTTTTTCTCACAAAGCTCTTTCGCCTCTTCCAGTGTCAGCTGATGGCCTCCTATATTCCTCCAGATGGCGAATGAACACGGTGCTTCCTGATTGCTGTAGTTGGAACAGTTGAAAGCCTTGGTACCCACACGTACCTCGCCGCCGCAGTGCGGACACCTGCCGATAACAGACTGCATATTGACTGCACCGTCATCAGCAAGTTCCAGCACTGTCGGGAAAGTCTTGCCATCCTTGGTGGAAAAGCCGTCCAGAAGGATGCAGCGTTTCTCTAAAAATTCAGCAATCTCCCCGTCATTCATTTTCCGGTTGCCGATGATGGCATTAATGTTGAGCACACAAGAAGGATGCTCACCTGTGTTGTTTTCGCAGCGGTATCCCTTGCAGGTCTTCACCACGTTGCCGCCGCAGAACGGACAGCGTCCTATAATCTTCTTTTCTGAATCCATATTCCTGATAAATTACAATGTTTGATTTAATTGAATGAGACCCCCCGGTTCCAGTCCGCAACGATTCCTCCTATAATGTTCTTGCCGGACATCACACTTGCCCATCCTTCCGGGTCAAGAGAGAACCAGAGGTCGTTCCATGAGAGAGTGCGTACCTGCCATGCCAGGATAAAGAGGTCGGTATTGACAGCCTCCAGTCTGGTCAGTACCTCGTTTGCTATGTAGTACCGCTCGGAAGAACTGAGCAGGTTTACCTTGTGCTTCTCCTTGCCTCCGTCAGAACCGCCTGTATCATAACTTCCGGAAGTCACCAACTGCTTCATGAACGGATAAAGCGCAGCCATCTGGGTTGCGGCATCAGCCAGCTCGTCCGAGACGATTGCAGCAATGGCCGTTCCCTTCAGGTTACTGCCGACCGATTTGAGCAGTAGATTACAGTTCTGAGGTATTTCCGTGGCCACCAGTTCTCCGGCACGCTTTATCTGATAGAGATTCTGCATGGCACCCTGTGCATTGGAAAGATATTCCAGCATCTTCTCCTCCACACTGTGTACCCTGTCGAGAGCAACCGTTACGGCAGTCTCGGCAGCAATGATTTTCTCATGAGCCTTCTGGCGTTTGTCATAGATATTCTTCAGTGTGGATGTCTGTGCAAAAACAGCACCCGTCAGTGTCGGGTCTGTCTGTTGTGCAAAAGTGTCCGTACCTTTCAGCAGAAAAACTGCAAGGGCAATCACTACCGTTATTCTTAACTTGATTCTGTCCATATCATTCAGATTTTACGTCCTTTATTCCTTTGTTCACTCAGATTCTGTTCACGCTCCTCCTTGTGAGGTGAAATCACCGGCTCCATCGGCTTGTTCAGCAGACAGTCGTTCCAGTCCTTGAAAGCCTTCGGTGGAAGCCACTGTCCCATACGGTAGCGGATGTTCAGCTGCCTGGCAACCTGGGCCAGCAGGGGACGGTTCATGTCAGGGTCGAATACCTTTCCCTTCGCTTCAATCTGGATGCCGCCGTCAGTCCTGCTTATCTTCATCTGAATACCTTCCTGCAGAGCCATCATGCGCAGTCCGTATATCCTCCCGGCCAGGTCATTGTCAAAACAGTCGAAGGCACGTGCATTGGGAAAGCGTTCCATAACTCCAGTTATCTGCCGGTCGGAAAATGTGCCGCCCAGTGAAACCAGAGCCGCACTGTCCCCAATCTGTATCCGGTTCATCTGGTAGAAGGCCATGGCATCAAATGCAGATTCACAGAAGAACACGCTTCTTACATTGTCCGGACTGATACCCGAAGGAACAGCCACCCATGCCGAGGATGACGAATCCGTACCGGCTGCTTTCGACTTGTAACCGCCATGTCCTCTGATTTCATAGCCCCTGACTTCATTTCCCTTTCCGTCAGTATATGGGAATCCGATATTGTAGCCTTCAAACTTCCCGTTCTTCCTGTCCCTTATGAGCGAGATGAAAGGAGAAAGAGCTGTAACGGTCGCTTTTGACAGTCCGCGTTGGAAAAACAGTCCCGGTATTTTACCTGTATCAACCGGCTTCACCTCATATCTGGAAGCGTCAAACACACCGCATGATTTTCCTGCCGATTTAACATATTCCCTGTCCTCCCTGTATTCAGGTTCAGGCATGTTGGCGAAACGTGCCATGACCTTGGCTATCTTCTGCCATTCATCCTTTCCTGATACCGTAAAGGAAGAAAGATTCTCACGGATGAGTGTCACCACATCGCCCTTGGAACCGTCACGCCGGAAGAACGTCTGTGCTGCCTTGTCGTTGGGATGGCTGACAATCAGCGTATCCCTCCTGTTACCGCCTTCACCGAGCACCAGCTCGATGTAACGTCCGACACCGGCCTTCCTGTCCAGACGGTATCCCAGGGCATATGCAATGTCATCAATCCCTACACGAGATTTCATTTCCCTGAAATTAACCTTGTAGTCACTCATGCTTTCCGATTTAAGATGTTATACAGAATTTCATATACCAAGTCCTGTACCGGCATTCCGGTTCCTGCCCATCATAGTAATCTCCGGTTCGTATGTCTTCCGTGCCGTCATGTTCAGGGAAGCCTCCTTGTCCTTCCAGTCCGTAAGCTGGAAGAATGTCCTGGCCGTTTCCCTGGAAACCTTCTTCAGCCCCAGCTCCACACCATCGTATGACGCACGGATGGCATAGTCTCCGGAACGGGTCTTGACAATGGCCGCATTTTTGAAAGGCATCTCCTCGTCTGCACTGATAGGAGTGAACGGGGCATTCTTTGCCAGATAAGGTTGTTCGCCGAGAGCCAGACGCTGTCTGTCCACATGGTCAAGAATCAGGTCGGAAGCCTTGTTCACGTCAGCCATGACCGATACGATAAACTTCGGTTCCTGTTTCAGTACACCGATCCACGAGTCCAGATAGGCAGCCGAGTTGTCCGTTATTCTGGAATCAAAGCCCATGGAATGGCTGATCATGGCAGCCGTAAGTTCCGCCACCAGCTCCTCCTTGGCGTATTTCGGGTCACCGAACCTGCCGCCCATCTCCCTGTTCAGACGCTCCGGTGTCATGGTGGAGTGAGTCATTTCATGCAGCATAGTAGAATAATACTCCATTCCACCACGGTAGGTTTCTTCCGGAGAATCACCGATATTGAACTGCGCCTTCATGGGCAGCACCACAATATCCTTTGAGGGAGAATAATAGGCACCGTTCTCACGCTTGTCGGCACGTATCGGACAAAGCCACTGTTGTGTCTCCACCATACGGTCGAGTGCGGCATGGGTGTACATACCTTCCGTATCCCGAAGTTCCGGAACCTTGAATCTGTCCATAAGCTTCTGCATCCTCTCCGGCTGTACTTCTGCCAGATTGGTCTGTGCCACATTGTACACCGGGAATGACTTGATGAAAGGAATGACATCCATATTCTTCTTCTCTTCCTTGCTCATTGCACGGTATTCCTCCGTGCTTATCCTCTTTCCGTGACTGTCCTTTATCATCATATCCCAGTACACCACCGGGAAGGCCTTTTCACCCCTCAGGACATGAGCCTTCAGGTTATGTGCCTGCTTGAAGGTCAGATATACCGGAAGCTGGTAGTTCATAGCTGCGGTATGCATCTGAAGGAAGAAGGAATTGGAACCCGAGTAGTTGCGGCCACCCACATTCTGCGGCAGTCCGGCATAACCCGATGCACCGCCAATCCATCCCTGTTTCCATCCTGTATCCTTCATCTGCTGCATACGCTCAATCATCATTGCAGCGAAGCGGTCTATGGCCGCCTGTCCGCTGTTTCCCTGAGAGTCAGTTCCAGATGCCATAGCTGTCGTCATCCATTACCTGACGGTCCATCTGCTCGATGTCCGTCTGTTCCACATAGAACTCAGCAGATTCATCCGAAGGGTCAGTACCGTGTGACCGGCACCATTCCAGATAATCATCTGCATTCTCACTGTCCATAACAAAACGGAGGAAACCGATTTTGCCCTCCTGCAGAAGCTCCACAAGCTCCTCATGATTCATTTTAGCTGACATATAACTTATATTTTAGTTTTCTGATTATGTTACATTTTCATAGAAACCGTTTTCTCCACCTTTGCGGTGTTGGCGGCAAGCATACCGGTTATTTCCGTATTCAGGTACTTGGCCGCAATCTGTTCCCTTGTGGCCGTCTTGGTCTTGAAAAGAGAATAGCCGTCATCGAAGGAGATTTCATGCCGGGAAGTCTTTCCCTTTTCTCCGAGGTCAACCGACACCTTCCATTTGTTGTCGTTCCTGTCCTTGGCCACACGCACACCTTTGGGGTCAACACCTTCAGGAAGCTGATACTTCTCGTATGCGGATTTCAGATGCAGACGTTCCCCGAAGTTCTTCTCAATAAGCTGGTTTGGAGTGGCCACCCTGTCGAAGTAGGCATTCAGGTCCTGGCGTGAAGCCACGGCAGACATGTTGGTATCCCCAACCTGAACATAGAACTTGTATTTCCCAAAGTCAGGACGCTGCTCGTCCTTCTCCTTATAGACATTGAACTTGTTAACGGTTATGAAACCGTCCGGTCCTGCAATCTCCATTGGCATACGGAAGGCTTCCTCAGATACCTTCGGCATCAGCTTTGTCGGATAGTAGCGTTCCATCAGCTGCGGTACCGTCATTTCCTTGTTCTGATAGGCCGCAAGGTCGGCTGCATCCATCTTCTGCGGCTTGAGCTGCTGTCCGTCAATCTTTGCTGTAAAGTACCAGTCGGCAGGATTGGTGGTACTCTGGTAGGCATGACCATGAGTCACCTTTTCACCGTTGGCAGTCACCATCTGCGGCTCACGGGGCTTTCGTTCCTGAGCTGTTTCCTCTTTCTGTTCGTCCTTCTTTTCGGTCTTTACCTCATTATCCGTCCCGGTCTCAGCTTTGATTTCAGCTTTGGCCTTCGACTTCTTTTCCCTTGCAGGTTTTACATCAACAGTATTCTCCACTGTTCTGTCAGGAGTTTCCTGCGCACCCTGTTCCTTTTTCTTCTTTCCCATATCTGTATTGTTTTGAATGGTTCTGTCATTATTCTCAGCCTTATCCTGTCCGGCCTTCTTCTTCAAAGGACTGTCCAGTGCATCACAGATTGCCACCCTGATTCCGGAACGTATCAGTCTGGGCAGATAAACGTCAAGTGCTGATTGAGGGAATGATGCAACCTTTACCGGTCTCTTGTAGTCAGGCAGAATCCTGTCTGCAATCTCGATGGCAAGCACTGCGGCAGCCTTGACGGCATCCTGCTTATAGAGTTCATAGAAACTGTTCCGTCTGAACAACAGCATAGCATCCGGATGCGTCTTCTTCAGTTCGTTGAACTGCCGGATGATACCGTTATTATTATCTGAATCTGTCTTTTTGGCCATAGAAATCAGTATTAAAGTTTAAGGCTGTTTGCTTTTGTTTCCTTTCGGGATGGAGAGAGGGAAATGGCACGCTCAACGGACTGTCTGTCCACCACTTTCTGATATTCCCAACGGTTCTTGTCAGTCATGACAAGGCCGAGATATTCAGGATGAATCTCGTCATATCGGAGTTTCTGCTGTCTTTCCCATTCCTTCATGTCTCCCTTGATAAGCCTGAATCCCTGCTGCTCCTTCAGGTCAATGCCGACTGAAACCTTCTCACCGCCCACATTCAGTTCAACAGGTTTTCCCTCCCGTACCTGCTGCTTCTGCTGCGTACCCAGTTCAATGTCGTTTACCTTCTCCATGTCCTTCAGACGCTGCTCCAGCTTGATGTCAGTGACACGCCTGTGAATGACGGATTTCGTTTCCGGATCAAGCTGGAGATACTGCTGAGTCTTTTCACCGTTTACGTTGACAGCCTTCTGTATTACCTCACCTCTGGCCAGACGTTCAGCCTCCTGCTGGGTGAGGTTGAGAACCTTGTTTCGTTCCCGGTCCAGTTCGGTACGTACCGGATAGGCAATCAGAGCCGGAGCACCGTTTTTGTCTGTAGTCATCTGAAGTTTCATCGGCATGGTGATGATACTTCCGTTCCTTGCGTTGATGGATACCTGCATGATGGGAGTCACTTCACCTGCCATCAGCTTCTCCTTCACTTCCATAGGTAAACTGTCCGCCTTTTCACGGTCGATACCCAGTATTGCCAGTTTTTCGTATGGCAACAAATCGGACTGATTTCTGTTGTGCATTTCCATATTACTGTAATTAAGCTGTTATATTTGCGGTTCTAACCGCCTGAATGCCACAAATGTATTTACGGCAATCCCCTGAAAAAGAAATGCGCAACACTATTCTGATTTTATTGCTACTGATGTTTTTGCCGGTAAGCGTATCGGCACAGTTCTATACGATAACCAGAGATTCGGAACTTATGCCAACAGAAAGACAAAAGGAGGCTTATAAGAGTGCAGGAAAGGATGTTACAGAAGGGAAAAAGAATAAGATGATGGTAAAGGATACCCTGACTGTCGGATCGGACAATCAGAAGAAATTGGATGATAACAGCCGGAATAGTGACAGGAAAGCATCCCTGAAAACAGAACTGCAAAAGAAAACAGATGATATTACTAAATCAGAAATTCATCTTCCTGAACTTACCATCCCCAACCTTTATAAAGAAATCATAAGAAACGGAATCCTGTACCCTAAAATCGTATTGGCCCAGGCTATACTGGAGACCGGATGGTTCCGTTCATCAGTATGCCGGAATAAGCATAATCTTTTTGGACTTACCAATCCACGTACAGGAAAATACTATGAATTCAATCATTGGACGGAAAGTGTACAGGCATATTATACTAAAGTGCAATATAAATACAAAGGTGGAAACTATCTGCTATGGCTTGATGAGATTGGGTATGCGGAGGATCCAAGGTATATTATTTGCCTATGTAATGTCTTGAAATATTTGTAAATGATAATATTTTTATGCTCTAATAGCCATAATGATAAATTAAAAGTCTATAATACAATTAATAAGTAGTTTATTAGCTGAAAAAATAGTATCTTTGACAAGTTAAAATAAGAATGGTTATGAAATTAGCATCAAAGATTAAAGACGGAAGAATAAATGCAACTAATGTTCTTTTAGATATGTCTATTAAAGAATATTTAAGTGTAGCAAGAGATATTATTAAGAATAACGAGTTTCAAAGGAAACGAGTAAAAAGTTCATCTACTGTATATGCGTTATTAAAAAAAGATTTACGTAGTAACTGTACTATGCCTCCGATTGTATTAGCTGTAAAGGCTGAAAAAATGAATCATCTTTTAAACCATAATGATATAAATGAGGAACAAATTAAGGATTTATTTAAACCTGATAATTTGATAATATTAGATGGCTTACAAAGGACTTATACAATTCTTGATTTAGAATCAGAATTAGTAAAGGAACATGATGATGAGACTTTAGATAGGGTTCTTAATAATAGTATTAGAGTTGAAATTTATCTTGGGATAAATAAAATAGGTATTTTATATAGAATGTTAACACTGAATACTGGTCAAACTCCAATGTCAATTAGACATCAAATAGAAATATTGTATTCTGACTATCTTGATAAAAGTATAAATGACATAACCCTTTTAAGGGAAACAGATTCTCGTCCGATAAAAAACATTGGAGATTATCAGTTTAGAGATGTAATTGAAGGTTTTAATTCATATCTTGATAGAGATGAATTAGGTATAAATCGAAATGAATTATTAGAGAATATTCAAAATTTAGAGAAACTAGCCTTAGAAAATAGTTCTTCCGATTTATTCAAAGATTACATTATAACATACAATAAATTTTTATCGAAAATTAATTCATTTGATGAAGATTGGGCTGTAAACAAGGAAAATCTAAATATTTCGAGTGTTTTCGGTAAGGATACTTTACATATATTTACCAAATCTCAGGTTTTATCTGGATTCGGTGCTGCAATCGGTAAGTTGAAAGATAATGAAGTTATTAAGGACTTCGGAACCATAAGCGAAGATATTGATAAACTAATTTTATCTAAAGATAATACATCATTTGATGCGGTTATGAATATATTGTTATGTAAATTAGATGTAATAAAAAATAAGGCAAAAAAAATAGGTCTTGAGCAGAGAATGTTTTTTACATATTTCTTCCGAGAACTATTTAATCCCAATAGTGATTCATATTTAAACATAAAACAAGCAATAGAAACAGGTTTTTATAAATATAGCAGTTTGATTTAATTGTGGAACCAGCAATAGAATACAAAAGTGATATTCATTCTTTTTTAATATTAAATGCGGAATATGATGAAATAATTGAGATACCATATATCTTGAGGGACAATGATCAAAATGGTAATGTGTTTAATGAGAAAATTAAGAATTATGGTTACAAGATATTTCATAAACAAAATTTTCAAGAGAATGATATTTTTCAAATACATGAAAGTTCTATAGATAGAAGGATTGGATGGTTAATGCCTATTTCTTCAATAATCTCAAAATCACATGATTTTGCGGATAATCCGCACTATTGCCGATATGCTTTTATTGCCTATCAGCTATTAATATCTTATGAAATTTCAGATGAAGAGTTATATACAAAGGAGTTTGACACATTAATAAATGAGAAGTTTATTGAAGATGATGCAGTAATATTTATTTACGATTATACATTAACTAAAGATGTCGGTGATTTTAAAGTTGAAAATTATTACGCATCTTTTTATATGTATGGATACTATTTAAAATCCGGATATTTGAATCCATACTGTCTTTCATCTCCACAAAATGGAAAGATAAAAATAAAAAGGACTTCAGATATTATTGTTAATAAGGATTATTTAGATAAATATTTTAATCAGTTGTGTTTTGAAGAAAATCCTTTTGTTAAGTTTCATTTATTATATCAGATAATAGAATTATTGATTGAAGATATTTTAATTTATTCTTTAGAATATACAATCTATAAATTTAAGAATAAGAAAATATACACTAGAAGCTTAAGAGAACAGATTAGTAAGGTAGAAGCAGAAAAGGATAGGATTATTTTGCTTTCCAATTGGTGTAATGTAGCATCTGATAAATATTCAGATTTACATAATTTATGTAATACATTTCTTCAAAATAAAGGAAGAGACCCTATAGATTTTCCCCAATCTTTATATGCATTTAGAAATTTTATTGTTCATGATTTTAGATATATGACAGAAGATAAGAATATTGTATCTGATGTTAATTATTTATTTGAGCAATATATTTTATATTTGCTTCTTGGCTATAAACATATGGATATATAGAATTTATATTTATAAGATAAACAAATGTACAGGGTAAAAAGCATAGAATCCATATTTTGCTATGCTTCCCTGTACAAACCCTCTTGTTCCGTTATATATGTAAATAATCATGCAGGCCATTACAGCACCAATAACCCCATAGTGCATCATTAAAGTAAATGTGCAAAAAAATTGCATATCTCTACTATATGGGAAAGAGTGACTATATCCATTAAAAAGGTAAAATATAACAATAATAAGAATCCCCCTCCACTCATAGTCCACTCCAAGCCATGAAGCGAGTCCGGCCATGCCAAGTGTCCAAAGGAATCCCAGTACCATACTACGTTGCAGAAGATTTTCAAGAACCATAAGCGTGGCCACACCCAAAGCCAGTGTAAACATCACATTATGTGTCCCATCAACACCATTCAGCAGATACCAGGGTATTTCACTGATTACGGCAAAGCCCAGCAGGGTAAAGAAATACCTGTACCTGCTTCTTGTATGAATAAACCCTTCAGCAATCAGGAAGGCAAACACAGGAAAAGCGATGCGCCCGATACAGCGCATCGTTTCGTATAATACGGTACCGTACTCCATCAGATAGAGAGCAATGTGGTCTATTACCATAGAAATCATGGCAATGACTTTCAGGGCACTGCCGCTAAGTCCAAATGCCGGTTTTAAGGTCATATTCATAAATTACATATTTAACTGATGCCGAGAAGTTCCTTTACCATATCCTCCACTTCCTGGTTCACACGCTTGAAGTTACGGTTCAGCAGGATTTCCTTCTCTTTGTCGTTTTTGAACTCATAGATTTTAGGAAGAGAAACATAGTGCTTTTCTTCGTCTTTAATCTTCTTCATGTCAAAGTGCGTCTTGCAGAAATACTTGGTAGTCCTGAACTCTTCCGACTGTTCGATGTCAAAATGGTCAAGCATACTGTCATCGGTAGCCGTAAAGTCACGTGCCGCCTGTCCGGCCAGCCAGCCTGTTGCCATATCCGCAATCTTGGCAGCAGGAACCAGAAAGTCCATCTTCTCAGAGATTGTGGTTGATACCTTGTGGTCATTGATGGAAATGGAACGTGAGGTCTGCTTTGCTTTTCCGAACACATCATTCTGTGCCCACTCCAGCGTCTCCTTGTTACGTGCTGCACCCATGAAGATATTACCGCAGGTGGTGATAATCTTCTGCATACCGACCTTGCCGTAGTCAGCTTCCAGCTGTGGAAGCTCCTGGAAACCTAAAGTTACTGCTACCTTGTTGGAACGAGCCGTACCAATAAGACGGTCTATCTTGTGAAAGTACAGTGTCGGAAGCTCGTCCACGATGATGCTCACCGGGATGTTACCCTTTGAGTTCACCCTTGTAATCAGTCGGTTCAGAACCAGGGCATTAAGAGAACCGATAACCTGTTCCTTTTCCGGGTCATTGGCAATCACCAGATAGCTCGGATTTGCCTTGTCAGAAATCTTCAGGTCGAAATCATCCCCGGTGAATACCCAGTATGCTTCCGGAGATACAAGACGTGCGGCATTCACACGTAGCGTACCGACCATACCTTCCAGCTGGTCATTCGCCTTGTTTTCATAAGCACTCTTGAAAGGAGCCATCAGTGAAGCAATCCTGTCATCCTGCATCAGGATATTGAATACCTGGTCGTATGGTCTTCCCAAGAATGAAAGCACATGCGGCATGTCCGAGTACTCTCCGGTTACGGTATCCGGTTCCACCTCATTGCCATGCTCGTCCTCATACCAGCACCTTTGAATCAGAATCTTCCTGCCGGTCCGGTCCTTATAGCTGTATCCGTTCAGGTCAACAAACATACGGTCCTCGTCAGTCGATACGTCATTGCCGTTCTCATCCACGAAATCAAGCACCACATTGCCGTCCTTGTCGATGGCATTGAAGTCATCCCAGTTGCGTATGACAATCTCCAGTTTCTTTCCCTCCAGTGATATGAAACGTCTGAGTTTCTTTCCGTTCCTGAACCCGACCGGATGGAAGTTTACAAAGAAATAGATGATGGCAGCCAGGAAGTTTTCCGCAGAGTTGGTGAAGAAGGCTTCAGAGCCGCCCTTCTTCTCTCCACCTCCCTTGTTGAGTGAGGCCAAAAGAGTAGCCGCCGTTTCAGAAGCGGCAGCCAGATCCGGAATATATTTCCGCTGAATCGGATTGATACGGTTGGAGTATTCCACATCGGTAAAGTTGATGGTACGGAATCCGCAGTTCTGAGGCAGCTTTCCTGCCTTACGGTTCTTGCAGTGCTGGTAGAAAAGCGTCTTGGCCAGTGTCGGGTACTTGAAATCATATACCATCATGGCAAAACCCTTTGCTGAATGCTGCCTGATGAACGGGTCAATGATACCGAAAGACTTACCCGAACCCGGCGTACCCAGTACAATCGTGCCACGGAACGGATTGATGATATTGATCCATCCTTTGTGCATTTTTTTCTTCCAGTAGTATATCATCGGAATGTTCACCGAGTAATCGTTGCTGACCAGCGTTTCCGACTGCTGGAACGATTCGTTTTCAAAGTTGAAACGGTCCTCACCAACCTTGTAGTTATAATATTTGGCAATTCCGTCCAGTCCCTGATGTACCAGCATGGTACCCACCACCGAACATACCGCATACAGAAGGCGGTTGGCAGGAAATCCCAGCCAGCTGAATCCGAAACTCATGCCGTGGAATACAAAACAAAGCCCTACAAGTGTCAGACCGGCCAGTACCGGATAAATGACCATTGTCCTTACATTGAACTTCAGTGACTTTTCTGCTTTTGTACCGATACAGACAATACAGATGCATATCAGTTCGGCCACCTTGCATCCCGATACGGAATTGAATACCCTGAACCGTGCCAGCAGGTCGAGTACGAACTGAGTAACCCTGTTGTCAGCCGTAACAGGCAGGTTCATGATGATTTCAATAATCAGAAAGATATAGATGCAGCTCCTGAAGTAATTGTACATCTGCTGCTGTTCCCTTGTCTCCTCAAATGCCATACGCCGTAAGATTTATATTGTCAGAAAGGAACCTTTATACCCAACAGCAGACCGTTGCGGAAGGTATCCCCATGCAGGAAGTTCACATTGTTCTTCTGTATGACAGAGAACTCCAGTCCGCTGCGGAACACATAGCTGTATTCAAATCCGGCCTCCAGCCCGAAGAAGAATTTTTTCTGTACCGCACCGAACTGTGGCCCAAGACGAAGGCGCATCATGCCGTTCTTGTACCTTGCCAGACGGTGCTTGTAAACTATACCGCCATCCCAGAAATATCCTTTCCAAAAGTTGTGACATACAGGTTTCTGCCAGTGATTCCCGACCTCACCATATACTTCGACCGCATTTCCGTATGAAAGCGGATACTCATAACCCAAAGTAGCATTCAGCGTACTTGGAAAAAGGAATCCGGCATTGACGGAAACCTTTCCGGTCTGTGCCGATGCACCGATGAATGCAACCGAGCACAACAGAATGAACAGAATCTTCTTCATGGCCTATCTTTTTATGGAATGATCAATATAATAGTAGGGGTAATAGTCTGCACCGTCCAGAATATCCGAGTCGAAGCCGTCCGCATTGAGAATGTCCTCATACTCGATGGTGAGTACCACCACACGTCCGCTTATCTGGTTTTCGGAAATCTCCAGACGGAGCACCTTTTCTTCAGGGAAAGTGAGCTTCGGAATCACGAGCACATTCCTGTAGTCCTTCCTGAACTTACGTGTGTTGTTCATGCAGAATACCGGAGTAAGCTCTATGGTCTGTGAGTTGGTTGCCTTTGTCTCCTTTTTGTCAGTAAGTTTTACCCTTATTTCTTCAATGTCGTATGCAATTCTGGTTTTGTTTTTCAGCGTATAGTCCAGAAAGAAATAGTCACCGATGGAATAGATATTGTTGATGTATGCTCTGATCCCGTTTTTATTGGATACAATCTGGTTGAACTTTCTCCTGCTTCCATAGACAGCCCAGGCATATCGTGCAATCTCAGCCATCGGCATGGAAACCTCCGGATTGATATAGGACTGTGTCTCATTGTAGGATACATTGTAGATGGTAGAAGCATATTTGGGTGATTCGGTATAGAGGATGTCATACTGGGCAATATGACGCTCACCGATAATGGTTAGTGTACCCAGCAGTTCGTTTTCCCTGTAACCTTCAGATAATATGGAATCATTCTCCAGATAAGGCTTGATGCGGACGATATTATCTGTACACTGATTGCCTATAATTTTAGTAGTGGAAATATCCACCATTTTGATGTTTTCGGGCATGACAATGTGCGTGGTCACTTCCCGGTTGATGTATATCTTCTCGTTAGCCGACAGATGTACGGCTATGCCTGTGATAAGGCATGTTATCAGAAAAATTCTGGTTTTCATATTGGAATATTAAAATGTTACTATAATTTTCTTTGCTGTATTCAGATATATTATCTCGCATCCTCCGAGTTTATCAGGTAAACAATGGTATTGTACTTGATTTTCGCCTTGTTCTTTCTGATATTGGAAGATATTGCAGAGGTAGCAGAGTTGTACATGTTCTGCAGCGACTGGAGTGCAATGGCCTCAGTCGAAATACCTGTACCGTAACCGTCACTGGATTCAAAGCTGATATTCTGCTGTACCGTGTTGGAACCGGCATCCTTCATGAAATCACGGAATGCAGATTCAGGAACATAGAAGCCTTCCATACCGTCATTGTCAAATACAGAAAGCTTGACCTTGATGAACCTGTCGCCGATAAGGATACTGGTTATGGAAGCCCTGACACGCTGCTGACCGAAACCTGTTACCGTTCCATAGAGGTAAGTTCCCTTTTTCAGCTTTGTATCGCTTACCGTCACATCGTCCATAAGCTTGAATCGCAGACGTGTGCCTTCATGCGCCTTTGTAGTCTGGTCAATCATGGCACGTATCAGCTTGTTCTCGGCAAATTCATCCGGAGTAGTAACCGTATTGAATCTTTCGGCATTGGTGTCATTGGACTTGATTACCAGACTCGGACGGTTGCGTTCCCTTTCCTCCTGACGTACTTTAGCTATGGAATCAGCCCTGTGCTTTCTTTCAGCTTCCTCTGCTTCCGGGTCTTTGATACCCAGTCCGCTTTCAATGGCCTTCTGCCGTTCATAGCTCCTCCGCTGAATCTCTTCAAGGTCACGTGCGAACTCGTCCTGTGAGGAATAGCCCATACCTCCGTAACCCGTTTCACTGTTTTCCGAAGGACCGTTTCCGTAAGCATATGCATTGATATGCTTTCTTGATTCTGCAAGGGAACGCTCCAGTTTTTCAAGTTCTCTCTGCTGTCGCTGTCTTTCAGCTTCAGCTGCATCCAGTCTGTTCAGTTCCTCTTCGCTGTAGCCGTGTTCCAGTTCCTCCTTCTTCTGTTCTTCCTCCCCGATACCGCTGACGGCTGTGAAGGCATCCTCGTCACCGAAACGTCTGGACATCTCATACATTTTGTCTCCGGCTTCCTCGGCATTGGCCTGGGGAAGTTCCATGTTGATACGGTCTGTAGCTACCGTTCCGGCAGTTTCCTCACTACCGGAGAAGGTCTGCATCACGAAGTATACCAGTGCGCACAGCGGAACGAATATGACCAGCGGAAAGATATACTTGGGCTGTTTGAAATTAATCTTAATCATGGGTTATCATTGTTTTTAATGGATTTGACTATATTTTCCAGCTGCCGGTATTTGAGGATGATCCGCAAGGAATCCTCACGACTCTTTACTGGTATGGCAATCATGGAGTCCAGTTCATGACGCAGTAACTGTCCCTTTACCGTCATGTCCGTCAATACACTGCGGTGAATGTCCTTGTTTGCCTGGATGGTACGGAATCCCTGAAACACCGGTTCCATTGCGGCTATCGAACTGACATCTGGCTCACTCTGTTTCCCGTTGCCGGAATCTATGGCTACGGTACTTACAAGTAGCAGAAGCAGCGTTCCCGCTACACCTGCGAATGTCGTTTTCGGATGTTTAGCCGCACATCTGTTGGCCAGTCTGATTCTTGCGGCCAGACGGTATCTTGTTCCGATGACACCCAGTTTGGGCTGCAACCACGACCTGACAAGCAGATGCGTTTTCAGACGGCTTTCCTGTATCTTTTTTCTGAATGATTTCATAATATCAGTATATCAATAGTCCAAATCCCTGTTTTCAAGAGTCCTCCAGCCGGTAATGAGCAGACCGTGCGGATTGTTCCTTGTCCTCGGTACGGACTCGATGTAACCTGTTGTCACCATCGAGCGTCTGATGTCCCTGGTCCTGCGCTTGATAAGCTGCGTACCGTAATAGGTAAACTTCCGTTCATGTTCGTCAAACTGAATGGAGTCACACATGATGGTGCAGACAGCCGAAGAGGAAATGATGTCAGAGTAGAAACCGTTCTCGTCCATGGCCTGTTTCTGTTTCAGCGCAGTCCCGTCAGCCATATACATTGCTTTCCCTACCGTCCATTTGATATAGTCGTTGTCGGGCGGCAGGTTGAAGAAATACTGGTGGACTTTCTTTATATAACGATATAATCAACTGTATTACAGTAAATAGCACTTATTACTATTTCTTGAAGTAACAAGACAGAAACAACATAGGTGATTTATGAGAACTCAAAGGAATGTTTGCCAGACTTGCCTGATGGGTGCGAAAGAGGGGGTGTCTAATGCATCGACTTCCTGAATCAAAGATTCAGGTGCAACGCAGCATTTAACTATTCTGTAAAAACACAACCCTATGGTTGTTCGGTTCTGGATAATTATTGTACCTTTGCAATCAAGACAGGAAAAGGATGTATTTCAATGGACACAACGGCAGATAAAACGCTTTCCGTTGCTTCGGTGCCGGAAGCGCAAAGGATGGAACAGGATATAAAGGATTGGGCGCAGTATTCTCAATGGATTGCCGCTGCCATGTCCAAACGGATGTCGGAACTTGGCTTGACACAGAAAATGCTTGCCGAAAAGATGGGCTGCACCCAGCAGTACATATCCAAGGTGTTGAAAGGGAAAAAGAATATGTCGTTGGAAACCATCTGCAAGATTGAAAATGCATTGGGCATTGAGATTATCAAAAACCTGAATGAAATTAAGTAGTAAAAGAGGTATGGCTAAAGACAGGGAAAAGATAGAGGACAAGGCAAATGAACCGGTCGCAAATTGCGACCAGTCACCTATGGCTGCCGATATACAGCCGATGATTCGAGTAATCAGAGGTCAGCAAGTTATTATTGACAGGGATTTGGCTTTGTTGTATGGTGTGGAAACCAGAGCATTGAATCAGGCAGTAAAACGTAATATCGAGCGGTTTCCTGACGACTTCATGTTTCAACTGGACAAAGAAGATGTTGAAATCTTGAAATCACAAAATGTGACTTCAAGTTGGGGTGGCGACAGAAGGTTGCCTTATGCTTTCACCGAACAAGGTATCGCCATGCTTAGCTCCGTCTTGAAATCACAGACTGCGGTGGAAGTGAACATCCGCATCATGAGAGCCTTTGTGTCCATGCGCCGTTTCATCGCTACCAATGCCCAACTGTTCCAACGGCTTGAAACGATAGAATATCATCAGCTTGAAATGAAACGGCATCAGGAGGTGACGGACAAGCGCATCGACGAGGTGTTCAAACGACTGGAAGCCAATATTCCTCCCATGCAGGGTATATTCTACGACGGGCAGGTGTTTGATGCTTACCGTTTTGTATCTGACTTGATACGAAAGGCAAAACGCACCATTGCGCTGATTGATAACTATGTGGATGATACGGTACTGACCCTGCTCGACAAAAGGGAAAAAGGAGTGACTGCCACTATCTACACACAACGTGTAAGCGACCGGTTCCAACTGGATGTTGACCGTCACAACGCTCAATATCCGCCAGTCAGGATAGAGCGGTTAAACAAAGCGCATGACCGTTTTCTGCTTATAGACGACGAAGTGTACCACATCGGGGCATCGATTAAGGATTTGGGCAAAAAGTGGTTCGGGTTCACGCTTATGCGTGACATTCCGGCCTCAGAAATCATCAATAGAATCAAGGATTAGCCAATGCACGAATTGTTTTTTGATGCGTTATTCTCATCATGGGGCAAGCTTGGACGGCCCTATTTTATTGACTATTAGCCATATTAATTATTATTTTTGAATTCTTTTTTGAAATACATATTCCCCAATATTCAGAATAACGGAAAAACCTTGTAATTTTGTACCCGGCAAGTGGGAAAGTAACCGATAATCTTTCTGCAAGCCTGAGATATTAACAAAAAACAAGGTAATAATGGATTATACAATATACGAATTTTCGCTTTTCATTGCGTTGCCGTTGATGCTGTTCTTCGGCTTTTATTTTTTGTTGGCCAAAATACCGGAAAAAGTCATTTTCGGAAATTATCTGCGCTCCCGTCGGATCATAGGGATAGCATTGCTGCTGCTTGCCGCCAATTATTCGGTGCATTTCTTTTTTGGAATCCGGTTCAAGAACGCCAATGCGGCCATTTTGATGAACCTTTCGACCTACTTCCTGTGTTACTGGCTTTTCAGCTCGGCACTCACGACATTGCTGGACCGCTTTTACATCACAAAGCGCCGTTTGCGGACGCATATCAGCCTTTGGGTCATTTTTTCCATCCTTTCCTGCATCGTGCTGATGTTGTTGCCGGAAGGGATTTTGCAGACAATTGCGCTGTTTGCTCTGGCTGCGTGGCTGGTCACTTATGGATTCGTCTTGGCCCGCAGGCTTATTCTGGCATATAACCGTGCCATCAGGATTTTCAACGAAACGTATTCGGATGACATAGGCGCGTATATCAAGTGGCTTTCTATTTTCACATGGTGGGCTGTCATATTCGGCGTGGGATGCGGACTGCTCACATTCCTGCCTGACAAATACGTTTATATCTGGATTCTGTCATCCATCCCGTTCTACGGCTATCTGTTTTATTCCTACCAGAACTACATGATATTCTATGAGCAGGTGGAGCGTACGCTGGAGATAGAGAACGCGGCGGATGATGAGAAGAAAAAGACGGAAACAGAAAAGGAATCACCCAAATATTTCGACGGCATAGAAAGCAGCCTGATGCCTTGGCTGGAAAACAAGAGCTATACGCAATCCGGATTCACCATACAGGACATGGCGAAAACGCTCGGCACCAACAGGACTTATCTGAATGCTTACATAAAGGACAAATATCATGCGACATTCTGCGAATGGATAACCGGCCTTCGGTTGGAATACGCGAAGACCATGCTGAAGGAGCATCCGGAAATGAGCATACAAAAAATCGCGGAGTCGTCAGGCTTTTTGTCCCGCAGTTATTTTATCAAGTCGTTCACTGAAAAGGAAGGATGCACACCCGCCAAATGGAGAAAACCATAGCCAGATACACGGGTTGCGGATTTGTGCTCAATCAACAAAAAGTGCTCAATCAACAAAAATAAGTGCTCATATAACAATTTGCAAAGTGCTCATACAACAAATTCTATAAATGCTGATTATTGACTGAAAATAATCGGCGGAGCATTTTGCGCGACAGATGTTTTTCCATAATTTTGTGGATGGCAACTGATAATAAATCAAGTTTATATGAGCAAAAAAATCCTATTTTTCACCCTATTTCTGTGGCTGACGGCAGTAATTGTACCTGTCTTTGCGCAAGAGAAAGCGGACACCACCTACACCTTCCGTTTCGTACCACAGAAGGATATGTTCTATGTGCCGCTTGACGGCAACGACCGGGAACTTGCCCGGCTGCTGGAATGCGTGCGCCGGAACAAGGACAGCATACTCAGCGGCAGTCTTCCGCTCTATGTGGACGGCTACTGCAATTCCCTTGACAGCGAAAAGGAAAACCTGCGGATGGCCGCCATCCGTTCCAACCGTGTGAAATCGGAACTCATTGTGCGCGGCGGAATCAAAGAGGAATGTTTCATCACCAAGCCCCACGCCAAAAGCCATGCTGCCGACGGTGATTTAGTCATCGTCCGTCTGACAGTACCTGCACCGGAAGCATCCGCCACTGAATCGGAAGGGCTAAGCAAGGCAGAGGAAGAACGCCTTGCCGCCGAACGAGCCGAACAGGAACGCAAAGCTACTGAAGAACGGCGCAAGGCTGAAGAAGCACGCCACGCTACCGAAAAAGCGGAAGCTGACAGACCTGCCAAAGAACAGGCGGCAAGGCAAGCTGAACAGCACCAAGAGATAACTGCCACTCCGTTGGAATCCCCATCATCTGCCCATTACCATTTTGCCCTGCGTGCCAACCTGCTGCGTTGGGCGACACTCACCCCCGACTTGGGCTTGGAGTGGCGCGTCCATCCCTCGTGGGGAATCCTCGTAAACGGCTCGTGGACTTCTTGGAGCTGGAGCGACAAAGACCGCCGCTATGCACTCTGGGAAGTGGCTCCGGAAGTGCGTTACTACATGGGCGAGAAGAAAGCCTGGTATCTGGGTGCTATGTTCAAGGCCGGACAGTTCAACTACAAGCTCTCCGAAACAGGCAAGCAGGGCGACCTGATGGGTGGCGGCATCACTGCCGGCTACCGGCTGCGGCTGAACAAGGCATTAGATCTTGATTTCAACCTCGGCTTGGGCTACCTGAATGCCGACTATGAGAAATATGAAGTCATCGACGGTGTGCGCGTACGCCGTGGCAACGAGACAAAGGACTGGTGGGGCCCCATCAATGCCGGTGTGACATTGGTATGGAAGTTATTCTAACTCGGAGGAATCGAATATGAAAGCAAGACAATATATAAATATGATGGGAATGGCAGCCGCCGTGCTGCTCTCTTCCTGCGTGAAGGACACGCTTTATGACACGCCGCATCCCGACTACGGGAAGATTGCGGTGACAGCCGACTGGTCGGCCCGCGGTGAGGGCATCGACATACCTGCCACATGGACGGTCACCATGGGCGACTACACGGGTACGGAGACTTCCGCCACCCATGCCCCCGACCATCTGTTTGCTCCGGGCAGCTACACCCTTGCGGTGTGGAACCCGGCTGAAGGAATCACGGTAAGCGGCACCACCGCCACCGTTGCCGCAGCCACGGGAAACCGGGCAGGCACGGATGCCTTTGTAAACAATACTCCGGGATGGTTCTTCACCTATACGGAACAGTTGAGCATCGAGAAAGACAAGGACTATCCGCTGACCGCCGCAATGAAGCAGCAGGTACGCGAGCTGACGCTTGTCGTCGAACCGACGGGTGATGCCGCCGGACGCATCACGGAGATTATTGCCCATCTGACGGGTGCAGCCGGAACACTCGACTTCGCAACCGATACCTACGGAGCCGCTTCGAGCGTCGTACTGCCCTTCACCAAGATAACCGAAGGTGATGATGCCGGCAAGTGGAAAGCCACGGTGCGGCTGCTGGGTGTGACCGGCACGGAACAGTTGCTGACGGGCGAAATCCGCTATGCTGACGGCAACCCGACCCCCACCACGTTGAAAAGCGACCTTACGGAAGCTCTCAAGGAGTTCAACACCGGAAAGGGCGAATCGCTGACCCTCGGCGGAACGCTGGTTGAGACTCCCGAAGGCATGGAAGTGGACGGAGCCGGAATTACCGGCTGGGAAGAAGTGAAAGGTGATGATGTAAATGCCGATTTGTAACTAATAAAATGACAGATATAATGAAGACAAGATTTTTTGCACTTGCGGCGCTCGCCCTCGCACTGGCAGCCTGCAATAACGACAACGAGATTCTGAACAATGACGGTCCCGTGGCCGCCCGGTTTATCGCCGACATCGCCCCCGCCACCCGCGCCAGCGGAACCACATGGGATAACGGAGACCGCATCGGCGTCACCGACATCGGCAACGACACCCAGTACGGTAACGTGCCTTTCATCCTGAAGAACGGGAAATTTGAGGCAGAAGAAAAGGTCATCTATATCGAAGATGCAAAGACCCATACTTTCCGCGCCTACTATCCGTACAACGCGGCGGGAGGCACCCTCGCAGCCACGACCGATGCCACGGCGCAGCAGAACCAGCCTGCCATCGACTTCCTCTTTGCTTCAGGAGCCACGGGGGACAAAAACAGCCCGGTAGTGAGCTTCACCGACAAAACGAAGGATGGCGGTGCAGACAACTCCTTCCACCACCGCATGAGCCAGATAACCCTTACCTTCGAGGCGGGCGACGGCGTGGATTTCAGTATGATCAAGCCTGAACGTTACACGCTGGACGGATTGAAACTCACCGGTACGTTCAACACGGCCGACGGCATTGCCACCGCAGACGACGGGGCACAGACCGGAGAACTGACCATGGAGCTGGCCGACGGCAACCTCACGTCATCGGTCATCCTCTTCCCGCAGACAGCTGCATCCCTGCCGTTGACTGTGAATTACAGAAGTCAGAATTATCGTGCCACGCTCACCGTGCCCGAAGGCGCACTGCAGGCGGGCAACAACTATACCTATACCGTCAAGGTACGCAACAAAAACCTTGAAGTCAGCGAAGCCACCATTGCAAAGTGGAACGATGTAGACGGCGGAGAAGTGGGTGCTGACCTGTAAGACAATGAAGAATTAAGAATGAAGAATTATGAGACATAGATTATTTATCCCCGCAGCCACCGCGCTGCTGATAGCCCTCACCGCCTGCACGCAGGACGAACTGGCTGACGACAACCGTCTGCCCGAAGGTGAATATCCCGTAGTGATCCGTGCCACCGGACTGTCCGTAGAGGCAACGCCGCAGGCAGCCCCATCCACCCGTGCCACCGTGGACGGCGACTGGCAGGGCGTACAGACCGTGGCACTCAAGATGGGCGACGCGGTAAAGGAATACACCATAACGGCTACGGATGCCGACGGATACAAGAGCGCCACGCTCTCATGCGAGAACGACCCGCACTACTGGACCAGCCGCGACCCGATTACCGTATCGGCATGGTGGCCCCTCGACAAGGCTGACATCACACGGATGCCTGCCGTGAAGGTGGCCGAAGACCAGAGCAAGTTGGCAGACTTCCAGAACAGCGACTTTATCTCTGCTGAAAACCAGACGGTAAAATTTGACGACCCGACTCTTGAATTTACCCACCGCACGGCACGCGTGGCCATCGAACTGAAGCCCGGCACAGGATTCACGAGCGTGGACGGTGCCACGGTGAGCCTCGTGAGCCTGTCAGCCGATAACGGCAACCCGACCGCCATTAAGACCTACCACGCAAGCGGCAACAGCTACGAGGCACTGACCGCCCCGCAGACCGTTGCGAAAGGCGAGCCGTTCATCCGCGTGGAACTTGGCGGCGGAACCTTCTACTTCCGCCCGCAGAACGACGTCGTATTAGAGGCGGGCAACCGCTATACCTACACCGTCAAGGTGAACGCCACCGGCCTGACGCTGGAGGGCTGCACCATCGGCGGCTGGGAACCCGGCCAAGGCGAGAGCGGCGCAGCCGAGGATTTGGGCTATAACTACGACACCACCACCAAGACCTACACGGTCTATAACGCAGACGGCCTGATGGCATGGAACGAAGCTACACGAAAAGACCTCAGCATCAACTGCACCCTGACTGCCGACATCAACCTGACGGGCAAGAATTGGATGCCGATAGACAAATATGGATATAGTGGTGGCTATCAAGGAGTCTTAGATGGACAGGGACACCGCATCACGGGACTTGCCACCACTACAGATGGCACGATGACGTATGAGGCTGTTGCGTTGTTTGGCTGTATCGGCGACAACGGCGAGGTGAAAAACCTACAATTAGATGTGGCATTCCATGTGATAAAATACGGTCTGACGAGCAGTATAGCGGTGTCCAATCACGGCAAAATTACCGCCTGCTCCGCAACGGGAACGATAAAATCAGCCAATTCCGGTGTCGGAGGCATAGCGTGGACCAACTACGGCACCATCACCGCCTGCTGGTTCAACGGAACATTAAGTGGACAAGATATGGCTGGTTATACTCAAATCGGCGGCATAGGGTGGGAAAACGCTGGTGGCACCATCACCGCCTGCTACTGGGGTGGAAATGCCTTATCGGGACTGTTTTCTGGTACAGGCGAAACTACAAAGGTCAACGACGATGAAAACTGGCAGACAGCCGTGGATGGCATGAACGCCGCCCTCACCGGCAACGACTACCAGTGGGTACTCGGTCCCGACGACCTGCCCGTACTGCAAAAGAAACAATAACAACCCCTAAACAACACGCATCATGAAACGTAAAACAATCTATACATCCGCGGCCATCGCCCTGCTGCTCGGCCTTGCCGCCTGCACGCAGGACGAAGCGGGTTTCCTGCCGGAAGGGGCGGAAGGCACACCCATCGTCTTCACCGCCACGGGGCTGAACCCCGCCGCGACAGCCACCGCCGGTACCCGTGCCCCGGTGGACGGCGACTGGGAGGGCGTGCAGAGCGTGGCAGTCAGGATGGACGGCACGGTGAAGGCATACAATGTGACGCCCTCCACCTCCGACAACACCAGCGCCATGCTGACCTCCGATGACCCGCACTACTGGACCAACCACACCGACCGCCTCGTCACCGCCTGGTGGCCCTACACCGCTGGCGAGACAACCCCGCCTGCCGTGAAGGTAGCTGCCGACCAAAGTGCCCGGAAAGACTTCGAGGGCAGCGACTTCATCGTAGCCGAGGAACAGACGGTGAGCTACGGCAACCCCACGCTCCGCTTCACCCACCGCACGGCACGGGTGACCGTCGTTCTGACGGACTACACCGAGGGGCTGAAGTCCGTGTCGCTGACGGACCTCTCCACCGAGAATGGCAACCCGGCTGTAATCGCCCCGCATGACAAGGGCGGCGACACCTACACCGCCCTCGTCGCCCCGCAAAGTGTGGCAACGGGCACGACATTCATTACCTGCAAATTCACCAACGGCAAGGTCTTCGTCTATAAGATGAAGAACGATACCGACTGGCAGGCGGGCGAGGAATATACCTACACCGTCTCCCTCGCTGCGGCAAAAGACCCGGGATACACCATAGAGGGCGACGGCAGCTACACCGTCACCACCGCCGATGGGCTGAAAAATGTAGCCAAGCTGGTGAACGAAGAGGGCAAGACCGACATCAACATCACCCTTGACACAGACCTCACCCTGACGGGAGAGTGGACGCCGATAGGCACTGAAAGCCAACCATACACCGGCACCTTCGACGGCAATGGCAAGACCATCACGGGGCTGACCGTTACGGGAAGTGACCGATATACGGGTCTGCTCGGCTTCATCAAAGGCACGGTGAAGAACGTGGTGCTGACAGAAATAAACATAACAAGTGGCACGTTCGTCGGCGGCGTGGCGGGATGGAGCTTTGGCGGCAACATTGAAAACTGCTCGGTGTCGGGCAGCGTCAGCGGTAGCGACGTAGGCGGTGTGGTGGGCTATCAACAGGGCGGTTCCATCACCGGATGCAGTTCCTCGGCCACAGTGAAGGGAACGCAGCGGGCAGGCGGCGTGGCAGGTGCAACGAATTCCGGTGCCACCCTGACCGCCTGCTATGCCACGGGCGACGTGACCGTTGAAAACGACGGTACGAACAACTCCCATGCCGGCGGCGTGGTGGGATACAACGGAGGTGGCACCCTGACCGCCTGCTATGCCACGGGCAGCGTGACCGGTAGCGGAAGCGGCACCATCTATGTAGGCGGCGTAACGGGAAGCAACAATTTAGGCACCCTGACCGCCTGCTACCATGCCAAAAGGAATATCAACGGTCCGAACGGAACCACAGGCGGCGTGGTGGGACGGAACTTCAAGGACTCCATGATTGGTGGCGGTATCATCACCGCCTGCTACTGGGGAGACAACGGCCAGACACAAGGCATCGGTGAAGACCAGGTAGGCACCGGCGGAACCACACAGGTGACGGACGGTAACTGGTCAGGAGCCAAGGATGCCATGAACGCCGCATTGAAGAGTGTAGACTCAGAGTGGCGTTACGAACTCACCGGAAAGCTGCCTACGCTGACGAAACAATAACCCCAAACACCAAACATCATGAAGCGATATACAATTCAACCATACGCTATCCACATGACCTTTACCGCTACGGTGCTGAATCCTGCTCCCTTGTCACGGTGAAGAGTTACTGGGAGGCAGGCACGAAATATAAGTACGGGATAAACATAGAATGAGAACATAGAATTGGGAAATCAAGTAGGAGGAAAATAAAGATTGTTTTCTTCCTACTTTTATTTTCTCTGATTATGAAAAAAGATTTAGTACTACAATAAATGCAATTCCCTTAGCCTGACAAGTTTTATATATGACTCCAAAAACACCTCCTGATGCATCTTCACGTCCGGAAAATAAACAAACGATTTCCGGGTAAAAGATACACAAGCAAACGGTCTGACCTCACTAGCATCCATTTCAGGATAGCATTTCTTCATCTGACCTGCAACCGTTTTATTCAAAGCTGCCACAAAGTTAGCCAACCGCACTGGATTCATTTTGGTACAAGGGCAGATGAAGGTTTTACAATAAGCTATGAATAAAGGATATGCCGGTATATAAAAGGATGCATACTATCAGGATTTTCATCCACCCATCTGACACCCACACGCCTTTGTTCTTTTCCAGCATACGTGCAATCCGTTCTTCATGCTCCTTTTGCAGTTTAAGCTGCTTGTCTCGATGAGCCATCAGTTGTTTGCCGACCTCCACGACAAAATTTGTGCAAATCTCATTCAGGGCTTTCAGGGTGTCGGGATGCACCCGTGCGCCGATGTCCTTCTTCTGCAAATCCGCAACGGCATGGGTAAAGCCTGTAATGATGTCCGTCATGCTATCTTTGACGGCACTGATTTCTTTCAGCAGGTCGTGCAGCTCTGCTATCCGGCGGTCTGTTTCATCTTCAGGCGTATAATTGGCAAGCCGCTCACGCAAGGCGGCAGTATCGGGTTGTTTCATATCCTCTGTTGTTTATTGGGTTTGTCATTTGCGTTTCATTCCTGATTTCTTCTGTATGCCGAGCCTGTGCGAAGCCTCACGCGCACAACGGCGGGCAAATTCAATCTCGTCTTCCTCCGGGTCGCGCCCCCATTTGAGGTCGGACTGCGAGCCGCCTCCACCGCCGCCGGATGTCACCTCGTAGGGTGACGCTATAAGAGTGAAGTAAGCCATCGCCAAGTTCTGCAAGTCCTGCCAGTTGGTAAGTTCTTGATAATCGAACTCGTTGTTGAAGAAGTCAATCACCTTGTCGGGCAGATAGCGTTTGTAGGTCTTTCCGTCATGCTCAAACTCCGTGGACAGGCGGTTTGATTTATACTCTGTGTAGTCCTCGTAAACCGTGTTGCGCAGCCGTATAACGGGCTGTGGCTTTTGTTTTGCGGTATTGGGTACGGTAGGTTTCGGGGTCGGTGTGGCGGTCGGTTTGGGTGTCGGGCTTGCTTGTTTGGCTTTCTGTTTGTCCTGTTCGGGATGCAGCTTCTCCCATGTCTGCCTGATGCGTGATGCGGTCAGATTGCGCCCCTTTCCGAGTTCCGATGCCTTGAACCTTGTGTTGCCCTTGCAAAGCACATAGCCACGTATCATGTCCTTTTTGTCCTTGCGCAGATGCAGTTCGTAGCCTTTGGCGGCAAGCAGCTTTTTATAACCGTCCCATGACCATTCGTCCAGTTCACGCAGGGCTTCCATGCAGTCGGCACTGACCTGTGGAATGTTCGTCTCGTGTATGTGCATGGCGGTAGTCCAGCCCCTTTGCCTTGCAACCTTTTCAGCCGCCCGTTGCGCCCGGAGGTGGATGGCGTGGTCGTTGTTGATGTTCCCGTCCTCGTCCACCCGGCAGACAACGGCATGTAGGTGCGGTATGCCGCTCTTGGATTCTTCGTGCAACCATACGGAGGACTTGCTGCCCGATACGTTGGTGTGTGGAGAAACGGTCTTGCCGTCCTTGTCACGTATCTCTTGGCTGTCAAAAGCCGCAGCAAAGTCATACCAAAGTTGCCGCCAGTCGTCCAAGGTGAAATCCTCGGTATGCTCCATTGCCGGGCTAATCTCCATACGGATGACATTGTTCTTGATGTTGGGGCGGTTCATGGTGGCGAACTTCATTTCAGTCCAGATACCCGTAGCGTCCATGCCCTGCGGCATGAAGTTGTCGCAGATGCGCGTTATCTTTTCGGGATGCTTCTTGTTCCTCGATTCTCCTGATACATAGAGCATCGCCCTTATGCCGTGGGCTACCGCCTTTGCGTTGGCTATCATGCGCCGTCCTCCTTTGTTCCTTGGTTTGTTGTCCCTGCCGGATAGCTGTTCGCCGTCTGTGCGGACTGCAAGAAGTCGGCGACACGATTCGTGACATGGGCCACTTTCTCGTACCATTCGAGCATGGTCTCTTCGTGCCGGAACAGGCGTATCTTCTCGTTGTCGCTCAGTCCGTGCAGGGCGTTGGCGAAGTTCACCATGTCCGTGCGGCAGGCCGCAAGCTGACGCAACCCGTCCAATTCCCTGTCGGAAAGCCTTTGCCGTGGCTTGTAACCGAGTGCCCTTGCACGGATGAAGTCACTGCGTGTCATGCCGCACTGGTCGGCGGTGCTTTTGATTTGCGAAAGCTCCTGTTCCGTGACCTTGGTGACAACCACCCTGTCACGCCTTATGACGGGCTTCTTTTGCCTTGATTCCTGATTGAAGGTATCTTCTTCGTGTGTCATATACCAATTAAGTAGAATAGTCGTGAAACGGTTTCTAAAAGAGGGAAGCTGCGAGCCTGCGAGCGGCAAGGACAACAGTCTGCCGGACTGTTGCGAGGACGTCGGGGTGTTGCCGTCCGCAGGCGGTAATACCTCGGCATACCTCGCAACTGAACGCTACCGCTCCATGCCAATCCACCCGTCCGCTTGCCACAGCCAAAACAGACTGGTGCCAGTGGAGTGCCGGATAATGGAACAACGGTAAGCGTTTGTTTTCACAGTACCGCCGTCGGCTCGGCTTTTGACTGTTCTTATTCTTCCCTCTGTTCGTGAGGAATAACAGGGTTGGATATGTTGCCATTCTCCGCTGTTTTCCACTCAAACAGGCACGGAAAGGTCATCACGGATGCAACCCTTGAACGGCAGGTGTTGATAACCTTCATGTCAGTAAGCATGGCAAGCAGGTTGCGTATGCGCTTCCTGCCCATGTTCCATTGCGAAGAAAGCTGTTCTTCGGAATACTGCGCCTGACCTGCGGAAAGCATAAGCGGTCTGTGGAAGCCATTGGCAACACTGTCCGTTAATGCCATCCTTGCCAGCAGGTCGCCAAACAATGTGAAGTTGCTTGTTTTCCTGCCATTGTCATCGGTAGTTGTTCCGCACAGCCATTGCAGAGCACGGTCGGAGAATCGGAAAGAGAATGATGCAATCCCTGTCGGGTACATGAATCTGTATGTTTCCTTGTCCATAAATCTTTGACTTTATAAGTGTGATACTAATTTTTCCTGAATGGAATGAAGCCGTACAGGTATCGGCATGGAAACACCGACTTGGTTTTTGTTGTACCCTGCACGGCTTTTCTGTTTTGAACGGCGCATGAAAAGTGTTAGGCTTGCCAATTACTTGCATCAGTCAGCCAATGCGTATCATCCCGAAATAAGGGAAGAAAAACAGGCTGCGTTACCACGGGGCATACACCTTTCCACTTTTTGCATACGGTCATTTGTTTACTCCGTTGCCGTTAGTGCTGCCCGGAAACGGTTGTCCGGATGCAGGCCGCTTGTCAAGACTCGATACGGCACGGCTGATGTCCGTGGCATTCACCGCAATGGAAAGCAACGCCTTGTTGACCGTCACCAACTGCCGCTTGTCGCAAAACTCCGTCACACGCTCCAGCAATCCGAACGCCCGGTTCAACCGATGTCCCTGTGCATTGTCCGCTGTCAGCCGCTCGTTGTCCGTGCCGCTGTTGAGATAGCGGTTGAGCGCAAGACGGTCGTCCGCTGAAATGCTCTCTGCCGTAGCCTTGCCGTCGGCGATGGCTATGCCCACACGCAGTGCGTCCGCCTCGTAGATGCCCACACTCTCCAAGAATGTGCGGATAGCTTGTACGTCCTTGCCGCTTATCTCACGTTTGCGGCTCTCGTTTTTCTTTTCAGTCGAAACAGCCGAAGCTGCTCCGGCCTGTTCCATGTTCTTACTCTGTTCCATAATACAATTTGTTTTTGATGTGAAAAAATAAGTTGCTTATTTCCGTCCGGCAAGGTAGCGGTCGGCTTCTTCATTGATTTCCCCTTGCGATGAGATGCGTACTCCTGTGAGGAAAGCATCCAAATCCTCCCTCTTGAAGAAACACAGCTTGCCGCACGGCTTGTACATCGGGATTGCCCGGCGCATCATCAGCTTTCGGAAGTAGGACAGCTTGAAACCGCAATACTCGGCGGCTTCCTTGGTGCTTAAAAGTTTTCGTTGCTCTGTCATGTGAGTATATTTTTAGTGGATATTCAGGTCGCTTCTTTGTCTTGGCGACAATGCAAATGTATGGCGGATGTTTTGGAAAACCTCATTTGTAAATGACACAAACAAAGCATTTTGTGAATTATAAATGAAAGTATAAACGGTGCATAACGAAGTATAAAGGAACTCTAAACCCTCCATAATCCCGGATTGTCCTTACATGGCAATCCATAAGAGCGGAAAGAAGTACGGATGTTTGCGGACAGGCATGAAAAATCCCGCCGCTGGCTCGCAGTGACGGGAACAAGAAAAATGATTTTATAAAAATATTCAGTCAGAGTTTCTTGAACTCTTCAAGGTCGTAGGTGTCAAGTCTCGGTCGCAGACGTGTAGCCTTGCGCAACAGTTTGGAGATATGCCGCTGGTGGTCGGACGGATTGTCTTTGGAGGCGGCCTTGAGGTTGCTCGCCAACTGTGCGCCGTTGTTGAGCGGCCAGAACTTCCCGAAGATTACCCATTTCCCTTTCCTAATTTTGAGGGCTGCGCACATCGCGTTGGCGATATAGGCATAAAGCGTCCGGTTGATTTCGTCATCCTCCTTTTTCATCAGCGGTTGGAAGTCCGCATCCAGATAACCGTCCTCCCGGAACAGCACGAGTAAGAACAGCGCATCGTTGGTCTGCAACGCTTCGGGCAACTTTTTTACCAATTCAGGTTGTAGCTGTGAAACGAGGGTGTCGTAGTGCCTGATTTCATCCTCCTGCTTCATCGGCATTGATGATGCGGATATTGAAAGTACAGTTTCGATATGGCTGTCGGTCTGTTCTTTTGTAGTTTGCGGTTTTTTCGGCATGAGCTTGTTCCACCGTTGGAACAGCCACGACTTAACCTGCTTCCCGTAAGCCATCCCGATGATGTAGGGCAGCAGGAAAAGCACGGCAAAAAGTGAAACCATGACGATGACCGTGCTCCAGTCCAGATGTTTGTCAGGCGTGAGGATAAATGCAAGCAACAACGAAATCACAAACCAAGAGGCCGTTAAAACAGAACGGTCTTTGGAAAGCCATTTGTCTATGATAATGTCATACAAAAGGAAAAATTCTATAACCAGTCCAATCCAACCGACAATTGACAAGGCGGTAAAGACAAATGCAGCCGTGGTTGCTTCCATACGGAAAGCAACGGCAGCTACCAACCCGAATGCGGTTGCGGCTACCACTGTAAGCGGTAACAGCATTGTAAGAAAGTTATCGGACAATCGTTTCATCGCATACATCAGGTTTAGTCCTTAAAAATTTCATTGACACGGTTGACAGCTTCGTCTTTCTTCTGGTCGATAATCTTCGCGTAAATCTGCGTTGTGGAAATGTTCTTGTGTCCGAGCAGCTTGCTTGTGGTAAAAATGTCAACATCCAGTGTAAGCATCATGGTGGCGAAGGTATGACGGCTGACATGGTAGGTCACGTGCTTGTTTATGCCAGCCGCCTTCGCCCATTTGTCAAGGATGATGCAGATACGGCTTTCAGAAGGAAGGTCGAAAACCTTGTCTCCGTCTTTGGCATCGCCACGTTCCGGTAACCATTTCATTGCTTGTTTTGACAATGGCAGATAAATCGGGTCGTTGGTCTTTTCCATGACGGTGAACACACGCCACTGGTCGCCGTCCTTGTGTATGTCGCCCCATGTCAGACCGACAACATCGCTGATGCGCAAGGCGCAATAGCACGAGAACAGGAAAGCCTGCTTCACGGCAGGACGGGTAGGACATTCCGTTGCAATGAGTTTTTTCAGTTCGTCAATCTGCAGGAACTCGCGCTTACTTTCGGGGCGGTGGATGCGGTCGGCTGCTGCAATATGCGTGAACGGGTTTTCGGAAAGATAGTCGTTGCGCACAGCCCAGTTCAGCATGGCACTAAGCACCGTGACATACCCTGTGGCGGTGGTCATGGAAATAGGTCGGTTTGTCCGTGCCTTGTAATCGTTCCGCAGGAAATTCATGAAAGCCATGCAATAGTCCTTGTCAAGCATCCTGATGGGAACATCGCCACGGAATTGGAATGTAGCTTTCCGTATGGAATTGACACCCCGTATCATAGAGTGCTTACCGTTGTCCTCCAGCCATCTTGCATAGCGGTCAAGCAACTCAGACAACTTAATGCGGCCACGCAATGTCGCGTTGGAAACGCCTTTTTCATTATTGGTAAGTTCGACGATGCGGTCAGCCTTAATCTTGTTCGCCAAAGCCATGTTGTGCTGGTTCATGGCACGGCTTGCCGGGTCAATCTCCGGAACGAGATAAAGTTTGAGAAACTCATAAGTACGTTTCCCGTTGCGGTAAATATCCAGATAGATAGACTTGTTTCCGTTCTGCAACTCCTTGAAGCGGATACGGACAGGCTCTTTCGCCTTGATAACTTTCTTGGGTCTGGGCATGGTGATATGTTTTTATTGATTATTCGTTTTGAGTTATTTGTTCTTATCTCCAGTATGGCTTGCGGCAACCATTTTCATATATCCTTTCATCGTCTTGGGTGTCATCCCAAGCATACAACTGACAGTGCCTATGTCAGTGCCAGTAGTGAGCAATAGATATATAAAGGTGTTCTGCGCAAGCCGGAAACTCAACGGCTGGTGCAGTCCTGCGTTCTTGCCCCATTGCGACAGGATGTTTCTGATTTCAGTGCCTTTCGGCAATCCTTTGAATACAAGTCCGCGGTGGTTTGCCGTTTCAGGCAACCATCGCATTGATATCGCAGTCAACGGCACGGATGACTTCCTTGAATGCACTTCAATGGTTGTCCTGCCTTCATTCGTCTTTATGTCTTTCCATTTTAGTGAGAGGACATCGGCAAAAGATAGATAAGTGAAGATGCTCAACATGAAAGCCTGTTTGACTTGTGGTCTTGACATCACAGGGCAGGGTGTGTCCATCAAAGCCTTTATTTCGTCAATGGTCAGAAACTTTTTCAACGGACGCTCCCTTGTAATTCGCCCGTGGATGTTCACAAAGCGGAGAGGGTTTACACCTATTATACCATTGGCAACGGCGTTGTTGAGCGTGCTGCTGAAAAGATAGATGAACGCCCTTGCCGTTGTCATGCTGATTTTACCGAACTGTGCAGTATAGTCCTTATGCAGAAAGTCAACCAGTCCGTCACAGTAGCTTTCATCAATGTCAACCACTTTTGTGTCTAATCCACGATAAGCCATCACCGCCTTTTTCATGCACCTTATATTATTGGCTGAAGATATATCTCCCTTATCAAAGATGATTTTCTCATATTCGTCAATGGCTTCGCCTATGCGCATGGGTGATGATTCTTTGGTCTCTATGCCGAAACGCACGGCAAGCAATCCGTTCTCTTTTTCGATACGGATGGCCTCGGCTTCTTTCATCGTCCGCTTGTTTGCGCTGATGTTCTTCTTGGATGTTTCGGGTAACAAATAGAGATGGAGGGCTTCGCGGATGCGTTTGCCGCCCTTGTAATAGTCAAGGTAGATGGACTTTTCCCCATTATCTATCTCTTTGTATTTAAGTGCGATATGCGATTTTTTAGCGGTCATATAAACTCTATTTTGTTACTATATAGTCATTTTTCCGATACAAAACTATAAACTAATTTCAAAAGTAACAAAATAGTAGCAAATAAAGTAACAAAATTAACCCGATTTAGCGAAAATAGGAATTTATCATCTGTTTTGAAAAATAGTGTAAAACATTGATATATAGCTATTATAAATTCCTTTTGTTTCTGATTTATTCTGATGGAAAACATATATAAAGATAATGGTGGAACAGCTGTATGTGCGCCTTGGCCTCCATGGTGAAGTTGGCTTCCAGCCGTGCACGCTCGGCAAGAAACGGAATATCTCCGTCAAGTACATAAATCTGCTGCCTTTCCTCATTGACCAGAGAAATGCAGCACCAGACCGTAAAGGCACAGATGACGGTGCAGCCTCCGATTACCGCAAATACCGTCATCATGGCCAGTCTGGTTTTCTGTGCAAGGGATTCAATAAGCATATTGTAAAAAGATTTGAAGTTATTTGACTAATGACCTGACAGCCGAACCTGTTCCTCTCATGGCAGAACCTGCCGCACCTCCGGCCATGGCACCTGCAGTAGTGGTGATACCCATTGCAGCCGAACCGGCAACGGAACCTGTACCCGAACTTACCCCTCCCGGAATCAGCCATGAAGCCACTTCAGGAACGAAGCGTATGATATAGGTCCCCACGAGCATACCCATGGCATACATACAGTTGGAGCCTATTCCCTGCAGTCCCAGTGCGCCAATCTGTTCCCAAGAGTTTACCGAGCCATGAAGCAGATGGTCGTATGCCACCAGATCCTGCTGCAGGTTATAAAGAAGGATGAAGTCTATATAATAGATGCACATATAGGTCACGAATCCCCATAACGAGAGGGAAAGGAACTTGGACATCCACTGGCTCCAGGCCGAGTTCCATGGCGGTGCCAGCGAGAGGGCAAACATGATCGGACAGAATATCATCATGATGGCCATGAAAATCCTCTGTGCCACGAGCATCCCGTAATACGACATCTGGAAAATCAGTTCCCCGACAAAACGTATGACATCGTTTATCCATTCACTGACCTTCGTCTCAGCCGCCACAGCAGCCCTCTGGGCGTAGTTGTTGATGGTCGAGCCCAGATTCTCCACATTATATATCAGCTTGTCCCACCATGCAGCATCCTGACCGATTTCGGCCACCTGCTTTGCCGTGGCTATGGAGTCCTGTACGGTTCTCAGCCTGTCGAGATATTCACTCTGTTTCTGTGCTACCTTCAGCTCGAAGGTCGCCACTTCCTTGTTCTTTGCCTTGGCCATAGCCCATGTAGCGGACTCCAGACTCTTTCCCGGAACCTGCAGAGCCGAGCATATCCATGAAGAGGATGAAATACACAGGGAAATGCCAATGATACGCAACAGCTTCATGACATCCATACCACGCCTTCCGAGCATCATCATCCAGCATTCGTATGAACCGACACACAGGGCCAGGCACAGACCGAGAGCCTTTGCCATTGAAACGGCATCACCGAGAACGGCCACATTGGGAAATGTCTCCATGGCCGTCAGCAGCTTTTCCAGACTTTCGTCAATAGCCGGAAGGCCTATTGTCAGCGGAATAAACAATAAATCCATATCTTAAAATGTTATTTGTTTTTACTTGTTTTTCAATAATGTGTAGCAGCAACGGCACAAAGATGTGCAGTCCTGTTGACCAGTTCTGCCATCCTGGATTTGGCTTCCTCGTATGCCTTCTGCCGCTTGGCGTTCTCCAGCCCATAACCGACACCGGTTTTGTGTATATAGGCTATATCCGCACAGAGTATTTCATTCTGGCGGCTCAGCTCGTCCACCTGATAGCGGAGCTTGCCGTTACTCTTCTGCATACAGTAGAGCAGTCCGTCCGTGATACAGTCCTGCATACGGTTGAACTCGTTCTTGTAAGTGGCATACATCAGGTCAACATTTCTGTCAGCCTCCCTTGCCAGTTCTTCCTTATACAGTTCCTCGATATATTTGCGCTCACTCTCCACTTTTTTGATTTTCTGCCTCTGCGTCTCTTCGGCGGTCACACGCACCGGCATGATACGCTTCACATCAGACTTTGGTTCCTTGAAACGGACACGGAATCCGGAGTTGAACCAGTCCCATTTCCAGTACATTTCCGCACCTGAGTATTTCTTATGCAGGAAAAAGTAATACCAGTCCGGAGCAAAATCCCACGGACCGTTTTCCATAGACTTCCACTGCTTCTGCTTTTCACTGTCACTTACTATGCTTTGGGCATTGGATGTAAATATGATACATGATACTGCCAGACACATGATTATTGTAAATATTCTTTTAACCTGCATATCCCTGATTCCATTTGTTGATTACACGCTCAGCTATCTCATTCTTCACATTGGAGTTCAGTATCTCCCAGATATAGTCCGGCTTCCATCCGCAGTCCGTGACAAGGAAACAATACAGGTTGGCATTGTCTATTATGTACCTTGCCCTGTCGATGGAAGCCTTCAGTGTCATTACCAGATTCAGCTTCTCATCCATGGAAGCCTTCATCAGGTTTATACCCGAAGCGGCTACGGATGCATACAGTCTGTAGCAGTGTTGTATCTCCCTTGATATTGCCACGTCGGCATCGGCATAATACCATGCTACGAAAGGCTTCTTTGATACATGACTGAAAGTATTGCCGGTAAAGTCCTTGTATTCCGTTACCAGCTGATACAGTGAGTTGGCCGTTGAAGAAATGGCACCGGCCAGTACCAGGTACGAATAGGCATTGTTCAGCCTTGTATCCAGAGTGGTCCGGACATCATTGAACTTTTCCGCACCCTTTTCAATGAGCGACTGCTCGCCATAGCTTGTAGCCACCCTTGTCAGAGCCTTGTCCTCGTCCTTCTTTATGGCCTTGTGCAGGGCAATGAGTGCTTCTATGGTCGGCAGGTCTTTGGGTATTATGAAAGCGGAAGCCTTTACAGGCAGCAACAGCATTATAATACCGGCTGATATGATACTTATATTCCTGAGTTTCATGACAGAGATATATGAAAGGTTAATAATTTGAAGCAACCAGGCCGTTCCAGTCCTGTACAAGATTTCCCACATGATTTTTCATGGTTACCACATTTGCCCATCCTTCAGGGTCAATGGCAAAGAAGAGGTCGTTTGCAGTGGCATACTGTGCCATCAGAACCATTCCTTCCACCTTGTAGCGTATCCTGTTCAGGTCAGTATAGATGCTGTTGGCCAGTGTCAGCCTATCATACCTGTCCAGCAGGTTGTAGCCGTCATCCTTTTTTTCGGCAGTTGCCTGTCCCTGCAACGGATTGGGAATTCTGGCATTGTTCACGATATTGACAAAGTTGCCGACCAGCTGCTGTGTTTCCGCTACAAGATTGCCGAGTTCGTTCAGACAGAGCAGCTTGTTTGAAAATTTGGCCCTGTTTACCGTACTGACAAGTACCGGAACATTTCGCAGAATATCCAGAGCGCACAGGCCTATTTCCTTATAATAAAGACTTTCAGTCCCGAAACCGGATATGTTCTCCATGCTCAGCTTATATAATTCCTTCATTGTAGCCATGCTTACCGTATAGAGTTCCACCTTCTGTTTCTTGGCTGCAATGGTATCCACACGCTGGTTGTGCTGCTCCTCGATAAGTTTCTGTGAAGCGGTATTGGCCAGGACAATCTTCAGACAGTTACGGTCGAATACGATTCTCCATGCAGCAGACATATTGGCTGATGTCGATACCAGCAGTATCGCAATCAGCATGAATCTGAATTTTACCATAGTGACATAACTTTTTGATGTTGGTTGACTTTTCTTGCAAACTCCAGATACAGAAGCCCTCCATCCGCCTTGCGGTCTTCCTCAATACGTGTGATGGCCTCCTGCAGCGTACCGTACCGGGCAAGATAAATCTTCAGTGCCTCCTTTTCGGTACGTTCAGTAGTATATGCCCAGTAGCATTCAGGTGCTTCCTCCACACCGTACACATCCGAGTGCTGTCCCCGGCAAATCCACACCTCCTTGAAGTAGCTTCTTCCCTCATGGTTGTTCAACGCATTGATGGTGAAAATCTGCTGACGCTGTATGTCAGTGAGTCCCAGAATGGCTGCAATATCCTCATACCTGTCCTTGAACTTGGTCTGGTCAAGCAGAATCTTCACATCAGAGTTGTTGATGATGGCCTCCTTCACAATAGGGGAATCAATCACGTCATTAAGCTCCTGAGTAACCACACCGGCTATTCCGTGGAACTTCCGGACGGTCTTATACAAATACTTTATATATTCCGCCATGGTAGGTGATGCTATTGCCTTCCATGCCTCTTCGATGATAAGAGCCTTCCGTCCCTTTTTGATACGCATCTTCTGCAGGAACACGTCCATGATAATCAGCACCACAATCGGGAAAAGCACCGGATCATCCTTTATCTTGTCAATCTCGAATACAATGAAACGCTCGTCAAACAGGTTAATGTCCAGGTCAGAGTTCAGCGTCATCTCCAGCTCGCCGCCACGGTAGAACTGTTTCAGTATGGCTGCAAAGTCATGTATATTGAAACTTATCTTCTCCAACTGTGTAATCTGCGGAATGCGCTCCAGGGCAAACTCATAATAGGAATTGAACGAGAGCTCCTGAACCTTCAGCCGGCGCTTCTGTTCCTCCATGTGGTCAATCTGCCTGTCTATCTTAATCAGCATGGAATTGTTATAAAGTTCCCTCTTATATTTACCGATAATGGCAAGTGCACGTTCCTTTTCCGATTCTGTGGCCGCTTCATCATTAATCAGAGCAGTCAGTGAACGGCACTGTCGTATCAGCTTCAGACGGCGTACTTCTGAAGGCAGCAGCAGTGCACGGTTTTCTGGCTTTTCCTGCGCCTCTTCCGCATTTATCTGCCTGTCGATGTCCTCCATGCTGTGCGTGTACTGTTCGTAGTCATCCTCCATCTTGGCGGCAACCAAGAGTTTCTGTCTCAAAGCCTCACGCTCACTGTCACTGAACCTTTCAAACGGATTGAAATATGCCTCATAGTATTCCACGATGGTCTGGTTTATCAGCATGTCTTCAATCTTGGAAGGAAATGCGTTACCCTTGAATATCAGGAATATCAGCGATTTAAGGAAGTTCTTCTTCTCACCGAAATTGAGTTCATATTCTTCCTTAGTAACCTTGAACGGATTCATGGAGATGGGCTTCTCCTTCGAGTATGATATGTATGTACCCTTGTAATATCCGCATATACCTTCGTAGGAGTCACCCGTATCCACCATAACCACATCCGTATTCTGTTCCAGCAGCTGACGTACCACACTGTTCATGTGGAATACATATGAGAGAGTTTTTGTTGCTGAATATCAGCAATATAAGAAAATAAAGGTACAAAAATCCGGCAAGGGAGAAACGGGGTATAAAAGCTGTTTTTTGAGGAAGTGAGAGGATAGGAAGAAGAAGCGTGTGAAGATGAAAATTTAACAAAAACTTAACAATCGGTAGGCATTTTTACCTTTTGCCGCAAGTCTGTCGGAACGGGGGCAGAACAGCAGAGGACTTGTCGGGGAATTGCTTGACATGATTGATTTTTAGCATGTTTTGCGCATTGAGAGCCAATAGGGGTACAAATGGCGTATGAAATAAGTCTTAAAACTCTGATTTTTGCTCTGCGAAGAAGGTCATTGATAGGAAATTCACTACCTTTGTATTTGGATTGTGGATTGGAGCAACTTTATTCAAGACATACGAAATAAAAAGTTGCATTCGAGATGCAATGTTTTTATAGTTTTTGCATTTTTATAATAGCTAACAATTAAAAAGATAAAAATGAATACGAAAGACTTTTTCGGAATACTGCTTATGGCTATGTTTGCAGTGGTAGGACTAACAGCATGTAGTAACGATGATGAGCCTAAAGATTCTGTCAAAGAGATTAGAATGCAGATTTCAGCAGAAACAGGCGTGATGTATGCATGGGGCGACGACAAGAAGGAGAATCCCATCGAGTGTATGCTTGTCATGTCGGAAGATAATCCCGGAGTATGGGAACCTCTCGGATTCAACAGCATCGAGGGCTTTACCTATGTAAGAGGACATGAGTATTATCTCTCGGTAAGGCGGACAATCCTCGCAAATCCACCTGCGGATGCTTCCGACCGTACTTATTCGCTTATCCGTATTCTTGAGGACAGAGTTGTCACGGAACCAGAAGTTCCGGTTGATGAAGAGATAACATCGGAAGAAGATATCGAATACCATGATTTGTGTCCTTTCGAGAAGTACGCAATCAGCAAGGAGTTCGTTGTTGATAAGGATGGTAATATATATTACGGCGATGGCTCATCGCTGCCGTCATACGACAACGCCCGTATTTGGTTGGAAGATGTCCTTGACAAAGAAGACCCGAATTGGGTTAAATTTCAGACGGTGTCATATCAGGCGACTTATTCGTATGTCTTTTCACCGTTTACCGATGACATTCGTTTGATACGCAACGATTCACATGGTCCGATGTTCAAAAGCGTCATTCCCGAAGATGAGTTTACCCGTATTATCCAAACCATGCAATCCGGCGAAGAAGTCCGTTACGCACTCATCCTTGCCAATGTTTATAAAAAGGGACTTCAAAAGTTGGAATTTACAATAAAAAAGCAATAACCATTATAGGGTGACTCCACCTCGCCCTCTCTCAATCTTCCAATCATACCGACCTTCCGCGACATCGCCAACCTCTTTGAGTGTATGGCGATGTTTTATTTCGTCAAAGGGCTGTCTCTCCGCATAGTCACAATACCATGGAAAGAAAAAATGCTTATTCTTCTTTTCGTTCGTTATATTTGTGTACATTTGCATCAAAAAAAGTTGTTTGACAGAAATACACCACACATCACAGAATTTGTGACTATTCCCAAGTCATTACCTCGTTCTATGAGAAATACTCATAAGTAGCTCATTTTTAATATATTCCTATTTTAATATCGTTTTTTCTTCATAAGAACGACACTTTTTATATTTTTGCGGATACATAAAAATAAGATATAAATGGAAAAATACAACAATTGGAAACTTAAGTTTTATACAATATGGGCAGGGCAGGCAGTATCATTAATCACTAGTGCCATCCTGCAAATGGCGATTATTTTTTACCTTACAGAAAAAACAGGATCTGCGATGGTCTTGTCTATGGCTTCACTTGTAGGTTTTTTACCCTATGCGGTCTTTGGACCAGCCATTGGTGTATTAGTGGATCGTCATGATAGGAAGAAGATAATGATTGGTGCTGATTTAATTATCGCAGCAGCTGGGGCCGTGCTAGCTATTGTTGCATTGTATATGGAGTTACCTATCTGGATGGTTATGGTAGTATTGTTCATCCGTAGCATTGGAACAGCTTTTCATACCCCGGCTCTCAATGCGGTTACTCCACTTTTAGTACCAGAAGAACAGCTTACGAAATGTGCAGGCTATAGTCAGTCTTTGCAGTCTATAAGCTATATTGTTAGTCCGGCGGTTGCAGCACTCTTATACTCCGTTTGGGAACTAAATGCTATTATTGCCATCGATGTATTGGGTGCTGTGATTGCATCTATTACGGTAGCAATTGTACGTATTCCTAAGCTAGGTGATCAAGTGCAAAGTTTGAAACCAAATTTCATAAGAGAAATGAAAGAAGGAATGGCTGTACTACGGCAAAATAAAGGATTATTTGCTTTATTACTCGTTGGAACATTATATATGCTTGTTTATATGCCCATAAATGCATTATATCCTTTAATCACTATGGAATATTTTAATGGTACACCGATGCATATTTCTATTACGGAGATTGCTTATGCCTCTGGTATGTTGATAGGGGGTCTATTATTAGGGTTATTTGGGAATTACCAAAAGCGAATCTTATTAATAACGGCATCAATTTTTATGATGGGGATAAGCTTAACCATTTCAGGATTACTTCCTCAAAGTGGATTTTTCATATTTGTAGTCTGCTGTGCAATAATGGGGCTTTCGGTTCCGTTTTACAGCGGTGTGCAAACAGCTCTTTTTCAGGAGAAAATTAAGCCTGAATATTTAGGACGTGTATTTTCTTTAACTGGAAGTATCATGTCTCTTGCTATGCCAATTGGGTTAATTCTTTCTGGATTCTTTGCTGATAGAATCGATGTAAATCATTGGTTTTTACTATCAGGTATTTTAATTATTTGCATTGCAATAGTTTGCCCAATGATAACTGAGATTAGAAAATTAGATGCAAAATAAAATAGGAGAAACCGTTTCAATAATAAAAGAACATATAAAGGGGAAAAAGCATTTACTTACATTATAAAAGAGAATATCACCGTGAAAGCCCGTTGCTCTGTGTAGAGTTGATTTTCCAATCATATTTCCCCTCCGCGACATCGCCAACCTCTTTGAGTGTATGGCGATGTTTTATTTCGTCAAAAGGCTGTCGGCTCTCCGCATAGTCACAAAGCCATGCGCCGACAGCAGAATGCTGTTCGGGCGTTTCCCCATATTCCTGCATCACGCTCTTGATGTCAGCGGCTTCGGAGGGGGAAAAGACGGACTTGTGCTGCTCCGTACCGAAATGGATAATCGCATCTATGGCTCGCCTGAATACTTCGTTGGCCTTGTAGAGCATATCCGCAAACAGGCTGAGGATATGCCTGCTTGCTTTCAGCGCACTTTGCAGCAGGCGGATGGTCTTGTCCTTCTCCGCTGTGGCTCGGCTTACCGCCATGCTGATGCGATGCTGCTCCCCGGTCTTCTGCTCCCGGAGCTGCCGCAGTGCCGTGTCCCTCTCGGATTCAAAGCTGTCAGCGATTGCCATAGCACTGTCACGCTCCAGTTCGACCGCCCGCTTTGCCTCGGTCAGTGCTTTAGTCCGCTTCGCCACCTCTTTCCTGACGGCATCGGGGAACGATTCTTTGATATGCTCGTTCTCGGCTTTCAGTCTCTCGTTCTCCTGCTCGATGGCTGCGTACTTGCCCTTGCCGAAAAAGTTGGCGATGCCGGACTTTATGCTGTCCGTATTCTCCCTGTAAACCTCTCGCGCACGTTCCTCCTTTTCGGCGATTTCGCTGTCAAGTTCCTCACTGCGCCGCTGCTTCTCTTCGTTCCCGATTTGTAGTTTTTCATGTTCGGATTTGGCATTGTCCGTCTCACGGATCGCAGCATCCCTGTCGGCTTCGGCTGCTTCCTTTTCCGCCTTTACCTGTTCGGCTTCCTGCTTCTGCTTGGCAAGAATGAAGTCAGCGCGTTCAAGATGCTCCTTTCCCGTCTGCTCCTTTGAGGTGCCCCTTTCCATTTCCAGACACTCAGCCAAAACGGTCTGCATCTCGCTCATGGCTTTCTCGTCCAGCTTGCAGGACTTTCCCGTATCGTGGTTCATCCAATCCCATACGATATGGGCGTGCAGGTTGGGCTTCCATGTGGCATTGTCACCGGGTATTCCGTAATACCCCTCGTCACGGTGGATGAACACTTGCAGGGCTGTGACACCCCAACGCTCGTTACACACCTTGCAGAATTTCTGCAACTGCTCCATCGTGGTATCTTCCTTAATGACAACCACGCCCTCCTTGAGCGGAGTGCTGCCACGGACGATGGTCACCTTGCCCGTCTTTTTGTTCACCCTTTCACGGTCTTTGGTCTGCATTGCACGGCCTGTCTTTTCCTTGACCATTGCGGCTATCTGATTGTATCGGTCGGTGAGCGTGGCTTCGCCGAAATCAGGTGATACCCACGTTTCGTTTCTTGCCATAAGGTCGGTGCGTATGTAGAACTTCTCCTTGCGGATATTGGCAAGGTATTCCGCTGTGCGCCTGTTGTGTGCTTCGCTGCTGCCGATGTTGCACGGCTTGATGTTGACGGATGTCTTTTGTGCCATAGGGCTTGTCTGTATTTTGAGTTTCACTTCGGGTTATTAGGGCAGAGCCTTAATCGGTGGGTGCAGGGAGAGGGTCACTTCCTGCTCCGGGTTCTTAGGGGTGGAAGCCACTAAGCGGAGTTTCCAAAGAGGGGGTCACTCTTTGGTCGGGTTGCACAGGGCTGAAAGTCCTTGCCGGGTTCTTAGGGCAGCGTCCTAAGCCCCTCGGGAGAGCCCACAACTTCGGAGCGCAGCGGAGAAGTTATAGTGGGCTATATATGGGCAAGCCCATTCATTCACGCCACGACAACGGAGTACCGCTGAAATCCGCCCTCTGCGCCCGTCAATCTTCCGTGCCTGTGTCGGTATCATCTGCACCGCCAATCGTGCCGTCTTGCGGCTCATTGTGGCTCTCTGTGTGGTTCCCGTCAGGCATCGCATCCCCACTGTCTATGATACGGGGATGGTCGGCATTGTCCTTGCCGTCCTGCCTGTCAGCGGAACGGTCAGAGAACATAGACGAACAAAGGGAAGAAGAAAGGGCTGCTGCACCGCTTTCCGTGGTGTCCGCTTCCTGCTCTCGGCATTGGCGGTTATCCGACATAAAACTTTGCCCGTTCTGTGGCAACCTTTCATCGGAAGATGGTGTCCGTCTGCCGTCTGCATGTTCTTTGACATTAGCCGATGGTCTGACATAATGGGGATTGGTCAGGAGGACACCGCCGACATACCAGCCTGTGAGGAAATGCAGGGTGTGTATGGAAGTTCGGTTATTGGTTCGGGTGGTCAGCACACCGAGCCTGTTAAAGCAGTCAATGAGCTTGCCGATGGTCTTTCGGTTGCATCCCAAGTATTCCGCAAGTTCCACATCGGAAGCTGCGACTTCTCCCACCTCCAAGGCGATTTCTATGCCCTTGATGTTACAAACGGTCTTTGTCCGCACGGCATGGGTCATCAGCCTGTGCAGGCATCTTTGCCTTTGGGCGGAAAATCTGCCCTCCAAAATAAAATCCCACTGCTCGCCAGAAAGGATGGTGCAGTAATGTACGGTCTGTTTGTCTTTATCCATAATCTATGATATATAGGTGTTACAATGGTCGGCTACCTGCCAATGCCTTGCCGCAGTTCGGGCATGTAATACTCCCTGTCCGCCGCTATGTGGTTCAGCACATCCTGCAAACGGTCGAGCTGCTCATGGTCGAGCACACGGATGGCATTGATGGTTATCTTCTGCGTGGCAATCCTGCGGTGGGCAATGTCGGTTTCGCTCATCGTGCCGCCGCCGTCCGCATGGACGGAACGGAGGTAGGCGTTCACCGCTTCCGTCTGTTCTTTGGACGGGTACGGTGCTGCCCATCGGTCTTGGATGTAGTCAACCATTCGGCTGACCGCATTTGCCAATATCGGGTCATACTTTGCAATGACGGGTATCAAGTCCTCTTTTCTCATAATGTCTGCTTTGTCTGTAAAGAACTTGGCTTGTGCTTCTTGCCGCTGCGCAAGGCTTCAAGCCGCCTGTTAAACTCTTCCTCGCTGCCTGTTCCCGATGTACCGCCCTGTTCAATCCATCCGATGATTTCATCCTCGAAGAAGTAGAGCTTGTTGCCCCTCTTGTGGTACGGTATGCGCTTCTCGGATGTCATGGCGTAAATGGTGGAAGCGGACTTGCCGAGCAAGGCGGCGACATCATCCAAGGCAAGCAGGCGTTTGCCTTTCTGCTGTGTGGCTTTGCCCAACGCTTCGTCCACCTTGTCCGCAAGCTGCCCCACCTTTTCAATCAGGAGGGAAACAGCCTGCGGCAGTTGTTCAAACGTGATTTTATCCATAAGCTGTAGTCTTTATTTGAGTGTAATCTGTTCGGAAGCCTTGCGCTTCAGGTCGTTCACCACATCGGCATAAACCTGTGTGGTCGCCACGTTGCTGTGCGTAAGCATCTTAGAAATGGTGTAAAGGTCGGTACCAGCGGCGAGTTGCAGGGTTGCGTAGGTATGCCGGAAGCAGTGAAAGGTTATGTGCTTCGTAATGCCTGCCGACTTTATCCAATCTTTGAGATACAAGGGGAGCAAGGCTTGTGTCATTCCCTTGAACACCTGCCCTGTGGAACGCTCGCCACAGAGGGCGAGGGCTTCATCCGATAATGGCAACACAGCTTCCGTCCTTGTCTTTTTGGTGACGATATGCATACACCAGCCACCGTCCGCCGATTTGATGATGTTCTCCCATTGCAGACGGATGATGTCGCTGATGCGCAATCCTGTAAGGCAAGAGAACAGAGCCGCCGACCTTACAACAGGTTTCTCGCAAGGCGTGTCCGCAAGCATCTTCACCTCGTCAAGTGTCAGGAACTCACGCCTTGTGTTGGCTTCCTTGGCGTGTTTCAGCCGTGGGGCGATGTTCTCCTTTATCCGCCTTTCCTCGTAGGCTTGGCGCAGGACACATTTCAGTTTGTTCAGGTTGTTGTTGGCGGTGGATGCCATCATCTTGCTTTTGTTCTGCGTTGTAAGCGAGAGCATATAGGTGAGAAATCCCTGGCAGTATTCCACGGTCAAATCATCAAAAGTGCAGCTACCGCCGCAATACTTTTCAAAGTGCTTGTAGGCTACATTCCAATTCCTGAAATTGTCATCGTCCGCCATTTTGGAGCGGAAGTATTCCAAGAAGCTCTCTTTGCCCCTGTTGCGGTCGAGAAAACCGAACTCCTCGTTGATGATGGCTTCCGTCCTCCTGCACTTGATAAGTTCCGCATTGCGGAGCATGGTCTTGTTGAACTCAGCTTCAAACTTCTCTGTCGGGTTGGCATAGATGTATATACCGAGGTATTCACGCCTTGTCAGCTTGCCCGTTTTCGGGTGCCTGATGGGTGGGTAGAAGTCAAGGTATAGTGACAACTGCCCGTTCTTGATAGGTCGTTTCCTGACCGTCACTTTCGTACAAATGTTTGTCATATCGGTTGTGTATTTAATTGGTTATAAATGGTTATTCTTCCCGTTTGGCTTTCGTGCTTGCGCTTTTCCGCTCCGCTTCCTTACGTGCCGCATCCCAGTCGGCTTTCAGGTAGTAAAGGCGGTTGCCGTGTATGCGCTTTGTCCGTACCCCGTGCGTGAGGGCGAACCTGCGGACTTGGGTCTTGCCCAGCCCGAACAGGCGCATGATGTCGAAGCACGAATACCAATGTTCCGTAAGGTTGTTGCCCAACCGCTCGTCCTCTTCCGCCATCGCCTTGTCCACTTCCGCTTTCGGGAAACATTTGGTGGAGTTGGCTTTGATGCACGGTATTGAGTACCGCATACGGAGGTTGTAAAACCGTCCGTAGGTATAATTGAACTTTTGGCATATCTCCGCCATCGTATAAAGGTCGCCGCCGACACTTTCCCTGTCCGTAAATGTGTCACGAACGGACTGCTTGTAGTTTGCCGCCGGAATGAGCCTCCGTTTGGTCGGGCTGCCCTTTGTTCCTTTCTTCCCCTCTTGTCGGGAAGTGTTGGTTTCTCCTATGTCCTGTCTTTCTTCTTCCATTTTCTTCTTTGTTTTTTTACTCTGCTTTGCGAATAGTGAAACGCTCCGCTTGCAGTAGGTTGTTTCCTTAATCATCAGAAAGAAATCCTCCTTGGTGATTAGCGTGATGTGGTATGTAATCCTGCAAGCCCGTAGCGTACCCTTGTAAATCAGGTTATACACGGTGCGGCTGCTCACTTGCAGTATGTCCGCCACCTCCCCAATGGTGAGGAACGGCTTGTTTGGCATATCCCAACCGAAGTCGGGCTGACCTGTTAATTTGTGTTCATTTTGACGGTCCATCATCGAAGAAATTAAATTGCACATTGTTGAACGCTGTTGCACGCTGCTGAAAGGAAGTCGAACCGTGCGACCCCTCTTGTGAGGTACAACTGTGGTACAAAATTACTCCAATGAGGACTAAACGCCAATAGCCAAAATTCTCGTCTGTTAAAACATATTAGTTGAAAATCAGGTTTTTATAACACTGAATTTTACAAGTGCTTGCTTTTATTTTGTCCTGTTTTTCTCCATGTGGAACGACTTGCCGGAACCTGAAGGACCGATACAGAAGAAGTTGGCATTGTCCGTCATCTTCCTTTTGCCTTCCTTGCCGGTAATGTCGATACAGACAGGCAATCCCTGACGGTCGGTGTAGTATGTAGTCAGCGGTGTATCTTCGGATTCCTTCAGATGCTCCTTGAAGAAAAAGCAAAGTGCAGCATCCGAAAGTGTCAGGAACAGGTCATAGTCCGGGTTGAAAGCATAGCCATTACCGGGAAAACTGTCCATGAAAAGCTCCAGCTGATTGTAGGCTGTTCTTGACGGCATGATGCCGCACTCATACAGCTTTGTCTCCAGAAAGGAAGTTACAGGAGTAACCTTGTCAGGGGGACAGCTCACCAGAATGTTGAAGTTGCAGTACACAAGCATGGTACTGTCAACGGCCAGCCTGTCCAGCACTTCCTCAATGTCAGCCTTGGCAATACGGTTGCTCGGGTCCGGCATGGAACCGTGACGCTTCGCTTTGGCCTGAAGCTTGCGCAGCAACTTCCTCTGTCCCGGTATCTGAATGACCTGGTTGAACACCACACAGTCCGAGTAGGGGACGCCGGTAAGGAAAGAAAGCAGGTCTGTAGCAATTCCGTATCCGTTGATGTTCATCTGCGTGTACGGCTTTACCATGGAAGGCAGGTTTATCTCGTCAATGTCCACCAGCGGATAGGAACGGATGATACGGTCACCTGTCCTGAGATATTCGTCCGAAGCCTTGAAGTTGGTCATCGAGAACGGTCCGTGCCGGAACTGGAATGCCATGAAACGGTGGCAGTACTCGCTGACTTCCTTCTTGCCGAGCTTCCTGTGCCGGATATGCTTTTCCGTCAGAATATCATCTGTCTTTGATACCTTGGAATGGAAGTCAAGCCATCTCTTCGGGTCATACTGGATGAACTGGCTTCTCTGAGCCTCCTGGGTAAGGATAAGAAAAGTCCTTATCTCTGTGAACACCCTTCCCTCGAAGTATCTGAAATAGCTCCTTGTCAGGAACTCCGCATCATCCGGCACGTCATGGTGATATGCCTGTCTGCACAGAATATCCTGCTTCTGCAGTGCATATCCCTCACCGATGGTCTGAAGGATATTGGATAGCACGTCATGAAACAGCATGTACTGTTGCGCATCCGTACAGAGCTGCTGGACCGGATTGGTAATCTCGAAGATAACGGACGGCTCGCCTCTGGCCGAGAACAGCACGACATTGCCGTCCGTCTCCTCCAGCTGCGCATAGAGTCCGTCAAAAATTCTTTTCCTTTTGTGTGCCATACTGTATAAAGTGATTTACTGTTCTTTTCTCAAGCTTCTGTAGATATAGATGCCTCTTGCCCTTTTCTTGTTGTGGAGTCCACCACGCTGTTTGATGTAGATTGTTATCAGTCCCACCAGTGCCATGACCATCATGGCTATGAATCCTGCAATCTTTCCCAAGGCGATTGAGAAACCGATGAAGCCTACGAATGATATGCCTATGGCTGCCGCTGCCAGAGTAAGGAAACGGCCACGTATGCCCATAAACTCCAGCGGTTTCTGCAATCCCTTGAACACAGGGTATCCTTCCTGATTCATTGTCATGCCGGGAAAGGATTACTGGAAGAACAGCGGAAGAGCTTCCGAAAGTGCGATAAATGCGATACAGCCTCCGATGGTAAGCATGATGGTCTTCTTTACGTCCTGGTCTCCATTCTGCATCTTGAAATAGACGTTGAATGCACCGACCAGAACGATAACGGCAGCAATAGCTTTCATCAGGTTCGATACCGGAGTCTGGTAGGAACTGACTTCCTGAGTTGCCTTGGTAAAACCTGCGGCACCCTTGCTTCCTGCCATTGCATTGGATGTGGAAATAACCAGTGCAATTGCCGCCACCACACACTTCTGTCCAAAACTTGAACCGATGAAACGCTCCGTAAGATTCCGGGCATTTTTCTTTATTATCTGCATTTCTGAATAATGTTAAAGGATTTCATCGCCAAAGAAACAGATGTCACTAAAGGAACGGTATATAATATCAGGCGTTCTCACAGCTGAAGATAACGGCACCGAGGTCACTGGTACCGGTCTCTGCCAGTCGGTTTATTTCCTGAATTATATTCTCTACCAGAATGCCGTCAGTCATGATGGCCTCCCGGTAAACGTGTCTGGAAGATTCTGATTGGGATTCAGATTTCTCTTTACCGTCAGAATTATTGCTTTCATTATTTGATTCGGGATTCTCCGTATTGTTCTGTTCTGAACTTTGTTCTTTGGATTCAGGTTCATCCCGGTTTATCCTTATCGGTCTGAAGCTTCGTGCCTCTTCCGATATGTCTATGTCCTCTTCTTTATGGCTGTCCTGCTCGGCATTCTGTGCGGCCTTTACCCTCTGGAAGTCCATGAAAATCATTGCCGCATAGTAGAATACCATTACCACGAAGAGAAGGAATACTATCTGTCCGTACTGCATGGCTGTTGTAATATGATGTTGGAAGGAAGAGCGGAACTGTCCTGCGGAAGCGGAAGGATATGCAGTCCCAGTCTGATACCCCGGCTTTCCAGACGTTCCCTGCGTTCCGTAGTGCCGGTATAATAAATCACGTTGTGTTCCTCACTGATGATGTATCCGTTTGACTTCATGTTGGAGCGTACCCTTACCTTTGCCCTGTTGGAAATAACACGGATACCGGTTATGGGTTCCAGTCCGAAGACGATACGCCGTCTTTCCCTCTTTACCATCTGAGTACGGATACGTGAGGAAATCAGGTGCTTTTCTTCACTGCTGCGTTTCAGTCCGATTGCAGCGGCTATGCGTCCTACACTCATCCGGGTAATGCCGAGAGCTTTCCCTATCTCAGAGAAGGAACACTCCTGGAAATGGTTTCTGATATAGTCGGCACGCTCCATCCATCTGGATTTGGCCATTTTTACAAGTCCAAGCTCACGGGCTTTTAGCTTGACGGTCGATTCGCTCAGGTTGAGAACAGCAGCTGTATAGGCCGTGGTCTCTACCGGATACAGCTCGACCAGAACGGCCAGCATCCTGTCGGTCCAGTCAGTCTTTTTCATATCCTACAGATTATAACTGTTAAACAACGATTTCTTTTCCCTTCTGTATTCTGCCAGACGTGGCAGGTAGGACTTGAAGAATGCCCTTACGATGGCATTCACCAGGTCAGAGCGGCATCTGCCATGTATATCGCAGTCGTCCAGTGAATCAGCAAGGTCACGGTCGAGTTTGCAGACGAGCCTTTCTGTTTTGTCCGTTCCCGAACTGTCCGATTGAAGGAATTCCATGAAGTCATCCCAGCATCCTGTATCCGAAAGGGAAACAGCAGTATCCTTTTCCTGTGCTTCATTATTCTTTTCCTTTTGCTCAACCTGGGTTTCTACGGAATTTTGCGTCAATATAAGTTCTGAATCATTGATGCCTCTTGTCAGGTCATCTATTTCCGGTATATCCTTACTCATAGTGCTATGGTTATTGAAGTTTTACTGATTATTCTAGTTCTTTATTCTGAGTCTCGTTACTGTCCTGTGAAGCTTCATCAGACGGCTGTGCCTTCTTTTTCTTCTTAGGTTTAGGATTCAGATTTTCCGTCAGCTGTATGCCTTTGAGTTCTTTTTCCCTTATCGGTTGAAGTGTATCGAAGATACTCTGATAGACTTTATCAAAGACCGGTGTAACGATAGCGGCCTGCATGTCCAGTGCCGCCATGGTGCTGAACCGTTCCATATCCGCACGTTTGGGAATCTTCGCAGTGACATATCCATAGTTGGAGAAGGTATCCCTTGCATTGTCCCAGATAAGCAGTTCGGAACGCTTGCCGATTCTTCCGTCATTCAGATTGGGAATGATGAAGAGTCTGGCTTTCATCCTTTCACCGACAGCCTTTTTCAGCCGGTCAACAAACATGAGGAAACTGGCCGTGGACGGAACGGTTACCAGGTCATAATGAAATGGAACAATAATAATATCCGAGTTGACGAACATGGGTATCAGCCCTTCCGCCTTCAGACTTCCGGGAGAGTCCATAAGTACAACGTCAATTTCAGGATCATTGTGCAGCTTCTCCATCAGAGAAGTCATCATTGCCTTGTCATTGGCTTCGTATGCCCATACCTCGTATGGCATTTCCTGTTCGCCGTATTTTCTGACGTCTGCTTTTCGACACTTCATGATGGAGTGCTGGAAGTCGCAGTCTATTACCACAACTCTTGCACCCTTCGTCACCAGATAGTTGGCAAAGGTGACGCAAAGGGTAGTCTTTCCGACACCTCCCTTCTGATTGGCAAATGTCACTATAACCGGAGTTTGTATCATTTCAAGTATTGATTGATTTTGTGACAAATGTATTAACTAAGTTTTTTTGGTAAGAAATGTGCAACACATTTGTGATTTGGGATGGATAAACCGGAATATTCAGATAGATGAAATCTGAATCGCATATTTTATTTAACTATAAAAGTTACAATAGTACATTACATTGTACAATAATTGTTTATGTCATATGATTTCGTGTAACAATACTCATACATTGCACAAATATAAACTTGTCACTTTTTGGACATTTAATTAACTTTGTACCAAAAACAAATAACAATGGATAAATTCATTAAAAATCTCATAGAAGGCAATAATTTCCCACCAAAAGGTTCTGTTACTTTCACCTCTTCAGATCACGTAAGATTTCAAAATAATCAAGATATATCTGGCCATAACTATGGAGCAAATAGAAGATTAGTTATAGAAAAAAATATTGAAGATGGAGAAGGATATACCGTCACTATGTTTAACTTGGACGGTATGCACCCTTTGTGGCAGAACAATATACAGATGTCTCCAAAACGTATGCGCATTACTAATGTTAGCGACAATATAGTTCAACTTCGTGGTTATGGGTATGATAGCATGGGGGCTTCATTCGCGGATTATGGTGTAGTTTTACTTATTGAAAATGAGGAAATTATACGTGTTCAATTAAATATGTACGACCGAAACATAAGTATAGTTTATCTAAAATAAAATAATATGGCTGAATTAGATAGAACATTCACGGAAGAATTATTTACAGAGGTACTGGAGTCAACGCCATGTATTATTGTATACTCTCAACAAGCCTTTGAGTGTAGCAAGAATTATCTTAAATCTACAACTCAGACAGCAAAAGAAATTTTCGAATCTATTCTTGGTGTCCATCAATGCAAAATTATTTATAAAGGAAAGACCAAGAAAGACTTTCGAAAATATCAATTTATTATCGAAGAATTGAAGTTATCTATATATGTTACGCCAAGACAAAATCTAACTGAATTCTCGTTAAGCTATATCTCAGACGAAGAATTTGTTGTCCCAACTGATCCCTCTGAATATAAGAGCATGAATCTGAAATTCATGGCTGAAGAATACATAAACCACAATTTTATGGATTTCCTCGATCGCAATGACCTTATGACATCATATCGTGAAATCAAGGATTTCTGTACAAGTCTTCTTTCCTTGAAAGAACCAGTAAGAGAGATAAATAGAGAACAATCTCGAAAAATGTGGAAAGCATATATTGATGGTGAAAGAGCTTTAAATACAGATAAGAAGGAATTATTTATTGTAGAAGAAGTCGGAACCATAGAGAAAGAGCACTATAATAACCGCACGTATAATACATTAACATTAAAAGTTAAAGCTCCAACTCTTCAGGAAAGATTGACTTCAGCTATAAAAAGTGTTCAAGCTACAAAATACCGTAATCCTAATATAGATTTTGTAACAAATAAAAAAGGAGAAATATCATTTGTCGGTTACGTTGATATAACAGAAGAAATTCTTGAAGAGTTATCAAATGTAGCAGCTGATAACTGCTATAAAGTAGCTGAAGATGTAAAGCATATTCTTTCTGGTAGTTTAACACTTAAGTCATCAGAAAATCTTGATGATTTGTTGGAGAGTATAAATTCAAACCTAAATGATTATGATCCGAACTATAGCTATGCAGATGGGGTATATACCTTTAACGATGATAGTGAAGCGTTATATCTAGAAGAATTAATAAAATCTGATTATCCTGAAACATTGACAACTGAACGCAGGACTGTTATAGTCGCATCGTTTAAAAGCAACCAAAATATAGCTTCAATTATATCTGAGATTAAAGAAATGCCAGGAGTGATAGATGTACTTGATTCTGTTAGTGGTCAACTACTTATAAAAACTCAGGGAAAAAGTTATCTTAACTTTAACTCTCAAGCAATACAAAGTATAAGAATTGCTGCTTGCAGAGCTATCTTTACACCTACAGATTTTAGACCAGATGTGCAAATTGAAGGTCTTTCTGTAAGTGGGAATTCATATATTTTTACTTCTAATGATTCTTATTCTTTTTTCAACACTGCATACGAGATGCACCAGAAGGTTATTGCTGCATATGATAATAAGACCTTCATAAAAAAAGAATACGACTATGGCTGTTTTGTTATTCCGAATAAGGGATTGTTGCGTGAAATGCAGTTAAAATTTGTTTCTAACAAACGGATTAGAGTTAAAGCAGCATCAGGATTGGTTGAATTTTATCCAGCTGATTATAACAACTATATAGAATTACTTTCTCAAGTTCGCCAACATTGTGGTGAATCTTTAAGTATTCAAGAACCGGAATATCATCCTTCTGTTGCTATCAAATTATTAAGTGATGATATTAGCTATTGTAAGAAAGTTTATAAGGAGGTAGCGGAAAAAATAACTGAGATTGCTCCTTCTTTTACAGCCTCTTTTGAAAATGATGAAACATGTCAGGTTCTCAATTACACTATTGAGTATACTGAGTTGGAAGAATTAGCTTCATTTCATGATGCTATCAACTCTAGTATAACTTTATACCCATCTTTGCTTACAAATGAATATGATTTAAATGATGAAGGTAAAACTATATTGTCTTTTGAGTTTGACCATCAATTAAATATAAAATTTGAAAAGAATCTTAGAAATGGTTATATAAATGAGAACGTAAATCTCATCAAGGCTAATGAATATGATGCTATTAATGAAGCGATAGATTTGGCATATGAGGAAGAGTATCAGGATTATGATGAAATTAAAGAACTGAGAAATAACAGAACTCAAATGCTGAAAAATGCTTTGAAGCTAGGAAAATGCATTGGAAGAAAACTCAATAGTATTAAATTTGAAATTAGCTCAGAATTTATTGAATACATGGAGGATCGCAATGCCCAAGGACGAGTTGAGAGATTTATACATGTTGGAGACTACTTGCAATTTCCGATGGTTGGCAAATCTTCTGAGTTACAAAGATTGGCCGATTCAATGTTGCGAATTACCAATCCAAACCAGTTCTATCCACATTCAAAAACTAAAAGGATTCCTGCACCTGCTAATCCAAGATTATGTGACTTCCTATTTGATCCTAGATATGCAGGTGAATTTGATGAGAATCTTGAAGAGGTTAAAAAACGAATAACAGAAACAAAAATTGAAAAGTTCCTTAATGATAAGCAATTGGAGGCTGTAGCAAAAGCTGTTTCTGCTCCTGATATTGCAATTATTCAAGGCCCTCCTGGTACAGGTAAGACAACTGTTATTGCAGAGATTATATGGCAACAAATACTTAAGAAACCTGATTCGAAGATTCTTCTAACTTCACAAACTAACCTTGCAGTTGACAATGCTCTTGAAAGATTGCAGGGGCGTAGAGGTATTAGACCTGTACGAATCCAGAATGCATCAACGGAGAAAGAAATCGGAATAGAAGCAAAAAGGTACATGTTGGACTTTATGGAAGATTGGTGTATTAAACCAAGTGCTGAGAATGAAGACAATGGTACAAACATTTGGATAGACTCCATTCTTAAAGGCATGACAGATGATACTAAGTATGCATCTGTTATAAATCAATGGAAGAGGGATCTTACTGTCAGAGATCGCAATACAAGAGAGTATTTCTATGAAGCATATAAGAGTAATGTAAATCTTGTTGCTGCCACTTGTAGTATATGTGGCTCCAAACAACTTCAAGAAATATATAAATATTTGTTTGGTAACAATGAGAATGCTTTTGATGTTGTTATTATGGATGAAGCAAGTAAGGCTACACCATTGGAGATGTCTGTACCTATGGTATGGGGAAAGAAAATCATCATCATAGGTGACCATAAACAGCTTCCACCGATGATGAATGAAAATAACATCATAACATCCTTGAAAAAGGCAAATCAAAAAGTATTGGCAGAAACCATCGAAAGCTTCAAGGAGTCACAATTTGAAATATTATTTAGAACAGCATTCAAACTCAAACCATCAATAGTCGCAACTTTGGATACACAATACCGAATGCATAAAAAGATTATGGATACGATTGGTCATTTCTATAGTGAAGAACTTGAAGAAGGTCTGAAATGTGGACTTGCTGATGAAGACATGGATAATGAACAATATAATGCTAGAGGAAGTCGTTATCATGGACTTACTATTCCTGGGTTTATTGAACCACAAACACATGCTATTTGGGTTAATGTAAATACATATGAAAGCCAGCCGAGTGGCTCTACATCATATGTAAATTACGGTGAACTAGATGCTATTAAAACAGTCATTAAAGCCTTGCAAAAAGCAGACGGTTTCCAAAAGTTTATGGATTCTCAAGAAAAACCAGAAGATAAAGAAATAGGTATAATAACTTTCTATGGAGCACAATATGGTAAAATTAAAGAAATGTACAAGGATGGAAAAATTGACAAGTCACTTCCTTGTAGAATTAATGTAGTGGACAAGTTCCAAGGTATGGAGCGTAACATAATCATAATTTCAACCGTGAGAAGCAATAAAGAGAAACATTACGGATTTGCTGAAGATATTAGACGTATAAATGTCGGTTTCTCTCGTGCAAGAAGACTTCTAATTGTCATTGGGAATAGAGACTTCTTTAGAGAAAATGCTCATTATAAAAAATCAATTGATGAGATGGACCATTTTGATATTAAACAACTTCAACATTTGGTAAGATGAAACAAAATACATATAACAAGGGACGAAACAAAAATTTTACCCCAAAGTCTAAGAAGTTTAAGTCACAACCTCTAAAAGAGGATTTTGACAAAAAGGAAACTATTGAAGAGACGTTGGATCAACGCCTCAATAATGTCATTGATAAAAATAAAGCAATATCTGAACTCATTATCGGATATATACCATATACTATTAAGTTTGTAGCTCAGTTATATAAAGGAGTTACAAACAAACCGGAAAAAATTTCAGCATTTGAGAAAGCCATTGTTGGAATAATTAGTATTGACGGACAAACATCACTTTCCAATATTGGCAAAATATTAGGATTGGATATAGAGCATGACATTGCTGAACAAAAGATGATTCGTAATGCTATTGACTCTATGATTCGATACAATCTTGTGACGGGTGATGAGTCCGCATATTTTATCACGGAACAGGGACAAGAATTTGCCGCTCATGGTGAGAGAATGAAATCATTTAGTTCCGATTTTGAACTTTGGTATTTAAATAATAATCATTCTTTTGCCGGTTTACGTGACTGTATCTCATCTGATGATATTCAACTTATCAATGAATCAGATTTTTTAAAAGAGGAAGAATCTTTAACCCCTCTAAGCTTTGAAGAAATAAAAGCGCTTTCTGAAATACAAGCATCAAATATGCAGAGTTCAAAGGAAAGATTTATTCTTCAGAATGCAACCCCACAAAATCATAATTTTTATAAGTACGAATTGATAGTTTGTTTTGTTCAGAGCATTAGAACAAAACAAGTCAGGGCTATTGTTTATGACGATGTAACACAGAGTGTTTTGCCTCAGTTATCTCAATTAATTGAAGATGATGAAGATTTAAAACAGACTTTGTTTTCCCAAATGCTTCAAGCTGCAAGTGAGAGTGAAGACCTTACGATTTACAATGATTTAGACCTTGCCAAGTCTGATCCTTTGGTAAAGGAAGATGTAGCAAATATTATTACAGCAGAAAAGAAACTTATTGAGCAAGAGGATAAGCAATCTATAGCAAATGAAGAAAATAAAAAGGCAGAGGAAATTAATTCTAATGATCTTTCAGAAAGGCTTCATAAACGTGCATTATATGATACTATTGCATTTGAATCCGAATTGCATAATATTTTCCAAACTGACAAACCTGATGAAATATGGTTATCCAGTCCATGGGTAGCAGATGGTACATTTATGCGCAACAGACTTCCTTTAATCAAGAATTATCTTAAACAAGGAGGTAAAGTGTTCATATCTTACTCTGCTCCAGACGAAGGGCTTGACAGCCACAAGGATAAGATGGTAGGAAGCCAATCCCAAAAAGCACTTGAAACTTTAGAAACTGAATACAGTAAACAGTTCTTTCATGTTGAGCTTCCTGCATTCCATAAGAAGAATGTTATTGAAGTAAAAAATGGTCAATGTGTATTGTTTACAGGAAGTTTTAACGTTCTATCATTTTCTGTGACATCTAAAAATATCACTCATGTTAGAACAGAAGAGATGTGTCTTGCTCATTATCAAGCTGCAATTAATCAATATCTTTTATCAAAGAAACAATTTGCAGAAAAGTACATTGAAAAAGCATTGCAAGAGATTTCCATATTGCCTTCTGCCGATGTACAAAACTACAAAAATGAGAGAATTGAGTATTTTAGAAAAGATGCTAACCTTGAGGAATTATTTATTGATTACGACAATATTCTTGAGGAACGTAGAACTATGGCAAAATCAGACCTGCTTACAAAAGAGATAGAGGCATTAAAAAATGAAATTGAAAGCAAAATGTCAAATGGCCTATCTCAAAAAGAGGTTGGTTTTTATAGGGCAAAATTGTTTAAATTATCATCTGCAGGCAATGGCTCTATCATAAGTGATGATATTCAAAATGTAATTATTCACTTGCAGAAGCTAATTAATTCATCCACAATGAAGTCAAAGGTGAATAATGCAAGTGATTCATATAAACCCAAAAAGAAAAATGATGCAGGTAATACAGAATCCTATGATAAGATTTTATCTTTAACAATGTCCTTCTATGAATTAGAGCCTACAGATTCAATATCTATTATAAAACATCTCACAGCTCTCTTTTACTTGTCGTTATCCGATAATGCTATAAAAGCAAATATTGGGGACAAGTGGAAGGATAAGTTGATTGCTTTATTGAGCAGCTCAGAATTAAGGAAACTATTCAAATACAATATATTAAAAGATAAACAAGAAGGAGCTTCTCGTGTATTTATAGCTATAGATGAAAAGTTGTATGCTTTTTATAATATCAGATTGGGTAATAAATTGGTAAAGCAATTGTTTCCAGATAAAATCTTTTTGAATAAAGATGATTACCATAATCCATTAAAAAATATTGAAGAATTGTTATTTTCGTTATAATTATGTCAAGATTTGAATCATCTAGGTTTGTACGAAACCCTCAAATAATGAATGCTAATGTTTTAATGGCTGCATGTGAGACGTTAGGATGGAAGTATTCTTTGCAAAACAATATATTATTGGTTACTGAAGTTGGAAATGATTCTAACTTCAATGGTGAGTTTGCCTTGAGATTAGATGTGTCAACTAACGAGGTTACTTACAATACTTATTATATGCCAAATGCACATGTAAAAGTAGAAGAATTAAAGGAAAAGTTTCAAGAGCTCAATGCTGAATACTCGAAAAATGCTTTAATCTCTGAATTTGAAAAAAACGGATTTACCTATAGATCGAATTATACTTTTACACCTACAGAAGAAGAAAGGTTTAGTTTTTATATGGAGGCAAAATCGTATGACCCACTAGAAGATGAACCTTTTGCCTCTATTAAATTTACTATACTAAAAGACGGGACCATTATAACAGATTCTGACTATTTACCAAATGATGTAAACGAAAAGGCTCATGAAGCTATGGATATATTGGAGCAACATTTAGGTAACAAACGTGTAATGACAAAAAAGCCTGTTCCTGCCAAATATTTAAGTAAAATGAAGCCTCGTAGAACAATTAATTTAAATCAAAATTCATAATAGTATGGAAGATGTTTTTCAGAAACTTATCCTAATGATTAGGGCATACTACCCTGTATTATATCTTCATAGTTACGAATACTACAGAACGAAACAAAAGATTAAGGGTATTGTAGAGCTGTTGCGTAGAGAAGGTAAGAAAGTAAATTACTATCAATGGGATTGTGTATATGGACTTGTTCAGATATTACCTGATAAAACAGAGAAAAGAATTGAGCGTATGCAAAACCCTCTTGAAGTGTTAGCTTATATTCTTAACTCAAAAAAGTCTGGGGAGAAAAATATATTTGTTCTTGATGATATAAATAATCATATTGATAGGGATGAAGTTAAATTGATGTTCCGTAAAATTGCAGAAGCAACAAATAACAATACCCATGCAATTATTCTATCGTCAATTTACAGACTTCCTGCTGAATTGGAAAAGTATATTACTGTATTACAAATACCACTTCCTAAACGTAATGAATTGGGAGAAGTTTTGGATATAGTGGCGAAGCAGTCAAAAGTTGAACTCAAAACAAACCTAAGAAATAGACTGATTGATGCTGCGTTAGGAATGACATCAATGGAGGCAGATTTAGCTTACTGCCTTGCCTCTGTTAAGGATGGCTTTGACGATAAGTCTCCTTTTACTGTATCTTCTGAAAAGGAGCAGATTATTAGGAAATCTGGCATTTTGGATTACTTTCCAAAAAATGAAAGTCTAAAAGATGTCGGAGGTATGGAAAATTTAAAGGAGTGGCTTAAAAAAAGGCAGTTAGCATATGACAAGGAAGCTCGCGATTGGGGGTTAAAAGAGCCTAAGGGCTTACTTTTGTTAGGTGTCCCAGGATGCGGAAAGAGCTTAATAGCTAAAAGTATTGCTTCTAGTTGGAATATGCCTTTACTTCGGTTAGATGTAGGAAAAGTCTTTCAGGGCATTGTAGGGTCGAGTGAAGATAATATTCGAAAAGCAATTGCAACTGCCGAAGCTGTTGCTCCATGTGTATTATGGATTGACGAGATAGAAAAAGGTCTTAGCGGTGTACAATCAAGTGGAGCTACAGATGGTGGTGTGACCTCTAGAATATTTTCTACAATATTAACATGGATGCAGGAAAAGACAGCACCTGTATTCGTTGTGGCAACTGCTAATAATATTAATCAACTGCCTCCAGAACTACTTAGAAAAGGCAGATTTGACGAAATCTTTTTTGTGGATCTTCCAAGTCAGAAAGAAAAAGAGAATATTTTTTCCATACATTTGCAAAAAAATCGTCAAAATGTATCTTCATTTGCTTTAGATATTTTAGCCCAAAAAGCTGAAGGATTTAATGGAGCAGAAATTGAAGAATGTGTAAAGGAAGCTATGTTTACTGCATATGTAGAATCACAAGAATCTAATATTGCTCCCAAATTACAGATGATACATATTTTGGATGCTATCAAAAATACTGTACCTCTTTCTAAGACTATGGAGAAACAGATAACTGATCTTAGAAAATTTGCTGTTTCAAGAGCTAAAAATGCTTCTAAAGAGATTGTCTTAGAAAATAGAATGGAAATGCCAATTCTGCTAACTCGTCAAGAATTGGAACTGGAACGCTCATTCGATTCGGTGTTATCTGAGAAAGATAGTAATAGTAACAATATATAATTAGGCGTTAACAAAACGTTGCTCCACCTCTAACCATTCCGAACAGAGAAGTGAAATGCGTTTATGCTGATGGTACTGCAAATGCGGGAGAGTAAGTGAATGCCAGCCCGGAAGCAAACAGGGATGATAACATGTGATGCAATAACTATCAAATTTTACAGAATTATGTTCGATAAATTTTATTTTTTGAACAATGGTGATGTATAGTTTGAGCAGTCTCGCAATAAAGGGGCTGCTCCTAAAAAGACATCTCCTTTTTGGGAAGAGTTTTAGAAACAATTGGGTAAGCGATTCGCTGATTTAATTTGGGTATCAATTATGATACTTCTGATATCTCTTCTCTAAGCAGACCTCCTGAGCATGAGGGTAAAAGGCTCATTTATAATATATATGCTTGAATTAGAACTAAAATAATACAGTAGTGATATTTGTGTATTATACCAATGGAAGTTGCTTTATACTTGGCCTTCTATAGAAGGCTCTTGCCACGTATGGACATCAGCATCACTATCGCAATAAATATTTTTGCGAACCATGGTCAACTTCAATATGATTGACATAATGAGGGAGATCAGATAAGTAACGTCTCTATGCTTTTGTTTGATTTGTTTAAAGAAATGAAATTAAATAAACTAATCAAAACAGATGGACGGATTTAATTCCTCAAATGATATTCCGTCTGAATTAGACGAAACTAACGAGTAGTAAATCAATATAATATCGAAACTTAAACATAACATTATGTTATTTGGAAATAGGATTAGAGAACTCAGAGATAAGCAGGGGGTGTTACAACGACAATTGGCAGCACTACTGGAGATAGACACACCTATGTTCAGTAAGATTGAACGAGGTGATAGACGAGCAAAGCGTGAACATGTGATTAAGCTTGCAGAATACTTGCATCAAGACGTGAAAGAGATGTTGACGTTGTGGTTAGCAGATAAAGTTCTTGATGCAGTAGGTGTTGAAGAGGAAATAAGTTATGATGCAATAACTGTTGCACAAAAACATGTTCAATCTTCTATAAAAGACTATAGTACGTTTTAAGCCTCCCAAAATAAAAACAGCATTCAATATAATTAGAACTGTATCAATCTTTGATTTAGATACTATTTAAATTAAACTTGTTCTCAGATACTTATCCATAAAATAATTTAACCTAATAACTCATGGATTGATACAGTTCAAACTATGGTCTCTACTTTGACCAAAAATTATGTGCTTTATTAATCATTTCATATTCAAACATTTTCCCATTTTTTAATTTTTTCCAATTTCCAAAACCTAATTCCTCTGCTAATTTAAAGAAACCGTCACCTTGTTCCATGCTTCTAGAAACAACAACTGAAGATATAAGTGGACGTCCATTTTCATGTTCATATCTTGAAATGTGACCTAAAATTTCACCTATTTTACCTCTGTCAGCAGGGATTGACATATCAAGTCTTAGATTTGCCGTTTTGCACAAATCGGAATAATATATTAGCTGTTTTTTTGATGCAACATTTATAAGTATGTTGCGTACTGTTTTTTTCTTCTTTTGTTAAGTTCATAATGATAAGTTAATAACGAGCTAAATTAAACTAATCAAATTTTTATGTATGAAACAGCCGTGCAAATTGTTGAAACGTAGTAAGTCAAATTAAGACAACTGTTAATATACGCTTTTTATGCACAGACGATATGCAATATTCGTGAAATTTTTGGATAAAAGCAAAAAGTAGCACGTAATTTAATCAGAGTTATAAGATATAAATATACAATGAATAGTAATTACAATAAACTGTATCATACTCAGATAATAATGAGTGATGAAAATTAATAACGGCATAATTAAAATCATCTTCTTATTGAATTGCCATCATCAACATCATCATAACTACCTTTCTGTCCAACTTCCCACTCACGTTTCTCGCTATGGCTGCCACCACCTGCATCACGCAGCTTGCCCTTGCCTGAGAAACGTGAAGTAGGCTTTGTTTGTTGCTGGTATTTTTGCCGTTCAATTTGCTTCACAAACTGTTTTCTTGGCCGGTCAAGATTGAAGTTTTCTTCAGTAAGATTTATAATGATGTGTTGCTTGAAATTGATGGCGTAAGTTACATCTTCATCCTGACGGACAATAAAGCCCTCTTCATGAAGTTGGCTTCTGACCGAGGTTACAGTATCATCATTGAATATCTCACGCAAACGGTTTACAGCATCAATATGATAGTGTGTTCTTTCCGGAGATATATCCACTAAATCAGTGCGGGATACTTTGAAGATTTTGCAGAGCAGATCACGTTCAGCTTCATTAGCCGGACTGAACAGTTCAACCATGGCTATACGGTTATTACGGTCGATAGCTTCTGCCATAAAAGGTTTCAACGGACGGCTTTGGTCATCAAAGTAGATAATGCCTTTCTTGATATAGGCACGCTGCTTCCTGATTTTACTGTATATTTCCCCCTGGGTAATTTTCGGATTAAGTGTCAGTAATCGGTCAATATAGTCCTCAATCCGGTTGAACCGTTCTTCAGGAGTAGAGAAGTCCAGGAGTTCCTCTACAGCCAGTACTCTTGCACCATGAATGACTGTCTTGTTTGCATGATCAACGAGCATATATCCGTATGGTGTATCCTTCTTGCCGAAGAACACAATGTCAATACCGAACTTCGTTTTCAATTCCTTCTGCAGTTCCTCCTTGTTGGAACTTACATCACGGTACTTCTTTAATATGCTTCTTAGCTGACGGCAACGTGTCCTTTCCCTATAACCGCTCTTGAAAAGACTTTCTATTTCAGAAAAAGAGATTTCCTTCTGAACCTTTCCACCATGCTTGACGAATACATTCTCATCTTTCTGATAGACCTCATATCCCATGGAAACCATTATTGCCTTGAACTGGGCAAATGAAGAGAATGTATATTGTTTGGCAGCATCAATATCATCTTCTGTTTTCTTTTTCCTGTTATTCCCAAGAATATGGTCAATGACTTCTTGAGAACGTCTGCGCTCATGGCTGTGCTGAATCTTTCTTCCATCAGGTGCCACTCTCGAAGTGATGATATGAAGATGGGTATTCTCCGTGTCATAATGAGAGTAAACAAGCAACGGCTGACCAGATTCTCCGTATCCCATTTCCTTGAGATACTGGTGTGCAAAATCCAACAACTCATCTTCCGACATTTCGTGTCCCTTACATGATATGGCCACATGAAACTGTGGTTTCCTGATTCTGTTGTTTTGTGAACTGTACTTCTGGAGATAACCGATCAGTTCACTTGGGGTAGGTTTGTGGAATGTTCCGAGTGAACTGAAATTCTGAATCTCGATAAGCCGTGCAACACCTTTCGAGACTTTATGTTCATTGTAACCGACAGCATGGAAGTTTGTACTTCCCGGTAATATGGTTGCTATCATATTGAATCTTTATTTATCAAGGTTTAAGTGACTGAGTAACCGAAATACTTCAAACTCATGAGTCTACGGTTACACAATAATAATATCTGAAATGATTGAATACCGTGTAATCTGCAATTCAGATTCTGACAGCTTTCTGTGTCAGAGAATCAAGGTCTTTCTTTATTCGGTTTAATGTTTCCTGCGTTTCAAGGATAATAGGTAACAGAACTTCCTGAATATAGCTGGGTGCGAGTAATCCGGCTACCGCAAGCTCATTGGCACGTTTAACCGACTGATTAAGGTTACCTCCAGCCCAGGAAAGTTCATTCTGATATTTCCGGTAAAACAAACCCAAATCATTCATCAGTTCGAGCTGCCTTCTGGTACCGATATTTGAATATTCTGCCAGTGCCGAGCGTATGTAATGGCTCACAGATGAATAGGAGGCAGATTTCTCCTTAAACTGTTGTACTTCCTCCGGTGTCATCCTTACCTTGATGTACTTGGTTCTCTGATTCTTCATGCTTGGATACATTGGTGGTTAGGTTTTCCGGACCATCTTTCGCCATGCGAAACAGCGGCTAGCCGCTCCGATGCGCCAGCATTCGGCAAGTTACTTTTGTGAGTACGAAACGGAGTTTTGTGGCCACAAAAGTACAACTTGCTTGCTTGGAAAACTCTGCACGGCAGAAAGATGACCTCCGGGAATGATTATTACACCCAAATTTACCGGAGAAAGCCGTTGCAAACCGAAATCAACAACACAATTCTTTGGAGGCATATTCCTGTTGACCATGTGCTGTAGCATCTGGTTGTCTTGGAATATCCATATAGCGGAATATTGTTGTATAGAGTCCTAAAACTTATCAAACCAATTTTCGTGTGTTCTGAAATAGATGCTATAAGCATTATTCAAATTTAGAACAATACGAATTTCAGTAATCAGAAAATAATGTTTCGATATATATGGTTGGATAAACCAAAGTTTCAAAAACACATAAGATATAGTTATATGGGATAGATGGCTATTGTTCTCATAAAACCTATATCCAATATAATATGTAGTCCCGATACCATGATAGCATGGTAAAAGTAACCTGATTATCTAAGTTATTGGAATCCCAATAAAAGGGAAAATATAATCTTGTAGCTGATTCAGCTGATGAAATGGCTATAGGGAAATCTTATTTTATCTGAACTGTATTGCAGAAACATTCAGACAGAACAACCTCGTTTTCAGAGTCTGGAGATGCTTTGTTATCATGGTGATATAGCACTGATAATCAGTAAAAATCTACTCGAACAACAAGAAAATAGTGTTGCGTAAATTTCTGTATCTCATTGATTTTTAGTATATTTATATAATTAATAAGCTCTTATACTCATAAATATTACACATTATGTTTGAACTGCTGTTGATTATATATCTGCTGCCGGTACTTATTATCGGTATGCTGCTCCTGAAGCTGGTATTCTGGCTTTTGAGGATTTCCATACGTCTGGCTGTATGGCTAGTAAAGAAGACTGTCATACTTATATGGAAGCTTATCATACTTGTCTTTGCTATAATTATAGGCCGTGAAATCATGCCCAGGAATCAACCGGACAAATAGAAAGAACCGTATCAGTAAGTGAAATGATACGGTTCTGATATGAATTAGGATAATTGTTCCCTCTATGTGTCCAATTTAGAATCCCTTACCTTTACTTCTGACATATACTGCTTCTTTTTGAGAATCACAGTTTGTTAATCGGAACTGTACATTACATCCTACGGGTATGTCATTAGGAAGCTGATTGGCAAGTGCTGAAATAACATCATCAACGGTATCAAAACCTATGTCCGTAACTTCGGCAATGACTTCGCCTTTAAAATATGCTCTTCCATATATCATCATCTTTTTTGTAATACGAAACATTTTCTCTGAAGGTGATTCAAAGTTACGAACCAAACTCTGTTTACTGTTTTTATTACTGAAAAATATGAAGTCTATGATTTTTGCATTAAGTTCCCATGCTGGAGTAAAGTCTATTTTTACATAGCCTCTTGTTATATTAAATCCATGGCTATGGTTCATACCGAATGCTACCTCATACATATTTGCTCCACAATCGTTTTGAGCAATGGTTGCCCAGGTATGACGAAACGTATAAAAGCAATAATATTCCTCCTTGGACATTCCCATATCTTGGCATATTCGCCTGATTCCCATATTTATATTGGCATTGAAACTATCGGAATTACTATAACGACTATGAAAATTAAACAGATATTCATCTGTTTGGTCCGTAGATAGATATTTGTTAAATGTATCCTGTATAAACGGTTCAATACGAATCTCCATGTATGCTTCATCCCTACGACTATGTCTTGTTTTCGCTCTCTTATATCCTATAATACCATTTTTATAATCTTTCTTTTTCAGTTCGTAAAGGTCTATCGTGTTAATACCACCCATACACAATGAAAGCAGGGCTATATCTCTGCCGAGTTCAGGAAGGGGAGATACCATTTTACTTTGTGGCAGAGGACGATTAAAGAATTCACGACAAGCTTCTGCACTGATTGCTCTTTTCAGTGTATTGTCTGATTTTGGGATTATAATTTTTAGCCATGGATTGTATTTTATACGCAAAATACCACGTTCTTCGTCATTCAATTCTATGATTGCTTTCTTAAAAATCTGTCTGATGCAAGTGGGATACATTTCTTTTGCTCTGCTGGTCTTATACAATGTGTCAATCCATTGTGTTAAAACAGAAGTCGTAAGAATGCTAAACATGATTTTGGTAGTACCTATATACCGTTCTAAATGATTGACTGCAAGTTTATAGTTTTTAGCATTACGTTCATGCCCTTCAGATTCCATCTTCGAAATAAACTTTCTCGCATAATCACTGAAGCATGTCTCTTCATCATTTTTGTGAAGGAATTCTATGACATCTTTAAGTTCCCAAAATGTAGCGTCAACACGATTCAGTTTGTCTGTATATTGGCGTATGATTATAGCACAATATTCATTCACTACCGGGTCTGTTAACTCACCATTACTGGTTATATGAGCCGAATCAATAATCTTGTTAGTCTTTATATAACTTGTTTTGCGCTGATGTGTGACTCTGATGTAAACTGTATAGAATCCATCTGATCTTGGCTTTTTTACCGTTGCTTTGAATGTTGTCATACCTACTATATTTTAATGATAAAACAATGGGGAAAACTTTGGGGTAAACGGGGTAAACATGGCCATTTTTGGGGTAAACATAGAGTAAAACAAATACGTTTATTTGGCTCATTTTTTGCGGTTAAATGTACGAACCGTCTAAGCGCAAATCAGGCTGTAATTACCATAAAACGGTGAATTACAGCCTGATATAAAAATAATATTTTTAAGAGATTATTCCTCTATTGCCGCCTGCGCCGCAGCCAAACGAGCGATAGGCACACGGAACGGAGAACAAGAAACATAGTTCAAGCCTACTCGGTGGCAGAACTTAACTGATGAAGGTTCGCCGCCATGCTCACCGCAAATACCGCATTTCAGTTCAGGACGAACGGAACGACCTTTTTCTACTGCCATCTTGATAAGTTGACCTACACCGTTTTGGTCGAGAACTTGGAACGGGTCTACTTTCAAAATCTTCTTTTCCAGATATACCGGCAAGAAAGAAGCAATATCATCGCGTGAGTAACCGAATGTCATCTGAGTCAGGTCATTGGTTCCGAATGAGAAGTATTCGGCGTGAGAAGCAATGCGGTCGGCGGTCAACGCTGCACGCGGCACTTCAATCATCGTTCCTACTTTGAAGGGGATTTCGATGCCTTCTTCTTTAAATACTTCGGCAGCAGTCTGACGGATTACGCGCTCTTGGGCTTCGAATTCGTACAGAATACCGATGAGCGGAACCATAATTTCGGGTTTGGGCTCGTATCCTTCGCGTTTCAATTCGCAAGCTGCACTGATGATGGCACGGGTTTGCATTTCGGTGATTTCGGGATATGTGTTACCCAAGCGGCAACCGCGGTGACCCAACATCGGGTTGTGTTCGCAGAGACTTTCTACGCGGTGGCGGATGTACTCAACGGTAACACCCATTGCCTGCGCCATTTCTTCCTGACCTTTTGCATCGTGCGGTACGAATTCGTGCAAAGGCGGGTCGAGCAGACGAACGTTGACGGGCAGTCCGTCCATCGTTTTGAAGATTTCTTTAAAGTCAGCTTTCTGGTAGGGCAACAGTTTCGCCAATGCTTTTTTACGTCCTTCGGCATCTTCTGCAAGAATCATTTCACGAACGGCTACGATCTTTTCATCATCGAAGAACATGTGTTCCGTACGACACAATCCGATACCTACTGCTCCAAAGCTGCGTGCATCTTGTGCGTTGCGCGGCGTGTCGGCGTTGGTACGTACCTGCAAGCGGCTGTATTTGCTGCACAAGTCCATCAGTTCGGCAAAGTCTCCGGAGAGCTGGGCGGGTTCGGTTTGTATTTCACCGGCGTAAACGCATCCGTTCGAACCGTTTATTGAGATGTAATCGCCTTCTTTCAGCAGCGTACCTTCGATTTCCACCGTGCGCGCCTTGTAGTCTACGTTGATAGCTCCGGCTCCTGAAACGCAACACTTACCCATACCGCGGGCTACTACCGCAGCGTGAGAGGTCATACCTCCGCGGGCAGTCAGAATACCTTCGGCAGCAGTCATTCCGGCGAGGTCTTCGGGAGACGTTTCGATACGAACCAATACGGTGCGGTGACCGTTGGCGTGCCAAGCAGCCGCATCTTCAGCAAAGAATACGATGCGTCCACATGCAGCGCCCGGAGAAGCCGGCAATCCGCGTGTAAGCACTTTCGCACGAGACAACGCTTCTTTGTTGAATACCGGGTGAAGCAGTTCGTCGAGCTTGTTCGGTTCGCAACGCATCAACGCTGTTTTTTCGTCAATCATTCCCTGATGAAGCATTTCCATTGCGATACGTACCATTGCAGCTCCCGTACGTTTACCGTTACGGGTTTGCAGGAACCACAACTTGCCTTCCTGAACAGTGAATTCCATATCCTGCATGTCGTGATAGTGGTTTTCCAACTTGGTTTGCAGTTCATCGAGTTCTTTGTAGATTTCCGGCATAGCCTCTTCCATAGAAGGATATTTGCTTGCACGTTCTTCTGCAGAGATGCCTTGCAGTTCGGCCCAACGCTGAGAACCGATTTTTGTAATCTGTTGCGGAGTACGGATACCGGCTACCACGTCTTCGCCCTGTGCGTTAATCAGATATTCGCCGTTAAACAAGTCTTCTCCCGTAGCAGCGTCGCGTGAGAAGCATACTCCCGTAGCCGAGGTATCGCCCATGTTTCCGAACACCATCGCCTGAACGTTAACCGCCGTACCCCATTCAGCCGGTATGCCTTCCATCTTGCGGTAAAGGATAGCGCGCTCGTTCATCCACGAATCGAACACTGCACAGATAGCTCCCCACAGTTGTTCGTATGCGCACGATGGGAATTCTTTGCCGGTTTGGGCTTTGACGGCAGCCTTAAAGCGTACTACCAGTGCTTTCAGGTCATCAACGTCCAGTTCGTTATCCAGACGGACACCTTTCGCTTTCTTAACATCCTCGATGATAGCTTCGAACGGGTCGATATCTTCTTTGTTAGTAGGTTTCATGCCCAATACCACGTCGCCATACATCTGTACGAATCGGCGGTAAGAGTCCCATGCAAAACGTTCATTGCCGGTCTTGCGTGCCAATCCTTCTACCACTTCGTCATTTAGTCCCAGATTCAAAATCGTGTCCATCATACCCGGCATGGAAGCACGTGCACCTGAACGTACGGAAACCAGCAGCGGATTTTCGATATCGCCGAATTTTGATTTCATCAGCGTCTCAACCCCTTTGATGGCATCTTCAACATCTGTTTTCAGCAAAGCCACCACTGCTTCTTTTCCTTTTTCAAAGTATTCGTTACATACATCCGTAGTGATGGTGAAACCGGGAGGAACGGGGACACCGATCAGATTCATTTCGGCGAGGTTAGCACCTTTACCACCCAATAGATTTCTCATGTCTGCTTTCCCTTCGGCATGTCCGTTGCCGAACGTATAGACTCTTTTTGTATCCATATCGTTAAAAGATTTTATAGGTTATAATATGTTTTTCAGTATCATACAATGTTTTTCATTGAGCCTGTCCAAACCTTCCGTCCTACGGGAGTACAAGGGAAAAATTCTCCGCCGGATGCCTCGAAAAACACTACCGTTAGCGTAAGGTATTCCATGCGGAAGCGTTAACCATTTCTACCCATAGCGTTCATCGGTTCTATGGGTAGCGTTTTTTGCAAGTTCCCGACAGGGGCGTACTGCTGCTTAGAAACAAGCCCTCCTGCTGTTTCGGTCACAAATCTAACCATATTCTTTGAAATTTCACAACGAAAGGGCGGAAAAAATACTATGTTTTGTAATATAGACTTTGCAAAATTAACTTCTTGCCAAATATTGCTCGATTGTCAGAAAAAATGCCTATATTTGTTCCCAAATTGGTCTTAGAGAAAATAAACGTGACACGAAAGAAGAAAGAACTTCCGTTATTGGAAAAAGTAACGATATCCGACGTAGCTGCAGAAGGAAAAGCGTTGGCAAAAGTGAATGATTTGGTAGTATTCGTCCCTTATGTAGTTCCGGGCGATGTGGTGGATTTACAGGTGAAGCGTAAGAAAAATCATTATGCCGAGGCTGTCGCTGTAAAGTTTTATGAGAAATCGCCTCTTCGCGTAGAGCCGTTTTGTCAACATTACGGAGTGTGCGGCGGATGTAAATGGCAATGCCTTTCATACGAAGAACAGATAAAATACAAGCAGAAACAAGTTTTTGATAATCTGACCCGCATCGGGAAGATAGAGTTGCCGGAATTCATGCCTATTTTAGGCTCGAAGAAGACGGTTTTCTATCGGAACAAGCTGGAATTTACATTCTCAAACAAGCGTTGGCTCACCGAGGATGAGGTAAAACAGGATGTGAAGTACGAACAGATGAATGCAGTAGGGTTTCATATCCCCGGTGCGTTCGACAAGGTGCTGGCTATCGACAAATGCTGGTTGCAGGACGACATATCGAACCGAATCCGGAACGCCATACGCGATTATGCTTACGAACATGATTATGCCTTTTTCAATCTGCGCACGCAAGAAGGCATGTTGCGTAACATGATGGTACGCACCTCGTCGACCGGCGAGCTGATGGTGTTGCTGCAATGCAAGATTACCAACGAGGGTGAACTTGCCAAGATGAAAGAACTGCTGCAATACGTAGCCGACAGTTTCCCCGAAATCACATCCTTATTATATGTAATAAATAATAAATGTAACGATACCATCGGCGATTTGGATGTAGAGGTGTTTAAGGGGAAAGACCATATCTTTGAAGTAATGGAAAACCTGCGCTTCAAGATAGGGCCGAAATCGTTCTACCAAACCAATTCGGAGCAGGCCTATGAACTGTATAAAGTAGCCCGCACCTTTGCGGGGCTTACCGGAGAAGAATTGGTATACGACCTGTATACAGGGACAGGTACCATCGCCAACTTCGTGGCGCGTCAGGCAAAGAAGGTTGTCGGCATCGAGTACGTGCCCGAAGCAATAGAAGATGCGAAGGTAAATTCTGAAATCAACGGCATAACGAACACTTTATTCTATGCCGGCGACATGAAAGATATCCTGACCCAAGATTTTATAAACGAACACGGGCGTCCCGACGTAATCATAACCGACCCTCCGCGTGCGGGTATGCACAATGATGTGATTGACGTGATACTGTTTGCTGAGCCCAAGCGCATTGTGTACGTAAGCTGTAATCCGGCTACTCAGGCGCGCGACCTCCAGCTATTGGATGTAAAATATAAAGTAACGGCAGTTCAGCCGGTAGATATGTTTCCGCATACACACCATGTAGAAAATGTCGTGTTATTAGAAAAGCGTTAAGAAGATAAAGAAGATGATGAACAAGAGAAAAAACACCGGATATAACAGGATGCCTCACGCAGCTTCGCGTTATACTATATATAATGTAACAGAACCGATGGAGCTGATGGACTTTCTGATGAAGAAGATGGCAGGCATCAGCAGAACACGTGTAAAGGCTTTGCTTACGAATCGTGTGGTATTGGTGGACAATAATATCCAGACGCAATACAATTTCCCGCTGCTTCGGGGCATGAAAGTGCAGGTCAGCAAAGAGAAACATAAACATGAGTTCCGTCATCCCATGTTGAAAATATTATATGAGGATGCTTATATCATCGTAGTAGAAAAGAAAGAGGGACTTCTGTCGGTGGCTTCCGAACATCAAAAGGAACGCACGGCGCAACATATTCTGACTGAATACGTAAAACGTCAGAATCGGAATAACCGAGTGTTTGTGGTCCACCGTTTAGACCGTGAGACTTCGGGGGTTATGATGTTTGCCAAAGATGAAAAAACACAACATAATTTGCGAGACAACTGGCATGATATTGTTTTCGACCGTCGGTATGTGGCTCTTGTCATGGGAGACATGGAGAAAGATCAGGGCACGGTAGAGTCGTGGCTCACCGACCGTAAACTTTATGTCAGTTCGTCGCCCTACGACGATGGCGGGAAGTATTCGGTAACTCATTATCGTACGATTAAGCGTGCGAACGGTTTTTCGATGATTGAACTCCAACTGGAGACCGGGCGCAAGAACCAAATCCGCGTGCACATGCAGTCGTTAGGACATCCGGTGGTGGGAGACATGCGTTACGGTTGTGAAACAGACCCTTTGAGACGTCTGGCATTACATGCGTTTAAGTTATGCTTTTATCATCCCATTACGGGCGAAACCATGAATTTTGAATTGCCATATCCTATGCCATTCAGATCATTAATGCAACGGTAAAAAACATGATTAAAAATATAGTATTTGATTTCGGTGGAGTAATAGCTCCCATCAGCCGCGATAGGGCAGTAGAAGCGTTTATTCGTTTAGGATTGACAGATGCTGATACACGTTTGGACAAGTATCACCAAACAGGCATTTTCCAACAATTAGAAGAAGGAAAGATAGATGCAAATACTTTTCAGGAAAGGCTGGGTGAGCTTTGTGGCCGTAAGTTGGAATGGGAAGAAACAAAAGAAGCATGGTTAGGTTTCTTTACGGGAGTGAATCCGGATATTTTAACTTATCTGGAAGATTTGCGGACTCGCTATCGTCTTTTCGTTTTGAGCAATACCAATCCTTACGTGATAGACTGGGCATGTAGCAGTCAGTTTTCTCCGTCAGGAAAGCCCCTGAATGAATATTTCGACAAGTTATATCTTTCTTACAAGATAGGCTATACGAAACCGGATAATCATATTTATGATTTTATGATAAAAGACGCAAGTCTGATTCCTTCGGAGACCCTGTTTGTGGATGATGGCCCGGCAAATATAGAAAAAGGCAAAGAGTTTGGGCTACACACTTTTTGTCCTTTAAACGGAGAAGATTGGCGGGAAAAATTAAAAAATATATTGCAAAGCCTTGCATAAGTAAATAAAAAAGCATACCTTTGCATCGCTTTTAAGGAAAAGCTTTCGGGGTGTAGCGCAGTCCGGTTAGCGCACCTGCTTTGGGAGCAGGGGGTCGTGGGTTCGAATCCCGCTACCCCGACGGTTAAGAATCAAGGAGTTACGACTTATCGTAACTCCTTTTTTTTGTTGTCCGAATGGGGCATTTGCCCCATTCGTTATGGATTAACGTCATTCCTGACAAGGGCGTACGCCATGACCTGCACTTTTGGTGAATTGGTCTAATGGCCATACCCAATAATTAGTATAGAGAGTAAGATTATGGGCGTATTCAGAATCGGTAGACGTTGCCGACCAAGTATGTCCCAGCGAACCTACTGCCGATAGGTATCCTCCTGATGAAATTCGTTCTCCTGTTAAAGGAAAGAAAATGGTTCCTTCCGTCTTGTTTGGTCCGCAGTAGAAGTTCCATCCCGGTATGCTGCTATTCCATTCTCCGTTGTATTTATCAACAGTATTGGTGACGTTTTCCCCTGTTGTGGTGAATCCTGTAAAGGCATTGCTTGGTGGTAGCGTGAAACCTACCGGACAAGGGTCGTACACGGTTTTTGTTACGGGATTGTCGTTGAAGTTCTTGCCATTAGTGTTGTTATCCGCATTCCATAAATTGAAGTACATATTTTCTCCTCCGATTTCTTTTTGCATCACATCAGGCTTGCGAATGTAGTTTTTGATACACTCGTTACCAAACGGGAATGACTCTACTGCATGGTTGGCTGTTGAAGCAATCCCCGCTGCGTTATACCACGTTTTATTTCCACTTCCGCTGGATGGACGCAGGGGGTCTTTGCGTCCCCATTCGTAGAAAGTACAGTTCCCTCGGGTAGAGGCAGTTGCTTCTGTTTGGTTAATGGTGATGACACGTGTTTGCCCGTGGGCAGTGAACCGTATCCGACAGCTTCGGGCTGCATAATTGATGACTTCTCCTTCACACCAGCCCAAATGAACAGGCATCAGGTTGTGGGATACATTCTGATGGTTGGTAACCTTGATGGTATGGTATACATCCTCATCCGTTACCCAGATATGCCAAGACCAAAGAATCGTATTCTGATTGTCTTTAATAGCTATAAGCGCATTCCCCTGTCGGATATTTTCTTTGTTTACCGTAAAAGAAATTGTTCCGCCGTTGGTCCCGCTGTTATACTTAATGTCGGTTACCAGCGAGGGGGCATCCTGCCAAACCAGTTCGGCTTTTGCAGGAATGCACCCCGCATTTTTAGCGATATAAGGGTCGGTTATGCCATTGCCCAAATGATTGATGAACGGGTTCAGCGTTCCCTGTATGGAAGCCTTAGAAGTAAACGCCGAGCGGTTAGTCTGTCCGTTTTTGATGGCATTGCCGTATACCAAAGGGAAAGAATACGTTCCCGGTGCGTTCACAATGTAGCAGTTAGCCGTGTTTTCCACATCTGTCGCACCCGTACTGTTCGACAGGTTATAAGGAATGGCTTTGGAGCCTTTCTCTGCTGTTGCACGAAGGGCTGCCGTATGGACGCTTTGCGATACACCGGTTTGTGGAGTAATTGCAGCATTAAATGAAGTGGCTGTTTCGCTTCCCGTTCCGCTTGAGGTGAACTCAGTGAGCCAGTCGGGTTTGGTGTTACTCCACGTCACTCCGTTGTTGGTCGAGTATTGGGAAGTCCATTCTACCGGCTCTGTAACCCCCTGATTGTTTTTTCGGTAACTGGTAACGCTGTACGATTGCGTGCCGCCCAAATAATTAAAGTTCAAGGTTTCGGAGGAAACCGTCAGTGTGTACTGCCAGTTAATCGAGGTACTTGAAAGTTGATATGTAACCGTTTTTCCCATTTGCCATACGCTTTTTCCGATATGTCCTGTAAGGATATTGTCGGTTATTCCATCATTGAACACTACTTCGATTACCGCATTGTCGGGTAAAGTTTGCGGAATCATCATGAAAGTTTGCTCCGGAGCGGTGATTGCTGTATTGGGAGCTCCCGAAGTCGGCCGATTCAGCGTTTGTGAGAAGTCTTTCGGACTGCTGACACGGCTCCACGTGTCTGTTTCGAAGTCATAAACTCCTGTCGAGTTCACACCTTTAAGCGTAACGCTTTTTACGGTGCCTGCCTTCATGTCGCTGCCGCATACAAATTTTACAGCCGTTAAAGCATGGCGGAACTTCAGATTAACCGTCGTATTGGCTCCGCCGTTGATTTCTTCCGATGCTGCCACCAGCAAATCCAGTTGCTCCGCTACATTGTCCGGAACAGTGCAGGATACAGTCGGCGCTCCAGCGATTTGCCCAGAGAGCTGATAGGCACTGTTGTTTTGAGGCGCATAGGCAAAGAATTTCAGTTTGTAAGCGTTGCCGGGCCAGTAATGAGTAGACACCGGAAGCCATGAGTTGCCTGTTTTGCTGACCGGAACATCATACATGTAATTCGGTTTTTGCGTATTGTTCCAATTGCCGGTATATGCATAAGCCGATATACCGAACGCATCGTACATATTATTCGTGGCGACAGGAGTAGAACGGGTGGCCGGAATGCTGTCGGAAGAGAGGGGAGATGCGATGCTGTCAGCATAAAGTGTATGCAGATAAAATGCTTTTCCACCATCCGACTGTAGGGTAGATACTGTAGAACGTGTCTCTGCTCTGCCTTCGTTTTGGTCAAAAGAAATCCAAGTGTTTTGAATTTCCGTAGTAAAGCTGATACGGTTTCCCGCACGGGGCTGTTCTATTTCATCGGTACAAGAAGTCGTGAGAACAAATATTGCAAATAATCCTTGAGCGATCAGGTGGTGTATAAGTCTATGATTTGTCATACATTCATATTTAATTTTTTCGTGAAGTTAATAATCAAGAAAAACTTTAGGCTGGATTATGAATGTACTTTGTTCTATGAATATATGCTTGAATTACAGTGATATGCCCCTTTAATGCAATGTACATTTTCGTTACCTTTTCTGTGCGAATCGGTTCTTATGCGGGAGTGTAAGGCTGAAAAACTAAAAAAGGCAAAGGAATTTTCATCCTCTGCCTTTTCGTTTTTAGTATTTAATGCTCAGGCTAATAGAAAACCAAAGCTCAGGTTATTTTTACATGTTCATCGGAACTTCTACAGTTTCCCAGTCATCTACCGTAACAGTGAACTTGATAGCACCACCTAAGATGTCTTCACCACCGGTTCCGGGAGTTTCGTCGGTATCCGTACCACCGCCGGGATTTTCCGGATTCGGGTCAACTTTACCGGCACCACCGCCGTCAGAACAGAAAGTCAGGTTATAAACATACTTCTTGCCCGGTTCCCATTGTGCGACAGTTTTATTATCGATTGCTACGGCTGAATAAGCATACTTGCCATCTTTGTTGTCATCGGCAGTAGGAGCAGGGTAAATCAATGTTTCACCGGCATCGCTTATATTAGAAATGCGGCAGAGAACGGCAAGGTAAGCACCCTGCTTGTTGATTTCAGCATCGGGGTCGTTCTTTTTTGCATTCCACGGAGTAATCTGTTGCGGGATAATCATGAAATTGTTTTCACCAAACATAACAGACTGGAATTCGCTGGTCAGTGTCACAGCTTTAGTTCCGTTGCTGTAATAAGCCTTTGCAGGAATGTTCTGATCTGCTTGATTGCTCCAGTTGCTGATCGGCAATTTGCTATCAGAGAGAACAGATTCCGGGAAAGTAAGAGTGGCTTTCGTTGCCATGTTTACTAACTTCACTCCGATTATCTCAACCTTCACAGATGCTGCTTTCTCATTCTTAGCTTTCACTTCGATTTGTGACAAAGCATGTTTGAAGGTCAAAGGCACAGGAGCATTGTTATAAGTTTCCTTCGTACCGGTATTGTAAGCCACCAGCAAGTCTTTGTGCTCGGTTACGTTGCCTGCCGGAGTGAAATCGGTAATTGTTTTTGCATCTTTGGTAATCGAAACCGTACCTTTTCCGGTGGCAGGACCATTGGCGTATGCATAGAATTTTAATGCATAGTTCGGCCAATAGTAAGTTTGCGCAGTGTTCCATCCATCGCCGCCTTTTGTTACCGTAGTGGCAAATTCTGTTCCGGCATCCTTAATGGCTGTTACTTTGAAAGTAGACAAAGAGGCTGTGGTTTCCTGATTTGCGCGTGTAGCGTTGTCAATCAGGGTTCGGAAAGAAATAGCGCTTCCGGTGTTTACATCCACAATCTCGTCGTTGGAGCAAGCCACCAACATCGTAGAGGCAATTGCCATGCTTAAAAAAACGTTTTTCTTCATATAAATTATAATTAGTGATTAATGGTGTTAGTTTGTTATATACTTATCTTAGCTACATAGATATACTTATTTCTACCGTACTCCATTCGTCTACGTCGGGGTTAAATCCTCCGCCGTTGTCTATGGGTTTGGGGAGGGGAAGCCCGTCGAGCAGGATGTGTACGTTGGCAGGGTCGGGGGCATTGTGTATCTTTTCGGTTACATCATACGTAAAACTGTATTTCTTCCCGTCGTTCAGTATGGCATACACCGTAAGATACTGAGTGTTGGTCGATGTGGCGGGATACCCGAAAGTATAAAAGTCCGCGTTTACAGTCGACTTGCCGTCGGATGTCATGTCGAACGGCAGGGTAGCCAGTTCTTCTGCCGGCTGGTTTGTTCCCAGCATGAAGCCGTCTGACATATCCGTAAGTGAGCCGAACAGCTCTCCTTCGGTAAGGTATTTCAGGTTTTCCACGTTTCTGATTTCCACCGTGTAATGGCGCACTATGGCTTTCGGATACAGGGTCAGTGTCTGTCCTTCTGCAGAAGCTACCACCTCTACCTCTTCGATGTGGTCGCTCCACAGCATGTCGGGGGTAGACTTTACCCGTTGCCCGCCGGTACTTCCTGCACGCGGAACCGGACGCGGGAAAACCCCGTCTGCCAGATACGCTTCAATGCTTTCGTAGTGGTCGGTGTTTCGGATAATGATAAACTCCGTGTCGTTGTTCATACAAAGTGCGCGGTAACGTCCGGCAGGGACAGTTATTTTTCCTCCCGTTCGGTTGCCGAATTCATAAATCAGCGGCTCTTTTCCCGTTTCGGGGAAAAGGTAAAGGCGCATACTTGCAGGGTGAGCTTCGGGTGCATATTTCCAGTCGAATATCACTTGCAATTCTGCCGTGTGAGCGTGGACAAAACACAGTTCTTTATGCTCGCACGCCGTGAGCAGGCATATTATGATGATAAAGATTAAGCCGTAAAAAGTTTTCATCGTCTGCCTCCTTTCTTTGCATTATAGTTTCCATTGCCAAGCAGCCATACCAGCGACACTTCTGCTTTCGTCGGACCGAACCAACGGCGCTGTTTGGTTGCCTGCCATACATAGTGATTATCCATAGGCAAATATTCGTAATACGTTCCGCCCCAGTAACCCACACCGATTACGAAGTCGAGGTTCAGCCGTCGGGTTACGGGCAATGAGTAACCGTATTCCAGTCCGGCGCTGTAATTCATTTTCTCCCAAAGCGTACCGCCCGGTTTTCCGCCCATGTAGCCCCGGCCTCCGGTCTCAAAGTCGTAGGTAAACACTTGTCCGTAGATGCCGATGTGATGTCCGTTCAGCGGACTGCCTTCGCTTGTGCGGTTGAAGTATTTCCGTACAGCCAACTCGCCGCCGTAGATACGCCAGTAGCGGTGACGGCTGTTGCGGTTCCACCATGCGTACATCCAGTTTCCGCCTACTGAAAAGCCTTTGCCCACATAAAATTCTACGCCGATATTGGGTACGAGAAGGGCATCGTAAAGCAGATTGGTCTTAACAGCCATGTAGAAAGGAGGACGCGCTTGCGGCTCAAATTCTAAAACGGTGGTACTGTCCTTTTCTGTTGCGTAAGAGGGGGGAGTGGTACATTCTATCATTCCGATTTCCGTATCACCCTCGTCTTTGATTTCTTCTTGTGGTGCTTCACAAACATATTCCACCTCTACCAGCGAGTGTCTCAGTTCGGGGAAGAAATGTTCTTCCATGTAACGCCAGCAGTTTCCTTGCCGGAGAGTCATTAGTTGCTTTTTCCTGCCGTCTACCACGATGCCGTTTTTTATCACCCATTCGGGCGTATGATACAGAATCTGCAACACTTCCTCTTTATAAGGCATGTCAGAACGTTCTACTTTGGCTTGCAGCGCTTCCCAGTCGATGCCTGTGTGAGCTTTCGTAATCAAAGCCGATTGTTCGGCAGGCAGTCGCAGGCTGAGGTAATCGCTGATGGCATTGGTTCTTTTTTTCGACAAAGCCTTATTAAATGAAGTATTCCCTTCGGGAGAAGCACCGGAAATGATGTGTAGCCCGTTTAAGCGGCATGTGCTGTCGGCCGAAAGGGTGTAAAGAAATTCCAATAGCTTGCCCATCCGATTCCGGTTATCCTGATATGTGGAATCAATTTGGGATATTCCCTGCCGGTAATATATTTCTACGGTGAGGGTGTCGGTAGGCTGGATGTCATTAGCCCACGAAACAAGACTCCCGACGGACAATATACAAACCAATAATTCTCGTTTGATTTTTATCATAGAAATGAACTTATTATTATTCTGTTTCCAATGCAAAATTAGGCATAATATTCGAGGCGGTATGTTTTGTGCAATGTACATCTGTCTGTGTATAATGTATTGATTTATAGTATGAAATAAGTTTCTGTGGATGTACAAGGCGCGACAGAAGCTGTTAAGACAGGCGGCTGTTCATTTCTATTCGGAGAGTTTGGTAACGGATGCGGTAGTTTTAGGTAACTCATCCCATAGCGCATACCGGTTCTTGCGGATGCGTTTTAGGGATATAAAAAAGCCGCCTGCACATCAAAGTGCGGCGGCTTTAGAAACTGTTTTGAAGTTCTCCCAAAAAACTTTTCTTAGTTCAGATTGGGCAGGGTTTTAGGATAAAATGAGTTGCTGGTGGTAGCTTCAAATATCCGACCGCCTCCGTAGCGGGTAGTGTTATCGCCGTTGTTGGTAAACCCGACATAATGATCGTAAGTACCAGCACCGGGGAAAGGTATGCCGCTATGATTTACGTATGCGTTGACTTCCCAGTCGGGGCGAACCAGCACAGCAGCTAATGTTTGAGGCTCCCAGCGCTTTTTGCCTACCTTATCGTAATAAAAGTTGAGTCCGATGGCAGTGTTGGCTCCGCCCAACGTACAGAACTCACATTCCAACTGGTCGGTGGCGGGGTTGTAAGTCATCGCGTTGCTTTGAGCCACGTATGACACAGGGTTATACGACTTGTAAACAGTAGACAGCAAGTGAGTCTGGTTGGTCAGCAAAATTTCCACTTTCTTGTAATCGAAATCGGCTTTGTCGATACCCAAAAACTCAGAAGCCTTGTAAAGATGAATCTTATACTTAGAGGCAGCGCGGCGGATGCGTATCAGTTCGTTGTTGCTGCCGTTATTCTGCGTATAGCTGTATTGCACCATATACGTGTCGTAAGGTACGGGTTTCATATACGTACCGTTATCGCTTGCCTGATATTCATTGGCATATAATACGCGCCCTTCGGGGCCATCGTTGCCTATGATGCTGCTCAGGTTGACCGAATCCGGACGGAACAGGAACGTATTCACCTTGAATTGTTTCTCTACATCGGCTTCCGACTTGTTGAATACAAACGAAGGATAATCGGAGAGGCTGGAAGAGAGGGGTTCGTTCGTGCCTGTCCCCGCCGGGAACCGTGCAGAAAGTTCGAATTTCCGGTCTTGGAGCTTATAAAACTCGATAAGGAAATAATGTTGTTCCGTCCATTTCAGTTGGTTAAACGGACTGGTGGGACGATTCAGCTCCACGGCGTTCAGCTCGTTGTAAAAATAGCTCATATATAGATACTTGTTCAACTTCAGCTTGATGTACTGCGTCAGGGCAGCTCCCTTCTGGTCGAAAGCGATAAACGAAACCCCTCCCTCAAACTGGGCGCGGTCTAAGTCCATCAGTTGCGGCGAAGTGATATGAATGATGCGCTTGGCAGGGTCGGTGGGGCTGATATCTGCCGTGGCACTCCATCCTGCGGGCAGCATCGCTTCGATGCGTGCCACATTGTCAGAGCAAGTGTAGGGAACATCGATGGTGAGTCCTTCGCGTGTGAACAAGATGAGTGAATCCAGCCCGTTACGGTCTTTCATGGCAAGTTTGCCCGGATTCAGTTTAAACTGGATGCCCAGCAGCGGAATCTGATAAGATGTTCCATCGTGAAGGGTGATGGTGATTGACGTACCGTCGTTTGCCTTTGTCACGTTTTCGATGATAGGCTCTACTACCGGCGTATCTCCCTTGTCACCTTTCGGTCCGGTAGCTTTCACCTTCTGTTCGTTCACCAGCAAGAATGAATAATTCTCATCGCCGGGATACTTGATAGTCCAGTAATAATTTTCGTCGGCAGGGTTATCCGGGTCTTTAGCCGCATTGATGAGCGGTGTCTTTCCGTCGTCGGGGATAGCCTTGCTCGTACTTTTCGTACCGTCGATTACCCAAAAGCCATCGTTACTGATAGTGATAACAGGCGTATGTCCGTCGGCACCGTCATTGCCCTGACCGGGGTCTCCCTTATCCCCCTTCGGTCCGGTAGCAGGCACTCCGGTCGATACCCCGTTGATAACCCAATATCCTCCTACTATTTCCACGGTAGGTGTCGTTCCGTTGGTTCCGTTTGTTCCATCTTTCCCGTCAGCTCCGTCTTTTCCGTCTTTACCATCGGTACCTACTGCTTTCCAAGCCGTTTTCTCTCCGTTTATTACCCAGAAACCGTCATTGCTGATGGTTACTGTGGGTGTTTTTCCGTCGGCTCCGTTTTTTCCGTTATGCCCGTATGGGATGAAGAACGTCCGGTCGTCTAGCGTAATGTCTACTCCCAGCGTATCCGTCTTGCCGTCTTTTTCCTCTACCCGGTATTGAAATCCGGTAACGGTAGGTTTGTTTGCCAAAATATTATAAAGGTTACGCAGCTCCACGATTTCGTTGTTGATGCGTAGAATCTCAGCATTGATACCCGTGAGTTCTGCCGTCAGCTGATACTGTCGGCTGTACAGGGTACTGATGTCTTCGCGGTAACAGGCAGTAACCAGCATAAGCAGTGCCAGCAGGTTTCCTGCGATGTGTATCGTTGTTTTTCGTTTCATATTGTTCGTATGTCTTTATTTAATAAACTGTTCTTCTGTAAATATCCGCCGGAATCGTTTCAGCGGTTTTCTAATTTGTCCAAATTGCTTGCAGCCGAAGCATCTCCTTTTTCGGCAGCCATGCGGAAGTAACGCACAGCCGAAGCACGGTCGCTGTTCAGCGCTGCACATACTCCCAAAAGATTCCAAGCACGATTATCGTCGGCAAGTGTCGACAGATACCGCGAAGCAGTGGCAGCATCACCGTTGTGCAGAGCGATGGAAGCCATGTAAAGACGGGGCATGGGCGCTTCGGGATAGAATTTGAAAGCGATGCCCGAACATTCGTTAAACGCTTCGGAGTACATCGGATAGCGGTTGGCTACGGCTATCATTTCTTCTGCACTGAGCTTGTCGGGGCGCGTATGAATAAGTTGTGTGGCGCGTTCGATTGAGAACGGAGCAATGGTATAATGGAAAGTATATTCATTGCGCCGCAACAGCGGGTAGAGGTCGTTCAACATATCCTTGTAACCGGCTAACCGTGCGAGTTTTCTTTGGCGCGTGGTTACATCGGTGTCGGTACTGAGCACTTCCAGTGCGCGGTCGCGGTCAGGATGATTCCAAGTCTGTAACAAACGTTCCAGTCCGTCCCAGTCTTCAGCATGACCAGCCGTTTTTATTTGGTTTTCCGGATAATTGAAACTGCTTGCAATGTACGATGAAATGGCTTGCGCACGGTTTTGGCTGAGTAAGATATTAAAATCGTGCGGCCCTTCGGGTGAGGCATATCCGTCAATGGAAATTGAGGTGATGGAAATATCTTCATCGTCTGCCAGTTCGCGGAACGCCGTAGTAATTTTCCCCAGTTCATTGAGATTGTCTCCGAGTTCGGGGCGGATATCCCACTTCGATACCGGGAAATGAAGACGCGCCTGACGGCTGATGTTGCGTTCTTTCCGTACACTCAAATCCGGTGTCAGGTAATCGAAAGCGAAGTTTCCGCCGGCAAAAGGATTAAACGCTTCTATTGCGGGATGTACCGGCATTGCGTCCGGTAAGGGTTCGATGCAATGACGTTGCGGTGTGTTCCGCCGGAACTTCCAGAGAAACGATATTCCGTTTTGCCAAATAAAGTCATCGTGACTGCGGCGTATGGTGCGCACTCCGTCAAAATTCCGTTTGCTTACCCATATCAGACCGCTACTAAGCTCCAATCCCAACTTTTGAGTCAGAGCAAAGTGAACAGCAATGTCGCCTCCCAAGCCTACAGACAGTGGACGCTGTTTAGGAGCAACCCGGCTCTTGTCTTCCAAAAGGTGAGCCTGCGCATTATATTTTTGTAAGTAAATACCCGGTTTCACCAGAAGAGATACGGGCTGTTCGCGTCCTTCAGGTATTCGGGTGAAAAGGCGGTTAAAGTTGAATACAGCCTGCAAGGAGGTTTCCCAGTAACGCGATTCGCTGTAAATCCGGGCGTACGGAACCGACTTGATGTAAATATTATTGCCCTGATTTTCCCAAATACCGGCATTGTCGGGAGCCGTCTGGTAATTATCTTCTCCACCCAATATGGTATAAGGATAATAGGTCATGGCATCTTCTGTCCCTAGTCTGAACTTTTCTGCCGAGCGGGGAGAGAATCCGCGCATACGTCCTACCGATACCCCCATCTCCAGTCCGAAAAGGGAGGAGAACCGATATCCACCTTTCAGCGATATCTTATTACCCCAAAAATCACGCTTGGCAGTCAGTGAGTTGACGTCTCCAAACATAAAAGGTACGGAATATCCCGTACCTATGTACCAATAGCCGACTCTGTCTTTTTTCATGCAGCAAGTAGGAGACGGTTTTACACAAAGGCTGTCGCGATGTACAGCCGCTACCGATACTCCGTGCGATGCTAAAAGCAGGAGGCTACCCAATAGTAATTTTCTTTCGATTTCTTTCTTCTTCTTATTCATAAACTGTAAATAATAATTTTCTTTGTCATTGATCATCGCGGATAGGGCGTATGGAGAAAGCCCCGTAACGATCTACCGGACGGCTGATCCATATACTGATTTCTGTGGCTCTGAAAGAGTAACCGTTTGCATAACCACTGGGCGCAGCCCCATATACCTGAATATCTTTTCCGATGCGGTTCGGTTTTCCCGGGCTGTCGGTGTTGTAACGAGATCCGGTGGCAGGAAAGAATATCGTTTCTCCGGTTTTGTTCAGGCCGCAGTAAAAATTCCATCCGTATGTAAACGAACCTGCGACATTCATATCCTTTATGTCTTTCTCTTCTTGAGTGGGGCCGGTGATTGAAAATCCGGTAAATTCCCAACCTCTGGGGAGCTTGAAGCCGGCGGGACATGGATCGTAGATACTTTTGGTAGGTGTCTCATCGTCAAGATAAGCCGTGTTATTGTCAGCATCCCAAAGGTTTAGGTATTTGTTATCCATGGCTGTGTTTTTGTTTAATGTTTGCGGATTCATGATACCCCACGTAATGCAGGCGTTACCTTCATCAGCTAAATACGTAGCCGGATTATTGTTTGATACTTGTCCGCTGTCATCGTACCAGTATTTCGTGGCGAGCGTACCGATGTCGCCGGGATAGAACGGGTCTTTGCGCCCCCATTGGTAGTAGGGGTTATTACCGTTATAATCCAGTTCCAGACCTTCTTGCGTGATGGTAAACGTGCTCACCTTTTCGTTCGCCGTGATGCGCACTTGGCATTCTCTGCTTGCAAAGCTGACATGCTCTCCGTCGCACCATCCCAAATTGACAGTCATCATCTGGCTATCCATTCCATAAGAACTCATTACTCTTTTCGTTTGCGAAACATCGGTATCCGTTACCCAGATGTGCCAGCTCCACATAATCTTTCCATTGGCATCATAAACAGCGATTAACGCATTGCCTTGCTGAATGCTGGCGGCGTTGACAGTAAAGCGGATGGCATGTTGGTCGTCATACAGGCTGACATTTGAGAGGAGTCCCGGAGCATCCTGCCACAATAGTTTACATGATTGAGGCTGGCAGCCCGTATGTTCGTAAATACGCGGCGACAGGATGGGATTGCCCAAATGATTGATGAAGTTTTTCAATATGTAAATATCGTCATAGTCATAGAAGTAAGCCGACTTGTTGTCGTTTCCGTTTTTTATGGCATTGCCGTAAACCAACGGGAAATAATACTCTCCCGGACTGTTGATAACGTAGCAGTTGGCTGTGTTCTGTATCGTTGCGGCGCCGCTGCTGTTGGCAAGGTTGTAAGGCATACTTTGGGTACCTTTTGCCGTCCGCTGTCTTAATGCTTCGGTATGTGCGCTCCGGCTGACTCCCTGCTGCGATGCCACCGTAGCCGTGTAAGACACTGCGTTTACGCTTCCCGCTCCCGAAGTACCGGATGAGAAAGCCGTCAACCAGTCAGGCTTCGTCGTGCTCCAGTTTTTCCCGTCGGCGGAAAATTCGGCAGTCCAGCTTACCGGTTGTTCAACTTTGGAATTTTTCTTGTAACTGGTTATGCTGTAATTAGAACTTCCTCCTTGAATATTATAAGTAGTGGGCGGAATAACGGTCAGCGTATATTCCCAGTTAATCGAGGTGGTTGATATCTTGTAAGTTACCGTTTTCCCCATCGGCCATGATGTGTGCGCAAGGCTGGCTGTCAGCGTATGTTCCGATGTACCGTCGTTGAATACCACCTCTATTTCGGCATTCTCCGGAAGGGCTTGCGGAATCATCATAAAAGTTTGGGCGGGAGTGGTTATCCCCTCATTCTCAGTTCCTGAAACACTCTTGTTTAGCTCTTGCGTGAAAGTCGCCGGATTTTCTATTCCGCTCCACTCCGCATCCTGCATGTTATATACTCCCGAAGAAAAAACATTCTTCAAAGTCACGCTTTTCACCGTGCCTTGCTTTATATCGTTTCCGCATACAAACTTGATGGCTGTTAGGGTATGGTGGAAGGTAAGGCTCATCACCGTATTGGAGCCGCCGCTTACTTCCGGAGATGCAGCCACAATCAAGTCTTTTTGGTCGCCCACCTCTTGTGGAACCGTACAGGTAATCGTAGGAGTACCCGAAGTCTGGTCTGACAACCGGTAAGCGTTTTCGCTCATGGGGGCATAAGCAAAAAATCTCATTTTATAAGCCTTTCCGGGCCAGTAATAAGTAGAAGAAGACATCCATAAGTTGCCCGACTTTCTTACCGGAACATTGTACATGTAATTCGGACGTTGTGTTTCGTCCCAAGTGTCGGTGTAGGCATAAGCAGACACACCGAATGTATCGTACATGTTGTCTTCGTTTATCGGGTTGGAGCGGGTAACACACTTCTCGTTGCTGGATGTACATATACTATCTGTATAAACCGTATGAAGGTAAATATTACCGAGATTTGTCTTCAGTGCGACAGAGGTGTCTGCTGATTCTGTTGTACTTCTTGTATTCAAAGAAGTCCATGAATTTTGAATATCTGAAGCGAATAAAATACGTTCTGATTGGGTAAACCGGGTGGTTTCATCGGTACAGGATACCATAAAAAAAAGGCTTGCAAACGAGGCTACCGCAATGGATCGGCATATACAAATACTTCTATCATTCATTATTCTCTGTTTTTTTAAACAAAATTAGTTGTTTAGTTGCGATTCAGAAGAATTTATGAATGTACATATTCTGTGGTTAGAATATTGATTATCAGAAGTATGTTGTGTTATCGGATGTACATATTCATCCCTCTTTCCCTGTTGTTATCCGAAATTGGTCGGGAAAGCAGGGTACATCCGTTAAAAAACATTATAAACAGGTATGGTCTGTGGTGTGGAGAGCTATGTTATAGATTCGGTTCGTTACTTGGAAATAAAATTATTTAGGGACTGTCGTTAAATTCCGTCATTATGAGTCAATCGGCAGACTGTCCCGGTAATTTTTCCGATCGAACTCATCTTTTTATATTATCGGCTCCGTTTCGGAGCCCCTTTTTTCATTTTTGGACTTAACTGGAGCCAATACTCCAGTGAAAGGGCCATTTCTCACTCACCTCGAACATCAGGCAGCCTGAGCAATTTCGTTGACTTCCCGCCGGACGAGCTGTACTGCATTCGCCGTGTGGATGCCAAAGAAGATGTACAGGATTTCGGTCAACTTCGTCCTTGCCTTGATGCGTTTCAGGCCATAGTGTTCCTTCTGCGTTCCGAACGAGCCTTCCATCCTCGTTGCCCTCACCCTCGCCAGCTCGTTGCGGATGATGTCGTTCTCTTTCTTTTCCAAGGACGGCCACGCTTGACGAATGACGTCTGTATTCCTCTATCCTTGCAGTACCCCCTGTTGGCGCTGCCGGCATAGCCTGCATCTCCTCCGACCTTCTTCGCGTCCACACCGAAGAGCTTTCGGTGCATCTTCAGGCAGTGCGGAAGCCTGGTTCCCTCGTTGAAGGCATTGAATGACAGCTTCTCGATGAATGAGAGTCCGTCAACCTGGATGTTGTTGCACTTCGCACCAAACTCTACGCTCTTCACTTCCTTGCCTCTCACGATCGGCCTCACATACGGCTTGCTGATGCTCACTATCCTGTCCTTGACACTCTCGCGAGGATTGTTGTTCTCGAAGTGGGCCTTCTGCTGGCGGTACACTCTTGTGATGATTTCAATATCGCTCTTCTGTCTGGCTGTCAGCAATTTCTCCGCGCCTGCATTCTCTCTCTCCAGTGTGCGGGTCTCCTTCAGTATCTTCCCCAAAAGGTTGAGCAGGCGTCTGGTCAGTTTCCTGGTCTGGACTTTCGTATGCTTGCGCCGCTTCCTGTACGACAGGTTGGCCTTCTCTACGTCTACGTACTTCGTCCTCGGACGGTGCGCATTCAGCTTGGCACTCAGAGTGCACATTATCTCATATGACTTCTCTATTCCTTCCCACAGAAGCTTCGCATCCGTAGGATAGCGCATCTCGCTCTCGTAGCAGGTCGCATCCGTATACATCGTGTCCAGGTCCTTCATGTACGGTTTCCAGGCTCTTGCCAGTATCTCCTGCTGCTGTTGGATCTTCAGCCCGCGGGCCAGCTCCGAAAACACGTCGTCCAGAAGTTTGTAGTTCGTCAGAGGATGCATCGGGTCTATTCTCACATCGCAGAAGAGCTGATAGTGGACGTTGCCGTTAAGATGCTCCATCAACCTCGGGCTGCTCAGACCTGTGTACATCTTCAGGAACATCAGCGCAACCTTGCCCTCCGGGGTGAAGTATGTTTTTCGCCCTTTCTTCGCTCTCATGCTCTTGCTTATCAGTCCAAAGTTCTCTGCCATCTCACGTAGCGGCAGCCTCTTCCTGATTTTTCCCAGCTCGCTAGTCGCGAATGTCTGCCTATACAATTCATAAAAATCGAACTCCGTGAAAGGGAGATCGGGTGATATTTCAGAGAAATTTTGTACCTTAGCCATGCAGATTAATTTTTGCGATACCTCCAAATTCGGCTTTTCCAGGGCGGTTGGGGGTATTCTTTTTATCTTTAGCTAAGATACAAATTTTATATTACATTGGCAATCAATTCGTTATAAAGTTTTATTCTTTTTACGACAGTCCCTATTTAGTAACGCAAATCAGAGTCGGACACCCGACTCTGATTCTTATCATTAACTTTCTATTATATAACCGGTTAAACCATTCCGGCTCTGTGGATAAGCAAGAAGAAATTCCCTGTCGTTATGTCTCTCAAAACGCAACCGTTAGTGTTGGTCATCCTTTGCGGAAGAGTTGCCCGGTTCTACCCATAGCGTTCACCTGTTCTATGGGTAGCGTTTTTCAAACTCCCCGGGGTATCTGAAACAGTTAAAACGAGCGTATTTTACCTATAAAGTTTCTTGTTTTAATTGTTCTACAAAGTGGTCGATGCGATGTAACTCTGTTGGGATATCAATGCGCTGCGGACAATGCGGGCTGCACTGGTTACAGCCGATGCAGTGACTTGCCTGACGCAACTTGGGTACACTCCGGTCGTAGCCAATCAGGTAGGCGCGGCGGGCGCGGCGATAATCCGCATCTTGCGAACTTTCAGGAATGTTTCCTTCATTCAGACATTTATTATAATGTAACAGAATGGCTGGAATGTCAATCCCGTACGGGCAGGGCATACAATATTTACAGTCGTTACAAGGGATGGTGTCAAACTGCATCATCCGGTCGGCAGCCTGCTGCAAGAAAGCGAACTCTTCTTCACTCAATGGCTGTAAGGGAGAATACGTGTGCAGGTTATCTTGCAGATGTTCCATGCGAGTCATTCCGCTTAACACCGTCAGCACATCGGGTTGGCTTCCGGCAAAACGGAACGCCCACGAAGCAACACTCGCCTCCGGTTCGCGCTGCTTTAGCATGGCCACGATGGAATCGGGCACGTTCGACAGGCGTCCGCCCAACAGCGGTTCCATAATAACGGCAGGAATGTTTCGTTTAGCCAGTTCGTTATACAGGTATTCGGCATCCGTGTTGCGCGGATTGATCTGTTTGGCATATTTCCAATCAAGGTAATTTAGCTGTATCTGTACAAAGTTCCACTGATATTTGTCATGTTCCGCCAACAGCCGGTCGAACACCTTTACGTCGCCGTGATACGAGAACCCCAAGTTGCGGATGCGTCCTGCCTCCCGTTCGGCAAGCAGGAAATCCAGCATACCGTTATTAACGTAGCGCGCTTCGTATTCCTCCATGCCGTTTCCCATCCCGATGCCGTGAAGCAGCAGGTAATCGATGTAATCCGTTCGAAGCTCTTTCAGCGAGTTATGATACATTGCGATGGCATTTTCGCGCTTCCACGTGTCGGGAGCAAAGTTCGACAGCTTGGTGGCGATGAAATACGAGTTACGCGGATGGCGGCTTAGAGCAACTCCCGTAGCATGTTCCGATTTTCCGCGACAGTAAGCGGGTGATGTGTCGAAATAATTTACTCCATGTTCGATGGCATAATCCACCATCCGGTTAACCATCTCTTGGTCTATCTCTTCGTTCCCTTCGCGTGCGCTTCGTCCGCCTACCGAAGGCAGTCTCATCATTCCAAATCCCAATAACGATACCTTGTCGCCCGTAGAGGGATTGGTGCGGTAGGTCATTTCTCCCTTTAGGCTGTCAGAGTTTGCAGAGGATGATGTACTGTTTCCACAGGCAGCTAATCCGGCAGTTGCCCCCGCCATTCCCATAGCCTTCAGGAAATCGCGGCGGGAAATGTTATTTTGTTTATTCATAAAAGTCTGTTTTATCTGATTCAGGAAAATCGTTTGAGCTTTATATCACCCTGTGCATCTCGTGACCTTCTACATAGATAGCGCTGAAAGGACGTGCCGGACAGAGGTTTTCGCAAGCGCCGCAACCGATACACCGTTCTGTATTTACGACAGGAATCTTCGGCGAATCTTCTTGTTGCGGGTCGGAAGGTACCATTTGTATGGCTCCCGCCGGGCAATGACGGGCACAGTTGCCACATTCCACACCATCGGTAAGGGGTATGCAATTCTTTTTTATCCATACGGCGTGACCTATTTGTGTGGCACTCTTGTCTGCTGCAGTTATCGGGTGTATGGCTCCGGCGGGACAAACATCGCCGCACTTCGTACACTCCGGTCGGCAATAGCCTCGCTCGTAAGACATTTCAGGTTGCATCAGTTTCATCAGGTCGGTTGACGGACGAAGCACTTCATTCGGACACACCGATACACAAAGCTGGCAGGCGGTGCAGTGACGGGTGAAATCACGTGCGCTCAACGCCCCCGGAGGCAGGATAGGAGTGGCTCGTTTCGGAATTTTTTTATCTTCAATGGCAGCCAATCCACCATCTACCTTTTTCTCTTGCGCTTTCAGCGTCGTAGCAGTTGCCAAGATTGCTGTAGCGGTCAGGAACGAACGGCGTGCCTCATTGATTTGTTCTTTGTCCACGCTTCTGGTTTGTTCTGCATTCTTGGTCTGGATTTCCTGTTTAAACCACCGGTAACTTATAGCCCCGTGCTTACAGGTATCAAGGCAATCCATACATGCCACACAGCGACTATAATCTACCGTATGACGTTTGCCGTCGATACATGCCGCTTTACACTTGCGTGAACACAGTCCGCAGGCGTTACATTTTTCCGTATCGATTGATATGCGGAACAGGGCAAAACGTGACAGAAATCCGAGTACAGTACCCACCGGACAAATGGTATTGCAGTATGTACGTCCGTTCCGCCATGCCAGTACGACGATTGCAATGAAAGTAACCACGGCGATAACAAACGTAGGCAGGCTTTTCATCCATACAGATGTTTCATAAAAGGCATAACTCTCTGCACGTTCGGCAAAGTAAGCAAACACGTTATTCCCCCATTGATATATCGGTGCGAAAAGATTGTTTGCGATGCGTCCGTATGAACTATACGGTGCAAGCAAGGCTACGAATGAGCCTATTCCCGCAATTACAGCGATAACAAAAAGCGTCAGTACCGTGTAGCGCAAAATGTTTTTGGCAGGCGAGTAAGAGAAGCGGTATTTCTTTTTCTTTCTTTGTCCACTTAGCCACGATATCGCATCCTGAAATACCCCCATCGGGCAAATAACGGAACAATATACACGTCCGAATACGAGCGTAAGCAGGATGAGCAACACGATGATACCCACATTCAAGGCAAGTACCGCGGGCAGGAATTGTATTTTAGCCATCCATCCGAACCATGCGTGTATCGTTCCGGTAAAATCGAGGAACAACAGCGTGATGATTGCAAAAAACACAACGGCAAGTGTCAGTCTTATTTTACGTAACATAGCGTTTAATCGTATTAGTTATAATGTTGGTTTGTTATACGAAAAGAGCGTGCCTTGCTGTGAGACACGCTTATCCGGGCGAAACAATTTATTTGTTTTTGCCGTACTGTACGAGCCATTTTACCGTTTGGGGGTCGTAGTGGGAGAAGAACAGACTGTGACCGAGGTCGAGACCGAGGATGGTCTGCATGTCTTCATCGCTCAGCGTAAAGTCGAACACATCAATATTCTGAATCATGCGTTCTTTTTTCACTGACTTAGGAATAACCACCACACCGCGCTGGATAAGGTAACGCAACGCCACTTGAGGCAGACTCTTTCCGTACTTGGCTCCGATGGCTATTAGCGTATCGTTTCCGAAAAAGTTGTTTCTTCCTTCGGCGAATGGCCCCCACGACATAATCTGAGTGCCATACTCCTGCATAATCTTCTGTGCTTCTATTTGCTGGTTGAATACGTGTGTCTCTACCTGATTGACCATCGGGGGGATTTCGCTGAACTCAGCAATGTCAATAAGCCGGTCAGGATAAAAGTTCGATACACCGATGGCGCGCAACTTGCCCGCACGGTAGGCTTCCTCCATTGCGCGGTACGTGCCGTAATAATCGCCGAAAGGCTGATGAATCAAGAGTAAGTCAATGTAATCGGTCTGCAACTTGCGCAATGACTCTTCGATAGAAGCCTTTGCCCGTTCATATCCCGCGTTCGAAATCCACACTTTGGTTACGATGAACAGTTCGTTACGCGGAACGCCGCATTTCTTTATGGCATTTCCCACGCCCTCTTCGTTGAAATATGCTTGTGCCGTATCTATCAACCGATAACCCACGCTGATGGCATCGCTTACGCATCGTTCACATTCTGAAGGTGAAACCTGATAAACTCCGTATCCCAATATCGGCATATCCACGCCATTGCTTAATTTTATTGTTTCCATATAGCTTGTTTTTTAGTGGTTTTTCTGATGCAACAAAGATACGGCACAAGTTTATCTCTGTTCCTATACAAATTACAGAAGAATATACCTTTTTTACTGATTAAAAGGCTGTGTGATACCGTGGAAAGTGTTGTAGTGTTTTCTTTTATGCTATTCCCAACAGTTCTATTTCGAATATGAGTGTAGAGCCTCCCGGTATTCCCGGTTGCGATATTTTTCCGTATCCCATTTCTGCCGGGATGTAAACTTCCCATTTGTCGCCCACACACATCTGTTGCATGGCAATAATCCATCCTTCGATGAGGTCGCAAAGACGAATGGCTAACGGAACTTCGCCGCGACTGCTGTCAAATTGTTTACCGTCAATCGTCCAGCCCGTGTAGTGAACGGTTACAATGCTGCGTGGCGAAGGGTGCTTGCCGTCGGCTTTTCCTTCCGAGAGCACTTTATAATATATACCTTTAGAGAGTGGTTTTACATCTTTTTCGCGAGATTTTTGTTGAAGCCATTCCTTGTTGGCTTGTGCGTATGCTTTCTTGTCCATTTTGTTAATATTCTTTTGCGTAAACAGGGATTAATACATTCTCGTCCGGCCAGTGTGGTAGGAAGAAAAGAGGCATTGGTTTGCCGCCGATGCCTGACCATTCGATGTGGCGAACTTCATCGAAATTCGGCGGACCGAAATCAAACGAACGTCCGTATAGCAGGACAGCTCTGCGCTTTTCGTCGATTAGCCACAGTCCGCCCCCGTAACAGCATTTCTCGCCAAAGCCTAAAAGGTCTTTATGCAGATAAACGTGTCCGAATTTTAATGTTCCGTTTTGATTAATGATAAATTTCTGGTACATATATTTATTTATGGTTTTTCAAAACAGTTTCTTATATTCTGAGCGATACGTCTTTTCCAAACGGAGCCAAAGAAAGCCTTGCCATTTTGAAATGCTGTTTGGCAAAAGGAATACCGATGAGGCTGATGAAAAGCAACACACCGAAGAATAGATGCATAAGCCATGCCCACAGTCCGCCGAAAATAATCCACAACAGGTTGAGCGGAATACGGATACATCCTGTGGGTGAATCCGTGTTTCTTACTTCAGCTCCGAAGGGCCACAGACAGAGCAGCCCTATTTTGAATGTTTGCAAGGCTATCGGTATGCCTATAATGGTACACGCCACTGCCAAGCTACCGGTGAAATATCCGATGGCGGCTTCCAATCCTCCGAACAGCCACCATAACAAATTGCCGATGATTCTCATTTTTTTATTCTTGTTCTGATTTTATTTGCCCTTAATGATAACAACTGCGAAAATACATGTTTTTCCGGAAGAAACCATCTTCTCCGGCGCATTATTATCCCCTGAAAAACGCTACCGTTAGCGTTAACTGTTTCTTGCGGATGTGTTGACCATTTCTTCCCATAGAAATCATCGGTTCTATGGGAAGCGTTTTAAAGCATTTGATATGAATTGTAAAATACTTAAAACGAGTTACTTATATTGTAATATAATACCTCTTCAAAATTCCTACAAAATCTTATCGTACTTTTGTGGCAATGAGATAATTTTGCATCGGTATACTAAGGAGATAATAGGTTATGTGGAAATATTATGCACTGTTGTCCGCCTTTTTTGCCGCACTGACTGCAATTTTTGCTAAAGTGGGCGTAAAAGACATTAATTCTGATTTGGCGACTGCTATTCGCACCACGGTGATTCTATTGTTGACGTGGGGCATCGTTTTGTTTGGTTCGCATCTCGGAGAGATAAAAGAAATTCCCCGCCACACGTGGCTGTTTCTTGTTCTGTCCGGTGTTGCAACGGGCTTGTCATGGCTGTTTTATTTCAAGGCTTTGCAGACGGGCGATGTGTCGCGTGTAGCCCCGATAGACAAGTTGAGTGTAGTAATAACTATCTGTCTTGCATTCTTGTTATTGAAAGAACCGGTCAGCATCCGGGTTGTGGCGGGTGCGTTGCTGATAACAGGTGGAAGCATCTTAATGTTACTGAAATGAAACTACTGATTATTGAAGACGAACGTGAACTGTCTGCCAACATCGTGACTTATTTAAGTTCCTGTTTACACGCACACATCAAAAACCTGAAAGCTAAGTTGGCGGAAGCGGGCGTGCGCGACTGTGTAAAGAATGTATATGGAACCGGATACAAGTGGGTAGAGCTATGAAAAGAAGAAGTCTGTCGCAGATGATGCTGATGCAGTTCGCCGGATGTATGGCTGTATTGTTGTTGCTTGCCACCCCGCTTTTTTATTTCCTTACAAAGCATTATTACGCCGAAGATATGATAGACATCATCGAGGCAGTGGGTCAGGGACAACCTATTCCCGCCCTCGATTTGGAACAAGACATCATGCAAGGTGTGATGTTACAGTTTGGTATCATCGCATTGATACTGGCTGTTGCCGTCCGGTTTATTTCCCGTCGGTTATGGAAACCTTTTGATGAAACCCTGCACCGGGTGGAGGGCTTTCGTTTGGAGAACGGCATATTGCCCGTTCTGCCAGCGAGTGCGGTGTCTGAGTTTACCCGTCTGAACACCACCTTGCAGACACTGATGCAGAATAATCTGACCAGCTACCGTATGCAAAAAGAATTTACAGAAAATGCTTCACATGAGTTTACAGACTCCGCTTGCTGTTTTTCAAAGCAAACTCGACTTGCTGCTTCAGCAACCTGACTTGACTGAACGGCAGGCGGAGTTGATACAAGGGCTGTATGAAACTTCGAATCGCCTTGCCCGCCTGAACCGTAATTTGCTTTTGCTTGCAAAAATAGACAATCATCAATACGGGCAGATGGAAGAGATAAATCTCGCCGCTTTTCTCCACGAATTATTGCCTTCACTTGAATGTTTGGCGGGAGACATTGTTCTTCATAAAGAGTTTCATGGCTCGCCCGTACTCCACGCAAACCGTACGCTGTTGGAAAGTTTGATGAATAACCTGATAGTAAACGCGGTCCGCCATAATCGTCCGGGCGGAGAAATCACCCTTGCAATAGTTGGCAAGCAATTTGTAATATCAAATACTTCCGATGAACTGCCATTAGACGGTACACTGATATTCAACCGTTTTTATCGGCCGTCGGAGAAAACGAAAGGAAACGGGCTGGGGCTTGCTATTGTAAAAGCTGTTTGCGCATATCATGGCTGGACGGTAAGTTATCAGCATAAGCACGGCGAGCATTGTTTCATCGTCGATTTCTGAACTCTTGTCAAACAGATTCTTGGGCTTTATTCTTCGTGCATCTTTTTTAACTTTCCCACAGCTTTTTCCAATGACTCTTCCGGTTTGATGATGTTATAATTACCCCAAAAGTCTTTATCGAAAAACAGAGTCACATCATCGGAAAGTATCTGGTCTTTGCCGAATGCTTCGCGAATAGGTATGTTGGTGGCAGACGGTTCAATATCGGTTACTACCATTTCCGATACAACAGCGTAAGAAGTGGCAAACAGCCTGCGTCGCCAGTCGCACTTGAACCGGATTTCGTTGCGTATGTAGTTCAGATAGGTTTTATTGCCGTGGTCGGTATAATCTACCAGATAAGTTACGTCTACCGGTTTGAAACGCAGCCCGAATGGTTTTCGGTGAAGAATGGCTTTTGTCGCTTTGTATCGGTCTTTCATGTCAAGATTGAACTCCGCGCGTGTAAATGAGAGCCGTTCTTTATCAATATACAGTTTTCCGTAATACAGTGCGTATGGCAGTTCGCGATTGGGTACGAAACTGATTACATACTGGGGACGTTCGTCAATGTATGTCATTTCTTCGATGTGGAAATCATAGAGCGGAAGCATTTCCCTGCTAAGCAGGAGGTCGGGATTCTTTACCACGTCCAAGTAAATGGCTGCGGTAGGGCCTCCCAACAGTTTTACAGCCAGCGTATCGCTTTGTTTCGGACTGAGTAACCGGCGTCCTTTAAGTATCTTTACGCGGTCTCGTCCGGCATTTTCCGTGTAAGGCGTTTTGTGCAGGTCTACAACGGCTTCGGCTATGTTGATGTAATGCCTGCGCTTACGTGCCGTTTCCCGGTAGAAGCCGGTCAACCGGTCGTTATTTCCGCTGTAATTATCCGGAATTTTTCTGATAGCTTCTTCTACCAGTTCGCGCGGATTACGTCCGCTGATTACTATTTCATCCAGCATCAGTGCAGAAGGGGTGAGCCATACGGTAGGCAGTTCTGCTTCTCCTTTCCTCAGACGGATGTGCTGGTTGTCATAACCCAGATGTGACACTTCGATGGCGATGTTATCTACAGGCTCTTTCACTTTAAAGGTAAACTCGCCGTCGGCATTGGTTACGGTAGATTCGGTACTTCCGGCTATGGAGACGTTGGCATACGATAAGGCTTTTTTGTCCGACTTGTCTTTTACTATCCCGTTGATGGTAACATATTTGCTTTCATCCGTAGGAGGTTCAATCGCCTTTGTCGGAGTCAGATAAAGCAGAAACAGGCAGAAGAGAATGTATTGATTCGTTTTCATGATGCTTTAGTTTAAGAAACTGTTTTTTCTCATCATACAAGCGAAAATGATTCAAAGACTTATTCCGAATCATCGCGCGACAAATTCAAAACAGTTTCTGAGTTTTACAGATTGTTTTGTTTCAGTTGTTCTACAAAGTGGTCAATGCGCTGCATTTCTTTGGGGATGTCAATGCCTTGCGGACAATGCGGATTACATTGCGCACAGCCAATGCAGTGGCTGGCTTGGCGCAGGCGGGGCACGCTGCGGTCGTAACCGATGAGGAATGCACGCCTCGCTTCTTGATAGTTGTCATCCTGACGACTTTTGGGCATGTGTCCTTCGTTGATACATTTATTATAATGGAGCAGCACGCTGGGTATGTCCAATCCGTACGGACACGGCATACAGTAGTTGCAGTCGTTGCAAGGAATGGTTTGATACTGCGCCATAAGGTCGGCTGTTTCTTGCAGGAAGCGGAACTCTTCATCGGTGAGAGGCTGCAAAGGCGAATACGTACGCAGGTTGTCTTGCAGATGCTCCATGTAGGTCATTCCGCTCAGTACCGTAAGTACATCAGGGAAACTGCCCGAAAAGCGGAACGCCCACGAAGCCACGCTATGCTCCGGCTCGCGCTGTTTCAGTTTGGTTACGATATGGTCGTGTACTTTCGACAGGCGTCCCCCTAACAGCGGCTCCATGATAACGGCTGGTATGTTGCGTTTCGCCAATTCGCCGTACAGATATTCGGCATTGACGTTCATCCCCGAAGCGTGCCGCCAGTCGAGGTAATTGAGCTGGATTTGAACGAAGTCCCACGGGATGCCGGATTCCTGCAACATGTAGTCGAATACCTTCACATCGCCGTGAAACGAGAAACCCAATTTGCGGATGCGCCCCGCCTCTTTCTCTTTGAGTATGAAGTCGGCAATGCCACAGTCGTACAGTCTGCCGCGCATTTCTTCCATCCCTGCGCCCGTACCCAAAATGTGGAACAGGTAATAGTCGAAGTAATCCGTCCGCAAGCTTTTGAACGAGTTGCGGTACATTTCTACCGAAGCGTCGTACAGCTCTTTTCCTCGAAGCCCTGCCCCGTAAAGGCGATGGTTCGACATCTTCGTGGCGATGTAATACGAGTTGCGCGGATGGCGGCTGAGAGCGATTCCCGTAGCCTCTTCCGACAGCCCTTGACAGTAAGGCGGCGCGGTATCGAAATAGTTGACACCATGCGCCAGTGCATAATCCACCAGTCGGTTTATCTCTTCTTGGTCTACCACCTGTCCCTTGCCGTCCGGCGAATCTTTCATGGGCCAGCGCATACAGCCGTATCCCAACAATGACACACGGTCGCCCGTCAGGGTGCGGTAGGTCATGGCATCGGTAGGCACCTCGGTGTTTGTCGCCGCAGATGAGTCTGTGCGCTTGTTTCCGCAGGCTGCCAATCCGGTGGTAACGGCGCCTGCCGCGCCCGCAATCTTAAAGAAGTCACGGCGGGAAATCTTTTTCTTATCTTCGTTGTTCATTTTGTCCGTTGTTTTGTAATTTATATACTTTCAATGCCAGTTTGAGGTAGTTCTGAGGCTTATTTTCAGGCTCGAAAACGCTACCCATAGGACCGATGGATTCTATGGGTAGCGTTAAGAGGTCTAAGCGGTAGAAATACCCAACGCAAGCGGTTGCGTTTTTCAGCCCATTTTGAAGGGTGAATTTTTATGTCAAATCCGCTTTGTGGAAGCAGTATCTCAGCCATACAATCCCGTCTTGAACCGTTTCTGCCGACAGCAGTTCGAGGCTCTGTCCGCGAGCGGGCAAATGTTCTTTCCCGATGTATTCGAACACCGAGGGCGACGCTGCCGACCCGTCGATGCCCGGATATACCACAAGGCTCAGTTCGTCTATCAGTCCGGCATGTAAGAAAGCCCCGTTGATGATGCCTCCACCTTGCAGCGAAAGCGACTCCACACCAAACACCTCCGCCAACGTCTGCATCGCTGCGCGCAGGTCATCACCTTTTGCTCCGGCAAAGAGGTAAGAAATGTCTTTCTTCTGAAGATAGTCCAGATAATCGGCAGGTGCCGTTTCGGGCAGGATGGTCACGATGCAGTCGCCCCGCACGGTGGAAGATTCGTAAAGAATGTCGGCATCGGGGTCGATAACCGCAAAAAGGCGGTCGGACGTATGGCTGGCGATGTAAGGCTTCGGGTGAGAGAGCGGGGTAGTGTCTCGCAGGTGAAATTGCTTGGGGAAGAAGCCTTCACACAAGGTATTTTTTCCGAACATCCAAGCATCGGTATTCAGTTTGCGGCCGATGGAGGCATACACCCCCATCAGTTCGCTTTTGCTTTGTCCGTTGAAAGGGTCTGTCCAGCGGTCGGTCAGCAGCCTGCCGTCAACGGACGACATGATATGGCAGATGATTTTAGGTAACATAATGCTTCCTATTTTTACATAAGTTTACGTGTACAAAAATAGTGCGCATCAAAGAGAAAAACCATACATAAATTACTGATAATAGGACCCATTTTACTGATAAGCCTCATCGGGAGCGGCTTTTAGCGGTCGGACTCTCCGCGATACGCTTTGGGCGGTATGCCTGCCAGCCTTACATTCCTTCCCTCAACACTTCATACAGTTCGTCTCTCGTAAACTGTTTGCAGCATCCCGGCATGAGGAAACAAGTATCGGCAGCGGCGCGCAGTACGGTTTCGTCCGTGATGCCCATTTCGCTCCAGCGGGTAGGCAGACCGATTTCGCGGATAAAGCCTGCGAGCGCCTCTACGCCGAGCGATGCAGTTTGTTCTGTGGTATCTCCTTTTACCTTCCATACTTCTTGAGCCATGCGCGCCAGTTTTTCTTTCCCTTCGCTCAAAAGGTGGCGGTAGAGTATGGGGTGGATAACGGCAAGCCCCTGTCCGTGATTGCAATCGGTGTAAGCTCCTACGGCATGTTCTAACATGTGGCATTGGAAGTCTGTCTGTTTGCCTAACTTCAGCAAACCGTTTTCTGCCATTGCCGATGCCCACATCAGTTCGCCACGGGCAAGGTCGTCATCGGGATTGGCTATCAAGGCACGCAGGTTCTTGATGACACTCCGCATGACTGACTCGTTGATTTCATCGGAAAGGTTCGTTGCCTGCGGACGTCCCATGTAGGTCTCCATGCAGTGGCTCAGGGTGTCGAATGCGCCGCTGATGACCTGCTTCATCGGAAGCGTGCGGGTCAGGTCGCTGTCAAGCACGGCAAACGTATGGTAAGCCCCCAACAGCGGTTGCTTCAGTTTCTTTTCTTCGTGAGTGATAACCGCACCGTTGTTCTGCTCGGCTCCCGTTCCCGATGCTGTTACCACGGCTCCCATCGGCACGAACTCCGTAGGATATTGATGCTTGGCATACTGCATCTCCCAAATATCTTCATCCAGTTTTGCCTGTGCCGATACGATTTTGCAGCAGTCGATGACCGACCCTCCACCCACTGCGAGGATGAAGTCGATGCCCTGCTCACGAACCATCTTTGCGCCTTCCTGCACCTTTGCATAAGTAGGGTTGGGCATGATGCCGCCGAAGTCAGTCACCGTCTTGCCGCACTCGTGTAGCCAACCGACGATTTTGTCATACATTCCCGTGCGTTTCAGTGAGCCGCCCCCGTAGGCAAGTAGTACATTATTACCTGCAATACGGTTCATTTCTTCTTTGATGGCGCTCTCGGCGCACCCTTTGCCAAAATGTTGGCGCACGGGGTATTGGTAAGTAAATCTATCCATAGTTGTATCTTTATAGTTAAATGGTTATCTGTTTTTATTACAAAGTTACGGCAGATGAGGCGGTCTGCTCCTATACAAATTACAGATTGATATACCTATATTAACGATACAAAAAATCCCCGTCACGCTAAACCGTGGCGGGGAACCTCTCTCTTATCCGCAGACCGTGGGATTATTCGATAATCCCGATCTCACGCAACCAGCTGCGTATGCCGTCTGCCGATTCGGCAACACTGTTTCTTGGTATGCTGTAACCGTTTACCATTGTGGCTTGTGGTTCCATCTCTGCTATATCGTCTACTGTACCCGACCATCCGCTGCCGCCATGCGATGAAAACGGGATGATGGTTTTACCCGTAAAATCGTAAGCATCGAAGAACGAATACATTGCCATCGGCATCTGATACCACCAGATAGGATAGCCCACGAAGATTACATCGTAATCGTCAAAGTTCTCTATGTTTGTGGCGAGGGCGGGGTGTGTACCGTTCAGCCGTTCTTCATTGGCTTGGTCTGCCAGAGCTGCGTATTCTTCCGGATAAGGCGTTGCCGTCTGGATGCGTACCCTGTCGCCGCCCGTTGCTTCGCCTATCACGGTAGCCATGTATTCTACGCTGCCGCAAAGGTCGCCGTTCACAATAAGCCGACTGGCAGACGAAGCGGCATCCACACCGTTGTCGGGCAGCGGTTCTGAAAAGTAAGCTATCAGGATGCGGTGGTTTGTTCCGGGAACCACATCCTCGGTGGGAGTGTTAATGGTATTGTTCTCATCGTCGCCGCAAGGCGTCAAAGAAAGCGACGCACACAGTAGCGCGAGCGGAAGTATATAGGTTTTCATCTCTCCGTCCTCCCTTATTTGATTACTTTGATTTCCTTCAACCATTCGGTTATACCGTCCGTGTTGCGGTCTACTGCGCCGAATCCTTTCAGATGGTTGGCGTCAGGCGTCAGTTCTGCGATGCGTGCCAGCGTCTCGTCGCGGTAAGTAGAAGCATACGTGCAGAACGGGACTACGGTTTTTCCCTTGAAGTCGTAGCTCTCGGCAAAGGTATTGATAATCATCGGAGCCGTCCACCACCATACGGGGCAACCGATGAACACCGTGTCGTAGCTGTCCCAGTCTGTTACCTTATTCTTGATAGCAGGACGGTCATTCCGCTCTTTTTCAGCCTTTGCCACCTCCGTACACGGTGTGTATTCCGTGGGATAAGGCTTTACGGGTTCGATGCGGAAAAGCGTTCCGCCTGTTTGTTCGGCGATGTATTTCGCCACGTGTTCCATATTGCCGCTCCAACTGAAATAAGCGATGAGGATACGGTTTGCTTTTTCATTGTTTTGTGCGTAACAACTTATCCCGAAAGCCGTCAGCACAGTCAGTAAAAATAATTTAAGTTTCATCATTTTATGTATTTAAGTGTAATCTGTAAATTCAGACTTGGTTCGCGTTATTGTTTCTGATACAAAGTTACGCCGGAAACATCTGTCTGTCCATACACAAATTACAGATTAGTACACCAATATCAACGATATACGGCTCAATTACCCGATGAAAACAGGAAGCGAAATTCGCCGCCGTTATGTCCTGAAAAACGCTACCGTTAGCGTTACCCATTCCATGCGGATGTGTTGACCGTTTCTACCCATAGAAACCATCGGTTCTACCGTTAGTGTTTCCCCAAGCTCTGGGCAAAGCCGTAAAAAGGTTGCAGCAACTTTATTGTCGGATTGAATTATTTCAACAAAAAAGTCCAATCTGAAACGATAAAAACCAGCATGGAATTTATGGATTTCGAGATTGGACTTATGAAACATGAAAAGAATCAAAGAGTTTTATTTTGTGGGAGTCTGTTGTTTTTGTGCGTTAGGTTTGGTTCCTCCGAAGACATCAGACATCGGCATTACGTCTAAAGCGCGGTCTATTGCCTCCACTTCCTCATCGGTCAGCATCACATCTGTTGCCTCGGCATTCTCTTTCAGCCGGTCGGCTTTCCGCGTACCGGGGATGGGCACTATCCACGGTTTTTTGCAGAGCATCCACGCAAGGGAAATTTGGGCAGGCGTGGCGTTCTTATCTTCGGCTATACGGCGAATCAGTTCCAACAATTCGCGGTTTCGCTCGTAACTCTCCGGGCGGAATTGGGGCATCGTGGCACGATAATCGGTTTCGGCATCGAAGCAGGACGCCGGCGTATAGCGGTCGGACAGCAATCCGTTGGCAAGCGGCGAGAAAGCCACCAGTCCGGTCATTTCACGTCGGTTGGCAGGTGCGCCGTAAGCATGGCTCATCCCCATACATCCCAAGCCGACGGCAGACACACGCAGTCCGCGGGTTCCTAAGTTTCTGTATCTCATATCCTAATAATTTATTGGTTGATGATTCTTGTTGAATACTCCCGTTTGGCAGTCTCCGCATCCCGTTTCCCCTTAGCCCATAGTTGCCATGAGTTGACGATGTTCTGCCACACGATGTAACACTCGGCGCCACAGATATTGTTTTGATATCACACCGCAAAGTTACGCTGCCTGCGTTTATCCATCCATACACGGATTACAGATTGATGCACCAATTTCGACGAAAAGGAATATGAGAAATTGTTTTATACTGCTGCTGTTTCTTTCTTTTTTGCTTCGAATGCTTCCATTTCGGCGCGGCTACGGCTTCGTGTTACCATATATACACCGAGGAAAACAAGCACTATCGCGGCGATTTTAATCAGGTTAAACGATGAAGTGCCCCAGTAGAAAACCACGATACAGGTGGCTACGATAGGCTGTACGTAACAGTACATGCTGACCACGGTAGGGCGCAGATGCTTCTGACCGATAGGCGACAGCAGGTAACAGAAAAACGTAGCCCCGAATACCAGAAACGAAAGAGCAAGTATCAAGTCCGCATCCAGCGATGCCCAGTCTACCGCCACCAAATCGGTGTAAGAGAACGGGATGATGCAGATAACCGAATAAGTAAACATCCACTTCATCAAAGTAATGGCAGAATAACGGCTTATGAGGTCTTTAAAGAACACAAGGTAAGAGGCAAAACAAACCTCAGCAATGATGCAGATAATGTCTCCCCATATATTGCCGTCCTGCGTGGAAGCGGAATCTCCATTGCTCATAATAAGCAGAAAAGCGCCGATGGCTCCCATGAAAATGCCCAATACTTTCTTCGCCGTAACCGGTTCTTTCAGGTAGAAAGCGGCTATTATCATGGTAAAGATGGGGGTGCTGGTAGAAATGATGGAGGCATCTACCGGTGAAGTCATGCCCAGTCCGATGGTGTATACGCCTTGATTGAACACAATGCCCAGCAAAGCGGCGAAAAACAGTTTGAGCAAATCCTGATGGGGTACGTGTTCGGGCTTGGTGAAAAGTGAGGCTATCCAAAACAGGGCGGCAGCTCCCAGCAGGCGGATGTCGACTAACAATGTAGGAGTGATGACGCTGCTTAAAAAGATAAACTTCACAACGGGAGACATCAGTCCCCACATGAAATTGGCGGCAAACATAGAGCCATGACCTTTCAATTCGTTTCTTTCCATATTCTTAATGTCTGTATTTGTAAAACGGCGCAAAGGTACAGAGAAACGAAAGCGGATGATTGTAAGAATTATCCTATCTTTTGTATATTTGCGACATGAAAAAAGAAAATATCTTCCTGCCTTTCGAGGTCAAGGTGCGCCGATACGACCGGTTTCCTCTGCCGGAGCACCAGCATTCGTTCTTCGAACTTTGTTACATAGTTTCGGGGAGTGGAGAGTTTGTGTCGGAAAGTCAGCGATTCTCTTTCCGTTCAGGGTCTTTCTTCTTTATAAAACCGTATACGAATCATACTTACCGGCTGGCGGAGATGTGCGACATAGTTTATATCGGGCTGACCGATGCGTATGTCGACCGTGTGCTTGGGGCGGTAGAGAAGGAGCTCTTTTCGCTTCCGGTGCCTACCGATCTGACTGCGCTCATCGCCCGGACGGACAGCGAACGTATTTCCATGCTCATGGCGTGCATCCGCTCCGAGTATCTTTCGCCTTCTTCCGATACGTCTCGGATAGCGGCATGTTGGATTAACAGTATCTTGCTGATTTGCGTGCGTAACCTCAGACATCTGTTGGGCGATGCGCCACGTCCGGTAGCGGAGAGCGACAAGCTGATGTTAATGCTGCAATACATCGAACTGCATTTGGATAATCCGGAGCTACTTACGGCGAAAACCTTGAGCCAGCGGTTTAATACGGCTGAAACTTACATCGGGAAATTCTTTAAAGCGCGTACGGGAGAAAGTTTGAAGAGATATATCCTGAAATGCCGGATAAAGGTGGTAGAAGAGCTGTTGAACTATACGGATTTGCGCGTCAATGAGATTGTAGCGCGAACGGGCTTTGTAGACGAGAGCCATTTGACGCATACGTTTAAGCGGATAACGGGAGTTACGCCCCTTGAGTATAAAAAGAAGATAAATCAGAACATACGGTGAATGAACCGGTATTTGTATCACCGTTGAGGCTTGTATTTGTATCCCGCAACACACAGCGGCGTTGCGGGATAGCTTACGGACATATCTGAGCAGTGCGGACTGGAATCATTTGTAAAATCTTTTCATTTTATATGCTTTAAATTTGTTTCGCTGGAATATACTTTTTAAGGGACGACAAATTACAGAACGATGCACCCATTTTACAGACAATAAGTCCGAAAAAAATTCTACCGCAAGTGTATGCCAACGCTTGCGGTAGAAATGGTCAACGCATCCGCATGTGTTGGTATACGCTTGCGGTAGCGTTTTTGGAGACATATCGTCGGTTATGTTGCATAAGATATATGGAATTAGGGTTGAGCGAATCGGAAAATTTTCTACCTTTATGCCGATAACTTTGCTCAAGGATAAAGATTTGTAACAAACGAATGAATATGAAACGATTTATTGTAATGACAGTGGGTTGGCTGATGGCAGTCAACAGTATGGGGCAGCAGGCGTTATGGAGTGCAGACGGCATCATCTCGCCGGTGATAAACGAAAACCGTACGGTGACTTTCCGTATCTATGCACCTGCGGCGGAAAAAATGGAGGTAGAAGGCGATTTCCTTTCTCCGACGATGGTATCAACTCCGGTAGGCGAGACCGAATCGGCTGGTAAGGCTGTGATGACAAAGAACAGCAACGGGGTGTGGGAATATACGACTCCACCGCTCGTTTCGGAACTTTATTCTTATACTTTCTTAAATGATGGCTTGCGGATTACAGACCCGAATAACGTTTATCAGGTAAGAGACGTGGCTTCGGTAAGCAATATTTTCCTGATGAGCGGACAGCCGGGCGACCTTTACTCCGTGCAGGAGGTTCCTCATGGCAATGTGGCTAAGGTATGGTATCCCAGTCTGACTATGAACATGGACCGCCGCATGACCGTTTATACTCCTGCCGGCTATGAAGACAGCGAGCGGAGCTATCCTGTTCTTTATCTGTTACATGGAGCCGGAGGCGATGAGAATGCTTGGAGCGAACTGGGGCGTGCCGCTCAGATATTGGATAATCTTATCGCTCAAGGTAAAGCCGAACCGATGATTGTAGTGATGACCAATGGCAATGCTTCGCAGCAGGCTGCACCGGGAGAAGCGCCGAACAGCATGAAGAAACCTGCACTGTTTGTACCCGGTATGATGGACGGCCGTTTTGAGCAGGCTTTTACCGACGTGGTAAGCTATGTGGAAAGTCATTATCGGACGCAGGCTGACAAAGCTCACCGTGCCATTGCAGGCTTGTCGATGGGTGGTTTCCATGCCATGCACATCTCGGCACTCTATCCCGACACATTCGACTACGTGGGGCTTTTCTCTGCTGCCATCCATACCGACAACGATAGCCCGGTGTACACCAAATTTTACGAAAACCTCAACCGTCAGTTCAGCACTCCTCCGCAACTTTATTGGATAGGGATAGGGCGTACCGATTTCTTGTACAAGGACAATGCCGCTTTCCGCAGCAAATTAGATAGTCTGAATTATCATTACGAATACACAGAAAGTGATGGAGGACACATCTGGCGTAACTGGCGTATCTATCTGACTACCTTTGTGCAGCGCTTGTTCAAATGATATCATTCTGTTTTCTCCGTATCTGCCAAGAAACAGATACGGGGGAAAGAAAGATACTATATATTTCGGGAAATTCTACATGAAGTTTCGGCTTGAAATATGTATCTTTGGAACAGAGGAAAATGAAGGTATGGCAGAAACAGAAAATATTATCATAAAAGACACCCTTGACGGACTGGGTACGGATGCTTACAGCAATTATCTGGCACATGCCCTTTGTCTGGCAGGCAGTTGCAGACTGAGATACAACGGAGAGGAACGCGAGCTGCAAGCCGGCGATCTGATGATTGTCCGTAAGGGAAAGTTGGTGGAACACATCCGTCCGGCGGAAGACTTCCGGGTAAAGGTGATATACGTAACTTCTGAATTTGTCGTACTCTCCACGCCGCTCAGCAACTATGGCATGAAGGGTCAGCTTGCCCTGTTCCTCAATCCCATCATGAAACTGAATGCCGAACAACGCGAGTTGTGCCGCAAGGATTTCGAGATGGTGGAATTTCGGTTGGCACAGACCGGCCATCATTTCCGAAGGGACTTGCTGATAGCTTCCGTACAGCTGTTGATAATTGATTTTTTCGATTTTCATTCCCATCTTTATGGGGTTGACAACATCCCGCTTCAAAATGCTGCCATCATGAGCCGCTTCCTTAATATGTTGGAGAACGGGACGTACCGCGAACACCGCGAAGTGAACTGGTACGCCGATAAGTTGTGCGTAACTTCGAAATACCTGTCTGAAGTCTCCCGGAAGATAAGCGGTTACGCCGCCAACTACTGGATAAACCGTTATACGGTTCTCGACATCTCCCGCCTGCTCCGCGATAAATCCCTGACCTTCGTCCGTATCTCCGATATGTTCGGATTTTCATCGCCGGCCTATTTCAGCCGTTACGTACAGCAGCATTTGGGAGTAAGCCCGACGGAGTATAGGGGATGATATGCTTTTTTGGGGTAAGAAAGATTGGTAAGGTTTCCATGAGAGCGATAATAGAATCTGTGAATATGTGAAGAGTTTCTGCGTTTTGTATAAAAATAGTTGTTATGTATTGTAAATCTGAATTGATTGACTAAACCACGCTTCTAATGAAATCATCTTTGGAATTTAGACTTTCAAAACCGCAAGTTATGGCATTAGCCGGCAATCTCCATCACGATGAATGCGGCATCGAGGCAATGTTTGCTCAAATGAAGCAAACGAACAGTCCGTATGTAGCTCATAATGCAGCATGGGTGCTGTCTCACCTTTCTAAAGAGGACAAAGAAATTTATCTTCTTCCACACTATGGAGAGTTGGTTGACATTGCAATATCCACAAAGCTCTGTATTCGTCGTGGATTGGTATTGTCTATTCTCGCAGACTTGCCAATAAACGAGCCAAACGGTAAATTATTGGATTACTGCCTTATACATCTGGCTGACCTCAAAGAAAGCAACAGTTCACGTTCTATGATGATTAAACTTGCAGCAAAAATGTGTAAACCTTATCCTGAATTATGCAAAGAACTTATATTGTGTTTAGATATGATGCCACAAGATTCATCTCCAAGCATAGCAGCTGCAAAGAGGAATGCCTTAAAAATAATTCAAGCGTGAATAAAGAACATTCATGTAAAATGTGAGACTATCGTATTGGGAGAATTGTGATTAGAACAAGAATCTGTGAATATGTGAAGCGCATCCGTTTTGTATAACAAACCGCAAAAATGTAGGTACTTGCAGTAATTAGTGTAATAGTCGGCACAAGAATTATGCTGAACTTTGCAGCCGTATAAGTAATGAAATGATGAGAAGAATGACCTACATTGCAATCATAATGGCTGCTATGATGACAGGACTATGGTCTTGTACGGAAAAAATGGAAATCCCTACTGATATGAATGGAAACGGAACAACCAATACTGACAGTTTTCAGATTCAGATGACCCATCCTGTTCCCAATCAATACTTTTCGGAGGCAACAGAGCAGGGGCAGGTAGTAAGAATCGAATATGAATCGAAAGATTATACCCGCGATGACCGTCCTGCCACGCGGAAGCCTGCCTATGTCTATCTGCCTTACGGATATGACGAGAGCCGGCAATATGATGTGGTCTACCTGATGCACGGATGGACGGGAACGGTAGAGGAAACATTTGAAACATTGGGCGGCGCACAGAAGAACATTTTGGACTGGATGATTCAGCAAGGAGATTGCAAGCCTGTCATCGTGGTGTCGCCCACGTGGGACAAAGACAACCGGGCAAAAGATTGGGGTGAATCGTGTGAAGAAATCGCTGTGTTCCATAATGAATATGAGAATGACCTGATTCCTGCCGTTGAAAGCCGCTTCTCGACATACGCTGAAACGACTGACCGGGCAGGTATCGTGGCATCGCGTGACCACCGGGCTTTCGGTGGATTCTCGTTGGGCAGTGTGACGACATGGTATATCTTTGAACATTGTTTCGACTTGCAACGCTTTTTCCTGCCGATGAGTGGTGACAGTTGGCACGTTTCGACTTTTGGCGGACAGACGGTGCCGGAGCAGACGGCTCAGTTTCTTACTTCGGTAGTTCAGGCATCGCCTTACGGAACGGATAACGGTTTTCACGTATGGCACGCCGTGGGGACACAGGATGCACGCTTTTATCAGACCCATAATCAGGCGATGGCATGTATGCAGCTGACCGATGTGTTTACTCCCCATAACTTTTCTTACCACCAGCGAGAGGGAGGGCAACACGATTACAATTCCGTCGTGGAGTTTGTATATAATGCTCTGCCGTTTTTCTTTCCGCCTGAAGCGGGGCAATCTTTCACCCGCACCACCCGCATCAGTGATGTTATGAATGACCCGGCTTTCGGTAATTGGGGACGGCTGATTTTCCCCGTAGACGAGGGCTATTGGAGCGGCGAGACTTTGGAACAGTTGCGCTTGGTGTGGTATAACTACATAGACCCGGACAAGACCGTTGAAATCTGCAATTACCTGAAGGCACATGCCGGCAGCGTATTTCTTGACATTTATACGGAGGCCGAGAAGCAGGACGACCCGCAGAAGCGCAATACGGGACTGTTCTTTTTCCGGGGAAATCCGGGTGCGCCCTTTGCTGTCTGCAATGCCGGTGGTGCATTCGCGTATGTCGGAGCCATGCACGACAGCTTTCCCCATGCTCTTGAACTGTCCAAACTTGGGTACAATGCTTTTGCGCTTATTTACCGTCCGGACTATGCCTACGAAGACCTTGCCCGCGCCATCACTTATATTTATGACCATGCCGATGAATTGGGCGTAAGCGCTTCCGGCTATTCCCTTTGGGGCGGTTCGGCAGGAGCACGCATGGCGGCTGTGCTCGGCAATGAGGATTACTTGCAAGAACTCACCGGACGCACGGATATTCCGCAAGCCTCGGCTGTCATCATGCAATATACGGGTTATAGCATGGTTAGTTCGCAAGACGCGGCAACGTACGCCTGTGTCGGTACGAACGACGGCATTGCCTCATGGCGCACCATGCAACGGCGGCTGCAAGGTCTTTCCGGCATCGGTATCCCGACCGAATTTCATGCCTACAACGGGCTTCCTCACGGTTTCGGGTTAGGCACGGGCACGGTTGCCGAAGGATGGCTGACGGATGCTGTCCGCTTTTGGGAAGAAAATCGATAGCAGAAAAATATGTTATTATCTCGTACAAAGCCAATCCGTTACGATAAGTATCGTCCGCAATTCGGACAATCCGTAAAAAAGGTATGACTGTCTGTAATCTGTGTACAGACAGCTTCGCCATTCCGTCGTATTTTTGTAAATATAGAAAACCGATTAAACGAAGATAATATGGAAACAATCAAACTGAGCAACGGCGTGGAAATGCCGTTATTGGGTTACGGAGTGTTCAAGGTAGCTCCGCAGGAATGTGAACAGTGCGTCAGCGATGCGCTGAACGTGGATTATCGCCTGATTGATACGGCGCAGGCTTACTTCAACGAGGAAGGTGTGGGAAATGCCATCAGTAAGAGCGGGATTCCCCGACAGGATCTTTTTCTTGTTACGAAAGTATGGATTTCGAATGCAGGCGAGGAGAGAGCGGCAGCAAGCATCGACGAGAGCCTGCGTAAGCTGAAGACCGACTATATCGATCTGCTGCTTATCCATCAGGCATACGGCGATGTGTTCGGCTCATGGAGGGCGATGGAGAAGGCCTACCGCGCAGGCAAGGTGCGTGCCATCGGTGTAAGCAATTTTCAGGCAGGACGTTTCTACGACTTCGCTCATTATGTAGACGTTAAACCGATGGTGAACCAGTTGCAATGTAATCCGCTCGTCCAGCAACAGGGTATCGAGCCGCTTCTTGCGGAACACGACACGAAGATGATGGCATGGGGACCGCTTGGTGGTGAGGGTGCCGAAGGCGTGGTAAAGAATGAACTGCTTGCTTCCATTGGTGAGGGCTACGGGAAGACGGCTGCACAGGTGGCACTGCGCTGGCTCACGCAGCGGGGCATCGTCGCCATCCCTAAGAGCACGCATGTGGAGCGTATGCGGCAGAATCTGGACATCTTCGACTTTACGCTGACCGATGAGGAAATGAAACGTATTGCCACACTCAACTGTCACGATGCGGGAACGGTGAACTTCGGCGACCCGCAGTTTGTGAAGTTCCTGATTGAGACCTACGGGTAAAATAGGGTAGAGCTATACATTAAACAACGACGGGAAACATTGCAACAGCATGTTTCCCGTTGTTGTTTTAATCACTTGTCTTTTATACGCTTACCGTGTACCACGCAAGTATTTCAATGTAAATGGTAGAAGAAAATAAGAACGTCAGTTGAAACTTGTAAGTAGCGACGGTTGGGTAACGAAAGCGTCATGATTTACAGCCTTGCTCCCCACACCATCTTCTCCACATCCTCCAGTGTGGCGTTGAAGAAGCGTTTCTCCTTGTTGAGCGAGCGCATCTGCTGCATTTCCTCGTCGGTCAGGGCGAAGTCGAAGATTTGGATGTTCTCCTTGATGTAATCGGGGTTGGATGCACCGGGGATGACGGAGAATCCCTCTTGAATGTGCCAGCGCAAGATGACCTGTGCCGGAGTTTTGCCGTGGGCTTCGGCTATCTTCTTTATTACGAGGTCTTTGAACAAGGCACCGCCCGACATGGCACCTCCCAACGGGAACCAGCATTCCACCTGTATTCCTTCTTTTGCGGCTTTCTTGCGCATCTCCAACCGCTGGGCGTAAGGGTGGCACTCTATCTGGAGCACTTGGGGCTTGATAGTCGCTGCTTTCATAATTGTATTCCACACTTCCTCATTGGCGTCGAAATTGCTGATGCCGAGAGCACGTACTTTGCCCATCTTCACCGCCTTCTCCATGTCTTTCCATGCGCCTACGAAGTCGCCCACAGGCTGGTGAACATAGAGCAGGTCGATGTAGTCCAGTTGCATTCGTTTCAGCATTTCGTCGATGGCTTTCAGCGTCTTGCCTTCGCCGTATTCCGTGGGCCAGAGTTTGCTGGTAATCCAGATTTCTTCGCGCGGTATGCCACTTTCTTTCACGGCACGACCTACACCCGCTTCGTCCTGATAGGCATGGGCGGTGTCAATGTGGCGGTAACCTGCTTTCAATGCCGTAAGACACGATTGTTCGCACACTTCATCGCTGGGCTGGAGGAAGGTGCCGATACCGAAGCGGGGCATCTCTACGCCGTTGTTCAATTTAACCATCGGCACACCGGCCGTCGTTGTTTTCTCTTGTGCATAGGTAGCACATACGCCGCCACATAGTATCAAGGCGGACAGTAGAAGTTTTTTCAGTGATTTCATCTTTGTTGCTTTCTAAATTGATGTTTTCTATATTGGGTCGTTAATTTGTTTTTAACTGAAGTTGTTCGATTTTGTAATGAGCTTATTCTCAGTATTCTACGACTTGACCGATTGCTTGAAAAATTCTATGGGTAGCGTTGGTCGTTTCTATGGGTAGAACCGGTTAACGCTACCGCATAAGATGAATGACACTAACGGTAGCGTTTTTCGGAGTATATCGGCGGAGAATTTCTTCTTGCGTTTTCCCGTCAACGGAAGTTTAAATAAGTTCATTGCTCTGATGCAAAGGTAGGAGATGCGTATCATAACGGGCTTACAAAAACTTCGGGAGGATATGCCGTTTTTGCGGATAAATCTCGCATCAAGTCCGGACTCATCTTTGTTCATTGGGCGTTTTTATATTTGAATGACTTCATAGTTCCTGCTTCCCAGCCCGATGCGCTCTGCATATTCCACCACATGTACTCCGCTACGGCTTTCGATACGCTGGATAAGCGGACGGTTATTGTTACCGTCCGTGGGCGTTACGGCATAAACCAAATCGAGGCAGGCCTGCTCCAAAGCAACAGGGGCAGTCGAGGCAAGGATACCGATGTCCTGCATTTCGGGCGCGGCAGGATTAGAGTCACAGTCGCAGTCCACCGACAGGTTGTTCATCACGTTGATGTAGAGAATGCGGTCGCCGAAATACTCCGCCACGCTTTGTGCCGCTGCTGCCATTGATTCGGTGAAGTCGTTCTGCGATGCCATCGTGTTCCACAGGCGCGATACATCCTGCGTCCGTCCGGCGGAGTGGATATTTGTCTTTCCCCGGCGGGAGGCAATGCCTATCGACTGGTTCTTCAACACACCGCCGAAGCCGGCTATGGCGTGTCCTTTGAAGTGGGTGAGGTTAATCAGAAAATCATAGTTTGCCAGATGGCTGCCTACGAGGTTGTACTGAATGTGTGTCGTATCCTGTACGGGCAGTTGCATTTCACCTTCCTCGTCCATCAAATCCACATTGGCAATGTCAAGAAAACCGTGGTCGCGTATCGCCTGCCAATGGCTTGTAGAATCCGATCGTCCGCCTTGATAAGCAGTGTTGCATTCCACGATGGTTCCGTTCACCTCGTGCACAAGATCGGCTATGAGTGAGGGCTGCAAGTAGTGATGTCCTCCCGGTTCGCCTGTGCTGATTTTGACGGCGACACGTCCCGTAGCCTGTCTGCCCACTGCATGATAAACAGCAAGCAGTCCGGCTGCCGACAAGTCGGTAGTCATCCACACTTGCGATGCCGGACCCGTCGGTTCATCGTTGTCCGGTTCTTCGCCGGGTGCAGGTTCCGGAAGAGGTTCGTTGTCTTCCCCACAGGCAGTGAGGAATGTGGGCAATACGGCCGACGAGGTAAGGGAAGCAGCCATCCACTTCAGCCATTCCCTCCTGTTCATTCTTTTCATATCTGTTCCTCCTTATCAAAATTACATTCAGCATAACAGTTTGAATGCCGGCAGTCAAGGTATCTTTCGAGCCGGACTTCGGTATGGATATGCTTCAGACAATCCATTCTAAACGCCTGTTTAAATGCTTTTCCCCAATTCGTATGCCTGCCTCATAAAGCCGGTATTCTTCACACTGCCTTTCATTCCCACACCGGTAGCCTTTATCATGCCCCGTTCTGTAGGATTGGGCAGACACATCACGAAACCGCGAAAACCGGCTATGGCGAAATCGGCTGTACTTTCCTCTCGGGCGGCACAGGCATCGGCAAGACGTTGCTGTACGTCACCCATTTGCGAATCGAGGAAACCGTTGCGACGCACCAGCCCTGTATTGAACATGCTCAATGTGGCAACCGCCTTGAACCGTTTGTCAGTTTGTGCCGCCTTGAGTGTGTAACCTCCGCCTCCGCAGATGCCGAGGATACCGATTCGTTTGGCATCCACGCCGGGATATTGAGCCAAGATGTCGCAGGCGCGGCGGATGTCCTCAATACGGTTGGCAGGCTTGTCTACGTTGCGGGGTTCGCCCTCGCTTCCTCCTTGATAAGCTGCATCAAATGCGAGACAGATGTAACCCTGTTCAGCCATACGCTGGCTGTACAGACCAGCCACCTGTTCTTTGCAGCCTCCGTTGGGATGTGCCACGACCAGTGCGGGATACGTCTTCGATGCGTCATATCCGTCAGGCGTATATACATTGGCAACAATCTTCAGGCCGTTCAGGTCGTAAGTGATGCGGTGAATGTTCACTTTCCCTGTTTCATTCTGGGTTATGGCACCTCGATAGACCAGTCCGAATGGATTGGTATTGGGACTTTGGATGGTGGAGAAATCCGTCTCAGAAAATGCAGGTCTTGTCTGCGCAACCGATGTGCCTGCCAGCATAAGCGCGGCGCCACCGCATAACATAGTCTTGAATAAATTGTTCATTGTTTTTACTCTATTATAAGTTTGTTTTATTCGTTTGATTTCGGGAAGAAGAACGGCAGGGCATTGTACAGGTATTCCGGAATGGGACGGAACTCGTGCCGTGCGCCTTCTTTCTGATGGAAGGTCATATTCGTGGCATTGAATACATCCGCCAGCCGCGCCATTCCTTCTATTTGGAGCAATATTTCGCTGTAAGCCGAATCGTTCGTGCCGCTTGCCGCCCAGATATAGAAACCGTTTCCGGCATAGGGCGATTGCTGTACACGCTCTGCCAGATAAGCTGCCGTATCATCGGGACGGTTCATGCCGGCAAATCTGCCCAGCGACCAGCAGTCGCCGCTAACGGGCATGAAGTAGCGGAATGCGTTCAAGGTTTCATCGAAAGCATACCACGTGGTGACCGCACCCATCGAAAAACCGCCGATGGCACGGTGGTCGCGGGATGCCTCAATGCCTTCCGTATCGGTAGTTTCTGCATACGTGTGGTATCGGCTCTCAACAATGGGAATCAAGTCGTTTACCAACTCCTGCGGCAAAGCGCGGCAGTAGGGGTCAGCATCCGCATAGTTGGATGTCGGCTGCCCGTAGTTGTAGCTGGGAGTAACCACAATCATCGGGTCGATGTCGCCGTGTGCTATCATCTGGTCAAGTAGCTTGCATACCGCTCCGTCTTCGTCTTCGAAAGTAGAGGCCGCTGTGCTGTAATGCCCATGCACGAAGTAAAGAATATTGTACTGCTTCTGCGCATCATATCCGTAAGGCAGGTAAACATACGCAGTGTTCGTCCGCGCCATTCCCGTACCTTCCGCATAGTCTCGCGTGTCATAATCGATACGTACGATGCTGCCTTGTTCGTTCGCATCTTGGCCGTAGCCGTCGGGAATGGGTCGGGTTTCGTTTATCAATGGCGTATTCTCCCCGTTGTCAGAGATTACAGGTGTCTCGCTACCCGCTTCGTTCGCGTTACATGATGTGAGTGGCAAGGATAGCAGTAGCGCATAAATGAATGATATAAGATTACGTGTCATAATTTTTATTTGATGATTCCTATTTCGCGAAGCCAATTCTCCACGCCGCCGGTGTTCCGTCCGCTGGTGCCGAAACCTTCCAGATGTTCAGCCTCCGGAGTAAGGTCTACGATGCGTTGCAGGGTGGCATCGCGTCCCGATGAAGCGTAGGTGCAGAACGGGATAATGGTTTTGCCTGCCCAGTCGTACGCATCGCTTTCGAGGAACGACCATATCGGCATCGGCGCATCGCCCCACCACACAGGGCATCCTACGAAGATGATGCCATATTGTTCCATATTCTCCACGGTTCCGCTGAGTTCGGGCCGTGTGCCGTTCTCTAATTGCTCCAGTGCCACCTGCGTACATTCCGTATAATTGTCGGGGTAGGGCGTGACGGTTTCGATGCGGTAGAGCGTACCTCCGGTCAGTTCGGCGATGCGTTCAGCCACAGTGCCGGTATTGTTGCTATGGGTAAAGTAGGCAATGAGAATATTACTGTCTCCCGAAGGTTCGTCGGGAGTATTAGGTTCGTCCGGTTCATCCGGTGTTTCGGGCTGTCCGGTTCCCGGTTGTTCTTGCTGTACGGGGTCATCGTCCCCGCAGGCATTGAGAGTGACGGCTGCCAATGCCATCATCAGGTAGATAAAATACTTTTTCATTGCGATATGCTTTTTAGAGATGTTAAGTGATGAAAAACGCTTGCGGTAAAACCAAACTACTCTCCGAATAGAAACAGTCAACGCATCCGCATGAGTTGGATAATACTAACGGTAGCGTTTTTCGGGGTGTTCCAACGGAGAAGACCTTACAGCGTTTGTGTTGGATAAGACTGTTATAACAGGCTTATTATTACTTCATTCCATTAACCATTTCCGTCATCTGGCGCAGTTTACCTTCGGTGATTCCCTGACGCAGACAGATGGCAGAGTGTGATTTCAGCATCGGCTCCACGCCTTTCCCCAAAGCGGAGAGGATAGACACTGTGGCAAGTTCGCGCTCCTGCCACGTCAGCAGGTCACGTTCGAAGATGTCGCAGAACAGATGCTCTTTCAGGTATTGCTCGATGATGGGAGCAAAAGCGGCATATCCGGTCTTGGGGGCGTTCTTTGGTGCACCGCTCAGCTTTTCAAGAAGCTCTGCACCGCGCGTATATTTGTCGCGGTTGTCGTTGACGGGCGTTGCGTCACGTCCTACGGTGTCGGTGATACCCTGCGCCTTACGTTCGTCCAGCACTTGCATAAAGGTCTGCAGGGCACGCAGGCTGCGGGGAAAGCCGCAATAAGCATAAGCATGTACCAATACTTCTTTAATCTCGTTCACGGTCATTCCGTCGTCCAGCCCGCAAGCAAAGGCGGTTTCCAGATTCTCCAAGTTGCCGGTGGCGGTATTGGCGGCAATGGCAACGATGCTCTGTTGGCGGAGACTGAGCGTGTCTGTCTGTTGTGCTAGCAAGGTTCCGCAGCAAGCGAGCAGTGAAAGTGTTAGGGATAAAATCGTTGTTCTCATAAACTTATCTGTCATTAAATTGGTTCTGATACAAAATTACGGCAGATGTTTTTACCCGTCCATACACAGATTACTGATTGATACACCAATATCAACGAAAGAAAACAGGGAAGCCCGTAAAACCGATGGTTAAGCCATATCGTCCCCGGTCTTGACCACCGGCACACGGATGGTTTTCGTCGGCTACTGTTTTCCGGCTCCACATTGGGGTCTATGCGGTGTTGCCAATAAAGGTCAATATGGTCGGTATGAAGGCGGCGTAACGAACCTTCCACTTCTTCCCGGATACGCTTAGGCGATGAATCTGCCAGTACAGGCCACGGCCATGATACGGAACGATCCATCGTAATGCCGAACTTGGTAGCAATCTCTGATATTATTTTGTCAGTTATCTAATCCTTTTTCTTTCAGCCAAGCAGACATTACATCCGCTACTTCCACGTTGTTCAAGTCGGCAAAAGGGAAATGGGTATTGCCCTTAATGCCTAAGTCGGGTAAGTGAATTACCTGTGCATCCCCTCCGTGGCGGTTGATGCAGTCGACGAAAAGACGCGCCATTTCGAGGCGGGCACGCCACGTGTCCTGTCCCCAATGCTTGGTAGGTTGTTCGGGAATGTTGTCGCCATAATAAATGACGATAGGAATACGTGTCAACTTCAGAAACTTGTCCATAGATGTGGAATCTGCTTCCAAAGCCTTTTCCGGTCCGCTGTGGGGAATCGGGGAGGGTACCTCACCTTTAGGAAAGATAAAGCTGCTTCCCGGTTCGTAAGCAATCACCGCACGGGTATTACTGCTCTTGATGGCAGTGAGCCAACCGGGACCACCGCCCATGGAATGAGTAATCAGGATGCCGCCGCCAATCTTGTCCATCAGGGCAGACAAAGCATCCGACACGACCTCTTTGTCGAACGCACCGGTATTGGGCGTCACTTGGCGCATGAATTGTTCCCATGCTTGTGGGGCAGGAGAGAATTGTACGCCGGGGAAAGGGTCTGGCCATACGCCTACACGGAATATCTCAAACTGAAAAGCCTCATCGGGCACAGCGCGAAGCGTGTCCGATACGGTGCTTTTTCCAGCTTTGCCCCGTCGTGGCTGGTCGGCCAGATAGACGCTAAATCCCCGCCGCAGGAAGATGTTCTGGAAGCCTTCCCGTCCGTCGGGTGTCGTCTCCCATGTTTTGGCTGATTCGCCGTTACCATGCAAGAATACCAATGGCAAAGAATGTGTCTTTTCGGGTATTTGATAAAATACGTAAGCATGGTCGCCGTGCAAAGTCTGTCCGGCTGGATTTGTCGGATTGTTTTCATCGTAGCTGCCCGGAACTGTAATTACCGAACCGCCAACCAGAAAGCTGCCCTGTTCGCGGATGCGCAACATGTTGTCATCGTCCGTTCTCCCACAGGCGGAGAGCAGGAAACTGCACACTACGAGGGATGTAATGATACTTTTCATATACGTTGTCTTTTATTTGTTTTGATAAGACAAAGTTACGTTGGATGTAACTGTTCGTCCATACATGGATTACAGAACGTATCACCCATTTTACAGCATATTAATACTTCGGTAAATTTCTTAAACGGGGATTTGTTCGGAAACCGTAATCGAGGTATTTTTGATGGTTATGCAGGTATCCGAATTGATGGACTTTGCGATTACTTTTGCAGAAAATTTGTAATGTAAAATTATGAGGCATACAGTAATAACGATGATTGCAAGTTTGTTAGCTATGAGTACAACAGCCATTGCCCAACAAAATCCTATGCCGGGAAAAGACGGAAATAAATATGTGTCGTAGCATCACCGGACATCAATACGGAGGTTTTCAGTGCGGCTGTGGATTATTCTTGTATCGTTCTGTTTTATGAAACCTTTTCGTCCGGTTACAGCCATACACGGTTGGGACAGATTGATAACCCCGAAGGGCTTGCCGCAGCTTTAGGGGATGGATACGTGAGTGTGAGATTTGCAATAACAAAGAGTACGGACCGCAACATTTAGTGAAATGGATGCCTATCCCATGAAAGGAAACAGGCATCCATTATTGTGTTGTTTTACAGCTTCCAGCCAGAGATGCTTTCTTGTATTTCCCATAAATGAGAATAAAGTCCTTTTTTTCGGACAAGTTCATCGTGTGTGCCTTGCTCCTTTATCATTCCGTTATCCAAAACGATGATTTGGTCTGCATCCTTAATGGTTTTGAGCCGGTGGGCGATGACGATGACGGTGCGTCCTTTGATGAGCGTGTCAATAGCCTTTTGTACTTCCATTTCATTTTCGGGGTCAAGCGAAGCAGTCGCTTCATCCAGCAGGATGATTTGTGCATCTTTCAGGATGGCACGGGCTATGGATATGCGCTGTTTTTCTCCACCCGACAAGGTGCAGCCTCCTTCGCCCACCATCGTTTCGTAACCCTGAGGCAAGCGCATGATGAAGTCATGGCAACAGGCTTTTTTAGCTGCGGCTATAATATCCTCTTCCGTAGCATCTGTTTTTCCGAAGCGGATGTTGTTGCGTATGGTGTCCTGAAACAGATACACGTCTTGAAATACCATGGAAATATGTCTCATCAGACTTTCGGGATTTATTTCGTTCATAGGAACTCCATTAAAAAGGATGCGCCCTTTCTGCGGGTCATAGAAACGGGCACAAAGTTTCATTACTGTACTTTTCCCGCTTCCCGAAGGGCCGACGATAGCTGTCAATGAATTCTTTGGAAGCGTAATATTTATATCGTGCAACACTTCTTTGTCTTGATAAGCGAACGATACGTGTTCAAAACGGATGTTGCCTGCCATCGGAGATTGTTGCTCTCCTTTCATTTCTGTCTCATTCATTAGTGAAAGGATGCGTCCTCCGGCAATGGAAAAGTAGCGGAACTCCGCAAAATTAGTTAGGGCAGAAGTCAGCGGATCAAACACACGCGAGCCGACCACAAGAAACAGTACGAAAACAAGCAGCGATAGCTTTCCTCCCAACAGGAGATAAGTTCCGCACAGTACCATCATCGTCAGTCCGGCGCGTACCAATGTAATGCTCAACAAGACAAACGGGCCTAACAAGGCTTCCTGACGGATGCAGGCACGGCGAAGTTGGGCAAACGCATCGCGCAACCGGACAAAGCGGTCGCCTAATAAATTGTAGGCTTTCATCACCCGGATGCCTTGCAGGTATTCTTCCAATCGGTTTCCTGCATTTATTTTTGCTTGAATTTGCCTGCCGCTCAGTTTCCTCTGTGCCTTTGTGCTTGCCCACAAGACGAGGAAGGCAAGCGGCAAAGCTGCAAACATGCTGACCGCCATTCTCCAGTCAATCCAGACCAGCGAGGCAAAAGCCAGTACGGGCATGACCACAGCGCCCATCAGTTGGGGTAGGTGGTGCGAAATTCCGGTTTCTGCCATCATAAAGTCCGTAATAAGCATGGAAGATAAATCTCCGGGGTCGCGTTTTGACAGAAATCCCAGTGAAAGTTTCCGCAGATGCTCTGCAAGCGACAAGCGTCCTGAAGCACTCATTTCGTATGCTCCCCTGAAATTGGCGCGGTAAGATGCCCGTTCCGCCAAAGCCATTACCAACATATAAACAACCATAATGCCGAATATCCACCACAGGCGGGGCGTGTCAAGCGGTTGTCCGCTTCCGTCAAAAGCATTGAATATGATGCGTATCGCCTCAATGGAGAGACAGAACGGTACGATATTGACTAAGTTGGCAAGCATGGTGTAGCCCACAGGTTTGTAAAGTCGTTCGGTATGTCCTATTGTAATGTTTTTAATTGCGTTCATATCTTGTTCTCCTTTTCAATTTTTGTTCAACGTCCAGTGGTAAGCGCTTGTATAGGCATCCCACATCTTCTTATATGTGCCATCTGTCACGGACAAAACTTCATGCTTCCCGTTTTGTGCAATCCTTCCTTCTTTCATGACAACAATCTTACCTGCGGAAACAACAGAAGAAAGGCGGTGCGCTATCACAATAACCGTCTTTCCCTTCATCAGCGATTGCAAAGCTATCTGCATCTTATACTCGTTTTCCGGATCTGCAAATGCCGTTGCTTCGTCCAGTACCAGTATCGGCGCATTCTTCAATATGGCGCGTGCCACACATATCCGTTGAGCTTCTCCTCCCGACAGGAACACGCCTTTGTCACCGATTCTTGTTTCGTAGCCCTGCGGCAAACGCTCTATGAAGTCGTGACATTGAGCGGCTTTAGCGGCGTCTACCACCTTTTCTTTTGTTGCATCAGGAGAGCCTACGGCGATATTCTCATACAGCGTATCGTAAAACAGAAACGTATCTTGAAAGACGAACGACACCAGCTCCATCAGTTTTTCCATAGCTATTTGGCGGATATTTACACCTCCTATAAGTATTTCTCCTTGCTCCACATCCCAAAAGCGTGGGATTAGGTTGGCTACCGTAGACTTGCCGCTTCCCGACGGACCGACAAGGGCCGTTATTTCTCCTTGCGGTGCCACGAAACTGACATCACGCAAAGCCTCTGTCCGTGTCCCCTGTTCCGTGTTCTCGTAAGCGAATGATACATGGCGGAACTCCACATCGTAGGTTGAAGGTGTCTGTGGGTGTTCCGGTTCCGGTAGAGGCTGTTTTTCCAAGATGTGGTCAATACGGCTTACACCTTCATTGATGTCGCGCGTGTTACCTCCCAAGAATGTCAATTTATAAACGGGAGAAGCCATACCCGGTCCCATGATGATAAAAAACAGCCATACCACTGCCAACGACAATGATTGAGGGCTGGCTTGCATCAACAAGATGCCCATGGGGAGAATGAACGTCACCATCGAATTCAGCAGGACCGTAAATGCGACCATCCCGTTCTGGTAGGTGTCGCAACACTTCAAGGCAAAGGTCTTGTACGCCTGAATCTCGGCATTGAACTGACGGAACGAACGGACACTCTGCCCGAAAATCTTGACAACGGGCATTCCCCGTACATACTGCACGGCGGATGCGCTCATCTTTTCCTGTGCATCGTAGTAGATGCCCATGAACTCTTTTGCCTTTTTCCCCATGAAATTAGAGAATTGCAGAAATAAGCTAAGTGCCACGACTGCCAAACAGACCACCGTCAGCCACACATCCAAAGAGAAAAAGATGACCAGCATTACCACTACCGTTGCCATTACATTGACCAAATCCGGAATGGTATGGGCGATGAAACCCTCTATTTTCTCAATGTTTTGGTCCATTGTTTTCTTGATGGCTCCCGTAGAGGTATTGTTCAAATATCCCAAAGGCAGTTTGCCGATGTGTTCAGACAGTCGGACACGCAGGCCATACAGGATGCGGAACGCTGCAACATGGGAAGACATTAGGGCGGCATATAGCAACACCAGTCCGCCGATAAGCCCTCCGAACGCTATCCATCCCCAGCTTATCATATCTGTACCATTTACCGAAACCGGACTGCCTCCATGTGTCAGCAATTCCTTCAGAACTTCATAAACAGCCCAATAGGGCACAAGCATACAAACTGCGCTGCCTGCCGACAAGATTCCTGCCAGTATTAGCAACCCTTTCTTTTGTCCCGCAATCTCAAACAATCGCGCCAGACCTTCTTCCTTCTTTGTTTTATCCATCGTAAAATGTTATTGTGAGATTATTTTATATCCGAGTAATGAACTGAACTGATAACACAACTTTGTCATCCGTCCCAATATCTGTCCGAAGAAGAACCCCCAGCGTGAACGGAAAAACTTCATGTAGTTGGCTTGTTCGATGAGTTGCAAGGTGGGTTCCCATCGTTCCACCAGATGTCCGTCGCTCAATCCCGAACGGATTTGTGCTTCATGGTTACGGAGCGAATCGGGCTTCACACCGTGCCGGCTCATCATCGTGCCACACACATCAAACCACAATTCACCTCCTCCGAAACGGCTTGCCACGTGGTGCAGGAAGGCTTTTACTTGCTTTTCGTAAAAATACATCAGTACGCCCTCCACAACAAATATAAATTCCGCATCGAGGTGTTTCTGTCGAAGGTCATCCATCCAATCGGTTTCCAGCAATGAAGCTGCGATATAGACATTGCCCGGCTGTTCGGGTATCAACTCCCGACGTAGCGTAATGACTTCCGGCAAGTCCAAGTCGTAAAAGACCGCTTTCCTGTTGCCGATGCGCTGGAAACGGGTATCCAATCCGCAGCCCACATTTACGACTACCGGACGGGGATGCGTGTCGATGAACTGCTTTACGGCACGGTCGAAATACCAACCGCGTACCACGCAGCCTACTTCACTCAATTTCGCCCCATCGAATTGGGAGTAATCGTATTCCAAATTGTCGGCCAACTGTTCTGCTGCCTTGTCATTCAGAATGGGATTGACACGGCGGCTTTCTTTTGCTCTCATGTATAGCGGAATAAATAACGTTTCCGCCACAATGCTCTTAAACTCACGTTTTTGTTTCATATTTTTAGGTGTTTAATAGTGAACGATATTCAGAATTGTTCATAAAAAAAGGAGGAAACCTCCGTGAAGATTTCCTCCTTGCCAGCCCTTTTGTTGCGGCTGCTCGTCTGTATGTGTGTTGTCTGCTTTTCATATTTTAATGATTGCCCTCCATCCTTGAATTTCAAACAAGATGTAATCGTGTAAGATCGCTTCCATTTCCTGTTTGGGTACTGAATGCATCAGCAGTTCCTCAAACAAAGTAAACATCCATACCGTATGCAGGTGAATGATAAAATCGGATACAGACGTGTTTATGTCAGGATGTTTTTTCTGCATGGCCGCAAACCACGCCTTAACCACCTCAGTAGAACGGTCGGTGTAGTTTTCCCGGAAACGTTCCAACGATGAACCTTGTGCGCGGAATAACAGAATCTCCATCAACCCGCGATGCTTGGTAATAAGTGCGACATATTCATCAATGCATGACTTCAGATACTTTTCCGACCGCATCATCATAATATCCTCTCCCCGTATGCCATGATGTTCCTGAAGCATGGCTTCCAAAGCGCATAAAACCGGACGGACTACTTCATGGAAAAGTTCGTCTTTATTCGTAAAATAGTTGTAAATATTCCCGACTCCGATACCTGCCGATTCGGCAATTTCGCGCATGGAAGTCTTGGAATACCCCTTCCGCTCAAATTGCTGTCTGGCAACCGTTAATACACGGCTGCGTATGTCTTCTTTCAGTACTTGCATCTATAATGAACTATGTTTCTATTTTTTTACAAAGGTATAGGGGTTGAAATTCTCAAGCAATACCTATTTTTAGGGATTTAGAGCCTGTTTAAATTTTACTATGCTCAGTTTGAGAATTGTTTTCGAGAATGTTCTTCGGCTTTTAGACCGGAAACAAACTCAAAAAGTGGCGGATAAAAATACTTAATCGGAAAATTTGAACAGGCTCTTAGATGTAAGGCAATATTTCTGACAGAATACCGGTCAAATACGCTACCGTTAGTGTTACCCAACTCATGCGGATGCGTTGACCATTTCTATTCGGAAGGTTGGTTGGTTTAACCGCTTGCGTTTTTCAGATTTTCGGATAAGTCGTAAACGGTTGGAGATGAGTTCAGATTGGCAGGCTGTCTATGATATTTTCCATAGCGGCCTTCAGGGGATACGCATCCGTCGGTTATCATTATTACAAGTTCTTCGGTGTTGCTCAGTTGTCATTCGATTTTAAGTGTTATATTTGTGACGGATTCCTAACTGAGCGGGGTAATAAAGGGTGCAACTCTTGGGGGTGCAGAGTCCACGTGAAGGCTGCTTTCGTCAGCGCGCAGCAGGATGAACCCCAAGTTGGGGCGTGACACCGGCTATCCAATCCGGACTGGCGGGAAACTACGTGTTGGCTTCCCTTTACGGGCCGGACGGACGCAAGGACACGCTTCAGCGTTTTTTTATCAGCAGTCGTCTTCCATACCTTTGTCATACTTAGATAACCGTTTGTCGACCTTCGGCTGTCAAAGTCTACATTCCAAACGTCTTGAATATCTTTTTCCGCTTACTTGGAAATTTTTGAAGATTTATGAGGAATAGGTGAAAGCTGCACCTACTCCGGTTTCAATGATGTGTCACTTTTAGTTCTTGATGTGACAAGCTTTCAGGTCTGTAATCATGTACTCATTAGTTTGGGAAGAATGGAAGCGTTGGACTTTTACCGGTATGGAATCCTGTCCCTTACCTCCCCATTCCAGTTTTCCAGTATAGACAACCCTGTTTTCCCAATACAAAGTACCTTCGATGAAAAACCTATATGTTCCCACAGGGACACGGTTGCCATTATCATCCGTCCCGTCCCATTAGTAAGTTACCACGCCGTTCCGTGGTGTTGCGCCCGTTATGGCATCTATCTGTGCGGAAGACAGGACTTGAGGTTTTGCCTTGCTTACCCAGACAGGAACGGCATCTTTCCGGTATTCATATCCTCCTTTTGCAGTGAAAGACGTAACATACAAGGTACGTACCAACTTACCCGTTTCGTTTTCTATCCAAATGGCATATTGGCTGGAAGCAATGCCGCCACGTTGGAAGCGGAAAGAAATTTCCAACCGTTCTCCTGTGTGATTTTCTTTCGCATAAGAAGAACTGCAACCCTGTATGCCGATACAGACTAACATCAAAATGGCATTGAATAATCCTGTTCTCATGTCGTATATATATTTATTTATTCGTCTAACTGATAACAGTTCAATCCTATTTCCGGAACATAAACGCGGGTGACGGAGGTTCCGAAATCTTCTACCACAAACTCTCCGGCTCCGTTCAGCGTAGCGGCAAGCAGATGTCCTGCCAAAGCGGAATAATCGCTGCGCCCCACGGTGATATGCAGATGTAGATAGGTCTTTCCGTCCATTTGTGAGATGTTTCCTGTCAGGTTGGCTATCTCCATTTGCTCTTGGAAAGTCTTATCAACATATTGTTTGGTCTGAGGATTGAAAAAGCGAAGGATTAATTCATCTATTGCTCCTATCCCGTAAATGGTTCCCGACTTGATGCCCCGTTCTTCGCAGAAAATGTTCAGGGCTTTGACGATTTCCTCGCGATTTTGGATACTGACAATATATTTGTTGCCTGTTTGCTTATAAGTGTACATATCTTGCGGATTTTGTGCGCTTGCCGGAATGAATAACCATCCGTAAAGCAGCAAAGTGAATATAAGTTTTAATTTCATGAGAGTCCGTATTTAAATAGTTGGGATGAAAGTTAGCGACGTTGGCCTTGATGCCAATAAGGATAAGGTTTCTCTGTCTTACTGACGGCATGATTGATTATTGTTTTGATAAACCTAAGACTCGCATCAGTTCTTGCTTCATGATGCCGGCATTCACCTCCTTTCCTGTCCAATATTTTATAGCTATCATGGCTTGGTAAACAAGCATGTTCATTCCGGGAAGAATATGTTTGCATCCATTGGCTAAAGCATCTTTCAGAAAATGTGTATAAACCGGATTGGGGATGCAATCTGCCACTATCATCTGCGGCAGTAATGTGTCCACGCGGATGTTGAGACGCTGCTCCACGTTAGGATATAAGCCTACGGGAGTCGCATTGATTACGATATCTGCATCAGAAGGAATACTGAATGCCTGATTCCATGGCTGGAATGAAGCCTTTGCCGGTGTGCGGCTGTTCAGTAAATCCGCCAATGATTTTCCCCTTTCACTCACATTCACGATGATGATTTCTCTGGCTCTTGCCAGTGCCATTTCTACGGCTATTGCATGGGCTGCCCCACCTGCGCCGAAGATGACAACCTTTTTATCTGTTATGGATGTTATTTCCGAAATAGCCTTTACAAATCCTTTCCCATCCGTATTTTCACCTGTTGTCCTTCCGTCCGGACCGATTATGACCGTATTCACCGCACCGATAATCTGTGCAGACTCTCCAATCCGGTCTAAATACTTCATGACTTCCACTTTGTTGGGAATGGAGCAGTTGAATCCCCGCCATCCCATCGCCTTGGCACCTTCAATGGCTGCCTGTAGATTTTCGGGTCCTACTTCGCAATTGATATAACGACAATGCAGTTGATGGTGGCGGAATGCAGCTTCCATAATAGCGACAGTAGGGTTTTCTGCCGCAGGTTTTGCAAACGACCCAAGCAATTCCGGCAAAAAGTCAGGCGAAGAAATCTTGTGTTCCTTAATGTTCATAATACCAATCTATTTCATTTGATGCTGCAAAGTTAGCAGCAAAAAAAGAAACAAGATTCCATTATATTTGCAGTATTATTCATTATATTTGCAGTAGGGTAAAAATACGAGTATGCCGATATTAGAACGTAAGATTGTACATGACATGGCGACGGTATGCAGCCATATTTCCTATCCCCGCTTTGTACTTCCTTTACACAAGCATGTGGAGTACGAAATCATGCTATTCACTCAGGGCAGCGGGAAACAGTTTGTCGGTGAAGGCGTATCAGAATATAAAGTCGGAGATATAGCCCTTATCGGAAGTAACGTACCTCATCTTCACCTGTGCCATACTAAACTGAATCCCACCTCTGCAAGTGGCTTGGAAGATGAATGGAGTGCAGGGGAAGCCATACAGTTCAGACCGGACATTTTTCCGGAACAAATGAAAGACATTCCTGATTATCGTTTTATCTATGATTTGTTGCAGAAAAGCCAATATGGAATCCGTTTCTACGATGAAGGACTGTTCGACGCAATGTTGGAGTTGATACAGGCATTCGATTCTTCCGGATATACCTCACGTCTTATCTGCCTGTTGCGTATGTTCGAAAAACTGCATGAAAGCCGGCATTTCAAACTACTCTCCGACACTGCGTATAATCAGACGAACCATATACCAGATATGAAAGAACCTGTTAATAAGGTATATACATATCTTTATAACCATTTTAAGGAAAAAGTTTCTTTGGCGGAAATAGCAGAATTTGTCAAGCAAAACCCTTCAGCGTTGTGCAGGTATTTCAAACAACGCACGGACAAAAGTATTTTCCAATGTCTATCTGAAATACGGATTGAACATGCATGTAAATTGCTGACTTATTCAAAAATGAATATTTCACAAGTAGCCTACGAATCAGGGTACAACAGCGTCACTCATTTTATTGCCCAATTTGAGAAAATCACTAAACGTACACCGTCTGAGTATAGAATGCAGATAAAAATGTGAGAAGATTTGAATGTGTAGAATATCGGTAGATTACATAATGAATGAAAGGACCTTGCAGGTTCGGATACGCTACAGATGGAGAAACGGTTTCGTGGCGTTAAATTTAGCCGGTCCTGTTATCATCGGACTGGTACATCGCGAAAGATACTTGATAGGGCAGAGAACTTACTGTGGTATGCACTGACATACTCGTTTTACTTTTCTTCCGGAATCTGTTTCAGATCCTCTACAAACTGTCTTGTCAATTTGACAGCCGTCTGTTTATCCGGTCTTTCCCTTTATGAGGTCTGCTACTATACCTTCACATACCTTCTTTCTAACTTCTTCAGTCATATTCTTTTATTTTAATTAGACATGACCGGTTCCGTAGAGCCAGTATTTCAATATCTTACTGGCCCAGCTGTTCTTTGTCAATGACCGGTGCAAGGCTTAGAGGAAAAAATACCGGAGCGTAGCGAGGATGATTTTTCCCAGCCAACCAGACCGACAGGGCCGCCTTGCACAGTCAGTGGCGTTAGCATGTCACTGTATGGAATAATATCATGGTGTTATGTCTATATAATATGAATAGTAATCAGATTACTTAGAAAAATAGATTATGTTGTTTGGAATAATAAAAATAAGATGTATATTTGCATTGATAAATTAAAGTAAAATGATTACTAAGAAAAAAATATATCTAAAAAACCTTGCAGAAATCCTATCGGGGGTGTATGAGAAAACAGATCCTGATGGAGAGGTAGTATATTTACAGACTAAAGATTGTACAGATACTGTAATCACAAAATATGCTTCCCGGGTATTATTGACGCCTAAAATGCAGAAGAATTTGTTGCAAGAAGGTGATATTCTTTTTGCTTCTAAGGGAGTGAATTATTTAAGTGTGGTATTTCGTGAGCAAGAAAAAGCGGTAGCTTCTACATCTTTTTTTGTAATTCGATTGAGATCGTCGGTAGCTACGCCTGAATATCTTTGCTGGTTCTTGCGTCAACCTTCTATAAAGGCATATTTTAAAAGCAACCAAGTAGGTAGTGCAACACCGCTTATTCATAAACCTGCTGTGGAAAATTTAGAAATACCAGTTCCTTCGTTAGATGAACAGAAAGTTATTGTAGCCATAGCTCGTCTGTCAAAAAGAGAAATGGAACTACAGCAGGCAATCATTGAAAAGAAACAGAACATTGTACAACAATTATTAATGAATAAAATAAAGTAATTGAATATATGGATATTCAACAGAAAATAGATCAGTCACAAATTAATCGCGTAGTTTGGAAAGCTTGTGACACTTTCCGTGGAGTGATAGATCCTAGTCAATATAAAGATTATATTCTAACTATGCTTTTTTTGAAATATGTCAGTGATGTCTACAAAGCCAAATATTCTGAATATTTGAACAGATATGAAGGAGACAAGGAGCGAGCAACTCGCTCCATGCGACACGAGCGATTTGTTATTCCTGAGACAAGTTCATTTGATTATTTATATCAACACCGTACGGCGGACAATATCGGAGAATTGATTGACATGGCATTGGCCGACATCGAAGATGCCAATCGGGAGAAAATGAGCAGTGAAGACGGCAGCAGTATTTTCCGTAATATCAGTTTCAATTCGGCTAACTTAGGTGAGCCGAAAGAAAAGAATGCTCGACTGAAGAATCTACTGGTTGATTTCAGTGAACTGGAATTGGATGAATCTCATTTGGAAAATAATGATATCATTGGAGATGCTTATATGTATTTGGTCTCTACATTTGCCAGTGAGTCAGGGAAGAAAGCGGGAGAGTTCTTTACTCCGGCAGAAGTTTCAACTTTGTTGGCTAAACTGACAAAGAGCAAACCAGGGGCTCGTATCTGTGATCCTACTTGTGGTTCCGGTTCTCTATTGATTAAGGCCGGCAAAGAGGTGGGCAACAATAATTTCTCACTTTACGGCCAGGAAGTGAATGGCAGTACTTGGGCGCTGGCCATGATGAACATGTTCCTCCACGGCTTTGACAATGCAGTGATTCGCTGGGGAGATACGTTGCGTAATCCGAAACTGAAGGAGGATGACAAGCTAATGAAATTCGACACCGTAATTGCCAATCCGCCTTTTTCATTAGACAAATGGGGGGCTGAAGAAGCAACTCACGATCCCTATAATCGTTTTTGGAGAGGCATTCCCCCAAAGAGCAAAGGCGACTGGGCTTTTATTTCCCACATGATAGAAGCAGCTCAGGAGGGCAGGGGTAAGGTCGGTGTAGTAATTCCGCATGGCGTACTGTTCCGTGGAGCAAGCGAAGGCAAAATCCGCAAGCAGGTGATTGATGAGAATTTGTTGGAAGCGGTTATCGGTTTGCCTGCCAATTTGTTTTTCGGAACAGGTATTCCGGCAGCTATTGCCATTTTCAACAAAGGGAAAAAAACAGACAACGTATTGTTTATAGATGCCAGCAGAGAATATGAAAATGGAAAGAACCAGAACAAACTGCGTCCGGAAGATATCAATCATATTGTTTCTGTCTACCAAAAATTTACCTCTGGGCAGCTTGAATCCGGTGTAGCAGAAGAGAAATATGCTTTTGTGGCCACTCCTGCCGATATACGGGAAAATGACTATAACCTGAACATCCCCCGTTATGTGGATACCTTTGAGGAAGAAGCCGAAATAGATATTCCGGCCGTACAGAAAGAGATTGATACACTTGAAGCGGAATTAGCTGAGGTACAGGCTAAGATGAGAGATTATCTAAAAGAATTGGGATATTAAGATTAAGAAAATATGGCTAACATTGATCAACTATATAATGAATGGCTGTCCTTGCAGCCATTAAAGCCGGAAGATAAGAACAGGCTGGACCGGAAATTCATGTTGGAGTTCAATTACAACTCTAATCATATAGAAGGAAATACTTTGACCTATGGGCAAACTGAACTGTTGTTACTTTTCGGAAAGGTTGTAGACGAGGCTAACATGAAGGATCTGGAAGAGATGAAAGCCCATAATGTCTGTCTGAGAATGGTGCAGGAAGAGGCAGACGATAAAAGTCATCCTTTGACGGAAACTTTTATTCGTCAGTTGCATCATACCTTGCTTCGTGAAGATTATACCATGTATCGTCAGTTACCGGATGGAACCACCACTTCCTATGTCATTCATGCGGGAGTATACAAAACCCGTCCCAATTCGGTGATAACGGTTACTGGCGAACGTTTTGAATATGCTTCACCCGAAGAGACACCGGCCTTGATGACCGACTTGGTGGAATGGTACAATATCGAAGAACAGAAAGCTGAGTTATCGCCCATTGAATTGGCAGCGGTCTTTCACTACCGTTATATTCGCATCCATCCCTTTGAAGATGGTAACGGTCGCATTGCCCGTCTGTTGGTGAATTACATTCTTACACGCCATCACTATCCGATGATTGTGGTAAAAAGCAAAGATAAAGACCGTTACTTGACGGCCCTTAATCGTTGTGATGTGCAGGTTGGGCCAACTCCTTCTATAGGGGCTCATGCGGAACAGGCACAACTGATGCCTTTTATAGACTATATGACCCAGTGTCTGGAGGCAGCATTGACAATCTGTATCAAGGCTGCTAAAGGGGAGAGTATTGAAGAGGAAGATGATTTTCAGAAACAAATCAAGCTATTGCAACAATTGGCTGAGAAAAAGGGAAATAACTCACTTCGGTCTGATACTGTAGAAAATAAGATTGATTTGTATAATAAACTGTTACTTCCATATTCTCAGAAAATGAAAACAGAACTATTGCCGGCTTTTAATTTCTTTGAAGATACAAAGTGTAGCTACTCAATAGGGCTTAAAAACTCAAATATGGATTATTGTCATCAAAATCATCCATTAGATTTTAACTCCTTTACTAATGAGGATAAGGAAATGTGGACTCAAGTAAAATCAATCAGTTTTTCTATTTCCTTTAGCAAGTTAAAATCGGATTATGCGATGCAAAATATTTCTACGTGCCTAAGCGCCATTGTCCAATTCTTTGCGCAAGATTATATGTTTCATACTAAAAAATATGCTTATGGAACATATCCCTGTGCTGAAGATATAAACGAGGCTTTGGATTGGCATAAACAAACTATAATTGATATTATTGAAAAGGCAATAAAAGATTATAACCCTGAAAATTAAGAGATATGACAGATTGTATTATTCCAGAAGGTTATAAAAAGACATCACTGGGAGTTATACCTAAAGAATGGGAAGCGGTGCGTATACATGAAATTTGTACGCTAGTTAACGGTAGGGCTTATAAGCAAAATGAATTACTATCTGAAGGAAAATATAAGATACTTCGTGTTGGTAATTTCTTTACAAATGATAGTTGGTATTTTTCAGATCTAGAGTTGGAAGCCAATAAATATGCTTGTAAAGGAGATTTATTATATGCATGGTCTGCATCATTTGGACCACGATTCTGGACTGAAGAAAAAGTGATTTATCATTATCATATTTGGAAAATATGTGATTTAAAAGGAGTTGATAAACAATATCTATATTTTTTTCTAGATTATGATGCATCTTTGCTGCAAAATGCTATTCAAGGAGGAACAATGCATCATATCACAAAGAATGATATGGAGAAAAGATTTATCCCTCTTCCTCCAATGGAGGAGCAGCAGAATATTGCTAAGGTATTGAATACATGGGACAAAGCCATTGAGAAGCAAACACAACTCATAGAAAAACTAGAATTGCGCAAAAAAGGATTGATGCAACAATTACTCACAGGCAAGAAACGTTTGCCAGGGTTTGGTGGAGAGTGGAAGAAAGTAAAGGCAGGTTTACTTTTTGGAAGTTCTTCTATTCGCTCCAATAAGTTAGAGCCTCTTTTATCTGTTACCCAAGATAAAGGAGTCGTTCCAAGAGATATGTTGGAAACAAGAGTCACTATGCCAAATGGTGATCTTTCATCTTTTAAACTTGTTGATGTAGGGGACTTCGTGATTAGTTTAAGATCATTTGAAGGTGGGCTTGAATATTCAAAATATCGCGGTATTGTAAGTCCGGCATATACAGTCTTAAAAAAGAAGACAGACCTAAGTGATGTTTTTTATAAAGTTTACTTTAAGAGTAATGATTTCATTCAACGCTTGACTGTTGCAGTAATTGGTATAAGAGACGGTAAACAAATCAGTTATTCAGATTTTTGTTATATTAAAATACCATATCCTTCCTTGCAAGAACAAAATGCGATAGCTAATGTATTTGTATCTTGTGATAACGAGATTCTCTTAGCCAAACATAAGTTAAATAGTTTTCAACAGCAAAAGAAAGGCCTAATGCAAGTATTATTAACAGGAAAGAAACGAGTCACATTATGAAATTTAAAAGAATAGAATTTGAAAATCATCCTATTTTAGGAAATTGTGTGTTCGACCTCACTACTAAAAATGGAGATATTGCCGATACAATTATCATAGCTGGAGAAAATGGTTGTGGAAAATCTGTATTCTTAAATGAATTATATAGATTTGAACCGAGTACCTTATTTAGTAATAAAATCGGTAGAATGATAGTCGATGCTGTTTTAAATAAAATCGAAATCACAAAATTGAATGCACTTGAAGAAATTAAGAGAACTAAACCAGATGGATTGAAAAGCAATGAAATTCAAATTATACAGGATTTTAGTATAAAAAACAATTGGAAACAAAGTGTCTTTTATCTTGATGGTAGTCAGTTTTATGGTCATACATTATCTAATGTATTAAAACGAGTCTACTCTGATGTGGAAATTAATTTTTCGCCTCGAAAAATTAATAGTGTTACCGCACAAAACATAGATCAAATACAAGATAACGCAATTAAATCTTCTAATAATTTATCTACTGAAATAACACAATTACTTATCGATATAAAGACATTAGATGATGCGGATTTGGCTAATTGGGTGGAGTTGCATCCAGGAGAGGTTCCTCCAGAATCAATAAAATCTATAAGGATGAAAAGATTTACAAATGCATTTCATTCTATATTTGAGAATAAGAAGTTCAAAGGAATAACTAATGAAAATGGTTATAAGAGTGTTAACTTTGAGGAGTTTGGACGTATTATGTCCATAGATCAATTAAGTTCAGGTGAAAAACAAATAGTATTTCGTGGTAGTTTTCTTTTAAAAGATAAAAAGAGTATAGAAGGTGCATATGTTTTAGTTGATGAACCTGAAATCAGTTTACATCCCAAATGGCAAATTAATATTCTTCCATTTATTAAAAAAATATTTATGGATGAGTGTGGTGTACAAACGTCTCAAATTTTCGTAACAACTCATTCTCCTTTTATAATTCATAACTATAATAGATCTAATGATAAAGTTATTATATTGCAAAAAGATAATAATGGAATAATTAATGTATCTGATAAGCCGGAATATTACTCTTGGACTACTGAGCAAATTATCCAAGAAGCTTATGATATAAACATAAATCTTCAGCCTAATGTAAAATATGTTTTTGTTGAGGGAGAAACTGATGAATATTATTACAAGAAGGCATTAGAGGTATTTGGCTTAGATCAAAATAAACTGATTTTCAATTGGATTGGACGAAATCTTACAAAAGGGAAAAATGAAAATACGGGAGATACAGCTTTAAATAATGCGGCTTCCTTTTATAAGGCTAACCCACAGATGATTACGTGTAAACAAATAATATTGTTGTATGATTGTGATACTAATAAGCCTGAAGAAAATATGGGAAATTTGTATATATTAAAAATGCAAAACAACTCTAAAAATTTAAAATATAAAAAAGGCGTGGAAAATCTATTAAATCTTCCTCTTGATTTTAACTATGATACATTTTATAAACTTACGGAAAAAGAAGATGAATACGGAGGGAAGTCCCAAATCCAGAAATTAGATAAGACAGCCTTATGCAATTATGTATGTTCATTACCCAATGAACAACTAAGAGATATATTTAAATATCTAAAAAATGAAATAGATAAAGTCTCCACACTCTCTGATTGATATATTTTGATATGATTATGTCATAAAAGCATAAGTATGAAATACATTAAAATAAACGAAGGAAATAATTAAATTATGCAAGGAATATCATTTAAAGAAGACCATATCAGTCAGATACCCGCTTTGCAGCTATTGCAGAAGTTGGGATATACATATTTGACTCCTGACGAAGCATTGGCCATGCGTGGCGGGAAGACATCGAATGTACTGTTGGAAGATGTACTTCGTAGTCAGTTACGTCGCATCAATTCCATTCGGGTGAACCGAAATAAGGAGGAACTGTTTTCAGAACAAAATATTGAAAACGGTGTATTGGCTATGCGCAATATCCCGATGGAAGGTGGGTACTTGAGCGGGAATGAAGCCGTTTACAATCTATTGACACTGGGTAAGGCGTTTGAACAAAGTATTGATGGTGACAAGAAAAGTTATACCATGCGCTTTATCGACTGGGAGCGTCCGGAAAGAAACGTATTTCATGTGACGGAAGAGTTTGCAGTAATGCGCACCGGAATGGCCGATACGTACCGTCCAGATATAGTTTTGTTTATTAACGGTATTCCACTGGTAGTGATAGAGTGTAAGCGTCCTGATATTAAAGGAGCATTTGACCAGGCTATATCCCAGCATCTCCGTAATCAGAAGGACGATGGTATCCGCGGCCTTTACTTGTATAGTGCTTTGTTGCTCAGTATAGGAAATAGTTACGGAGCGTATGCCACTACCGGAACACCGGCCAAATTCTGGACCAGGTGGAAGGAGATGTTCGTTACAAAGAAAGAAGAGGCGGAATATATACAGCAGTTGGACTGTCTGGTAAATACGCCGCTGGATGAAAAACGGAAGTCACATCTGTTCAGTGACCGTTTTCGTTATGTGCGGGCGTATTTCGATGCCATGGAACAGGAAAATGTGTTGCCTACCGAGCAGGATCGGTATCTGTTTAGCCTTTGCCGTCCGGATAGGTTGCTTGACTTGATTCATAATTTTACCATCTATGATGGGGGGATCAAAAAACTGGCCCGTTACCAACAATATTTTACGGTAAAAGAGATTACAGAACGGGTCAAGACGTTAGAACATGGGAAACGGCGAGGAGGTGTAGTATGGCATACGCAGGGCAGTGGAAAATCGCTTACAATGGTTTTGCTGGCGCAAGCAATCGCCCAAGCCAAAGAAATACAGAATCCAAGAATTGTGATGGTAACTGACCGTACGGATTTGGATAGTCAGATTACCAATACATTCAAGAAGTGTGGACGGGAAGTGATGAATGCTACAACCGGAACTCATTTGGTGGAGTTATTGGAGAGTAAGACGGATGCCATTATTACAACTGTCATTAATAAGTTTGAAACAGCTGTCAAGCGTATGAAGCATCCGCTGACAGATCCCAATATCTTTATTCTGATCGATGAGGCCCATCGTAGCCAATACAAAGAAATGGCTATCAAGATGGATCGGGTATTGCCTAATGCCTGCAAGATAGCTTTCACCGGTACGCCGTTGATGAAGAAGGAAAAAAATACGGCAAATACGTTCGGCGGTATCATCCGTCCGATATACACCGTGCGTCAGGCTGTAGAAGACGGTGCCGTAGTTCCATTGCTTTATGAAGGGCGAATTGTACCTCAGCATGTACACGAAGGGCCCATAGACGATTTCTTTACCAAAGTTTGTGAAGGACTGAATGAATATCAAACGGCCGATTTAAAGAAAAAATATTCGCGCACCGATTTTGTGAATCAGACAGGCCAGCGGGTGTATTCCATTGCTTGGAATATCTCTGAACATTTCCGTGATAATTGGCAGGGAACGAAATTCAAGGCTATGCTGGTTACACCGAGGAAAGCCATTGCTGTATTGTACAAAAAATATTTGGATGAGATTGGCTTGGTATCTTCAGAGGTGCTTATTACAGCTCCTGACATGCGAGAAGGTGAAGAATCGTCATACGGTGATACGTCGGAAGAAGTAAAGGCGTATTGGAAAAAGATGATGGATGAACACGGAACCCCTAAGAAATATCAGGAAAACCTGATTTCCCGTTTCAAGAATCAGGAACAGCCTGAAATCATGATTGTTGTGGACAAATTGCTGACCGGATTTGATGAGCCGAAGGTGGTAGTGATGTATTTGGACCGTAAACTGAACGGACATACATTGTTACAAGCCGTGGCGCGTGTCAACCGGGTTTGTGATGGCAAAGAGTTTGGTTACATCATTGATTATTATGGAGTCTTAAAAGAATTGGACGAAGCGTTGGATTTGTATTCTAATTATGACGAAGAAGAACAGGCGGTTTTCCGTGAGACTCTGGAATCAGTTGATACTGAAATAGCAAAATTGCCACAGAAATATTCAAATTTATGGGATTTGTTCAAGTCAATTTCCAATAAACGGGACTTGGAGGCATATGCACAGTCATTACGTGAGGAAGACAGACGACAGGAGTTTTATGAGAGACTGACAGCTTATGCATCTTGCCTGAAAATAGCTCTTTCTACACGTAGTTTCCATGCACAAACTCCAGAAGAAGAAATCAAGCGATATAAAGATGACTTGAATATGTTCGTCAAGTTGAGATCGGCAGTTCAATTACGCTATTCAGATACAATAGATTATAAGCAATATGAAGGGCAGATACAAAAATTGATTAATCGCCATGTAGAAAGTGGAGCAGTAAAACCAATCACAGAATTGGTAAATATCTTTGATACGGAAGCCTTCGAACAGGAAGTAGAAAAGATTGTAGGAACAGCGGCAAAGGCAGATACGATTGCTTCCAGAACCAGTAAATTTATTACAGAAAATATGGATACAGATCCGGCGTTTTATAAGAAATTCTCTCAGTTACTGAAAGAAACTATTGCCGCTTATGAACAAGGCCGAATCGATGAGTTGGAGTATTTAAAACGGGTCCTGAAATGCAAAGACGATATATTGTCTCATACGGATAATGAATTGCCGGAAGAGTTGCAGCAAAATAATGCAGCAAAAGCTTATTACGGATTAGCATTGGAAACCTATCAACGTATATTTGGTGACGCACAGGTTGACTTAAAGAAATTGGCGTTAGAAACTGCTATGACTTTTGATGGAATTATAAACCGTACATTGATTGTGGACGGGAGGGTTTTGGTCGACTGGCAACAGAAATCGGATATTATTGGTCGTATGAAAATAGAACTGGAAGATTATCTGATAGATGATGTGAAACGGAAGTATGGACTTGACTTTTCTTTTAATGATATGGATACGATTATTGATGGCTGTGTAGATGTGGCAAAGTTATGGATCAAATAAAAGACTGCATAGAATATGGCTCTGTTGTTATGGAGTATGCAGTAGAATACAGAGCCAGAAAGACTTTGGGTATCTGTGTGTATCCGGATGGTAGTGTGGAAGTAAAGGCTCCAATGGAAGCACCACTGGAGCAAATCAGAAAACACGTTCATCGTCGTGCTCCATGGATTTATAAACAGCAACGCTATTTTTCTTCTTTCGGTATACATACACCAGAACGAAAATATGTCAGTGGAGAATCTCATTTATATTTAGGCAGACAATATATGCTGCGTGTGGTTGACAGTGAACGTAATGAAGTACATTACAAAGGAAATATACTCGAAGTAGAGTGTAGGCATCGTAAGGATGTACGCCCTTTACTTATGGCTTGGTATAGAAAACGTGCTGAAATAAAGTTCAAAGAATATGCGGACCCATTGATAGCACGTTTCGGTCGTCATCAGGTTCACCCGACTGGTATTAAGCTGAAAGATATGGAGACTCGTTGGGGAAGTTGTACCGCTTCCGGACAAATTATGCTGAATCCGAGGTTAATAGGTGCTCCACGAATTTGCATTGAGTATGTGATTATTCATGAACTTTGCCATCTTGTTTATCGTAATCATACTAAAGCCTTTTATGAGTTGTTGACTCAGGAAATGCCGGATTGGAAAAAATGGAAAATGAAATTGGAGAAGTTGATGATTTAGGATTTTGACATTTAAAAAGATTTGAGTATTTAACGTGAGTTCGATATAACTCATTTTGATACACCCTCATGCCTTTTATGACAATTTCGACAAATCTGTGTCTTTTTGCCAGAATTATTATCACCTTCAATTACTTTTTGGGCAAATGTCATATGTTCGCTATGGAGAAACATAACCTACTGATTTGAGACGCACCGATTCTCCACCTATATTGAACATCCACAATACCATTCATTTACGCAGAAAAATTCAAAGAAAAACATTGGAATATGAAATCTATCAATTAAATTTGCAACTACATACTCACCCCGCTTCCCATAAGAACAGCGCGCTCTGGGTGAGTCTTTTATTTGTAATTCAAAAGAGATATAAAAGAATGACTAGTCCTAAATAGGGGTATTCAGTAAATATCCCTAAAAAACATAATGGCATATGAAGATGGTAGACTATACCCCCTCCATATGTCATTTTCATTGTAGTTTTTCGTTGTTTTCTCACATAATTCTATCCGTCAAGACATGACTCCTGAAGAAGCCGGATGACCTCTTCTGATTCAGTCAGTAAAATCATGTCATGCTGCTTTAACCGTCCTGTTCCTGATCTTGTCAATCATCCGTACGGCATTAGCCGTATGTATTCCGAAAAAGATCCACAGGATTTCCGTCTTCCTGTTCCGTGCCTTTATCCTTGAGAGCGAGTAATGCTGCTTCTGTGTGCCGAAGCTGCCTTCAAGCCGGGTGGCCCTCTCCCTTGAGAGTTCACTTCTGAGAACCTTCCTCAAGGATTCATCCTTTGCCGTTCTTCCTTTGCGTACGAAGGACGTGGAGATTCCATATTTCGTGCAGAACTTCCTGTTGGCGTTATTGGCATATATGGAATCGGCAGCCACACATCTTACCCTCACGTTCATGAGTTTCTGCTGCATACGGATACAGTCTTTCAAACGTATACCCTCATTGAAAGCCTTGAACGAGAGGTGTTCGATGAACGATATGCCGTCTACCTGTATATTGTTCACTTTTGCACCGAACTCGACGGATTTGGTTTCCTTGCCTCTGACGATGGGACGTACATAATGACGGTCAATGCTTACAATGCGGTCACTGACCTTCCGCCCTTCAAACATTTCCTTCTCCTGTACAAGAACCTTTCTGATAACGGACAGCCGCTTCCGGTAATCCGGTGTATATCGGAGTGCGGCTCCGTACTCTCTATGGATTCCATCCCTCTGTATGAGGAGTTTTTCAAGGAGTCTGATCATACGGCGCTTGAGCATTCTTGTCCTTGATGCCTTTCTTTTTCTTTTCTTGCTGTAGGACAGATAAGACGCTGCCACATCCGCATATTTGTTGCGCGGACGCCTTATGCCGAGTTCCCCGCAATGCTTACAGATATGCCTGTAGAGCCATTCGAGACTTTCCCAGAGGAGTTTCATATCTGTCGGGAAACGCATATGGCTCTCGTAGCATGTGGCGTCTGTCATGCACACGTGAAGGTTCTCAAGATATGGTTTCCAGTGTGTGGCAAGTATCTCCTGAAGGGGGGCAATATCAAGACGGGATGCGATCTCATTACGGATAGCGCTGACTATCTTGTAGTTGGTCACAGGCATGGATGGGTCTATCATGATTCCGCAGAACATCTGGTAGTGTATGTTCCCGTTCAGATGTTCCACCAGTTGCCTGTCAGAAAATCCGGTATAGGCTTTCAGGATCATGAGGGCAATCTTTGACGAAGGGCTGAAAATGTTCCTACGTCCCAGACGCTGCCCGGACAGACCGATTTCTTTCGCCATATCCTCGAACGGGAACACGGAATGAAGCCTGCCGAGTTCACTTTCATTAAAACTCTTGCGGTATTTTTCCAGAATATCAAATTCTGTAAACCCCAAAGTAGGGTGAATTTCCGAAATATTTTGTATCTTAGTCATATCTTAGTTAATGTATTACCCCCGTTTTAGCCGTCAAACCTTATTTTCGGGGGAATACCTAAAGATATAAAAAAGCCAACTAATTCGCAACACTTTGTGTATGAATTAGTTGGCTAATTTTATACTATTTACTGAATCTCCCTAAATAACTGCTGCAAGTTTTAGACAAAATACAGTTCAGCAAGACTATCCTTACTGAACTGTATTTTTATAACTTTCAATTCTTATCCATCTCTACGGATCACAACATATGTAACCCTCTTGATCATAAGTTTTTCGTTCATGATGAATTAAATCTATCAACTGTTGTAATTCACACGCATCCGACTTAATATCTTTGAAACGGTAATACTGTTCATCATATCTTTTCCGAGAACCAGACTTCAGGCGAGATTCAATATCAGTTGGGATTAAATAGGAAGAACGCTCTTTACCTAAATATTGCTGGAACTCAAATAGAAATATATTTATTCCCGCTAAATCAAAATCTCCGAAGTGAAGATAATGATTCGGGATAGTGCACAGCCATCTTCTAAGGTCGGTCGACTGAGGATACCGGGATACAAACAGCACTTTGTCTGAAAGTCCATGAGTATGAAGATACTCCTCAAAGAATCTGCGTTGCCTGCGGATCATCCTGAAATTCTCCATATTCTCGACACCAATTACTACGACATCTTCGGGAATTGTAAATTTCTTCCAATCTGAGACAAAGAGGAAACTTCCTTCTTGCGGATTTACAGGGAATGAGTCTCCACCTAAGAAACACTCAACACGTTCATAACTGTTTACAGGAAATCCCGGGCAGGAACGGACCATAACAAGTTTGGAATTTCCTGTCTCCGCAGCCATTGTGGCACGGGAATCTGAAGCATTTGCTTCGATAATACGGAAACTCTCGTCCTTGTCTATAAGAAATCTTTTCAGAGCCTCCATATCACGGGCACGATAGGATTTTCTTGAGCCACGTGGTATAACCAACAGCAGACCTTCTGCCGACAGCTCATCAAGCAACTTACTGTTCAGCCTCGACCCAGCAACCTGTTCACCGGCTAACAATGCCTGTATAGACGCACTTATTGCCATATTATCCGATTAATTTATTCGTTTCAACAATTTCTCTACTCTTGTCCTTACTCCATGCTTACTTAACAGGTATGTATAGCGGTAGTCGTATGGATTATACGATGTCGGTGAACTGTTGATAAGATAGATATTGCGTGAATTGGCAAACTGCAGAATGCCTTTTATATTGTTAGGATGCAAGCGACCTATCTCATCCATCATGCAGTGTACGATAAAATCACCACTTTTTTTGGCAGCCTTTTTCTTAAACACATTGATGAGCATGATATTAACCATTGCTTTCACAAGAATATCCGTACCATCCGATCCTACATTATTAATACGTTCAACCCAGCCGGTGTCATTGTCGTTCTCTTTCACACGGAACTGTAAACGGAAAGCGTCCCCCAAAGATACAGTCGAACGATTCGGTTCGTTCTGCAACTGATGAGACAGGCTTTTCAGATAATCTACGACCTTACGGTTCACTTCATCCCGATTATTATTTGAGAAAAGGTTCAATTCGCCGATAGAAAAAGCATTCTCTATAGCATAATCATGAATAGATATAAGCAGTTTCATGAGTTTGTCAGATGACTCATCTGCCCTGAGTTCAATACTCTTGATTACTCCTGCAAAATTCTTTTCTATAAAATCACGGTTTATATCCTGTATCACCCCATCCACATCCGACCTGCGTTTCATTAGTGAACCGATTTCCGCCGAGATACGTCCCAAGATATCTTTATAATGCTCGCTGGTACGTCTGCGGAATTCCTCGATTTTATTATTGTCCATAAAGTCCTGCAAATCCGCTGCAATCTCCAAATAGTCATTGTCTGTTACAGGCATTGTATCGAAATGGAAAGCATTTTGGGGCTTAAAGTTACGATTGAAACTGACAACTATAGATTTAAGCTTGTCTATCGATTCACGCTTCTGATTGACCGTACCTCGAAGTTGACTCAAAAGTTGCTGACAATCCAACTCGGTCTTCTTCATCTTGTCATCAGAGAGGAAAGCATCAGGCACCAGATGCTCATTTTCTACCATCTGATGATAAAGCGTCAAGCCTTCTCTCCTATGTGTCAGTTCACCACGAACCTTTTTCCGACGCTCTTCCATTTCTTTACATTTTTTCCCGATACGTGTCCGCCTGTCTTCATAACGCTGACGTATCATGGCGAGCCGCTGCTCTATAATCTTAATAGCCTTTTTGATTTCCGGCTCCTTAGCAAAAAGATTTTGCTCTGTGTCGCGATATCTAATAACAATTGAACGTTCTTTATCAATCCTTATCAACAGAGTCTTTAAATCATTTAAAGCCCTGCGATATTGCTCGAGCAGGTTCGTATCAACGCCCTTGCCTGCAAGTTCGGCTTTCTGCTGTTCATTGAGTTGTTGCTTCTGTACGGCGAATTCCTGATTACGTTCGGTCGCTACAGCATCTTGCGACTCCTTGAAAATACGCAATTCCTCATCAAGTGCTTTAGTCGCTTTATTAAACGATGAATCGAGCTCCTTAAGGTCCTTTTTATTTTTCAATTCATACTTATTGCGCGCCTCCTTCTCCGAATTCACATGCAGTACTGCCTCATTAAAGGAATGTTCACGAACGTCTTTTTCGCGGGCAATCTGCTCCTGTTCTTCCATCTCCAGCTTATGTCTACGATTTTGTAGGTTCTGCCGCTTGGCTGGCACCTGTTCTTCTTCCACCTTCAACGATGTCATTTTCTGACGAAGCGGATTGACCTGTACAGCATATTTCTTGCCAAGTTTAGCTATCTCTTCCTGAAGAGTAACAGGCAATTGCGTAAGTTGACGGTTAATCTGCCGTACCTGCTCTTCCAGGTTATTCTTCTCCAATCTATATTCATCAGGCGTACGATGCACAGAGGCAATATTATCCAGGTTTAACTTTACGCCAAACATACCATTAGCCACATTGTCCAACTGAGGGTCAAGCCCTTGAGCATATAGAATCCTCTCTTCGTCAACGACTTTGCCTATCGTGTTCTCCCAACCTTCAGCGTTTTCACAAAGCCACTTGTAAAGAGAACCGTCTAAACGAGCCAATAAATCATGAATCTTTGCGATTTGTTCACGCATTTGTGTACGATCAGCGTCAAGACGTTCCTGCTCACGCTGAGAGGCTTGTTTTATCTCCGTTTCTTTCATCTCATACTCGGCAGTAATCCGGGCAATCTGACTTTTTACCGCTGTCTGTTGGGCCGCATTCTCTTTTTCCGTAAAATTCAATTGTTGCAGTTCCTCATCTACTTGCTTTATTTCATTAGCCCGGGGATGCCAATGCCGGAGTTCCTTCAGCGCATTTTCAGTCCTGTTCTGTTCAATCAACAACATTTGCAGACGTTCGTCAGAGTCGTGTCGCCAGCTGTTGAAAGTCTCCATAACCTGATTCCTGTTTCTGGTACGTTCTTCTTCCAAGCTCTTACGCTTTATCTGAAGTTCGGTCTGTTTCTGATAATATGCTTCTTTTTGCATGTTCCCAAACGCCTGACGTGCATTTTCCAGTTTACCTCTTGCAATGTTGTACTTTTCTTCTATCGATGCATAAGCTTTCAACAAATCATCCAATAGCGTTTGTTTATCAGCAGCCTCCTGTCTGATAGCAGACTCACGACCGGCAAGAGCGAGTTTGTCATCAATACCCTCGTCAGAGAAATACTTTCTTGCCTGTGCTATTTCCTTCAATTTACCCTTTTGGGCACCAAGGTCTTGATTGAGTGCGTCTTTTTCTTTATCATATTCTGCCGTAAGTTCCTTTTCACGGTTATGTTCTTTCTCTATGTCCGCTTCAACTTCTGCGGCTTCTATCTCCAAAAGAGGTATATGCTTTTCACTATAAGCTACAGCATGATTGAGCATGTGCCATACGTCAGACAACTGCTGGTCGAGTGCTACAATTGTACGGCCCTGTTCAGCTATTTTCAATGCTTGCTGACGCACAGGGTAACTGCCATCACGTGTTTGGCGGAACCAACAGTCTATCTCGTCATACTCCCGCTCAAAATCTGTAACAAGTCGTCTGTAGGTCTGCAAATCAATCGGCAAATCCTCATCAGTCATGGATTGTATAATCGTATTCTTTACAAAGTCCGCATCAAGTTTGGTATTCAGGAAGACATTCTGAATGCTTCGTGGAATATTCTGATAATGCGAGCTCTGCACCAATGCATAACGCGCATATTTATGGTCATGAGTGTTGCCGAAGATTATATCCTTGAACATCACACCGGACTCGATTCTTGCAGAAACAGCTACGTCTTTGTCTATACGTTCGCGAATCTTCACCCAGTCACTCAATACCTGCTTGTCATCGTCTATTAGCCATTCACGCTGATAAGGTGCATCAATAAACCGCCATGAAGCGCGTCCCTGATATCTGCCGACAAGTATCGTATATGCGCCATTGTCTCGAATCACTTCATAAAGTATATAAGAGTTTGACTGGCGAAAATAAAATTCATCAAACGATTTCTGCCCCTGTTGAATACCCAAATGCTGTTTATCCGCATTGTAGAAAAAAAGCAGAGCCCTCAATACCGTACTTTTACCGACACCCTGAGTCCCTGTGAAATGTACATTCCCGTCTACAGATATCTCTGCATACGGAATATTGGCACTATTGATAAAAATAATCTTATTCAGGTATTTCATCTTCATTTGCAATTTGAATTATTTCAACCAATTCTTCGGCATAGCGGAATGCCGAAGTAACCTTAAAAGTCTCATCAAGTTCGCTGATACACTCCGCAAAGCCCATGTTCTGCATTTCCTGAAGCAGCTTGTTTACTATTTCAACATTAGACCCCACACCGTATTTCTTGAACAAACGGTTTGCCTTTTCCTTCAGTTCGATATCCAGACTGATCTGTTCTACCAAATGACTTTTGCGAAACTGATATCCTGCAGCAAATGACTGATTATAGCATTTCAGAAAATCCAGATAGTCAAGCCATTTTGAAAAGCTGTCCAATTTCTGCTCTATCGTCTGTTTACCCTCTCCTATTCTTGAAAAATAGAAGTAACCATTACCAGATTCCAGTTGCAGACCTATTTCCTTGAAGTATTCTGTATAATCTTCCAAATTCTCCTCGATATCCTCATACAGATGACGGACAGAGGTATCTGCACTGTCTACCGAAAGAAACTCTCCCCGGCTTAACCGCTCGTATATTCTTTGAGTATTATTTCGCATAAATTATAGGATATTCAATGTCTTGATAAATTGCATATTCGCCTGTTATCCGGCATTCATCAGGATGCAAGATAACCAGCTGACAGAAGAGGGTAGCATGTTCTTCTATGCTACGTTTTACTTTATAGTCATACATCAGAATGAATTCAAACAGATTATAACTTGATGCTAAAAATGCATTCCAGACTTCGGCAGAATCCACCTCCTTCAGTTGCCGGATATGTTCTTGCAAGTCTTCCTCTGCCAGAGGCCCGGCTTCCGTTCTGGCTGTTTTCTGTATTCCATTCCGTTCGGCAATTCGTCTCAGCAACTTTACTACCTGATCGTTTTCCCTTAGCATTTCTAAAGACAGGCGAATCTTATTGTATTGGCGGGATTCCATCCAAAGAGGATTTCTTTCTTCCAGAACTTTTACAAGGTTCGTGTCAGTCTTGATAAGCAACTGATCTTGCAGGTACTTCAACTTCCGTATCTTTTTGTAAAGTTGATTTTGCAGGTCTATCTGATTGATATAGGAAATAATCTGTCTGTCAATTTCCATTAGCGCATGATAGGCTTCTACAAAATCATGTTTCACATCGCTACAGGTCTTTGCCATGTGCGGATCATTGGCCATGATGAAAAAGGCGTGTTCATTATCCATCAGTTTTTCACACTCACGTATCATGGCACGAATGCTATGGCTCTTCTCATCCAGATTCTCCAGTTTCTTCTTTTTGATGACATAATTGGGTTCCTGCTTATAGGCATTGTCCATATTACGCTTCAAATCCACCACATTCTTCAGGGTCCTGAATCCGGTCTTCTTTAAAAGTTGCCGCACACTATCCTGATATCCGGCTTTGCGGTTGGGATTCGTCTCTTGCAAGAAATAACCGATATTCTCTTTCAGAGTATTGATACATTCCTGTACGCTTAATACGCTAATTTCCTCATTGACATTCAGCACTTCCTCAAAGAAGTTCAGATAGTCGCTCTCAATCTCAACCGCATTTCCGGATTCCACCAGCACACCATAATCAACCAGTTTTCTCAATCTTTGTTCATTTCCTCCGACAAGGTCAATGGCAAGCCCCGACGGAAACTTCATAAGCTTCCGCTTCTCAAACATCTCGCTTAGCAATCTTTGCTCACGTGAGAGCGTTTTCGTCAGTTCTTCTATACTTCTGAAATGCGTCAGGACATCCATATATTCAAAACTCTGTGATTGGCACTACATCTATCCTATAACCATCTTTCTCAATTGTGCGCTTATCATTATAAGTCACAATAACAAGATTATCACACTTTAATTCTCCGGCACATTCAACAATGCTGTCCATTTCCCGCTTCTCCGTTTTAGGACTGCTCATATCATAACATACCTGGACAAGGCGTAATATGCGTGGTCCTTCACGAAGGACAAAATCAACTTCTTTATCATTCCGTGAACGATAATAAAACATGGTCTTTTCAACATCATAGCCCCGGCGTATAAGTTCTATGAAAACTTGATTTTCAAGCAGTCGCCCTAAATTGTCACTCAAGGAAAATGCCTTTGATGCCACAAAACCGTTGTCAACGACATATACTTTCCTTGGGGCTTTTTTCATCAGCTTAAGCTTATTGTTGTAGCGTGACAAATAATAGAAAAGGTATGGTTCATGGAGATAATCCATATATTTTTTAGTCGTATTGACACTGGAGAAGTCAAGTTCCGATGTCAATTCATTAGCACTAACAGGATTACAGAAGTTCGAGACAAGATACATGGCCAAGTTATTCAGATCTGTCACATTCCGGACATTATGACGCTTAGCCACATCTTTCCATATAATGGAATCAAACAACGTGTCAAGATAATTGCGTGTCAATTGGCGTGAAGCGACTACTTCCGGATAACCGCCATTCCTCAAATAGTCATCTGTCAGCACAAGAGATTCTGTTTTGTGTTCCGGTTTCAGTATATGCAGATCAAGCTTGTTCCAATCGAAAAACTCTTCAAGACTGAAAGGCAACATCTCTACCTGAAGATACTTGCCTGTCAATACTGTAGCCATTTCACTGCTGAGCATTCTGGCATTACTGCCTGTTATTACAAGATTCTTTCCCATCCTATATAATTCACTGACCCACAGATCCCAAGCTTCAAGGTTCTGGACCTCGTCCAACAGGATATATTCATACCCAGGATAGACATCATCCAGCATCCGCATGACCAGATTCGCATCCCAAGTTTCCAGCAATTGATAATTATCGAAGTTCAGATATGCGAAATTCTTGTCTCGCAGCATCAATAATGCCTGAGTAGATTTGCCCACCCGTCGAGGACCTGTTATCAACTTGATCAGATGGTTGCTCAATAACAAATCTGTATCTTGGATGCTCTTACGTATCAAATACGGACGAGACATCAGTTCATCACGTTCTTTGCGCTGATTTAGAATGATTGTTTTCATCTCCTATATTATTATTCAAGTGCAATATTACTATTTTTTATTCAAACAGCAATGCATATTGCATAAAATGTATGCTATTTTATGCAATACAAAATCATCATTGAGTAAAAATCAAATCATTGAGACCAAGAACTGCCATACTTATTGAAAGAATTACCTTCTCGTGATATTAATAGTCCGTTAAAAATTCAACATATCGGCTAAGCGGCTTCCGCCACAAAGCCAAAGAGTTCTTTGATAAGTTTAGTATTAAAAGTTCTGTTCGGTTTCAGACCGGACTTACTAAAAATTCTTTTGAGTATATAAACATTACTCAGATAGGCTTTTAGCAGTCCTATGGAAAGCGAGGGATAGTATCGTTTCCGCATGACCTTTGCGATGTTTATCGGGGCCAGTGAAGCATTGAACCCAAATCGGTCATTAGAGATTTTCACATGCAAAATGCAAGTGAAAAGTCTGCCTGCAGCTTGATTTAACTGTGCATTGCTTAATTCTTGCCATAACTACGGCACATTTTGCGCAAAAAGAAAGCTGAATTTTCTAATGACCGATTTGGGTTGAAAGCGAAGTTGAGTTTCTTCAAGTCTCTTGCCTGACAATCATTGAGTCCGGTGAACTGCTTGGAATCCCGAAAGCAAAACTCAATCTGGAATCTTGTACGGTAGTATTCGATGATGTCTTTGGCCGACATGTCAAGATCGGTGGAGAAATAGATTTTTGTCCTCCTGATTCCGGATAATGAGCCACGACTTTGATGTTGCGTTTCATTGCCTTTGAATAGGCCTTGATTGAGTAAGCCTTTCCTCTTTCAATATCGAGAACTTCACAACGCTGAAGGTCGAGTTTCTCAAAATCAATCTTCTCGCCTTTGATACGCGGCCGTCCCCTCTTGCCCGTGCGGACACCGTCATGTGCATACCACAAGGCGGCATCATCACGCAGGCGGCTGATGACATGGAATCCCATCAGGCAGGCTTCACCCACGAACTTCGCCTTTGAGAACCATGCGTCTGCAACGACATAACGTGTTATGCGAAGCAGCTTATCCTTGTATTTGCGGAGCACGTCAAGATACCAGTCCACAAGGTTGTAATCTTCGCCTTGCTTTTCCAGATACCCCTTGTCCGGTGTCTGTTCCGCACGCAGCGTCATGCAGTCCCGACTGTCAATGTCGACAATGCCGATACCGAGAATTTCTAAGCCTCGTTTCACCTGAGAAGCGCATCCCGACCAGAACTTGCCGATATAAGGAGTCTTCTTTCCCGACTTTGAAATGTAGCTCGCGTCTATGGCAATGGCTTTTCTAACGCTTTCTCCAAACCGCTGCCGCATAAGAAAGAGATTGAACTGCATCCAGTCAAACTCACGTTCAAACAACTGCCGGAAGCGTTGTTCCGAACTGTCCGAGTAACGGCCCATTTGGGTTTAAATCACTTCTAGGAATACATGGATTGGTTTTTCAATAATGTTTCTGTTACATCTCAGTGTGAAGTAACTTGGTTTTCTGATGAAGATAAAAATAGAATCAATAGATTAGTTTTGGATTACTGGGGTTTGAAGGATAGGATGAAGATTACGAAATTAGAAGAAATAACCCAAACTTGAAAACTTTTAGTATATGTTTGGGACCGTCACCTATAATAAACATATTGACTAGTGGATTACCGGGTAATGTTACTCGCCCAATCTATCTTGAATATAATAGCAGAAAAAGATAACTTAACCAGATATGGGCTAATCCTGAGAATAATTATCATATGCTTCAAAACAATGTATCCATTATAGAGGCATTGTTGGCTATTATTTTACAGACATGTAATGGAACACATGCATAGTGCTGTATCTTTCTATAAATCTGTAAAACGGAACTCTGTGGTATGGAGAACGAATGCGCAGTCAAAATCGGGGAAATGGTATTTGATATTAAGCAACAAAGCTCTCTCTTTTCTGTAGTAATCAATTTTAGAGACTTTCAAACCTAGTATTAGCTGAGACTAAAGTTTCTTTGGGCTATTTTACCACAGTTGGGAGGAGATATAATAATCGTGTTGATTAATGATGTATAGTTCTGTTTCGATAAAGCGATGATATCAACTCCGCAGATGCGTCAAGATTGTTTGTCAGGAAGATATATCGTGTACCGTCTTCAGGATTCTCAACGATGAGTTTTCTAAGTTCCTCGGGATAATCCTTAGAACTTTTATAAACCGTAAAGCATCCGATTACATCCGAAACTACACCTTCCGGCAATCTTCGTTTCCAGGTTTTAGGCTTGATCCGTACATTTGTTTTGGCTCGTACAACGAAGAAAGCACCTATACGACTTATCGTATTAAGGTTGCTGAAATCGTTATATCCACGGTCGAATATGTAGTGCGCTCCAGATTCGTATGGTATCTCAGGCATAGCCTTTGAATCGTGAATGTTGGCAGGTGTAATGTGCACAAATGCAGGTACTTCCGCTTCAATATCATAGAGCGTATGCAACTTTATTCCGCCTTTGTGTTTGCGAAATCTAGCCCATTCAAACACCGACAGGCACAGATCAATAGTGGTAGAGTCAAATGCGTAAACATGACCGTCAAGTTCGAATATTTTATTGATTCTACGCTTGCGGGCCTCGGCAATCATGAATGTTGCATACTCCTCGAAAATACGGTAATCACGTTGCTCATTAGCCTTACTGAGATTGCTTCGTGTTACAGATTTCCCGATTCCGAGATGGTAGAGTTTCCCAGCGTGTGCTTCCATAGCCACAACCAGATCCCGGAGGCTCTCCCGATTGGAAATCTGACCGAACATCATCGTAAGTAGTTGATTCCAACAGGTATAACTCTTGATATATTTGTCGCCTTCATACTTCTTTACGAGATAGTTGAAGTGATTGCGATCAAGAAATCGGGTTAATTGAGCAAAAACGAACTTGTCTTTATGCATAACGGTCTGATTAATACTTTTATAGTAAATTCAAATCCGTTGACTCCCAAAGCACTTATAACAAATTGAATTCCAATAATTGCAAAGAACTTCTATGATTTTTTAGTGGACACTAATGAAGAGCCGCTTCTTTTTCACTTTCCCGGACACTTTTTTCCGTTTTGCTTCACGTTTGCGAGATGCGTCACGTTCGCACTCTCTGCAGCAGTATTTACTTGACATCTTGGATGCAATAAATTCTTCTCCACGTGTTAAACATTTCTTTAAAATCTTCATATTTTTGGCATGTTAAAATCGTCCATTTCCTTTGCAGCAATTTTCAGGTATTTGCAGGAATTTTCACGAGGTGTCCAACATGTCAATGGGCGCACATTTGTCACTTTTGCAATTTTTGCATGAGGTGCCATATATGTCATTTTTCCATTGCCATTTGGTCGCAAAATTTAGGGACAGGAACGATATTTGAGCCAAATTTATCCTTAAAAACTGGTTATAACAAGTTTCAAATGGAAAGTGTTAAAATGAAAAAAGCCACCAAAACGGTGGCTTTCAAATAGTTAGCAATATATTGTAATATTGTTGATAATCAGCTATTTGCCGATGCATCAGGCATACATCATTGAATATCAGCGGCTATTCATTTTAAAAGGTACAAGTCGTATTCTGACAATTGAACGAAGTCGAAAAGAAAATGTAAGGTGTTTACATTCAATGGCTTTCGCTCATGGTCTTGTACCGCCTTTTTTCAGTCTTTTTGTGAAATATCCTCTGCCATGTACAAAACATTGATAGACAAAGGATTTCACCGTATATGTTACAGAACGCTTGATTACTTCCACAAAGATAATGTTTTTCTTGTAAATCTATGATTATTACTCAAATAAATTTGTTACTTTTGCTGTGAGTAAAAGTTTTCATCGCATTGAGTAAAATGTAATAGTATGTATAGACGAGCAGAATATCAGTTGATTACAGAACGCTTGAAAGAACCTCGCAGGTTCATTCAAGTCGTTATGGGCGCCCGGCAGATAGGAAAATCAACGCTGGTCAAACAAGTGCTGAAAGATTTGGATATGCCTTACCAGTTCTTTTCTGCCGACAATGTTCCGGCTACGAACAATGCATGGATTTCTGATTGTTGGGCGGCTGTGCGCAGCTTGAAGGAGAGCAAAGGCTGGGGAAGCGTTATTTTTGTAATTGATGAGATACAGAAGATTGCCAACTGGAGTGAGGTAGTGAAAAAGGAGTGGGACGATGATACGTTCCATGACCGCGATATTAAAGTTTTGCTTTTAGGGAGCAGTCGTGTGTTATTAGAAAAAGGTTTGTCTGAATCTCTTGCTGGACGGTTTGAGGAAATACGTATGAGCCATTGGAGCTATCAGGAAATGAAGGAGTGCTTCGGTTTCTCGCTTGACCAATATATGTTTTACGGAGGCTATCCCGGTGCTGCCACTTTAATTGGCGATGAAGACCGCTTTAGCCAATACATTCAGTCGGCTATCATCGAGGCGACCATTAACAAAGATATTCTGATGGATACGCCGATAAGTAAACCAGCCTTACTTCGGCAAACCTTTGAGCTGGGAGCAGCTTATTCGGGCGAATTGCTTTCATTGAACAAGATGTTAGGCTCGCTTCAAGATGCAGGGAACACAGTAACATTGGCAGGCTATATCAATCTGTTGGATGAAAGCGGATTGCTTTGTGGGCTTCAGAAATTCAGCGTGGATATGGCAAGGCGACGTGCCAGTATTCCTAAGTTGCAGGTCTATAACAATGCGTTGAAGATGGTATATAGTCCGTTGACCTTTGAACAGGCGATACTCAACCGCAAGGCATGGGGACGAATCTTTGAATCGGGTATCGGTGCCTATCTGGTAAGCCAAGCCTTCGTGCATCGCTTTGAGGTATTCTATTGGCGTGAACGAGACGATGAAGTCGATTTCGTTTTGCGCAAGAAAGGTTCGGTGGTCGCCATTGAGGTGAAAAGCAATGCGGAGAAACGGACAGAAGGATTGGATAAATTCCGCAAACTTTTCAATCCGCAATCGGCGTTTATTGTAGGTGATGGAGGCATCAGTGCGGAAGATTTTCTTTCGATGGATGTGAGGAAACTCTTTTGAGGAGGTTAAGCCTTCAAGTCAATGAATTAAGAATAATAAAAAGGAAAAACTATGGATACATTAAGTTTCACGAAAGTAAAATCATTGTTCATCCTAACTTTAATACAAAGAGACGATGGACAAAAGAAACAAACTTTGGAGGCGCCAACAAATGGCGCGTGTGTTTAAGGCTCGCATGATTCTTTATGCAGCTTATGGAACTCCTGTTATCCGTGAGGATGGAAGTATAGACAATCATCCACATTGGTTCAAACTGGCAAAGGACAAATGGGCAAAGGTTTATCAAACCACAGGAACTCCGTGTAGCTGCTGGATGTGCAGAGGAGAAAAGTACAATCGTAAAGAATATAAAAAGGAAACTTTGCGCATTATCCGGGAGTCAATGGAGTAGAAATTGGGAAAGCCATTCTTTGTGTATCTAAGCAGGGAATGGTTTTCTTTTTTAGTTACCTGTATTGGTGATAGATTTCTGAAAGCGTATCATAAAATCCCCAACCACAGTTGCTGGCATTATCAAGCAATTTCTCTATCCGTTCATAATATTGCGCCAATAAACCATGCATGAAAATAAACTTCATGGCTTTGTCGAAGTTGTTTTCCAAAGTAATGTAATATTGCTCCCACATGTCGCCAAAAGTCACGGTATATTCGCACCCCTGTTCGATGTAGAAAAGCATTAGGTCTGCGACATAAGTCGGTTCAGTTTTCAGTTTTTGGAAATCGGAAATGACTTTCCTGCACTTTGCGAATGAGGGCTTTTCCGAGAAACCACGGGTGGGGAAGAACTCCTGCCGGATAGTTTTCTTGCATTTCTCCAATTCGGCTTTGCTGTCAGGAGTTAGATAGAACTCCAGATAGTCTTTGGCTTCTTTACGTGCGTCATAAAGTTCAAGCATCACTTCGATAACTTGTTCTTTGGAGAGCGTTTGCAGGTATTTTTTTAGTTTTGCTTTTGACATATTTGTTTGTTATAGGGTTGTTGTATATAGTTTTTCTACCAGCGGCACATAATACTCTCGTACCTCCTCCGCTGTGGGCGTATGGGCACCAGGAAAGTGATAGGTATGAGTATAGTGTTGCAAGAACAACGGTTCAAAATGCGCCAGATGGTCATTCTCCCCGAATAGTCCCCAGATGCGGTTATCCAGTTCCGGTCGGTAGGCATCCCATTGATGGGCTTGTACCTCGGCAAACTCCTCTATGAGGGATTGGTCGATTATGAAATGTTGATGCCTGTCTGCCCGTGGTGACTTGTATTCGTGCGGTCCAATGCGTTCTGTAAGAAAGCGGGTCATTTCTAAGTAAGGATTGCTCAACAGGGCAGGCAAACCGAGTCGGGATGCCGCTATCTGTGCTAAGAATGCCCCGTTGCTGTTGCCCACCAATACGCAAGGCTTTTCTTGTTGGCAGATGTTTTCAATAAACGCCAATGCCTTTTTCGGATGCAAGGGTAGGTCGGGTGTGAGGACTTCCGCCTTGCCCACAAATGCTTGCTTCAACGTCTGTGCAGGTATGCAACTGCCCGAAGCAAAGAAGCCGTGCAGAAAAAGAATTTTCTTTATCATCATTGTCCGTTTGTTATAATTTCCCAATGCCCGTTTTTGTCCGAGCCGATGCGTTTGATAACCGTCCCATTCAGCTTTTTAATATAACGAGCTACGGTAGCCCGACCCATGTTCAGTGCTTTGGCGTATTCATCGTAAGTATATTCCGGATGTGCCTTAATCAAGGTAATAAGCCGCGTTGCAGTATCATTTACAGTATCACTTTCATCGTTTACAGTATCATTTATGCTTTGCTGATACTGTAAAATCCTGCTTTCAAGGTTGGTGATATGCTGGGCAAGCATGACATCTTGAATAATCGTGCTGTCTTCTTGCTCACGGCTATCAATCAAAGCCTGGATATATTCACCTTTGGCTTCTTTCGTTACGATGGAAGGGATGAGTTCTAACTGCCTTTGTATGATGTTCATCAGAAGCCTTGTGGTGCGTCCATTACCGTCCACCCACGGATGAATGGTTACCAGACGAAAATGGGCTTCGAAACTCAGACGATAGCAGGCCGCCATATTATTTCTATCTACAGAAACAAGTGTATCGTTCAGCCATTGGCAGAAATCAGCGGTAGCTTGTGGAACTTTTTGAAATGCCATATAACTTCTTCCTCCAATGCCTGCACTTACGTTGCATCGGCGCAACTCACCTTTTGAGGAATCAAAGTTACCGCCCAATGTGGAGTACTCAGAGCCTGTACGTCGCATGACTTTAGCTGCCAACTCGCATAAAAAATTGACTGTATAGGGCTTGGATGTTTTTGCCCATTCAAAACCGAAAAGATAAGCGTTTTTAAGGTCCACATTCATCATCTGCTCAACAAGGCTTCTACCTTTGGCAGCAATGCCTTCATCGAACAACAATTGGTTTTCCACCTCTGTTACGGTAGAACCTTCGATGGCGGTTGAGTGCGTAATAAGCGAATAGAGGTAGAATTTCTCATAATCAACCTGTTGCTCAATTCCTGAAGCTGTGTATCGGCTTATGGTTTCTATCAGTTTCTTATCAATATCTTTCATCGTATAGCTTTATTTGACTTTGGAATCATTCATAAATGCAGCATCTTTTGTTACAAACCATTCGGAACAAGTCCGAGCCGATTAATGGATTCATTTACGAATTGCAAGGCTTCATGTATCTTTAGCACCTCTGTGTAATCCCAAAATTTCACTTCATCTTTTATAGGGAGTGATTCAATCTCTTTTTTAATCCGTTCAATCTGTTTTTGGTCTGTCACAGCGACAATGCCTTGAACCGCTTTGTTGTTTTTGGCTTTCATTAAGTTTAGTATCAAGCTGTCGATAGAACCAGAAGTTTGAACTTCAAACACATAAATCACGCGCCCCATGTTCCCAATGGTAACTTCCCAAATAGCATCAACCACTGCGCCTGCGGCAACTTTCTTTTCAACTTCAGCTCGGAAGCCTAAGCAATGTCCGATTTCAGCCACTTTGTCACGGATGTCATTATGGATGAAAGTCGCATCTTTTTTGCTTGTAGCAATAAGTTCTTCTCCTTTGTCGGGAATGGTACAGTCTGTAGAATCGTCTTGTAACTCATTCCAAATAAAAGAGTTTAACGCCAACAAATCACAGATTTCATTATATCCGTATTCTTGGGATTTCGTAAGCAATTCTCGTCCAATCTCGGATAGTTTTGCATACATTTTTCCGTCCAATCTTGCCTCATAGCGTGGAAGATTATCGATGTTCAGTGTTTTGAATCCGGTGTATGTCTTTTTATTCCAAAGTAAATATTGTGAGGAATATGTTTTGCATAACAGCTCACTCATAATGGCCGGGCCGATTCCTTTAATCTTTGAACGAAAATCATCCCATCTTTTTTCAATATCCGTTTCTCCATAAATCAAATTGGTAAATTGTTTGCGGAGCAATTCTATTCCATTGGCTTCTATGATATTGTCAATTTGATAATGCTTATTGCCCCACATAGCCATAGCCCATAATGGCGAAAGATATTCGAATAAGTCATCTTCAGACATGGTAAGAAGTCGCTCTTTAGTAAAAGTATGAGCTTTTCGCTGTGCCTCTATCCGTTCTTGTTTCGCTTCATTTGCTGCTGATGGATTCTTTATCAGCCATTCTTTATAAGAAGCGAGGTATTTTATTAATTTCTGTTCGTTCATTCTTTATTGCGCTTATTATATTCAACATTTGGTTCCGCTGCCATTGAATAAGACTTCTCTTGCAAGCTATATAATTTCGGTTCGCTTGAAGTATCTTCATTGTCTGTCCATTGTTCACATTGACGGATAACCGTTTCTAATGCGTTGGCAGCTTCTTCGGGTGGATAATGGTATTTCTTTAGCAGACGTTTTATCATCTTTCGCATACCGGCCCGTGCCGATTCTTTTTTTTGCCAATCGATTGTGCGATTCTTTCGAAGTGCCTCCGTAAGTTCTTTGGTCATGGCTACCAATTGTTCATTGGTATAAACATCTTGTACAGCTTGCGGCTTCGTCAAAGCATCATAAAATGACTTTTCTTCCCGTGTAAGACCTAAGTCATTTCCTGCTGATTCGGAAGACGAGATTTCTTTTGCTAAGTTCAAGAGTTCTTGTATCACCTCTTCATTGGTAAGTAAGCCTTTTAGATAAGAGGATAAAGAACGGTTCAATAGGTCAGAAAACTTTTCAGCCTGCACAATGTTTGTCTTTTGATATAAGGATACACGCTCAGCCAGCAGTCGTTTCAGAAGTTCAACCGCAATGTTCTTTTCTTTCATCTTCGACACTTCTTCTAAGAAAGCAGAGTCAAACAAAGAAAATTCTGCTTTGACGTCTGAGAACAGATTGATAACTCCGTCACTTTTTACACTTTGTTTCAGCAACTCACCAATTCTTGCATTTATTTCTTTCTTGGAAACTTTTCCTTTTCCTGTCATTCGGGAGAGCAGGGTACGGACGGTTTCAAAGAAAGCCGCTTCGTAGCGTTGTTGTTCATTTAGCAGACTGCGACACAAAGTGATGGAATTATGCAACAACATGGCTTCTTTTAGAAAAGTCTGTTGCTTTTCTTGTTTGTCTGGTGACATGATAAAATTCACGCCACTTTTGATAATCTGGGCACATTCAGCATCCGATGCGGTTTGGAATAGACTGTAATCATAGCCATGAAACAAGTCGCGGCATATTTCCAGTTTCTCTTTGAATTTAAGCAAAGCCGTTTCTTTAATATCAGGATTGCCAAAATTCTTACGGTCACGTCGAGTATAATCGTGCATAGCTTCTTTCAAAGCCTTTGCTATTCCTATATAATCAACAACCAATCCGCCGGCTTTTCCGTTAAATACGCGGTTTACACGGGCAATGGCCTGCATCAGATTATGTCCGCTCATAGGTTTGTACACATACATGGTAGCCAATGACGGGACATCAAAACCTGTCAACCACATATCCACAACAATGGCTATCTTCATCGGGTCGTTATCGTCCTTGAAGCGTTTGGCAAGCTCTTTCTTGTATTGTTTGTTGCCAATGATGTCGTGCCATTCCTCCGGGTCTTTATTGCTTCCGGTCATTACTACCTTTACTTTTTCATCCCAATCAGGACGGAGTTCCAATATCTTGTGATATATACTCATGGCAATAGGGCGTGAATAGGCAACAATCATGGCTTTTCCCGTCAGTTCATATTGTCGGTTTTCTTCATAGTGTTTCAAAATATCCCGGCAAAGAGAATCTATTGTAGCTGGAGCACCCAAGATTTCCTCCAGATGCGACATCTCTTTCTTGCTCTTTTCTATCTGTTCTTCCGTTGCCCCTTCTTCAGCGAGAAGCTCATATTCGTCATCAATGGCTTTGAGGGTGGCTTCATCCAGTTTCAGGTTGACTACGCGCGATTCATAATACACCGGACAGGTAGCACCATCGGCCACGGCTTGTGTCATGTCGTAAACATCAATATAGTTGCCAAACACTTCTACGGTATCGCGGTCTTTGGTGGAGATAGGTGTTCCCGTAAAGCCGATATATGAGGCATTGGGCAAGCAATCGTGAATGATTCTTGCAGTACCGATGACTCGTTTGGCTATATCTTCCCCTTTTTCATTCTTAGTCATTCTGATTTTTTCTTCGAAACCGTATTGACCGCGATGGGCTTCGTCTGTCATGACCACAATGTTTTTTCGCAAAGAAAGAGGTTCATCCGATTCCTCAAACTTTTGCATGGTGGTGAATACTATGCCGTTTGCTTCTCGTCCGGACAGTAGGGATTTCAAATCGTCCCGACTTTTTGCTTGTACGGGAACTTGACGTAAGAAGTCTTGGCATTTGGAGAATTGAGTATAAAGTTGGTCGTCCAAGTCATTGCGGTCGGTGATTACGACAATGGTCGGCTGTGAAAGTTCTTCTTGCAACAGGTGGGCATAGAAAACCATGGACAATGATTTTCCGCTGCCTTGTGTATGCCAGAACACACCTATTTTTCCATCATTTCCAATAGCAATCTTTGTACGTTCTATTGCTTTCTTTACGGCAAAGTATTGATGATAGGCTGCCAATATCTTGGCATCTCCTGATTCGTCTTTTGAAAAACATACAAAGTTCTTGATGATGTCTATCAAGCGTTCCTTGGCGAATATTCCTTCAAAAAAGGTGTCATAATCGGCAAAATCCGTACTCTCATAATCACCGTCTTTGGTTTTCCATTCCATATATCGGTCTTCCTTGCTGGTGATTGTTCCCGCCTTGGAGCAAAACATGTCACTTATTACGCAGAATACGTTATATATAAATAAAGATGGAATCTCCTTCATGTAGTTCCGCAGTTGAAGATACGCTTCCGATGCATCTGTTTCTTCGCGTGAAGGTGATTTAAGCTCAATGATAACAAGTGGCAATCCATTGATGAAAACGACCATATCAGCCCGTTTTTCTGAATGTTCCACGAATGTCCATTGGTTGACTATCTGGAAATTGTTCCGATGGATGTGTTCATAATCAATCAAGTAAACTATTTCGTTGCGTTGTTCTTTGCTGTCAAAGTAAGAAACTTCTATGCCATGCTGAAGATAGTCCATGAAAAGCTCATTCTTCTGAGTCAGGCTTCCGGTATCTATGTCTTTCAGCTTGGCTATGGCCTCATGGATGGCAGCTTGTGGCTTATTGGGATTGATTGAACTCAAACTGTCCAGCACCTGTTCTTCGTAGAACGGTACATAATAATCGCGTTCTATGTCCGGACCATATAGATGCTGATATCCCATGTTTTCGTACAGGGAAATCAATGCGTTTTCGTAACTACCTTCTGTGAATGACATATCGCTAATTTTTTAAGTTGTTTAAATAAGAATAGTACACTTCTTTGTATGCTTCGTAATCCTGTTTGTACAGGGCTTCGGAAGCGGAGAGAATCACACCGCCCAATTCCAACGGATTTTCTTCATCAAACGACTCGTTGAAAGACTGGCAATCTTCGTAATGAATGCGTGAATTGGGGCTGTTGGAACAGGCATAAACGTGCAGGATAAAACCTCCTATTACATCGGTTGTTTTGTATGTCAATAAAGCCGTAGTCTTATCAAAGGGGATATGTTGTTTGTCTTGTCCATGTGAAGCAAAACCGGAACAGTTTCTCATTTCACCCAGCTTTTGTACAACAGATGCAATCCGTCTAATCAATTCTATTTTGTTCGTTTTGTGTAATTCTCCTGTGAACACATTTTCCAATGTCAGTTTCACCAAAGTTTGAAATTGCCAATCAGCATTGTATGCGACAGCTCGATTGGTAAGAATTGTCTTGCAAAGACTTTCTATCATGCTTTTGCAGACTTCAATGCATAAGTCTGGATTGGTTTCAATCGTGTTTTCAATGGTCAAAATATGAGCATTCAAGTAATTGAAACTTGGCATTTTACTGATATGTTCACGAATCCATTTCATATAGATGTTTTTTATGCGGCTATGTTTAAATTGCCATTTATCCGGCGGTTCAACTCGATTTTGTCGTCAAGGGAAGAAAGAATTGAAGCTATCTTTTCCTGCTTTTTCAAATCTGGGACTTCAACCTCATAGTTTGAGAATGAACTTTTATTTATAATAGGTACGGCAGTGGAAGTTTTACTAAGATAATTCAATTCCTTACCGACCAATGTCATGAGATAGTACACAAAATCAGTATTAAATTGCCGATTGGGGATAATAGAGTTAAACTGCTGATTGGTAATAGTTGGCTCTAATGTCATTACAACCTTACCCAAATCAGATCCAATACAACTTACGCACACAGAGTGTGGAGGTAGTAAGCAATTTTTCACTTCGTTCAATCCTTGTTCGGTAAGAGTTTTACTTGTTTTAGGAACGGACTTATAAGATAAGTCATCTGACGGGGTAAGAAAAGGAATATTACCGCCATAGTTTTCAACAATAGATGTTCTGGGAGTTTTTCCAGTAACAACTTTGCCAATATCTGATATGTGTATTTTCTTTAGCTCCATAAATAAATGAGAATTTAGCGGTTCAAATTTATATTTTTAACGACCCATTTCCCGTTTCTTTTTCCGTTTTCTCGTTCCAACAAGCCACGCTCTATCAAAGAAGGGGTTATTCGCTTGACAGTTCGGGGGGATTTGCCGATATGTACGGCAATCTCAGTTTGAGTGGCTTCTGGATTGTCTTTAAGGAATTTCAGCAAAGCAATCTCATCCAAAGTGCAATTCAAGGTGCCATTTTGGCTCTTTGAATCATTGGTGCTGGCACTTTGGATGGCTGCGATATGCAGCGCCCGGTTATGTAACTCGTTTTTCTCGCCAAACAACAAGTTTCTGAAAAACAGTTCCAAGAATGATGTTGTGGCGGAGATTCCTTTTGCGTAGTTGTTGTAATTGGCTCTGACCAATGCATTCCTGAAATACCATGAGTGTTCTTGAAACACGCTGTTGTTAAATGTGAATCCAAATGTATGAAGGTATTTCATGGTGAACACGGCAGTGGTACGTGTGTTTCCTTCTCCGAAAGGATGGATTTGCCAAATATCCGAAACAAACTTACATATATGCCTCAATGCTTGATTGGCACCAAGTGACGGATAATCTACACTCTTTTCTTGTCCGAAATCGTATTCAAGTGTCTGACGGATTAACTCATGGTTGGAGTACAAAACAGTATCCCCGTCAAGTACCCATTCTTTCTTGGTTATGTCATAATCGCGCAATCTTCCTGCAAATTTGTACAAGCCATCAAATAACCGCTTATGGATGAGTATCAGATAATCTGGCGTGAATGAAAAGGATTTCTCGGATAGTATCTCGGTGATTCTTGCAGATACTTTATCCGCTTCTTCGGTTCGTTCATTCTCTACGTCCTTCCTATTCGCCTTTGATAGATAATAGCTGTCAATCAAGTGCTTTACCTCGTCAATAGTAATGTCGCCTTCGATGTGTCTGCCTGCCGTCTGCAACAGATACTTCGATGGTTTAAGACCGTCAACGTCTTGCAGCCCGATTGCGGTTTGCCACGCTTGCGCCTTTTCCTTGCTATTAGGTTCGCCTTGCTTTATATATTTGTCGAAATCACTCATTCTGTTTCATTCAGTTATAGTGTTAACATTCAGTTCGCCGGACATTAGTCTGGGGAGGAGTGTATCTCTAAGATGAGAAAGCTGTTCTGATTCTATTCCATTTTTCTGTATCTTGTTATAATAAATATCAACATATTTCTCAAAGTTCAGTGCGACTTCTATTGGAGGAATAATAATTGGCTCTTTCTGAGTCAATCCATTGATGTCAAGATTCTTAATTCCTGTAGTTCCATTTTCATAAGAAAACATTACTCCTTCGTTGTAGAGTTTCTCCCACATATAATACATAAAAGAAGAGTATCCTACCATTGGTCTGATTGCTTTGCAGAAATTAGTACATACAATAGAATTATTGTATTTAGTCAATAATTCATGTGATATTCTACAAATTCGACCTGTTGATTGTGTTGGACTGCCACCAGAGATTTCAATTACTAAATTTCCAGCTGTCAATGCCTTTGTTGCAAAATTCTTTTCAAGGATAAATCGTATTGGCATATACCCTTTATTCCCTATTTTAACATCAGGAATGTCAGCACCTCTAAGGCAAAAGACTTTCTTAATATAATTACCCTCTTGTCTTTCTTTTCCCCAATCACCACTAAGTGTTGATTCTATGATATTATTGAATCGCCCAACTTTCCATCCTTCCGGTATCCTTCCAAGCTCCGAATCCACAAATTTCCCGTCCTTGAACGGTTCAAAATCCACGAACCAGGCCTTGAACAACGCCTGCGCCTGCTGCTCTAAATTGCCATTTATCCGGCGGTTCAGCTCGATTTTGTCGTCAAGGGACGAAAGTATTGCTGCAATGCGTTTCTGTTCATCTATATTAGGAATGTTTACAGTCAAAGCTTTCATTACGCTGCCAGAAACTTCTTTGAAAGTTGTGCCACTTCCCATATTTTCAATGACAGGTTTATAATAAACAAGAAGATAGTATAGGAACAGTGAATCAACAATTTCATTATTAGGGATGATACTCTTAAACCCTTGATTAGTGCATAATGCATTTTGAGCAATTGCAACATATCCTATTGGTGCCCGTGAAGAAAATAAAATGCTATTCTTGGGCAACATTCTACAAGAGCAATCATCAAATCCTTTTTGACTAATCATTCTCTCTCCATGAGAAATGTATCTACAATTAAGATTCGATAGATCTTTTGGCGTGATCCATGCTATGTTGCCATCATAATTAGATGAATCTTTTGTTGATGGAGTAGCTCCACCAACAATGGTTCCAATATCGCCTAATTTATATTCTTTCCAGTCTTCCATGTCAACTTATCAATCGTTTTGTTCGTAATAATAAGAATAATCAATTCCTTTCATAAACATCTCACGGTCATCTATTTTAGTGGTCAGTGCAGATTTCACCAAAGTTTTGATGTGGGTGCTGTCTGTCACACTTTCGCGCATGGCTGTCAGATATTCGTTTTTGTCTATTTGGCTCCAATCCACACATCGCTTGAGTGACCGTTTAAGTATCAAATCAAGCCAGATTCGGGTTGTGCGACCGTTCCCTTCCATAAAAGGGTGGGCAACATTCATTTCAACATATTTGTCCAAAATCTCATCAAAGGTTGTTTCCGGCATTCGCTCAATGATTTGCAACGTTTCAGGGAAATGCATACAGTTCGCGAAAGTAAATCCGCCTTTTGAGATGTTCTTGGTGCGTATCTGCCCGGCAAAATCATACAGTCCGCCAAAGATATATGCGTGAATCTGTTGCAAACATTTCAGACTGCCCGGTTCAAGGCGTTGCAATAAACCGCTTTCATACAGTTGATATGCTTTCTTACGGCTCTGTCCGTCTAAAGTATTGTCGCTATACGTGAACCAATCAAGAAATTCGTTTGCCCTGTTATTGGGATAATGTTTGGCTAACAGAGCAACCTCTTCACTGTTAAGCACATCTGCCTTACGCAATTTGCCGTCGGGAGCTTCGAATTTGAACTCGTGAGTGTCACTCACGAGTTGGATGCCTTCCTGTTTCAACTTCCGTTTGAGCCATCGCCAATAGTTTCCCGCTTTCGTATAGTCCGGTTCGTTGTTGATGGCACGTATTATATCAGTGGCTGAAAACCACCAACAGTTGTTTTCGTCATCCCATATAGCCCTAACTTCACGGTCATTAAAGAAGCGTATGGATTTCTTATGCTGTTTTCCCGAATCTTCCATAAATGAGAATTTAGCGGTTCAAAATTCTTTATTCCATATAGGCAAACAAGAGTGCTGCGTAAAATAATCCTGTAATAATAGAGCTTCAATTAAGCCAGGAAGATATTTTCGCTCATCTATAATATACCATTCAATGATTATTTGTTCGATTTTAGTATCTTCTTTTATCTTTTTAGCAAAAAAATCTTCCCTTTTTATACCGTCCTGTTTGTTATTTAGCCTCTTTCTTAAATCTTGTGACTTAAAACTTCCCTTCTGCAATATGGTACCGCTTTTCCCAATATATAGTATATCTCCGATTTCTGTATTTTTACGAAAAATATAGACACCATATCCACCATCTGGTATATCTTTGGTTTGTTTTCTTAAAGAATCTCCCAATTTAAAAGAGCAATATCCTTTTGCTTTCGTATATTTTTCTATATTCATTATTTATTGCATTTTAATTTCACCTGACATTAATCTTGGAAGCAATAAATCTCTTATTTCTGTGAGATTTTCACTTTCAGTATGATACATATCCTGTGCATGAAGTAATCGTTTATATAAATCATTGAATTTTAGGACAATATTTTGAGGTGGATAGGCTATTCTAATTAAAGCAAAATCTGAATATTTGAGCGTCTGTCTTACCCCTCCTATAGAACGAGCTATCACCTCTTCTTTAAAGGATGGTAACTGCCTATACATATCAAAGAAATAATGGTATTCTTTCTCACATGAGAACACTACATATACAGGGCTAACACAGCCATCAAACATAAAAGTATTTCTACCCATAGAGCCAATATTAACACGTGCTGGGTTATAAGCAAATGAATTTGGTTTTACCAAAATGTATTTTGCTATACTATCACTGAAAACTTGTTTGGTAAAATACTCCTCGGAAAGCATTAGTTTTCCCGTAGTTACTGGAGATAATACTTTTACGTCAGAACGTATTCCAACTTTTTCTTTTTCTTGGGTTGTCACTTTGCCAAGTTCAACAACTTTCCATCCTGCCGGTATCTTTCCAAGTTCTGAATCCACGAATTTTCCACTTTTGAACGGCTCGAAATCCACGAACCAGGCCTTGAACAACGCCTGCACTTGCTGCTCTAAATTGCCATTTCTGCGTTTATTTTTTCGTACAGAAAGGTTATGAGGTTTATATGTATAATATCCTGTTCTCATTTCAACTGATGAATTTGCGGTGAGAAAGTTTCACATTTGTTTGATTGACCATAGCATAATGCATGGTCGTGTCAATCTTGACATGCCCGAGCAAGCGTTGTACCTGTTCAACGGGCATTCCCTTGTCGATTGCCATCGTTGCAAGAGTTCTTCTGAATTTATGAGGATACACACGGACAATCTTTGCCTCTCGCCCGATTTTCCGCAAACGGGTTTCCACTCCCGATATTTCAAGGCGGTTATGTGGTTTAGCCAATGAAACAAAAAGTGCCTTGTTGCGGTCTTTACGTGTAGCAAGATATTGTTGGAGATGAATTTTGGCACGGGCATTGAAATAAACAATCCTTTCTTTGTTTCCCTTGCCAAATACGATACATTCACGTTCATTGAAGTTGATATCCTCCCGGTTCAGTTTTACCAGTTCGCCCACACGCATCCCGGTAGAAGCCAGCAAATCAATAATTGCCAAATCACGAATCTGTTTGCAGTTATCCCGCAAATGTTCAAGATTCTCATCCGTAAGTACCTCCTTCACCTGTGTGCCAGTCTTGACTTTATGGATTCTGCGTACCGGGCTTTTGATAATGTAATCCTCTTCCTCAAGCCATCCGAAGAAAGAAGAGAATATGCGGCGTATGTTGTCAATTGTCACCTTGCTGGATTTGTGCTTACGTTGGAAAACCGCTAAGTAAGCCCGAATGTCCTCAGTGGTATAATTGATGACTTTCTTTGGCATGGTTTTGAAGAGTTGCCGGATGGTAGAACCATAATACTTAATGGTAGGTGTAGTGCATCCTTCCACTTGTTTGGCGGACAGAAAGATTTCAAGCAGACGGTCGTTGGTGGCAGTTTCCTCATGCTGTGCCTTTTCTCCGTCTTGCGTAATGGTGTATTTGCTGACTACTTGCAACAGCACACCATTCAGTTGGGCTATTTGTTCCACGCTTAAAATCCCTGTCATCGCATTGCTGATTTCTTGAATTAGTTTTTCTTTCATATTCTTCGCTTATTTGATTGGATCTCCTAATTGAAGAATGTGGCGGTTTCAATTTATTTTATAATGAATCCTATGCTTCTTAATTGTTTTCTGATTTCATCTTCCAGCTGATGTGACTGGACAAACATATCGGAAAGTTCTGAAGTAAGCCGTTCCATTTTTTCTTGAAACGGTTCGCCGTCATCCTCTACTTCTGCAATTCCTACATAACGTCCCGGAGTAAGTATATAGTCTTGCTTTGCTACATCTTCAAGTGTGGCTACGGCACAATATCCTTTTTCGTTTTCCTGTGTTCCGGCTTCGAAATCTTCGAATGTCTTGGCTATTTTCATTATATCGTCCTCTGACAATTCTCGAAGTTTCCGTGTAACCATTGTTCCCATATTGCGAGCATCGACAAACAGGATTTTCCCCGTTTGTTTCTTCGCCCTGTTCAAGAACCACAGTGATACGGGTATGCCTGTAGTATAGAACAACTGAGAGGGCATAGCCACAATTCCTTCCACCAAATCCGCCTTGATGATATTTTCACGGATTGTGCCTTCACTTCCCGTCTGTGAAGAGAGTGAACCATTAGCAAGCACCATGCCGATTCGTCCACGGGGTGACAAGTGGTGAATCATGTGCTGAAGCCAAGCAAAGTTGGCATTCCCTGCGGGTGGAATCCCATACTTCCAACGTACATCGTCCTGCAATTTATCCGCTCCCCAGTCGCTGAGATTGAAGGGAGGATTGGCAAGGATAAAATCTGCTTTCAATGTTGGGTGCAAATCATTGAAGAACGTATCTGCGGCAAATTTCCCCAAATCAGCTTCTATGCCACGAATAGCAAGATTCATTTGAGCCATTTTCCATGTGGTCGGGTTACTGTCTTGCCCGAACACGGAAATGTTGTTGATGTTACCTTGATGCCTTTCAATGAATTTGGCAGACTGTACAAACATACCTCCTGAACCGCAACAAGGGTCATAGACACGGCCGCTGTATGGCTGAAGCACTTCGACCAATGTACGGACAATGCAAGCTGGTGTATAAAACTCGCCAGCCAGTTTTCCTTCCGCCTCGGCAAATTTGGAAAGACAGTATTCGTAGGTTCGTCCCAATATGTCTTTGGTATCGCCATGTTCTTTCATTTGAATATTGGTGAACAAATCCACGACATCGCCCAACCGTCGTTTATCAAGTTCCGGACGGGCAAAGTTTTTAGGAAGAATACCTTTCAATCGTACATTCTCTTTCTCAATCAAGCGCATGGCGTTGTCAACTACCGTACCCACTTCTGGTGTATGAGCAGCTTCCGCCACAACAGACCAGCGGGCTTCTTGGGGGACAAAAAAGATGTTTTCCGATGTATATTCGTCCTTGTCCTCTTCGAAGCCGTCACCCTCAGCAACCAATGCATTGTATTTTGCCTCGAAACGGTCGGAGATATATTTAAGAAAAATCAATCCTAATACGACTGATTTATATTCCGATGCATCCAGATTACCTCTTAGCAAATCTGCTGCTTTCCATATTTCTTTTTCAAAGCCAATGTCGGCTGTATTAGTCTTAGCCATATCTTTATTTTGTTTTATCGTTTATCAAATCCTTCACATCCACATTCAGAATCTCCGCTATCTGAAATAGTACCTCCAAACTGGGTTGCCGTCTGTTGCAGACGTATGAGTTGACAATGCAGAAACTTTTGCCGAGCTTTTCCGCCAGCCATGTCTGTTTGATGCCACGTTCTTCAAGCACTTCTTTTATTCGGTTCATGGGTTTGTCCATTGTCTGTTATCTCTTAGTTCTGTTTACAAAGGTATAAAATATCATGCTATAAAAAGATAAAAGAGGAAGAAAACGCTCCCTCTTCGCTCAAAATCATTCAAAAGCCGTCTTATCAGACGTTGATTGTTGCCAATGGTGCGGCATAGCAGTTGTACTCGAACCGATAGTTCGTGGTAGGCTTCAATCCCAACAGACGATGGTCGTTTTTCACGTCATTCTCGATGCCGAGGTAGTAGAAACCGTAGAGTGGAGCATACTCCTTGAAGAAACTTACCAAGTCCAATAAATTCTCTTGGTAGTTTTTCTCGAAGGCATGGTTCACTAAGATGATGCAACGGTCGGGAAAACCGTTGACACCCTTGCTGTATTCCCACAGACGAAAATATAGCTTCACGTTCTTTTCGTGGATGTCAATGCAGCAACCATTACAGGTCGGATTCACATACACGCTGTTACGATACCCGAACTTCTCACAAATGTAGAGTTCAATGTCTTTCACAAAATTCTTGTCAATCATAATGTTGAAATTTAAAATGTCAATAAAATGGTTTGTTATAATCGGAAGCCGCGCTTGCGTTTGGCTTTCTTTTTCCGTTTTAGTTCCGCTTCAAATGCAGCCTCGTCTGATGTGTTGGATGTCGGCATCGGCATGAACAATCCCAATCCCGAAGAATGTGCTTCTTCAAAATCAGATGTCCGTTCTTGTAAAGGAGATGCTGGTACGGCATTGTCCTTGACTGTTTCCCGATATGAATAGGACGGAGCGTAAGCGTTTCTTTCCAGCTGGCGGTCAATGGTCAGATAGCTGAACTCCCGACTGATTTTTGAACCGGAAAAGATGTACCTCCCATATCCGAACTTCACCCCTTGAATGTCCCGTGTGGTGCGGCTGACCTTGAATTTCATGTCGATGCCATATTCGGCAAGCGCGTCTTTCAGTTCGTTCCAGTTTTGGGCATTCTGCACTTCTGCTTTCAAAGCCTTGTAGATTCGGTGCTTCGCTCTGTCATACGGGCGCAACCGTTCTTCGTTCACATGGTCTTTACCTTGGGCAAAGTACAGGCGGTATTTTGCCGTTAGCATCTTACAGACCTTCTCGTTACGATAGCGGTCGTTCTTGTCACTGATGGTTTTGCCGTCTTTGTCTACACGGTTGAACACGATGTGGCAATGTGCATGCCTGCGGTCGGTATGACGGGCTATGATGTATTGTGTGTTTCGGATGCCCATGCGTTCCATGTATTCGCGGGCGATTTTCAGCATGAGTGCATCATCGTTTCTTAGTCGCAGACTGTCTTCCGGAGAGAAGCTGAGCGATGTGTGTCCGACAATGTTTTTTACTTTGTCACTCAGCAAGGATTGTAACTCAAACTGCTCAGCCATCTGTTCCGGTGAACCTTCCACTCCGACAGCTTCCAGAAGTCTTGCCTTTTCTTCTTTCAGCACATAGCGCACGCAGCCGCTGAAGGAAGTTCCTTTTGTCAGTTTACCTATCATCTTTCAGTTGTTTGATGAGTTGTGAAATATGGTTCGAAATCTCCACGCAGTGGTCAGCCACGGCAAAGAATCCGTAGGTGTTTGCCTGTTTAGCCAATTGGTTCAGGTTAGTGCTTTCGCCAATCAACTGACGGATGATGTGCAAGTGGTCACGGGTGATACGTTCTCGTACCGACCCATGTTCAATGAGTGAACGTATGACTTCACTTTTGCTCCGTTTGCTGCGTCTGCTCAACGCTCCCAACCATGCCAACTGGTCATCGGTTAGGCGTAATGTAATCGTATTTTTCTTGTTCATTTCTCGTCGTTTTTTAATTGTTACAGTTGTGACCATCGGGAGCTGTCCCACCGGACTTCAGGGTGGGCAAGTTGTCGGGAAATGTAATACACCGACATAAACTTGCTTACCCTAAAAGTTCCGGTTTTCAGCCCTTACGGTCAGTATTGAAAACCTCCCTTTTGGTATGCCCGAAACATTATTCAGGAGCTGTTCCGTTGTACGTTTACCAATTCCAGACCAAGCATTTCAATCAATGTTTTCAGGTGCGGATTCTTCCTGTTCATCGCTTGGAGAACAGCCTCGTCTGGCTGGATTTGCAGCAGGTAATCGGCGATGTCATACCCTTCCTTCCGTTCGCTTTCGGGAGCGTTGTTTTCGAGATAGTCGAAAAGTTGTACCTCGATTCCATAGTTGCGTATCATTCCGATTTTGCTTTGCCAATAGTCGGTCGCTCCCAAGTCAGGGAAAAGAACAACACTTCTTTTCGCCAGTGCCGAAAGGCTGCTTTCATTGAAGCATCCGTTCTTTCCGCCCGAAGCGAGCCATAGATATTGTGGCAGATAATAGGAGGCGATAAGAGCTGTTTTCTCACTTTCGACTAATGCAACCGGACGGGTTTTATCAGTCGACAACAGGTGCTCGCCAAAGAAACATTGCTTCAGGTTAAAACCGGATTTATAGAGTAGGGAGTGCGCCCAAGTGATGTGATTGTGTGGCTCTTTTACTCTCTTTCCGGTTTCTGGATTGTAAAGCATTATCTTGCCTGTACGAACTTGGTTGTTGTGGTCAATCTGCCAAAACACGGTTGCTCCATCCCAATATCTGGATGAACCGACGCGATACTTTTTCATAAGGCTCATGGCAGATGATTCTCCAAATTGGGAGGCCAGAAACTGATACAGCTTATTCGTTTTATAGCATTTCAAAGACCGCTTGACTATTTCTTCGTTGATGAAAGAAGTAGGAGTTGTCTTTATCTCACCTGGTTTCGGCAGAACTGACGAAGAACCTTTTTCAAGCAACATTTGTTTCGCTTCAGGTTTTTCATCAAAATAATTCCGCGGCGTGAAATGATAACCGCACTTCTGTTCATGGTCGCACCGCCCTACATGGTCGGGGAAGGATATTTGTTTCTCCGTATCGACATATCGAGAGAAACACCTCTTGCGATGGCAGGCAGGACACGTATGTCTGGTGGCAATACCTTTGTATGGCTCTAATATAAATCTATGTGCCGTCATTGTTTCAGTTCTTTTATGTGTGTCGTTATTGTCACTATTGTCGTTTTCAAGGTTGAAAGTGTCAAAAGCGACAAAAACGTCACGGGTTAATCTTTGAGTATTCTCCATGTTTCTCTTTGCGGAACAGGATGCCGATGTTGTCGTTCAGGAACCGTTGCAGAGTACGTTCCTTCATGCCATTCTGTTCTGCAATATGTGTCGCCTGTGCCGTGGTGAACGTACAGGGAAGCTGGCCGACAATGGTTTGTTGCTGGCTATTCAATACCACTTCGCTGATTATGTGTTGTACGCTCAAAGCGGACTCCTTGAAATACTCCGTCAGCCGTATGGCACGTTCCACAGTCAGCAAGTCAATGTGGGTTTTATCACATTCACCACAAGTCCACCGTGCCAGTTGAATAATCAGACAGAAACGGATGATGTATATTTCCAGCTTGCAATAAATGCTGACAATCGTGTCATTCCCTTCACGGTCGCATAATTCTGAGAAACGATGCTGCCATTCATATAGCCGTTTCTTTGCCTCTTCATCAAAGTGCAGGATATACGGTTCAACTTCTCCCTTGTCGTTGTAATTGCATTCCAAGCAGATAAACTTGTCAATGATGGCGTACCATTCCTGTTCAATATTGGCAGGCAGTTCCTTATCATTCCAACGGGCTTTCTGTTGGAGATTGGGCATCACGAAAAGAATGCGGTCAATGAATCCGTTGCTTGAGCGCTCTCCTTTTGCCAATTCACCCAAAATCTTCTTCTGAATCGTACCAATGACCGATATGTATGGACGCTTGATAAAGATGGAACTCTTTGCGCTCTTACGGTCGGAAATGGTTGTCTTTGCACTGAAAACCGAAAGCCAGAACTGTTCTTCCGAACCGTTGTTGTATCGGTTAAAGTTCTTGAACCATGCGGACAACTCGTCTGCCCACAGGCAGAGTCCACGCTTGTTCTGTGCGTGGATAAGACTCAGTCCTTCGGGTGTAACGTCCGATACAAGGAAACGTCTGCGGACGGGTTCCATTGGAAATTGCTCATATCCGTTTTCCGTCCGTTCTTTCCGGCTCATGCACATCTGTCGTTCATACTCTGCATAAGCGTTTTCATATTCCTGATTCTGTTGGTAATCGAAATCAAGAAACGGTTTCATTGCGAAGCTGAGCGGGTGACTTTTATTCGCTCCCGGTCTGCCTATCAGTGCCATGTAGAGGATAGGACTTTCTTGCCATCCTTGTTTGATTTGAACAAGATGCGTGTTCCCGATTCCTACGGCGATGGCCGTAAGAATGGAGGCGGCAATATAGTCCGTAGGATAACTATGGCATTCATGTACCTCTCGGATGATGCGCTGGATGCGGTTCGGAAAGATACTGACGGGAAACTCGGTGCCTGCCAATTTCATGCTCATATCAATGGCCTTGTCCAGCATTAGCTTTGGGTCAATTGTTTTCTTTTCCATAATCCGAAAGATTAGAAGTTTGTACGTGGTTTGGGCTTGCGGCGCATTCCACTTTGCATATTGGCCAAAACTTCGTCATAATTCTGTTCCGAAGTTTTCTTCCGTCCGTTTTCGACCCATGCCAAAAGTTCATCCTCGTAGAAGTAGAGCTTCTTACCTTTCTTATAAGCTGGCAACATACCTTTCCGTACCAATGTATAAACCGTGGTTTTTGCCTTGTGAATAATGCGGCAGGCATCTTCGATTTCAATCAGTACTCGTTTTTCGGATGATGGAGGTTTTAGTTCCGACACCATCTTTTTCAATTCAATGACCTGTTCGGTCAGATAACCTACCGCTTCGGGCAGCTTATCAAAACTAATAGATTTCTCATTTTGCATCATATTACGTATGGATTTAGTGGTTTCTGAATTAGGCTGATTGTTTTAAGGATGTGTCAATTTTGATGGTACATTTCCCCTCTAATCGCAGTTTGCTCTTTAATGTGGAGATTTCACTTTCTTTCAATGCTTCTGCAAATACACGTTTGATGAAAGTCGCTATCTGGATTCCTGTTTTTGAGAATTGATAGCCGATGTTCCATCCGAAGTGCATCAGGTCAATGGTTCGGATGGCTGAGTCCACTTTGACGGTACGTATAACCTTTGGAAAATTCTTGTCCGCATGGAACAGACAGATGTATTCGCAAAGAATGTTCAAGTCATCTTCTTTCATATAGGGTGCGAAAGATTCGCGTGTGTAGGTCAGAACTGTAGTGAGTTTTTCTTGTTCGGCTTGTTCTTTGGCTTTCATGGCCGATAGTCGGATTTGTGCATAGTCCATGCTGGGTGGAGGATTCGTGGCCGCTTCTTTGGTCCAAGGCTCTTCTTCTGTCGTTCCTTTGCTATCCTCTGTTTCGACCTTACGCTTCTTTCTGTAGTTAGGAAACTTCATAAACAGAGTATCAAAGAAAGGAGAAAGCGTTTTTTTGAATAACTCTTGCAGATTGATATAAATGACGGTAAGCATCAGGATACAAATTCCGAACGCTACATAGCCATTAAAAGCATCAAGTCCATAATGGAGCACCATTTGCCGTGCCATCGCACCAACAATTACATTTGCGCTGAATACTAATCCTGTCAGCGTTTGCTTTTCTAATTTTTCAGTCTTCATATTTATCGATTTTAGTTGTTTGTCTGCAAAAGTATATTGGTATAAACGGATTCCAATCACTTCACTCTGTCGTGGCAGCTTCTGGCGTCGTTAATGAGGACACAAACTGCCAAAAGAATGATTAGTTGGCTAATCCATGTGCAAAAGTGCGGAATTGATGTCAAGGCAATTACATAGTATGTACATAGTAGGTAATGATTTTTTTGAGAAGGGTATGAAAAAGCCCGAAATGGATGAACCAAATCGGGCTTTACAGGGTTATCATATCAGCAAAGGTGTTGTGTCGTTTTTATTTGAGTGATATTTTATTGGCTGTTTCCCGCTTCTTTGTATTTATCAAGTCCGCATAGATTTGGGTCGTGGACACATTCTTGTGTGTGAGCATTTTGGAAACGGTGTAGATGTCTGTACCTAACGAGATTTGGATTACGGCATAGGAGTGGCGGAAGCAGTGAAAGCTGATGTGCTTATCGATTCCGGCTTGTTTAATCCATTTCTTCAATGGATGTTGCGTCATGCTTCGTTTCAATCCTTTGAACACTTTTCCCGTGCCGGGTGTTCCACACAATTCGTATGCTTCATTACTGATAGGGAGTGTCGCTTCCGTCTGTGTCTTTTGTGTACGGATGCGCAGGCAATAGCCTTGGTCGGGTGCAATTTCGAAATCTTCCCATTGCAGCTTCAGAATGTCACTGATGCGCAAACCAGTCAAGCAGGCGAAAAGAGAAGCCGCTTTAAGTACGGGGATGTCGCAGGGAGTGGCTGCAAGCAGCTTGACTTCATCCAGTGTTAGATATTCCTTTTTCACATCCTCCGGCTCAATCTTATCCAAGAAATCGTTGATGTTCTCACGAATCCATTTGTCACGGTAAGCAATTTTCAGCAATCCTCGGAATGTGGAGTAGTAGCCGGAAGCGGAATTGAGCGAAATGGGACGGTCGGAGTGTTTGAGTTGCTTGGCGTTCAATAAATATTCTCTGAACCGCTTGCACAAATCTACGTTCACTTCACCGAAAGTACATTTGCCCTTGACGAAGTTGTAAAAGTGCTGGTACACGAAAGTCCACTTCTCATCTTTGGTGCGACACATCTTTTTGAAATAGGCAAGAAAGTCAGCTTTTTGCTTGGTTTTGTCCAAGAAGCCAAACTCTTCGTTGATGAGGGATTGCACACGGATACATCGAATGGCTTCCGCTTTGTTTAGCATCTCATTGTTGAATGCCCGTTCCATTTCGTTTTTGGGATGGGCATAGAGATAGATGCCAAGGTATTCCCTGCGGCTCATCTGCATCGTTTCGGGGTTGCGTACTGCCGGATAATAATCCAGATACAAAGAAATACGGTCATTGCGAATCGCTCTTTGGCGAACGGTCACTTTTGTACAGGTGTGATTCATAACTGATGATATTTAGAGTTTTACATTTGTTTTGGGCACAAAGAAATCGGGTGATATAATGGCGACCAACATCACCGGACGATAACCGGAAAATCGTTATTCAATCTTGGGTGGAGCAAGTAACTTGTCCAATTCAGCCCGGCTGATGAAGGTGTATTTGCCTTTCTTTATCTTAGATATGTGGTGCCATTTCACATAATGGTAAAGCTGGTCTCGCGTGAGGTTGAACTTCTCCATCGCTTCCGCTACGGTATAATACATGGTTTCTTCCGGCTTGGCAATCCCTTTGGCAATGTCCACATGTTTTTTCGAGTAATACACCATAATGCCCTCTTTCTTCTTGGGGATGGCGTTCTTATGGGCAAAGGTGTAGATGGCCGACAGGGTCATGCCGAACTTCTCCTGCATGTCTTGCGTGCTGTACCATTCAGAGATGTCCGGGTCTGGGGCTTTCTTGGCAAAGTAGGCATCGATATGTTTCTTGCTCCAATAGGTCTTGCCGCGATTGAAAGTTCGTGGGATGCCGTGCTTCTTGGCAATGGCGAATATCCACGATTCATTGACATGGTATATCTCTTTGACTTCGGCTGTGGTGTAGAAGTCGGTGATGGGGGACTTATCTTTAATTCCCTCCGTTGCTTCGTTCATGTCAATGTAATCTGACATGTTTTCAATGTTAGTTCTTTTGATAAGAGTCTTACGATTGAACCGAATGACTTTTATTTTTCCTGTCTTTATATATCGGTATATGGAAGTTCTTCCAACTCCTAATAGAATGCTTACTTCAGTTGGGGTAAGATATTCTTTGTCGGGTCTTGACGGCAATCTGATAGATTTGCCAATTTCTTGATTATAACTTTCGATGCGCTGTTTCCTTATCTTATCTTTATAAGCGAGGTTTGCGCAACGATGAGAACAATACTCGGTTGTTGTCTTATGAGCGGTGAATAGATTACCGCACCATTTACATCTTTTCTGAATTTCAATTCGACTGCTCATTTTATATATCCTTTAAATTCGCCAAAAATGTTTCATCGCGTACCACAGCGTACCATGACGTATCAATGTGTCCACGACCTTTCCGACCAGAAATCGGAGAGTAACAAACGAGTTACAAATACGGTACAAAAATGAGCTGAAAAAGGCCCCTCAACGATGAATATCGCTGAATGAGCAAAAATAAAAGGCGCTCAAAATGAACGCCTTACTAATCAATGATGATTGATGTTAATCGTTTGTAAGTACGACGCAAAGTATAACTAAGGTTGTATATCAAGTATTTACAAAATAGTGGTACAAATATGGTCTAAGTGTGTCATTTTTAACAATAGACAACCATAAGAAAATAGGGAACAAATGCAAATATAAACCTTTTCTTTGATGTGCGTGTTTATTTCTCCCATAAGGTTGCAAAGGTGCTGGAGATGTTGCCAGATTGGTCGCCTCATCAATAAAAGCAAAGGGCAACCGTTGTGGCTACCCTTTGTCATGGCTTTACATCCATTCGAGCGACTTTCTTATTTCCTGTATTTTCTCAATCGTGGTTTTGCCTACGTTGCGGTACTTCATAAGCTCATCCTCCGGGATTGTACGCAACAGGCTCACATCTATTATCTCGTGTCCGTTCTCGTATCGGATGATATTCGCCAGCCTTAGCGCACTCTTTGCCATTGTCAAAACTCTATCTTCGTTCATGTTTGATTATTACTGTTTGCCCTCTTACAGCTTCGGACGTTGCTTTATATCTCTGTCTGGTTACGAAATCCTATTTTTCCATCTATACTGTCTATTATGTACTTATCTGCCATCTTATTAAGATTCATACACGCATCGCAAAACTCACTTGCCTTTTCTTCATCAACCTCACCATACAGCAAAGTATGAAGTGAGAAAAGAGTGTCTAATACATCTTGTACCTTGCCTTTGAAATATAAGGCGGCACGTGTATTTTCACTTATTGGCATTTTTGTTATTCGGTCTGCAAGATTATGGCTATACAACTCTTTCAGTATATTCTTTTGTGTTTCTTCGTATGTCGTTTCTCTATTGGTTTCCATATTTTATAATGTTTGAATGTCAGTCGTTTCTTTTAATCCTAAGTAGTCATTGTCTGTTCGTAATCCTATAAGCCCGAATGGAGTTTTACGCTCTCCCCAGCACTTTTCGTTCAGGTTGTCAGCAATGACAGAAATGTGCAACAGATTTTCTATTGTAGATCTGTTTTCGTCAAATATCCAATCTTCTGCGTTGATGATGTCCTTAATAAGGTTTTGCAATCCGGAGGACAAACTGATTATCCCAGTATGGCTTAGAATGTCCTTGCCGAACTTTGCCAGTTCAAATGCCTGGTCTGCTGTCAGACCGCCTAACTTTTCTCCGATTTCTGTAAATTCCATATCTATGTATTTTTGTGGCAGGGTGCCCGTTTGATAGACACCACACCGGGTTAATAATCATGCTATCTTTATCAAATTTGCCACTTTAAATGACCTGTATTCGTTTTTCTCCGTATCGAAGTACACTTGTATTGTCTCGTTTCTTTTACGGCTCTCTGTGCCTTTGTTTGGCGGCAATAGCGATTCTTTCAGCGTACCGTATGCCTCACGTATTGAGCCATCGACTTTTTGAAAGTAGAACTTTACGATACGTTCTTTCATTGATGCCTTCAGTTTCATGTTCAGCCAAGCCGTTTTAAGGGCTTCGCTCATTGTGTAGCCGTTCTTCTTGACCATCTGCCAAGCCATGCGCATTACTTCACGCATCCTGTTTCTAAAATCTGTTGCCATAATCTTTATGTTTTAAATGTTATGCTGCCAATTCGTTTTCTGCGTATCTCTCAATCTCTGTAAGGTTGCAGACAACCTCTACCTCGTTGCCGTCCTCGTCATAGGCTTCTACGCTGTCAATGCAAACAGAAACGTAAGTAGTCACCCATGCACCTGTACCGTTGAAATAGTCATTCTCGCAATAACCGTCAATCTCAAAGCTGCCATCGACAACTACCAGCGTGTTGTTTACCTCTACCTCAACAGAGAACGTACCCTCGTTGCCCTCGATGTTTTCTGCTATCGCATTTGCTATTGTTTCGTTTATTGCTTTCATGTTATGTAATGTTTTAATTTTCGATTGCGATGCAAATGTAATATAAAACGGTACAATATGCCAAACAAAAAGAAATGTTTAACACTACTTTAACAAATAAGCGTACCGATATAATACTACAAACAACTTTTATTCGTATATTTGCATCGAATATTAAAACACTACAATATGGATTTAAGAATAAAAGAAGTAATCAAAGAAAAGGGCATGACTATAACAGAACTTGCCGACAAGATGGGAATTAATCGGGTAAATCTCTCTAATATGGTAAATGGGAATCCTACGGTAGAAACTCTTAATAAAATTGCGGATGCCATTGGATGCCCTGTAACGGAACTGTTCGAGCAACCCAAGAAAGACGCTCTGACAATTAACTGCCCACATTGTGGTAAGAGTATCAATATCAAGGTTGAATGAATTTTTGTAGAAAATAGCAGCAGGTTGACAGGTTGTCGGTTGACAGTCATTAAATACATTGATATACAGATATTTATAGCAAAATATGTGTCAACCACATAATTTATGGTATTGTGATTACAAAAAAAAGTAGTAGGTTGCGGGGTTGCGGTTGCGGGTGTGCTTAATTGCTTTATTATCATTTAGTTACATTGGTTTTAGCCGCAACCAGCTATATTATGGTATCACGAAAAAGCCCCGAAACGGTAATGTCCGAAACGGGGCTTCATTAATATGGTAATGTGGAAAAATCCCACATTTTTACAACTTGTTGTTTATAGTCCTCACAATGCTTTCTCCTTGTTGTGGTATCTGTTTGGCGATTTTGCCCGTGTTTTCCTCTATTGTCTGCACGGACATGGTATTTTCCGCCCCGAACCTTGCCAAGTCATCCACTTTGATACCCATGTCCGTAACTCTCGAAACGAGCGCGTCAAGCTGTGCGGTCGGGAATGTCACATTGATTTCAGGCCGATAGCTTTCATTCATGACCTGCCTTGTTTGGGAAGCAATATCGGGAGCATCTGAAACGGATGGAACAAGGGAAACCGCATCGCTGTAACTTTCACCGGACAAGGCTTCATAGATTTGCCTCAACGCATCTACCTGTTCTTTGTTCAATCCTTTGATTTCCTCACCTGTTATCTGTAAGGCGGTAAACCGTCCGTTCAGTTCGTCTATGCTGTCCTGTGAGGCGGTGGCAAATCCCTTGCTTGATGCCTGCTGCTGTTCCTGCGCCTCCGGCTTGAATATGTCGAATCCCTGTTCCTCTGCCGCCTGCTGGTAGACCTCGTAAAGTTGGTTTGCCTTGTCCTGCTGTTCTACAGCGTCACCTACAAGCCCGTTGAGGATGTTCGTCCATTGCTTGAAACGCTGTTCGTCCGTAAGGTTGGTGTCCTTCATCACTTCCATCATTTCATTTTGAGCCTCCTCCAATAGCGGGGCAAGAGTAACGGAGTAAATCATCTGTTCGGCCAGCGTTCCCAACATGTCCGAAACGGACTGCGTGAAAGATTCTGCCGCATCTGTCCCATTCCTGAACGCATCCACCAAAGCATCGGACATGTTGTTTCCCAAATCTCCGAAAATGTCCGTCATGTAGTCGTTGAGGGATTCAAACGCTTCTTCCGCCTGTCCGGCAAGGTCAATCATGTTCTGTAAGGTGGCTTTGTCCTCATCTGACATCTCACGGGTGTTTATAACGGACTCCGCCAGTTCCTTGTTAAATTCCCCGTTGGCTTCTATCAAATCGGGGTAAACATCAAGGATGGAAGAATAGACATCATGCTGCTTTTTCCAGAACCAAGCTCCGGTCGTATAGCTTCCGGTCTTGATTTCAATGTCGGCCAGTCCGGAATAGCTGTCTTTCAGTTCTGAATAATTTATTCCAAGCAGTTTATCAATAAATGCGTTGCCGGTACTTTTGCGAGAAAAGTATTCCTGCTGCTCTATTGTCCCGGCTATCTCGTTGTTCAGGTCTGTTATTGATTCCTTCAGCACATCGACTGCGTTTCTGGCCTTTGCGTATGAATCAATGCCAAATATCGTGCTCGCCTTTTCGTATAGCAGGTTCTGCTCCAGCAAAAGGAGATTGTACTCCCTCTGTTGGGCTATCGTGTCGTTCATTATCTTTTCAAGCGTCTGTTTGTGCTTTGCCGTTTCTTGTGCTCCTTTGCCGATTAGCGAGAAGATTTCACCTGCTGCGGCGAATGCTCCTCCTACAATTCCTCCCTGTGCGAATGCCATGCCGATATTTGACACTGCACCCAGCACATCGCCCAGACTTCCAACGACATTTGCGGCCCGGTCTTTCCCCATCGCTTCGAACATGGAAGAAACCTCATCGGCCGCCTGCCCGGCCGCTCCTGATATTGTACGCACGTCCCCCGATTGTAAATACTCTGTTCATTGTAAATTCTTATTAAGTGATTCATTTTTGATTTTCATTTGTAATTGAGCATCATCGGTGGCATAAACATCGATGTTGATGCTTACAGGTGTATCCGTGGGAAACTCGTCCATCAGTTTCTTTCTGCCGTCAATTACGGAGTATATTCTTATCCGTTTCTTTGCCGGATTATTGCCTTTGGCGAAGTCCAGCAGTAACTTAACATTTCTTTTCATATTCCCTCCTTCCGTATATCCGTACATACTCCGCAAATACCGAATCTGTGTCTTTCCTTCCTTCTTCAATCTGGAAAGCATCCACCATTTGGGTACAGCATCTCAGCCATTCTTCAAACTCAGGCTCTCCAGTCTTGCCTTGTTCGGCTGCAATCCACAATTCAGGGGATATGCCGGGGAATTCCGCCTTTTTCTTCACTGCGCCAAGTATGGCGTCAATCTTCTGTTTTCGTTCTTCCTTATTCATTTCGTAATTTGTTTATGCGTTCTGTAATCTTGTCTACCACTTCATCGGGTGCGCTCTCTAAAAGTTCCTCCAGCTTCTTATATTCCTCGTTGAGCATTTCACCAGGCGACATGCTCTGCATCTTTGGGGTGACATACTGCAAGAGGTTTGAAATTACCCTTACACGCTCGCCCGGATCTAAAAGTTCCAAATCATTCTCGAACTGATTGCGGTTCGTGTCAATGATTGAAGCTATCCACTCCTTGACCGTTCCCGATATCTTGTTCGGAGTGCCTTTCTTGCGCCCTCCTGTCTTTTCTGTTCCTTTTCTTCGTCCTGCCATTTCTATAATAGATTTGATTAGAAATTGCCGGGCAGATTCTCCGTCGTGGCAAACCTGCCCGGATTGAGTGTTACACTTTACTTGCGCATGAAGCTCTCACGCTCCATCGCTGCCTGCGGCTGCATGTCGGGATGTTTCAGTATTGCTCTCGTGTCCATGTCAATCGCGGCGGCGAATGAGTTTGTTTCTTCCTGTGGAGTTTCTGCTAACTGGTAAGAACCGGGTGCGCCTTTGACCTCCTGCAATCCCCCAACAAAATATTGTTTCTCTGAATTATCAAAGTCCGGGTCAAAGTGGGCATTATAACCCAAAATCGCATCTGCCATCTTTTCGGTTTCAGTTCGCCCGTCCCATTGTTCCGGGTTGTTTATGGCATTGTTAGCCGCTTCCAATCCGAATTTCACGGCAAGATGAGCAACGCGCATCGCCCAGTACTTGTCAACGTCCGCATCGTTATTCCATTTCACGATTGCTTCTTTCGCTTTTTGGTAACCCTGTTCTTGTGCCAAATTGGCTACTGAAAATAATAAGTCTTTTCTCATGTTTTTAAAATTTTGATTGTTAATAAAATAGTTGTTTTTGCTCGTTCACCTCCAGCAGAGCGAACTCTACGCGAGGATGATATTTGTCGATTTTCTTTTCCGCTGTAATCTGAAAGCATAGTTTATCGTCCGTAATGGCCCCGACCATTTGCAGGCAATCCAGTAGCGTTTTTAAGCTATTATCTAAGTCAAAACGTACCGAACTATGCCACACCCGGACAAAGAGCCGGAATCGTGAGGAAATACGCCTGTTTCGGTATATCCGGCATTGTTCCATGAAGCTGCGTTCATAAGCCCGTATCTTCTCGTCCTTGATGATGCGCTTTGCGCCGAACTTTCCCGGCACGGCTTGGTAGTGGTTCGCCTTGGCGATAATCTGGCCGTGTATCGTTTCCACTTCCATGCCTAAGCGTTTTTGAATGTTATCCCGTAGTCCTTGCATATCTCGAAGAACGATCCGATTCCTATGCGCTTCCCTGTCCGTAAAAGGTTGGTGAACTTCTTATCGGATTCAGCGTGGTTGTAGGCTTGGTTCTGACTGCTGCACACATGGAAGAACTGCCTCCCTTGCTCGCCCAATGAAGCCAATGCGCAACCGATAGTAAACCATGACTGATAATCTCCCGTGATGTCTATGCCGTTGGCTTCTATCCGCTCACAGCACTTTGCGACCTTGTCCAACACATCGTTGCCGGAGTATTGGTAATTTACCATTGACCGGGGTTCTACATAATAGCCCTCATAGGGGATTGCCTCAGCATTTACATAAGGCTCTGCATCGTAGGACAAACAGCGCATCCGGCACACATCACCGCAAGCCGCATCTATGTTTATACCCATCCGTGCGAAATCCCGTTTAAGCTGCTCGAACTGTCCTTTGTGGTAATCCGGGTATCGTAATGGGAGTATCACGAAATAGCCGTTGCCGCTTACCGACAAACTGATATAGGCAATTTGGGGCAGCTTTGAAAGCCCCTGCTTCACTTCGTTCCAGTTGTCAATATGCAAGTTGTCCTGTCGGTCTATGTCCACACAGATAAAACCGGAATGCTTCACAAGGTTCTCAGCTTTACGGGTAGGGGAGAACACCCCGCTTATACAAGCCTGCGGCAAACGCTTCTTAATCTCGTTCCGTTCCTCTTTCGTGGGCAAAGAACGTAGCTGTTCAACCTCTGAAATATGCTTCTTGTCAAAGAGGAATGCACGGAGTTTGCATGTCGTGCCGTACACATCACGGACACCGTTGTATATCGAAACCTCTGTATCAAAAATATCTTTTCTCATATTCTCAAAATTTATTAGGTGGTTGCATGGTTGCGGTTGCGATATGGTGTAAAATTGTGTATCACAATAAATTACCACATATTTAGCCGCAACTACTATATTTGTGCTATTCTAATATCATATCTTGGGTGGTTGCGCTCGTTTTCTCTGTATCTATCACATTATAAGTGGTTTGTATATCACCGCAACCGCAACTCCGCAACCTATCGTATTTTTTCAAGCACTTGGAAACGAATTGACGGGAAACTCCGACACCATCCGCAAAGGCTTGGATGCTTGGGGGATTATTGGCGAAGAACAAACGTGCTGTCATCTCTTCGTTTCCCATCGCTTTCGCTTCCGGCTGTTTCCTGCCCTCTGTCAGCTTCATGTACACCTTTTCGGCGCATCGCTCGAAGTAATTCATGCACCGTATCGAATACTCCATTTCTTCGGGTAGAATGCGGCTCATGCCCGGTTCGTTTCCCAACAGGTGTGCTATGCCTGCCCATCGTTCCACCATGATTTGAAGTTTGGCATAGACGGAAGCCATGTAACCGCAAGCACCTGATTTCTTCACTTGGAGCTTGTTGTAATAGTCAATATAGAGTTGCTTTGCTTTATCTGTGATATAAAGCGTGCCTAAGCCATTGCTTGCAAAATCGAAATCCAACAAACCGTTTATGTATTCGCTCCAAACGTCCGATACTTCCTTAGACACCTTGCTTTCCGAATACATCGCCGGGGGAATGTCATCAGGATAGACAAACAGCCAGCGTTGGTTAAATCCGCTGCTCATAAAGTAGTCGCTTCCGAACGTGTCGGCAAGTACATCGGGCTGTGTCCCTCCTATGATGGAAAGGCAAGGTTCTTTAATCAGCAAGGCAGTTTCGGATTTACGGTTGATGATAATGTCGTCCACGCTCCATATTGAGATAAGCTGTGGTACTTCACCGCTCTTGTTGTATCGGTTCATATTGTACAACATGGTCGCAATCTCATCGGACACCAACAGGACATTCGGATTTTCGGATAAAGCCTTAATCCTGCTTTCGGGTGTAGAATCGCTTATTATCAGTTGCCGATAAACGGGCTTGTCGGCATTTTCATTCCCTGCTTTTACTTCCGCATCGTATTTCTTCATCGCTTCCCTGAACACTTCATAATTCGCTGCGTTGCGGTTGGTCAGAGGCCGCAATACTTCACGCATCGGGGTGGTCTTGTTGCTTCCGCTTGGAGCCACAAGGCAAATGTAGAACGGAAAATAATTCTTATACCGTCCATCGTCGGAACATATTCGTTTGCCTACCGTTGTCGATACCGCCGTGAACATGGAAGCTGTGATAAAGTCTCGGTTGCATTGGTAGCCATCGGTATAGCTTTGTATGATTGCTTGCGCTTCTGAGGAAAGCCCGTCAATAGGTAAGGAAAGGCTTCCGGCAAGTATGTCGTTATCTACTGTAAACTTCATCGTCTTACCCCCTTCCATAAAATGTCAAACAATGATAGCTGCCTATCGTCTTTGAAATACTCCCGGTTGCTGGTATAGAATCCGGCTTGCCTGTGCGATATGGGGCATTTGCCGGATGATACCTTTCGGATGATGCCGTTTTTCTTCATCTTGTCAATGAAACGGCAAATGTTGGCAATCCTTATGCCTGTTTCCCGTTCCGCTTGGTACATTGTCTTGGGCATCTCTGAAAAACATTGCGCAAGTCGCTTGAATTGAGGGATTTTATTCGTATCTTTGCCCCTGTCCTGATGAAGATTGGTAGTCGTGTCGGCTACCTTTTTTCTTGTATCCATATTTAGCCGATTTTTCGTGTTTCACAATACTTGTCCGCTTCATCCTTTAGCTCGCTTTCGCTCTTGCGTTTCCCGTTTGATAACCACTTGTCAATGTCGGACTGGAGAAAACGCAATTTCTTACCTCCCTTGTGGTATGGGATTTCCCGTTTGCTTACCCATCCGTAAATAGTTGCTTTTGCCGGGTGGTCGGGCAGATAGGCTTTGAGTTCGTCAATGTTCATCCATCTGTCCGCTGGAGCTGTCGGCGTTTCGCTCTTTTCCATTAATGCTTTTTCCAAAGCCTCTACTTTGGTGATGAGATATGCCATCGCTTTGGGCATGGTCTCTAAAGTAATCGTTTCGTTCATTGTTGCTGTCCTGCTGGCTGTGTTCAGGCTTCCAGTTCCCGCCATGAAAGAAAAAGAAAACCGCTACCTCGAATGAGATAACGGTGCAAAAGAATTATATCCTATTTGGCAATAATTAGCGTGCTAACTCATGCTAATTGAATAATTGCTTTTCATAGATTTCCTTGTATTGTTCGCTTTCATTGTCTATGGATGAACCAGATATTTTGTAGTTCAATAAACTATTGTTTAATACTTTAGCTAATTCATTTCTGTTTATGTTTCTGTCTATTATCCCCTTTGCTTTAAGCTGTTTAAAGTATTGGGCAATACACCCTTTTTCGTTCTTCTCGTTACCTATAAATTTATAAGCATTATTCGTTTCATCGTATTCAAGCAATCGTGGAGTACATTCTGTTAATGCCATTAGGTATTTATTCCAATCTGTGGTAGTAAATATGTCGGCAAAGTTCTTGTATTGTTTCTTTTTTGTTGAATCCGATTTTTCCGAATTTTTATCTAACGAAGGTTTGATTAGTTCTATAATAAATTGTACTCTGTTATTGTATAAATCAAATAAATTTTCAAATGCAGAAAGTCTGTTAGAATATCTGAATGGATGATTTAATACTTTCACATCAAATTGAAAATCTTTATATTCATCGTGTAACTCCTTTATTATTTGAGCACCTCGTTCCATTTTGCCAGAATCTAATATTTCTCCGGCATAATCGTTGCCATCCATAACAGGAAGCCCATTAATTAGCGGTTCTGTGTAGTCTAAAAAAGTTAGGACTCTGTTTCTGTCATATTCTGATAAGCAAGTATGTTTAGGCGTATATTCTATCTTTGAATCTACACCATGATTTAAAATGTACTCAACGGTGCTTAAATTTGTATCAAATAATTTGTGTCGTTTTCTATAATCTTCTAATATGCTATCCCTTTCTAATGATTCTATAAAACTTAATTCTCTTCTTCTTATTTCTTCGTTTATTATTTCCTCTTTCCATAAATTTAATTGGCTACTAAACAAGGAACATCCTAATTCATCAAAAGTTGTTTCTCTGTATATGTATTTATACATTTCTTCATATTTAGTAGGATTAAAGCATACATAGTTGAGAAACTCAGAAACACTAATACTGATAATGTTCATAACTATATCGTTTATAGGATTTTTATTTTCTCTGCTGCTTCTCTCTTTGCTTCCTCTAATGTCTTGGCATACACCAACGTAGTACCGATGTTCTTATGCCCCAACATCTTCTGTATGGTGGTTATTTGCGTACCGCTGGCAAGTTGTAGGGTCGCAAAGGTGTGCCGGAAGCAATGAAATGTGGCGTTGCGAGTGATTCCTGCCGCCCCAAGCCATTGAGCCAAAGCCTTGTTCGCGTATGCGGAATAGACCAAGCCCTCGAAAACAAGGTCATCCGGCTTGCGTCTTTCTCCACATAGTTGCATGGCTTGTTCGGATATGGGAAGCTCATCGTACTTGCTTGTTTTTTGGATGGTATATTTCAAAGTAAACTTACCGTCCTTTTCTTCGATTTCTCCCCACTTCATTTTGCGTATATCCGAATGCCTTAGACCTGTGAGGGCGGAAAACAGAGCCGCACGTTTCAATACCGGGTTTGTGCATGGCGTTTCCACCAGTCGTTTAAGTTCGTCAAGGGTCAGAAACTCCCTGCGGGTTTCCTTTTCTTTGATGCCTTTCAAGTCCTCGTTGATGTTCTTGGGGAGATATCCATACTTATAAGCTGACTTCAAAGCTATCTTGAATTTCAGGAAGTAGGCAGCAGCCGTGTTGTTGGATAATACAACCTTGTCGCTTCTGTGCGTCCTTACGTTCAGGAGATAATCCCTGAACCTCTCACACCAAAGCAAATCAATGTCGCAAAAACGCTTTACCGTTGCATTGTCTGATTTCTTGGTATAGTCTTGCAAGTGCTTTAGCGCACTCATCCAGTTGTTGTAATTGGATTCTTTCTTGTCCTTAGCCAAATCACGAAAGTAGGCAATGAAGTCCCCTTTGCTGCGCTCTTTGGCCTTCAGCATCTCCGCTTCCGCGTCCGTGTAGATTTCCGCCTTGCTTAACTCGTTTTGTCTGTTTGCTCGTATGATTTCGGCAAGGCGTATCGTTTCCTCATCCGCTTCACTATACTTGTGAGAGCCGTCCTTGCTGGTTTGAAGTTCCCCGTTCCTTTTCTTCAGGGGAACAACGTACATGCCCAGATACTCCCGGCGCATCGTTTCGCCTGTCTTGGGGTTTGGAATGCCGGGGTAGTAATCAAGGTAAAGCGTTTCCTTTCCGGTGTTGAGCATCCGGAAGCGTAGCGTTACTTTCGTTGTCTTTGATTTCCTCATGATTCCTTATGTTTGAGTTTGTCGATATGCTGTTTGCTGTAATAGAGCTTGCCGTTAAGTCGCTTCTTTGGGATTGCGTACCGGGAAACAAATACCCTGACGGCTTGCTCTGTCATACCGTAGATTTCCATTACTTCGGGTGTCGTCATCCAGTCTGCAAGGTTGGAGAGGGTATTGTCAAATCCTCGTTTCCTGAAATACGCATCTATCCGGCTTTTGGCTATCAATGTCCGTGTACCTGCTTTCTTAGTGGGTATACCCTCTGCATTGATAATCTTCCTTATCCGGTGCCGGAGCAAACCGTATTTCTCCGTAACCTCGTCTATGGTGTACCATTCATCAATGGACTTGCGTTCCCCAGTCGCAAGCACTTCATAAGGTTCTATCTCATCGAACAAGGCTTCTATGTCTTTTTTGCGTATTAATGTCGTGCGCTGCGATAGACGCTTTGCCGGGATGATACCTTTGTGGCAATAATTGTAAACTGTTTGCTTGCACCAACCTAACAGGCTTGCTGCTTCTGATATGCTAAGGTATTCCCGGCCTGATAAATCCACTTTGGCTCGTTCTCGTTTCGTCTTGGATGCCATAGAAGCGGATAGGGAAATAACCTCTTTGCGCTTGATTTCCCGGTATGCTTTACAATTACATTGATGTGAGCAATAGCGGGCTGTTTGCGTGTACGCTTCAAACTCGCGTCCGCAAAACTCGCATATTTTCTTTATAGGTTCTTTCGCTTTCATGTCCGTATCATCTCGCACCCATTTAAGTCTATATTAGTCCACATAAGTCTATCTTAGTCCAAAACGGAGATTTCATATTATTCTATGTTAGTCCATTTTGGCGATAAAATACGATTGAATGTGGTACAAATAATCTTCATTTTGCAATGTGGTACATAAGTGGTACAAATGTACGATAAATAAACGAATAATAAAACGAAACAACGATAAATTTGCAGAAAAGAAAAACCGCTATAATAGAGCGTATTATAACGGTTTTACGATAAATGCTATTTCTTTGTTTATGGTCGGTTACTTGCCGATGCAAAAATGCTCAAAGATATTACCAAGAACTTCATCGGTTGTTACTTCTCCTATGATATCGTTCAGGTGGAAGATACATTCACGTAAATCTTGTGATATAAGGTCGGAGGGTAAGGAGGATATTAAACCTTGCTCTACTCTTGTGATAGCATCAAGTGCGTGGGTAAGGGCTTCGTAATGACGGAGGTTGGTTACAATGACATCGTTTGTACTAATTGAGGGGATATGGGTTACCTCTGTCAGAAGTTTTTGAAGTTTATCTATGTTTATTTTTTGACGGGCAGATATGGCTATCGTGTGATAATTATTTTTATCGAACTCCGAGTTTGAGGGGATGTTATCAACCAAGTCGCATTTGTTTTGAGCGAGTATTACTTGCTTGTTCTTTAAATAGGGTTCTACTTCCTGAAAAAAGATTTTGAAGTTTTCATGACGTTGCAAGTCGTACATCAGGATAACTATTTCGGCCTGCTCCAATGCTTTGAAGCTGCGTTTTATTCCTAAGTTTTCGATTGTGTCGTCGGTTTGACGGATGCCGGCTGTATCAATGAAACGGAAAGTTACTCCGTTGATTATCATTGTATCTTCAATGACATCGCGAGTTGTTCCGTGGATGTCGCTTACGATGGCTTTGTCTTCGTTAAGCAGGGCGTTGAGTAGGGTAGACTTACCTACATTGGTCTCCCCGATGATGGCTACCGGAATGCCGTTTTTTATGGCATTTCCAATACTGAACGATTGTACCAAACGTTCTATTACCTGATGGATTTGCGCTGCAAGAGCCTGAAGTTCGCTGCGGTCGGCGAACTCTAATTCTTCATGGTCGCTGAAGTCTAATTCCAATTCCATCAGCGATGTCAAATGTAACAATTTATTACGTAGGACTGCAAGTTCTTTACTGAATCCTCCACGCATTTGGTTCATGGCGAGGCGATGAGTAGCTTCGGAAGTGGAAGCTATCAAATCGGCTACGGCTTCTGCCTGACTCAAGTCCATTTTCCCATTTAGAAATGCCCGCTGTGTAAACTCTCCCGGTCCGGCAGTCCGGCATCCGTTGTTGATGAGTAGTTGCATTACTTGTTGCAGGATGTAAGCAGAACCGTGACAAGATATTTCTACCGAATTTTCGCCGGTGTAGGAGTGGGGAGCACGAAACAGACTGACTAACACTTCGTCTACTATTTCTCCCTTTTCGTTTTTTATCTGCCCAAAGTTCACCGTATACGCCTTACGCTCGGTGAGCGGCAGGGGATTTTTTTCGGTGGGATGAAAAATTTTATCTGTTATCGAGAGGGCTTCTGCGCCTGATACACGGACTATCCCGATAGCTCCGCCTTGCGCCGTAGCTATTGCACAAATCGTATCTTGAGTATTCATTGCCGATAGAGGGTTTCTGTTAATATTGTTACAATTTTTTCTAATGACTCACGGTCTGTTTCATCGAATTCATTTAAATGGTCACTGTCTATGTCGAGTACACCTTTCACCTCGTCTTCTACTATGATGGGAATAACGATTTCAGAGCGCGACAAGGAACTGCACGCGATGTGTCCGGGAAATTGATCTACATCCGGAACTACAATGGTGCGTTTTTCAGCCCATGCCGTACCGCATACACCACGGCCTTTGCGGATGCTGTAACAAGCCACGCTACCCTGAAACGGGCCTAATATAAGTGCGTTGTTTTCTACCAGATAGAATCCTACCCAGAAAAAGTTGAATGCTTCTTTCAGCGCCGCACAAGTATTGGCAAGCACACTTATCACATGAGATTCGCCTTCAATGAGCGGAACAAACTGTTCCAAAAAAATACGATACCTTTCTGCTTTGTCAGCCGAAGTGTTTTGTTTGAAACTTGCTTCCATTGTCTTCTCAGATTCTTTCCAATACGAGTTTTATCAAGTCGTCTATCTGGTTCTTATAACCTGTATTCACTTCTTTCGCTACGCGGTTGGCTATCACTATACATACAGTGGTGGCTTTGTGTCCCATCAACCGCGAAAGTCCGGCCAGTGCCGAGCTTTCCATCTCGAAGTTTGTTATATGTTTTCCTTCGTAGACAAACGACTCTATCTTTTCATTTTGACGAGGGTCGGCGAGTGGAATGCGCAACTGTCTGCCCTGTGGCCCGAAAAATCCGCCGCATGAAACGGTAATGCCTTTCGTCATGTCATGACGTGCTATACGTTCTACCATCTCTTCGTCGGCATGGATTACGTAAGGAGCCGGGGCGCACAGATTACCGCTCCATCCCAAGTGGTTGAGCAGGGCACGCTCCATCGGCAGGTCGCATACAGCGTTGCGTCCCTCATAGAAGTTGAGCAGTCCGTCGAACCCGACCGAGATTTCCGAACAGATGAAAGAACCTTCCGGTGTGTAGGGCTGTAATCCACCACACGTACCGATGCGCACCATTTCCAGTTGGCGAAAATCGTCTTTTTCCTCACGGGTGCGGAAATCAATGTTTGCCAATGCGTCAAGTTCGTTTACCACGATGTCAATGTTATCACATCCGATGCCGGTAGAAAGAACCGTTATCCGTTTTCCCTTATAGGTTCCGGTGATGGTTTTAAACTCGCGGTTTTCAATCTCACACTCCCGACTCTCAAAGTGCGAAGCCACCAGTGCCACACGCCCCGGATCTCCCACAAGAATCACTTTACTTGCCAACTGCTCCGGCTTTACATGAAGATGAAACACCGAGCCGTCTTCATTTATTATAAGTTCTGAAGGAGGAAAATATTTCTTTATCATAATCGTCGCAACAATTTTAATTGGTTAATGATTTTATCTCAGCGTTACGTATGTTGATACTGAGCGTTTCTATCTCTTTATACAGTTCTTCCACTCTTTTTTCTTTGTCAAGAATGCCGGGAGCCATCTGTGCTTTACCAGCCTGAGCAGCCGAAGCATATTGTGAGCGCAACTCTTCGAGCGACCGGCGGAGTGTTGTCAAATCTTTTTCCTTCTGCTGAAGGCTTTGGAACATCTTGCGCGCCTCTGCCGAACGGAAGTCGGACAGGAAGTGGTAAACCGCATTATCGTCTATTACGAAATAAAAATCATGACGCTGTTTCTGCTCTTCTTCTCCATACATAATTTGTGCCAACTGCTGTTTGGCAATGCGCACTTTACCTGCGTCAGACCATGTTTTCTGAATTTCTTTCAGCATCGCCAGTTTTGCCAGCGCTTCCGGTTCAGTGGTTTCGTAATCGTATACGTCTTTTGTCTCATTAGGAACAAATACATAGATGCAAACCTTTCCTTCGGGTTGCCGGCGGTCGGAAGCAAACCATCCCAGATTATTAAAATCATCGACGGCATACATATAATCATTATAAGGAGAGTTGAACGGCATACCGATGTTGTCCGGACGGAAATAGGTATTGTCGTCTGAGTTATAACGGGTGATAAAAATATCATATCCCCCCATACTTCCTTCGCCCTGAGCGGCGTAATAAAGTGTGATGCCATCCGAATCCATAAACGGATAATTCAGGTTTTCTCCCGTATCATTCAAATCGGCCAGCGGGGTAGCCTTACTCCACTGGTCAGTAAGTTTTACGCTTGAATAAAGTTTGGTTTCTCCCTCCGCATTTGGCATTGCTTCAATCATCCGGTCATTCATCTCGTTGACAAACCGGGTGCAAACCATGCTGTCTGTCAGGTTAGAAGTAATCGTACCCGACTCTTTGCTTAATTTATACGCGGCAAGAAAATCCTTTTTATCTACCACGAAACTATCTATAACCGTTACCTTTTCCACACCTCGTATCATACGCGCTCCCAGCCGGAACTTCGTCATCAGCGAATCGGCTTCTGCGGTATCCCTCTTTTTGCGTTCCAGCCAATAAATATGGTCTTCAAGGTTCGTAATGGCATCGTCGAAACGATAAAGGTCGTAATACGCCTTGCTCAAATAAAGAAATCCGTCGATCACTTTCCGCTGGGCGCTTTTCTCCAAATAAGGAAGTGCCTCGCTTGTTTCTCCGGTTTCATAGCAACATGCCCCGTACCAGTAATTATAGTTCGCGTTCGACGGAGCTTGTTTTACAAGACGCTGAAATACAGGCTTTGCTTTTTCAAAGTCTCCATCGGTAAACCATTTGCGCGCTTGGGCAAGCGTTTGCGCCGACATGCTTCCCGAGCAACACGCCAAAGCCAAAAGCATCAGTTTATATTTCTTATCCATAGTTTCGTGTCGTAAAATGATTTTTCAAATATACGCAATCTTTCCGAAAAAATCGATTTCTGTCTTCCTAAATCTTCCGTAAATCATTCTTTTCATATAATTTTGCGCCAATTTTGAGTATGAAGCGATTTAAACATGTAGCGAGCATGTTTTAAACCTTCTCCGGCTTGGTCTGGAGCTTAATAAATGCTATGGGTAGCGTTGACCATTTCTATGGGTAGAACCGGTCAACGCTACCGCATGAGATGAGTGACACTAACGGTAGCGTTTTTCGGGTCAATCCGAAAGGCGAACTACAAACTATCGACGTATGAACAAACTGACGGAAGAAACTAAATTAATGCGCCGTATCGAGCAGCGTTTTGCCAAAGGCGTGGTGAAGTACGGATTAATAGAAGAGGGTGATAAAATATTGGTAGGGCTGTCTGGCGGGAAAGATTCGTTGGCGCTGTTGGAACTGCTGGCGCGCCGTTCAAAAATCTACAAACCCCGCTTCTCGGTAGTAGCCGCACACGTGGTGATGGAGAATATCGCCTACGAATCGGACACGGATTATTTACGCAACTATGCGGATGAATTGGGTGTGCCTTTCCTCACTTACCGCACATCTTTTGACCCTTCGACCGACACGCGCAAATCGCCCTGTTTTCTCTGCTCGTGGAACCGCCGCAAGGCACTCTTTACCATTGCCCACGAGCAGCAGTGCAATAAAATAGCACTGGGACACCACATGGATGACATCCTTGAAACTTTGTTGATGAATCTTACCTTTCAAGGAGCGTTCAGCACCATGCCTCCGCGTTTGGAAATGCGGAAATTTGACATGACCATCATCCGTCCTATGTGCCTCGTACACGAAGCGGATTTGGTGGAACTGGCGGCTTTGCGTGGTTATCGAAAACAGATTAAGAATTGTCCATACGAGAAAGATTCTCACCGCTCGTCGATGAAAGATGTTTTGCGCCGTCTGGAAGAAATGAACCCCGAAGCCCGATACAGTCTGTGGGGAGCAATGGGGAACGTTCAAGAAGACTTGCTGCCTGAAGAAGTGTAAATTTTATCCACTGATGACAAGAGTAAAGAACTGATATAAAAGCAATTGGAAATTAAATCAATAACACAAATAAAATGAAAGGTATATATACGATTTCGTTACTTATCGTATCGAATATTTTTATGACTTTTGCATGGTATGGACACCTGAAGTTGCAGGAAATGAAAATCTCTTCAAACTGGCCGCTTTACGCCGTAATCTTATTCTCATGGAGCATTGCTTTGGCGGAGTATGCCTGCCAGATTCCGGCAAACCGCATCGGATTCGCCGGAAACGGAGGCCCTTTTTCACTTATGCAACTGAAAGTGATTCAAGAAGTAATCACCCTGATTGTGTTTACTATTTTTACAACAGTATTCTTCAAGGGTGAGGCATTGCATTGGAATCATTTGGCAGCATTTGTCTGCTTGATACTTGCCGTTTACTTTGTCTTTATGAAGTGAGTCCCATCCGTTTGCTTTTGGCACTGACTTCGATGATGTCCAAACGGATAATCTCAGTCCGGTGGAAAGACTTGTTCGCATATTCAATGCCCTCCATCTTGTGCTGCGGACAATATTTGCTCAGCAGCCATGAGAGGGCAGACATGCGTTCGGCTTCGTGCAACCCCCGGTGAGCAGTACAGCGTAAAATCACGCTTTCGTATCCGGTGGTAAACTTGTCGGGAAGAACGCGGGTACGCCCTACAACGCAAAAAGAAACTTGGTTACATGCATCGATACACGCCAGTTTGCGTCCTGCCGGAGCGCAGTGAATGTAAATAGAATTTCCACGGTCCCACACATAATTTACCGGTACGCCGTAAGCCCCCGTTCCGTTTTCGTCTTGCATGGAAAGTACACCGTATTCGCCCGACTGCAAAATCTCAAAAGCCCGCTTTTCGTCCAGCAGACGGTCTTGACGGCGAACCTCTTCGTTATTGAATTTCATACAACTATGTTTTTATCGGTTTGCTATTTCATAAATTTCGCGACTTGCCTTGCTGTCGAGCGGAAAGTAATTGCCTACCCGTTCTCCTTTGTTCTCGTGGAATTTTTTTACTAACAGGTCGATGTCCGGATGTTCGATACCCAACTCACGGAACGTAACCGGCATACCGATGGAATGAAGGAACGATTTGAATCTCCGGATGCCCTCTAAAGCCATCGCCTTACAGTCTGTACTTTTAGGCACATCCCATACACGGGCGGCATACTGAGCTACCTTCCCCGCATGATGTTCCGCCATGTAAGTAAGCCATGCCGGAAAAATAACGGCAAGTCCCGCGCCGTGGCTCACATTATATACCGCACTAACCTCATGCTCCAAGAAATGCGACGACCAGTCTTCCTCACAACCCACTCCGCACGTTCCGTTATGAGCTATCATCCCCGCCCACATCAGGTTGGCACGCGCACCGTAATTACATGGCTCTATTGTTACCCGCATTGCTTCGTAAATAATTGCTTTCAGCGTACCTTCGCAAATTCGGTCGGTTACCTCGGTATCCTCCGTATTGGTGAAGTACCGTTCCATGATATGCGCCATCATATCAGTAATACCACAGGCAGTCTGCCAAGCGGGTAGGGTATAAGTCAATTCCGGATTCATTACTGCAAATGCCGGACGCAATACTTCGGGGGTGCGCAGGCTCAGCTTCTTCAAACCATCGAGCTTGGTGATGACCGAATTGCCCGAACCTTCGCTTCCCGCTGCCGGAATGGTGAGCACCACACCGATGCGCACCGCCTTTTCGGGCACCGCCTTACCGATAAAGAAGTCCCAGAAATCGCCTTCGTAAGGAATACCCACCGCGATGGCTTTTGCCGTGTCTATCACCGAACCTCCGCCCACGGGTAGAATGAAATCTATCCTTTCGCGCCTGCCCAGTTCAATACCTTCGTACACTTTAGGGTCGGTAGGATTGGGTTGGATGCCTCCTAATTCCACATAGGCAATGCCTGCATCGCTTAATACCGACTCTACCCGTGCTAACAATCCGCTGCGGATTACGCTTCCTCCTCCGTAAACAATCAGCACTTTGCTTCCGCCGTATTTCTTCACAAGTTCGGCGGTACGGCTCTCTGTTTCCCTCCCAAATACAAATTCGGTAGGACTATAAAAAGTAAAATTATTCATGTCCGCTTCAGTCTATTAAGATATTATGAAAAGTATCACTTGCTCTTTTCTCGCAAAGTTATGGATTTTTTTCGTAACTTGACAGTCTTAACTCCTTTATCTCTAAGATGTATGTTCGGGCCTCTAAATCCGGGAATAAAATGATTTTATTGTTTCTCACAACTTGATTGGGGGTACACTTTCCACCTTGATATTGCATTACTATATCAGCAGGAAACGCCCGGTGTGATTGAACAATACATAATAATAGAGTGCAAACACGGCAAGCGGCAGCAGTACGAAAAGCAGGTTTTTCCCCTGCCTGTTTGTCCGCCTGTACACTCCGCGCTCTTTCCTTGCCCTTCGTTCCGGCAGGAAAAGAAAGCCGTTAAAAAGGTAAATGATAATATAAAGCAGCAGGTGGAAATGAACGTGGCATAAGTTTTTCATGAAATCGGAATCGAAGAACACGTATAGCAGGCTGTTGCCCAGTGCCGCGATGATATAGATACACAGGCTGAACAAGGCAACCGCACAATTTTTGCTTAGCTCCCGATTTCTGCAAAAAGAATCGCAGATAAAGAAAATGGTGTAATACCAATACTTATACCAGTTCATCATTGCTTGTTTGATTTAATGGTTTAACAAAGGGAAAGCATCCGGCAGTTGCCCCGGCATCGTTATGAGCCTGCCGGAATAAGGAAATGCGAAATCCCAAGTCTCCAAATCTCCGTTTGCTTTGTTTTCATCGCAATGTTTTACACATCCATTGCTTCCTATTTTCATCTTGAGGGTGAGTGTTTCTTCATCTTTAGTTCCTGTATAAAATAGAGGTCGGGAACTGTTCTTATCACCTTCAACATTGTTTTCCTAATAATTGTTTAAAAGAGCTTGGCGATTTTTTTAAAAAAGTAAAACAGTGCCTATTCTATGCTCGATATGGTTACATCGTCAAAATCATCCATATAGTCGATAAGACGCTCGGTGTGATTGCCGCGTTTCACCTTCATCTCTATGCTCGCTTCATAGATTTCGCCTTGCGAAGTACGCCGGTCGCGCAACTCATAGGAATAGAGTTCGATGCAGTCGTTTTTTATCTGACCGATAACCCGCTTCACGCTCTCCCTCTTGGTAGCCGTAAAGGTGAGCTGCACCGTGGTAGTCCCGAAAGTCGGGATGAAAGAGTTCAGCACTTCCAGCCCGAAAAGCACCAACGCTGTGGCTATGGCGGCTGCCAAATACATGCCGGTTCCGCAGGCAAGCCCGATTGCCGCCGTCACCCACAATCCGGCGGCAGTGGTAAGCCCCCGCACCACATTCTTTTGGAAAATGATAGTCCCCGCTCCAAGAAAACCGATGCCCGAAACCACCTGTGCCGCCACGCGCGAGGAATCTTTCAAATCGACCCCGAATCCGTATTGCGACACAATACAGAAAAGGGCACTGCCCAATGCCACTAAAAAATGCGTGCGGAAACCGGCTTCCTTTGAACGGTATTCACGCTCTATCCCGATGACTCCTCCCAAAAGCAGAGCCACAAATAATCTGAGTGTTATTTCTAAAATCATATTCATTTTTAATGTGTGGTTATTCAGAAACTTACTTTATTTAATTGCGCAAAGCAGTTTATACGCAGAACCTATTAAAACTTACTTATCTTACACCATCACAGGAAGAGATACTTGGTCTGTATATCCCGAAAAACGCTACCGTTAGTGTTATCCAACTCATGCGGATGCGTTAACCATTTCTATTCGGAGAGTTACTTGGTTTTACCGTTAGTGTTTTTCAATCTTCCAGACTAAACCGGAAATGTCTGAAAACAAGGTTGTTAAAAGTTTGGATTATTTCGCCTATTATCTGGTAAATAGGCGCACGAAAATTTTATTGTTCTCCAATGAAGAACAATAAATTATTCCTTTTTCATTATTCCGGAAAACAACTTATATGCGTTGTGTTTTATCTGAATCGTGTTAACACCATAGAGCCATAATAATAAACGATGTGTTTTCTACAAAGATTTTTTTGATATTCACTGCCTTCTTTAAATGCACTTGGTTATACGGTGTTTTGCAAAGATACGGGAAATATTCGATAAAACCAACCTTGTCGATAATAGATACTATGCTTTTTCAGCGTCATACATAGTATGAATATTTTTGTTTTTTACAGGTTATATTCCCCAAATATAGGCATAGGGATTGAAAAATCATACAGGCTTAAATAAAACCTCTGTAAATCAAATCTGTTACTTCGTTCTTCCTTGTTTCACTTTTTTGTCGTAACTTTGCCGCTCCTAAATTTTTAAAAGTTACTATATGAAATCAGATATTGAGATAGCCCGCAGCATTGAGCTGACCAAGATTAAGCAAGTAGCACGCAATTATGATATTCCGGTGGAGGAGATTTCCAATTACGGACGTTACATCGCCAAAGTACCGGAAACGCTGATTGACGAAGAAAAAGTGAAACAGAGCAACCTGATTCTTGTTACTGCCATTACACCGACCAAAGCAGGTATAGGCAAAACAACTGTTTCCATCGGTCTGGCGTTAGGACTGAACAAGATAGGGAAGAAAGCTATTTGTGCGCTTCGTGAGCCTTCGCTCGGTCCTTGCTTCGGTATGAAGGGAGGAGCAGCCGGAGGTGGTTATGCCCAAGTATTGCCGATGGAGAAAATCAATCTGCACTTTACAGGCGATTTCCATGCCATCACCTCGGCACACAACATGATTGCGGCGCTGCTCGATAATTATATGTATCAGAATCGCGATAACGGTTTTGCGCTGAAAGAGGTGCTTTGGAACCGTGTTCTCGATGTAAACGACCGCGGTCTGCGCTACATTGTTACCGGATTGGGAGGAAAAAGTAACGGAATCACCCGCGAATCGAGTTTTGATATTACGCCGGCTTCTGAGATTATGGCAATCCTCTGTCTGGCTAAAGATGAAACGGATTTGCGTCGGCGCATCGAAAACATCTTGTTGGGCTTTACCGTGGATAACAAACCCTTTACAGTGAAAGACTTAGGTGTAGCCGGCGCCATCACGGTATTGCTGAAAGATGCCTTGTCGCCTAACCTCGTACAAACCACCGAACACACGGCTGCTTTCGTTCACGGAGGTCCGTTTGCAAACATCGCTCACGGATGTAACTCTGTACTGGCTACCAAACTTGCCATGACTTTCGGCGATTATGCCATCACGGAAGCAGGATTCGGGGCAGACTTGGGGGCAGAAAAGTTTTATGACATTAAATGTCGGAAGGCGGGACTGCAACCCAAACTGACGGTTATCGTAGCTACCGCACAGGGCTTGAAGATGCACGGCGGGGTAGACCTCGAACAAATTAAAGAGCCAAACATGGAGGGACTGAAAGAAGGAGTCAAGAATTTAGATAAGCACATTGAGAATCTTCGTTCGTTTGGTCAAACCGTTGTTGTGGCATTCAACCGTTACGCCAATGATACTGACGATGAAATCGATTTCGTTCGCCGTCATTGCGAAGAACAAGGTATCGGATTTGCCATCAATAACGCCTTTATGGAAGGAGGAGACGGCGCAATAGATTTAGCAAACTTGGTAGTGGAAACCATTGAAAAAAATCCGTCGCAACCGCTGACTTTCGCTTACGAAGAAACCGATTCGGTAGAAGAAAAGGTTACGAAGATTGCTTGTGGATTATATGGTGCTAAACAGGTATTGTTTGGCGCTGCTGCTCGTAAAAAGCTGAAGATGATAGAAGAATTAGGATACACCAATTTCCCGATCTGTATTGCTAAGACGCAATATTCTTTCTCTACCGACCCGAAATTATATGGCGTGGCTCAGGGTTTCAACTTTGCCGTGCGCGACATTGTAATCAATGCCGGTGCGGAAATGTTGGTTATCATAGCCGGAGAAATCATGCGTATGCCGGGACTTCCCAAAGAGCCTCAGGCGTTGCATATTGATATCATCAACGGAGAAATAGAAGGCTTGTCATAAATATTAAAAATAATACGATGGCATTCGAAGCAACAAAAAGAGAATGGGGCGAACTGTATGCGTTTTTCCGTCTGTTGGCAGACGGGTACGTACATGCAGGTACGCCCGAAGCCGGAAAAGATGAAACCTGCCGTTTCCCGGTCGCTATGATTCAGCGTGAAGAGCATGACGGAACACGGCGTTACATCATCGAAAAAGAATACATCCACATTCAGGGCGATGAGATTGACAAACGGATTCCGCGCGAAGACTTTGCAACCGTTGCCGAGCTGATATTGAATGGCGTTCGCGATAGCAGGACGGATGATGTCACTTCGCCTGACGGGGTAGAGGGCTTTCTGGATGAAGTGGCTATCTATGATTTGGAAGCAAAAACCGACGACCGGACAGATTTCAGTGTGGCATTTTATAGCGAGGATGCCCCGCTGACCGGAATGTGCGTGCGTTCCCGTTTGGGAACGATGTTCCCATTGCTGGACGGAGGACGCTCTGCCAACTTCAAGTTCGAGCAGACCGGAGTGCGGTTCGCCGTCCCCACCATCAATAAAATCAATGCCGAGGGCGAGGAAGACGATGTATTGAGACGCATGTTGATGATTGAGCGCTTGGGAGGAGTATTAAAGTATAGCGACGTGGCGGATAAGGTGTTCCGCAGCAATCTGTCGATGATTGATTTACACATGGGACGGTTGCTGGCAGAAATGACCCGCCTGATGTGGCTCGATGACATAACGAAGGTCTCAGATTTGACCGAGGCCATAAAATCGTTGAATCCCTTAAAGATAAAAGACGAACTGATAAACAAGCACGGCTTTTACGAATATAAGATAAAGGAATTTCTGCTGGCTTTGGCAAACGGTATGCGTCCGGCTAAACTTTACAGAGGTACAGACAGCGCAATCGCCGGACTGCTTTTTGTTACGGGAGACGGTGAAGTGCTTTGTTACCAACGGGCTTTCCGCCAGACATTCGCCGATTTCCTTTTCCAAAATACCCGCTTGGAGCGAGGCTCTACCGAGAAAGACAAGTATGGATATCTGGAGCGCGAGAACGGAACTTATTATTTCAAACTTAATCTGAAGGTAGGATTGCTGAAACGATAGAGCAAAAACATCATGACAACATACCCTTGTATTTTAACCATAGCCGGTTCGGATTGCAGCGGAGGAGCCGGTATTCAGGCAGACATCAAAGCGATATCTGCATTAGGAGCATACGCAGCAAGTGCTATTACGGCAATTACCGTACAGAATACCTGTGGTGTAACAGGGATTCATCCTGTGCCGCCTGAATACGTTAAGGGACAGATAGAAGCCGTTATGACCGATATCCGTCCGATGGCTGTGAAAATAGGCATGATTAACGATGCCGAAATTGTACACGTCATAGCAGATGCCCTCCGTAAGTTCTCTCCCCGTTTTGTGGTGCTCGACCCCGTCATGGTTTCAACCAGCGGCTGTAAGCTGATAGAAGATGCGGCTATCAACGCATTGACTACCGAACTGATGCCACTGGCTACGCTGATAACTCCCAATCTGAGTGAGGCAGAAGTTTTGACCGGCGGGCAAATAGAAGGGGTGGAAGGAATGAAAATCGCCGCCCGTAAGCTATTGGATTACGGCAGTTCCGCTGTTTTAGTAAAGGGCGGACATCTGGAGGAAGGAGAGATGTGCGATGTTCTTCAGATAAATAACGAATCCGCTCCCCACCTCTATACAATGAAAAAAATAGAGAGCCGGAATACACACGGAACCGGCTGTACACTCTCGTCTGCCGTTGCTACCTACTTGGCATTGGGCGAACCGATGACCGAAGCCGTGCGTAAGGCAAAAGAATACGTCTACCGCGGGATTTTGTCGGGAAGCAACGTTCACATCGGAGAAGGACACGGACCGCTAAATCATTTTCACGCTCCCGTGGCTATGCACATTTTCAATGAAAATGAGTAATATATCAAAAGAATCATTACCTTTGCATCAGTAACATTAATAAAAAGAGATATGAAAGCATTTGTATTTCCCGGTCAGGGAGCTCAGTTTGTAGGTATGGGCAAGGATTTATACGAAAATTCTGCACTTGCCAAAGAACTGTTTGAAAAAGCAAACGATATTTTAGGTTATCGAATTACGGATATTATGTTTGAAGGCACAGACGAAGACCTGCGCCAGACTAAGGTTACTCAGCCTGCTGTATTCTTACACTCGGTGATTTCCGCATTGTGTATGGGCGATGCTTTTCAGCCTGAAATGACGGCCGGACACTCTTTGGGCGAGTTCTCGGCGCTGGTAGCTGCGGGTGCGTTGTCGTTTGAAGACGGATTGAAATTGGTATACGCACGTGCGATGGCAATGCAGAAAGCCTGCGAAGCACAGCCTTCAACAATGGCAGCTATTATTGCTCTGCCTGATGAAAAAGTAGAAGAAATCTGCGCATCGGTGGCAGCCGAAGGTGAAGTATGCGTGGCAGCCAACTATAACTGCCCGGGACAGATTGTTATCTCCGGTTCTATCGAAGGCATCAATAAGGCTTGCGAACTGATGAAAGCTGCCGGAGCCAAACGCGCATTGCCGCTGAAGGTAGGAGGGGCGTTCCACTCTCCGCTGATGGAACCCGCCAAAGTAGAGCTGGAAGCTGCTATCCAGTCTACCGATTTCCATACACCGAAATGTCCGATTTATCAGAACGTGGATGCTAAACCGCACACCGACCCTGCCGAAATCAAGGCCAACTTGGTGGCTCAGCTTACGGCTTCGGTACGCTGGACACAAACGGTGCAGAACATGGTGGCAGACGGAGCCGATGATTTTACAGAATGTGGTCCGGGAGCCGTTTTGCAAGGATTAATCAAGAAGATAGATAAGAATGTAAATGCGCACGGCATTTTATAATCTTACATAACTGCGCAAGACACGGGTTACACGAACCGCTTCATTTTCGCTCTGCAACACAGAAAAGGAAGGGTTTGCGTAATCCGTGTTTTTTATTAGCTTGTTTTAAACCGTACCGGGGGCATGAAAACACTACCCGTAAGACTGATGGTTTCTATGGGTAGAACCGGACCATTCTACCGCTTGGGATGACCGACGCTAACGGTAGTGTTTCCCAAGTCATGATATTGGGAAATTCTTTCGCAGGCGGAGGGGTTTGACAGGCTCTGTATCACAAAACCATATAAAAGACACTTCACTAATTCAACTATGAACACCACTGAAAAAATAATTATTTACCAAGTATTTACCCGATTATTCGGAAATACAAGCGTGTGCTGCCAGCAGAACGGAGACCTCCGGACAAACGGTTGCGGCAAAATGGATGACTTTACGAAACAGGCTCTACACGCCATTAAGAAGATGGGTGCAACGCATATCTGGTACACAGGCATTATAGCTCACGCTACGCAAACCGACTATACGGCTTATGGAATCCCGAAAGACCATCCTGCCGTTGTAAAAGGGAAAGCAGGCTCACCGTATGCCATCAAAGATTATTATGATGTAGACCCCGACCTCGCAGTTCGTCCGGAGAAGCGCATGGAAGAATTTGCCGCACTGGTAGAGCGCACACACGAAAGCGGCTTGAAAATGATTATCGACTTCGTGCCCAATCACGTTGCCCGTCAATACCATTCGCTGGCAAAACCTGCCGGTACGAAAGACTTAGGAGAAAACGATGATAAGACACAGGCCTTCAGCCCGAACAACAACTTTTATTACATTCCCGGACAGGCTTTGGGGGGCGACTTGAATCTGTATGATGCCGAAGCCGGGCGTTACGAAGAAATGCCGGCAAAGGCTACGGGAAATAACCGTTTTGATGCTACTCCTAACGTCAATGACTGGTATGAAACGGTAAAACTTAATTACGGAGTAGACTATATCGGCAATACCGGATGTCATTTCGACCCGATACCCGACACGTGGCATAAGATGAAAGATATTCTGCTGTTCTGGGCAGCAAGGGGTATCGACGGATTCCGCTGCGACATGGCGGAAATGGTTCCCTGTGAGTTCTGGGGCTGGGCGATTCCGCAAGTAAAAGCCGTTTACCCTAATCTGATATTCATTGCCGAAGTGTATAATCCGAATGAGTATCGCAACTATATCTTTAACGGTCATTTTGATTATCTTTACGACAAGGTGGGACTGTACGACGCCTTGCGTGCGGTAACTTGCGGATATGCTTCTGCCACGTCGATAACTTCCTGCTGGCAAAGTGTGAACGATATTTGGAGTCACATGCTGAACTTCCTCGAAAACCATGACGAGCAACGTATTGCTTCCGATTTTTTTGCCGGAAATCCGTTCAAAGCAATTCCTGCAATGATTGTTTCCGCATGTATGAACACCAATCCGATGATGATTTATTTCGGTCAGGAACTGGGCGAATCGGGCATGGACAGCGAAGGATTCAGCGGACGCGACGGGCGGACTACCATTTTCGATTACTGGAGCATTGACAGCATCCACCGCTGGAACAACCACGGACGCTTTAACGATCATCTGTTGAACGATAAGGAAAAAGATTTACATCATTTTTACACCCGGCTTCTTACGCTATGTAATTCTGAGCCTGCCATTGCAAAAGGAGAGTTTTTCGACCTGATGTATGTCAACCGGAATACTTGGAAAATGGACGAGCATAAACAATATGCTTTCCTTCGCAAATATGGAAAAGAGGTATTATTAATCGTAGTTAATTTTTCAGAAATGCCGATGCACGTGTCTGTTAATTTGCCGCAACATGCCTTCGATTATTTGCAGATGCCTGCCCAAGCTACTTGTCAAGCGAAAGAACTGTTAAGTGGAAAAACAGAAACCATTTCTTTTTCTCCGGAACGTACTGTGAACTTGGATCTTCCGGCTTTGGGAGGAAAAATTCTGAAAATAACTTTTTAAGTCGTTGACCTGCACATCTTGTCATAAAAAATATCAGCATGTTTCCTTTCAAAAACATGCTGATATTTTTTATAGCCTTCCGACAAACCGACAGGCTTGTTGAAAGACGATTGGCATTACTGGAGCGTACCGGCTTCAGCCTGTTGAATCATCTGCTGACTGGCATACATATAAACTTCTACGCGACGATTTTCCTGACGACCGGCTTCGGTAGAGTTATCTGCCACGGGATTTGTTTCTCCCAAGCCCTGTACGGTTTTAATCTGAGTAGGAGTGACCCCGCATGACAGCAAGTAGCTTGATACGCTCTGCGCACGCTGTTGAGACAAATCCATGTTTTTCTGATAGCTCTGTTGCGCCGTAGAGTTTCTCCATCCCTGATTGTCGGTATAACCGTAAATGGTTACATCCATATCGCGGTTCTGATTCAACACATTATTGGCAAATTTGCTCAATGAAGCCTGTGCCGAAGGGCTGAGCGTTGAATTACCTGTGCTGAACAAAATGCCCGAATCAAAAGTAACCTTTACAGCCTGCAAGCCATTATTGTCGGTTACCTGTTCTACCTCTGCACCCTCTACCTGCTGAGCCTGTGCAGCCGCTTTGTCCATTTTTTTACCAATCAATACACCGGCTCCCGCACCGACAGCAGTACCTACTGCCGCACCGATGGCTGCGCCTTTACCGTGTCCGATTACACCGCCCACTAAAGCACCCAATGCAGCGCCGCCTCCGCCGCCTATCATACCGCCTTTCGCGGTATTTGTCATACCACAACCGCTGAATACTAAACATGCGCTTAGTAATACAGCCATAAAGCTAATTTTTTTCATACGCTTAGTTTTTTAAGTTTCTTATAAATCAATAAGCAAATATGGGGTAATTTTTCATCGTATCGTTTACACGTTTACGAACCGAAGCAATTACCTCTTCATTGTCAACATTCGAAAGTACTGTTTCAATCATTTCGGCTATTTCGTACATCAAATCTTCTTTCGCCCCGCGTGTTGTAATGGCAGGCGTACCCAAACGGATACCGGAAGTCTGGAATGCCGAGCGAGTGTCGAACGGTACCATGTTCTTGTTTACTGTAATATCTGCCGATACCAGTGCCTTTTCTGCCACTTTACCCGTCAAATCGGGGTATTTGGTACGTAAATCAACCAACATCGAGTGGTTATCTGTGCCTCCCGACACGATGGTAAACCCGCGGTCCATCAGCGCCTGTGCCAGTACCTTTGCATTCTTTTGCACCTGCTTTTGGTATTCCTTGTATTCAGGCTGCAAGCATTCGCCGAACGCTACCGCTTTGGCAGCAATTACGTGTTCCAGCGGACCACCCTGTATGCCGGGGAATACGGCAGAATCGAGCAGCTGAGACATCATTCTGATTTCTCCCTTCGGAGTCTTCTTTCCCCACGGGTTAGGGAAGTCTTTACCCATCATGATTACACCTCCGCGCGGTCCACGCAATGTCTTATGCGTAGTAGAGGTTACGATGTGAGCGTATTTTACCGGATTATCAAGCAGTCCGGCTGCAATCAGTCCGGCGGGATGCGCCATATCTACCATAAAGATAGCACCCACTTTATCGGCTATTTCACGCATACGCTTATAGTCCCATTCGCGTGAGTAGGCAGATCCTCCTCCGATGATCATCTTAGGACGTTCACGCAAAGCAATTTCTTCCATCTGGTCATAGTCTACACGTCCTGTTTCCTTATTCAAATTATATTCGCAGGGCGTATAAATAATGCCGGAAGTATTAACAGCAGAACCGTGAGAAAGATGTCCGCCATGAGCCAGATTCAATCCCATGAACTTGTCACCAGGATTCAGTACAGCCAGAAAAACAGCGGCATTAGCCTGTGCTCCCGAATGAGGCTGTACGTTAGCCCATTCTGCACCGAAAATCTGCTTCAAACGGTCGATTGCGATTTGTTCGCTTTGGTCTACCACTTCGCATCCTCCATAATAACGTTTACCGGGATAACCTTCGGCATATTTGTTGGTCAAACAAGACCCCATCGCTTCCATCACCTGATTGCTCACGAAGTTTTCCGAAGCAATTAATTCGATACCTTTCAACTGGCGTTGATGTTCTTTCTCGATAATGTCAAAAATCAGTTCGTCTCTTTTCATGATATTCTATAAATTAGTTACTATTTTAATTGTTTGTTAAAAAATAAGTCCGACAGAAAAACTCAAAATGTTCCGTCGTCTTTCTATTTGTATTTTCCCCTCATTATAAGGAGATTCTGTCAGCGAACGATTGTAAGTGACAGATTTGGTCATATTATGCAACCCGACTTCATAGCGGAAATCGAAAAAGATATTCGATACATTGACGGCAAGTCCTACCACCGCGCTGTAATTCCACCGACGAAAGGTTTCATGGATGTCCTGTTGATAAAAACCAGAATATTCGTTTTTTGTTTGCTTGTCCCAAATATAAGCTACTTTCGGACCTACGAAAAACGCCATCCCGTAAGGAGATACGTCGATAAACTTATAGCCATAGAGGATGGGCAAATCAAAAGAAGAAATGGTGGTTTTTATCAATGCACTTTCAGGGATAATCTCAGAATTGGCCAGTGTATAAGGAATTGATATACTCCCTTTCGAAACGTTATAAGAGAGCTCCGGCTGAATAAAATGATGTTTTTTCAGGTTAAACCGACAAAAGAGAGTAGCAAAATATCCTACTTTGTAATTATTTTGGATATTTTCTACTCTTTTGTTATCGACAGATAATTCATCGCTGAAAAACATCGAAGAGTTAAATCCCGCTTTTGCCCCCACACTTACCAACGATTTATGGAGCGTAACCATAGGCGCACTCTGAGATTGTGCATACAGCGGAAATGCTGACAACACAGCAGATAAGCAACCAACTAAAGCGAGACTTTTAATCATTGTCTATTTTTTCTTTTCGACCGACCATCCGAACTTGCCGATTTTCTTGCCCATCCCGTAGTAATTACCGTGGGCATATACCAGAAGATTAGCACGTGCAAGGTCGAATTTACCGGTTTCACTATCCAGATATTTATCATCGGCTTTCACATTCACTACGTCGGCAATGAACATATCGTGCGAGCCCAATGAAATAATTTCTTTTACGCGACATTCGATGCAGAGGGGAGACTCTTCGATAATCGGAGCATTTACTATCGTAGCTTTACCCGGGGTGAGTTTCATCTCTTCAAATTTGTTGTAATTTCTTCCCGAACGTACTCCGCACCAATCCGTAGCAAACGCCATATCTTCGGTGGTCAGATTGATGACAAACTCCATATTCTTTTTCAATATGGGGTAAGAGTGACGCTCCGGACGAACCGAGATATAACACATGGGAGGATTGGTACAAATCGTACCCGTCCATGCTACAGTCAGTATGTTATATTCGTCCTCCTTGCTTCCGCAACTTACCAACACCGCAGGAAGCGGATAAATCATCGTACCCGGTTTCCAGTCTTCTTTCATTTATTAAAGCAATTTAATATTATCCTTCAACTGTTCCTTTTCGCAGTAATGACATTTCAGCAGGCCTTTTTCTTTATTTACTACGTGAAACCACGTCTGCATCGGCTCGTTATTGGTGATACATTTCGGGTTATTGCACTTTACGATTCCTTTCAGCTCATCAGGCATAACCACCTGCTTTTTCTCTACTACCTCGTAATCGCGGATAATATTCAGTTTGACATTCGGGGCAACTACCGACAAGCGGCTGATTTCTTCATCCGTAAAAAAACGGTCGGCAATCTTGATAATACCTTTTTTGCCTAACTTCTTACTTTCAAAATTATTGCCGATGGTAATATTTGTTTCCATGTGCTGCAAATCGAGCAACGACACCACCGTAAATAATTTATCGGAGGGGATATGATCGATAACCGTTCCATTCTTGAGAGCGGCTACTTGTAATTCTTTTTTATCGCTCATAAGTTTTGTTTTTTATTTGTTAGTATCCGCTTTCACTTCATCCAATGAAATGCCCAACACGTCGCAAAGAATAGCTTCACGAGCATATAATCCGTTCTGAGCTTGCTGAAAGTAATATGCTTTCGGGCTTTCATCTACATCGTAAGTAATTTCATTTACTCGGGGCAGAGGATGTAAGATACGCAAATTAGGACGGGTTTTACCCAGCATCTTACCATTTAAGATATACAAATCTTTTACCCGCTCGTATTCCATCAGGTCAGTAAACCGCTCGCGCTGGACACGTGTCATGTATAAGATGTCAGCATCTGCAATCGTGTCTTCCGTAAAGTCGGTATGTTCGATGTATTTAATGTTATGCTCCTGACAATACAGTTTGTATTCTTCCGGCATTCTCAGTTCCGTAGGCGCAATGAAATGGAAAGTAGGGTTAAAATGGCGCATAGCCATCAGCAAGGAGTGAACGGTGCGTCCGTATTTCAAGTCTCCTACCAAATAGATATTCAGATTATCCAGCGTCCCTTGCGTTTTATAAATAGAATAGAGGTCGAGCATCGTTTGAGAGGGATGCTGGTTTGCCCCGTCTCCGGCATTGACGATAGGTACGGGCGCTATTTCGCTGGCGTAGCGTGCAGCCCCTTCCAGATAGTGACGCATCACGATGATATCGGCATAATTACTCACCATCATGATGGTGTCTTTCAGCGTTTCGCCCTTCGATGAGCTGGTTACTTTCGGGTCGGTGAATCCGATAACTCTTGCTCCTAAGCGATTTGCCGCCGTTTCAAAACTTAACCGCGTGCGAGTGGAAGGTTCGAAGAAAAGAGTCGCAACCACTTTCTCGGCCAGTAAGCGACGGTTAGGCTTCTTCTCAAACTCTTTTGCCATTTCCAACAGATAAAGGATACGTTCTTTGGAGTGATTGGCAATCGTAACTAAACTTCTATTTTCCATATTTTCGGTTTTCTTATTGCATTAATACCGGAATTCAAAGGTAGACAAAAAAAATAAATTTGCCATTCTTTTCATCAGATTTCTTTTGCCCGAACAGAAGGAATAGTGATTAATTTTGCAGGTCTTTCAGGTATCTTGTTTGTTGTTCAAGCTCGTAAGCATTTTGTCTCACTTTGTCTTTGCGGAAAAATTCTTTCTGGCGTACAGAGTCTTCCGCCTGTTTTCTGCGAATGTACTTGTACCAGTCGCCTGCCGATTCCGGCTCGTCTGCCTGCGATTTCCGCTTGACGGGTTGGACTTTGGGCAGAGTGTCTTTTGCCGCTACGGATGGAATATGGGTTAATGAGTCGGGCTTTACCGAATCCGTTAAACTTGCGGATGCTTGCATCCAACGGTAGAAGTTCGGGAATTTCAAGCTGTCTTCTTTCGTGGGCTGATAATCCTTATAAATCTTCCATGCATTGGCATACTTGCGGTTATGCCGGAGCATACGTCCGCGGCGCGTCAGGTTCTCGGTAAGAAATTTGTTGAAATCGACGGTAATTGCCACGCCTGCTCCCGCCGAGCCTCCCACGCTTTCATACATTCTGCCCGGAGATGGAAGAATGGTTCTTCCGTACTCATCTTTATAAATACTGCTCGACAGCTTCCACGTCATTTCCCTTTCTTTCTTCCTGCCCACGATGAGTACGTCGTAAACGGGGTCGTCGCCAAAGCGTGTCCAAATGCTATATGGCAGCAGGCGGATATACCCTTCGGGCTTTTTTACAATCGTAGTGTCGAGCAGGCTGCGGGGAATACCGATATCTGTTTTAAAGTTCATCCATTTTTTATCAATCGGAGCTTCTTCCGGCTGAGATTCCGGCACCTTCATACCGCTGAAATCAAATTGAATCATTTTTACAACGTCTTTGTTCAGGCGCCACTCTTTATCGTCCGTTTGCGTCTGAGCCGAAACCGTGTTTATTCCTATTCCCAAAAAGATTCCAACCATTAATTTTACGGTATTGTTAACATTAGATATTCCTTGCATAATCATTTCACCCTTCCGCCTTGCATCCAGCATTTTTTATAATAAGTGTCATTTACCCGGCTGATAATCACCCCCTGACTGCTGCTGGCATGAATAAATTTTCCGTCTTTCAGATAAATCCCCACATGGGTAGCCCTGCGTTTGCTTCTGCCGTTATGAAAGAAAACCAAATCGCCTTCCTTCAGCTTTCCTTTCGTTACCTTCCGACAGTCTTGCGTACGTTGGTCATCGGCATTGTTTTTCAACTTCTTACGATAAACTTTCTTGTAAATTTGCGTAGTCAGTCCGGAACAATCCACCCCGCGCATAGTCTTTCCTCCGTAACGATAGGGAACTCCCATCCACCGCGCTGCTTCTATATACAGGGCATGGTTATCTTTCTCGTCGATATCCATGTCGAGCCTTACTGCTGCATGGGCAAGTGCCTGAAAATCATAACGTGGAGCGCGCGTACCACAAGAGGTCAGAACCATCGTAACGATAATGCCTACCCATAAGGAAATATGTTTGAAGCGTCTGCACATTTGCTCTCTCTTTTAATCTTATCGGAGCAAATGTATAGAAAATAAGTATAGCATGTTTTTGCTGTTTAGACAATTTTTATTTTATTCATGAAGTCTAAGAGCTTGTTTAAATTTTACTCCGCCTTAGTTTGGGAATTGTTTTCGAGGATGTTTTTTCCGTTTTTACGAGGATGATAGCGGGCTCTTAGAGCCTGCAAAAATTCTACCCATAGGACGACCCAGTCTTATGGGTAGAACCAATGAACGCAACCGCATGGAACAGGATACACTACCGTTAGTGTTTTGGGGAGAAAAGCGAGATGTGAATTTATTTTACGCTTTGACGGGATGCTCACTGAAATATTTCCACAAAGGAGCAGCCATGAGCGATTGTTTGATGCGGTCTGTACACAACAGTTCATACACCTCTTCTTTCGTAAGCAGATGAATGGATATATCTTCGGTATCTTCCAAATGTTGGGTAGAAACAGACTCTACGCCGGTGGCAACGAAGCAATGACAAATATTGGTCATGGTACTGGTATTAGCAGATATTTCCATGTACGGTTTCCATTCTCCGCCGCCGAATCCGGTTTCTTCATACAGTTCCCGTTTTGCCGATTCGAGCGGTGTCTCTCCCGGCTCGCATACTCCGGCACAGATTTCGTAACTCGTCAGCCCGATACCGTGGCGATATTGCCGCTCCATCAAGAAACTCCCGTCCTTTGTTATGGCGATGACATTTACCCAATCAGGATACTCCAACACATAATACTCCTTGTTTTCCACCCCGGTCGGCAGTCGCACATGGTCTTTCCGTGCCGTAAGCCACGGACGTTTTATCAGATATTCACTTTTTATAATCTCCCACTTCCGGTCTTGATTGTTTTCTTTTATCCGCCGCGTGTCAAGGTAAAAATCAGCTGTTGCCATATTAGAGATTTATTAAGGTTAGTACGTTTTGCTTATTCCATTTGCATCAGATTTGCACCGTAAATGTACGAAAAACACCGGAATATGCCGCAATATATACCGTTCAATTTAGACGAATTACAACAAAAAAAAGGAGTTACTTTTTATCGTAACTCCTTAATTTTCAGATGGAGCGGCAAGCGGGACTCGAACCCGTGACCCTCAGCTTGGGAAGCTGATGCTCTACCAACTGAGCTACTGCCGCATTTATTCGCCGACAAAAGTAGATTTTATTTTGGGAATATCCAATACTAATCTTGATTTTTTTATTTATCCGGCGAAATTAATTTGATAATGCCTATGGAAGGCAGCAAGAACCGTGTTTATCTTGTGCCTCCCATTATTATTTGTTATTAAGCTATTTGACGTGCCTCGCGGATATAGGCAAGAACTTCTCTGCATTTATCCGTAATGTATGCCCAGTCTCCGGCAGCTATCGTGTCTTTGGGGAATAGCTTCGAACCCATACCGACACAATACACACCGGCTTTTATCCAGCCTTTCAGATTTTCTTGCGTGGGCTCTACACCGCCCGTTACCATTAGTTTCGACCACGGCATCGGGGCAAGCATACCTTTTATCAAATTGACTTCGAGTACATCGCCGGGGAAAATTTTACAAAGGTCGCAACCGGCTTCTTGCGCAAAACCTACTTCGGAAACGCTTCCGCAACCCGGAGTATAGGCTATCAGCCGCCGATTACATACCTTAGCTATTTCAGGATTAAAGAGCGGGCCTACGATGAAATTAGCTCCCGACTGAATATACAAAGCTGCGGTAGGGGCGTCTACTATCGAACCGACACCCAATGCCATTTCCGGACATTCTTTGTTCGCGTATTTAATCAGTTCAGCAAACACTTCATGGGCAAAGTCTCCACGATTGGTAAATTCGAAAGCCCGAACACCGCCTTCGTAACATGCTTTTACTACCTTTTTGGCTATTTCTACATCCTGATGGTAAAACACAGGAACCATGCCTGTCGAACCGATTTGGGTCAATACGGTTATTTTATCAAATTTAGCCATAATTCATATAAAAATAGAGATTAAAAAATCAGCGTTGCACTCTACCGCTGGCGTCACCTCCTGCCAATGCTTCTACTTCGTCAGCCGACACCAGATTGAAATCTCCATTAATCGTGTGTTTTAGTGCTGAAGCTGCCACGGCAAACTCTAAGGCTTCTCCCTGAGTTGCTTTGGTCAATAAACCGTGAATGATTCCTCCGGCAAAAGCGTCTCCACCACCTACACGGTCGACAATGGGGTCGATGTCATAATGTTTCGATGTGTAAAAATCTTTTCCGTTATAAATCATGGCTTTCCACCCGTTATGAGTTGCAGAGAAAGATTCGCGTAGCGTGGATGCAACATATTTGAAACCAAACTCTTTTACCATTGCCATAAATATGCCTTTATATCCTTCTGCATCAGTCTTTCCACCGGTTACATCGGCTTCCGGTTTAAATCCCAAGCAAAGTTCGGCATCTTCTTCGTTGCCAATACATACATCTACATATTTCATCAACGGGCGCATAATGGACTGGGCTTTTTCTTTTGTCCACAATTTTTTACGGAAATTCAAATCAACTGATACGGTTACTCCCTGACGTTTGGCTGCCTCGCAAGCTAAGCGGACTAATTCTGCCGCCTTATCAGAAATAGCCGGTGTGATGCCGGACCAATGAAACCAATCGGCATTTTTCATTATCGCGTCAAAATCGAAGTCTTCCGGTTCTGCTTCTGCTATTGCAGAGTGGGCACGGTCGTAAATAACTTTGCTCGGACGCATGGATGCTCCGGTTTCCAGATAATAAATGCCTACGCGGTCTCCGCCTCGTGTGATATAATCTGTTTTTACACCATATTTACGTAGAGCGTTCACGGCTCCTTGCCCGATTTCGTGTTTCGGCAGTTTCGTAACGAAATAAGCATCGTGTCCGTAATTGGCACAACTAATCGCAACATTTGCCTCGCCTCCACCATACACTACATCAAAGCTGTCCGACTGTATGAAACGGGTATTTCCCGGGGTAGACAGCCGCAGCATGATTTCGCCTAAAGTTACAATTTTTCCCATCGTTTTTTGTTTAAATATTAGATTTGTTCGCTTTGTGTGCGCACACAAAGGTACATCTTATTTTTTAATTAGCAAAAAAAGCAATATATTTGTTCCTTAAAAACTCATGAAACAAGTAGATATATGGAGAAAGAACAAGGGCGTATCCGCATCAAAGATATAGCTCGCCAAGCAGGAGTTTCGGTAGGAACAATAGACAGAGTGCTTCATGGGCGAAGCGGAGTATCAGCAGAAAGCCGAAAGAAAGTAGAGGAGGTGTTGAAGCAGTTAGACTATCAGCCTAACATGTATGCCAGCGCATTAGCCTCGAATAAAAAATATAAATTCGCTTGTTTTATCCCTTTACACGTTTCGGGGGAATATTGGGAAGATGTAGAGCAAGGCATGGCTCAAGCTGTAAGTACGTATTCTGATTTTAATATTTCCTTAGAAACGTTTTATTACGACCAGTATGTTTCGGGAGCGTTTCAGGCCGTTGGAGAATCTGTCATGCAGTCGCTTCCTGATGCCCTTGTTTTGTCGCCGACGGGTGAGGATGAAACAGCACTTTTCGTATCTCAGTTACAGCGTGCAGGCATACCTTATATATTTATAGATTCTAATATTCCACGTCTTAATCCTTTGGCATTTTATGGGCAACATGCGCGTCAAAGCGGTTATTTTGCAGCCCGTATCCTGAAATTGTTGTCGCAGGAGAGCGAAGAGATAGTTGTTTTCCGACAGATAAATGAAGGTCATTTGGGTTCTAACCAGCAGTTTTATCGAGAAGCAGGATTCCATTCATACATGAAAGAGCATCACCCTGATTTGAAAATACACGAGCTGAATTTTTACGCCAAACAGCCTGACGAAAACGAACCGCTGCTCGATCATTTTTTTGCTTCACATCCTAATGTCACATGCGGCATTACATTCAATTCGAAAGTATACATCATCGGCGAATATATGGAGAAACACCGGCGGAAAGATTTCCGTTTGATGGGGTACGACCTTTTGCGACGTAACGTATCCTGTCTGAAAAACGGAACGGTGGATTTTATCATTGCCCAGCAGCCTACGCTACAAGGATACAACAGCATAGAGTGTTTATGTAACCATTTAATCTTAAAGAAAAAAGTAAAGCAATACAATTACATGCCCATCAGTTTGATAACGGTAGATAACATGGACTTCTACATCGACAGTCATACTTTATAAAATCATGGAAACTCGCTGTTTGAAAATAAACCCAACGGATAACGTAGCTGTGGCGATTCTCCCGCTTCGAGCAGGGGAAACGATTTGTATATGCGGAAAGGAAATCACCCTGCGCACCGATGTGCCTGCCGGACACAAGGTGACGTTAAAAAAATTCATAAAAGGGGAGAATGTAATCAAATACGGTTATCCCATCGGTCATACCATCAAGCCGATGGCACAGGGAAGCTGGATAAGTGAACGGGAAATCGAAACGAACCTGTCCGGTTTGTTAGAATACAGCTATCAGCCGACAACCGTTTTACTTGATATTCCGCAAGAGAACAAAACGTTCAAAGGCTATCGGCGCAAGAACGGCGAAGTAGGTATCCGCAACGAAATTTGGATAATCCCAACCGTAGGATGTGTGAACGGTGTAGTCAGCCGACTGGCGGATTTATTGCAGCGCGAAACCGGCGGTAAAGGGATAGACGGCATTCGGGCTTTTCCGCACAATTACGGTTGTTCTCAGTTAGGCGAAGACCATGAAAACACAAAAAAGATTCTGCGCAACACAACGCTTCACCCCAATGCCGGCGGCGTATTGGTGGTAGGTTTAGGCTGCGAGAACAATCAGCCCGACGACTTCCGTAAATATCTTGGTGCGTATGACAACGAGCGGATCCGTTTCCTGATAACTCAGAATGTAGACGACGAACTGGAAGAGGGTATGCGTATCTTACGCGAGATTTATGCACGCTGCAAGGAGGATGTGCGTTCCGACATCCCTCTGTCGGAACTTCGGATAGGACTGAAATGCGGAGGTTCCGACGGGTTTTCAGGCATCACGGCAAACCCGCTTTTGGGACTGTTTTCCGATTACCTGATAGCTCAAGGCGGAACAACGGTATTGACCGAAGTTCCGGAGATGTTTGGTGCGGAAACGATATTGATGAACCGATGTCGTAACAAAGAATTATTCGAACAAACCGTACGTTTGATAAACGACTTTAAAACATATTTTCTTTCGCATGGCGAACCGGTGGGTGAAAATCCTTCGCCCGGAAACAAAGCCGGCGGAATTTCCACGCTGGAAGAAAAAGCATTAGGGTGTACGCAGAAATGCGGAAAAAGTTACGTGTCGGGGGTAATGTCCTACGGCGAACGGTTGCAGTCGAAAGGATTGAATCTGCTTTCGGCTCCGGGCAACGACCTTGTGGCAGCAACGGCATTGGCAGCCTGCGGTTGCCACCTGATTCTATTCACCACCGGACGCGGTACACCTTTCGGTACTTACGTGCCCACACTTAAAATAGCCACCAACTCGGCTCTGGCAAAACACAAGCCGAAGTGGATAGATTTTAATGCAGGGACTATCGTTGAGGGCGAGTCCATCGAAATTACCTGCCGGCGCTTTATCGATTACGTTATCAGAGTAGCAAGCGGGGAGCAGGTTAGCAACGAGCGAGCCGGATATCACGAACTTGCCATCTTTAAAACCGGAGTAACCTTATAGTCCCGCTGCTTATTCGCATAGCGCACTTCTATAAATGTTCTTATCTGACGAAATCGCAGGATAATTTTCCATCGGCATCTTTCGTAAAACGCTACCGTTAGTGTTACTCATTCCATGCGGTAGCGTTACTTCGTTCTACCCATAGCGTTGATGGGTTCTACCGTTAGCGTTTTCAGACTCCATGATTAGTCTCGCAGGCTAAATCGCGAGAATCCAAAATTTGAAGCCGCACGAGACTTTCTCCGCAAATTTTAAAATCTCAGCATAACACGTAAGGTTCTCCCAATGGCAGAGTAGCACGGGGCATTTTAAAGCGAATCATATTACAAATGTAACGGGAAGCAGGTTTATTTATGTAATATCACAAATGTAATCAGCCGTAATTTGTGTACATTTGTAATAGGATAGGGGAGTCAGGCTATTAGAATCCATATTTGTTTCCAATCGGAATGTAAACAAATACTATTGTAAACGTATAGATATTAATGGCTTAATATGAACCTTTTAAGTATTGAAAATCAGAAAAATAACAAGAACATATAAATAAAAACTCCAATAATTTATGCAAATCATCGGTTTACGTATGTAAAGCAAGCGTTTTACACCTATATTTATTTATTAATCACGTTATTACCATTAATATAAGGATTGATATTAAAGCGATTATTCAAGTAAAAATAAGGGATTTACATCTGTAATACAGCTATTTGGATAGAAATCACAACCTTTGTAATACATTTGTAAAACTTTACTTTTCTAAAATTAAATTTGCTTTTGTCAATCCCTATTTATACCTTTGTAATGTGAAATTTTTAATATTACATCTGTAAATGAAAGACCGTATTCAACAAATAATGCAGAAAGAGGGACTGACGAATGCCGAATTTGCCGAGAAAATCGGTGTTTCCACCTCTTCGCTCTCTCACATCTTCAGCGGGCGCAATAACCCAAGTCTGGATGTGGTAATGCGGATTCATAAGGCATGTCCGTATGTCAATCTCGATTGGCTTCTCTACGGAGAGGGACAAATGGAAAGCCGGAAACAGGCTGTTACCGGCATTGACCAGTTTTCTCAGGCTGCCGAGAATCGCGAATTTACGGACAGACCGTCGGGCGATAACGATTTTCGCAAGGAAAACCCGCCACAACCGCCGTTTTACATGCCTAAAGAAACTGTAAGAGAAGAAATTAAGTATATAGAAAAGCCTCATCCCAAAATAACAGAAATAAGAATTTTCTTCGATAACGGAACGTATGAAACCTTTAAACCGGAAAAATAGCTGATAATCGCCCTGCCGCTTTGTCGGGTTGTATTATGTAAATTCGTATCTTTGCCCTACGAAACGATTTACCTGATTTTTGTATGAAGAAATACATTTTAGATTTAACGGTTACAGAGAACATACGGTTGCACACCAACTATGTCCTCATCAAACTAACTCAATCCGAGCCTCTGCCCGATATGCTTCCGGGACAGTTCGCCGAAATCCGAGTAGATGGTTCGAACACTACATTCTTGCGTCGTCCCATATCCATCAATTATGTAGATAGGACTACAAACGAAGTGTGGTTCTTAATCCAACTGGTAGGCGACGGAACACGCCAACTGGCTACTGTAAAAAAAGGCGATAACGTAAACGTAGTGCTCCCGCTGGGGAACGGATTTTCGATGCCGCAAACTCCCGACGAAAAGGTATTGCTGATAGGTGGCGGCGTAGGTACGGCACCCATGCTCTACTTGGGTGAAGCCTTGCTGAAAATGGGATGCAAACCAGCCTTCCTTTTGGGGGCGCGCTCAAAGAATGACTTGCTGCAACTGGAACAGTTTGAAGCCTTCGGCGATGTGTACACCACAACGGAAGACGGCAGCGCAGGCGAGAAAGGATACGTGACTATGCACAGTATTCTGAGGGGAAATAAATTTGACAAAATTTACACCTGCGGTCCCAAACCCATGATGATGGCGGTAGCCAAATATGCAAGCGAACACAACATCGAATGCGAAGTGTCGCTGGAGAATACCATGGCGTGCGGCGTGGGCGCTTGTCTTTGCTGTGTAGAGAACACAAAAGAAGGACACGTGTGTGTATGTAAAGAAGGTCCGGTATTTAATATAAAGAAATTATTATGGCAGATTTAAGTGTAAACATTGGCAAGCTGAATATGGCGAATCCGGTGATGACGGCATCGGGTACATTCGGTTATGGACTGGAGTTTCAGGACTTTGTTGACTTGGAGAAAATCGGGGGCATCATCGTGAAAGGTACTACGCTTCATCACCGTGAAGGGAATCCTTATCCGCGTATGGCGGAAACTCCGATGGGGATGCTGAACGCCGTAGGACTTCAGAATAAAGGAGTGCATTATTTTGTAGAACACATCTATCCTACGATAAAGGATATACGCACCAACATGATTGTAAACGTATCGGGCTCGCAAGTGGAGGATTATGCAGAAACGGCAAGCATCATCAACGAACTTGAGAATATCCCTGCCATCGAGCTGAATATCTCTTGCCCGAACGTAAAGCAGGGAGGTATGGCTTTCGGCGTGACTGCCCGCGGAGCTGCCGAGGTGGTAAGCGCGGTGCGCAAGGCATATAAAAAGACACTGATTGTAAAGCTCTCGCCGAACGTAACCGACATTACGGAGATAGCACGTGCAGTAGAAGGTGCCGGGGCAGACAGCGTTTCGCTTATCAACACGCTGCTGGGGATGGCTATCGACGCTGAAAAACGTAAGCCTGTATTGTCTACCACCACCGGAGGTATGAGCGGGGCAGCAGTTAAGCCCATCGCGTTGCGCATGGTATGGCAGGTAGCTAATGCCGTGAAGATTCCGGTTATCGGACTGGGAGGTATCATGAACTGGAAAGATGCCGTAGAGTTTTTGCTGGCGGGAGCCACGGCTATCCAGATAGGAACCGCAAACTTTATCGACCCTGCCGTTACCGTGAAAGTAGCTGCCGGCATTGATGATTACCTGAACCGTCACGGGTATGCTTCCGTTCGCGACATCATTGGAGCACTGGAAGTATAAAGACATAAAAAAAATCCGGTTCAGACCGGGCGGGCTTTCCGCCTGTTCTGAACCGGAATAACGTAAATATTATTTATCATTTCAACAAGTCGGGACGCAAGCGTTGCGTACGTTCCAACGACTGCTGAAATTCCCATTCATGAATCTTTGCTTCATGTCCTGATAAAAGAATATCGGGCACTCTCCATCCTTTGTATTCAGCCGGGCGCGTATAAACCGGCGGAGCAAGCAAATTGTCTTGAAAAGAATCCGACAGCGCCGACTGTTCGTCCGAGATGACTCCCGGAATAATCCGCACGACGGCATCGGCTATCACCGCCGCAGCCAGTTCGCCCCCCGTAAGTACATAATCGCCGATACTGATTTCCTTTGTTATGAAATGTTCGCGTATGCGATAATCTATTCCCTTGAAGTGTCCGCACAGGATAATCAGATTCTGACTCAACGAAAGCGTATTCGCCATCTTCTGATCGAACTGCTCGCCATCGGGTGTGGTGAAAATCACCTCATCGTAATCGCGCTCTGCCTTTAAAGCAGAAATACAGCGGTCTATCGGCTCTATCTTCATCACCATTCCCGCACATCCGCCAAACGGATAGTCATCGACCTTGCGGTAGCGGTCGTAAGCATAGTCGCGCAGGTTATGTATATGAAACTCAGCAATGCCTTTTTTCTGCGCCCGGCTCATGATAGAGTAATTGAAAAAGCCCTCTATCATTTCGGGCAAAACCGTTATAATGTCTATTCTCATATCTCTTGTTATTTTTCAGCAAAAATACGAATATTCCGCCGTCCGGCATCTCTTGAAAAGACATTTTTGCTATTTTTGCAAGAAACATCTCATAGACTAACCATGACAGAAATAGAAAGAATCGATCAGTTGCGCAACGAACTCCATGCGCATAATTATAATTACTACGTACTCAATGCCCCGGTTATCAGCGACCAAGAATTCGATAGACTGATGCGTGAGCTGCAAGATTTGGAAGCAAAACATCCGGAATGTTTCGATGCCAACTCGCCGACCATGCGCGTGGGCAGTGACCTTAACAAGAACTTCACGCAAGTAGAACATAAATATCCGATGCTTTCGCTGGGGAACACTTACTCGGAAAGCGAAGTGGCAGACTTTTATGAGCGTGTACGTAAATCGCTCAACGAGGATTTTGAAATCTGCTGCGAAATGAAGTTCGACGGAACATCTATCTCGCTGACGTATGAAGACGGAAAACTGGTGCGCGCCGTAACACGTGGCGACGGCGTAAAGGGCGACGATGTGACAGACAATGTAAAAACCATCCGAAGTATTCCGCTGGTACTTCACGGAGAAGGTTATCCGAAAAATTTTGAAATAAGAGGCGAAATTCTGATGCCGTGGACGGTATTCGAGGACTTGAACCGCGAGCGGGAATTGCGTGAAGAACCGCTTTTCGCCAATCCGCGTAACGCTGCTTCGGGGACGTTGAAGTCTCAGAACTCGGCCGTCGTAGCCAGCAGAAAACTGGATGCCTACCTTTATTACTTGCTGGGAGACAACTTGCCTCATGACGGACATTACGAAAACCTGCAAGAGGCTGAAAAATGGGGATTCAAAATATCTCACATCACCCGCAAGGTACGTACACTGGATGAAATCTTTGAATTTATCAACCATTGGGATGTAGAGCGGAAAAATCTGCCGGTGGCTACCGACGGAATCGTACTCAAAGTAAATTCCCTGCGCCAGCAACGCAATTTAGGTTATACGGCCAAATCGCCTCGCTGGGCCATCGCTTATAAATTCCAAGCAGAACAGGCGCTGACCAAACTGCTGAAAGTAACTTATCAGGTAGGCAGAACAGGAGCGGTGACTCCGGTAGCCAACTTGGAACCTGTGCAGCTTTCGGGAACTATCGTCAAACGGGCTTCACTGCATAATGCCGACATTATCGCCTCGCTGGATTTGCACATCGGCGACATGGTATATGTAGAAAAAGGAGGAGAAATCATCCCGAAAATTACAGGTGTAGACGTTGCATCGCGTCCGCAAAACAGCGAAAAGGTTACTTTCATCACCCACTGTCCGGAATGTGGAAGCAAATTAATCCGTTATGAAGACGAGGCTGCCCATTATTGTACGAACGAAACGGCCTGTCCGCCTCAAATCAAAGGTAAAATCGAGCATTTCATCAGCCGCAGGGCAATGAATATTGAAGGACTCGGACCGGAGACAGTAGACCAGTTTTATCAGGAAGGGATGATTCATAACGTTGCCGACCTGTACACGTTGAAAGCAGAAGACATCTGTAAGCTGGAACGCATGGGAGAAAAGTCTGCCGAAAATATCATTCAAGGCATCGAAGCCTCGAAACAAGTCCCTTACGAGCGGGTTCTTTTTGCATTGGGAATCCGATTTGTGGGCGAAACAGTCGCCAAAAAAGTAGCTAAAGCCTTCCGTTCCATCGATGCATTGGCAACAGCAACACTGGACGAACTGATTCACGTTGACGAGATTGGTGAGAAAATAGCCCAAAGCATCCTGCTGTACTTCTCGAACGAACAAAACCGGATGCTTGTCGAACGTTTGCGCCAAGCCGGATTAAAGTTGGAGGCCGATGAAGAAGATTTATCCGGACACACCGACAGACTTCAAGGTAAATCAATCGTCATCAGCGGTGTGTTTGCTTTACATTCGCGCGATGAATACAAAGACCTCATCGAGAAACACGGAGGAAAAAATGTAGGAAGCATTTCAAAGAAAACAAGTTTCATTCTTGCCGGAGACAATATGGGCCCAAGCAAATTAGAAAAAGCACAGAAATTGGGCATCCCCATCGTCGATGAAAACGAGTTTCTGTCAATGATAGCAGAAGAATAATAAAGAAAAGACTAAAAAGCTATTAAAAATAAACTTTTAACAGAAAATATTTCTACTTTTGTAATCAAAATAACGTGTATACGAACTTATCTATGATACAGAGAAGACTTAGAGGAATGGGAGTGGCTCTGATTACTCCTTTCAAAGAAGATGGAAGCGTAGACTATGATGCGCTGGTGAGGTTGGTTGAATTTCAGGTGCAAAACGGAACTGATTTTCTTTGTGTATTAGGAACTACCGCAGAAACTCCGACATTGACTGCCGAAGAAAAAAAGAAAATAAAACAAACTGTTGTAGAACGGGTAAACGGGCGTATTCCTATCTTGTTGGGCGTAAGCAGCAACTGTACCCAAACGGTTGTCGATACTTTGAAAAACGATGATTTCAGCGGTGTAGACGCTGTATTGGTTGCAGTTCCTTATTACAACAAACCCTCGCAAGAAGGCATTTACCAACACTATAAAGCCATCGCAAATGCTACCAAACTTCCGGTGGTTCTTTATAACGTACCGGGACGCACGGGAGTAAACATGACTGCTGAAACTACGCTCCGACTTGCACGCGACTTTGAAAACATCGTTGCCATAAAAGAGGCATCGGGAAATATTACGCAGATGGATGATATCATCAAGAACAAACCTAAAAACTTCGATGTCATCTCCGGAGACGACGGCATTACCTTCCCGCTTATTACGCTGGGAGCGGTAGGAGTTATTTCAGTTATCGGCAACGCTTTCCCGAAAGAGTTCAGCCGCATGACACGCTTGGCTTTGGCTGGTGATTATACAAGCGCATTAAGCATCCATCACAAATTTACCGAACTGTTTAAGCTATTGTTTGTCGACGGTAATCCGGCAGGCGTGAAAGCAATGCTGAGCATGATGGGCATGATTGAGAACCGCCTTCGCCTTCCTCTTGTGCCAACTCGTATTACCACCTATGAAGAAATGCGCCGCATCTTGGAGCAACTAAAAATAAAATGTTGATTACAACCTCTACACAAGAAATCCTCCTTACAGATTCATGAATTTGCAAGGAGGATTTTTTGTATCTGGAAACCAGAAAGTTGCCAATGAAGCGACCTTATGTTAAAAGTATACAAACCAAAGCCTAATAATAGACAGATAAATTGTTTTTCCCCCATCTTTTTAGTTTATTTGCAAATATACTTATCTTGATAATTAGGCATACGATGAAAACATATCTTTATTCTCTGCTATTAGCTTTCTCTTTGTTCTTCTTTTCATGTAAAGATGAAAGCTCCATCGAACTCTTTCAACAGTCGTCAGAGATTGCCATGAATTTCCCGATAAAAGACGGAATCATTTCTTACCGCATCAACCACGGGGGAGAAATAGCCATGTATGGAGGAGTGGGTACTTACGGCGTTTTTTCAAATAATGAAGTGGTTGCCACTGCCGAGGTCGTTAATAACGAATATATACGGGTTTATGCACAAAGTGTCGGAACAGCAGAACTAACAGTGCAAGACGATGCGCATAACGCAGCATTGGTACGGATTGTGGTGGAACCGGATCTGCGCGAAGCTATCGTTCTAAAAATCGATTATGAAATAGAAGGAGTTTCGGAAGAAGAGAAAGAACTGATAAAAGAAGAACTTACCGCCACCGAAGAATGGAATAATGCCCATATCTTATTTGAATTTGACCAAGCCGATGCCGGACAGCTTACAGCAACCGATGGTAAAAGTTCAAATCACCTGATAGAGAATGTTCCATTCGTATGGAGTGATTATAACTTGTTTGTCGACGATGGGTTAAGAGCGTCTTTAAACTTTGTTTATCGTGGGAACTTACTTGCAGAAAACATTGATTCAACAGACTGTAATTCAGAAATTCAATTCGGTGCATGGGAGCTTGATGTTACTTCCGATTTCCAAAAACAGTATCCCGGCATAACCAGTCTGAAGAAAATATTTTGGGTTACGATAGGAAAGTGATTATACAAAGCAATAAGACATAAAAAAAGTTCCTACATTCTTTTCAGAAAGTAGGAACTTCTGTGACCGCGACAGGATTCAAACCTGTAACCGGCTGATCCGTAGTCAGCTACTCTATTCAGTTGAGCTACGCGGCCATCAATTATTAACTATGACGAAGTGTGACCACGACAGGATTCAAACCTGTAACCGGCTGATCCGTAGTCAGCTACTCTATTCAGTTGAGCTACGTGGCCAAAACTTCTTGTTTAAGAATTTCAAAGAACAGTGACCGCGACAGGATTCAAACCTGTAACCGGCTGATCCGTAGTCAGCTACTCTATTCAGTTGAGCTACGCGGCCTTGTGTCTTTTCTTAACGGGTGCAAAGGTATGGCTTTTTCATGAAACTACCAAATGTTTGAGCAACTTTTTTGCAATAATTTATTCCATAAATCTCGTTCCGAATACTTGCCAGCCCAGTGTAAGACCGAAATTCCAGTTCTTAGACGGTGAGCTATAATGATTTACGTAAGCGCTTATCGCACCAAACGGAAGTTTAACAACCAAAGCCAATTCTCCCAAATATTCTACACCGTGGAATAATTCGCCGTAATAAGCTTTCCGGTTAGCGTCTTGCTTGATTGGAAATATCGGAACAAAACCGTAAATTCCCGCCCGAGCATGAAAAACAGAGTTGAACTGATAAATGGGGCAAATACCTGCTCCTACAAATTGGTTTGCACGGAAAGCCTCATTATATGTAATCTTACTGTGAGCAGTAGGTGCAAAAGTTCCTGCCTGCATCATGCTTGCCCGATAATTATGGCTGAAGTTACGCGATGAATAATAGGCGTGCAGATAAGCCCCTAACGTGAAATTGTGACGTAAATTGTAATATCGCTCCAATTCGTAAGATAATTGCAGCCACGACTGTATGTATTTATACCCACCCTCGTAAGAGTCTTCTCCGATGCCGGGATAAAAATGTTCACGCCCGGTATAAATATGTGCAGCCAATCTTTCTCTGCGTCCCGACGTAGCAAACTGGCGGCTGTTCAACGTATTGCCGTCCAGTGCAACCGACCCTCCAAAAATCGTGTATTGACTCCGATCTCTCTTCGCCGTAGAAAAATCAATAATGTTCGTCTGAAAATACTGGTCTTCCAAATTGCCTAACCCAATGCCAAATTCGGCTTTCTGACGACTGAGGAATGGAATGGACACATAAAGTTTTACAAACTCTTCCTTCTGCTTATTGAAAACAGGGCTATTTCCTTTCGTTAAAAATTTGCCCTGCTTCTGATAATCGAACGTAGAAAGCGAAGCTACCAGACGATAAGAAGTAGGTAAACGTGTAGGCAGATCAATACGTCCGGAAAGCTGGACATTATTATAAATCTGCCCCAACTGTCCGTCAAACGAAAATTCTTTCGCAAAGTTATTCAGGTTGTGATAAGTCGCCCCCACATAAACCTGATTTGAACCGTTCGAACCAACGTTTCCTCCCACACGCAGAGACAGATCGTCTTCCATCGTTACTTTCAGGCGCAAATTAAATACGCTGTCTATCGGATTATAAGTAACGTGGGGAAGGATTTCTGAAATCATATTATCGGAAATCAATCTAAAATACCCCCGTCGAAGTTCTTCCAAATCAAAACTTCCATCTTTTTCCGTATGAAATTCTTTGCGGATATATCGTTGCTGTTGATAATTCACTCCATCAATGGTTATTTTGCGGAAGCGAAAAGCCGGCAAAGCGTTTCGATAAGCTATTCTCCGTCTGGTTAGTTGCCGATAGTTCACCCTCCGCGAAATACGTGATTTAATGGTATCCATCAGTTGAATGGCACGCTCGTAACCGATGTCATGAAGTTCATCAAAACGGTCGAAATCCATCAAATTCACATCATCATACTTAAAAGTCATCAAGATACCCAAAGAGTCGGGCAGCGTATAATCGGTTTTCTGCATAATCATACTTTCCAACTGCCCGATAAGATCGCCTTCTTTGGGCTTTCCGGGATTGGAACTGACCACGCTGCCGATGATGATATCGGGATGAAAATCTTCTACCATCACATTAACCGGAAAGTTATTATAGATGCCTCCGTCGTATGCCAAGACAGAATCTATTTCAATAGGTTTAAACATGGCAGGGAAACTCATTGAGGCTCGTACTGCATCGCCCAAGTCTCCTCGGCTGAATATGATGGGACGCTTATTATACACATCAGAAGCCACACAACGGAAAGGGATGAAAAGTTTATTAAAATCGTTTCGACAAGAGGCCGTGGCCTGACCAAACAGTTCAACGAAAGCAAGATTCATCTGAAGCGGATTAACCACGCTCGATGGTAAAATCTGTGTTTTCATCTTGTGAAGCGGATTTTTCAGCGATACGCGGATATTTATAAACTCCGGTGTAGGCGGATTCTTTTTAAAATAATACACGTATTTTTCCTCAATGTCTCCGGTATACCAACGCTTGAAATCGTCCGATTTGATGATACGCTCCATATCGTCGGGCGAATATCCCATCGCATATAGCGACCCGACGATAGCTCCCATTGATGTTCCCGCCACGTAGTCGATAGGTATATTATTTTCTTCCAACGCACGGATAATACCAATGTGGGTTAATCCTTTGGCACCGCCTCCACTAAGCACTAATCCTACTTTTTGGGCAGAAAGGGGAAGTACCGCAAACCAAGCCGCAACACAAACCAGCAACACGAAGCCTAATCTTTTCATAAAATATTCGGTTAAGTCAATATCAAAGATACAAGCAAAAACTGATACTCTGTAAAAAAAAAGATTTTTTAAGGATTACCTTTCCGGAAAAGGGAAATAAAGGACAGAAAAACATACGCATGGACTATGGAAAAACACACGCAAAAAAAGAGGCTGCCAATACTGACAGCCCCTAACCAATATCTTGAAATGAAAGACACTATTAATTATCAGATCATCTCGATGCTGCGTTTTACAAAATTAGTCAACGCTTCACCCTTCAACATATTGTTTTGCAATAAAGCAAGGTCAATCAGTTGGTGAACCACCTTATTGCCGGCGGCATATTCATTGATAACACCGTCTTTCTGCTTCTTCTGGTCATCCAATTTCTTTTCCACGTCTGCCAATTCGTCTTTTCCCGCCGTCGGGATTTCGTCAGACTTCTTGCCTTCTTGCGCTTTATGAAGTTCGTTCATGCGAAGTGTGAGCATGGCAATCTCTGATTCAATCGGAACCAACTTTTCTGCACATGCCGATTCAGCGTCTGCCAATACTTGTTTAATCAGCTTGTGGTCGCTGTTCAAAACCAAGCTATACATATCCGGCATTTCGCCGTAGAAACTCATACCCGGCTGAATGTTTGCCATTTCTTTCATTCGGCGCATATATTCTGCCTGCGTAATCACGATGGGAGCCGCTGTTTCGCCCATAGCCTGTGTATCGACGTTGAATTCAACCTTCTGCACATTCGGAAGTTGTCCTCTGAATACGGTTGCCAGAACCTGACGCTTGTCTGACGGAAGTTCTTCGCCTTTCTGTTCTTCTTTTACAATCAAGCGGTCAATAACGTCGCTGTCTACACGTGTAAAACGGCTCTTTTCAAATTTCTGTTCCAGCATGTTAATCATCGGAACATCCAACTGTCCGTCCATCAGCAACACGTTATAGCCCTTGTTTTTAGCCGCATCGATGTAGGTATATTGTTCATCTGTATTGTTGGCATACAGATAAATCAAGTTGCCATCCTTATCCGTCTGGTTATCTTTAATCAGCGTCTGATATTCTTCGAAAGTATAATACTTACTGTCGGTGTCTTTGAAGAGAGCAAACTTGTTTGCTTTTTCGTAGAAGTCTTCCTGTGTAAGCATTCCGTAATTAATGAATATCTTCAAATCATCCCACTTGGTTTCAAACTCTTTACGGTCGTTTTTAAAGATAGACTGCAAGCGGTCTGCCACCTTTTTGGTAATGTAGGTAGAGATTTTCTTTACATTCGAGTCGCTCTGCAAATAAGAGCGTGATACGTTCAGCGGAATATCCGGAGAGTCGATAACGCCGTGCAGCAACGTCAGGAAGTCGGGCACGATACCCTCTACCGAGTCGGTTACATACACCTGATTGCAATACAGTTGTATCTTGTTCTTCTGTAAATCAATGTTGCTCTTTATTTTCGGGAAATAAAGTACACCGGTCAGGTTAAACGGATAATCCACATTCAAGTGAATCCAGAACAGCGGTTCGTCAGACATCGGATACAAATCGCGGTAGAACTTCTTGTAATCCTCGTCTTTCAGTTCGCTCGGCTTTTTCGTCCAAATAGGTGTGCTGTCGTTTATCACGTTATATTCGTCCGTTTCTACCTGCTTGCCGTCTTTCCATTCTTTCTTTTTGCCGAAAGCTACCGGAACAGGCAAGAACCGGCAGTATTTGCTAAGCAACCCCTGTATGCGTGATTCTTCCAAAAACTCACGGCAGTCATCGTCAACATACAGTATCACGTCGGTACCACGGTCGGCTCTGTCGGCATCCTCCAGCGTAAACTCCGGACTGCCGTCGCATGTCCATTTCACTGATTTTGCATCGTCACGGTACGATTTGGTAACGATTTCGACTTTCTTTGCCACCATGAAGGCAGAATAGAATCCCAATCCGAAATGACCGATGATGGCATTTGCATCGTCTTTATATTTTTCAAGGAAATCGTTGGCTCCCGAGAAAGCAATCTGATTAATGTATTTATCGATTTCCTCAGCCGTAAGTCCCAAACCACGGTCGGAAATGGTAATCGTGTCTTTATCTACTTTCACCTGAATGGTCAAGTCGCCCAGTTCTCCTTTAAACTCGCCTTTCGAAGCAAGTGTTTTTAACTTCTGAGTGGCATCGACCGCATTGGATACCAATTCGCGGAGAAAAATTTCATGATCGCTATACAAGAATTTCTTGATGATGGGGAAAATGTTCTCTGTTGTAACCCCGATATTACCTTTCTGCATAATCTATATATTATTAATGTTATTCAAATACCGCTTTACAAGTAGACAAAAAAAATGCCAGACACAAGCGTGTCTGACATTTTGTCTGATTTCAGGCGGATTGTTTTATGGCTTTTCAACAATCATCCGCAGTTTATCGTTGTCTTTATCCAACACCACGTGTAACGTATCGCCCGCCACAGGAGCCTCATTGATGATCAACTCGGCCAAACCGTCTTCCAGATTATTCTGGATAGAACGCTTCAACGGACGTGCGCCAAACTGAACATCGTATCCTTTCGAAGCCACATAACGTTTGGCATCGTCATCGATAACCAGTTTATAACCCACATTCTCAATCCGTTGATACAATCCCTTCAGCTCAAGTTCGGTAATACGGGTCAAGGCTTCCACATCCAACTGGTCGAACGTTATGATTTCGTCCAGACGGTTGATAAACTCAGGCGCAAACGATTTGTTCAACGCTTTGGTTATCACGCTGCGCGAATGCTCCTTGTCGTCGGTACGCATCTGAGCCGTAAAGCCGATGCCTTTTCCGAACTCTTTCAACTGGCGCGTACCGATATTCGAAGTCATGATAATCACCGTATTCTTAAAGTCTACCGTCCGTCCGTAGCTGTCTGTCAGTCGTCCTTCGTCCATCACCTGAAGCAACAGGTTGAACACATCGGGATGGGCTTTCTCTATCTCGTCTAACAACACGATAGAGTAGGGTTTGCGACGGACTTTCTCAGTCAGCTGTCCACCTTCTTCATAACCTACATAGCCCGGAGGCGCACCCACCAAACGTGAAACGGTAAACTTCTCCATATACTCGCTCATGTCTATCCGGATGATGGCATCTGCCGAACCGAACATCTGCACTGCAAGTTCTTTTGCCAAATGCGTTTTACCTACACCGGTCGGCCCTAAGAACAAGAATGTTCCAATCGGCTTGTTGGGGTCTTTCAGCCCTACACGGCTGCGCTGGATGGCTCTTACCAGCGTGTCTACCGCCTTATCCTGACCGATAACTTTGGCAAGCAGTTCGCTGCGCATTCCTTTCAGTTTGATGCTGTCTGCTTCCGCCATACGCCGAACAGGAACACCGGATATCATGGAAACCACATCCGCTATCTGTTCCGCATCCACCGTTTCACGGTTTTCTTTCAGCTTTGCTTCCCATTCGTTTTTCATCACCTCCAGCTGCTCCATATACTGCTTTTCACGGTCGCGGAAGCTGGCTGCAAGCTCAAAATTCTGTAACCGGACAGCTTCGTTTTTATTCGCCCGCATCTCGTCAATCAGCTTCTCCTGCTCTTCGATTTCTTTCGGAGCGGAAATGTTTGTCAGATGCACGCGCGAACCCGCTTCGTCCAACGCATCTATCGCTTTGTCGGGGAAATTACGGTCAGTAACATACCGCTCTGTCAATTTGACACATGCCTCTAAAGCCGCATCCGTATAATTGACATTGTGGTGTTCTTCGTATTTCTCTTTGATGTTCTTCAATATCTGCAACGTTTCGTCCATCGTGGTCGGTTCTACCAACACCTTCTGGAAACGCCGTTCCAAAGCACCGTCTTTTTCAATGCTCTGCCTGTACTCGTCGAGGGTAGTGGCACCGATACACTGTATTTCTCCGCGCGCCAACGCAGGCTTCAGCATATTCGCCGCATCCATCGAGCCGGCAGCCGAACCTGCACCTATAATGGTATGAATCTCGTCGATAAACAAAATAATATTCGGGTTCTTTTTCAGCTCGTTAAGTATGGCGCGGATGCGTTCTTCAAATTGTCCGCGATATTTTGTACCCGCCACAACCGAAGTCATATCCAGCGCAATCACCCGCTTGTCGAACAGTATACGCGACACTTTCTTCTCAACAATGCGCCGCGCAAGACCTTCAACGATAGCAGATTTACCCACACCCGGTTCGCCGATAAGAATCGGATTGTTCTTTTTACGCCGGCTCAAAATTTGCGCCAAACGCTCTATTTCCTTCTCACGGCCTACCACCGGGTCTAACTTTCCTTCCTCGGCAGCCCGCGTCATGTCAGTGCCGAAAGAATCGAGCGCAGGAGTGTCGTTATTCGGTTTCTTTTGCGAGGTCTGGGCAGACGACTGCTTTGCACCCTGCGAATAAAATCCGCCCTCGTTTCCCATGTTGTCCCGACGGCGTATTCCGTTATCCTCCTCATCGTCTTCGTCTTCTTCGAACGGAACTCCGCTTTGCGGTTCGGTTCTCGGAACCAGTTTGTCTATCAACTTTTGATAGCTCACGTTTTTCGTTTCCAGTATTTCTGCCGCTCTGTTCTTGCCTTCGCGCATGATAGCCAGCAACATGTGTTCGCTGTCAGCCATGTTTGCCTTTAACAGCCGTGCTTCCAATAAACTCATTTTCAATATTCTCGATGCGTTTTCGTTAAACGTTATGTCTTCAGAATAGCCTTCTGTAACAGATTCTTCACGCAGCATCACTTCCAAGCCGCTCTTTATTTCCTGCAAATCGATATACAAACTTTGCAACAAACCTACAGCTTTTCCTTCCCCTTCGCGAAGAATCCCCAACAGCAAATGTTCCGGACCGATATACGTGTTTCGCAACCGGTTGGCTTCCTCTTTGCTGTATGCGATAATGTCAGTCACTCTTTTTGTAAATTGGTTATTCATATAATGTAAATCCTCCTTCCAGCTTTGGTTTTTGCATTTCTCTGCAAAGATACATATTATAATAATAACTTTTATATATCTTGTTTTTTTACTTACAAAATGTGTGCCACAAAATGATAAAATTCATGCGGTAGAAACATCCGACACTACCCATAGCGATACCCGACGCTTCCCATAGTGTCAGCTGACGTTAGCCGTAGCGTTTAAACTCGGATGGGTTTGCGCTTTTAAGCGAGTAAACCGACACTTTTTTGCGCAAAAAGTTTCGTATATCAGGTAAAAGTCGTACTTTAGCATGGTTTTTCTATAAGCCGCAGAGATTATTAAATTAATATTTTACTAAATGCAAGAACAAGATAGAATTATAAAAATCAACATCGAAGAGGAAATGAAGTCGTCGTACATCGACTATTCAATGTCAGTAATCGTTGCACGCGCCCTCCCGGATGTAAGAGACGGCTTCAAGCCCGTTCACCGCCGCATATTATATGGTATGATGGAACTGGGCAACACGTCGGACAAGCCGTATAAAAAGTCAGCGAGAATAGTAGGTGAGGTATTAGGTAAATATCACCCCCACGGAGATTCTTCTGTGTACGGGGCACTGGTGCGTCTGGCACAAGACTGGGCAATGCGCTATCCGTTGATAGACGGACAGGGTAACTTCGGCTCAATAGACGGCGACAGCCCTGCGGCAATGCGTTATACCGAAGCCCGGCTGAAAAAAATCGGCGAAGACATGATGCAAGACCTGTATAAAGAGACCGTTGACTTTCAAAATAACTTCGACGATACGCTTCAGGAACCTACTGTCATGCCTACACGCATCCCGAACCTGCTGGTCAACGGAGCGTCCGGTATCGCCGTAGGTATGGCTACAAACATGCCTACACATAACCTTGCCGAAGTAATCGATGCTTGTATTGCTTATATAGACAATAATGACATCGACGTAGCAGGACTGATGCAGTATATCAAAGCGCCGGATTTCCCGACGGGAGGATATATATATGGTATCAGCGGCGTGCGCGATGCATACGAAACGGGACGCGGACGAGTTATCATGCGTGCGAAAACGGAGATTGAGACACATCCTACGCACGACAAAATCATCGTCAACGAAATTCCGTATAACGTAAACAAAAAGGAACTGATTGAAAACATTGCGGCTTTAGTAAACGAAAAGAAAATCGACGGTATTTCTTACGTAAACGATGAATCGGACCGCGAAGGTATGCGAATCGTTATCGATGTAAAACGCGATGCGAACGCCAGCGTGGTGCTGAACAAGCTGTTTAAGATGACGGCGCTGCAAACTTCGTTCGGCGTGAATAACATCGCACTGGTTCACGGACGTCCGAAACTGCTGAATCTGAAAGACTTGATTCACCTGTTCGTTGAACATCGCCACGAAGTGGTTATCCGCCGCACACGCTATGACTTGCGTAAGGCGAAAGAGCGCGCCCACATCTTGGAAGGTCTGATTATCGCATCGGACAACATCGACGAGGTAATCCGCATCATCCGCGCTGCCAAGACTCCTAACGAGGCTATAACCAACCTGATGGAACGTTTCCAGCTTACGGAAATACAGGCACGCGCCATCGTGGAAATGCGTCTGCGCCAATTAACGGGACTGATGCAAGACCAGCTTCACGCCGAGTACGACGAGCTGATGAAGCAAATTGCTTACTACGAAGAAATTTTAAGCAATGACGAACTGTGTAAGAAAGTCATAAAAGACGAATTGGTAGAAGTAAAAGAGAAGTACGGCGACAAACGTCGTTCGGAAATCGTATATGCTTCAGAGGAATTTAATCCGGAAGACTTCTATGCCGACGATTCGATGGTTATCACCATCTCCCACATGGGATACATCAAACGTACACCGCTGGCAGAATTCCATACCCAGAACCGCGGTGGAGTAGGCTCGAAGGGCAGCGAAACACGCGACGAGGATTTTATCGAACACATCTATCCGGCAACAATGCACAATACGATGATGTTCTTCACCCAAAAAGGAAAATGCTATTGGCTGAAAGTGTATGAAATCCCCGAAGGTAACAAAACATCGAAGGGACGTGCCATCCAGAACCTGCTGAACATTGACTCGGATGACACGGTGACGGCTTACCTGCGTGTGAAGAACCTGAACGATACTGAGTTTATAAACAGCCACTACGTGTTGTTCTGTACTAAAAACGGTGTCATCAAAAAGACATTGCTCGAACAGTATTCACGCCCGCGCCAGAACGGTGTCAACGCCATTACCATCCGTGAAGACGACCGTGTAATCGAGGTACGTATGACGAACGGAAACAACGAAATCGTAATAGCCAACCGGAACGGACGTGCGATACGTTTCCACGAAACCGCCGTGCGCGAAATGGGACGTACCGCTACCGGAGTTCGAGGCATTACGCTGGATGATGACGGACAAGACGAAGTAATCGGAATGATTTGCATCAAAGATCCGCAGAAAGAAACAATCATGGTTGTGTCGGAAAACGGATACGGAAAACGTTCGGACATTGAAGATTACCGTAAGACAAACCGTGGAGGTAAGGGTGTTAAAACTCTGAATATCACGGACAAGACAGGAAAATTAGTTGCCATCAAATCGGTAACGGACGAAAATGACCTGATGATAATCAATAAATCGGGTATTACGATTCGTTTGAAAGTGGCAGACGTACGTATCATGGGACGTGCAACGCAAGGCGTGCGGCTGATTGACCTCGAAAAACGTAACGACCAGATCGGTTCTGTTTGCAAGGTTACTTCCGAAGCCGAAGAAGAGAATATTGATTTGCAAGCAGATGAACAAGACACTGCGTCGACCGAAAACACAAGCGAAGAAAGCGAGAAACCAATAGAATAAATTTTGTATCACTAAATTTTTATAGTTATGAGAAAAGTTTTATTTACTGTAGCTTTATTCTTTACAGCGTGCGCCGTTTCTGCCCAAGAAAGCGTGGTAAAAGAAGCTAAATCAGCCAAAGGTAATCCGGAAGAGGCTGCTAAAATCATTGAACCCGCATTGGTTGACCCGTCAACAGCTAACGACCCTGAAACTTGGAAATTAGCTGGAGATTTTCAGAAATCTATCTACGACGAAGAAAACATGAAACTATATATACCGGGTGGTCAGGCAGATACTACAAGATTGTATAATAGTTTGGCAAAGATGTTCGAATATTACATGAAATGTGATGAAGTAGAACAAGCTAAAGTGAAAAGCGGCGAGCTGAAGAAACCGAAACTGAGAAAAAAATTGGCTAAAGCCTTGATTGCCGTGCGTCCGCAGCTGACAAATGCCGGTATCGAAGCATTTAACACCAATAACTACGAAAATGCGTTGAAATACTTCGGCTTGTATGTTGATGCACCTCAAGAACCGATTTTTGAAGGAGATGACGAACTTAAAAACGATACACTGGTTCCGTTGTTTGCCAATTATGCAGCTATGGCAGCCAGCTTTGTAAAAGATAATGCCGCTGTTATAAAGTATGGTAATATCGGTAAAAACCACAAAGAAGAAGGTTATCGTTCTTTGATGTTCATGGCTGAAACATACGGAAAAAGTGAAACTCCGGACTCTGTTCAGTGGCTGGCAACTATCAAAGAAGGTGTAGAAAAATTCCCGTCACAGGAATATTTCATCGGTAACTTGATGGACTATTATATCCAGAAAGGTAAAGTAGATGAAGGTTTGGCCCAAATCAATGAAATTATAGCGAACAATCCTTCTCCTTATTTCATGTATGTAAAAGGTGTGCTCCAGTACGAAAAGAAAGACTATGATGGAGCTATTGCTACATTCAATGAAGTGATTGCTAAAAACGGTGATTTCGTAGCTGAATCTTATTCAAAAATAGGTGATTGCTATTTCTTCCAAGGACAATCAATCGAAGAAGAAAACTTGAAAACTTCAATGGATGATCCCAAATATGCGGAAGGAGAAGCTAAAGTAAAAGACTTTTATAGCAAAGCACAACCGTTCTATGAAAAAGCCAGAGAATTGGCTCCGGATAACAAACAACTTTGGGGACAATTCCTTTTGAGAATTTACTGGAAACTCAACAAGGCTGAATACGAAGCATTAGAAAAAGAATTAAATTGATTTTCTAATAAGAAAACAAAAAACTAACAAAGAAGGCCGGAATAGAATGTCTATCTCGGCCTTTCTTTATTAATAATACATAATCAGTATTATGTTTAATTTATAACGGGATAAATTGAATACTCCCACCCATCCGGGCAAATCAAACAATTAACTATAAAATATAGGCATACAGAATTAAATGAACGGTGTACGAATACTGTCGACAAAATAAAACCGCAAATGCGATAAACTTTACTCGACATCTAAAGTAACATTTATATGGAAAAACATCCTCAACTTTTAGTATATAAAGCATCAGCCGGTTCGGGGAAAACATTTACCCTCGCCGTTCAATACATCAAATTACTCATCGAAGACCCACGGGCATATCGGAAAATACTGGCTGTTACTTTTACCAACAAGGCAACTGCCGAAATGAAAGAACGCATACTAAGCCAACTTTACGGTATTGCTTCCGGAGATAAAGACTCGAACCGCTATCTGAAAGAAATTTTAAAGACCACGCAGAAAAACGAAGCGGAAGTCAGACGGGCGGCAAGCGAGGCGCTGCATAACATCATTCATGATTACAGCCGATTCCGCATCGAAACCATTGACTCGTTTTTCCAGTCGGTCATGAGAAATCTGGCGCGCGAGTTGGAATTAGGAGCAAATCTGACTATCGAACTGAATAACAGCGAGATATTAAGCGATGCGGTGGACGTATTAATCGAAAAACTAACCCCTACCTCACCGGTTCTTTTGTGGCTGTTAGAGTATATCGACGAGCGCATTGCCGATGACCGTCGATGGAACGTATCGGGCGAAATCAAGAGTTTCGGAAGGAATATATTCGATGAAAGTTACATTGAGAAAGGAAGCGGCTTAAGAAAAAAATTAAACGATTCTTCTTTTATCCCTACATACCGAAAAAAACTTCAGGATATACGCGAAGAGGCATTGGAAGAAATGAAAGGATTTAACCAGCAGTTCACTGAAGTATTGGAAGCCAACGGATTAAAGCCTGAAGAACTGAAAGGAGGCTCGCGAGGGATAGGAAGCTATTTCAACAAGATAGCCAACGGTAATTTAAGTAGAGAGGTGCGCAATGCTACGGTAGAGAAATGCTTACAGAGTGAAGATGACTGGACTACAAAAACTTCAGCCAAACGAGAGCTGATTCGTACCCTTGCCGCTACCGAGCTGATTCCCCTGCTAAACGCAGCCGAAAAATTCCGTCCGGTAAATAACCTGTTGGTCAATTCATGCGATTTGTCACTTCGTTACCTCAATAATCTACGTCTGCTTACCCACATTGATGATGAAGTCCGTCTGCAAAACCAACTTCATAACCGCTTTTTGTTGTCGGATACCAACGCCCTGCTTCACAATCTGATACGCGAAGGAGACGCTTCTTTTATCTATGAAAAGATTGGTACAACCATCGATATCGTAATGATAGACGAGTTTCAGGACACCTCGCGTATGCAGTGGGAAAATTTCCGCCTGCTACTTGAAGAAAGTCTTTCACAAAAAGAAGGTAGCCTTATCGTAGGCGATATCAAACAAAGCATTTACCGCTGGCGGAACGGTGACTGGAAAATACTCGCCGGATTGGGACACGACCATAGTTTCCGCATCAACGAACAGACACTTGAAACCAACTGGCGCAGCGAAGCTAACATCATCGGCTTTAATAATGAGCTGTTTACCGCTGCGTGCCGTGTGCTTTCCGCACGCTATGAAGAGGAATTGGAAGAACCGTGCGAACAACTGACACAGGCGTATAGTGACGTTTGTCAGAAAACACCCAAGCAGACGGAACGGGGTTACATCAAGGTATCTTTTCTCGGAGATACGCAAGAAGAATCTTATGCTGACGCTACTCTGCGGCAGCTTGCCGAGGAGGTATCGCAACTCGTTGCGCAAGGAGTTCATACGGAAGACATTGCCATCCTTGTACGCAAGAATAAAACCATTCCTGCCATTGCCGATTATTTCGATAAAAACACGCCTTACCGCATCGTGTCCGACGAAGCATTCCGGCTTGATGCCTCGCTTGCCGTCTGCATGATGATAGACGGTTTGCGCTTTCTTACCTCACCCGATGACCGCATTGCCCAAGCCCGGCTTGCTTCGGCTTTCCAACAGGAAGTGCTGCGTAAAGATATCAGTCTGAACACCATCCTACTGAACGATATATCGGATTACCTTCCTGCCGGATTCATGCTGCAAACAGAAGAACTGCGCTTAATGCCGCTCTACGAACTGCTTGAAAAGCTATTTGTTATGTTCGACATGGAAAAAATAGAAAAGCAAGATGCTTACCTCTGCGCTTTCTTCGATGCCGTAACAGAGTATATGCAGAACAATTCATCGGAGCTGACGGCTTTCATTGCTTTTTGGGACGAAAAACTACACGAAAAGACCATTCCGTCGGGCGAAATAGACGGCATCCGTATTCTTTCCATCCATAAGTCGAAAGGATTGGAATACCATACCGTGTTGCTTCCGTTCTGCGACTGGAAGATGGAAAACGAAACCAACAATCATCTTATTTGGTGCTCGGTGGCAGGAACGGGAAAAGAAACAGACATTCCGCCGTTCAACGAACTGGATATCGTTCCGGTAAACTATTCATCGACTATGGCGGATTCGGTGTACTGTAACAGCTATCAGGAAGAACGTCTCCAGTTGTGGATAGATAACCTCAACCTGCTTTACGTGGCATTCACCCGTGCTTGTAAGAATCTGATTATATGGAGCCGTGCCAACCAGCGCGGGACTGTATCTTCTCTACTCTATGAATCTATCACTCAAATGAATACGCTGAAAATGGAAAGGACGTCTGACGGAAATGAGGAAGGTGATACAGGCGAAGAGGTATTTGAATACGGTGAACTTTGTTTATCTGAAAAGACCGAACAATCTGAATCGAGCAACCGCCTGCTTATGCATCCCTCTCCCCTCCCGTTGCAGATAGAAAGTCTCGAAACGAAGATAGAGTTTAAACAATCGAACCGCTCGGCCGACTTTATTCGTGGAGAAGAAGATAATCAGGAGCAATACATCCGTCAGGGACAACTGCTTCACTATGTGTTTGCTTCCATCGAAAAAGAGAGTGACATGCCTCAAGCCTTTGAGCGACTGCGCTTTGAAGGAGTGTTGGAAACGGAAGAACAAGAAATGCAAATCCGTAAGCTGGCTACATGGGCGATGAATCATCCGAAAGTAAAAGACTGGTATAGTGGAGAATGGACGCTGTATAACGAATGTTCCATCATCTATCTCGACGAGGATGGAACCATGCAAACCCGCCGTCCCGACCGCGTGATGATGAAAAACGGCGAGGCAGTTGTGGTTGATTTTAAATTTGGAAATAAAAAAGAGACATATAACGAACAAGTACGCCAGTACATGAACTTGCTTGCTCACATGGGTTATAAGCACATCCGTGGGTATTTATGGTATGTATTTGCTAACGAACTGGAGGAAGTATCATGGAAACATTCTTAAAACAAGTAGCACACGATTTATATGAGAAACTGAATGGCGATTTCACCAAAGTAGCCATCGTATTTCCCAACAAGCGCGCAGGATTATTCTTCAACGAGTATCTGGCACAGGAGTCTCAGCGCCCATTATGGTCGCCTGCCTATATCAGCATCAGCGAATTATTCCGCCGCTCTTCATCGCTGCAAACAGGCGATCCGATAAAATTGGTATGCGACCTTTATAAGATATTCATACAGATAACAGGAAGTAAAGAATCGCTGGACGAGTTTTACTTTTGGGGAGAAATGCTTATCAGCGATTTCGATGATGCCGATAAGAACTTGGCGGACACCGATGCGCTTTTCAGTAATCTGAAAGATTTAAATGAACTTACGGATAACTATGATTTCTTAGAGGAAGGACAGAAAGAAGCGCTGAGCCAGTTCTTCCACAATTTTTCTCCCGACCGTATGACCGAGCTGAAGCAACGGTTTACTTCGTTATGGAATGTACTGGGAGATATTTATACACAATACAAAACATTGTTGGAGAGTCAGGGCATCGCTTACGAGGGAATGCTCTACCGCAAGGTTATTGACACGATGGACGTAGCCGACCTCCCGTATGACAAATATGTTTTTGTGGGTTTCAACGTACTGAATAAAGTGGAACACAAGCTGTTTTCCCGCTTAAACGATGCAGGGAAAGCTCTTTTCTATTGGGATTATGACCTGTTTTATCTGGAGAAGAATCCACACGAAGCGGGAGAATTCATACGCCGGAATCTGAAAGATTTCCCTTCGGAACTTCCTTTATCGGCATTCCATAATCTGAACAGACCGAAGGAAGTGACATTCATCGAATCGCCTACCGAGAACGGGCAAATCCGTTACCTTCCCCAATGGATTCGGGAGAATCTTACTGCGGAAGAAAAAGAAACAGCTGTGGTACTCTGCAACGAAGCGATGCTGCAACCCGTGTTACATTCGCTGCCAGAGAACATACGCCATATAAACATCACGATGGGTTTTCCGCTCTCACAAACTCCGGCATACAGTTTTGTCAATGCGCTGACCGAACTTCACACCACAGGCTATAACCCGAACAACGGGCGTTTTCAGTTTAATGAAGTAATCAGCGTATTGAAACATCCTTACACGCGACAACTGTCCGCCATCGCCGAAACGTTGGAAAAGACACTTACCGAAGGAAACCGTTTCTACCCTCTCCCTTCGGAGCTGCAACAAGATGAGGTGCTGGGAAAGATATTCAAGCCTTGCCAAAGTAACCTTGAACTATGCGGTTTGCTTTCCGAAGTCATCAAACAGGTAGCTGTTATCTACCGCAAACAGAGCGCATCTGCCGATGATGCGTTTAATCAGTTGTATCGCGAATCGCTTTTCAAGACCTACACATTAGTCAACCGCTTCCGGACGCTTACAGAAAGCGGAGAACTGAATGTACGGCAAGATACTTTCAAGCGTTTGCTTACGCGCGTCATGTCTGCGGCAAGCATTCCTTTTCACGGCGAACCTGCCATCGGTTTACAGGTAATGGGCGTTTTGGAAACACGTAACCTCGATTTCCGCCATCTGGTCATGCTGTCGGTCAACGAAGGTCAGCTTCCGAAAACAGGCGGCGACTCTTCTTTCATACCATATAACCTCCGCAAGGCTTTCGGCATGACCACCATCGACCATAAGATTGCCGTTTATGCCTACTATTTCTATCGGTTATTACAGCGTGCAGAACGGGTTACCCTGCTTTATAATACGGCTACAGACGGAATCAACCGGGGAGAGATGTCGCGTTTCATGCTTCAGTTCCTCATTGAATGGGAATATCCGATAGTAAAGAAACAACTGGAAGCAGAACAATCCCCGCAAGGCTCTGCGCCTATCATTGTCGAGAAAACACCGGAAATAATGAAACGGATGCAGAGCCGATTCGATATCCGCGTGAATCCCAAAACCTATCTTTCTCCCTCGGCTCTGAATTGTTACATGGATTGTCCGCTGAAATTCTATTATCAATATGTAGCTTCCCTCTCCACACCCGACGAAGTGAGTGCAGAAATAGATTCTGCTAAATTCGGAAGTATCTTCCACGATGCTGCTGAGCACATTTACAAGGATTTGACCTCACACGGCAGCAAGACTATAAGCCGGGAGGCTATCGAAGCCTTACTGAAAGACGATGTGCGTCTGCGCAACTATGTCGATAGTGGTTTTAAGAGGTTATTCTTCAACATACCGGAAGATGAACGTGCGCTTTATAACGGCATACAGCTCATCAACTTCGAGGTTATCGTGCGTTACATCCGCCAACTCTTGCAAAACGACCTGCGCTATGCTCCGTTCACATTCGTGGCTTCCGAAGTTCCTGTGAGAGAGCAAATCGAAATCCGTACGCCTAAAGGGATGCTGAAATCCTGCATCGGAGGGACCATAGACCGCATGGACAGCAAAGACAATACGCTGCGCATCGTGGATTATAAAACGGGAGGCGATGCCGATATTCCCGCCAACATAGAATCACTGTTTATACCGGGAAAGAAACGTTCGAACTACGTTTTTCAAACTTTCCTTTATGCTTCCATTGTTTGTCGGAAACTTCGGGAGAAAGGAGACAACAGTCAGGTTGCCCCTTCCCTGCTCTACATCCATCGGGCAGCATCGGACAGTTATTCTCCTGTTATTCAGATGGGCGAGCCCCGAAAGCCCAAAGAACCGGTTGAAGACTTCAGCCGATACGAGGAAGAGTTCCGCAGCCAGTTGAGTACGCTGCTTGAGACCATCTTCCACCCCGACATTGCTTTTACGCAAACCGAAACAGAAGAAAAGTGTACCTACTGCGATTTTAAAACGCTTTGCAAGAAATAAGCGTTTTAATATCTCTAAATCCGGAATTATGTTTGTGCTATAATCACCTCAAGCGCGAACATTATTCCGGATTTCAAACTTTTTGCCATAAGTCAGCATTCGCCAAATCCATTCCAGCAAGCCGAAACGAAAACCGAAGAGCCATAAACGACTGAATAGAATTTGAAAAATGTAAACAAGGAATGCGATTACTTCTGTCTGTATCAATCCCACATTAGCTCCCCAGCCTAAACCGATACCATAAAATAAAAACATACCAATAACCGACTGTCCGATATAGTTTGTCAGCGCCATCCTTCCCGGTGCAGCCAGACAGCTCCATAACTTTGCTTCTTTTCTTCGGAGATAGAACAGGCAGATGCCACACAAGTAAGCCAGCCCCAACGGATAAACACTGATCGTATAAATCAAAGTATGCATTGCGTTTCCCCACGGATGTCCGTTCATGCTGCTCCATGCATAAAGCAATGACAATGGCAGTCCAATCAGAAAACCCAGTCGGGTTATCGTTTTTAACAAACCAATACGGGTTTCCAGTCCGGTGTACATTCGGTTACGTCCAATATAGAAACCTAAAATGAACAATCCGAAAACCTTGAAATAGCGGTTACCGTCCACAAATTCCTGCACACGGACTAATGCACCTTGAACAAGGAATTGAAAAACCTCTTTATAACTGCCCGCATCGCGCAACCAATAGCCAAAATTTTCTTCTGTTATACCATAAAGATTACAGTAATGCCACTGCGCACGAACTGCCGGAGCAGAAAGTCTGATGCCGAAAAATGCTGTCAGCGCATCTATAACAACAGGAATTAAAAGGAAAAAAGCGGAAACCTTTAATAGTCCCCTATCAGATACGTTGCGGAATAACGGGAGCAACATACCCAACAGGGCATACAACATTAAAATATCGCCGCTCCAAATAAACATCAAATGCAGAAAGCCTATGACTGTCAGCACGGCCATCCGTCGATAAAATATCTGAAAACCGTTTGCCCCTTTCCGTGCAGCATTAGCGATGATAATGGAAAAGCCAATGCCGAACAGCAGTGAAAACAAAGTATAAAATTTTCCGTCGACAAAGATGTAAAGCAAATAGCGCAATACATGGTCTATGCCCGATGTCGGCATGGCCTTTATCGTTTCACTGCTTTGGAATGTATAAAGTGAAAATTCCGGATAGTTTGCCATGCAAATTCCCAGTATCGCAAATCCCCGTAAGGCATCAAGAATGACATAGCGTTCCGACGATTTTACAGGAGCAATGTTTTCTGTATTCATAAGTCCTTTTTTTATTCAGTTTTCTTTTTGTTGACTAACATAACGCTACATAATATAACAGCCAGCCCGATTAATTGGATAAATGTAATGTCTTCTCCGCCCAATCCGCCAATAACCACAGCCACCACAGGATTAACATAAGCATGAGTCGCCACCTCGGTAGCCGGACGAACTTTCAATAACCATACGTAAGCAGAATAGGCAAGTAAAGAACCGAATGTTACCAAGTAAATCAATGACAGCCACGCTGCCTGCGATATCGTTTGAAAATCGACCTCTTCCCAGTCGTTCGATAATCCGGAACATAACCAGAACATGATACCGGCTGATAGCATTTGCCATGCCGAACCGGCAAAACCATTTATCCCCTCTACCGCCGATGAACGATATTTGGCATAAAGCGAACCCAACGACCATGATATACATCCGGCTACCAGTATCAAAATACCATATTCACCATGCTGATAAACAGCACTCTCTTTTCCCATCTGCTCAACATAAAGCATACCCACACCTATAAATCCCAACAGCAAGCCAACGACTGTTGTTACGCTGCTGAAGGTTTTCTTCCACATCGGAATGTCAAATACCATAATCCATAGTGCCGTAGAGGAAGCTACGATGGCTACCACACTGCTACTGACATACCGTTGTGCCAGCATAATAACTGCCATATCAATAAAAAGAAGGACAATGCCGCTTATTGCCGAACGCCGGACCAGAGAAAGCCGAAAAACCTGTTCGCCACGGATAAAACAAAGGAAGAGTAACAACACACCCGCCATACTGAACCGTAATGCGCCTAACAAGAAAGTAGGAAATCCGTGCAAGGCTACACCTATAAAATAATAGGTAGAACCCCACACTACATAAATCAAGAAGTAGGCTATCCAAACGGCATATCTTTTGACTGTTTTCATCCTTCTTATATATACCAAACTGTTTGGTTGCAAAAATAACAGTTTGTATCAATAAGACAACTACCTGTATGGCGGAGATAATTACCACAATTACAGTTTTTTTTGTACAAAAAAATAGAAGAGCGTTGCTTAGAGCTTCGTTTAAAGCGACAGGCTCTAAAAGAAACAGGGATAACTGCAGCCTAACGCTACAATAATCCCTGTCTCCACAATGCGTTTTCTCTCAAAACGATGTATCAATCAAATCAATCCGGCTATGTATGCTTTCATTGCCGATTCGGATTTCCGAACTTCCTGATATAATTTATACTGAGCCAACGTACGGACATAATTATGCTCTCCATATTGTGTTCGGTAGTATACGTCGCCATTCAGATAATCGGTCAAGAACCTAACCGCTTGCATATAAGGGAAAAGCATCACTGCATACGGTAACATTTCTACTTCGAGCGGAGTAAGAAACGAACCCGCCGAAGCGATGTATCCTTTGGCAAACGATTTAAATATATCAATGTCAAAATGAACCTTGCTTAAATCCGGCTCATCTTCAGGAGCAGTGTTAGCAGCCGAACGCAAGAAATCGCCGAAATCAGAAAAAACAAACGAAGGCATTACGGTGTCCAAGTCGATTACACACAATACCTTGCCGTCGGCATCAAACAGCATGTTGCTTACCTTCGTATCGCAGTGACATACACGTTTCGGAAGTTTACCTTCTCGATAAAGCTGCTCTGCACGACACATCTCATCGGCATCCCGTTCGATATCAGCTATCAAAGAAGCAACTTTCTCTTTCCGCCCCACACTGTCGAGCGAAGCAGCCTCACGCAGTTGGCGGATGCGAAGCTCCATGTTGTGAAAATCGGGAATCGTTTCGCCCAACGGTTCGTCCAAATCTACCAACATCGCCTCAAATTCTCCAAACTTCAGTCCCACCAGATAAGCCATTTCAGGGTTCACCTCTGTCAACGTCCGGGAGTTGCGAATAAACACACATGCCCTCCAATAACGCTCCCCATCAAAATAATAGGTAGTTCCATTATCTGCCGACAAAAAACGGAGCACTTTCCGGTCAATGTCCGGCTCGTTACGTTCTTCCAACTTCCGACGGATATGGCGGGTTACACATTCAATATTGTGTTGCAGAAGAGCTACATCTTTAAACACATAATGATTTATACACTGAAGCACGTAATCATTCTGCTGAGGCGATGCAGTGCAAACAAGATAAGTCTGGTTTATCAAACCGGAAGTCAAAGGCTTGATTTCTGATATTCCGGTTATTTCAGGAAAATGACAAACAATTTCTTTAAGTTGTGAATCCATAGTCTATTCAATTTATGTTCAATAACATACAAAAGTAACAAAGTTTTCATAGTAACGAAACATTTTACCAAAAAATCTTTGCGTGTTTCTGAAAACTTTATAGTTTTGCCGCCGTTAAAAACTAAACGAACCATGAAAACTACCATGAAGACACTGACAAGCCTTTTAATCTGTTGCTTATTTGCAGCCTCATACGTGAATGCACATACGCTGAACCGCCCCGAAAGTACCAACTATATTAATGGGGTTACAGCTCTGAACGAAGGAAATCCCGAAAAGGCATACGAACTTTTAAACGCAGAAATCAACGAACATCCGCAAAACGGATATGCCCATTGTTATATGGCTCTTATCTGTAATTATTATGGCGATATGAAAATGGCGCTGGACGCTGTAAACAATGCGTTGGAGTTACTCCCCCAAGACGATAACGAGTACCGTTCGTTTGCCTATTATACCCGTGGAACAATGTTGCTCAATTTAAAAGAGTGGGCTTTGGCAGCTACCGACCTGACTGAAGCAATCCGTCTGAATCCGGAAGATACTGAAAACTATAAGGCACGTGCCGAAGCCTATCTGAATAACGGAAACTACGAGGCTTCATTCGAGGACGTTACCACGGCTCTCAAATTAGACAGCAAGGCGGATGTGAACGACTTGGTTCTCCAACTTTTGGCAGCAGCTCCGTCTGCCGAACTTGTCAACCGCATCGCTTCTGCTTACACCCTGATAAAATAAAGTTGCAATTTACGCTTTCTTGTGGTCCGGACAGGCGGCTCACAAGGGTAAAAAACATGCGGAAGCCCTGACTGACGCATATTGATATTTTAGTAAAACATGCGTATATATCAAACAAAATATACGCATGTTTTTTTATTCCTTGTAACATCTCCTTGTTTCTAAAGACTTGATTTATTACTTTTGTACTCCGAACGAGAAAATTACTAACATTTATCAAGACAAAAAAGAATGAATCAAGCAAAAGGACATCCCAAAGGGCTCTATCTGTTATTTGTAACAGAAATGTGGGAACGTTTCAGTTACTACGGTATGCGTGCGCTGTTCATGCTCTACATGGTACAGGCGTTGCTGTTCGACAAAGAAACAGCCTCACAAGTTTACGGAAGTTATACAGGATTAGTGTATCTGACTCCGCTTATCGGTGGTTACATAGCCGACCGATACTGGGGAAACAGGCGTTCTATCGTGGTGGGTGCACTGACGATGGCAATCGGACAGTTTCTACTGTTTCTCAGTGCCTGCTATTTCCATGAGGTATCGCTTGCCAAATGGCTGATGTTCTGCGGATTAGGAATGCTGATATTGGGTAACGGTTTTTTCAAACCGAACATCTCCACGATGGTAGGAAGGCTGTATGCGGCAGACGATACGCGCAAGGATTCTGCTTTTACCATCTTCTATATGGGCGTAAACGTAGGGTCTACCCTTGCTCCGCTTATCTGCGGGCTGGTGGGAAACACCGGACATCCGGAAGATTTTAAATGGGGATTTTTGGCAGCATGTATCGGCATGTTGCTGGGTGCGAGTGTTTTTTCAGTGTTTAAAAACAAATATATCTGCGACCCGGACGGAAATCCCGTAGGCGCGGTTCCTACCCAGACGAAACGCGACGCCGATGATACCGCTCCACGTACTGCGACATCGAAACGTACATGCGGTATGGTGATAGGCACTCTCCTGCTGACCCTTTTGTTCTCAATAGATTGGAGCGCAACAAACGGCAATTATTTTCACAATGCCGACTGGATAGGTTCGCTTATCTACGCCACTGCCATAACCGTTCCGCTGCTGATTATCACCGATAAATCGCTGACACGCATTGAGCAGGCACGTATCGGGGTAATCTATATCATCGCCTTTTTCGTCATATTCTTTTGGGCTGCTTACGAGCAGGCTGGCGCATCGCTGACTTTCTTTGCCGATGAGCAGACCGATCGTCATATTGGAGGATGGGAGATGCCGGCAGCTTATTTCCAATCGTTTAATCCGATTATGATTGTTACCCTTGCCCCACTGTTTGCTGCCATCTGGTCGTTTTTAGGAAAGCGCGGAATCGAACCTTCTTCACCGCGCAAACAGGCTATCGGCTTGTTTCTGTTGGCTTTAGGTTACTTGTTCATTGCTTTTGGCGTGAAAGACGTTGAACCGGGCGTAAAAGTAAGCATGGTCTGGCTTACGGGATTGTATCTGATTCACACGATGGGTGAACTCTGCCTCGCTCCCATCGGGCTTTCTTTAGTTTACAAGCTCTCTCCCGTACGGTTTTCTTCGCTGCTGATGGGTGTATGGTATCTCAGCACCTCGGCTGCCAACAAATTTGCCGGGATGCTGAGCGGATACTATCCCGAAAACGGAATCAGTAAAAACTTTTTAGGCTATCAGGTTGAAAATCTTTTCGATTTCTTCATGCTCTTTGTGTTTATGAGCGGCACGGCTGCCGTCATACTTTTTGTATTCTCCGGAAAACTGCAAAAGATGATGAAAGGAACGGAATAACTTTTCTTTCCATTCCCTTTCCCTCCCCAAAAAAACAGCCACAAGTTTACGCAATGACCTGCTTCGGACGTAAACCTGTGGCTGAATGTGTTTTAATTATTTAATAACCAGTATGGGCGTATTAGAATGGAATATCATTCTTCGTGCAATACTCGGATTAAAAAGACGGGCAAATACATTCCGTTTATAATTCGTAATGCAAAGCACGTCTATATTTTCTTCTTTTACATATACATCTAAATTATTCAGCAAATGGTCTTCCGTCACTATATTATAACTGATGTTTAACTGCGGGTATTGTTTCTTGAAATATTCTTTAATACCTGCGAGCTTTATTTCATTCCACGTACGACGCTGCTCGTTTGTATTCAGATGAATAAATGAAATGTCGAACTTATAGTTTTGAAAAGTCGTAATGAGCGAATCAAACGCTATCAGGTCGCGCTGGTCAAAGTTGGTAATAAACCCAACCTTATGTATTTCGTTAAAGTTCTTAGCCTTAACATGTTCCGGAATCGCATAAACAAACGTAGGGCTACGGTCAATAATTTCCGCCGTCACACTACCTATTAAGTCCAGCTCCTTCTCACCCATTCCGCGGGTGCCCATAATGATGATAAGCGGTTCTTCTGTGCGGGCATAATGAAGGATTTCCTCTTCGGGCACTCCCTCACGCAGCAGGCAAGTATACTTCACAGACGGAAGCTCACCGCTATTTATCTTTTCTTTGATATGCTCGACAAGTTTATTCAACTGCTCGTGTATATTATCCAACATGCTTTTAATGCCCATTTCTTTTTCGAAAGGAATGCCATACCCCTCCGTAGCATATTGCAGGCTCGGCATGTATACCGGACTGAAATACACGTGCATCAGAACAACTTCGGCATGAATTTCATTGGCAAAATTGAACCCAAACTCACACGCCTTTAAAGAATACCCTGAAAAATCTATCGGAATTAATATCTTCTTGCTGCGGCGTTCCGCTTTCTGAGGCTCTTCTTTTACCACTTCATCTGCCAGCCAAGCCGAACTTTCAATGATTTTCAAAGCACGCGGCAGGTCGCTTTCTTTAATACGGATTCGTACTCCCGATGAAATAACCGGCTGAATTAAGTTCACATTATGAATATATGCTTCAATACCTTCATTCTCAAGTACGGTTTTAAGAATTTGCGCCTTGGAATAAGTCAAAATAGCTAACGTAACAAGTTTTTCTTCCATAACACAAGTTTTTTAAGGTTGAACATATAAGAAAAAATCCCAGCCATCGGGACACGCTGACTGGGATTGGTATTTTACGCTTTTTGCTGTTCCTTTAAGATAGCGATTGCTTTGTCAAGCACTGTCGTATCGTCTAACATGACTAAACCGCCATCCGGTCCCGGCTCCAAGTGAATACCTACACTTTTACCGTCTTTAAAATTATGTCCGCCAAAGAAGTTCCGCACCGTTTCTACGCTCAGGCTCAGTTCGTCGGCGATACGGTGCATACTTCCGGTGGGCAATGAATCTTTAATTTTACGCAACTCGTTAAAAGTTATTGTTCTGTTCATAGTAGTTCCATATTTAAGAGTTAGACTGATTGTTTTAAAATCTCGATATAAAAATAATGAAAGATTCTGACAAGACAAATAAAATCAATAATATTTTTACAAAAATCGGTTTCCGGGCCTGAATTTCTATCATATAGTTCATAAAAACACGCTCCGGCTTCGTCAGGAGCTTTGAAAAACGCTAACGGTAAAACCGGTCAGTCTTCCGAATAGAAATGGTGAACTCATCCGTTAGAAAAGGACAACGCTAACGGTAGTATTTTTCGGGATATAACGGCGGAGAATTTCTTGCTTTCGCAAGGCAGGAAAGTTAAAGGGATTTATATCCAACAAAAAAGCCGAAGAAACTTTACAGTAAGTTCTTCGACTTTTTTTATAACAAATTCAAACAGGTTCTATAAGTAGCATCAGAAATCGAGCACTTTGGCTTTAATCATTCCCATTACCAGTGCGTAAATATAGGTAAGCAACAAGACAAGATGCAGCAAGTTTACATCTTCGCTACCGTATGTTTTCTTGTCGGTGGCATAAGAGGGTGTCGACATGTAGCGGTTATTGATGAACAGTTTTCTTTGGAGGAAACTATAAAGCCAGTACGTAAGAAGTGAAATACAGCAACCGCATATTGCCCCGCAGAGGATGTCGCCCGGATAATGTACGCCCAAATAGATTCGGGAATACGACGGGATGGCTGCCCATACAAACATCATCCATGTAAAGCCTTTGTTACGGATAAGTAGAGAAACAAACATAGCTACCGCAAACGTATTGGTGGCATGGCCGGAAATGAAGCCGTACAAGCCTCCCCGATACCCGTTGACCGTATGAACCAGATACATTATCTCAGGGTCTTGGGTAGGACGGAAACGGGCGAAAAAAGGCTTGCATATACTGGATGAAAGTTGGTCTGCCAACGTTACGGTCAAAGCGATCATCCCGACAATCAGCAGAGCCTGTGTAGGCTTATTATTCTTGAAAATAACATATAAAAGCATCAATATAGCCGGAATCCAAGTAGCTGTGCTGGTTACCACCCACATCACTCCATCCCAGAACAAGGAGTGACTTCCGTTCAAGGTAAGCAATAGTTCTTTATCAAAATCAATAAGTTGCTGTATGTCAATCATAATGGAACGTATCAAATAACTTCAATAGCTTTCGTCTGCACCCAACCTTTATTACCGTCTTCCAAGCGGATTTCTTTCCACTCTGTCATCGAATTATCTTCGATATATACTTTGGTTCCTTCGTGAAGTACAAACAAATCTGTCCCACTTTCATCGGGCGTGCTTTTTACTGTCACCGTAGGGCTCATTATAATTGCCCCGTTACGGATTACCAGTTCTTCTTTTTGCCGACCGGCAAAGACATTGGCAAATATCGTGACCAGCAACAATACGAAAGCCGAAATAAATCCCACTTTTTTCACCCATATCCGATTGCCGAAAATATAGAAAACCATTCCCACCAAAAGCAGTATGAAAGAAATGATACCAAGTCTGCCCCATCCGCTTTCACTCATCAGGTTGGTGAGCGCGTTTATCCATGTTACAATAAACACTTCACTGGCGGGCGTAATCTGATCGACAGTCTTGCTCCGAGCCATTTCCAAATTAAACCGGGTGTCAGAATCGCCCGGATTCAGCAACAAAGCGCGCTCATAGTTGAGTATGGCTTTTGCCATATTCTTATCTTTAAAATAACTGTTTCCCAAGTTATAATAAATATCTGCCGACTCATCTCCGGCATTTAAGATGGCCTCGTATTTCTCAATAGCTCCTTTAAAGTCATTGTCTTGATAAGCTTTGTCGGCTTCCTCTTTTGCCGAGGCAGCCGATACCAGTTGGACAAGACTTAATAAAAACACGTATACGACAAATAATCTTTTCATCCTTTCCTGTTTTTTTTAGTGTTTAATATTGTTTTCCATCTTACTGATGATTTCAACGGATGCGGAATAAACTTTATCCATTGCTTCGCTTTCATTTCCCGGAGCATAGCGGGCAAATTCACATTCATTCAGTGCAGCAATAAATTCTTTTACCAGCTCTTCGCTCACGCCATATTTTGCAAGCTCAGCTTCAATATTGTCTTTTGAAAGCTGCGAAACCGGAATACTTAACTTATCACTGATATATCCCCACAAAGCCTTCAGCACTTCGTCGTAGAATTCATTTTTCTTGTTTTCAGCCAATAATTTACCAGCCAGCTTCATACGCTTGGTAGCTACCTTGTTTGCTTTCTTGGTCTTCATTTTTGCCACATTTGCATTTTCTTTCGCACGGTTTCTATACAGAATGACAAAAACAACAAACAACAGCAACGGTATGATATACCATAAATAGTATCCCACTGTTCCGAAGAAGAATTTACCTTTCGGATACAATGTCGTGTCGCCAAGCTTAATAAAGCGTATGTCTTTACCAAGCACTTTGACGCTTTCTTTATTGGTAAAGTCGGAAATCACTTGGTCGGCATTTCCCTGTCCTTTTTCCACTTTCAGATTATACGCCTGCGTTTTCAGTGTCTTATAAGAATTACTCTTCAGGTCGAAATAAGTAAACTCAATCGGCGGAATAGTAAAGTTACCGGCATGACGCGGAATGGCCAAATACTCAAAAGTCTTCGTTCCGCTCAATCCATTATTTGTCAGGTCGTAATTATCCGTGACTTTCGGATCGTAAATTTCAAAATCCTGCGGGAATTTCACTTCGGGCGTATTGATTAACTTCATGTTTCCTACTCCGCTCAGCGTCAACTTAATAGTTACAGCGTCATTCGTCTTGACCTCAGTAGCATTAATTGATGAAGAAATTTTAAAATCTCCTACTCCGCCAGAGAAGTTGGCTGGTTTAGCCGGCAGCGGTTCTACGTTGATAGTCAGTTTCGGGGTTACGATTTTCTTTTTTACTTCTACATATCCGCCCCCGTTAAAAAAGGCATCAAACGGATCTTCCGAGAAAGTCTGTTGTGCTATTACGCCATCGAAAGTAATAGAGGGAATCTCCAATTTACCAGTCTGCTGCGGAAACAAGATATACTGGCTCCATACGGTTGTATTATAATTTCTCCCTTTATAATGCTCCAGTTTGAAAGTTTTCTGCTGGGGAAGTTGTACTTCCTGAGTGTGGAATCCTTTCAAATCAGGCATCTTGCCGTACAGTTGACGGAGGTTTACCAGCGTATATACTTTATAAGTCAATAAAATAGCTTCCTGCTCGTGTACAGTTGTTTTACTTGCCGTAGCTGTGATAAACAAATCATCCTTTGTTATTTTACTGCCCGCTTGCTGGCTACGAGAGGAAGAAGCGCCTCCTTGCTTTCCTCCGGCATTACCACCAGTCGATTGATCTGCCGGAAGAACTTTAATCTGTATGGAATTTGAGAAAATCTTTTCTCCTTCAGCCTCTATGCTTGCAGCGGGGATAGTATACGTACCTTCTTTTCCCGCCATCAGAATATACGTAAAGGTAATCGACCGGCTGGACGATACTTTTCCATTAATAATTTGCGTACTGCTTTGCTGCGAGCGACTGGGGCCCATCAAAACATCGAATCCGCTAATAGACGGAGCACGGAAATCCTTTACCTGCTGTGTATTAACTGTAAACTCCAAACGAAACTGGTCACCGCTTACCACCACATCAGGGGCACTGGCAGTAAACGTAACTTTATTTGCAGCCTGCATCTGCCACGCAGTAACCGTTAATAATAGTAAGAAAATAATCTTCCTCATTTATTTCATTTTTTATATTATCTACTCAATAAACAGTATCACCAATCTTTCTCTAACTTACGTCCTTGAACCTGAATTTGTTTTTTCACTTTATCTTGGACATTCTTTTCATCCTGCATCACTGCGTTCAGCAATTGTTCCGCATTTTCTTTCGACATTTGGTTCTGTTGCTGCTGTTGCTGATTCTGTTGCTGTTCTTGTTTATTTTGGTCTTGCTGATCTTTATTTTGCTGTTTATCATCCTGCTTTTGATCTTGCTTCTGCTCTTTATTCTGGTCTTGATTCTGCTGCTGTTGCTGCTGATCTTTCAATTGTTTCTGTGCCAAGGCCAAATTATAGCGAGTTTCATCATCTTTCGGATTGTTGCGCAATGACTCTTTATATGCTTCAATACACTGCGGAAGCTGTTTCGACGATTGCAGGATAACCCCCATGTTATGATATATCCGCGCTAATTTGGATTTATCTTTTTCAATGCGTGAAGCAGCATCAAATTGCTCCATAGCCTCTTTTGCCTTTTCTTGCATGAGCAAAGAATTACCGAGGTTATACATGGCATCCGCCGATTTAGGGTTTAGCTCCAACGCTTTACGATAATCCACTTCTGCCTTGACAAACAAACTGTCTTTATAAAGTTTGTTTCCGCTTCGCAAATAATCCCGCTCTGTTTTCTGTCCGTACGCGAAAACAGAGACAAACATCAACATCAATAATATATATCCCTTGCGTATCATTATCTCAATCTCGTTTAAAGAGTCTCACATTCTTGAAAAGCGGATTTTTACGGTCTAATATCATGATTTCGGCTGCCAGTAAAAGCAACGCCAGCCATGCCAACACCTGAAATTGTTCATCGAATTCGGTAAACACTTGGGTTTCGACATCCGCTTTTGCCAACTTATTAATTTCTGCATTCAATGCCCGTTCGGCACGATTGGTATTGTCTACACGTACATACATTCCGTTTCCGGCCTGTGCGATTTCCTGACACATCTGTTCGTTCAGCCGCGTAACGATAACGTTTCCATCCTTATCCCGCCGGAACTCGTTCTGACCTTCCGTAGGAATGGGAGCTCCATCGGGCGAACCTACTCCAAGTACAAAGACACGCACTCCTTTAGAGGCTGCTTCTTTTGCGGCTTCTACCGCTCCGCCTTCATGATTCTCACCATCGGTTATCAGCACGATAGCTCTACCAACCCCCTCATTCGGAGTAAAGCTCTTCATAGCCAAGTCGATAGCCCCTCTGATATCTGTTCCCTGTGTACTTATCAATGAAGGACTGATAGTTTCTAAAAACATCTTGGCAGATACGTAATCGCTTGTTATCGGCAGCTGAGTAAAGGCCTCTCCAGCAAAAACAATCAGTGCCACTTTATCATTATTAAAAGTCTCAACCAGCCGCGAAATCAGTTTCTTTGATTTATCCAAACGGCTGGGCGTTACATCTTGTGCCAACATCGAATTGGAAATGTCTAACGCCACGACTGTTTCTACGCCCTGACGTTTTACCGTTTCCATCTTCGAACCGAATTGCGGACGGGCTAACATAAAGATAACCATCGTAAGTGCGGCAAACACTAACCAGAATTTTACATCCGGACGATATTTAGAAACATCCGGCATTAATTGTGCCAGCAATTCCGGGTCACCATACCGGCGAATTTTCTTGCGGCGTTTATAATTGGAATACAAATAAAACGCTATCAGAAAAGGCAGTATGATTAGCAAATATAAATAGATAGGTTCTCCGAATCGAAACATAACTTTCTCTTTTTAAGGTATTTTCTTTAATACGGTATTGCGCAAAACTATTTCCAGCAAAATGCAAAGGAAAGCAATCAGTGCATACAATTCATAGGCCTCTTCGCGCTTGCTGAACTCTTTTACATTCAACTTGGTTTTTTCCAACTTGTCTATTTCGCGATATACATCTTTCAACTTCGAGTTACTGGTAGCGCGGAAATAGTTGCCATTCGTGGTTCCGGCAATTTGCGACATGGTTTGTTCATCTATCTCAACAGGCATCTGAACATACTGTACTCCTGCATAAGTTTGCATCGGATAAGGAGCGGTTCCATTCGTTCCTACTCCGATAGTATACACTCGGATACCGAACTGCTTGGCTATTTCGGCAGCAGTAAGCGGAGAAATGTCGCCACGGTTATTCACACCGTCGGTCAAGAGGATAATGACTTTCGATTTTGCTTTGCTATCTTTCAGTCGGCTTACGGCGTTGGCAAGTCCCATCCCCAATGCCGTTCCATCTTCTATCATTCCACGCTGCACCATATCGCAACTTACGCTGCGGAAAAGATTCAGAAGCACACCGTGGTCAACCGTCAGCGGACATTGGGTAAAAGCCTCTCCCGCAAAGATGGTTAAACCGATATTATCGTTCGGACGACCATTGATAAATTCCGATGCCACCTGTTTTGCCGCCTCAATACGATTCGGCTTCAAATCTTCAGCAAGCATACTGGTAGAAACGTCTACCGCCAGCATGATGTCTATTCCTTCTATTTCCGTATTCTGCCAATTATCGGTAGTCTGCGGGCGTGCCAATACCAACACTATCATCACAAAAGTAACAATCCGCAATACAAACGGGGCGTGAAGCAGCCATACCTTCCAGCTTCGAGGCGCATTCATATACATACGCGTCGTAGAAACCTGCATGGTAGGCTCCGTTTTTTTACGCTTCATGATATACCATACTATATATGGGATAAGAAGCAGTAGCAGAAACAGATATTCAATATTTGCAAAAACCATAACTCTATTAATTTATTAAAAGAAGAGCGCTATTATATGGCGGATAGCCACATAAAGTGCTATCACAGCGCCGATACCCGTAACCGCTATGCTGCACAACAACATAATGCGTCCCTGTTTCGAACGCTTTTCCTCCACCTTAATTTCCGTGGGTTCTTTCTTGGCATTCGGGTCTTCTTCTTTTTTGGTTTGATTGATAAAATCAACAGCACTAACCAAATTCATATCATTTTCGTTCATCAAAGGCGCGAACTTGGCAAACTTCACGAGATCGGCAGTTTCGAAAAGCACTTTCAAGTCATTGATAGACTCTTTATCTTTTTCTTCAAGCAACCGTTCGATAATCTCAGAAGAAGTCATTTCCATCGCGTTAAATCCGAAACGTTCCTTTATATATACACGGATTACGTCTGTAAGTTCGGTATAATAAAGTTTCGGTTCTTCACGCTGCCATGCCTTGTTTGCCTTGATTTCTTCTATCTTCTTCATGGCAGCCTGATGAGGAGGCAGCTTGGGTTCGATTTTGATAATCTTAATGATAGGCTTATTGTTCCGGTAACGGATGACAAAAAAGACTGCCACCGCACCCAATATGAGCATCAACAAGAAAGCGTATACCAACGGGGCAATGTCACTCCATGTCAAGGGTACTTCCTGAATACTCTTCGGCCCAAAAAACTGGTCGGGATGAAGTGTATCCACCGGCACAGAATATACCTTTAACGCCAATGCCTGCGACTGATAAGATTCGTTGTCAACCTTAACTTCAAAAGGCGGCAGATAATATAAAGCCGAATCGAAAGAAGTAATGGTATACTCCTGAGATATCAGCCAACGCTTATTCTCGTTAAGTAATTGCGTATCCGGTTTAGCAACATCCAAAACTTCAACTCCCTTCACCAGCGTATCACGCACGGCAGGCAGAATCAGTTTATGATTGGCATCCATACTGACCTCAAGCTTTACCTTTGCCTGCTCGCCGATGAGCAATTGCAAAGAATCGATAGTTGCCTCCACAGTCACCTGTGCGCGGAGCGTGGAAGAAGCCAGAAAAAGCAAAGCCATACAGCCCAACACTTTCAACGCCCTTAACCTATTACATAGGGTATATTTCATCTTTTCTCTTAGTTTCGTTTAGCGAATAAATTCAACAATGCTTTTACATAATCTTGGTCGGTACGCACCGAAACCGAATCGACATTACAATGCGTAAAAGTGTCATTCAGTCTGGCTTGTTGTTTCACCCACCATTCATGATGCGCTTTACGCAGTGCTTTCGATGAGGTATCAATCCACTGTTCATGACCCGTTTCCGCATCACGTACATGCATCAAACCAATATCCGGTAATTCCTCCATTCGGCGATCGTACACCTGAATAGCCACCACATCATGCTTACGGTTTGCCACCGTCAGCGCATTTTTAAAATCGCGTTCATCAATAAAATCGCTTAACATAAACGCCGTACAACGCTTCTTCAACACATTAGTCAGATACTCAATAGCGCATTGCAGATTTGTCCGTTGACTTTGCGGTTGAAAATCCAACAGCTCACGGATAATGTAAAGAATATGTTTACGCCCTTTTTTAGGGGGAATAAACTTTTCTATACGGTCGGAAAAGAAAATAACCCCGATTTTATCGTTATTCTGGATGGCAGAAAAAGCAAGCGTCGCCGCTATTTCAGTCACCATACTTTTCTTCATCTGCTTTACCGTTCCGAAATCCAAACTGTTCGACACATCAACCAGCAACATGACAGTCAGTTCGCGTTCTTCTTCGAATACCTTAACGAATGGTTTGTCAAAGCGAGCCGTTACATTCCAGTCTATATCGCGCACATCATCGCCATACTGATACTCGCGCACCTCCGAAAACGCCATACCCCTGCCCTTGAAAGCAGAATGATACTGCCCCGCAAAAATATTGCTCGAAAGTCCGCGCGTTTTTATTTCAATCTGACGGACGCGCTTTAGTAATTCACTTGTTTCCATTCTTTTAAGATTAATCTTTTAACAACGTATAAGCCCTTTTCGCTATAACAGGCGAGCCGAAACACTCCGGCTCATTAGGGCACTTCTACCTTGTTCAGAATCTTACTTACGATTTCGTCAGACGTTACGTTAGTCGCTTCTGCTTCGTACGTCAATCCGATACGGTGGCGAAGCACATCGTGCGAAACAGCACGGACATCTTCCGGAATCACATAACCACGACGCTTGATAAATGCGTAGCTACGTGCCGCCAAAGCCAAGTTGATAGATGCACGCGGAGAACCGCCAAAGCCTATCAGACCTTTCAAATCTTTCAAATCGTATTTCTCCGGATAGCGGGTTGCAAATACGATATCGGCAATATACTGCTCGATTTTTTCGTCCAAATAAACTTGATGTACCACCTTACGGGCTTCGATAATATCTTCCGCTCTCAGAATCGGACGGATTTCTATCTTCTCGCCTGATATATTCTGACGGATAATCTTTTTCTCTTCTTCCAATTTCGGATAGTCGATAAGCACTTTCAGCATGAAACGGTCGACTTGCGCTTCAGGAAGCGGATAAGTACCTTCTTGTTCTATCGGGTTTTGAGTAGCCATTACCAAGAATGGTTCAGGCAGGCGGAAGGTTTCTTTACTCAAGGTTACCTGACGCTCTTGCATGGCTTCAAGCAAAGCACTCTGCACTTTCGCAGGGGCACGGTTAATTTCATCCGCCAATACAAAATTAGCGAAGATAGGCCCTTTTCGAGTAATAAACTGTTCGTCTTTCTGACTGTATATCATCGTACCGAGAACATCGGCAGGAAGTAAGTCGGGGGTAAACTGTATACGACTGTATTTTGCGTCAATCAAAGAAGCCAGCGTTTTGATTGCCAAAGTCTTTGCCAATCCGGGAACACCTTCCAAGAGGATATGACCGTCGGACAACAGACCGATTAATAATGATTCTATAAGATGTTTCTGACCGACGATAACTTGATCCATACCGGTCATCAGATTTGTAACAAACGCACTCTGACGTTCAATGCGTTCATTTAGCTCACGAATGTCAATAGCTTCAGCCATAATTTTTTTATTATTTAATTTTTCTATTTCAATTAATGGAGCATCCGCATTTTTTATCAGACTCTTTAGCGTAAGAAATCGGACGAATGCAGACATCCCTATTTTATTACTCAAACGATGCGTCAAAAAGTTTTTTAACGCACCCCAAAATTAAAGGATTCGATTAACAGACACAACAAATATTTATTAAAAAATACAGATTGAGGTACAGATTTAAACCTAATTGGGCTAAAGAAATTTAATTTGAGGGTCTTTCCACGCTTTTTGTCCTTTTCGGCACAAGAACGGGAATGCGAATGGTTGTCCCGACAGGGACATTATTAGGATTTTTAATAATTTGTTTATTGTACCTCGCCAAATAAGGCCACAATTTTTTATTGCCGTAAAATTTCAAAGAAATTCTGGCAAGACTTTCTCCCGAACGGAGTGTATAAGTGGTTTTCGTTCCTGTCATGTCATATTCTACCGTGTCGGACAAATTTTCTTTACGGATTGAAATTTCTTCCTTTGCTGTTTTTCCTTTTTCATCCGTTTTTGTAACAGATTTTTTACTTACCGAATCAGTCCGGACGGCAACGGTTACAACCGGAGCAAGCATCACAGAATCGGGCTTATCAGAAGATATTGTCTCTGCCGGTTTTTGATTTTCAAAATAACAATGTAACATTGATTCGGGAATATATCTGCGCCCAGAGCCCAACATCCACGCTACAATTCCGCCAACCAATACACCTAACAGTAAAATAGCAGAAATCATACACCACGGCAAGCGCATAACAATATTTTTTTCCATGCGAGACGGAGCCTCAGACACAGGCTCAGACTGAAGGACGCTATTCGATGCGTTTTCGGCAGATGGAACATCCTGTACCTCAACCGTATTTTCTTCGTTTTCTGAAGACTCCGGCATGTCGCTGAAATGAACATCATCTTTCAGAAGAACAGTTTCGAAATGTGCGAAAGGCTTATTCACAGCATCTCGGACCGATGCTTCGGGAATGAATGAAACTTTTGTATATTCTTTTATCTGTATACGCTCACCCGTATTGACATCCACGCTTTCGCGAGCGTTCACCTCAATCAGTTTAAAAGTACCTAATCCTTTGATTTTTACATATCTGTCTCGAACTAAGGCTTCTTCTATCAGAGTGAAAAAAGCCTTGACAAACGCTTCTGCATCTGCCGGTTCCATTTGATGATGTTCAATCAAAAAATCAATTAAATCCTGTCGGATGGTTTTGTCAGTCATCAGAAGTATTACTCTTTAGCTTTTCTTTTAACGTCAAGTTGGGTTTGAAACAAAGGTTTAACTTGGGCGGAACCAAGAAACGCTGCTTGGTCAACGGATTCACAGAAATACGCTCCATTTTTTTCTTCACTTCAAAGGTGCCGAAATTCTGGATTGTTACGTTCTTCCCTTCTTGCAAGTCTTGTATTATACATGCGATAAGAGAATCTGTCACGGTTGTCGCATCTTTTACCGTATAGCCCAAGCGGCGCGATAGTTCACTGATAAATTCTTTATTATTCATAATCCGTACAAACATTATAATATAGTGGCATACAAATCAAAATCGTCTGCGTCGTTGATTTTTGCTGTATAAAACTCACCTATTTTCAATGCCTGTCCTTCATCCTTCACCAACACTTCGGGATCTACCTCAGGCGAGTCGAATTCGGTTCTGCCCACGTAATACTCTCCCTCCTTGCGGTCGATGATAATTTTAAATGTCTTGCCTATCTTGGCGTGGCTCAGCTCAGCCGAAATCTCTTGCTGGATAGCCATCAGTTCATCCAAGCGCTGCTGTTTCACCTCGTCAGGGATATTATCCTCGTATTTATTTGCCGAGTATGTTCCTTCTTCTTCCGAATAGGCAAAAGCCCCCATGCGGTCGAAACGAACTTTACGGACAAAGTCTTTCAGTTCCTCGAAATCCTGCTCCGTTTCGCCCGGAAATCCCACCATCAGCGTGGTTCTCAGATGAATGCCGGGCACTTCTTTACGGAACTGCTCAATCAGTTCATAAGTCTCGGCTTTGCTGACATGGCGACGCATCCGCTGCAACATGTTATCGCTGATGTGCTGCAAAGCAATATCCATGTATTTACAAACGTTGTCATGTTCGCGCATCACACGGAACAATTCTTTCGGAAAGCGGGCAGGATAAGCATAATGCAAACGAATCCACTCAACGCCCGGTATCTGAGCCATGCGCTCAATCAGTTCAGGGAGCATTTGCTTTTTATACAAATCGACTCCGTAATAAGTCAATTCCTGAGCGATGACCTGAAACTCTTTTACCCCTTCGGATACCAACATACGGACTTCATCTAAAATCTCCTCCATCGGACGAGACACATGCTTGCCGGTAATGATGGGAATAGCGCAATAGGCACACTGGCGGTCGCATCCTTCCGAAATCTTCAAATAAGCATAGTGGGCAGGCGTAGTAAGATGACGCTCGATAGCAAACTCAGAGTGATAGCTTTTCCCCAAATCGGAAAGCAAGTCATTCCAATTAAATTTTCCATAAAACTTATCTACTTGCGGAATCTCTACCTGCAGTTCTTTCAGATAACGTTCAGAAAGACACCCCATCACATAAAGTTTTTTCAGGCGTCCCTCTTCCTTAGCCTGACAAAACTCCAGAATCATGTTAATCGACTCTTCTTTTGCATCCCCGATAAATCCGCACGTATTGATAACGGCTATTTCTCCTTTGGGATTGTCACTGTCATGGGTAACCTTATAGCCGCTCGCCTCCAACTGACGCATCAGTTTCTCCGAGTCTACCAGATTTTTAGAGCACCCTAAGGTTATGATATCTATCGTATTTTTTTTCATTTATTAGCTGTTGTTCCAAACAATGAATCCACAAACTCCCGGCGACGGAAAATTTGCAAATCTTCTATACCTTCACCTAACCCGATATATTTTACCGGGATTTTAAACTGGTCGGAAATTCCGATAACCACTCCTCCCTTAGCTGTTCCGTCTAATTTAGTAATCGCCATCGCATTGACTTCTGTTGCCAAAGTAAATTGCTTAGCCTGTTCAAAGGCGTTCTGACCGGTTGATCCATCAAGCACCAAAAGCACTTCATGAGGAGCGTCGGGAATGACTTTCTGCATTACGTTTTTTATCTTGGTCAGCTCGTTCATCAAACCGATTTTATTATGCAAACGTCCTGCCGTATCAATAATCACCACATCCGCATTATTTGCCACAGCCGAGCTTAATGTATCAAAAGCAACCGAAGCCGGGTCGGCACCCATTTTTTGCTTGACAACCGGGACTCCTACACGCTCGCCCCAAATAACCAGCTGTTCAACTGCAGCTGCACGGAACGTATCGGCAGCTCCCAGATAAACCGATTTTCCTGCTTTTTTAAATTGATAAGCCAATTTACCGATAGTGGTGGTTTTACCTACTCCGTTCACCCCTACTACCATGATAACATAAGGCTTCTTGCCCGACGGAACGCTGAAATCGTCTGCATCTACCGTGTTATTTTCAGTAAGCAGAGTAGCTATTTCTTCACGAAGAATATTATTCAATTCATTCGTATCAACATATTTATCCTTGGCTACACGCGCCTCAATACGTTTGATAATATTCAATGTGGTCTCCACACCCACATCCGAAGTAATCAAAACTTCCTCCAGATTATCCAGCACCTCGTCGTCTACCTTCGATTTCCCGGCAATGGCACGGGCTATTTTACCGAATACGCTCTCTTTGGTTTTAGATAATCCTTTGTCTAAAGTCTCTTTCTTTTCCTTCGAGAAAAAACTAAAAAATCCCATACAATCTGTATTTATTATCTGTTTCAGATACAAAGATATACGAAATATTGAAGACATACAAAAAAAGTTCCTCTCATTCTAAACATGAAAGGAACTTTTTATTGATTTGTTCTCAATGCGTAATTATTTCTTCAGATGTTCCTGTACTTTTTCGTTAGGAATCATTTGTTCATCAAAAATGTAAGCACCGGTTTTCGGAGACTTAACCATTTTGATAACTTTTGTATAAGAACGACCTTCTTTACCTGTTTGAAGGGTTGCGACTGTTTTCTTTGCCATGGTCTGTTATTATTTAATTTCTTTATGAACTGTTACTCTCTTCAAAATAGGATTGTACTTTTTCAATTCCAATCTTTCTGTGGTATTTTTTCTGTTTTTAGTTGTAATGTAACGAGAAGTTCCCGGCATACCACTATCCTTCATTTCAGTGCATTCAAGGATTACCTGTACTCTATTACCCTTAGCTTTCTTCGCCATAGTCTTTCTCTCCTTTTAATTAACCAATAACTTTGATACTTTTCCAATCGCAATAACCTTTTTCAACTGCTTCTGTCAGCGCTGCATCAAGGCCTTTCTTGTTAATAGTACGCAAACCGTTAGCGCTAATCTTCAGACTAATCCAACAGTCTTGCTCTACATAATAAAATTTCTTTGTAAACAAGTTCACATCGAACGTTCTTTTAGTTCTTCTTTTTGAGTGTGAAACATTGTTGCCATTCAAGGCTTTCTTTCCGGTAATTTGACAAATTTTTGACATTTCTATCTAAGTTTTTATAGTTTTATTCATGCTTCTTTCAAACGGAGTGCAAAGTAAGCGATTTTATTTTATATACACAAACTTTTTGCCAACATTTTAGCTTTTACGCCTCATTCTCTTGCTCTTGACACAGTTCTAAGAGTAATTGAAGGGCTTTTTTCGTTGCAGCTTGGATATTTTTCTCACGTCCGTCGTCTTCCGTAAGTTTCGCTGTAATCACTTTCGACTTATTGCCTGCTGCCACCCAGATTGTACCTACGGGCTTGTCGGGAGTACCTCCTGCCGGACCTGCTATACCCGATGTGGCAATGGCATAATCGGTACTCAATGTCTGCATGGCTCCGTAAACCATTTCTGTTACAGTTTCCTCGCTCACAGCGCCATGTGCTTCTAACGTTTCTGTTTTCACATGAAGCAGGTTTTCCTTCACTTCGTTCGCATAAGCGATGATTCCCCCTTTATAAAAGCGGGAACTGCCCGGTATGGCTGTGATAATGGCTGCCACGTTTCCTGCCGTGCAGCTTTCGGCGGTAGCCAGAGTAAAACCTTCTCTCCAGAATATTTCACTAATCTCTTTACTTAATGTTTTGGTTTCTACTGACATAAACTCTTTATTTTAATGTATTACTTTATTGTTACCCGTGAGTATGCGGGCTTATCTATCGAACAAAAATCTTTATCCAAGAACTTATAATAACCGGTAATGGCTATCATGGCGGCATTATCCGTAGTATAACCGAACTTCGGGATATAGATGTTCCAACCATACTTTGCCGCATGTTCGCGGAAGGCATTGCGCAATCCGTTATTCGCCGAAACTCCCCCGGCCACTGCCACTTCGTTGATTCCCGTATCTTTTACCACCTTGCGCAATTTATCCATCAAGATATCCACGATGGTTTTTTCCAGCGAGGCAGCAAGGTCTGTCTTATGATGTTCTATGAAATCAGGGTCTTCTTTCAGCCAGTTGCGTAATGAATACAGGAATGATGTTTTCAAGCCACTGAAACTGTAATCATAACCAGCAATGTGAGGTTTGCTGAATGTAAACGCATTCGGATTACCCTGACGGGCAAGTTTATCGATTATCGGACCTCCCGGATACCCCAGTCCCATCACCTTCGAACATTTGTCGATGGCTTCTCCTGCCGCGTCGTCTATCGTCTGACCCAGCACTTCCATCTCGTTATAAGCATTTACACGGATTATTTGGGAATTTCCGCCCGATACCAGCAGGCAGATAAAAGGATATTGGGGATGAGCCGACTCTACATCGGGTTCTTTTATGAAATGAGCCAATACATGGCCTTGCAAGTGATTTACTTCTACCATCGGGATGCCTAACGAACGCGCCAACCCTTTAGCAAAGGAAACGCCGACCAGCAGAGACCCCATCAGCCCCGGACCTCTGGTAAAAGCTACGGCACTCAGTTCTTCTTTCGTCACCCCGGCACGCTTCAAAGCCTCGTGTACCACAGGCACGATATTCTGCTGGTGGGCACGCGAAGCCAATTCGGGCACCACTCCCCCGTATGCCTCATGAACGGCTTGGCTGGCTATGACGCTCGACAGCAATACGCCGTTTTTAATCACGGCAGCCGAGGTGTCGTCGCACGATGACTCTATGCCTAATATAATCGTATCCATTTTCTTCTATTATATATATTAATGTGTTAATATCTTGAGACCATGCTCCGTCATTACGAAAGTATGCTCCCATTGTGCCGACGGAAGTTCGTCTTCGGTCACTACCGTCCAGCCATCTTCTTCATCAATAAAGACTTCCCAAGTACCCATATTTATCATCGGCTCGATGGTAAACACCATTCCCGGAACCAGCAACATACCGGTACCTTTCTTTCCGAAGTGTTCCACATCCGGTTCTTCGTGAAACTCCACACCTACGCCGTGACCGCACAAATCGCGTACCACCGAAAACCCGTTTTTCTTGGCATGTTTCTCAATGGCATGACCGATGTCGCCCACAAAACCGTAAGGGCGGGCGGCTTCCATCCCGATTTCCAAGCACTCTTTCGCCACACGCACCAGCTTCTCCTTTTCCGGAGTAGTCTTGCCGATAACAAACATGCGAGAAGCGTCGGCATAATAACCGTCCAATATCGTGGTACAGTCTACATTTATTATATCGCCTTCTTCCAAAATCTCCTCCTCGCTCGGTATTCCGTGGCAAACCACTTCGTTAATCGAAGTACAGCAACTCTTGGGGAACCCCTCATAACCTAACGTAGCGGGAATCGCCCCGTGGCTTACCGTATAATCGTAAACCAGCTTGTCGATGTCCGCCGTACTCATTCCGGCATGGATTTCTTTTTCAATCAAATCCAAAACTCCGGTATTGATAATCCCGCTCCGGCGGATGCCTTCTATCTGTTCGGGAGTCTTAATCAATTCGCGTGTAGGAACCAGATGCCCCCTATCCTGATAGAAAAGCACCTTCTTATCTAATTCTGTCAATTCCGCACCTTTTGGAACTTTCCAGTTTTTTTTATTCCTCCTCATGACTTTTGTTCACTAATAAAATCACGCAAAGTTAACAGAAAAAACGGAAAACCTCATACATTTCGACAAAAAACTCGCTCCGTCTTTGCGACGTGACGAACGATGGTTCGGATTCGATTTGCCGGGTTTGAAAATTCTACCGCTAAGACCACGCATTTCTACCCATAGCGTTACCAAGTCTTACCCATAGAAACAAGCAATTCTTGCGGTAGAATTTCCGAGTCTGAGAGCGTCAAGATAAAAACTTGATTCAAAAGGCTTTGCGATAATAGGTTTTTGCATCTGCTCCGTTTGCCGACTCTGCGAAAAGAATTACTTGCGAATCCAAATGGAATTGACCTTACGGCGAATTGCCCAAACGTTCAGACACGACACGAGTAAGAACAGAATGCCGCCCGCCACGCACGAGGACAGTAGCGAACTTGGGGGCAAATCCGGGAAAATTTTCCCAATAACATCGAGGTACACCGAGCGAATCGCCACAACCGCTGCCATACTCAGAACGAAAACCAGCAGGTTCAGCCCGATGCTCATCGCTTGGTAAGGACGAGCCACGCGCGAAGGACTGTATCCGATGAGCAGGAGGTTTTCTAACTTTACGGTATTCTTCTGTAAAAGCAAATAGATACTGAGCATCAGGATATAGAAAGAAAGAATACTTATCAGCAGACCTACGGATAACACGATGCTTACGATTACTTTTAAGAACCAAGCCGTTTTTCCGGAGTCTAACTTATCGCCTTCGGTTTCATAACCATTGTCTTTAAAGTATTGGGCAATACGCTCGTCGGTCGGATTATCGACTTCCACAATCAAACGTGAGGGACGGTTTGTTTCGTTATCCCCATACGTGCGGTTCGCCCACAGCATGAAGTCTTCAGGCACAAGAATGGTGTTCAGGCGGTTTGAGAATCCCACGATACGTCCTTTCATGGCTTTTACCTGCCCGCGTCCGCTTATACGGATGTCGAGAGACATCATCCCCATCACCCCTTCGGATAACTGCGGAAGATTCCGGCTTTGGGCAAATCCGAAGTTATAAAGATTCAAATAATTGCGCGGGATGATAATCGGAATTTCTTCCTGCCCTTCTTTAAACGTCCAATCGTTTAACTTCACATCGACAAAGCGGTTTGGAACAGACTCAAAAAACATAGCCGTAGACAGTTGCATACCTTGTACACCCAGTCCGCCGTACACCTTAAACCGTGCAGGCGTGAAAGTTCCCACAGCTTTCGTGAAGGGTTGTTCTTCCATATCGGCAATGTCCCCTTCCGAGAAGGTGCTGCTCTTCCCCACCACCGAGCCTAACGTACTGACTTTCTTGCTTACCACCAAGTAATCTTTCTTCATGAAACTGTCGCCCTGTGTGAATACAGGCAACACATCACCATAAAACTGTACGCTAAGCAACACGATAACCATTCCGCAGAGATTGGCAAAAAAGAATCCCGCCAACTGTGCCGCACTGATATGCTGTTTCAGTAATTTCCAAACCATAGTTACAAAGAAATAATTCTGTCATAATTTAGCGGGAGGTGTTTGCCGATAGACGTAACCACGATTCCCGCCCCTTGTTTTTTAGTTTCTTCGATAAGAATTTCACTCATAATCCGACTGTTCCCATCGTCAAGGTGGCTGATCGGTTCATCTAAAAAAATGAAATCAAAAGGCTGGCACAATGCGCGGATAAAGGCTACCCGCTGTTGCTGCCCGAATGACATTTTATCTATCCTTTCATTCCACTTATCGGAAATTCCCAATGCCTCAAACCACTGTCTGATTTGCTTCTTATCGGCATAGCCGGTAAGGGTATTTTTCAACTGGACGTTCTCCCACGCAGTCAGTTCACCAAACAAACGAAGTTCCTGAAAGAGCATACTTATCGAACGTTTGCGGACAGCAACCCACTGGAACACCGAATAGTTGCGTATATTTTCTCCGTCGAAACAAATAATTCCCTGATAATCGCGGCGGTATCCGTAGATAAAGCTGCACAAAGAAGACTTTCCCGTCCCCGAAGCAGCCTCAATCAGGTAAGTCTTTCCGCGCTGTAAGGCTACCTGTTTATGCCAAATATCCGAAACGATGCTGTCTCGTCCGGCAAACACTTCCGGCAATGTTTGTTGTAATTCAATCGTATTCACTCTAATTACGTCTTAAAAACCTACTATTTGCACTAATTGTTGCAATACATTAACCTGCTTGTCTTTCATCACCCATTCGATATGGATGTTCTTTCCATCGGGCGATTCTGCCGTGAGATATCCCAGACCTCCCGTCATTCCGGCAAAATTCACTGCGCCAAAGAAACGTTTTCCGGTCACTCCGCCTCCCCATTCAGTATCACGCAACGACCATCCCAAAGGTTTCTTTCCTACCAGTTGGTCATTGTTTGTCAGATAAAAGCGATTGTCTTTCACCCCGAACCAGAGAGCCATCGGACCTTTTCCCAAATTCAGCATCGCAGCATCGACAGCCCGAAACTCGTATGCATCTTGACCTTTATTAAGTAACTTTACCTGTCCTCCACTCATTGCAACCAATGGTTTAAGTGCTTCGAACGTTTGAAGGAAATCGCGGTTTACTACATCGGCATACATTATGAAGTCACGACTGCGCAAAGGATTCGGGAAAGCGATTGTTACATCGCCTTTCACCGCATTGAAGATTGCAGCAAAATCAAGCGGAATCATTGATGTTTTGAACTGGCGGCGCATCGTAGGGTTTTCGTTCAGCAGGCTGAAGATTTGCCCGCCATCGATGTTCATTGCCATCCACACTCCCGTATTTGAAGAAAATGTATCCAGATAATGTCCTTTCAAGACTGAGCAAGCCTTTAATTGTTTCTCCAGCAAATCATTCATCACCCCGTCTGTTATTACAGGAATAATGTCTGCCACTGCCTTTCCGTTTTCAAAGCTCAGTGTAGCCAACGCCTTCACGTCTTTCAGTTTCAACTCTGCCGAGACTCCCATTGTCAGCGGGGTAACATATTCAGACGGAAGCAACTCCAGCGAAGCAAGCGTAACGATATCGCCTTTTGATTCCATCATCTTTTGATAATCGGGAGTCGACGCAAACCCTTCCCCTTCTTTTTGGCGCAACAGTCTTTCTGCCTGATATTGCAAGTCTTTCGCTTCGCCTTGCTGCAAAGGAGTCATAGCCACCAAAGCTATATCGGAGTAAGCGATCAGGGTATTCCCCATCACCGTCCATGTACATCCTCCGCTTTCACGCAAAGCACCGCACAGTTGTTGTTCATGGAAAGCCTCCAGCAAATCTGCAACCGCGCTCCGGCTTGACACACGTGCCAACACGCCGGCAGAGGCAGCCTGTTTCCTCACAAAAAAATAGATGTTATCTTCCAATGCGATACCGCTTTCCGAAGGGTTTTGTATGATTTTATCTACCAACTCCTGAGAACTTAAATCGCTTCCCAATACGGCTTTCAGTTTCCGGGCTACGCTTTTTTCCTTTTCATCGTTCAATCCCGCCTTCTGAGAAAGCGTTTTCAGGTTGACAGAAGCCACCAATGCCGCATCGTCCGGCAAGGCTAAAACATATTTACTACCGTCGGTACACGATGCAAGCAACAGCATGAAGATTCCTATCCATATCGCAACATTATACCGTCTCATGCTAATTCTGATTAAATAAATTCATGATATGTACCGCCACCAACGCAGCCGTTTCGGTGCGCAGGCGAGATTTCCCTAAACTGATAGCTTGAAAGCCGGCAGCTTCTGCTTTCTGAACTTCTTCCGGACTGAAATCGCCTTCAGGTCCGATTAAAACCACAGCATCTTTTCCGGGGATGAGTACATCTTTCAACAGTGGTTTTTCGCCTTCATAACAATGGGCAATAAACTTCTGGCCTTCGAACTTTTGCTGAATAAATTTCCCGAAATCTGTCAATTCGTTCACAAGAGGCTTACGTGCTTTCAGCGATTGTTTTACTGCCGAAACCACTATCTTTTCAATGCGTTCGGTCTTGATAACCTTGCGCTCGGAAAAACGGCAGTTCACAAAACTCAGTTCATCAAACCCTATTTCAGTAGCTTTTTCTGCGAACCACTCGATTCTGTCCATATTTTTAGTGGGAGCCATTGCCAAATGAAGATGACCGTTCCACAACGGAGCTTGACCAATGGTTTCGACCACCTTCACTTGACAACGCTTGCCCGTAGCGGCAGTGATTACCGCTTTATAAAAAAATCCTTTACCGTCGGTAAGCATCACCTCATCGCCTACGCCTAAGCGCAACACCCGAAGGCAGTGTCCTGCCTCTTCTTCCGGCAACTCTCCGTCGACGGTAATATCCGGAGTATAAAATACGTGCATATAGTTTCTTTTCTTTAATCTAACTTACGCACAAAGATAAAGGTTTTCCGCGAAAACTCACTCGTTCATTCCATTCATTTTCTTCACGGCGTTCACCCATTGTTCCAAGACATTCTTTTCTTTATCTCTCATAATGAATGTAAGCGATGAGTGTGTAGCGTCGTCAGCACTCACCGTAACATAGTCGATATATTCAGACAACATCTTAATAACCGCTCCTTCAACGCCGCGGGTCTGACTTGCCAACAGTCCTCCCCATGAGCGGAAATCAATCATCATGAAAAATAACTTGCCGTCTGCTTCTCTTGCCCACGGAGCTTTCTTCAAGGAATTTTCAGCTGAAACTTCTTTCTGATTGGTCAAATAAAACACTCCATCTTCTACTCCATAACTGATTTTCTGCAAATCCAGTATCGGTTTCCATTGTGACAAATCCTGTAAGAAATCATCATTGTTGACTTCTGCATAAAGTCCGATGGATGGAATCGAAGCATCCGAACCTATACCCAAAGCAACCTGACCGTCGATAGCGCTCACCATTTTTTCTACATCGATAGGCAATGAACCGCTTTTCAGTTTTGTGCCTAACACATTATTGTTCAGCAAATAAGTATACAACTCTTTTCCGTTCAGGTTAATACCCATCCACAACATTGCATCGTTCGGATACTTTTCCATGAATGTATCATCCACTTTTCCGGCATATATTTTCATTTGCTCTTTTACCATCGACTCAACAGTCTTATCGGTGTAGAAATTCTCTGCATCCATTATCATTTTCCCCTGCTCAAAACGAACGGCAACTGCCGACTTGATATTTTTTAAGTCGATTTGTTCGGGCAAACTCATTTTTACCATTGACAAGTATTGCTGCGGTAATATATCCGTTGAGGCGATAAGGGCAATATCTCCTCCTATTTCGACAAGTTTTTTAAAAGATTCGGTTTCAGCATACGTATTCTCCGACGCATTCAGCCACTCATCCGCTTTGCTTTCCAACGTTTCTACCTCTTCCGAAACTTGAGACAGAAGCACCAACAAGGTCGTTTCATTATAAGCAATCAACGACTGTTCTTCAACCGTGGTATAAGAAAAACCGGCTCCATCCTTAAAGGGCTTGCAAGCATTTTGGCTCACCAGTACATTCATAGCCTCTTCCAACTTGCTCTTGTCCGATACAGCCACAACAATTCCTGTAATATTACCTCCGGGCATTGCGAAAACATATAAATTTTCTCGCCAGTCGATACCGCTTTCAGACGGATTGGCCATGATTTTGTTGATCAGATCAACATCATTGCCAGCCATTTCATTTTTGATTGCTTTCCCGATTTCGTCTTGCAACTGCTTGGTGTCGGCTTCTGAGAGTGCGCACTTTTCAATCATCTGCCGCATATTGAAAGAAGCGACTAACGACGCATCAGCAGGAATTACGTTTACATACTGTTTCTTTTCTGTTGAGCAGGCTACTGCCAATAACGTCACGACCAATAATAAGGTCCAATTTCTAAGTTGTGTTTTCATAAAATATAGAATTTAAAGGTGCAAAATCATTCCGTCTGTTCGTCGTCCGTATCGGTCTCTTCCCTACGCTTGATTTCATCGCGTAACTGCGAAGCCGTTTCATAATCTTCGCGGCTAACTGCTTCCTCCAATGCCGTTTTCAGCATCTTCATATCAACAGAGTTCACCGTCAAGCCAAACGTTTGGTCTGACATCAAATCGCGCAACTTTTCACGTTCCAGAATATCTTCATACACATAAATCGGGAACATCTTGCGCAACGACAAAGATATGACATCAGTGGTACGGGCATCTATTTTAAATTCAGTATTGTCTGAGCGCGTAATATAAAGGTACGAATAGTACACACCATCTTTTACCTCATAAATCAAGGCTTTACGGATAAACATACCTTCTTCGTGTAAAATATCTAAAATCAAATCATGCGTAAACGGACGAGGCATACGGTAAGGCATCTGTACAACCCGAATCGCTTGAGCTTCCCAAGTTCCGATAATTAAAGCCAACCTACGGTGTGCACCCCCGATTTCTTCCAAAACAACAGCATAAGCGTCCGATGGCTTCAATACTGTTGACATATCCAAATACTTTAATTCTACTTCTTTCATTTTACTTGCTCTCCTTTTGAAGAAACTTTATTGATATGTTCATATTTATCTTTAAATACAAAAGCAAAAACAACAGCTACCACTAACGCATAAGCAGCAAATACAAACCACGCACAGCTCCAGCCTTCAACCTGAGGCAGAGAGCTGTCGAAATCGACAAAATAATTTACTACGGCTTGAGCACTCAACGTACCGACGGTAGCGCCTATACCGTTTGTCATGATAATAAACAACCCTTGCGCACTTGAGCGGATAGACAAGTCGGTCTCTTTATCGACAAACAACGAGCCTGAAATATTGAAGAAATCGAAAGCCACTCCATAAACCAGCATCGAAAGAATGAACATCCAGACTCCATTACCCGGATCGCCCAGTCCGAACAATCCGAAACGTAATACCCATGCCCCCATCGCTATAAGCATCACTTTCTTGATGCCAAAACGACTTAAAAAGAAAGGTATCAACAAAATACAGCAAGTCTCACTAATCTGTGAAATAGAAATCAGCAAGTTGGCATGTTGTACACCAAAGGTATCGGCATATTCGGGCAGTGCATTAAAACTGGTTATGAAAGGATTGGCAAATCCGTTGGTTATCTGGAGAGACACCCCCAGCAACATGGAGAAAACGAAGAATATCGCCATTCTTTTATTTTTAAACAGCAGAAAAGCACGCAGGCCTAATGCCTCGACCAGCGATTTCTTTTCGCCGGCTTCCCGATTTACTGGGCAATCGGGCAAAGTATTAGCATAAGCTGCTAAAACTACTCCCCACGCGGCACATGTAAAGAACTGCATGTAATTATCTTGAAAGCCAAGCAAATCTACCAGCCACATCGAACAAATAAATCCGATGGTTCCAAAAGTACGAATCGGAGGGAAAGATTTGATTGTATCAAGTCCTGCCTTATCAAGCGCAGTATATGCCACCGAGTTGGACAGAGCCAATGTAGGCATGTAAAAAGCCACGCTCATGGAATAAAATGCAAACAATACGGTAAGCGAAACATCATTGCCCGCCGTCAGTCCGTAATACCCCGCACCCGCCATAAACAACGCTGCCAATAAATGACTGACTCCTAACAAACGCTGAGCCGGTATCCAGCGGTCGGCAATAATGCCTAATATAGCCGGCATAAACAAAGATACAATTCCCTGCATCGCATAGAAAAGCCCAATATAATTACCCAACCCTACCCGGGCAAGATAAGTTCCCATCGAAGTCAAATAAGCTCCCCACACTGCAAATTGCAGAAAATTCATTACAATCAAACGTACTTTTATATTCATATAGCTAATACTTTTTCATTACAAGCAAGCGCACAAAACGCGCATTAAAATCTACAAAAACAAACACGCATTGTCCTTACTCCATCGGAATAATTGGTTATCAAAATCCGTATTTTTTTAATCCGACAGTTTCTAACAAACAAATATACGCAATTTTTTGAATAATGTTTCCTTATAGTATAATTTGTTTCAATAACAGAGAAGCTATTTAACGTGAGTTAGACATAATTCAAGACATAGAAAGTTGACTTTATTGACGAAACAGACGCTTCTATTGCTGAATCTTTACACGATTACCATCATCTAAACCAATCGTTATTACTTTGTTTTGGAATACAAATAGCATACATATAACAACAAAGAACCAAAGGAACGTCCTTGCCAATCAGGATGTCCTCAAAACACAGCGTGAAACCGTCAGAATCACATTGAATCTCATTTTAATGTTTCTACCTGATATACAAGGGAATTTTTCCTGCTGTTATATCAAAAAAAACACTACCGTTAGCGTTGGTCATTTCTAACGGTAGTGTTGCCCGGTTCTACCCATAGTGTCCATCGGTTCTATGGGTAGCGTTTTTCAGGCTCTGAATCATATCCGACGGGGTATGCCTTTACGCACTTTTTTTAAAGAGAAGATGGGGAGATAGAAAAAGATTCCGACGACTGACATTACCAGCCCGCCGATTGTCCCTGCAGCAAGCGGGAACCAGAAGCCTTCTTTCTCCTCTCCTATCATGAAGGGAATGAAGCCCAGCACGGTGGACACTACTGTCAGGAATATCGGAATTATCTTTACATTCCATGCTTTGGTGTAGGCACGGCGTTCGTCCAGCAGCGGGTATCGTCTGCGGATGGCGTTGTACTCGTTCAGGATGTAGATGCTGGCGTTTACCGTGATGCCGCACAGCAAAATGAATGCGGCAAAACCGCCCTGATCGAAGTTCAGCCCGAACAGGTAGAAGGTAAGGAACACGCCGATGTACGAAATCGGGATGACGAATATGATTGCCAGAGGCTGCTTCAGCGAGTTGAACAGGATAGCCGATATGAAAAAGATGATGGCTATCACTATCAGCAGCAACAAGTATTGCCCGGAGTTATTTTCACCCCAGTTCCAATAGTAGTCCTGTATCTCCACCGTGTACCCCATCGGCAGACGCGCCTTGAGAATCTCCACATCTTTCTTCAGCAATTTTCTGCCTTGTTCCGTGGAACCGATGTACTCGTATTGCAGGCAAAGCACATACTGCTGGTTTTCTTTCGCCACCTTCTTGGGTGCCTGCTCCTTAGCCACGACTGCGAAATCGGACAGTTTATAGGATTTCCCGTTAATTACGAAGGGCACTTCCATCAGACTCCACACGTCATAGTCCGTACTCTGGCGCGAAGAAAGCCGGAGGTACTCCAAACGGTTTTCGTAAACGATAGTCCCCACAGCCTGCCCGTGCATGAAAACGGGCTGAAGCACGGCGAACAGCTCTTCCGCCGTGAGATTCTCCTTTGCCATACGTTCCTTGTCGAACTGCAGGAAAAACTCGCTGTAATCATCTTTCCAGTAAGAAAATTCGGAGTTGACCGTCACCTCTTTGATACGGCGGTGGGCAAGCAGGAGCTTCTTCATCTCGTCCGCCCAATGATTCAGTTCGTCGTAATTGTAGCCATACATCTTTACCCGGAAACTGCCGGCAGACTCGCGGACGTCGTTGCTGAATCCCTGATCCTGCAACCCGTACACGCTCCAGCTTCCGCCGCCCAGCATCAGTGCCTTGCTTATGATATTCGATTTCAATACGTAGGGGAAACCGCTGTGCTGGTGCTCCTTCTTGAAAAAGATCTGGATGGAAGCATGACGGGCATCGTATATGGATGTCTGGAACTGTCTGATCTCCTTAAACTCACTCAGAAAAGTCTCCATCCTTTTTACCAGCGTGTTCATCTGCTCCAGCGTGCTTCCGTTGGGCAACGTGGCGTTTACCGACAGCACCACTTCACTCTCGTCGCGCCCGAAATAGCTGCCGTTATATACTTTCTCCACGAACAGGCGCAGGGTTCCGCCCAATACCTTGTCGACTACCGGCTTCACGTCCTCGCGGTAAGTGGCATTGTCGAACACCTTGTTATACAGTTCCGCCCATCGGCCTTTCTCTTCCGCCTGCTCAATCTTTTCGGGAAGCATGAACACCGGTATGCCGAAAGCAAGCAACAGGATGAAGCACGCAATGACACGGTGGCGGCACAACGCACCAATCATCACCCGGTAGAAACGGGTAAAACCTACCGTAACACGCTTGAGCCGCAGACGCGGATGAAGGGGAGCAGAACGCCGCAGGCTGATTTTCTCTATTACCGGAGGCACAAAGAACAGGGCTACGAGGAGTGAGATGGCAAGGTTGATGATAACAACCGCCGCAAAGTCCTGCAGGTTAAGCCGGATTTTTTCGTCAAGAAAGAAGATAATCACCAAAGCTCCGATGGTGGTAAGCGTCGCCGCCAGTATCGACATGAAGGCTTTCAGGTTATGGCGGCGCAAGATATGGTCGGTCATGACAATGGTGTTGTCGATAACCAGATTCAACGAGATGGTAATGCCCGCCAGCGAGTAAAGCTGAATCTCCAGTCCGCAAACATAATAGAGTATCACTGCCACGGATATATTCACCGCCAGACTGAGGACAATCAGGAGGAGGTAACGGAGGTTACGGGTTATCACGGCGACGAACAGCAGCAGAATCAGTACAGTAATGCCCGTACGAAAATAGATTGTATCCAACTCCTTGCCGATATAGTCGGTAGCATCGTAGCTGGTATGCACCTCATAGCCTGCCGGCATCTTCCGCTGGACTTCCGACATCACCTCCTTAATTTTTTCGGACAGGGTGAGCTGGTTGGCGGTCTCCTCGGCGGTAATCGAAAGGTAAACGGAGTTCAGCCCATTGATACGGAAATAGCCGGAAGGCTCTTCCTCCGTATGCACCACCTTTATCAATTTGTCAAGGGGAATACCTTCTCCGTCCTTGTTGGCAACCCAGATGGAAGAAGGGTCGAAGTTGTTCTCCTCGCCTTCCGCTGTACGTACCAGCCTGATCCATTCACCACCCTCACTTGTCTGACAAATGCCCAGAAATTCTTTCCCGTAATGCTCGGCAACGGCACGGCTGATGTCTCCCACCGAGATGCCGGCGCGTGACAACCGGTCATTGTCGAAAACCAATCTCCACTCCATCGGGGTGGCGCCGCTCAACTCCACCTTATAGATGCCCTTTATCTGCGCCAGTGCCGGTTTAATCTTTTCTTCTCCGTAGCGCTGGATGACAATCGGTGTTGCGGGAGCATTCAGCGTATAGGTCATGAAAGGACGCGATGAGCGGTCATCGGAACGCCAGGTGGAAATCTGCGGATAGCTGACACCTTCGGGAAGCTGCGGCCACAACTGACGCACCAACGTAGACACTTCAAAACGGGTCATGTCTATGTCGGCATACTTGTCCAGTTCCATGCTGACGGAACCGCTCCCGTTATCGGACGTGGAATAAATGTTCCGTATCCCGCCCACGCGCGAAAGCACACCTTCCAGCCTGCTCGTCACCTCCGACTCTATCAGCCGTGCCGAATTTCCCGGCATGGAGAAAGAAACAGTCAGCCCCGGCATGGTATGCGAAGGCGACAGCTTCACCGGAAGCAGCGGAGCCAACGCCAGTCCCACCAGCGACAGGCAAACGAACGTCACAATCAGGGTGAACGAGGAAAAGGTCTTCTTATCTTCTGTGTCCTGTCTCATCGGTAAGTCCCCCTGTCAAAGTCGAAATGGTCAGCCAATGAAAATCCGCTTTCAAAATCGTGGAGCGTGAGCTTGCGTATTTTATAATAATTCAACCAATAATTCTGCAACGCCCCGATGTAGTTCTTCTGTGCCTCCTGCTGGCGGTTCAACGAGAGTGTCAGACTGTTTATGTCCGCCTGCCCGATAATGAAGCGCCTGCGGGTCTGGTCATAAGCAAGCTCGGCAAGTTCAAGTGCCTCTTCAGCACTGCTCACCAAATCCTGCTGCACGTTAAAGTCGCTCACCGTCACCATCAAATAATACGAATCCTATACGATACATAAGATATGTACCTCCCACAGGCATATTGCAAGTTGCAGAAATCAAACTATATGAAGACACTTCGCTTGAAAAAGAAATACGCATGAAACCCGTCACGCTTCTCCCTTATATTGAACATGTTACAGATGGAGACATATTATCTTTCTTATACCTGACTTCGGAAGGCATCATAGAACCTTTGGTGTTTGCTCTTGAAAGACCGCAATCGATAAGAAGTATTTATTACGTCACGAGAACCGACGACAACTATGTATGGGAAGGAGATGTATATGAGTTGTTATATCAAGACGGACCTGACGGATGGAAATCATTAGGGACAAAAGCCGCTACATCCAAGCATATAACATTCAATGCGCCAAAAAATGCTTTACTGTGGTTGCGGGATAAGACCAAAGGAAGAGAAGAGCAGGTTTTCATCTATAAACATAACAGACAATGGTTCAACTCTGATTTCAAATAGTAACCTATCAAAGCCTGCTTAAACGCTGTACAAATCCATAAAAATGTATACAATTTTTATCTTAAAAACAAGCAACTCCTCCTGATAAGCAAGCTGAAAAATCGTCATCTTAGAACCGTTTAAATTTTCCGATAAAGTAAAACAGGCTCTCAACGTATCAAAAAATTCTATAGGTAGCATTAAGGGGTTTATCGAATAGAAGTATGGAACGCAAGCGGTAGCGCTGAATGACGCAAGCGGTAGCGTTTTGCCATCGAAAAACATAAAAAAAGCCAACCGACTCCTGACGAATCGGTTGGCTGAGCGATGTGATGTATTTCTATAAATGATTATTTCAAAAGTTCGCCCAATTTGGCATCCAATTCTTCTCCACGCAAATTGCGGGCTACGATTTTGCCTTGTCCGTCTACCAGCACCGTTGCCGGGATTGAACGGACGCCGTACAAGCCTGCACCTGCACTCTTCCATCCCTTCAAATCAGACATCTGCGGCCATGTAATGTTCAAATCCTTAATAGCTTTCTTCCAGCTTTCAAGATTGCTGTCTAACGAAACACCTACGATTTCAAGTCCTTTTGCCTTGTACTTGGCATAAGCGGCTACCACATTGGGCATCTCCATGCGGCAAGGACCGCACCAGCTTGCCCAAAAATCAATCAAGGTATATTTGTTCTTGGCAACGTAGTCAGAAAGTTTAATTTCTTTACCATCGGGAGTAGGCATGGCGAAATCGATGTAATTCTGCCCTACGGATGTTTTTACCACCGTTTCCACGTATTCTTTCAAGGCTGCAAGGTCTTTATCGGCTGCATATCCGGCAGGAACTTGAGCCAACAGCGGCTGAACTTTCACGGCATCGAAAGCATAACCGAACGAAGCCAACAGATGAACGCCAACGGGGTTGGTTACGTTATCGGATATCGTAGTAAACATCTTATCCATGTTTTCGGTATCCATCTTGTCGAGCACTTGGCTCATCGAGTCGCGCTGTGCCTTAGTCAGCGTAGAGTCCATCTTCATCATTTGCTCCCAGATGGTATTCATTTCCTGTCTTGAAGCCATGTAATCGTCCATAATCTTCTGGAAAAGGTCGTTATACGAAGTACCCGATACGCGGCTTGCTTCCGGGTTCAGCGCCACATTGATCGTTCCGTTTTCAGAAAAGAAAGTAGCAACCATGCGGCTATTATCCGTGGCATAAGTCACATAACGTACTTTAATCAATGAATCGGGTGTACAAGTAAATTCGAATGTTCCGTTTTTCACTTCCACCGAGTCTGCCGGAACGAGGTTTCCGTCTACAAAGTCTTGCAGGTAAACATATTCTCCATCGGCAACTCCTTCTGCTGTTCCTTTGACGGTATACCCCGTCTGATTCTGACAAGCAGCCAGCGACATTAATCCCGCTACTGCCATTAACACTGTTTTTTTCATTGCTTTTATCTATTAAAAATTACATTTAGCGAATATTTCATTTTGCGAACAAATATAACGCTTTCAGATGAAACAAGAAAAAGATTACAGAAAGTTTAGAAACTGTTTTGAATTTCTCCAAAAAGTTTTTCTCGTCTTGATGCATTCGTTTTCGTGTGTGCTTTGAGCGATTTTTTGGTCCTTTCCGCTTCTGTTCTTCGTCAGATAGCCCGCTATCTTCCTCATCACACAAGCGAAAATGCCTCAAAAACTCATCCCAAATCATCGCACGATAAATTCAAAACAGTTTCTTAGAGCCTATTAAATTTTGCTCTTACTTTCTTTCCGGCGATTCAATCAGGGGAAGAAGCGAACAAACGAGGTAGGCGGCGCAGAACACGCCGTCGGGAACTCCGACGCAGGCGAGAAGGTGCGTATAATCTAAAGCAGAAAAGAACAGGGTGACAAAAAACAACGTGACGAAAAAGGTGGGGCGGCGGACAAAAAGGCAGGACATGCCGCGAACGATGTCTTTGTCCGAGCGATAATAATCGGCTACGCAGGCATAGACTATCGCCATCAGCGACATGCCTAAGGAGATGACACACCATATCCCTTTCGCCAGCGGAGAATCTTCTAACGTACCGATGACATTGCGCACGATTCCCCACGGCCCCCACGCCAGCACTCCACAGGCGGCAGCGTAGATACCTCCCACCACCAGCGCCATCCATAGTCCGCGCCGCTCTTTACGGAAAAGACTGTGCTTGCCCGAACAGACTCTCCACAGCGACTGCCCCAAGCCGGAATCTGCCCAAAGTCCGGCCCCGAAGAAAAGAATCAATGCCGGAAGCAGTACGGGCGAGTGCAGATAGTTGTCGGCAAGGCTGCGGAGCGCCCACCGGAGCCCTTCCGGACTCAGCAGATTCTGAACGCCCTGCCAGTCGTAAATGCTTCCAATCCACGATACGAAAAGCACAGCCAGCGTAAGCAGCATATAGCATGAGGCAAGTCGGATAAAACCTTTAGTCTTCATCGGGTTCCAGATTATCTATATCCAAAATGCGGAGTTCGAAAGCCCGCGTTACAAGACGGCAGGCATTTACACCGGTACGCTCATCGGGACGGAACAGACGGTTTACCAAGTCGTTCTGCCGTTTCTCAATCGACTTCACTCCGAAAGGCATTGCCTTCAGATTGGTTATCATTTCTTTCGTATACCCCAAAGCCAAATGACGCAGCAAGCGTTCATCGTATTCGTCGATGTCGTACTCGATGATGGCTTCCTGTCGACGCTGTTCTGTCTCCACCGCTTGCTTGAAACGCTCTACTATCTTCTCCAATATCGGATAATTGAAGACCAGTTTCTTGCCGTCCATTACCGCCTGCACATCGGTTGCCGTCAGCAGCTCACCGGTTTTCAGTATGATTCCGTCGGCACCTGCATTCAGTACATCTACCCACAGCTTTTCGTTCAGAATCTCTCCGGTAAATATCAGCACTTTCAGCTCCGGGCGTTCGCGATGCAAACGGGCACAAATGTCTACACCGATGGTAGTGGAACCTCCCAGACCTAAGTCAAGCAACACCAAATCGGGCGTACAGGTTTGGAGCAACGTCCAAAAGTCGGCTTCGGTCATAGCCGTACCTATCACTTCGGCATTGGGTATCTCATGGCGAAAAATCTCCTCCGTTCCTTTCAGCTCTAACTTAACGTCTTCTACTATGATTACTTTAAACTTCTTTTCCATATCTATAAACATCTGATTAAATTCGTTTCTGACTGAGCGGGACTGTGAACCATACGGTAAAGCCCTCCCCTGTTGCCGGCGAAGCATTGATGCGGCATCCGCGACGTCCGGCATAATCGTCATGCTCGCGGATAATTTGTTTGCATACCAAGTATTCCGTCCCTACAAGTGTACCACTGCTACCCGCCGGACACATACGCGATTTATCGGGATAAAACAAAGCGTTCAGGGTTTCTTGCGTATAGACACGTCGGCAGTCTGTAAAATCAAAACGGGCAAATCCGTTCTCGTTCCGTACCGAAAGTTTCAGTTTGCCCGGATGAGCATATCGCACTGCCTCCTCAAGCAAATTGGCAAGAAGGAAGCGTAATAAGACTTCGTCTCCAATTACCGTCAGCGATTCACAGTCGACTTCCATTTGTATCTCTACCTGCTGTTTCCGTATCAGTTTCTTCAGATACTTCCCGGCATACTCTGCCAAGCCCTGCACCTTTACTTCCGAACGGCGGAAAGTTACATCATCTAACTGGCGTGCCGCACAAGCGGTAAGCAGTGTGAATACATCTTTATAATAGCCAACCAATTCTGCCATCGCTTCAAGCTGGGTATCTGTTTCCGCTTCCGGAAGTCCGTCGTCCATCCGCTCCAATATCTGCTTGATGCGATTCGGATAATACATTGTTTCGTGTTTGATGGTAGACAAACAGTTATCAAGCACCATATTCTGAACATGGAGTTGGTTTTCTTCGAATCGGGAGCGCCGCGCATCGTCTTCCGCCAACTCAATGTCGCTGTACTTACGCCGCACCTGAATAATGGTATGATATAACACAACACTCAGATAACCCGTTACCAGCTCTACCGCCAAACGGTCTTCTTCACGGGTAAACGGACGGAAAAGGTTCAGAGCCAGTACGCCGATGCTTTGTTTTTCATCTCCCGACTCTATCCACAACGGCAGGCAGCTCCATCCGATATTCTCCGTCCATTGCGGAATTTGTTTGTCGAAACATTGCTGAACAGAATCGGCAGACTCATTTTGGTTTTCTTTTTCCGGGAAACAATAAGTATAGCGCAGGGAGTGAGATTCATCGTCATACGCTGCCAAGACCATATTGTCGATAGGAACCAACTCTTTCAGTTCGCCGAATATACCGGTCAACTGTTCAGGACGTATAGCCAACTCACCCTTCTCACTCCAAGCTGCCGAAGCGGAAAATATGGCTCGGTTTATAGCGAATACCTGCTCCATATTATAGCGGTAATACAGTCGCCTGCGCACGTAAAGTACATAATACGCCGAAAGACACGCCAACACCGAAAGAATAAACACTACTAAAGCAATCCATTTATTATTTGCCGATTGCTGCATCTGGAGGCAATATTCTTCCAACGAGGTGTCTTTGCTTAATTTCTTATATAGTACAGTATAGGCATTGTTATTATAACGATAAACACGAAAATCTTTTACTGCCAGTGCTGCAACAGCGGCTTCGTTTCTTACATCGAGCAGTATGTAGTAATCGGTAACAAAACCTTGAGCCAGCCATGTTTGTTCTGCCGGTTCACTTTTACTGTATAAGCTGAGCATGGGAGTGCGACTGCCTGAGTAATGAGCGTGATGCGTATTCATATAATGGAATACACTGTCTGCCAGCATCAATGCCTCCTGATAACGCCCATTTACATTGCAGTCGTAAACTAAATTAGCGTAATTATTGGCTTTTACCAGCAAGCTGTCATACTCCATTACAGGGGCAGCCGCAGTCTTGTCTCCCGCCTGACCGGAACAGGCTGTACCCATCCACGAGAACAGAAACAGCAGTCCCACGCCTATGCTTTTGCGGATTCCTTTAGGCAAGCGGAAATAAAAGCGGCTGCCTTTTCCCAATTTGCTTTCGATACTGAACAAACAAACATTGAAAATCGGATTCGTTTTACGATATTTCTCAATAATTCCTTTACAGTTCATCAACCCGAATCCGTGCCCTTTCTGTTTGCGCAGACCGGAAGCATCTGTAGCTGTGGATAGACCTATTGACGATGAATCGTAAACCTTACTGTCTAATATCAGGGAAATGTCATCAGCAGACAGCCCCGGCCCGTTATCGGTTACTGATATCTCGACATAAGTATCGGTTTCTTCGGCTTTTACTTCGATACATCCACCTTCGGGCGTATATTTCCGGGCGTTTTCTGCCAACGTATTTATCATGAACAAGGTCAGCGACTTGTCTGCTTTCACCACGGCTTGTGTAGGCACAACCGTTAGTTGCTGGTGCTTCTGTTCAAAAGTACGTCGGCCCTTTGCTATTACCGAAAAAAGTTCATCCAAACCGAAGTTCTCTACGCTCAAGCTCAGCTCTCCCTGTCTCATTTTGATCCAGCAAGCCAAGATGTCGTTATATTCATTGATTTTGGTTATCAGTTCGCTGATGTAATCCAACTTTCCCCGGCGAACGTCTTTTGCCTGTGCATAAGCAAACGACTGCAATTTGTGTATTTCGTTTACCGTACGGTCGATGTAGGGCAATATCCCCGTAACAATGGAAAGACATGCTTTCTTTACTTCGTTCTGACACTTATATTCCGCCAGTCGCTGCTCGTGAGCATAAAGTTCTTTTTCCAATCGTTTCCGTTCGTCGCTCAGCAATACGAAATTCATTCCGTTTTCGAGCGTCCATGCCAGATAGGGAAGCAACAGGCGGATATATGCTTCTTCTTCCTTTCGCAACTTCTTGGAACGGAACAGGAAAAGTTTTCCCACCGGCTTTTGCTTGCCGGGAGATACCAATTCAAAAGTCAACTTGTTTTTCGTTTCGGACACATCTTCTTCCGCTGATTCTTCGCCGTCTAACACCACATGCAGGCCGGTAGCACCAAACATTTGCAACAAATCATCTTTTACCGCCCTGAGTACGGCATCCTTCACCTCATCCCTGTCTGCCGCATCAGCAGGAACTCCCCCGGTTATTTTCCGGCAAAGCGTCAAGAGGTGTTTCAGTTTCTGAAGATAAAGGGTATTCCGTTTTTTTCGGTAAATGCTCAGTCCGATAAACAATGCGGTCAGAACGATAAGGCTTAGCACCACGAGCATCAGCATGGCATTCAGCAAACGAGACTCGTGCTTCAGCGTCTGATAGCGGCTCTCCAGCTCTTTGTCTTGGCGCGTATAGTCCAGAATATCCAGATATACATTCCGGTTGTAATCCGATTCCTGCTTGCAGTCCATCGCCGCGTAAGTACGGCTCAACTGTTCGCGCAGGCGGGCTATCCACTCCGGAACGGTTTTGATTCCTTCATCGTTTATCCACGCAAGCTCTACCGATGCGGGCGCATTAGGAACAAACGTGCGCAGGCGGTCGAGTGTATCTTCGCAATGGTAATATTTTTCATGGTGGAGGTTTACGTAATCCAATGCTTTTTTCAAATTCGCCAAGGCCTTTTCAGGCTTTCCGGCATGGTTATAATAAGTGGCAATCGTACGATAAGTACCTGAAATCTGATACCAGTCGCCGTAACGTTTGAACAGCTGCAAGGCGTTTCGTGCGTATCGCAGCGGAAGGCTGTCAAGCTCTATGTTATCGGGGTTGATCAGCCGCAGCAGTCCAGAACGTTTTTCTTCCACCAACTTTCGGTTGCTTCTGAAATTCAGCAACTCGGCTATTGCCTGCATAGCATTGGCTTCGAAATAAACATAACCGCCTACGTGACCCGCTTGCAGACAATCGAGCAGATAGCCCAGCTCGCCCAACACAATTTTTTCCGGCGAATCGGCCTCGTACATTCCCCCCGAACCGCGCATATACAGATAGTAAAGCCATTGGGAAGTATCGCCCCACAATATCTCTTCGGGGATGGCATTAATGGCTTCCAACGCCTCTTTGTCTTGCTGCAAATAATAATAGTAGATGCCCGATACGATATAAAACTCCGATATTCCGTAATTCAACCGCTTCTGCAACCACTCATCGGTAATCGAGGAGCGGTCTTCGTCGATGCGTTTCATGCGGTGAAGAGCACGGTTGCGATAGTCGTAGAACTCTTTGTTCATTGATGTCCGCTGACAAATTTTCATCATGCCCACATCGGCTATCAGGTGTTCGATTTCGTTTCTTCCCGTGCGGGCAGCTTCGCGGTACAGGCGTGCAGAGTGTTCAAAGTCCATTTGCATGAAAGCACAGAAAGCCAGGTTGTTCAACGCCTCCGCCCGTCCGTCGGAATAATCGGCAGACAAGCGGAATGCCTGTTTTGCCGCCTGCAACGAGGCATCCAGATTTTTATAGCGTACCTCGTATGCCTGACGGTTCAGCGAGTCGGTTTCCGCAGCAAGACGATTTGCCTCCCCCCTGCCTCCACACGCCGGAAGCAGTGCGCCGCACACCACCGCCGCACACAGCAAGTTCCAAACATACTTAGCCACTATCATATAAGTCCTAATATATATAAAGAAAGAGAGATTGTATCGGAATCAGAAACTCTGACGAGATACAACCTCCCTCCATTCAGTGTTGGTATGACTTTATTTTTTTGATTCTTCCAAAGATACTTTTCTAAATTCTTTCAACACTTTTTCCAATTCCAAAGATGCTTTACGCGCACGGGTTCCCGCTGCTTTATTTCCTTTTCCAGCCTGTAACTCTGCGTCTGCAACCAATGCCTCAGTCATTTCTTTGATTTTTGCAATTAATTCGTTCATAGTTTCTTAAATATTTAATTAAACATATCCAAAGTAAATACAATTCGCTCAATGTAAAGCATCGGCAGCTTCTTTTTTTACATCTTTTAATACAACTACCTGTCTTTTATTGCAAAATCTACATGCAAAAGCAAAATACGCCGTGTTTCCGTAGTTACACGATAGCGATTATCCGTCCGTTCGTTTACTAACCATACGATTTCTCCGCCGCTGCAAACCACGTATTGTTCTTCTTTGCGGAATACGGAAAACTTCTTATCGAGCATGTAATCGCGCACTTTTTTAAAACCTTTCATCCCATAAGGAACAAACCGGTCTCCCGACTGCCATTTACGGAGCGTCAGCGGCAGGGTTACCTTGTCGGCATCCAAACAGGCATAAAGCGGGTTGCGCAGAAAGGCCGGTGCCGACTCGGCAGGAATCACTTCTTGATGTAATACGGGAGATTGTTCGTCCCACTCGCCGCATTGTTTCCATATCAGTTCGCTACGGTCGCACAACAACACTTTGTCACCGGCATAAAACAACTTGCCCGACTGCCCTTTCAAACATGCCCCATAAATATCTTTCAGTTGCGAGGCGTTAAATCCCAACGGATAAAACAATTCGTACAACACAGCTTGGGGAGATGTCTCCCGCAACAGAGCCGATATGCTGACACGACGTTCGCCCACTTTCACCCGAACACAAGCCTCTGCCATTGCCGCATGATAAACATCCGCCACGTCCGACAGCCTACGTGCTGTTTCGGCTATGGCTTCTTTCACCGAAGGATTAATACTTTCAAGCATGGGCAATAGGTTCAGCCGCAATTTATTCCGGGTAAACTCATCTTCCAGATTCGTACTGTCGGTTACGTACGGCTGATTCAGAGAAGACAAATATGTCAATATTTCTTCCCTGCTCACACTTAATAGCGGGCGGACTATCACCCCGTTTTTAGGACGAATACCGCGCAAGCCGTCAATCCCTGTTCCGCGTGTAAGATTCAGTAAAAAAGTTTCCACGCTATCGTCTCGATGATGAGCCACAGCCACCACACTTGCTCCGATATCCCGGCGCACTTGCTCGAACCACCCGTAACGCAATTCGCGTGCTGCCATCTCGATGGAAATGCCTTTCGAAGAAGCATAACCAGCCGTATCAAAATGGGTTACATGGAGCGGTACACTTAACTGCTCCGTCAGTTTACGCACGAAATTTTCATCGCGCACCGACTCTTCGCCGCGCAGATGGAAATTGCAATGGGCTGCCTCGCACACGTATCCGGCATGAACCAAAACTCTGAGCAGCGCCACCGAGTCGGCACCTCCGCTCAAAGCCACCAATATCCGTTCGCTTTTACCGAACAGTTGTTTCTCTTCAATATAAAGTATCACTTTTTTACCAAACATATCCGGGCTTTTATCTGATTATCCGAACAAAGTTACACTATTTTCGGATAGGCGGCAACTGATGGCTGAAAAAGTGCTTAAAACGCTACCCATAGAACCGATGAACACTATGGGAAGAACCGGGCAACACTACCGTTAGAAATGACCAACACTAACGGTAGCGTTTTCGGGGGCATGACGGCACCTGATTCCTGCCTATGCTTGAGTAAGCAAACGGGGCATTTTATAGTACCCGGCACATACAGAAACATCCCAACATATTATTTAAAAACAATCTAAATTATTTGCATAACAACAAGCAATCGTCTATATTTGCAAGCAAAATAAAAACAGAACTATGAGATTGTCAGAATTACAGACGGGAGAAAGAGGAATTATCATCAAAGTCTTAGGACATGGAGGCTTCCGTCGGCGCATCATCGAAATGGGGTTCATAAAAGGGCAGGCAGTAGAAGTATTGCAAAACGCTCCGCTGAAAGACCCCATAAAATACAAGGTCATGGGGTACGAGATATCCTTACGCCGACAAGAGGCATCCATGATTGAGGTTGTAGGCGAAGAAGAAGCACGAAACACAAACAATGAAGCTATCGATTATCACCGCCCCATATCCGAATCCATCCCCGTAACGGAGGAGGAAATGAAAAAAATAGCGCAAGGCAAACGGCGTACCATCAACGTTGCGCTGGTAGGAAACCCAAATTGCGGAAAAACATCGCTGTTTAACGTGGCTTCCGGTTCGCACGAGCATGTGGGCAATTACAGTGGGGTAACAGTCGACGCAAAAGCAGGACATTTCGAATTTCAGGGATACAGTTTCCGACTTATAGACCTGCCGGGCACGTACTCACTCTCGGCTTACAGTCCTGAAGAGCTTTACGTACGCAAACACATCATCGAAGAAACACCCGACGTTATCATCAACGTGGTAGACGCCGGCAACTTGGAAAGAAACCTTTACCTGACAACGCAACTCATCGACATGAATGTGCGCATGGTAGTGGCGCTGAACATGTACGACGCGCTGCAACGCAGCGGAAACACCTTAGACATCAAACACCTCAGCCGGTTACTGGGCGTACCGATGGTTCCTACCATCAGCCGCACCGGAGAAGGCATCGACAATCTGTTCCACGTAATCATCGGACTGTACGAGGGGGCAGACTTCATGGAGCAGAAACAGGAAATACAGAATGAGGTATTGCGGGAGTTCCGCGAATGGCACGACTCGTACGTTCCCGACCATAAATTCGAAGGGGATGATTTTGAGACGAAAGGTTATATCCGGCATATCCATATCAACCACGGGCCGGAACTTGAACGAAGCATCAACGCTGTGAAAAACGAAATCTGCCGGAACGAAAACATCCGGTACAAATACTCTACCCGCTTTTTGGCAATCAAGCTGTTGGAAAACGATAAAGACATCGAGCTACGGGTTATTTCGCAACTGCCCAATGCCCAAACCATCATTCAAACACGCGACAAGGAAGCCCGACGATTATATAATGTACTCAATGAGGACAGCGAACAAGCCATCACCAATGCCAAATACGGCTTTATAACAGGTGCGTTGAAAGAAACTTATACCGATGTCCACCAGAATAAAGAAATGTTTACTCACATCGTCGATAACATCGTGACACACCGCATCTGGGGCTATCCTATATTCTTCATCTTCCTTTACATCATGTTCGAAGCGACATTTGTACTGGGTGAATACCCCATGCAGGGAATCGAATGGATTGTTGAAAAAATCGGGGTACTGGTCGAAACTTTCATGCCCGACGGCTCACTGAAAGACCTGATAATCGACGGAATCATCGGCGGAGTAGGCGGCGTTATCGTATTTCTGCCCAATATCTTGCTGCTCTATCTCTTTATATCGTTTATGGAAGATTCCGGATACATGGCGCGTGCCGCTTTTATCATGGACAAAATCATGCACAAAATGGGGCTGCACGGCAAATCATTTATCCCGCTGATTATGGGGTTCGGATGCAACGTGCCTGCCATCATGGCATCGCGCATCATAGAAAGCCGTAAATCGCGCTTGGTAACGATGCTGGTAAATCCGCTCATCTCTTGCAGCGCCCGCCTGCCCATTTATTTAGTCATGATTGGAGCGTTCTTCCCCAACAACGCCAGTCTGGTACTGCTTACCATCTATGCCGTGGGCATCCTGCTGGCAGTGCTCATGGCGCGTATCTTTGCCAAATTTATTGTAAAGGGAGACGATACGCCTTTTGTAATGGAACTTCCCCCCTACCGTATGCCTACCTGCAAATCGGTGTTGCGCCATACGTGGGAAAAAGGACAACAATATCTGAAAAAGATGGGAGGCATCATCATGATAGCTTCTATCATCATCTGGTTCTTGGGATATTACCCGAACCATGCCGAATACCAAACCGTGGCCGAACAGCAAGAGAATTCTTACATCGGACAAATAGGTAAAGCCATCGAACCGGCTATCGAACCTCTTGGATTCGACTGGAAGATGGGAATAGGCATCCTGTCGGGGGTAGGCGCCAAAGAACTTGTGGTAAGTACGCTGGGCGTTCTGTATACAAACGACGGCGATGTAGACAGCGTGAACTTGGCAGACCGCATTCCGATTACGCCACTCGTAGCCTTCGGTTACATGCTGTTTGTTTTGATTTACTTCCCCTGCATAGCCACCCTTGCTGCCATCAAACAAGAATCGGGCAGCTGGAAATGGGCTTTATTTGCCGCCGGTTATACCACCGCTTTGGCATGGATAGTAGCTTTCCTTGTCTACCAAATAGGAAGTTTGTTTTAATAAATAGATAAAAAGTCATCATGGGAATACAAGATATCATCGTACTGATCATTGTTTCTTGCTGCGTACTATATGCAGCAAGAAACATAGTTAAAACATTCACACGCAAAAAGAAAGGCGTATGTAACTGCGGATGCGGATGCTCCGGATGCGCTATGGCTCGAAAGAAAAAATGAGTTTTTTACGTCAAAGGTATTGCAGATTTCAAAAATAGTTGTACCTTTGCATCGCGTTTGAAAAACGAGAGCGCCGAAAGTTCGGTTCCTTGGATGAGTGGCTTAGTCAGCGGTCTGCAAAACCGTGTACGGCGGTTCGAATCCGCCAGGAACCTCGAACGAACATAAACACAAAACCGTAATGGTTCCTTGGATGAGTGGCTTAGTCAGCGGTCTGCAAAACCGTGTACGGCGGTTCGAATCCGCCAGGAACCTCAAACGGCAGAATGCACTCTTAGCTCAGTTGGTAGAGCAACTGACTCTTAATCAGTGGGTCCAGGGTTCGAATCCCTGAGGGTGTACGAAGGAAATTTGACAAATTTATAGTGGATGCACTCTTAGCTCAGTTGGTAGAGCAACTGACTCTTAATCAGTGGGTCCAGGGTTCGAATCCCTGAGGGTGTACCAAAGCCGTGAGGTCAAGAAAGAAAAGAAGGTGTCTGAAAAAGATGCCTTCTTTTTTTGTTATGCCGCCAATTCATCATCCATGCTTATGCACAAAAAAAAATCTATTCCATAAAGACAGGGATGTTATGGAATAGAATTTTCAAAAACAAATGAAAAGAGAAAACGCGGATTTACTCTACATATAAAACCAATCCTTTCAAGTATTCACCTTCGGGGTGGTAGATGTTTATCGGATGGTCGCCCGGCTGGGTGAGCTGATGAAGGATACGGACATTACGACCGCTCTGGGCGGCTGCCGTAAACACCGCATTACGGAAGTCTTGCTTGCTGACCACCTGCGAGCAAGAGAAAGTGAACAGGATACCACCCGGACGAATCTTCTCGAATGCCTTTGCATTGAGTTTCGTGTAACCGCGCAATGCGTTACGTAATGCGTCCCGGTGTTTGGCAAAGGCGGGCGGATCGAGTATTATCAAATCGTAACGGTCGCCCATATTATCAAGAAATTTAAACGCATCTTCGGCGTATGCTTCATGACGCTTATCTCCGGGAAAGTTGAGCTCCACATTTTTATTGGTCAGGTCGATAGCCTTAGCCGAACTGTCTACCGAATGTACCAACTTTGCCCCACCACGCATAGCGTAAAACGAAAAACCACCGGTATAGCAGAACATATTCAATACGCTCCTCCCGTTGGCGTAACGCTCTAACAACGCACGGTTTTCACGCTGGTCGACGAAGAAACCTGTTTTCTGCCCCTTCAGCCAGTCGACATGAAACTTCAAGCCGTTTTCCATCGCCACGTTATCCGGACTGCCTCCTTTGATAAACCCGTTCTCAGTGGCAAGCAAATCGGCTTTAAAAGGCAAAGTAGTTTCCGACTTATAATAAATATTCTGAATCACATCACCCATTACTTCAGTCAGTGCATCGGCTATTTCCATGCGATAGATGTGCATACCGGCAGAATGAGCCTGCATCACGGCTGTATGATTATAAACATCGATAATCAAGCCCGGCAGGTTGTCGCCTTCCCCATGAACCAAGCGATAAGTGTTGTTCTGCGGATTATCAATCAGCCCGAGCGCGCGGCGCAAGTCTTTTGCCACACTTAACCGGCGTACCCAATAAGCACGATCTATTACCTCCTGACGGAAACTGAGTACACGCACCGCAATGCTACCTATCTGAAAATGTCCGCACGCTATAAATTCTTTTTTAGACGTATATACATCTACCACCTCTCCTTCTTCGGGTTCGCCCTCTACACGGGCAATCGCTCCCGAAAACACCCACGGATGGAAACGTTTCAAAGATTCCTCTTTACCGGGTTTTAAATATACTTTCTTATAAGCCATAATCAAAGTTGTTCGTTAGTTACGATTTTATAATTACCATGCTGGCGCAGTTCTTCCAGATATTCATAGATACGAACGCAAGCCCAAGCATCAGTAGCTGCATAGAGTTGTTGCGCTTCGGTCAGTGTATCAGCCTCCCAATTAGACAAGCGTTGACTTTTAGAGACTTTCTCATGAAACAACAAAGCGTAAATTTTCTGCAAGCTCTTTTCTTCTATGCCAAAACGAGGAACATAATCCTGCAACTCTACCCAGTTTCCTTCACGCGGATCTTTCTGATTACGCTTACGAAGCATGGCAAAGTCATCTTTTAAAGACAAACCGACCTTCAGGACATCATTTTGCAGAAAATCTTCCAGAAAGTCCGGCAAACCTATCCGGTTCAAGCGAAAAAGGAAACAGGTATCATAGGTAGCTATCTGCAAAAGAGCAACCTTGTTGACAGCTCCTTTCCGAAAAGACGGACGTGTTTCTGTATCTATCCCTACAACGGAATGTGTATTCAAATAAGTTACAGCCCGCTGAGCATCTTCTTCGGTGTATATCACGAAGATACGTCCGCCGAAAGCTGCTTTCGGCAAAGCAGCCACAACTTTTTTATCTATTTTATTTCGTATTTCAATCATCCAAAATCAGCTTTTATTCATCTTCTCCCATATCAAGTCCCTCATACAGTTCATCTTCCGTACAAGTGTCTTCATATTCAGTATCCTCTTCATCTTCTGCAGGCGTACTATATTTTACTTCATGTAACGCCCGCATGACATTTACCAGACGCTGCCCCCAAAATTCAGCAAAAGCATCGCGCACGACTGCCAGCGCATCGTTCATCGTTCTATCCAGCCCTAACTGATATACACAAATAAAATCCTTCAGTGCCTGATAGATATCCGCCAACCCCTCAGATATACTTTGCTTGATTGGCGTATCGCTGTACATCATATCGTCAAGAAATACTTCCAAGTAATCATCTCTATCCCCCATCAACGCAGAGACCGACACGCGAAGTTGCTCGTAATCAGCCTCGGTAACAAATGTTTCGGGCGGGAACTCATCTATTTGCTCACACTCAGGCAGCAAAGAGGCTTTCAAGTAAAGCAGAGGTAAAAGTTTAAGAGAAGTATCAACAAACTCTCGTCGTTTCAATCGGGAAGCACGCTCCAAGAAACCACACATCTCGGCAGCCACGGTTACAAACTCGACAGTATTTTTGTCAAATATCGGTTGAGTATTATTTTCCATAAATAATATTGGTTAGGGCGCAAAGGTACGAAAAAAATTTTTCAGTTCTACTTTTATTCGTACATTTGCATAAATCTTAAAGATAAAGCATTTCAACAAGACAAATGAAAACAATGAATGATATTAAAAGCGCAACTGAAAAATCTATCAGCCCTAAAAAGGTAATTACTGCCATTAAAAGCGAAACGGCGCACTTTGTGATAGGTCTGTTATGTGTTATTTTCGGTGTTTATTTGTTATTAGCATTTAGCTCATTCTTTTTCACGGGCGGAAACGACCAAAGTATCTTAACGCATCCTGAAGGAAACGAATTACTGGAAACCGGTAACAAAATACAGAACTACGCCGGAGCAAGAGGGGCACAGCTTGCCCAGTATCTGATTAATGACTGCTTTGGTATTCCGGCTTATTTTATCATTGTGTTTCTAATCGTGGCCGGTATGAGATTGATGAAAGCATACCAATTCCGGTTGCAGCGATGGTTTGTAGGCTGTACGGTGGTTATGATTTGGACCTCCATTACGCTGGGATTTGCATTCGACGGAACATTTGAAAACTCTTTTATTTATCCGGGCGGACTTCATGGTTATAACGTAAGCCAGTGGATATGTTCACAAATAGGTACACCGGGACTGATTCTCGCTTTGTTCGTAACAGCTGTGCTTTTCGCCACACTAATCACACGTGAAACAATGCCGTTCATGCGCAAGGTTTTCCACCCTACTTTACGCAAACAGAGTCAGGCTCACTCCGAAGAAGTAAAGGCAGAAAGCGACAACAAGAATCGGGCTGACAAAAAAACAATGACTGAAACGCCCGTACAAACTCCAAACGATATAAAAGTTGAGCCTCAGACCAACGTTTCTCCTACTGAAGAGGCAACAGAAACTTTTCCTGAAATCCCCATGACCATGCAGGAAACCAAAGAAACGGAATCTGACGTACAGGTAACAGCTCAAGAATACAGCCAACAGGAAAATGTAAAAGAAGAATCTGACGAGCAAGACGAACCGCTCTTCGAAATTGACCACACACCAACTGACGAGGTGGAAGATGTTACGCACAGAGATGTTACGCAGCCTTATAATCCCCGACTCGATTTAGAGCACTATAAGTTCCCTACCCTCGACCTGCTCAATACTTATAATGATAATGAGCCTACCATCAACATGGAGGAACAGAATGCCAATAAAGACCGTATCATCCGGGTATTGCGCAGTTTCGACATCGAAATAAGCTCCATCAAGGCAAGCGTAGGCCCGACCATTACATTATATGAAATAACTCCGGCAGAGGGAGTGCGCATCTCGAAAATACGTAATCTGGAAGACGATATTGCATTAAGTCTTTCTGCATTGGGTATCCGCATCATTGCTCCGATTCCGGGTAAAGGAACCATCGGTATCGAAGTGCCAAATGCCAATCCGCGCATTGTCCCGATGAGCAGCGTATTGGCGAGCAAGAAGTTTCAGGAAACAACATTTGAGCTTCCCATTGCTTTGGGTAAAACCATCACAAATGAAGTGTTCATGGTTGACCTTGCGAAAGCCCCTCACATGCTGGTTGCCGGTGCTACAGGTCAGGGTAAATCAGTAGGACTGAACGCCATCGTTACCTCCCTGCTCTACAAAAAGCATCCCAGCGAACTGAAGTTTGTTATCATCGACCCCAAAAAGGTAGAGTTTGCCATTTATGCGCCGATAGAAAAACATTTCCTTGCCAAACTGCCCGATGGAGAGGATGCCATTATTACGGATGTTACAAAAGTGGTACAAACGCTGAACTCGCTCTGTGTAGAGATGGATACCCGATATGATTTGCTGAAAAAGGCAGGCTGCCGTAACATTAAGGAATACAACAACAAGTTCATCAACCGTCAGTTGAACCCCGAAAAAGGACATCGGTTCATGCCTTATATCGTTATCATCATTGATGAATTCGGCGATTTGATAATGACAGCAGGCAAGGAAGTTGAATTGCCTATTTGTCGCATAGCCCAATTAGCTCGTGCGGTGGGTATTCACGCCATTATCGCAACCCAGCGTCCGACTACGAATATCATCACCGGAACCATCAAAGCGAACTTCCCGGCGCGTGTGGCTTTCCGCGTGGCTTCCATGATGGACTCTCGTACAATTCTTGACCGCCCGGGGGCACAGCAGCTGATTGGTAAGGGAGATATGCTTTATTTGCAGGGAAATGACCCGGTGCGTGTACAGTGCGCTTTTGTCGATACGCCGGAAGTAGAAAGAATTGCCAATTATATCAGCGAACAACAGGGTTATCCTACGGCATTCATGTTGCCCGAATACGTAGACGACAGTGCGGATTCCGGAGGAGCGGCAGAGGTTGATATGAACCGCCTCGACCCGTTGTTCGAAGATGCTGCCCGACTGGTTATTTATCACCAACAGGGTTCTACATCGCTCATCCAACGGAAGTTTTCTATCGGTTATAACCGGGCAGGACGAATCATGGACCAACTGGAACATGCCGGAATCGTGGGTGCTGCCAACGGTAGCAAAGCGCGCGATGTTCTTTGTATGGATGAAAATGATTTGGAAATGCGCATGAACAGCTTAAAAAATGAATAAAATGAATCGAATTTATACTTTATTTTTCTTACTAATGCTGACATTATCTTTATCAGCACAGCAAGATACAAAAGCAAAAAACATCTTAGATAAAACGGTTGAAAAATACAACCAGTCTAAAGGGATAAGCGTTATTTTCGGAGGCTCACAAAGTGGAAAACTACTTTTAAAAGGAGAAAAATTCCAATTAACTACCCAAGACGTAACGACTTGGTTCGACGGGCAGACGCAATGGAGCTATCTGAAACAAAATGAGGAAGTAAATATCAGCACTCCTACTCCCGAAGAATTAAGAGCCATCAATCCTTATGCGTGGTTATCTCTTTATAAGCAAGGATTTAACTACCGTTACTCAGGCGTCAAAACACGGGAAGGCAAACAAGGCCATGAAATTGTCTTGACTCCTCAAACGAAACAAGATATACAGAGCATAACACTCTTGATTGGTTCGGATTACGAACCGATTTATATCGGAATCTTACCAACGGAAGGACAGATGCAAGAATTCATTGTACACAATTATCGTACACAATTAAATTTGAACGATAATGCTTTCCGTTTTGATAAGAGCAAATATCCCAATGCTGAAATTATTGATATGCGATAAATTAATATTCATATAATTATGACGACAGAACATGTAAAATGCCTGATCATTGGTTCAGGCCCTGCCGGATATACGGCAGCCATTTATGCCGGTCGAGCAAATATTTCCCCTGTGCTTTACGAAGGTATTCAGCCGGGTGGACAGTTAACAACAACTACTGAAGTAGAGAATTTTCCGGGTTATCCCGATGGAGTGACAGGTCCTGTGCTGATGGACGATTTCCGTAAACAAGCAGAAAGATTCGGAGCCGAAATCCGCAACGGCATCGTTACTAAGGCAGATTTAAGCAAAGCCCCCTATACATTCATCGTAGACGAAGAAAAAGAAATCACTGCCGATACGGTTATCATTTCTACCGGAGCTACCGCCAAGTATCTCGGACTGGAAGATGAAAAGAAGTATGCCGGTATGGGAGTCAGCGCCTGTGCTACGTGCGACGGCTTCTTCTACCGCAAAAAAACAGTTGCCGTTATAGGCGGCGGAGACACGGCTTGCGAAGAAGCCATCTATCTGGCAGGTTTGGCAAGTAAAGTTTACTTGGTGGTTCGAAAGCCTTTCTTACGCGCATCGAAAATCATGCAAGAACGTGTGATGAACCATCCCAATATCACCGTGTTATTCGAGCATAACGCCGTAGGATTGTATGGCGACAATGGCGTTGAGGGTATGCACGTGGTGAAGCGGATGGGCGAAGCCGATGAAGAACGTTACGATGTTGCCATCGATGGATTCTTCTTGGCAATCGGTCATCAACCGAACTCCGATATTTTCAAGCCGTGGGTAAAGACCGATGAAGTGGGCTATATCCTCACAGAGCCCGGAACGCCACGCACCGGAGTACCGGGAGTATTTGCAGCGGGCGATGTGGCAGACCCTCATTACCGCCAAGCGATAACGGCCGCCGGAAGCGGATGTAAGGCAGCTATCGAAGCTGAACGCTATCTTTCAACAAATGGATTACTTTAATTCAATTATTACTAAGTTATAGAGTTATGAAGAACATGTTTAAGAAAACAATTGCCGTTATTGTCGTGGCAAGTGGTGCGGCAATGGTGTCTGCCCAGCAAATGCCTTCTCTGCCTACCGACCCTGCGGTGCGAGTCGGCAAGTTAGAAAACGGACTGACTTATTACATACGTCACAACGAATTGCCTGAAAAGCAGGCGGATTTTTACATTGCACAAAAGGTGGGTTCTATTTTGGAAGAAGACGATCAGCGGGGATTGGCTCATTTTTTGGAACACATGTGCTTTAACGGTACAACACATTTCCCCGATAATACCTTACGCGAATATCTGGAAACTATCGGAGTAAAATTCGGTGCAAACTTAAATGCCTATACTTCAATAGATGAAACAGTATATAATATTACGAATGTACCCGTAATCCGCGATGGTATTATTGATTCTTGTCTGCTTATTCTGCATGACTGGGCTAACGATTTAACGCTTGCTCCCAAAGAAATAGATAAAGAGCGCGGGGTCATCCACGAAGAATGGCGTACGCGGATGGGTGCCATGATGCGTATGTACGAGCAGGTGTTCCCGGCTATGTACAAAGGAAGCAAATACGGACATCGTCTGCCTATCGGTACGATGGAAGTGGTAGACAATTTCCCCTATCAAGCATTACGTGATTATTATGAAAAATGGTATCGCCCCGACCAACAAGGCATCATTGTAGTGGGAGACATTAACGTGGATTCGATAGAGAACAAGATCAAACGCCTCTTCTCTCCTATCGAGATGCCGAAGAATCCGGCTAAACGCGAATATTTCCCCGTGCCCGATAATCAGGAACCGATAATCACCATTGCTAAAGATAAAGAGCAGGAAGTTCCTGTGGTTTATCTGTTCCATAAGCATGAGGCTATCCCTGACGATCAGAAAAATACGATTGATTATCTTACTGTCAATTATATGACATGGGCTATCGAAGAGATGCTTAACAACCGCATCGATGAATTGATGCAACAGGCTAACCCGCCTTTTATACAAAGTTTTATTGATGACTCCAACTATTTGCTGGCTAAAACCAAAGGCGCATTTACCGGAGTTGCTGTAACCAAAGAAGACGGTATCTTGAGCGGAACAGAAGCCTTGATGAAAGAAATCGAACGGGTACGCCGTTTCGGATTTACGGCAGGCGAATATGCCCGTGCTAAAGCCGACTATCTGCGCAGTTTGGAAGTAAGTTACAACGAACGTGACAAACAGCGTACGCCGTCTTACGTAAATGAATATTTAGGAAACTTCTTGAATGGCGAGCCGATTCCGGGTACGGAATTTTATTACCAGACGATGACACAAATCGTTCCGATGATTCCGTTGGAGGCTGTTAACGCTTGGATGAAACAATTAATCGGCGAAAACAATATCGTGCTGAGCGTATTCTGTCCGGAAAAAGAAGGTATGAAATATCCTACCGAAGCCGAACTGAAAGCCATCATCGACAAGACCCAAACTGAAGAACTGACGGCGTATGTCGATAAGGTTTCCAACGAACCGCTGCTGAAAGAGAAACCGGCACCGGGCAAGGTAGTTAAGAAAGAAGAAGGTGCGTTCGGCACTACCCTGCTGACACTGAGCAACGGGGTGCGGGTGGTTATCAAGCCGACCGACTTCAAAGCCGACCAATTACAGATGGAGGCGTTCAGTCCCGGAGGTAACTCGCTGTTTGATAACAAAGACGTGCTTCAGTTCTCTAACCTTAACGAGGTTGCGGCTTTGGGCGGTCTCGGCAATTTCAGTCTGACCGACCTGAACAAGGTTTTAGCAGGCAAGATGGCATCTGCCAGTGCTTCTGTCAATACATATACCGAAGGAGTAAGCGGCAACTGCTCACCTAAAGATTTGGAAACCATGCTCCAGCTTACTTACATGCTGTTCACCGCTCCGCGTACCGACCAAGAGGCGTTCTCGTCATACATCAACCGCAAGAAAGCGGCGCTGACCAATCAGGAAGCTAACCCGATGAGTGTATTTATCGACTCGCTCAACATGACGCTTTACAACAAGAACCCGCGTATTTTCAGCATGAAGGCTGAGATGATGGATAAAGTGGATTACGGAAAGGTAATGGAACTTTATAAAAATCGTTTCGAAGATGCCGGCGACTTTACTTTCTTGTTTGTAGGAAACATTGACATGGAAACGGCAACCCCGCTGATAGAACAATACTTGGGAGGTCTTCCCACCCACGGACGTAAGGAAAACTTCGGACAGACCAACATCAGTTTCCGCAAGGGAAAAGTAGAAAACAATTTCGTACGCCCGCTCGAAACCCCGAAATCTACTGTCGTTTTGGTTAATACCGGAGAATGTCCGTACACGTTGAGAAACAAAATATTGATGAACATTACCGGACAGTTGCTTGACATTCTGTACACGCAGACCATCCGCGAAGAGCAAGGCGGAACGTATGGCGTAAGTTGCGGAGGAAGCATCACGAAGTACCCCGACGAGAAGGCAGCATTCCAAATCTATTTCGATACCGACCCTGCACGTAGAGAGAAGATGGTAGAGCTGGTAAGACAAGGATTAGCCGACTTTACCGCCAACGGTCCGAAAGCTGATGATTTGAATAAAGTGAAAGAATACATGCTGAAAACTTATCAGCAAAACCAAAAGGAAAACGGTTACTGGCTCGGCGTTCTGAACGAATATTACTGGAACGGAATTGATACCAATACCGATTTCGAAAGCATCGTAAACGGCATCACGGCTACCGACCTGAAAGAGTTTGCCAAGACGTTCTTCGGACAAGGTAACCAGATAGAAGTCAGTATGAGTTCTCCCGTAAATAAATAATCATGTTACTTTCCGACATACGAAAAAACCAAAAACTTGCAGCAAGGCGGAGTCCGATATATGAGCGGAACCGCTTTGCCAAGTTTATGATTTATTTCGGTATCACTTTTTGGGCAGCATACTTCGTTTACATCGGAGTTATGCTGTTTTTTGCTTTTAGCGAGGGGATACCGAATATGGAGCCTTATCACATTCTGAACTGCGGTCTGCCGTTCTTTCTGCTGATAGATTTCTTTATGCGCTTCCTGCTGCCCACTCCGGTGCAGGAAATCAAACCTTACTTACTCCTCCCTCTCCCCAAGAAGCGGGTACTCAATGCCTTGCTCATACAGGCGGGACTGAATCCGTTTAACCTGTTTTGGCTTTTCCTCTTTGTGCCCTTCGCATGGCTTTCCGTGCTCCGGTTTTATGGAATCCCCGGCGTATTGGGTTACTGCGTGGGGATATGGCTGCTGATGGTAGGCAACGGCTATTGGAGTATGCTGGTGCGGGTGCTGATGCGTCAGAAATTCATCTATATCCTGCTCATATTGCCTGTGTACGGAAGCATGGCGCTTTTGGAGTTCCTGCCCGAAACGGAGTGGACATCGCGGTTTTACATGGATTTGGGCGAAGGATACATCGAATGGAATCCGCTGGCATTTCTCGGCACGCTTGCCGTGGCTATCGGACTGGCGGGAGTGAACCGCTGGGTGCAGGGCAAACTGATTTACCGGGAACTGGCGCGCACGGAAGACAACAAGGTGAAACACATCAGCAACTATTCGTTTTTCGAGCGTTACGGCATCGTGGGCGAATACATGCGTTTGGAACTGAAACTGATATTCCGCAACAAAACGCCGAAGTCGAACTTCTGGAGCTTCCTCTTCATCATGGTAATGTTTGCGTGCGCCCTTGCCGGCGATGTGTACGGCAGCAACAACTACATGAATTATTTCATCTGCCTCTACTGCTACTGTGTGTTCGGGCTGATGACACTGAGCCGAATCATGTCGTTCGAGGGGAATTACATCGACGGGCTGATGGTGCATAAAGAAACCATCTATAACCTGCTGCTCGCCAAGTATTACCTGCAAAGCATCTTCCTGATAATCCCTTTCCTGATGATGCTTTATCCCGTGGTGACAGGCACGGTTTCGCTCCTCACCTCCGCAGCTTACCTGTTTTTTACGATGGGACCGATATTTGCCACCATCATGCAGCTTGCCGTTTATAACGACAAGACCGCCGTCCTTAACGGCGGGTTCATGGCAAAGTCGCAGGGAAACACCATGTATCAAACGCTTATCACGCTCATCGCATTTGCTGCCCCGCTGCTGATACAGAGAATGCTGACGTTCTTCCTGCCCGAAACCGAGGCGGGTATCGCCCTGTTGGTCATCGGACTTGCAACGGTTGCCACGCACCGGATTTGGATAAAAAACATCTACGTGCGCTTAATGAAACGCCGGTATAACAACATGGAAAACTTTAGAAACACACGTTAATCAACTCATCCTTATGATTCTGATTCATGATTTAAAGAAAACCTACGGCAGCAAAGTGGCTGTCGACATACCCGAATATACCATTGCCGAAGGAGAGATATTGGGATTGGTGGGAAACAACGGAGCGGGAAAAACTACGCTTTTCCGCCTGATGCTCGACCTTCTGAAGGCTGACAGCGGAAACGTTACGATAAACGACATTGATGTCAGCCGGAGTGAATCGTGGAAAAATTTCACAGGGGCTTACCTTGATGAGAGTTTCCTTATCGACTATCTCACACCCGAAGAGTATTTCTGTTTCGTGGGAAAAATGTGCGGTTTCACAAAGGCCGAAACAGAGGAACGGATTGAGGCTTACAGCCGCTTCATGGCAGACGAAATCATCGGGCAGAAGAAGTACATCCGCAACCTTTCTGCCGGAAACAGACAGAAGGTGGGGATTATCTCTGCCCTGCTCAGCCGCCCTGCGGTGGTGATTTTAGACGAGCCTTTCAACTTCCTCGACCCCAGTTCGCAATCGTCGCTCAAGCATTTGCTCCGCGAATATAACCGCGAAACATGCGCCACCATCCTCGTGTCGAGCCATAACCTGACCCACACCACAGACATCAGCACACGCATTGCCGTACTGGAACACGGGGTCATCATCCGCGACATCGACAACACCGAAGGAACGGCTTCGGAAGAGCTGGAAGAATACTTCAGAAGGGAATAACCGGACGAAAAATTCTACCCGAAAGACAGGGTGACGCTAACGCTTGTGTCAAGTAAAACTTCCGCATGGATTTCCTCGCGTTACCCATAGAAATTTCGGCACAAAAAAAATCGGCAATACCCGGAGATAGAAAGCCTCCGGATATTGCCGATTCAAGTATCAAAATCAGTGGCGTACCTCTTACCAAGTCTTCATCAAGTAGCGGTCGCCGGTTTCTTCTACTAATTTTTTCAAGAACTCTTCGCTGTATCCCGGACGGTCGAGCGGAGCACTGTTTCCGGTTTCGGGGCGAACCAGCTTACCGTTTTTCACACGCTTCACTGCGCCGTCGTTATAACGGACAATCAGGAACTCACCCAACTTCTTCCAACTATCCAGTGCGGTGCGTGCAGCCATGTCGGTATAGTTGGTCAGAAACTCCTTCGCTTTCTGCGGGTCTTCCTGATACAGTTTCAACGCTGCACTTTCTATTCCTTCCTGCGCATTGGCATACATATCTTCCAAGCTGTTTTGTACGGAACGCATATCGCCTACCATCAGCGAGTAACGCGGACGAATCATGTCTGCCACCCAGTTATAAATCCAGAAGGCCGAATCCCATGAGAACGTGACACAGTCGCCGTTACCTTCGGCATACGGAGCCGGAACACGGTCGGTATTACAGTAAACGGGAGTAAACACCGTCATGTTTGCATCGTCTAATCCGAACCACAATACACCGCCTACCATGTCGGGCATCGTAGAACGCATCTGCGAAACAAATACAAAGCCACTCTGCTGAGTTGAGATAGGACGTTCGTTGAAATAGTCTTTACCATCGACCTTAAAAGTCAGCGGAGAAAGACGATAGGGCGTTTCAAAAGCTCCTGCCCCACAATCTTTTGTAATGTCAAGCGGCGTACCCTCGTAGTGGTCGCGCATGGCGTGCTGAATATCGCGTACAGACACCTTGCGGTCGGGCTTCACGTAAAGAGGCATCGGTTCTTTACTCTCGCCCTGAACGTAAGGCAGGTAAGTCTGTCCCGTTGATTTGCTGAACATGTTATAAAAACTCCATACACGGGCTTCGCAGAAACGAACATTATCGAAAGTAAGAGGACAATAAGCATCCGCAAAGCTGAAATCGGTATTCTTTCCGGAGAAATAGCCTTTTTCACGGGCGAAAGAAACCACATCCGGAGCGTAGAGGCAGTTCTCTTTGTCGCTCATATTAAATTTATGGATACGGCTTTGGTTGGCGTGTGCAGCAATGCAATCGTCGGGGATGCGCACGGCTACCCATACGGCACCTTTCACTCCCGGTCCTTTACCAATCATTTCCATAATCCAAGCCTCATTAGGGTCGGCGATGGAGAAAGACTCGCCACTGCTGTAATAACCGTACTCCTTTACCAAATCGGTCATTACCTTGATGGCTTCTTTCGCCGTGCGAGAACGCTGAAGCGCCACGTATATCAGACTTCCGTAGTCCATGATACCCGTAGAATCTACCAATTCCGGACGTCCGCCGAACGTAGTTTCGCCGATAGTAACCTGAAACTCGTTCGTATTCCCTATCACGTTATACGTTTGTTTAGCCTCCTTGATTTGTCCCAAATACTTACCGGTATCCCACTCGTAGATGTCGCGCATCGCTCCCGCCGGATGAACGGCTGCCGGATAATGGCAAAGGAATCCGAACAATCCGTACGAATCGGCAGAATAAGACACAATTACCGAACCGTCGGCAGAGGCATTCTTGCCGACAATAAAATTAGTACAGGCCCAACTGCCCGTAACAAAGGCTGTCAAAAACAAGACAGCAAAAACTAATCTTCTCTTCATATATAAATTGGTTTATGTATTGTTTCTTTATTTTTTATGGGAAATATCTCTGACGGCGGCGAGCATGTAGACGCATCAGAAGCGATACGTGCGGCGGGTCTCGTTTCCGCAATAATCCGTCACCACCACTTCTGCCTGATGTGCCACTCCACGTTTCACACGTTCCGGGTCTTGGATAACCAACACGCCTTTCTTTAACCCGAACAAGACGAAATGTCCGTCAATATATACTTTATAAGAGACAACCCCTGTTTCTGCATCGCCTACCTTAAAACGAATGTTTCGATTCGTGCGCCATCCTTGTATCCCTACCGGAGTTACCCGCGGAGCAACGGTATCGACCGCCACGGCAAAACGTCCCAACGAACGAACGCGGGCTTTCACCCACCCGTCGGAGTACGTTCCGCCCATCGATGCACGGCGTTTCCCTGCCTTTTGCACGATATAGTATTTCGAAGTGTCGGACACGGGGAGGTGGCGCACACCGATAGACAAATCGCAATAATCGTGTAAAGGGGTATTGCCGGCATCCAGCACATAGTCTAACGAAACAGCTCCGCTGTCTCCCGTTACCGAAGTGCGAAGCTCAACATTATCGTAGATGTAACCTCGGGGAATCACCAGCTCCATTCCCGGTTCCTGAATCACGTTTGTCCGATTCCAATAAAGCATCTTGCTGTCAGCCTCCTGACGATATTCCGGTATCGGCTGCCGACGTCCGCGCACGGTGAAACGGTAAGTCTTCCGATTGCCGAAGTTATCTTCCAATACGTAACGGAAATGATAATCGCGCTCCTCATCTATCGTTACGATACCTTTACTTTCACCGGTATGAAGCAGACGCAAGCGATTGCCGGGCAGCGTACGGGAACGCATAATCAGCCTCCGTGTACGTACCAGTTCATCGTAATCCGTAAAGCCGTTAATCATCCGGTTTTCGGCGGGTGCCACCGCATCGGTGGTGCTATTGAATACCTGAACAGAATCGACATAGAGTGTTACGGAATGTACACCATAAAAGTTGGAAGTACCGTCCATATAATCTTTTGCACTGATACCCGTATAGATTTCACCCCATGCGCTGACCGGCTGATTCAGTGAGGCTATCGGGACGAGTTTTTTACGCTGCGAACCGTTTACCACTCCTTTGCCTTCTACGGGATAAAAGCCGACAAGACTTGCCACCGGTGCTTTTTTATCTGAAAGATACCGCTTGAAGTAAGGCATGGGGTCGATATATTCGTCTGTATCCGTACGGCGAAGCTCCAAATGCAAATGCGGACCAGCCGACGAACCTTCGTTTCCGCTCAGCGCGATAACATCGCCCTGCTTTACGGGAAACTGTTCGGGCGTAAACGTCAGGCTGCAAGTAAAAGTCTCGTTAGCATATTGATAGTTGCGCAGATACTGCTGGATTTCCGGGGCAAAAGCCACAATATGCCCGTACACCGAAGTCAATCCGTTAGGATGAGCCACATAAATAGCCTGCCCATACCCTCCGTGGAATACGGCAATGCGTGAAACATACCCGTCTGCGATGCAGCGAATCGGTTTTCCGGTCACACCCTGTGTTTTTATATCCAGTCCGTTATGAAAATGATTGGGACGAAGTTCCCCGAAATTGGCACTCAGCAACAAAGGGAAATCAAATGGCGAACAAAAGTCGACCCGTACAGAATCTTGTGCCTGCATCGAGAGGGCTCCTCCTCCCACAAACACAAACATCAACTTTCGTACAGAAAATAGAACTTGCTTTAATTTCTTTCTCACTTCGTTTCGTCTTTCTTTGCATCTTTATCCGTCGAAGTATTTTCCTCGTCGCCTACCCCGTTCAGTCCTTCTTTGAAATTTTTCACACCCTTTCCCATACCTTTCATCAGTTCGGGAATCTTTTTACCGCCGAAAAGCAGCAATACCACCAACAGGATAATCAGAATTTCCTGTGTGCCCAAGCCTAAAAACAATAGTGTATTCATATCCGTTATCGTTGTTTTATCTTATCTGCGTACAAATATAATAGGATTTTAATAAAAAACGGGCACGAATCACAAGGATTCATACCCGAAAGTCCATTAAAAAACCGTTATTTACGGAAAGGCGGTTTTACAACCTGCGCTTTCAGCTTACGTCCGCGATTATCCAAATAGATTTCCGTACCGGGTTTGGCAAAAGCTGTTTCCACATATCCCATCCCGATACCGATTTTACGTATAGGCGACATCGTGCCGGAAGTTACGTGCCCGATGGTTCTCCCTTCGGCGTCGGTCAGTGCATAACCATGACGCGGAATGCCTCTGTCTATCATCTCGAAGCCCACTAACTTACGGCTCACACCTTCGGCTTTCTGCTGTTCCAGCGCGGCCCGGTTCGTAAAGTTCTTGCCTTCTACAAACTTGGTTATCCAACCCAATCCGGCTTCGAGCGGTGAAGTGGTGTCATCGATATCGTTACCATAGAGGCAGAATCCCATCTCCAGACGGAGCGTATCACGGGCTCCTAATCCTGCGGGCTTGATGCCAAACTCTTCGCCGGCTTCGAAGATGGCGTCCCATATCTTCATCGCATCTTGAGGATAGAAATACAGTTCGAAACCGCCCGCCCCGGTGTATCCGGTATTCGAAATGATAACATTAGGCACACCGGCAAACTCGCCTACACGAAAAGTGTAGTAAGGGATTTCACTCAGGTTGACGGAAGTCAGTTTCTGTAATGCGTCAACCACTTTCGGTCCTTGAACAGCGAGTTGGGCAATGTTATCGGAAGCATTTTCCAATTCCGCCCCCACCTGATTATGCGAAACACACCAATTCCAATCTTTATCAATATTTGCAGCATTCACTACCAGCATATACTTTTCAGGCTCGTAGGCATATACCAGCAAATCGTCGACTATACCGCCCGTTTCGTTGGGGAAACACGTATATTGGATTTTTCCGGGTGTCAACACAGCAACGTTGTTCGACGTAACTTGTTGAAGGAACTCAAGTGCGTGAGGCCCTTTTACCCAAAACTCGCCCATGTGAGAAACGTCGAACACACCAACGGCATTACATACCGTCAGATGTTCATCAATGATTCCAGAATATTCGATGGGCATGTTATAGCCTGCAAATTCGTGCATTTTTGCGCCAAGCGCAATGTGTTTTTCGGTAAACGGAGTTGTTTTCATAGTGATTTGGTATTAAGAATTAAGTTATTGAAGACCGGCCATATTCTCCGGCCTTCAATATTTACGTTTTATCAATATCTCTTAGCTGTTAGTTCTGCTATTTTTACTACCACATTCATGGCTTTTTCAATTGATTGCACAGGTACAAACTCATAACGTCCATGGAAGTTCAATCCGCCGGCAAAGATGTTCGGACACGGCAAACCTTTAAATGAGAGTTGCGCACCGTCTGTTCCGCCACGGATGGCTTTTACGTGAGGCTCCACTCCTGCTTCCTGCATGGCAGCGAACGCAATGTCGATAATGTGCATCAACGGCTCTACCTGCTGGCGCATGTTATAATATTGGTCTTTAAGCTCTACCGTAATCAGTTCTTCGCCGTATTTTCCGTTGATACGTGCCGCACAGTCTTGCATGAGTGCCTTGCGCGATTCAAATTTCTCACGGTCGTGGTCGCGGATGATGTACGAAAGCATCGTGCTTTCTACCTCTCCCTCCATGCCTATCAAGTGATAGAATCCTTCGTAGCCTTCGGTAGTTGCGGGTGTTTCATCGGCAGGAAGCATGGAAACAAACTCATTGGCTACCAAGAGCGAATTGATCATCTTGTTTTTGGCATAGCCGGGATGCACGTTGCGTCCTTTTACCTGTACCTTCGCCGCGGCTGCATTGAAGTTTTCAAACTCCAGCTCTCCTACTTCGCCGCCGTCCATCGTATATGCCCATTTCGCTCCGAATTTTTCCACATCAAACTTATGGGCTCCCAGTCCGATTTCTTCGTCGGGGTTAAAACCGATGCGGATTTTTCCATGCGGGATTTCGGGATGCTGCTTCAAGTAAGCCATCGCACCGATAATCTCGGCGATACCCGCCTTGTCATCGGCACCCAGAAGCGTATGACCATCGGTTACAATCAAGTCTTCACCTACGTGGTCAAGCAATTCGGGGAAACGTTTCGGCGAAAGGATGATTCCTTCTGCTTCACACAAAGCAATGTCTGTACCGTCATAGTTCTCCACGATACGCGGGTTTACATTTTCTCCACTCATGTCGGGGCTGGTGTCAATATGGGCAATGAAGCCGATAACGGGCACAGGACGGTCTACATTCGCAGGAAGCGTAGCGAAAAGGTAACCATTGTCATCGAGCGATATTTCCTCCAGCCCGAGGTCTTCCAACTCTGTTTTCAAATATTGTGCAAACACCATCTGTTTCGGTGTACTGGGGGTAACACCGGTCGATTCATCAGACTGAGTGTCGAATGTTACGTACTTTAAAAAGCGTTCTATTACTGTCATATTCTTTTATGCTATGAAAAATTCGTTGATGTAAAGGTAAAAAATAGCCTCCGAATAGCCAAACCTGTTACCATTTTTTATTAAAAACAGCGGCTATACCTCAAAGTCTTATAACGGATATTCGTTTTTTCAACGAACTTTTGTACTTTTGCACAATATCAATTAACCGAATGTCCCCGACATAACAGTATGAAAAGACTTATTTTTATCTGCATAGCCTGCCTGCTTACGCTCGGCAGTTTTGCACAAGAGCCGCAAGACTCCATTACAAAACCACCTACGATGAGCAAAAAAGAACTGCGACGCCAACGGGTGGCTCAGCGCAATTTCCATTATAATATATTGGGAGGTCCAAGTTTCAGTCCGGACTTTGGCTTGCTGGTGGGAGGAAGCGCACTGATGACTTTCCGGATGAATGCAAAAGATACCACAATGCGCCGCTCAGTGGTGCCGGCTGCTATGGCATTTATGTTCAACGGAGGATTGAACATCATGGTGAAACCGCAGCTTTTCTTTAAAGATGACCGTTTCCGCATTTTCGGACAATTCAGTTATAAGAATACGCAAGAAAACTTTTACGGTGTAGGATATTCTACGAACAAAGACTATGTGCGCAGCGATACCACAAGCCAGTACCGTTACAGCGGAATACAAATCAACCCGTGGTTCTTATTCCGGGTAAGCGATACCGACTTTTTTATCGGACCGCAAATTGATTTGAATTACGACCACATTACCGACCCCGCCAAGTATCTTGTCACCGAATCGAGCTATGTCGAAGCAGGTGGTACGAAAAACGGATATAAGAATTTCAGTTCGGGTGTCGGATTTCTTGCCACTTACGATACACGCGATATTCCTGCAAATCCTTACAAGGGGATTTATCTGAATATCAGCGGCATGATGTATGAAAAGTTTTTGGGAAGCGATACCGAGTTTTATCGCTTCGAGTTAGATTACCGGCAATATAAGTTGGTAGGACAGCGCAAGGTGCTGGCATGGACTGTGCAGAGCAAACACGTATTCGGCGATGTGCCTTTAAATAAATACGTATTAAGCGGAACGCCTTTCGACTTACGCGGATATTACATGGGGCAGTATCGGGACAAGTCTTCTCACATAGCTCTTGTGGAGTACAGGCAAATGTTTAACAACGACCGTAGCAACCGACTGAAAAAAATATTAAGCCATTTGGGATTTGTTGCATGGGGAGGCTGCGGGTTCATGGGACCTACACCGGGGAAAATAGAAGGGGTACTTCCTAACGCCGGACTGGGGTTGCGCATTGAGGTACAGCCTCGTATGAACGTGCGGCTTGATTTCGGGCGGAACTTTATCAACAGACAGAATTTATTTTATTTCAACATGACGGAAGCCTTCTAACGGTATGCGGGGAGATTCTGTCAACACTTGCATCAAACCGCAGGTTCTCATGCCGGCATGAGTCATTTCATCCCATATAAAAATCAGGAGCCACCCGCCGGTAGTTCCTGATTTTGTTTTTATAACAATTCTTTTACCGTTTCCAGCATTCCCTTCTCCAGAATATCGTCTAAATACTTTTTCACGAGAGCTGTCAGCCCCGGTATATGGTTTAAGTCTTCATCCCAAATAAACGTTGCGCCCAATACGCCTTTGGCTACTTCCTGCGTGTCGTTCGTTTTCCATAACTTTTGCAGCCATTCTATTATTTCGGGTGAATCATCGGGCTTGATTTCTGTGCCGTCGGCACGATTTCCACCTTTATAATAAACAATCATGGCGGCAAACCCCAAAACAAGTCCTTCGGGCAATTTGCCTTTACGTGCCAGATAGACCTTTACTCCCGGCAAATCGCGTGTACGGTATTTGGGGAAAGAATTCAGCATGATAGATGTTAAGCGATGATCTACAAAGGGGTTATTAAAACGTTCCAATACGTCATGCGCAAACTGTTCAAGCTCGGCTTTCGGCAAATTCAATGTTTCCATCAACTCGTCAAACATCACCCGATGAATGTATCTGCCGATAACCTCATGACGGCACGCATCACGCACTATGTTTATACCCGACAGATAGGCCACAGGCGATAATACCGTATGAGGACCGTTAAGCAACGTAACTTTCCGCTCGTGGTAGGGCGCCTCAGAATCGACAAACAAGACGTTCAGACCTGCCTTATCAGCCGGAAATTCGGCCACAACAGATTTCGGAGCCTCGATAACCCACAAGTGAAAAACTTCTGCCTGAACTACCAGATTATCATCATATCCCAACGTATTCTTGATGCGGTCAATATCTTTGTGCGGAAACCCCGGCACAATGCGGTCGACCAACGTGGCATATACTCCGCAAGCCGTTTCAAACCAACGGCGAAACTCATCCCCTAAGTTCCAATGCCTGATATATCGGATAATGGTTTCCTTCAGCCGGTGTCCGTTCAAGAATATCAACTCGCAAGGAAAGATTATCAATCCCTTCGAAGGGTCTCCACCGAACTTCCTGAAACGGTGATAAAGCAACTGGGTCAGCTTGCCCGGATAGGAAGCCGCCGGAGCATCGTCAAAACGGCAAGCTGAATCGAAAACAATGCCTGCTTCGGTGGTATTTGATATCACAAAACGCATGTCAGGCTGCTCGGCTAACTTCAGGTAATCGGCAAACGCACGCAAGAAATTACCTTCGCCAAACTGAATGATGCGTTCGGGACGCAAAGTCTTCCCCGCAGTCTTTTTGTTTAAAACTTCCATGTTATCCAATGATTTGATGTATCGGCAAATATAGAGATTTTTTTGGTCATTATACAGAAAATACATATATTCGTGTTCGATAACGAAGGCTGTATAAGCACGATTTGCCCTCGAAATACACCCAAACAAAGACATCAAACGAATTTATATACGCTTATGAAAAAATTCATGGACGAAAACTTCCTGTTACAGACTCAAACCGCGCAGGAACTTTATCACAATCATGCGGCAAAAATGCCCATCATCGACTACCATTGCCACCTTAGCCCCAAGATGGTGGCAGAAGACCATCAATTTACGTCTATCACTGAAATATGGTTAGGAGGCGACCATTACAAATGGCGTGCGATGCGCGCGAACGGAGTAGCGGAACGATACTGTACGGGAAACGACACATCCGACTGGGAGAAATTTGAAAAATGGGCCGAAACCGTGCCATACACCCTGCGTAACCCACTCTATCACTGGACTCATCTGGAGCTGAAAACAGCTTTCGGCATCGAAAAAGTATTAAATCCTACAACTGCCCGCGAAATATTCGATGAATGTAATGCCAAACTCGCCACACCCGAATACTCGGCACGCAACCTGATGCGCCGCTACCACGTAGAGGCTGTATGTACCACCGACGACCCGACCGACTCTTTGGAATATCATATCGCCACGCGCCAGAGTGGTTTTGAAATAAAAATGCTTCCTACATGGAGGCCGGACAAGGCTATGGCGGTAGAACACCCGGCAGAGTTCCGCACTTATATGGAGAAACTCAGCGAAGTGAGCGGTGTGTCTATCCACCGTTTTGACGATATGGTTACGGCCTTACAGAAACGCCATGACTTTTTCGGCGAACAGGGATGCAAACTGTCTGACCACGGCATTGAAGAATTTTATGCGGAAGATTATACCGATAAAGAAATTGACAGCATATTCAACAAAGTATATGGAGGCAAGCCACTAACCTGCGGAGAAGTACGGAAATTTAAATCAGCAATGCTGGTGATATTCGGGGAAATGGATGCTGAAACAAACTGGACACAACAATTCCATTACGGGGCTTTACGCAACAACAACACGAAGATGTTTAAGCTGCTGGGAGCAGATACGGGGTTCGACTCCATCGGAGAGTTTTCCACAGCCACAGCAATGTCGAAATACCTCGACCGGCTGAACAGTGAAGGAAAGCTGGCAAAAACCATCTTGTATAACCTGAATCCGTGTGCGAATGAAGTCGTAGCTACAATGGCAGGAAACTTTCAAGACGGTTCGATACCGGGAAAAATCCAGTTCGGTTCCGGCTGGTGGTTCCTCGACCAGAAAGACGGCATGGAAAAACAGATAAATACATTATCGCTGTTAGGGCTGTTAAGCCGCTTTGTGGGGATGCTGACAGACTCCCGGTCGTTTCTCTCCTATCCGCGCCACGAATATTTCCGCCGTACACTGTGCAACCTCTTGGGAAACGATGTAGAAAACGGCGAAATACCGGAATCTGAAATGACTCGTGTACGCCAAATGGTAGAAGACATCTGTTATAACAACGCCAAGCATTTCTTCAACTTCTAAACATGGATGAAAACCGGAGAGGAAAGTGATTTAAACAGGTTCTTATAGCGAGCTTATTTTCAAGGCTTTACCGCTTAGCCGGAAAGTCGGAAAATTCTACCCATAGCACCGGTCGGTTCTATGGGTAGAAACAGTAAACGCTACCGCATGAAATGAGTAACGCTACCCGTAGTGTTTTCGAGGAGATATACCTGCGGAAACAGAGCCTGAAAACCGGCATTTTGAATTTCTCCAAAAAGCTTTCTTGGCTTGATGTTTTCATTTTCGTGTGTGCTTTAGGCGATTTTTTTGTAACTTTGCGTTCCTTTTAACAAAAAGAGTCCGAGAAATGAAAATTAGGTTTATGAGTCTGGGTAGCGGCAGTAGCGGAAATTGCTACTATCTGGGAACAGACATGTATGGCATATTGATTGACGCGGGAATAGGCATCCGCACAGTAAAAAAAATATTCAAAGAACGGGGATTGAGTTTAAGCACAATACGGGCGGTATTTATTACGCACGACCATGCTGACCACATTAAGGCTGTGGGACACTTGGGAGAAAAACATAACATACCCATTTACACTACCCCCGAAATCCATCAAGGCATTCGCCGCAGCTATTGTGTTACAGAGAAGCTAAGCGCCTTGCACATCTGTTACATCCAAAAAGAAGAAACCGTAGAAATAGGCGACTTCAGCATTACGTGTTTTGAAGTGCCTCACGACGGTACAGACAACGTAGGGTATTGTGTTTGCATCGACAGAAAAACATTTACATTCATCACAGATATCGGTCACATAACAGACACTGCCGCCCGATACATCAGCCGGGCGAATTATCTGATTATGGAGGCAAACTATGACGAATCGATGTTGCAGATGGGGCCTTATCCGCAACATTTAAAACAGCGCATCGCCGGCGAAAGAGGGCACATGTGTAACAAAGTGATGGCTGAATTTATAGCCAACCACTTCCCGAAAGACTTGAAATATCTCTGGCTGTGCCACCTGAGCAAAGACAATAACCATCCGGAACTGGCTTATAAAACCGTAGAACTGGCACTAAAAGAAAAAAACATCATCGCAGGAAAAGATGTCGAAGTAATACCTCTGAAACGTACGCTCCCTTCAGAGATGTACTGCTTTGAATAACAGTCACTTGGGAATTTCCCTACACGATATAGGGAAATTCCTTTAAGAAGATAGGAAAAATCATTCGATTATATCATTTTACCCTTCTACCTTTGTAACATCAAACCAAAGGAAAGGAGACCGATATGAAAAAGTTTAAATTATATTTGCTGTTGGCTTTTGCAGCACTGATTATTCCGCTTACCTCCTGTGAGCACGTTGGCATTGGTGTCGAGTTCGGGAATGGTTCAAACAGCTATTACGAAATGACCGATTATTTGTGCAGCCGTCCGTGGGTAGATGAATGGTACGACAACAACGGTACTTATTATCGTCAGGAACTGAACTTTTACCCCGACAATGTAGGCAACGATTACATTTTTACCCAAGACCGCTACGGTTACATTCAGGAGAGCCGTTACACTTTCGTTTGGGACTGGTATAACAGCATATACACCAGCATACGCATGAAATACGGTACAAGAGATTATTCTTATATGGAAAATATATCAATAGGAGGAAACCGGCTAAACTGCCTGCTCGACGGAGAACCCGTGTATTTTGAAGGAAAATAAATGCAAAAATGCTGAACATTACTTATTTTCTTTTGTTTTAAAATTAAGGACAAAAGAAAATCGTTTCCATCATGATAATTAATTTTTTGGTCTTTTTTTAAAAACTGTACACCAAAAGTCTTAACGACTCCGGGTACAGTTTTTTTCTTTATCAAGCCATAGTACCACCCACAATATCCAACAACTCGTTAGTAATTGCCTGTTGACGACTCTTGTTATAGAGCAAGGTCAATTCCTGTATCAAATCATTGGCATTGTCGGTAGCCACTTGCATAGCCATCATACGCGCAGCGTGTTCAGACGCATTCGAGTCAAGCAATGCCGTATATATCTTCATACGCAACACCTTAGGCAGTAATTCTTGCATTACCCTTTCGGCAGAAGGTTCGATGATATAATCGGCTTCCTTATTGCTTGATTCCGAATGTTCATCATCTTCTTTAGAAGACAAATCAATGGGCAGATAAGTTTCGCGCGTCAGAACTTGAGTAGACGTAGACTTAAAATGGTTATATAACAATTCTACCTGCTGGATTTCGCCATCCAAGAATCTATTTATCAAATCCACAGCTAAGTCTGCCGCCTCCTGATAGTTCGGTTTGCCACATAAATGCTGGTAATCCCCCATCGGAACCACGCCTTTTATCTTCTTAACGGCATCGGCGATTTTACGCCCTATCGGATAAACCAGAATGTTTTCACACCCTATCCGGTTACCGTATTCCTCAACCATTTCGTTCAAATGGCGGATAACATTCATGTTAAATCCACCACATAAACTACTATTCGACGCAAATACTACAACAGCAATCTTCTTTACATCACGTTTCACGGTGAAAGGCGACTCGACCGTAACTCCTGCACTCAAAAAGTTAGTAAGCATACGGTGTAGTCTTCGTTCGTAAGGAAGCATGTTTTCGATAGCTTCCTGCGCCTTATGAAGTTTTGACGAGGATACCATCTTCATCGCCGAAGTAATCTTCAGCGTCCCGTTGATTGAGTTGATTCTTCCTTTTACTTCTTTCAGTGATGCCATGATGCTTATTGTTTAAACTGTCCGGCTGTTTCTGCCGCTACTTTTTCAATAATTGCCGTTATTTCGTCGCTAATCTTTCCGCCTGCCAACACGTCAATAACATCGGCTTGATGATTTGCACGCAAGTTGGTTAAGAACGCATCTTGGAAAACACGTACCTTCTCTAATGGAATATCACGCATCAAACCATGCGTTCCGCAATAAAGAATGGCAACCTGTTCACCTACCGGCATCGGACTATACTGCGGCTGGATAAGCAACTGATTGTTTTTACGTCCGCGGTCGATTGTCATTGCGGTTACAGGGTCCATATCGCTGCTGAACTTCGAAAATGCTTCCAGTTCACGATATTGTGCTTGGTCGATTTTCAAGGTTCCGGCAACCTTCTTCATACTCTTGATTTGGGCGCTACCACCTACACGCGACACTGAGATTCCGACATTGATTGCCGGACGGAAGCCCTGATTGAAGAGGTCTGTTTCAAGGAATATCTGCCCGTCGGTAATAGAAATCACATTGGTCGGGATGTAAGCCGAAACGTCTCCTGCCTGAGTTTCAATGATAGGCAATGCCGTTAACGAACCACCTGCTTTAACTTTTCCTTTCAGGCTTACGGGAAGGTCGTTCATCTGCTCTGCCACTTCCTGCTGGCTGATAATCTTCGCAGCACGCTCCAACAAACGTGAATGCAGATAGAAAATATCGCCCGGATATGCTTCACGTCCTGACGGACGGCGCAAAATCAACGAAACTTCACGGTAGGCTACTGCCTGCTTAGACAAATCATCGTAAACTACCAACGCATGGCGACCGGTATCGCGGAAGAATTCGCCGATAGCAGCTCCCGCAAACGGAGCGAAATACTGCAATGCAGCCGGGTCGGAAGCCGTTGCAGCTACTACTACCGTGTAATCCATCGCACCTTTTTCGCGCAGAGCATTCACGATACTTGCTACCGTAGAACCTTTCTGACCGATAGCTACATAAATACAGTATACGGGATCGCCTGCTTCATAATTAGAACGCTGGTTGATAATGGTATCAATCGCAATGGCTGTCTTTCCAGTCTGACGGTCGCCGATAATCAACTCACGCTGTCCGCGGCCGATAGGAATCATCGCATCAATAGCTTTAAGTCCTGTTTGCAACGGTTCTGTAACAGGCTGACGGAAAATAACTCCCGGAGCTTTACGTTCCAATGGCATTTCAAACAGTTCGCCACCGATTTCTCCTCTTCCGTCCAAAGGTACGCCCAACGGGTCGATAACACGTCCCAGCATACTTTCGCCTACACGGATAGAGGCAATGCGCTTGGTACGTTTTACAATCATACCTTCCTTAATCTGGTCGGTAGGTCCTAACAACACAGCACCTACATTATCTTCTTCCAGATTCATCACCGTACCCATAATACCGTTTTCGAATTGCAGCAACTCATTGGCCTCGGCATTACGCAACCCATAGATACGCGCTACGCCATCGCTCACCTGCAATACGGTTCCCACTTCATCGAATTTCAGAGAAGTATCGATTCCCTGTAACTGCTGAAGCAATACTTCTGAAACTTCACTGGGTTTTATTGTATTCTCTGGCATAATCTTTTTTAATTGAAAATTGAAGAACTGAAAATTAAAAATTAAGTCTGATTCCCTCATGCTTCATAAACAACCGGCATGGATTCTTCATTCTTAATTTTTAATTTTCAATATTCTTTAAACTATTCTTCTGTTTCTCGCAATGAACTGCTGTTTAACCCGCTTCAACTGATTGGCAACGCTGGCATCCAAACGATATCCCGCTACTTCGATGATATAGCCACCGATAATTTTCGGGTCTATTTGAGTATCCAGTTCGACTTTACTTTGCGATTTGCTTCCCACAAAGTTTGCCAGATGTTGTATCAATCGTTTAGAGGGGACGGCAGTTATCAATTTACCCATGAGGATGTTTTTATCTTCCCGATATAAATCAATATATGACCACGCCATGAATTGCAAGAACTTTTCTCTTCTTCCTTCTAACACCAGTTTAAAAAAGCGAAGCAATTCGTTGCTTACCTTTTCTCCTCCCGATGCTTCACGAAGCAAATCAAGTTTCTTATCGGCATCCAACACAGGATTCTCTACCGCACGACGCAAATCGGGAACATCCGTATAATGAGAGGCTAATGACTTCATTTCCTCATATACCTGTCCTTCCTTGCCATTCGCCTTCGCATAAGCGAGCAATGCTTTTGCAAAACGCATAGAAACGACTCCTGTATTCATCATGTATTATTTTTTAGAAGATTCTATCATTTCATCCAACATACGGTCAATCAGTTCTGTTTGCTCTTTCTCGTCGGCCAGCTTGTTACGCATTATTTTTTCAGCAATACCAACCGACAAAACAGCTACCTGACGGCGGATGTCACGGATTGCACTTTCTTTTTCTGTTTCAATCTGTTTCTTCACTTCATCCATCAAGCGTTGTCCTTCGCGTTGAGCACGTTCTTGAGCATCTTTAATGATACGGTCGCGTGTAGCAGCCGCTTCGCTCAAGATACGACCTTGCTCTTCACGAGCCTGAGCCAGAACCTTTTCGCTTTCCTGTTTCACGTTAGCCAACTGTTCGTTAGCTTCCCGTGCCGCTTTCAGAGAATTGTCTATATAAGCCTTCCTTTCGTCAACCATCTTGATGACTACCGGAAAACCGTACTTAGCCAATATAAAGAAAACGACTCCGAACGTGATAAGCATCCAGATAAGCAATCCCGGATCCGGAGTTAGTAATCCCATAACGCTTTATTAATTATAAGAACAAAGTCAACAAACATACTACGATGGCAATCAAAGCCACACCTTCAACCAAAGCGGCTGCAATAATCATACTCATACGCAGGTCGCCTGATGCTTCCGGCTGACGAGCCATTGCTTCCATAGCAGAACCACCAATTCTACCGATACCGATACCTGCACCTAATACTGCAATACCTGCGCCAATAGCAGCACCTAATTTACTAATACCAACACCTGCAGCTGCCTGCAATAAAACTGACAATAACATAATTTTTTCGTTTTTTAATGGTTATACTTTTATTTCTTTTAATTTCTTTTATTTGGCTCCATGACCTTTCACCCGTGACAGTCCGATAAAAACAGCAGACAGCATGGTGAATACATAAGCCTGAATGAACGCAACCAAGATTTCAAGGGCATTCATAAAAATACCGAATACTACAGCGACAAACGTCATCGAGCCGTTTATAATAGGGCCTGCTTTTACCGTAATAAAGATGATGGCTATCAAACTTAATACGGCTGCATGACCTGCCATTATGTTGGCGAAAAGACGAATCATCAATGCAAACGGTTTGGTAAATATACCGAAGAATTCAATCAACGGCATCATAGGAACCGGAGCTTTCAACCACGTAGGCACGTCTGGCCAAAATATCTCCTTCCAATACTCCTTCGTTCCAAAGATATTGGTCAAAAGGAACGTACACAAAGCTAACACCAATGTAATAGCAATGTTACCGGTAACGTTTGCTCCTCCCGGAAAGATGGGAATCAACCCCATCAAATTGTTGACCAGCACAAAGAAAAAGGCCGTCAACAAGTAAGGCGCATACCGCTTGTAATCTTCACCCACGCATCCTTTGATTACATCGTCGTAAATCATCAGGATGAGTGCTTCCATCATACCCACACCGCCGCGCGGAGCGCTTTGCTCCACAGGATGTTTCTTATACCAGCGCGCACAGGCTATCATGATAACCACCAATATCGCACTGTTGATAAACAGTCCCAACACGTCTTTGGTAATGGAAATGTCAAACGGTCTTATTTCTGCACCCGCAGCATCCCGCTCTACGATTTTGCCGTCGTAGGCTCCGCCTTCCGCAATGTACAAGCCCTCATATTCTTCTCCCCCCTCTAATTTAGAAGAAGAAAAAACATGCCAGCCCGTACTGCTCTTTACGATTACCGGGAGCGGTATGCTGAGTGAAGTATTGCCGAACGTTGCGATATGCCATTCATAAGCATCGCCGATATGTCCGAACACCAATTCATTCACGTCCACATCCGCAGCTTCATCGTTCTGAGCCTTCAGCGTTTCTGCCGGAACTATCGCCAACAGGAGCAGAAGCATTACTATGTACCGTAGTTTTTTCATTGTTTGCTTGTTTTCTTAATTTCAGTTTCGCTTCAAAACGAAGGAAGAAACGGGTCTCGAATATCAGAAACGCAAAATAGAACAGGATAAACGTTGCAAAAAAAGCCACCACCTCATGTCCTATCACGAATCCGTAGAATAACAGTATCAATATACTCAGGATAAACTTCAATGTCTTACACACAAGGTAAGTCATCGCTATTTTGTCTAACCCCAAGCTATAATTGAACGCGAACATGTAGATGTAAAACAGCCCGAAAAGATAAAAGAATATCGGAATGGCGGGAAACCACAAAAAATACCTTTCAGGGATAAATATATGATATACCAATGCCACCACTGCTGTCAGAATCACTCCTATGACAGTCAATTCTTTTATAAACTTTTTCTTTACGGCTAACAAAAACATTTCATCACACAGTTTTTCATTCGTAAAACTATAAAAAACATATTCGGTTCAACGTCCGCTTCCACTCTTTTCAAAGCTCTGCGCAGACTGAAATCTGATTATCTCTAACTTCTACGAATCCTCCCTTTATTTCTAAAGAGTGTGTTTCCTTTCCGGCCACATATCTCACTTCTCCCGCTACCAACGACGATATTATCGGAGCATGGTTTACCAAAACCTGAAATTCTCCTAATTCTCCCGGCAATACCACCGAATCCGCTTTTCCATCGTAAACGGTACGTTCGGGTGAAACAATAACCAGATGAAGTTCTTTCATAATTAACTTATTTTTGAGTTTCCGAGCCATGAGCCTGTTTTAAGCTACAAGCCCTAAAAACTTAAAATTATCCTTTAGCTGCCTCCAGCAATTTCTTTCCTTTCGCTATGGCATCTTCGATGGTACCCACATTCAAGAATGCCTGTTCGGGTAAGTAATCCACCTCACCGTCCAGAATCATCTTGAATCCTTTAATTGTATCCTCGATAGAAACCATCACGCCCGGAACACCTGTAAACTGTTCTGCCACGGCAAAGGGCTGTGAGAGGAATCGCTGTACACGACGGGCACGGTTCACAGTCAAACGGTCTTCATCCGAAAGTTCATCCATACCCAAGATAGAGATGATATCCTGCAACTCCTTATTGCGTTGAAGAATCTGTTTTACTCGTTGGGCAGTTTCGTAATGTTCTTTACCTACAATCAGCGGGTCAAGAATACGAGATGTAGAATCCAACGGGTCAACAGCCGGATAAATACCTAACTCCGTAATCTTACGGCTCAACACAGTGGTTGCGTCCAAGTGAGTAAAAGTAGTAGCCGGAGCCGGGTCGGTCAAGTCGTCGGCAGGGACATAGACAGCCTGTACAGAAGTAATAGATCCATTCTTGGTAGAGGTGATTCGCTCCTGCATCTGTCCCATTTCCGTAGCCAACGTTGGCTGATAACCTACGGCAGAAGGCATACGTCCCAGCAATGCTGAAACTTCCGAACCTGCCTGAGTGAAACGGAATATATTATCAATGAAGAACAATATATCACGCGGTCCGTTATCTCCCGTCTTGCGGTCGCGGAAAGATTCGGCAAGCGTCAAGCCGGAAAGTGCTACTGACTGACGTGCGCCGGGAGGCTCATTCATCTGCCCGAACACCATTGCCACCTGCGATTTTTCCACTTCGTTATAATCTACTTTCGACAAGTCCCAATTTCCTTCTTCCATGCTTTTCAGGAACTCATCGCCATAACGAATTACGCCTGACTCAATCATTTCGCGCAGCAAGTCGTTACCTTCACGGGTACGTTCTCCTACTCCTGCAAACACGGAAAATCCATTGTGCCGCTTGGCAATGTTGTTAATCAATTCTTTGATAAGCACGGTTTTTCCAACACCGGCTCCACCAAACAAACCGATTTTACCTCCCTTCAGATAAGGTTCCAAAAGGTCGATAACTTTAATACCCGTAAACAGGACTTCCTGAGTTGTCGCCAAATCTTCAAATTTCGGCGGTTCGCGATGGATAGGAAAGCCGTCTTTCTTTTCCAACTCTCGCATTCCGTCAATAGCGTCACCAACGACATTCATCACGCGTCCCTTAATTTGATTACCCACCGGCATCGTGATAGACTGACCGGTAGTCATGACTTCCATTCCACGCTGTAATCCGTCCGTACTGTCCATTGCAACGGTACGCACCGTGTCTTCACCAATATGCTGCTGCACTTCCACTACCAGCGTACGACCATCCTTACGTGTGATGGTCAACGCATCGTGGATATTAGGCAAAGCACGTTCAGCGTCCTGTCCTCCCTTCAACTTGAAGTGAACGTCGACCACCGGACCGATTACCTGTGAAATATGTCCAACGATTTTTGACATAAGCTTCCTATTAGTTTGTTAAATGTTTGACTAATTCTGTACCGCAAATTTAAAAAATAATCTTTCAAAAGTGTACTATCGAGTAACATTTTTTAGCCGCAAAATGTAAATATATACCATAAATCAAGAAAATCTGCCTGCTTCATTTTATGCCGACCGATATTTATAAACACTTTTTCACACAAAAACCTTACAAATCACCTTTCAGGGGTTCTCCTAAAGGCATCATTCGCCTATCACCGTAGCCACAATGTGTCTGCCTCCGCCGTGATTTCTGAACTCACAGAGGTAAATTCCCTGCCATGTGCCCAGATTAAAACGCCCGTCGGTGATGGGTATCGTGAGGCTTGCACCTACAATCGTCGACTTGGCATGGGCGGGCATGTCGTCCCAGCCTTCCAGCGTATGGTCGTACCACGACTCCCGCTCTTTTACCAGATTATTAAAAATCTTCTCCATGTCGCCGCGCACATCGGGGTCGCAATTCTCGTTGACAGACAATGCGGCACTGGTATGCTGAATAAAAAGATTTACAAGCCCCACACGGGGAAGGTTCGGCAAATGGGCTGTCACTTCTCCGGTTATCAAATGAAAGCCTCGTGCACGAGGTCTTAACACAAATTCTGTTTGTTGTATCATATATATAATAATGTATATAAAGTTTGCCACGGAAATACAGATTATCCGTCAGACCGGCATACGCAAAATGAATACCCGCTTTATCACCACCGCCTTTTTCTTCATACCCAAACCGGGCTCAACATTCGCTTCAGTCTTCCCATTACAAATTAAATAAAGAAATATTTGTTTATAAAACAATTTCTATATATTTTTGCTTCATAGACAATAAATTAATAACAACTCTATAAAACAAGACAACTATGGACAAGATTCAGATTGGCACAAACGCAGGCATTGTCTGGAATATCTTAAAGGACAATGCTCACTGGAATTACGAAGACCTTAAAGAAGCCTCTGGCTTATCAGACAGAGACCTTAACGCAGCTATCGGATGGTTGGCGCGTGAAGACAAAATAGATTTCGACATAAATGAAAACCAAGACAAATTATTTCTTCACGTAAATGTTTACATCGGATAAGCGCCTTTTCTGCTTACAAAATCGGAAAGAAAAAGATTTACAACAGCAAGGATATTCCAAAACAAATGTCGCCCTCGGCGTTTTTTGGAATATCCTTGTTTATTGATGCCGTCTCTCACACGATCTTATTTACTCTTACGCCTGGAAAATCGTTCAGAAACATCAGCAGCAATCCTTCTTCATTCATGCGCTTTGCCTTAATCACCATGCTGACGTGGAACATCTTCCTGCCGTCTTCGTATGAATGATTCATCTCATACGACGAAACCTGATAATCTTTCGAATTAAATTTTGCCGAAACGTCTTTCAGTATCTCTTCGTTTTCCGTCGAAAACTCAATAATCATATTCCGCATCCCGAAACTTTTAAAGCAACGGCTCAACACCTCCAGCCCGATGAGAACCATCAGTGTGGCCGATATGCCGATAACATACATTCCTGCGCCTATCGCCAGTCCGATGCCGGAAGTAGCCCATACACCGGCAGCAGTGGTCAGCCCTCTCACCACTTGCTTTTGCAGTAAAATAATCGTACCCGCACCGATAAAGCCAATGCCGCTCACCACTTGGGATGCCAAACGGCTGGGGTCGAGATGGATTAAATCTTTCTTCAACACATCGGAAAAACCATATTGCGACACAATCATCAGCAGAGCGCTGCCTAACGCCACCAGAAAATGAGTGCGATACCCTGCTTCTTTGGCGCGATACTCTCGCTCCAGACCAATCATTACCCCCATCATGCCTGCCACAAAAAGCCTGAGAACAAAATCTGTATATAAATTCATACCAAAAACCTTTCTTTATCTTTATTTCCGCAAGTTAGGGAAAAAATCGGATATATCATACAACAATTTCCACCAATGTTATCAAGCGATGACGGGCATCCGCAAAACATGCGGAGGGCATTCCTGATACATATCTGATTTACAGCTACTTTCTTAATTTCCCCCGGCTAAGTTTGAAACTTGAAAACACTAACGGCAGAACCGATAAACACTACGAATAGAAACAGTCAGCGCATCCGCATGGGCGGGGTAACACTAACGGTAGCGTTTTTCGGGGTATAGCGGCAGCCTATTTCTTCCCGCATTTTCGCCTGACAAATGAAGTTTAAACAGTTTCAAAGCCCTGAATCCGAGAAGATATTCAAAGTATTATATTATATTTGCAAACAAAATCTCATCACTTAATCTTTTCGTATGAAATATAAACTTTTGGTATTGGATTTAGACGGTACTTTAACCAACTCGAAAAAAGAAATAACCCGGCACACGAAAGAAACGCTGATAAAAGCCCAAGAAGCCGGACTGAAAGTCGTACTTGCTTCCGGACGCCCCACGTATGGCGTTGCTCCGCTGGCGAACGAGCTGGAACTGCAAAAATACGAGGGCTACATATTGGCTTATAACGGGGGTGAAATCATTGATTGGAAAACACGCGAACTGATGTATGAAAAGCAACTCGACAGCGATTTGCTGCCCTACCTGTACCGCTGCGCCAAAGAAAACGATTTTGCCATCGTTACTTATGAAAACGAGTACGTATTGACAGAAAAGCCCGATGATGAATATGTATTAAAGGAAGCGCTGCTCAACGTTATGAAAATAAAGAAAGTAGACAACTTTCTGGAGGCTGTGAAACATCCCATCACGAAATGCCTGATAGTAGGCGAACCTTCCCGGCTCGCTCTTCTTGAAAAAGAAATGTATGAAAAATTAAAAGACCGCATGGGGGTGTTCCGCTCAGAGCCTTACTTTCTGGAGTTAGTGCCCAAAGGTATCGACAAAGCGCAATCGCTGTCTGTATTGCTGGAAGAAATCGGCATGACGAAAAACGAGATGATCGCCATAGGCGACGGGTTCAATGACCTGTCTATGATTCAATACGCCGGGTTAGGCATTGCGATGGAGAACGCGCAAGACGTCGTAAAACAAGCCGCAGACTTTATCACTCTTTCCAATGAAGAAGATGGTGTGGCATACGCCGTAGAGAAGTTTTATCTGGATGACAGCCTATCTTCTCTGTAAGCAGCAGGCCGGGGAAAATGCAGAAACAAAAAAATCGGGAGGATGTCGTAAAAACATTCTCCCGATTTTTTATAAAGAAAAGCCTTTCGGTTATTTCAAAATATCCAGTTGCTTAAAGCATTTAACCAGCTTATCGATAGCAAAATCAACTTGCTCTTGCGTATGCGTAGCCATCAGTGCGAAACGAACCAGCGTGTCTTGGGGCGCACATGCAGGCGGAATCACCGGATTGATAAACACACCTTCGTCGAAAGCCAGCTTGGTTACCTCGAACGTTTTATCAGTATCGCGTACGTACAAGGGGATAATCGGGCTTTCGGTATCGCCTATCTCAAACCCGGCATCGCGAAAACGCTTTAAAGCGTAGTTAGTTATCTTCCACAGGTTTTCCTGACGTTCCGGCTCTGTTTTCAGGATATGGAGCGCCTCTTTAGCCGCTGCCGTGGCTGCCGGAGTATTACTTGCTTGGAAAATATAAGAACGTGCATTGTGGCGCAACCAGTTGATTACATCTTTATCACCTGCAACAAAACCGCCGATAGAAGCCAGCGACTTACTGAATGTACCCATGATAAGGTCAATGTCTGCCGTCAGTCCGAAGTGGTCACACACACCGCGTCCGTTTCTTCCGAACACGCCCAAACCGTGAGCCTCGTCTACATAAATACAAGCATTATATTTCTTTTTCAGCCTTACGATTTCGGGCAAATTAGCCAAGTCGCCTTCCATCGAGAAAACACTGTCTACCACGATTAACTTCAGCGCATCGGGTTCGCATTTCTGAAGTTCTTTTTCCAAAGCATCCATATCATTATGCTTGTACTTCAACTGAGTAGCAAACGAAAGACGACGTCCGTCGACAATAGACGCATGGTCGCGGTCATCACAAATAATGTAATCACCTCTTCCCGCTAACTGGGGGATAACTCCCTCGTTTACCGTAAATCCCGTAGAGAAACAAAGTGCTTCATCTTTTCCTACAAACTCCGCCAGCTCCTTTTCCAATTCAATATGAATATCAAGCGTACCGTTCAACAAACGAGACCCTGCACATCCTGTACCATACTTACGGGTTGCAGCAATGGCTGCCTCGATAATGCGTTTGTCGTAAGTCAGTCCCATATAAGAATTAGAACCAAACATCAGGACTTTTTTCCCGTCCATCATTACTTCTGTGTCCTGAGCGCTGTCTATCTCACGAAAATAAGGATATACGCCTCTCTCCATATACATTTGAGGCACTCTGTATCTGCTCAGTCTTTCTTGTAATATTCCCATATTTTATTTTGGTAAACCGTTTCCGGCTGTTTATAATAAATTATTAATACTCGCCAATATCCTGTTAAGAAATATCGCGCAAAGATAACAATTTATCCTAACACGTACACAATCGACTAAAAAAAAACTTAGCAAGATACCAATTTATCCATAACAAAGTAAGGATTTTAAAATTAAGAATGTTACTTTTGTAACCTGATTTTTTCAGGATAAACCTCAAAAAAGATGGAGAAGAAACGCATTACGTTTATAATAAACCCTATTTCGGGAACTAACGGAAAAGAAATTATACTGCGGCTGATTAATGAACTGATAGACCGCTCGAAATACGACTATTCCATACGCAAGACCGAGTATGCAGGACATGCAACGGAAATTGCGAGACAAGCTGTAAAAGAGCATGTAGACATCGTAGTAGCCATTGGCGGAGACGGTACTATCAATGAAATAGGACGTTCACTTATCCATACTGACACCGCACTGGGTATCATCCCTTGCGGTTCGGGAAATGGACTTGCCCGGCATTTACATATCCCGATGGACCCCAAAGGGGCTATTTATACGCTTAACGCGGGCATTATCAAGAACATCGATTACGGGATTATAGACGGGCGTCCGTTTTTCTGTACGTGCGGGGTGGGATTCGACGCTTTCGTAAGTTTAAAATTTGCCGATTCCGGTAAGCGGGGGTTGCTGACTTATCTGGAAAACACCCTGCACGAAAGCCTGAGATATCGTCCTGAAACATACGAAATAGAAAATTCGACTGGAACGGTACGCTATAAGGCTTTCTTAATAGCTTGCGCCAACGCTTCGCAATATGGGAACAATGCTTACATTGCCCCTCAAGCATCACTGACCGACGGAATGATGGATATTACGGTATTAGAACCTTTTACGGTGTTAGACGTCCCGTCGTTGTCGTTTCAGCTTTTTAATAAGACCATCGACCAGAACAGTTGCATCAAAACCATGCGAGATGACCGTATTATCATCCACCGGGCCAAAGAAGGAGTCTTTCATTTTGATGGCGACCCTGCTATGGGAGGAAAAGACCTAAAGGTGGAAATCGTTCATCAGGGACTGCATGTTATTGCACCGATGAAGCCCGCAAGGATGTATGAACAGCCGTTCAATATTTTACAGCACTTTACCGACTTCATAGGAAGACGCCCCATCAGCACGACTATATCGGACAGACACAAGCAATTACTCATGCTCAACCAGAATATACTGAGAAGGCTGTCTAAGAAATAAAAAGATAAAAGTCTTTCATCAGTGCGGTAAATTCCGGAGTATAGATTTTAGGAGCTGTTTCTATCGTAAGGTGTCCGACCTGCGTTTCGGTTGATTTATCTCTCGAAAACGCCATCAACACTCGCTTTGCAGGCATATTCGGTTTGGTGTAAACCCACGTTTGCTTACTCAAGAACAGCTTGAACTTTGTGGCAAGCGCAATAAAATCGGAGGCTGCATTGGCCGGCAGAACAACGGAGAATGTTCCATCATCGGTTAAAAGCACGGATACAGCCTGCAAAAGAGAATGGAAATCAAGTTCATCGGTATGCCGCGCTGTGTTCCGCTGTGCTTCGGGACATTTCACGTCTTCTGCAAAATACGGAGGGTTGGATAAAATGACATCAAACTTTGTGTCGCACTCGTTTGCCATCACCCGTACGTCTTGCCGGGCTATGGTAATCTGCCCGCTCCACTGCGATGCCATCACGTTTTCCCGGGCTTGAATCACCGCGTCTTCGTCAATATCAATCCCTAACACAGAAGCATCGCACCGCTGGGCAATCATCAATGCAATCAAACCGCTCCCTGTACCCACATCCAATATTTTTTCCGCACGCGAAACGTCTGCCCAAGCACCTATCAAAACTCCGTCTGTACCAACCTTCATGGCACATTTATCGTGATAAACCGTAAATTGCTTAAATTTAAAATAAGGATTTGCCATATAACCGAAAACTTGTTTGCGCGCCAAAAGTAAGCAAAATGATGTTTATCTGCGAACAATTCAGTATATATTCACTATTATTAATGTATTTGCCGCCCCTGTTTGTTCCGTATTTAATGCAGAATGATTAACTTTGTAGCCGCTTTTGAAAAAGCCAAACACACTACTGAATGAGATTATGATAAAAAAAAGTCGAAAAGAAAATATTCTAATGAACACAGACAGCGAAGACATTTCGATGTTGGCTGAAATAGAAACAGTGCCAAGAGAAGTAACGGAAGAAGAACTGGAGCAGGAGTTTCCGGTTATGACTTTACGCAACATGGTTATGTTTCCATCGGTTGTCATGCCTATTACGGCAGGACGCCGCACCACACTGAAGCTGGTAAACGCTGCTTTAAAAAATAGTTCCTCTATCGTTATTGCTACACAAAAGCTCAGCGAAGTGGAAAATCCGGGGTACAAAGACCTCTACCCTACGGCTGTTATAGGCAAGGTTTTACGTGTATTCGAAATGCCGGGAGGAAACACTACGGTTATTCTTCAGGCTAACGGGCCTAAAGTCCATTTAGATGAAATAACCTCCGTACGTCCTTACCTCAAAGGCAAAGTAACGCCTATAAAAGAAACAATGGAGGCGGAAGATTCGGATGAGTTTAAGGCATTGATGGATACCTGCCGCGAACAGTGTCTGAAGTTTGTCGAAACGTCGGAACACATGAGTCCGGACACTTCGTTTGCCATTAAAAATTTGGATAACTCGGAATTATTGGTGAACTTCGTATGTACGAATTTCCCTTTTTCCATCGAAGAAAAGTTTGAATTGCTCGACCTCAATACGCTGAAGGAACGATTATACCGGCTTATTCAGATATTGAATAAGGAAGTCCAACTGGCTGCCTTGAAGCAAAGCATCCAAATGCGTACACGCGAGGAAATTGACCGCCAGCAGCGTGAATACTTCTTGCAACAGCAGATAAAAAACATCCAAGACGAGCTGGGGAACGGACAGAACGATGAGATAGACGAACTCCGCCAAAAAGGTGAACAGAAACACTGGAAAAAAGAAGTTGCCGAAATCTTCGAACGCGAGGTAAGCAAACTTGAACGCATCAATCCGCAATCGCCGGACTATAACGTGCAACTGACTTACCTGCAAACACTGCTTGCGTTGCCGTGGGATGTTTATACAACCGATGTCATCAACATAACAAACGCCGAAAAGATTCTGAATAAAGACCATTACGGACTGGAAAAAGTAAAAGAACGTATATTGGAACACTTGGCGGTATTGAAGCTGAAGGGCGATTTGAAGTCTCCCATCATTTGCTTGTACGGACCTCCGGGAGTAGGAAAAACATCTTTGGGACGTTCTATCGCAGCTTCGTTGAAACGGAAATATGTGCGTATGTCATTGGGTGGAGTACACGATGAAGCAGAGATTCGAGGACATCGCAAAACTTATATAGGTGCGATGCCGGGACGTATTATCAAGAGTCTGATAAAAGCTGAAACCTCAAATCCGGTAGTTATCTTGGATGAAATTGATAAATTAGGCAGAGACCGTCAGGGAGACCCAAGTTCGGCTATGCTCGAAGTGCTTGATCCGGAACAGAACAATACGTTCCACGATAATTACATTGACATCGATTATGATTTGTCGAAAGTCATGTTTATCGCCACTGCAAATAACTTATCTATGATTCCTACTCCCCTGCTCGACCGCATGGAGTTGATAGAAGTCAGCGGATACATCACCGAAGAAAAAATTGAGATAGCACGCCGCCATTTGATTCCGAAAGAAATGGAAACAAACGGACTGAAAAAAGAACACGTTAAGTTCACAAAGGCTGCCATCGAATACATCATTGAAAACTACACCCGTGAAAGCGGAGTGCGTGAGCTGGAAAAGAAAATCAACAAAGTGATGCGGAAAATTGCGCTAGAGATAGCAAGCGACAAATTTACTGAACAACATGAGTTGAAACCGTCTGATATTCCGAACTATCTCGGTACACCTGAATACTCTCGTGACAAGTATCAGGGCAATGAATATGCCGGAGTGGTTACCGGATTGGCTTGGACGGCCGTGGGAGGAGAAATACTTTTTGTTGAAACCAGTCTGAGCAAAGGAAAAGGAAGCCGTCTCACGCTTACAGGTAATCTGGGAGACGTGATGAAAGAATCGGCAATGCTGGCACTGGAATACCTGAAAGCACATAGCCATTTGTTAGACTTGCCGGAAGGTATTTTCGATAATTGGAATATTCATATCCATGTGCCCGAAGGTGCAATTCCTAAAGACGGGCCTTCGGCAGGCATTACAATGGTTACCTCACTGGCTTCTGCATTGACACAACGAAAGGTTAAACCTAATCTGGCAATGACAGGAGAAATTACCTTGCGCGGAAAGGTATTGCCCGTAGGCGGTATCAAGGAAAAAATTCTGGCTGCCAAACGTGCCGGTATCAAGGATATTATCCTTTGCGAGGAAAACCGTAAAAACATAGAGGAAATACAGCCGTTGTATCTGCAAGGCTTGACTTTCCATTATGTAAAAGACATCAAGGAGGTATTAGATTTGGCATTGACCGATGAGAAAGTGGCAGATGCCATTGATTTTACCGTAACCGAGGAACAGAAAGAAGAAAAGAAATGAAATTTGAACTGCAATACACAGATGCACGCTCGAATGCGCGTGCCGGATTAATCACCACCGACCACGGGCAGATAGAAACACCTATCTTTATGCCTGTGGGAACTGCCGGCACGGTAAAAGGCGTACACTTGCGTGAGTTAAAAGAAGATATTAAGGCGCAAATAATTTTGGGGAATACCTACCATCTTTATTTGCGTCCGGGGTTAGACATCATCGAAGGAGCAGGAGGCTTGCATAAATTCAACGGATTCGACCGCCCGATGCTGACCGACAGTGGAGGATTCCAAGTGTTCTCGCTTTCGGGTATCCGGAAGATGAAGGAAGAAGGCGTGGAGTTCCGTTCCCACATCGACGGTTCAAAACATTTGTTTACGCCCGAAAGAGTGATGGATATCGAACGTACCATCGGTGCAGATATCATGATGGCGTTTGATGAATGTGCACCGGGAACGTCTGATTATAACTATGCCAAGAAATCAATGGAGCTGACTCACCGCTGGCTGGACCGTTGCATTACGCGCTTTAACGAAACAGAGCCTAAATACGGATATAACCAGTCTCTTTTCCCCATCGTGCAAGGTTGTGTTTATCCGGATTTGCGCCGGCGTTCTGCCGAATACATTGCGTCTAAGAATGCCGACGGAAATGCTATCGGCGGACTTGCGGTAGGCGAACCGACTGAGAAGATGTATGAGATGATTGAGGTGGTCAACGAGATACTGCCTGCCGACCGTCCGCGCTATCTGATGGGAGTGGGTACGCCTGTCAACATCTTAGAGGGTATCGAGCGAGGTGTGGATATGTTCGACTGTGTGATGCCTACGCGCAACGGGCGTAACGGTATGCTCTTTACAAAAGATGGCATCATGAACATGCGCAACAAGAAATGGGAGAACGACTATTCCCCCATCGAAGCAGACGGAGCTTCGTACGTTGATACCGCATACAGCCGTGCTTATTTGCGCCATCTCTTCCATGCACAAGAACTTCTTGCCCTACAAATCGCTTCTATCCACAACCTTGCCTTCTACTTATGGCTGGTAAAAGAAGCCCGCAAACATATCATTGCAGGAGATTTCTCTACGTGGAAACCCATGATGGTAAAACGCTTGTCTACACGATTATGAAAATACCGGTAAACATAAAACAACTGTTCAAACAAAAGTGGCTGAAGAGGCTTGACAGGTACATCATCGTCAAGTTCTTAGGTACTTATTTCTTTGCCATCGCGCTGATTATTTCAATCGCCGTTGTGTTTGACATCAATGAAAACATTGATGACTTTATCAAGAACAAAGCGCCGCTCAAGGCTATTGCCTTCGATTATTATCTGAACTTCATCCCCTACTACACCAACCTGTTCAGCCCGCTGTTTGTGTTTATCGCCGTTATTTTCTTCACCTCGAAGCTGGCGGAAAACTCCGAAATCATCGCCATGTTTTCTACGGGCATGAGTTTCAAGCGGCTGATGGTGCCTTACATGATTTCTGCTGCCATCATTGCGCTGGTTACTTATGTGCTAAGTACCGAAGTCATACCCACGGGAAGCGTAACGCGACTGGAGTTCGAGCGGGTGTATAAGAATAAAAAATCGTCCGACTATGCCCGAAACATCCAACTTGAAGTAGACAGCGGTGTCATCGCCTACATGGAACGGTACGAAGATTATAATAAAACGGGGTATCGGTTTTCGCTGGACAAATTCGAAGACCATAAGCTGGTTTCCCACCTTACCGCCCGGCGGATTACGTATGATACGGCTCAGGTACATAAGTGGATTATCAAAGACTACATGCTGCGCGAGATGAAGGGAATGCGGGAAACCATCACCAAAGGCGACCGTATCGACTCTATCATCAACATGGAGCCGCAGGACTTTCTTATCACCCGAGGCCAGCAGGAAACCATGACCAGCCCGCAGCTGAGGGAGTATATCGACAAACAGAAACAGCGGGGATTTGCCAACATCAAGGTGTTCGAAGTAGAATATTACCGACGTATAGCCACTTCGTTTGCCGCGTTCATCCTTACCGTTATCGGGCTTTCACTCTCCTCGCAGAAGCGAAAAGGTGGAATGGGATTACACTTGGGTATCGGTATCGGACTGAGTTTCTCGTACATTCTGTTCCAAACCATATCATCGACTTTTGCCATCAACGGCAATATGCATCCGAATCTTGCTGTCTGGATTCCGAACATCATTTACGTCTTTATAGCAGTATATTTATACCGCAAGGCACCGAAATAAGGAACAAGCTGATAATAAAGTAATTCAATCTTCACAGTGAGCTTGAAAAACACTAACGGTAGAGCCGGTCAACACTATGGGTAGAAATGGTCAACGCTACCGCAAGAAATGCCCCACGCTAACGGTAGCGTTTTTCGGGACAGGCTCAATAAAAAAAGTTGCAATGAATTTGCGTAACGCGCTTTCATTGCAACTTTTGCTTTTTTTGTTGTATTCACTTTTTTCTTTCCCAACGGGGAGCCTTATCGGTTAAGATACAAGGCCAATTCGTCTGCGGTTACGTTCTTGGCAACAATCACTCCGCGGCTGTCGACCAAGTAATTTTTAAAACCGCTTTTCAAATCGTACGATTTGAATACTTCCGAATCTTCCCCTTCCATTTCCAGATGACAGACCTCTTTGTCTATCCCGTCTTGACGTACCGCCGCATCAAAAACCGAGCGGTAACGGTCGAACGAAATGGAAATCAACTTCACGCGGGCATCTTTTTCTACGGCATGACTCAGCGTTGCGTTCGTCATTCGCGAAGCTGCATCGTAGCTTGCCCAAAAGCTCAACAAGGTGTAACTACCATCGGCAGCGTGCAGGTTGAGCGGCTGCACTTCGTTGCAGAGTGCCAACTCGGGGACTCTCGTACCCACAGCCAGCTTCTCAGTAAATACACTCTCTCTGCTGAATGAAAAAGAGAGTAAGGAACCGGTTATTAATACAACAAAAAACCATTTTACATTTTTAATCATGTAATTTGATTTTAGTTAATACTATCCGGGACTGTCCTTTTACAGTAATTTCCGCCCGGAACATTATTTCCAAGACACCTCTTGCCACAGAAATATCTCTTTCTCTTCGGAAATCCGGTGCAAAGGTAAATCTTTTCGAATAAAAAAAGAAAAACAACGAATAAAATTTATGTTTTACAGCATGAGTTTTATACTTGTTTAATAAAAACTCCCCCTAAATACGCCCGAAAGCGATATAATTTGTACATTTGCATAGATAAATTAACCCCATGGAAACTAAAACAGAACTGATATTAATCCGCATCAGCGGTGTGGATCGTCCGGGATTGACGGCTTCAATCACCGAAATCTTATCGGAATATGATGTAGATATTATGGATATCGGTCAGGCTGATATTCATAGCACGCTTTCGCTCGGTATTCTTTTCAAATGTCATGACAAGGATTCGGGAAATATCATGAAGGAGCTGCTTTTCAAGGCATCTGCATTGGGTATCAACATCCGCTTTTACCCCATTTCGGCAGAGGAATATGAAGAATGGGTAAACATGCAAGGGAAAAACCGGTACATTCTTACCCTGCTGGGCAGAAAGCTGACCGCCGCACAGATAGCGGGAGCTACCAAGATATTGGCGCAGCACCAATTGAACATCGATGGCATCCGGCGCCTGACGGGACGTATTCCGCTGGACGAGAAAAAAGCGAACGTAAGGGCTTGTATCGAACTTTCGGTTCGTGGCACTCCGAAAAACAAAGAGGAACTGCAAAGCCAACTGATGCAGTTAAGCAGCTCGCTTTCAATGGATTTTTCGTTCCAGTTGGATAATATGTATCGCCGTATGCGCCGGTTGATTTGTTTCGATATGGACTCTACACTGATAGAAACCGAGGTTATTGATGAGCTGGCGATACGGGCAGGCGTAGGCGAACAGGTAAAGGAGATTACGGAGAGAGCCATGCGCGGTGAAATTGATTTCAGGGAAAGTTTTAAAGAAAGGGTTGCCTTGCTGAAAGGGCTGGACGAAAGCGTAATGAAAGAGATTGCCGAAAACCTGCCCATCACGGAGGGAGTAGAACGACTGATGTACGTGCTGAAGAAGTACGGCTACAAAATAGCCATCCTGTCGGGAGGTTTCACGTATTTCGGCAATTACCTAAAGGATAAGTTCGGTATAGATTATGTATATGCCAACCAGCTCGAAATCGTAGACGGGAAACTTACGGGCAGATACGTGGGAGACATCGTAGACGGAAAACGGAAAGCGGAGCTTCTGCAACTTATCGCACAGGTGGAGAAAGTCGACATTGCGCAGACCATCGCCGTGGGCGACGGTGCAAATGACCTGCCGATGCTTTCTGTGGCAGGGTTGGGCATTGCCTTTCATGCCAAACCGAAAGTGGTGGCAAACGCACGCCAGTCTATCAACACCATCGGACTGGACGGCGTGTTGTATTTCCTCGGTTTCAAAGACTCTTACCTCGACGAACGGGGCAAACTATAAGCATATATAAAAGATTGATATACTAATTATGAAGTTTTCAGAACTGAACTTAGAAGAATGCGTTTTACAGGCATTAGACGCCATGAACTTTAGCGAATGTACGCCGGTACAGGAGCATACGATACCCGTTATCCTTGAGGGACGTGACTTGATTGGGGTTGCCCAGACGGGAACGGGAAAGACGGCTGCCTACCTACTGCCTGTACTCAACCAGCTCAGCAAAGGCGGATATCCGGTGGATGCCATTAACTGTATCATCATGGCTCCTACCCGCGAACTTGCCCAGCAGATAGACCAACAGATGGAGGGTTTTTCTTACTTCATGCCGGCTTCGAGCGTGGCGGTTTACGGAGGAAACGACGGGGTTCGCTTCGAGCAGGAGAAGAAAGGACTCACGCTGGGGGCAGACGTGGTGATAGCAACGCCGGGAAGATTAATCAGTCACTTGAGTCTGGGCTACGTAGACTTATCGAAAGTGTCGTTTTTTATCTTGGATGAAGCAGACCGTATGCTCGACATGGGATTTGCCGACGATATCATGCAAATCGTGAAGTACCTGCCGAAGGAGCGGCAAACCATCATGTTCTCGGCTACCATGCCAAACAAAATCCAGCAACTGGCAAAAACCATCCTGACCGACCCGGTGGAGGTGAAACTTGCCGTATCGAAACCGGCCGACAAAATCATACAGGCGGCTTACATCTGCTACGAAGCGCAAAAATTAGGCATCATAAAAAGTCTGTTCAACGCACAGAAACCGGAGCGCGTGATTATCTTCGCCTCATCGAAACTGAAGGTAAAAGAGGTGGCTAAGGCGTTGAAGCATCTGAATCTGAATGTAGGAGAAATGCACTCCGACTTGGAGCAGTGTCAGCGCGAGGCAATCATGCACGAGTTCCGAAACGGCAGAATCAACATGCTGGTAGCTACGGACATCGTGGCGCGAGGCATAGACATCGACGACATCCGTTTGGTTATCAATTACGATGTGCCTCACGACAGCGAAGATTACGTTCATCGTATCGGACGTACGGCGCGCGCCAACAACGACGGATGTGCCATCACCTTTGTCAGCGAAACCGAGCAAACCCGCTTTAAACAGATAGAAGACTTTTTAGGAAAGAGCATTTATAAGATTCCCGTACCGGCAGAACTTGGCGAAGCTCCCATCTATGCGCCACATACCTCACGCCACAGCGGAAAAAACTGGAAGAATAAGGGAAACGCCGGAAAGAAACATGCTTCCGGAAACCGGAACAGAAAAAATATGCCACAACGGAGAACTACCAAAAACTGACAAAAAAGACATCTATCCGCATAAAAAATCCTCTTATTTTATCTTTCATATCGAATGAACAGGATAAAATAAGAGGATTCTATTTATCTGAAACCGCCTCTGAAAGAAAGGCATCTATTATTCCGATATTTCCGCACGATTTACTTTTTCCAGCAGAAAGCGGCTCTGATTCCAGTGAAAGGGCTTGTAATCGCTATTGGTAGATATTTTATTCCGCTCGAATACCAGCCCGTCTACCGATTTGGCATATAACACCGGAGCATCGAACACTTCGAACTCATTATCGGTTATCCGGATGGCTCCCGGCTTTCCGCCGTGGAAATATTTCACCTGATGTTCCAAATCGGGGATTTCCGGATAAATGGAAATCACGGCGTTAGTAAATTGAAACATGCTGGTAAGCGAATTGACGAAACGGTTATGACGGATGACCACATCGCGGCAGGCTCCGGTTTCATACCAACCGTTGCAGTCTCCGCACAGCAAGATTGCCGTGCCCGAAGTATGGTCGAACAAGTTATGTTCCACCACCGTTTGGCGCGGTGTACTGAACAGTGCGCCACGGGCGCGATTGTTACGCACTACGTTATGCGCAAAATAAACTTCCGGAGTCCACGTCAGGTTTTCGATGCCGAAATCTTCCTGTCCGCCAATCTCATTCGGAAGTGGCTGAACGAAACGGATAAGAAACTCTCTGGCACCTTCCGCCGTCGGTTGGTCGGAAGCTGTAATGCGCTCGATACAGTTTCTTCCATCCAGCAGTTCCATCGTCTGCGAGCGGATGAACTGTACGCTGTCGCCCGCAAATCCCCAATCAAATCCCCACGACTGGTCGTGCATGTAGCGAGCCGCCAACGTATGGTCGTCTACACGGCGGAGTACCTTCAGATACGTGCCGTGTACGTTGATGGCGTCGTCCATCATCCCTTCATACAGTCCGTTCACCGAAGTTATCTTTCCCTTACACTGCGAAAAGTGGGTAGCGTCTGCTTGGGTGGTAAAGTAACGGACATCCGTGTCACCTTTCAGACATACGCCGAAACCCTCCATCGTAATGCCGTCGCAAAGCTGAGCCAAAAGCCCCATGCCTTGCGCGTAATGCACCTTCACGTTTTTCAGTGTGGTATGAGTGTTATGCGACAAGAAGATGCCGGGCGTAGGACGATCCCACGAACGCATTGCCACAACAGTGCCTTCGGGCAAGCGGCTGTCTTTCCAGCGGGGAGCGTAAATCAGGTTCTCTCCTACCTGCGTACAACCTTTGGTGGGACAGGCGATGTCACTGGTACGGTAAACAATGTGTCGGGTCTTTTCCTCGAACGCAATCCCCGACATCGGATGCAGCGTCCATCCCTTGCCGTAAGTTTCAAATATCGAATCTTTCGTCACGCGGTAATCCACCCACGGAGCAGGCCGGAAGGTAATGCCTTTCTCTCCTTCATTTTTCACGATTTGTACCTGCGCGATGTGCGGATTGGCAAAGTCGATACTGAAATCCTGCAACGTACAGTCGCTGCTACGAAGCATAGAAACAGGAATCATCTGTCCGTGGAACACAAATTCCGCTCCGTTTCCTTCCAGCGTAACCGATTTCAGGTCTTCCAGCGCAATTCCTACCCGTTTGGGATTCGTCTGGTCGTGGTTTGAGATGTAATAAACCCGCTCTGCCGCTCCTTCGGGGTAGAAATGGTACGTTCCGGGCTTAAACTTCAGGATGAGTGACTCCCCCTCGCGGGATTCCTTTTTAATCTTGGCGAGTGCCTTTTCCATACGTGCCGACATGTTGCTCTTCTTTCCGGGGACAATCCCGAAGCGGCTCATGTCGTAAACTTGCTGCGCCCACAGCGGAAGGCAAAGCGAAGCAAGCAGTGCCGTGTATATCAGTTTGTTTTTCATAACAGATTTATTAGATGCATTACTTTGCAAAATAAATACTTTTTATTGAAACGAAAGCTGCATCACCTGAAAAAGAAAAGCAAAAAGCCAACCGATCCGCAATGAATCAGTTGGCTTTTCATATAATGTTTTTTTAATGTTCTTGAATAAAAGCCGACTAAAAGCCTAATCAGCGCAAACGTTCGTAAGCCTTGACCAACATTTCGTCTTTTCCTATCGCACGGATAGCAAGCCAACTCAGTACGAGCGACACGAAAGGCAGGCAGACAGTCCATGAAGGAACATACCGGCAGTCGCCTTTCAGCATAAACACAAAGGTGATCAGCGTAGCATAATATCCCACCAGCAACACACAGTTGAAAACCGTAAGCCGAATCTGCAACATGCGTTTCTTATACAAGAATATCGTTACTGCGGAAATTACGGCTATCGCTACCAGCAATACGAACAGCGCCCACGGAGCATAATTCGCCGTCCCGTCGGCAGCCACTACCGCCAGATTGGTAAACTCAACGGGCGGAACGCTGTAATCCGCACCCACAAAACTCCCCACGGGGAGAAACATCATTACTACCGACAGTATGGCTACAATCAGTAAATAAACGGTTTGAATACGTTGTATCATAGAATTATCTAATCTTGTTAAGGTTTCTTGATAAAACAAAGAATCTGTAGCTCCGGTATGCTTTGCCGCCGTTACAGATTCTTTATACATTTCTTATTTCAGAAGAAAAGTCATCTTTTTATTGCAATTTTTCTTTCTCCTTCGCCGGATTTCTGTAATAAACTTTTCCTTCGATGTACTCCTGAGTTGCTATCAACGTCGGTTTCGGGAGCTTTTCATAATAACGAGAGATTTCGATTTGTTCTCTGTTTTCAAAAACCTCCTCCAGATTATCGTTGTACGAAGCAAACTCCTGCAATTTCTTAGAAAGGTCGTTCTTCATCTCCGCCGCAATCTGATTGGCACGTTTACCTATGATGGCTACTGTTTCATAAATATTGCCCGTGTCTTCACACAGTTCCATTAAATCACGGGTAACGGTAGTCGTAGGAGCATTTGTTTTTTTGTAATCCATAATGTTTTATTTAATCCCAATATTATTAGTTATTCTTCTTCAGTCGAAACAAAACGGCTGGCATCCTTGAAGATGTTTTCCACTTCCGTCATATACTTGCTTTCAGGAAATTCATTCTTAAACGCATAATACTCGTCGATGGTTTCGCGCATACGTTCTTCTTTCTTCTCGAGCACGCTTTCTTTCGCCATGCCGTATTTGGCACGCAGTATCAGGATGGAAAGGTCTTCGCGCAATTTCGTATACGGATAATCTTTCAGAATGTTCTGGGCGGTAACCACCGCAGCCAGATAGTTGTTACCCGTACTGCTGTATGAGGCATTTCCTGAGTAAGAGCCCAAATCGTAATACAGTTTTGCCGAAAGATATTCTTTTTCCACCAGCTTGTCTTGAAGTTCGAATATCATGCTCTGGGCAAGGTCGCGGCGCGAACTTCCGGGGAAATATTCCATAAACATCTGCAATTCTTCAATCGCCTTGTAAGTGCTGCTTTGGTCCAAACGGGGTTCGGGCGTATCAAGATAAAGCGCTTTCCCGCTGTGGAATCGTGCCAACTCCGTGTAAGTCCCGCGCGGATAAGTGGTGTAATACGTATTAAAATAATGTGAAGCCGATACGTAATCGCCCTGATTATAGTAGGTCATTGCCAACATGTACAGAGACTCTTCACCATTGACCGTACCTTTCAGGATAGGAATCAATTCTTCCAAGATAGTTGCAGCCCTTGAGTTTTGTCCTTTGGCGAAATAACTTTTCGCAGCTTCGTATTTATATTCATAATCAGTGCTTTTCAGCACTTTGTTGTACTCTCCGCACGAGGATAACAATCCGGCGGAAAGGAGCGCCATAACTATGTACTTTTTCATATCATTCATATATAGTTGCGCAAAATTACGGCTTTCCACGGAATAATACAACTATTGGATTAAAAATTAACAAAATGAAATGAATCGACAGGTTAACCTGCCGTCGTCCGACCGAAATCGGACGGTGTTTTTTCTCTATGGGATAGACTTACTTACGCAAGCCGAAGCGTTACCCGGTTTATCCGCATAAGTTACACAACACATGCGGTTGAATTTCGAGTCTCGTAAACATCTGTTTTTGAGGATATTCCTCTGCCGTCACACAAAAGGATACGGCAGGCGATCCGCCGAGTGAATTTATTTCACCGGGACTATGAAACGGCACCCCGTTTACAAAAACAGCCGAATCTCTATGAATGTTTGCTTAATTTTACTATTTTTGCGCACAAATTCACGCTAAATGTGCAATTCTCATACCAAAAGATGGAGACAAAAGACAGTTTTATAGAGTTAATCGAACAAAGTATCCGCACGAACTGGAATCGTGACGCACTGACAGACTACAAAGGTGCTACCTTGCAATACCGTGACGTGGCACGCAAAATTGAAAAAATGCATATCTTATTCCGACATGCCGGCATAGAGCCGGGCGACAAAATCGCTTTATGCGGACGCAACAGCGCGAATTGGTGTGCAGTATTTCTCAGCATCATCACTTATGGAGGTGTGGCAGTCCCCATCCTTCACGAATTTAAAGCCGATAACGTTCATCACATTGTCAATCATTCTGAAGCACGTATGCTCTTCGTGGGCGACCAAGTATGGGAGAATTTCAACGAAGCTGCGATGCCCAATCTCGAAGGTATCATCGAGCTGAAGAATTTTGATCTCGTGGTTTCGCGTTCCAAACAGCTTACGTATGCACGCGAACATCTGAACGAAGAGTTCGGCAAAAAATATCCCTGCCGTTTCCGTGCCGAGCAGGTCTCATACCGGCGCGAACAGCCGGAAGAGTTGGCAGTAATCAACTATACATCGGGCACTACGGGATATTCGAAAGGTGTCATGCTGCCTTACCGGAGCATCCTGTCGAACGTGGTACATATTCATCAGAAGGTAAACCTTCAGGCAGGCGACCGCGTAGTATCCATGCTTCCGCTCGGACATATATTCGGGTTGGTCTTCGATTTTCTTTACGGCATGACCATAGGCGCGCACTTATGGTTCCTGACCCGTATGCCGAGCCCGAAAATCATAGCCGAATCATTTTCTGAAATCCGTCCGCGCGTAATAGCATGTGTACCGCTCATCGTTGAAAAGATTTTCAAGAAAAACATCCTTCCTACCGTCGACAACAAACTGGGCAAACTCTTGCTGCGTCTGCCTATCATCAGCGACCGTATTAAGGCGGAAATCCGCCAAAAGGCAATGGAGGTATTCGGCGGGAACTTTATAGAAATCGTAATCGGGGGCGCACCGTTCAACGCGGAAGTGGAAGCCTTTTTACGGAAAATCAATTTCCCTTACACCATTGCTTACGGGATGACGGAGTGTGCTCCTCTCATCTGCCACAGCCGCTGGGATGAGATTTTATATACCTCATGTGGTAAAACGGTATCGAACATGGAAACGAAAGTGCTGTCTTCGAACCCCGAAGAAATTCCGGGCGAATTGGTTTGCCGGGGCATGAACGTGATGTTGGGTTATTATAAAAACGAAGAGGCAACCGCTCAAACCATCGACAAAGACGAATGGCTGCATACGGGCGACATGGCTATAAAAGATGCAAACGGGAATATCTTTATAAAGGGACGTTGTAAAAACATGTTGCTTTCTTCTTCGGGACAAAATATTTATCCGGAAGAAATAGAGGCGCGTTTGAACAACATGCCGTTTGTAAACGAATCGCTGGTTATCATGAAAGACAGCAAGCTCATCGCACTGGTTTATCCTGACAACGAAGAGGCTTTTGCACAGAGCATGAGCAAGCAACAGCTTGAAGCTGCGATTGAAACGAACCGCATCGAACTGAATAAGCTGCTTCCTGCATATTCTCAGATTACCCGCATCAAACTCTATCCCGAAGAGTTTGAAAAAACAGCCAAGAAGAGCATCAAACGGTTTATGTATCAAGATATCAAGGAGTAATCCTTGCAAAGGGAAACAAGAGGCAGAACAGCGTCCGGCGTTGAAGTTCTGCCTCTTGTCATTTAATGGTTTACCATCTTACTCAATATGGCGGATATGCTTTGCCGGCACGCCTCCCACGATGGTATTTGCCGGTACATCCCTGTTCACCACCGACCCTGCTGCAATAATGGCATTGTCGCCTACGGTCACGCCCTGCAAAATGGTGGAATTAGAGCCAACCCACACATTCTTCCCCAGCACAATGGGAGCATGATTCATGGATGTCCGTTTTTCGGGAGCAATGCCATGATTCAACGTGGCAAACACCACATTGTGTCCGATTAAACAATCATCGCCCAACGTTACGCCTCCTTGATCTTGAAAATGACAGCAGGCATTGATAAATACGTTCTTTCCTACGGTTATGTTTTTCCCGAAATCGGTGTAAAAGGGAGGGAACACACGGAAAGTAGGATCTACAGGTTTGCCAAACAAGCGGGACATCAATTCGCGCACTTCATCGGGGGTATGATACGCTCCGTTCAACTCAAAAGTTATACGGCGAGCCTCATCGCTCATCTGATTCATGAACTGGTAAATTTCTTCTGTATTCAGAGGTTTCCGCTCTGCCACATGTTTCAAATATTCCTTTAACGTCATAATAGGTTAAGTTTTGTTTTTACGCTGCAAATTTCGGAAAAAACAGATTCTTTCTATTAAATATATTACAGATATTATGAACCTAATTATGGATATCAGCTGTTATTTTCACTTTATCCTGCCCGATAACAGTTCTGTCAGCATTATCTCCAATCTCTTTCTTGCCTCTTCAAACGGAACGTCACGCCCTGTCTCGCGCTCAATTGACGTAACCCCCTTGTCGACAAAACCGCAGGGATGAATATAACTGAAATAGCGCAAATCCGTGCTGACGTTCAATGCCAAGCCGTGCATGGTAACAAAATGGCTGCAACGCACCCCCATCGCACATATCTTGCGTTCGCCAGGCATTCCCTTATCTATCCATACTCCCGTAGCACCTGCCACCCGCTCTGCCTTGATTCCGTATGAATCACAAACACGAATCACTGCTTCTTCCAGCAAGGATATATATTCTTTCAGTCCCAAATGGAAATCTTCCAAATTCAATATCGGATAACAAACGATTTGTCCCGGCCCGTGATAGGTAATATCTCCTCCCCGGTCTATGCGGAACAGCTCCGCCCCAACCTGCTGCAAGCGGGAAACGTCGAGCAGAAGATTGGCCTCTTTCCCGTGTTTGCCCAATGTATATACGTGAGGATGCTGACAAAAAATCAATCTATTTTCATACGGCATACCGTTTTGTTTGGCTGCAACCAGTGCTTCGAAGCATTCGGTCTGCCGTTTCCACGCTTCCGCATAAGAAATAAGTCCCCAATTTTCAGTTTTCATAATGTTTTTTAGCTTAAAGATTCTTCGGACAAAGATATGAAAATCCGGGAAGTTTTTCTACATTTGTCTGACAGGAGTTCCCAATGAACTCCCTCATAAAAACAATTAAATAATGAAAACGAATAAACTTTTACTCACCGCAATTATCTTAAGTCCGTTCGTGTGCTTTTTGTCACCGGGATGTATAGAAAAGAATCAAGTTGTTGAAGAAGCAAGTATAGCAAGTCTGCAAGCCGACACCACCGTCAGCCTTAACACAGCCGTAGAAAGCTCTCCGAATTGTAAAATACACCTTGATTTCATGTATTTGAAATGTTCAGACAAGGATTCGATTTCGCAAAGCGTGAATCAGACCTTGCAAAGCATATTCTTCAATGAACAGCTCAGCCTCCTGTCGCCGGAAATCTTTGTCGACTCTGTAATGCATACTTATATTTCGAAATACAAAAACGATGTTGAAAAATACTATCAAGCCGACATCAAAAACGGAGTGGATGCCAAAGATATTCCGCAATGGTATAACTATGAGTTCGACATCACGAGCGAATTGGCTAAGGGAAAGAATAACCAGTTTTGGAACTATACGGTATCAACATTTCAAAATACCGGAGGAGCTCATCCGAACACATGGGGCAAATGGGTAAACATCAATGCGTCAAACGGAAAGGCATTGACCAAAGAAGACATCTTCCTGCCGGGAACGGATAAAGACATTTGCAACCTCATATTAAAACAACTGATACAGGAAGCAAACAAGCGGCTGGAAACAGATACCATCAGCAGTATGGAAGGTTTACAGTCGGCAGGCGTATTATTGGACACAGACTTATATATCCCCGACAATTTCCTGTTGAAAGAAGAAGGCATAACCTTTTTATATAACCGCTACGACATAGCTCCGTACTCAATGGGCGATTTTCAGTTGACCGTCCCTTATGCAGAAATAGAGACTTACTTAAAATTATAACAATATATTCAAAACAACATCAATACAGACAATGGAGATTATTCTGAAATATTTCCCCCAATTAACCGAGAGACAGAAAGAGCAGTTTGCTGCTTTATACGATTTATATACCGACTGGAACAGCAAAATCAACGTGATTTCGCGCAAAGATATTACAAACCTGTACGAACATCATGTGCTCCACTCATTGGGCATAGCCAAAGTCATCAATTTCCGTCCCGGTACGGAAGTGATGGACTTGGGTACGGGAGGCGGTTTTCCGGGCATTCCCCTCGCCATCCTTTTCCCTGATGTACAGTTTCATTTGGTTGATAGCATCGGCAAGAAAGTGAAAGTTGCCACCGAAGTGGCGCAAGCCATCGGATTAGAAAATGTAACGACACGGCATTGCAGGGCTGAGGAAGAAACTCGGAAATTCGATTTCGTAGTAAGCCGTGCGGTAATGCCGTTGGCAGATTTAATAAAAATAATCCGAAAGAACATCAAAAAAGAGCAACAGAACGCATTGCCTAACGGACTGATATGCCTAAAAGGTGGCGAACTGAGCCACGAAATTCTTCCGGTAAAACATAAATCGATGCTGCATGAACTGAAGAATGATTTCCAAGAAGAATATTTTGATACGAAGAAAGTAGTTTACGTAACCATTAACGGATAGTTGAAAGATATGAAAATCAAACGATTTGAATTTAACATGTTTCCGGTAAATTGTTACGTCCTTTCGGACGAAACCGGAGAAGCTGCCATTATTGACGCCGGATGTTATTATGCAGACGAACAACAAGTGTTGAAAAAATACATACAAGATAATAAGTTGACTCTCAAACTGCTGCTAAATACTCATCTGCATCTTGACCATATATTCGGCAATGCTTTCATCGTGCGCGAATTCGGTGTTCAACCACAGGCATGTAAAGACGATGAATTCTTATTGCCACATACGGCAGAACATTGCCGCATGTTTGGTTTCGAGCTGAATGAAACTCCGGCTCCGTTAGGCGGATACATCAATGACAATGATACGCTTCGTTTCGGGAACGTGCAGCTGAAGGCTATTCACGTTCCGGGACACTCGCCGGGAGGCATTGCTTTTTATTGTAAAGAATCGGCGTGCCTGTTTAGCGGGGATGTCCTTTTTCAAGGAAGCATCGGACGTGCCGACCTTGAAGGAGGTGATTTCAACCAACTGCGCCGCAGTATCATCGAGCGTCTTTTCGTCCTCCCCGATGAAACTGTGGTTTACCCGGGACATGGCGATTCGACCACCATCGGCAATGAAAAAATGGATAATCCTTTTTTCAGATAAGAAACAATGTAATTATATAATATCAACCTTAAAACAATCATGAAAACAAGAACATTTGCAGATAGGCATGTCGGCATATCCGACAAAGACTTGCCAGCTATGCTGGAAAAGATAGGAATGAAAACACTGGATGAACTGATAGACCGTACCATTCCCTCACAAATCCGCTTGAAAACTCCCCTACCTCTGGCTCCTGCCATGAGCGAACGAGAGTTTTCCATGCACATTGCTTCATTGGCGGCAATGAATAAATTATATAAATCTTATATCGGGACAGGATGGTATGACACGGTTACACCGGCAGTGATTCAGCGCAACGTATTCGAGAATCCCGTATGGTATACGTCGTATACTCCTTACCAGACTGAAATCTCACAGGGACGCTTGGAAGCCTTACTGAATTTCCAGACCGTGGTCAGCGACTTAACTGCCATGCCTTTGGCGAACTGCTCTTTGCTGGATGAAGCAACGGCGGCTGCCGAGGCTGCAACAATGATGTTCGGTCTGCGGAGCCGTGCACAACAAAAAGCGGGAGCCACCACTTTATTTGTAGATGAGGAAATCTTCCCACAGGTGTTGGCTGTGATACATACGCGCGCCATCCCGCAGGGTATGCAAATAAAGACAGGCAGCTATAAGAATTTGAAGTTTACGCCGGATATCTTCGGATGTATCATTCAATATCCAAACAACAGCGGAAGCGTAGAAGATTACCGTGAATTTACATCCCGCGCTCACGAAGCAGGATGCAAAGTTGCTGTAGATGCCGATATCTTGGCACTCGCCTTGCTGATGCCTCCGGGTGAATGGGGAGCTGATATCGTATTCGGAAGCACTCAGCGTCTGGGTATTCCGATGTTCTACGGCGGACCGTCGGCTGCTTATTTCGCTACACGCGATGAGTACAAACGCAACATGCCGGGGCGTATCATCGGATTGTCGAAAGATAAATACGGACATATTTGTTACCGAATGGCTTTACAGACGCGCGAGCAACATATCAAACGCGAAAAGGCTACTTCCAACATCTGTACTGCTCAGGCATTACTGGCTACCATGAGCGGATTTTATGCCGTATATCATGGGGCGGAAGGTATCCGCAGCATTGCCGAACACATCCACTTTACAGCGGTGACGCTCAACAAGCAACTGGCTCACTTAGGATATAAGCAGCTCAACAAATGTTTCTTTGATACGCTCCGCCTGCAACTGCCTGCCCAAGTTTCAACAGAGAAGCTCCGCACGATAGCTTTGAGTAAGGAAGTTAATCTCCGCTATTTCGATAACGGCGATGTAGGTGTAAGCGTCGACGAGACAACAACCCTTGCAGACGTTAATCTGCTGATAGCGATATTCAGCATTGCAGCAGAAAAGCCGGTTCATGAAATCAACGAGATTCCGGAGACTGCCGCCCTGCCTCGCGACTTGCAAAGAACCTCCGGTTACCTGACACACGAAGTATTCTGTAAGTATCATACCGAAACCGAAATGATGCGTTACATCAAGCGATTGGAACGGAAAGATATTTCTCTCGCTCACTCCATGATTTCATTGGGTTCATGTACGATGAAACTGAATGCAGCTTCTGAGATGATTCCGCTGAGCAACGCCGGTTGGATGAATATCCACCCGCTCGTTCCGGAAGACCAAGCGCAGGGTTATCAGACATTGATCAGCAACTTGAGCGAACAACTGAAGGCCATTACGGGATTTGCCGGCGTAACGCTTCAGCCTAATTCGGGTGCAGCAGGCGAATATACGGGACTACGCATCATCCGGAGTTATTTGGAGAGCATCGGCGAAGGACACCGACACCTGATTCTGATTCCGGCATCGGCACACGGAACAAACCCGGCATCAGCCGTACAAGCGGGATATGAAACGCTGACTTGTGCTTGCGACGAGCATGGTAACGTGGATGTGGAAGATTTGCGTGCGAAAGCGGAAGCTCATAAGAACGAACTGGCTGCGCTGATGATTACGTATCCTTCAACACACGGTATATTTGAAGCAGACATTAAGAAGATTTGTGAAATCATTCATGCTTGCGGCGCACAGGTTTACATGGACGGTGCGAATATGAACGCGCAAGTGGGACTGACCAATCCGGGAACTATCGGGGCCGATGTGTGTCACCTGAATCTGCATAAGACTTTTGCCAGCCCTCACGGAGGAGGCGGTCCGGGTGTAGGTCCGGTTTGCGTGGCTCAACATCTGATTCCGTTCCTTCCGGGACATGCAGCCATGGGTAATCCGCAAAACGAGGTGGCTGCTGCTCCTTACGGAAGTGCGGGTATCCTGCCTATTACTTACGGCTATATCTGCATGATGGGAACCGAAGGGCTTGAAAAGGCTACGAAGACTGCCATCCTGAATGCCAACTATCTGGCGGCTCGCCTGAAAGATACGTATGGAATTGTTTACCGAGGGACGAACGGATTTGTGGGTCATGAGATGATTTTGGAGTGCCGGAAGATACACGAAGAAAGCGGTATCACCGAAAACGATATTGCCAAACGACTCATGGACTATGGTTACCATGCTCCTACGCTGTCTTTCCCGGTTCACGGCACACTGATGATTGAACCTACCGAGAGCGAGAGCCTTGCAGAGTTGGATAACTTCGTGGATGCCATGCTTTGCATCTGGAACGAAATAGAAGAAATCAAAAACGGAGATGCTTCGAAAGAAGACAACGTTTTGGTAAATGCACCGCATCCGGAATATGAGGCTGTGGGCAATCAGTGGCAACACATGTACAGCCGCGAAAAAGCGGTTTATCCGATGGAAAGCGTACGCGAAAACAAATTCTGGATAAACGTTGCGCGCGTAGACAATACGCTGGGAGACCGTAAACTTCTTCCTACACGTTACGGCAGTTTTGAATAAGCGATAACAAAAAATCCCCATCACCCGGACGGATGATGGGGATTTTTTTACCCTATCTGAAAGTTATTGGAAAAACAAGTCGTCTAACCGGCTGGTATTTTCTTCTTCTATCTCTGTCAACCGGTCTTTACACGGATCAAAATCTTCGGGGATGTCGAATGTCTCATCTTCCGAATAACCCAATGTCTTGTCGGCAAATACTTTCTGCATGTACAGTGACCATACGGGAAGCGCCATTGATGCTCCCTGTCCGTCGCGCATGGTGTCGAAATGGATGTCGCGTTCTTCGCCTCCTACCCAACAGCCGGATACCAGCGAGGGAGTAAATCCCATGAACCAACCGTCGGAATTCCGGTTGGTAGTACCCGTTTTACCACCCATGTCGGCTTTGATACCGTACAGACGACGCACACGTCCACCCGTACCTTCATTGATAACCGCACGTAACATAACCAGCATCTTATAGGCGGTCGATTCGCTGATTACTTCGTTTACCTGCGGAGTAAATTCGGCTATCACATTGCCCTCGTTATCTTCGATACTGGTAACAAACAGCGGAGCAGTACGGATGCCCTTGTTTACAAATGCCGTATAAGCACTTACCATTTCGCCCACCGAAATCTCGCACGGGCCGAGGCAGAGCGATACCGTGGGTTGAACGTCTTTATTCAAGATGCCGAACGAATGAATCAGGCGAACCAAATCATACGGGCTGAGCTTGCTCATCAAGTAAGCGGATATCCAGTTGTTTGAGTTTGCCAATCCCCATTTCAAGGTTACTATTTCGCCGTAATGCGACCGCGAGCTGTTACGCGGAGACCATGCCCGTCCGTTTTCATCAAACAGGGTCTGTTCTACGTTGCGCACCTCATCGCAGGGAGAGAAGCCGTTCTCCATAGCCAGCGCATAAACATAAGGCTTGATAGTAGAACCTACCTGCCGGCGTCCCACCATCGCCATGTCGTACTGGAAATAATTGTAATTCGGACCTCCCACATACGCCTTTACATGTCCCGTCAGCGGGTCCATCGACATGAATCCGGCACGCAAGAAATGTTTATAATACTTAATAGAGTCGAGCGGAGTCATGATCGTATCTTTTTCGCCTTCCCATGAGAACACAGACATTTCGTATTTAGTGTTAAATGCCTTCATGATTTCGGCTTCCGAACAGCCCGCATTTTTCATCGTCCGGTAACGGTCGCTCTGGTGGATGGAGCGATTCAGAATCTGTTGCACCTCTTCTACGGTCAACTGATTGGTGTAAGGTGCAGTTTTGCGTCCGCGTTTTTCTTTGAAGAAGCGCGGCTGGAGGTATTTCGCCACATGTTCGTAAACCGCTTCTTCGGCATAACGCTGCATACGCGAGTTTATCGTGGTATGAATCTTCAGTCCGTCTACATACAGATTATAATTCGTTCCGTCTTTCTTCTTGTTTTTAGCACACCAGCCATACAGCGGATTGGTTTCCCATGCCAGCGAGTCTTCGTAAAACTTCTGCATCTGCCATCCCCGGTAGTTGCTCTTTTCGGGTTTCTTTGCCGTCATTACCCCGCGCAGGTATTCGCGGAAGTAAGTCGCCAGACCGTCTTTATGGTCAACGGGCTGGAACTTCAACACCAGCGGAAGAGCCTGCAACGAGTCACATTCCGCCTGTGTCAGGAATCCCGCCTTCCGCATCTGGTCGAGCACCGTGTTGCGGCGTCCGCGCGAACGCTCGTTAAACCGGCGCGGATTATACAGCGACGGGTTTTTACACATACCTATCAGCGTGGCGGCTTCTTCGATTTTCAACGTCTTCGGCTCTTTACCGAAATACGTTTTCGCCGCTGTTTTTATACCTACAGCATTATTCAGGAAATCAAACTTATTCAGATACATTGTCAGGATTTCCTCTTTCGTATAATATCTTTCCAGCTTTACCGCAATCACCCACTCGATGGGTTTTTGCAGCAAACGCTCCATCACGTTGTCTGCCGTAGGCGAATAAAACTGCTTGGCAAGCTGCTGGGTTATGGTACTTCCCCCACCTGCATTTTTCTGCATGAATATACCGCGCTTGATAACGGCACGCATGAATGCACGCGCATCAATGCCCGAATGTTCGCTGAAACGCACATCTTCCGTAGCCACCAGTGCGTGAACCAAGTGTGGCGAGAGGTCTTCATAACCTACATACACGCGGTTTTCTTTACTAAGCGACCACGTACCGAGCAGCTGCCCGTCTTCTGAGATAACTTGCGTGGCAAACTTCAGGTTGGGGTTTTCCAGTTCTTCAACGGGAGGAACATAGCCGATTTTTCCGTTTGCGATGGCGGTAAACACGATAGCTACAGCCGCAATACACAAAAAAATGATTCCCCACAATACGTATATAAATGTCTTTCTCATTTTCTCCTAAATAGATTTATTCTTTTTAAACTGCAAAATTAAGGAAAATCGTTAGAATAACCACATAAAATCCAAAGAAGATAGCAATAGTAGCATGAAAGTTATCGGACTTTACCCGACTGGGCGAGAAGGATGAAAAACACTACCCATAGAACGAGGTGGTTTTACGGGTAGAACCGGGCAACTCTACCGTTAGAAATGACCAACACTAACGGTAGCGTTTTCCGGGGCATAAGAAGACTCAAAAAGGGTTTTTTATTCATTCGGGATGTGCCCTTACACAGAGTAACAGAAAAGACTGATTATCAGTGAAGAATGAAGTAAACCAGTTCGCGGAGGAGTTCGCCGTCGGACACGGAGGAATTTCCCACGCCTTTCGATTTGGCATCACACTGGCGGATTGCTCCCACTATCTGCATCACCTTTACGCCCGTATACCGCTTCATGGCATTTTCGTAATCTTTAGCCTGCCACGGCGAACGCAGCCCGAGGTGAGCGGCTATTCCCCGGTCCGACTTGTCGGGCGCATAATACACCAACATCAGGTTGGCAAAGAAATTGAACAGCACGGCAAGTGTGACTTGCAAGGGATTGTTTTTAGGGTTTTCCTCAAAATACTTAATGATGCGGTTTGCCTTCAGCACATCTTTCTCTATCAGCGCATTGCGTAACTCAAAATTATTATAATCCTTGCTGATGCCGATGTTACGTTCAATCTGTTCGGGAGTAATCCGCCGCTGACCTGCCGGAAGTGTTATCACTAATTTTTCCAACTCGCCCGCCATGCGGTTTAAATCCGTGCCTACAAATTCTGCCATCATCTCCGAGGCTTTCGGCTCTATCTCCACCTGCTTCCGCTTCAGGTATGAGGTGATAAATCCCGGAAGCTGAGCGTCTTTCAGTTTCTTCGACTCAAACAGAACGCCGGCTTTCTCCAGTTCGGCAACCAGTTTTTTCCGACGGTCTAACGCACCGTGTTTATAACACATCACCAAAATAGTCGATTCCAGCGGCTTCTGTAAATAGTAAACCAGCTCATCCAGATTACGGAGCGCCTGTGCCTCTCTTACCGCCACCACTTGATATTTCGACATCATCGGATAACGCTTCGCGGCATTGATAATCGTGGCGATATCGGTATCGGAACCGTATAACACGGTAAGATTAAATTCTTTCTCGGTATCGGTCAGAACGGTATCGATGATATAATCGGATATGCGGTCGATATAATAATCTTCCTCACCCATGAGGAAATACACGGGCGCATACACTTTGTTGCGCAGGTTGCGGACAATTTCTTCGTATGTTACTTCTTTAGCCATAATGCCATCGATTTACCAGTCGAATTTCAAATGTTTAACCGTTCGTTTCTCTTCTATAATCATGCGCAAGGCATCGACCCCGATTTCCAGATGCTCGTTTACGAACTGTTGCGTTACCAGCGAATCGCTTTGCTCGGTTTTTATCCCTTCGGGAATCATCGGCTGGTCAGACACCAACAAGAGCGCTCCCGTAGGAATGTGATTGGCAAAGCCGGTTACGAAGAGTGTGGCAGTTTCCATGTCGACCGCCATCGCCCGTGTTTTCAGCAGATACGCCTTAAAAGCCTCGTCATGTTCCCATATACGTCGGTTTGTAGTATAAATCGTCCCCGTCCAGTAGTCGCGTGAATGGTCACGAATGGCAGAAGAAACCGCACGCTGAAGCATGAACGCCGGAAGCGCAGGCACTTCGGGAGGATAATAATCGTTTGAAGTTCCTTCACCGCGGATGGCTGCAATCGGAAGTATCAAATCGCCCAAATGGTTTTTCTTGTCGATGCCTCCGCATTTGCCCAGAAACAGGCAGGCTTTGGGGCGAATAGCACTCAGCAAGTCCATGATGATGGCGGCATTGGGACTACCCATACCGAAATTTATTATTGTGATTCCCTCGGCATGGGCAGAAGTCATGTTGGCATCCCGCCCCAACACGGGGACGCCGAACCGCTCGGCAAACAGCTCGACATATTTATTAAAATTGGTCAACAGGATATATTCGCCGAAGTCTTCCAGCTTCCGTTTGGTGTATCGCGGCAACCAGTTTGCCACAATTTCTTCTTTCGTCTTCATTTGTTTTTGCTCTTTTCAGACAAAGATATATTTTCTACCGCATAACTCCAAATCCGTTTCCGGTTCTGATGCACATAAAAAAAACGTGCTTACGTTCCGGTTAAAACATAAGCACGCATTTCTGAGCAAGCCGGCGGCAACATTTCAGACGTCCCGCCCTGCCACGGAAGCCTCTCATTTATAAGATTTCCGATACACTTCCACAATATCTTCGTCCGACATCTGCACGCGGTCGCTGGTAAACATTACGCCCATAACCTCGCGGGAGTTTCTCATCAGTTTTTCAAACTCGTCGGGAACAATGCCGTAATCAGACATCTTCAAATCGGCAACGCCACAAGCCTCCTGCAAACGAGTCAGCGCCGTAAGAAAATCTTCAGGCTTCGTAGCATCTGCCATCCCCATAGCCTGAGCCATACGCACAAAACGGTCGTCGCAAGCATGGTTCTTTATAAAAAATTCGTAATAAGCACGGCTTACCATTATCAGACCCGCCCCGTGAGGCAAATTAGGGTGATAAGCTGAAAGAGCATGTTCCAACGCATGTTCGCTGGTGATAAGCGTCAGACACATAACGCCCCCCGACAACGTGTTTCCGAAAGCCACGCGGGTACGTGCTTCCATGTCGTTTCCGTTTTTAACCGCACGCGGCAAATATTCGGCAATGTTACGAATCGCCTCAAGAGCATACATGTCGCTCATCAGATTCGCCCCTTTTGCAATATAACCTTCCGTGCTGTGGAACAACGCATCGAAACCTTGATAAGCGGTAAACGCAGGCGGTACACTTGCCATCAGCTCAGGGTCGACTACCGAAAGCACAGGAAACAGCGAAGCATCGCCCACGAATGCTTTTTCAAACGTATCTTCTTTCGTAATGACTCCCGAATTGTCTGTTTCCGAACCGGTTCCGGCCGTAGTAGTTATAGCTACGATAGGCAATGGCTTTACGGCGATGGGATGTCCTTTTCCGGAACCGACAGTCACGTAATCCCACAGTTCTCCTTCGTTGGTAGCCATCACAGCAATGGCTTTGGCACAGTCCATTACGCTGCCCCCTCCCAATGCAACAAGGAAATCGCAATCAGCCTTACGTGCTGCTTCAGCTCCGGCATCTACGTTACCCACAATGGGATTAGGCGATACGCCGTCAAACACCACGGTTTCAATACCCGCCTTTTGCAGTTGCTCTTCGGTACGGCTCAAATAACCATTGGCACGGGTAGATTTTCCATTCGAAATAACAATTAATGCCTTTTTACCCGGCATGGGTTGTTCGCTCAACTGATTCAACATTCCGGCACCAAACAATACGTGGGTAGGAATGTACATGTCATAACTGTTATTGGTCTGCATACATTAAAGTGTTTAAATTATCTTTTTATCTGATGCAAAAATAGGAAAGAAGCCATGAATAGCTTGTACCCGATTTACAGACGATTGTATCGTATTTACAGATTTAGAGCCTGTCATACATGGGGGCGATTATTTTCCTGATTCGCCCGAATATCCCAAGTTTTTCCATTACTTTTGCACGAAAGAAACAATTATACAGAGAAATGCCAACGCTGAACTTGCCACCCTATCCTTACAAGCTATCAAAAAAAGAAGGTAAAAATTTTATTTTTGACGAACTGCGAAAGAAATACGTTGCCCTGACTCCCGAAGAGTGGGTAAGGCAGCATTTCATCCATTTCCTTATAGAGCAGAAAGGTTATCCGAAAGGACTGCTTGCCAACGAAATTCAGATAAACTTAAACGGAACAAAGAAACGATGTGACACGGTTTTATATAACAGAGACCTGACTGCGAGGATGATTGTGGAATATAAAGCCCCTCAGGTAGAAATCACACAGGCTGTATTCGACCAAATTACGCGCTATAACATCATTCTACGGGTGGATTACCTGATTGTGACGAACGGAATCAATCACTATTGTTGCCGTATCGATTACGAAAAAAATACTTATTATTTTTTACCGGACATCCCGACGTATGCCGATTTATGACTGCCGGATACAAAAAACTCCCGCAGACCGACTGCCGAACAAGGGAAGTCAATCTGCGAGAGTCCGCTCAAAATCATGTAAGAGGCCGAGCAAAATCTAAGAGCCTGTTTAAATTTTCCGATTAAGTATCAACCTCTTGATTTTATTTTTGTATCCAAATGCTTTTCTACAGCTACACCCGCCAGTTCCGGGTCAATCATGATACGTCCGCAATATTCGCACACAATGATTTTCTTACGCATACGGATATCCAACTGTTTCTGAGGCGGAATCTTGTTAAAGCAACCTCCGCACGCATCACGCTGTACATAAGTAATACCCAATCCGTTACGTGAATTTTTACGAATACGTTTGAAAGCTTGAAGCAGACGCGGCTCAATGGTAGTTTCCAGCGATTTAGCCTTTTCTCTGAGTTTTTCTTCTTCCTGTTTGGTTTCGGCTACAATCTCGTCTAACTCGTTCTTCTTAATTTCCAAGTCCTTCTTTCTTTCTTCCAACGCCTGCGTACTCTTTTCGATTTCTTCTTCTTTTGCCTGAATAGAAGCCGTATATTCACGTATACGTTTTTCGCAAAGTTCCACTTCCAGTGTCTGGAATTCGATTTCTTTTGTCAATACGTCGTATTCACGATTGTTACGCACGTTGTCTTGCTGTCCTTTGTATTTTTCAATTGAAGTTTTAGCTGTTTCGATTTCGATTTTCTTCTTCGATACGTTGGTTTTCAGCTCTTCAATTTCGGTTTTGATTTTTTCGATACGTGTGCTCAAGCCCGTAACTTCGTCTTCCAAATCTTGCACTTCAAGCGGCAGTTCGCCTCGCAAAGTCTTGATTTTGTCGATTTCAGACAACATGGTCTGCAACTGGTACAAAGCTCTCAGCTTTTCTTCTACGCTCAATTCGCTCGGATCTTTCTTTACTTCTTTTGCCATAATAATCACAAATATTTGATGGGATTTGTATTGACACGTGTCATTTGCACGTCTAATGTCGGAAACTTCTCCCTCAGAATTGAATAAAATATTTCTTTTGTATATTGTTCGCTCTCGTAATGTCCGATTTCGGCTATCAGTATGTCATTTTCGTAGCTGAAGTAATCATGATACTTTACTTCGCCCGTTATAAATACATCGGCATGACAACCAACTGCTTTTGGCAACAGGAAAGCCCCTGCCCCGCCACAAAGTGCAACGGTCTGTATCAATCGCCCGTTCAGCCGAGAATGTTTCACACAACCCACCTCGAACAGCTTCTTTATGCGCTTCAGGAAATCGGTTTCTGTTTCAGGCTCTGCCAATTCTCCCACAATTCCGGCTCCCGCCTGATTCCACTTATTCGCCAATGGATACAAGTCATATACAGGTTCTTCGTAGGGATGAGCCGCCATCAATGCCCGAACCACTGCCGACTGAAGATATGCCGGAAGGATGGTTTCGATACGTGTTTCCGACTCCCAATGCATCTCGCCCACCTTGCCACAGTAAGGATGAGTACCTTCGCCGGCACGGAAACTTCCCTTGCCTTCCAGATTATAGCTACACGAATCATAATCTCCAATACATCCGCATCCGGCAGCAAACAGCGCTTGGCGTACCGTATCAGCATGAGCGGCGGGAACAAATGTTACCAGTTTCAGTAAGCTACTCTCTTTGGCATCGAGTATTCTTACGTTTCTCAAACCAATCTTTTCGGCTATCTTGAAATTCACTCCCTGCGGAGCATTGTCTAAATTCGTGTGCATCGAAAAAATGACAATATCATTCTTTATGGCTTTCATAATACAACGTTCCACGTAGTCACGCCCCGTTATGGATTTATATCCTTTAAATATCAACGGATGATGAGATACGATGAGGTTATATCCCAGCGTTATCGCCTCGTCTACCACAGCTTCGGTCACGTCCAGACACAACAAAGCCCCTGTAGCTTCCGCGTCTGTCAATCCTATTTGCAGTCCGGCATTATCAAATCCGTCTTGCAAAGGCAGAGGCGCGAATATCTCAAGGGCATTTACAATTTCCTTAATTTTCATATTCCGCGAAAATTTGGTGCAAAGATAAGTATTTTCCGCGACTTATCCTCAAGGGTAACCGTTTTTTGACGGATTTTTATGGACTTACGTCCGGAAACATTTACAAAAAAAGCCACAGACACGCGAAGCATACGACTCTCCGCACATCTGTGGCTCTACTATAAAGTCTAATTCTCCAATCAGATTCCCAATGATTTCTTCACTGCTTCAATCTTTTCGGTTGCGTCAGCATTTGCTCCTACATAGCATTTCGGGCATTGCATTTCGCCCTTGATTTCCATATAGAATTTAATCTTAGGCTCTGTTCCTGAAGGACGTACTGACACCTTCGTTCCATCTGCCGTGAAGAACTGCAATACATTTGAAGGTTCCGGCATGTCAAGTGCGGTAACATTACCCTTATTGTCGGTTGCTTTAAGCGATTTATAGTCTTTTACCAAAACTACTTCCGAACCGCCTAATTCTTTCGGCGGACATGAGCGGAAATTATCCATCATCGCTTTAATTTCGTCTGCACCGGTCTTTCCGGGTTTCACTACATTTACGGTTACTTCTTTAGAGAATCCGTATTCCACGTAGATTTCCATCAAGACATCATACAATGTTTTACCTTGATCTTTAGCCCATGCACAGATTTCAGCCAACAGTGAGCAAGCAGATACAGCATCTTTATCGCGAACGAAGTCTTCTGCCAAGAATCCATAACTTTCTTCACCACCGCCGATGTATTTCTTCACACCTTCGTTCAGACGAATCTGACGTGCAATCCATTTAAAGCCTGTGTAGCAGTCGTACATTTCGATATGGTTTTTATCAGCAATGGCTTTTATCAGTTCGGTAGTCACAATGGTTTTAACGATAAACTCGTTACCTTTCATCTTACCCATCGCAATGCGGTTCTTGATAATGTAATACAAGAAGATAAGACAAGTCTGGTTACCGTTAATCAATACCCATTCGCCTTTACTGTCCTTACATGCCATTCCCACGCGGTCAGCATCCGGGTCGGAAGCCATTACGATATCCGCGTCAATGCTCTTAGCCAAAGCAATAGCCATTGACAAGGCTTCGGCGTTTTCGGGATTCGGAGATACTACCGTGGGGAAATCGCCACTCTTTACCATCTGTTCGGGTACGCAGTGTACATTTTCAAATCCCCATAACTTCAATGACTGCGGAATCAGCATCATACCTGTTCCGTGAATCGGAGTATATACAATCTTCAAATCTTTCTGGCGTTTGATAACTTCCGGATCAATTGAAATCGTATGAACTTGGCGCAGGTATTCATCGTCTATTTCCTTACCGATGATATGAATCAATTCTTTGTTTCCTTCGAATTTGATCAAATCAGCCGATGTAACCTTGTTCACTTCATCGATGATACCGGTATCGTGCGGTGCAAGCACTTGCGCACCGTCGTCCCAATAAGCCTTGTAGCCGTTATATTCTTTCGGGTTATGAGAAGCTGTAATGTTAATACCGCTCTGGCATCCCAAATGACGAATAGCAAAAGACATTTCCGGAGTAGGACGCATATCGTCAAACAAATAAACTTTTATACCGTTAGCCGAGAAGATATTTGCTGAAATTTCGGCAAACTTGCGGCTGTTATTACGGCAGTCATGACCTACTACGACTGAGATATCGGACTTTCCGGCAAAACATTTATTCAGATAATTTGCCAATCCCTGAGTAGCTGCACCTACGGTATAGATATTCATGCGGTTAGAACCTGCACCCATAATACCACGCAAACCGCCCGTACCAAATTCCAAATCCTTATAAAAAGCATCAATTAATTCCGTCTTGTCCGAATTTTCCAACATGCGCTTTACTTCTGCTTGTGTTTCGGCATCATAAGCCGGAGTCAACCACTTTTGTGCTTTCTCTGTACAGAGTTTAATCAATTCATCGTTTTCCATGACTTTGTTCGTTTTTAATTAGATTCATTTTAATAAGACAAAAATAAAAGTTTCATCTTAATAATCCTAATAAAACGATGAAGTTTTTTTGACTATCTCTTTTCTCGTTTGTTGATTATTTTATCAAACCAAACATTTAGCCCTGTCCATACCAAGACATCGATAACAAAAACCAATGTATTATCCATAAAGTGGATGGCAGTGATGGTAAATGCACAAAAAAGAGCAGACATCAACTGAATGGTTACAAGTGCCCTGCGGGGAGAAAATCCCATGGCGAGAAACTTATGATGGATATGGGTTTTATCGGGCAAGAAAAGCTGCTTCCCGTTGCGGGCACGACGCAATACGACACGCACAACGTCGAGGCACGGAACCATCAAGACGCTAAATGCCACCAATACCGGACTGCTGTCGCTGGACTGAAGTATGACTGAATACGGGTCGTACATACAATATTTGATGACAAAAAAGCTCAATATGTAGCCTAATGTCAAACTGCCTGTATCGCCCATAAAGATTTTGCGCCCACGGTCGGCATTTCCAAATACGTTGTACGAGAAAAACGGGATAATCACACCTACACAGGCAAAGGCAAGCAACGCATATACCCAATATTGGTAATGAACGAAAATCACTCCGAATATTACCAGCGCAACCATGCTCAGCCCTGAAGCCAAGCCGTCAATTCCGTCGATCAGGTTGATTGCATTCGTAATAAACACTACCAGCAGTATCGTAAGCGGAATCCCCACAGAAGGTATTACCTCATGGATACCAAATAACCCGTAAAAACTATTTATGTAAAGTCCGGATACAGGGAACGCTGCCGCCGAAAGAATTTGCACCAAGAATTTTTTGCGATAGCGCACTCCCACCAAGTCATCGGCTATACCTACAATATACAGCAATGTCAATCCGGAAATGAGAAACAACAATTCATAGATAGTTTTCACATTTAAAATTTCCATCAACGGCTGCCCGCCCAAAATACGGACTGCCGTAAATGTACACATCGTAAAAACAATAACAGGGAAAAAAGTGACACCGCCCAACCGGGGAATGGGGCGTTTGTGTATTTTACGGGCATCCGGTTCATCAAACAACCGCTTACGCAACGATATAATCAAGATGTTAGGAATAATTATCCGTCCCAACAATACGGCCACAATAAAGGCTGTGATAATAATATAAAGGTTCTCCATACACTATAAATTAGTAGCACTCCATTTAGCTATTTAAATCAGCGGATAAAGGTACAGGTTATTTTCGAGACAGAAACAACCTTTTATAAAATAAACTCTATTTCCAATAAAATGTTTTCAAATCAACAAGTTTTATTACTATAATAGACAAAGTTGTTTGTCTGATTGTAATTTATCAGACAAACAAAATCGGACTGAGATATAAGACTAACTTATTTATTCCTGCTATTTTATCAGATTTGCCAACGAAGCAATCATCGTAGCCAGCGAAGCAAACGAAGTGGCACCCGACATTATACCTGCAAAATTGACTTTACGGGTTTTGTTCGGCACAACGATTTCACAGCCCGGCTCAATCTGTTTTTTGCCGCTGCCTTTCAACTCTGCCACCTGACCGTTCATGTAAATAATAAACTTCTTGCTCTTCTTTGCCTGCGAAGAATATCCGCCTGCCTGACTCAGATAATAGCTCACTTTCTTGCCCTGTAAGTAAGAAACCGTATTAGGCATCATTACCGCACCACTGATTTTTACCGTATTATTATATTCGGGAACATTGATTACATCGCCTTCACGCAATACGATATCGGCATCTCCGCCCGGATTTGCCAATGCCGCCTCCAAATCAATGCCCACCGTAAACGTACTGTCGACCGTCAGCCCCATAGAGTTCGCGGCAGACGTACCAATCTCTCTACGAATCATCTGGATAGCATCCTGCATCCGTTTCAATTCTTCATCATTGGCTATACGGGTCAGTTTCGCGCCACGCACGTAACCGAATTTGTTCACTCCTCCCGCACGCTTGATAATGCTGCTCAAACGTTCACTCTTCGTATTCAGGTTATATTGCCCACCGTATAACACCTCACCGGTTACAGTGACGTTAGACTGTGCACTGTAGCTCGGACTACGGCGAACCACTACTTGGTCGTAAGGCTGAAGAACAAATCCCGGCGTTCCGTCAACCACAAATCCGTCTTTCAGCGCGAAAGAATAGTTCTCGCCTGTGATTTCTGAATCGGTCGTGCTTTTCGGGTTGCGGATACGTCGAGCGATATCCACACGTACCACAGAAGCCGACTCTTTCAAGCCGCCCGCCGTAATAACCAAGTCTTCCAACGTCATATTATCGGCATAGGTATATTCGCCCGGCTCGTTTACTTCGCCTGAAATCGAAACTTTCCCCCAATTCTTCAAATCGTGGATACTCGGAATGTAGAGAATATCGTTCTTACGCAAGGCAATATCGGGAACCGTGCCGTTCAATATGCCCGAAATATCAACAGGAAGTACCTCGCGAGTCAAGTTTTCACGTTCGCGATACAATACGGCACGCGCCGTAAACGCTTCGCCCAACAACCCGTCGGCCTTTTCGACCAACTGGCGTACCGTGTTCAGATTACCGCTCAACTGGTAAACACCCGGATGATACACCGCTCCTCTCACTTCCAGCTTGTTTGTATAACGGTTAAGGATGGAATCTGCCATCACCACATCGCCGTCTTGCATCTGAAACGCCGTATAATTTTTTTCATCAACAATTTCTACGGAATATTCTTTCCCGTTTTGGCGGATAATACGCAGCGTCTTTTTATAGGCATCCGATGAGAATCCGCCCGCATAGGCAAGCAGTGTAGCCACCGACTCGTTTTTCTTCATCTCATAACGCATCGGACGTTTTACTTTACCGGTAATCTTAACCAACGCATCGTAAGGCGGAACGATAATCACATCGCCTTCCTGCAACGAGATATTGTCTTGGATATCCCCTTTCATGATATATTCATACACATCGAGCGTTTTTACGATTTTTCCTCCGCGCGCCACCTTCACGTTACGCAAACTACCGATGCTGCTTACGCCGCCCGCACTGTAAAGTGCATGAAAAACGGTTGAAAATGAAGAGAGTGTATAAGTGCCCGGATATAATACCTCACCCATTACATTAACCTGAATGGTGCGGATATTTCCCAAAGTGACTTTAATGTTATTTGCAGAGTCAGCATAAATTTTATGAAGTTCCTGTTTCAACAAATCGTCTGCCTCCTTCATACTCTTGTTAGCCAAAGAAATAAGTCCCAGATTCGGGATATTGATGTATCCGTCCGGCGAAATTTCCTGCTGAATCGTATTTTCGCTGGCACCCCAAATGTAAATAACCACTTCGTCGCCCGGACCGAGACGGTAATTTTCCGGTGTGGCAAGATTCAGGTTCGGTTCGAATGTCAGTGCAGAAGAATTAAATATGTTGCGTCCGAACACCTCGTCTTCAGGATTTCCGGTGTTCAGCGAATCCCGGAACGCATTGGCATAATACAGGTTTGATGAAGAAAGATTGCCATATTGCGTGTTCAACTGGCGTTTGCGGCTTACCGATGTCAAAGAAGCAGTTCCTGTTTCGGTTGTCGTTCCTCCCATTTGTTGTTGATACATTTCTTTTACACGCAATGCCTGCTCTTGAGTCACCCCGCGGCTTAACAGTTGTACCATGATTTCGTTTTGGCTTGTACCCTGTTGTAACGCGCTCTGCACATATTCAAGCACTTGTGAATCGCTCATACTCTGTGCATAAGCCGAAGCCGCACCCATCAACAATAACAAAGAAAAGGCGAATCTTACGAATCGTTTCATCATAATTAAAATAAATCTTTTTAATCCTCTTGTTTCCAAACTTATATATTTTGCAAAGATAGAGTATTATTTAAAGAATAACAAACGAAAAACCTTTTTTAGTTTTTACCCTCAGCGTAATCAAACAAACGATAATTTTAACCGAAAAAAGTTTACAGTGTATATAAAAGTTAGAGAGAGGTGTTATAATATAAAAAGTGTTAACAAAAAGCACTTTTCTATTTCATTGTTATGTTTGATAACATAAAAACATTACTTTTGCATCGTGTTTTTCATGGTATTAGATTTAAGGTTAATGAAGATTGGGAGTCTGGGAAGATTCCCTTTTTTTATGCCCGTATCAAACACGGCTTCCATCCGTCATCCAATCCTGCCATTAAGAGCCTGTTTAAATTTTGCTCTGCCTCAGTTTGAGAATTGTTTTCGAGGATGTTTTTTCGGCTTTTACGAGGAGGATAGCGGGCTATCTGACGAGTAAAAACGGGGAAACAGACCGGAAACAAACTCAAAAAGGGGCGGATAAAAATACTTAATCGGAAAATTTAAACAGGCTCTAAGTCATCAAAACGTCTATCCGGACTTATCTGTAGCCTATAAAAATTCTACCCGACAAACCGACAAGTTCTATGGGTAGAACCGGACAACTCATCCGTTAGGGATGACCAACACTAACGGTAGTGTTTTTCGGTGTATAACAACGCTTATTTCTTTTTGTACTTTCACCGGACAGGAACGTTTCGTTTCGCATCCTGCCGGCTTTAAAGATTACTCCCCCGGCAATAAAAAAACTCCTACCGGAATGGCAGGAGTTTTCACTAATTGGAATAAAATATTATTAACCTCCAAAATTATCATACATAATTGAAGCGGGATCAACACCCAGACTATCCAGCATGTTAACCACAGCTTTCGACATCGGGCCGGGACCACACATGTAGTATTCAATGTCTTCCGGAGCTTCGTGATTCTTCAGATAAGTTTCATACATAACCTGATGAACAAATCCGGCGGTATATTTTACGCCCGCAGCGTCGGCAGCCGGGTCCGGACGGTCTAACGCCAAATGGAAGTGGAAGTTTGAGAAGTCTTTTTCCAACTGCAAGAAGTCTTGCAAATAGAACACTTCGTTCAGCGCACGCGCACCGTAGAAGTAGTGCATTTCGCGGTCGTGAGTGTTCAGTGTACGAGTCATGTGCATAATCTGAGCGCGCAACGGAGCCATACCGGCACCACCACCTACCCAAATCATTTCTTTTTTTGAGTCGAAGATAGGATGGAAATCTCCGTAAGGTCCGCTCATCAGCACCTTATCGCCGGGTTTCAGCGTAAAGATATAAGAAGAAGCGATACCCGGATTAACATCCATGAATCCGCTACGGTCGGGTTTAAACGGCGGAGTGGCAATACGTACCGTCAGCATAAATACATCGCCTTCGGCAGGATAGTTTGCCATTGAGTAAGCACGAATCGTCGGTTCGGGATTCACACACTTCAGCGAGAACATGTTAAACTTCTTCCATGCAGGCAGGTATTCATCGCCAATCAGAGCCTTGTCGATATCCTTGTCATAGTCCATCGTAAATGCAGGAATCTTGATTTGGGCGTAAGAACCCGGAATAAAGTCCATGTGTGCGCCTTTAGGCAACTGCACTTTGAACTCTTTGATAAACGTAGCCACGTTCTTGTTTGAGATAACGGTACATTCGTACTCTTTTACTCCCATCACTGATTCGGGCACTTTTATCGACAAATCGCCTTTCACTTTTACCTGACAGCCCAAACGCCAATGGTCTTTCTGCTGTTTGCGGCTGAAATGGCTCACTTCGGAAGGAAGAATCTCACCGCCCCCTTCAACTACCTGACACTTGCATTGTCCGCAAGAACCTTTACCGCCACAAGCCGACGACAAAAAGATATTGTTAACCGCCAACGTATTCAGCAGCGTAGAGCCGGATTCAACCTCCAGTTGGTTTTCGCCATTGATAGTCAGTTTCACCTTTCCTGAAGTAACCAAGAATTTCTTAGCTACCAACAAGATAACTACCAGCACAAGAATAGTCACGAGGAATACTCCAATGCTTGCTAAAATAAAATTCATGTCCATTGTCTTATTCCTTTCGTTATTAGATGTTCAAACCAGAGAAACACATAAATGCCATAGCCATCAAGCCTACGGTAATAAACGTGATACCCAATCCCCGCAAGGGAGCCGGCACGTTTGAGTAAGCCATTTTTTCACGGATGGCAGCCAAACCCACGATAGCCAGCATCCATCCGATACCTGAGCCCAGTGCGTAAGAGATAGAATCCCAAATGTCGCCGATGTACTTAGGGTCGGAAGGAGTCAGGTTGATGCGCTGCTGCATAAACAGAGAAGCACCCATGATGGCGCAGTTAACGGCGATCAGCGGCAAGAAGATACCCAACGAAGCATAGAGTGAAGGGCTGAAACGCTCTACCACCATTTCTACCAACTGGGTAATCGCAGCGATAACCGCAATAAAGAGGATGAAGCTCAAGAAGCTCAAGTCGATACCCAAGATGCCGTCGGCAGCAAGCACTTTGGTTTGAAGCAGGTAGTTAACCGGCAGCGTAACCACCAGTACGAAGGTTACGGCAATACCCAATCCGATAGCAGTCTTTACATTCTTCGATACGGCAAGGTAGGAACACATACCGAGAAAGAATGCAAAAATCATGTTGTCCACGAATATAGAGCGGACCAATAAACTTATAAAATGTTCCATAATACTTTCCTTTCCTTAATATTATTCCTTATCTTGCAATTCCGGGTGTTTTGCACGCTGATACCAAATAAGGCAAGCTACGATAATCAATGCCATAGGCGGCATCAGCATCAAACCGTTATTTACATAACCGGCTTCTTTGATTGCATCGTAATTCAGGATATTGATGCCCAGCAGTGTTCCCGAACCTAATAATTCACGGATAAACGCTACGATAACCAGAATCTTGGCATAACCCAATCCGTTTCCAAGTCCGTCCAAGCAAGATTCCCACGGGCCGTTAGCCATCGCAAAGGCTTCCAAACGTCCCATCAAGATACAGTTGGTGATAATCAAACCTACGTATACAGACAACTGAACGCTGACATCGTAGGCAAATGCTTTCAATACTTCGCTCACGATTGTTACCAACGCTGCCACTACAACCAACTGCACGATAATACGAATACGATTAGGGATTGTTTTACGAATCAATGAAATAACCACGTTAGAAAACGCCGTGATAATCGTTACAGAAAGTCCCATTACAATGGCAGGCTCCAGCTTAGAGGTTACTGCCAATGCCGAACAAATACCCAGCACCTGAACAGTTACAGGGTTATTCATGCTTATCGGAGTTGAAAATACTTCTTTGTTTTTAGATGAAAATAAACTTCCCATGTAATTTCCTCCTCACTTTATTCTTTAATCGTTAAAAATTTGGTATACTGTCCCATGCAGTTTTTCAGCATTTGGTCTACCGCCAACGAAGTGATTGTACCTCCGGATATACCGTCTACCTGATATTCCGGCTTTTCAATCTTTCCATTCTTTACTACGCCCAGACCGATTGCACCGTCTTCCATCACGTTTTTATCTTTAAACTCATTCTGGAAATGTTCTGTTGCAATTTCGGCTCCAAGTCCCGGAGTTTCTGATGCGTGAGAGAAATAAGTTCCGTAAACGGTATTCTTATCTTCGTTCAGAGCCACATAGCCCCAGATAGCCCCCCAAAGACCTGTACCGTAAACAGGGATGACATACTTAGCCTTTCCGTCTATTTCACACACAAACAGATGGGCGCGGCCGTTTTCCTTATATTCTTTTTCATAGCCCGTAACGAAAGTTCCCTCGTAAGGTTTCAGTGTTCCGTCTTCGGCTACAACCATATCTGCTTTTACTACTTTGGCAAATTCAGCTTCTGCATCCTGCACCTCCCTGATGTTCAATGCAGACAGAATCTGCTTTTTCGTATCCAGCTCTACATTTTTTCCTTGAAGGTCGCGCAGAGAAGAGTTGACAAAAGCCAGTAAGAATGCTACGATAACAACCAGTACCGAAGCATAAACGATAGTATAAGAGTTACTATTGGTATTCATTGTATTCGGTTTTTATTTGTTAGACATAGCACGTTTAGCACGGCGTGAAATATTATTCTGCACTACTACATAGTCAATCAGCGGAGCAAAAATGTTCATCAACAAGATTGCCAGCATCATACCTTCAGGATAGCCCGGATTCAGAACGCGGATGATGATTGCCATCGCACCGATTAAGAAACCGTAAACAAACTTACCGTTTTCAGTACGTGAAGACGTAACAGGGTCGGTAGCCATGAATACAGCTCCGAAGCAGAAGCCTCCCAAGCACAAGTGTTCGTACCACGGCATTTGGGCAATATAGGTATCCGGACCAATCGTGTTGAAAATCCAGCCCATCAGCGCACCTCCCACGAAGACAGACAGCATGGTTTTCCAACTTGCCACGCCTGACCACAGCAGGATAACGGCTCCGATGGCAATGGCTATCACGCTGGTCTCACCGATAGAACCCGGTATCAGACCCGTAACCATGTCCCAAGAGAATTCCGGACACTCGGCAACCTTAGCTATACCCAGCGGGGTAGCTGCCGTCAATCCGTCGACCGTTTTTCCCAAACCGAAAATGCTGTCGCCCGATACCCATACCGTGTCACCTGACATCTTTGTAGGATAAGCGAAAAACAAGAATGCACGTGTAATCAAAGCCGGGTTGAAGATATTCATACCTGTACCACCAAAGACTTCTTTTGCGAAGATTACAGAGAAAGCGGTAGCCACGGCAAGCATCCACAACGGACAGTCAACCGGCACAATCATCGGTATCAACATACCTGACACCAAGAAACCTTCCTGAATTTCTTCTTTTTTCCATTGAGCCACTACGAACTCAATACCCAATCCTACCACATAGGAAACGATGATTTTAGGCAATACAGCCAAAAAGCCGTAACCGAACATTTCCCAAAAGCTGCCTTCCACGCCCGTAGCATGGTAGTGCTGGTAGCCTACGTTATACATACCGAACAGCAATGCCGGCATCAATGCTATGACCACGAACGACATGATACGCTTGCTATCAATCGCATCGTGGATATGCGTACCCGTTTTCGATGTTGTATTCGGCACGAACAAGAATGTTTCAAAGCCATCGAATACAGAACGAAAAGCATGGTATTTGCCTCCCTCTTCAAAGTTCGGCTTTATCTTATCGAGATAATTTCTTAATGCTTTCATTATTATTTAGTTTGTAATTTACCGTTTTTGAGCATCAATCCAACAAATCAATTTAATATCACTCAAAAACACATCTGTTAACACATCTCACGGCGAAGCATATCCAAGCCCTCGCGGACAATACGCTGCAACTCCATCTTTGACGAACAAACGAACTCACACAATGCGAAATCCTCAGGAGCCACTTCGTAAATACCCAACTGCTCCATGCGGTCGATATCTCCTGCGATGATTGCTTTTATCAGGTATTCAGGAAGAATATCCATCGGGAGCACCTTGTCGTATTCATTCGACATTATCATGTGGCGTTCACCGCCTTTCACACGGGCATCCAATACATATTCTTTCTTCTTGCCCATCAGCCAGCTGAAATAAGAGTGATTTATGCTGAACTGGTCGCAGCGGGGCATTATCCAACCCAACATTTCATGAATGTCGCTTCCTTCCGGAATCACGGTTACCTGACTGTGAAAAGCGCCCAAGAAGCCGTTTGCCGGAATTTGTTTTCCCGTCAACGGATTGCCACTGATATAGCGCAACTCTTTATCCTTGTTTACATTATTGGCCAATACGTCTGTCAGCAAAGCCCCTATTTTTAATTTGCAATAAGCCGGTTTCTTCACTTCCGAACCCGTAATTGCAACCGTACGGGTCAAGTCTACCCGTCCCGTATTAAACAACCTGCCAATAAAAATAACCGCCTGCGGATCAATAGTCCATACGGTTTCTCCTTTATTGACCGGTGCGATATGATTAATCTGCACACCCACATTTCCTGCCGGATGTGGTCCGTCGAATACCGTAAGCGTTACGTGTTTAGCTTGCGTCAGAGCTGCGCTTTTCTGATTCACGCTGATGCTTAAATACGTTGTAGCTATTTTAGCCAGCGCATCAAGTCCTGTCTGGAAATGAGCCTCTTCTCCTTTCAAGGCAATCTCAAAATCAGGCGCCAACGGATTACTGTCGAATGCAGAAACAAAAATAGCTCTCGGAGCCACAGTAGGATCAGCTATCACGTCGTAAGGACGCTGCTTGATAAAAGCAAACATTCCGGCGTCTTGCAAAGCTGCCTTCACAGCATCCCCATCCATTGAAGCCACGTTTTTCTTTCCAAACTCTTCGAAATCTTGTTCCGGTGCTGCTTCAACGGTAATACTCATCACTTTACGGCGAGCTCCGCGCTCAACGCTTGTTACTACGCCACTTACGGGCGAAACAAATTTCACTTCAGGATGATTCTTGTCAATAAACAAGGGTCCTCCGGCCATCACATACTCCTGTTCTTTCACTACCACTTTTGGAGTTACACCCGTAAAGTCGTCAGGACACAAAGCGTAGAATCCCGGCTCTTTCACAGACATAACCTCGGCTGTAGCTTTTCCTTTCAGATTTATGTCTAAGCCTTTACGTAATTTTATTAAATTAGCCATATATGGGTTATAAAAATGGTTTTATATTTTGCGGGCAAAAATAAACAAAAAATAAGGAAATAAAGAAGAAATAACTATGGAAAAATAAGAATTTATTCAATTTATCGTGCTCAGAGGCTGTTTTATATTCGTATTCCAACATGATTCTGGTATCAGAATTATATAACATAACTTTATTCTTGCCAACGCAGTCAATATCCAGAAACAGAAGTAAGAAACCGTACTCCATCCTATACATTATTATTAACATCAAAATGACCGAAAAACGCTACCGTTAGTGTAACTCATTCCATGCGGAAGAGTTGACCATTTCTATTCGGAGAGTCAACAGGTTCTACCGTTAGCGTTTTTCAGGCTTCCTGCCAAGCCGTAAAAGTGAAATACAAGTCCAATATGGAGCTGTCTAAATCACCTTACCAGAAAATTCAAAGGAACTCTGATTTCAAGGCACTTTATCAACCTAAACTCATAAAACACCATGACTTCATAAAAAAACCACATAACAATTTTGTTTATACGTAAAAAGTTTATTAATATTGCAAAGTTTATCAATTAAAGCTAATTAAACCGATAAAATTTATGTTAAACTTTAAAACCTATGCCTATGACCTAACAACTGCTTTCCTTATTTCCCGGATTCGATCGAGTCCATATATCAACTTCATTTTAATGAGAATCTAAATATCATGAAATTTATGCGCAAAAAATACAGCTTAATTGTTATGGTGCCGTTCCTCGGTGCATTATCAGTAGGAACAGCCAATGCTACGCCTGCCGAAATGAGGGTAGACGAAATAAATATGACGCAACAATCCGGTACTTGTACAGGTGTTGTAAAAGATGCCAACGGCGAAGTTGCCATCGGTGCCTCCGTAGTAGTCAAGGGCACAACAAACGGTGTTATTACCGATATGGACGGTAATTTCACATTATCTGGCGTAAAACAGGGAGACATTATCGTAGTCAGCTATATCGGTTTTACACCACAAGAAGTTAAATGGACAGGAAAACCTTTGCAAATCACTCTGCAAGAAGACGTTAAAACGCTGGATGAAGTAGTGGTATTGGCATACGGCGTAAAACAGAAACGCGGAAAACTGACCAACTCTGTATCATCAGTTTCAGAAGAGACATTGACAGTAGGTTCGTATGGCGACCCTGCACAGGCATTGGTAGGTGCGGTTTCCGGCTTGAAAGTCCAACAATCTTCCGGTTTTGCCGGCTCTACTCCCACCATTACTCTCCGTGGTGGTACAAGTTATGACGGTTCAGGCGAGCCATTGGTTGTGGTAGACGGACAAATCCGCACAGACGGTTTAAGTGACTTAAACTCCAATGACATCGAATCGATGGAGATTATGAAAGATGCCGGCGCTACTGCCATTTACGGTGCACGCGCTGCCAATGGTGTAATCTTAGTCACAACAAAACAAGGTAAAGAAGGTAAAGCTCAGGTAAACTTCAACATGAAAGTGGGTGCACAATATTATACTCCTGCTTACGATATGATGGATACGGAAGGATATATTTATTGGATGCGCAGGGCACATGCCGAAACTCCGTGGGCGCCCGCAGCCAATTTAAGTTCTACCTCCCGCCCGATGTCTACAGGAGCAACAGAACTGACTCCCAGCAGCCAATATAATATCTTAGGTTACACAGGTTCCGACTACCAGTTAGACTTGATAAACAACCACGGATGGCGCGTCATGGACGACCCCGTCAGCGATGGAAAAATCTTATTCAAAGATACAAACATTGAAGACTATAACATCAACAGTCCTGCCATATCCCAAGAATATAACCTGAGTTTTTCAGGCGGTAACGAACGGGGAAAATATTATGCAGGCTTAGGATATTATGATGCCGAAGGTCTTCCCATCAATTCTTTTTACAAGAGATATTCATTCTCATTTACGGGAAACTATAAACTGACAAAATGGTTAGAAGCCAGCTCCATCTTCAATTACAACCGTGCAAACTGGGAACAAGGTCCCGGACTGTTGGCAGATACATACGGAAGCAGCTTCGACTCATACTACTTCGGCCGTATCCTAACGGTGCCTGCCACCATCCGTTTGGAAGATGAAGAGGGGAATCCTTTGATCGGTATTGACCGCACGAATGGAAACTGGTCTTACCAAGCAGACAAATTCCAGCGCAACAATCAAACAGACAAGTTCAACATGACCCAAACATTGCAGGCAAACTTGTTCGACGGTTTCACACTGAGAGGTACAATGGCATGGAGTTTCAGCGAATTTGTAGGCGAATCGTTCAACAAAGATTACTATCAGAATGCCGGTGAGAGCGGTTTGAACACCACACGTGCTTCAAGTGCTACATTCTACCGTTATTTCAACCAAACTTACAATATCGTTGCCAATTACGATAAGCAGTTCGGTGACCATAATGTAAGTGTAATGGCAGGTACAGAGTTTTGGGACAAGCAATACAAATACATTTATGCTGCCGGACAAGAAGCACCTACTGACGACTTTGGAGATTTGGGATATACCTCTACTGAAGCAGGCAAGCGTTCAACAGATACAGAGCATACCCGCGAACGTATCATGTCATTCTTCGGACGTGCTCAATACGACTATAAAGAACGTTACATTCTTGCATTTACATTCCGTGAAGATGGTTATTCACGCCTCATCAACAACCGTTGGGGCTTCTTCCCCGGTGTATCTACAGGTTGGGTATTCTCAAGTGAAGACTTCTATGCACCTTTGCGTGATATCATGAACTACGGTAAGTTGCGCGCCAGCTTTGGTATAAACGGTAGTATTGATACTGATTATATCGGCATTTATACCTTGCATGGCCAATACGGTTCTAACCGATACAACAATAATGTCGGTTTCCGGTTGAGCACGCTTCCTAATCCTGACCTCCGTTGGGAAAAGACCCGCACGGCCGAAGTCGGATTGGATTTAGGATTCCTGAATAACCGGTTTACCTTAGGCTTCACATTCTATGACCGTGTTACGTCTGACAAATATGCATCTCTACCTTTGCCACCTACTACGGGTTGGAGTTCTATTACCAACAACAATGGTAAATTCCGCAACCGGGGTATCGAAATAGATATCAACGCCAACTTACTTAAAAGAAAAGACATCACTTGGACATTGGGTGCAAACATCGCATACAATAAAAACACAGTAGTAGAATTGCCATACAACGGTCTGGAAAAGAACCGTCAAGGAGCAACTCAAATCTATACCGGCAACGGGGATAAAACAATGTATGTAGGCGGTCTTCAAGAAGGCGAAACTCCGTATGATGTTATCGTTGGCTACGGTGTAGACAAGATGGTACGTTCGGAAAATGATTTAGTAGATGGTTATTGCGACATGTCGCAAAGCATCGCCGTTTACTCAGGTCAGAAAGGATATCAGAAATTAGTGGATGCCAAGTGGACAGGAACCGCTTATGAATTGGCTCCCGGCGATTTGATGTATCAAGATATCAACGGCGACGGTGTCATCACTTCGTATGACCAAAAGGTTATCGGTCGGTACACCCCGAAATGGAATGGCGGTTTCAACACGACGTTCAGTTGGAAAGGCCTCTCACTCTATCTCCGTACAGACTTTGGCTTAGGATTTGAAAGCTACGACGGTATGCGCCAATGGATTAATGGTTGTGCACAAGGAGAATATAACATGACAACCGATATTTGGGATTCATGGACACCGGAGAATCCAAATGCAAAATACCCGCGCTATGTATGGGCAGACCAGTTAGGTACGAACAACTATGTACGTACTTCAGAATTTTGGGTAACAAAAGGTAATTATTTGGCTCTACGCGAACTGCAATTATCTTACACTTTGCCGAAAAACATCTGCCAGAAGTTCTATTGTCAGGGGCTGACAGTATCTGTAACCGGTCAGAATCTTGGCTATTGGACAAGCAGCTCTTGTGCCATCCCTGACCGCATCCAGTATACCAACGGAAATACTGGAGGTTACGGAGGTACATACGCACTGCCTCGTACCGTACTTTTCGGCCTTAACATTACATTCTAACAAACGTTTATCTAACACAGAAATTACAATATGAAAAGAAATAAATTATTCAATGTATTCTCTGCAGCCTTGCTGAGCGCAGGCATGGGATTGAGTTCATGCTCTGATTGGCTGGACTTGTCTCCTATTGACTACTATGGAGCAGGCAACTTCTGGCAAACAGAAGCGCAAGCTATCGGAAATTTAAGTGCCCAAATGTCAGCCTTCCGTGGGTATTGTTTTCAGTCTGTCATTGTTTACGGCGAACTGAGAGGTGGGGCTTATACAAGAGCTACCAATGGGTCGGACGGTTCAAGTCTTGATTACCAATACCTTCGAGACCAAAACTTATCGCAAACCAACTACGGTGTAGGAAACTTCGGAGGTTACTGGGGACTGATATCTTCAGTCAATCTTTTCATTGCCAACGTAGAAGCAGCCAATTACTTTTCGAGTGAAGATACCAAAAATTACTGTTTAGGTATGGCATACGGTATGCGTGCTTATTACTATTTCTTAATGTATCGTGCATACGGGGGTGTACCTTTGCGCCTGACTCCGGAAGTAGAAAACGGTAATTATGACCCAAGTACTTTGTATATGCCACGTGCCACGGCTTCTGAGACCATGACACAAATCAAGGCAGACATCACCAAATCGTTAGAATATTTCGGTAATCAAACCACTTTCAATTTCAACGGAAGCGACGCCAATGCCAAATATTATTGGTCGAAAGCAGCTACGGAAATGCTTGCCGGAGAGGTTTATCTGTGGAACGCGAAGGTGACGGTTGGAGACCAGCAGGCTACACCCGCCGACCTGACAACAGCCAAAACTCACTTTGAGAACGTGATTTCTGATTACGGTTTGGACTTGGAAGGAAACTTTACAGACATTTTCAGTACAAGCAACAAGCAAAATGAAGAAATCATCTTTGCATTCAAATTTGATGAGAACGAAGCTACCAACAGCATTCCGGTAAATAACCTTTACGGTATCATTACCGGTAACACAATCGGAGCCGCATACGACAGCGAAGGAAATCTTTGGGATAATCCCTTGCAAATACCGGGTACACAGCAACGTTACCAGTATGCAAACGCCTTGTGGTATCAGTTCGATGAAGCAGATACACGCCGAGACGCCACTTTGCTTCCTTCTTGGCATGATCAAGCAGCTACCCAGCTTCGAGGCACTTTTGCCTGCAAGAACTTGGGTTCCATCTTAGAGTCTACCGGTTTCAAATGTTATAACGGCGACCAGCCTATTTACCGTTTGGCATTGGCATATTTGTCATTAGCAGAAATAGCAAACATGGAAGGCGACAATTCCGCCGTTGAAAGATATGTGAACCGCATCCGTGAACGAGCATACGGTGAAAACTGGAATGCTGACACGTATGGCTATACGGCTGGAAGCTTTGTAGAAAACGAAGTAGCCATTCTGCATGAAAAAGACAAAGAATTTGTTCAGGAAGGTCAACGCTGGTATGACATCTGCCGTATGTCTGTCAGTGCAAATTGCGGAGCTTTAGACCATTTAGTATTCCATAACGAGGGTCACATTGCATACGGTCTGACTATTACAGACAACATGAAAGAAGTCAGCAATATTCCGTGGGATCAGCAGACACCACCGGAAATCGTAGTAGAACCGATTCTCAGCACAGACTTGGCTTATCGTGTATTGTGGCCGTTAAGCACTTCTGACCTGAATAATGACAAACAGTTAGAACAAACACCGGGATACGAAGACGATGTAGAATAAAGTCATTCGTACACTTAACGTAATAGTTTCACGCTTGCTTTTGCCGCTTGGCATAGCAAGCGTGATTTTTTATGCCACTCAACAGATAATTATCCCCATTAAAATTCTACCCATAGGACTGATGCGTCCTATGGGTAGAACCGGGTAATCCTTCCGCATGAACATAGAAACACTAACGGTAGTGTTTGCAGGGATAAATCTACGTGGGTTCACGTTATGCTCTTAAAGGCATAACATCTTACCATTCAACAGATTAATAAGAGACCGTTACCTTATATCCGATATTTTGTTCCAATGATTGGTTCATCGTGATGACCTTTTCCGGTATCGGGAAAACAGTAGTGAATCCGCTTTCTTCGTTTTCTATCTGAGGACGGAAGCTGTATGCCTGCGTAAATATTCCGAAACGAATCATGTCTTGACGCCGCCAGCCTTCCCATGCCAGTTCCATCTGCCTTTCTGCCAGCAAATTGGCTAACGTTGCCGGACGAGAGGATGCACCTGCCCTGCCCCGTACAGCGTTCAGTGCAGTATCGCCATTTTCTCCGTTGCGCACTTGTGCCTCGCTCTGCATCAGTAACACGTCGGCATAACGGAACAACACGATGTCGTTATCCAGCAGTTTACCGTCTTTCAGTCCGGTTTTATCCACCTCATACTTCTTCATGCGAGCACCGGCCGTTTTCTCGTAAGGTTTTCCCGATACATCAAGAGCCACCTGCCACGGCTCGTATACCAGAGGAGTTACTTCGTCATCGAGCATAATCTGGTTGCCATCCAAATCTTTTACCGCACCGGCAAAGTAACACCATTCGAAACGCGGGTCGACTTCGGGCGTATCGTAGCCGAAGGTTTTCAGTACCTCTATCGTTGCGCTTGAGCCGTTTTCCCCACTCAGTCCGTAGGCTTTCGCGTGGTTATAGTGGCGCGAGCGGAACAGATATATAAACTGATTGGTATACAGCGTTTTGCTCATAGGTATTACAAAGATGTTTTCGCGCGAGGACTCGTTGAACACCGCAAAATTCTGCGTATAGTCAGGCTCTAAGATATAGCCGGAAGCTGTTATTTTTCCACAATAATATTTCACCGTTTCCCATGCATTAAGCTGTTGTCCTTCTACCTCAAAAAAGAGTTGGCTGCCATCGGGCTTGTTTCCGTCTGTCCAGTTGTCATCCGAATAAATTTCGGCATTCAAGGCAAGTTTTGCCAACAGGAAATATACCACCGGGCGCGTAATTCTTCCGTAGTAAAGCCCCGGCAGATTGCTATGCTCCTCACTCAACAAGGGAGCTGCCGCCTGAAGCTCGTCGACAATGAAACGGAACACCTCGCTTCTTTCTTCCTGACGGACATCGCCAACGCGATCACCCGACGACAATACCAACGGAATCCGTCCAAACAAATCCATCGTGTAATAATAGAACATAGCCCGAAACGCACGTACTTCGGCTATATAAGCGTTTACATCGTCATTCGGATGTAAAGCGGCATAGGCATTTATTTTTTCCAACGAACCGTTACACAGAATGATTACCTGATACAGATATTCCCATGTATCATAGATGGCGTCGTTATTAACTCCCCAGCGGTGCAGGTAAAGTCCCTGCCAGAAGCCACCGTCGTACCAGTCTCCGCCACGGGTAGGCATGATGGCCTCATCGGTGGTAAAGGTATTCAGGTCGTAAACGCCCCGCCCCGTACCTTGCAGTCCCTGACTGTCGGCATAACCGCCTATGTGATTATAAAGCGACAAAACCCCGTTTTGATAAAGCTCCTGCAAAGTAGCATAAGCGGTTTCTTCATCCCGGCTATCTTGAGGATGTTCTTCTAAAAACTTACCACATGAAACCAGCATTCCCGCAACGCCAAGCACAAGCACAATTAAATAAGATAAAGTTTTCATAATAACCGGATTAGAAATTCAAACTCAAACTAACAGTATAAGTACGCAATAAAGGATAAGTACGCTTGTCGTCAACTCCCAGCGTGGCATCTACCAGACTGGAGTTTACCAGCGGGGTCAGCCCTGAATATCCGCTAATGGTTCCCAAGTTATTGACCGTACCCGCCAAGCGTATGCCTTTCAGGAAACGGCGTGGCTTTAGAGGCACAGTCCACCCCACGGTCAGATAATCGAAATTAACGTAGTTTCCGCTCTCTAACCAGTAATCGGTGGCCGTCTGGTCTTTTATCATCCGTTTGGGAGCCTCTGCCAATACGTTATAATCGGGCAGACTGTTCATGTTCATATACGAAAGCGAAGTCCCGTTATACACCTTATGTCCGAATGCGCCGTTTATCTGTAACGAGATGTCTATATTCTTATATCGGAAACTGATGTTCGAACCTAACAGAACCTTCGGGATGGCTTGCCCTGCCACGTAGCGGTCTTCTCCGTCTTCCAGATTAACCCCTCCCCCGTTCAGGTCGGCAATCTGATACGTATAGCCTCCTTCACCGTCGGATACCAAGCCTTCGCAATGAGGAAGGTAAAATACGCCCAACGGCTGTCCCACTATCTGATATACGATATTATTATATCCTCCGTGGGTACCCGCACCGTTCAGACCGGCTATCGCCGTATATTCCGATGCCGAAATATATTCTCCGTTATACACTCCGCTCAACGAAAGCAACTTATTTTTCTGGAAAGTGATGTTCGCATTGATATTCAGTTCCATGTCTTTGGTTTTCAGCGGAGTGACACCTACCGAAACTTCGGTTCCGCTGTTGCGCATCGAGCCTAAATTGGCAAGCAGTGTGCTGTACGGAAATGGCGGTACACTGACGTTATACTGATACAGCATGTCGGTGGTTTTCGAATTGTAATAGTTGACCGACAGCAAGAGGCGGTTACCATACATGCTTAAATCGAATCCGGCGTTGAAGGTGTGTTTTACTTCCCATTTCAGGTCGGGATTGACGTTTTTCATACTTTCGTAAGTTACCAGCGGCGCATTGCCTACGGGAGTCACACCGTTCGGGCGTACCAGCGCCATCGTAGTGTACGAATCAATTCCGCCTTGATTACCTGCCAGTCCGTATCCCACACGCAGCTTCAGATTATCAACGGAACGGAATTGTTTCATAAAAGCTTCTTCTGTTACATTCCATGCCAACGAAGCCGAAGGGAAAAAGCCCCATTTATGGTTTCTCCCGAATTTGGATGAAGCATCCGTACGCGCATTCAGCGTGACAACGTAACGGTTATCGTACGTATAATTCACGCGCCCCAAGAAAGAAGCCAAGTGAGGGTCTTCGTAATACGAGCCTGTACCGTCCCACGGGCGCAAAGCTCCCGCCTGCAAGTTATGATAACCCAAAGCATTCGATGAAAAGTTTGTCACCGTGGTGTAAAAGCCTTTATATATATTTTTCTCTAATTCGCCCAGCGCAAGCACATCAAAGAAATGCGCCCCTGCCTGTTTGCGATAAGTCAGCATCAGGTTACCCAACAACGACTCCGACTTGCGGTCGCCACGGTAAGCCTGCCCGTTTGCCCATACGCTGGTAGGAAGATACTGAGCATCCTCGGCATCGTTATAGGTGTAAGAGCCGAACATCACCAATTTCAGGTCTTCCATCAAATTAAAGGTCAGCCGGGCATGTGCACTGAGATAAGAAGCATCGTTGTTATTATCTACTTCCATCCAAGCCAACGGGTTGGTTATCTGGCTGGCAGTGGTGATTTGGTCCCATCCTCCCGTTTCCGGATTCTTATGGTTAGGGAAAGTAGGATTAAAAGTTGCAGCCGAATAAAAAGTCTTTTGCGTATCAAACAGCGTGCGGTTTTTCTTTACCGAGCCAAACAGCCCCAATTCGCAGTCGATGAATCCGTCAAGCAGTTTCTGGCTCATGTTCATGTTTGCGGTAAACAGCTTCATGCTCTCGTTGTCAACCACTCCCTGACGGTCTTGATACCCCAACGACACACGGTAGTTCGATGCTTCACCGCCTCCATAGAACGCTATGTTATGATTCTGCTGCAAACCTACCTGCTCAATCTCTTTCTGGAAGTCTGTATCATACCCCTTGTCTAATATTTGCAGATTGTTTTCGGCTGCCACCCTACGAAATTCTGCTCCCGAAAGCATATCCAAATGACGGTACACATGAGCGATGCCGAAACTGCCGCTGTAATTTACCCGCGTTTTTCCTGCCACACCTTTTTTGGTCACAATGTTGATAACGCCCGAAGCTCCCCGCGAACCGTACTGAGCCGTCTCGGAAGCGTCTTTCAGGATTGTAAAGCTCTCGATGTCTGCCGGATAGATGGAGGTCAGCATCGTCAAGTCGCCCAATACCCCGTCTACTATTATCAGCGGGTCGTTTCCGCTGGTAAGCGAGGTAGTACCACGCATACGCACCGACTCTAATGCCGCCATGCCGTTGCTGCTCTTCAGAATCGTAAGTCCTGCCACCCTGCCTTGAATAGCCTCCAGCGGATTGGTTATCTGTTCTTTATTCATCTGACTTTCAGTTATCCGTTCCACCGAGCCGGAAAGGTTTATCAGGCTTCCGCGCGCGTAACCGATGTTCAATATCGAGTCGGGCGGCAATTCTGTCTGCGGATTTTCTTGCGCCGATAAAGACTGGAAACAAAAGGGGAAAGCCCAAAGGCAAATAATCGGAATGTAGCTATTTCTTTTCATACCATCAGATTATAAGGGAAACACTTTTCACAAAAATAAATATAAATATTGAATATTCCTAATTCTTTACAAAGATTCTGAAGCTATTCAGAGTTACGCACAGGCTTGTTTTCAAGAGCCTGTTTCAGGCTGAAAAAACACTAACGGCAAAACCGGTTAACCTTCCGAATAGAAACAGGCAACGCTTCCGCATGGGATGAGTGACGCTTGCGGTAGCGTTTTTTTGGAATGTTTGCATCTGCGATTTTTATCACCAATTCATTTTTTATCGTATCTTTGAGGGCTAACTTAACACAAGGACAACTATGGATTTTGAACTGGTATCTGATTATAAGCCGACGGGCGACCAGCCGGAAGCTATCGCACAACTGACGGAGGGGGTGATGAATCATCTTCCGGCACAAACGCTGCTGGGGGTTACAGGCTCGGGAAAGACTTTCACAATAGCAAACGTCATCAAAAACGTAAATAAGCCGACACTTATTTTAAGCCACAACAAAACGCTTGCCGCGCAGCTGTACGGAGAGTTCAAAAACTTCTTCCCGCATAATGCCGTGGAATATTACGTATCTTATTACGACTATTACCAGCCGGAAGCCTATATACCTTCTACGGATACTTATATAGAAAAAGACCTTGCCATCAATGATGAAATAGATAAGCTGAGGCTTGCCGCCACATCTGCCTTGCTGTCGGGGCGCAAAGATGTTATCGTTATTTCATCTGTATCGTGCATTTACGGTATGGGAAATCCTGCGGACTTTTATAATAATGTAATCGAGGTGAAAAAAGGAAAGCGCATCGACCGCAACGTGTTCCTCCGCCGGCTGGTGGATAGTCTTTATGTGCGTAACGACATTGAGCTGAACCGTGGGAATTTCCGCGTAAAGGGTGATACGGTAGACATCTTTCTGGCATATACCGATGACATACTGCGTGTCATGTTTTGGGATGATGAGATAGACAGCATCGAAGAAATAGATCCCGTGTCGGGACATCGTACCGACTCTTTCGATGAATATAAAATCTATCCGGCTAATCTTTTCATGACAACAAAGGAAAGTACGCTGCGCGCCATTCATCAGATAGAAGACGATTTAACCAAACAGGTGGCTTATTTCGAGGAAATCGGGAAGCCTTACGAGGCAAAACGGCTGTACGAGCGGGTGACTTACGACATGGAGATGCTCCGCGAGTTAGGACACTGTTCGGGCATCGAAAACTATTCGCGTTACTTCGACGGACGCGAGGCGGGAACACGGCCTTACTGCTTGTTGGATTTCTTCCCCAAAGACTACCTGATGGTCATTGACGAAAGCCATGTCAGTGTGCCTCAAATCCGTGCCATGTACGGCGGAGACCGCGCTCGGAAAACCAATCTGGTAGAATACGGATTCCGGCTGCCGGCTGCGATGGATAACCGCCCGCTGACATTTGAAGAGTTTCAAGCAATGACGAACGAAGTCATCTACGTCAGTGCCACCCCCGCCGAATACGAACTGCAGCAAAGTGAAGGGATAGTTGTAGAGCAGGTTATCCGCCCCACCGGATTGTTAGACCCGATCATCGAAGTGCGTCCGAGTTTGAATCAGATTGACGACCTGATGGAAGAGATACAACAGCGCATCGAGCAGGAAGAACGTGTGTTGGTTACCACTTTAACCAAGCGCATGGCGGAAGAGCTGACGGAATATCTGCTGAACCACGGGATACGCTGTACGTACATCCACAGCGATGTGGAGACGCTGGAGCGTGTAAAGATTATGGACGATTTGAGGCAGGGACTTTACGACGTGTTGATCGGTGTAAACCTGCTGCGTGAAGGACTGGACTTGCCTGAAGTATCGCTGGTTGCCATCTTGGACGCGGATAAGGAAGGTTTCTTGCGCTCTCACCGCTCGCTGACACAGACGGCAGGACGCGCAGCACGAAACGTCAACGGAAAGGTCATCATGTATGCCGACAAGATAACGGACAGTATGCGCCAGACGATTGACGAAACCAATCGCCGGCGGGAAAAACAGTTGGCTTACAACGAAGCGCATGGCATAACTCCCCGACAAATAAAACGTGCACGGAATAACGTTTTACTTGACATACAGGGAGAAAAGACAACCACCTCGCCCAAAGCATACGCCGAAGCACCGCAAGAGATTCAAACGGCTGCCGATCCGATTATCGAATACATGTCGAAAGAGCAACTTCAGCGCAGCATAAACCGTACGCGGAAATTAATGCAAGAGGCGGCAAAGAAGCTAAACTTCATCGAAGCCGCCCAGTATCGCGACGAATTGTTGAAATTAGAGGATTTGTTGAAAGAGAAATAAATTATCTCTTTCTCCAAAATCCGGGCGTAAACATCAGCAATATGCCGAACAGTTCCAAACGGCCGAGCAACATCAGGAACGAATGTATCCACTTGGCTGCGTCCGGCATACTGCTCCATGAGTAGGCAGGTCCGTATGCTCCTAAAGCCAAACCGGCATTGCCCAAACTGGATACTACCGTACTAAAAGCCTCTGTCACTCCCAGACCTAAAAACATCAGCACGATCCAACTGACAAAAAAGCAAATCAAATAGAACACTACAAACGTGGTTACCGTGGAAATCGTGGAACGAGAAACGGTCTGATTGTTTACTTTTACAGGCAGTACGGCACGCGGGTGCATCAGTCGCTGAAATTCATTCTTTATATTACGCATCACGATAAGCAACCGCATGTTTTTGATACCTCCGGCGGTAGAGCCGGTACATCCTCCCGCAAACATGGCATAAATCAACAGCATCCATGTAAACGGCTGCCAATTAGCATAATCATCCGTAGAGAAACCGCAGGATGTATGCAAGGTGGCAACTTGGAACAATGCCTTACGGAAAGCCTCTTCTACCCCGTAATGATTATGCACCACGAGCGATGCGGTGATAATCAGCGTAACGATTAGAATAGAACTGATAAACCATTTTACTTCGTCGTCGCGGAACAACTGTTTGCAACGACCTTTCAGACACATGAAATAGAGTGAAAAGTTCATGGCAGACAGAATCATGAAAATAGCAATCACATACTCGATAAAAGGTGAATGCCAATGAGCCACACTGTCTTGTTTGGTAGAGAAACCTCCTGTACCCGTAGTACCGAAAGCATGACAAACTGCGTCAAACCAGTCCATACCGCCCAACATCAGCAGTCCGGTTACCACGATGGTCAGAATCAGATAAACCGTCCACAACATTTTCGCCATCACACTAATCTTCGGATGTATCTTGTCATGCGTCACACCGGTCGCTTCGGCAGAGAACAGCACTTGGTTTCCCACTCCAAAAATCGGCAATACGGCAATCGTAAAGAACACGATTCCCAAACCTCCTACCCAATGTGTGAAGCTGCGCCAAAACAACATCCCATGAGACAACTCCTCAATGTTGTCGAGAATCGTTGCCCCGGTGGTAGTGAACCCCGACATGGTTTCAAAAAAGGCATCTGCTACCGAAGGGATGGCGCCACTCATATAAAACGGCATCATGCCGAACACGGTGAACAGCAGCCATGTGAATGCCACCACGCAATAGCCGTCGCGCCGTGTAACCACGTTGTTGGCTCCCCGTCCCAAAAAGAACATGATTCCGCCTACCACTACATTGATTACGGCGGCATAAATGAAATAAATATAATCCGCTTCCCGATAGAGCAACGACACCCCCATGCAAACAAGGAACAACGCTGCTTCAATAAAGAGCAAAATACCTAAAATACGCAAAATAATTTTACGGTTAATAAAACTATTTCTACGGCTACTGCCTGCCGGCATTTCGCTTAGAATAAACTCTTCCATTCTATTAGCATTAAAATGTTTCAATTCAATTCAAAAAAGTAGCTTCAATTCCGCTTCAAGAACAATGAATGCGTAATCGTATCCGGTAACTCTTCCTGATAATGAGTCACCATAATCAGCGTTTTGTCTTTTCGCGCACAAAAAGCCTCTATGATATCTTTTACCATCCGGCGGTTATACATATCCAATCCGTGTAGCGGTTCATCCAAAATCAGCAGTTCGGGGTCTTTCACAAAAGCTCGTGCCAGCAACACCATGCGCTGTTCACCGCTCGAAAGTTGCAAGAAACTCCGGTCTTTCAAGTCTGCAATGCCGAAAATTTCCATCCACCATTCGCAAACAGCCCGGTCTTTTTCCTGCATTTTTTTATAAAGTCCGATGGAGTCATGAAGTCCGCTTGCCACGATGTCTATCGCCGGAAGGTTTTTCAGATACGCCCGATGCATCTCCGGGCTTACGTATCCGATGTGTTTTTTGATTTCCCAAATGCTTTCTCCGCTACCGCGCTTTCGTCCGAACAGGGCTATATCGCACGCATAACTCTGCGGATTGTCGGCACAGACCAAACTTAACAAGGTCGATTTTCCGGAGCCGTTCTCACCGCTAAGCGCCCACTTCTCACCACATTTCACCGTCCAGTCCAAATCTTTCAGGATGGTACGTTCACCGTAGCGGATGCTTACCTTATGCAAGTCGACCACATGCTCGTTATGATATAAATTTTCAGCATAAGGAAGATTCAGGATGCGGCTGCGCTTTTCTTCCGACAAGACATGCGAGGGAATGGATTCCCGATGCGCAAGGTATTCCTGCAAAGTGATTTTCTTGCCGCAAACACGTCCGGTTACGGGGATAACGTGAGTGATAAACGAAGGTATATCGTCTGTTTTCGACAAGACAAGGATAACCTGCAAATCGGTAACCTCAATCAGCCTCTTCAGCAGGGAGTGAAGCAAATCGCGCGTCTTGGCATCCAAACCTATAAACGGATTATCCATTATCAGTACACGCGGATTGCTGAGCAATGTCTTCGTCAGTTGGAATTTGCGAAGCTCACCGCTCGACAAGAGGATGATGTGCTTATCAAGCATTGCTTCAATACCAAACAAATCATAAAGTGCATTGCGCAAAGCCTCGTTGGTACATGGCGGAAGCAAGTCGCGGACAATCGGCGTGTCGTCAAGGTCGTGAGCATTCCAACGCTGCTGGTAATAGTAACCGCCGTCGGCATCTCCGTACGAATCGCGGAAAGCGATATACTTGATATTGTCCGACACAAGCGAAGACTCCGAAGGCGAAAAATCATATTTCACTTCGTTCATCAACAGCGGATAACGTCCGGTCAGTGTGTCTATCAGCAGGCTCTTTCCCGCACCGTTCGCACCTACCACCGCTATATGTTCTCCTTTAGCTATCTGTAAGTTTATCGGTTCTTTCAGTCTGTAAAGCGGATGGCGCGTAACGCCATCCTCAACAGCTATGATGTTTTGCATCTTATATATGAATTTTATTATTGATGAACTATCAGCGCTGAGCGTGGTGCCACCTGAAGCTGGTTGCCCACTATCATACCCAGTCCGGTAATCAGGTCCACTTTCCCGTCGCGGCAAGCCACCCAGTACTTACCTGCCGGAACGCTTATCTTGACAGGCTCGGTACGTGCATTAAGTACCACCGTTGTATTTATCCATGAGTCGTTACACGGACTTCCTTTCAGGCGGAAAGCCACAACGTTACTTGCCGGAGTTTCCAGAAACTCCAGATGCTCGCGTATCAGGTCGGCATCTCCCATACGGAAGGCAGGATGTGCTTTCCGCAGGGCTATCAACCCTTTTACGTAATCGAACACGCCACGGTGGGAGGTCTTGTTATGCCAGTCGATTGCGTTTATCTCATCCGGACTGTTGTATGAGTTGCCTACCCCCTGCTTGTCGCGCATCACTTCGTCGCCGGCAAAGATAAAAGGAACACCCTGAGAGGTAAGCACGGCGGTTTCCGCCAGCTTCAGAAGCGCTTCCAATTCTTGTACCGAAGCTCCGGGAAGCGTTGTTTTCAGTCGGTCGGTGATACACAAATCGTCGTGGCAGCTTACGTAGCTGATAAACTGGCTGGGAGCCAATGCCCACGACACAAGTGCATGGCCTAACGTGTCGTTGGTTACCTGTGCATGGCGTATGCCACCTGCCAAGCCGAACTTGATTCCGTTAGCGTGACCCAAACGGCCGATAACGAAAGCCCCTTTCGAATCGTCGCCCCATGCACCGCGCAAAGAGTCGCGAAATTCATCGCTGAAAGCGGCAATACCCGGCATTTTATAAGTATTTGCCTTCATCGCCAACCGGTCGTCAGGAAGCTGAGGCGCGCTCGCAGCCCACCCCTCGCCATACATATAAATAGTAGGATCGATGTCATTCAATGCTTTCCGGATGGCATTCATTGTCTCAATGTCATGGATTCCCATCAAGTCAAACCGGAAACCGTCAACATGGTATTCTTTCGCCCAATAAGTTACCGATTCTACCATATATTTCCTCACCATCGCCCGTTCGCTTGCCGTTTCATTCCCGCAGCCCGAAGCATTGGCAAACTTTCCGTCTTTGTCCTGCCGGTAAAAATATCCCGGAACGGTACGCTCAAAGTTGCCGCCTTCCGTGGTTGCGGTATGGTTATATACCACGTCCATTATCACACGGATACCGGCACGATGCAACGCCATCACCATTTGTTTGAACTCACGGATGCGGACATCGGGACGATACGGGTCGGTAGCATACGAACCTTCGGGAACGTTGTAATTCTTCGGGTCGTATCCCCAGTTATACTGCGGAACGTCGGGCTTGGTCTCGTCTACCGAAGAAAAGTCGAACGAGGGGAGCAAGTGTACATGCGTTACTCCCAATTCCTTCAAATGGTCGATACCTGTCTTTTCGCCGAGGTACGTGTGAGTACCTTCTTCGGTCAGGGCAAGAAATTTTCCACGGTTGCGAATCCCCGCCACGGTGTCGATAGAGAAATCGCGGTGGTGCATTTCATAAATAACAATGTCGGAAAAGCTTTTCAGGGGAGGACGCACGTCATTCTCCCAGCCTTCGGGATTGGTGGAAGCAAGGTCGATAACCGCCGCCCGGTCACCGTTCACTCCTACCGCCTTAGCCATCACGCCCGGCGTGTCTCCCTGCCACACATCGTTTATTTTAGCATTGAATGTATAGAACTTTCCTTTCAAGTCGCCTTCAACGCTAATGTTCCACATACCCGATTCGCCCACTTCCATCGGAATCATGCGAACCGCCGAGCCGCCTTGTCCTTCATCGTACAACAAGACACGGACTTCCTGTGCCGTAGGCGCCCACAGTGCAAACCGAGTAGCCGCAGGCGAATAAACCATTTCTTCCCATTTACCTTCATAAACCGGATATTCGTCGTAGCTCCGGTATTCTTTCGGCTGATAAGAGCTACATCCCGCCGTTACAAGCATAGACATAGCAAGAAAACTTTTCAGGTTCATACTTAGTTACTTTATCTTACTTTATCAGGATTTTTCGCTATATAATCTTTCCACCCCGAGTAGGCTTTGGGCATTTCCGGACGCCCCATTTGCAAATAATGGCAATAGGCTGCACCCAGCGCATCCGTAGCATCCATGAAAGGCCCCATCTCCGACTGCGGAATGTGAAGCATACGTTTCAGCATGTCGGCTACCTGTTCCTTGCTTGCCTGCCCGTTTCCAGTAATTGCCATTTTTATCTTCAGCGGGGCATATTCGGTTACGGGTATGTCACGGCGGAGGGCTGCCACGATAGCCACGCCTTGCGCCCGCCCCAATTTCAACATCGACTGTACGTTTTTACCGAAAAAAGGGGCTTCGATGGCAAGTTCGTCGGGCAGGTACGACGCTATTACTCCCTGTACGCGCTCATAAATATGCTTCAGTTTCAGGTACGGGTCGGCACACTTGCGGAGGTCTATTACGCCCAGTGTCATCACTTCGGGTTTCGTACCCGTTATTTTCAAGACACCGTACCCCATGATATTCGTGCCGGGGTCGATACCCAATATGATTTTCTCTTTTACCGGACGTATCACCTGATAACCTCCATCAAAGTGGGAAAACCAACCACCTTGCCTTTAAAAATTTTCATCATTTCTTCGTTCAGCTTCGCTCCGCAAGCCGTGTGCCAGCGGTGAAGGGCAGCGCTGTCTTCCACCTCCCACTGCAAGGAGAAACATTCGCTGTCTTGTTCCTTATGGCTCAAGATACGCAAGATACGCGGATTTTTCAACTCTCCCGACTTCTCTGCTTCAGGAATATAACATTCATTCAGCCAGATTACGAAGTTACGGGCATCATCTAACTCTACATGAAACGTAGTATTATACACCAACATAAAACTGTTTTTTTAATGATATGTTACTAAACCGGTTAAGACTTTCTTTTTACACGAAAAAGCTCTAACGTCATATTCCCAAAAACACTACGGTTAGCATTTTTATTTCTTGCCGACAGCCCCATTCTTTCTATTCGGAAGACTTACCCGTCTTTCGAATAGAATTTTCAGCCTCGGAGAAAGCCTGAACAAGTTCATTGCAAACTTACGTATTTTCTGCGGAATAAACGAAAAATTTCATCACGGGTTTGCTTATTCCGGAAATAGAAACCGCAGAATGTCTTGGCTGTGGTCTGCAATGAAATCGGGCGAATATGCTTCCAGCTCCGCGCGCGGACGGAATCCCCAGCTCACGCCCACCGTGGTAACACCTGCGTTTTTCCCGGTTTCCATATCTACGCAAGAGTCGCCCACGTAAACCGTATCCGGCTTCCCTACTCCGGCTTTTTCCATAATCTCGAACACCACATGCGGGTCGGGCTTGGCGGGAATCCCTTCGCGCTGACCGTAGATTCCCACGAAATCAATCTCCGGAAAGAATTGCAGAATGAGCTTGCGGGTGGCATCCTGATACTTGTTCGATGCCACTGCCACTTGGATTCCGCGCTCCTGCAAAGCTGACAGCACTTCCGTGATTCCCGGATAGGGACGGCTTAAATCGGCGTTATGTTCGTTATAATAAGGGATAAACTCGGAACGGATTTTCAGAACGTTGTCTTGCGTACGGGCATTTGCCGGCAGAGCACGCTCGAAGAGCTTGTTGATACCGTTTCCCACAAAAAATCGGTAGGCATCGGTTTCGTGTGTCGGATAACCGAAATGTGCCAGTGCGTGATTCGTTGCCGCTGCCAAGTCGGCTATCGTATTGAGCAGCGTTCCGTCTAAATCGAATATTACAAGTTTCTTCATTGAGTGATGTTTTTTTGTTATTTGTTCGTACCCATCCAAGTCCATTTGTGCCAGATATGTTCCAGCGGGCCTTGCTTGTGTTTTCCCAACCACCATTTACAAAACCAAACTTGCAGCAGGAAGGTGCAGATTCCTACCAAAAGGCTTACCGTATATCCGCAGTAAGGCGCAAGGTATAGTCCGAAGGGAAAATAGATAAGAGAACCTATAATAGACTGTGTGATGTAGTTCGTAAGACTCATTTTTCCGTAAAAGCGCAGGTTGCTTACCTTGCTGCTGAACTTCTTGTTTTGGTAGAGTATCACAAACGATGCCACCAAAACCAGCGTGAATGCCAGCTTCTGCCATATGTCGAAAGCCGTACCTGCCGTTTGCTGGATGAGTGTATCGCTTTTCATAATCAGCTCTTTCAGGGTATACAGCGGAGCAAATGCCACTGCCGAAACTATCAAGATATTTACCCACAGGCGCAGGTTCCGTTCGGTAGAAACAAACAACTGCTTTCTGCCGATATAAAATCCCAAGAGGAAAAGTCCGGCCGTCTGGAAGAATCGTCCGGCATTGACCGCCCACAGCAGACTGGCTTTTTGTCCGAGGGTGATGTTACCCAAGATGAAATCGCCGAAGTTTCCGGCTTTGGTGTATTCTGCCACTTCGGTATACATCTCGCCTACTTTCAGGTCGGGCAGATGGTGTGCAGGGTTTATCAGACCGGCAATGTAGTGATACCATTCCACGGGCTGTAATAAGAAAAGCACAGAAGTAACCAGCAGCGCCTTGTCGCTCCAGTTGCGGGTGAAAAACAATACCAAGCCCACTACCACAAACAGCAAAAGCACATCGCCCGCCGGGAAAAACGCGGCATTCAGCGTGGCGAACCCTGCCAACAAAACCAGTCGCCACAAAAAGCGATACCCGAAATCTTTCCCTTGCTTCCTCTGGTTATTGGTCTGTATATAAAATGTAAAACCAAAAAGCAAAGCAAAAATAGCATAGGCTTTTCCGGCAAACAGGCTGAATACGCCGTTGAATACTCCCTGATCCAAAATATTCAACCACGCGGGCGAATCGGCAGGATATACCGGAAAAATAAAGTGTTCCAGATTATGAACCAAGATTATTGCCATTACAGCAAACCCGCGCAGGGCATCTACCACCTCGATACGGGGACTCTTCTTTATCAGTTGTTCCATTTTATTTATTGAATAATGGTTCTATTTCCGAATGTCCGGCTGGCTCAGCGAGTATAAGTAGCCTCCACACCTACTTGGCTGCAATCGGCTCCCATCGGCGGGTTCTGTTTGTAAAGGCAAATGTTTACCTCGGTCAATGCCGAAAAATCATCGAACAAACGCCGTGCAATGCGGTAAATCACATGCTCCAACAGGCGAGAGGGAATTTGCATTTCATCTTTCACGCTCCGGTAAACCTCGGCGTAACTTACCGTACCCTCCAGCTCGTCATTCTCGGCAGCACGAGCGAAGTCGGTACGGAGGCGGAGATCGATGGTATATTCCGCCCCCACCTTGTTTTCTTGAGGCAACACGCCGTGATAAGCAAACAGTTTCAGTCCGTTGATACGGATATACATCGAAGAACTTTTCATAATTACTACTAAAAAGTTTTGTCATCCCAAACGCTGACTGAAAACCTTGACACAGGTATCTACCACGTTCAGAATGACAAAACGATATGATTAAACTATTATTATTTATCGGGATTATCCGCAGCGTGAAGAACCGCAGGTTTTACAAATCAGGCATCCTTCTTGGTAAACCAGCGTTTCGTGTCCGCAGTTGGGGCATTTCACGCCTTTGGCTTCTGTTCCGTCCTGAACGTATTTCTTCAGCGCGCGTGCCACTCCGTTCTTCCAAGTGTTGATGCTTTCGCTATCCAACTGGAGTGAGTCGACCAACTTGATAACCTGCTCGATAGGCATACGCCAGCGCAACACGCCCGAAATCAGCTTCGCATAGTTCCAATACTCTTTGTTGAACTTTTCCGACAGCCCTTCGATGGTCATCTTATAGCCGCGCTTGTTCTCGAACTGGAAATCATAATGCTTGTTACCGTTTTCATCGTAGTTCTTGATGATACGTCCCGTGGTTACCGACTTCGGCAGGATGATACCGTCATCATCGTCCTGCAGACCGGTAAATATTTCGTACGGATGTCCGTCGAGCAAACCTACAAATGCCACCCACTTTTCTTTGTTGTTCTGGAAACGAACCACGTCTGCCTCCAACACCTTCGGGCGAACCTCTACTATCTGAGGCGGCTTGCAGTGACATTCTTCTTCCTTCTTCTCGTCTTTCTTTTTGGTAGAGAGCAATACGCCCGCACGAGAACCGTCACGATATACCGTACATCCTTTACAGCCCGAACGCCATGCTTCTACATACAAGTGGTTTACCAACTCTTCGTCTACATTGTTCGGCAGGTTGATGGTAACACTGATTGAATGGTCTACCCACTTCTGGATACGTCCCTGCATCTTCACTTTCATCAACCAGTCTACATCGTTCGAAGTAGCTTTATAGTAAGGCGATTTAGCCACCAGTTCATCTATTTCTTCCTGCGTATAACGCTTGTTCGGGTCGTAACCGTTTACTTCCATCCACTTCAGGAACTTGTGGTGGAACACGATGTATTCTTCAAAAGCGTCGCCCGTTTCGTCTACAAAGTCTACGTGCACGTTGGTATCGTTCGGGTTTACCTTGCGACGACGCTTGTACACGGGCATGAACACCGGTTCGATACCCGATGTGGTTTGTGTCATCAGACTGGTAGTACCCGTGGGCGCAATCGTCAGACACGCGATGTTACGACGGCCGTACTTCGCCATTTCCTCGTACAGTTCGGGGTCGGCTTCTTTGATACGGTTTACAAACGGATTGTTCTTTTCGCGTTCGGCATCGTAGATTTCAAACGCACCACGCTCTTTCGCCATGTTGACCGACGAGCGGTATGCCTCCAGCGCAATGGTTTTATGTACTTTTTCAGAAAATTCGGTAGCTTCTTCCGTTCCGTAGCGCAGTCCCATCGCAGCCAGCATGTCTCCTTCGGCAGTGATACCCACTCCGGTACGGCGTCCCATGCCCGACTTGCGGTAAATCTTCTCCCACAAGTGGCGTTCGGCACCTTTCACTTCTTCGCTTTCAGGGTCGGAGTCGATTTTCTCCATGATGCGGTCTATCTTTTCCAGCTCAAGGTCGATGATGTCGTCCATGATACGCTGAGCCAGCGCCACATGTTTCTTAAACAGGTCGAAATCGAAATAGGCTTCCGGAGTAAACGGATTGACTACATACGAATACAGGTTAATAGCCAGCAGGCGGCAAGAGTCGTACGGACACAAGGGGATTTCGCCACACGGGTTGGTAGATACGGTGCGGAAACCTAAATCGGCATAACAATCGGGCACAGACTCACGGATGATGGTGTCCCAGAACAATACGCCCGGTTCTGCCGACTTCCATGCGTTATGTACGATTTTCTTCCATAGTTCAGAAGCATTGATTTCTTTCGTAAATGTCGGGTTGGCAGAGTCGATAGGAAACTGCTGCGTATACGGGTGGCCTTCTACTGCCGCTTGCATGAACGCATCGTCCAACTTTACCGAGACATTGGCTCCCGTCACTTTTCCTTCAGTCATCTTAGCGTCGATAAACGACTCCGAATCGGGATGTTTGATAGATACCGTAAGCATCAACGCCCCCCGGCGTCCGTCTTGCGCCACCTCGCGCGTAGAGTTTGAATAACGCTCCATAAACGGTACCAACCCCGTAGAAGTCAACGCCGAGTTTTTTACCGGAGAACCTTTCGGACGAATGTGTGAAAGGTCGTGTCCCACTCCTCCACGGCGCTTCATCAACTGTACCTGTTCTTCGTCGATGCGGATAATCGCGCCATAAGAATCTGCCTGACCATCCAACCCGATAACGAAACAGTTGGAAAGAGATGCCACCTGAAAATCATTCCCGATTCCGGTCATCGGACTGCCCTGCGGGACAATATACTTAAACCGGTCGAACAGATTAAACAATTCCTGTGCGCTGAGCGCATTAGGATACTTCGCTTCGATGCGGGCTACTTCATTGGCAAGACGCCAGTGCATGTCCTCCGGAGACTTTTCATAGATGTTTCCAAACGAGTCTTTGACGGCGTATTTATTAACCCAAACGCGCGCCGCCAACTCATCTCCTTTGAAATACTGTAACGAAGCCTCAAACGCTTCATTGTAACTATAAGTTTTCTTTTCCACGATTGATATATATAATGAAAATGTTTTTCTTTTCAAAAAACGTCTGCAAAGCTAAAAATGTTTTTTTTTATATGCAAAAGAATGCGAAAGAACTTATCAAGTTTTCCAAAATAAAAACACAAACTCCTGATAAACAATGATTTAAAAAATTTGTCGATTTAAAAAGTTTTCCAAAACGGACAATATCATAATAAAAACGCCCGCGAACAATATAATGCTTTTCTGCCAAAATTAAAAAGAAAATAATATCTTTGTAACACCAAAACAGATAAACATCATGGAATCAATCAAGAACAGAAGAACTATACGCAAGTACAAGCAACAGGACATCTCTGCCGACTTGCTGAACGAACTGCTGGAAGAGTCGTTCCGGGCTTCTACAATGGGGAATATGCAACTTTACAGCGTGGTGGTTACGCGCGATGCCGAAATGAAAGCAAAGCTGGCTCCGGCTCATTTCAACCAGCCGATGGTTACGTCGGCACCGGTGGTACTGACGTTTTGCGCCGATTTCAACCGCTTCAGCAAATGGTGCCGCCAGCGCAAGGCGGAACCGGGGTATAACAACTTCATTTCGTTTCTTAACGCGGCTACCGATGCGTTGTTGGTTACCCAGAACTTCTGTACGCTGGCAGAAGAAAACGGGCTGGGGATTTGTTTTCTCGGCACTACCATCTATAACCCCGACCAGATAATCGAGATACTCGGACTGCCGGAACAGGTTATCCCCGTTGCTACCATCACAGTGGGTTATCCCGATGAGCATCCCGAACAGCCCGACCGTCTTCCGTTGCGGGGAATCGTCCACGAGGAACGGTATCACGATTATTCGCCCGAAATGATTGACGATATTTATGCGTACAAAGAGTCGCTTCCCGAAAACAAGCATTTTGTGGAAATCAATCACACGGAGACATTGGCACAAATCTTTACAAATATCCGTTATAAGAAATCGGATAACGATTACATGTCGGCGGGACTGAAACGGGTGTTGATTCAGCAGGGATTTCTCGACGAATAAACCCATGCGGACAGGCCGCCCGTTCTTAGCCGAAGAAGCAGACAACGCAAGCCGATAAACCATGATGCTTATCGGCTTGCGTTTTCAAGGAATATAACACTTTGATTTTCAAAGCACGTATCAGAAAGACAGGTGCATCGTACAGCGCACGCCTTTCGTCTGGATGCCGGGATGGTTGCGGTAATTCAAACGCCACACGTAGTCAAGGCGCAGAAACTTGAAAATGTTTTCAATGCCCACACTCACTTCCATGTAAGGGGCTTTCCCCATCGTGTAAGAACCTGCCGGAAAAGCGTACAGCCCCTCACCGTTTACCGCCGGATTGTTTTTGTCGGTCAGGTGTCCCCACAGTCCGCGGAAACAGAACACTTCCCTCCATTTCAGTTTCTTGATGAGCGGCAGACGGTTGAACAGGTTTCCGTTCATGTAATAAGTCAAGTCCCACGAAATGTATTCGTCGTTGATAAACTCGATGGCATTCATGTTTGTATACGCTTCGGGCTGGATGGTGTAGGTAATATTGGCGTTCGGCAGAATCAGCAACGGATACGGCACTTTGCTCCACACCTTTCCTGCCTTCGTAATCAGGTCGGCGTAACCGAAAGCCGAGAACCAGAAACGTTTCTGGATGCCGATGTCCGTGCGGTGATACGTGTACGACGAGCCTAACAGCCCTTTCTTCGCCATCAGATGACTGAGGTTAAAGATAAGCGCATCGTAGGTTATCGGAATGCGCTGGGTACGTGTCTGATAAAATTTTTCATTTTTTCCGTACCGGAAATTCAGTTCAAGTTCGGTCATGTCGTAATTCTTGACCGGGGTGGTAGAGCCGTCGCTGTTGATACGGTCGAACGCAGCATACTCGGTAGCATACTCGCGGCGGTTGCGCACAATGGCACCGTAGGATATTCCATTATAATGTTCGCGCGTGTATTCCAGCTCCGCCTTGCGCAAGTAAGTGGCGCGCGTGTCTTTCTGCCGCTTGATGGCAAGCATCACGTTATCTTTGCTGGTGTACATGTAATTTTGTCCCAACTTATTAATGTCGTACATGTACTCCATGCGCAGGGCGTGCCGTGGAAACTCCAGACGATAATCTTTGCGGCGGTTAAACGAGTATTCCACCAGCGCGTCGTATTTCATCTTCTTGTCTTTCGTTCCGTATGCCACGTAGCCGTCGAAAAACCAGTGAGGATTGAATACAGGAGTGGTTCCTCCGCCCACGCGGAAACGTGCGCCTTCGATGGCGTTACCGTTAATGGTACTGTTCATCGGTCCTAAGTCGAACTTGTTTTTCCGGGGGTCTTTATTGGTGGGAATGTAGCCCGACACAAGGGTTGTTACCACTTTCTCGGTGATATAGAATACCGGCACGGAACGCAGCTTTACCATCAGGGCTTCTACCGAATTGGAATTTCTTTTCTTCCCGCTCTCCGGACGGTTGGCTACCCAGAACTCGTCGGGTTGCCGGTATGCGTCTTTCAGCGTAATGACCGGGGCACTCTGCTCGAACACCCCCGCCTGCTCGCCCAACGGCTGCTCGAACGAGTGATTGCTGTACACATTCAGCCGCTGTGCGTACATGCCCTTCGATTTTTCGCTCAGCTTGAAGTTTACCCGTATATCGTCTTTCGTAATGATGCGCGTACTGTCGGGCTCGCGTTCAAACGTTTGTTCGATGGTCATCTGCGACACGAAATTCAGGTTAATGTCTTTCGCCACATTCAGAATGGCACGCTTGACGAAGTACGTGGAATCGAGCGCAACAAAGAGATGTCCCGTAAATCCGAACGACTCCGAATTGAAGGGTACGAAACCCAAATCGACACACGGTTTGTTATCGACCTGTAACGTATCGAGCAGGTAGTATTTATAAAAAGCCGGACCGATGGTAGACAACGGACTGACAAAACGTTGCAGAAACAGCGGTATGTTGTTCTGAAAGATGTCTACTTCTTGGAATGCCTCATCGAGAAACTGCTGGATACCGTCGCGCGAGAAGATTTCATCCACTCCTGCCGATTTGCTTGCTTTCACCACACGTTTTTCCGACTTGGGGTGTTTGCGGTAATAAACGGTTTCTATTTTCTCTCTTTCAGATACGGGGAGAATCGTTGTGCCGACTTCGAGAGTGTCGATGAAATCTGCCAAGAAATCGAATTTGCCGGGCTGTCCGTTTTTCTTCTTTTTCGGCGTATAATCGTTCATCGCAAATACCACTTTCTCATACTGGTCGTAACGGAAATAGTCATGATTACGGGGGTCGCTCCCGTCGCGCCGGGCAATGACCTCTCTCACGAAGCGGACGGCAGGATTATCTTTCCGGCGGTATCTCTCCCGCCCCGGTTCCACCACGATTTCGTTCAACGTAATTCCCGTGGGCGCCAAGCGTATCTTGAGGTTCGTGGTTTTGCCCGACGAGATGTCGACTGTCTTGACGTCATACCCCAGATACGAAACCTCCAGCACCCGTACCGCCGAAGAAGTTGACAGCGAAAACCTGCCATCGGCATCCGTGATTGTTCCGATAGTAGTTCCCTTCAGCATCAACGAAGCATAAGGCAATGCCTCTCCGCTTATCGAGTCGGTTACCACTCCCTTTATCACAATCTTCTGAGCGTCTGCCAGCAGGCACACGAGCAAAAGAACGCACCCTAAGACAATCTTTTTTCGCATATCAACTCCTTTATGTTTGTTTCAATCCTAAAATCCTATAACTGACTGCACAGCTCTTTACAGAACCTTTCGTGACGTGCGCGCATATACCGGCAGATTGCCGTCATGATAACCACTTCGAAGAAGAAGTAAAGCCACGGCACATCGGCAAGACACGTTGCGTAAAGTACGATAGCCCGCGTATTAAAGGTAAGGATGTTTGTCCACTTCATCATGGGCAATGACAATGCCCGGAAACGGTCGCGGAATTCCTGAGGGATATGTCCGGTTTCGCCGTACCGCTCGCGCAGCTTTTTCATCAGACGCTGAAATTCAGGGGTCTGCTTTTCCTGCGTACGGGTGTAATTCACATACGTCTTCAGGAATGCTTTCCAAAGGAAGTTGCCTTTCCACGGGGTTTCATCGTACAATTTCTGCTGCTGAACCGAGTTATCGAGTTCGCTGCCTGCCTCTCCTTTCAGGAAGAACAGGTGAATCTGACGGTAGTAATCGGCTATACCGCACTGGCGGCTGTGGCATCCGAAACCGGAATACAGCACCACGGCAAGAAATACCGACACGGCAATCCATGTGTTCTGTCCGGTATTCTCAATGCCGAGCATCCGGAACTCCCAGTCGTGATGGACGTAAAAACGGTAAACCAGCGACAGATAAATAGGTATGAACCATACCTCGCTTGCCGCCCCGTCGAGAATACGTCCGAGACGGGTTTTCTTTCCCGTCATACGCGCCAGTTGTCCGTCGGCGCTGTCGTAAAAATTAGCCCACGCCAAAAGTAACATCGCAATCAGGTTATACAGCAATCCGTCCATTCCCTCCGTGCGGTACGAACCGTGTGCGAAAAACCACGACGAGCCGGCACCGATTATCATCGAAAGGATGGTAACCGTATTGGGGTGGATATTGAAACGCTGAAAGAAAAGCGCCCAACGGTAACCGATAGGACGGGTCCACACGGTATCGAGCCATTCTTCCGTATCGTTCGATTTGTAAGTTGATTTAACGTCTTCTTTAGTCATTGCAGTAGTATGTTTTTATTCAGTCGTCCGATTTTTTGCCTATCTTCATGAGCAACAACCCGATCGAGGTCCAGAACAGTTCGCGCACGCGGCAAATGATGCTGACAAACATCCCCACATCGCCCGTCATCCCCATCTGAGCCACCGACATGGCAAACCCGCCTTCGCGTCCGCCCAACTGCAAGGGAAGAAAGCCCAGCAGGTTGGCAAACAGAGAGGTGAACGCCAGTATCAGGAACGAATGAAGGAACGTCAGCACGTAGCCTTCCCATCCGCCCCCGCCGTTGATGTTGAAAAGCAGCAGCATGAAGAATATTTCGAAGCTCTGTAACAGACGCCCCACGTACTCCAAGAAGAAACTGCCGAAAAAGGAGCGTTTGTTCTGTCCCTGTAATTCGGATATCTGTTCATCGATTTTCTTCAAGTCGTCCAGATGATTCTCTAAAAAGCGTTTCCCCCACTTTCTGAGTCCCGGAAGTTTGCCGAGGAAACGGATGAACTTAACCGCCATCCCGTTTTTATATCCCTTTACAAACAGGTAAATACCTCCCCAGCAAAACAGCAGAATCAGCCCCAAGATGATGCCGATGCCTACGTTGAACGGCAAATCGCCTATTGCCACAAGAATAAGATAGGTAACAACTCCCGTCACCCAAAACCAGAAATGACTGAAGATGTGCATCATGGCAAAAAGAACCACCGACGAAGTGGCTCGCCTCACACCGATGTATTTCGTCATTTCCATGATTTTATAAGGCTCGCCGCCCAGCAGACCTATCGGTGTGGCATAATTCAGCGCAAAGCCCGATATGGTCAACTTCAGCAAATTCGGGAAATCAATGGTACACGCTCCGCTTCCCTTGATAATTACTTTCCAAGTACACGCATTCAGTATATAAAGGAATCCCCACAGCCCCAAAATGGCAACCAGCCAGTAACCGGCTCTTGTTATATAGCCCCACAGCTCGACGAAACTTACATCGAATGTGAAAAACATTACGACCACGGCCGCAAGACCTATAATGAAAAACAAATTGTTAAGATATTTCCGCATATTTTTATTCTGTTTTTATTCTTCCCGTCCGGTTTCAGACAGGCGCAAATATTTGTTCTGCCACTCTTGATAATAATCGGGCTTCTCTACCATCAGCTCCCCGCAGGGGTCAATGAACAGTTGGGTAGTTTCTCCCTCGGCACACAGTGTGCCATCACTCTCGCGATATACCTTATAGTGGTAATCCAGCCGTGCGCCGGGCTTATACACGTAGCACGTATGAATCACTGCCACGTCGTTAAGGGCGAGCGGTGCGTAATATTTCACATGCAGGTCGTAAATCGGCGCATAGATTCCCGAACGCTGCATATCGGCATAGCCTATCCCCGGATAATGCCTGCCAAAAGACTCTCGTCCGTCTTCAAAATAAGTGACATACGACCCGTGCCAAACCCTCTGCATGGAGTCAATCTCGCTAAACTTTACCTGCACGCGGCAGATGTCTTCAACCGTACCCATAGCATGTAAGAACTTATCCCATTACGTAAACCTGCACTTACGTATAAAGTCCTCCGTTTATCGAGATAACTTCGCCGGTGATATAGCTTGCACCGGGCGACACAAGGAAGCCTACCAGCTCGGCAACCTCTTCGGGAGTTCCGAAACGGTTGGCGGGGATGGTCTTTTTCAGTGCAGCTTCATCCAGTCCTTCCACCATGTCGGTTTTGATGAATCCGGGAGCTACGGCGTTGACGGTTACATTCTTCCGCGCCACTTCCTGAGCCAGCGCCTTTGTAGCCGCTATGATGCCCCCTTTTGCCGCCGAGTAGTTGGTTTGTCCGGGAAGTCCCTTGATGCCGCTGACACTCGCCATGTTGACGATGCGCCCGAACTTATGGAACATCATGGGTTGCAGCAGCGGTTGCGTCACGTTATAAAATCCGTTCAGCGTAATGTCGAGCACGCGCGTCCAGTCTTCTTCGGGCATCAGCGCCAAGATGTTGTCGCGACGTATGCCGGCATTGTTTACCAATACCTCGACGTATTCATCGGGGTGAGCCGCCTCCCATGCGGCAAGTGCCTCGGCTGTTTGCTGACGGCTGCTTACGTCGAATTTCAACAACTCGCCGTCCTGCCCTGCCTCACGCACCAGTTCCAGCGTCTTTTCCGCTTCGGCGGCGTTTGACACATAATTGACGAGAATACGGTAGCCCATCCGGGCGAGCTTTACGCAGACAGCCCGGCCAATGCCGCGACTGCCTCCCGTTACCAAAGCATATTTCATTGTTATTCGTTTCTACTGTTATTATTGATTCGTATTTACTATATTCCAAATTTTTTCTTTTCCCATTACCTCGGCACAGGTAAACAGGGCGGTCATTGTTACGCCATGTAACCCGTGGAGCATCAGATTTTGTCCAGTGAGCAAGAGGTTAGGGATAGGGGTGCGCGGCGAAAGCATCGTCAGCATCGGGCTGTTAAAGTCTTTACGCAACCCGTATGCCGAGCCTTCGGGCGTGAACGTATAATCGCGATAAGTAAGCGGTGTGCTGGTATAGCGTGCCTCCACGTGACGGGAAAGTCCCGGCAAAATGCGTTCTGCCAGCGTCATACATTCATCTGCCATCTGTTCTTTCATCTGACGGTATGCCTCTCCGCGCCTGCCCACGGTGGTATCGGTCCACGGCGTACAGCGGCTCCACGGCATGGGAGTCAGCAAGTCGAGCTGACGGGTGTATTCACTCCCGTCGTCCGGCACACGGCAACTTATCAAAATCCCGCTTACGGGAGCATCTGCCTGATAAAACGTCCACACATCGGGACGGCGGTACACATAGCGGTTGCAGTTGAAGTAACGAACCGACTGAGGCTTGAGAGCGAGCGAAACGGTAAACATCCCAAACGTGTTTTCGAGGCGTGCAATGCGGTTGCGATACACTTTTTTCATCCGTTCGCTTTGTTTTACCCAGCCACACGTAACGGCGGGATGCACATCGCTGATGAAGGTATCGCCCTCGTAACGTTCGCCATCGGCACAGACGGCACATCTCAGTTTTCCACCCTGCTCCACCAGCTCGGTCACTTCGGCGTTGTAAACGATGTCTCCTCCACGCGAACGAATGTCGTTCAGCAAAGAATCGACTATCAGCGAACCATCTCCCTTGAGCCTCCAGCTACTTTCGATAAAACTGCCGTTGCCGTGGGCGAATGTAAACAAGGGTAACGACTCGCGCCGCAGTTCCATTTTCAGCGAAGTGCCGCTCAGCACATTTATCAGCAACGAATCGTTGAACGTACGCTCCAAATATCCGTATGCGCTTGTCTCCACCAAATCCGGAAAGTCAGACGATTCGGGTGCCGAGGGATTCAACGCATCAAACTGATGTTCGCTTGTGTAACGCAGCAGCCTCGCATACTGCTCCAGCCCCTTGCGCTCGGCAGGAAATTCGGCAGCCAATGCGTCGACAAAGGCATCGTATCCCTGCATGAAAGCAAACGTGCGGTCGGCGATGGTCACGCGGTCGAAAGCCTCATCAAGGCGCTGCCACGGAAGGCGGAGCAATCCCAAATAATCGAACGCCGCATGAAGCGACTGTCCTTCGCCCAGTCCTCCCACATAGTGAAAGCCCGTATCGAACCGCATCCCCCGGCGTTTATAGCTCTGGATACATCCGCCCGCCTGTGTTTCTCTTTCAAGTAAAAGAACGCTTCGCCCCGAACGAGACAGAACCGAAGCACACACCAGTCCGCCCAATCCGCTGCCTATGATAATCACATCATACTTCATGCCGTAATCACTGTCATCTCGCCTTTGTACTCCATGTATGTCCGCTCGTTGTCGGCTATCTTTGCCGTCACCGCAAAACCTTTGCCGACAGGCGAACAGCTCAGCGTAACCTCCACTTCGGGACACACCGACGGCGATGCCACTGCCGTAAGGCGGCACTGCCTGATGGTATCGATAACCAACCGCTTACCCGTAAGTAACATGGCGCACTCTTTGATGGTTTCTATATTACAAACGCCGGGGCTTACCGGATTGCCGGGGAAGTGTCCTTTATATACCTCGCAATCGGGAAGAAGCGCCACGCGGAATACGGCATCCAAGCCCTCTCCGCTCCGGCCGATGATTTTATAATAGCTGTTTTCAAGCAACATGGCGGTATTCTTATTTAATGAAAATCTTCATTTGCGTATCTGCCACCGTTTCGCCCTTTACCCGCGTTTCGCCTTTGATTATCGTAACGCCGGCTACCTCGGCTCCCATCGTTATCGTGGTATTCAGCTCTTCGCCGGGAGCCGGACGGCGGTAACAATGGAACTTCTTGATTTCGCCGATATAGCCCACAGGAGGCTCGGAAGCTCCTGCGAGCAGTGCCTTGTATCCGGCAAAGGCTGAGGCAGACTGGGCGATGTGTTCTATCAACCCGACTTCTGCCAAGAGGCCGTCATCGTCGAGAAAATAGTTATCCGCCTTGACAACGAAGCCCGTTACAGCCACATCGTCCGTTGCATCCGTCAGCCTGTCGACCATCAGGATTGGGGCGCGCTGCGGGACGAGCTTCGTTACATCTACAATCTCCATCATGCAGGCAAATGAGTCTCTATGTAAGTATAGAGGTCGTTAAACGTTTTGATTTCACGCAAGTCTGCTACCGGAATCTTGATTTTGTAGGTCTGCTGAATGATAGCTACAAGATCTACCAAACTCAGGCTGTCCAGCGAAAGCGTTTCCTTTACGTTTGCTTCCGGCGTGAAAGCCTCTGCTTCTACTTCAAATTCTTCGGATAATAAAGCATTTACTTTTTCTACTATTTCTTCGCGTGTCATAACTAATGTGTTTTTTATGATGTAATTATAAGTTTTTTACGATAAGGGTTGAATTTGTTCCGCCAAATCCGAATGAGTTCGACAAGAACATGTCGAAATGCGTTTCGCGCGTTTCGGGCAAGATATTGATGCAGGCGGTATCCTCGTCAGGATTCTCAAAGTTGATGTTTCCGGCGATGAACCCGTTTTTCATCATCAGTATCGAATAGATAATCTCGCTGGCTCCCGCCATCCACATCTCGTGTCCGGTCTGGCTCTTGGTTGAGGTTACCGGCACCTTGTTGTCGGCGAACACCTGCGCTATCGCCTGTGCTTCGCGGCTGTCTCCGATGCGGGTCGATGTGGCATGAGCGTTGATGTAACCTATCTCCGCCGGCGAAACGCCCCCGTTTTTCAGGCACAGCTCCAGCGAACGGGCAGGCCCTGCCACGTTAGGCGTAGAGATATGGTCGCCATTGCTTGAGAATCCCCAACTTACGATTTCCGCCAAAATGGGTGCTCCGCGCTTCACGGCGTGTTCATAGCTTTCAAGGATGACTGTCGCCGCACCTCCGCCGGGCACGAGTCCGTCGCGGTCGCGGTCGAACGGGCGACTGGCACGTGCGGGTTCATCCTCGCGTACGGAAAACGACTGGATTCCGTCGAACGCCGCCACGCTATACATGTTTGCCTCTTGTGCTCCGCCACACACTACACAGTCTTGCAGTCCGTTGCGTATCAGCAAAGCTCCCAAGCCAATCGACTGAGACCCCGATGCGCAGGCGGCAGATGCCGTGAGATTGATGCCCCGCAACTTAAACAAGCAGGCGAGGTTCATCGTAACCGTTGAGTTCATCGACTGAAAGATGGCTCCGCTGCCACACGCTGCCGTGTCTTTAAACTCGCGGAACTTATCGAGCGCATTCATCGTAGCTTCGGCCACCGAGTCATTGCCATAAATCAGACCCACTTCATGCGTATTAATATAATCCTGATCCAACTTTGCATTTTCAAGTGCCGCGCGAGTTGCCATGTAAGCATATTGAGCCTCTTCGGGCATAAACTGACGGAAATTGCGCGAAACAAACGGTTTCAGGTCGGGATGTTCTACATGGGCACATAAGGCGGAACGGAATCCGGCATCTTTACGCTCCTGACTGAAAACGATGCCGCTCTTCCCCGTGTACAACGAGTTACGTACTTCTTCAAGCGTTTTTCCCAGACAAGACCAAATGCCCATACCTGTTATTACCACTCTTCTTTCCATAACTTTAATCTTAAATTTATAATTTTTTCTTATAACATCTCCTCCTTTTGGTAAAGGTGGGATGCAAAGGTTTCCATTGCGATAGTTCTTTTACATTGCTTTCCAGCTGCGGCCCGGTTTCCGCCCACGTAAAATGATACTTATTATAAATAGGTATCAGGTCGGCAAAGAACAAGGCGTTCACGCCCAGCCCCTGATAATCGGGACGCACGGCTATGAGCAGCAGTTCTGCCTTGTCTTCATGCTTCCACTTCAGGGCGCGAAGCAGGTGATACCACCCGAAGGGGAACAATTTTCCACCCGACTTGCGCAACGCATACGACAAACTGCCCATTGTTATCGCCACACCTACCAGCTCGCCCTTATCGTTTTCGATGACAGGCAGCATCTGGTTATTTATCAGCGGGAAATAACGCTTTACGTACTGTTCTATCTGCTTGTCCGACAGTTCGGTATATCCGAACAGGGGCGAATATGCCTTATTCATCAGCTCGAACACTTTCTTCCCGTATCCGCGCTTGTAAACATCGGCATTGGTCAGCTTCTTGACACTAAGCCCGAAGAGTTCTTTCGACAGACTTGACACGCGGGCATATTTCTCTGGAATCTCTTTGGGGATGTCTATCCGGATTTGTACCCAGTCTACTTCTTTTTCATACCCCAGCGTCTCCATGTGTTTGGGGTAGTAAGGATAGTTATAAATGGTAATCATCGAACCCATCTGGTCGAAATCCTCTACCAACATGCCCTCCTTATCGAAGTCGAAAATTCCCATCGGCCCCTGTATGCAGTCCATGCCGCGTTCTCTGCCCCACTCTTCCACCGCGTGGAGCAGTGCACCCGAAACATCCAAGTCGTCAATAAACTCAACAAACCCAAACCGGACATTCTTGGTATGCCACTTCTCATTGGCGTGATGATTGATGATACCGGCTATGCGACCTACGGGATTTCCCTCTGCATCGTATGCAATGAATGGCTGAATTTCAGAAAACTCCAGTCCCGTGTTTTTACGCGGGTCGAACGTCTCGCGGATGTCCATTCGCAAATCGGGAACATAATACGGACAATTAGCATATAATTTGTCTGCAAACCGTAGAAAATCGTTCATTTCACGCTTCGTCCTGACTCTATTTACACTAATATTTCTCATACGGGATGCAAAAATACAAATAGTTGCTTGAAAGCAAAGTCGGGAAAATTCAAATACAACTTTTTGACTATTTTTTCAGCGATTGGGAATATTTCTGCCCGTCTTAAAAGACAAACAGCCGTGCAAACATTCTTTAAGTTGCCCGAACGGGCTTTTCGGAAACGTTTCGGAAAAACCGGTATGCCTTTGGTTCACAATAAAAAAAGAACCGACACGCACCGATCTGCTCCTTTCGTCCGCCCCAAGACAATAAAGAAAATGATAAAAAATAAAGGCAAAAACTTTTTTATTCCAACAATAGTCAATATCTTAGATGAATATTTCAATAAAAACAGACAATGCAAGTATGGACATGAGTATTTTCCATGTAGAATCAAACAAGACCTTTCCGGTACACGCCGGAAACATCCTTATCGCCTCTCCGCTGCTGCCCGACTATCGCTTTGCGCGTACGGTCATCCTGCTGGTAGCACACGACTCGGAAGGAAGCGTAGGACTTGTTGTAAACAAACGCTTTTACACGACATACACTCTGAACATGATAGTCCCGGAGTTAAAATACGGACCACAGGTTCCTGTCTACCCGGGAGGACCGATGGATAAAGACAACCTGTTTTTCATTCATTCGCTTTCTTTCTTAGACGGAGCTGTGCCTTTGGGACACGGGCTGTACGTGAACGGCGACTTCGAGTTCATAAAAGACTACATCATGGCAGGAAATCCCGTAGAGGGGCGCATCCGTTTCTTTACCGGCTATGCGGGATGGACGTATGGACAACTGGAACAGGAAATTGAAGAAAATTCGTGGATTATCGGGAACAGCAATCCGATGACTTTCCTGAGAGGACAATTCAAACACCATTGCTGGAAAAACTGTCTGGAAAATATGGGAAGCCCGTACAACATTTGGGCTACATACCCCCAGTTTCCTTCACTGAACTAAGCAGAGCTTTAGAAACCATGAAAAAGACAATACAGATACTGAAAGGCGACATCACCCGGCTGAGTGTGGATGCCATCGTGAATGCGGCGAATAACTCGCTGCTTGGCGGTGGCGGAGTAGACGGTGCCATTCATCGGGCTGCCGGCATCGGACTCTTAAAAGAGTGTCTCACTCTGGGTGGCTGCCCGACGGGAGAAAGCAAAATGACAGATGCTTATAACCTGCCGTGTAAGAAAGTCATCCATACGGTAGGTCCTGTGTGGCACGGGGGCGGACATAACGAAGCCCGGCTGTTGGCATCGTGTTATGACACGGCTATGGATTTGGCCGAGAAACATAACCTGCTCAGCATCGCTTTTCCGTGTATCAGCACCGGGGTATATAACTACCCGCATGAAGAGGCTGCCAAAATCGCCTTCGACACGGTTTTACGCCATATAGACAGCGGAAGTTATAAAGGCGAGGTCATCTTCTGCTGTTTCTTGGAAGAAGACGCGAGTATTTACGAAAAATTATTGCAAGCCTGCCCGTAACCGCCGGATTCAAATCTGCGTGTCACACAAAGGATTAAGTTTCTGCAACATGCAGACGGTATGGTATCTGCCCCGCACCCGAACCCAATCATGCAAGCAGCCGCATTCTTCATATCCTGCCGACAAGAACAAGCGCATACAGCCCACGTTGTCTTTCCGCACGTAGGCATAAAGCTGATGAATGCCCAGCAAGTCGAAACAATGCGCTTCAAGCAGCAGCAGCGCCTTACGCCCCACTCCTTGTCCGCGCATCTCCTTACAAACCATGATGCCTACCTCGGCACGGTTATGACGGGGGTCGAAAGTACAGAGGTCTACCATGCCCAGCGTGCCTCGGTCGTGATGGACAATCATAAAACGGAGCTGGCGGTCGACAAACACATCGTTCTGAGCTTCTGAAAGGTAAGTCTTCAGTTGGAAACGCGAATAAGGACCGGTGGCCGTTCCTTCCGCCCACAGTTCTGCATCGTTTTCAAACGCCAGCATCATATCCAAGTCTTCGGGCTCAGGCGCACGAAGCGTAATTTCATCCGTCCAGTCTTTCATAGCTCAGCCTCATCTGCGGGGTTTATCAAATCAAGCTCAGACAGCAGACGCTGACGGCCGGGCACGCAGAAAAGCGAAGCTATCATCACCATCCCCGTACACAGCAATCCGGTTGTGTTCAGCGTACAATAATAAGAAGTAAGATTAAAGACTGCCGGAGCAAGCAATAACGAAAGGCGTACCTCGCTCCACCTGCGGTAACTAACCAGCGCACCGGGCAGCGGCAACTGCCTTACGTAGCGGGTAAGAGAGAGGTTGAACAGGCGGAGAGACAAGGGTATCAACGCTAACGCTAACAATATCCCACTCAACCGCATGAAGTAATCAGCCTTAGCGTTAGCGGTCAGTGTTCCTTGCGGTAGAAAATCTGCCTCAAAAAGCACCACCTCTGCCACTACTATCGCCCACATCAGAACAAACTCCAGTTGCAAACGCCGCAACAAACGATTTATCTTTTTCTCCATCATTACACTATTATATTAAAAAAGGTACGCATCCACCGTTACATCGTCCCCGTAAACGCTATGCGGTTTACTATCGAACGTCCTAAAGTAACCTCGTCGGTATACTCCAGCTCGTCGCCTATCGAAATACCGCGGGCAATGACCGTCAGTTTTACGTCCAGCCCGCTCAGCTTGCGGAAGATGTAGAAGTTTGTGGTGTCGCCTTCCATCGTCGAGCTCAACGCCAGTATCACTTCCTTTACCGAACCGCCTTTCACGCGCTCTACCAAGCTGTCGATTTGCAAATCCGAGGGACCGATGCCGTCCATCGGCGAAATCACCCCGCCCAACACGTGATACAGCCCCTTGAACTGCTGGGTATTTTCGACCGCCATCACGTCGCGAATATTCTCGACCACACAGATGGTAGACGCATCGCGCGCAGGGTTGGAACAGATGCGGCAAACATCCGTATCGGAGATGTTATGACACACCTTGCAGTATTTCACCTCGCGCTTCAGGGTCACGATGGCACCGGCGAACGCCTCTACGGTCTGCGCGTCTTGACGCAGGAGGTGTAACACCAGCCTCATGGCGGTTTTGCGCCCGATACCCGGAAGTTTGGCAAACTCTCCCACTGCCTTTTCGAGCAACACCGACGGATATTGTTGATTCATTTGATTCAGTTTCTTATTTTTTGATTGCGCGGGCAAATTTACTAATTTTCTATATATCTTTGTACCCCTTAACGAAACAGATTCATCATGAACGGCACTTTTATCCTTATCACGATATTTCTTTACTTCGGGCTTCTGCTGCTGGTAGCCCGACTCACCGCCAACCGACATACCGACAACGACGCTTTTTTCCGTGGCAACCGCCAGTCGCCGTGGTTCATCGTATCGTTTGGCATGATAGGCGCATCGCTCTCCGGAGTTACGTTTGTGTCTGTTCCCGGCATGGTGGGCAGCATCGACATGACTTACATGCAGACGTGTCTGGGGTTTGCCGTCGGCTATTTCATCATCGCCCATGTGTTGCTGCCGCTGTATTACCGGCTGAATCTGACTTCCATTTATACTTACTTGGGCGAACGCCTCGGAAGATGCTCTTACAAGACGGGAGCATCGTTTTTCCTGATTTCGAAGCTGTTGGGAGCTGCCGCACGCCTGTACTTGGTATGCCTCATCCTCCAGCATTACGTGTTCGACGCTTACCATATCCCGTTTGCCGTGACCGCCGCAGGCACCATCGTGCTAATCTGGCTTTACACGCGGCGCAGCGGAATACGCACCATCGTGTGGACCGACAGCCTGCAAACGCTCTGCCTGCTGGCTGCCTTAGGACTGATTCTGTATCAGATAATCGGCACATTGGGGCTGAGCGCAAAAGAAACAATAGAACTGGTGGCGGGCGATGAACACAGCCGCATCTTCGTGTTCGACGACTGGCAGTCGAAACAGAATTTCTTCAAACAGTTCTTCAGCGGTATCTTCATCACCATCGTAATGACAGGGCTCGACCAAGACATGATGCAGAAAAACCTTTCTTGCCGCAACCTTCGTGAAGCCCAGAAAAACATGTACTGTTACGGTGTATCGTTCGTTCCGGTCAACCTGCTGTTCCTCGTACTGGGCATCCTGCTGCTGGCGGTAGCCTCCCGGCTCCACTTAGACGTCCCGGCAAAAGGCGATGACATCCTTCCCATGTTTGCCGCCGGAGGGCATCTCGGCTACACGGTTCTCGTACTTTTCACCATCGGCATCATAGCAGCCGCCTTTTCGAGCGCCGACTCTGCCCTTGCCGCCCTGACCACCAGCTTCTGCATCGACCTGCTGAACATCAGCCGTTACCCTGAACAGAAAGCGCAACGCATCCGCAAGCTGTCACACCTGCTCATCTCGGTAGTATTCATCGCATGTATGCTGGCATTCAAGGCAATAGACAGTCCGAGTGTCATCGACATGATTTACGTGCTGGCATCGTACACCTACGGCCCGTTGTTGGGTCTGTTCTGCTTCGGACTCTTCACCCGCCGACAGCCCCGCGACCGCTTCGTGCCCTACATAGCCATCGCCTCCCCCGTGGCCTGCTACCTGCTCTCCCGCCTCATCTCCTCCACCACCGGCTACCAGTTCGGCTATGAGATTCTGATGGTCAACGGTCTGCTTACATTCATCGGACTACTGCTCCTGAGCCTCAACCGCCGGCTACCCCAATCGCCCGTATCATAGCCTCATTAGCAGATATTGCTTTATTTTTATAACTTATTTAATCTGCGGTGAAAATTTGGAATACTGATATTATTTCGTACTTTTGCTAAAAACGACAAATATATGGCAAACAGTTATATAAGATTCGACTGGGCAATGAAGAGGTTGCTCAGAAACAAAGCGAACTTTAATGTGTTGGAGGGATTGCTTACCACGCTACTGAAAGAAAACATACACATACAGAAACTGCTTGAGAGTGAAAGCAACCAAGAAGAGGAGTTCGACAAATATAACAGAGTAGACATGCTTGCCGAAAACGATAAGGGAGAACTCTTTCTTGTGGAAATACAAAACAACAATGAGTATGCTTATTTCCAGCGGATGCTTTTCGGCACATCAAAATTGGTCACTGAATACATAAACCGAGGAGAGGGATATGAGAAAGTAAGAAAAGTATATAGCATCAACATCGTGTATTTCTCGCTCGGTCACGGGAAAGATTATGTGTATCACGGAAAAACCGAATTCAAAGGGATACACAAAGGAGATATTCTTGAACTGACTCCTTTCCAAAAACAAACATTCAAGGCAGATACCGTGAGCCAGCTATATCCGGAGTATTACATTTTGAAAGTGAACGATTTTAACAGCGTGGCAAAAAGTCCGCTCGAAGAATGGATATATTATCTTAACACAGGAGAAATACCCGACAATGCCACTGCGCCCGGACTTGACAAGGCGCGGGAACAGTTGAAGCTGGACAAGATGAGCAAAGAGGAACTTAAAGCGTATTACCGGCATCTGGATAATATTGTCATCCTGAAAAGCAATATTTTTACAGAACGGGAAGAAGGCAGAGTGGAGGGCAGAGCTGAAGGTGAAAAAAGCAAACAGCTGGAAATAGCCCGGAACTTGAAGCGGATGGGGCTGTCTACCGCCGATACATGCAAGGCTACGGGACTTTCCGCTGAAGAGGTGGAACGGCTATGACAATCGAAAAGCTGTGTGGTTTTACGCCTGCATCATCTTACGGGCGTAAAACCATACTACCAAATAGCCAACAAAGGGGACGATGAATGCCATGCTCATCGTGGAGCAGTCGGCTACGTAGCCCATCAGCAGCGGACCTACCGCTCCGCCCACGGGAGACATCATCAGGAAGGAGGAAGCACGCTTGGTATGGCTTCCCAAACCTCTGAGTGAGAGGGCAAAGATGGTGGGGAACATGATGGCTTCGAACGCATAGCCTGCAAGCAGGGCGATTAGCGATGCCATACCCAAGTCCATCACTACGCAGAGGGTGGTCAGTACGGTGCCGGTGGCGCAGCAGAAAAGCATTTTTTCGGCGCGTACGCGGCTCATTATCCAGCTTCCGGCGAAACGTCCCACCATAAACAGGCTCAGTCCGCCGAACGAAAGGACGAGCGATGCCTGACGGGGGCTCATCCAGCCTTGGTCGGTTACGTAGTTGATAAAGAAACTGTTGATGGATATTTCTCCCACCTCGTAGGCAAAGAGGGCTATCAGTCCGAAGATAAACAGCTTATGCGACCACAGGCTGACGCGATTTCCCTGTTCGTCCGTTTCTACTTCGTGCTTGATTTCAGGGAGGCTGATGCGCGAAAATACCACGCCCACCAGCAGCACGATGATACCCATGATGGTGTAAGGCAATGCCACGTTGCCCGAAGGTTCCTTGTCGTCAGAGAACAGCACCAGTGCGGCGAGTATCGGGGCGAAAATGCAGCCTAACCCGTTAAACGACTGTGCGAAGTTCAGGCGGCTGGCAGCGGTTTCTTTTGCTCCCAGCTCGGTTACATAGGGATTGGCGGCTGTTTCGAGAAACACCAGTCCGCAACCGATGACGAAGAGTGAAAAAAGAAAGAAGTTGAACGACATCCAATGCTGGCCGGGGATGAAGAGCAACGAACCGACCCCGTAAAGCAGCAGTCCGAACACCACTCCCCTACGGTAACCGAAACGGTTGATAAACAGTCCGGCGGGTATCGCCATGATGAAATAGCCCATGTACATCGTAACCTGTATCATGGCAGAATGGGCTTTGGTTATCGCCAAGAGTTCTTGGAAGTGCTTGTTTAATACGTCTAAAATAGCGTGTGCGAACCCCCACAGAAAGAATAAAGACGTAAGCAGAACAAACGGTATGAGGTATCGTTTTTCTACCAGAGCGATGCGCTGTTTTTTCATATCACGACTCCTTTCTGAACGGTTATTACAAATAAGACAACAGTTGGGGCAAATCGGTGATAATCACGTCGGGCAGGGTTTCGTCGATGGTTTCGTTGCCCCATCCCTCGCCTTTCAGCCAAGCCACCTTGCAGCCTACGGTTTTTGCCGGTACTACATCTTTCGAGAACGAATCGCCCACTACGAGGATGTTTTCTGCCGGGAATCCCATAGCCTCTACGCCCAACCGGTAGATGGCAGGGTCGGGCTTACGCACGCCTACCACCGACGATTCGATGATGTCTGAAAAACAGTCGGACAGCGCGAAGTCTTTCAGAATGGTTTGGATGTTTCCGTAAAAATTAGATACCAACACCAACTTGTAGCGTCCGGCAAGCGTTTCTACCACGGGGCGCGTGCGCTGTAACACGTTTAATACGTATTGGTAACAAGCGTCTGCCACCTTGCGGGCATACGCTTTCCCGGCAGCATCGGCTTCGCTCAGTTTTCCCTGTTCTACGAGGTAAGTTATCTGAATATCGGTTTTGATGCGCAACACATCGTGAAAGTCGTGTTCGGGTTTTACCAGCGGGATGCGTGCCAGCGTGCGTTCGCCGTGTACGTATGCTTCGCGGAAATCCGCCTTGCTGACGGGCACTTGCAGAGCTTCGTATTCGCCCCACAACACTTCTGCCCAGTGGCGGCTGTTCGTGTCAATTGTTCCTCCGTAATCAAAGATGATACCTTTAATATCTTCCAGCTTTTTCATTTTGTCATTTATATTTTTGATACAGACGGGCACACATCGCTTCGTGCCGGTGACGCATGTAAACGAAGAGTGCCGTCATTATTACGATTTCAAAGATAAAATACAGCCACGGTTCGCCTATCAGCAGACTGATGTAGAGGGCGATGGCGCGGGTGTTGAAGGTGAGGATGTTGGTGTACTTCATCAGCGGCAGGCTCAGGGTGCGGAACTCGTCGCGCAGTGCCTGCGGAATGTTGTTGCCGTACTTTTGTTGAACCAATGCGTAGAAACGCTGGAAGTTAGGCGTCATCTGCTCTTGCTGACGGGTATAATTTCCGTAGAAGTACAGGAAAGCCTTCCACCAGAAATTGTGTTTCCACGGCAGGCTGTAGAATATCTCGCGCTGCTGTTTGAAGTTGTCTAATTCGCTGCCCGACGTGCCTTTCAGGAAATACAGATGGATGTTCCGGTAATAATCGGCAAGCGTACACTGCTTGCTGTGGCAGATGGTGCCTGAGAAGAGCGCCAGAATCCAGATGTAAATGCCCCACGTCATGCCTTCGCCGGCTCCTATCCCGAAAGGCAGGGGGTCGTTGGTGAGCCGCAGGCAAATAGCGGCATAGATGGTAAAAAACCACAAGTCGCCCGCAAAGCCGTCTAACATACGTCCCCAGCGGGTTTTCTTTCCGGTGAGCCGTGCCAACTGCCCGTCGCAGCTATCGTAATGGTTTGCCCACATCAGCAGAAAGATTCCTGCCAGCGTATGTTTCATGTCGGGAAAATAAAACATCACTCCTGCCGCCATGCCCAAGATGATAGACAGGATGGTCACCACGTTGGGATGTACCCCGAAGCGTTTGAAAAACAACGCCCAAGCGTAACCTATCGGACGGTTAAAATAGATATCAAGGAACTCTTCCGTATCCATCGACTTGAAAGAAGCCTCAAATCCTTTCTTTTCCATAATCAGTCGTTTAGTTTTTCTGTTTTTTGAGTTATGCAATTATAGATACATTCCGCTATTTTGGGTCCTGCTTCTTCGCGGCAGCGGGCAAAGCTGGGCCAGTCGTTGAAATCGATGATACGGATTTCTCCCGTCGATGATACCACACAGTCGCCTCCGTAGATGTATATGTTCAGGGCTTCGGCTGCCTGATTGCCGTATGCTTGGAGTTTCTTTACGTCGAAAGGAAATCCGCGCGTTTCGCCGTTGATGGCTTCCAGTCCGAATTTGCTGTGCGACTGCTCGGTGGGATAGAAAGTGTAAAAGAAATCGGTTCCGCGCACGCCGTAGAACTTCACCAAGTCGCCTACCAGATGCTCGTTGACTACCGCTTCGGGGATGTTGCGCCGGCGGAAGTCTGCCAGCACGTGTTCCGCCTCTTCGCGACACTCTACGTAAACTACATCTTCTTTCACCATCGCGTGGGAATTGCCCCGCTTTATCCAACACGGAAATACGTCCGGGGTAAAAGCCCCGTCGGTGGGGATGATGAAGCTGCGCGGATGGGGAACGTGGTTGGCTACCAGCAGTTCGGTCATCGCCTTGCGCACGCAGTTGTCGATGCCATACGCCGAGTTGACCACCGTAGCCCCGTTGTCTTCCAGTTCTTTCAAGCGGTTGATGGTAGCCCTATCGCGTGCCATATCAAAGATAAAATCTGCCTCAATACCTTGTTTCACAAACTCCTTCTCAGGATAAAGGATTACCTCGCATCCTTTTTTTTCCAAACTTTCGGCTGTTATTCTGAAGATAGCAGCGTCGTTTCCTACATGATTCGGCGAGTATTCATTACCACGGCTCACGCCCACTACCCGAATCTTCTTGTCTGTTACAAACATCTTTTTACTCTCAATCTTTTTTATTTATTCCTTTCGATTCAGAAAAGCCTCAGCTTTTACTATATCACTTGCGTGGTCTACGTCTAATATTTTCGAAAACGGATAGGCAGTCAGCCGAAGCCCGTCTGCCACTAATTGACGCTGGAAATTCCTCATGCGCGACATGCCTTTTTCCATACATCCTTCAAGGGTGCGGATGGCTTTCGGTGTGAGGCAGTAGATGCCGCCCGAAATGTAACGACACTGCGGGGTGGCTTCGTCATGGAATCCGGTAATGTTCAGCTCTTCATCGGTCGAGATATAGAGGGGTTTTTCGTCGTCGATGTAATCGGTTACTGCCATCATACCGTCTTTGTCCGATGCCTTGAATGCCTCGATAAAGCGCGTGAACTCGTCTTCACGGAATATCGTGTCGACGGTAGTAAGACAGAATTTATCGTCTTTCAGGTATCTGCTTAACTCATAAAAACTGTGCATCGAACTGGGGGTGGTTTTTACCACGACCTCCAGCGGTACGCCCGAAGTTTTTTTCAGTTCGGCAAGATGCGCTTTCGTTTCGGGGACTTCATTATTGATGATTACCACCACCTGCTCGGCTCCGTTTGCTTCAAAAATGCGAATCAGGCGGTCAATCATTGCCGTACCGTTGAGTTGCACCAACGGTTTGGGCAACCGGACACCCTCTTGGGAAAGTCTGGAACCTTCTCCGGCTGAGATTATTGCAAATTTCATGTTTTATCGTAGTTTCTTTTTATCTGATTCAATCTTCGTCGATAGTGTCTAATTTAAGTTTATCGCTGTCATCGCGTTTTTCGTAATACTGCTTCCGCAGGGGATGGGCACTGATTTCTCTCTCGATGCAGCGGTGGCGGAACACGTCGATGGCTACGTAAACAGCCTGACGGAACGAGTCTTCCGAAGCGATGCCCTGTCCGGCAATGTCGTAAGCAGTGCCGTGGGCGGGCGAAGTGCGCACGATGGGAAGCCCCGCCGTAAAGTTGACCCCCTCATCCATAGCAAGTGCCTTAAACGGTGCAAGCCCCTGATCATGATACATCGCCAGAATACCGTCGAAATGGGTATGGTTTCCCGAACCCATGAACCCGTCGGCAGGGTAAGGACCGAAACACAGCACACCTTCTTCCGCCATTTCCTGTATGGCAGGCGTAATCACGGTTTGTTCCTCCGTACCCAGCAGCCCTTCGTCGCCGGCATGGGGGTTCAGCGAGAACACGGCGATGCGCGGACTGTCGATATTGAAGTCTTGCTTCAGCGAACGATGGAAGATGGCGAGTTTTTCTTTTATCAGCTCTTTGGTAATGTCTTTCGATATTTCGCTCACCGGGATATGTCCCGTAACGAGTGCTACGCGGAAATCGTCTTTCAGCAGAATCATCAGCGCCTTCTGTCCGTTGCCCACGCGCTGTTCGATGTACTCGGTATGTCCGGGGAAATGAAAGTCGTCCGACTGGATGGTCGATTTGTTTATCGGCGCCGTCACCAGCACGTCGAAGTATCCTTCCCGGTATTCGGCAAGCGCCCTTTCCAGTGCCAGCAGCGCGGCACGTCCGCCTTCCGGTGTAGGCTTGGTAAGTTCAACCTTCACTTCCTCCTCGATGCAGTTTACGATGTTCAGTTTCCCCTCTTGCGCATCGGCGGCAGAAGCCACGATACTGAAATTGGTGGGAATATCCATCGCCTTGCGGTGATAAGCAGCCACCTTCGGCGAACCGTAGATAACCGGCGTACAGAGGTCAAACATCGCGGGGTCGGCAAAGGTTTTCAATATAACCTCGTAACCAATGCCGTTTATGTCTCCGTGGGTGATACCCACCTTTATTTTACGTTCTTCCATATTCACTTCTTATTTCTGTTCTCCTTCTTTCTTTTCTTCCGCTATCGACTGGTCTACCGTTATTTCGGGCGCTTCTTTTTCAGAAGGCAGCTTCAGGGTATAGAGTGCAGCGTTTAACTTTCTTATCTGGTCGCGTTTCAATTTTCCGGGGTTATATACGAATCCCTCGACTACTATCACCCTGCCGTTGGCACGGTCTACGCGGGCGTGTGCCACAAACGGGCCGCCCATTGCGTCGTTCTTCATTTCCCACAGTCCGCGTGCTTCGAATGCGTAATCGCCCTTCACGGCAATGTTTCTCACGCTCACGAACGAAGAGTCTGCCGTCTGCATGTACATGCCTTCTTCCGAGCCGGGCAGGTTAATCTGCATCACCGAGTCGCGCTTGTGGATGAAATACGCCTTTGTAAACGTCTGTTTGTCGGTATAGGGATATGAATACATTACGAAGTTCATATCGTTCAGTTGGGTCGATGCCCAGAAAAACTGTTCTCCCGTCTTATACGAATTCAGCTCTACGGGCAGCCACACGTCGCAGTCGAACTGGCTTCCCACCTTAGCCGAAATCACTTCGCTGTGTTTTGTTTTCAGCTGGCTTACCTCGCGGTTCATCTCGGCGCGGGTAAAGAAATCGACTATCACCTGACCGTGTTTCGACACATACTCGGCAAAGTCTTTCTGGTTAGGCGACTGGATGCTCATTATCATCTGCGGCGAAGAATAAACGTCGCGTGAGTATTTGAACTTGGTCTGCGTATAGATGTCTTGGATATCTACGATGATGATATTGCGGAACAGACGCATCCCGCGTTCGAAGTAATCGGGACGCACACGAGAGATACGGAACGAACGCTCCGACTGGGGAAGTCCCGGAACATCGGTATCCAACACGTGGAACAATGCACTGTCAGGGCTCATCCAACATTTATCGTCTGCCACAACCAGTATTTCGTAAGGACGTCCGCTGGCTACGGGGGTTATCATGCTCTTTCCTCCTTCTCGACACGAAGCAAGCGAAAGAACTGCCAACATAAAGCTCAAATAAAAGGCAAATCGTTTCATATCCCTCTTGTTTTAAAAATTAATATCTCATTCTTTTTCTGCCTGCTGGCGTGCCGTAGAGAGCATACCGCAAGCGGCAAAAATGTCTTCTCCGCGCGAGGCACGAATGGTAGCAAACAGTCCGTGGCGCGTCAGGTAGTCGCGGAAAGCAATCATCGAGTCCATGTCTGTTCCTTCCAAGTCCACTCCGGGGATGGCGTGGAAACGAATCAGGTTCATCCGGCACTCCAATCCGCGCAACAGGCGTACCAGCTCTTTGGCGTAGATCAGGCTGTCGTTTACGCCCTTGAACACGATGTACTCAAACGACAGGCGGCGCTGCTTGCTGAAATCGTACCGGTGCAGAATCTCCACCATTTCGGTAATGGAGAAGGCTTTTTCGGCAGGCATCAGCGTGCGGCGCTGTGCCGGGAAAGGCGAGTGCAGGCTCACTGCCAAATGGCAGTTGCTTTCGCGCAAGAACCGTTCGAATCCCTTGCGCAGCCCCACCGTAGACACCGTGATGCGCTTGGGACTCCACTTATAGCCGTAGTCGGCGGTAAGTATCTCCAGCGCGCGCAACACCTCGTCTAAATTATCCATCGGCTCTCCCATCCCCATGAAAACCACGTTGGTCAGCGTGTCGCGTTCGGGGAGCGAGTAGATTTGGTTCAGTATCTGGGCAGCAGTCAGGTCGGCTGAAAATCCCTGCTTCCCCGTCATGCAGAACATGCAGTTCATCTTACACCCTACCTGCGAGGACACGCACAGCGTGGCACGCTCGCCGTCAGGGATATAAACCGACTCGATGTAATTACCTTCCGGTGTACGGAAAAGATACTTCACCGTGCCGTCTGCCGAGCGCATTTCGTGTACCGGACTGCTCGCCCCTACCTCGTACGTTTCTTTCAGCCGCTCCCGGTTTTTCTGCGAGAGGTTGGTCATTTCGTCAATCGTTGCAACTTTCTTGTCGTACAGCCATCCGGCTATCTGACCAGCCGAAAACTTGGGCATCCCCAAGTCTTTCACGATTTCGCCCAGTTCACTTAATGTTTTTCCCAGCAAAGGAATTTTCGCCATATCTGCTTTTTTATTAATTCCGAAAATACAATTAGCGTACAAAGTTAGGCAAAAAATAAATAAGTCCGTTAAAAATAGAAAGATTTTAACGATTGCCCTCCCTTGCATCTTATATTCCGGCAAGAATCATTACCTTTGTTCTACACTAACTTAATTCATGGAACAAAATGATTACTTGTTTTCTTTTTCACGACCATTCTTGTCCTTCTGACAACACCGTTACCAACCTGAAGGATTGCCTGCCGACAGCGCGCGTCGTTACTCCCGACGAGCTGGACTTGCCGGCGGCGAGCATGGAGTCGACAGAGATGCTGCATAAGGTGGTTTCGATGGCAGATACGCCTTATACATTATTTTATATAAAGCCTCAGCCGCTGGAGCTGGGATACAAGGCGCTGGAGCGCATGTGTGATTACCTGAACGCCCCGGAAACGGGGATGGTGTACGCCGACCATTACCGGTGGGAGGACGGAACGCGCAAACCGCATCCCGTGGCAGATTATCAGCCGGGCAGCGTAAGGGATGATTTCGATTTCGGCTCGGTGATGCTTTTCAAAACGGAGTGTCTGAAAAATGCGTTCCGCCTGATGGGTGCCCAGCCCGATTATGAGTATTCCGCGCTGTATGCGCTCCGGCTTGCTCTTACGCGGACGCATGAACTGACACACATCCGCGAATATCTTTACACCGAAATGGAGGAGAACGACACGCGCCGCCCCGAAGAAAAGCAGTTCGACTATGTTGACCCGCGCAACCGGCAAGTGCAGGTGGAGCGCGAACGGGCGTTTACGTATTACCTAAAAGACATCGGGGCCTTTCTGCCCGAACCCACGGAGGGGATTGACCCGCAGAAGGGCGATTTTGAATACGAGGCTTCGGTGATTATTCCGGTGAGGAACCGGGTGCGAACCATCGGTGATGCCATCCGCTCGGCGGTGGAACAGCAAACCGACTTCCCGTTTAACGTGATTGTGATTGACAATCATTCTACCGACGGTACGGCGGACATCATTGCCCGTTATGCCGATGACCGGAGGGTGATTCACCTTGTCCCCTCACGTACCGACCTCGGTATCGGCGGGTGCTGGAACGTGGGAATCGACCATCCGCTGTGCGGACGCTTTGCCGTCCAACTTGACAGCGACGATTTATACAGCTCGCCCGCCACGCTGCAAACCATCGTCGACATGTTCCGCCGCGAGCGTTGTGCGATGGTGGTCGGCTCGTACCGCATGACGGACTTCAACCTCCACACGCTTCCGCCGGGGGTTATCGACCATCGCGAGTGGAGCCGCGAGAACGGACATAACAACGCGCTACGTGTCAACGGGCTGGGTGCGCCGCGGGCTTTCTACACGCCTCTGTTACGGCAAATGCGTATCCCGAACACCAGCTACGGAGAGGATTATGCACTCGGACTGTGCTTTTCGCGCCGTTACCGCATCGGGCGCATCTACGATGTGCTTTACCTCTGCCGCCGTTGGGAGGGAAACTCGGATGCCGCCTTGAGCATCGAGCAAATCAACCGCAACAATGCGTACAAAGACAGCCTGCGCACGCTGGAAATCCGGCTGAGACAGGAGCTTGCCAAAAACCTCGACGCCTCGGCGCCGTGTCCGCCCAAAGAGGCTTTTTTTGCCGGACAGTTCGAAAAATGGGAGCTGGCGAAGAATAATCACCGGGCACTGAACCGCATCAGGCTGCGCAGCTTCCGCATCGGCGATTCAGACATCCTTGTACAGTATAATCCCGAACGTGCCGTGTCTACCTGTGCCAAGCTCGACAAGGCTTCCATCGAGGCGCGTCCGTGCTTTCTTTGCGAGGAAAACAAACCGGAAGCACAAAGCAGCATCCGCATCGGGATTGACGAGGGGTTCACGCTCCGCGTAAATCCTTACCCCATCTTGCCGGAACATCTTACCTTGTCTGCCGTGCGCCACCAGCCGCAGGTGCTTGCCGACAAGACCGACCGGCAGCTTCCGGGAAGGCTCTTGGAGTGGATGGACGAACATTTTGCGAAAGGCTATGCGCTGTTTTATAACGGGGCGAAATGCGGGGCTTCTGCGCCCGACCATTTTCATTTTCAGGCTGCCCTGCAACAGGATATTCCGTTTATCCGCCAATGGAAACGACTGATGCTTACTGCCGACGAGCTTGGGCGCTGCGAGCTGGAAACGGGAGGCTGCTGTACGGAGTATCGGATAAACGATTACCCGTGTACGGTTCATGCTTTTGTAAGCGAACGGGGGTATAAGTACGCGCCCCGCCTCGTAACCCGCTACCTGAACAGCCTGCCGCAACACACCGGCGAAGCCGAACCGCGGTATAACCTGTTTGCATGGATGGACGAGGCACGGGGATTTACGCTGGCTTATTTCCCGCGAAAGGAACACCGCCCGCAATGTTATGCCGCAAACGATGATACCCAACGCCTCATCAGTCCGGGGGCATTGGACATGGGAGGCATCATCGTAACGTGCCGTGAAAAAGATTTCGAAGGCATTACGGCAGACGATATCCGGCAGATTTACCGGGAAGTAACCTTATAAAACAAGACTGACATGAAAGAACCCGAAATACATGTAGGCATCCTCAGTGCCGAAAGGATAGATTTCACGCTGAATGCTCCGTTCCGCGCCGAGGGGCAGACGGTATGCGGCAGTCAGCAAGTAACCGCCGAAGGCAATCGGCTGCGGTGGAACGGGAAAACGTACCGTGAGCTGTTTTTTACTCCCGTTACCGGGGAGGAGGCTTCTTTCTCGATACACCACGTAACCATCGGCATCCACTTCCACTGGGAGCGGAAAGAGACCCAGACGTTTACGGGCAGGCTGCGCTTCATCGCTGCCGAAGGGAAGGTAACGGCTGTCAACCAGCTTCCTGCCGAAGATTACCTGACAAGTGTCATCTCCTCGGAAATGAATGCTGCCTCGCCTCCGGAGTTTCTGAAGGCTCATGCCGTCATCTCGCGGAGCTGGCTGCTGGCGCAAATCAGCAGGCAGGCTTCGGATGCCTATCGGGTGATGTATTCCGGCCATTCGGTAGCCTCTGCCGAAAACGAGTACATCCGCTGGTACGACCACGAAGACCACACGCTGTTCCATGTGTGTGCCGACGACCACTGCCAGCGGTATCAGGGCATCACGAAGGCTTCTACCCCGGCGGTGAAGGCGGCAATCGAAGCTACGCGCGGCGAGGTGCTGACTTACGGCGGGGTAATCTGCGACGCTCGTTTCTCGAAGTGTTGCGGCGGTGCCACCGAGGTGTTTTCCACTTGCTGGGAGGACAAGAATTATCCGTACCTGCGCCCCGTAAGAGATGCGGCAGAACCGTCTCCCCTGCCCGACCTGAGCCGTGAGGAGGAAGCGGAACAGTGGATTCGCCACGCTCCGGACGCGCTGTGTAACACCCGCGACGCGCACCTCCTGTCGGTGATTCTGAATGATTACGACCGGGCTACCACCGACTTTTACCGCTGGCGGGTGACGTATGCGCAGGAGGAGCTGTCGGCTCTCATCTGCCGCAAGACGGGCATCGACTTCGGGAAGATTCTCCGCCTCACTGCCGTAGAGCGGGGCAAGTCGGGGCGCATCTGCAAACTGAAAATCACGGGCAGCCGGCGTACTGCCGTCATCGGCAAAGAACTGGAAATACGCAAGGCGCTGTCGGCAACCCATCTGTTCAGTTCGGCGTTCGTGGTAGACTACGGCGCGGAACACGATGGCGCACCCGAAACCTTTACCCTTACCGGGGCGGGATGGGGCCACGGCGTGGGGCTGTGCCAGATAGGGGCGGCGGTGATGGGCGAACGCGGTTACCGTTATACCGACATCCTGTTACATTATTATAAAGGGGCAACCCTGAGCAAACTTTATGAATAGACTGATGAAAACACATTCGCCGTGGAGCTGGGTTCCTACCCTCTACTTTGCCGAGGGACTGCCTTACGTGGTGGTCATGACGCTTTCGCTCGTGATGTATAAGCGCATGGGCGTATCAAACACCGAAGTGGCTCTTTACACCGGATGGCTGAACCTGCCGTGGGTTATCAAGCCGCTGTGGAGTCCGTTTGTCGACCTGCTGCGCACCAAGCGCTGGTGGATTGTAAGTATGCAGTTGCTGATAGGGGCTGCGCTGGCGGGGGTGGCGCTCACGCTTCCTGCCGACGGGTATTTCCGCTACACGCTCGCCTTTTTCTGGCTCATGGCGTTCAGCTCCGCCACCCACGACATTGCTGCCGACGGGTTTTACATGCTGGGGCTCGACACCCGCCAACAGGCTTTCTTCGTGGGCATCCGCAGCACGTTTTACCGCATCGCCACCATCGCCGGACAGGGGCTGCTCATCATGCTGGCAGGCTTCTTGGAACGCTACACGGGGCGCATCGCCTACGCTTGGAGTCTGACGTTTTTCCTCTCAGCAGGGGTGTTCATCGCGCTCTGGCTGTACCACGCCGTAACGCTACCGCATCCGCCCTCCGACGCTTCCGCTAAGGCGCGCCCGTTTATCGGCTTGCTTAAAGATTTCATGCAGACGTTTGGCTCGTTCTTCCGAAAAGAACATGCCGCCACCGCCATCCTCTTCATGCTGCTCTACCGCCTGCCCGAAGCCCAGCTTGCCAAAATGAGCATTCCGTTCCTGCTCGACCCGCTCGCTCAGGGCGGACTGGGCATGATGACCGAGCAAATCGGATTCACGCAGGGAACGATAGGAATCATCGGACTTACCGTCGGGGGGATTCTCGGCGGGATAGCCGCCGCCCGCCACGGACTGCGCCGGTGGTTGTGGCCGATGGTGTGTGCCATCTCCCTGCCCGATGCCGTTTACATCTACCTCAGCTACGCCCAGCCGGAAAGTCTGACGCTGATCAACAGTTGCATCTTCATCGAGCAGTTTGGCTACGGATTCGGGTTCACCGCCTACATGCTCTACCTCATCCGCTTTTCGGAAGGCAGTCACCAAACTGCCCACTACGCCATCTGTACGGCGTTTATGGCGCTGGGCATGATGATACCGGGCATGGTGGCGGGATGGATTCAGGAGCTGCTGGGCTACCGGCTGTTCTTTATCTGGATTATGGTATGCACGCTGGTTACATTCGGCGTAACCTATCGGCTAAAGGATAAGATAAACTACTGACAGACATGCAGATATCTGCTCCCTTCATGCCGTGACGTATCGCATACGCCCCCAAACGCCCGCACAGGCGGATACAGACATTCATTAAAAAAATAAAAAAACTGCACACAACGTTTGCTAATAAAATAAATATCTATATCTTTGCCATCGAATTAAAGTTGTAATAATTACAGAGTTGAAAGAGAATATGAACGTTTACGAATACTTGATTAGCTATAACATTAAGCCATCCGTACAACGCATCGCGATTATGGACTACTTGCTGAAGCATAAAACCCATCCCAGCATTGATGAAATTTACTTGGCTTTATGCAAAGACATCCCTACCCTTTCAAAGACAACTGTATATAATACGCTCAAGTTGTTCGTTGAACACGGTGCGGCAAAACAGTTGACGATTGATGAGCGAAACACTTGTTTTGATGGCGACTTGTCGCTGCACGCGCATTTCCAGTGTAAGTCATGCGGAAAAATCTATGACGTTCCGCTGAGTACCGAAACCAACGAAACCGAAAAACTGACAAAGAGCGGATTTGAAGTAGAAGAAGTGCATCATTACTACAAGGGGATTTGCCCCCACTGCTGCGAAAAATCCCTCGCAAAGAATTAAGAAAGAATTAAAGAGAAAACCAACGAATTAACGATATTAACTAACAACTAAAACTTTTACATTATGAAAAAATTTATCTGTACTGTTTGTGGTTACATCTATGAAGGCGAAACCGCTCCCGAAAAATGCCCTTTGTGTAAAGCTCCCGCTTCTAAGTTCAAAGAAATGGAAGAAAACGCAGAAGGTGGTTTGCAATTCGTTGACGAACACGTTATCGGCGTAGCTAAAGGTTGCGACGAAGAAATGATTAAAGACCTGAACAACCACTTCATGGGCGAATGTACTGAAGTAGGTATGTATTTGGCTATGAGCCGTCAGGCAGACCGCGAAGGCTATCCTGAAGTAGCTGAGGCTTTCAAACGCTACGCTTGGGAAGAAGCTGAACATGCTGCAAAATTCGCTGAACTGCTGGGCGACTGCGTATGGGATACAAAAACGAACTTGGAAAAACGCATGAACGCTGAATGTGGTGCTTGCGAAGACAAGAAACGCATCGCTACCCGCGCTAAAGCGTTGAACTTGGACGCTATCCACGATACGGTTCACGAAATGGCTAAAGACGAAGCTCGTCACGGTAAAGGTTTCGAAGGATTGTACAACAGATACTTCAAAAAATAAGAACTGAACGGACTGTTCAGAAACAAAAAAAATCATTCCAAGCCGAGAGGTTTGGAATGATTTTTTTTGTTTATAGCGATTGGAACAGACGCGGGGCAATCCGTGCCCCACGTTCCGTGTGTTACTTCTCGGATACGATTTCCAGCTTGGCGGTTTTCAGTCCCTTCGAACTGGCTTCAAGCACAATCTCGCCGGCTTCTTCAGTGGAAGACACAATAGCGGTCATCATGCCCGAAAAGACTTTCATCTGCGGCTTCTGGAACGATTCGAGCGAAGCGGGATTGCCGTTTGCCCCGGCGCGGTAGTAACCTTTGCCTTTCACCTTAAACTTGATTTCGTTGTCGGCAAGCGGACAGAGGTTTCCGTCTTTATCCACCACGCTGACGGTTACGAACGAGAGGTCTTTGCCGTCGGCTGCTATCTTCGTGCGGTCGGCTTCCAACTTGATGGCGTAGGGCTTGCCTGCCGTGTGGATTTCTTTCTCTGCCACAGCCTTGCCGTTAGCATCGTATGCCACCACTTTCACCGTTCCCGGTTCGTACTTGGTGTCCATCCACATCAGGCGGTAGCGCTGCTGACGCTTGAAGGTAGTAGAACCTACCGAGTCGCACTTGCTGTTGTCGATGGTCACGGTGAGGTCTTTCGTGCGTTTGCCCTGACTCTTTCCGTTGATGAACAGCTCGGCAGAAGGATAGTTGGTGTAGACGAATACCGGAGTCACCTCGCCTTCGCGTCCCTCCCAGTTCCAGTGCGGAAGGATGTGGAGCGTTTCCACGTCTTTGTTCCAGTGGCTGCGATACAGGTAGTAACGGTCTTTGGGGATACCTGCCAAGTCGATGATACCGAACAATGACGAGTGGCTGGGCCAGTCGGAGTAATACGGAGTAGGCTCGCCCAGATAGTCGAATCCCGTCCATACGAACTCGCCGATGCTCCACGGGTAATCTTCGTGCCAGATGAAGTTATCTTCCGGAAGGTCAGACCATCCGCAGTGTTCCACGTCGTACGAGGAAGCCTGATGGTCATCGTACTTCTGCATGGCGCGACGAACCACAGGGAACTTATATACGCCGCGCGAGCTGATGGTAGAAGCGGTTTCGCTACCTAATGAAATCTGTTGGGGGAGCTTCTTGTAATTCTCGGCATACTTGAACGGGCGGTAGTTGAATCCCGGCACGTCCATCACGGCAGCCATGTTGTTGTTTACCACTGCGTCGGGCGCATCCATCCCCTGCGTTACGGGGCGTGTGGGGTCTTCGCGGTGACAGATGTCTTGGAGGAAGCGCGTCAGCTTCGGACCCGTCGCACCGTTCCATTGGTCGGGCACCTCGTTGCCGATACACCACATCACGATGCTGGGGTTGTTGCGGAAGTGGCGAAGCAAGTTCACCAAGTCTTTCTCCGCCCACTCGTCGAACAGCTTGTTGTAGCCGTTGGGCACTTTCGGGGTTTTCCACCCGTCGAACGATTCTGCCATCAGCATCATACCCATCTCGTCGCAAGCCTCAACCAGCTCCGGCGCAGGCATGTTGTGCGAGGTGCGGATGGCGTTACATCCCATGTCTTTCAGGATACGGATCTGGCGGCGGATGCCTGCTACGTTGGCAATACCTCCCAACGGGCCCAAGTCGTGGTGGTTACAAACGCCTTTGAACACGGTACGTTCGCCATTCAGGAAGAAACCCTTGTCGGGGATAATCTCGATGGAACGGATTCCGAAGCGGGTGGTATATTCGTCTTTCAGCTCGCTGCCTTCGTAGATACGCGATTCGGCGGTATAAAGCGCGGGAGTTTCGGGAGTCCACAGCGCGGGGCGGTCTACCACGAAGTCTTGCACAAACTTGCCGTCATCATACTTCGAGCCGCGGTTTTCAGCCGTAGCCACCACCTTTCCCGATGCGTCTTTCAGTTCGGTAACGATGCGGTAGTCGGCCAACTGTTTGCCCTCCGGCATCCGCAGTCCGGTCAGCAGATGTACTTTGGCATACTCTTTCTTCACCACGGGCGTAGTGAGCTGAGTGCCCCACGTAGGAACGTAAGCATCTTCATTGATTACGAGGTGTACGTTCCGATACAGTCCGGCACCGGGATACCAGCGTGAAGATTCGTGTTCGTTCTCTAACCGCACGGCGAGGGTATTCGTTTCGCCCGGTTTCAGGTACGGAGTGATGTCGAAGTAGAATGAGTTATAACCGTAAGGCCAGTAGCCCACTTCGTGTCCGTTCAGCCATACGCGGGCGTGGCTCATGGCTCCGTCGAACACCAGCGTGGCGGTTTTTCCGGCGCGGAACTCAGGGGCATCGAAATCGAGGCGATACCATCCCGTGCCCACGAAAGGCAGGCCGCCCGTACGTCCGGCGTGTTCCATCGCTTCCTTCTGTCCGTCTTGAGTGATGGCGAGGTTCTGCTTGTCATTGTCGATGCTGAACGGCCCGTAGATAGCCCAGTCGTGAGGAACGGTTACCGACTGCCATTTGGAATCATCGCACTCGGTGGCAGAAAAAGTAGCATTGTCTTCACGTGTAAACTTCCATCCTTTTTCCAGCAAACGCTCGGTGCGCACTTGCGCCGCCACGCATACCGGCAGAACGAGAAGCATCATCAAAAGTAGTTTCTTCGTCATAAAGTAATGTATTTTTAAAATTATTGGTTATATAATCCATACATTCCACAAAAATAAAAATAATTATCCGCATCCGAAGCAAACTCCTAATAAATAAGTTGATGTTATACAGCAGGTGTTAAAAAAAAACGGGGCGTTACGTGCGCCCCGTTTCCCGTCAGAATGACTTTTCCTTTATCAGCCCCATGCGGTAGGCTGCCAAGAGTTTTTTCAGGTCTTCTATCTGAATCATCAGCTCGCGGCCCTTGTCGGTGTCTTTCACCATCATGCGCTTGCTGCTCATTTCCACGATTTGGGTGGTCGACTTGATGTCCTGCCCCTCCTCGATGGCTTTTTGCGTGGAGGTGAACGGCTCGTGTTGAACCAACTGGAATCCGCGCGAGTGATATACCAATGTATATCCGGCGATGCCCGTTTCGGGCTGGTATGCTTTTGAGAATCCGCCGTCTATCACCATCAGCTTGCCGTTTGCCTTGATGGGCTTCTCGCCTTTCACGGCTTTCACGGGCACGTGTCCGTTGATGATGTGGCGGTGTTCTCCTTCTACGCCGAACTCGTCCATAATCATGTCGCAGATGTCTTCGCGGTCGCGCAGGGAGTAATAATATCCTTTCACCTCTTTGTGGGTTTCCTTGTCGACGAGGAAGTAACGCTCAAAGGTTGCCATCTTGCTCTTGTCGAACGCAGGCGAATCGGGGCCGCACCACAAGTACCAGAGGTAATCGAGGGCAAAGGATTTTTCTTTGTTGTCGTTGTCGGCAAAGTAGGCGGTGCGGATAAGCTGCCCCACGCGCTCCAGCAGTGCCTTGCCCTTGTACTTCTTGCCCAAGATGTCGACTTCCTTCAGTGTCCCGTCGGCGTTGAGGGGCATGGAAGCATGGAACAGCAGGTTCGAGTTGCATACGTTGTACATGCAGCCGTAACGGAAGAGGCATTTCATGTGCTTGCGCAGCTTTTCGCTGTGGGTAAACGAATTATGCAGCTTGGCGACTATCTCGCGCTCCTCGTCGGTGAGGCGGTACGGGTCGGACGGGTCGACGGTGGGGAAATAACAGTCGCGCATTTCATACTCGCGCCCGTCTGCCACAAACACCTTGCGTCCGAAGTCGATGTGGTGGAGCAACAGGCGGTTTTCCATCTCGAACTCAGGGCGGCGGCGGATTATCTCTGCCTCCAACTTAAACTGTATCACGCTGATTGCCTTGTGCATCTGGGCTATCAGGCGGAGGGTCTTGTCGTTATACGGACTGGTGGTTTCGTCCATGCGCGGACCGAACAGCGTGCAGGGGTCGCTGGCGTAGGTATCCATCGCGAAGGTGGCAAGCGGCAGGAGGTTGATTCCGTAGCCGTCTTCCAATGCCGAGAGGTTGCCGTAGCGCATCGCCAAGCGCAGCACGTTCGCCATGCTGCACACGTTTCCGGCGGCAGCCCCCATCCAGAGGATGTCGTGGTTTCCCCACTGGATGTCGAAGTTATGATAGTTGCAAAGCGTGTCCATGATGACGTGAGGGCCGGGTCCGCGGTCGAAGATGTCGCCCAAGATGTGCAGCGAGTCTATCGTAAGCCGCTGGATGAGGTTACACAGCGCCACGATGAAATCGTCGGCACGGTTCGTATCGATTATCGTACTGATAATTACGTTGATATACGCCTGCTTGTTCGGCTCCATGCTGCTTTCGTGAAGCAACTCCTGAATGATGTACGAGAACTCTTCGGGCAACGCCTTGCGCACCTTCGAGCGGGTGTATTTCGACGATACGTTCTGACACACCTTCACCAGTTGGTTCAGCGTAATCACGTACCAGTCTTCCAGATACTCTTCCGAGTCTTTCACCAGCTGCAACTTCTGTTCCGGATAGTAAATCAGCGTACAGAGTTCTTTCTTTTCGGTTTCGCGCAGGGTATTTTCAAAAATCTCGTTCACCTTCCGTTTGATGGCTCCCGAAGCAGTGCGCAGCACGTGTTGGAAAGCCTCGTACTCTCCGTGCAGGTCGGCAAGGAAATGCTCCGTACCCTTCGGCAGGTTGAGTATGGCTTCCAGATTGATGATTTCCGTACTTGCGGTGGCAATGGTAGGAAAACTATGTGACAGCAACTCCAGATAGCGGCAGTCGCGCTGAATCATTTCGTCAGTAATCTGTTTATATGTTTTCATAGCGGTATGAGTATTATAAGAATATCATCAGTATCAGTTGGGCGATGATTACGCGGGTAAACATTCCCAACGGATAAACCGTGGCGTAGCTCACCGAGGGGTTATCGTTGGGGATGATGTCGTTGGCATAGTTCAGCGCCATAGGGTTTGCCATGCTTCCGCAGAGCATCCCGCAGGTGTTTCCGAAGTCGAGGCGGCAGCAGCGCATCGCCACTAACGCCATGATTACCACGGGCACGAAGGTGATGGCAAAGCCCAGCCCCACCCACAGCGCACCTTCGGGGCGGAGTACGGTTTCGAAGAAATGGGCGCCTGCCTCGATGCCCAGACACGCCAAGTAGAGCGACAGCCCGATGCCGCGCAGCATGAGGCTTGCGCTGCGGGTGGTGTAAGTCACCATGTGGAGGCGCGGACCGTATGCCCCGATAAGGATTCCCATCACGATGGGGCCTCCGGCGAGTCCTAACTTCACGGGCGAGCTGATGCCGGGGATGGAGATGGGGATAGAACCGATTACCAGTCCCAGCACGATGCCGATGAAGATACACGCCAAGTTAGGGTCGCGCAGGGTTTTCACGGTGTTTCCCAGCACTTTTTCTACGTTCTGTATCGCCGCAGCCTCGCCCACCACCGTCAGGCGGTCGCCAAGCTGGAGCACCAGTCCCGGCGTGGCAAGCAGTTTCACCCCGCTTCGCAGCACGCGGCTGATGTTGATGCCGTAAGTATTTCGCAGGCGGAGCGAGCCTAATTTCTTTCCGTTGATTTCAGGACGCGACACGATGATGTGTTTCGAAATCAGCTTGCTGTCGATGGCATCCCAGTCGATGTCCTCCTTGTTCCAGTCGCGCTTCTCCTGCTCGCCGAAGAGGATGGTCAGCGCGGGAGCGTCTTTCTCGGTGGTGATGACCAGCAGGCGGTCGTTCTCCTTCAGTATCTTGTCGTACGTGGGGATGCTTACCGAGCCTTCGCGCCAGATGCGCGAGATGACGAACTTGGGGTATCCGGCATGGGCGATGTCTTGTATGCTTTTATTGAAGATGGCAGGATTATGCACCTGAAAGGCGGCTATATACGTATGGTTGGGGTCTTCGGGCTCGTGGTTCTCCATGTCGGACGGGCGGACAAAGAGTTTCTTCATCACGATGATGGCAAGGATGACCCCCACCACGCCCAGCGGATACGTAACGGCACAGCTCAGCGCCGCCCCGTTGGTAGGTTCGCCAAACTGTTTCAGCGTCTGCTGCGCCGCTCCTAATGCAGGAGTGTTGGTAGTGGCTCCGCAGAGGATTCCCACCATGTCGGGCATCGACACACCGCTTACAAACGACAGCACCACCGCCATCAGCGTACCTATCAGGATAACGCCCAGCCCCAGCATGTTCAGCGTGAAGCCTCCCCGGTGGAAGGAGCTGAAGAATCCCGGACCTACCTGAAGCCCCAGCGCGTAGACGAAGAGCACCAGTCCGAAGCTCTCGGCGTAGGCAAGCATCTGAGGGTCGACCGTAAAGCCGAGGTGTCCTGCAAAAATACCTGTGAAAAATACGAAAGTAACCCCCAGCGACACGCCGAACACGTGAACCTTTCCCAATCCTAACCCGATGGAGATAATGAGGGACATGATGATGACCGCCTGCAAAGCGGATTGCTCGAAAAACAAATTATATAGCCATTCCATGCTGCAAAGATATACACTTTTATTCGGTTACGAGGCAGTGAGCCCGTTTTAATTTTCCTCACCTGCACTGAAGCACACGAAGAAACCCTCCGCCGTGATGCTCCGGAGAAACGCTTCCGTTAGCGCGGTTCACCCTATATGGCAGCGTTTACCGGTTCTATCCATAGCGTCGAGGGGCTTATGCCGTAGCGTTTTTTTCAGGCTCTTACAGGGATGCTTCGCCCTCTAATTTCTTTTTGATGCGCAACAACAACCACAGGCTGCCTTCCATGCGCGGATTGCCGGCATAGAGGTATGACTGTTCGAAAAGGCGCGAAACGGTGTCGGGCAAGTCGGGGATGTAAGTGGCACTGTCTAACTGCATACTGGCGGGCAACTGCTGTTGCTCGAACCACTCTTCTACTACTTTTATTTTCCGGTAATCTTCCGGGTTGTCACTTTTCTTTCTGATTAGCATATTACTGTTATAATGTTTTTAAAACGGATAACCTACCGCAAAGTGGAACGCAAAGTCGCGTCCGAAGTCGGGCGAAATAATCGGATAACGGTCGCGCCCTTCGTACATGGGGTTGATAGCCTTCATACCGCCGTCGAAGCGGATAATCAGGAAATCCAAGTCGAAACGGATGCCCAGACCGTATGCCACAGCCAACTGCTTGTAGAAGCGGTTAAACTTAAACAATCCTTCGGGCTGCATCTCGCGGTTACGGATGGTCCACACGTTTCCGGCATCGATAAATGCCGCCCCGTTCAGTTTCCAGAACAGATGCGTGCGGTACTCCAAGTTCAAATCCAGCTTGATGTCGCCCGTATGGTTCACGTAGTCCAGACTGTTGGTGTCGCCGCGATAACCTCCCGGACCCAGCGAGCGGACGCTCCAGCCACGCACACTGTTCGCCCCGCCCGAAAAGTAGAGTTTTTCGAAAGGGAGGCTTTTCGAGTTTCCGTAAGGATACGCCACGCCCACGCCCACGTGGAACACGAGCGAGTTACGGTCGTCTATCATAAAGTTTTTTGCGAAATCGAAATCAGCCTTCACATACTGTGCAAAGTCGATGTTTGCCATCTGAAACGCCTCGCCGTTTTTCGGACGCCCGTTTACTATCTTCGAGAAAGCATAAAGCAGGTTGCCCGACTCTTCGATGTTGAAGCGGATGGAATAGGAATTGCGCTGGGCGGTTTTGCTCGATATGGCTCCGGAGCTGTTATACGTATAGGTATAGCCCATGCGCACGATGAACAAGTCTTCGTAGCTGTAACGCAGCAGGGGATTGCGTTCGTCCATCATGTCGAGGTAATCACGGAAGGTCTCGGAGCGGTAAGGCATGTAAATGTAGTTCACATCGAGCAAGTCGAACCGGTGAACCGCCCGCCGCTTCGACCACCGGTAGCTCCATGCCGCCGACGCCACGGTGCGTTCAAACTCCGGACGAATCTGCCAGTTATACTTCACGCTCACCTCCGAAGTGGCACGGATGCGCCGCTTGAAGTCGGACGAGAGGAAAGGGAACATAAATTCGGGGAAATTCAGGCTTCCCTCCACGGCGTACTCCATGTAGTTGCTGTTGGCATATCCCTCTAACCCGCTCACCGCCTCGTATGCGCCTCGCAGCTTCAGCGTCAGCGTTTCCGAGCCGCGAAACAGGTTGCGGTGGGTGTACGCCACCGATGCCGCCGCACCGAGGTCGCCAGCCGAGTTCGTCCCTTCGATTTCGAACGACACCGACTTGTTCTTTCGTTTCGAGAGGGTTACGTACGCATCGAGATACGCCGAGTCGCCCTCCAGCTCCTCGCGGAAGCGGATGTTGGAATACTTCAGGATACCCAGCCGGCTCAAGTCTGAATACGTGTTCTGCACGTCGCTGCTCTGATACAAGCGTCCTGTTTTCAGTCGGTTATAATCGGTTATCACTTTGGGGCGCAAGAAAGGCTTGCCGTGGAAGTACAGCATTGCCCCCTGCGAGCGGATGGAATCCATGCCGCGAATGGCATCGGCGGAAAGCTCGGCAAAGTCCACGTCGAGCAGGAAGTTTACATTTCTCACCGTGTACTGGCGGTGCGGTTCCGGGTCGTCCGACTTCTTGCGGCGGAACGGAAGCAGCTGCACCGTCAGCCCCACCTTGCGCGAGTGTGCCGTGGTGTCTGCCTGATAAGTGATAAAGTCTTTGTTGAAGCGGTAATATCCCCGGTTCTGCAGATACTGGGTGATGCGCTGGCGTTCCTCGTCGAGCACATTCACATCGAGGCGCATACCGGGGTGCAGACGGGTGAGCGCCGAGTCGCGGGCAAGGTAACTCCCCACGGTAGAGTCGGCAATGTCATAAGTAATATGGTCGATCACGTAAGGCTCTCCGGTATGGATGCTGTAACGCACTTTCATTTTTTTCTTACCCTTATGCTGCTCGTTCAGGCGGACGTAAGCCCCCATGTAGCCCATGTTCTGCACGGCAAGTTCTATCTGCCGGCGCGACTCCTCGGCAGCCTCAGGGTCGTAGATGCGGGGTGCGTCGCCTATCTTCCACAGAAAGCGGTTTATCCACTTCGACGAATCCCGCCCCGACGCGCTGTATATGTACATCGGCAGCTTCACCAAGCTGAACCACTTGGCGTTAGGCGTCTGGCGGATATACGTATTCATCTGCGAAGGCTTCACCTCTTTGTTGTCCGACTCAATCTTCACGTCGTCCAACAAATACTGACCCTCCGGGATAAATTTGCTTACCGAACATCCTGCCAGTGTGAGGACTGCCGCCAGCAAATAAAGAATACGCAGCATCGCTTTTTCCATATCAGTTCGTAGAAGCACGGAAATGTGCAAAACAGTTGCAAATATACGGATTATCGTTGGAATAACAGAATAAATTTCGGGTTATTAACTTTCAACGATACTGATATTGCGGTAATGGGGAAAATTAGCGATTATTCCCATTAGGAGCAAATAAAAGAGCGGGATTTTCCTAATTCCGGCATTATTGATGCTGTGCATTCTTATGCCCTTGCGATTTGGATATCTCAGCTATTAAGTTTCGACTATTACATCAGAGTATAGTCCAATCAACCAAGATACCAACCAACAATTCGACAAACAAACCAACTTATCATTTTCTCTCGGATGTGGCAGATAATATGACCGCTGTTTGGTTGTTATTTCCATACTCAAATCTTATATTCAAGAAACAATTTGCTGAAATCTTTTCTTCCAAAGTCGGGAAATATATGCGTACAAAAAAGTAGTGTACTTCTACGACCAAATAAAGTCAATTCATTATATTTGCAGCAAATTCAATTTAATGATTAGCATAGAAGATATAATAGGCTCAAGTTGGTTCTTGTCGAAAAAAGAAAACAGGTAAATGGCTGGCTGAACAATTGAAAAAAGATCCTTCGACAGTATCAAAATGGTGTACCAATGTTTCACAGCCTGACTTGGCTACTCTTTCAAGAATAGCTGAATTATTAGATATTGACAGGAGAGAACTTATTAACAAAAGCAAGTAAACTCGTTCCTTTGAGGAAAATAAGTACAATAACATAGAAGTATATATAATGACAAGCATACAACAAAGAGAGCAATTGCAGTCTCAGATTTGGAAAATAGCCAACGAAGTGCGTGGGGCTGTTGATGGATGGGACTTCAAGCAATTTGTTTTGGGAACATTGTTCTACCGCTTCATCAGCGAAAACTTTACAGACTATATAGAAGGCGGAGACGATAGTATTGACTATGCTTCTTTACCTGACAGTATAATAACTCCGGAGATAAAAGAGGATGCGGTCAAGACGAAAGGATATTTTATATATCCGAGCCAGCTTTTTGTCAACGTGGTAAAGACCGCCAACAACAATCCCAATCTTAATACAGATTTGAAAGCCATCTTTGATTCTATCGAAAGCTCTGCGAACGGTTATGCATCCGAAAAGAATATCAAAGGACTGTTCGCCGATTTTGACACGACAAGCACCCGGCTTGGCAATACCGTAGAAAACAAGAACAGCCGTTTGGCGGCGGTTTTAAAAGGTGTGGCAGGATTGAATTTTGGAAGTTTTGAAGAGCATGAAATAGACCTTTTCGGTGATGCATACGAATTTCTGATTAACAACTATGCAGCCAATGCAGGAAAATCGGGCGGCGAGTTCTTCACTCCTCAAAATGTTTCCAAACTCATATCAAGGCTTGCCATGCACAAACAAACGACCGTAAACAAAATATACGACCCTGCTGCAGGTTCAGGTTCTTTGTTGCTTCAAGCAAAGAAACAATTTGAAGACCATATCATTGAAGATGGCTTCTTCGGTCAGGAAATAAACCATACAACCTATAACTTGGCTCGTATGAATATGTTCCTACACAATATCAATTACGATAAGTTCAATATCGCACTTGGAAATACGCTTATCGATCCACAGTTTGGAGACGAAAAGCCTTTTGATGCCATCGTTTCCAACCCACCTTATTCAGTAAACTGGATTGGTTCGGATGATCCCACACTTATCAATGACGACCGTTTTGCTCCAGCTGGGGTGCTTGCCCCCAAATCGAAAGCGGATTTCGCTTTCGTCCTACATTCTTTGCATTATTTGTCAAGCAAAGGACGTGCCGCTATTGTCTGTTTCCCCGGCATATTCTACCGAGGCGGGGCTGAGCAGAAAATCAGGAAATATCTGGTGGATGGTAACTATGTGGAGACCATTATCTCATTGCCTTCCAATTTATTCTATGGAACTTCGATAGCGGTTAATATTTTGGTTTTGTCAAAACATAAATCTGATACTAAAATCCAGTTTATAGATGCAAGCGGAGAGGATTTTTTTACGAAACAGACCAACAACAATGTGCTTGAGGATAAGCATATAAACAGGATTATAGAAATCTTCGATAAAAAAGAAGATGTTGATTACATAGCCAAATCAGTTGATTATAAAACCATTGCCGAAAATGATTATAACTTGTCGGTAAGTAGCTATATAGAGGTTAAAGACACCCGTCCGAAGACTGACATTAAGGAACTGAATGAGCGCATCCGCCGTATAGTGGCACGAGAAAACGAACTGCGTGCGGAAATAGACAAAATAGTAGCTGAATTAGAGGAGGATGAGGTATGAGTGAGATATGGAAAAAAGAAGATACCTTTCTGAATGACATCAGAGGTATTATAAATTCGGCCAAACAAAATGCCGTGCGTAGTGTGGACTTTTGCCGGGTACAGATGTATTGGCACATGGGAAAGCGTATTTTTGAGGAAGAACAGCAGGGAAAAGACCGTGCCGATTACGGAACATACCTTATAAAGAATCTTGCCAAACAACTGGAGCCTGAATATGGAAGCGGTTTTTCTGTCCGCCAATTGGCTTTTTGCCGTCAATTCTATCGGATTTATCCAATTGCGAACGCACTGCGTTCACAATTGAACTGGACTCAATATCGTATGCTGATTCAGATAGATGATCCTGATAAGCGTATGTATTATGAATTGGAATCTGTCAATAACGGTTGGACGGCAAGAGAAACGGAACGGCAAATCAATTCGCAGCTTTACGAACGTCTGTTACTGAGCAATGACAAGGAAGCTGTCCTTGCCGTTGCCCGCAAAGAGCGCATTCCGCAATCGCCTTTGGAAATCATTAAAGATCCGATGTATCTGGAGTTTTTAGGAATGGAACGTAAGGCTGCCTATTATGAAAAAGATTTAGAGTCGGCTATCATCACTCACTTGCAACATTTCTTGCTTGAATTGGGGCAAGGATTCACTTTCGTAGCACGGCAAAAACGTATTCTGCTTGAAGATGACGAGTTTTTTGCCGACCTCGTGTTTTACAACCGTCTGCTGAAATGTTTCGTTGTCATCGAACTGAAAACCGGTAAACTGACACATCAGGATTTGGGGCAATTGCAAATGTACGTCAACTACTACGACCGTGTGGAAAAGACTGCGGAAGAGAATCCTACCATCGGCATCCTGCTTTGCACCAGTAAAAATGATACTGCCGTGCGCATGGCGTTGCCAGAAGACAATAAAACCATATTGGCAAGCGAATATAAACTCTATCTGCCCACACAAGCACAACTGATTGACGAAGTGAATAGTGTGCGAAAGATGGTGGAAGAACAACATGGATTTAATAGGGGTAATGAAATGGAGGATGAGGTATGAGCAAGTTGCAGAAATTAATTCAGGAACTTTGCCCGGATGGAGTGGAGTATAAGACATTGGGGGAAATTGCTACCATAAAAAATGGTAGAGATTACAAACATTTAGGTAAAGGGAATGTTCCTGTTTATGGCTCTGGTGGAATAATGACTTATGTTGATACTTATGTATATAATAAGCCAACAGTTTTAATTCCACGTAAAGGTTCACTTGGTAATTTGTTTTATGTAGATACGCCATTTTGGAATGTTGACACCATTTTTTACACAGAGGTTGATACGCAACAAATTGACGTGAAATATTTATATTACTTATTGGCTAAAGAGCATTTAGAGAATTTAAATAAAGCAGGTGGAGTTCCAAGTTTAACTCAATCCATTTTAAATAAACTAATACTTCCTGTTCCTCCTCTCGAAGTCCAAAATGAAATAGTCCGCATTCTTGACCACTTTACCGATCTTGCAGCAGAGTTGCAAGCGGAACTGCAAGCGAGAAAGGAGCAGTATGAATATTATCGGAACCAACTGTTAACGTTTAATAAAATAGGGGGGGGGTACGCAAAACGTAACTTGGATGAAGATGAGTGATGTATATGATATGAAAGCAGGAAAAAATATATTGGCATCCGAAATATATAGTTCAGAAACTACGATAACTCCATATCCATGTTATGGAGGTAATGGAAAAAGAGGATATGTAGCTGTATTTAATCAACATGGAGAGAAAGTTCTTGTTGGAAGGCAGGGTGCTTTATGTGGCAATGTATGTTTTGCAGAAGGTGAATTTTATGCAACCGAACATGCTGTCGTTGTTTCTGAAAAAGGATTTTGTCTTCCACGATATACATTTCACGTATTAAATATGATGAATCTTAACCAATATAAGACTGCTGGTGCACAACCTGGATTATCAGTTACACGTTTGGAAACTTTACTAGTTCCTATTCCTCCCCTTACAGAACAAGAACGCATCGTCACCATCCTTGATAAATTCGACGCTTTGGTAAACGATTTAACCCAAGGTCTTCCTGCTGAAATAGCTGCCGTACAAGAACAATATGAATATTATCGAAATAAAATACTCTCATTTCCAAGAATTAAAATAGGAGCATAATATGGGGCAATATAACACCATAGCAGAATCAAACAACTTCATCGTACTTGATGCATACACCAAGTATAATGAACTTCATGAACCTCCGGTTTTATATCAGTCGGAGGCAGGTCTTGAACACGAATTTATCGAGGATTTAGTGAATCAAGGCTATGAATATCGCCCGGATATATCAACTCCCGATGCACTGCTGGACAATGCGCGTAAGAGGATTCAAGAACTTAACGATGTGGAGTTTACCGATAAGGAATGGTTGCGGTTCGTGGAAGAATATCTGGACAAACCGGGCGATACACTGACAGACAAGACCCGTAAGATTCACGATAACCACATCTATGATTTTGTTTTTGATGACGGACATATTAAGAACATCTATATTGCCGACAAACAAAACATTGCCCGTAACAAGGTACAAGTAATCAATCAGTTTGAACAAACCGGAACACAAGCCAACCGTTATGATGTTACCATTCTGGTTAATGGTTTGCCATTGGTACATGTTGAATTGAAAAAACGCGGTGTCGCCATCCGTGAAGCATTCAATCAGGTTCACCGATATTCCAAAGAGAGTTTCAACAGTGATAATTCACTTTTCAAGTATATTCAGGTGTTTGTCATTTCAAATGGTACAGACAGCCGTTATTTTGCCAATACGGTTGAGCGCAACAAAAACAGCTTTGACTTTACCATGAACTGGGCAAATGCAAAGAATACCGTGATAAAGGATCTCAAAGACTTTACAGAGACCTTTTTCCAAAAGAGCACCTTGCTTAACATCATTTTTACTTATACAGTCTTTGACACAAACAATACTTTGCTTGTAATGCGCCCGTATCAGATTGCGGCGACAGAGCGTATGTTATGGAAAATCAGAAGTGCATACCAAGCAAAAAAATGGTCTACAACCGAAGGTGGTGGATATATCTGGCATACCACAGGCTCGGGAAAAACGCTTACCAGTTTCAAAGCAGCACGATTGGCAACCCAACTGGACTTTATTGACAAGGTATTCTTTGTCGTTGACCGCAAGGATCTTGACTATCAGACGATGAAAGAATATCAGCGGTTCTCTCCGGATAGTGTCAACGGGTCTGAAAGCACGGCTGGATTGAAACGGAATATAGAGAAGGATGACAACAGGATTATCGTCACTACAATTCAGAAACTGAATAATCTGATGAAAAGTGAAGACAATCTGCCCGTTTATCAAAAACAGGTCGTTTTCATTTTCGATGAGTGCCATCGCTCCCAATTTGGTGAAGCGCAAAAACAATTAAGAAAAAAGTTCAAGAAGTATTATCAGTTCGGTTTTACAGGAACCCCCATATTCCCGGAGAATGCTTATGGCTCGGAAACAACGGCAAGTGTGTTCGGCAGGGAATTGCATTCGTATGTGATAACGGATGCCATCCGCGATGAAAAAGTATTGAAATTCAAGGTTGACTACAACAATGTACGACCTCGTTTCAGAAATATAGAAACAGAACTTGACGAACAAAAGCTAAGTGCCGCAGAAAACAAACAGGCATTACTTCACCCTGCCCGCATAAATGAAATTTCGCAATACATCTTGCACAATTTCAGAATTAAGACACATCGGAATCAAAGCGACAGCAAAGGTTTCAATGCCATGTTTGCTGTCAGTAGTGTGGATGCAGCCAAATGCTACTATGAAGAACTGAACCGATTGCAGAAAGATTTGGAAAAGTCTTTGAAAATAGCTACCATATTTTCTTTCGCCGCTAACGAAGAGCAAAGTTCAATAGGTGAAATACCGGATGAGAATTTTGAACCGTCGGCAATGGATCTCAGCGCAAAAGAGTTTTTGACAAAAGCCATCGACGATTATAATGCCCTGTTTGGAACAAGTTATGGCATTGACGGCAAAGAGTTTCAAAATTATTACAGAGACCTTTCCAAAAGAGTAAAAAATAAAGAGGTGGATCTTGTAATCGTAGTAGGCATGTTCCTGACTGGCTTTGATGCTCCGACTTTGAATACACTGTTTGTAGACAAGAATTTACGTTATCACGGATTAATACAGGCATTTTCCCGTACCAACAGGATTTATGATGCCACCAAGACATTTGGCAATATCATTACATTCAGAGACCTCGAAAAACACACGATTGATGCCATAAAATTATTCGGCGATGAAAATACCGCAAATGTAGTGCTGGAGAAAAGCTACAAGGAATATTTGGAAGGCTTTAAAGACATTGCTACGGGTGAGGCACGGAGAGGATATATTGAAATTGTAAAAGAACTGGGAGATAAATTCCCTGATACGGACAAGATCGTTACAGAACAAGATAAAAAGGAATTTGTCAAACTGTTTGGCGAATATCTGCGGGTGGAAAACATATTGCAGAACTTTGATGAGTTTACGGTAGTCAAAGCCTTTCAGACAATAGATACGGATAATCCGGATGCAATCGAAGCATTTAAAAACAATTATTTTGTCAACGATGACGATATTGCGAAAATGCAGAAATTGCAAATGCCGTCTGATAGGATCATTCAGGATTACAAATCGACTTATAACGACATACGAGATTGGTTAAGACGAGAAAAAGAAGGAAAGAGGCCAGAAAAATCAAGAATAGACTGGGATGATGTCATATTCGAGATAGATTTGCTTAAATCGCAGGAGATAAACCTTGATTATATTCTTGAGTTAATTTTTGAAAATAACAAAAAGAAGTTAGACAAATCTTCATTGATTGATGAAATCCGCAGGGTTATTCGGTCAAGTGTCGGCAACAGAGCCAAAGAAAGCCTGATTGTTGATTTTATCAATGACGCTAATCTCGATGCCATATCTGATAAGACTGAAATTATAAAAGCATTCTTTGAATATGCGCAAACTCAGCAAAAGAAGGAAGCATCGGATTTGATAGCGAGCGAGAATCTGAATGAAAAAGAAGCCAAGCATTATATTGAAGTGTCTTTAAAACGTAAATACGCAAGTGAGAATGGAACTGACTTTAATAATATCCTACCCAAAATGAGTCCCCTGAACCCATTATACCTGACTAAAAAACATAAGGTGTTTGAAAAGATTGCCGCTTTTGTCGAAAAGTTTAAAGGTGTTGGTGGACAACTATAATTTTTGTTGATATGGCAAATGCTTCTGTTCTAAATTGGAATACGATTGAACTTCATTATGGGTTTAATGATGAAAGTCACACCATGGATGCAATCGTATTCCATAAATGCGAATATGAATTTTTAGGTATTGCAAAAGAAATTGTGCAAAATCAAACAGTGTTAAAGATTTATCTTTTAAAATCTAAAATAGATTAATCATGCGATATATGAAAAGTGATTTAACGCTCATACTGGGCTGTGTCTTGTTGCTGGCGGGGTGCAGTGCATCGTCAAAGAAGGCGGATGATGCCGGGGCGGAGGCAACGCCTGTTCCGGCAGAGGTGACGGACGATTACACTCGGTTCTTTACCGAAGGAATCCGCTTGGAGCGTGCCGACGGAAAGGCGGGAGGCATGTATGTGAGGTTCGGCAAAGACTCGCTGACGGCGGAGCTGTTCTCGCCTGCCGAGGGGGTGACCGAGACGCTGGAGCGGCGCATCACGCCGGCGGGCAAACGGGTGTGGAACATGGAAGACGATGATACCAAGAATCTGCGCCGGGAGGACGGCGGACTGTGGACGGTGAGCCGCCGCGGGAAACTGATTTTCTCTGAAGCGGGAGCTGCTGACGGACTGGGCAACTGGCTGACGGAGCGTTTCGAAGGGACGGCTGCGGGGGCGCGTTACCGGCTGGCTGTGCGTCACCGCGAGCATAGCGGCGACGGGTATTTCCTGTTGCACCTCACTCCTGCACAAGCGGAGGCGGGAAACGACACGACGCTCATCTACACGGGACGACGATACACGCAGCGGGTCACAGCGACCGATGCCGACGCCACCGTATGGCAGTTGGTTGCCGACGATGGCGTGACCCTCTATAACTTCATCCCCGAAAACCGCACGCTCGAACAATTCAACCGATAAAGTTTATCCGTAAAACAAGATCATGCTTAGCAAGAATAAAATAAAGTATATCCGCTCGTTAGAGCAGAAGAAACATCGCAAGGAGGAACAGGCTTTCCTTGCCGAGAGTAACAAATTAGTTAACGACCTGTCGGGGCATTTCGACTGCCTGCTGCTGGTGGCTACGGCGCACTGGTTAGAGGAGCATCCCCACGTAAGGGCGCAGGAGGTGATTGAGGCGAGCCGCGAGGAGTTGTCGCGTGCCAGCCTGCTGAAAACGCCGCAGGAGGCGCTGGCGGTGTTCCGTATTCCGCAGTACGAGGCGGAGGCGGAGGTGGTCAGGAGGTCGCTGTGCCTTGCGCTCGACGGCGTGCAAGACCCCGGCAACTTGGGGACTATCATCCGCATTGCCGACTGGTTCGGCATCCGGCACATCTTCTGCTCGGCGGGGACGGCGGATGCGTTCAATCCTAAAACGGTGCAGGCTACGATGGGTGCGCTGGCGCGCGTGCAGTTGCATTACTGCGACTTGAGGGAGCTGGTGGCTTCATTGCCGGATGTCCCCGTGTTCGGCACGTTCCTCGACGGGGGCGACCTCTACACGCAGGAGCTGTCGGCAAACGGGCTTATCGTGATGGGCAACGAGGGAAACGGCATCAGCCCCGAACTTGCCGCTGTCGTCAACCGCCGCCTCCTGATACCCAACTATCCGCAGGGAGAGGAGACGAGCGAGTCGCTCAACGTGGCGGTGGCTACGGCTGTCGTCTGTGCGGAGTTCCGCCGGCGGATGCGCTGACCCGCCGGAAAGGGAATGCCCCGCACGGGGGGATTATTTTACGAGCTTCACTGCCGCCCAGCGGTTCTTCTCGCGGTGATGCACGAAAGTCAGTCCGAGGCTCTCGCCGCGCTCGCGGATAGCAGGGATATCGTCTACGTAGAATCCGCTCATGTAGATTTCCGAACCCTCGTGCATACACGCCACGTAAGCCGGGAGGTCGGCAAGCAGGATGTTGCGGTTGATGTTGGCGATGATGACATCGAAAGGCTTCCGTCCCTTGAGCAGCGAAGCGTCGCCCAGCTCCACGGTGATGTTCGCGATGCGGTTCAGCGCAATGTTGTCGCGCGAGTTGTTCACACACCAGTCGTCGATGTCGATAGCCGTCACCGGGTCGGCGCCGCGCATACTGGCAAGGATGGCGAGGATAGACGTTCCGCATCCCATGTCGAGCACCGACTTGCCCCGCAGGTCGGCATCGAGCAGTTCGGCGATGATAGAGCCGGTGGTTTCGTGGTGTCCCGTGCCGAACGCCATCTGCGGATTGATAACGATGTCATACTCAGCCTTCGGATAGTCGGTATGGAAAGTGCTGTGGATAACGCAGCGGTCGCCGATTACTATGGGTTGGAAAAAATTCTTTTCCCATTCCTCGTTCCAGTCCTTGTCCTCAGGTTCGGTAACGGTATAGGTAATGTTCGTGTCCGGAAGCGGAAAGGTTTCCAGCACCTCCCGCAAAGCATCTTCGCTGAACTGCGCCTGCTGGATGTATGCCTGCATACCGCCCTCACACGCCACGAAACTCTCGAATCCGATGTCGGCAATGAGAGCCGCCAGCACGTCGGTCACGGTTTCGGTACACGGACGTGCAGTAAAAGTCACTTCAAAGTATTTCATATATAAAAGGGAAGTATTAATTTTCGCAAAGATAGCCATAAATAGGGAAAACCCTACCCCGAAATAGGGAATTTCTATTTGCAGAGAAAAAATAACTCCCTAAATTTGTAACAAGAAAAGAATGTACAACATAAAAAAAGACGAACAACTATGAAAGGTAAAGTATTTGCTTCATTGCTGGTTGCCTGCCTGCCGTTGCTGGCAGCGGCGCAGAGCAACGATGACCTTTACTTCGTGCCGAAAAAGAAAGCCGAAACCAAAACCGAAACAAAGGTGACGGTGGAAACTGCGCCGAAGAAGGTGTCAAATACGACGACGGTATATGCCGCGCCGGGCTCTACCGTAGTGGTGAAAGACGCTGCGGGAAAAACGCGCGACATCGACGAGTATAACCGACGGTATACTTCGCGCGAGAATACGTTTACGATGGAAAACGATACCCTCTACATCCAAGAAAAGCCTTACGGCGAACGCGGTGAGTGGGTGAACGGGTTCGAAGGCTCGCAGGATGATTATGAATATGCCATGCGCATCGTACGCTTCCGAAGCCCGCGCTATGCCATCCCGGTAAGCAGCCCGCTGTACTGGGACGTGGTTTACGGCGCACTGCCCTCGTGGGAATGGAACGTGTACGACGACGGACTGTATGCTTACGTGTTCCCGACGTTCAGCAACCCGCTGTGGTGGGACTGGCGGTGGACATGGGGCGTAGCCGGACCGCGCTTCGGATTCAGCTGGGGATGGAGCTCGTGGTACTATGACCCGTGGTACTCGCCTTACTGGTACGCCGGATATTGGGGAGGTTACTGGGGATCGTACTGGCATCACCCGCACCCTTACTGGCATCATCATCCGCCTTATTACGCCGGAGGATGGGGAGGCGCAGGATGGCGTCCCTACGGACACCGCGACGCCCGGCCGGGACGATACACGGGATATACTACCTCGCGGCATAACCGGGTGGTGACGGGCACGCGCGGAGGCAGCAGCACACGCCGGGGATACAGCACGTCGAGCATCCGGCGGAACAACGCTTCGACGGCTTCACGTACTACCGGACGGGTGGTCAGCCCTAACTCACGCAACAACGGTTATTCGCTCCGCCCCGTAAGCACGCTGCCGGGTAACCGGGGAGAGGCTACGCGGAACGGATTCAGCACCGGGACTACCACGCGCGGAAACGCTACTTACGTGCGCCCCAGCAGCACGATAGACCGCACCGGCTCTTCGTATAACCGCCCCAGCAGCACGCGCCGCAGTTACAACGATGTGTATAACCGCAACGTGAACACCACGCGCTCACGCTCGTATAACAACACGAATACGCGAAGCTATAATTCAAGCCGAAGCTACAACTCGAACCGGAGCAGCTTCTCATCGGGCAGCAGCCGAAGCAGCTTCAACCGCGGCTCGATGGGCGGAGGAAGCACACGGATGCGCAGCGGAGGCGGAGGAGGAAGCTCACGCAGAAGATAAGCTCACGCAGAAGATAAGCTCAACGAAAGGTAGAGAATATAAACACACTACAAGGTATGAAAACAAAGATAAGCATGATAGCGCTACTTGCCGGCATGGTGTCGGCAGCAGGCGCACAAAACCAGTATGACGTGGCTCGAATCTTGAACGACGACCTGAACGGAACGGCGCGTTTCGTGGGCATGGGCGGTGCCATGAGTGCACTGGGCGCCGATATTTCGACCATCGGCACAAACCCCGCCGGTATCGGTCTGTTCCGGGGAAATGATATTTCGCTGTCGTTCGGGTTTAACAACAATCAGGCGAAAGCGGACATGAACGGTTCGACTGCCACCGAGAAGCGTACCAAAGCGTCGTTCGACCAAGCGGGCATCGTGTGGAGCTCGAAGATTGGGAACAAGACTGACTTGCGTTACGTGAACTTCGCGTTCAACTATCACAAGCGTGCCAACTTCAACCGCCAGTTCTCGGCGGGAGGCAATGCAAGCAACGGGCTGTCGCTCACTCACGTGATGGCAGACATGCTGTGGCGCGCCGGCGATGCGGCAGGTACGTATTATAACACGGAAACGGATTTCGCCAACCTGTATGATGCACAAAACCCCTACACCGACACGTATTATTACGGCACGCCGTATCTGGCGGCATTGGGCGCACGTACCAATCTGGTTACTCCCCGACTCCAGTCGGCTACCGACCCTACGATTATCGGCATGGACGGGTGGGACGCTGCCAGCAACCAGTATTACACCCGTGAGGAAGGCGGCATCGATGAATACGATTTCAACGTGGCGTTTAACGTGAAAGACCGTTATTACTTCGGCATCACCTTAGGCGTGTATAACCTCGATTATAACCGCTACTCGTCTTACGGCGAGACGCTGACGGCGGGGGGCGACTTTACGCTGAACAACTTTTACACTGCCGAGGGTTCGGGAGTCGACCTGAAATTGGGTGCCATCATCCGCCCGTTTGAGTACTCTCCGTTCCGCATCGGACTTGCGGTACACACTCCGATATGGTACTCGCTGACAGAGCATCACACGGCTAACCTCACGTCGAACCTGCCCACTACCGACGGCTCGATGCTGAGCACCACCGAGAACTTGGTGGATTACCTCAACCCTGCCTACATCATGGATTACCGCCTCACCACGCCGTGGCGTTTCAACGTGAGCATGGGTACCATCGTGGGCGGCATCATGGCGCTCGATGCCGAATACGAATATGCCAAGTATTCTTCGGCACAAGTAGACGATGTGGATGGCTACCAGCTGAATGCCACCAACGCCGTAAGCGAAACGCTGAAAGGCGTACATACGTTCCGCGCCGGTATGGAGACGAAGCTGACCTCGGCGTTCAGCCTGCGTGCGGGATATAACTTCCGTTCGGCTCCGATACAGGAAGATGCGTTTAAAAACATCCCTGTCACCGACGAGACCCGTACCGATGCCGAGTACCTGAACCTGAAATCGCAACAGGCAGTTACGGTGGGATTGGGATGGCGCGGAAAGCTGTTCTATGCCGACCTTGCCTACAAGTATGATTTCTACAAGGCTGACTTCTATGCTTTCGGGGCGGAGCAAATCGACCTTACCCCGTCTGCCACGAAGGTGAACAACGACCGCCATCAGTTGCTGTTTACGCTCGGCGTACATTTCTAAACATATTCATCCTGTAGGGGCGTATCGCATACGCCCCGATTACACCAACTTAATCCGTGTGGGTGTTTTCGGGCGTATGCGATACGTCCCTACGGTATAATAATCAATCATTTATTTATCGGAACAATGGAATATCTGTTAGACGGGCTGACCGTTAAAGAACACTTGCTGCGCCTTGCCGAAGAAGGCAACAAACCGTTCACCGAGAGCCTCAATCCGGGAGTGGAACACGTGCTGGGCATCCGCATACCTGCCTTGCGCCGGCTGGCGGCACGCATCGCCCGCACCGACTGGGAGGCTTACCTTGACACGGCAGACACGTTTTACATGGAAGAGCGGATGCTGCAAGGCATGGTGTTGGGCTGTGTGAAACCCGATGCCGACGTGGAGGTGTATCTGCACCGCGTAACGAAATTCGTATGGATAATCAACAGCTGGTCGGTATGCGACACGTTCAAGTTCGGCGGCGGGAAGAAGTTCATCGCCACCCATGCCGACCGCCTGTGGGAGTATCTGAAAGAATGGATGCGTGCCGAGGGCGAATACGAGGTGCGCTTCGGGGTGGTGATGGCGATGAGCCTTTTCACCGACGAGGCTCACATTGCCGAACTCCTCTCCTGCCTCGACGACATCCGCCACGAAGGTTACTACGTGAAGATGGCGGTGGCGTGGGCGCTGTCGGTGTGCTTCGTCAAGTTCCCCACCCTCACGATGGATTACCTCCGCCACAACCGCCTCGACACATTTACTTATAATAAGGCGTTGCAGAAAATCATCGAGTCGTATCGCGTAGATGCACCCACGAAAGAAGTCATCCGCACGATGAAACGCAAGCAGTAACCGCCCCCGCGCAAGGGAACGCCCCGCCCCTTACAGCGTCCCCTTGCTCGACGGCACTTCGAAGTGATACACATCGCGCCGCACCGCCATGCGCAGGCTGCGCGCCAGTGCCTTGAATATCCCCTCTATCTTGTGATGCTCGTTCACGCCCTCGGCACGGATGTTGAGGTTCATCATCGCCGCATCGCTCAGCGACTTGAAGAAGTGGAAGAACATCTCGGTGGGCACGTCGCCGATACGCTCGCGGCGGAACTCAGCATCCCACACCAGCCACGGGCGTCCACCGAAGTCGAGCGCCACCGTACACAGGCAGTCGTCCATCGGCAGGCAGAAGCCGTAACGCTCGATGCCCCGCTTGTCGCCCAGCGCACGCCGCAGACACTCACCCAGCGCCAGCGCCGTATCCTCCATGGTGTGATGCTCGTCCACCTCCAAATCTCCCTTGACATGCACCGTAAGGTCCATCCCCCCGTGCTTGCCTATCTGCTCCAGCAGATGGTCGAAGAATCCTAATCCCGTACGGATGTCGCACTTCCCCGCCCCGTCCAAGTCTACACGGATGTAAATGTCCGTCTCCTTCGTGGTGCGGCGCACCTCCGCCGTGCGTTCTCCGGCAAACAGAAACTCCGCCACGCGGTCCCAGTCGGTAGTGGCAAGGGCGCACACATCCTCCAGTCCCGTACCCGCCAGCACCGCCTTGTCGGGCTGCAAGAGGATGGCACGGCACCCCAGATTACGCGCCAACTCCACATCCGTGGCACGGTCGCCAATCACGAAACTCCCCGCCAAGTCATAGTCCGGATTCCCGATAAAGCGCGTCAGCATCCCCGTGCGCGGCTTGCGCGTGGGCGCGTCATCGGCAGGAAACGAGCGGTCGATACACACCTCGTCGAACGTCACCCCCTCGCCCTCCAGCGTTTTCATCACCAAGTTATGCACCCCCCAGAACGTATGTTCCGGAAAAGCCTCCGTCCCCAGCCCGTCCTGATTGGTCACCATCACAAACTCAAAGTCCAGCTTCCGGCGTATGAAATACAGGTTGCGCATCACTTTCGGGTAAAACTCCAGCTTCTCGAACGAGTCGAGCTGATAATCCACAGGCGGCTCGATGACCAGCGTGCCGTCGCGGTCGATAAAAAGAACTTTTTTCATGCGTATAATCTGTTATGTAATGAGAGCAAATGTAATACAAAAAAGCGAAACAAGGGGCAGAAAAGCTGTAAATCTGGTACAATAGTCAGTAAATTAGTTACATTTTTTCGGATTCAACCGCTTATCTTTGCACTATTCATCAATAAAGCCTAACGATACGCCATGAACAAAATTTTACTGACACTTGCAGCGGCGATGGCTATATGCCTCACCGCCTGCGCACAAAACAAGGAGAAACGGAACATGGAAACAACAACACCTCGCACGCTGGTGGCATACTTCTCTGCCACCGGAACCACGGCAAAGGTTGCGCGGCAGATTGCCGGCATCACGGGCGGCACGCTTTACGAGATTACGCCGCAGGAGGCTTACACGGCTGCCGACCTCGACTGGAACGACAAGCACTCGCGCAGCTCGGTGGAAATGAGCAATCCCCAGTCGCGCCCCGAACTGAAAGAATCACAAACGCCCGACGTAGCCGCTTACGACGTGGTTTTCATCGGCTACCCCATCTGGTGGGACCAAGCGCCGCGCGTAATCAACACGTTCATCGAGCGTCATGACCTGAAGGGAAAAACGCTCATCCCCTTTGCCACGTCGGGCGGAAGCGGAATAAGCCACAGCGTAAGCACGCTGAAAACTACTTATCCCGACTTAAACTGGCAAGAGGGCAAACTGCTGAACCACACCGACAGCAACAGCCTCGGCGAGTGGGTAAAATCTTACCAAAAATAAGAAAAGGCAGTTATCAAGGTAGGGGCGTATGGCATACGCCCTCGGACACACACTTATTTCCGTGGGTTGTATTCGGGCGTATGCCATACGCCCCTACAAGCTATCCGGCGGCAGGCAGACACACTCAAAGCACTGCTGCAACCTTTCGGATATTCTCCAAACGCTGCATGAACGACTTGTCTTTTTTAGCAATGCGCATGTTGTATCTCATTTGAAGTCGCATCAGAGGTTCGGCATCCACTCCTAAAGCCGCTTCAAACATCATAGCCGTCTTCTCTGTAACAGGACGACGTGCGTTGAGTATCTCATTCAGAACAGAATATCCTATGCCCATTTGCTCCGCAAGTTTCCGTTGTGAAATCCCCCTGCATTCGATTTCCTCTTTCAAGATTTCCCCCGGATGCGTGGGAAACGCCGGCTCAAGATTGCCTGCTATCATATTGGGGTCAATTCCTTGAATGGTTATCATAATCAATTTATTTATAATGGTTTGACAAATTTGTTATATTACATATCGTAGCAACGGTTTCTCCGTCCCTGATGTGTTCCTTAAATTCGATACGAATTTACGAACCCTTCCCAACATTCGCAAAAAAAGCGAACATTTTATATCCAACATCAACAAGGTAGGGGCGTATCGCATACGCCCGAATACAACCACGTTTATGTTTTTTCCACCACAGATTACACGGATTAAACAAGTTATTATTTCGACATGAATCCAATGGAGGCGGAACATCGCACCCCATGCCCGGATACTACGAATAAGGAGGGGCGACACTGCCCGTAAGAAGAAGGGCTGCTCCGGCTAAAACCGGACAACGCAAGCAGGTGTTTTTTTTCTTGATTCAACGCGAGAAAAATGCCTGCTTGCGCATTTTTATACTTTTTTGCAACATTTTCCCCGAAACCTTGACCACCGAAACAATTTTTCTGCTACATTTGCCTTTAGTTGTAATCTTCAGTTTGCAAAAACGATGAAAAACATAAAACATACGGGGGTTGTAGAACAGGTGGACGGGATGCGGCTCAAGGTGCGCATCAGGCAGACATCGGCGTGTGCGGCGTGTAGCGCGAAGGCACACTGCAATGCCTCGGAAACAAAAGAAAAGCTGATCGACGTGAGAAACGAGCGGGGGATTCCCTGCCGCGCCGGACAGGAGGTGGTGATCTGCGGAGCTGCCTCGATGGGAATGAAGGCGGTGGGATGGGCTTTCGCACTGCCCTTTGCGGTGGTGGTGGCATCGCTCTTTGCCGCCATGAAGCTCACGGGAGGCAACGAACCGCTGTCGGCAGTGGTGGCGCTGGCAATGCTTGTGCCTTATTACCTCGCCCTGCGCCTCTGCCGGAGGTGGCTGGGACGCAGCTTTGTGTTTACCTTAGAATCTGTCAATTAACCATTCAAACAAACTAACTTCATCATACTATGAACTCTATTCTGATAGCAATCATCTCGTTAGGCGCCATCGGGCTGGTGGCGGCAGTCATCTTATATGTGGCATCGAAACGGTTTGCCGTAAACGAAGACCCGCGCATCGCCCGGGTGGCGGAGGTGCTTCCGCAGGCAAACTGCGGAGGATGTGGCTATCCGGGCTGTTCGGGCTTTGCGGCGGCGTGCGTCAAGGCGGGCTCGCTGGATGGGAAACTATGTCCGGTGGGCGGACAGCCTACGATGGACAAGGTGGCTGCCATTCTGGGACTGGAGCCGGTGGCTGCCGAGCCGGAAGTGGCGGTGGTGAGGTGTAACGGCACGTGTGAAAACCGTCCGCGCCTCACGCAGTATGACGGCGTGCGCTCGTGTGCCGTGGCTCATGCCACGTACGGAGGCGAAACGGGCTGTACGTTCGGCTGTCTGGGATGTGGCGACTGTGTGCAGGCGTGTCAGTTCGGCGCACTGCGCATGAACCCCGAAACGGGACTGCCGGAGGTGGACGAGGAGCGGTGTACGGCGTGCGGGGCGTGCGTGAAGGCGTGTCCGCGAAACATCATCGAGATTCGCCCGAAGGGACGGAACAACCGCCGGGTGTACGTAAGGTGTGTCAACAAAGACAAGGGAGCGGTGGCACGGAAGGCTTGTGCGGCGGCGTGCATCGGCTGCGGCAAGTGTGTGAAGACGTGTCCGTTCGAGGCCATCACGCTGAAAGACAACTTGGCGTACATCGACCCTGCCAAGTGTAAGGCGTGCCGCAAGTGCGAGCTGGAATGTCCGCAGGGAACCATCGTGGCTGTAAACTTCCCTCCGCGCAAGGCGAAACCACAAGCCGAGGCGGAGGCGTGACAACCGGGAAAAAAAGACCAAAGTAACTAACCCAATAAAGATATAGTACAGTGAAAACATTCAGAATAGGCGGAGTGCATCCGGCAGAAAACAAGCTGTCGGCAGCGGCGGCAATCGAGGTGCTGGGGCTTCCGCGTCAGGCGGTGTTCCCGCTGTCGCAACACATCGGCGCACCTGCCGTGGCGATAGTGAAGCGGGGCGACAAGGTTAAGGTGGGGACGAAGATAGCCGAGGCGGGCGGATTCGTGTCGGCAGCGGTGTTCTCGTCGGTGTCGGGCACGGTGAGCAAGATTGACAGCGTGACCGACGCGAGCGGATACCGCAAACCTGCCGTATTCATCGACGTGGAAGACGATGAGTGGGAAGACGGAATCGACCGCTCGCCGGAGCTGGTAAGCGCGTGCAGCCTGAGTTCGGAAGAAATCATAGCGAAGATAAAAAACGCAGGCGTGGTGGGCATGGGAGGCGCGTGCTTCCCTACCCACGTGAAACTCTCTCCCCCGCCGGGAGTACGTGCCGAGTGTGTGATAATCAACGGCGTGGAGTGTGAACCGTATCTTACTGCCGACCACCGGCTGATGCTTGAAAAGCCCGACCAGATACTGGTGGGCGTGGAGCTGCTGATGCGTGCGGCGAAGGTAAATCGGGCGTACATCGGCATCGAGGCGAACAAGGCGGATGCCATCCGGCTGCTCACCGAAAAGGCTGCCTCGCATCCGGGCATCGAGGTGGTTCCGCTCCAGATGAAGTACCCGCAGGGAGGCGAGAAACAGCTTATCGACGCCATCATCGGACGTCAGGTTCCGGCGCCGCCTGCCATCCCCATCCACGTGGGAGCGGTGGTGCAGAACGTGGGCACGGCGTATGCCGTCTACGAGGCGGTGCAGAAAAACAAACCCTTGCTTGAGCGGGTGGTGACGGTCACGGGGCGGTCGGTGAAACATCCGTCGAACTTCCTTACGCGCATCGGAACGCCTGTGAGCCAACTCATCGAGGCGGCAGGCGGACTGCCCGACAATGCCGGCAAGGTGATAAGCGGCGGCCCGATGATGGGCAAGGCGCTCGCCACGCTGGACGCGCCCGTGTGTAAAGGCAGTTCGGGCGTACTGATAATGGACGACGAGGAGGCACGCAGGGCAGAACCCCAGCCGTGTATCCGGTGCGCCAAGTGCGTCAGCGTATGCCCCATGGGGCTTGAACCCTACCTGCTTGCCACGTGTTCGGCGCGCGGCGACTGGGAGCGCGTGGAGCATGAAATGATTCTCTCGTGCATCGAGTGCGGCTCGTGCCAGTTCACCTGTCCGTCGCACCGTCCGATGCTCGACTACATCCGTTTAGGCAAAGGCAAGGTGGGCGCCATCGTTCGCGCACGTAATGCTAAAAAATAACTCACACACTGATTATTATGGCAAATAAATTTATCGTATCATTATCGCCTCACGTACACGGGGGCGACAGCGTGAAGCGGAACATGTATGGCGTAATCATTGCGCTGATACCTGCGCTGCTGGTGTCGCTGCTGGTGTTTGGCGTGGGGGCAGCTATCGTCACGCTCACCTCGGTGGCGGCGTGTGTATTCTTCGAGTGGGCTATCACGAAATATATCTTGCGGCGCGAACGCTCGACGGTGACAGACGGGTCGGCGGCCATTACGGGGCTGCTGTTGGCGTTTAACCTGCCGTCGAACCTCCCGGTATGGATTGTAATCATCGGGGCGCTGGTGGCCATCGGCGTGGGCAAGATGACGTTTGGCGGACTGGGGTGCAACCCGTTTAATCCCGCGCTGGTGGGACGTGTGTTCCTGCTGATTTCCTTCCCCGTACAGATGACCTCGTGGCCGCGGGCAGGACAGTGGGCCGAGTATCTCGATGCCGAAACGGGGGCTACTCCGCTGGCGCTGATGAAGCAGGCGATACATGGCGACGCGGACGCGCTGTCGCAACTGCCCTCGGCATGGGACATGTTCATAGGCAACGCTCCGGGCTGTCTGGGCGAAATCAGTGCGCTTGCCCTGCTGCTGGGCTTGGCTTACATGCTGTGGAAGCGCATCATCACGTGGCACATCCCGGTGTCTATCCTCGCCACGGTGTTCGTCTGCGCGGGACTGATGCACTGGGCGAACCCGGTGTACGCATCGCCCGTCCAGCACCTGCTGAGCGGAGGTCTGATGCTGGGCGCCATCTTCATGGCTACCGACTATGTGACCTCGCCCATGACCCACAAGGGGATGATTATCTACGGAGTGGCTATCGGGTTCCTCACGGTGGTAATCCGCGCTTTCGGCTCGTACCCCGAAGGCATGTCGTTCGCCATCCTGATTATGAACGCCTTTACGCCGCTGATTAATACGTACTGCAAACCAAAACGTTTCGGGGAGGTAACGAAGAAATGAAGAAACTTACATCATCTTTAAAGAACATGGCTCTGGCGCTGACGGGCTTTTCGGTGGCTGCCGGGGCACTGCTGGGATGGGTGAACAGCGTGACGGCTGAGCCTATCGCACAAGCTAACGCCAAGACGCTGAGCGACGCCATCGCCGTGGTGGTTCCGCCGTTCGACAACGACCCTGCCGCTTCGCCCGAAACGGTGGAGGTAGAGGGAGTTGCCTACAAGGTATACCGTGCCACGAAGGGAGGCGAGTTTGTAGGTGCTGCCGTAGAATCGTCGGCAAACGGGTTCGGAGGCACGCTGACCGTACTGGTGGGATTTGACAAGGAAGGTAACATTACCGACTATTCGCTGCTGAGCCACTCGGAGACGCCGGGATTAGGCTCGAAGGCGGCAGACTGGTTTAAGAAGGGGGCGAAGGGAGACATCACCGGAAAGAATCCGGGCGAGAAACCGCTCACGGTGAGCAAAGACGGGGGCGAGATTGATGCCATCACCGCTTCGACCATCACCACACGGGCGTTCCTGAGAGCCGTAAACGCTGCTTACGCCGCTTACACCAACCAGCCGGTAGACGCACACAGCGGGGCTACCGGACAGACTGATGCCACGAGCGGGGCTACCGTCAATCCATAAAGAAAGAAGGAGGAATCGTATTATGATGAATAATTTCAAAATATTGATGAACGGGATTATCAAAGAGAATCCCACATTTGTGTTGCTCTTGGGCATGTGTCCTACGCTGGGCACCACGTCGTCTGCCATCAACGGCATGAGCATGGGGCTTGCCACGATGTTCGTGCTGGTGTGTTCGAACGTTGCCATTTCATCCATCAAGAACCTCGTGCCCGACATGGTGCGCATCCCCATCTTCGTGGTGGTCATCGCCACGTTCGTAACCGTGCTTCAGATGGTGATGCAGGCTTACGTGCCGGCGCTGTATGCCACGCTGGGGCTGTTCATCCCGCTCATCGTGGTCAACTGTATCCTGCTGGGGCGTGCCGAGGCTTTTGCCTGCAAGCACGGGCCTGTCCCCTCGTTCTTCGACGGGCTGGGCATCGGGCTGGGCTTTACCATCGCACTGACGCTTTTAGGCGGCGTGCGCGAGCTGCTGGGCACAGGCAAACTGTTTAACATGACCATCCTGCCCGAACAGTACGGGATGCTGGTATTCGTCTTGGCTCCGGGAGCGTTTATCGCACTGGGTTACCTGATAGCCATCGTCAACCGCCTGCGCAAGGCATAACGCATTGTTACATCTATCATAAAAACAGAAACTGAGTATGGAATACATCTTGATATTTATCACGGCAGTGTTTGTCAATAACATCGTGCTGTCGCAGTTCCTCGGCATCTGTCCGTTCCTCGGCGTGTCGAAGAAGGTAGAAACCGCCATGGGCATGGGGGCAGCCGTGGCGTTCGTGCTTACGCTTGCCACCATCGTAACGTATGTCATTCAGAAATTTGTATTGGATGCCTTCGGGCTGGCCTACATGCAGACCATCGCGTTTATCCTCGTGATAGCCGCACTGGTTCAGATGGTTGAAATCATTCTTAAAAAGGTATCGCCCGCCCTGTATCAGGCGCTCGGAGTGTTTCTGCCGCTCATTACCACCAACTGCTGCATCCTTGGCGTTGCCATCTTGGTGATTCAAAACGATTACGACCTGCTTACGGGTGTGGTTTACGCTTTCTCTACCGCACTGGGATTTGCGCTGGCGCTCATCGTGTTTGCCGGCATACGCGAACAGCTCAGCCTCGTCAATATCCCGAAAGGGATGCAAGGCATGTCTATCGCCCTGATTACCGCCGGACTGCTGGCTATGGCGTTTATGGGTTTTTCGGGAGTCGACAAGGGTCTGTCTGCCCTGTTTGGTCTGTGATGACAGGCTTGATGCGCAGCGAGTCCATCTCCGCCATCGTCCCGTTAAACACGTTCAGGTCTACCTGATTATCAATTCCGGGCAGCGTGCCCACGTCGGTATGCTGCCAGAATTTCCACTCGCCCTCGTATGCCACCGAGTCGACATAATAATGTGCTATCCAGTAAGGATATGAGTTGAACAGCGAGTCGTTCAGATAGCGCGTTTTATACTTGTACGAGGTATACAGGATAGGCTTCACGCCGTAATGACGCTCCACGCGGTCGAGCCACTTCTTGAGGTCGGCACGCAGCTTACGCGCGTCGGCAGGGCGTGTCTCGATGTCGAGCACCGGAGGCAAGTCGCCCGGTTCGAGCTTCACCGAACGGATGAAGAAGTCCGCCTGACGCTCCGGCGAAGTCTTCGGATTATAGAAATGATAGGCACCGCGGATGAATCCCACGCGGCGTGCTTCATCGAAATTGCGCACGAAAGCCGTGTCGCTGAAATCTCCCCCCTCCGATGCTTTCATGAATACGAACCTCACAGGAAACGGAGCCTGCTGCACGCCTCGCAGCTTCTCCCAGTCGATGCGTCCCTGATGGTGCGAGATGTCAAACCCGTGTACGCTGTAGCCGTAGGGCAGACACACGCCGTAAGCCTTCGTTCCGTAGCAGGGCTTCCAGCGGTAAGCATAAGGGCGGATAAAGAAATAGTAAAACCCTGCCAACAGGATAACCCCCACCGCCCCCATCATCAGGTAATACGCCCATGAGGGGAAATTCCGTTTGCGCTCTCCGCCTTTTTTCTTCCTGCCGCGTTTTGCATTTCCCTTACGCGGTGCAGCCTCCCTGCGTCTGGCAGGTGCAGCCTTGCGTGAGCGTGTCGTTGTCTGTCGAGGTTTATTCACCACCAATATGGGCGGTTCTTTGGTCATGATAATATCAGTCAGGGATTTCAGGATTCATTTAAGGCACGAATTCCGCCGAGCCGCACGGACGCAAATCCGCACGGTACTCACGCAATTCGTGCCTGATGAATGGTGTTTCTTACAAATAATAAAAAAAGTATTCTATTTACTTAGCCTGCTCCAACTGGAGGGTCTTCGTAGGCTGGTCGCATACTTCCGTAGGACCGAAGTACTGGATCGGGCCCGGATATACGTAAGCGGTTTCCTTAGCCCAAGTGTCGCGTACGGCAGCAAAAGCCTTGAACGGAGCACCATCCAAGCGCACCAATGCTTTCTGGATAACCGGTTTCATTTCGCCGTGACGACGTTCCATGTTCATCATCATCGTGATAGGCACACCGCCTGCAATCCACTCTTCAGCCGGAGCCGTGGTGTTGCGTACCGATGACATGTAACCCGTCTTGCCGTTAGCAATCAGCATTGAAGCCGTGTAACCCAGTGAGTAGCAGTAGTCGGCATCGAAGTTCGACGGAGCAGCGCAGCGTCCTTCGTAACCGAAGAAGTGGTGCTGAGCAGCGAATTTGCCCACATACTTGCCTTCAGCCTTCCATGCAGCCAGTTTCTTGCCTACCATTTCAGACAGCAGCTTTTCGGTTTCGATGAGCGATACCTGTACGTTTCCGTGCGGGTCGCGGTCGAGTGTCAGCTGGCGAGCCACGCCTTCGGGCAGTGAAGCGTAAACGGCAGCATTTTCAGCCGTCAGGTGGTCGATGATGTACTGGCGTTGCTGGTTCGGTTCTACCGCAGCGTATGCTTCAGCGTTTACGGCAAGGAAGTCGTTCAGTTCGGCAATCAGCTTCTTCATAGCCGGGATGAACTCGATCAAGCCTTCCGGAATCAGCACCGTACCGAAGTTGTTGCCATCGGCAGCACGTGAAGCCACAGCGCTTGCGATGTACGTAACCACGTCGTCGAGCGACATGTTCTTAGCCTCTACTTCTTCCGAGATAAGGCAGATGTTCGGCTGAACCTGAAGCGCACATTCCAGCGCGATGTGAGAAGCCGAGCGTCCCATCAGCTTGATGAAGTGCCAGTATTTGCGAGCCGAGTTACAGTCGCGTTCGATGTTACCGATAACCTCCGAGTAAGTCTTGCAAGCCGTATCGAAACCGAAAGAAGTTTCAATCATTTCGTTCTTCAAGTCGCCGTCGATGGTTTTCGGGCAGCCGATAACCTGTACGCCGTAGTTCTTCGCAGCGTAATATTCAGCCAGCACGCAGGCATTGGTATTCGAGTCGTCGCCGCCGATGATAACCAGCGCCTTGATGCCCAGTTCTTTCAAGATTTCGTATCCCTTTTCAAACTGGTCTTCTTTTTCCAGCTTGGTACGTCCTGAGCCGATGATGTCGAATCCACCCGTGTTACGGTATTCGTCGATGATGTCGGCAGTCAGTTCTTTATAGTTATGGTCTACCAAACCGCCCGGGCCGAGGATAAAGCCATACAACTTGTTGGCGGGGTTCAGTTTCTTGATACCGTCGAACAAACCAGAGATTACGTTGTGTCCGCCCGGAGCCTGTCCGCCCGAAAGGATAACGCCTACGTTCATCGGAGCGTATTCTTTGGCTTCACCTTCAACGAACTGAATCAAAGGCATTCCGTAAGTGTTAGGAAACAGTTTCTGGATAGCTTCTTGGTCGGCTACCGACTGGGTCGGTTCGCCCTCTTTTGCTACCACCGCGCCCTTTAAGGCTTTTGGCAATTTCGGCTGATAAGCAGCTCTTGCGATTTGTAATGCACTTTTTGTCATGATTCTTAATTATTATATATAAGGTGTGTAAAAAAGTCGGTTGCTTTGAATCCCTGCAAATTTCGTTTTTTTTTCGGAAATACGAAAGAAAGTAATAAACTTTTCTTACCTTTACCCATGAAAAACTGCAAACTTTAATTTTTTAAGAATCATGGCAAGTAGAAAAAATCTGAAAAAACGCATCAAGAATGCATACGAAACAATGTTATACCTGTGTATGGTAGAAGCCTCTGCCGCCGAAAACCAGCAACAGCGCGAAAAGGCTGCCGAGGTGATGGCCGACCTTGCCGTGCTGTTCCAAGATTTGGTGTGCCGCATCAGCCATACCGAGCCGGGAAGCACGAAGCTCTTTTACCAGAAGCTGAGAAACGACTTTGCCGAGGGGATGAAGGCGGCGCTTGACAAGCTGTACGACCAACCTGCCGAGGCATGAAGCAAGCACTGAGCCGGTTTATCTACCACAGGCTGCTGGGGTGGAAAGCGGTGGTAGGGGTGCCCGACTTCAAGAAGTGCATCTTCTGTGCCGCACCGCATACCACCAACTGGGATCTCTTCATCGGGAAGCTGTTCATCAACGCCATCGGGCGCAAGTCGGGCTTCCTCATGAAGAAAGAGTGGTTCTTCTTCCCGCTGGGCGGATGGTTCCGGAGCATGGGGGGCATACCGGTGTATCGCGACAAGCATACGTCGATGGTCGACCAGCTCATTGCCCGCGTGAAAGAGAGCGACGAGTTCCACCTCGCCATCACGCCGGAGGGCACGCGCTCTGCCAACCCCAACTGGAAACGGGGCTTTTACTACATCGCGCTGGGGGCGCAGATTCCCATCGTGCTGGTGGGGGTCGACTACGAGCGGAAGTGTATCACCGCCGAGCGTTACCTCATCCCCACGGGCGATGTGGAGAATGACATGCGCGAAATCAAACAGTATTTCAAAAACTTCAAGGGGAAGCATCCGGAGCGGTTCGACGTGGGCGACTGCTGACCGGGGGCTTCCCCTTGCTTTCGCCCGCACGGCGAAAGGTTCATCGTGTGCTTACGCGCGGCGGCGCGTCATGCTTTGCCGAGCCACTCCGGGACTTCGCGCGAGACGTCGAAACACGGACACTGCTTCGTCCACTCGTGAGGCTCTACCGTGCCGTCGCCGTCGAGGTCGGGGCTGAGGTCGCGGTGTCCCACCACCCGCTTAATCCCGTAATCCTTTGCCAGCACCCTTACCAGCACACACAGCGCATGGCGTTGCTGCGGGGTGCGCGTGTCGGCAGCACGTCCGCCGGCATCCAGCCCGCCCTCGTAGGCTATGCCGATGCTCTTGGCGTTGAATCCTCTGGCGTGGGCACCCGTCCGCTCCACGGGGCGCATGGAGCAGATCTGCCCGTCGCGGCGGATGTAGTAATGATAGCCGCACCCGTCGAACCCGCGACGGCGGTGCATGGCGTCCAGCGCGTGGGGCGAGAGCGGTACATCCGCCCTCGTAGCCGTACAGTGGACTACAATCGTGTCGATTTCCCTCATTCGCACTCCTTTCTTTTTCCGGTGAGGATGCAAAGCAGGCACTTTATCACCCTGACAATAATCCATTTCAGTTTACTTTTCATCATACGTGTGTTTTACATGGTGTTTGTGGTTCGTCAAAAAAAAAGGCAGACAGCCCCGCCGCACCGGGCGACAGGGCCGGGAGGAGTCAGGCAGACAGTCCGCTGTCGGGTTCTCCCTCCTCTTCCTCGCCGCCGTCTGCAGTGCCGCCGGTACGGTCGAGCGTGCTCACGCGCTCAAACGCCAGCGTCTTCAGTGCGTCTTGCAGCACCGCCCCCGGACGGAACAAGATGCGCTTGCGCTTAATCATGCCCGTGGTGAACGCATCTTCGGTGTCGCTGCCCTCGCTGCCCAGACTGACTTGCAGCGAGCCGAGGCTTCCCAGACGGATAATCTCACCACACTTCAGTCCGTCGCTCACCGCCTCCTCAAGCGCCGTAAGCACCGCCACCACGTCGGGTCGCGTCACGGTACACTCACGCTGGATGCGCGTGGCGATTTCTTCAATGCTCATCACCCCGCGTGCCTGAGCCCGTGCGTAAAACTTGGGCGGCGAGTCGGGGTCTTGGGGGTTCTTACGTGCGGCAAGCGAGTAGGTCACTAATTTTTCCATAGCTCTGTTCTCCTTTCATTTTTAGTTGGTTAAACATCGATTTCTTTATTACGATGCAAAGATACAATGCCGGGAAACGGCTATGTCGCGAACGGTCGCGTGCGGTCGTGGTTCTTTCCTTTTTTTCTTTTTTCACCACAGATTACACAGATTAAACAAATTATTTTTTTCTTGCGTATGGAGATGGAAACGCGGATTCACCACAGATTACACGGATTAATAATTTTATTTTTCTCATCTGCGGAAATCTGTGTAATCTGCGGTGTATACTTGGAAACGCGGATTCACGCGGATTAGCGCGGATTAATAATTTTATTTTTTCCATCTGCGAAAATCTGCGTAATCTGTGGTGAATAAACAAGAAAATATCTGCGGTGAAAGAAACAAAAAGATTCAAGGCTCACCCAGTCCGCGGATAATCACTTCCACTTCGGGTTTAAGGTAATACTTGCGGTGCTTGTCGTGGTTCAGTTCGCTCAGCCCCTGCACGATGCTGGGACAGTGGTTTATCCACCGCTGGAAGTTGCGCATCGCCGTGGCAGGGCGACTGTTGGGAAAATACAACCGGGCAAGCTCCGACTTGCCGTACACACGCAAACGAAAAGGTTCTTCTGGTTCTAACATAGTCGATTTTGTTTTTATTTTTTCACCACAGATTACACAGATTAATAATTTTATTATTTTTCTCATCTGCGAAAATCTGTGTAATCTGCGGTGTATACTTGGAAACGCGGATTAACGCAGATTCACGCGGATTGATAAATTTATTATTTTCCTAATCTGCGATAATCTGTGTAATCTGTGTTTAAAAATTAAAATAAAAAAATCTGCGGAAATCTGCGTGAATCTGCGTTTCAAGCCCCACACACAGTTTACAATAGCTTTTTAATCCACCCTGCGGGCGGCTCGTACTCTCCGATGCGCGTCATGCTGGGGTTATATCCGTAATACACCTTGCCGGTGCTGCCGTTGCGGTGCTTCGCCACGATCGCCACGCCCAAGCCCTCGGTAGGATAGCCCGAATCTTTCTCGGTGTGGAACCCGCAACGCTCCGGACGGTAAAGCATCACCACCATGTCGGCATCCTGCTCGATGGCGCCACTCTCACGCAGGTTGCGCAGCTCCGGGATGCCGTAACGCTGCCCCTCCACCTGACGGTTGAGCTGGCTCGACACGATGACCGGACAGCCTAACGAACGAGCCAAGCCTTTGAGCCGCCGACTGCACTCTGCCACCTCCTGCTCGCGCGTGCGCCCCTTCGACACGGTTTCGAGCAACTGGAGGTAATCGACGAACAACAGTCCCAGCCGCCCCTTCGCCTGAAGCCCTTTGGCGATGATGCACAGCTGGTCGATGTTGATGTAAGGCGTATCGTCGACGTGGATGGGCAGCGCCGACATCCGCTCCGCCGTCCGGCGCACGTCGTCCAGCTCCTCGTCGGTCAGCTGCCCCCGCTTCATGCGCAGCGGGTCGGCACGGCTCTCTGCCAGCACGAAGCGTTCGCCCACCTCGGCGGCAGTCATCTCAAGGGTGAAAAACGCCACGGGAATCCCCGCCATCGCCGCTTTGCGGGCAAAAAAGAGGTCGATAGCCGTCTTCCCGTCGCCCGGACGCGCGGCAGTGAAAATCAGGTTCCCCGGCTGCCATCCCCCCGTCAGCGCGTCAAGCTCCGCCAGACCGGTGGGCACCCCCGTCAGTCCGCCCACCGACAGCGCCTGCCTGCGTTCCACCTCGCGCACGGTGCGGTCCATCACCTCCGGCATGTCGTGCAGGTGGTCTTCCACCTCCGAGTCGTCGAGCAAGGCAGCAATCTCGCGCTGCACGGCGATAACCACGTCGTACACGTCGTTCGTCATGTCGCCCGCCGCCTTGAGCTGCTCCGAGAGCACCTGCACCAACCTCCGGCGCAGGTAATACTGCTGAAGGATAAGGCAGTGATACTCGATGTGTGCCGCCGACGCCACGCGCCCTGCCAGCATTGCCACGCGGTACGCCCCGCCCGCCTCGTCGAGCGTACCGGAGCGCCGCATCTCCTCGGTCACGGTAAGCATGTCGACTCCCTCGCCGCGCCCGTAGAGCGCAGCCACGGCACGAAACACTGCCTGATGTGCCGACACGTAAAACATCTCCGGGCGCAGGCGTTTCAATACCGTGTCCTGCGCCCCGCGTTCCAAGAGACATGCTCCCAGAACGGCTTCCTCAATCTCTGATGCTGAATTTTCCATAGTGTGTTATGTGTGTGTTTTTTTATTCACCACAGATTACACAGATTAAACAAATTATTATTTTGCATATAGAGGTGGAAACGCGGATTTACGCGGATTCACGCGAATTAATAATTTTATTTTTTTCATCTGCGGAAATCTGTGTAATCTGTGGTGAAAAGACATAAACGTGGATGTATTCGGGCGTATGCGATACGCCCCTACATCGGATTTATTGTGAAATAATAATTTGTATAATCTGTGTAATCTGTGGTGAAAAACAAATCAGTTGATAACAAAGCTGCGCCGTGCCAGATAGCCGGCAGCCGAGCGCAGGCGCCGCATGTCTCCCACCTCACAGATATACCACTCGATGTTTTTGCGTGCCTCCCCGCGCTCGTAGGCGTTCAGTTTCGACCACGCCCGGCGCGCCATCTCCTTGTCGACGGCGGGCATTTGGGTAAGCTCGTGGTAAACCTGCCAGAATTCTTCGAACTTTTCGTCGCTGCGGTTCACGCCCGGCTTCGGACCACACTCCATGCGGCACAGCTTGTTGTAATGCAGCATGATGATGCTCACCCCATCGCCTGTAAGCGTGTAGCGGATGATTCCCTCACGCTGCAAGGCGGCAAGAAAGCGGCGCGTACGTGTCCGCCCCCACCCCAAACGGAGCGAAAGGCGGCGCACCGAAATGTGCATCTCGCCCCGGTGAAGCTGGGGCTGCTCGGTGTAACAAGCCGTGTAAAGCATATACAGGTATGCTTCGGTGTCGGTTAACGGACGTTCTTCGCCCAACTCATGAAACATTTCTCCCAACATGTTGCGGGGAACTACCATAAATCCCTGATTCCCCGGCGATTGCATAACTTTCGTTATCATCAATCATTAAAAGTTTTTGCGAGGCGAACCACCGTCTGACCCACTTTAACATTTCAAATGGACCACTCAACTGCTTCGCGCTCAGGTTATTACTCGGAGAGGTGTTACGCAAGTGTACCACCTGCCGTACCACCCTCTCTATTTATTATATAAAAGAAAGAAATAATAAGCAACGGAAGATTCTTTGCCGGCAAAGAACGTTCGTATTGATATTTTTCTTAATTTTAACCTCGATTTCCCAACAAGAGGTTATGTGTTACGCCGCAAAAATGGAGATTTTTTATCAAACAAACCCTGCCTTACAGGGCAGGATAAAACCGAAAATATTTTACGTAACACATGGCTAAAAAACAGACTGACCTATTGCCTTTCTGCGAAGTAAGCAAGGAGCAACTTGAGGCGTGGATGAGTACCGTCCACTTATTTTTTGACAAAATGTATAAAACGGCGGACATACCGAAAGCGCGCGTTATCAGCGCCACCGGATGCCACGAGCGGACGCTCTACGCCAAACGGCATAACTATAAGTTTGAAACCATGGCAAGATTAGTGTTCTTCCTCACCCAAGCCATGAACTTCACGCTTAACCTGAACGCGCTGTTACAGGCGGTGATACACTGCTGCCGCGAGGGGAAAGACCTCGTGATACAGCCTGCCGACCCCGACGCGCCGCTGGAACCGGGACAGGAGAAAATTCTGGCACAAAAACGCAAGCGCAAGCGTTGAACCGCTTGTCGGCACGGGAGGCGGAACGCTTGCGGAAGCACCCGCACACCCAAGCCGTAAAAATCCGGACACACTGCCCGAAGTCATAACAATCTCTAATGATGTTTGAATTATTCGGGTTTTGTGTTCGGATTTCAGTATATTTTGCGTACCTTTGCCCCGAAGTACGACCCCGTGGCAGCAACTGTGGGAGGCTTTCCTATACGGAGGCGGCACGCAGGCAGGCTTCATCTTCAGGGAAAGACGGACAAGAACCTGCGCTAACAACGCGAAGCGCAGGGAAAAGAGGAACACCCCTATCCCACGAAAAACCTCACCACAAACAGTCAACACCGAACCCGAACAAATACGAATGACGGAAAACATCCTGAGCGAAACGGTATGGATGCCCCTGCAAACCATCTACAACAAAGAGTTGCTGGTGGGCGAATACCTGCGAGAGAAACATATCGAGTATTACATACCCATGAGCTACGAGCTGCACGAAGCCCACGGCGATCCGGAACAGGGCAGGCGCACGCTTGTACCCGCCATCCACAACCTGCTGTTCATCCGCTGCCGGTACGACGAGGAATGGTGCCGCCGCTTTGTGCGCGAATCGCCCCACCCCGTCTACTTCCTGAAGCGCGAACGGGCGGGAAACGGGTTTTGCACCGTGGGCGAGGCGGAGATGCAGAACTTCATCCGTGCCACCAACCCCGACATCGAGGGGACGCGCTTCGTGAACCCCGAAAAGCTGAAGGGCAAGAAGGGCACGCCGGTACGTATCGTGAAACCGGGCCCGCTGTATGGCGTGACGGGAACCTTCGTGCGCTATGGCGGAAAGCATTACATCGCCATACAGATGCCGCAGAGCACCACGCTCATCAAGGTGAGCTACACGTGGTGCGAACTGATCGAATGATTTTCCATTCACCACAGATTACACGGATTATTATTTTTTGAAACGCGGATTCACGCGGATTAGCGCGGATTAATAATTTTATTATTTTTTCATCTGCGAAAATCTGTGTAATCTGCGGTGAAAGAAAACAGTAAAAAATAACAACACCGAGACATCACCCGGCAGGCACTCCGCACGGAGTCAGGGCACGGCATGGGTTGATTATGAATTTATTAACTAAAACAGCTCACCACAGATTACACAGATTATTATTTTTTGAAACGCGGATTCACGCGGATTAGCGCGGATTGATATATTTATATTATTCTCATCTGCGAAAATCTGTGTAATCTGCGGTGAAAAAATATCTGCGAAAATCTGTGTAATCTGCGGTGAAAAATATATCTGCGGTGAAAAAAATAAAAAACGTGTAAGAATAATCTCAAGCAAATATCATTATACAGAGACATCTGCACACGGCGGATGCCTCCGGATTTTTTTTATGGATAAAACTTCGAATAACAAACGTATAGCAAAAAATACGATGCTGCTGTATGTGAGGATGATTGTATTGATGTTCGTCCAACTGTACACCGTGCCCGTTATCCTGAACGCATTAGGAACGGAAGATTACGGAATATACAACGTTACGGCAGGCGTAGTTACCATGTTTTCATTTATCGGCGGTTCGCTGGCATCCGGTTCACAACGCTTTTTATCGTTCGAACTGGGACGGAACGACGAAAAGAAACTGAAAAGCGTGTTTAATACCACGCTGTCTATTTACCTGATTATTGCCGTCGGGATTTTCATTGTGTTGGAACTTGCCGGCACGCTCTTCCTAAACTACAAAATGACCGTGCCGCCCGAAAGGATGGAAGCCGCCAACTGGGTATTACAGTCGGCTATCGTGGCTTTTCTGTTCAGCCTCGCCAACATACCGTTTACTGCTGCCGTCATCGCCCACGAACGGATGAACCTGTTTGCTTATATAAGCATCGTAGAATGTTTTGTGAAACTGGGGATAGCCCTGCTGTTGCCGCTCATCCACACCGACCGCCTGACGGCATACGCCATCATGATTTGCTCTGCCCAACTGCTTATCTTGCTGAGTTACGTGTGGTACTGCCGCAGGAATTTCGCCGAGTGCAGACACCTGCGCTTTTCGTTAGACCCCGCATTGCGCAAAGACCTGCTGAGCTATTCGGGCTGGAACATGATAGGCTCGATAGCCATGATATCGCGTATGCAGGGCATCAACATCATCATGAACCTGTTTTTCGGTCCGCTGCTGAACGCCGCCCATGCCATCGCCCAACAGATTAACGGTGCGCTGAACCAGTTTATCAATAACGTTTACATGGCTACCCGTCCGCAAATCACGAAGCTCTACGCCGCCCGCCAGACGGAAGATATGTGGCAACTGATATTCGTGAGCAGCAAGTTTGCCTACTACCTGCTGATGCTGCTGAGCATCCCGTTGCTGATTGAAACCCAAACGATACTTGCGCTGTGGCTTCACAACGTCCCCCAGCTTGCCACCGAGATTTCCCGTCTGATGATTGCCACCATATTGGTGGAGACGCTCTCAAACCAAGTCATCGCCGCCTACCAAGCAGCAAACAAGATAAGGAAATATCAGATTTCGTCGAGTACGATTCTGCTGTGTAACATCCCCATATCCTACGTTCTACTGTTGGCTTTCCCCGAAAACGCCCTGCTGCCGTATGTGGTTTCGGTGGGGCTGTCGGTATTGTTTTCGCTATCCATTTTGTGGAACGCGAAACGGCAAATCGGATTCGACATCAAGCGATACAGTAAAGAAGTGCTGGCAAGAGTGATTTCTGTTTATCTGATAACTTTTGCCCTTGTAGAAGCATGTGTATCCTGCCTGACACCCGGTTTTACAAGAATTATCGTCAGCATTATTCTGACCATCGGAATATCCGTGATAACCATCGGAAGCATCGGAATCAGCCCGAAGGAAAGAACTTACATCTATGATTTCATCAAAAAGAAATTTCATAAAAGCAAATAAATTCTGTCTCACCTTTAGATCAAAAGATTTATGAACATGACATTTTTAATTCAGGCACGTTTAGGCTCTACACGGCTGCCCGGAAAAATCCTGAAGCCTTTTTTCCAAAACCAATCAATATTGGATCTATTAATCGAGAAACTGAAACAGATAGCCGGAACTGACATCATATTAGCCACCTCTACATCAGAGAATGATAATCCATTGGAGGAATTTGCCAAACAGAGAGGTGTCGACTTTTTCAGAGGCTCGGAAACAGACGTGCTACAACGGTTCATAGGAGCAGCCGAACACTTCGGAGCTAACCGGCTTATCCGCATTTGTTCGGACAATCCGTTTCTGGAACTGAAATCCATCCAAGAACTGATAAATTACGTAACGAGCAATCCGGAGTTTGACTACGTAAGTTTTAACGTGGGCGGAACTCCTTCCATCAAAACACATTATGGCTTTTGGACGGAATATGTTACACTGGACGCGCTTCGGAAAGTGGCATCGCTCACCAACGAGGCTTTGTATCACGAGCATGTAACCAATTACATCTACACTCACCCCGAACAGTTCAAAATCAAATTGTTAAACACGCCGGAAGAACTTATCAGACACAGCGATATCCGGCTGACTATTGACACCGAAACCGACTTTAAAAACGCACAGGCTGTTTATGCCGACTTGGTTCAGACTACAGCCTACCCTACCATAGCCGATATCATCGGTTATCTGGACATCCATCCGCAATATTATCAAACAATGAAACAAGAAATCTCTAAAAATTCAAAATAATGAAAGAAACATATATTATTGGAGAAATAGGACAGAACCATAACGGCTCTGTGGATATAGCTAAATTAATCGTCGAATTAATAGCACGCCCTATCAAAGAAGAAGTGTTCAACTTGGATTTAAAGCCGATGAACGCTGTAAAGATGACTAAAAGAGATTTGTCGGAAGAACTTACCACCTCACAGATGAACCGCATATACGACACCCCAAACTCGTTCGGACGTACATACGGCGAACACCGTGCTTTCCTTGAACTGACCGATGAGGAACACTTCGAGGTATATAAATATGCCAAGTCTTTGGGACTGGATTTCGTAGAAACCCTTTGCGCCATAGGCTGTTTATCGCTTCTCAAACTGTTCACTCCCGACTACCTGAAAGTTGCAAGCCGAGACCTGACAAACCTGCCTCTGCTTGAACGACTGGCAGAAACAAAAATCCCCATCATCCTGTCGACCGGCATGGCAGGAAAAAAAGAGCTGGACGAAGCTTTAGACATTATCACCCGTTACCACTCCAACATATCTATCCTACATTGTGTATCGCAATATCCCACACATCCCGATAATTTGAATCTGAAAACCATTACTTACCTGAAAAAGCATTACGGACAATATAAAATCGGTTTTTCAGACCATACCATCGGAATTGCTGCTCCTACCGTGGCAGTGGGCATGGGTGCAGAAATCATAGAAAAGCATATCACCATCGACCGCAGAATGAAAGGAACTGACCAAGCAGGCTCATTAGGTCCGGACGGTGTACTGAGAATGGTGCGCGACATCCGTATTGCCGAACGTTGGTTAGGCGAAGAGGAACTTTACATCGACCCTGCCGTAGCTTCGGCAAAAGAAAAATTAGAGCGTTCCATTGCCTCCAAACACTTCATCAAGGCAGGCAGCGTTATCTGTCAGGAAGATTTGCACATGCTCAGTCCCGGCGACGGATATAAATGGAGCGACTTAGACAAAGTAGCAGGTAAAATCGCAACAAAGGATATTCCTGCCAATGAAATTATTTATCCCGATTATCTGAAATAATATGAAACTACCCAAACTGATATTGACAGACATAGACGGCGTATGGACTGACGGCGGAATGTATTACGACCAGACGGGAAACGAATGGAAAAAGTTTCATACGTATGACAGTGCCGGCGTTCTGTTGGCACATAAATTCGGCATCCCGGTAGGCATCATCACCGGCGAAGATACGGAAATAGTAAACCGGAGAGCGAAAAAACTAAAAGTGGATTATCTGTTTCAGGGGGTAAAAAACAAATTAGAGGTGGTGGAAAGTATAGCAAAGCAACTGAACATTTCCTTGTCCGACATAGCATACATAGGCGACGATATCAATGATATCGCCGTCTTGAAATGTGCCGGATTTGCCGGAGTTCCCGCCAGTGCCCCCGAATATATACGCACTTTGGCAACCGTCCCGTTACAGAAAAAAGGCGGAGAAGGTGTTTTCAGAGAATTTGTAGAACGCATCATATTGGAGGGAAAAAGCCCGCAAGAAATTCTGAATGTGTATATAAGTAATATTCATTGAAAATGAAAATAGTATATTGCATTCATTCCCTATATAACTCGGCAGGGATGGAAAGAATCATTACAGAAAAGGCTAACGCCTTGTCTGAAAAAGGACACAAGGTTTTCATAATCACAGCAGAACAACAAAACCGACCCGTTTTTTACCAACTCGCTCCAAAGGTTGTTCACTATGACTTAGGAATCAATTATACAGAAAACAGTAGTTTTTTCTCCAAACTGATAACTTATAACCGAAAAAAAAGAAAACACAGAAAGAAATTATCTGATTTACTCTTTCGGATAGAACCTGATATTACCATTTCAACTATGGGAAATGAATTTCTATTCCTTTACAAAATAAAAGACAAAAGCAAAAAGATATTAGAAATTCATTTTGCCAAGAATTACAGAATGATGTATAAACGTAATCTATTATGGAAAATGATAGATTATTACAGAAGCAGACAGGAAGAAAAAAAAGCTGCCTATTATGACAAATTCATCGTTCTTACCCAAGAAGATAAAAGCCATTGGAAGGGACTGAACAACATTATAACTATCCCTAATTTTATCACCCTTCCACCCGTAAATGCCATTCAAAAAGAAAAACGTAAAAACATCTTAATATCAGTAGGCAGACTTGCTTACCAAAAAGGATATGACCGACTAATCAATGCTTGTGCCTTGATTAAAGACCTATTAAAAGGATGGGAAATACACATTTATGGAAACGGAGAACTTAAACAAGACTTGGAACGTTTAATACAAGAAAAAAAGCTGTCGGACGTTATACACATTTATCCGGCAACCTCAAACATTAATCAAGTCTATATGGAAAGCAAAGGCATACTTTCACCATCACGATTTGAAGGTCTTAGCATGGTTTTAATTGAAGCCATGTCATACGGTGTTCCTCCGATAGCTTTCAATTATCCATGCGGTCCACAAGACATAATCACAAATAACGTAAATGGCATATTAGTAAATAACGGTGATATCATTGCCTACTCGGAAGCCATAACAAAATTCATAAACGATGAATCTTTCAGAGAATCTCTCTCGGCAGCAGCCATAGAAAGAGCAAAATACTTCTCGAAAGAACGCATCATAAACCAATGGATCAGCTTATTCAATGAGCTACAAAAGAATTAGTTATTTTAATTGTCTATCAAAAAAATGAAACAACTCATTATCCTCAGTCAAGCTCCTTTGACTCCCCAAATCAGAAGAAACTGTTACATTGACGAATTTATCAATGCAGGATATACAAACATTGAATTTTGGGATATTTCTCAATACCTACATCCCGGAATAAAACTTAAAGATGAATTACAAGACGAACATATTAAATACATCCCAAACATAGAAACCCTTTCAGCATCAATAGACAACTTAAATGTTGAAAACTCCATATTTATACTTGATTTTCCTCAAGGGTGGAACACAAGACATTTATTCAGGGTTCTTTCAGATAAAGAATGTATATACGTCAGGATTGATATGTATGCCAACACTTATTTATATATCTCTAAATGGAAACAGTTATCCAAGCTATTCAGCAAACAGTTGGTACATATCATTAAGGAAAAAACTAAAAGCATTTTATATAACTTCTACACGAAGAAATATCACATACAGCCTTTTAAGCGTTATTATTCATCTTCCGCTCTATCTAAAGTAAATCGCACAGATAAAATCAATCACCCCGATTACGAAGAACTCAAATACTCGCCGACAACTCCCGCTGTCAGTGGAAAATACATCTTGTTCATCGACACCTATTTCGGTTATCATCCCGATGATAAGTTTATTTATAAATACAATTCACATGCTTCTCCTGAAGAATATCATGAATCACTAAAAAAATTCTTTGCTTTTTTAGAGCAAAAATATCAAATGCCTGTAGTTATAGCAGCACATCCTAAGTCTGATTATCCAGCCGATACCTTTGGAGGCAGACAAATCATAAAATATAAGACAAAAGATTTAGTCTTTTTTGCAGACAAAATCATTTTACAGCTCTGTAATACTATTTCATGGGTAACACTGGTTGATAAACCTCTCATATTCATAACAACCAGAGGCTACGAAATGTATCAATTACGCAGGAGACGTTTACGAATGTTAGCACAAATTCTGGGTATGAAAGTCTTTAATATTGATGAATGTAATTGGGAAGATATAACTTTTACAAACGTAGCACAGCAAAAAAGACTGAATTACATTTATACGTACCTTACAGACAAAGAGATAGAAAACAGGAAAAATATAGATATACTGACCCATTCATTTGAATCATTATGATTTTTACTCCTGTCAATTATGAAAGGGCTAATCCATACGTCTATAAATTATTATTAGCAATATTTTATTTCGACCTCCTTTTAGGATTATGCCCTGCATGGCAAGGATCTTTTATCCTTCGCTTTATATCATACGAATCATTCATGAAAATATGGCAATTAGGGAGCTTATTCGTTACTATTTCATTTTCATTCCTTATACTATGTATTCAAAAGAAAGTATATAATCCGCCTATATTTTTTACAATATACATACTTCACATATTATTTACTACTTCAATCGTGCTAAACGGTTTAAAATCCGGCGCACTTGCCATAGTGGGTATTCCACTATCTTACTGGGTTTTATACGATACTTTAAAGCAATATAGATTTCCTCCCAAGCATCTTAAAAGAGCGTTTTATGCTTTACTCGCATGGTGCATAATTCCCATATTTTATTATGCCGTGGCTCCTTTAGATACTAAACTCTTATTCATGACCGGACCCGAAGGACAAATATTGACTTTTGGAGGATTCGCCCAACACAGAAATTTTTACGGAATTTTTTTAGGAGTAGCTTTTATCTGTACACTAATATGGAAAATGAAGCCTTCGCTTAAAACTTTACTCTGCGTTTTATTAAGCATAGGATTAATATTATCCGTTTGCCGTACTGCAATACTAAGTATAGCCATAACAGTTACTTACATTTTCCTATTTCATAAAAAGATTTCCATCAAAAAGAAAATAGCTTTTCTGTGCATCCTATTTATCATGGGGACACTCGTTTACTTTATTTTAACAAATTCTTCACTTGTAACAAGAGATGTTTCTGATAATGATGACCGAATAGAATTATGGAGCGGTATCATCAAAATAATTGAAAAGAACTTTTTCTGGGGCGTTGGCGAAGAGGCTCTTTATTTCTCCAAAGGATTTCCTAAAGGAGCACCTGCACATAATTTCGCTTTAGCCACTATTGCCAGCTACGGAATATTTGTTTTCGTTACATTCTCCATATTGCTGATACTTATATTCAGATATTCAGGATTTTATTTTAATGCTTTCCTTATTTATCTGATTTCATGGGGACTGACACAACCATACTTCGGCTGCACCTTGATTTCAATTCACATATTAATTCCATTATTCATCGGACATCTTTTAGACAATAATCGAGATTTGATTTTTTAGTATGAAAATAGCTTATATAGTACCTAAATTGGCAAACAAAGCCCCCATCATGATAGTGCAAGAGCTTGTAAAGCAAATGACTAAGCACAATCATCATTGCACTGTATATTATTTCGATGAAGGAGGCACATTAGAATTTCCCTGTGAAACAATACATATCCCTTCTTTTTACGCAAAAATTCAATTTAAACAATACGATGTAGTACATACTCACGGATTCAGACCCGATTTATATATTTATTACCACAAACCACCCAAAGATAATACATTGTATATAAGCACCATACACAGTTACATATTACCGGATTTAAGTTCACAATATAATAAATTCATCGCACACACAGTAGGGAGAATCTGGTTGCATTGCTTAAAAAGACAAGATAAAATAGTAACTTTAAGTAAAAATGCAACTCACTATTATCAGAAATGGTTCAGTCCTAAAAAGTTATATTGGGTATATAACACGCGCGAAATAACCGACCTTTCTCCTCTACCTGATACAAAAATAAAGAATTTATCAGACTTTAAAAAAGACAGCTTATTAATCGGAGTTAATGCCATGCTTAGCCCGATAAAAGGTATTGACCAACTGATAAAATGTCTGCCATACATTCCTGATTATAAACTATATATCATAGGGGATGGTAATATTAAAAGCCAACTTATCCAATTATCTCATGATTTAGGAGTGGCAGACCGCTGTTATTTTGCCGGATATCAAGAAAATGCTTATAAATATCTCCCCTATTACGATATTTATGCCATGCCAAGCCGAAATGAAGGATTCTCATTAGCCGTATTAGAAGCTGCTATTTTCAAAAAGAACATTATATGTTCTGACATCCCGATATTTCGAGAACTATATTCAGAAAAGGAAGTCTCCTTTTTTGAAGTAGATAACTTAGAGTCACTTATCAAAAGCATAAAAGAAATATCGACATCGAATAATAAAGGAGTACAAGTTTATCAAAAGTATATAAGCTCCTATTCTCCAGAACATTTCTATACAAATTATCTAAAAATCTATCAAAACTTATAACATGTTTTCCGTTCTTTTATCCGTCTATAAAAAAGAACAGCCGGCTTACCTCCGAGAATGCCTCGACAGCTTATTCACACAAACTTTAATGCCCGATGAAATCGTGTTGGTGAAGGATGGTCCGCTCACCGACGAACTCGACCGCACGATTGACGAATATGTGCAGCTACACCCGGAACTGAAGGTGGTGGCGTTGCCGCAGAATCGGGGATTGGGCTGTGCGCTCAACGAGGGGCTGAAGCATTGTTCTTTCTCGCTCGTGGCACGAATGGATACCGATGACATCGCCAAGCCGGAGCGGTTTGAGAAGCAAATCAGGGTGTTTGCGGAGCATCCCGAAGTGGACGTGTGCAGCGCGTGGATTGAGGAGTTTTACGAGGATACGAGCCGGGTGGTGTCGGTGAAAAAACTGCCTGAGCTGCATCCGGAAATCCTGAGGTATGCCCGCAAGCGGTGTCCGGTAAATCACCCCGCTACCGTGTTCCGTAAGGAAAAGGTCTTAGAGGCAGGGGGCTATCCGCCTATTCCGATGTATGAGGATTACGGGCTGTGGGTGAGGATGTTGGCACGCGGATGCCGTTTCTATAACCTGCCTGAAAGTGTGTTGTACTTCCGCACTTCGCCCGACACGTTCAAACGCAGGGGCGGATGGGAGTACGTGAAAAAGGAGATTAATTTGTTAAACTATATGAGAGAAATAGGCTTTATCTCGACACCCGTGTTTTGCCAGAATGTGGCTATACGGCTGGTGGTCAGACTGATGCCTAACAATATACGTGGTTTCATTTATAAACATTTGCTCAGAAAATAAATTATGGAACAGAACATCAACAATACGCAAACCGAGAACGGGAAGGAACAGGAAATCGACCTGCTGGAGCTGGTAGGAAAACTGTGGAGAAAGAAGAAACAAATCTGCAAGGCGGCGGGATATGGCGCACTGATAGGATTAGTGGTGGCATTCAGCCTGCCGAGGGAGTACACCGTGTCGGTCACGCTCTCGCCTGAATCGGGAAAGACAGGAGGAAGCAGTCTGATGGGGATGGCTTCGATGCTGGGGTTAGGAAATGCCACCATTGCCGATGCCGACGCGCTGAACGTATCGCTTTTCCCGGAAATCATAGCGTCGACGCCGTTTGCGCTGGAGCTGTACTCCATGCAGGTAAAACCGGAAAAGAGTGATACCACCGTGGCGTTGCACCAGTTTGTGGAGGAGCAAAGCAAACCGTGGTGGGGGTATGTTTTCGCGCTTCCGGGAAAGGCTATCGGGGGAGTGATGTCGTTGTTCAGCGATAAGGAAGAGGAGGAACGTATCGCGCCCGACCCGTTCCACCTGACGCGCAAGGAGGAAAAGAGCCTGATGTTGATTAAAGAATCGATGAAAGCGGAAGCCGACAAGACTACGGGGATTACCACCATCACGGTTACGCTGCAAGACCCTGTGGTGACGGCGGTGGTGGCTGACAGCGTGGTAAACAAGTTGCAACAGTACATTGCCGACTACCGCACGCGGAAGGCTACCGAGGACTTTAACTATCAGGAGGTTATCTATAACAAGGCGAAGGCGGAGTTTTACAGCTTGCAGCAGGAGTATGCGCGGTATGTCGACCGGAACCAGAAGATAACGCTTCAGTCGGCAAAGATTGAGCAGGAGCGGATGAAAGATCAGTACGACCTTGCTTACCAGTTGTTCCAGCAGGCTGCCACGCAGTTGGAGGTGTTCCGCGCGAAGATTCAGGAAGACAAGCCGGTATTTGCCGTGGTAGAGCCTGCCAGTGTGCCGCTCAAGCCATCGGCTCCGCGCAAGGTAATCATTCTCATCGGGTTTGTGTTCCTCGCCGTGGTAGGCAGCGGGGCGTGGATTCTCTTCGGCAAAGAGCTGTGGGAGGATGTGAAAAAAGGAATCCGCGGGTAGTTTTTTTCACCACAGATTACACAGATTATTATTTTTTGAAACGCGGATTCACGCGGATTTACGCGGAGTAAATAATTTTATTTCTTTTTCATCTGCGGAAATCTGTGTAATCGGCGGTGTATATTTGAAACGCGGATTAGCGCGGATTTACGCGGAGTAATAATTTTATTTTTTCTTCATCTGCGAAAATCTGTGTAATCGGCGGTGTATGCTTGAAACGCGGATTAGCGCGGATTTACGCGGAGTAATAATTTTATTTTTTTCCATCTGCGGAAATCTGTGTAATCTGTGGTGTATATTTGAAACGCGGATTAGCGCGGATTTACACGGAGTGATAATTTTATTTTTTTCCATCTACGAAAATCTGTGTAATCTGTGTTAAAAAACATTTCCATACGCAAAATAATAATTTATTTAATCTGTGTAATCTGTGGTGAAAATTCCCACACAGCATTATATCCGTGTAATCGGTGGTGAGAAAAGAGGGATAACGCGGCTGTGGGGGGTGAACTCCGTGGCGGAGAGGTTGAAGGGAGCGATGCGGACGGCGTGCAGCGGTGCGGCGGGCTGGCTGCGGAGGCGGTCGGCGTAACCGGAAAAGGGTTCTTCGGGACGGCGCGGGGGAAAACCGGGGGCGATGACGATGATGCCGCTCACCCACTCGGTGTGACTGATTTCTTCACGCAGGGGAAAGACGGTACGCACGATGCCGCTGTCGTCAAGCTCTACCACGTGGAGGTCGAGCATTCTCTGTTCGCTCGACAGATAGATGCGGCGGGCGGCAAATCGCTTCATGATCATCGGGGTGAGGCGGTGCGCACTTTGCGGTTTTTCACTTCGGGAGCTTCCGCTTCGTCGTCGGCAGGTTTCGATGCCGGGGCTACCGAAGCACTGCCGTTGTGGTTGCGCGTCAGGCTGATGCCGTTTATCAGCACGCTGCCCTCTGAGGCGAGGTCGGAATCGTAATAAATAAATCCGTTGATGGTTTTAAACTTATACGCCGAGTCGGCACGGAGCGTGAGGCGCTGCGTCCCCGACGAGGTGATGACGCGCGTAATGCCTTGCGTGCTGTCGTTGTCGAAGGTAAAGTTCAGTCCCATCACCGCTTTGGCTTTTTGGCGGGCTTGAGGCATGAAAAGGAAATTCGCCTCCCACGTCATGCCGTCGTGAGGCCTGAACGAGGTGTCGGCACGCAGTTCGAAAGTCACCTTATTGGTCAGTTCAGACGATGAGAGCCAGTAAAGCGAAGGCATGTCTACCGTGTCGCGGAAGAGCGTAAGCGAGGTCTGCCCGCTGCGCCGGTCGGCAAACTTGCGCACCTGTTTTCCGTCGGCCTCGAAGCGTTTCAGCAGATTGTCGTAGATGGCAGCCAACTCCTCACCGTGACGCGAGTACCACACCATCGACGAGTCGAACTCTGCCTCGGTCACGCCGTGTTTGCGGAACACATACTCCGCGTAAGCCTCCTTCTTGTAACTTTCGGTATGGGGCAATTCGCCTTGCAGCGTGGTGCCGAGGTGGTAATCGTACAACAGATTTTCCATTTCGGCAGGCTGGATGATGTCGGACGGAATCTGCTTTCCACATCCCGCCAGTGCGCCTGTCACGGCTGCTGCCACAAGCCAACTTGCGTATCTCTTACTTTTTTTCATGCTCTTCTTTGGTGTTCAGGTAACGGCTGTAAAATATCAGCAGGGCGATGATGCCGCAACTGATTGAGGCATCGGCAAAGTTGAATATCGGGCTGAAGAAGATGAAATGGTCGCCACCCACCCACGGCATCCACTGCGGCCAGTAGGTGTCGATAATCGGGAAGTAGAACATGTCGACCACCTTTCCGTGAAGCCAGTCGGCATAGCCTTCTCCGATGGGAGTCCACGTAGCCACCTGAAAGGGAGTGCTCTCTGAGAATATTTCGCCGTAGAACACACAGTCGATGATGTTTCCCACGGCTCCGGCGAGTATCAGCGCGAGGCAGACCACGTATCCGTTTGCCACGCGGCGTTCCTTGCGGCGCACGATTGAAACCAGATACCATGTGATGAGGATTACAGCCACGATGCGGAACAGCGTGAGAAACAGTTTGGCGAATATCTCCAAACCGAACGCCATGCCGGGGTTTTCGGTGAAATAGATGTAAAACCAGTCGGTGACGCGGATGTTTTCGTGGAGCGCCATGTTGGTTTTCACCGCAATCTTGATTACCTGATCAATCACTAATACCAAAAAAACAATCAGGGCAGCCAGCCGCCCCTGAGTGAGCCATTTCTTCATACGCAGGTATTGAAACGGGGAGACACACCGCCTCCCCTTCTTTTTTTTACTTGTTTAATTATTTCTTTCCGGCCTGTTTTGCTTCGATGCTCAACGTAGCGTGAGGAACCGCCCGGAGGCGTTCGGCAGGAATCAGCTTGCCGGTTTCACGGCAGATTCCGTACGTTTTGTTCTCGATGCGCACCAGTGCCGCACGCAGGTTCTGGATGAATTTCAACTGACGGGATGCCAGACGGGTGGTTTCTTCTTTCGAAAGCGTGTTGGCGCCTTCTTCAAGCACCTTGTAGGTGGGCGAAGTATCGTCGGTATCGTTTCCGTCGGTGTTCATGATACTACTTTTTAATTTCTCATAGTCGCGCTCGGCGAGCTGAAGTTTTTCCATGATAATGGCGCGGAACTCCTCGAGTTCGGCATCCGAATATCTCGTTTTTTCAGCCATAGTTTTTAAGTTTTAAAAAGTTAATTAATAGTATCCGGTCTTCCGCGTCCTCAGCACGAGGACGCAGAGACGGATGTGTTCTTTTCTCACAATTTGGTTACCTTTATCATCAGCGAATAGTCGTCGAAGCTCAGCTCGGTGGCATCCGCCACTTCGTCGGCAAGCGTCAACGAGTTTGCCAATACTTGGTTGCAAATATACGTATTATATTCGGTTACCGCATCATCGGTGTTCGGATTTTTCGACAAAACAATGTCTATCTTGTCGGTTATTTCGAAACCGCTGCTCTTACGGATGTTCTGGATGCGGTTTACCAGTTCGCGGGCGATACCTTCGCGGCGAAGCTCGTCGGTTACGGTAACTTCGAGCGCCACGGTGAGGCGGCCTTCGTTTGCCACGAGCCATCCGGGGATGTCTTCGCTGAAGATGTCGACGTCGGCGGCTTCGACCACAGCTTCCGCACCGTCGAGGATGAACGTGTAGCTGCCTTCACGCTCCAAGCGTGCGATTTCTTCTTGCGTCATTCCCGACACGGCGGCTGCCACGGCTTTCATCTGCTTGCCGAACTTAGGTCCGAGCTTCTTGAAGTCGCACTTCACACGTTTTACCAGCACGCCCGAATCGCCTTCCACGAAGCGGAGTTCTTTCACATTTACTTCGCTCATTATCAAGTCTTTCACGGCTTCGATGTGGCGGCGTTGCTCCTCGTCTACCACCGGCACCATGATACATTGCAGGGGTTGGCGCACCTTGATGTTCACCTTGCGGCGCAGGGCGAGCACCATCGAGGTAACGTCTTGTGCCATCTGCATACGTGCCTCTAATTCTTTGTCGATGAGCGACTCGTCTGCCACGGGGAAGTTTGCCAAGTGTACAGACACCACGTTGTCGCGTCCGGTTACCGAGGTGAGGTCCATGTACAGGCGGTCGGCGTAGAACGGTGCGATGGGCGCCATGAGGCGTGCCACGGTTTCCAAGCATACGTACAGCGTCTGGTATGCCGAGAGCTTATCGGCCGACATCGAGCTGCCCCAGAAGCGTTTGCGGTTCAGGCGCACGTACCAGTTGCTGAGATTGTCGTTTACGAAATCGGTAATCAGTCGTCCTGCCTTCGTGGGTTCGTAGTCGGTGTAACAAGCGTCAACATCTTTTACCAGCGAGTTGAGCAGCGAGAGTATCCAGCGGTCGATTTCGGGACGTTCGCTTACGGGTACTTCGGGTTCGGCGTAGGTAAATCCGTCGACGTTGGCATAGAGGGCGAAGAACGAGTAAGTGTTATACAGCGTGCCGAAGAATTTGCGGCGCACTTCGTCTACTCCGTCGGTATCGAACTTCAGGTTGTCCCACGGCGAGGAGTTGGTTATCATGTACCAGCGCAGGGGGTCGGAACCGAATTTCTCGATGGCTCCGAAGGGGTCGACGGCGTTGCCCAATCGTTTCGACATCTTGTTTCCGTTTTTGTCGAGCACGAGTCCGTTTGACACCACGTTTTTAAACGCCACGCTGTCGAACACCATCGTGGCGATGGCATGGAGCGTGAAGAACCATCCGCGGGTCTGGTCTACTCCCTCGGCGATGAAGTCGGCGGGATAGTATGAACGGCTGTCTATCAGCTCTTTGTTTTCGAACGGGTAATGCAGTTGGGCGTAAGGCATCGAGCCGGAGTCGAACCACACGTCAATCAGGTCGGTTTCGCGCTTCATCGGTTTTCCGCTCGGCGAAACGAGGATGATGTCATCCACGTAGGGGCGGTGGAGGTCGATGAGGTCATAGTTTTCTTTCGTATATACGCCCGGCACGAACCCTGCTTTTTTGTATGGGTTGCACTCCATGACGCCTGCGGTAACAGCCTTCTCCACTTCCGCATAGAGTTCTTCAAGCGAGCCGATACATTTTTCCTCTCCGTCTTCGCTGCGCCATACGGGTAACGGCGTACCCCAGTAGCGCGAACGGCTCAAGTTCCAGTCGTTGAGGTTTTCAAGCCACTTGCCGAAGCGTCCTGTGCCGGTCGATTCAGGTTTCCAGTTGATGGTTTTGTTCAGCTCCATCATGCGTTCCTTGCAGGCGGTAGAGCGGATGAACCAACTGTCGAGCGGATAGTAAAGCACGGGCTTGTCGGTGCGCCAGCAGTGCGGATAGTTATGCACGTGTTTCTCGGTCTTGAACGCCAAGCCTTGCTGCTTGAGCATCATGCAGAGGTACACGTCGAGCGATTCGGCTGCCTGAGCCGCCTTTTCGTCGTATTTTCCGTCGATGGTGAACTGGGGGTCGTAAGCGTTTTTCACCCAGCGTCCTTCGTATTCCTTGTATTTTTCCACGTCGATGCAGGTGCTGACGAATGTTTCGTCCAGCTCGCTCATCAGGAAGAACTTACCCGTGAGGTCTACCATCGGGCGGGTTTCTCCTTTCTTGGTAATCATGAACAGCGAGGGGATGCCTGCCGCGCGTGCCACGAAAGCGTCGTCGGCTCCGAAGGTGGGCGCGATGTGAACGATACCCGTACCGTCTTCGGTGGTCACGTAATCGCCGGGGATGACGCGGAACGCTTTGGCAGATGCCTCGTGCCACGTGCCGTCTTCGGCTGCCTCAACGGGTTTCACCCACGGGATGAGCTGTTCGTACTCCATTCCCACGAGGTCGGTACCCTTGTAGCGTCCCACTATCTCGAAGGGAATCAGCTTGTCGCCCGGCTTGTAGTCGGCCAGCGCGATGCCTTCCGCCTTCTTGTTGAAGTGAGTATAGAGCAGGTCTTCGGCAAGCACCACGGTCATCTTCTCGCCCGAATAAGCGTTGTAGGTGCGCACTGCCACGTAGGTATATTTCGGTCCTACGCAGAGGGCGGTATTCGAGGGGAGCGTCCACGGCGTAGTGGTCCACGCCACGAAGTAAGGCGTCCCCCACCCCGTCATTTCGGGTTTGGGATTTTTCATCTTAAACTGAGCCACCACGGTTAGGTCTTTCACGTCGCGGTAACATCCGGGCTGGTTCAGCTCGTGCGAGCTGAGTCCCGTTCCGGCAGCGGGCGAATAAGGCTGAATGGTATATCCTTTATACAGCAATCCTTTCGCGTAGAGCTGTTTGAGCAGCCACCACAGGGTTTCGATGTATCGGTTATCGTAAGTGATGTAAGGGTTATCGAGATCTACCCAGTAACCCATCTTGTGAGTAAGGTCGGTCCACTCTTTGGTGAATTTCATCACATCCGTGCGGCAGTGGCGGTTATACTCTGCCACCGAGATGGTTTTACCGATATCCTCTTTGGTAATTCCCAATGCCTTCTCAACCCCCAGTTCGACGGGCAGCCCGTGGGTATCCCATCCCGCTTTCCGCTTCACCTGATATCCCTTCATGGTTTTAAATCGGCAGAAAGTATCTTTAATGGTACGCGCCATCACGTGATGAATGCCCGGCATACCGTTTGCCGAAGGAGGTCCCTCGTAGAATACAAACGAAGGACAGCCCTCGCGTTCCGTCATACTGCGGGAGAAGACATCGTTCTCATCCCATTTTTTCAGCACTTCCTTGTTTACTTCCGACAGGTTGAGCTGCGAATATTCGGTAAATTTCTTACTCATAATCTATCTCTCTTGTTTTTCTTTTATTATTTCCTAAAACTTGCACATTCGGCGGGGAGGAAATAACCTCCCCAAATTTAGGGTGCAAATTTATAAGAAAAAAGAATAAGAGTAAAACATTTGAGATAGTATTCTCATTAACAACACTTAAAAATGGTTTCCATCAGTCGTCGATGTCGATAACCTGCATCTGATTGTTGAACTTGATTTCCCAGCGGTTAGAGAGCTTCACTTCGTATTCTTTCTTGCTTCGTTCTATCTTCAGAATCTCGGCGTCGGGATAGTTCGTCTTCACGTAATCGCGTATGGCTGCGGGCACGATTGCCTCCGGCACGGGGTTCCGTGTACATTTCACCTCCGTCCATCCCCCGGTGCGGTCGAACTCCACCTTGTCGCCATTGGTAAATATCACCTCGTAGTTTTTCGAGAGCATATCGCTTTCCATTTTAGCCAGCGCCACTTTGTGCTTACTGAAATGGGTGGTGATGAAAGTCTGCGCCGGTGTGGGCAACTGTCCTATCTGGATGGGCTTGTCGCTGTCGGCAAGTGCGGCAGTCGAAAACGTAAACACGCATACAAGCAAAAGGAATAATTTCTTCATGATTCATACATTTTAAAAAGTGGGATAATCGTTTCGCTACTGCAAAGATGGGAAACGAATCTGAAAAGAATTTGAAATGAGCATCGAAAATCTGGATAATGGGGTGCGTGATAATTAACAACGATGCCAATGCGTTTGTTTTTTAATCAATTAGAAAACTGAAAACGCTAACAGTAGAACCGGTCGATCCTACGAATAGAACCGGTCAACTCATCCGCACGTAATAAACGATGCTACCGCAATGTTTTTTAGGGACTCAACGGCAACACAAATGACATATTCATTCCATGATTCTTTTAAAGTATAAAGTCAAATGATTGTTTCTCCAATTCCATTTCGTATTGCTTAATAAGCGTATCATAGCTTAAAAAGGAAACGCGTTTATTCAAACGTAACTCATCAAAAGCATGAAAACGCATTTTATCCTCAAATTCAGGTTTTCTCTTTATATCTGCAACAATAGTCATTCTTACATAAAAATCTTGCAAATCATTGAACTTTAACAACGAGTTCTGAATATCAGTAGAATGTTCAATCTCAAAAAAAGAATGAGGCATATTACGCTCGTTAAACCATATCGTATCAATAGTAGAACTACGCTTTATTATTTGAGGATAAGAATAAGACGGCAGCTCATTAAGCGTAGAAAGTTCTTGCAACTTCCTTCCATCATAAAATTTTTTATTTTTGTCTTGTTTTGGTATAAATGTCTGCATTTTATGAAACTTCCCTATTATCAATAAAATCCCCTGATAATAAGAATGATTAAACATCTTAACAGCATCCGAATCTTTATTCTTTTCGGTTTCTACAATTATACCTCTGTCTTCTATTTGCTTCTTATACTTTTCAAGCCCGTACAATCCCGGCTTTATTTTATAAATACCTTTAGTCTGCTGTACAATACGACGAATACTTGCAAATGGAGTTTTCGTTTTCCATTCACAATCTTTTATCTTAAAAACTTCCTTATTTAATTCACTTAAAGTAGCAACTCCGCCTAACTTATCTAAGGTTTCTATAACCGCTTCATATTGCTTCATAATCGCATTAATCTTATTAAACTAACAAACGGCTCTATGTTAGTCTTCCCTTTTGTCATCATGTATATAGAATACAAAGGTACAAAATACGATATGAATTTTGGGCTCAGAGGCTGCTTAAAATTTCCTATCGAGGTAATTTATGTTTCCTGCATAATCAGCTGCGCGATACGGTAAACACATGCCTGCCGTCGGCATAGCGGTAAGTTACTGACAGATGGCTCGCCTTACATACGGAGTCGACCAGAGCCAGTCCCAGTCCCGTGGAACCTTCTTTCTTGCTGCCCTGATAAAAGCGTTCGAAGATGCGTTTATCGTCAAGCGGATGTTCGCCCGTATTGCTGATTTCGAAGGAGGCCGCGGTAAAGGAGACGGTTATCTCGCCACCTTCGTCGGCATGTACGAAGGCGTTTTTCAGCAGGTTGGCTACCAGCACCGATGCCAGCGACTCGCTCATCGTTACGCGGAAAGTGGCGGCTTCGGTCACTTCTACCCGGATGTGGCGGTAGGCGTATACCTCCTGATAATCGTCGAGGTAGGTGCGGAATAGCTTGTTCAGGCAGATTTCTTTCTCGTCGGAGAACTGGTGGTTCTCTATCTTACACAGCAGCAAGAGCGAGCGGTTCATGCGCGTCAGCGACTCCAGCGTCTGATGGGTCTTGGCAAGCTCGGAGAGCTGTTTCTCGGTAAGCGTGTCGTCTTCCATCAACATTTCCAGCCGGTTGAGGGAGATGGCAAGGGGAGTCTGCATCTCGTGGGAGGCGTTTCCGATGAAAAGTTTCTGCTGTTCGTACACTTTCTCGCTGCGCTCGGTGAACACCACCGCCGCATCGTTTAGCTTACGGAATTCCGAGATGGAGGTTTCATTTGTCAGAGGTTTGTTTTTGCCGCCCAGACGGTAGCGGTCCAGCCAGTCGAGCAAGCGGTAGAGGGGTTTCATGTTGCGCTGGAACACCCACGCATTGACGGCAAGGATGGCGAGGAGCAGCAACACGTAGAGGAAAACAATCCACCCCAAGAGGGCGCGCCGCAGGTCGAGTTTCTCGATGGTGGGAGCGTAAACCACCAGCTCCATGTAGCGTCCGTCATCGGTTTGGAAGATGGTCATGAGCACACGTGCCGGCTCGGTTTCTTTTTTTTCTTCGATATACACCGTCTCGTCGCGGTACGTAATGTGGGGATACGAGCGGGCGTATTCTTCGCTCACTTCGTAGAGGTAATACTGGTTGTTCGAGCCGCTGTTTTTCGAGGGCATCTCTTCGCCCGACAGCCAGCGGATGATGAGCGTCTCGGCGTAATCGCCCAGCGAGTCGTCGGTCTCATCGTTTACCTCCTCGATGATAGCCCAGTAAAAGAACACCGCCCACACCGTGAGGATTGCCACGAGCAAGGCGGACACGCGCCACATAACGAGATGGAAGAGCTTCATTCTATCACAAATTTATAGCCGATTCCGTAAACAGCCTTCAGTTCCGGCGTGGCTCCCGCTTCTTTCAGGTGGCGGCGCAGGTTTTTTATCTGGGCGTAGATGAAATCGAAGTTATCCACTTGGTCGATGTGGTCGCCCCACACCGATTCTGCCAGCGTGTTCTTGTTGACCAGCCGTCCGGGACGCAGCATGAAGTATGAAAGAATGTCGTACTCCTTGCGGTTCAGCTCCACTTCCTTCCCTCCTATCAGCACCTTGAAGAGGTCGGGGACAAGCTCGATGTTCCCGTACCGGATGGTGTGTTCTCCTTCGCGCGTGTTGCGTCGGAAGAGGCTTTTCAGGCGGGCATGGAGTTCGGCAAGGTGGTAAGGTTTGGGCAGGTAATCGTCTGCTCCGAGGTCTAATCCCTTCACCTTGTCCTCTAACGAGTCTTTTGCCGAGAGGATAATCACATTCGTACGTTTGCCCAGCGCACGCAGCTCACCGAGCAGGTCGAGTCCGTTGCCGTCGGGCAGCATGATGTCGAGCAGGATGCAGTCGTAATCATAATCCTCTATCTTGCGGAGTGCCGTCATGTAGTCGGGAGCCTGCGACACCACGTAGCGTTCTTTTTCGAGCGAGCGGGTGGTTATCTCGCGCAGGTCGTTGTCGTCTTCTACTATGAGTATCTTCATATCGGTTTCATGATTAGGGTGATGCGCAAATATACGAAATCCGGTGGAATAAAAAAACGAATACCTGCAATTTGCCAACACAAGAGGGTATAAAAACGCTGCGGCTCCTCCCACCGGAGAAACCGCAGCTTGTCACTGTGAATTTAAAATTAAAAATTCATGAAAAGCAAAGTATCTGTCTCACGACAGTATTTTAGTCCATATTAAACCAGCGCACGTAGCAGAACTCCTGACGGTGAGCCAAGTACGGATGTTTCGGGAACATACGGTAAGACACCTTGAAGCTGCCGGCGTTCGACAGGCTGTTGATTACTTGGAACGTATACAGGTCGCCTTCGCGCTTGATCATCTTCATCGGCGCAACCGAGTAGATGTGTTCTTTGCCTTCTACGCTGGTGTAAGTAATAACCTGCTCGATACCGATGGCATCGTTCAGTCCTTTTTCGTCTACCACGCAAGTAATGGTGTAATCTTTTCCGCTTTCCACGTTGCCCTGACGCAGCTCCTGCGATTTATCCATTGAAACGATTTGGATAGAATCCCACTTCGCAGCCACTTCTTCCTGCCATGCAGCCAGTTCTTTCACCTTTTCGAAGTTGTTGGCAGCCAGTGCGTGGAAGCGTTCTGCTTCTTTGGTGTAGAACTTCGTGTAGTAGTCGTCAAGCTGGCGTTTCATCGTATAGTGAGGAGCAATCTGCGCGATTGAGTTCTTGATGGTCTTCACCCAGCCTTCAGAATATCCCTTCTTGTTACGCGCGTAATACAGCGGCAGGATTTCGGTTTCGAGGATGCTGTAAATGGTAGCGGCATCCAGCTGGTCTTGGTATTCCTGATTCTGGTAAGTACGCTTTTCGGTAAGCGCCCATCCTGCCCCTTCGCGGTAGCCTTCCAGCCACCATCCGTCGAGTACAGAGAAGTTTACCACACCGTTCATCAGCGCTTTTTCGCCCGACGTACCCGATGCTTCGAGCGGACGGGTCGGGGTGTTCATCCAGATGTCGACACCCGAAACGAGGCGGCGTGCCAGCTTCATATCGTAGTTTTCGAGGAAGATAATCTTACCCATGAACTCCGGACGGCGAGAGATTTCTACAATCTTCTTAATCAATCCCTGTCCGGCTCCGTCGTGCGGGTGAGCTTTTCCTGCGAAGAGGAACTGCACCGGATAGTCGGGGTTGTTTACAATCTTCGACAAGCGGTCGAGGTCGGTAAACAGCAGGTGTGCACGCTTATAAGTAGCGAAGCGGCGGGCAAAACCGATGAGCAGCGCGTTGGGGTTGATTTTATCCATCAGCGTAACCACGCGCGAGGGGTCTCCCTGATTCTTCAGCCACGTATCGCGGTACTGGTTGCGCACGTAGTTGATCAGCTTATTCTTCAGCGCCATACGGGTTTGCCAGATTTCTTCGTCGGGCACGTTGTAAATCTTTTCCCAGATAGAGGGGTTCGACTGGTCTGCCATGAAGTTCTTATCGAAATACTTGCTGTACAGGGCTTTCCATTCCGATGCACACCATGTGGGGAAGTGAACGCCGTTGGTAACGTATCCCACGTGGTTTTCTTCGGGGAAGTATCCCTTCCAGATGCCTGCAAACATTTCCTGCGAAACTTTTCCGTGAAGCCAGCTTACGCCGTTTACTTCCTGACAGGTGTTGCAAGCGAAGGTCGACATACAGAAACGTTCGTTGTTGTCGCCCGGGTTGATGCGTCCCAAGTCCATCAGTTCCTGCCAACTGATGCCCATGCGCTGCGGATATCCGCCCATGTATTTTCCGAACAGCCCTTCGTCGAAGTAGTCGTGTCCGGCAGGCACCGGCGTGTGAACCGTATAGAGTGAAGAAGCGCGTACCACTTCGAGAGCTTCTTCGAACGACATTCCGCTTTCCACGTAGTCGCACAAGCGCTGTACGTTACACAGAGCGGCGTGTCCCTCGTTACAGTGGTAAACGTCTTTCTTGATGCCGAGGCGTTTCAGCAGCAATACACCGCCGATACCCAGCAGGATTTCCTGTTTCAAGCGGTTTTCCCAGTCGCCTCCGTAAAGCTGGTACGTGATGGGGCGGTCGAACTCGCTGTTCATTTCGTTATCGGTATCCAGCAAGTAGAGAGGCACACGTCCTACGTTGACTTTCCATACATACGCATGAACGTAGTAGTTGAGGTAAGGAACGTCGAGCACCAGCGGGCTTCCGTTTTCGTCCATCACACGTTCGATGGGCAGGCTTCCGAAGTTCTGCGCTTCGTAGTTTGCAATCTGCTGTCCGTCCATCGACAGGCTTTGGTCGAAGTATCCGTAGCGGTACAGGAAACCGATACCACACATATCCACGTTACTGTCTGAAGCCTCTTTCAGGTAGTCGCCGGCAAGGATACCCAGACCTCCCGAATAGATTTTCAGCACGTGAGTCAAACCGTACTCCATACAGAAGTAAGCTACCGACGGCCGAGAGGCGTCGGGTTTGGTGTTGACATAGGTTTTAAACTTATCGTAAATATGATTGATTCTGCTTAATACTTCCTTGTTGTTACACAATGCTTCGAGCTTTTCGTAGCTCAAACGTTCCAACAGCGCAACCGGATTCTGTTTTACGAACGACCACAGTTCGGGGTCGAGTTCTCTGAACATTTCAGTTGCTTCGTCATTCCAAGCCCACCAGATATTGCGAGCCATTTCTTCCAACATCTTCAATGATTCCGGAATGCGCGACTTAACGTTCACTTCTTTCCACACCGGAGCATTCACATAATTAGTTTTGACTTTCATATCTCAAGTTTTAAATTTGGTTTCAAAATTTGTTTTCCTCAAGACGTTTGGCTGCGTTACGCAACGCCACGTCGTAAGCCACGTAATAGTTTTTGATAAAATATTTCCACAGAGCCTGTTCAGCAACGGCGGCTGCGTTTTTCCGCACCTTGTCGATTTCTTTGGGCGAGAGCGCCGAATATTCGGTCAGCGTGTCGCGTATGGCATCTGCCACCTCCGAATAGTTATAGTCGGTGCGGTGAATTACTTTTACACCGTCTTGCAGTGTGGCGTAGTGTCCTTTCAAGGTGTTGACCCAAAGTCCGAATCCGGCAAGGTCTGTCGTAATGGTAGGAACTTTAAACGCCATGCTTTCCAGCGGCGTGTAGCCCCACGGCTCGTAGTAAGAGGGATATACCGTAAGGTCGAATCCGGGCATCAGGTCGTAATAAGCCAAGTTTACGATGCCGTCGTTACCGTCGAGGTAGCAGGGCACGAAGATTACTTTCACGCGCATGTCTTTAGCGTTCGACATGTTCAAATATTTCAACATATCGAGCACTTGGTCATGGCTCATGTTATGCAGCCAGTGGGTGATAAACGGACATTCGAGGGGGGTATCAAAGTCTTCCTTGCTCTTCAGCCGTTCAGCCAAGTCTTTGCGCGGTTCTCCCACCCATCCCGGCACACTGACAAACGCCAGCACATCCCGTTTCAGGTTCTTGTCGCGCGTCAAGCGGTTCAGCGCCTCCAAGTACACGTTTATGCCTTTATTCTTGAACTCGTATCGTCCGCTCGTTCCCACCAGCATGGTGTCGTCTCCCAGCCGGGTACCCAGCAGCTTGTTTGCCACGTTCAGCAGCGCCTTGCGTGCTTTCTGGCGTTTTGCGCTGTAACTTCTTCCTTTCGGAACGAAGTCGTCTTCAAAGCCGTTGACCAGCACCACGTCTGCCTGTTTTTCCAACAGTTCCTTACACTCGTTGTCGGTAATGTCGCTCACGGTAGTGAAGCAGTCCACATGGTGCGCCGTCTGTTTTTCGATGGAATGTTTCGATTCCATGTTCAGTTCGCGTGCCATCTGGTCGCCGTTGTAAGCAAATAAATAATCGTAAAGGGGTTTGTTGTTTCCGGCAATAGACCTGCCGATAGAAGTAGCGTGGGTAGTAAAAACAGTCGCTATCTGAGGAACGTGTTTCTGAATATATAAAGCACCGAGTCCGGTCATCCACTCGTTGGCGTGATAAATCACCTTGTCGGCAACTGTCAGGTTATGGCGGTAATAACTTTCAACCACTTTTCCTGCCGCGTACGAGAACATCGAGGCTTCGTCGTAATCGCCATAAGCATGAAGCGAATCTACTTGAAAATCAAGCCAAGCCTGCGTATAGATATCATTTTTTACGGCATAAAAGGGAGTAAAGTCTACCAATATTGTTATCGGGTTTCCGGGGATGTTCCATCGTCCTACCCGGATTTTCAGATTATCCTTCGTTTCCGCTTCTGTTCTCCATGCTTTCAGCAACTCATCGTCTTCGGTAAACAAAGGGTTCTCTTTGCCGGACCAAACGTCTGGTCCGATGAAAAAAAGTCTGTCCGGAAATGCTTCCTGCAATGTCTTCGCCCGTGTAGAAAGTACGGTATAGATACCTCCAACCTTATTACAAACTTCCCAACTCGATTCGAAGATATAGTCCGGAGTTAAAAGTTTATCACTAATCATTACTAATATTTTCTAAATCAGGCGCGAAGTTACGAAAAAACATTGAATTACAACGAACAAAACAAGAAAATAGTTGTTTTTTATTTCCGTATTTTTTCACAGCCTAAATAAGAGCCTGTTTTAATTTTCCGATAAAGCAAGTTATGCCGGATCTCATCCGCATGGAATAAAGCACCGAACCGCTAAGAATCCCCTACGCAAGCGGCAGGGTTTCCCAGCGGTTCTGTATGTTCGCCCGGAGGCGGAATGTTATGAAGAAAAATATTATTTGGCTACGCGCTCCAGCCACTTCAGCATGAAGAGCATGGTGAACATCGAGATGCAGCAAGCCACCACGAATACCGTCCACGTCATCCAGATGGGGATAGACTCGTATAACACAGCGCCGATGAACAGCAGCTGGTTACCCACGGCGGTAGCTCCTAACCATCCGCCTTGCATGATGCCCTGATACTTGGGAGGCGCAACTTTCGACACGAACGAGATGCCCAGCGGCGAGATGTACAGCTCGGCAATGGTGAGCACCAAGTAAGTAGCCATCAGCAGCAGCGGAGTCACTTTAACGGGCGATACTCCGGCAGCGATGATGTCGGCATGAAGCGGAAGGTTGGCAAAGTATGAACCTAACGCCATGATGACGAATCCGGTAGCGGCGATACCCATACCGATGGCAATCTTCTTCGGCGTAGAGGGTTCTTTGCCACGCGCGCGCTGACGGGCGAACACTGCCATTACCAGCGGGGTGAGGAACACCACGAAGAAGGGGTTCAGCGACTGGAACAGCTCGGCGGTGATAGGCATACCGAAGAGGTTCAGGTCGGTGTATTCTTTAGCAAAGAGCGTAAGGGTCAACCCGTTTTGGTGGAACGAGAACCAGAAGAAGATTACCACGCCAAACACGGCAAACAGCGCCATGATGCGTTGTCTTACTTCCTGCGGACTCATTTCTACCGCTGCCGCGCCACCCTTTGCTGCGGTTTCTTTCGATGCGGGGTCGGGGAAGCGGCGTTTGTTTATCACGTAGATTGCCAGCGAGAGCAGCATAGCCGCGATAGCCACTGCAAAAGCGTAATGGAATCCCGTAGAGAACACGTTGAGGTAAGCGTGGGCGAAGGCATCGAGGTCGGTCACCGCCTGTCCGCTCACTTCGGCAGCCAGCGCACGGAAGTTTTCGGCTGCCTGCGGCTGAAGCGTTCCCGCCAAGTGTCCGTGACACAGTTCGGGCAGGTCTGCATTATAGGCAAAGCCGTTATGAATCAGCCACCAGTTACGCACGCCCACGGCAGCAGGCGGAGCGAAGATGGCTCCGATGTTGATAAACATGTAGAAGAGCGAGAAGCCGGAGTCGCGCATACTGGCGTACTTCGGATTGTCGTACATCTGTCCTACCAGCGCCTGAAGGTTTCCCTTGAACAGTCCGTTTCCGAAAGCGATGACAAACAGTGCCACGCAAGTCATCGTGAGCAGCATCGTTTTGTTAGCCTCGGTAGCCTCGGAAGGGATTGCAAGCAGAACGTATCCCACCGCCATCAGCACAATCCCCGTCAGGATAGTACCTTTATAGTTACGAGTTTTGTCGGCTATCACACCTCCCACCAATGCCAAGATGTAAATAGAAAAATAAAATGTAGAATAAATCAGACCGGCTTCTTTCGGGCTCAAAGCGAATTTAGCCTGCAAGAAAAGCACCAAAATCGCCATCATGGTATAAAACCCAAAACGTTCCCCCAAGTTTGCCAATGAAGCTGCGACCAGTCCTTTTGGATGTTTGTTGAACATAAGTTAATGAAGATTTTAAATTAATACATAGTAAATTAGGGGCAAATATAGGCAAAATCCGCGAATATCCTAATGGTTTGGCTTATTTTTAAAGTGTATTTTCGACCGACAAGGCGCGCCGGGGGTACATTATTTTTCGTACATTTGCGCCGTAGCTTACTTTTAAAACCGACATTGTCATGGCAGATAATTACATAGAAAAACAGTACGAACTGTATCAGGCGCGCAAGGCGGCATGGGAACAAGCGCAGAAAACCAAACGGCGGAAGGCGGCGGAGACGCAACGGAAACCGAGCGTGCTGTTTCAGAATCAGACAAAAAAGATTGTGGCGGTGCATGACCTTTCGGGCGTGGGACGGGTGTCGCTCATGGCGGTTATCCCCATCCTGTCGTCGATGGGCTTTCAGGTGTGTCCGCTGCCTACCGCCGTGCTGTCTACCCACACGCAGTATCCGGTATATTCGTTCCTCGACCTGACGGACGAGATGAGCCGCATCATTGAGAAGTGGGAGCAACTGAACATCCGGTTCGACACGTTTTACACGGGTTATTTGGGTTCGCCCCGCCAAGCTCAAATAGTAAAAGACTTTATCCGCAAGTTCCGCCGGCCCACCGACTTGGTGGTGGTAGACCCGGTATTAGGCGACAACGGGAGCCTGTATAAGGGAATCTCGGAGGAGATGGTGACCGAGATGAAGACGCTGGCATGGAACGCCGACATCATTACGCCGAACCTTACGGAGATGTTTCTGCTGTGGGGCAAGCCGTATCAGCCTACGGTGACGGACGACGAGCTGAAGACCGCCCTGCGCGAACTTGCCGCAAAGGGTCCGGAAATCGTTATCGTGACGAGCGTACCGGTGGCAGACAATCTGCATACGACGTCGGTGTATGCCTATAACCGCACCGCCCGCCGTTACTGGAAGGTGACGTGTCCTTACCTGCCGGCTCATTATCCGGGCACGGGCGACACGTTTACCAGCGTGGTTACGGGGTCGCTCATGCAGGGCGACAGCCTGCCCATCGCCTTAGACCGCGCCACGCAGTTCATCCTGCAAGGCATCCGCGCCACTTTCGGCTACGAGTATAACAACTTGGAGGGCATCATGCTTGAAAAGGTGCTTCATAACTTGGACATGCCCATTCAGGTGAGCAGTTACGAGTTGGTGGAGTGATATGAGACGGCAGCGCAAGGCAGTTCCACCTCTCCGAAGGGAATCATGGCGTTGAAAAGGCGCATCTTCTGATACCTTCCCACTTCGGTGGCGGGGATGTCGCGCTCTGCCAGCACTCCCTGAGCCAAGAGCGAGGCGCGCCGGGTGCCGCAGAGCAGGGGATGTGAGGGAGTGTACCACCCCGTTCCGTCCCACAGGGCGACGTTGGCTATCGAAGTGTCGGTAATCAGTCCGCGACGCACTATCAGCACGTCGTCTGCCGCTCCGCGCAGGGCAAACAGACGGTCGAGCAGCGAGCGGTCGGCGCTCTTGTAACGATAGTCCGCCTCATCGCAATCTACCATCGTCAGACTCTTCACGGGGCGTATGCGGTAGGGGAAATATTCCACCTGCTCCACCTCGCGCCCGTACACCACGCGGCAGCGCGTCCGGCCGGCATAACCTCCAGGGTGAATCACGTCCTCCAGCCGGAGCGGTTCTACCCCACCCCATACGGCGGCGCGCGTGGCGTTCATCCGCCGGTTATGCAGGTCGAGGTTCCACGCCCTGCCCCCTTCTATCCGTATCGTTTCAATAAATCGGCACATAAACTTTTTGTATCATTTCTTCGTACTCGCTGCGCGCATCGCTCATAAAGGTGATGCCTCCGCCGCTCTTGAACACCATCGACCCGTCGGGACGCTGTTCGAGGAAGCGAATCAGCACCGCGCTGTCGAGGTTCGTCCCGTCGAACCAGCCCATGATGCCGGTGTAGAATCCACGCTCGCAGGTCTCTGCCTCGCGGATGATTTCCACGGTTTTCCGCTTCGGCGCACCGGTTATCGAGCCGGCAGGAAGGAGACGGAAAAAGAGGTCGCCCAGCCGCTCGCGGTAATCGTCGGGGAGGCGTCCGCGTATCTCCGAACTCATCTGGAGCAACGCGCCGCGGTGGGTCTGCAGGCGGTCTAAGTAGCGATAGCGGGTTACGGTTACTTCGGTAGCTATCCGGCTCAGGTCGTTGCGTATCAGGTCGGTTATCGTGGCGTGTTCGGCAGACTCTTTCTCATCGTTCAGCAGGCGGGAGGCGGCATCGGGCAGCAAGGCATCGATGGTTCCCTTCATGGGATGTGAATACACGAACCCGTCGGCGATGCGCACGAAGATTTCGGGCGAGAACACCGTGAAGCGGTCTTTCAGCCAGAGCTTGTAGCGGGCTTGGGTATGGCGGAACACGTCGAGCAGTGAAAGGTTTGTCGTTACGGGTGTGGCGCAGGTAAGATTGGTGAGGAACGAGTTGCCGGCGTAGATGTTCCGTCTCACCACATCGAACGAGCGACGGTAGGCTTCAAACGGCTGCGGAAATGCTTCCCATAAGACGGAGTGACGCAACGGCAAGAGCGGTTCATCGGTATTCGAACGACCGGGGAAAACATACCGAAGCTCATCGGCGGGGATTTCTTCCAACGGTTCTACCAAGCAGTGCGCCTCATCGAAATCGATCAGGAAGAAGAACTCGCGGCGTTCGCTCCCCCAGCGGTTCATGCGCCGTATCGCCTCGGCGCGCGGACGGAACACGAGCTTACTCATGGCTGCGGCGGGTTTTAAACGAGGTGATATAGACGGTAATGCCCGCAGCCACGGCAAGCATCAGCGCCTTGAGCCACCACGGGTGGAACAGCAGCAGGATGCAGTGGAGCGAGGTGAGCCAGAGCAGCGTGAGCGACACGATTTTGGCACGCAGGGGGATGGCGCGGTCTTCACGGAAACTGCGGATGTACTCACCCAAGTATTTATGACGGAGCAGCCACGCATACGCCCTCGGCGAACTGCGGAAGTAAAGGGCGGCGGTGAGGAGCAGAAAAGGCGTGGTGGGCAAGACAGGCAAGAAGATGCCCGCCACACCCAGCGCTAAAGAGAGTGTGCCTACTGACAGATAAATGTATTTCATGCCGGCAAAGATAGGCTGTTCTCACCACATTTTTCAAATTTCATTGCTTTTTATTTTCTACGCCGGTACACACACTTCATTTCACGCACCGGGTTTTCCACACGGCAAAAAGCAAGCCCGACAAAACGAATGCCACGGCTGCCGATACATAGCCCACGACGGGAGGCAACCCGAAACTGTTGTCGGAGATGAGCAGGAAAGAAATGCAGACCGCTGTCATAAACATCGCCGGCAGGAGGGTAATCCAGTAATTCTTTTTCTTGCGCACTAAATAAACCGTCAACGTCCAGAGCGTGAATACTGCCAAAGTCTGGTTTGCCCATCCGAAGTAATTCCATATCACGTTGAACCCGTCTTCATCGGCAATGTTATACCACAGGAGTGCCAGCGTGACACCGAATACGGGGATGCAGATATAGATGCGCTTGCGGATGGTGTGTTGCTCCAGATGCAGGAACTCGGCTATGATGAGCCGGGCACTGCGCAGGGCGGTGTCTCCGCTGGTGATGGGGGCTGCCACTACGCCCAGTATCGCCAAAGCTCCGCCGAATACTCCCAACCATCCTTGAGATACGGTGGTAACCACTTCGGGGGCTTGGAGCGTGGCAGGTACGCCCAGCTCGCCGGCGGCACCTCCATAGAAGAAATACATAGACACGGTGGCCCATATCAATGCTACCACGCCTTCGGTTATCATCGCACCGTAAAACAAGGGCCGCCCTTGACGTTCGCTCTTGATACAGCGTGCCATAAGCGGACTCTGGGTGGCATGGAAACCGCTGATGGCTCCGCAGGCGATGGTGATGAACAGGCAGGGGAATATCGTACCCAAAGACGGATTCATGTTGGCAAGCCCGTCGATCAGTTCGGGCAGGGAGGGCCATCTGACGAAAAGCACGACCATCAATGCCACTGCCATAAACAGCATGGCTATGGCGAAAAGCGGATAGATGCGGCCGATGATTTTGTCGATAGGCAACATGGTGGCAAGGAAATAGTAAACAAAAATGATGAGGCACCAGATGTAGACCCACGTGAGCGAATCGCTGCACAGCTTGCCGAGAATGATTGCCGGGCTATACACGAACACGGCACCTACCATCAGCAGCAGGAAGACGGAGAATACCAGCATCACTTTCTTGGTGCGTCCGCCCAAGTAAGCGCCCACCAGTTCGGGCAACCCTGCCCCGCCGTGGCGCATGGAAAGCATACCGCTCAGGTAATCGTGGACGGCTCCGGCAAAGATACACCCGAAAACAATCCACAGGTAGGCAGAAGGACCGAACTTGGCACCCATAATCGCCCCGAAGATAGGGCCTGTGCCTGCAATGTTCAGAAACTGAATCATGAAAATTTTCCATCCGGGAAGCACCACGTAATCTACCCCGTCTGCCATGCTTACCGCCGGGGTGGGACGGTCGTCGGGAGCAAACACCCGCTCTACAATGCGCCCGTAAACAAGGTAGCCCACCACAAGGGCCACAAGGCTCAATACAAATGTTATCATAGTTTTATCTGTTGTTAAATTGTTTCAGTCTGTAACAAACGGATGCAAAATTATGAATAATCTCTATAAACCGGCTTGTGTTTCTACAAAAAAGTTTCCTCCGGTGTATTGGCGTGTGTGTATTTTCGTGCTTTTCCTGCGAGCAGAAGCGAACGGTCACGGTGGCTGAATGGAAAAGGAATATATAAAGAAAAGCGGAAGAGTGAATAATGAATGACGGCGATGCCCTGTCTGCCATTCATTATTCACCCTTCAGTTACTGTTTTTTCATCGTGCAGCGTTTGCGCGTCTTGCGGTCGCAGTAACGCTTGCACTGCGCACATATATCGTAGCCTAACATCGCCCCCAGTATGAAATCTTCTTCGGGCGTGAGCATGTTCAGCGGGCGGGTCACCATCAGACGGATGGCTTCGATGCACTCCGCCTTGCCGAAAAACAAGTTGATGCGCTCGCCGTCCACGGGCTGGATAACGAAACGGATATGCTGGCTTTTCAGGCGGTTTACGGCAAAGTCTTCGTACTTCTTGTTGGTGGTGTAAAGCACCATCTGGCGCACGCCTTTCTTAAACTCGTAAACGTGGTTGAGGAACACTTTCAGTTCGGAAGGATGAATATCGGGGGTTATCATAGGCTTTTTCGATTTATATATGTGTCAGTGAAACTTCGTTAGAAACAGAGAGAAAAGGGTTATGCCAAGTCAGCTTTCAGCAGGTCGGTCCATGCCGATACGCGCGCCTCGGTTTTGTCGCTTTCGTTCATTTCGTCGATAGCCAGCCCTACAAACTTTCCGTCTGTCACGGCGATAGACGAGCTGTACGTATATCCGGTGTCGGGCACAGCCCCCACGAAACGACATCCGCTGTCTTTCAGGTCTTCGTAGATAACCCCCATGCCGTCGCAGAAAGTATCGGAGTAAGATTCCGAGTCGCCGCAGCCGAACAGGGCAATCACTTTATCGGAGAGGTTCATCCCTTTCAACACCTTAACACCGTCGTACCAGTCGTCTTGCAGTTCGCCGTCGCCCCATGTCGAAGTACCCAGCACCAATGCTTCGTAACTCCCGGCAAGCTCGGCAGTCATCTTGCTCACATCGTGCACATCGGCAGCAGCCACACCTAATTTTTCAGCAATCATGCGTGCAACAGACTCGGTAGTGCCTGTTGTAGAACCATAAAAAATACCAATTTTTTTCATTGTCTTCATTATTAAAATTCGATACCGCAAAGTAACAGCATCGCAGGCAGTTATGAAATACCTAAAAATTGGGATTTTTCAGTTCGTATTACTTTTTGGGATTACATGCGCTAATATACAATATTTTAGTTTCCATTGTCTCAAAGCCTGCCTGATTTTTTTAATTGTAGAGGCGTATCGCATACGCCCGAAAGCATCCACATGGATAATCTGCGTATTCAGGGCGTATGCGATACGCCCCTACACGGACTAATGGAAGATGTTCATTTTATCTAACCTACGGGACATGCGGTGTTCAAAAAACCACCGTTTTCATTCATCTTCTTTCAAATCGAACATTTTTCCCGAATATCTGAAAACGGAAGATTGGTTTTTTCTTCCGTTCTTTGCAACAGAAATGTAACAGCCATGACACAGAAAAACCAAATTTCAACTTTTTTGCTCACGGTGTGCCTGCTGTTGGCGGGGTGTGACATGATAGAGTATCATCCGTATGACTTGGACATCGACGGGGAGACGGGTATCAACGAGAAGAACATCGCGATTATCGAGGAAACGGGTAAAGGAAGAAAGGAATTTGCCTTTGCCGTTATCAGCGATACGCAACGGTGGTACGATGAAACGGAGGATGCGGTGGAGGCTATCAACCGGCGCACGGACGTGGACTTTGTGGTGCATACGGGAGACCTGTCGGACTTCGGAGCGAAGCTGGAATTTGAGAAACAACGCGACATACTGAACCGCCTGAACGTGCCTTACGTGTGTTTGCTGGGGAATCACGACTGCCTTGCCACGGGGAAAGAGGTGTTCAACATCATTTTCGGGGAAGAGGATTTTGCGTTTACGTATGGCAATACGCGCTTCATCTGCCTGAACACCAATGCACTGGAGTTTGACTACACCGATGCCGTCCCCGACTTCACTTTCCTGTCAAACGAGCTTGCATCGCTCACGCCGGAGGTGGAGAAGACAGTGGTGGCGATGCACGCCGCTCCTTACTCGGAGCAGTTTAACAACAACGTGGCTCCCATTTTCCACTATATCATCGACCAATTCCCGAAACTGCAATTCTGTATCCACGGACACGGGCATAACATTACGGTGAACGATTTTTTCGACGACGGTACGCTGTATTACCAGTGTCCGTGTGCAAAAAAGCGGGCGTATCTTTATTTTACCATCAACGAAAACGATTATACCTATGAAGTGGTTTATTACTAACTTGTTGTTATGCGTCGTCTTGGTGTCTGCCCGGGCAGCTTCGTCCGACTCGCTTGCCGCCCCACGGAAATGGGACAAGCGCGTACACCTGAAATATAAAGGCTGGGAACGGCTGAAGCCTACTCACGCCAAATGGCAGTACGCCGGAGGCATGGGCGTATCGAGCGTAGGAGTGGGATGGGACTACGGGAAACGCCGCCAGTGGGAAACAGACTTCCTCATCGGCTACCTGCCCAAGAAATATGCCAGCAAGTTCCGGCTGACGTTTACGGTGAAGCAGAATTACATCCCGTGGAGCATCACGTTTGCCGACCGCTGGGTGGCGGAGCCTTTCTACTGCGGGCTTTACATAACCACCATCGCGGGAGAGGAGTTTTGGGAGAAAGAGCCGGGACGATACCCTAACTCGTATTACAACTTCAGTACGAAGATTCGCCCGTATATCTTCGTGGGACAGCGCTTCGGGGTAGATGTTCCCCACTCGCTGCTGCGCAACGTATCGTTTTATTACGAAATAAGTACCTGCGAGCTTTACCTCGTCAGCAAAGCTACAAACAAGAGCCTGAGCATGAAAGACATCCTCCGCATCTCGTTCGGGGCGAAGGTGTATTTGTTCAGAGACTGAAACAAAAAACACAAAAGGATGCCCACGGTATGTATGTGTGGTGCATCCTTTCGTGTTTCGTAGTTATTCCGCTTCCCTCGCCTTAGCAGACATACGTCCGCCGCTCCGGTTCATCACCTGCTCAAAATCGCGGACGATATTCCTACCCATGTTCACGCGCGTACTGTCTACCTTTCGGATGGCAACAGGCGTTACAGCGTCTTTATATTTTGCCTTGCCGAGTCGGAACTTCATGTCGTCCAGATTACCGGAAATGTTCAGCCCCAACTTGAACGGCACGGGCGACTTGAGGATGGAGATGTGATAATCGAAATTCATATCCAGCCCCTGCGTTCCTCCCACGGCAGCTTTGTAGCGGTCTATCTGAACCACGAACGGGTAGATGGTAACGTCGCCGTCGTCTACGGTAAGGTTGACCGAAATACTGTCGAACACGTTCCGCTCTTTGTTCTTAAACAGGAGTTTCTTGGATATTTCGGCAAAGGTCTCTCCGTCCATCAGCACCAGACTGTCTCCTTTGATGTGAACCGCCGCGCGCAGCGAAGGTATCTTGATGTTGAGTGCCGAGTCGAGTACCGTTTCGGCAGCCGCCTCAAAGTCGACCGTTCCTTTAAACGAACGAAGCATCGGGACGATGGTGTCGAGCGACGGGGCAAACTCTACCAGCCTGCCGATGTTGATGCGCTTCAGGCGGAAATCGAAGCCGGCATATCCCCTCGCCTTGCGTTTGGCGCGATACACTAACGTGGCACGCATGTCGGCATCCAGTCCGCGCATACTGAGGTTTTTCAGGTGAACCGCCTGATTACGCACGTCTACCGCCCCGTTTACGTTCTCGAACACCATCTTTCCGTAAGTAACCCGCTTCAGGTTGGTCTGCAACTCAAAGTCGATGTTCTTGGGGATGACAAACAGTTCCATCGGGGCATCGCTGCTCGCCGTATCCACTTCTGCCTGCAAGGTATCCTGCGGGAAATTCAGCGAATTGATAAGCTGGTTACAGTCTAAGTTGCGCGATGAGATTTCAAGATTGGCACGCAACATCCGATGGTGTTTCATGGCTCCGTACAAATCATGTACCGCTCCTGACGCCGTCAGGTTCGAACGCCCGATGCGCATACTTGCATTCCGCAGCGTAATCGCCCGGTTGCCCACCGTGACCGAAGTTTTCCGCATCCGTATGGGCAAGGCGAACTGCGGCGTACGAACGGTAAGGCGGTTGAAGCCGATGATGCCTTTCGGAATCCACAGCGAATCGCGCACCTTGTCGGCTGTCACGGCAAAGCCTCCTTCGTCCATTCCCATCTTCATGTCGCCCAATCGGCAGAACAACGTATCGGTTTTCAGCGACAAGTCGACCTGAGGCTTTTCGGGATTCTTCCGCTGAGGCTGCAAGCGCACGGTAGCGTTTGCCTTCTGGCAATACACGCCTAACGAATCGCCCAGCGCCCCCTTCAGCCGGTTGACCTCCAATTTACATTCTACGCTCACAATCCGCGTGGTGTCTTGCGGGTTGGTAGACTTGACGGTGGCTTTCAGATGAGCCACGTCCGACGACAAGCGGGGCGCACGTACCTTGATGGTGCTGACGTCCAGTTTTGCCGCCAAGAAATCGTTTCCGACAAACGCCAGCGAAGCATCCCCCAGAAACTCGAAATGCTTCGTGGAGTCGCGCAGCGCAAGCCCCTGCATGTTCAGTTTGCCGCCCGCACGGATACGCCCCAAGTCTTGTTTCTTGAGCGACGACAGCCGGCAGTGCAGCCGCAGGTCGGCATCCAGCTTACCTTCGATGGAGACCCCCTTCTGGAGCGGGAAGGTCTGGGCAAGCGCCGTAAGGTCAACCTTCGACTGGGTATTGAAAGTAATGTCCGGGTCGCCCAGCAAATCTTGAATCTTCGCATCAGCCAAGATTTCGGTATGCGCACCCCGGAAACGGAAAATCTTCAAATCGGCATACGAAGGAGTGTGCCGCATCAGGTCGACGTAGGCATAAAAGTCAGCCTCGAAATTGTCAATCCCGTAAGGCATCCGGTCGTATTTCGCCGACGCATCCTTTATCGTTACCTTGAGCGTAGACACGGGCATTTGATTTTTACCGTATAACCCCTTCAGCGTTCCCTCCACCGTTACGTTTCCCTGCGCCTTCACTTTTTCTTTCTTCAGCACGCTTTCAGGAATTATATGAAGCACCGTTTCGAGCGAGGGTGCATGTAGCCCGTATGTGAGGTCGGTTTCGAGGACACGGCGCAACGTATCGCGGCGTAGCGTCCCCTTCACGTCGAGTTCGACACCGTTTACCGCCAGCCGTGCATTCCGCAGCGTAAGCGTCCGTGTGGCGCGGTTCAGGTCGACATCGGTTTCCACCTCCGTGGCAATCTTGTTAGCCAGCAACTGCCCGTCTTGCCAGAAGAGAATATTTTCGTTGTCGAATTTCAGGTTCATCATCGAGTGCCCTTTTTTCAGCGACGCTCTCAGGTTCAGATTCGCATTCTTCAGGTCGGCATATACGCGCGTCTCACGGTCGTCGAACGTAACGTTCGCCCGCTTCAGCCTTACACGGTTGATGTTGATTTCGCTTATCATCATCGCCGTGTCCTGCTTCACGGTGTCCTCCACCGCCGCGGCAGTGGTGTCGGTCAGCGCGATGTCCCAGTTAGCCACCCCGTCTTTCCCCTTATACGCATATACAGAGGCATCTTCCAGTCCTACATAATATAAGTTTATCTTTTTCTCTTTCAGATAATCGATGGGGTTGATCACCACCACACATTTCTTAAACGAGACGAGCGAATCGGTTTTCTGCCACAGCGTGTCGCGCACGGCCTTCGAAACCAGCGACCCGTCCGTGAGCTTCAGCCCGAAGCGCGGAAACGAAGAAAAGAAAGTCAGCTCCACGCTCCGCATGTCTAATTTTGCGTTCAGCGAACGGTTCGCCACCTGCAACACCACGGGCGTAAGTTTTTCGGAAGTAAATACAAAATTGATGGCGACCGCAATAACAGCCAGTATCACAACAATGAGCGAGACAAGCGTTATTGAGGTCGCCTTGATTACTTTACGCACTTTCATTTTCTCTATCCGATATAGTAACTCAATTCAAGATACAAACACCCTTTATGGTTCTCTTCATTTTCGCTGAATTGAATTTTTCCTTCGCGTGCCAGCCACCCGATGGCTGCGTTTAATTCCCTGTCTCTAAGCCCTGAAGCCTCTTTTAACTCTTTATACTCCCATCGGCGATTATCGCCATGCAATATGCGCCAGACGATACCGGCGCATTCACCAATCGTTTGTACATTCATAGTTGTAAGTTTTTTAGATTTGCCTCCCAAATATCATAATTTTTGTCGAATCATCCAAATTTTCATACTTTTTTATTATGCTGCTTCAAAGTTTCTTCCTATATTTATACGTCGTTTTTAAGATTTTATTTCGATTGTTTAATCTTTAAATTATTAGCGTATGAGAAAGTATTTAGCAGAAATGATAGGAACGATGGTACTCGTTCTTATGGGATGCGGAAGCGCGGTTTTTGCTGGAAACGCTGCCGCTGAAGTGGGAGCCGGCGTAGGTACGCTGGGTGTTGCTCTGGCATTCGGGCTTGCGGTAGTAGCAATGGCATATACCATCGGCGGAGTGTCGGGCTGCCACATCAACCCTGCCATTACGCTGGGCGTATGGCTATCGGGCAGGATGACGAATAAAGATGCCATCATGTATATGATATTCCAGATCATCGGAGCCATCATCGGTTCGCTGATTCTTACGCTGCTGGTTTCTACGGGCGGGCATGGAGGTCCTACCCTGAGCGGCTCGAACACGTTCGACCCCGGCGAGACGGCTCAGGCGTTTGTTGCCGAGGCGGTGTTTACGTTCATCTTCGTGCTGGTGGTGCTGGGTACGACCGATGAGAAGAAAGGGCCGGAAACTTGGCGGGACTTGCCATCGGTTTGTCGCTGGTACTGATTCACATCGTGTGTATCCCTATCACGGGGACATCGGTCAATCCGGCACGCAGCATCGGTCCGGCGCTGATGGAAGGCGGACAGGCACTGTCTCAACTCTGGCTTTTCATCGTGGCTCCTTTTGTGGGGGCGGCATTCAGTTCGATGGTATGGAAGACCATCGGAGGCGGCAGAAAACGCTAACCGCAGCACCGGCAAGCCTTACGAATAGAAACCATGAACCCTACGGCTTGAAAGAAAGGAGGCTAACGGTAGCGTTCTGACGGAAAAATTTCATAGAGCGGAAGCTCTGCTAATAAAAGAAAAAAATCACTCCCCAGAAGCGTCCGGGGAGTGATTTTTTATACATACGAACAAAGGATTATCCTTCGATTTCACTCAGTTCGAGCCAGCGCATGGTCTTTTCGTCCAGCTCATCGTTGAGCACGGGCAGGCGTTTCGATTTCTCCGTCAGCTCGTCTACGCTCAGCGTACCGCTGCACAGGGCTTCTTCGATGGCTTTCTTTTCACTTTCAAGTCCGGCGATTTCCACCTCTAACTGTTCAAATTCCTTACGCTCCTTGAAGGTCATGCGGCGGCGTTCGTTGGTGCGGACGCGCTTGGTTTTTTCCTCCTTCGGCTTTGCCGCTGCTTTCCGCTCATGTTCTTCTTTGGCGAGCTTCCACTCGCGGTAGTCGGTATAGTTGCCGGGGAAGTCGCGGATGTCTCCCTGCCCTTTGAACACCAACAGATGGTCTACCACCTTGTCCATAAAGTAACGGTCGTGGCTCACCACGATGACGCACCCCTTGAAGCTCTGCAAGTATTCTTCAAGCACTTGGAGGGTCACGATGTCGAGGTCGTTCGTAGGCTCGTCGAGCACGAGGAAGTTGGGGTTACGCATCAGTACCGTACACAGGTACAGCCGCCTGCGCTCTCCGCCGCTCAACTTATACACGTAGCTGTGTTGGGTTTCGGGCGTGAAAAGAAAATGTTGCAGGAACTGCGATGCCGTGAGCCGCTTGCCGTTGCCCAGCTCGATTACCTCGGCGATGTCGGTTATCACGTCGATTACCTTCATCTGTTCATCGAACTGCAATCCCTCTTGCGAGTAGTAGCCGAAGCGTACCGTTTCGCCGATGTCGAGCCGTCCGCTGTCGGGCTTCTCCAGCCCCATCAGAATCTTGATGAAGGTAGATTTCCCCGTACCGTTATTGCCCACGATGCCCATCTTTTCGTAGCGGGAAAAGATGTACGAAAAGTCGTCGAGTATCTTCAGGTCGCCGAAGCTCTTACACAGATGGTCTGCCTCGAATATCTTCGACCCGATGTAGGCAGCCTTCACGTCGAGCTTCACCTGCGCGTCGTACGTGCGGCGTTTCGCCACTTTCTCCAGCTCGTAGAACGCCTCCTCGCGGTAGCGTGCCTTGTGTCCGCGCGCCTGCGGCATCCGGCGCATCCACTCCAGCTCGGTACGATACAGGTTATTGGCACGGGCGGTCTCGGCATTTGCCGCATCGATGCGCTCTTGCCGTTTCTCTAAATAATAGCTGTAATTTCCTTTATACGAATAAATGCGGCGGTTATCTATCTCGATGATTTCCGAACACACGCGGTCAAGAAAGTAACGGTCGTGCGTCACCATGAGCAGGCTGAGTTTCCCACGGTTGAGATACTCTTCGAGCCACTCGGTCATGTCGAGGTCCAAGTGGTTGGTCGGCTCGTCCATTATCAGCAAGTCGGGTTCGGTAATCAGCACGTTGGCAAGTGCCACCCGCTTCAGTTGTCCGCCGGAGAGGTTCTTTATCGGCTGGTTGAAATCGCGAATCTTCAGTTGCGACAGAATCTGTTTCGCCCGCCGCTCGTAATCCCACGCCTTTTCATGCTCCATGCGCGCCAGCAGGTCGTCCATCCCCGGATTGCCCGGCGTTTCCATGCACCGCTCATACTCTTTTATCAGCTCCACCACAGGCGTGCCGTGATAAAAGCAGGCTTCGAGCACGGTCAGCTCGCCGGGATAGTGCGGACTCTGCTCCAGATAACCCACGCGCAGGTCTCGCCGATAAGTAATCTTGCCCTCATCATACCCCTCCTTGTCTGCCAGAATGTTCAGCAGGGTGGTTTTCCCCGACCCGTTTTTGGCTATCAGCCCGATGCGCTGTCCTTCGGCAATGCCGAACGATATGTTCTGGAAAAGCACAAGGTCGCCAAACGATTTGGTCAGGTTTTCTACTTGTAAATACGGAACCATGATTGTTTTATTTCTATGGATGGTTTTTCGATTAAATAACGGCTTCCGCCTCGCGCCGTATCCGCAGGTATTCTGCCTTCAAGTCGCAAGGCTCTCCGCGGCTTACCTTGTTCCAAATCAGCGATACGGGGTAAACCATAAGCCGGGTATCGGCAAAACGGAGTGCGGGATATTCTTTTTTCCCGTCGATGACGGTAACCCAGTCCATTCCGTCCATTTCGTTGACTAATATCGTACCGAAAGCGATGCCGAAATTCTCCCACGCCTGACGGTTTCCGGGCTTGAATTTCCCCTCGTCTACCATGCGCTGAAGGTTGGCAATGTCTGTCTCATGCGCCGTGAAATCTTTCGACAACTGCTTTTTCAGCGTAGAAACCGCCCAGTCATAGCCTTCGTTGATGGTGTTGATTTCGAGAACACGTACGGGGATGACGTCGTGCCACGGTTTTTCGTCCGGCTGACGCACGCGGAGTGATGCCACAATGTCCTCGCCCGGTTTGGGGCTGTCGCCTTTACGCACGGTAAACGAACATTCCACGCTTATGCTTCCACAACCGGTTATCCAGATGTGGGAAACGTAATCGGTGCCTTCTTCATTAAATGCTTCGGCAAAGTAAACGCAGTCCCACGCGCCCACCTTTACGGGTTTGGAACCGGACGTATGGCGCAGTTCGTCTGCCATGCAGTCTTTGGCATAGTTACGGTTCTCGCCCTGATAAGCCGAGATGCGGAAGTTTCCGTTCCACTTTTCGGGATTGTAGAACAAGAAGCAGTCTTCGGCTTCTTCCGCCTCACACCAGTTGTCGGGATATTCCAACGAAAACCATGACCCCGGAGATATATATTTCATCATAGGCATCAGGTTATTTTTCGGGAAGAATTTCTATCCAGTAATCATCGGGGTCGTTGATGAAATACAGCCCCATCGCCTCGTTTTCGAAACATACGCAGCCCATCTCTTTGTGATACGCACGCGCCTCGTCGTAATCGCCGCCCACGCGGAAACAGAGGTGGCTCTCGTTCTCGCCCAGCTCGTAGGCTTCGGTGTGGTCTCGCAGCCACGTCAGCTCCAGCAGAAAGCCGCTCACCTCGTCGGTAAGGTAAACCAGCGTGAAAGAGCCGTCGGCAGCCTCCTTGCGGTGAGACTCTTTCAGTCCCAATGCCTTATCGTAGAACTCGATACTGCGCTTCAAATCGGTTACATTGATATTGAAATGGTCAAATCTTCCTTTTACTTTCATATACATTATTATATATAAGTGATTACTCAAATAATAATTCGCGCTGCCCGCGGCGGGCAAGCACAATCATCCTTCCTCCGTTCGCCTCTGCCACGGAGCGGAAAGCTGCTGCCTCGGCATACGCCTCATCGAAGTGCATCGGTACAAACACGGCGGTCTTCACCTGCTCTACAAACTGGCGTGCGCCGCGCATGTATTCGCGTCCCAAGCGGGGGTCGACGGGAAACATCGCCAAGTCGAGCCCGGAGGTATAACTGCGAAGGTCGGCAAGCTCATGAAGGAAATTCTTTTCGTATCCGCGCCACTCCGCCTCGCTGCTCTCGTCCATCCAGTGCCAGTTATTCAAATCGCCCGCATGGAAAATCTTTTTTCCCCCGACTTCTACCAAGAACGAAACGCCCACATCGGTAGAGCCGAAGGCGCGCACGGCGAGACACTCGTCGGCATACGTATCGCCTTTTTTCAGGAATATGGCTTCATCTTTTCCGGCGCGGCGGCGGCGCAGGATGTCTTTCGAGAACAGGTAAACGATGTCCGGACGCTGTTCGCGCCACTTCAGCACCTCCCGGCTGAAATGGTCGGCATGAAAATGGCTCGCCAGCACGTAAAACCGTCCGTCACGTTGCAACAACTCGCTGTGAAGGATTCCGCTGTCCGGACCTTCCGAATCCTCAAAATAATCGAATACCAGCGTAAAACCGCTGCCCGCCAGAGCGAAACCGCTGTGATACAAATAGATTAATTCCATTTACCGCACGGCGATACATTCGATTTCCACCAATGCCCCTTTCGGCAACGCTTTTACAGCCACAGCCGAACGTGCCGGGAAATCGCCTTCGAAATACTTGGCATATACGGCGTTCATATCGGCAAAGAGCGACATGTCGGCAAGGAAAACCGTCGTTTTTACGATGTTCGCCGTGGTAAGTCCGGCTTCAGCCAATACGTTTTTAATATTATCGAAAACCTGAATCGTTTGTTCCGTTACTCCTCCTTCAACAAACTCACCCGTTGCCGGATTTACCGGAATCTGTCCGGAAAGAAACAACATACCGTTTGCTTCGATAGCTTGGCTGTACGGACCGATTGCCGCAGGAGCTTTTTCTGTAAAAATAACCTTCTTCATCGTTCTTAAATATCTATTTAAATTAATTCAACGGCTAAGTTAGCACAAATCTTTCATTTGTGGGCAGAAAAGAGAAAAAAAACGGCATTTATTAGATTTTCTGACAAAAAACATTTACCTTTGTCGATGTAATCATGTAAAACGAGGTTAGCAAGACACCTCCGACATGGCTACTCCTTATTATACCAAATAAAGAATAATATCAATTAAATCCGTAATTTACTGACGCGCAACGATTACGACACCGGTTCTTTATGATCAGTGTTAATCGGCATTATGTACTGCGTTGCCGCTAAATTACTAATCTCATTACACATTTTTATATGTATAACATCATTCAATTAAACGACAAAGACTTGTCGGAACTTCAACAGATAGCCAAAGAGTTGGGTCTGAAAAAAGTCGAATCGCTTCGTAAAGAAGACTTAGTCTACCGTATCTTAGACGAACAAGCCATCGTAGGCGCAAACAAAGCGGCAGAACGGAAAGAGGGACAACCCCGCAAACGTTCACGCATCAGCGTAAAAAAAGAGGGAGACAAAGTTTATACTGCAACAAAAGACAAGGCACAAAAATTAGAAGCCAACACACCTGCGTTACCTGCACCTACACTTTTGTTTAAAGAAGAGGCAGCCGCAGCCCCGACTGAAAAAGCCAACGCAACAGAAGAAGCTAAAACAGAAACATCGGAAGTAAAGCAGCCTAAGAAACGCGGACGCAAACCGGGCTCGAAAAACAAATCGACACTGGCACGCGAGGCAATGGAAGCACAGAAGAAAGCGGAAGAAGAGAAAAACACAGAAGCCCAAGAGGTAGTTGTTCCTGCTGCTGAAGATGACATGGAGCTTCCACCGCTCGACCTGAAGGGCGGAGACGATTTCGTTCCCATCGAAGACCTTCCTTCCGAAAAATTTGAAATCCCCTCGGAACTGCTCGGCAAATTCGAAGCTACCAAAGTAGAACCTCCTACTCTCCCTGCCAAAGAGCAAAAAAAACCGAAATTCCAACCGCGCCAACAACGGCAGAATAACAATCGGAACAATAACCGCCCGAACGTTAACAATAATCCGAACAACAATAATAACAATACCCCGGCTGCACAGACGGAAGCACCGGCAAACCAACCTGCCGCAGCTCCGCAACCTGCCAAACCGGTTGAAAAGGTTTACGAATTTGACGATATCCTGAAAGGAACCGGCGTTCTGGAAATCATGCCCGACGGTTACGGATTCCTCCGCTCATCTGATTACAACTACCTGTCGTCACCCGACGATATTTATGTTTCTCAGTCGCAAATCAAACTGTTCGGACTGAAAACCGGAGATACCGTAGACGGAATCATCCGCCCGCCCAAAGAAGGAGAAAAATATTTCCCGCTGGTAAAAGTATCTAAAATCAACGGACTTGAACCGTCGCTGGTGCGCGACCGCGTTCCGTTCGACCATCTTACACCGCTTTTCCCCGACGAAAAATTCAAGCTCTGCAAAGGTTATGACGACAATCTTTCGGCTCGCGTAGTCGATCTGTTCTCGCCCATCGGAAAAGGACAGCGCGCACTTATCGTGGCTCAGCCCAAGACGGGTAAGACGATTCTGATGAAAGACATCGCCAATGCCATCGCAGCCAACCATCCGGAGGTGTATATGATTATGCTGCTCATTGACGAACGTCCGGAAGAAGTAACCGACATGGCGCGCAGCGTAAACGCCGAAGTGATTGCTTCGACTTTCGACGAACCTGCCGAACGCCACGTGAAGATAGCGGGCATCGTACTGGAAAAGGCGAAACGCATGGTAGAGTGCGGACACGATGTGGTTATCTTCCTCGACTCTATCACCCGACTGGCACGCGCTTACAACACCGTTTCGCCGGCATCGGGCAAAGTGCTTTCGGGTGGTGTGGATGCCAACGCCCTGCACAAACCGAAACGTTTCTTCGGAGCGGCACGAAACATCGAAGGCGGAGGCTCGCTGACCATCATCGCCACGGCTCTTATCGACACGGGCTCGAAGATGGACGAGGTTATCTTCGAAGAGTTCAAGGGAACGGGTAACATGGAGCTTCAACTCGACCGCAACTTGAGCAACAAGCGCATCTTCCCGGCTGTCAACATCGTCGCTTCAAGCACGCGCCGCGACGACTTGCTGCTCGACAAGACGACGCTTGACCGCATGTGGATTCTGCGCAAGTACCTGTCGGACATGAACCCGATAGAGGCGATGGATTTCGTGAAAGACCGTCTGGAGAAAACGAAAGACAACGAAGAGTTCCTGATGAGCATGAACTCTTAATCCGGAGAAAAAAACGCTATTTTCTTAAAAAAAACGGCATTTTGTTTGGAATCACTAAATTTATGCCTACATTTGTGCATCGAATAACTGAAAAGAACAACTTGATATGAAACAAACGATGGTAAATACATTCTTCTGGTGGCGCCTCTTACAACTCCATAGGTCGTAAGGGAAATCAGTCGTGTGTATATACCAATCGAATCAAGATATAGCGTAACGGGCTGTCGTACTTTACGGCAGCCCGTTTTTTTTTCGAATCAGAATCATACAAAATACAAATGCAACTATGAAAACTTATCAAGTAAACGAGAATGGCTATTACGGAGAATTTGGCGGGGCATACATCCCCGAAATTCTCCACCGGTGTGTGGAAGAGCTGCGAAACGCCTACCTGAAGGTAATGGACAGCGAGGATTTCAAACAAGAATTTACCGCTTTGCTGCGCGATTATGTGGGCCGTCCCTCGCCGCTCTATCTCGCCCGCCGACTGTCTGACAAGTACGGCTGCAAGATTTACCTGAAGCGTGAGGACTTGAACCACACGGGAGCACACAAGATAAACAACGCCATCGGTCAGGTACTGATAGCCCGACGGATGGGAAAGAAACGCATCATCGCCGAAACGGGTGCCGGACAACACGGCGTTGCCACCGCTACGGTCTGTGCGCTGATGGGCATGGAATGTGTGGTTTACATGGGTAAAACAGACGTGGAACGCCAGCACGTAAACGTAGAGCGGATGAAGATGCTCGGAGCGCGGGTGGAGGCGGTAACATCGGGCAACATGACGCTGAAAGATGCCACCAACGAAGCGATTCGCGACTGGTGTTGCCATCCTGCCGACACGTATTATGTCATCGGTTCTACCGTAGGGCCTCATCCCTATCCCGACATGGTGGCACGGCTCCAGTCGGTCATCAGCGAGGAAATCAAAAAGCAGTTGACGGAACAGGAGGGACGCGACTATCCGGATTATCTGATGGCTTGCGTGGGCGGAGGAAGCAATGCCGCCGGAACCATTTATCATTATTTAGACGACGAGCGCGTGAAAATCGTGCTGGCGGAAGCCGGAGGCAAGGGCATCGACACGCTGATGTCGGCAGCTACCATCCAATTAGGACGGTTAGGTATCATCCACGGTGCGCGCACGTTAGTGATGCAGGACGAAGACGGACAGATAACGGAGCCTTATTCCATCTCTGCCGGACTGGATTATCCGGGTATCGGACCGATGCACGCTAACTTGGCAAGGCAGCATCGCGCCACGGTGCTCGCCATAAACGATGATGAGGCTGTACGGGCGGCTTACGAGCTGACCCGGCTGGAGGGTATCATCCCGGCATTAGAGTCGGCTCATGCCCTCGGAGCGTTGGAAAAGATGAACTTCCGCCCCACCGACGTGGTGGTGCTCACCGTATCGGGACGCGGAGACAAAGACATTGAAACTTACTTGGCAAACAATCCTTACTAAACTATCTGATTATGAAAACTTACAGCTATACTGCCCAGCATAAGACGTTATTGGGCGACCTCCATACGCCGGTCAGCACATACATGAAGGTGCGCGACCTTTTTCCGCAGAGTGTATTGATGGAAAGTTCGGATTATCACGGGGTGGAAAACAACCGCTCGTTCATCGGGCTGAACCCGATAGCAAGCATCGGGGTGAGCCACGGCGTGGCTACGGCAAAGTATCCCGACGGCAGTACCGAGGAACATCCCATCACAGAGAACTACCGCGTAGAGGATGCCGTCAGTCGGTTCCTGTCGCGCTTCCACGTGTCGGGCGAGTATGCCCGCTACTGCGGACTTTACGGTTACACCACGTTCAACGCCGTGCGCTACTTCGAGCATATCCCCATCAAAGACAGTTGCGACCCTAAAAACGATGCGCCCGACTTGCTGTACATCCTGTATAAATACCTCGTGGTGTTCAACGATTTCAAGAGCGAAATGGTGCTTATCGAAATGCAGGACGAGAAAGAACAGTCGCACATCGGCGAAGTGGAAAAAGCCATCAACAACCGCAATTTTACCGAGTACGATTTCCGTGCTGTGGGAGAAACGACCAGCACGCTGACCGACGAGGAGCATAAAGCGAACATCCGCCGGGGCATCGGACACTGTATGCGGGGCGACGTGTTTCAGATTGTTCTTTCGCGCCGCTTCGTCCAGCGTTACGAGGGCGACGACTTCAAGCTCTACCGTGCGCTGCGCAGCATCAACCCGTCGCCGTACCTGTTCTACTTCGATTTCGGAGGCTTCCGCATCTTCGGTTCTTCGCCCGAAACCCACTGCAAGATAGAAGACGGGCGGGCTACCATCGACCCGATAGCGGGAACCACGCGCCGGAACGGAGACAAGGCGAAGGATGCCGCACTGACTGCCGCCCTGCTTGCCGACCCGAAGGAGAACGCCGAACACGTGATGCTGGTCGACCTTGCACGGAACGACTTGAGCCGGAATTGCCACGATGTAAAAGTGGACTTCTACAAAGAGCCGCAGTATTACAGCCACGTTATCCACTTGGTGAGCCGCGTGAGCGGAATGCTGAACGAGGGGGCGAATCCGGTAAAAACGTTCGTCGATACCTTTCCGGCCGGTACGCTGAGCGGCGCTCCGAAAGTGCGTGCCATGCAGCTCATCAGCGAATTAGAGCCGCATAACCGGGGGGCATACGGCGGATGTATCGGGTTCATCGGACTGAACGGCACGCTGAATCAGGCTATCACCATCCGCACCTTCGTGAGCCGGAACAACGAGCTGTGGTTTCAGGCGGGAGGAGGCATCGTGGCAAAAAGCAATGAAGAAAACGAACTGCAAGAAGTAAACAACAAGCTGGGAGCATTGAAAAAAGCAATCCTCTTGGCAGAACAATTATAAGACTTAAAGAAACTATGAATATAGCAATTATCGACAATTACGACTCGTTTACCTATAATCTGAGTCATTTGGTGAAAGAATCGGGAGCGGCGGTCACGGTATTGCGTAACGACCGGTTCTGCATGGAAGAACTTGAAGCATTCGACAAGCTGTTGCTTTCGCCCGGCCCGGGAATCCCTGAAGAGGCGGGTCTGCTGCTCGATGTCATCCGCACGTATGCCGGACGGAAACCCATCTTGGGGGTATGTCTGGGTGAGCAAGCCATCGGCGAGGCGTTCGGCGCACGGCTTACCAACCTGAAGGAAGTGTATCACGGCATCCAAAGCCCCGTACGCATCGTGTGCCGGGACTATCTGTTCGACGGACTGCCCGACGAAATCGCCGTGGGGCGTTATCACTCGTGGGTGGTAGATACCGCAGCATTCCCCTCCTGCTTGGAGGTTACTGCCGTGAGCCGCGAGGGATACATCATGGCGTTACGCCACAAGCTGTTCGACGTGCGCGGCATACAGTTCCACCCCGAATCGGTTCTGACGCCCGACGGCAAGCGCATGATTCAGAACTGGTTGGCTCATCCGGCCGAGGCTTCGGGCAACGCCCTGTAAACGAGGAAGTAAGAGAAAGGAAAAATCCTACCCGTAAGACCGACCGGTTCTACGGATAGAAACGGGCATCGCTACCGCTTGGAAAGAATGATGCTAACGGTAGCGTTTTCCCGGTATAAAAACAAAATACAGATACACCTATGAAACAAATACTTATACGACTTTTTAATCACGAGATACTCACGCGCGAAGAGGCTTGCCGGTTGCTGCAAGACATTACGCGCGGACGATACAACGATACGCAGATAGCCGCCCTGCTTACGGTTTTCCAGATGCGCGGCGTGAAGGTTGACGAACTCATCGGTTTCCGCGATGCCCTGCTCAGTACACGCATTCCCGTCGACCTCTCGGCTTACCAACCCATCGACATCGTGGGGACGGGAGGCGACGGAAAGAATACGTTCAACATCTCTACGTGTGCCTGCTTCGTCGTGGCGGGTGCGGGTTACCGCGTGGCGAAACACGGCAATTACGGGGCTACCTCGGTGAGCGGGGCAAGCAACGTGATGGAGCTGCACGGAGTAAAGTTCACCAACGATGCCCAACGCCTCATCCGCTCGATAGAGAACTGCAACATGGCTTACCTCCACGCCCCGCTGTTTAATCCTGCCATGAAGACGGTTGCCACCATCCGCAAGGCATTGGGCGTGCGCACGCTGTTCAACCTGTTAGGCCCGCTGATAAACCCCTGTCTGCCCGCCTACCAGTTGCTGGGGGTGGCAGACTTGCCTCAGATGCGCCTCTACACCAACACGCTCCAGCGTCTGGGCATCGGATTTGCCGTGGTCAACAATCTGGACGGATACGACGAGATTTCGCTCACCGACGAATTTAAGGTGATGACCAACCGTTACGAAACCATCTACCGCCCTGCCGACTTGGGGTTCTCCATTGCCCGGCAAGAGGAGCTGTACGGAGGCGATACGCCGCAAGAGGCGGCACGCATCTTCGACAACGTGCTCGAAAACCGCGCCACGAAAGCCCAAACCGACTGTGTGCTGATTAACGCTTCGTTCGCCATCCAAGCCGTAGAGCCTATGAAACGGATTGAAGAGTGTGTAGCCATCGCACGCGAATCGTTGGAAAGCGGAAAGGCACTGAAAACTTTCCGTAAATTTATCGAACTAAACGCCGACTGACATGAAAGAACAAGATATCCTGCAAACCATCGTTGCCCACAAGCGTATCGAGATAAAACAGCAAGAAGAGGTGGTTTCGATGACACAGTTAGAAAACCTGCTGGAAGACCTCGCGCCGTGCGTCAGCATGAAGCAGCGTCTCGCCGCATCGCCCACGGGCATCATCGCCGAGTTTAAACGCCGATCGCCTTCGAAAGACTGGATTAACCGTGAGGCGGACGCTGCGCTAATCCCTCCGGCTTACGAACAGGCGGGTGCCTCTGCTCTCTCCATCCTGACAGACGAACGGTTTTTCGGCGGAACGCTGAAAGACATCCGCACCGCACGCCCCCGCACCTCGCTCCCTATCCTGCGCAAAGATTTTACCGTGAGCCGTTACCAGCTCTGCCAAGCAAAGGTGACGGGGAGCGACGCCGTATTGCTCATCGCCTCTGTGCTGTCGGCAGAAGAATGCCGGACATTGGCACGCCAAGCCCACGAGCTGCAATTAGAGGTGTTGCTCGAACTGCACGATGAGGCAGAACTGGGACACGTGAATGAGTTCGTTGACATGGTGGGCGTAAACAATCGCCATTTGGGGACGTTCCGCACCGATGTCGAGACCTCGTTCCGTCTTGCCGACCGCCTGCCGAAAGATTTCCTGCTGGTATCGGAAAGCGGAATATCGCAGCCCGAAACCGTGCGTCAGTTGCGCGAAGCCGGATTCCGTGGATTCCTGATGGGCGAAGCATTCATGAAAACTGCCGACCCCGCCGCCACCCTCTCCGGTTTCATAAAAGCCTTACAGCCATGATAGTGAAAGTCTGTGGTATGCGCGATGCCGTCAACATCCGCGAGGTGGAACGGGCGGGAGCCGACTGGATGGGATTTATCTGCTACGAACGCTCTCCGCGCTTTATAGACCGCGTGCCGGAATACCTCCCGCAAAAAGTGGTGCGTGTGGGCGTGTTTGTCAATGCCGCTCCGGAGGTCTGTCTCCGGCAGGCGGAGGCATTGGCACTGCACGCCGTACAGCTTCACGGTACGGAATCGCCCGACTGTTGCGACCGGCTGCGCAAGAGCGGACTGAAGGTGGTCAAGGCGTTTGCCATCCACCGTGCGGAGGAACTCCAAATCACCGAGCCGTATGCCGGCGTATGCGATTACTTCCTCTTCGACACTCCCTGCCTGCAATACGGCGGTTCGGGACGCTCGTTCGACTGGAGCGTCTTGGAACACTATCGCGGCAGTACGCCTTTTCTGCTGAGCGGAGGGATTCGTCCCGAAAGCATGGAGGCACTGAAGGCTTTCCGTCATCCGCGCTGGGAGGGCATCGACCTGAACAGCGGCTTTGAATCCGCGCCGGGCATGAAAGACGCGCAAACCCTCGCCCGCTTTATCGCCGAATTTAAAAAAACTACATCCATCAACCCTTTAAACACGTCAACATTATGAACCGCATCAATCAATTATTCAGTACCAAGAAAAGCCGAATTTTCTCACTCTATTTCTGTGCCGGCACTCCTACTTTGGAAGGCACGGCAGACGTCATCCGCACCCTCGAACAAAAAGGGGTGGACATGATTGAAATCGGTATTCCGTTCAGCGACCCGATGGCAGACGGTGTGGTGATTCAAGCAGCCGCAACCAGTGCCCTGCGCAACGGAATGACTCTGCGAAAACTATTCGCCCAATTAGAAAACATCAGAGATACCGTACAGATACCGCTTATACTGATGGGCTATCTGAACCCCATCATGCAATACGGCTTCGAGAACTTTTGCCGCGACTGCCGGCGCACGGGCATCGACGGAGTTATCATCCCCGACCTTCCTTTCAGGGATTACGAGGAAGAATACCGCCCCATAGCCGAGCGTTACGATGTAAAAGTCATCATGCTCATCACGCCCGAAACCAGCGAAGAGCGCGTCCGCCAAATCGACGCCCATACCGACGGATTTATCTACATGGTATCGTCGGCAGCCACCACGGGGGCACAGAAAGATTTTGACGAACAGAAGCAGGCATACTTCCGCCGCATCGAAGCAATGAATTTACGCAACCCGCGCATGATTGGTTTCGGTATCTCAAACCGTCAGACGTATGAGGCTGCGGCAGCTCACGCGGCAGGGTGTATCATCGGCAGCAAATTTGTCACGCTGCTCGAAGAAGAAGGGGGCGATGCCGCCCGTGCTACCGACCGACTGATGGATGCACTCAGCAAATAAGGTTAAGGAATGTCTGCATCCGCCCCCGATTTTAATCATTTTGCTATTTTTAGGCGCTCCCGTTTCGGTATTTCAACATTAAAAGCTATCTTTGTGGCATAATTAAAAGAAAAAGCCCATGATAAAATCCGACTATCCTTCCGTTTTGTTAATTTATACCGGAGGAACGATTGGTATGATTGAAAACCCCGAAACGGGAGCATTAGAAGCCTTTAATTTCGACCAACTGCAAGAAAATGTGCCGGAACTGAAACGCTTCAACTATCGCATTTCTTCTTACCAGTTTTCTCCGCCTATCGATTCTTCGGACATGGAACCGGCATTATGGGCGAAGCTCGTAAAAATCATACATTATAATTACGATAATTTCGACGGGTTTGTTATCCTGCACGGTACAGACACGATGGCATATACTGCGTCGGCACTGAGTTTCATGCTCGAAAATCTGAGCAAGCCGGTTATTCTTACGGGAAGCCAACTCCCCATCGGGATGTTGCGCACCGACGGAAAGGAAAACCTGATTACTGCCATCGAAATAGCTGCCGCCAAGTATCCTGACGGTACGGCGATAGTGCCGGAGGTATGTATCTTTTTTGAAAACCACTTGCTGCGCGGAAACCGTACCACGAAGATTAATGCTGAAAACTTTAATGCCTTCCGCTCATACAACTACCCTGCCCTCGCTACGGCGGGTATCCACATCAAGTATGAGTATGACCGCATCCGCAAGGCAGACCCTTCCATCCCCATGCATCCTCACTATGTGTTCGACACGAATGTTATCATCCTGACATTGTTTCCGGGGATTCAAGAAAACATCGTGCGCACGGTACTGAATACGCCGGGACTGAAAGCTGTGGCGCTAAAAACATACGGTTCGGGCAACGCGCCTCAGAAACCGTGGTTCATCCGCTTGCTGAAAGAGGCTACGCAGCGGGGAATCGTTATTGTAAACATCTCGCAGTGTCAAACCGGAATGGTGGAAATGGCACGCTACGAAACCGGGCTTCACCTGCTGGACGCAGGCGTTATCAGCGGTTATGACTCGACGGCAGAAAGCGTGCTTACCAAACTGATGTTCCTCTTAGGCCACAACATGTCGCCACGCGAAATACGAAACGAAATGAGCCGTCCCATCGCCGGAGAATTTACACGCCCCGAAATGTTGTAACAAAATCGTAATAAGTATTTCATAAGGGCGAAACAAAATAAAGTCAACTTTGCAATCGTAAAGATAAATATCGTATTTTTGTAAATAACAATTCATTTAGCGGATACAATATGAACGATTACAGAATATTAGTAGTTGACGACGAAGAAGACCTCTGCGAAATACTGAAGTTTAATCTTGAGATGGAAGGCTATCAGGTAGACACTGCTACCTCTGCCGAAGATGCTCTCAAACTGAAACTCACCAACTACGACTTGTTGTTACTTGACGTAATGATGGGCGAAATATCCGGATTCAAAATGGCAAGCATGATGAAGAAAAACAAGGAAACGGCAGACATTCCCATTATTTTCATCACGGCAAAAGATACGGAAAACGATACGATTACGGGATTTAACCTCGGAGCAGATGATTACATCTCGAAGCCGTTCTCACTCCGCGAAGTTATCCTGCGTGTGAAGGCCGTACTGAGAAGAACAAGCAGTACGCCGAACGAAAATGCTGAAAAACTGACCTACAAAGGGCTGGTTATTGATATTCCCAAAAAGAAAGTAACCATCGACGATGAAGAAGTGGCGCTGACTAAAAAGGAGTTCGAAATCCTGCTTTTCTTACTCCAGAATCAGGGACGGGTGTTCTCGCGCGAAGACATTCTCGCCCGTGTATGGCACGATGAAGTGTATGTACTCGACCGCACCATTGATGTCAACATTACCCGCCTGCGCAAAAAAATCGGCGAATACGGACAGTGCATCGTTACGCGGTTAGGTTATGGTTATTGCTTTGAATGTGAATAAACTATCCTGAAACTTTATTATGACTAAACTTTCTTATCGTATCCTCTCGTTCAGCCAGAGGCTGTTTCTTTCTGTCCTTATCCTTTTCCTCGTTTTTGCCATCTGCTTCATCGCGTTTCAGTATCAACGCGAAAAAGCCTACAAAAGCGAATTGCTGAACATCCAGTTGCAAAGCTACAACAACCAGCTTGGCAATTTCATTACCGACCGGGGCGAACTGGATATCGACTCCATGCAAAATTATGTGGCAACCCACATGATGCCCAACCTGCGCGTTACCCTCATTACGCCGTTGGGGAAGGTTATTTATGACAATATACGAAAAGACTGGAAAAACTTTGAAGATCATTCCACACGCAAGGAAGTACAAGAAGCACTGATGTATGGCAGCGGGTATTCCATCGGACGTAACTCGGAAAGCATTGAGGGCGAAGAATATTTCTACTCCGCACGTTACTATCCTCCTTTCCGGCTGATTATCCGCTCAGCATTGCCATACAACCTCAGCCTGAGCGAACATCTGAAAGCCGATTCTTCTTTCTTATGGTTTGCCCTTTTCATCAGCCTGATTCTGATAGGCGTGTTTTATCAGTTTACACGCAAGTTGGGGATGTCTATCTCCAAACTGCAACAGTTTGCAATGAAGGCCGACCGCAACGAGCCTATCGACCTTGCTATTTTAGACACTTTCCCGAAAAACGAACTGGGAGAAATATCACAACACATCATAAAAATATATAAGCGTCTGCACCGGGCCAAAGAAGCTCTGTACATTGAGCGTGAAAAGCTGATTTCACACTTACAGACGTCGCACGAGGGATTGGGTGTATTCACCAAAGAGCGGAAAGAGATTCTGGTGAACAATCTTTTCGTACAGTACATCAACAACATTTCCGACCGCAATCTCAGCTCGTCAGATTCTATCTTCCTGATACCGGATCTGAAGCCGATTACCGATTTCCTGACCAAGAACGAGGGAAATTACAGCAAAGAAGAGAAACGACTGTCGATGCACATCGACAAGAATGCCCGTTCGTTCGTTCTGGAGTGTATCATCTTCCAAGACCTTTCGTTCGAAATATCCATCAACGACGTAACGCAAGAGGAAGAACGTGCCCGACTGAAACGGCAACTTACCCAAAACGTAGCCCACGAGCTGAAAACTCCCGTCAGCAGTATTCAGGGATACTTGGAAACCATCATCAGCAATCCGAACATCTCGCCGGAAAATATGCGTACATTCCTCGAACGAAGCTATGCACAGAGTAACAGGCTCACCTTGTTGCTGCGCGACATCTCGGTACTGACCCGCATGGATGAGGCTCCCGGAATGGTAGAAAAAGAAACGGTAAACCTAAGCCGCATCGTAGAAAACATCTTAAACGAAGTGGCTTTGGGACTGGAGGAAAAACAGATGCGCGTGGTCAACCTCATGCCCCACGACCTTATCCTGACCGGAAGCAGCTCGTTGCTGTACTCTATCTTCCGCAACTTGACCGACAATGCCATCGCATACGCGGGAGTAGGCGTACAGGTTACTATCAACTGTTTCCGCGAAGACGAGAAATTCTATTATTTCAGTTTTTCCGACACAGGCATCGGAGTACCTGAAGAACATCTTAACCGCCTGTTCGAACGGTTCTACCGGGTAGACAAGGGACGCTCGCGCAAACTGGGAGGCACGGGGCTGGGACTTGCCATCGTTAAAAACGCCGTGCTTTTCCACGGAGGAACCATCTTTGCCAAAAACGCGCCGTCGGGCGGACTGGAATTTGTATTTACCTTGCAAAAAGATTTGTAAATAATACACACCGACATAAGGAATTTGCCAACTCTACGCTGTCAGTCTGACATTTTTTCACTATTTTTGCAGCCGTTCTCGTACAAACGACCGCTCAGGCACACTATTTGCTATTAGCCCCATATAAATATTACAGAAATAATCAAACGAATATAACTATGGATATGAAAAAAAATCAGACTTCGGAAAACGAGGAAATATTAAAAGAAAAAGAAGCTGAAGCTGCCGCCGAAAATCGGGAAACGCAAGCCGAACCTCAACCGAACGAAGAGGAACAAGCCGAACTGACTCCGGAAGAAACGTTGACTAAGGAGCTTGAAGAAGCTAAAAACATCATTGAAGAACAAAAAGACAAATACCTGCGCTTGTCTGCCGAATTTGACAATTACCGCAAGCGTACCTTAAAAGAAAAAGCGGAATTGATTAAAAACGGAGGTGAAAAGGCTATCTCGGCTATCCTCCCGATACTGGACGACTTGGAACGCGCGCTGGAAAACATGCAGAAAACAGACGATCTGAAAGCTATTCATGAAGGTATTGACTTGATCTACCAGAAATTCCTGAAAAACCTGACTCAGGAAGGATTGGAGAAAATGAATCCCATAGGCGAAAACTTCGACACGGATTATCATGAAGCCGTAGCCCTTGTACCTGCTTCTGCCGAAGAACAAAAAGGCAAGGTGTTAGACTGTGTACAAACGGGATATAAACTTAATGATAAAGTAATCCGCCACGCAAAAGTTGTTGTGGCACAATAAAAATCAGTAAAAGATGAAGAATCGGGAAAAGGAAAATCTTCTTTCCCCGGTTCTCCATCTTTTTTTAATTCTTCTATAAAAATGGCGAAAAGAGATTACTACGAAGTATTAGGCGTAAGCAAGTCGGCATCGGCAGACGAAATAAAAAAGGCATACAGAAAAAAAGCGATACAATATCATCCTGACAAAAATCCGGGCGACAAGGAAGCGGAAGAGAAGTTCAAAGAAGCGGCAGAAGCCTACGAGGTTTTGAGCAATCCGGATAAACGCGCCCGCTACGACCAGTTCGGACATGCCGGAGTAGACGGAGCAGCAGGAGGCGGATTCGGCAGCGGAGGCATGTCAATGGATGACATCTTCTCAATGTTCGGCGATATCTTTGGCGGACACGGCGGATTCGGAGGGTTTGGAGGGTTTGGAGGAGGAAGCGCCCAGACGCACCAACGCAAATTCCGTGGCGCAGACCTGCGTGTGAAGGTAAAGCTGAGCTTGAAAGAAATCTCTACGGGAGTGGAGAAGAAATTCAAGGTAAAGAAGTATGTGGAATGTCCTCACTGCCACGGAACAGGAGCTGAAGGTAACGGAGGCGTAGAGACGTGTCCTACCTGTCACGGAACAGGAAGCGTTACACGCACGCAGCAAAGCATTTTCGGCATGATGCAGACGCAAACGGTGTGTCCGCAATGTAACGGAGAAGGTAAAATCATCAAGAATAAATGTAAGGAATGTAGCGGCGAAGGTGTGGTTTACGGCGAAGAAGTGGTTACGGCGAAGATTCCGGCTGGTGTGGCAGAAGGAATGCAGGTTACCATCAACGGCAAAGGTAATGCCGGAAAGCACAACGGTGTGCCGGGCGACTTGCTGGTACTCATCGAAGAGGAAAAACATCCCGAACTGATTCGCGACGAGAGCGACTTGATTTATAACCTGCTGCTGAGTGTGCCGACGGCTGCATTGGGCGGTACGGTAGAAATCCCCACCATCGACGGGAAGGCTAAGATAAAGATTGAACCGGGAACGCAACCGGGCAAGGTGCTTCGTTTGCGGGGCAAAGGTTTGCCGAACATCAACCGGTACGGATACAGCACGGGCACGGGCGATTTGCTGGTAAACGTCAGCGTATATATCCCCGAAACGCTTACGAAGGAAGAACGTCAACTGCTCGAAAAATGGCAGGAGGCTGAAAACTTCCAACCCAATCTCAGCCTGAAAGAAAAGATATTCAAGAAGTTCAGAAGTCTTTTCGAGTAACATCCGGTTACCCCGGACGCTCAGAAGAAATAGCCATCCGTTTGCCACCCCAAAACGCTACCGTTAGCACCTCTATGCGCAAGCGGTAGAGTGACTCGGTTCTAACCGTAAGACACATCAGTCTGACGGGTAGAATTTCAGGGCTGTGAAACAGAGACAAAAGATACTTCAAATAGAAAACGGAATCGCCCGAAGCAGCAGTGGTTGCTTCGGGCGATTCCGTTTTCTTTTGGTATCCGATGCCCGGACTTATTTCCGTTTCATTTTCTGCATCATGCCGGCCATTTTGCTACCCGTAACCATTTTCATCATCTTACGGGTCTGGTCGAACTGCTTCAACAGGCGGTTTACTTCTTGGATGTTCGTTCCGCTACCTTTGGCGATACGCATACGGCGCGAACCGTTCAGTATCTCCGGACGTTTGCGTTCTTCGGGAGTCATTGAATAGATAATCGCTTCGATGCTCTTAAACGCATTGTCGTCGATATCGATGTCCTTGATGGCTTTTCCCACACCCGGAATCATCGATGCCAAGTCTTTCAGGTTACCCATCTTCTTTATTTGCTGAATCTGTCCGAGGAAATCATCAAAATCGAACTGGTTCTTCTGGATTTTCTTCTGAAGGCGTTTTGCTTCTTCTTCATCGTACTGTTCTTGCGCACGCTCTACCAGCGAAACGATATCACCCATGCCGAGGATACGGTCTGCCATACGAGCGGGGTGGAACTGGTCGATGGCATCCAGCTTTTCACCTGTACCCACAAACTTGATGGGCTTGTTTACCACCGTGCGGATAGAGAGCGCCGCACCACCACGAGTATCACCGTCTAACTTCGTGAGCACTACGCCGTTGAAATCCAAACGCTCGTTAAACTCGCGTGCCGTGTTTACGGCATCCTGTCCTGTCATGGCATCTACCACGAACAAGGTTTCATCGGGGTTGATGGCGTTTTTGATGGCTTCGATTTCGTTCATCATCTGCTCGTCTACCGCCAAGCGACCTGCCGTATCGACGATCACCAAGTCGTATCCTTTCGCCTTAGCCTCTTGGATGGCGTTAAGAGCAATCTGAACGGGGTTCTTGCTTTCAGGTTCGCTGTAAACGGGCACTTCGATTTGCTGTCCCAACACCCTCAACTGTTCGATGGCTGCCGGACGATACACGTCGCACGCTACCAAAAGAGGTTTACGGTTTTTCTTGGTTTTCAGCATCCGCGCCAGCTTGCCTGAGAAAGTGGTTTTACCCGAACCTTGCAAACCCGACATCAGGATGACTGCGGGACGTCCTTTCAGCTCGATTTCGGCAGTCTCGCCACCCATCAGTTTGGTCAGCTCATCGTGTACGATTTTTACCATCAACTGGCTCGGTTTCACGGCTGTAAGCACGTTCTGTCCCAACGCCTTTTCTTTTACCGTATCGGTAAAGCTCTTTGCCACTTTATAGTTTACGTCCGCATCCAGCAGTGCGCGGCGAACATCTTTCAAGGTCTCTGCTACATTGATTTCGGTGATTTTTCCCTCACCTTTCAATATTTTAAACGACCGTTCTAATCTTTCACTTAAATTGTCGAACATATCTTTTGCTTTGCTTAATTTCTTCTTTTACAACGAGGTGCAAAATTACAAAAAAAACGATTCACTCAAATCTTTTTGTTCTGCCATTTTGCTTTTTTCAGATAAATGAGGCTGAATGTCAGCATCAATACATAGTAAATCAGTTCGGTAGTAAAACAAACATCCACCGGAGCCTGAATAACCATTCCTACCACGATGATATAAAGTGCGTAGAAAACCTGCACCCCCACCTCAAGCACCAACGCCGCCTGCGTGTTTCCCGTGCCGGAAATTCCGTTGAAATACACGTTTGCCACCGATGCCACTACCATTGCCACACAAACCACGTAAAGTGCCGAAACCGACTCGGTAAGCAGTGCGGCTTCGTTCGTGTAAACCGAAAGGATAGCATGGGGGAAAATGACGCATAGCGCCACACAAACCAGCATGAACAAAAACGACATTTTGGCTATTTTGTGAAGCAGCCTGATTACTTGGGAAACGCCTCCCGCACCTATCAGGTTACTAACCAACGTGTTTGCGGTAGTAGAAAGGGCCTGTACCGGAATCAGCATCACCACGTACACGCTCCGCACGATGTTGGCTATGGCAAGCTGGCGCTGCCCTAACCGTTCGAGTGCCATAAAAAACACAAACCAGATAGCCATTGCCAGAAAATATTGCACCATCGTGAAGCAGGAAATCCGCAAAATGCGCCCCACCATCGCCCAGTCGAACCGCCCGAAACGGTTTAATCCGTATTTCTTCAAATCGACCCTGAAATAAGTGTAACACAAGAAAAACACCAGCGAAGAAGCCTCGGCTATCACCGAAGCAAGTGCGGCTCCCTTGATTCCCATCTCCGGGAATCCGAGTTCACCGAACACCAGTGCATAATCGAGCACCACATTGACCAGCGCCATCACCACGGCATTCATCGTCAGCGTCTTGGTCTGCGTTATGCCGATATACAGCGCACGGAACATGACATTTACAAATGCAAACAAGAATCCCCAAATACGCCACGTAAAAAACTCATAGGTGGCGTGAAAGATTGCATCCGACGTTATGAGCAAACGTATCAAGGGCTCGGCTGCCATATACATCACGGCAAGCAGCACTACCGCCATCGCAAAGCTGAACGCCGTCCCCTGCCACATCACCTGACCTACCGAACGGTAATTCCCCTCTCCGTTACGCCGGGCGATAAGAATCTGCGACCCCACGCTGAAACCAAACGCCACGGTGTATACGCAGATGTATAACAAACCGCCCATCGCCGCAGCCCCCAGAGCCACTTCGCTTACGTGTCCTAAAAACGCCGTATCGGTTACGTTAATAACATTCTGAGCCAACAATCCTAAAAATATAGGATAAGTAACATTCCATATTTCTTTATTGCTATACATAAAAAAAATTTTATAAACCAAACAAGCGGAAAAACGATTGGCAAAGATACAAATAATTCCGCTGACAAGAAACTGTGGGGCAGGCGCGCGCCCTGCATCGGTTTACAAGCCTGCCGGGAAGGAGCCTTCACTTTAACCAAAAATAACAAAACCGATGAAAATAACGCCCGCTTTTTCCCTTCCATTTCATTTTTTTCTTAACTTTGCGCTGCAACTGAGATACAAATGTAACACTTTAACATACTTAAAATATTAAGATTATGATGACTATTGACAAATTCAACTTTGCCGGAAAAAAGGCAATCGTTCGTGTGGACTTCAATGTACCTTTGAACGAAGAAGGTAAAATTACTGATGACACCCGTATCCGTGGAGCGCTGCCCACATTGAAAAAAATCTTGGCAGACGGCGGTGCACTTATCATCATGTCACACATGGGTAAACCCAAAGGTAAAGTAAATGCGAAATATTCTTTAAGCCAAATTGTAGATGCAGTTGCTGCTGCATTAGGTACTCCGGTTCAGTTCGCTCCCGACTGCGCTAAAGCTCAGGAAGCTGCCGCAGCTTTGAAACCGGGCGAAGTGTTGCTGCTCGAAAACCTCCGTTTCTATCCGGAAGAAGAAGGCAAACCGGTAGGCATTGAAAAAGAAGACCCTGCTTACGAAGACGCTAAGAAAGAAATGAAAGCACGCCAGAAAGAATTTGCTAAAACATTGGCTTCTTACGCTGACTGCTACGTAATGGATGCTTTCGGTACAGCTCACCGTAAACACGCTTCTACTGCTGTTATCGCTGACTATTTCGACGCTGACCACAAGATGTTGGGCTACCTGATGGAAAAAGAAGTTCAAGCGGTAGATAACGTTTTGAAAGACATCAAACGTCCGTTTACTGCCATCATGGGTGGTTCTAAAGTTTCTACCAAAATCGGTATCATCGAAAACTTGATGGACAAGGTAGACAACCTGATTCTGTGTGGCGGTATGACATTTACTTTCGCTAAAGCTCAGGGCGGAAAAATCGGTAAATCAATCTGCGAAGAAGACAAACTCGACTTGGCTCTCGAAATCATCGAAAAAGCTAAAGCTAAAGGTGTAAACTTGGTATTGGGTACTGACTGTGTAGCTGCCGATGATTTCTCTAACGATGCTAACACGCAGATTTGCCCGGCTAACAACATTCCTGACGGATGGGAAGGCTTGGATGCAGGTCCTGAAAGCCGCGAAGCATTTAAGGCTGCCATCAAGGGTGCCAAGACTATCTTGTGGAACGGTCCTGCCGGTGTATTCGAATTCGACAACTTTACGGGCGGTTCAAAAGCCATTGCAGAAGCAATCGCTGAAGCTACGAAGGAAGGTGCATTCTCACTGATTGGCGGTGGCGACTCAGTAGCTTGTATCAACAAATTCGGTATGGCAGACCAAGTATCATACATCTCAACCGGTGGTGGTGCTTTGCTGGAAGCTATCGAAGGTAAAGTATTGCCGGGTATCGCTGCTATCCGTGGTGACAAATAAACATAATATCTTGTCATAAAAACACTAAAGGATGCGTCTTTCCAATGAAGGCGCATCCTTTTTTTTAGTTCATTCCTATCCGTCCGGAATGTCTGTGAAGCTGATTACAGATTAATAGGTTTCCTCGTTAGCCAGATTCCACATGTTCAGGAATGCCGCGCGGGTGATGTCTGTCAGTTTCTCCCAGTTAATCCGTTCTGCATGGTCCGTAGGCTGGTGGTAATCCGGATGGGCATCCGTGTGATACCAAATGATGGGAATATCCTTCAAAGCAAACGACCCGTTGTCGCTGCCTCCTATGGGGCGGTCCCAAGCCCGGTAGTCCGGCTCCAGTTTCAAATCATATCGGGCGATGGCATCTTTCAGCCACTGACCGAACACAGGATGCGACTCGGTATAGAAATAAACCACGTGTTTGGGCTGCTGCGGTTTGTTATTACGCCCTATCATGTCGAAGTTCAGGTATCCTTTGATTTGGTTTACGAAAGGACATGACTGCACAAAATATTTTGAGCCCAGCAATCCTTTCTCCTCCCCGTCCCAAAAAGCGAAGATGACGTTTCGTTTCGGCTTCTTGCCCGACACAGCAAACGCCCGTGCAATCTGCAAGGCAGCCGATACGCCTGAAGCATTATCGTCTGCTCCGTTATAAATCTGGTCGCCAGCCAAAGTGGGGTCGTAACCGATATGGTCGAAGTGTGCCCCGATAACCACATACTCATCAGCACGTTCGCCGGGTATCCATCCCAGCACGTTTGCCAGCTTCAGGCTGCGGTATGTGCCTTGCTTGAGCCGTGCCACCGAGTCCGGGTGTACTTGGAAACGTCCTTTCTGCTGGCGTTCCACGGCACACGCCTCAAACGGCTGATAATACGTGTCGCCCAGCAAAGGCCGGATGCCCGCCTCTTTCAGTTCCGAAACCAAATAACGTGCCACGATACGCGACTCCCGCTGTCCGGCCTCACGCCCCAGCAGATTATCATCTGCCAGAAATTCTACGATAGCTTCCGCCTTGTCACGGCTGATGCTCTGCAATCCTTTCTCTACGGGTGCTTGTGCCCACACCCCCATTGATGCCGCAAAGAAGCAGCAAACTCCCAAAATTTTCTTATACATATTCGTTGTGTGTTTTTTAAGGCTATGTTTTCGCAAATATAAAAAATACTTTTCAGAATAAGCCATTCTGACTTTCTTATCCGCGTGTGTTTATGGGCATATCTATCTTGACATTTACTTGTTACGGCTTCCCATCCACGTCAGCTTATGCCAGATGGTTTCCAGCGGACCGCGACGGTAATGACGGAACCACCAATGGGCGAAAGCCAACTGAGCGAGGAAGAACACACAGCCAATCAGGAAACTGTACGTATTACCGCACACCTTATGAAGTGCCAGCCCGTAGCCGAAATAAAGGAAACTCCCTATCACCGACTGCATGACGTAATCTGTAAGACTCATTTGTCCGTAGGGAGCCAACCAGCGTTGCACCTTTCCGTTATTTGCCCAGTAAAGCAATAAGAACGCGCTGACCAACGTCAACATAAAGAACAGATTATACCAAGAATTAAGAATGGTTTTCATGGTTTCAAGAATGAACTTCGAGTCGATTTGCGAGAAAACGAATTCTTTTACAAAATACATCACAAACGCCGAAGGGATGCTGACGTACAGAACGCGACGCCAGAACGAACGAGACCGTGACAAGCTTTCCGGAGCAGATGCACTGAAATATCCCATGCGGCCCAGCAACATTCCGAACATAAAAAGCGATGAAGTCTGGAATACGCGCCCGTAACACCAAGCCCAATTCAGACTTGCCAACTGCCCGGTTACAAAGTTTGCCTTCACCATCTCCCACCACGATGTTCCTCCCAACTGCGGATATACATCTCCTAACGAATAAATCATCTGCTTGGGAGCAAACTCCGGATTTACCACAGCACAAATCACTTTAACCCACTCTAAGGGCTGAAGCATCAGAAACAAAGCGAGTATGAATACTGCCTTATTACTCCAATGACGGACGGGCACCAACACAAAGCCTAAAATGGCGTAAAGCACCAAAATTTCGCCGGGGAAGAAGCTGGCGTTGATGAATCCGAAACCCAACAGTAACAGCAACCGCCACATATAGCGGTTTTTGAAATCTTCGCCACGCTTTTCTGAACTGCGGCTCTGGAGATAAAAGGTAAAGCCGAACAGCAGGGCAAAAATGGCGTATGCCTTGCCTGAAAACAGGAAGAAAAGCGTATTCCAAATGTGAGTGTCAAACCACCCCAACAGTCCGGTAGCGGGCGGAGGGAAAGAATAGAAGTTAAAATGCTCGATATTATGAAGCAACACGATGCCCATTACGGCAAATCCGCGCAACGCATCGACAGCCAAAATACGTTCTTTTTTTTGAATCGGTGTTCCCATAGAAAAATAGAATTAAAGCGGATAAAAAAACAAAGGCACGAATTACAGACTTCCACCCTACGTATTTAGGTATAACAAGTCTGTAATCCGCGCCCGTTTATAACATCGCGATATATTTATTTAGCCGAATCGCCCGGTGCCGGAGTAGCAGCAGCATCCTGAGTTTCGGTCTGCGGAGCATCAAAACCAGCAGGAGCATTCAACGGATTTGTTTTTTGTTCTTCTATAGCCTGTTCCATGATAACAGAAGAATTGGTAGTCTGATGAGGTATCACGTAAGAAGTCGCAATACTGATAACCACCATAAAAACAGCCAATCCCCACGTCAGCTTTTCAATGAAATCGGTTGTCTTACGAACACCCATAATCTGATTAGAAGACGCAAATGCGGAAGAAAGACCTCCCCCCTTCGAGTTCTGCACCAATACGACGAAACACATCAATATGGCTGCAAGCACCATTAATACAACAAATAATAAGTACATTTTCTTTATTTTGATTTAGCGTTAATAATCAATTTCTCTAAAAATCTCATTTGGTCTGCAAAGTAAGTATTTTTTTTCGGATATTTCAAATTTAATTTTTTAATAATTTCCAGAGCTTTATCATATCGTTGCTGCTTGACATAGATTTTAGCCAATGTTTCGGTGAAATAATCTTCTTCGTTGTCTGTTTCGGGCTCTTTTTCTTCGGTTTCCGTATCTTCATCCTCTGGCTCGGCTGCACCGGCATCCTCGGGTAAAACGTTCCGTTCATCGTCTGCACTTTCTATGAAATGGTCAATCAGCTCCTGTCCGCGCAAAGGAGGTGTAGCTTCTTCCGCAGCAGGCAAGACGGATTCGCCCATCAGCACCGATGTATAATCCACCGCCGCCATATCGGGTACCGGAAGTTCGGCCGGTGCAGCGTCTGAATGTCCGGAAAGGAAACGGTCTATAAGGTCGAGTGTACGGTCGGCTCCGTCGTCAACAGCACTTACCGGTTCGTGTTCTTCCAGCCGAAAACGGTCTCCCTCAAGATAATAAAACAACACACCTATATCGGCAACAAACAAAGCCCCCCGACGTAATTCATCGCGGAAAGCCGGGTCATTCAGCAGAAACAGATTCTTCAGATACAATACCCACGCCGTTTGGAAATATGGATAACGCTCCAACAGCGTACGTAACTCATACAAACTGTTTTTATCCAACCGTTCGGGGTGTTTTATCCATTCTTGTAATTGCTGTTGCATCATGAGTCTACCAGTTTGCTACTGTGGCGTTAAAAATCTGCTCCACAATTTCGTCAATCATCTGGTCAACCAACTCCTCCTGCACGGCAGAAAGTTGCTGGCTGGCGTTATATTCACGGCTCGCCGAGAACGATTGTTCAAAGTCTTCCACGTGATTGGTATTGTTTACAAAGCGTACATTCACCGTCATACGCAGTTCTGCCATCGTTGAATAACCGTCAGAGCCCACACCCTTATTATAAGCATCGTAGTTGGTGATTTCTCCCGACAGTTCCAAATCGCCTCCCTGACGTACCTGCTTCAAGCGCGTCTGCTGCATGTAAGCATCCTGCAAGGCTGTGTTGAACATCGACTCCATCGGCCCCCATACAAACGCCGCCGAACGGTTCGGAAAGTTTTCAAACGAAATGGTTTTTACTTTCTCATAGTTGATAGACGAACCGTTAAACTTATAAGACACTGTACAAGCCGCCAGCAAGCACACGGCCGTCATCCACATGCTTATTATTTTCCATTTTCTTTTAATCAAGCCCATATTCTTTTATTTTTCGATAAAGGGTACGTTCGGATATCTTTAAATCGTTTGCGGCGCTTTTCCGCTTTCCGTGATGCCGCTCAAGCGCCTTGCGAATCATTTCTTTTTCTACGTCGTCCAGCGAAAGATTTTCTTCGACATACTCTTCGGTATCTTGCACTTCGGGTTCTTCAGCCGGCACTGTCTTTACGGATGCAATATGGTTGACAGAAGGTACGGAACTCATCATCACCGGATTGTTTTGAACAATGCTCACCGGAGTATTCGGTATGTAGCGCACGGAAGCATCCTGATGGGTGGAAACCGGAGCATTGCCATTACGTTCTGCCATTATGTCATGCATGAATTTCTTCAGCTCCGTTACGTCGCGCCGCATGTCGAACAATACTTGGTAAAGAATCTCACGTTCGCTCTCAAAACCTTTATTGCCTGAAGGCTTCACACCGAGCAGTGTTGGCAAATGGGAATCTGACTGGGTGGGCAGATAATTACGAAGAATCTCCGGTGTTATATCCCGGTTGGTTTCAATAATAGAAATCTGTTCGGTAATATTTTTAAGCTGACGCACATTTCCCGGCCACGAGTAAGCCGTCAGCATCTGCTTTGCTTCTTCGGTCAGCTGAATGGCAGGCATCCGGTATTTTTCTGCAAAATCTCCGGCAAACTTCCGGAACAGCAGCACGATGTCGTCCGGGCGTTCGCGCAGAGGCGGTATCTTGATAGGAACGGTATTCAAGCGGTAATACAAATCTTCACGGAAACGCCCTTCCGCCAATGCCTCGGCAAAGTTGACATTCGTAGCAGCAACAATCCGCACATCGGTTTTCTGTACTTTCGAAGAGCCAACCTTGATGTATTCGCCCGATTCGAGCACGCGCAGCAACCGGGCTTGTGTAGACAGCGGGAGTTCTCCCACCTCGTCCAGAAAAATCGTACCTCCGTCTGCTTCGGCAAAATAACCTTTCCGGTCACTGATAGCTCCGGTAAAAGCACCTTTCTCATGCCCGAACAATTCGGAATCGATGGTTCCTTCAGGTATCGCCCCACAGTTTACCGCAATATACGGCCCGTGTTTCCGACGACTGAACTGGTGAATGATTTGCGGAAAGCTTTCCTTACCTACCCCGCTTTCCCCAGTTACCAATACGGACAAATCGGTAGGAGCCACTTGCATGGCTATATCTATAGCCCGATTCAGCCCCTCGGTATTTCCGATGATGCCGAACCGTAATTTCACATTCTGTATTTCTGATTTTACCATATAATTCGTATTATATATGACAAAATTATAAAAACTTTGGCTTGGCTACTTATTCCGAAAAGAAAAAAGTAAGAGCCTGCTTCATTTTTCCAATTAAAGCAACGTTTTATCAGTTTCTTCTGAGTCTGTTTCCGGTTTGTATTTCTGATTGGTTACAAACCTGTATCCCCACCGAATCAGAATACGGTGCGAATCATAAAGCGGATGCCCCACTTGTTTGCCGTAGGCAGGTCATTATAATTTAAACGGCGTACGTATTCTACATGCAGCAACTTGAATATATTATGGATGCCGACACTCAGCTCTACATAAGGTTTCTTTTTATCCATTACATAGCTGGATGTGTAGAAATTGCCATTTGCATCGTAATGTCCGGGAAACATCATCAGTTCTGCATCGTTTCGGTTCTGCGGCAATAGGGGATTATTCTTGTCGGTAAGCGTTCCCCACAAACATTTAATGCCGATGAACTCGCGCCATTTCAGTTTCTTCAGCAGCGGGATGCGGTTAAAGAGTTTTCCCTGCATGTTCCACGAAACGTCCAGCGAAGCATAGCGGTCGTTCAGAAACTCCATGTTGTTAATCAGGTTGAATGTTTCTTCCTGAATGATATACGACAGGTTGGCAGCGGGCATAATCAGCAGCGGGAAGGGAACTTTGTTCCACTGGATTCCTCCCTTTATCGAAGTATCGATGTTTCCCCACGAACTGAGCCACCAACGTTTATAGAAACTCACTTCGCTCATGTTATAAGTATAGTCTGACCCCAACACACCTTTCAGCCCCACTGTGTGCTGTAAGGTAAACACCGGAGCATCAAGATTGATGGGCAGACGTCGCTGCTTGGTATTGATAAATGTTTCGCCGGGGGCATAACGCAAGGCTATTGTAGCCTCCGCCACCGAAAAGTCGTGTACATTATAAGGTGAACGCACCCACTCCGTACCCGACAGACTGCCGTCTGCTATCGCCTGCTGCAACTGGGTCTCGCCTGCCATCGTACGGTAGAACAGTTTGCCACACGGCTCGTAATTGGAGTGTTTCAGAATGAACGTGGTTTTCAGTCCCGACTCGCGTTCCAACTCATATTTCACACTTGCCGTACGTTCGTAATTATATTGGTCTACCGACGTTACTTTCAGCGATGTAAAGACATTATCCTTGTCCGTAGCCATGAACTTATCGGTTGGCAGCATATTGTCGTACGAATAAGAGAAAGTCAACGAATTAATCGGATATTCCCTCGGCAGATATTCACGTTTCTTGAACGAGTATTCCACTTCTGCCTTGTATTTCGAGCGCGCATCTTTAAATCCGTACGCATAATATCCTCTTAAAAAGAGATGCGGATGCAGATTTGCCGTAGTTTGAGCAGACGCACGCAAGCGGAGGCCGTCGATGTAGTTGCTTGAAATCATGGTGTTGATAGGCCCTATATCCACCTTGCTGGGTTTTCCACGGACACCGGTTTCCACAAAGTTTTCGATAAAGGCTTTTGCCACAAACATGATGTATTTAAATCCCTTTATCTTGCTCAGGTTATCGACAAACGAATCCATCTGTTTTTCCGAGGTAGTAAGCTGTGTGGGGCGATATTCTTTCCAGAATTCATCGCCACGCATCATGGCATTCACGTCTTTTATCTCACTGCCTTTCCGCTTGAAAATCCTGTCCGGGATTTCATCGAACCCGAAGTCTGAATACCTTGTGGTACGCCTTACCTGAAACGATCCGAGCAATTTCCGCAAATAAGAAAGTTCGCAGGTCATGTCGTCAACCATCAACACCCATTCGCCTGAAGGCAACTGACCGAACTCCTGCTCGATAATCATCAAATCCACAAAGTTGATATCTGTTTTCTTTGGCAAATTCATGGTGCATTTCTTCACACGATACGTCGAGTCTGCCAATATATACAGACTTCCCGTAAAGCCGAAATCTTGCGGATTGTTGGGAACAAACGAGAGCAGGAAACATTCATCGCGGTCTACCGTCAATGTATCCATGATGTAATAGCGGTAAAAATTAATTCCCGCATCCGAAATCGGACTGTCAAAAGGATATTGCAAGAAGCGGAAACGGTCTTGGTAGATGTTTACATCCTGAAACACATCCTTCAGCACCGTAGTCAACATGTCGCCCGTATTAAACAGCTCGTTGATACCCGATGAATTAAGCCCCTTTATGATCGTCTTTTCGCTGTGAGGATTTTTGCGGTATACTTTCTCCGATACGGTTTCGTCGACAGATATGGGCAGGATATTCTTGCCCGTTACGTCGCTCACCTCCACTTGGTCGCGAAAGAACGGATATTTCTTAAAGAGGTTCGACTCGCGTAACGAATCGGTCGTGATGTTATTCAGCGAAAAAGTAATCTTCTGGTACTTATTATAGTGATAATAATCGTTTACGCTCAGGTCGTTCAACTCTTTGGCGGCGATAACCTTTTTCATCATCTCCACCGCCGGATTATTCTTACGCGAATATTTTTCTTTCTTAGGCTTGACTATCACCTCGTCCAATACCAAATCGGCTTTCATTTTCACATCGAGCCGATGCGTATTCGGAGACACTTTCAGCACTTGCGTGGCATAACCCACCATCGAAAAAGTCAGTTTATCCCACCCCGCACGGGCATCTATCGAGTAATTTCCATCTATGTCGGTAATTGTCCCCACCCCTTTTCCGTCGTAATACACATTCAAATAAGGAATGGGTTCTCCTGTTTCAGAGTCTGTCACAACTCCTTGAATCTGGGCAGAAAGTTTCGCAACTCCCATACACAATACCAACAGAAAAAATAACCTTTTTACCATATATTGTTTCAATACCTTCTCTATGTTTTTTTATACTTATTGCGCAACGAATGAGCGCGTAAAGTTACAGAGTGTTGAAGTCTCTTACAAATTTATGCCGACAAAAAGCTATAATCTTACCTTTTTTTATGAATAATAGAATATTATTTCTACCCAATCAGTCTCCCCGATAGTAATAAAGCAAAGCGTGGCGCGCTATGAAATCGGCATTTTCCTGCACCGTAGTCCGGCTTTCTCCATCCGGGAAAACGGCGTCGGGCAACAAATGATGTTCCAAACAATGCAAGAGCAAGTCGGGCGGACAAAGCGTTTCTTCCGTCAGTAGCCGGAAAGCATTCTTCGCCGCCGCATCGGGGGCATACATCGGGTTGTCCGGGTCGGCTATACACTCGCATACATCTTTTGCCAGCAGGATGCCTTTTTCCGGTTCGGTCATCAGCACAAAGTTGCGGAACGGTTTCATTTGAGGCAACGTATGGTTATCATCGTCTGTCCATTTCAGCACCTCCACCAAGAAACGCCTCAGCTCGCCGTAGCCGTTCAGGTAAACGATTCGCTTTCCGTTCGTTCCTGCCACAAAGTTGCGGTACATCTCTGCACTTTTTTCGCGCACTTCATCGGGCACGACAGGTTCATCAGGGAACAGTCCTTTTACCTGTTTCCATGCCGGTGCGTTATCTCCCGCCAACCGTTCTATCCACTCGTGAAGGAACAGAGCAAGCGGCCCTGTGGGGATGATGAAACGGTCGGCAGCGGTAACCCGCTCAATGTATGGCGCCATCGAAGGCTCGGTAAGATACGTATGCCCGAACAGCCACGTCAGTTTACGGTCGGCATCGCGGGCATCCGAGTAGCCACTCCAATAATTTTCGAGCAACTCATTTTCCGGAGCTTCTTCGTATGCCGTTGCCAACACTTCGTAAAATGCAGCCGCCTGCTTTGCTATCCGCTCATCGCAGGGGTTAACGTACGGATGTTCGTAAGGAGCTTTCTGCCACGTGTTCCACACGATGAAGCGTACATCTTCTTCATTCACTTCATCGCGCAGGTAATCGTCTGCCAGCGTGTAGAACGGCAAAGGCTTGCCATACAGCCGGATATGCTCGTCGATAAAACTACGCCACAGCCCCAGTCCGGAAATCACATCTTCCAGATAAGCCGCCACGTAGAGACACATTTTTTTACGGAACGCTTCCGGCATTCCGGAGAGCATAACAGCCTTGTAGAGTCGCCCTGCAAGTTTTACAAAATACTCGTCTGAGGATTGCGGAGTGGCATAAGGATGGATAGCCATCCAGTCTTTAAGATATATTGTTGGTTTATTCATTTTTATTCGTCGGTTGATTATTCTACATAAGAATGAGCTTTTATTGTTCTTGCAAATTTAATAAATATTTCTTTCGTGCGGTTTCTTTTGCAGAAAAGCATTGTAAAACGCCCGGCCTCACTGCTACTGACAGACAAGACCGGGCGTTATCAATACTAAGAAAGACTCTTAGTTAAAGAACTTTATCCCAATGAAATAAGTACGAGGCTGTGTAGGCCCGTAGAAATACTTCGAGTCACGCAGTTTGCCACGGTCGAGGTCTTTCTGGAAGGCGTTGAAGATGTTCTGCACACCGCCGTTCAGTTGAAGTTTCAAATGGTCGTTCAGCACGAAGGTATAATTCAACTTCACACCCAAATCCATAAAGTCGGGGGTATGTTCCAAGCGGTCTTTCGCAATATATCCTGCAAAGTGAGGAACAATCATCTTACCCGTGTAGACACCCGATATGGAGAAATCGAAGTTCTTCAGCGGAGCGGAAGTAAACGTGAAATAACCGTAATAATCGGGTGTACGAGGCATCCGCTTGATAGGTGCCACGTCTGCATCCTCGCTCCAATGAATGGCTTCGGTATAACGGCTGCGCTGTACGGTAAATCCTAATTGGAGCTGCGCCTCCCGCCCGTGAGCTATCTTATAATCAATGTTAGCCCCGTAAACGCGCGCGCCGTGTCCGTTACGCCGTTCCTGCTTCAATGTTCCGGTCTGAGGGTCTTTGCCCATAGCTTCCAGATAAAACACATCGTTAAGAGCCGTATAGAAACCTTCTATCAAGAGGTTCGACTGAAAGTGCCCGAAGTTTGCAGTCCAGTCCAGCGAGCCGCTCACACTGTTCGAGCGTTCGGGCTTCAATCCGTCTGCCAGCGTAATCATCATCGCTTCGCCGCCTACCGCCGCCACGTGAAGGTCTTCATCGTAAGCCTGAGGCGCACGGAATCCGGTGGACCATGTAAGGCGGCCTTGCAGCTTCGACGAAGGATTCCACAGCAGGTTGACGCGCGGACTGAAAATAATGTCGTCTACCAAGTTATGCTTATCCAAACGGAATCCGGCAAGCAAGGTGAAATGTTCCATCTTCCATTCGTTTTGCGCAAAACCGCTGGCTATCCTCACATCCTGACGGAGGTCGCGGTTATACCCCGTCATTACGTCGTGAAGGGAGTTGTAGCTATACTCCAGTCCTCCCGTAAACGTGGCGGGAGCAAAAAAGCAGTTGTCCATGTTTCCCACATACATCGCCCCGCCCACTGCCGTAAGGTCTTTGGTCTTTCCGTAAGCATTGGGGTCTTCACCTGCGCCGTAATAACTGTTGCGGTCGATGTGTTGCGCCGAACCATACACCGACAGTTTGTGGCGATATTCGCGGAAGAACACATCATACGTCAGTCCGCCGCTGTTTATAACGTGTTTCGTCTGCTCGGTAATGTCTGTTTCGTGAGGCTGAAGGTCGAACTTGTTACCTCCGCGCCGGAATTCGTTCGTGGTATGATACTCGATGCTGATGCGGCTGAACTGTGTGGGGCGGTAGTAAGCACGAAGCCCGAAGGTATTCATGTTCAGTTTACCCAGTTCCGAGAAACCGTCGCCGTCGGCATCGTAAGGATTGCGGTTGCGGTACGACTGGTAGAGGGCGATGCCATACGAATTATCAGACGACACCAGCGAGGCATTGGCACCCACGTATTGCTCCCACACCTTTCCGTTGAGATTCGACATGGTAGACGATACCTGAAACGAATTGTTCACCGGGTCTTTGGTGATGATGTTGATGGTTCCGCCCACGGCATTTGCCCCGAACAGCGCCGAGCCGCCGCCACGCACCACCTCTACGCGCTCAATCATGTTGGTAGGAATCTGCTCCAATCCGTACACGCCCGACAGCGCACTCATCACCGGACGGCTGTTTATCAGAATCTGCGAATAAGGACCTTCCAGTCCGTTGATGCGCACTTGCGGGAATCCGCAATTCTGGCAGTTGTTTTCCACACGCAGTCCCGACTGAAAGTTAAGCGACTTGGCGAGGTCGTTCGAGTTGACTATCTCAAACAGGCGGTTATTCATCACGTTTACCACCACCGGAGCCAGCTTTCGGTTGGTCTCGTTGCGGTTGGCAGACACCACCACCTCATCGGTCATAATCGTTTCTTCTTCCATCACAAAGTGCATGTCAACAGTGAAATCATTGCCCACCGTTACGCGCTTGGTTTGGGTAGAATACCCCATGCTTTGTACCTTCAGCGTATATTCTCCTGCCGGAACATTCTTAAAGCGGAAGTAGCCTTCGGCATCGGTAGCCATCCCTACGCCCGTTTCAACTATCAATACATTGGCGTATGGCAAACCTTCCTCCGTATTTTTTTCTATCACATGTCCGGTAATAATGTTTCCCTCTTTCACCGGATTAACCGCCATGCTTACCAGAGCGCACAGCAATCCCGTCAATATTAATATATGTCTTTTCATTACGTCTTTTTGTTCGTTGATTAATGCGTGTAAAACACCTGCCCACACTGCCGCCAAAACGCATACGGATGTGTTCCCTTGAGCATACGGATGCACACGGGAGTCCATGCGGATGTTTTCAGCAACACTTCGGGTAGGATTTTCCATGCCGGGAACAGCCCGGCAACTAACTGATTTGAAAAGACATAAAGGGAGGAGCGCGCAGATGGATTCCTGCCGTATGCGCTGATACGGCACGGAAGTTATCCTGCACGCAGAATAACGAATAAACAACATGCCAATCCGGTTTAACCAGCTCGGTCTCTTCCTCGTCCAGCGAATAGAAACTGGAAAGAAAGTGCAACGAAAGGGTTTGCCCGGCAGTATGGGAGTGATGCTGAGTGAAAGGGTGAGAATGGACAATCATTACCCCGCCTACCACATGGACGTGGGCAAATACGACGACACTCGTATAATACGCCACGAACAGGGTAAGCAGGCTTAACGCCCACACACGAATATGGTATGTCTGCATTCTCACTTACTCAGTTGTATTATTTATTGCCAAACAAAAGTAGGTAATCCCTTTTGGCTGCAACTTCCGTCCATGCCTCCGGGATAAATTTCCATTGATTCAACGCTACGGGATGAAGCGTTTTTACCTCTTCAATGCGTTTCATCAGGTAATAACGCAAATCTTTGTCGGTAGAGAAAACGATACGCTTCGCCAGTTCCGCTTTCGGGATGCCGGCACCTTTCGTCAGCAAGTCTCCCCCGCCGTTGCCCCTGTATGAATTAACAGCTACGCGGTAGGTTTTGTTCATATCGAAAGCGCGTCCGTCGGCTAAACTTTTGATGGAAATCTTTTCGCCCTGCGGCTTGGTTACATCGACAGTATAAATAATGCCGGCGGCCGAATCGAAATTGAAGCTGGGGTTTTTAAAACGTCCGAATCCATTATCTTTTTCGTTGAGCAGCAGCAGATGGTCGGATGCCGATTTCATCTGGTTCGTCCAAATGGCATACGACATTTCAAGGAAGTTTTTAATCTCTTTTCCGCTCAGTTCCATCACGTAGAGCATGTTTTCGTACTTATAAAGATTGAACATGTCGCTCATGTAGATGTCGCCTTTCTTGATTTCAGCGTTAAACGACAGCGGGGCGCAGAACGAAATGTCTGCTCCGGTGATGTCTAACTGCAACTGCTGGATGAGGTCGATGAACGCCGACGAACCGAAATAGGCATCGCGTGTGGAAATGGTGCGGTCGATGCTTCCTATCTTGCGCGAAACAAAAGTATCTACGGCCTGATATTGTTCTTTGAATGCCGACATAAAGTCCTCGTCAACGGGATAAGTGGTCATATCGGCAAGTTTGCCTTCTACCGACTTGCTTACTACCCTATCGCCGCGTTTTACTACTTTCAGGGTAACGTCGGATACGGTGCGTGCCATATTTGCCGGGTCAATCAACAAGACAGAGTCGCCCGCTACGTTGGCTACCTTTTCGCAACGGCGCACGTGGTCGTGTCCCATAAAGATGACATCGAATCCCGGAACGTTACGAGCCACCTCACCCGAACCGTTTTCTATCGTATTATCCAGCTTGTTTCCTTCCGGACCAGCGTGAAACAATCCTATCAGTACATCGGGATTTTCTTTCTCGCGGATAATCTTCACCCACTTGCGGGCACAGGTTTCCATATCTTCAAAACGGAGTCCGCTCCACAACTTTTCGGGCAACCACGACGGAATGGAAGGGGTAATCATTCCCAATACGGCTATCTTTACTCCATCCCGTTCCAACACTTGATAAGGCGGAAGGTAGGGTTCGCCGCTCAGCGTGTCGATAACGTTTGCTCCCAGTACGGGGAAGTTACACTGCTTCACCCAACGGTCGTACACGGCGTGTCCGGTTTCCACATCGTGGTTTCCCATGTTTCCCACATCGTAACGCAGGTAATTCAGCATTTGGGCACATACGTGGTCCGATACCGTATCAATGAAATTATAGTAATATGCCGTGGGTTGTCCTTGCAGGATGTCGCCGTTATCAAGCAACACCACGTTGTCGCCAAACGCCTCGCGCTGTTCTTTTACATACGAACTTACCCGCGCCAGACTGCCGTCGAGGGGTTTTCTGCCGATAAAATCGTAGGGGAAATAACACCCGTGAACATCGCTGGTCTCGATAAACTTTAACGTGATTTCTTTTTCGCCGGAAGTAGTACACGACTGTATACAGCCCATACCGATAATTGCCGTCAGGCAAAGGAGAGATTTCAATGACTTCATAAAGACAATTTGTCAGATTTATGCCGCAAAGATAGTCAAGAAAATCGAGATAGGAAACAACTGTCCCAATAATAATAAGCCGCTCGATACATGTTTCGTATGTTTCCGGCACGAAACGTCTCTCTGCCTCCGAAAGGAAGAAAAACAGCCTGCCGGACAACCCGATTGGCATGTAATTTGTTCCACTTCAAGCAATTAAACTAACTGACAATATGGCTTACATAGACTATTACAAAGTGCTTGGCGTTGAGCGGAATGCAACCCAAGACGACATTAAGAAAGCATACCGTAAGCTGGCAAGGAAGTATCACCCGGACTTGAACCCGAACGACCCTACGGCTAAGGACAAGTTTCAGGAGATAAACGAAGCCAACGAGGTATTGAGTGACCCGGAAAAGCGTAAGAAATACGACGCTTACGGCGAAAACTGGAAACATGCCGACGAGTTTGAAGCGCAACAGCAAGCCTATCGCGCCCAACAGCAAGCAAACGGAAACAGGCAAGGTGAATACTGGTACTCTACCGACGGAGAACATTTTACGAGCGGATTTGGAGGTAACGCAAGCGGATTCTCTGATTTCTTCGAGGAATTGTTCGGACATCGGGGGGCAACGGGAGGCAGAACACGCGGCGGATTTCGCGGTCAAGACATTGAAGCCGAACTTCAACTTTCTTTGCGTGAAGCCGCTGTTACACACAAACAAACGTTCAGCATCAACGGCGAAACATTACGAATCACCGTTCCGGCGGGCGTAGCAAACGGGCAGGTTATCAAGCTGAAAGGACATGGAGGCAAAGGAATGAACGGAGGTCCGGACGGAGACTTATACATCACGTTCGCAGTAAGCGATGACCCTGCCTTTAAACGGAAGGATAACGACCTGTACACCGATGTCAACATCGACCTGTACACTGCCGTATTGGGTGGAGACGTGACCGTGAATACCCTCGACGGGCAGGTTAAACTGAAGGTACGCCCCGGAACGCAAAACGATGCGAAGGTACGTCTGAAGGGCAAAGGATTCCCGGTATATAAACAGGAAGGTAGCTTCGGCGACTTGATAGTGACTTATCATGTATCAATTCCTACCACGCTGACCGAACATCAGAAAGATTTGTTCCGTCAGTTGCAACAAGGATAACTTTTAAAAACGGACAATTATGCAGAACGATTTGATTATCATAAGCGACTATTGCAGCCGCTGTAACATAGAGCCGGACTTCGTCATGATGTTGGGCGAAGACGGGCTGATAGACATTGAGATACGAAATAACGTCAGCTATTTCCCTGCCGAACAACTGAACGAACTGGAGCGATACGCTCACCTGTATTATGACCTCTCTATCAACATCGAAGGCATTGATGCCATCCGCCACCTGCTGGCACGGGTAGAAGACTTGCAGCAAAAGGTTCGCCGGCTTGAAAACGAACTGCGCTTTTACCGCCGGTAAGCATAAAAACAAATCAGGCACGGATTACGGTTTCTTTGGAAACACCGTACATCCGTGCCTGATTTTTTATCGTTTCGTAACAGTACCCTGATTATGCTTCAGCTTCAGCAAACGGAACTACAGAAACATAGCTTCTGTTTTCACGTCCTTTCTTGAAACATACTGTACCGTCAATCAAAGCGTAAAGAGTGTGGTCACTACCCATACCTACGTTGTTACCCGGGTTGTGAACTGTTCCTCTTTGACGAACAATAATGTTACCGGCTTTGCAAACTGAGCCGCCGAATATCTTTACGCCTAATCTCTTACTTGCTGATTCACGACCGTTCTTAGAACTACCTACACCTTTCTTATGTGCCATTTTCTTCTACGTTTTAATGATTAAGCAATAACTTGTTTGATTGTCAATTCGGTAAACTGCTGACGATGACCGTTCAGCTTCTTGTAACCTTTTCTTCTCTTCTTGTGGAATACCAACACTTTCTTGCCTTTTACGAGGTGAGAAACTACTTCGCATACCACTTTTGCACCTTCTACGGTAGGCGCACCTACTTTTACAGTACCGTTGTTGTCTACCAACAAAACTTTGTCAAATTCAACAGTTGCGCCGTTTTCTGCATTCTGAATGTGTTGAACAAACAGCTTTTTGCCTTCTTCAGCTTTGAACTGCTGACCGTTAATTTCTACAATTACGTACATCTTTTATTTTATATTAAACGGGTTTTCTCCGCAAGGTGAACCGTCCTCTCCGGTTACTTGTCTACCTCCACGGACTAAATCGGACGCAAAGGTACTGCTTTTATCTCACATAGCCAAAGGGTTGGACAAGTTTTTTATCGGAATAAAATATAAAAACATAAGATAGAGCCCCACTATCGCCACGCTGATTGATATATGTATACCATCCTTATGAGATTGGCGAAACAGCAAATCCATTTTCTGGTATTCATCGCGCTGAGAGTTTTCGGATTCTGTGTATTTTTGAAACTATATTGCTTTCATTTTTATTCACAATGTATAAATTTATAAAGAATAAGCGAAATGAGTTCTCAATATACAGATTACACATCTTTACCATGACACTTCTTATATTTTTTCCCACTTCCACATGGACAAGGATCATTCCTTCCAACACCTTTAAATGCTTTATCTAATTTTTCCTTTTGACATTTTCGTTTTTCTTTTATTATACAGTCATCTATCATTGTTTTCAATTTATCATCAAGGAAAAAATTAGGATGCCATCCCTTTAATATCTTATCAAGAATAAAACTATCAAAGGCTGATGCAACTATACCTGGTATAAAACCAAACAAGCCTATTAAGTTCGTACCAATAAATCTTATTGGATTTATACATTTAGCCCCCAAAATATTCTGAACAGAATTCATAATTTCCTGTTGCATCAATTGTTCTTCATAATCAGATTTCTGCATCCAATAACGAAAAATCTTCCCTTGAAAATCATTCCTTAATTTAAGGATATCATTTAAGCCGATAATTCCTTTTACAAATAATTCACCAAGATCAGGAAATCCTTTTTGTTGTTCAATTCGTATCAGAGCATCTGTTCCAACATGAATATCTTTACTAAATGCAGAAGCCGTCTTTCGGAGCATTAACTCATTTATTGCAGCATCCATTTTTATATTATCAATATTCAGCATTGACGCTAAAATCACTGACTTATTAAGCTCTTGTAAACGTATTAAGTCTGGAACATAATATTCTTTTTCTCCATCATATCGTATACGGCAAAAATTGGGATTAAAAATAGATTCGAGATTTTTAATGTCCCACTTAACTTCTTCTTTAATCTTCCTTTTTACTTCCTTTTCATCTCTTAAATTCACGCTATTCTCATCAATAAGATAAAGTATTATTCTCTTTTCTTGTTCATCAAATTTGTATTGATTCAGTATATTTTCAACGTAACTCCACCTATGAATATTACTCTCATTTATTTCTTCTTTTCCTAAAATATATGAAAAGAAATCATATTTGCAAATGTTATTCTCTGTGATTACAACGGGATTTAAATCTTGATCGGGGATTATATATAATATATGTAACCGTAACAATTCTTTAAGACCATTACATCCTAAAATGGGAATAATATTCCATATACTATTCCCTTCAATATAGATTTTATCAAATGACAATAATGCTGTTATCAAATCTCTTGTCATTTGCAAAAACATCGCAGAACGATTGATTTTAAAATCATATCCGAATCGAACCTCAATTGTTTCTTGTTTATTATTAATCCGCTCTAAAGTTAGGTGTTGATAAACATTCGGATAATTTGTTATCAGTATTTTTGATTCATCCATATTTCCTGCCATTATTTATTTCAGATATCTATCAATAATAGCGTTCTTTCTGTTACCATAGCCATCAATCACAGACTGCGCCTTATCTATATCTGCCTCATACTCTTCTATTTGAGCAACAATAACATTTTGTTGTTCTAACGAAGGTACAGGTATTTCATATTGTTTTAATAATCCAGCACTGATATTAGCTTGATTTATTGATTTTGACATAACCGAAAAACCATGTTCACGAATAGGTTTACTATTGAGTATATAATTAAGATACTTAGGATTAAGCAAGTCTTTCTTATAATTTACACGAATTAAATAGCCGGCAAATATGGCAGGTCTATCACCTGTATATATAGCAGACTTGCCTACATGAACAGGACTATTAGTTCTATTAAACAAAACATCATTTTCATGTAACATATATTGCGCAATATCATCTGGATCGTTGGAATATACAACGTCATCCCAAACAATCCTTCCGTTCTGTATATTTCCCATTCGCACTACAGCTACCTTACCAGTAGGTAAAGATTTGGAAGAAGTACCATATTCAAAAGACGAGCATAATGTTTCGAGCCTTTTATGTTCATACAAGCTAAAAACAGGCAGAATGATATCGTTAATCTTCTGATTCATAATATCAATTTGTGATATGGCGATGTCATATTCTTCATCTACTTGGTTGCATTCATTTACAATTCTATTTATAATATCCTCTGGAACTTTAGGTATTGGTATTCGTTCTATATCTTTCGGATATACATGAGGTTGTGCAGAACCTTTTTGCAAATAAAAAATTTGATGCTGAATGCTTTTAAGAAAATTGTAAATAAAAAAAGTTTCTATATCATTCTTACCAACAACTGTAGTACAATCAGATGCAAATATTGGTTCTTTCCATAAATTTACAAATCCCGCATTAGCTCCAGAAGCACTAATTGTGATAACATTCGCTTCCCTATTAGCCTCATTGTGATAACCAGCATAATTTATTCCACCAGCAACGACTTTTATTTTTCCCTCTTTGCATTCAGCAGAAGTTATTGATTGTCCTTTTTGGATCAAAGCCGTATCTTTCAATTTTAAAAGCTCATATTTACTTTGAACTTTAATTTCCCTATTAATAGAAGTTTTTATTACCTTATCAAACTCCACTCGAGAGAAATCAATCAAATCAGCAAAATTATTAATTGATACATACTCCTCACATTCAGCACTTATATTTAATTCTTCCCCAAGAAAATTATGACGGATAATCATATTGATTTTATTTTCATTATGCAGATCGGCAGGGTCGAACAAAGGTGTCTGTATTTGGGCAATGCCTTTATTCCGATCCAATTCATTGTCTTCATCTGCATCACTTACGCCTATGTATTTAATACCTTCATTTCCTTTGCTACTGCTCCATTCATATCCTAAGAACTTTTTTATTCCAGCGGTTTTTGAGGGGCTTTTAACAATGACCACCGGTTGCTGATTACTCATTGCCAACAAGAAGAAATATAGTTTTTCCTTTTCTATTGCTTTTATACTACTAATGATATATGAACGTAATTCCACTTTACGCATTTCTTCCGTATATTTGGACGTGATGCGTTTTGTCTTAATTTTCTTAGCACGAGAATCATTCTTGAACTTGTCAATGTAATCTTTAAACAAGTCTATTCCAAGTAAAGATTCATTGGGAGTGGAAGAAAACAGAGTTTTATAATCTTCTACACTTACTCCGATTCGCTCACAATACCGTTCCAATAAATCAAGGTCTGCATACCGTTCATCATGGGTAGTATTGCCCATAAACCATGCATCTACCCGATATTTATAGTGTACTGCCAAAGCCGGATTTTCACTTTTACGACGCAGAAATAAAGTTACCGTATTAGTACCTGTTTTGCCAAATGTTCCACTCCCCATTTCCACAATGGAAACTATATTAAAATATTTCAGAAGAATCTCACGACACTTGATATAAATATTGCCATTGCTCAATACGCTTGAAGGCAAAATAATGGCGGCAACTCCCCCTGGACTTAGCAACTGCTTAGCTCGTTCTATAAAGAATGTTTCAATGCTGTTGTTCTTTGCCAAATCATTTACTTCTGAGCTTAACTCATATTTTTCTCTTTCCTCTAGACTCAAAGTTTCCAAAAACCCTTTTACACTATAAGGTGGGTTAGCAATCAAAACAGAAAAAGATGCCTCCTTAAGACCTACCTTATTAGATAATGCATCTGCATAAATGATATTAATCCCTTCCTGCCCATACATAAAAGAAGAAACTTTAGCTACTTTAGACAGACGATATTCTTTCTCTATGCCAAATATCTCCTTATAATATTCAGTCACCTCATCTCCTTTATATTGCTTAACAAATGATCTTATTTGCTGAGCATATTCATTTAAGAAATGCCCGGCACCGCAAGCATAATCTATTACTTTAGGAATACTAGTACTATCCCTAATGATGCTTTCAAGCGGTAAAGAAGAAACCAAAAAACGCACAATAGGAGTAGGAGTAAAATATTGTCCTTCACTTTGCTTTACACCTTGGTCCAAAAAGCCTTCAAACAAATCCCCTAAAAATTGATTTTGCTCTTCCGTCTTTAAGCGGATATCTTGCAGCATTTTTACCACTTCTTTCAATATGACCGCATTCTGATTGAATAGCTGTTCATTGTGTACATCCAAGAAAGCAAAATCACTATTTGAGAAAAATTTCAATTGACGAAAATATTCCAATATCTTTTCTTTAATAGCATCGGGATCATTCTTTTGTATCTTAAACGTTTCTTCAATTGTTGCATTATCTATATATGTCACTTCTTCGTTCAAATAGTCTTTCATACCTATCTGATACATCTTTTGCAATCGGTCTTGAAAATTATAATAATCATCATACGCTGCACCTTTCCATATAAACTGCAATTCTTTTCCATGACGAGTCTCATCTACTATCTTAACCAAAAACAGATTAACCAACTTATCGAAAGCATTTTCACGCCCCGACACATTATATTGACGCATGATAGTTGCAAATTGATTATATTTCTTTTGAATAGCAGTAGCGTCAACCGTTTGGAGATCATCAATAGTGAATTTCTTTTTACCTATATGGAAAGGAACTGCTTCTTCCTCAAAAATACCTTTTGTATTATAATCCAATTGATAAGTATCTTTCCAAACTTGATAATATTCATCCCTGTTTCCACCTCTCCTTGTTACCTCCTCAAAACTCTTCAAATTTCTATTAGACAACAAATAATCTTGGTTATCCAACATGGAAATAACATGATATGTCTTTTTACATACACCATCTACCCAATCGGATGTATAAAGACAAATATATTGAGCCTTTCGATAAGAATTATAATAATTGAATAATTGCCCACCGTTATGGAGCATTAATTTCCAAGCCTTATTAAATTCGTCATTCTCTGTTTGTTCCGTAGTCTTACACTCAATCAGCAAATATTCATCACCATTATTGTCTTTCACTATAATATCACAGAACCCTCCTGTATCACCATGTCCTCCAGGCATCCCTTTCTCAAGAATAATTTGCTCTGGGTAATAACCTTTTTCCAAGAGACTGGCTACACATTCGAAAACAACAAAATTCTCAGGCTGATGAAAATTCTTTGTCGTTTCACGCTCAGCCTCTAATCTATCTGGATATATCAACCGCTTATTTGTGAAATCTACAGAAAGTATAGCACCTGATTCTTCGTATTTTTTGGAGTATATGATAGACACAGAATTATCTACCATTTCAAATCCTATTGCTTGCAATAAATTGTGAAAATTATCTTGTTTAATCATGAATTTTATCTTAATAAATAATTACTATAAAGGTAATAATTCGATTTATAATTCCGACTTCCAGTTGTTTCTGTTAATCAAATTCACCACCACTTTTACCATCATGTCTTTTTCCTCCGTACGACTTTCGGCAATCATCAGCGTGAGGGCAACAAGGGTGTTGTCGGCTATGCGTTTCGTACCGTCCGGATTGTAAAGGATACCGTTGCCTGCCATAAACCATAAGAATAGCGTGGCGGCTATGCGCTTGTTGCCATCGCTAAACGAATGATTCTTGGTTACGAGGTAAAGCAGCATGGCGGCTTTTTCTTCTACCGACGGATAGAGGTCTTGCCCGCCAAATGTCTGGTATATCTGCCCGATGGAGCTCTTGAACGAATCGTCTTTCTCATGGGCAAACCATTGGCTTCCACCGAACTTGGCTTTCAGTTCTTCGATAGCTTGCATGGCTCCTTCGTAGGTGGCATGAAACTTTGCTTCGTTCGTAGTCTGATCTACCGTCAGTTGTTGATAATCGTACTTATCCAATGTATCGAGGGCATAAGCATAATCGGAAACAACTTCTACCAAATTGAGGGCATCATCGGAAGTCAATGTTTCTTGTGCCTTGACCGTCCTGCCTAAGACGGCGACCAACTGTTTCAGTTCCGTGTAACGTTGCTCCGTCAAAGCCTTATTGACAGCATAGCCTTTCACCAAATAATCTTTCAGAACCTTGTTTGCCCAACGACGGAATTCAACACCCTTTTTAGATTTTACACGATAACCTACGGATATAATCACATCCAGATTATAGAATCTTACATCATGTGTCTGGCTTTTCTCTGCCATAGCCCCGTGTTGAGTGGTTGTCGCAAATTTTGCGACAACCACTTCTCCCATTAATTCTTCACGAATAGCATTATCAATATGCTTTCGAATAGTTTTAGAATCCCTTCCGAATAATTCTGCCATTTGGTTTACATTCAACCACACAGTTTCCTTGTCTATTTTAACATCCAACTGTGTTTCTCCATCAGCAGAACGATATATTACAATTTTATCATTCAAGTTCATACCCTAACTCTTAAAACAAATTCAACAAACAAAAAAGACGGCTGACCTGTATCGGAGCACCCGCATGAAACTGTTGCTTCGTTTTTCCCTAACTGCCCGGCTAACCATTTCCCTGTTTTACCTTGCTCTACCCATATTATTTTCAGTCGGTTTATCTTTTCTGCCCCCATATTCAGTTCATATTACAAGGATGCGATAACATAGATTGACGCTACTTGCAAAGGTAGTGATTAATCTTAAATGTTTTGAATTTCCAAGAAGTGAACCACTATCTTTTTCTGCAACTGCGTTTTTTGTGTTATACTCTTTATGGAGGTTGCGGTGGGACTGAAACGCTACCGTTAGCGTTACCTATTTCATGCGGAAGAGTTGCCCGGTTCTACCCATAGCGATGAATGGTCTAACCGTTAGTGTTTTCCAAGCCTCCGATTCGGTCGGACGAAAATCTTAACAGACTCAATAAGAAAGAGATACAGAAGACTTCGGAAAGGCATAAAAAAAATCCGCCTGCAACTCGGCTATGAATTGCAGGCGGAGGATATACGGATTAACGAACCGTATCAGTTATTTTCCGGACGCAACTTGCGGACGGTAACCGCAGTCTGCCACATTTCGCTTTCGCGCAATGCTTTCAGTTCGGCATTCAGCTTTTCGCGGTAGTCAGGCTGAGAGTTGCTGTCGATTGAAATCTGTGCTTCGTGACCTGATTTTACGCTTTCGTACAGTTTCTGCATAACGGGTTTGATAGCATCGTGGAACGGAGTCATCCAATCAAGCGCACCGCGCTGAGCGGTGGTAGAACAGTTGGCGTACATCCAGTCCATACCGTTTTTAGCGAACAGCGGCATCAGTGACTGAGTAAGCTCTTCCACCGTTTCGTTAAATGCTTCGGATGGTGTATGTCCGTTTTCACGAAGCACTTCGTATTGAGCCAGCAGCAAACCTTGAATGGCTCCCATCAACGAACCGCGTTCGCCGGTAAGGTCGGAAGTTGCTTCGCGCTGGAAGGTAGTTTCAAACAAGTAGCCTGAGCCGATGCCGATACCCAGTGCGATGGTGCGGTCGTAAGCCTTTCCCGTAGCATCCTGATAGATGGCGTAAGAAGAGTTCAAGCCGCGTCCTTCGAGGAACATGGTACGCAAAGATGTACCCGAACCCTTCGGGGCAACCATGATAACGTCAATGTCGGTAGGAGGAACCACGCCCGTACGGTCGTTCCATGTGATGGCGAATCCGTGAGAGAAATACAAAGCCTTTCCTGCAGTAAGATACGGCTTGATGGTAGGCCATACAGAGATTACGGCTGCATCTGAAAGCAGACACATGATGATGGTACCGCGCTGGCAAGCCTCTTCGATGCTGAACAGCGTTTCGCCCGGCACCCATCCGTCGGCTACTGCCTTTTCGTAAGTCTTGCCCTGACGCTGACCTACGATTACGTTGAAACCATTATCGCGCAAATTCAATGATTGTCCCGGACCCTGTACGCCGTATCCGATAACTGCAATCGTTTCATTCTTTAATACTTCACGTGCTTTTTCCAAAGGAAACTCTTCGCGGGTTACTACGTTTTCGATAACTCCGCCAAAATTCAGTTGTGCCATTGTTTTTACAATCTTTTTACGCAGCCCAAAAGCTGCACGGTTAATTATTAAATTAGTTACTTAAATATCAGTTTGCTGCGAACCACCACTTCCGAGTCGTTCTTCTTGACCTCAATGTCATACTCATTGTCGCCCGTCTGCTGGCGATAAAACGTCAGCTTGTCGCCGTAATAACTTTCGGCTACATACGCCATTTCGAAACGGTGTACGCGCTTTTCGCGAAACGTTTGCAGCGGGAAGAGATCGAGGATGTGTTCGATGTACTTGATGCTGTTTACATGACCGTTGATGTCGATGTCGCTGTACTTTGCCCGATGCTCTCCCGCCACGGTGTCTTCGCTAACCTTAATCCGGCTCGGTTTGGCTATCGGACAGTCTTTGTCGCAGATATACTCCGTTATCGACCCGTTATGCAAGGTCAGCAAATCGGCGGGCTTACGGGTTTCCATGCTAATCATCGCCCAAATCGAACGCGCATAGCCTATCGGTCTCCCATCGGCATTCAGAATGGCAAAGTTGCGGTCGGTAAACAAACGGTATACGTTCTCCACCCACGTTTGAACGCTGAACGATTCATACGCTTTCGGCATTTCTTCCATCTCGACAGCCAGACGCGACAACACCCATGTATAACGGTTTTCATTCAACGTGGCGATTCCGAAGCCACGCTCCTCGGCATGGAATCCGGCGCAATTCAGCAGGTGATTTCCTAAAACCCCCATCGTCAGCCTTTCGTTAAAATCGACATGGAAAGGTTCAGCCACGAAATGATACGTCCCGATTTTGTTTTCTTCAGACATTCTTTTCTGAGTTTATGAGTTTGTAAATATCTTCATTCAAAAGCCTCAACGCGCAAAACACTTACAGGCAGAACCGCCCGGACGGACTAAAGCCCTTTCTTATAGCGTTCTTCACGGTGAGCCAAATATTCGTTCACACGCTCGAAACAGCTTGTCGACACGGCAATACGTCCCGAACGGACGAACTGCAACACGCAATTCAGCGCCTTCAGTTCCTGATAAAGCGAGGTAATATCGTCGCTCATGCCCGTCAGTTCCACGATGGCAAACACCGGATTAACTTCTACGATGTGTGCACTGTAACGGCGGACCACTTTCGAGGCTTCGGGATTCGACTGAAATTCAGGCATCGAAACCTTATACATTGCCACTTCACGCTGGAATATTTCGCTGTCGGTGAAATAATGCGCCTGAATAACGTCTAATTTCTTCTCAATTTGTTTCACTACTTTTTCGATGATATCTCGCGTAGTCCAGCACGTAATGGTGTACTTATGTACGCCCTTGATAGACGATGCCGAAACATTCAGGCTCTCGATGTTCAACTGCCGGCGAGTAAACACCGCCGTTACCTGATTCAGAATACCGGCGAGGTTTTCAGAGTGAACAATAATAGTATATAATGTTTTGTTTTCCATAATCAACACTCCATTAACATATAGTTAACCGAACTGCCCGGAGGCGTCATCGGCAATACGTTTCCTTCTTCCACTACACAGGCTTCCAAGAGAAATGCCCCGTCGGTTTCAAGCATCTCGCGGATGGCATCGTTCAGCTCGGCACGTTCTATTACGCGGCGCGACTTGATGCCGTATGCTGCTGCTATCTGCATGTAGTCGGGGTTCATCATCGGCGTAAACGAATAACGGCGATTGAAGAACATAGCCTGCCACTGGCGCACATTGCCCAGATAATTATTATTCAGCAAGATAATCTTCACCGGGGCTTTCTGTTCCATCACCGTGCCCAGCTCTTGCATGGTCATCTGCAAGCCACCGTCTCCCATAAACACACACACCGTGCGGTCGGGGCGGCCGAATGTAGCACCTATGGCTGCCGGAAGTCCGAACCCCATCGTTCCCATGCCGCCGGAAGTTACCACGCTCCGTTCTTTCGTATATTTAAAGTACCTACATGCCATCATCTGGTTTTGTCCCACATCCGTTACCAGTATGGCTTCGTTGTTCGTTGCCTCGCTTACGGCGTGAACCACTTCTCCCATGTTCAAAGGACCTTCTTTAGGGAACACTTCTTTCTCGATAACCGCAGCATACTCTTTTTCTTCGTACGTCTTGAAACTGTCAATCCACTCTTTATGCTCTTGATGCTGGATTAATTCGGTAAGCAAAGCCAATGTACGTTTACAGTTGCCCAAAACCGGTACATCTACCGCCACATTCTTTCCTATTTCCGACGGGTCAACATCCAGATGAATAACTTTCGCCTGTTTTGCATAGGTATCCAACTTTCCTGTTACCCGGTCGTCGAAGCGCATACCCACGGCTATCAACACATCACACTCGTTGGTTTTCACATTCGGTCCCAAGTTGCCATGCATACCCAACATACCTTTATTTAAAGGATGCTCCGTTGGCAACGCGGAAAGTCCCAACAGCGTACACCCGCAAGGAATATCCGCCTTTTCAATAAAGGCACGAAGTTCGGCTTGCGCATTTCCCAACTCTACCCCCTGACCAACCAGCGCCAACGGCCTCTTGGCTTCATTAATCAGCGCAACCGCCTCGGCTACTGCCTTCGGGTCGGTTTCAGGGTCGGGGTCATAACTGCGGATGAAATCCACCTTCATCGGTTCAAACTCAGTAAGTTCCTGTTGGGCATTCTTGGCAAAATCAAGGACAACCGGTCCGGGACGTCCGCTCCTCGCTATATAAAACGCACGTGATACCGCCCACGCCACATCCTCGGCACGGCGAATCTGATAGCTCCATTTCGAAATAGGCTGTGTAATACCCACAAGGTCTACCTCCTGAAACGCATCCGTGCCCAACAATCCGGCTCCCACCTGTCCGGCAATCACCACAATCGGTGTGCTGTCTATCATGGCATCGGCAACGCCCGTTATCGTATTCGTGGCTCCCGGCCCACTTGTTACCAAGCAAACGCCGACTTCCCCCGAAACCCGGGCAAATCCCTGAGCAGCATGTGCAGCTCCCTGTTCGTGACGCACCAATATATGATTTAATTTATTCCGATGGTCGTAAAGTGCATCAAACACCGGCATGATAGCTCCGCCCGGATAACCGAAGATGGTTTTTACCCCCTCGTGTTCCAGCGAACGCATCAATGCTTCCGACCCTGTTATTTTTTCTTTCGACATATTCTTACTTTAATGAAGATTTACTATACGATTCTCACCCCACCCTTGTCTGCCGAGCTTACCATGCTGGCATAAGCGCGTAAGGCTTTCGATACTTCCCGGTTTCGAGTCAGCGGAGCCATCGGACGGGCAGCCAGCTCTTCATCGCTCAGCCGCACATTGATGGTACGGTTGGGAATATCTATTTCTATAATGTCTCCGTCTATTATCTTTCCGATGTTTCCGCCTGCTGCCGCTTCAGGGGAAATATGCCCGATGCTCAGTCCCGAAGTTCCTCCGCTAAAACGTCCGTCGGTTATCAATGCACATTCTTTACCCAAATGTTTCGATTTGATATACGATGTAGGATATAACATTTCCTGCATTCCCGGACCTCCTTTGGGGCCTTCGTGAGTAATCACCACTACATCGCCGCTCACTACCTTTCCTCCCAAGATACCTTCACAGGCAGCTTCCTGAGAGTCGAACACCTTAGCCGGACCAGCAAACTTCCAGATGCTTTCGTCTACGCCTGCGGTTTTCACCACACAGCCGTCTTGAGCTATATTTCCCTTCAACACAGCCAGTCCGCCGTCTTTGCTGTACGCATGTTGCAGGTCACGGATACATCCTGTCGCACGGTCGGTATCCAGTTCCCGATAAACATTATTCTGCGAACCGAGGGCGATATTGAACTTCCCGCCCGGAGCGCTGGTGTAAATACGCAAAGCCTCTGCATCCACCTCCGGTTTACAAACATCGTATCGGGTAATGGCCTCTGCCAGTGTAGTACCATCTACACGGTGAACCGACGTATCGAGCAGTCCGCCTTTTGCCAACTCGCCCAAGATGTTCAGGATACCTCCTGCGCGGTTCACATCCTGAATGTGGTATTTCTGTGTATTGGGAGCTACCTTACAGAGGCAAGGAACACGGCGTGACAGCATGTCAATGTCGTCCATCTTAAAATCAACTTCCGCTTCATGGGCTATCGCCAGAAGATGAAGCACCGTGTTAGTCGACCCTCCCATCGCTATATCCAGCGTCATGGCATTCAAGAAAGCCTGACGAGTGGCTATGCTTCGCGGAAGTACGCTGTCATCGCCTTCTTCGTAATACTTAAAGGCATTTTTTACTATCAGTGCAGCCGCATCTTTAAAGAGCTGTTTCCGATTAATATGAGTAGCCACCACCGTTCCGTTTCCCGGCAATGCCAACCCGATAGCCTCATTCAGACAGTTCATCGAATTGGCTGTAAACATGCCCGAACAGCTTCCGCATCCGGGACAGGCATGACGTTCGATTTCGGCAACATCGGCATCGCTCACCGTGGGGTCTGCCGACTTTATCATCGCATCAATAAGGTCAAGATGCTGTCCGTTCCATTCGCCAGCCTCCATCGGGCCTCCCGACACGAACACCGTAGGGATATTCAAACGCATGGCAGCCATCAGCATCCCCGGCGTGATTTTATCGCAATTAGAGATACACACCATCGCATCGGCTTTATGGGCATTGACCATGTACTCCACACTGTCGGCAATCAGGTCGCGTGAGGGCAACGAATACAGCATACCGTCATGGCCCATCGCAATGCCATCGTCGATGGCTATGGTGTTAAACTCTGCGGCAAAGCAGCCTAACTTTTCTATTTCGGCTTTTACCTGCTGACCGATTTCGTGCAGATGCGTATGTCCGGGAACAAACTGCGTAAACGAGTTTACCACAGCTATAATCGGTTTACCCATCATTTCTTTCTTCATTCCGTTTGCCACCCACAAGGCTCTTGCACCTGCCATGCGGCGACCTTCCGTACTCATCGAACTGCGTAACTGATGTTTCATCTCTTTCTCTCTTTTTCAATTAAAAAGCCTCTCTCATCATCGGTGAGAAAGGCTTTCATACATATCTTTATTTCACAACTACATACGCGAAACTTCCTCACCTCTTGGTGTCATCACCACGACGCGAATAATAATATGCAGGACTGCCAAGTTTGCCAATGTATGAGTTGATGTCATAATTAAATATCTGTTTTGTTTTACAAATGCAAAGGTAAAGTCTTTTTTATTATAAACAAATAAATTGACACTTTTTTTTCGAATAAACTAATATTCGTAAGTATTCATTTGTTTTTATTGTCAGTTTATCAATAAGCTCATCATAAAAAAGCCTGCCCGCCTTCTGCAAGATGCAGGCAGGCGGGCAGGCATATCAAGATGATATCTGTTTTTGTCTTAACGGATAATCGTCATTTCGTCTATCAGATGACGCGCTCCGGCATATTTGTCTATAATAAATAATGTGTAGCGAATGTCAACACAAGCGGCGCGTTGCAACTGGGGATTATAAGCGATATCGCCTGTCAGCCCTTCGTAGTTGCGGTCGAAGCCGGTACCGATAAGTTCACCTTTCGCATTAAACACCGGCGAACCCGAATTACCTCCGGTATTGTCGGTTGCCGTAGCAAAGCAAACCGGCATTCTGCCATCGGGCATCGCATACTCGCCATAATCTTTCTTTTCGTAAAGTTCTTTCAGCTTAGCGGGCACTACAAACTCCGGATTATCGGGGTCTTCTTTTTCCATCACGCCTTTTAAGGTAGTGTAATATAAATACTCCACACCGTCAACAGGTTCGTACGAGCCTATTTTACCGTAAGTCAGACGCAACGTAGAGTTGGCATCCGGATAAATAGCTTTCCCCTGTCGGCGACGCAGTTCCAACATACCTGCCACCCACGTTTTATGGGCAAGGTTGTAGGCGTTCGTTTCAGCCTTCATAGCGTCGCTCGTAGCCTGATATCCTTCTTTTACCGACTTGGCGTAGATTACCATCGGGTCATTTTCCAACGTTTCCGCAGCAGGGCGTTTCAAGAATTTCTCCAACGCTTCGGCACTGCTGAAAATGGAACGGGTGAAACAAGCGTCTACAAACGCATCGGTACTGCCCTGATATTTATCGTCAATCAGACGGAACACACTGATGCGTTGCGCAGCCGGTATCAAACGGGCATAAAGCGCAATAAGCTGTTTCGACACCTTGCAGTCTACCGACGGACTGTAATCTTTATTGAAGAATTTCTTTCCTGCCTCGCGGAGCTGTTGGGTTTCTTCGGCTATCGCTTTTTTGTTTTTCTGCTGCAAAGCCTCCAAAAGGTTATCGGTATTGGGGATTTCAGAAAACTCCGTACCCAACATCAGCGCTTCATAGATGGCTTGCTGGTGATAAACCGCATCCCGACGTTTTGCCACGATGTCTTTAATGGTTTCGTATGCTTTAAGGTAATCATCATTACCAGTCTCGCGTCCGAACTCAAGCAAGCTCTCCTGCTGTTTTTTCTTCGTATTCAACACCTTCAGCCGTACCAGTCCCTCGTTCATGCCAATGGCGTTTTTCCAATAATTGGCAGACGAAGCATACTTGGCAGCATACTGGATGCGGGTTTTGTCATCTTTGCTCATCTCCTCACCCAACACGCGCAAACGCACTCCGCGCACGGTGTCGCGCATGAAGTTGGTGGTTTGCATACGTTCTTCCACTTCATCGCTTATCATATAACGCCAGTTGCGTCCGGGGAATCCCATGACGAAAGTAAAGTCGCCCTCTTTCACACCCCGCAGGTTGATGGCGATGTGTTTCTTTACGCGCAGCGGAACATTATCGGCACTGTATTCTGCCGGTTTTCCGTCTTTCGACGCATAAATACGGAAGATAGAAAAGTCGCCGCAGTGACGGGGCCACATCCAGTTATCCGTATCGGCTCCGAATTTTCCGATAGAAGAAGGAGGAGCTCCTACCATGCGCACATCCTTATAAACGGTCTTCACAAACAGATAGTATTTGTTGGCACCGTAAAACGGCTTCAGTTCGAGAACAGTAAACGTATCGACAGCAATGTTTTCCTGTTCGGCAAAACGCGATGCCACCGTAGACAGGTACGACGGAGACAGATAGTTCAACCCTTCCGGGTCTTCGTCTTTAGCCAACTGTTCGCGCACGTAATCTGTCACGTCAAGGATACGGTCGATAAACGTCACCGTAAGCCCGCTGCAAGGAAGCTCCTGCGAGCGGTTCATAGCCCAAAAGCCATCCGTCAGGTAATCATGTTCCACCGAGCTGTGTTGCTGGATGTATTTATACCCGCAGTGATGGTTGGTGAGCACCAAACCTTCTGCCGAAATGACTTCGCCCGTACAGCCGCCTCCGAAGTGGACAACGGCATCTTTCAGGCTGATGCTGTCGGGGCAATATATCTGGTCGATACCGATATCCAGTCCCAGCTCACGCATTGCCGCCGCATTTTGCTGCTTCAGGTCGGTCAGCATCCACATGCCTTCATCGGCACGCGCCGTAGAGACCGCCAACGAGCCCAGCAAAGAGCACAATAAAATCGCTTTTTTCATACTGAGTGTGATTATTTTATTCTACAATCGTCATTTCGTCAATCAAATTCTTACAGCCGCCCAACTTCTCGATGATGAACAACACGTAACGAATATCCACCGCGATGCAACGCTGAAGGTTATTGTCGAAATTGATATCACCTGAAAGAGACTCCCAGTTGCCGTCGAAAGCTGCTCCGATCAACTCACCGTCGCCATTCATCACCGGCGAACCGGAGTTACCGCCCGTAATATCGTTCGTAGTCAGGAAGCAAGCAGGCATTTCGCCGTTAGGCAGAGCATAACGTCCGTAATTCTTGGTAGCATAAAGTTCTTTCAACTTAGCAGGCACTACGAATTCCGGATTGTTCGGGTCTTCTTTTTCCATTACCCCTTTCAGTGTGGTATAATATTTATAGTGAACACCGTCTTTCGGGTCATACGATTTCACGTTTCCATACGTAAGACGGATAGTGAAGTTTGCATCCGGAGCTTTCGGCGTGGGAGCATACATTTCGCACAGTCCGCGAACATAAGTTTTATGCAACAGATTGATATCGCCGTTTGCCTCATCCAGCTTGTTGGTCAACTCCTTATACATATCGCTTACCGCGTTTGCATATTGTGCCGACAGGTCTTTGTCGATGGCTTCCCAGGTAGGATTAGCGATGAAGGCATTGAAATTTTTCTCATTGGCAAAGATGCTGTTGTCATACAAAGCGTCTACGTAAGCATTGTAATCGCCCTTAAACTCGGTCTGGATGGTTTTGTAGAATCCGGGCAATGCTTCTGCCGGCACACTTCCGGCGTACAGCGGCAGCAATACCTTAGCCACCTTGCGGTCTACCTCGTGGTCGTAATCCTTGTTATGGATTTCGGCGTAAGCCTCTTTCAAGTCGGCTATCGCCTTTTCGATGTCTTTCTTTTTGTTCTTTTCCAAAGCCACACCCAAGTCGCTCAAAACCGACACTTTAGAAGCCAACGAAAATTCGATACCGTTACGGAACGTTTCCGCAAAGTAAGTCAACTGGGTACGAATCGGCAATACGCGGTCTACATAAGCATCAATCTGCCCCACCACCTTTGCATACGCATCGTTGTTTTTACTGTTGGCAAACTCAAGGAATTTTACTTCCTGCTCTGCCTTCGCCTCCAACACCTTATTATCGATGATGGCTTTATTCATACCGATGGAGTTTTTCCAGTAGTTGCTTGACGATGCAAACTTGCTGGCATACTGGATGCGCACTTTATCGCTGGCAGCCATTTCTTTACGCAACACAGCCTGACGTGCCTCGCGCACGGCAATGCGGGGGATATTCGTACCCTCCATACGCAAGCGCACTTCGCTCTCGGTAAGGTAACGGCTTGTACTGCCGGGGAATCCCATAATCATGGCATAATCGCCTTCCTGCAACCCTTTCAGCGAGATGGCAAGATGTTTTTTCACTTTGAGAGGAACGTTCTCAGGACTATATTCTGCCGGGTTACCGTTTTTATCGGCATAGATACGGAACACAGAGAAGTCGCACGTATGCCGGGGCCACATCCAGTTATCCGTTTCGCCGCCAAACTTACCGATGGATGAAGGCGGGGCAGCCACCATGCGCACGTCGCTGTACGTTTTAATGAAAAACAAATAATATTTATTGCCCTCGTAGAACGGAAGCGCTTGGGTAGAAATGCCCGGTTTGCCCTTCAGGTCGCTCTTCTTCAGTCCCTCGTCGGCAAGTTTTTTCAGATACTTGCTGCCGAATGATTCGGCTTCGGTAACCTTTCCTTTTTTGATATCCTCGTTCACCTTGTCGGTAACATCCACAATGCGTTCTACAAACTTGAATGTCAACCCCGGAGTAGGCAACTCTTCCGCATAGCTTTTTGCCCAAAATCCGTCGGTAAGGTAATCATGCTCAACCGAGCTGTGCTGCTGGATGGCATCGTAACCACAATGATGGTTTGTCAGAATCAATCCGTTCGGCGAAATGATTTCGCCCGTACATCCGCGTCCGAATATACCTATTGCATCTTTCAACGTCACATGGTCCGGACTATAAATATCGGCAATATCCATTGCCAACCCTTGCGCTTTCATGCGCTCGGCAAGGTTTTGTTCCTGCATAAGCTGGAGTAACCACATACCCTCGTCCGCCTTTGCCGGAGTGAAGGCTGCACAAATCAATGCGAGTGCTAATACTTTCAGTTTTTTCATTGCTTTATTTTTTACATGAGTCTATTAAAATAATCCGTCAGGCCACACGCTACGACCTGTCTGAACTGCAAAAATAGTAAAAAAAAGAACATTCCCCCGTAAATCAGTAATAATCCTCTATATAGTTTAATTTATGATAATTTTTTTCCTACCCTAACCGAAAGATTATACCTTTGCTGTGTAAAATTCAAAAGGAGATTTACATGTTTAGATTTTGTTTTTTCCTGTTGTGTGCTGTTCTATGCGCCTCTTGCAGTAAAAAGTATAAAATAGAGGGCTCTTCTTCCGTCTCTACGCTTGACGGCAAGATGCTTTTTATCAAAGTACCGACGGGCGATAACCTGATTGATATAGACTCGGCAGAAATCATACACGGCCTGTTCAAGATGAAAGGAAAGGTCGACTCTACAGTTTTCACGATGCTATACATGGATGACAAGAAAATCATCCCCATCGTGCTTGAGCAGGGTAACATTTCTATCCGGATAGATAATGCGCGCATCACCATCAAAGGTACACCGCTGAATGACAGTTTCAACAATTTCATTTTGAGCCAGAACTCGCTGGACGACCGCGCTTCGGAAGTAGAGTACGAAGAAAGCCGCATGATTATGGACGGCACGTATGGACCGCAGGAGCAACACGAAATTGTAAGAAAACGCAACCAACTGCAAGAAGAGCGAAACAATCTCATCAAAAACTTTATCCAAGACAATTACGAAAATGCGCTGGGGCCGGGCATCTTTTTCTGGATAGGAAGCAACATGCCGTTCCCGTTTCTTACGCCCACGATGGAGGAAATCGTAGAAAAGGCTCCCGATTCGTTCAAGAATAATCCGATGGTAAAAGACTATGTGAGTGCCGCACGCAGCAACATGGAAAAGATGGGTATCATTCACTGATTTTTTCTACCCATAGAACCGGTCGGTTCTACCCATAGAAACACTGAGCTTTCCGAATAGAAACCACCTGCCTTTCGAATAGAAAAAAATGCGGGGACATTTCGAGTGAAACGAACGTTACGTTCTGTCGAAATGTCCCCGCGTTTTTATTGGGATAATGCGCTGAATTCGGCTTATTTGTATTTTTCGTCCAACCCGCTTGCTATCGACTTATACGATTCTTCCATCAGCATTTCGAGATTTTCCGTACCCTTCTTCCCTATCGGATAGATGGGTTTATGAATGGTAAGCGTCAGCGGATGACGCGACAGGAGTTTTCCGGTACGGGGAAATATTTCGAACGAACCGTTTATCGTCATCGGCACGACAGGCATTTGAAGCTGGTCGGCAATGAAAAAAGCTCCTTTTTTAAATTCGTTCATCTTACCCGTAAACGTGCGGCGTCCTTCGGGGAAAACCATGAGTGAAGTACCGTTGGTCAGCACCCGTTCGGCATACTTGATGGTTTTATACATCGAACGCGGATTCGACTTGTCGACGAAGATGAAACCTGCCGACTCGCACGCTTTTCCCACAAACGGAATCTTGCGCAGACTTTTCTTCATCATCCACTTGAAGTTCCTCCCCAAGAAGCCGTAAATCAGGAAGATATCAAACGCTCCCTGATGATTGGCAAGGAAAACATACGAGGTATGATGGTCGATATTTTCGCGCCCTTCGACCTTTACCGGCAACAAGAAAACAAGGCACGTCAGTTGCGACCAGATTTTTCCGGGATAATATCCCCAGAAGTGTCCGTTCCCCAGCCAGCAACCAACCATCGTGGTGAGAGCGGTAAGCAACGTAAGAACGATAAAGATAGGTAATCCGATACAAATTTGGTAAACAATATACAAATATCTCATAAATCAGTTTTTGTGATGATAAACAATTATTTTTCTTTCTGTAAAGTGATGACTGTGATTTCAGGCCATGCCCCCAAGCGCATCGGGAACAGTACGTAGCCCAAACCTATATTGACATAAAGTCCGCGCTTGCCTTCCAGATACATTCCGCAATGCTCAGGATAAATGAATTGGGAAGGCGAAAATCCGAACACACTGACCTGCATTTCGTGGGTATGCCCTGCCAACATCAGTTGAATGTCTGTTTTGGGCAACACCTCACGCCGCCAGTGGGTCGGGTCGTGACTCAACAGCACTTTAAACATGCCATCCGTTCCGCGCAAGGCTTTGGGCAAGTCGCCGAGGTCTGGGAAAGGCGGATTCCCGCTGTTCTCCACTCCCACCAGCGCTATCGAATCATTTCCCCTGCGGATGATACGATTTTCGTTAAGCAACATCTGCCACCCCATACGGTTCTCGCGACTGATAAGCGTATCGACATTCGCCAATCGCTCAGCTTCCGAATTCCAATGAGTATAAGTGGCATAATCATGATTGCCCAAGATGGAATAAACACCGTCTTTTGCTTTCAACTGTGAGAATACAGGCATCAAGTCTTTCATTTCATCGGCACGGCTGTTCACCAAATCGCCGGTAAACACCGCCAAGTCAGGATGCTGCTCATTACACAGGCGGATAGCATCTTGCAAGGCTTCCTGATTCCGCTCCCAGCTGCCGGAATGAATGTCTGATATTTGCAGAATCCGATAACCGTTGAACGCATCGGGGAGGTCGGGCGAGACAAACGTTACTTCATTCACCCGGAAATTTTCTTTCCCCTTTGTCCCTCCGTAATAAATATAACAAAACACAGCCAATGCCGGAATCAAAGAAATCATGCCGTGAGGAACGGCACACCGGAACAGCTTACCGACACCGCGCAGCAAAAGACTGGAAAGGACGTATACCAGTTTCGGCACAGCAATACATAACGTAACCACAAGATATACCCCGAAATAGTGTCCGAAATTTTCGTTGATAATCAGAAAAACCAACAATACCAGCAGCAGCAACACGGTAGGCAGCCAATACAGCCTCTTTATCCACTTACGCTGCGCACCACGTACGTATACTTTATAGATATACCAGTCGGGCAGCAACAGCAGGAGAAGAAACATTAATGATACTCTCAGTAAAATCATATATCACACTAATAAAAGATTTTCAATTCTCTCAAGAGGCGGACTCAATGTTTCCCGCCAAAAATTTTTTCATTGTCTCAAGCGAATATCCGCGCCGCCGGGCGTAATCGGCAAGCTGCTCGCCGTCAATCTTGCCTACCGAAAAATAGCGCGAAGCAGGATGGGCAAACATCAGTCCGCACACCGAAGCATGAGGCTGCATCATTCCGTTTTCCGTCAGCCGGATACCGATGCCTTCCATATCCAACAACTCTGCAAGCAAGAAAGATACAGACATATCGGGCAATGAGGGATACCCCACCGCCGGACGAATCCCCTGATACTCCTCACGCAGGAGTTGTTTCATCGTCAGATTCTCATCCTTAGCATAGCCCCAAATCTTTTTACGGATGGTTTCGTGGGTTTTCTCCGCAGCAGCCTCGGCAAGCCGTTCGGCAAGTGTCTTTACCAATAAACGCTTATAATCATCATCGGCATAAAGTTCTTCCATTTCCGCATCCACGGTTGTGGCAAAAGCTCCCACAGTATCGGTCCCATGAGAAAGCGGGCGTACGAAGTCGCTCAGACAGAGATACGGATCGTCGGGGCGAACGCGGGTCTGCTGGCGCAACAGCGGAAAACGTTTCCCGTCTAACAACAAATTATCCCCATCGGCATTTGCCTCCATCAACCGATAAACGGCATATACCCGATAGTCTTCGTCCAGCCCGTCCAGCATCCGGACCGCCTCTTTATAAAGTTGCATGGCCTCTGCCGCTTTACCACGTTCTTCTTCAGGAAATTGGGTCAGCCACATTGCCCGACAAGAATCGCATCCATGCACATCGGCTATTGCAGCAAAACGAGGCTGGAATCCCCACGCATGAAAGAAATAAATCCAATTGATGTATTCCGTCAGTTCGTGTATCCGGTAAATAATCTTCCCTTCCATAACGGTATCTGTTAACGGTCGAACGTCAAAGCCTGTCCACGGCGACTACGGTCTACCTTGCCATCGGTATAAACCAGCGCACCGTTTACAAACGTTTTTTCTACTTTCGCATGGAAGTGTCTGCCCTCCATCGGACTCCATCCGCATTTGCTCTGAATACAATCAGACGTCAGCACCCACTCTTTATCAGGATTAACCAACACCAAGTCTGCCTGATATCCGGGACGAATGTATCCACGGTTTTTAATCTGGAACAGTTCGGCAGGTGCATGACACATTTTCTGTACCAACTGTTCTACCGTAAACACGCCTTCACGAACCAACTCGAACATGCTTACCAAAGAAAACTGGAGTGAGGGCATTCCCGACACCGCCTTTAATGCACCACCCTGCTTTTCAGATAACAGATGGGGAGCATGATCGGTAGCTATTACATCGATAAGGTTGGTAGACAACGCCTTGCGCAACGCATCCCGATCGGCGCTCGTCTTGATACTCGGATTACACTTGATGCGTGCTCCCAGCGTGGCATAGTCTTCATCGCAAAAACAAAGATGAGAAACACACGCTTCGGCACTAATACGCTTTTCTGAAAGCGGTTTATCTTCGAACAACTCCAACTCGCGAGCCGTACTGACATGCAAAATGTGTAGCCGCGCACCGGTTTCTTTAGCCAACTGTACGGCGAGCGATGAAGACTGGTAACATGCCTCTTCACTGCGGATAACAGGATGGAACCGGATATCCGGGTCGTCGCCATACTGTTCGCGGATACGCTCTGTGTTGCGGCGAATCACCTGCTGGTCTTCGCAATGGACGGCAATCAGCATCCCCGCCCCGGAGAAAATCTTACGCAAAGCATCCATACGGTCAACAAGCATATTGCCCGTACTGGCTCCCATAAAAAGTTTCACGCCGCATACATGTGTTTTATCTAACTGGCTCAGCATATCAGCGTTATTGTTGGTCGCCCCGAAATAGAATGAATAGTTTACCACACACTTGGTAGCGGCATCGGCAAACTTGTTATCGAGAGCCTCAAGGGTGGTAGTTTGCGGATTACAATTCGGCATATCCATAAACGATGTCACCCCACCGGCAGCCGCAGCAGCCGTTTCGGTAGCCATATCAGCCTTATGCGTCAGTCCGGGGTCGCGAAAGTGTACGTGATCATCTATAACACCGGGAATGAGGTAACAGCCTTGTGCATCCAACCACTCGTCGCACTGCTCTGCCGGACGTCCCTCGCCCGCTATTACCTTACGGATTATTTCGCCTTCCACCAGTACAGAGCCAACAAAGCGGCTACCTTCGTTTACTATAATCGCATTATATATACACAGCATGTCTAAAATAAAAAAGAATGAAAATTAAAGACTAAAAAAGGGTAATGAAGAGACTTCCCGACGTAACAGCAAGTGTTTCTTCATTACCCTTTCTTTATTTTTTTATCGGATATTTCTTGAACCAACTATCCCACTTCAGACGAATGACTCCAAACACGGCTTCGCCGAAAATACTGCTGTTCATCTTCGATGTGCCCAGCTCACGATTAATAAATATAACCGGAACCTCTACCACCTTAAATCGGCACTTATAGGCGGTAAACTTCATCTCTATCTGAAAAGCATATCCCTTGAAACGTATCTGGTCTAACGGAATAGTCTGTAACACGGAGCGACGGTAACATACAAACCCCGCCGTAGTATCATGAATCGGTATGCCCGTAATGAACCGTACGTATTTCGATGCAAAGTACGACATCAATACACGTCCCATGGGCCAGTTTACGACATTTACTCCACTTACATAACGTGAACCGATGGATACATCTCCTCCTTCGTCATGACATGCCCGATACAAACGGGGAAGGTCATTCGGGTTATGGCTGAAATCGGCATCCATCTCGAAGATATATTCATACGTCCGCTCAATAGCCCACTTGAATCCGGCGATATAAGCCGTACCCAATCCCAACTTCCCTTTCCGCTCTATCATGAACAAGCGTTCGGGAAATTCGTTCTGTAACCGACGCACGATATCGGCTGTGCCATCGGGCGAATTATCTTCGACAACCAATATATGAAAACATTTCTCCAAGCCAAATACGGCCCGGATAATGTTTTCTATATTTTCCTTTTCATTATAAGTAGGAATAATGACTATACTATCACTTCCTTGCATGGCGTTTCTGTGTTTAGCCTGATTAGATAAATTATTTTTTTAATGCGGCAATGCTTTCCTTTAATGCGGCAATCTTGGTCTCGGCATCGGCTTGTTTCTTACGTTCCATTTCAATAACGTTTGCCGGAGCTTTGCTCACAAATTTTTCATTACCCAACTTCTTCAGTACGCTCTGCAAGAATCCTTCCTGATACTTCAGGTCGGCCTCCAGTTTTTTCAGTTCTTCCTCAACATTAATAAGATTGCCCAACGGGACAGCATATTCCGTAGTACCTACCATAAAGGTAGCAGCTCCCTCAGATTTAGTTGTTACCACCTCTATCGAAGAAAGATTGCAAAGTTTGGTGATAATGGCTTCTCCCCATGCTTCGCCGAGCGAACCCGTATTGACAATCTCCAGTGAAAGTTGCTCTTTCTGAGCTATATTCTTTTGTAAACGAATGGTACGGATACCGCTGACCACTTCTTTTACGGTTTCAAAGCGACTCAAGATAGTATCGGTTTCTGCCGTTGCGTCCTGTACAGCCGGCAACTGCTGAGTCATGATGCTTTCGCCTTCCTTGCGGTCGTAAATATGCTGCCACAATTCTTCGGTGATAAAAGGCATGAACGGATGGAGAAGTTTAAGCAACGTATCGAAGAAACCGAGCGTTTTTTCGTAAGTAACCTTATCAATAGGCTCACCATAAGCCGGTTTCGCCATTTCCAAATACCAGCTTGAGAACTCATCCCAGAATAATTTGTAAACAGCCATCAACGCTTCGCTCAAACGATATTTTCCGAAAAGGTCTTCTACCTCGGCAATCGTCTTGTTCAACATGGCTTCAAACCATTCTGTAGCCAAACGTGCATATTCCGGCTGATCTATTTCGGCAGTCTGCCATCCCTTAACCAGACGGAACGCATTCCATATCTTGTTATTGAAGTTACGACCTTGTTCACAAAGAGCCTCATCAAACAAGATATCGTTTCCGGCAGGCGCACAAAGCATCATACCCATACGCACACCATCGGCTCCGTACTTATCAATCAGTTCCAACGGATCGGGCGAGTTACCCAACGATTTAGACATTTTACGACCGATCTTATCACGCACGATTCCGGTAAAATAAACATTCTTAAACGGCATATCGCCCATATATTCGTAACCCGCCATAATCATACGCGCCACCCAGAAGAAGATAATATCAGGACCGGTAACCAAATCGGTGGTAGGATAATAATATTTGATTTCTTCATTGCCGGGGTTGTTAATGCCGTCGAACAGAGAGATAGGCCACAACCACGATGAGAACCAAGTATCCAAACAGTCGTCATCCTGACGCAGTTCTTCAATCTTCATATCCTCACGTCCGGTTTTCTGCTTGGCAAGTTCAAGCGCTTTTTCCGGCGTTTCAGCCACAACAAACCCGCCTTCGGGAAGGAAATAAGCCGGGATGCGATGCCCCCACCAAAGCTGGCGACTGATGCACCAGTCTTTAATGTTTTCCATCCAATACTTATATGTATTTTTATATTTAGGAGGATAAAACTTCAGTTCATCGTTCATAACCGGAGGCAACGCCATATCTGCGAAATGCTTCATCTTTAAGAACCACTGCATGGACAACTTAGGCTCGATAGGCACGTTGGTACGTTCTGAACATCCAACTTTGTTGGTATAGGCTTCCACTTTTTCCAACAATCCCGCAGCCGCAAGGTCTTTCTCTATTTGCTCGCGCACATCAAAACGGTCCATGCCCACATACAGTCCGGCAGCCTCACTGATAGTTCCGTTATCATTAAAAATATCAATACTGGGCAGATTATGTTTCTCACCCAACATATAGTCGTTTACATCGTGTGCCGGAGTAACTTTCAGACATCCTGTACCAAACTCGATATCCACATAATCATCTTCGATAACCGGGATTACGCGATTAACCAAAGGCACGATAACCTTCTTACCCTTCAACCATTGATTTTTCGGGTCATTAGGATTGATACACATCGCCGTATCACCCATAATCGTTTCAGGACGTGTAGTAGCAACTACGGCATAACGTCCTTCAGCATCACCCTCTACCATGTAGCGCAGGTAGTATAGCTTACTATGTTCTTCTTTATAAATCACTTCTTCATCCGACAACGCAGTCAAGGCCTTCGGGTCCCAGTTTACCATGCGTACACCGCGATAAATAAGTCCTTTATTATAAAGGTCGACAAAAACCTTGATAACGCTTTTGCTGCGTTTTTCATCCATCGTAAACGCAGTTCTGTCCCAGTCGCAAGACGCTCCCAACTTCCGAAGCTGCTTCAAGATAATGCCACCATGTTCATCCGTCCACGCCCAAGCATGTTTCAAAAACTCATCGCGGGTAAGATCCGTTTTTTTGATACCTTGCTGAGCAAGCTTATTTACCACTTTCGCCTCAGTAGCGATAGAAGCATGGTCGGTTCCCGGAACCCAACAAGCGTTTTTGCCCATCATACGGGCACGACGCACCAATATATCTTGTATAGTATTATTAAGCATGTGTCCCATGTGAAGAACTCCGGTCACATTGGGTGGCGGAATAACGACGGTATACGGTTCGCGTCCGTCGGGTTTCGAACTGAAAAGTTTATTATCCAGCCAATACTGATACCATTTCCCCTCCACATCAACGGGATTGTACTTACTTGCTAATTCCATTGTTTTATTATTATCTTGTTAAGTGTTAAATGCTTATCGTTTTCATTGGTGCAAAGTTAATAAATATCCATAGAAAACACGATAAAAAAATCATGTAAATGTTTGCAAGAATGAAAAAGTTCTCCTACATTTGCACCGCATTTGAGAGAAAATGAATTCTTTGGAAGTTTGGGTGAGTGGCTGAAACCAGCAGTTTGCTAAACTGCCGTACGGGTTACCGTACCGGGGGTTCGAATCCCCCAGCTTCCGCAAAAAACATGGCGCTTTCGTCTAGTGGCCTAGGACGCGGCCCTCTCACGGCTGAAACACGGGTTCGATTCCCGTATGCGCTACACTTCAATTTCAAAATGTTAATTTTCCATTAACAGGAAGTTTGGGTGAGTGGCTGAAACCAGCAGTTTGCTAAACTGCCGTACGGGTTACCGTACCGGGGGTTCGAATCCC
>NZ_JACSPQ010000001.1:925969-1313273 GCF_014837055.1 Phocaeicola faecium
CCAGCTTCCGCTTCTATTTTGCAATTTCCTTTTTATATTTGTCTTTACATATTCTTAAGCCCTTAACTTCTTATTGATTTTCGTGCATTTTAAAGAATATCCATTCAATGGAATAGATATTCAATAAAAAAATTAGCGTACCTTTGCGGGGCTAAAAATAATGATAAATGAAACATTACAACGCTTATTTATTCGATTTCGATTACACGCTGGCTGACTCCTCACGGGGAATTGTGATGTGTTTTCGTCGTGTGTTGGAACGCCACCACTATTCGCAAGTAACCGACAATGAGATAAAACGGACTATCGGAAAGACACTTGAAAATTCTTTTTCTATCCTGACGGGGGTTACGGATACCGATACGCTTGCGGCATATAAAAAGGAGTATGTGAAAGAAGCGGATGTGTATATGACGGCAAATACGTTCCTTTTTCCGGAAACTGCAGAGGTGCTGAACGGCTTGAAGAAACGCGGAGCTAAGATAGGTATTATTTCTACCAAATTCCGTTACCGCATCATGGAGTTGTTAAGCAAACATTTTCCGACTGACTTTTTCGACATTATCGTAGGTGGCGAGGATGTGAAAGCTGCCAAGCCTTCGCCCGAAGGGTTGATCTTTGCCATGCAGCGGTTGGGATGTTCGAAAGAAGAGACATTATACATTGGTGACAGTACCGTGGATGCGGAAACGGCACAGGCGGGAGGTACTGATTTTGCCGGTATTCTTCACGGAGCTACCACACGCGAAGAGTTGGAAGCGTATCCGCACACTGTCGTGGCCGACAGCCTGCGTATTTTAATCTGATACTCCCCTATCGCTGGGGTTTCAGTTTTACGATTTCCCCCAATTCGGGCAACAGCACAGACATATCGCGGCGTTTGGCTTCGGCGGCAAACACATGAGGTGGGTCGAACAAAGGCTCGTCCGACAAGTCAAACGTCCCGTAATGCATCGGTATCGTGATGTACGCATTCATCTCGGAGGAAGCCGTCAATGCATCGTAAGGCGAAATATGATTGGGTTTCATAAACCACCGGGGTTTATAGGCACCGATACCTATCATGCAATAATCAATATGGGGAAATAACTCCGGAAGTTCCTGAAAATGGCGGGCATAGCCTGTGTCTCCGCTATTGTAGATGGTTATGCCGTCTGCCTGAATCATAAAGGCTCCCCATAAACGTTCGCCGCCATCGCTTACGCCGCGCTTACTCCAATGTTGCGCCGGCAAAAATGTCAACGTTACTCCGTCGTTCTGATATTGCTGATACCATGCCGCTTCGATTGTTTTCAGTTGAGGGAACCAGCTTTGTATCAGTTCGCCCGTACCTAATCCGCAAAACAGTTTCATCTGCGGATTATCGGCAACCAAACGCGCTACGCTCGGTTTGTCAAGATGGTCGAAATGGTCATGACTGATAAGCAAGTAATCGATATGCTGAAAAATCGAAGGATTGGCCGGCAGCATACTTCTGCGCTTGACAAAAGGAATGTTTCCGTACACCGGGTCAATCATAAACCGCTTGCCACCCAACTGGAGGAAAAAAGAGTTATGCCCCAACCAGATTAGCGAATTGCCTACCACTCCGTCAAGCGAACGCAAGAAGTTTACTTTCGGATTCCATTTTATCGTGCGTTTTTCTTTGCGCTGCGGATTAGGAGAGAGACGCCACTTAAGCACACTTCCCATCCCCGGCCGCCAACGGTGCTGCCGGTTAAAAAATTTACCATTAGCCACCGGGTTTCCTCGCCAACGGGGATTCACCGTAGCCAGATGATTATTTCGCCGGAATGTGATTCGCTCTCCCATATACTCTCCTTCTTCGGTGTTTACAATCGCTTACATCATGCCATATAAGCGGTATTATTTTTCCAATAAATCTTTCAGAAAGGCATCGAGTTCTTCGTCTAAGCCTTTCAGCAACTCTCCGCTTAATAACAAGGTATCCTCATCGTCGATAAGCAGCAAGTCGGCAACCGTCTCTTTTTCGTCGTCGACCAATACAAAAGAGTATGGCTTTAACAGATTGAGATTATCAAAAATCCCCTCTTCTTTTAATGCCGTAAGTTCAGAATGTAACAATCCTTCTACTTCGGTGTAAAAATCATTACTGTCATCGTCCACCCATTCGTCAATAATTGTACGTGCCAGTTCTTCATCATCGTCATTAAAAATAACTAACTCGCCCGTTTCTTGTTTGGGTTGCAAGTGGATGTCGGTAATCGTTGAATTTTCCTCTTTCGCACCATATCTTGCCACGGCTTCTTTTACACAAGAAGCTATCGCCGCGTGCGACTGTTCGCTAATTTTCATAGGCATTCATTATTTATACCTCAAATGTACAAAAAAATTCAGTCATGCAAACGATATTGTTCTTTTTTGTGCAGCGCAGGCAGAAAAAAGACGAATAGCCTTTCTCTTACCGGAGAAGTCTTAAAAACGCCCCATCTGCAAGTTTAATTTGGGCAAATCGAGTTTTTTCTTTTGTAATGCTTCTTCATAATAAGCTATAACCTGCCTATCTTCCGAGCCAGAACCTACCAGTTGTTTTGCTTTGCCTAACCACTCGATGGCTTGGTCTATATCGCCTTCCATTTCGAACGACAGGGCGATATTGAACGCGGCTTTCATCTTCGCGCTTCCTTTCTTCCGATTATCATAAAGCTGTTGCCACAGTCTGCGCGCTTCTTTCCAGTCGTTCTCACGCAAACAGATTACGGCATCACGCATTTCAACGCTGCCTCCCGTGTAATACAGGCGTGTAACCTGTCCCCAGTGAGGAATCAGATAAGGCACTAACGTTGTCATGGCGTCCATCGTCCCGTCGGTTACAATCCGCTTGTCCGACAAATCGGGCGTGATGTCCCAGTACAGACTGTCGGTTTTACTTACCACAGCCATCGGTTTACTACGCGAAGGAATGTAAATTTTTATCAACGGAGTGGTTTTCAGTTCCACAGCCTCGAAAGGCATCGGCAATTCGGGATAAAAGACTTCACGTCTGTTGGTCTGCAACAACACACGTTCCACCGAAAAAATCATATCTGCTCCTAACGACGAAGCAAGTGATTCTACCTCGGCTTGCGTGAGTGCGGAATAATCGGACGGAAGCTCGTCTTTTGCCCGCAGAGCCGAATCGCAAATTATCACCTGATTAAAATAACGGCTATCCGCCAGCGCTTCTGCCAAAGTTTCGGCTGCCACTTTTCCGTCGCCCTCCAGCAAGCCAATGGTCAGCAAATCGTCTTTAGGGGTAGGGATTTCTGCCATATTGTTGACTACAGCTACGTTTTTCACCTGATCCGGATAAGTGATGTCTGCCGGATAAAGCTGATCAAAAGTAAAACTCTGCATAGAGCCACAAGCTGTAAAAACACTGGTCGCTGCTAACAGTAACAGCGGGAAAATATGCTTCTTCATAATTATGCTTCTTTATTATAAGATAGAGAGACAAAAATACGATTTTCCACGAAAAGAATACGTTAAAAATTGAGAACTGCCTCTGAAAAAACAAATTTAAATATAAATCGGTTACACAGATGCCTGTTTTCGTAACATTTAACTCGGTCATGCAAGCCTAAAAAACGCTACCCATAGGACTGCTGTGTCTTACGAATAGAACAGGGAGGTTTATCCGCATGAACCGGTCAACACTACCCGTAGCGTTTTTTTTCGGAACAAACCGCCATAAAAAAAGAGGATGGACACCGAGCGGTTCGTTGTCCATCCTCCTATATCAGCTAAAATCAATAATGATTTCAGGAAAGTGTTCTGAAACAGTTTTTAAGTTTAAGAGCCTGTTTATGCGTTCTTACCGTGACAGTTTTTATACTTCAGTCCGCTGCCGCAAGGACAAGGGTCGTTACGTCCAACGGTTTTTTCAGAACGAATCGGTTCCTGTTTCTGTTTTTCGCGCGTATCTTGCTGTGCGGCCGCCTGCTGATTCGGGTCGTTCAAATCTTGCTTTTCTTCCTTGTACTGCTGGCGGGGAGCGGGCTGTTCGGGAGCAGCCTCACGCACCTGACGAGGTTCTTGCACCGGTATTTGTCCGCGCATCAATACAGAAACGGTATTGTTGTTAATCTTGTCTACCATGTTACGGAACAGGTTGACAGACTCTAACTTGAATATCAACAGCGGGTCTTTCTGTTCGTAGCTAGCGTTCTGAACAGAATGTTTCAGTTCATCCAACTCGCGCAGGTTTTCTTTCCAAGCGTCGTCGATAGTATGAAGCAAGATTGCTTTTTCGAACGCCTTAACGATTTCTTTCGATTCGGTTTCGTATGCAGCCTTCAGGTTGACAGAGATGTTATACATACGCTTGCCATCGGTAATCGGTATCATGATGTTTTCGTACAAGTTTCCTTGCGTTTCGTACACCTGTTTGATAACCGGATTAGCTATCTGCGCCATGCGTTCGGTTTTACGCTTAAACAGCGCCATTGCTTCTTGGAATGTTTTTTCTGCCAAATCGTCTTTCTTAGCCGAATGGAATTCTTCTTCGGTGAACGGAGTTTCCATTGCGAGCGTATGGAAGATTTCGCGCTGGGCATCCTCATAGGTAGGTTGCTCAAGAGCGTTGGCACAACGGTTCCATATCATTTCCACGATATCCATGCCGATACGTTCACCCATCAGTGCGTGACGGCGTTTGGTATAAATAACCGTACGCTGTTTGTTCATCACGTCATCGTATTCCAACAAACGTTTACGGATACCGAAGTTGTTTTCTTCCACCTTCTTCTGTGCACGTTCGATGGAGTTGGATATCATCTTATGTTCAATCATCTCTCCTTCTTTGAATCCGAGCTTATCCATCACGCTGGCAATGCGGTCGGAAGAGAACAGACGCATCAAATCGTCTTCCAGTGATACGAAGAACACAGATGAACCGGGGTCACCCTGACGTCCGGCACGACCACGCAACTGGCGGTCGACACGGCGCGACTCGTGACGTTCCGTACCGATAATAGCCAAACCTCCGGCAGCTTTTACTTCAGGGCTCAGCTTGATATCCGTACCACGACCCGCCATGTTGGTAGCGATAGTCACCGTACTGCTCTGACCTGCTTTTGCCACGATTTCGGCTTCTTTCTGGTGGAGTTTCGCATTCAATACGTTATGCGGAATCTTACGCAGGGTAAGCATCTTGCTCAACATTTCGGAGATTTCGACCGAAGTAGTACCAACCAGTACCGGACGGCCTGCCTGTACCATCTTTTCGATTTCCTCGATTACAGCTTTATATTTTTCGCGTTTGGTTTTGTAGACACGGTCGTTCATGTCGATACGGGCTATCGGACGGTTAGTCGGGATAACCACCACATCGAGTTTATAAATGTCCCAGAACTCTCCGGCTTCCGTTTCTGCCGTACCGGTCATACCAGACAACTTATGATACATACGGAAGTAGTTCTGAAGGGTAATCGTAGCAAACGTTTGTGTAGCAGCTTCTACCTTCACGCCTTCTTTTGCTTCCACTGCCTGATGCAATCCATCGCTCCAGCGGCGTCCGTCCATGATACGGCCCGTCTGCTCGTCGACAATCTTAACCTGTCCGTCCATCACCACATAATCGGTATCTTTTTCGAACATGGTATATGCCTTCAGCAGCTGGTTAATCGTATGCACACGTTCCGACTTGATGGCGTAGTTAGTCAGCAATTCGTCTTTCTTAGCCAAACGTTCTTCTTCGCTCAAATCCTTACGGTTTTCCAGTTCAGAGAGTTGGGCAGTAATATCGGGCAGCACAAACAGCGTCGGGTCTTGCGAATTACCGGTAATCAAGTCGATACCCTTATCGGTAAGTTCCACGCTCTTCAGTTTTTCATCGATAACGAAGAAAAGCGGTTCTACGGCTTCGGGCATACGCTTGTTGTTCTGCTCCATGTAGATTTCTTCAGTCTTGAGCATACCCGCCTTAATACCCGGTTCGCTAAGGAACTTGATAAGGGGTTTGTTTTTAGGCAATGCCTTGTGGCTGCGGAACAATGCCAAGAAACCGGCTTCCACGTCTTCTTTCTTATCAGAAGCAATCAGGCGTTTTGCATCGGCAAGATACTGTGTTGCCAAACGGTGCTGAGCCTCAACCAAGCGTTCTACCAGCGGACGCAACACTTCAAACAGTTGCTGGTCGCCTTTAGGTACGGGACCTGAAATAATCAGCGGAGTACGGGCATCGTCAATCAACACCGAGTCCACCTCATCGACTATGGCGTAGTTATGCTTGCGCTGTACCAAATCGCGCGGGCTGACTGCCATATTGTCACGCAGGTAATCGAAGCCGAATTCGTTATTAGTTCCAAAGGTAATATCAGCCATGTATGCCTGACGGCGTGCTTCCGAGTTAGGCTGATGCTTGTCAATACAATCCACACGCAAACCGTGGAACATATAAAGCGGTCCCATCCATTCCGAGTCACGTTTCGCCAAGTAATCGTTGACGGTTACCACATGCACACCGTTTCCGGTCAGGGCATTCAGGAATACGGGAAGCGTAGCCACCAATGTCTTACCTTCACCGGTTGCCATTTCTGCGATTTTCCCCTGATGCAGAACCACACCACCGAACAACTGCACATCGTAATGCACCATGTTCCATACCGTATCGTTTCCGCCTGCTTTCCAGTGGTTTTTCCAGATGGCTTTATCGCCTTCTATGCTTACGAAGTCTTTTCCCTGAGCCGCCAGTTCACGGTCGAAATCGGTTGCTGTTACTTCGATGGTTTCATTTTGCGAGAAACGGCGTGCCGTATCTTTCACAATCGAGAAGGCTACCGGCAATACGTCGTTCAGCGCTTTCTCATATTTGTCGAGCACGTCTTTCTCCAACTTGTCTATCTGAGAGAAGATACCTTCGCGCTGTTCCAAGTCGGTAGACTCAATGGTAGCTTTCAGTTCTTCTATTTTTTTTGTTTCCTCGGCAGCAGAATCTTTAATATACTTCTTTAATTCTTCTGTCTTTGCACGCAGTTCGTCATTGCTAAGTTTCTCTATTTCCGGATAAGCCTGCTTTATTTTTTCTACCCACGGCTGAATTTCTTTCATATCACGGGTGGCTTTATTTCCGAACAGCTTGCTTATAAATTCATTAAATCCCATTTGTATTTATTGTTTTTGTTTTACTTAATTAATTTATTTCCTCTTATTTCCGAATGTCGAGCAGCGGTGCTGCTTCGCTGGCGTTGGGCGCCCGGATGCGCATGTAGTGGGCTACCGTGGGAGCGATGGTTGCCATTTTTACCGGAGCATACAATATCTCCGGCTTTACGTTATAGCCCATGAAAATAAGCGGAACAGAAGCGTAAGCCTCGCGAACCACCTGCGATATCTGCGGATAATCGTTGATAACCGTCCATCCGGGCATTACTTCGATGTAGAGGTCGCCCGAACAATCGCGGCTGAACGAATTGCGTATCTTGTCAATCTTCGGAGTCCATGCCCCCAACAGCAGGCGCTGCGAGGTATAAGCATCGCGAACACCGCTCATCTGGACGACAAACTCCGCCGAACGGTTCATTATCTCCGTCAGATTCAGCTTTTTGTCTTCTATCAGTTTATGGTTAAGGTAAATTTGCCTGTCGTAATAAGTTTCCACGTACTGCCCGTTGCCGTAAATTGCCATCAGATACATGTTCAGCAGGGCGGCACAACGCTTGATGTGGAATTCTCCTCCCGGAATCCGGTACTGCGAAGGGTCGGCAGACTCGGTATCGGTATAGCCCGTAGAGGTGACAAAAAACAGCGTGTTTGCCAAACCTACCTTGCGGTCTATCATATCGAGAAGGTCGCCCAGACTGTTGTCAAGCCGCACGTAAGCGTCTTGAATCTCCATTGCATATTCCGAATTGGGCTTATGGTCGTAATTCCCGGCGTAGTAAGAAAGTGTCAATAAGTCGGGCACGTTGTCTTTTCCCATCGGAGTAGCCGTCAGACAAGCATTTACCAGCCGATTGACTTCATCGTTTACATACGGGCTGGTTTTAAACTTCCGGTACTTTTCCGCCCGCTCGTCGAAGAAGTTATGTTTAAACGTTACCTGCTTGCTGTTCGAGGTAACATAGCGGTAGGCGGTAACTACGTGATAAGGCTGCCACTCCAGCGTACCGATACGGAAATCCAACCCCTCGCGGTCGTTATAATCCGTCACCCATTGGGGAAACGTACCGTAATAGGTGGTTCCGCTCCATTTGCCGGTATCGTCGTTAATCCAAAATACTCCTTTTGCAGCGTGTCCTGCGGCAAGAATCGCCATTTCGCGTGTGGGAGCTATTGAGTAAACTTCCGCTTCTCCCCCACTTGCCACCATCAGCTCGTCGGACAGCGTAGATACTTGCAGGCGTTTCGGCGAAGAATATTCCTGAGTATAAACGCCCATGAAATCGCGGTCTTCCACGCACTCCACAAGGCGCAGCGAGTTGCGATCCATCCATCGGGTTCCCACCACCCCATTATAATAAGGTGTAGTACCTGTATACACGGATGCCGTCGCCGATGAACGGTCAATGTTTATAAAGTCGTATTCTGCATTACAGTAAACGCGCCCTTCTTTCATCAGCCGCTTAAAGCCGCGCTCGCCGTAAAGCGCGGAAAACGCTTCGATGTAATCGGCACGCAACTGGTCGATGGTCAGCCCCACCACCAGCCTCGGTGCGCCCGGAGCGGTTTGCGCCTGAAGCCCCGTAATAACAAATACCGTAATTAAAGATGTCAGTATGCGTTCTTTCATTCTTTTTTATTCCAAACTAAAACATGGCTCGCTGTATTTACCAGCAAACTGAGTGCCAAAGGTAATACTGTTAAATTAAATTCTTGCGGCGAAAAGGGGAATATAGCTATAAAAAGTGTTAAATAGACGATATTCACCACGTGGTACCTGTCTTTTTTGCGTTTTATGTCGCAATAAACCATCCGGGGGAGGTATAAAAGCGGGAGGGGATTGAATAGTATCAAAAGCCAGTTTGAGCCGACCGTAGGGTGTGACGACACGAAGAAAAGGTAAGCCACGATACATCCTGCCAATCCTTGTGCGCCGTACAGCAGAATATCCCATCCCCAAAGAATCCGTTTCCGCCGCCACTGCCACCAAGCCACCAAAGCGTTTAACGCCAAAAACAGCGAAGCACCCATCAGAGGGGTCAGGGGGAAACCCGGCACGGATTCCGGCTCTACGTCGACTATCTTTGTCTCTTTAGCCACTAACGGACGCTTGGTTCCGTCTTCATTTACGATGTATGCCTCCGATGCGAAATAGCGCATGTAGAAGGGGGCGAACATCTGCAAGCGATTGTCAATCGGGCGGTCGGCTTCCGCTCCCAAACAAAGGTCGATGCCGAACTCATCCCACGGGGATTGCGCCGTAAACTCATGGACGATGCTGCGGAAAGACTTTTCCGGCAAGCCTTCGGGATAAACCACTTTGCCGCGTATGCTTTTTTCTATTTGATCGCGTGCGCGCGTGGTACAATTATCATAAAAATAATTATAACGGTAGATGCGGTTTTCGGGGCGGTAGTTTTCTTCTAAAAGCCCCAACAGGGTCTCTTTTTCGGCGGCGGTCAGGTTCAGCTCCTGCTGGTACACCGCCGAACCTCGCAGGGCATATTCCGTTTCAAAGTATGTATAAGGCGTAATGCCCAACTGGTAGTCGGTCTCTCCCTTCACGAAGCGGTAAACAAAATTGGGGGTATTGAAGCTGAACATGCCGTAATTGAACACCACGTCTGTTCCGCGCGTAAGGTTCTGATAGCGCAGCGCCGTATGCCCGAAAAGTTCATAAATCTCGCTTCCGGGCGCACACGTAAGCAGGCTGAAGCGGATGCTGTCGCGCTGTTGGGCACGGAGCGGCGCCAGCGTTACGAATACCGCCAGTAAACCGATGATGAGTTTTATCGTGTTCCGAACAATCATATTATTCATTTCATTGCTTTGAGCGCACAAAAGTACGAATAAAAAGTGATAAACAGAAAAATGTAGCAAAGTTATTGGCAGATAGGCGTTTTAGGAAGATGGCTTGAAAAAATGAAAGACAGAAAAAGCAATGAAAAAGCCAAGTTAGGACATCGCACCGTTACCAATTCGTGACCATGCCCAAAACAGGTTATGACGAGGTTGGAAGAATATAGAAAACACTAACTTCCAGTGAGTTACTAACAACTCACGCAAGAAAATGCGGCGTGAACGAGAATTGCAGTATTCCTCAATGATTTGCGTAGCGACGAAGGATTCTTCACGAACTAAATTTGAAACCAAAAAAATTTTAGAACGATGAAGAGTACATTTTCAGTTATCTTCTACCTGAAAAGACAGGCAGTGAAGAAAGACGGTACAGTACCGGTTATGGGACGTATCACAGTGGACGGAACGCAGACGCAATTCAGCAGCAAACTTTCGGTCGATCCCAAATTGTGGGACACGAAAGGCGGACGTGTCACGGGAAGAAGTTCAGCCGCACTTGAAACAAACCGCCTGCTTGACAAGATGCGTGTGAGCATCAACAGGCATTATCAGGAAATCATGGAGCGTGACAATTTTGTGACGGCTGAAAAAGTGAAGAATGCCTTTCTCGGACTGGAACACCGCTGCCATACACTGATGCAGGTGTTCCGCCAGCACAACGAGGATTATGCAAAACAGGTGGAAGCCGGCATGAAAGCCAAAGCCACGCTTTCAAAATATCTGGTCGTTTACAAGCACCTGCAAGAGTTCCTGAATATTCGCTACCATGTGAAGGATATTGCCCTGAAGGAACTTACTCCGGCATTTCATTGTCCGTACTGGCTTACAAGGAATGTCCTCAGTATGTCGGAGAAGTCAAACCGCCATCCTTGCAATGGTATCGCACTTTTGAAATAGGTATTGCCGTTTACCTTTTCGGTTATCCAATTCTTTTCCTCTCTGTTCAGTACCTCGCCATTGTTCACTTTCATACGAAGTCTGTAAACCTTGCACTCATGTAGGCTTTCCAATGTCGGAACTTCCCACTTCACGAATTTTGTTGCTACTGCTGCTTCCATATCCATTTGTTTTTATTTTTAATGCGGATTCGAGAGCTGAGGGAGTTGAGTTTCCAACCTTATATGCCTCCCGTTTATCCGACATTTTTTTTAATGCGTCTTTCTGTCGCTTTGGTCGTTTTCGTTTCGGGTGCTTCAAAAAAGGTAGGGAGTGGGTAGAGCAAGGGTTTTCAAAGAAAAAATACTACCCGTAGGGCTGGAGATTTTTTCTAAAAACCATTGAGCATCCCAATCCCGGATTTACCTTTGCACCCAGAACGGGAACGATCCACCTGATGCGACTGCCTGAAAGACCATCAAAATGGAGGTAAACGGATGTGGAGGCATATTGGATATGAAATGTTCCGGGAAAAGAAAGGAAATGTCAAAAAAAAGGATACGGCGAAAACGTGAAACTGGCAAACATTCCAAGAAAGTATGTTGCAACCGTGTGGCTAAACCTGTTTAGTTATGCGGTTGCAATTTTCTTTCCGGTTTGCCGTCATGGGTAATGGCACTTTTCATTTATGGAAGGTGTGGTTACCCATGACTTCCGTTTTCGATTAGAGGAACCGACAAAAAAAAAGAAAATCAACAGGTGACAGCCGTAAAAGCACCGCTTGTGGCATAAGCAAAAAAAGAAAGGGGCCTTGCATCATCAGTCTGAACATGGTTCAGGCGTGACGCAAAGCCCTTTTCTATGCTTATGCAATAGTAGGAACATGGTCGTCAATTTATTGATGATGATGTTCCTACGAATAAATTCGCTTTTACGGAAAAACTTGCCTGTGGAGCTTAAAAAGCTGGATTTTTATTTCAATATATGCCATTAAAGTGCTACTTTTGCATACGAAGAGTTCTTTGAAGGTTACGCAACGCGCAGAAGAATAAAACAGCAGATAACTAACTAATTCGTAACCTATTACTACTATGAGTTGGTAACTGCAACTCATTTTCAATCACTTAGACCTTTTTCGTAATTTCGTTTGGCGACATTAATATAGTGATAATCATTGAATCATCAAACTCTTTAGCCTTTTTTTATTACATTATTTGAGTACTTGCGAAACTTGAGTTATTTAATATATGAAAATAAATTTAAAATATATCTTATTAGTCATATCTTTTGTGTTGTCTATTTCTGCTTTATATGCCGAATCGTTTGACGGTATGTTTAGTGTTCGTCACATCGGGCGCACTGATGGATTGAGTAGCGAAAGAGTATTCTCGATAGTTGAGGATAATGACAATGTGATGTGGATTTCAACCAGAACTGGAGTGGACAGATATAATGGTCGTACAGTAAAGAATTATTCATTGTCTGCCAATTATTATTATGGTGATTTGGCAGGGAGAATAATCAGGCTTTATTTTGATAATAAACTGGGACTTTTGGCATACGATCATACCGGGAGAATATATAAATATCAACCGAATACGGACAGCTTTGAGTTGTATTTGTTTTTGGGCGAGTATATTGAGGGGGAAATTATTCTTAATAAAATATTTTCAGATGAAAATGGAACGCTTTGGTTTGGATTGAGTAGAGGATTATATTCAAAAAAGTCAGACGGTGCTTTATGTTGCGTTTTAGAAGACAATTATATAAATGATATAGCATGTTTGTGTGATTCTTTATTTGTTGGTACATCGAATGGAGTTTTTCGTTTATCATGTAGGGAAGATTCTGTTTCAAATCAACTTGTTGAAGATAAAAATGTACAAACTCTTTATTTCGATAAGTCTGAAAATAAGTTGTGGATTGGTACTTTCAACAGCGGATTGTGGACTCTGGATCTCGGAAATTATTCATTACATCGTATAAAAGGTCAACATCTGTCTTTTTTTAATCCTATTCGCGCCATTACTCCTTATGACAATAACAGAATACTTGTTGGAATAGACGGTGGTGGAGTATATTTTGTGGACAAACATACCTCAGAAACAAAGTTGTTTGTAAATACAGAGGATAGTGGGGAGTTCTTTTTACGTGGCAATGGAATCTATGCCGTAACCAAAGACTTTCAGGATAATATATGGATAGGCAGTTACACTGGTGGAGTGTCTGTGGCTATTTCTTTGAAGTATCCTATCAATATAATGACACATGAACGGGGAAATCCGCAGTCGTTGGTAAATAATAATGTGAATGATATAGAGGAGAATATAAATTATGATTTGTGGTTTGCCACGGATGATGGTATAAGTATTAGGAATAAGTCAGATCATCGTTGGAAACATATATTAAAATCTATTGTAATAGTAGATTTATGTAGTTCAGGCGATGGAAATATCTGGGCTGGAACTTATGGAGACGGTTTGTATCTGATAGATAAAGACGGGCGTGTGTTAAAACATCTTGTTCAAAAGCCGGGAGGTCTTACTACGAATTATATTTTTTCGGTGAAGGAGGACAAGGACGGAGATCTTTGGATTGGGGGACTTGACGGAAATTTAATTATAGCCGACAAACAAGGAAAACGTAAAAATGAGTTTGATATAAACTGGGTTCATTCCATAGAAGAAGTTGATTCTTTGAGAATGGCCGTTGCTACAGTAAATGGTTTTTGTATTGTAGAAAAATATACATCTCAGTTCAGACGTTATGCCACAACCTCTGAGTTCAATGATAAGAATGTCAGTGCTTATATCATTTCAATGTTGTTTAATGGTGACGGTACTGTATGGCTTGGCACTGAAGGAGGTGGTCTGAATCTGTATGATATGAATTCAGGTGATGTAAAGATCATTACCACTAAAGAAGGCTTGCTGTCCGATGACATATATAGCTTGCAACGTGATAATAAAGGTCGTATTTGGGCAAGCACAGGTAAAGGTCTTGCCGTTGTAAATGGCCTGAAGGTTTCAAATCTGAATTATATTCATGATACAGATAAGACATATAATAAATCGGCATGTATCAAACTTTCTGATGGTAGGTTTGCTTATGGAAGTACTTATGGGGCTATTTTTATAACTCCTGGCGCGATGGCTGTTGAGGAATACGATGCACCTGTAAGGATAACAGATTTAAAATTGGAGTATATCTCTCCTGAGAAGGAAATACAGATGCGTCCGTCCATTTATGCTATGCTCATGGATAAGAAAGTTGATCTTGATTACAGTTATAATTCATTTTCTGTTACTTTTGAGTCAATAAATTATCGTTTTCAGCATGATATAGCTTATCAGTATATTCTTGAAGGATATGAAAAATCATGGAGTGCGGTGTATTCGAATGGAACTGTCAGATATACTAATGTATCGCCGGGAATGTACACATTAAAAGTCAGAAGTTTGAGAAAAAGTAATGGAGAAATCATTTCAGAAGCTTCGCTTTCAATAAACATTGATCAGCCGTGGTGGAATTCATGGTATGCATGGATAATATATTTGTCATTAGTTTTCGGTATATTTTATTTCATACTTAGATATAAGAGTAATCAGCTTCAAAAAAGACATAATGAGGACAAAATAAAGTTCTTTGTAGAGACAGCACACGATATACGGACTCCTGTAACACTTATCATGGCTCCTTTGGAAGACCTTAGTAAGAAAAAAGACCTTTCGGATGATGTAAGTTACTTGTTGGAAACTGCGCGTAATAATACACGTAAACTACATGCGCTTGTAAGTCAATTGCTTGAGTTTGAGAGAATAGATACAAATAAGAAAAATGTAACTCTTAAACCTGTAAATATCAACGATTTGTTAGTGAAGGAATGTGTAAGCTTCCAGTCATATTGTGATAAGAAACAATTGCATATAAAGATATCTTTGCCTGAACATGATGTGTTTGCAATGGCAGATGAGCAGATGATGGAAATGTTGCTTGACAATCTTATTTCGAATGCTTGCAAATATACCTTGGCAAATGGGACAATCAGCCTGTCACTTTTATCTGATAAAAAGAATGTAGTTATAGAGGTTCAAGACACAGGTATTGGCATTCCGGCTGATGCCGGCAGACAGCTGTTCAAGAATGTTTATCGTGCTGTTAATGCAAGACAGACAAACGAACCCGGCACAGGATTCGGGCTGTTGCAGGTACAGCGTTTGGTGAATATGATGCATGGCAAAATTTCATACAAATCTGAAGTAAACAAGGGCAGTACGTTCTATGTTACGTTACGCAATGCTGATATTGATTCTTCTTTTGATAATAATGTTATACATAAACAGATATCTCCGGTTATAGAAAATAGAACTGAGTATATTGGTGATGATTCTGAAAATATTAAAGAATCTTTGGATACATTGCTTATAGTCGAGGATAATGATGAACTACGCTGTTATTTAAAGAAGATTTTTGAACGTGATTATCGGGTTATAGATGTATCTGATGGAAGTAAGGCTTTGGAATGTTTGGCAGAAGAATATCCGGATCTTATTCTGTCGGATGTTATGATGCCTGGTATCCAGGGTGACGAGCTTTGTCGTATAGTAAAGGATAATCCTCAGACATCCGGTATCCCGTTTATATTACTTACGGCAAAAGTAACCCATGATGCCATGGTTACCGGTCTGAAAAGTGGAGCGGACGACTATATTCCTAAACCTTTCAGTGCAGAAATTTTAAGATTGAAGGTTCATAGTATTCTCGAAACCAGAAATCATCTTCGTGAATATGTTCTGAAAAATGTGGTGGCGCAAATAGAGAAAAATGAAACTGTTGGCACTGATACTTTGAACAATGATGATGAAATACGGCAAACAGACGAGGGCAATGTTCAGAATGATACAGTACCGGTATCAGAGGATGATTTGAATTTTATTAAGCATGCAACACAACTCGTCATGGATAATATGGATGATGAAGAATTTAATATTAACCAATTGTGCCAGGAAATGGCTATGAGCCGTACCTTGTTCTACAACCGTTTGAAATCACTTACAGGAAAGGCACCGCAGGACTTCATACGTCTGATTCGCCTTCAGAGGGCGGCAGAACTGTTGAAACAAGGAAAGCCTGTGGCAGATGTAGCCGCTGAAACCGGATTTGTGAATTCTAAATATTTCAGTATATTGTTCAAGAAACAATTTGGTATATCACCAAGCAAGTTTCTGGAGCAAAACTAATAGATAGTTCTATATTTATATTACGGGCTGACAAATCAATAATGTCTTATTTATGAACATTTATTGATTTGTCAGCCCGGTTTTTATATGTTTTCTTGGTTAAAAAGCAAAAATGATAGATCTCAACCCTTTTCTGTCAGCATTCAAACCCTGAAAAACAGGATTATACCCAATTTTGCCAACAGCTTGGAAGCTGAATGTAATCTTTAGTTAACAGTAAAAGAGAAAGTGAAAATACATAATGTTTAACCAAAAAACTATCGCTAATGAAAACAGTAATTTTATTTCTATTATTCTTTTTGGGAGTAAATCTGCAATCGTGTTCGACAAATAATGAACCGGTAAAGCCTGATAATCCGGAAGAGGAAATCAAAGATGATAATGAAGGACAGGAGGAGGAACCTGAGCTGCCTGATGAGCAACCAGGAGAAGAAGATGAACCCTCGAAACAGTGGAAACTTGTGTTTACAGAAGATTTCAACACATTTGATAATTCTGTTTGGACAAAAGAGACTCATGAGCCTGGGTGGGTGAACAATGAACTTCAGGAATATATTGAAGAGTGTGTAAGTGTCGGGAAAGACGGTGACAAGACAGTGCTTGTTTTGACTGCCAAGAGAGAAGGAGATAAATTTTATTCTGGTCGTGTAAACAGCAAAGGCAAGAAAAGTTTTCAGTATGGGAAAGTGGAATCAAGTATAAAACTTCCCAAAACGGCTAATGGATTATGGCCGGCATTCTGGATGATGGGAGACAACGACAAGGAATGGCCTGCTTGTGGTGAAATCGATATTATGGAGATGGGAGAAAAAGCCGGTATAGCCAATAATACAACAGAAGCATACATAAATTCGGCAATTCATTATGGTCCTGATGTTGAAGGACATGAGCAGATTTTCCAGACTAAGACTATGGAAAAAAGTCTTCAGGATGGCAACTATCATGTATATTCTCTGGAGTGGAATGAAAATGAACTTATTGTAAAGGTTGATGATATACTGATCAAAACTTTTAATATCGGACCGGACAGTGGTCGTTTTGAATACTTTAACGATAAATTTTATTTCTTGTTCAATTTGGCTGTAGGTGGTGACTTTCCCGGTATAACAGATCCGGCACAAATTACAGCATTGAAAGATGGAGAAAAAGCCCAGATGTTCATCGATTGGGTGAAAATATATAATTAATCTTAATACTATTACTTATTAAAAACTTATGAGAAGATTAAACTACAAGTACACATTGTATTGCGGTACATTGTTTCTATCCCTTTTTGGAGGAATGCCGCAGTTGAATGCTGGGGTTACGGAAAATAATCTTTCAGTAATGCAACAAAGCCGACAAGTGTCAGGTAATGTCAAAGATGCTATGGGAGCTATAATCGGTGCTTCTATTGTTGAAAAAGGTACTACCAACGGAACCATTACCGATATGGATGGTAATTTTGTCTTGAATGTGCAACAGGGTGCTACACTGGTTATAAGTTTTGTAGGCTACAAAACAAAAGAAGTAAAAGTTGGTACTGCACCACTGGATATCACCCTAGAGGAAGACAGCAAGGTTTTGAGTGAGGTCGTTGTTACCGCATTGGGTATCAAACGTGAACGTAAGGCACTTGGTTATGGTGTTGATGAAGTTAAGGGAGAGGCTTTGACAAAAGCTAAGGAGACTAATGTGATTAACTCTATGGCTGGTCGTGTTCCAGGTCTGGTTGTCAGTCAGACTGCAGGTGGTCCTTCAGGCTCTACACGTGTGCTTTTGCGTGGTAATACAGAAATGACAGGAAACAACCAACCTCTGTATGTCATTGATGGAGTACCTTTGGATAATACAAACTATGGCAGTGCCGGTACGGAAGGAGGTTATGACTTGGGTGACGGTATTTCAAGCATTAACCCTGATGATATAGAGAATATGTCTGTTCTTAAAGGTCCTGCTGCTTCAGCGTTGTATGGGAGCCGTGCCAGTCACGGTGTAATTCTTATCACAACAAAGAAGGCTAGCGGTAAGGATGGTGAACGTATGAGTGTTGAGTATAATGGTACAATGACATTTGAAACTCAACTTGCTAAATGGAACGAAGTTCAGCAAATATATGGTATGGGTAGTGATGGCACTTACAGTATAAATGCTGTTGCAAACACAAATAAGAGTTGGGGACCAAAAGCCGACGGTTCAAATATGCTGGATTATTTTGATGGTGTTTCGCGTCCGTATTTGATAATTCCTGATAATGTATCAGGTTTTTTCCGTACAGGTTTGACTGCAACAAATACATTGACTTTAAGCTCAAGTCATGGAAAGTCGGGAGTACGTTTCACTTACACCGATATGCGTAATAAAGATATAGTTCCTAATACCAATATGAGCCGTAACATATTCAATTTGCGTGCCAATACGAGTATGGGAAAAGTAGATCTGGATTTCAGTACAAACTATACACGCGAATCGGTAAAGAACCGTCCGGCTCTTGGCGACAGCAAAGGTAATGTCGGTAAAAACCTTATGACTCTTGCCACTACATACGATCAGGAATGGCTGAAAACATATCAGGATGCAAATGGTGAATACTCTAATTGGAATGGTTTGGATCCATATAATGTAAACCCTTACTGGGATGTTTACAAAAACTCGAACCAATCTGATAAAGACCAGTTCCGTTTCAATGGTAAGGCAATATGGAACGTTGCTGACCATTTTAAGCTTCAAGGTACTGTCGGAGCTGAATTCAACTGGTTTAAGTTTGAGGATTTCAAGGCTCCTACTACTCCTGGCTATGAAGCAGGCAGATTGCAGATAAGCAATTTCAGAAACCGTATGTACAACTTCGAAATGTTGGCTCTATATAACAACTCCTGGGGGGATTTCGATTTCAATGCGACATTGGGTGCCAACTTGTATAAAGTGAATAATGAGACTACAATCACTACAGCTCAGGATATGAAGATACGTGAAACTGTGGCGCTCATGAGCTTTAATGAAACAAGTGTGGAACAGAATTATTACAGAAAGCAGATAAATTCTATTTATGGTGCAGTAAATGTAGGATGGAGACACCTGATATATCTTGATGCTACATTGCGCGGAGACCGTTCTTCCACATTGCCTTTGAATAACAATACATATATCTATCCTTCATTCTCAGGTAGCTTTGTATTCTCTGAACTTATCAAGAATCACAATCTTCTGCCTTACGGTAAACTACGTGTTTCTTGGGCGCAGGTTGGTAGCGATACAGATCCTTATCAGTTGGGACTGGTATATACGAAATCTAAATTTACTTATCCAGGATATACTTTAGGTTCTATCAGTAACAGTACTATCCCTAATCGTGACCTAAAGCCTACAAGAACCAATTCATACGAAATGGGATTGGAATTGAAATTCCTGAATAACCGTATTGGTTTGGATTTTACTTATTATAATCAGACTAGTAAAAACCAGATTATGGCGATGGCGAGTTCATGGGCTTCCGGTTATACATATCGTATGATTAACGCTGGAGAAATCCAGAATAACGGTATTGAAATAGCTTTGAACACTCGTCCTATCCAGACAAAGGACTTTTCATGGGACTTGAACATCAACTTCTCCAAGAACAATAACAAGGTTAAGGAGTTGGTTGACGGTATTGATTTGTTCGAGCTGGAAAAGGCTACATGGCAGGATGTTCAGGTAGCAGCTGTAGTAGGAGAAAATTTTGGTTCTATCATTGGTCCTGATTTCAAACGCAATGAAAATGGTGATATCTTGATTGATCCAAGCACCGGTTTGCCACAATACGACAATAGCAATCATATTTTGGGTAACGCTTCATGGGATTGGACAGGTGGTGTAGTAACGAACTTCACATACAAGAATGTTTCACTTGCTGCTGTATTCGATATTAAGGTTGGCGCCGATTTGTATTCAATGTCTGCCCGTGCCGCATACGAATCCGGTAAAGCATTGGAAACATTGGAAGGACGCGAAGAATGGTATAAATCAGAAGAACAGCGTAAGGCTCTTGGTATCAGCGAAGCAAACTGGACACCTACAGGCGGTTTCATTGCCCCAGGTGTAATAGACAATGGTGACGGAACATATCGTCCTAACGATATTTACGTAAATCCTGAGGATTATTGGATGAATATCAGCCGTTATGCACCGTCAATGTTCGTTTATGATAACTCGTATATCAAATGTCGTGAAATCACATTGAGCTATTCGTTACCAAAGACATGGTTGAAGAATAAGGTTCAAGGATTGACAGTGTCTTTCGTTGCACGTAATCCGTTTATCGTTTGGAAAAATATTCCTAATATCGATCCTGATTCGAACTATAACAATACTACAGGTATGGGTATGGAATATGGCTCATTGCCTTCACGTAAAAGCTATGGTTTCAATGTCAACGTTAAGTTCTAATTAATCCTAAATCATTTCAAAAAGAAATACACAATGAAACGTTACAAATCATATATAAAAACAGCAATGTGCATGGCATTAGCACTTGCTTTTACAGCTTGCAGTGATGAATACATGAATGACATGAATACAGACCCGTCGAAAGCTGAAAATATTGACCCAAATTCACAGTTGACTTTTGCCGAACTACAGACATACGGCGACCTTGGAATGATAGAAATATACCGAAGCTATATAGGTGCCTTTACGCAGCAGCTTATGGGATGTTGGAATACAACAAACTACGGAGGTCAGCACAAAATTGACAATAACGAAATGAATCGTTTTTGGACAAATCTTTATACTACAGGAATCAAGAATCTTGTAGATGCTGAGGTAAAGACAGAAGGTGACGAGAACAAAGTGAACATACATGCCGCTGCTGTGATTTACAAAGTATATCTTATGTCTATCATAACAGATACATACGGTGATGCTCCATACTCAGAGGCAGCCAGAGGTTTTATCAGTGGTATAACAAGTCCACGTTATGATACACAAGAGGAAATCTACAACAGTTTCTTTACAGAACTGACTGAAGCCGCTGCCGCTTTAGACGATAAGAAAGATGAAATCACAGGTGATGTGATATTTAATGGAGATATAAGAAAATGGAAAAAGCTAGCAAATTCTCTTCGTATGCGTTATGCTATGCGTATATCTGATGTTTCTCCACAGAAGGCGCAGGAAGAGTTTGAAAAGGCATTTACAGATCCTGCCGGCTATATGACAAGTGCTGATGATGACGCATTGATTGAATATATGGAGCTTACATTCAATTTTGGTCAGGAAGCATATACAGATTACAGACGTAACGCTTTGTCACAGTTGTATTTTGGTAATGACCCTGCAAATAATCAGACTTATATCTGTTCTACTTTCTTCAATACTTTGAAGGACAATGACGACCCTCGTACTTTTGCACTTACCCGTTGTTATTTCGACAAGGGTCTGACTCAGTCAAATCCTAATAACCGTATTGATCTGACAGACGAAATGCTGGAACTGGGTGCACAGTTCAACCCTTCTAAACCGGGTGAATTCTGGTATGAACCATGGCCGGATAATGGATATTGGAGTGAAATTATAGCGGACCTTAAAGAAAGGTATCCTGACAATACGAATTACTCAAATCCATGGTTACAGGATGCTACCCGTCCTAAATTGGCCCAGAATTTCCTTAAATCTGACAACCCGGGTGTTGTGATGACATACGCTGAGGTTGAGTTCCTATTGGCCGAGGCTAAGCTTAAAGGATGGAACGTAGGTGCTACATCTGTTGAGCAGCATTACGAAAATGGAGTTAAGGCTTCGATGGCATTTCTAGTTGATAACTATGATTGCGAAATTGACGATCAGGATATAAACGATTATATAGCAAATCACCCTATTTCTGCTCTTAGTGACGAAGGCAAGAAAGAAGCAATAAATACTCAGGCTTGGATTCTTCACTTCCATAATCTGTCAGAATGTTGGGCTAACATACGTCGTTCAGGATATCCAAAGCTGAAATCTCCTGCAGAATATGGTTATGCGGCAGACAAGCTTACTGGTGGATACGACATTCCTGTACGTTTGTGCTATCCTATACTTGAGTCTTCTTACAACAAGGAAGGTTATCAGGAAGCTTTGGACCGTATGGGTGGAACTAACAGTTGGAATATTCCTGTATGGTGGGATAAAGAATAAAAATTTAGTACACTAAACAATTTAAATTTCGTATTAAAATGAAAAATATATATTGGATATTATTTATATTGCTCGGTGCAGGTTTCTCTTTTACATCTTGTAGTGAAGAAGAGCCATTTTCTACTGCAACAGCAGATGACGAGCCTCGTATTATAGCCCCTACGTTTCCGGAGCGTGACGCTAATGGTGGACTGGGAACTATTTCTGAAATAGACAGGGATGTATTGTTCTCAATAACGGTAACAACTACGCCTGCTGATTTCACTTCTGTGGTTTGGACTCTTGACGGTGAAGAAGTCGGAACAGAAAAGACGCTCGAGATGAATCTTAATGCCGGTGTTTATCATCTTAGGGTTGATGTCTCAACTCCTGTAGGAAAAACAACTTTCCGTGAAGGACTTGTAAAAATAAAAGCTTTGGCTGAAGATCCTCAGAGTGAAGAAGTAATATCTGAACGTATTGTCGCAACTGGAGGATGGGCACGTCTTAGTGGAACAAATCTTGAAAAGGTTGCAAAAGTAGCATTAAAGCAGATAAACATTGCCGAGTCTAAAACTAATCAGGAAGTGGAAATCTCTGATATAACATACGTGGAATCAGATGGTTATATTGAATTTAAAATTCCTTCAGAATTGTCTGACGGTGAGTATCGTGTGGTATTTATTGATGTGGAAGGCAATAGATACGGTGCTAATACAATGGATGTTACTTCCCGGCCGTTGATAACTGCAGGACCTGAAAACAAGCGTCCTGATGCTGAGTGGACTATTACCGGTTTGAATCTTGACAAGGTTGTTTCGTTGTCATTGGGTGGAAATACAATCACTACATTCGTTGAACAGTATTCAACTCGTCTTACATTCATTTCACCTGCAATTGCAGACGGAGATTATGTATTGACAGGTATATCCAAATTCGGAGAAAATGTTAGTTTCTTTATTGATGGTGAGATAAAGACAGAACTTGCAGTTACGGTAAAAGACTCTCCATTGGAAGTTGAATTATGGAAGGGTCATCACTATGTATCATGGGATTTACCTGAAGGTAATCCAAACAGATTGTTTGATGCGGTGCAGAATGATGTGAAGAATTTGCCTGTAGGAACAAAATTAAAGGTATATTACTCAATTAAATCTGATGATAGCTATCATAAAATCAGATTCTCTTCCGGATGGTGGACAGAACTTCCCGGGTACCCTGAGTTTGATGTTTATGCGGACGGTGTTAGTGACATAATTATGTCACAAGAGATACTTGACTTGTTGAATTCGCAAGATGGATTCCTTTGTGTAGGTTTCGGATATTACGTTGATAGAATTACTTACGAAGAATAATTTATTTACCAAGAAAAAAATTAATAAATATGAATTTAAGAAAAGTATTATTTGTATCGTCAATAATAGGAAATGCTGCCTGCTTCGTACAGGCGGCAACTCCTGTCAGTTTGACGAAAGATACAGAAATAGAGAAGAAGGTTGAAGCTACATTAGCGGGAATGACCTTGGAAGAAAAGGTCGGACAGATGACAGAACTGTCAATAGATGTTCTTGGCAATGTGGTGGGCGGAGAGTTCAAACTGGATAAGGAAAAAGTAAAAAATGCAATTGGAAAGTACAAGGTCGGATCTGTACTGAATGCTCCCGGACCGGTTGCTCAAAGCCGTGAGAAATGGAAAGAAATCATCGGTTATATTCAGGAAGTATCTATGAAGGAAATAGGTATTCCTTGTATTTACGGCTTGGATCAGACTCATGGTACTACTTATACCCTTGGTGGAACGCTTTTCCCGCAGAATATCAATCTTGGTGCATCCTTTAATCCTGAACTGACATACGAGTCGGCCGTTATAACTGCATACGAGACACGAGCAAGCAACTGTCCTTGGACTTATTCACCAACGGTGGATATGGCAAGAGATCCTCGCTGGTCGCGTGTTTGGGAAAATTATGGGGAGGACTGTCTGGTTAATGCCATAATGGGCAGTGAGGCTGTTCGTGGTTTTCAGGGAGATGACCCTAATCATGTTTCAGAAGACCGTGTAGCTGCTTCTGTCAAGCATTACCTTGGTTACAGCATGTCCCGTACTGGTAAAGACCGTACTCCTGCATATATATCAGAATCTGATTTAAGAGAGAAGTGTTTTGCTCCGTTTAAGGCTTGCGTAGAAACTGGTGCGCTGACAATAATGGTAAACAGTGCTTCCATTAATGGTGTGCCTGTGCATGCCAACAGGCAGTTACTCACAGAATGGCTTAAAGAAGATCTGGAATGGGACGGAATGTTGATTACCGATTGGGCGGATATTAATAACCTATATACTCGTGAAAGAATAGCAGCCAACAAAAAGGAAGCTATTGAAATTGCCATCAATGCGGGTATCGATATGGCTATGGAACCTTACAATCTTGATTTCTGTACACTGTTGAAGGAATTGGTAGAAGAGGGAAGAGTGCCGATGAGTCGTATTGATGATGCCGTACGTCGTATTCTCCGTCTGAAATACCGTTTGGGACTTTTTGAAAAACCTAATACTGACTATAAGGATTATCCTAAATTCGGCAGTAAGGAACATGCCGCAATCGCACTTAGAGCAGCCGAAGAATCGGAAGTATTGCTGAAAAACAATAATAACATATTACCATTGGCAAAAGGTAAGAAAATCCTCGTGACAGGTCCTAATGCAAATTCAATGAGATGCCTTAACGGCGGATGGAGTTATACATGGCAAGGACATCTTGCCGACCGTTTTGCAGGTGAGTATAATACCATCTACGAAGCTGTAAGCAACAAGTTTGGCACTGATTTGGTAACCCTAGAACAAGGAGTTACATACGTTGCCGAAGGAGCGTATTACGAAGAAAGCACTCCTGAAATAGAAAAAGCTGTGGCTGCAGCAAAGAATGTAGATGTAATCATCGCATGTATAGGCGAAAATTCATATTGCGAGACTCCTGGAAATCTGGCAGACCTTGCAATCTCTGAAAACCAGCGTAACCTTGTTAAAGCTCTTGCTACGACAGGCAAGCCTATTGTTCTTGTAATAAATGGCGGTCGTCCACGTGTTATAAGTGACATTGAACCTTTGGCAGACGGTGTAATTAATATCTTGTTGCCTGGTAATTATGGTGGAGATGCATTGGCAAATATCCTTGCTGGTGATGCAAATCCAAGTGCTAAGATGCCATATACATATCCAAGAAACCAAGCTGAACTTACTACATACGATTATCGTGTAAGCGAGGAAATGGATAAGATGGAAGGTGCATACGATTATGATGCTGTAATTTCTGTTCAATGGCCTTTCGGTTACGGTTTGAGTTATACTACTTTTGATTACAGGAATCTGCGTGTGAATAAAGATACTTTTACTGAAAACGAAAAACTGGAATTTACAATAGACGTTACAAATACTGGAAAGATTGCAGGTAAAGAAGTTGTAATGTTGTTCAGCAGCGATTTGGTAGCATCGCTCACACCAGAGAATCGCAGGCTGCGCGCATTCAAGAAAGTGGAATTACAGCCAGGTGAGACCAAAACTGTAACATTGACTATCAAAGGAAGTGATCTTGCTTTTGTAGGTGCTGACGGAAAATGGATACTTGAGAAAGGTGATTTCCGTATGCAGGTAGGAAATCAAGTCTTGAATATTAAATGTTCTGATACACATAAATGGGAAACTGCTAATATCTGTGTTAATAAATAGCATTGTCTGATTGCTTTTAACGAGCCTGGTCATTTTGAAATTGTAGATTCCAAAACGAAGTGCAACGTTTTGGTCTTTAAAAGTAGTAGATTCAAGGAGGAAAGTGTTAACTTTGTCTCGTGAATCAAAGAGGAGGCGAGCTCTACTGAGGAGCAACTCGACCAAGCAATAGATTCATGTACCACACTGAAATAGTGTAAAGGAGCGAGGCTGTCTGATTTCAGCCCCGCTTTCATTATTTTAGGAGGTATGTATGGCTAAGAAAACCTTTCCCTGTGGCAATGCAAAAAAACAAAAAGGGAGACCGAAGTCTCCCCAAGATTAATTAACTTTGTATTGCTTATGTACAATCAATTAACCCTTGCGCAAAGGTACACAATTTCTACCATGCGCCAAAATGGTTTTTCATTAAAAGCCATAGCAGACGAATTAAACCGTATTGAAGAGGAAGCAGCCATATCCTCCGGTAATCCTCTTCCCGAAAAGAAACGTTCAGCATCCACCATTTCACGTGAGTTGAAGCGTAATAGGACAAAGACCGGTAGATATAATCCCAAACAGGCTGATGAAATGGCCCGTGAAAAGAGGGAGCGAATAGTACGCAACACAGCAATAAAACCTGGGGTGCTGGAGCTTGCCATAAAGTTACTCAAAGGGAAAGGATGGTCTCCGGAACAAATTTCAGGACATCTGAAAAAAGAGGGGAAACGCATATCTAAGGAACGTATCTATCAGGAAATCAGAAGAAAGCCTGAGCAAGGGTTTTCAAAGAAAAAATACTACCCGCAGGGCTGGAGATTTTTTCTAAAAACCATTGAGCATCCCAATCCCGGATTTACCTTTGCACCCAGAACGGGAACGATCCACCTGATGCGACTGCCTGAAAGACCATCAAAATGGAGGTAAACGGATGTGGAGGCATATTGGATATGAAATGTTCCGGGAAAAGAAAGGAAATGTCAAAAAAAAGGATACGGCGAAAACGTGAAACTGGCAAACATTCCAAGAAAGTATGTTGCAACCGTGTGGCTAAACCTGTTTAGTTATGCGGTTGCAATTTTCTTTCCGGTTTGCCGTCATGGGTAATGGCACTTTTCATTTATGGAAGGTGTGGTTACCCATGACTTCCGTTTTCGATTAGAGGAACCGACAAAAAAAAAGAAAATCAACAGGTGACAGCCGTAAAAGCACCGCTTGTGGCATAAGCAAAAAAAGAAAGGGGCCTTGCATCATCAGTCTGAACATGGTTCAGGCGTGACGCAAAGCCCTTTTCTATGCTTATGCAATAGTAGGAACATGGTCGTCGATTTATTGACGATGGTGTTCCTACGCCTTAAATCGCTTTTACGGAAAAACTTGTCTGTGGAGCTTAAAAAGCTGGATTTTTATTTCAATATATGCCATTAATATGCTACTTTTGCATACGAAGAGTTCTTTGAAGGTTACGCAACGCATAGAAGAATAAAACAGTAGATAACTAACTAATTCGTAACCTATTACTACTATGAGTTGGTAACTGCAACTCATTTTCATTCACTTAGACCTTTTTCGTATTTTCGAGAGACAAAAATACAGCTATTTATCCTATCGCCGAAACAAATGGAGATTTATTTTCCGCACACCCGTTTTTTGACATGCTGAGGACAGATTCGGTATGCCGGAATTTGGGGTAAAAATGCTACCGCATGTGTTCACTTACTCATCCGCATAAGTTACCTTACGCTACCGCATAAACCGGTCAACGTATGCGGTTGCGTTTCGGGCGCATATTTCTGCCGTTTTTTTCTTGATTTTTTTGTAAGAAAAGCCGACATTCCTAATTCTTTTCAGAATCACTGCCGACTTTTGTGATAGAAAAACAAACAAAGTATTTAATAACCCTTTAAATTATAGCCTTATGAAAAAGTTAGCATTATTAGTAGTAGGTGTTTTGGTTTCCATGCAAGTGATGTTTGCCGACAGCGAAAAGCCGATTGCGTTTGAACAGCTTCCGCAGGCAGCGCAAACTTTCGTAAAAAAGAACTTCCCGGATGCAAAGGTGGCATTTGTGAAACAGGAGACCGATTTCCTGAAAAAATCGTATGACCTTGTATTTATCAACGGCGACAAATTAGAATTTGACAGCGACGGAAACTGGAAAGAAATGAAATGCCGCACGCTTACCGTACCTGCTTCTGCCATCCCCGCCGGAATCAACAAGTTTGTTACAGAAAATTATCCCGATGCAAAAGTGGTACACATCGAAAAAGACCGTTACGAATACGAAGTGAAACTGTCTAACTTCTGGGAAATCAAGTTCGACCTCAAATGCAATGTTATCGACTTAGACCGAGACAACGATTAGTTTCTTAACCACTGTTTGATTAAACCGACGTAAGCCATCGGCTGTTCCGCCTACCGGAGCAGCCGATTTTTGCATATTCCGCAAAGCCACGCACTGCCGCAAACATTCCCTGCTTTTGCTTTGAAATGTTTACAAATTTTCTTAACTTGCGACTGGAATCCTAAAATACATACGTTATGAAGAAAATCTATTTTTTAATCCTATCGGCGTTTGTCGGTTTCCTCTTTATGCAAAGCTGCAAAGAAGACGAAACTATAGACGGTTGTGAATTTATAAACTACACTTTTTATGTTGAATTTGTAAACAGCGAAGGAAATCCTGTTGTTACTAAAGCAATGGAACCAACAGACTTCTCAATAAAATGTATCAAACCGCTACAAGAATATAAAAATTTCTGGTATACAACTGTTTTTCAAGGGGAAGACAGGCGTTACTATACTCGATTTAACCATTCAATAGAAGAACATTTAGACGATAACCGCAACTTCAAATTCGAGGTAAGCTGTGAGCTGTGGAAAGAACCCGTTGTTTTCGATACCGCATGGATTCTGGAAGAGGGAGAAGACTACAAAGAAACCCAACTGAAAACCATCACCGTTAATGATGTAGAACTTGAAGCCACTCCTGCCGAAGAATACGCGAAAGAAGACAGAAATCCGCTATTCAGCCACCAGCCTACCATAAGATTGGTAAGAGTGGTGGTAGACAAGCAACCGTAAGCCCCCACTTTGTAGGCGTCCGTCATTCAGTCGGCGAACGCCTACAAACGCAAATACAACCCGCCTCCCTCACCCCCTCTGCAAGAAAAATTCATCTGTTTCTCCCTATATTCAATATACTTTTACTATTTTTGGACGCACAAACGAATTATTAATTATCAAAAATAGTAAACCTGCAAAATGAAAGAAGAACTTGAAAAACCGACGGGACTGCCCGATAATGCGTTCCGTCCGCTTAAACCGGGAGAGAAATACGAACCGCTGATGTCGCCCGGTAAAACTTATCCCGAAGTAACGTTGTGGTCGGTTACGTGGGGCATCATCATGGCGGTTATCTTTTCTGCCGCCGCTGCTTATTTAGGATTGAAGGTAGGACAGGTGTTCGAAGCCGCCATCCCTATCGCCATCATCGCGGTAGGCGTATCGAGCGCAACTAAACGCAAAGGCGCATTGGGCGAAAACGTAATGATTCAGTCCATCGGAGCTTGTTCGGGAGTTATCGTAGCGGGAGCCATCTTTACCTTGCCCGCCCTTTATATTCTTCAAGAGAAATATCCCGAAATGACGGTTAACTTCATGCAGATGTTCATCAGTTCGCTGCTGGGTGGCGTATTGGGCATCTTGTTCCTCATACCGTTCCGCAAATATTTCGTTAAAGAGAAACACGGCGAATATCCTTTCCCCGAAGCTACGGCAAGCACACAGGTATTGGTATCGGGCGAGAAAGGTGGCGACCAAGCGAAGCCATTGCTGCTGGCGGGACTCATCGGAGGACTGTACGACTTCATAGCCGGAACGTTCGGATGGTGGAACGAGAACTTTACGAGCCGTGTGTGCGGCTGGGGCGAGACCATAGCCGACAAAGCGAAATTAGTATTCAAAATCAATACCGGAGCTGCCGTTTTGGGATTGGGCTACATCGTGGGACTGAAGTATGCCGCCATCATCTGTGCCGGTTCGCTCGCCGTATGGTGGATTATTGTTCCGGGGATGTCGCTGTTCTGGGGCGACCAAGTATTGAACGCATGGAACCCTGAAATCACCACTGCCGTAGGAGCCATGTCGCCCGAAGCCATTTTCAGCGAATATGCCAAGAGCATCGGTATAGGTGGTATCGCAATGGCAGGCATCATCGGTATCGTACGTTCGTGGGGAATCATTAAAAGCGCGATAAGCCTCGCAGCGAAAGAAATGGGCGGAAAGAAAGCAGAAGAAAACGTAGAGCGCACGCAGAAAGACATTCCGATGAAGATTATCGCTTTCGGGTCAATCTTTACCCTGCTATTGGTGTTGCTGTTCTTCTACTTCGATGTGATGCAAGGCAATATCCTCCACACCGTGGTAGCCATCCTGCTGGTAGCGGGAATCGCTTTCCTGTTTACCACCGTGGCTGCCAATGCAATCGCCATCGTAGGAACAAATCCCGTATCGGGCATGACGCTGATGACGCTTATCTTAGCTTCGGTAATCATGGTGGCAGTAGGACTGAACGGTGCGACGGGTATGGTGGCGGCACTTGTAATGGGTGGTGTGGTTTGTACGGCGCTCTCAATGGCGGGAGGATTCATTACCGACCTGAAAATCGGATACTGGTTAGGAAGCACTCCCAAGAAACAAGAGAGCTGGAAATTCCTCGGCACATTGGTGTCGGCAGCTACCGTAGGCGGCGTTATCATGGTGTTGAACGACTCTTACGGATTTACGAGCGGACAATTAGCGGCTCCGCAAGCCAATGCAATGGCGGCGGTTATCGACCCGCTGATGAACGGTGTAGGCGCTCCGTGGCTGCTGTACGGCATCGGCGCACTGCTGGCTCTCGTACTGACATTCTGTAAAGTACCCGCACTGGCATTTGCGCTGGGAATGTTTATCCCGCTGGAACTGAACTTACCGTTACTGGTAGGAGGAGCTGTAAACTGGTATGTGACGACACGCAGCAAAGACGAAGCCGTAAACAACGCCCGCGGGGAAAAAGGAACGCTGCTGGCATCGGGATTCATAGCCGGCGGTGCACTGATGGGTGTGGTGAGTGCCATCATGCGTTATTGCGACATCAACTTCGTCAACGAAACATGGCTTGACAACCCGATGAGCGAAGCCGTTTCACTCGTTGTCTACATCCTGCTTATTACCTTCTTCGTAAAAGCAAGCATGAAACTGAAGAAATAAAAAAAGACTAATCCTTTGTCATTCAAAAGAAAAGTCTTACCTTTGCACCCGCCATTACGAGCTAATGGCATAATTCAAATCATTAACATTAAAATTTAACGTTTAAGAAATGGCAACTAAAATCAGATTGCAAAGACGCGGACGCAAAGGTTATGCGTTCTATTCTATTGTTATTGCGGATTCAAGAGCACCACGTGATGGTCGGTTTACTGAAAAAATTGGTACTTACAACCCGAATACCAATCCTGCCACAGTAGATTTGAATTTTGAACGCGCATATTACTGGGTAATGGTAGGTGCGCAACCTACTGACACAGTACGCAACATCCTTTCTCGCGAAGGTGTTTACATGAAGAAACACTTGATGGGCGGTGTTGCTAAAGGTGCATTCGACGAAGCTACGGCTGAAGCACGTTTCAACGCTTGGAAAGAAAACAAACAAGCCGGTTTGGAAGCATTGAGAGCTAAAGAAATGGAAGCTAAGAAAGCTGAAGAAAAAGCTCGCTTGGAAGCTGAAAAGAAAGTAAACGAAGAAATCGCTAAGAAAGTAGCTGAAAAGAAAGCTGCCGAAGCTGCTGCTAAGGCTGAAGCTGAAGCTGCTGCAAACGCAGAAGCTCCCGCTGAAGAAGCTACTGAAGCTCCGGCTGAAGCATAATTCTTCTTACAAGAAAACAGGAATGGCTGTCTCTATCAAGAGGCGGCCATTTTTGCGTTAAAGAGGTTGCCGAAAAGGTCGATTATCGATGAAGTGAGCTAATTTACAACGAGTTCATTTTAAACCTTTTACACCTTATCCGGGAGCTTAAAAAACGCAAGCGGTAGAACTGCCTCGTCTTACGAATAGAAATGGGCAACGCATCCGTTAGAACCGGGCAACGCTAACGGTTGCGTTTTGCGGGATATTCCGACAAGGAAATTCCCCCTCCGTACTTTCGCCAAACAGTTTCTTCTAAATTCAACACAAAAAGCCCGTCAAAACTTACACATCTTTCCCAAGCAACGGGAATCCATCGAAAAAAACAGGCTGATAAAGCGTATAAAAACCGTACACAGAAACGTTTTCTTCATCTGTATTACGAGATGATTACATTTTGTAATTATTGTTACCCGCCTATTTTCCAAAGAAATACGAACATCAATAAAAGAATTTTGCTCACTCTGCATTACAAAAAGGTTAATATTCTACCGATTTATTTGTTAAAATAAAACCTAATATACGCTGTATTGAAAAAAATACTTAATTTTGCATCAAAAGAAACAAAAATCAATGAAAACCCGCAAGGGAAATAACGAAAACTACTATTGACTAAAGCGAACTATAACAACTTTAAGAAAACAGAGAGACTAAGTATCATTTAATCAAACCTTTATGATGAATCAATCTAAATTCTTGATGGCGGCAGTGGCATCTGCAATGACAATATGTGCCAGCGCCCAAGTGACAACTTCCGCAGTCAGCGGACAAGTTATCGACGAGAACCAAGAACCGGTAATCGGCGCTACAGTGGTAGCTGTTCACGAACCATCCGGTACTATGTATGGAGCGGTAACTAACATCGACGGACGATATACCATTCAAGGTATGCGTACCGGAGGTCCATACAAAATCGAGATTACTTACGTCGGTTATAAGAAATCAGCTTATACCGGACTTTACCTCGAACTGGGTAACACATTGAGCCTGAACGCTACAATGGAACCAAGCAGCGAACTGCTGGACGAAGTGGTAGTAGTTGCTGACGCAAGACCTAACGCCGGAGCTTCTCAAAACTTCTCAACTCAACGCATCGAAAACACCCCGACGGTAGACCGTAACGTGTATGACATCGTAAAGAACATGCCGATGGCTATGACTTATAAAAACGGCGGTATCACGTTTGCAGGCTCAAACAACCGTTATAACAGCTTCCAAATCGACGGTACGGTAAGTAACGACGTATTCGGTCTGGCAGCTTCGGGTACGAACGGAGGACAGACAGGAGCCAACCCGATTTCAATGGACGCCATTCAGGAAATTCAAGTTGTAGTAGCTCCGTTCGACGTTCGCCAGAGCGGATTTACAGGAGGAGGTATCAACGCCATCACCAAGCAGGGTACGAACACCACACACGGTTCGGCTTATACTTACTTCAACAACCAAAACATGTATGGCAAGTACAGCGCCATCCGCGATTACGCCAAGTCGCCCATGGCTCAGCAATACACCCGTACGTTTGGTGGAACATTGGGTGGTGCCATCATCAAAGACAAATTGTTCTACTTCATAAGTGCAGAAGGCAAGAAAGAATCTTATCCGTCAAGCATTTATCCGGGATATACCAGCAACTATATCACAGCTGATGTAGCTCAACAAATAGCTGACAAATATTATGAATATACAGGTATCCAAGAAGGATATGCACAACGTAATGTTGACCAAAAATCATTCGGATTATTAGCCCGTATCGACTGGAACATTAACCAAGATCATAAATTGGCCATCCGTTACCAGCATAATAATTCGTATGATGACAACTACAGCCCCGGAACTGACAGTTACAGATTTAACAACAGCGGTTACCGCATGAATAACAAAACAAACTCTGTCGTAGCTGAGTTGAACTCACATTTGGGACAGAATCTGTATAACGAATTGCGTGCATCGGCAAGTTTCGTACGCGACCACCGCGACATAGCATACAGTGCTCCGACCGTACAAATCGACAATGTTCCGGGAGGTGACGGCGTATCTTTCATCGAAGCCAACATCGGTACAGAATACTCTTCAGGAGCTAACTACCTGAATCAAGATATCTATACATTCGAAGATAACTTGTCATGGTACTTAGGAAAGCATACATTGACCTTTGGTACACACAATGAGATTTACCGTATGCAGAATTTGTTCATTCAGGGTTCAAACGGCTCATGGTACTTTGATACGTTGGATGACTTCTTAAATGACCAACCCGACCGATTCTTCTACAAATATACTGATCCTGAATTAACAGGTGGAGATACCCGTTATGCTCCTGTAATGAAAGCCGGACAATTCGGATTCTATGCTCAGGACAAATGGGATATCACTAACAATTTCAACCTGACTTATGGTTTGCGTATTGATATTCCTGTTACGTTCAACTCTCCTTCTACCAACAATGACTTCAATACGTATGCAGAAGCTCAAGGCTTCGGTGTAAGAGTAGGCGAAATGCCGAGTGCTAAAGTGATGTTCTCACCGCGTGTTGGTTTCCGCTGGTATACCGACGACAGCCACAACACCCTGTTGCGTGGAGGTGTGGGATTGTTCACCGGACGTGTGCCTTTCGTATGGTTGTGTAATGCCTTCAACAACACTGGCGTTGAAATGAAGTCTGGCAATGTATATTCACAGCAGGACGACAAAGGTAACACTACGGGATATGCACCGTCTTTAGGTCAATATGCTGACAACCCGTTAGGAGCTTTGAACTCTCAAGCAAGTCAAGCACAACGACAAGACATCGTTACTATCAACAAAGACTTCAAGTTCCCGCAAACTTTACGCGCCAATTTAGCTTTGGAACAACGTTTGCCGGGTGACATAAAAATGACATTAGAAGGTATCTATTCAAAGACCCTTCATAACGTATTCTTTGAGAACCTTGCCATTACAAGAAGCGGCACAGTATATTCTATCCCCGGTGTAGAAGCATCGTCAGCTCCTTATTATTCATTCGCGTCAGGCGATTATAACAGTATCATCAACCTGAAGAATACGAATAAGGGATATACTTACGCGCTGTCTGCCATGTTGGAAAAAAGTTTCAACTTCGGCTTAGACCTATCAGCTTCATATACATTCGGACATGCTAAGTCAGTCAACGACGGAACAAGTTCTGTAGCAACTTCCAACTGGCAGTACAACTATTCACGTGATACTAACTCAAACGGTGAACTTGGTTTCTCTAAGTTCGATATTCCTCACCGCGTAATGGTGCAAGTATCATATAATTCTCCGAAATATTGGAACGGCTGGATGTCTACCAGTTTCTCAGTTATCTACAACGGATTTAATGGCGGACGTTACAGCTTGACGATGAACGAATCTACCGACTTCAACGGTGACAGATGGAAAGGAAACAACTTGCTTTACATCCCGACTGATGCAGAATTAGCTCAAATGAACTTTGTAGACCAAGAAAGCAACGGCCAAGTTGTAATGACAGCAGAAGAAGGTAGAGAGGCATTTAAGCAATGGATTGAAAACGACAGTTATGCAAAGAACCACCGCGGACAGTATGCTGAACGTAACTCAAACCTCAGCCCGTGGGAAAACGAAGTAAATCTCCATTTATCTCAAACCATCCATAACATACAGGGTGTTGGTAAACTGGAATTTACATTCGATATCATCAACTTTGCTAACATGCTGAATAAGAAATGGGGTGCAACGTATGGCAATATCTATAACGTTTCACCGGTCAGAGTTACAGGAATTACCTCCGACAGCAACGGCAACCGTACTCCGACGTTCCAGTATAACAGCAATAACAACATCACTAAGAGCGATGTATCTTCTCGCTGGCACGCTCAAGTTGGTGTAAGACTGACATTCTAATCTTTATTTGATATCTCATTTTTACAATCAGGCACGGATTGCACCGGGTACACCTCAACAGACAAATGTGTTACCGATGCAGTTCGTGCCTGAAACATTTAAATACCTCATCAGTTATGAAAAGACCCCTTTTATTGTTTACTCTGCTTCTGCTGCTTTCACCCCTCGCAGCCGGGAACAAGCATTATACAGTTATCGTGTCGCTCGACGGATTCCGATGGGATTACGTCAAGATGTATCACACACCGTTCTTCGACCGCATGGCGGCAGAGGGCGTACAGGCTGTTATGACTCCCTCGTTTCCTTCGAAGACATTTCCTAACCACTACACGCTTGCCACCGGGCTTTATCCCGACCACCACGGCATCGTGGCCAACTCGTTTTGGCATCCCGAAAAAAAGAAGTTATATTCGATGAGTGATTCCGAGACCCGAAACGATGCTTCTTTTTACGGGGGAGAACCTATCTGGATTACAGCACAACGGCAAGGGGTGAAAACCGGAAATGTGTATTGGGTAGGTTCGGACATTGCTGTCAAAGGACAATATCCTACATACTATGAAGTGTATGCTCATACACCGCGCCTGAACTACGCGGAACGTGTGGCAAAGGTTTTGGAATTGCTAAAGAAACCGGAGACAGACCGTCCGCAACTCATTATGGCGTATTTCGAAGACCCTGACCACTACGGACATTCATTCAGTCCTCACAGTGCCGAAACGCGCCAATGTATCACCGAACTTGATGCGCTGATGAAGCAACTGTGGGAGGGTATTCAAACGCTTCCATTCGGCAAAGATGTCAATCTGATTGTTACTTCCGACCACGGCATGGCTACTGTAAGTCCCGACCGCTGTGTATCCGTCACCCAACGTTTAAAGCCCGAATGGTATAAGCGCATAGAAGGCAATCTGCCTGCCCAGATTTATGCTGAGGAGGAATATCATGACTCCATCTATCAGGCATTACAAGGGTTAGACCACGTACGGGTATGGAAAAAAGGCAAGATTCCTGCTTACTTGCATTACGGAACGAATCCTTCGGTGGGAGACATCGTGGTAGTCCCCGACTTGGGATGGTTAGTGACCGACAAAACAGATTTCCGGGTTGGCGGTGCTCACGGATTCGACCCTACGTATGACGACATGCAGGTCATGTTCCGTGCCTGCGGTCCTGATTTCAAAAAAGGCTACGAAGCACCTAAATTTCCGAACGTTTGCATCTACTCGCTCTTGGCTCACTTACTCCACATCACTCCCGCTCCCACCGACGGCAGTCTGGATGCTGTAAGAAACATGTTGGCAGAGTAAAATACATTCACTGAGGACAAAAAAATCAGCGGACGAATGTGGCATATATACATCCACTTCGTCCGCTAACTTATAAATGGCTTCTATGTTTCTTACTGCTTTTTCATCTCAAAGCCCAACAGCAAGCCATCGTATTCTTTCAGCAACGAATTGGCAGTGCTGACAGCCGAGTTAGATGAACTGTTTGAAACCTTTCCCAATATCGACTGGGCGAGCGACATCACCTTGTCAGCCTTAAAGAAAAGGCTCAGTTTATCACCTGTCAATCCTTTCGAAGCCACCATATTCATCTTTATGCCCAAACGTGTTTTCAGCGTCAGTTCGCCCGACTCGGCATTGTAGCTGTACGTTCCGTTAGTTGTACGTCCGCCCACTACCGATGTATACGTGCTGTCTGCGTTAAACGTATATGTAGTTCCCTCCTTAAAACCGAGCGTATTTAAAATACCGCTCATTTTATCTTCCACTTTTTGGGCAGCAACCTCTCCGCCGGCTTTCGCCAACAGATTATCACTCTCAAATTTGCAGTCGGGGCCCACAAACGTCCATGTACCTTCTATCGAACTGCTTGTTCCGCTTACTTTGTTGCCTACCACCTTTGCCACTCCGGAAAGAATTGACTTTAAATCCTGAGCAGGCAGTTGGTTTACTCCGAAACAGAGCAAACAAGCCAACAAAACACCTCCAAACAATCTTTTCATAGTTTTTACCTCCTATTTTTTATTCATAACGGCTAAGAGCCTGTTTAAATTTTGCGCTGCCTCAGTTTGAGAATTGTTTTCGAGGATGTTTTTCGGCTTTTACAAGGAGGATAGCGGGCTATCTGACGAGTAAAAACAGGGAAACAGACCGGAAACAAACTCAAAAAGGGGCGGATAAAAATACTTAATCGGAAAATTTAAACAGGCTCTAAGAGCCTGTTTTTAATCTATCAAATCAGCAAGCCTTAAAGCTCATGTCCAATCCTTTTACGGAATGAGTCAATGCGCCTACCGAAATGAAATCGACGCCACATTCGGCATAATCGCGTAACGTATCAAACGTAATGCCGCCCGATGACTCGATTTCATAGCGTCCGCCTACCATTTCTACCGCCTTGCGCGTGTTTTCAGGCGTAAAGTTGTCGAGCATGATACGGTCTACACCACCCAAGTCGAGCACCTGTTGGAGTTCATCGAAATTACGCACTTCGATTTCTATCTTCAAGTCTTTACCTTTTTCCTTACAGTATTCTTTCGCACGGGTAATCGCCTTGTCAATGCCTCCGGCAAAGTCGACATGGTTATCTTTCAGCAAAATCATATCAAACAGTCCGATACGGTGATTCACTCCCCCGCCTATTTTGACTGCCATCTTTTCCAACACACGCATACCCGGTGTGGTTTTGCGCGTATCAAGCACGCGGGTTTTGGTACCTTCCAAGCGTTTTACATATTTATTGGTCATCGTGGCAATGCCGCTCATGCGCTGCATGATATTCAGCATCAGGCGTTCGGTTTGCAACAACGATTGTACTTTGCCTTCCACCACCATAGCCACATCGCCCGGTTTCACATGTGCGCCGTCGTGAATAAATACTTCCACCTTCATGTCAGGGTCGAAACGATGAAACACTTCTTTCGCCACTTCAATGCCAGCCAGTATACCTTCTTCTTTAATCAAGAGTTTCGATTTTCCCATAGCATCTGCCGGGATGCAAGATAAAGTAGTATGGTCACCGTCTCCTATATCCTCTGCAAACGAAAGGTCGATGAGACGGTCAATCAAATCTTTTACAATTTTTTCGTCCATATCGTTTTTTATGTGTTTTAATTACAAAGGCAAAGGTAGAGAAATTCATTATCTTTGCAAACACAAACTAACGAAAAAGAATTATGAAATTTACGTTACTCGTAGTAGGACGCACCGTTGAGAAACATTTTATTACTGCCATTAACGATTATACGGAACGTACCAAACGGTATGCGTCGTTCGACATGGAGGTGATTCCGGAACTGAAGAACACCAAAAGTCTTACCCCCGAACTACAGAAGGAAAAAGAAGGAGAGCTTATACTGAAATCGCTTCAGCCGGGAGACGTGGTGGTGCTGTTAGACGAACACGGAAAGGAGTTCCGCTCCATCGAATTTGCAAACTGGATAGAGCGGAAAATGCACACGGTAAGCAAGCGGCTGGTATTCATCATCGGCGGACCATACGGGTTTTCGCCCGCCGTTTATGCGGCTGCCCACGAAAAGATATCGCTGTCGAAAATGACGTTCTCACACCAGATGATTCGCCTCATCTTCATCGAGCAGCTATATCGCGGGCTGAGCATCCTGCACAACAGCCCCTACCACCACGAGTAGAACCGTTTATCCCATTAGCGCAAACGCAGAATGTCGCCCACGTTCGGTGCCGGAGCATCTTCATCCATCTTGTTCAGCTTATACAGGTTTTTCAGCCGGATACCGAACTTCTGGGATATGGAATACATGGAGTCGCCGGCGCGTACCACGTAGACGATGTTGTCTTTCGTGGCGCGTTTCATTTTCTTTTCCAAGTAAATCACTTCGCCGCCCCTGAACTGGTAATCTTTCGGCAATTCGTTATACGTACGGAGTTTCTTCTTGCTGATACCCAATTCTTTTGACAGCGATTTGAAAGTATCGCCGCGACGGGCTATCACGTATAACATGCCGTTTGCCAAATAAGGCTGGTGCGGATTCGGGAACTCTTCCACCCACTTCAGTCCGCCTTTCCGGTCGTAATTATCAAGGTCGTACAGCTCGATGATGTTAATCAGCCGGTCGGCATAACGCGGGTCGGTGGCGTAACCCGCTTTTTTCAATCCCCTTGCCCACCCTTTGTAATCGGTTATTTTCAACCGGAACAAAAAGGCATAGCGTGCGCCGTTACTCAGAAAAAGCGAGTGGTCGCGGTACGAGTCTTTCGGACTGTCGTAAGCGCGGAAACACTCATTGGGGGCATCGTCATTGGCACGGACGGTTTTCCCGTCCCAGCTTCCGCCGCATTTTATACCGAAGTGATTGTTCGACCGACGCGCCAACGCGCTTTTTCCCGCCCCCGATTCTAACAAGCCCTGTGCCAACGTGATGCTTGCGGGTATGCGGAAGCGGTGCATTTCGTCGACCGCTACTTTACGATATTTATGGATATAACTTTCGTACGCTTTGTTACGACGCTGGGCCGCACTGCCCACACAGGCCATGCTTACCAAGCAACATATCAAGATATAACGTAATAACTTCATTTCTTTCCGGTGTTAATACTATGCCCCGCAAAGATAGCGGATTGCTTTCTGATAAAAACTTAAAAATACAGAAATTTACAAGGAGAGATTGTTTTTTTCTTACATTTGTAAGAACAGAAAATGTAACATTACTGCCATGAAAGAAATTAAATTAGACATCCGAATCCGTGCTTTAAGCTACAACGAACTGAGTGAAGAAGACCGTCGGCTGACAGATCTTGCCAAAGAAGCCACACGGCGAAGTTACTCGCCTTACTCCGGCTTTTCAGTGGGCGCAGCCGCACTGCTTGCCAACGGAGCAACCGTAACGGGCAGTAATCAGGAAAACGCCGCCTACCCCTCAGGAATATGCGCCGAACGAACTACCCTGTTCTACGCCAATTCGCAATATCCCGACCAAGCCGTAAAGACACTTGCCATTGCCGCCCGCACGGTATCAGGGTTTATCGACACTCCCATCCCTCCCTGCGGAGCCTGCCGGCAGGTATTGCTTGAAACGGAGCAACGCTACCACCAGCCTATCCGTATCTTGTTATACGGCGAAAAAGAAATTTATCAGATAGACGGAGTAAAAGACTTGTTGCCGCTCTCGTTTGGCGGAGATTTCTTGTCAAAGTAACTGCCTTGAGTTTTCAAACAGTCAATAAAAAAGGCAAGTCCCGACTGTTTCCAGCCGTGGCTTGCCTAACCTTTGCGCATTTCTGCGCATCCCAATAAAATACAAATATATGGTTAAGAATCTGTTTGAATTGTCCGATAAAGTAACCTCACCGCCCCCTTTTCAAGGCATGAAAAACGCTACCCGAAGAACGAATCAACACTATGGGTAGAAACGGGCAACGCTACCGCATGAAACGACCAACGCTAACGGTAGCGTTTTTCCCGATGTAAAATCATTAAAGCCGGACCACCCAAACAGGCTCCAAACGATTCATTTACTTGCAATTACTCTTGCGGCGGGAAGATGAACCCGTTTCCTCCGTTGTCATCGAAAGTGTAAGTAGAGTGTTTGGGCAAATCTTTCCCACTCTTACTCCAATCCCACAGTTTCGTATCATCCTCTACCACCTCGCCGGTTTCACGGTCTCTCTTTTTACCGTTCAGCGGATAGTAAAGCAACAGATTTTCATCGTCGGGGTTTACCATCTTCCATACGTTCGAAGCAATCTCCTGCGGTGTTCTTGCCGTTTTCCAGAAACGAACCTCGCGAATCAGCTCATTCGAGCCTCCAATCCAGAAACCGATCAATCCGTAAGGCCCTGTCCGTATTTCACGTTCAGCCACCAAAGCCCCGTTGACGTAAACAGAGTTTTTCTGTCCGTCGTAAACGAAAGCCAACATATACCATGTATCAGGCTGAGCCGAGAACTTATCGGCAGGAATATCTATCTGCGAACTTCCGGTTTTAATCTGCAACTGGTTCGGATTAATCGTCACGTCACCAAAACGTACATAGATTTCGTCCAGCGTGCTGGCATTTGCAACCAGCTTGGTTCCGCAGATAGACCGGTTGTTGCTTCTATAGCTTGAGCGGTTTACCATAACCTCCATCGTCCATTGGTCAACTTTGAAGTCGCTTGGGAACATGGTATTATCTTCACTACCCGAACCCCGACCGTCTGTACTGATGCGAAGCGCTTTCGTATTTACCCGCTGCTCAAGTACCAGCAAGGTTTCTTCCTGTCCCTTGATAACATTCACATCGCCACCTGTGATGCGGACGGGCAGCGCGTAATTACCTTCCATTGAAAATTTTACGTTTTTCAAAGTAATCGGCACATCTACCATAGCATAACGGGGCATGAAGGTTACGTTTTGAGATATTTCGTACATCTCTTTCGGAAGCACAATATAGTTCGTTCCGTTTTTCGCATTATATGCCTTCAGTTGCTCCTCACTCCCCGCTTCCAGCGTAACATTCACCTCGCGGGTATCCTGAACCGCCAAAGCCACTTGAAGTCCGTCAATCTTCGTATCTTTATCTTCTTCCACGAAGCTCTGCAAAATACCTTTGGTAGCTATATAAACACCTTGTTCGCTTTGAAATTCATCCAACGGATTTTTATATAATTCGTTTTGGCAACTGCTTGCCAGAAACAACAGAATCATCCAACAAATATTCTTTTTCATATAAGCCATTTTTTATGTTACTCAAAATTACTGGGATATACCTGATTACCGTAATACAACGCCATTCTCAACCATTTGTAAGGCGGGTCATTGGGAAAATCGTACTCCATGTGATAAGTACCTACACCTCCTATTCGTTTTCCGCTGGGCAAATCAAGCGTTGCATAATCAAGAATCTGAGTTCCTTCCATGTTATTCAGCTCCTCGCGTTCACTCGTATATCCCCGTATGCCTCCGGTTTTCCAACCTTGTTCAAACTCTACGGTGATAATCGTTTTGCGCTCCCAGTCATCCAAATTGGGTTTATTGATTTTCCGGATAACCGAGGATGTTCTTGACTCCCAGTATGCCTGATAGATATAGAAATCGACCAACTTGGAAGTTTCGGTAGACAACAAGTCGGGCTGACCGTCCATTACCAGCAACCGTCCGGCAGGGCGCAGGCGATTACTCAAGGTCTCAATGAACACCTGCATGTTATTATTGCCTTCGGGACTGATGTAATAACCATTTGCCAACGTTCCCGAATGTCCGTACCCGGGTTCGTAGTCGATGTCGAAACCATCGAGGTTATATTTCTCAATGCTGTCACAAATAGCGTTGGCATAGGCTTTCACCCCTTCTAAAAAATCACCTTTACCTTTTTCTTCCACCCAATACTGTGTGGCGTTCATGCCTTTGGGCGTCAGTTGGTCTCCCAAATCCTGAATAATCCAGCACAAGAGAGCTTTTCCGCCTTTTACTTCCTGAAAGAACTTCAGGTCGGCTTTCTGTTCTTCCGACAAAGAACCTCTGGTTCCCCAAAGCGATACGAAATCCACACTGTCGGGCAACATCTTCAGATAATTCTGGGCATTATTTCCTTTCCCCGTCCAGTTACCGAACCACCCGAAGCCTCTTACGTGAGGTGTATTTCTGTATTCGCGTATCCGCTTGAAATGTTCACGCATGGTCGGTGTCAAGTCGTCTTCACTTTGAGCTTCAATCAACGGAATCCGCTTGTACAAGCCTTCCTGATTTTCAAATATCTCTCTTTCTTCCGATGTCCAATCAGAACAGCTTGTAACGCATAATGCTGCTATTCCGATGTATAAATATTTTAGTAGTTTCATATAACTTACGCTTCTTTAAAATGGATTAAACGATTACTGATTAGGCTGTTTAGGTCTGTCTGAACGTACCCACCACATTTTAGTGGCTCCTATATCATCACCTCCCAACAGTTTCGGGATTTCCGCCATGTTAGGATTAGAATTATAAGCCGTGGGAGCAAACCGGAAACGTTCGGGCGCTCTGGTATCTTCAACCGATGCACCGATACGTCCGGCAGCAGCCCCGTCCATCGGTTTCATGATGTAAGGGAATCCGGTACGGCGGTATTCAGTCCAAGCCTCTACCGCGTTCGGATAAAGCGCCAGATACTTCTGAGTGATAATCTTCTGCAACTGCTCGTCCTTCTGCGGCAGGCTTCCCGTATAATCGTCCCACTTGGGAGAAGTGTTGCCGATACTTAAATCGTGACCATAGTCGCCATACCAGTAAGCCATCGTTCTAATCCCTAACGGCTTATCGGTAGTCTCCAGATAATCTGCCGTAAAGCCATTCACTCCATTTTCTTGGAAAGACATGCTCACACCCTGTTCGTAAAACGTTTGCGGGTCTCCCTCCATCAGATTATAAAGGGCAGCCTCAGCCTTCAGGAAGTAAGTTTCAGACGCTCTGAACCAATACAGCGGTGAGTTTGCATCAATGTTAGGGCGTGAAGCGAACTTTTCCGACCAAGTAGTTTCCTGCTTCGAGTTCGTATTTTCCGGTGCTACCGCAAAATAATCTTTCTGCATATAACTGCCATAACCATACGTACCTTGCGTAAAATATACGCTTATCCGCGGGTCTCTGTATCCGCGCAGGTATCCCCAGATGGTGGCTCCCATTCGGGTTTCATTGTAATCGTTCACAGATGCCATCATCGAATTCAGCAACGGCATCTTGGCGGAAGTCTGGATTTTGGCTTCGCTTGCAATATCTTCAATCACTCCGCCGTTCTTGGGGTCTAATGCTTTGGCAATATATTCGCGTGCCAATGCCTCGTCTTTGAAGTGAACTCTTACTGCCATTCGCAGCATCAAAGAGTTTGCCAGCTTCACCCAGTTCTGTACGTTACCGTCGTATATCAAATCATATTGCGACATAACTCTGTAAGAAATGGTATTCAGCAGTTCGACCGACTTAGCCAAATCAGCCATCATGGTTTTATAAACCACCTCCTGACTGTCGAACTTCGGAGCAATGCTTCCATCGCCGGCAGAAGTATAGGCGATAGGACCAAATACATCCGTAGCACGCAGCCAAGCCACGTTTCTTACAATATTTGCCATCTCCAAGATAGCCTGTTCAGAAGGAGATTCGGCATCTTTTGCTATCTCATAGATTTCGTTCCACGGCAAAAAGATTGACGAATAGAAATTCTGATAGGCATAATTCATTCTGCTATCAGTAAAGTTCCAGTTCGATTCGTTGTTAAATCCCCAGTTATTATTATTTCCAAAATAACCGATATAGTTACCCGACGAAATCAAATCTGTATTTTGCAAATCGTTTCCCGGTCCTGTTGTCAAGCTGGGCGAACCGATAGGAATCACTCTTTGCTGCATATTCATAAAACGCGCACCGTATTTAAGAGGCCCTAATTCTTCATCAGAAACACCGTAAGGATCCGTGTTAACGGTCTCGTAATCGCAAGCTGACATCGAACAAAGTGTCAAAAGCAGAATTATATATTTTTTCATATTCAATTCCTTTATTTTATTTTAAAATCCAAACTTCAAACTCAAGCCATAAACAGACTGACTGGGCAACATGAAATAATCATATCCTTGACCAAAAGTTCCCGTAGAAGCTGTCAGCTCGGGGTCGTAAGGAGCTTTGTTATAAATCATCCACAGATTTGTACCGTATACAGACAGACTGACGTTATTCACTACGTTCTTAAACCACTTGTCTGGGAAATTATAAGTCAATCGGGCTTCCTGTAATCTAACGTTGGTAGCAGAATAGGTATAATAAGCATCCAAGTTAGACACCGCTTCATAATATGCTTTAGGATCTACCTGAAAATGTCCGAGCGATACACCTCCGGCATTGCGTACTTTAGCCGAAGCCTCTGATACGCCGTATTTATCCAACACCGCCTGCGTTTTCGATATTACGATACCGCCGATACGCGCCGTAAACAGCAGGTTCAGGTTAAAGCCTTTATATCCGAAGCCGTTTTGCCAGCCCAAATTCCATTTCGGGTTTACGCTGCCCAGCTTATACGGAGTGGTAGTTTCGGTGGTCAAGGCTTGTCCGGGCTGATAATCTACATAATTATCTTCATCGCGCTTCAGCCATTCATTGGCGTAAACCGTACCGATTTCTTCTCCTTCTCTCAAGCGGAATCGTCCTACCTGTATGTCGGTCAGGTCGATCTGCGTATTGGTTACAGGATTCAGCACATTGCGTGCCAGCCGGACAATTTTGTTTTTATTAGTAGTGGCGGTAAGCGTTGTATTATAATTGAATCCGCCCCAAGTCTTGTCGAATCCTACCGTCAGTTCAATACCTTTATTCTGAACGTTTCCTGCCTGTACGAACATGTATTCGTAACTGCTGCCCAGCGTGGCTTTCAGCAACTGGTTATACGTGTTCGAATGATAATATGTAAATCCGAGTGTAAGCGCATTGTTAAACCATCTGGAGTCGATACCCACTTCGTAAGAACGGGTTCTCTCTGCCTTCAGATTCGATACCGGATAATACTTAAAGGGTTTGAACGTACCTCCTTGAAGCTCGTGAGTCAGCGTTCCGGGAGTAAGTCCGGTATAAAGGATAGGCGAACCTACCTCGGTATACGATGTTCTTACTTTCAAAAAGCCCAGAGTAGGAGCCAATGTTTCTCTAACCTTGTCGGGCAACAATTCTGTTACGAGGACAGACAATCCTACCGACGGGTAGAATATCCACGGTTCGTCGCTGTTTACCAGTTGCGAAGGCTTGTCGGCTCTTCCCGTCAGCGTGAAGTATAATGCTGACTTCCATGACAGTTCGGCTGAAGCAAACAGAGCGAAGTTTCTTTTGCGGCTATCGCCTCCCGTTTGGCTGGCGTAGCTTTGGGTGGGGTCGATGTTGCTGTACGCAAACTTGTTCGGAACTAAAAGCAGTTGTCCGCCGTAGCCCCGTCCTTTGGTATCGTATTCCTCAAACGATGTTCCGACATTGACCGTTGCATGGTAGATTTCAGCAAACTGTTTGTCGAAGTTCACCATAATATCGGCATATTTCTGTTTGTACGTCTCGTTAGAGTAAGCATAAAATCCGTTTGCTCCGGCGTATGTGTTAATCGTCGAAGCATAACGCTTGTCTTCTTTCTCGGTATAGGTATTATCCAGACGAACACGTCCTACGATATTCAAGTAACGGGTAATATCATACTTCAGCGATGCATATAACATGTAGCGGTCTTTCACCTCGGGGCGGATATTGCGATATGCAATCCAATACGGGTTTTGGATATCGAAACCGAAATCGCCCGGAGTCCACTGCTGTTCCGAATAGCCCAGCTCACTGTTAAAGCGCTCAAAGTATTTTTCACGTCCGAACTCCTCACCGCGGGGATACAAGTATGCCCCAACGATAGGGTTGAAATATGTTCCGTAAGAAATCATGTTGTTATAATACTCACGGATATAGCTTACAGACGCATCCAGCGTCAGTTTATCGTTCAGAAATTTAGCCGTATTTCTCAGCGTGACATTGTAACGATGATACTTATTATTGGGTACAATACCGGCCGAATTAACAGCTGCGACAGAAAAATAAGTCTGATTTTTATCATTTCCGGTTGAAAGATTAAATGAATTGTTAAAGGTAGTTCCCAGCTCGAAGAAATCTTTCGGATTATAACACGGCTGGTTTTCCAACTTATCGCCCCATGAATAGTAATTGCCGGAAATGCCATACTCGTTCTGGAACTTAGGCAGCATCATCGGCGTCATAAATTCTACGGATGACGATACTCCGATGCGCATTTTTCCCGCCGCACCTTTCTTGGTATTGATAAGGATAACTCCGTTTGCGGCACTTGCACCATACAGGGCGGCTGCCGACGGACCGGTAAGTACCGACACGCTTTCGATGTCTTCCGGGTTCAGATTGGCGATACCTTCTCCCGACGTGCGTCCCTTGCCGAAGCCTGTTCCGTCTCCCTCACGATCGGCTTGGTTTCCTACGGGAACACCGTCGATTACATACAGCACGTTGTTATCGCCGTTGATAGACTTGTTTCCGCGCATTGTCACACGTGTACCTCCGCCCACGCCCGAAGCGCTGCGCTGGATGTTCACACCGGCTACTTTACCGTTCAGGCTGTTGACAAAGTTGGCGTCTTTCACCGATGTAAGCATTTCATTGTCCACCTTCTGAACATTATAGCTCAACGCCTTTTCAGAACGCTTAATACCCAAAGCCGTAACCACCACTTCGTCTATCTTCTGCGAGTCTTCGGTCATCACGATGTTCAGGGGCAACGTGGCGTTCAGCAACTGAATCGTTTGGGTGGCATAACCGATGTAAGAAACAGCCAACACATCGTTTCTGTCGGCTTCAATCTTGAAACGTCCGTCTACATCCGTAATCGTTCCGGCTGAAGTCCCTTTCACTACGATGCTTACTCCTATCAGGGGTTCACCGTCTTTATCGGTAATCTTTCCGGTGATTTCATTACCGGTTTGGGCGAAAACTTGGATTTGCAAAAATAATATACTTAAAAAAGTGAGAAGTATCCACTGATGAACTGTGCGCCCACTATTTTTTTCCATAAATTTGTACATCTTTTTAGTATTAAGTAAATAGGTTATTAGTGTAAGATCAATTTCAGAACAGCATGAAATATGCTGACAATAGATGGATTCGATTTCATATCCGGAAGGCACGGTCTTTCCTTACGGGTACTTTTTTGCATAGCTGTTTAAGGTTATTCAAGGTTAATTAAACTGTATATATATGTGATTTTTATCATGTAATTCTAATAACAATAAAACCCCGATATTGTTCACTGTTTTTTTCTACCGCATGAACGCCTCAACTCTACCCATAGAAACCAAGTGTTCTTCGGGTAGAAACAGCCAACGCTATGGGAAGAAATTTTACGCTTAAAAATCAACAAGTTACAAACAGCGTTTACAGCAGGGCGGGAAAATAAGGCAATACAGATTTCTGTATAAAAATAAAAACAAAAAAACAGCATCAAGAAAATCTCTATCTTCTCAATGTTGTTCTTCTTATGATACATCACCGGCGACTTTTCCGCTGCTCATATTCATCATAAAAGAAGCTGTTTCTTGAAATAAAGGCAAGAGGAATAGTCAATCATTTGACTAATTCAGAAAAAAGTCATACCTTTGCAGCCGTAAAACTAAACGGTCGCAAAATAGGATGGAAGAAGGAGAAGAGTTTAGAGAACTCATGTTAGAAGTATTCCGTACCCGCATGGCGTTCCGGCGTGCCATGCAACGAACTTTGAGAAAAAACCATGCAGGGATAACGTTTGAAATGCTTCAAGTATTATGTAGCCTGTGGTATGAACAAGGTATTACCCAACAAGTTTTATCAGAACGGATAGCCAAAGACAAAGCGTGTCTTACCAACTTAATGAACAATCTGGAGAAAAAAGGGTACGTATGCCGCAAAGAAGACCCTACCGACCGACGAAACAAGTTGGTTTTTCTTACGCCGAAAGGCGAAAAATTTAAAGAAGACATTCGTCCCATACTCGGACAAGTGTACGAAAAAGCAGAACATATTATAGGAAAGGAAAGCATCCAAACCATGTTGTCTGAATTAAGAACTGTATATAATGTGCTTGAAAATGTATAAGAAAACACTTACCGTCATTCTTTTTTTAGCATCGCTTTCCATCGGCTCTACAAGGGCGGCAGAACATGCCGACACGCTGTTTCTACCGGTAGAGCGGTTGTTTGAAAGGGGTGTGAAATATAATTTGCAACTTCAGGCCGACGCACTGGAGACGGCTATGGCGCACGAACGGACGAAAACGGCGCGCACATCTCGGCTGCCGGACTTGCAAATCGGGCTACGAGGCGGATATGTGGGACAGCCGGTTGTGTTTCAACACGGATTATCAGACCCTACGCATCCTGAAACGCCTGATTGGTCGCAAAATTATGCCATCGACTTTACGCAACCGCTTTACGAGGGTGGACGTATCCGTTACTCCATCCGCCAAGCGGACATGGAAAAACAGGTGGCGGAACTGCAACAGTTAAGCGATGAAGCCGAGGTCAAGCTCAGCCTGCTGAACCAATACATGAACCTGTTCAGCCTGTTTAAGCAACACGAGGTACTGTCACGAAACATCGAGGAATCGGAAATCCGCCTTCACGACATACGGCGCATGAAAAAAGAGGGGCTGATTACGAACAACGACGTATTACGCAGCGAAATGCAACTTACGAACGACCGCCTGTCGCTGCAAGAAACCGAAAACAGCATCGCATTGGTTTCGCAGCAGTTAAACATCCTGTTAGGGCAAGATGAAACGCTATTACTGAAGCCCGACACTACCCTGCTTTACCGCTCCGTGGCGTTAAGCGATTACGATGAGTACATCGAACAAGCCTATACCAACGACCCGGCAATGAAGCTACTGAAAAAGCAAACCGAACTGGCGGAAAACGGCGTACGCTTAAACAAAGCAGCCTACTTGCCTGTCGTTTCTTTATATGCTTCGAATACATTGGCACGTCCCCTGTCGCGCACAATGGCAGACATGTATAACAATACATGGAACGTGGGATTGTCGGTTTCTTATCCGCTGTCTTCGCTATTCAAGGAAAATCATCGGATAAAAGAAAGCAAACTGCAGGTTTCTCTGCGCAAAAACGAAGAAAGCCAAAAACAACAAAACATACGCATAGAGGTACGCACTGCTTACTTGCGACACAAAGAGGCGTTGCTGCAAGTCGAGGCGTTGAAGCTGTCGGTACGTCAGGCAGAAGAGAATTACCGAATCATGCAAAACCGCTATATGAACCAGCTGGCTATACTGACCGACCTGCTCGACGCCAACTCGGTAAGGCTTAACGTAGAACTGCAACTCACAACGGCACGCACACGAGTTATTTATACCTATTACCAATTATTAAAAGCCTGCGGAAGAATTTAGCCGGCACTTACAAACGCAAAAAACTCGTCTATGGAATTGATGGAAAAACAAAAAAAGCTAAGAAAATTAAGAACGCGCAACATTGTTCTCAACATCGTATGTATTCTTTTGGCAGGCTCAGGCTTGTGGTGGACTGTCAACTACTTCTGGCGATACATCAACTATGAAATAACCAACGATGCGTTTATCGACCAATATGTAGCTCCACTGAACATCCGGGTTTCGGGATATATCAAAGAAGTGCGTTTCAAAGAACACCAATACGTGCGTCAAGGCGACACCTTGCTGATACTTGACAACCGCGAATATCAGATAAGGGTGAAAGAGGCGGAAGCTGCCCTGCTCGATGCCCACGGGTCACAGTCGGTACTTCATTCGGGTATCGAGACATCGCACACCAACATAGCCGTTCAAGATGCCAACATTGCCGAAGCCAAAGCCCAACTATGGCAGTTGGAACAAGATTACCACCGCTTTGAGCGGTTGCTGAAAGAAGAATCGGTTCCTCAGCAACAGTTTGAACAGACTAAAGCTGCCTACGAAGCTGCACAGGCCCGTTATCAGGCTTTACTTGAGCAAAAACGGGCGGCACAATCGCAATACACCGAAACCAGCAAGCGTACCATCAGTGCCGAAGCCGCCATCATGCAGCGTGAAGCCGACCTTGACCTTGCCCGGCTGAATCTTTCTTACACCGTACTTACCGCACCTTACGATGGTTATATGGGACGCCGCACGCTGGAACCGGGGCAATACGTATCGGCAGGGCAAACCATTTCTTACCTCGTCCGCAATACCGACAAATGGGTTACGGCTAATTACAAGGAAACGCAAATCCGAAACATCTTCATCGGACAGGAAGTACGCATCAAGGTCGACGCGCTGCCGGGACGGATATTCAAGGGCAGGGTTACGGCAATATCCGAAGCCACCGGCTCGAAATACTCACTCGTCCCGACCGATAACTCGGCAGGCAACTTTGTGAAAGTACAACAACGCATTCCTGTACGGATAGACCTTGAGGATGTGAGCCTCAACGACATGGCGCATCTAAGAGCCGGAATGATGGTAGAAACTGAAGCCTTACGCCAATGATGACGATGAAATCACTGGACGTACCTGTCCGCCAATGGGTCCCCGACTGGCTGGGGATTGCCATTCTCTTTATCATCCTCCTGCCGGTAACGATGCTGAACGGCTCGTATACGGGCAGTTCGCTGGAAGTATCCAACACGTTGGGCACATATACCGAAGACATTACAATGGGATATTATGCTACTTCGGCAGGCATGGCGATAGCTTATCCCATTGTCCCGAAAGTGCTCGATACGTTTTCGTCTAAGTTTATTCTGCTAACCGACCTCATCCTGCAGTTTTTCCTCAGCTGGATATGTGCTTATTCCGAAAACATAGATATCGTTATCGTATGCAGTTTTGCCATCGGCTTTCTAAAAGGATTTCTTATGTTATGGCTTATCCGCCGCATCCAAAAGATATTCAGCCCGCGGAACATACGTAGCGAGTTTTATGCCTACTTCTATCCTATCGTATTCAGCGGCGGACAGTTGTCGATGCTTGTCACCGTCGAACTGGCGTATTACTATAACTGGAAGTATATGTATTATTTCATGATGCTTCTTATCGCGATAGCCATTTTATGTGTCATCATCTGCTTCCGCCATAACCGCAGCTTGGAGAAAATACCTGTTTCCGAACTCCATGTGCGCGAAATGTTTGTCATCTCCGCCGGAATACTGATGCTGATATATGTCATTAACTACGGAAAGGTGCTCGACTGGATGGCTTCTCCGAAGATATGTGCCTACATCGTCATCGCTCCGATGCTGATTACTTATTTCATCTGGATGCAGTCTCATTCCCAGAAACCGTTTGTGAGTCTGGCACCGCTGTATCAGCCTAAAGCCATCGTAGGATATTTTTACATGATGCTTGTGATGTTTTTCAGCACATCCACCACTTTAATAACCAATTACCTCAATTCCATATTGAAGGTAGATACCACCCACTTGTATTCACTTTATATTTATCTGATTCCCGGATATTTCCTCGGAGCCTTTATTTGTTTCTGGTGGTTCAGGTGGCAACGATGGCGTTTCCGCTTTCTGATAGCAGGCGGCATGGCATGTTTTGCGTTCTTCTTCGGCTCGCTGTATTTTACCATTTCGCCGGACAGCACCTACGAAATGTTGTATCTGCCTATCTTTTTCAGAGGGTTGGGGATGCTTGTGCTGATTATCGCATTCGCACTGTTTGCCGTAGAAGATTTAAACCCGAAATACTTGTTGGCAAATGCCTTTTTCCTGATACTTACGCGGTCGGCATTAGCACCCATCATGGCTACCGCGTTTTACAGCAACGTCTTATACCGGCTGGAACAGAAATACCTGCATTCGCTGTCCGAGACGGTAACCATGGCAGACCCCATTGCCGCCGCTCGTTACGACCAGTCGCTAAACACTTATCTGGCGCAAGGGCATGGATACGATGAGGCTGTACGCATGGCTACTAATTCTTTATACGGCACTCTTCAGGAGCAAAGTTTATTGCTGTCGCTGAAAGAGATATTGGGCTACCTGTTTGTGATAACGCTCGTCATAGCCATCGTTTCGCGCTTCATCCCTTTCCATAAGACCATTCGTGTGAAATATACGAAAGCGGGCGACGATATGGTTTAAGAGTTTTTGGTGTTTTGAGTTTGCTGTTTCTTGTTTTTTTCATTCCTTTGTAAGCAGTAAACTCAAAACTTATTGATATGACTCGCAAATGCCTCACTTTATTCTGCCTCGGATTGCTGTTGCTTACTGTTTCAGCAGCAAAGGCAGCACGCATCGACACGCTGTCGGTAGAAAGTCCGAAAATGAAAAAAAACATCGAAGTGTTGGTCATCGTCCCCGACCAATGCAAGGCGTCGGCACCCTGCCCCACTGTGTATTTGCTTCACGGGTATGGCGGAAATGCCCGCTCGTGGTTAAAACTGAAGCCCGAACTTCCCCAAATGGCAGATGCCGACGGCATCATCGTTGTTTGTCCGTACGGAGAAAACAGTTGGTACTGGGACAGCCCGCTGCAAACAGGCAGCCAGTTTGAAACGTTTGTTTCTTCAGAACTGGTAAATTACATCGACAGCCATTACCCTACTGTAGCCGACCGCCGCGCAAGGGCGATTACGGGGTTCAGCATGGGCGGACACGGAGGCATGTGGCTATCCATCCGTCATAAAGACATCTTCGGAGCAGGCGGAAGCATGAGCGGAGGAGTAGACATCCGCCCGTTTCCGGATAATTGGGACATGAAAAAGCAATTAGGAGAAGAAGCTGCCAATCAGGGACGCTGGGACGCACATACAGCCATCAACCAGCTGGACAGACTGAAAGACGGCGACCTTGCCATGATTATCGACTGCGGTACGGAGGATTTCTTTTACGATGTGAATCTGAAATTCCACCAAGCACTGGCGGAACGCGGAATCCACCACGACTTCATCAGCCGTCCGGGAGTACACAATGAGGCATACTGGAACAACTCGATGGATTACCAATGGCTGTTTTTCAAAAAGTTCTTTAACGGATACCGCGATACCCCGGTGAAATGACAATCTTCCTATACGACCATACGTTCGAGGGGCTTCTTACCGCCCTTTTCGACGCTTATTTCCGTAAGCGGTTCCCCGACATGCTACTTACCGACGGCGAACCGCTTCCGCTGTTTTACGATGAATCGTATACCGTAACCACCGACACTGAAAAGGCTGAACGTGTATGGAAGGGGCTGCAAAAGAAACTCTCCGCCGGCGGGCTGAGCTGTTTTTCACAATGCTGGCTGTCGGAACTGCCCGAAGCCCCGATGCTGATGTTCCGCTACATGAGAAAGGTATTCGAATCGCCCGGTTTTTCGGAAACAAATTTTGCAGATACCGACGTGCTGACTTTGTTTCAGCTCAGCAAAAAGGTAAGCGGCGAACGTTACCGTGTCCTTCAGTTCATGCGTTTCCAAAAGACTGCCGAAGGCATCTATTTCGGCATAATGGCACCCATCTACAACGTTATTCCGCTCACCATTGAGCATTTCCGCGACCGCTTTACCGACCAGCGTTGGCTGATTTACGACAGCAGGCGACAATACGGTTATTACTACGACGGAGAGATGGTAAACGAAATCACCTTTACCGAACCTCGGCAGGCGCATCTGATAACAGGCATACTTGACGACGACCTCTTGGCGCAAGACGAACGGTTAATACAATCAATGTGGAAAAACTATTTCAAATCCATCTGCATCAAAGAGCGTATCAATCCGCGCAAGCATAAAAAAGACCTGCCCGTCCGTTATTGGAAATACCTCACAGAAAAGCTCTAAAGAGCCTGTTCTTTCGCCCCAAAAACGCTACTCGAAAAACCACTTTACGCTATGGGAAGAACCGGTTAACGCTACCGCATAAGATAAGTAACGCTACCCATACCGTTTTACGCGCCTTTACCGTGACGGGAAAAGAATGTATATATCTTGCTGAAGGTTGTAACTAATTTACAGATTTTCAGGTCCACATGAATCAGAAAACAAATAAAATCATTATTTTTGCTTCATACTTAATCACTGGCTACTATGGACAATTTAATTCAACTGGACACGATAGAAAAATACAATAACCTATTCGGGCTTGAAACTTTTCATCCGCTGGTAAGCGTGGTCGATCTGAATAATGCTACCAAATTTCCAACCCACTTCACGGTTAATTACGGTATATATGCACTCTTTTTGAAGCAAACCAAGTGTGGAGACATACGCTACGGAAGACAGATATATGATTACAGTGAAGGTACAATCACCAGTTTCGCACCCGGGCAGGTGGTAGAAACCGACATGCCCGAAGGCGTAAAACCTTCGGCTTTGGGCGTTTTGTTTCATCCGGACTTGATAAAGGGGACATCGCTGGGACAGGAAATCAAATCGTACTCATTTTTCTCGTACAATTCGAACGAGGCGTTGCATTTGTCGGAAGAAGAGAAAGAAATCTTTTTAGACTGCCTGAAGAAGACGCAAATGGAACTGATACATCCCATAGACAGGCTCAGCAAACGGCTGATAGCCCGAAATATCCAATTACTGTTAGACTACTGTATGCGCTTTTACAACCGTCAGTTTATCACTCGCGCAGAAGCCAACAAAGATATACTTACCCGGTTTGAAACGTTGCTCGACTCTTATTTCCAAAGCGGGAAGCCTCAAACGGAAGGACTGCCTACGGTGAAATATTTTGCCGACCAAGTATATCTTTCTCCGAATTACTTTGGAGACCTGATAAAGAAGGAAACCGGCAAAACGGCACAAGAATACATACAGAATAAAATAATAGATGCCGCCAAAGAGCAACTCATCGCAACAAAGAAAACAGTCAGCGAAATAGCCTATGAACTGGGCTTCCAATATTCGCAGCATTTCAACCGGCTTTTCAAAAAGAACGTGGGATATACTCCTACCGAGTATAGGAAACTCCCCGTATGAAAGAATAAAGGCTTAAACCTCGAACAGTGTGTCGGGATAACCGATATCGACCAGAAAAAGGGCATGTCCCGGTACGGAAGTCCCCGCACTGCAACGGTTTTTCTCTTCGATAACCCTGCGAAAGCCATCGACAGTAAGTTTCCCTCGTCCCACTTCGACCAGCGTACCGACTACGGCACGCACCATGTTTCTTAAAAAACGGTCGGCACGAATCGTGAATACCCATTCGTCGGGCGCTTCCTGTTCCCAACGGGCATACATGATTCGGCAATTATTGGTTTTCACATCGGTATGCAGCTTGCTGAAGCTGGTGAAATCAGTATAATCGAAAAGGGTTTGCGCCGCTTCATTCATCTTATCGAAATCCAACGACTGGAATACCCTCCACGCATACATGCGGTTAAAGGGGTCTTTTCGCGTGGTAATGTAATATTTATAAGTACGATAAGTAGCATCGAAACGTGCGTGTGCGTCAGGTTTCACCTCACATACGCGGTAAACGGCAATATCCGCAGGCAGCAAACGGTTCAGTTTGTCGGTTACTTCCTCAACATCCAGACGGGTTTCAAAGTCGAAGTGTGCCACCATCAGCCGAGCATGTACCCCCGCGTCGGTACGCCCCGCTCCTACCACTTCCACCTGCCGGCGCAAGAATGTAGACAAGGCTTTCATCAATGTTTCTTGCACACTCGCCCCGTTAGGCTGAATCTGCCAGCCATGATAATTCGTACCGTCGTATCCCAAATAAATAAAATACCGAAACATACCCCTTGCCCTGTTTTATCTTGCCGTAATATGGAAACATCCCTGACGCAACTCATACTTCACGTAACAGCGGTCTGCCTTGCGCAAATCGCGCAACACTTCTGAAAGCACCAACTTCAGCGTATCGGCGCTAACATCCTGCATCGGACGTCCGTCCGGGTCTTCCACCTTTTTAAAACGTTTCCAGCTTACATCGAACGTAGTTCCGTAGAAGTGACAAGAGTTAAGCGATGCATTCCCGTTCGTACGTCGCAAGCGTTTCACATCTTCTTTTGTCCGCGTTACAGAAGTTACAATTATTTTATTCGGATTAAGCCCCTTGTTTTCCAAAGAATCCAGAAAGTTCACTCCAATGGTATCAAGCAACGCACTTGCCTGTGGAATCAGATAGGGAATAGAATGAGTAAGCGAATCCATATCGTAGCGTTCGCAGGGGGTTATCTTTACCAGACTGCCTACCATCTCATCGGCTTCCTCGCGCGAGCTGATAGGACGGATGCCTATTTTCTTAGCCGTAGCCAGTTGTACCGCATTTACGTCACCAAACGAACGCTTGTAACTAACCACTCCACGAATATTGCGGGGCTGATTCATTTTCATCGACATATCTTTTTCTGCACAGCCGGTTACCGACATACCGACAAACAAGATACAAGCAAAGCAACCATATAATAATCTCTTCATATTAGCATTGTCTTTATTTGATTTGCCGACAAAATTAATACTTTTTTCTTTATATCACCTCATTTAAGAGCTTATCCCTATATTCGCGCGGCGATACGCCCAAATAACGTTTCACATATTTCCCGAAAAACGACAAACTGGGGAAATCAAGTTCGTTGGCTATTTCCTTTATGCTTTTCCGCGTACGCTTCAACTGGTATTCCACATCTTTCATTACGTAACGGTTTATCCAATCCGAAGCTGTTTTTCCACTAACGTCTTTACATACAGCCGAAAGGTATTTAGCTGTTACGTGCAGGCGGTCGGCATAATAAGCCACCGAACGTTTCTTGGGGTAAGAGGAAGATAGTTGGTCGAGGAACGAACGGAACAGATTGTCGCCCGATGTATAAGAAAGATTAGCCGGTTCGACGAAACGTTCCAATGCGCTTCCGAAATCATACATAAACGCCTGCAACAAAGCCTCCATCAATTCTTTATGGTATTTGCATGGCGTACCCGTAAGCCGCGAACGCAACAACTCAAAATACTGCAAGAATGTTTTGACCTCTTCTTCATTCAACGAAAATACCGGATATTTTTCAAGAAACATTTTCATATTCCAGTTATGCCCGATAAGCATTCCGATATGAGTCATATACTCCGGCGACAGAATAAATCCGCAGCAATCGAAATCCACACTCATCATACCGTGTTCAAGGATTACGTTAGGCAAGCAAATCAATATATCGTTTGCATGGATCGTATACTCCCTGTCGTCTATGTAGAGCGCGCCTCTCCCTTTCAAGCAAAGCGTTACGGCAAATACCTCTACCTTAGCCACCGTGTTTTCCCCGATATTATGTACATTGTCAATAATGGCAAAACGATTATCGTAAAAAGTTGCCACTTTTTCCAACAATTCTGTATTCTCAAGATCTCCAACAATTATACCTTTTTCTTCCATAACCTATATTACATTGCATTGAGACAGCATTTCATCCGCAAAATAACGGAATATCCTTAAATTAGCAATCATACATATTTCGTTGCAACTATCCCATATTTCCTAATTACTCATAAAGTAAAGAAATACAGAACATTTTATTCTTAAAAAGAAGCTGATATTTCCAGAAATCTTAGTTTCTTTGCATTCGGAAAATCATATAGACATACATCAATGAATATCACGTTAGAAATCGGTTTACTCGTAGGTTCGTTTCTTATTTTTTGCAGCATTCTTATCAGTAAAACAGGATACCGGTTCGGTATTCCTACCTTGTTGATGTTCCTCTTGGCGGGAATGCTGTTCGGAAGCGACGGTTTAGGCATCCAGTTCCATAACATTTCCGAGGCGCAAAACATCGGAACGATAGCTTTATGTATCATCTTGTTCAGCGGAGGTATGGAAACCAAATGGAAAGACATCCGCCCCATCTTGATGCCGGGAGTCATGCTGTCTACCGTAGGGGTGTTGCTTACCACGCTTATTACGGGGATATTTATCTATTGGATATCGGGATGGCAACACACCGAAATCGGGTTTAGCCTGTTAGGTTCGCTGCTGCTTGCCGCCACCATGTCGTCTACCGACTCGGCTTCGGTGTTTAACACCCTGCGTACGCAGCGCATTAATTTGAAAAACAACCTTCGCCCCATGCTGGAACTGGAAAGCGGAAGTAACGACCCGATGGCATACATGCTCACCATCATCTTAATCCAGTGTATCCAAACCGGACATTTGTCGGGCATGGAGATAGCCGGCTCACTGTTGCTCCAGTTTGCCGTAGGAGGCATCGGAGGGTATTTCTTCGGCAAGCTGACGGTGTGGGTGGTAAACCGCATCAATCTTAAAAACGGCGAGTTATACTCCATTCTGGTTTTAAGTTTCATATTCATTATTTACTGTATTGCGTATTTGCTGAAAGGGAACGGATATTTAGCGGTTTACATTGCCGGAATGGTAATAGGGAACAGTAATTTATTCAAGAAAAAAGAAATCGGCACCTTCTTAAACGGCATGACGTGGCTGCTTCAGGTCATCATGTTCCTTATTTTAGGATTGCTGGTTAATCCGCACGAAATGTTGGGCGTAACCATAACAGCCATACTCGTAAGCCTGTTCATGAATCTGATAGCACGCCCGGTCAGTGTGTGGCTCAGCCTGCTGCCGTTCGGCAATAAAATCAGCCATAAGTCGAAGGCTTTCATCTCATGGGTCGGATTGCGTGGCGCCGCCCCGATTATCTTTGCCACTTACCCGGCGGTGGAGCAGGTAAACGGTGCCGACCAGATATTCAACATCGTATTCTTCGTTACGCTGCTTTCACTGCTTGTTCAGGGCATGTCGCTTTCATGGGTTGCCAAGAAATTAGGCTTGTCGACGCCCGTACCCGATACGGAGGAAAACTTTGGCATCGAAATCCCTGAAACGGTGGGCAGCCAGCTTCACGAGGTGTACTGCACGCATCAGCTTCTGTCGCACGGAAAGCATATTCGCGACATCCCTTTTCCGAAAGGAGTATTGGTAATGATGATAAAACGTGGAGAAGATTACATCGTTCCGAACGGTAATGTTGAACTGAAAGAGGGCGACATCCTGTTGCTGATTGCAGAGAATGCGGTGGAGACTCCTGCTCCTCCTCCTGCCAACCCGCAGGCGTAAACCGACAAAGAAAGCCGATACAGGTACGGATTACAATAGTTTTTCGTACCTTTGCAACCGCTTACTGCTCAAAAAACTAAAAAGACTTAAAACTTAAAAATCTAAAGACATGTTTGAAAAAGGAAACAGAGCTAACACCTTACATGGCATTCTTTTGATTGCCTTATTTTCATTCGCGGCTTTCTATATCGCCGAGATTCCGTTTGTAAAAAGCCTCTCTTTCAGTCCGCTGATTGTGGGTATCATCTTAGGAATGCTATATGCCAACAGCTTGCGCAACAAGCTGCCCGAAACGTGGGTTCCGGGCATCAAGTTCTGTACCAAACAGATTCTGCGCACGGGTATCGTGCTTTATGGTTTCCGCCTTACGCTGACGCAGGTGGCGGCGGTAGGGCTTCCGGCAGTGGTTATCGACACCATCATTGTGGCAGGTACGATTTTCCTCGGTGTATGGCTGGGCAAGCTGTTGAAAATGGATAAGGATACTTCGCTGATGACGGCAACGGGAAGTTCCATTTGTGGCGCAGCCGCCGTATTAGGAGCCGAGCCGGTGGTAAAATGTGAAGGACATAAAACCGCCATTGCCGTATCTACGGTGGTTATCTTCGGTACGATTTCGATGTTTCTTTACCCGATACTTTACCGCGCCGGACTGCTTGACGCACTTGGCAATACGGGAGTTGCCATCTATACGGGCAGTACGCTTCACGAAGTGGCTCACGTTGCGGGTGCGGGTAATGCGATGGACCCTACCGACTCTTTGGGCATAGCCGGAACTGCCACCATCACAAAGATGATTCGCGTAATGATGCTTGCCCCGGTACTGGTGATTATGAGTTTTGCTCTTGCAGGACGAAAGACCAAGAATGCCGAAGGGAAAACGGAAAAAAGCAAAATCACCATTCCGTGGTTTGCCTTCGGATTTATCGGCATCATTTGCCTCAACTCGCTCTTACAGTATCTGTTAGGAGTAGAGAGTGTTAAGGATATTCCGCTGAACGGGGCTATCGAATACATCGACACATTCATGCTGACGATGGCAATGACAGCGTTGGGAACGGATACGAGCATCGAGAAATTCAAGCAGGCAGGTGCAAAACCGTTTGTGTTGGCATTCTTGCTTTACGTCTGGTTGGTAGTAGGAGGTTACTTGCTTACCAAATATCTTGTACCGGCTTTAGTATAACCGGAAAACATCGGTTTGAACATAAAAGAACATGCCCATGGATTTGCAAATTCACGAGCATGTTCTTTTTATATATCCCAATGGGATGGGGTGATTTACGCTATGGGAAGCGTTATCCTGCGCTATGGGATGCGTTGACTTACGCTATGGGAAGCGTTACCCTGCGCTATGGAATGCGTCTACCCCAGCTCTTCGGAACGGATTCCCAGTGCTTGAAGTATGCCGAATCCTAATAGTTCAAAGCCATAATCGTGCTCATAATCCGGTGGATTCATGCCAAACCTTGTGATGCTTTCTTTTCCCTTTATCTCACTGATGACTTCTTCTAACGCCGGAGCGTAATCTTCTTCATCGGGCACGAAGATGATGCGCTTTACTTCTTTCGACTCGCCTGCCAACTGAAGTGATTCGCTGAACAAATCTTCGCGTTTTGCCATGCCCGACGGCTGGAATGCGTAGAGCGAAAACTCTCCCACCGCACTTTTAAAGCCCACGTTATGAAGTTCTGTCTCTAAACCGGACGGCTTACAAAACTCCATTTTCGTTTTTCCGGCTTGATATATAAAGATGACTTGTATCTCCGATTCGCCCGGCTGTACACCGGCGTCCAGCGCCAGACATTCTAACAACACCGCTAAATCGGCTTTCGGCAACTCTCGGTTGACTATCGGTGCGAAATGCGCCACCATGTCGCGCCCCACCCGGTCAAGGTAAACGGCATCGACCAGCAACACCGTGGGAGCAAATTTGATTTTCTGTTCCATTCGTCCTTATTTTATTTGAGGGATAAAGGTACAGCTTTTCCCCGAAATACACAAATGCTGACATTTTGTTAGGAAATGCGACAATATTTCAGTTTAAGAACATGATTATCTGACATTTATACAGATTCAGAACGTTTTTTGGAGGTTGGCAAAGATTTTGGGGTTTAGTTGGCGTTCCGATTAACCCGGATAGGGAAAAAGGAACAGAAATAACCCTGATAAAAATAGAAAGGAGAACATTATATGAACTTTAACAACTTTACAATCAAATCGCAAGAAGCGGTGCAACAGGCTGTCAACTTGGTACAGACCAACGGACAGCAGGCCATCGAACCGGAACACTTGCTGGCAGGCGTGCTGAAAGTAGGAGAAAACGTTACAAATTTCCTCTTCCAGAAACTGGGCATGAACGGTCAGCAAATCGCTACGGTACTTGACAGGCAAATCGCTTCGCTGCCGAAGGTATCGGGAGGAGAACCTTACCTGAGCCGCGACACCAACGAGGTATTGCAGAAAGCTGTGGAATACTCAAAGGAACTGGGCGACGAATATGTTTCGCTGGAGGCTATCATCCTCGCTTTGCTGAACGTGAAAAGTACCGTGTCTACCATGTTGAAGGATGCGGGCATGACAGATAAGGAACTGCGTGCTGCCATCTCGGAACTGAGACAGGGACAGAAAGTAACGTCGCAGTCGAGCGAAGACACTTACCAGTCGCTGAACAAGTATGCCGTCAACCTCATCGAAGCGGCGCGTAACGGAAAGCTCGACCCGGTTATCGGACGTGACGAGGAAATCCGCCGGGTACTGCAAATCTTGAGCCGCCGAACCAAGAACAACCCGATTCTGATAGGTGAACCGGGTACGGGTAAAACGGCTATCGTAGAGGGGCTTGCGCAACGTATCCTGCGTGGCGACGTGCCTGAAAACCTGAAGAACAAGCAGCTCTACTCACTGGATATGGGTGCGCTTGTTGCGGGTGCAAAATACAAAGGTGAGTTTGAGGAACGACTGAAATCGGTTATCAACGAGGTAACGAAATCGGAAGGAAACATCATCTTGTTCATCGATGAGATTCATACGCTGGTGGGTGCCGGAAAGGGTGAAGGCGCAATGGATGCGGCAAACATCCTGAAACCGGCGTTGGCACGTGGCGAACTGAGAAGCATCGGTGCGACAACCCTCGATGAGTATCAGAAGTATTTTGAAAAAGATAAGGCGCTGGAGCGTCGTTTCCAGACCGTAATGGTAGACGAACCGGATACGGCAAGTTCTATTTCCATCCTGCGTGGACTGAAGGAGCGTTACGAGAACCACCATCAGGTACGTATCAAAGATGAGGCGATTATCGCTGCGGTAGAGTTGAGTAACCGTTACATTACCGACCGTTTCTTGCCGGACAAGGCAATCGACCTGATGGATGAAGCGGCTGCTAAACTGAGAATGGAACGCGACTCGCTTCCGGAGGAACTTGACGAAATAGAGCGTCGGTTAAAACAGCTCGAAATAGAACGCGAAGCTATCAAGCGCGAGAAAGACGAAGCGAAATTGGCTCAGCTGAACAAAGAAATAGCCGAGCTGAAAGAGCAGGAAACGTCGTACAAGGCTAAATGGCAGAGCGAAAAGGAACTGGTGAACAAAATTCAGCAGAACAAGCAACAGATAGAACAACTGAAGTTTGAAGCGGAACGTGCCGAACGGGAAGGCGACTACGGAAAAGTGGCAGAGATCCGGTACGGTAAGTTGCAAGCCTTAGAGAATGAGATAAAAAGCATCCAAGAGGACTTGAAACGCAAGCAGGGCGACAACGCCATGATTAAAGAGGAAGTTACCGCCGAAGACATTGCCGACGTGGTATCACGCTGGACGGGAATACCGGTAAGCAAGATGATGCAGAGTGAACGCGACAAGTTGCTTCACTTGGAGGACGAACTGCATAAGCGTGTAGTGGGTCAGGACGAGGCTATTCAGGCAGTGGCAGACGCCGTCCGCCGCAGCCGTGCCGGACTGCAAGACCCGAAGCGTCCGATTGGTTCGTTTATCTTCCTCGGTACCACGGGTGTCGGTAAAACAGAGTTGGCGAAAGCATTGGCAGAATACCTGTTCGATGACGAGTCGCTGATGACACGTATCGACATGAGCGAGTATCAGGAAAAGCATTCAGTGTCTCGATTGATTGGTGCGCCTCCGGGATATGTAGGTTACGATGAAGGCGGTCAGCTTACCGAGGCAGTGCGCCGCAAACCGTATTCGGTAGTGTTGTTCGATGAAATCGAGAAGGCTCACCCCGACGTGTTCAACATCTTGCTGCAAGTGTTGGACGACGGACGTCTGACGGATAACAAGGGACGGACGGTGAACTTTAAGAATACCATCATCATCATGACTTCGAATCTCGGCAGTGCGTACATCCAGAGTCAGTTTGAGAAGATAACGGATGCTAACCACGACCAGATAGTAGAGGAAACGAAGACGGAAGTGCTGAACATGCTGAAGAAAACCATACGCCCGGAGTTCTTGAACCGTATCGATGAAATCATCATGTTCCAACCGTTGAACAAGCCTCAGATAGAACAAATCGTGCGCTTGCAGATAAATGGCATCCGGAAGATGTTGGAGGAAAACGGCGTAACGTTGCAACTGAGCGACCAAGCCATCAACTTCATCGCTACCGCCGGTTACGACCCCGAATTTGGTGCGCGTCCGGTAAAACGTGCCATCCAGCGTTACCTGCTGAACGACTTGTCGAAGAAACTGCTTTCACAGGAAGTAGACCGCACGAAACCGATTATCGTGGAGCGGAGCAGCGATGGACTGATGTTCCGCAACTGATAAATCCCAAATACTTAACCACAACGGGGATTGGCTCTTTCAGAGGGTCAATCCCCTCTTTTTTTGTCCCGCATCCGGTATCTTTTATCCGAATTTAAGGAACTCAGCCTGCGGGTAGCTACAAGATATCCAAGAGAATATGTTATTTTTGCGGATAGAACGATTTTAAAATCTCATTCGTATGAAAAATAATTATTTGAAGAAAGGTGCAGGGCTGCTACTTGCATCGGCCTTTCTGCTATCGGCTTGTGGCGGAAATGCACAAAAGAAACAAGAGAATGAAACTCAGCCTGCCCCGGTTACTGCTGCTGCATCGGGCGTACAAACCTTACAAGCCGGCAATGTAACAATAACATGGATACAAGACAACGCAGAAGACAAACTCATGCCTCGCAGCTTGTTCTCTGATGCTCCCGACAGCATCGTCAACCAACTTTCATTGCAAGCGGGCATTCCCTCCAGCGTAAGTACGTTCGTTATTAAGACGGACAGCCTGCGTATTTTATTCGATACCGGACTGGGAGCACCAGACAGCAGGCTTGCCGAAGGACTGGAATCAATAGGTATGACTCCCAATGATATTGACTGCCTATACCTCACCCATTTACACGGAGACCATATCGGCGGAATGCTGAAAGGCGACAGCATTGTGTTTCCCAACGCCGAGGTTTATGTTTCAAAAACGGAATATGATGCGTGGATGAACATGCCCGGACAACAGAAAGCACAAGCGATGCAGACGATGGAGAAGTATAAAAACCACCTTCACTTATTCGAGTTCGGAGATACCCTGCCCGGAAACGTAATCGCCATTGATGCAACCGGACACACACCCGGACATACGGCTTTTCAGGTGGGCAAGGTGCTTGTGGCGGGCGACTTAATGCACGGGGCGGCATTACAGAAGCCTCATCCCGAATACTGTGCCAACTATGATATGGATAAGAAAAAAGCCGCAGAAACGCGCGTACGCATCTTAAACTACGTACAGGAAAACAAGCTGGTTATGGCGGGAATGCACCTGCCCGCACCGGCTTTCTTACAACCCGAATAACTAACCTTCCGGACGTTATTCCTCTTATATAGGGATACTACATAGCAAGCTGTAATTCGGGTTATTATTTCGGTAATTTATCTACATGGATATAAGTTTTTCGGCTGTAATTTTGCATCATGAAAATATTGTAATAACACATCAAAATAACATTGCGTATGAAACTGATTAACTGTATGCGTATGGCGGTATGTTCACTGGCGATGCTGGTCGGAACAAGTTGCCTTCAGGCTAAAGACTCCGGAAAAGAAGAGGCTGACAAGGTAGCCAACCTTCCGAAAGTATATATGTATAAAGAGATTTCGGCAGACAATCTGGTGAAAATCTATAAGGCATTGGGCCGCGAGGCGAAAGGCAACGTAGCCGTAAAGCTGTCGACGGGTGAACCGGGCGGACACAATTTCCTTCAGCCCGAACTGATAAAGAATCTGGTACAGGAGGTGAACGGAACCATCGTGGAATGTAACACGGCGTATGCCGGCAAGCGTTCGAGTACGGAAGACCATCTGAAGGCTGCCGAAGACCACGGGTTTACCAAGATAGCCAAAGTAGTAATCATGGATGCCGAAGGAGAAGCATCGCTTCCGGTAACAGGAGGCAAGCACCTGAAGGAAGACTTTGTTGGGAAAGACTATTTGAATTATGATTTTACCATCATCCTGTCGCACTTCAAGGGGCACGCGATGGGTGGTTTCGGAGGAGCCATCAAAAACATGTCTATCGGTATTGCCTCATCCCACGGGAAAGCATGGATTCACTCGGCGGGGAAAACCAAGAATCCGGACGAAATGTGGGGCAACTTGCCGGAACAGGATGATTTCCTCGAATCGATGGCTGAGGCTGCGAAAGCGGTGGCAGACCATTGCGGCAACAATATTTTATATATAAGTGTGGCAAATAATCTGTCGGTCGACTGCGACTGTGATTCTTCGCCCGAAGATCCGAAGATGGGTGACATAGGTATTCTTGCTTCGCTCGACCCCGTTGCGCTCGACAGGGCTTGCACTGATTTGGTCCGCTCATCGAAAGACCACGGGAAAATCCACCTCATCGAACGCATCGACTCGCGCCACGGGATGCACACGCTCGACCATGCCGAGGCGTTGGGAATGGGCAGCCAAAAATATGAACTTATAACACTGGATTAAGACGAAAACCTATCCGATTCAATAACTTAACGTCAGCTTAATGGCGGATGATGTAGAGATTACATTATCCGCCATGTGATTTATAAAAAGGTTAAAAGGATGGGAAGGTTAGAATTTATAGCCCACGCCTATGCGGAACAGCAAGCGGCGGGGTTCTCTGTATTCTTGATTACGGCGAAGGAAGGAATACTTCACGTCTAATCCGTAGAACCAATGCTTATGGTTCAGCGTAACGCCAAGCTGAACACCCCCGTTGAAGCGGTCGCGTCCGCCGATGGAATAAGAATCGCGTTTGCCTTCGGTTACTTTCGATGTACCGGATGTCAGGTCAGACTCCACGTTTACATCTTTCATCACGCCAAACAGCTTGTAGTTGGCAAATACACCTCCCGACACGCGCAAATCGAACGGACAGAGGGGAATATTATAACCTACCTGCAAAGGAAGCTCCAAACTGTAAACGTCGTTAAAGCCTTTCACATCGCTTATGCTGATGCGGTGGCTTGTCCGTGTAAACAACAGTTGAGGCTGGAAATACCACTGTTCGCTCAATTTCACATCATACAGTCCGCCGAGGTAAAATCCGGGTCGTGCCCCGTCAAAGTCCGCCTTATCCGTACAACTGAAAGACCAACCCAATCCTCCTGTCACTCCCCAACGGTTTTGTGCCGCAACAGGAAAAACTGACAATACTGTCAAAACAAGAATCAATACTTTTTTCTTCATAACTACATTATTTTATTTTTAGGAATCTGTTTAAGTTTTCCGGTCTTATTAAAGTCGTAAAAATTCTATTCGAAAGACAGGCCTGTCCTATGGGTAGAACCGACCAACGCATCCGCAAGAAACAGGTTACGCTAACGGTTGCGTTTTCGGGTGCTTCCGAAGGTAAATTTTGCCTGCCATTGGTAAAAGTTTACGGGGACAAAAGTAGGACATTCGCAAGAGAACATAAAAAAAACGCTATAACATCATAAAGACGTATAGCGTTGATTATTAAGGAATAAGAGTTTACAACTATAACGAATAAGAGTTTTTATTGTTTCATCTTCTCTTTCAGACGATATTTCCGTTGGTTTATAGGTTGCGTATTAGAAAATCCCAAACACAAAGCAATAGAGAGAGAGTCAAGGTTAGTATGCGAAAGGCAAAGATAAAGTAAATCTTCATCTGTCAGCCGGGGATATTTCTCTTTCATGGAGCATATATAATCATCATATATTCTCCAAATAACATCGTACAAATGCGAACGTTCCGTCATTGTGAGGACTTTTCGCTCTTTCTCTTTACATTTCTGAGTTGACAATTTCTGTATTTTCGCATAAATGCTACTTTGCTCAAACAGCCAACTGCGCAAATTCAACTGCTCTTTTTCTAACTGACGAATCTTTTCTTCACGACTACCAACCTCTAAGTCTTTATCTCTTATCTGCATTTCCAACAAGGAAATAACAGATTGGTGTTCTTTTATTGCCTTTTGCAGAATACTTAACTTGAAAATTGCTGTTGGCATACCATCCCCCCAGTGAATTATACAGTAACAACCGGCAACGTGTCTCCTGCGGATAATCTTCCAAAACATCCAGTGCTTTCAATGCATTGGCTATGGCTTCCTGACGTTCACCCATTTCGCCTTGCAAACGGCTTTTATAGAGCAAGGCGAATGCCTTTTCAAGGTCGCTGTCGTCGTAATAGCCGATGGCAACGTTCAGCAACGAATCGCAGGGTAGTAAGGATTGTTCGCTTTTGTCGGTGGCTTTAGCCAACAAAATGGCATAGTAAGCGCAATGGGATTCCGGCATTTCGGATAAGTCCATGCGGCGCAATACGGTCAGTGCGCTGTCGGGACGGGTATCGACATAATCGGATACCTGACGGAGCATGAGCGGCAAAGGCTCGCTGTTCCGGCAAGAAAAGAGGGTGCTTACCAGCGTAAGCCACAGGGTGAAAACGGGTAACAAGGATTTCATATATACACAGGTTATCGAGAGTGAACGAAACACAGATTATGCGGAAACCGATTCGGCTCGCCGCATAATCCGTGTATCAATACAGTGAAACGAACAAGCGGAGGTTAATCTTCCATCAGCTTGCGGTAACGTACGCGCTTAGGCTCTACGTTGCCCATACGTTTCAGCTTGTTTGCTTCGTATTCGGTGTACGAACCCTCGAAGTAGAACACTTGGCTGTCTCCCTCGAAAGCAAGGATGTGGGTACAGATACGGTCGAGGAACCAACGGTCGTGACTGATTACCACGGCGCATCCGGCAAAGTCTTCCAAACCTTCTTCCAGTGCGCGCAGCGTGTTGACGTCGATGTCGTTGGTCGGCTCGTCGAGCAGCAATACGTTGCCTTCTTCCTTCAGTGCCATAGCCAAGTGGAGGCGGTTACGCTCACCGCCCGAAAGCATTCCGCACAGCTTTTCTTGGTCGGAACCGGAGAAGTTGAAGCGGCTAAGGTATGCGCGGGCATTCACATCGCGGTTTCCCATGCGCAGGATGTCGTTTCCGCCACTGATTACCTGATATACCGTTTTGTTCGGGTCTATGTCCTTATGTTGCTGGTCTACGTATGCCACCTTCACCGTCTCGCCTACTTCAAACTCGCCCTTGTCGGGAGTTTCGAGTCCCATAATCAGACGGAACAAGGTTGTTTTTCCTGCGCCGTTCGGACCTATCACACCCACAATGCCGTTGGGCGGAAGCATAAAGTTGAGGTCATCGAACAGCAGCTTGTCACCATACGCCTTCGCCACATGTTTCGCCTCGATAACCTTGTTACCCAAGCGCGGTCCGTTCGGAATAAAGATTTCAAGTTTTTCTTCTTTTTCCTTCACATCCTCGTTCAGCAACTTGTCGTAAGAGTTCAAACGTGCCTTACCTTTCGCCTGACGAGCCTTCGGAGCCATGCGTACCCACTCCAACTCGCGTTCCAGCGTTTTGCGTCGTTTGCTTGCCACTTTCTCTTCCATCTCCATGCGTTTGGTCTTCTGCTCCAGCCAGCTTGAGTAATTTCCTTTCCACGGAATACCTTCGCCGCGGTCAAGTTCCAGAATCCAGCCAGCCACATGGTCGAGGAAATAGCGGTCGTGAGTAACAGCGATTACCGTTCCTTCGTACTGCTGCAAGTGCTGCTCCAGCCAGTCGATGCTTTCGGCATCCAAATGGTTGGTCGGCTCATCGAGCAGCAACACGTCAGGCTTCTGAAGCAGCAAGCGGCACAAAGCCACACGGCGGCGTTCTCCACCCGACAGGTGTTTCACCAACTGGTCTTCGGGCGGACAGCGCAAAGCATCCATCGCACGCTCCAACTTGCTGTCGAGGTTCCACGCATCGGTAGCGTCGATAATGTCTTGCAGTTCGGCTTGGCGGGCAAAGAGCGCATCCATCTTCTCCGGGTCTTCATAATACTCCGGAAGTCCGAATTTGTTATTGATTTCCTCGTACTCGGCAAGCGTGTCCACTACTTGCTGTACGCCCTCCATCACAACTTCTTTTACCGTTTTCGTATCGTCAAGCTGCGGTTCCTGTGCCAGATAACCAACCGAATATCCCGGTGAGAATACCACCTCGCCCTGATAGCTGGTGTCTAACCCTGCAATAATTTTCATCAAGGTAGACTTACCCGAACCGTTCAGACCGATGATACCGATTTTCGCACCATAGAAGAAAGAAAGGTAGATGTCTTTCAATACTTGCTTGTTGTTCTGGAATGATTTGCTCACTCCAACCATTGAAAAGATAATTTTTTTGTCGTCTGCCATATTCTTATAATCATTTTTGAGGTTTCTATTCAGGTGACAAGGCGAGCCGGAAATTAATATTGTTCCGCCTCGTTCGGGAAGTCGCACGACTTGACATCTGCCACGTATTGTCCGATGGCATCGGTCATTACCGTGTGCAGGTCGGCATAACGGCGCAGGAATTTAGGACTGAAACCTTTCGTCATTCCCAGCATGTCGGCCACTACCAGCACTTGTCCGTCTACCGCTCCCCCGGCTCCGATACCGATTACCGGAATACTCAGTTCGCTTGTTACACGTTCCGCCAGTTTTGCGGGAATCTTTTCAAGTACCAGACCGAAACATCCTGCCTCTTCCAGCAAGTGAGCATCACGAATCAGCTTCTCCGCCTCGGCATCCTCTTTGGCACGCACGGTATAAGTTCCGTATTTATTGATAGACTGAGGCATCAGTCCCAAATGTCCCATTACCGGAATGCCCGCACCGATGATGCGACGGATGGCATCGATTACTTCTTCGCCCCCTTCCAGCTTGAGCGCATCGGCATGGGTTTCTTTCATCATGCGGATGGCGTTGCTTACCCCCTCATAGGGGTCTGCCTGATACGAACCGAAAGGCATGTCAATCACCACCAGCGCACGTTTGACACCGCGCATAACCGACTTGCCGTGATAAATCATCTGGTCTACCGTAATAGGAAGCGTAGTTACGTTTCCCGCCATTACGTTAGAAGCTGAGTCGCCTACCAGAATCACGTCCACTCCTGCCCCGTCTACTATCTGAGCCGTGGTATAGTCGTAAGAAGTAAGCATCGAAATCTTTTCTCCCCGCTGCTTCATCTCAAACAGACGGTGAGTTGTTACTTTACGGGTATCACCCGACAAATATCCTGCCATATCTTTGTTATTTATAGGTTAAAATACTGATTTATAGAATATAATCTTGTAAAACGATAATCATTAAAAGTGAGCCGATTTTACGCTAAAAACACATGCGGAAGAACGGACCATCCCATGCGGTAGCGTTAAGGAAAACAAGCCCAAGAACCTGATAGTTCATCCCGAAAGGTTTTTCAGCCTAAAAAAGTCCGGTTATCCGAGCAGCGCCATCATGTCGGCATACGTAAATGAAGTGAAATCGGGGATAACCAGCTGGCACTTGTCTTGGATGGCAGACTTCGGATTCGTGGTACTCAGTCCTACCACCGCCATGCCAGCCGCGTTTCCAGCCTCAAGCCCGTGAAAAGAATCCTCGAAAACCACACAGTTTCCGGGCACAGACCCAAACACCTCCGCCCCCAGCAAGAAGCAGTCGGGGGCAGGTTTCGAGCGGGTAAACATTTCTGCCGTCAGAATACGGTCTACCAACTCCTTCAGCTCCGGATGCTTGGCATACACATTCGCCATTTTCTTTTCATTCGAACTGGTAACAATCGCTATCTTTACCCCGTTAGCCCGCAGCTGGCGCATAAAGTCGACCACCCCCGGAACGTACTCATAGTTCATTTCGCTCTCATAGCGGTTCAAGTCCTCGGTAATCCGGGCTTGCTCTGTTTCCATTCCCTGAAAATATTTTCCGTAAATCTGAGCAAGTGTCTGCCCCTTTATCATTGCTCCGAAAGTTTTACATTCCGGATGGAATTTCTTTCCTACCTCATTCCAAAAAACCGTATACTGTGATTCAGTATCCATCACCACCCCGTCGAAATCGAAGAGGGCAACTATACATTTCGTGATGTCCATTCTTAAAATTTATTTTTAGTTTGATTTAACGGCACAAAGTTCCGAAATATCGCTGTATCTTCCTAACTTTGCACCTCAAAATTAATGAAAACTAATTTTATGAAAGAAAACAATCCCCATATTTTGGGCGAAGCCCCTATCGGCAAGCTACTGTTACAATATTCTATTCCCGCCATTATCGGCATGACACTGACCTCGCTTTATAACATTATCGACAGTATTTTTATCGGACACGGCGTAGGCGCACTCGCCATTTCAGGATTGGCCATCACCTTTCCGCTGATGAACCTGCTGATTGCTTTCTGTACGCTTGTGGGCGTAGGGGGAGCTACACTTTCGTCTATCCGTTTAGGACAGAAAGACACGCAGGGAGCAGAACATATTTTGGGGAATGTAACCATTCTCTGCATCATAAACGCGGTGTTTTATGGCGGAATAGCGTTTATTTTCTTGGATGACATTCTTTACTTTTTCGGCGCAAGCGATGCCACGCTGCCCTACGCACGCGACTTCATGCAGGTTATTTTGCTCGGAAGCCCTATTTCGTACGTGATGATCGGGCTGAACAACATCATGCGTGCTACCGGATATCCGAAAAAAGCGATGCTGTCTTCGATGCTTACCGTAGGGTGTAACATCATTCTTGCTCCGCTTTTCATCTTTGTTTTTGAATGGGGAATCCGGGGAGCTGCCCTCGCCACCATCGTATCGCAGTTTGTTGGCATGATATGGGTGCTTCATCATTTTTACAGTCCGCAAAGCTACATCCGCTTCAAACGTGCCAAAATGCGACTGAGAAAAACCATCATACTCAATATCTTCAGCATCGGGATGTCGCCTTTCGTAATGAATGTGTGTGCCTGCTGCATCGTTATCTTTATCAATAACCGCCTGTTAAACTATGGCGGCGACCTCGCTATCGGGGCTTTCGGTATCTTGAACCGTATCCAGATGCTATTCGTAATGATTGTAATGGGTATTACGATGGGTATGCAGCCCATTACAGGATACAACTACGGTGCACGCCATTATGACCGCGTACGCCACACACTGAAATTAGGCATTACCGCCGGAACGATTATCACCACCGCCGGATTTCTGGCAGGCGAACTGGTTCCGGGCGTATTCGTAGGCATGTTTACCGACAATCATGAACTGACCGACCAAGCCACGCTTGCGCTGCGCATCGGTGTTGCTGTCTTTCCCGTTATCGGTGCGCAAATCGTTATCACGCAGTTCTTCCAGTCTATCGGCAAGGCGGTAATATCCATTTTCCTGTCACTTTCGCGCCAGCTTTTATATCTGCTGCCGGGACTGGCTTTCCTGCCTTCGGTTTATGGCGTGAAAGGTGTGTGGCTCAGTATGCCGATATCCGACGCACTGGCGTTTATTACTGCCGTACTGATGCTGATTTATCACTTCAAGAAAATCCAAAAACAACCGTCCGTCAGCTGAACAGCAACATGATGTTCAGCACGGATACAATGGTAGCAATGGCGTAAAGTACGAATGAACTCCAGCGCGAGTTGGCGTATTGTCCCATCACGCGGCGCGAGGAAGTAAGCCCCACTTGCAGAAACACAGTAAACGGAAGCTGGATGCTTAACATCATCTGCGAGATAATCAGGCCCTGAAAGGGGTTTTCGATGAAAAGGATAAGCACCAGCGCCACACCCAATGACAGCAAGACACCTACCCGTGAGTGGATATCTTTGATGTGGTATGACTCGCTGAACATGCCGGCAAAGATGGAGCCTGCCGCCATGCCACTGGTTACGGTGGACGATATACCTGCCATCAGCAATGCCAGTGCGAAGATAACTCCCGCCTGACTGCCCAACAAGGGGTCGAGCAATGACTTTGCCTGCTGAAGTTCTTCTACCGGAGTGCGGTGAACGAAGAACGTGGCAGCAGCGAGCAATATCATCGCACTGTTGATTGCCCACCCTACTCCCATAGAAAACAACGTATCGTAAAACTCATACCTGAGCAGTTTCCGGATAGAAGCATCGTCTTGTTTGTTATATTCGCGGCTCTGTACCACTTCGGAATGAAGGAACAGATTATGGGGCATTACCACAGCTCCCAGTACGCTCATAATAATCAGCATACTGCCTTGTGGTATATCGGGCACTACCCATGAGCGTGCCGCCAATGACCAATCAATATCCACCAAGAAAAGTTCGTAGAGAAAAGACAGCCCGATAACCGAAACGAAGGCGATGATTCCACGCTCGATGCGCTTATAAGAGTTGGTAAAAAGCATGATTACTACCAGTATGGTGGTAAGTACGGCACCCCACGCAATCGGTATGTCAAGCAGCATCTCTAAGGCTATTGCCCCGCCCAATATCTCTGCCAACGAGGTAGAGATGGAGGCAAGTACCGCACTGCCCAATATAGGACGCGACACCCATCGGGGTGCATACCGGGTAGCGGCTTCGCTCAAACAGAGTCCGGTTACAATGCCCAAATGAGCCACGTTATGCTGTAATACGATAAGCATGACGGTAGATAGCGTTACCACCCACAGCAGGGTATAACCAAATTCCGAACCGGCTGCGAAGTTCGATGCCCAGTTTCCGGGATCGATGAACCCTACCGTAACCAACAATCCGGGACCTATGTATTTAAAAAAATCAAGACCACCCAAATAACGCTGGTGGTCTTTCCTTTTCAGTTCTTTAATGAAATTCCACATAACTACTGTTTTTTGTTTTTATACATAACATCATACGTCCACGCAAGGTTTACCCACAAAAATAAAAAAGCAGTTATATGATAAAGAAGTCTTCAAGCAAATTAATTCAGCAGCCCGTCCCAACCCACTGCCTGATACCACGATATGGAAGTGCGGTAATAATCTTCCCAACTACTTCTAACTCCGGTATATTCGGGGAAGAACATGCCTATGCCGCAGAAACGGTCGGCATCCACTTCGGGTAAATAGCTATACTTACCCGGAATGCAACTCTTCGCTATAACGGCTTGGTCTAATGCGGTTTGGATGGAAGCGGGAATCGTTCCGCCATTCAACTGTCTGAAGAAATCGCCTATATCGAAAGAGAAATATCGGTAGTCAGTTCTATCATTTACTCTTCCACCATATTGTTGTATGTTCTGATAATCAAGCGTAGAAATATCTGCGGCATGATTCTGAAGTTCGCCTGCCACAGCATCCGCCAAGTTATCCAAACGGCTGCAATCGATTGCCGTACATGTTCCCCAACCGTCTTGTTTATAAACACTTTGAAAATATTCTTTACAGTAGTCGGTAAACGCCGTACAAATACGCTGGTAATCCACGTCTGTATCCGACAAGTAATGGAACATCCGTTGGTAAGGGAATCCCCATGCAGGAGTTTCCATAACCGAAGCAATGCAATAGTCTACCACGTTACGCAGCTCGTAGGCGACTTCTACCGAACCCATCATACAGGCATCCAGCAAAATAAAGTCAAGGTTTCCTGAAGCGAAAGAATTGGTCAAGACGTCGCGCAGTTCGGGAATGTTGATGGAATATCCGTCATCATCGCCAAATGCACGTGACACGGTAGCAGATGCGGGCATCCATCCCGAAGCATGGGAACCGAATATCAAACCGTAGCTCTGGCTCGGAGCCGCCGTCTGCATATCCCTGAACACTTGCATCATCACTTCGGGGTCGGTAGCGTTATATCCCTCTGTTTCTATGTAGGTTTTCAGTACCGTAGCTTCGCCGAACACATCGCTGAACTCCTCCGTACTCAATGCCGTACGTCCGTTGATATGCCCTTTCCCGTCTGATATAAATTCCAAGATAGAAGGTTCGGTAAGCAACCCATCGTTTTGATTGGGACGATAATATACCAGCAACTTGCATGAATCAGAGTCTATCGCCATATTCTGATACATCCACAGAATATTTGTTTTCAAGTATCTGTCCAAATTGGTAGCCGAATTGTTCGCCACCAAGTAAGCCAGAATCGTACGCCCGCTGAAAGTAGCTTCCTCCTGTTCGGGGATTTCATTCGAACAAGAAGCAAGCATGGCTATCGCTACACATAAATATAACAACCGTTTCATAGGATATTAATATTCCGGTTTTTCAAAATGAAAGGCAGAATCCACATCACGGATAACCAACGTTCCGCCTTTCTGATATTTTTCTTTCAACTTCTTCATCTCTTTCTCTAACTTCGCTTTCTTGCGGTTGAAGAACATAAAGCAGGTACGGTTTTGCTCGCCTTGCTTTTGCTCTAAATAATCTTTCAACTGGTAGCTGTAAGAGGCGCGGCCTACCAGCATGTCTTTCTCATCGACCGCAGCGCTGTCGACAAACTGGATGTCGGTAAAAAACACCAGCGAATCGGCAAACGAAGCTGATACGCCCGCAAGGTAAACACCGTATTTATTTTTATCTTTCGGCTGTTTGCTGAACGCAGACACGGCAAAAGCCGCAGCAAACAAAAAACAAATAATCTTAGTATATCGCATAACTTTCAAATTTATAGGCTACAAAGATACGAACTTACGGATAAAAATCAAATTTGAGGCGGCTATTTTACTCTATTTTAATAAGAAACCAAAGGAGTTAGAAGGACTGAAAAACGCTACCCGAAGCGTAAGCAAGTTCTATGGGTAGAACCGGTCAACGCTACCGCATAAGATGAGTAACGCTACCCGAAGCGTTTTCGAGGTGTTTGCCACACCTCTTTTTCTCTTCATTTTCCGCGAAACAAAACAGCCTCAACTACCTGTCATACAGGCTGTCGGAGCCGGAACGTTCACTTTTTATATCTTCACTGCTTGCACAATCAAGATTTTCTTGATAACTTGCGTTTATTTTGAACGAACCCTCACAAAAACATAGTTTAGAAGCATGTCTGAAAGTAATTACATCTCGATTAAAGGAGCAAGGGTCAATAACCTGAAAAATATAAATGTAGATATTCCGCGAAACAAGTTGGTGGTTATCACCGGACTGTCCGGTTCGGGAAAATCATCGCTGGCGTTTGATACGCTTTACGCCGAAGGGCAACGCCGCTACGTGGAGAGCCTTTCGTCGTACGCACGCCAGTTCCTCGGACGAATGAGCAAGCCTGAATGTGATTTCATAAAAGGGATTCCGCCTGCCATCGCCATCGAACAAAAGGTTATCAGCCGGAACCCGCGCTCTACCGTGGGTACTTCGACGGAGATTTACGAGTATTTAAGATTACTTTTTGCCCGCGTAGGCAAGACGTTTTCGCCCATCAGCGGACAGTTGGTAAAGAAAGACAGCCCGGAGGACATCGTAAACTGTATGCTTTCGTACCCGAAGGGAACGCGATATACCGTACTGACGCCCATCGTTCCACGCGACGGACGCACGCCTGCCGAACAGATAGAAATGGACTTGAAGCAGGGATTTACCCGGCTGGAAGTAGACGGCGAGATAGTACGCATTGAAGATTATACGTATGACGAAGCGGACAAGGTGTATCTGCTGATTGACCGCATGAGCTGTGACGACAGCAAGGATGCGTTGAGCCGACTGACGGACTCTGCCGAGACTGCCATGTTCGAGGGCGACGGCATGTGTCTGCTGCGCTTCTACCAACCCGACGGCGAAAGCAGGCTACACGCCTTCAGCACGAAGTTTGAGGCAGACGGCATCAAGTTTGAAGAACCTACCGACCAGATGTTTTCTTTTAACTCGCCCGTAGGCGCCTGCCCCACGTGTGAGGGGTTCGGCAAGATTATCGGCATCGACGAGCATTTGGTTATCCCTAATCGCGCACTGAGCGTGTACGATGGGGCGGTACTCTGCTGGCGGGGTGAGAAAATGAGCGAATGGCTGAACGAGTTTCTGCGCGAGGCTCCGGCGCACGACTTCCCTATCTTTGCCCCTTACTATGAACTGACGCAGGCGCAGAAAGATTACCTGTGGCACGGACCGCGCGATAAAGTCTGCATCGACTCTTTCTTTAAGATGCTGGAAGAAAATCAGTATAAAATCCAATACCGTGTCATGCTGGCACGGTATCGGGGAAAAACTGTCTGCCCCGAATGTCACGGAAGTCGGTTGAAAAAAGAAGCGAACTACGTAAAAGTGGGTGGAAAAAACATTTCCGACTTGGTGGAAATGCCCGTTTATCAGCTGAAAGAGTTTTTCCGCACATTGAAATTAGACGCGCACGATACCGCCATCGCCCAACGCCTGCTGAACGAAATCAACAACCGTCTGGCGTTTTTGTCGGATGTGGGTTTGGGGTATCTTACACTGAACCGGCTGAGCAACACGCTTTCGGGCGGTGAAAGCCAGCGTATCAACCTCGCCACATCGTTGGGGAGCAGCCTCGTAGGTTCGCTTTACATCTTGGATGAACCCAGCATCGGACTACACAGCCGAGACACCGACCGACTTATAAAGGTATTACGCCAGTTGCAGCAGTTGGGAAATACGGTGGTGGTAGTGGAACACGACGAGGAGATTATCCGTGCGGCAGACTACATCATCGACATCGGACCGAAAGCCGGCAGGTTAGGAGGCGAAATCGTTTATCAAGGCGACATGAAAGACCTGAAGAAAGGCAGCAACAGTTATACGGTGAAATACCTGCTGGGAGAGGAAACCATCGACTGTCCGCCCAACCATCGTTCGTGGAACAATTACATCGAAATAAAAGGTGCAAGAGAAAATAACCTGAAAGGCATCGACGTGCGTTTCCCACTCAACGTCATGACCGTGGTAACGGGAGTGAGCGGTTCGGGAAAAAGTACGCTGGTGCGCGACATCTTCTATAAAGCCCTGAAACGCGAGTACAGCGAAGCAAGCGAACGTCCCGGAGAGTTTATTTCACTCGAAGGAGACATAAAGCAGGTGAGCGACATCGAGTTTGTAGACCAGAACCCGATCGGAAAATCGTCGCGAAGCAACCCCGTGACTTATGTCAAGGCATACGACGAAATACGCAAACTGTTTGCCGAACAGCCGCTTGCGAAACAGATGGGTTACTCTGCCGGCTACTTTTCGTTCAACACCGAAGGCGGACGCTGTGAGGAGTGTAAAGGCGAAGGAACGGTAACGGTAGAGATGCAGTTTATGGCAGACTTGGTATTGGAGTGTGAATCGTGTCACGGAAAACGCTTCAAGAGCGACACGCTTGAAATAAAGTTCGAAGGGAAAAGCATTTACGATATTCTGGAAATGACAGTCAACCAAGCCATCGAGTTTTTCACCGAACATAACCAGAGAAAGATAGTAAAAAAACTGCTCCCCTTGCAAAGCGTGGGATTAGGCTACATCAAGTTAGGGCAATCATCGTCTACACTTTCGGGCGGCGAAAACCAGCGTGTGAAATTGGCTTACTTCCTCAGCATAGAAAAAGCACAGCCCACCATCTTTGTTTTCGACGAGCCGACTACCGGACTTCACTTTCACGACATCAAGAAACTGTTGGAAGTATTCGACTCGCTGATAACCCGCGGACATACGATTATCATCATTGAGCATAACATGGACGTAATCAAATGTGCCGACTACGTTATTGACCTCGGTCCGGAAGGAGGAGACAAGGGTGGAAACTTGGTAGTTGCCGGAACACCGGAAGAAGTAGCACAGTGTGCCGCTTCTTATACCGGGCAATATCTGGCAGAAAAGCTCCATACACAGTCTCAAAACGCATAAACGGCATAAAAATAAATTCATGGACAAATCTTTAATAAAGACAAGTCCATGAATTTATCAAGAACCTGTTCCCGCCGAAACATACGGATGAAATCGTTTATCAGATGATTCCACGCTTCAATTCATCTGCCACTACCGCCATCATCCCTTCTACCTGACCTAACGCCAACATACGCCCGTGGAAGGAATAGCCGGCATTATAACCTTTGGTCTCATCGCCCAGCATCATCCTGCCGTGGTCTACACGCATTGGCAATCCCGGATTCTCTTTCTCGAAGATACGAATCAAATCTATCAGATGACCGCGCCCGCCGAGGTGGGTACTTTCAATAAAGTTGCCACCGGGCATGGCCTCTGTGCTGCGCAAATGAACGAAATGGGTACGTTTGGCAAATTTCCGTGCCAGCTCGCGCGTGTCGTTATGCTCGCCTGCACTCAGCGAACCTGCACAGAAGGTTAACCCGTTATGCGGATTATCTACCGCATTCAAGAACCATGCTATATCTTCTTCATCGGTTACTATGCGCGGCAATCCGAGTATCTGGAAAGGCGGATCGTCGGGATGGACGCATACATTTACCCCGTATTCTTCGCAAACCGGCATGATGGCAGCAAGGAAATAGCGCATGTTCTCGCGCAAGGTATCGCGGTCGATACCCTCATACAGTGCCAGCAACCGTTTAAAAATTGCCACCGGATTCTTATCTCCTTCCCGAATATTTCCGTTGACGAAGCCTTGCGTCTTTACGATTATCGAATCAATAAGTTCATCCTTTTCGGCTTCGGTAATCACTTTATCGAGTTCTGCCACTTTGCGGAGTTCTTCATCGGTATAGTCCTGTTCGGCATTCTTACGCTCCAGAATCTTCACATCGAAGTAAGCAAAGCGCACACGGTCGTAATACAACGAACTGGTTCCGTCTGCCCACGGATGTTGCAAATCGGTACGTACCCAGTCGATTACGGGCATAAAGTTATAACAGATCGTTTTTACCCCACACTTACCTAAGTTAGCCAAACTGATTTTATAGTTTTCTATCAACTGCTCCCGCTCTGCTCCGGCGTATTTGATTGCCTCACATACCGGAAGACTCTCTACCACTGACCAACGCAGACCGTATGACTCGATGTAGGTTTTCAGGTCGTTAATGGCTTCTTCTGTCCAGATATCCCCGTTAGGCACTTCGTGAAGAGCCGTTACAATACCCTCCACTCCGATCTGGCGCAGCATGGAAAGCGTTATTTTATCTTTCTTTCCAAACCATCTCCATGTTTTTTCCATCATTGCTGTTTCCTCCTTACATTATCTTCTTTTCATCATACCCCGCTGAATGCACTGAATCCACCGTCGATAGGCAACATCGCACCCGTTACAAAGCTGGCGGCATCGCTGCATAAGAACTGTACCGCGCCATTTAATTCGTTAATGTCTCCGAAACGCCCGAACGGTGTTTTTGCCAATACTTTCTTGCTGCGCTCAGTCAACGTTCCGTCGGGATTAATCAGCACACGACGGTTCTGGTCGCCAATAAAAAAGCCCGGCGCAATGGCATTAACCCGAACACCGTCGCCATATTTCAATGCCATTTCCGTAGCCAGCCACTTGGTAAAGTTTGCCACAGCAGTTTTAGCAGCCGAATATCCCGGCACACGGGTCAAGGCACTGTAAGCAGCCATTGATGAAACATTGACGATACAACCGCTTTTCTGCTGTGCCATAACCTTACCGAATACCATCGACGGATAAACCGTACCGTTCATATTCAGATTTGTTACTTTTTCCCAGCAAGCTATGTCCATATCGTAGAAATTTTGGTCGGGGTCGAGTGTAGCTCCCGGCATGTTTCCGCCCGCAATGTTCAGTAATATGTCGATTTTCCCCCATTTGGCAACCACTTCATCCGCCACCTTCTGAAGACTCGCAATGTCCAATACGTTTCCTACAATACCGATCACCTCATCGCCATATTGTTTCAACTCCGTCACACGCTTATCCAACTGCTCCTGACGGATATCGAGAGCAACTATTTTCGCTCCTTGCTGTATAAAGTGCTGGGCAATATTGCCCCCTAACACACCACCGGCTCCCGTAATTACGGCTACCTTACCGGCAATACTAAATAATTCATTCATAAGTTTTATCTTTAAACTATCATATTCTCTTTTCAGACAAAAATACACGTATTTTACAAACGGTAGTACGCTGATTTTTGCAAAAGATTTGCGTATTTTTGCAACATGAAGAAAATATTAAACGAACAAATAGCCGTCACCGATGCCAACCCGATACGCGCCCGCTTCTATTGCTACCCGCGTTTCACTTATCCGTGGCACTTCCACAGCGAATATGAACTGATGTATGTGGAATGCGGACACGGACAATGCTTGGTGGGAGACAACATCATTGACTTTCAAGAAGGCGACGTTATCTTGTTCGGTTCGGAACTCCCCCACTGTATGCAGAGCGCTCCGGAATATGGCACGGATGAACAACTCTACGTGAAAGGCGTAAACATCCAGTTCGAAAAAGACTTCATGCAATACTCTTTTTCCCACTACATCCAATTCACTTCCATACGCAACCTGCTGGAAGACGCTCATCGGGGAATCTCTTTTTCGTTACGCCAAGCCCCTCACACGGTAGAAATGCTCAACCTAATACCTCAGACACAGGGCGTAGACCAGATTGTTTTAATTCTGTCTCTCTTACAGGCATTGGCTTCATTTCCACAGAAACAATATGCAGCTTCACCTAATTATCTGCTCACGCCTTCTTTGTTTTCAAATAAAAAGATGGAGCGTGTCATTTCGTACCTCAACAAGCGGTACACACAGCCTGTCAGTTTAAACGAGATAGCCTCGTTCACTGCCATGAATCCGGCTGCTTTCTGTCGCTATTTCAAGGAACATACAGGGAAAACCTTCAAACAATACATCCTTGAAATGCGAATCGGATATGCCTGCAAGCTCTTGGCTGCCGACCGGCTGAATATCTCGCAAATCAGTTTAGAATGTGGATTTGAATCAATCACACCTTTTAATCGCAGTTTTAAGAAAATAACAGGGCTTACCCCTACTCAATATAAAGAAAAAGTAAATACCTTATAAATATATGGAATCTTTAGGAACACTTTACCAAAACTATACCGGATATGCCCCCGATGCGATAACACCGTTATCCGGAGCCGGTTCGAACCGAAAATATTTCAGGCTCACAGGCAAACGGACGCTCATCGGGGTATGTGGAACTTCAAAAGAAGAAAATCATGCTTTTATCTGCATGGCTAAACATTTCCGACAAAAAGGTATCCCCGTACCGGAAGTGTGTGCTGTATCTGCCGACGGGATGAATTACCTGCAAGAAGATTTAGGCGACACCCAGCTCTTCCAACTCATCAAAAGCAACGGACTGTGTGACTACACAAAACTGTTATTAAGACAAACCATCCGTCTGTTACCCCGTATTCAGTTCGAAGGTGCCGAAGGAATGGATTTCAGTGTATGTTATCCGCAAGCTGCATTCGACCGCCGCTGTGTTTTTTGGGATTTGAATTACTTTAAATATTGTTTTCTGAAGCCGTCGGGGGTAGAGTTTCAGGAAAGTCTGCTGGAAGATGACTTTGAACGTATGGCAAACATCTTGCTTACCGCTCCGGCAAATACATTTATGTATCGCGACTTTCAGAGTAGGAATGTAATGATAAAAGATGGGAAACCTTACTTTATCGACTTTCAAGGAGGACGCAAAGGGAGTTTTTATTACGACGTTGCTTCTTTTCTTTGGCAAGCAAAAGCAAATTTTCCGGACAGCCTGCGTCAAGAGTTAATCGGAGAATACCGAGAGGCACTTCAAGCATTTTACAGAGTGGATGAGGCTGACTTTTCAAATACGTTGCGCCATTTTGTCTTATTCCGTACCTTGCAAGTACTCGGTGCTTACGGATTTCGGGGAAATTTTGAGAAAAAGGCGCATTTTATAGAAAGTATTCCGTATGCTCTCGCTAATCTGAACGTGCTGCTGGATGAGGGATTCGGCGAATATCCTTATCTCTGCAAGGTATTGCGGAAACTTTGTGAAGTTGGAAACGTGGAAGCGAAATCCCAACCTTCCGCTGATGTTTCGCAACCTAAATCGCTTACGGTCACAGTCATGAGCTTTTCATATAGGAAAGGAATCCCGGCAGACGAGAGTGGAAACGGTGGAGGATATGTATTCGACTGCCGGGCGATACATAATCCCGGACGATATGATGCGTACAAACAACTAACCGGACGTGATGCCGCTGTTATCGGTTTCTTGGAAAACGATGGGGAAATTCTCCGATTTCTGGAACATGCAGACGCACTGGTGGATATGCATGTGGCGCGTTATCTGGAGCGCGGCTTTACTCACCTGTCTGTATACTTCGGATGCACAGGCGGACAACACCGTTCCGTGTATGCGGCTCAGCATGTAGCCGAACATCTTAACCGTAAATTCGGGGTGAGAATACATTTGATTCACCGGGAACAAAACATCGAACAAACATTTGAAGCCCTATGAAAGCCATGATATTTGCCGCCGGATTAGGAACGCGGCTGAAACCTTTGACTGATCATACGCCCAAAGCATTGGTTCCGGTCAACGGACGCCCCATGTTGGAACACGTTATCTTGAAACTCAAAGCGGCAGGATGTACCGAGGCGGTGGTGAACGTTCATCACTTCGGACAACAAATTATTGATTTCTTACATGCTAACCAGAACTTCGGTATCACAATTCATATCAGCGACGAACGCAATGAGTTGCTCGATACGGGCGGAGGAATCAAAAAAGCATCTTCTTTCTTTTCGGGAACAGCTCCTTTTTTGGTTCATAATGTAGACATACTTTCGGATGTCGATTTAAAAGCTTTGTATGATTTTCACCTGCAAAGCGGAAACGATGCCACCTTGTTGGTGAGTCCGCGCGAAACCTCCCGCTATTTATTGTTCGATACAAACATTCGTCTGTGCGGATGGCTGAACAAGCTGACCGGACAAACCAAACCTGCCGGCTTCATATACCGCCATGATATATATAATGAATATGCTTTCAGCGGCATACACGTGGTTTCGCCTTCGCTTTTCCGCTATATGGATAACCAGTGGGAAGGTAAGTTTCCCATCATGGATTTCTATCTGCAAACTTGCAAAGAAGCCCGGATTGGCGGATACCTTGCCACCGGCCTGCAACTGATTGACATCGGCAAGCCCGACACTTTGGCGCAAGCGGCGGCTTTCCTGAAACGGATGTCGTGAATGACAGAATGTCGGCTGGTTAAGGCTCTCTATTTTTAAATACTGCAAAAAGGGTTAACTTTCGAAAACGTAACACAGGCGTGGACTTATTTTTGTAAGCCGTTTAGCGAGCCCTGAAAAAAGTGGGGCTAATTACTAACTAAACTAAACTGATTATGAAAGAAGGCTACATTGGTATTTTAACATCCGGAGGAGATGCTTCGGGGATGAATGCTACAATTCGTGCCATTACCCGCAGCGCCATTTGCAACGGTTACAAGGTGAAAGGTATCTACCGGGGATATGAGGGACTGATTAACGATGAAATACGCGAACTTACCACTGAGGATGTAAGCAATATCATTCAGCGTGGAGGTACTATCCTGAAAACAGCGCGCTCTAAAGATTTTGAAACGGCTGAAGGACGGGAAAAAGCGTACGAAGTAATGCAAAAAGAAAAAATACATACCTTATTCATCATCGGAGGAGACGGTTCACTGACGGGGGCAAGAATCTTTGCACAAGAATACGATGTTCCGTGCATCGGACTGCCGGGAACCATCGACAACGATTTGTGGGGTACAGACTTGACCATCGGCTACGATACGGCGCTTAACACAATCGTGGAATGTGTGGATAAGATTCGTGACACGGCTACCTCGCACGAACGGATTTTCTTCGTGGAAGTTATGGGACGGGATGCCGGATTTCTGGCTCAAAACAGTGCCATCGCTTCAGGGGCGGAAGCTGCAATCATACCGGAAGACCAGACGGATACCGACCAACTGGAAGAGTTCATCAAACGTGGATTCCGAAAGACCAAGAACAGCAGTATTGTCATCGTAACAGAAAGCCCCACGGGAAAGGGAGCAAACTATTACGCTGAACGTGTCAAGAAAGAATATCCGCAATACGATGTTAGGGTTACAATATTAGGACATCTGCAACGGGGTGGATCGCCCAGCGCAGGCGACCGCATCTTGGCAAGCAGATTGGGATGTGCCGCTATTCAGGCGATGATGGAAGGGCAACGGAACGTCATGATAGGCATACGAAACGACAAAGTGGTTTATGTTCCTTTTGCCGAAGCCATAAAAAAGAATAAACCCATCGACAAAAGTCTGATTACGGTTCTGAACGAGTTGTCTATCTGATTTCTTATCGCTTACAGATAACAAACAACACGGATTGTGTGGAACAAGTTACGGAGAGTAAACCTGTCCGTCAACGGCAAAACGACACACAGTCCGTGTTGTTTATGGTCTGACCATTCAACTGATTTTCAAAAGTTTCTTTACGTCTTTCTGTATTTTTTTATACAGCGGAGAGTTTTTATAATTCGTATTCTTACGAATCACCACATCTACCCCCAAGAGGCTGCGCTGGTAACTGGTCAGTTCGTTTTGAAGCTGCATTTCGTGAAGCGCCAAGCGCTGGATTTGCTCCTCGCGCTCCCGACGCAAAATCGTACAGACGGGCAGCAGCAGGCGCATCACCACATTATCCATAATATGATGTCCCTGAATAAACATATAAGTGTTTTCAGGATAAACGCCAAGCTCTTTCAGTTCTTCTTTCAGACTTTCTATTTCGCCAAGTGCATGGGCATGGCGGTGCTCAAGTTCTTTCAACTTGCGCCTTACACGCTTTTCCATAATCTGAAGGCTGGTTTCGGGATGACGTGTGCTTACTTGCTCCAGTCTTACAAAAGCACAAAAGTCGAGCAGCGAGAACTCTGAAAGATGCTTGTTTCGATAGAACCATACCGACCAGACGAACAAGGGATAGGCTATTTCGGAATACAGTTTCATAAACGCCGGAAAATCAATTATCTGACGGTCGTTAAGAGTAGCCATTACGCACACTTCGTGTAATCCCTCGGCGTAACAATGATAATTTTCGATGGCGTAAGCATAGGTCTGGAGTACGAAAGGACATTCAAGCATGTAGCGTGAAGTCTGCGTCCGTCCCTGCAACAGATAATCGTAATCACTGTCTACACAAGCTATCATATTTTCGCCCAACTGCTTTCCCAAATGGTTCATCAGCACGGTTTTCTTCCCCTTCGCCAGTGTATCCCTCGAGGGCAGCATCACTTCAAAATAACGGGTATCGTCTTCAAATTCAGCCAACAGGGAACGCCAGAAAGAAACATCATCGTAACTTTCCACGTAGGCTACGATTTTCTTCCTTGTACGTTTAGGCTTCAGGCTGTTGGCAGCTCCGATATACAGGGAAGACAGGTTGTCAGTCAATCTTTTTCCCATAGCTGTTGTTTAATGGGTTGTAATGTCGCTCACTTCGGTTACGGCATCAATCCATCCGTTCATGATTACCGCCGGCGAATGAGTGGTCAGAATAATTTGCACGTTGGGGTTAAGGCTGCGTATCAACGAAATCAGCCGTTGCTGCCATTCTACGTGGAGAGAAATTTCAGGCTCATCCATAAATAAGGCAAAAGGCTGGTTATCTTGCACCAACACGGTAAGCAAGATTACGAGCATCTGTTTCTCGCCCGAAGAAAGCTGGTAAGGAGTCAACACGTCGCCGTCTTGCTCAAACTGTATTTCGTTGCTCTTACGGATGATTTTCTTCCCCGTTTCGCTGAACAAATCGTCTATCATATCCTGAAATTCGGTTTTCGGACGAGACACCTGTGCGGCGCGGGCTTGGTCTTCGATCACCCCGCTGGTAAGCAACTCGATGATGCGGTTGCCGATATTCACCTGATAATCCAGATAACGGCGCTGCAACTGGTAAAGCTGCCAGTCGAGTTCGGTTTTTACATTCTGGTTTCCTATCTTTTCCAGCAAACCGGAACTGATAAGCGGGCGGTCGAAACTCCGTATCACGTCGAAATGGATATAAGTAGCGTCTTCGGGCGAGAAAATAAACGACACACCCGGCTGGACGCCATTGGTTAATGCGCCCCCTTCAAGGGCGTTAAGGCTTAAAACCGACTTGTTGAGGATTGTACTTTTGCCGATGCCATTCACTCCGCTCAGGATATTAACATCGGCACGTAAATTCCACGAAATATTTTTTCGTCCCCACAAACCTTTTATCTCAATGCGTTTAATGTAATCAGCCTGTTTCTTCATGACTTTGTATTTTTATTCTGAAAACCAAATATACTGATTTTAACGGATAATCTGCCTTGAGGGGATTTAAATTTTATCAAAAACAAGAAGAAAAATTCTATTCGGACAACCCACCGACGCATCCGCATGTGTTCACTTACATTAGCCGAAAAGTCACCGTGTTCTACCGCAAGCGTTTTTGCCGCTAAAAGCTGTCTCATAAACCGCTGGTAATCAAGGCTGGCTTCATTACAAGAAAAAACCGCCGCCATACGAAAAAAGGGACAAAAATCCGAGAAGCATCGGATAGGTACTTCTCGGATTTTTGTCCCTTTCGGATAAGAGGACGATTAAGAACGAGTATCAGAACGGCAGGTCGTCTTTATCGTCCGTAGCAGAAAAATCGACCGGTGCCGACGGAGCTGCATTAACCGGCGGGAAAGGAGGCGTAACGGGAGGCATTTGTGCCGCATCTGCCGATACACGTTCCACTTTCCATGCACGAATACTGTTAAACCAGCGTCCTTGCCATTCGCGTGCGTCGATGTCGAACGAAACATTCAGTTCCTCTCCTACTTGGATATTGAATTGCTGTATTTTATCTGCGCCAAACACATCGAAACACATACGGCGGGGATATTGGTCGTGGGTTTCGATTACGTATTCCTGCACCTTCCATTCGTTTCCGTTTTTAGAAATTCCGCCTCTCGGTTCGAGAACGGCTATCACTCTTCCTTGTAATTCCATTACTTGTCTTTATTTATATCTGTTAAATATTGATGTTTTGTCTCGGTTGTAAAAAAATCGGTTACGAAATTACACTTTTCCGAAAAAGCAAACTAATTTTTCGGTGTTTTTTTGTGCTGCTTCTGCAATCTTTTCGTAACTTTGGCAGTTAATTGAAAGAAATATTATAATAAACATATCAAAACAAACCTATGAAGTTTATTGTTTCAAGTACCGCTTTATTCAGCCACTTACAGGCTATCAGCCGCGTTATCAACTCAAAAAACTCATTGCCTATACTGGATTGTTTCTTAATGGAAATGCAAGACGGAACATTAACGATGACAGCTTCGGATAATGAAACCACCTTATGTACTTCCATCGAGGCAAACGAATTTTCGGGCGACGGACGCTTTGCCGTTTCATCCAAAACCCTGCTGGAAGCATTGAAAGAAATCCCCGAACAGCCCTTGAGCTTCGATATAAATCCGAGCAGTCTGGAAATTACCATCCAATATCAGAACGGGCAATATAACTTAATGGGACAAAACGCCGATGAATACCCTCAAGCTCAAAACTTGGGAGGAAACACCGTTGAAGTCACCATTGGAGCTGATGTGTTGAACGTGGGTGTAAACCGCACGTTTTTTGCGACAGCCGATGATGAGTTGCGCCCGGTAATGAACGGTATTTATTTCGATATAACTACCGAAGATATCACGATAGTGGCATCAGACGGACACAAGTTGGTGCGCTACAAGACTTATGCGGCACACGGCGATGAAAAGGCTGCCTTCATTCTTCCTAAAAAGCCTGCCAACCTGCTGAAAAACTTATTGCCGAAAGAGCAAGGCGATGTGAAAATCAGCTTCGATGACCGCAATGCTACGTTCGTACTCGAAAATTACTGCATGACATGCCGCCTGATAGAAGGACGTTACCCGAATTACAATTCCGTAATTCCGCAGAACAATCCGCACAAAGCTACTATCGACCGCACCATGTTTATCAGTGCGTTACGGCGTGTATCGGTATTTTCTTCTCAGGCAAGCAGCCTCATCAAGTTAAGTCTCTCAGACAACTTGATGAAAATTTCTGCACAAGATATTGATTTCTCTACTTCGGCAGAAGAAACGACAATCTGCCAATATGACGGGAATCCGATGAGCATCGGCTTCAAATCGTCGTTCCTGATAGACATACTGAACAGCATGTCTTCTACCAATGTAATAATCGAACTGGCAGACCCGTCGCGTGCAGGAGTCATCGTACCCGAAGAGCAGGAAGAGAATGAAGATTTGCTGATGTTGCTCATGCCCATGATGTTAAACGACTAAAATAAGAAATGAAACTGAACTTAAAAAATCCGTTGGTATTCTTCGATTTGGAAACAACGGGAACCAATATAAATACCGACCGCATCGTGGAAATCTGTTACCTGAAGGTTTACCCCAACGCTAACGAAGAGTCTAAGACGATGCGCATCAATCCGGAAATGCACATACCGGAAGCCTCGTCTGCCGTTCACGGAATTTACGATGCGGATGTGGCAGACTGTCCTACCTTCAAGGAAGTGGCAAAGAGCATTGCCAACGACATCGAGGGTGCAGACATCGCCGGATTTAACTCCAACCGTTTCGATGTCCCCGTACTGGTAGAGGAGTTCCTGCGTGCGGGAATCGACATCGACCTGACCAAACGGAAGTTTATCGACGTGCAGGTAATTTATCACAAGCTGGAGCAGCGTACGCTTTCGGCTGCCTATAAGTTTTACTGCGGAAAGAATCTGGAAGACGCGCATACAGCCGAAGCCGACACACGGGCTACTTACGAAGTGTTGAAGGCTCAGCTCGACCGTTATCCCGAGGTTCTGGAAAACGACATTAATTTCCTCTCAGAGTATTCAACATACAGCAAGAACGTAGACTTTGCCGGACGCATCGTGTACGATGATAACGGCGTGGAGGTTTTCAATTTCGGCAAATACAAGGGAATCCCTGTATCCGAAGTATTAAAACGCGACATGGGTTATTACGGATGGATAATGAATGGCGATTTCACCCTGAACACCAAAAACGTACTGACTAAAATCCGTTTACGCGAAAGCAATCTGATGAAATGATGAAAGGAAAGAAAATCGTATTGGGAATAACGGGTAGCATTGCTGCGTACAAGGCTGCCGTACTGACACGAGGCCTGATAAAAAAAGGTGCGGAAGTGCAAATCGTCATAACTCCGGCGGGAAAGGAATTTATTACTCCCATCACGCTTTCGGCACTGACCAGCAAGCCGGTCATCAGCGAGTTTTTTGCGCAGCGCGACGGAACGTGGCACAGCCATGTCGACCTCGGATTGTGGGCCGACGCAATGGTCATTGCCCCGGCTACGGCGTCTACCATCGGCAAGATGGCGCACGGCATAGCCGACAACATGCTGGTAACTACCTACCTCTCGATGAAAGCTCCCGTGTTCATTGCTCCGGCGATGGACTTGGATATGTTTGCCCATCCGTCGACCCAGCATAACTTAGATATTCTCCGTTCGTACGGAAATCATATCATCGAACCGGCTTCGGGCGAACTTGCAAGTCACCTTGTAGGTAAAGGCCGCATGGAAGAACCGGAAAAAATAATAGAGGTGCTGGAAGCGTTTTTTTCGCGCCGGCAAGACCTGCAAGGGAAAAAAGTCATGATTACTGCCGGACCTACATACGAAAAGATAGACCCGGTACGTTTCATCGGCAACTATTCGTCGGGTAAAATGGGATATGCTCTCGCCGAAGCCTGCGCGGAACGCGGAGCGGAAGTAACGCTGGTAAGCGGTCCGGTAAACCGAGAGGTGATTCATCCCAACATCAAACGCATCAACGTGGAAAGTGCTGCCGAGATGTACCAAGCTGCGGTAGAGAATTACGAAGATGCCGATGCCGGTATCTTATGTGCAGCCGTGGCAGACTTTACTCCGGAGGTGACAGCCGAGCAAAAGATTAAACGTGAAAAAGACGACCTGATACTCCGGTTGAAGCCTACGCAAGACATAGCTGCGGCACTGGGTAAACAGAAACGCCCGGAACAACGATTGGTAGGATTCGCATTGGAAACCAACGATGAAGTAAGCCATGCGCAAGACAAACTGAAACGCAAGAACTTTGATTTCATTGTACTGAATTCACTGAACGATAAAGGGGCGGGATTCCGCTGCGATACGAATAAAATAGCCATCATCGACCGTGACGGCATAACAGCTTATCCGTTGAAACCGAAAACGGAAGTGGCTACCGATATAATCGACAAACTGGTAACTTTATTTTAACGCTACGCTATGTTACAGTCTATCTACATACAGAACTATGCGCTTATCGACAAGCTGAATATCGACTTTACGCCCGGCTTTTCCGTTATTACCGGAGAAACAGGGGCGGGAAAGTCTATCATTCTCGGTGCCATCGGCTTGCTGTTAGGGCAACGTGCAGATGTGAAAGCCATAAAAAACGGGGCAACCAAATGTATCGTAGAAGCACGTTTCGTAATTGCATCCTACGGCATGGAGCATTTCTTCATGGAAAACGACATTGAGTTTGACCCGGAAGAATGTATCCTGCGCCGTGAAGTATCAGCCAATGGCAAGAGCCGTGCGTTTATCAACGATACACCGGCATCATTGGCTCAAATGAAAATTTTAGGCGAGAAGCTGATAGACGTACACAGCCAGCATCAGAATCTTCTGTTGAACAAAGAAGGATTCCAACTGAATATATTGGACATTTTGGCGCAAGATGATAACGACTTGTCTGCTTATCAGAAAGTGTATCATGACTACAAACAGATTTGCCGGGGCTTAGAGGAGTTTATCGCTCAGGCAGAGAAGAGCAAGCAAGACGAAGATTATATCCGTTTCCAACTGGAGCAGTTGGAAGAAGCCGGACTGAAGGAAAACGAACAGGCGGAACTGGAAAAGGAATCGGAGACGTTGAGTCATGCCGAAGATATCAAAGCCGGACTGTACAAGGCTGAACAGCTTATCAATGGCGATGAAGGCGGTACGCTGGCGCTGGCTAAGGAATGTGAACAGACACTGCAATCCATCTCCCGCGTGTATGCTCCGGCACAGGAATGGATAGAACGCCTGAACAGTTGTTACATTGAGCTGAAGGATTTGGCACACGAAATTGCCGGAGCGCAGGAGGAAATAGAATTCAACCCGTCGCGCTTGGATTACGTGAACGAACGGCTGAATTTAATTTATTCCCTGCAACAGAAACACCATGTCAAGACTGTAGAAGAGCTTATTGCTTTAGCGGATAAGTATCGGGAACAATTAAACACCATCACTTCGTTCGATGACCGTATTGCCGAGCTGAATAAGGAAAAGGATAAGCTGTATGCGCAGGTAACACAACAAGCGAAACGCTTAACCGAACTCCGTACAGGCTCTGCACGCTACATCGAAACGCAGATGAAATCGCTGCTTGTTCCGCTGGGGATGCCCAATGTACGTTTTGCGGTAGAAATGACGCTGCGCAAAGAGCCTGATGCCAAAGGTATGGACAGTGTTACTTTTCTCTTTTCCGCCAACAAGAACGGCACGCTGCAAAACGTTGCGTCTATTGCTTCGGGTGGAGAAATTGCCCGCGTGATGCTTTCACTGAAAGCGATGATAGCCGGAGCGGTCAAGTTGCCAACCATTATTTTCGACGAAATAGATACGGGGGTTTCCGGCTCGATAGCCGAGAAGATGGCACTTATCATGCAAGACATGGGGAAACAGAACCGGCAGGTTATCAGCATTACCCACTTGCCTCAGATAGCTGCACGCGGAAGTGCACACTACAAAGTATATAAAGAAGATACCGAAACGGGAACAAACAGCTACATCCGCCGACTGAGTGATGACGAACGGGTCTGCGAGATTGCCAACATGCTGAGCGGAACGACCATGACTGAGGCTGCAATGAATAACGCACGCGCTTTGTTGGGATTCCCGAACAACTAATTACAAGCATATTTTAAAGTTATGATAGAAAAGAACGAAATGATATTTGGCGTAAGAGCCGTAATCGAAGCCATACAAGCGGGCAAGGAAATAGACAAAGTTTTGGTGAAGAAAGATATTCAAAGCGACTTGTCGAAGGAGCTTTTCGCCGCACTGAAAGATACGTTTATCCCGGTACAGCGAGTGCCGGTAGAACGCATCAACCGCATTACGAAAAAGAATCATCAGGGGGTGGTGGCTTTTATCTCACCCATCGCTTACCAGCGCACGGAGGATATCGTGCCTTTCCTTTTCGAGCAGGGTAAGAATCCGTTGCTGCTGATGCTCGACGGACTGACGGATGTACGTAACTTCGGAGCCATTGCCCGCACGTGTGAATGTGCCGGAGTAGATGCCATCATTATCCCTTCGAAAAACAGCGTAAGTGTTAATGCCGATGCCATCAAGACTTCAGCAGGGGCTCTGCATACGCTTCCGGTGTGCCGCGAAAGTAATCTGAAGAATACCATCAACTTCTTAAAAGAAAGCGGATTTAAGATTGTTGCCGCTACCGAAAAAGGTGATTACGATTATACGAAGGGCGATTATACCTCGCCTACCTGCATCATCATGGGGGCGGAAGATACGGGAGTGCCTTACGAACACCTCGCCCTGTGCGACGAATGGATTAAGATTCCGCTGTTCGGCAACATCGAATCGCTTAACGTATCCGTGGCAGCAGGCATCCTGATTTACGAAGCCGTGAAGCAGCGCGGATTTGGAAACGAATAACATAAAATCTTAACATAACATGAAAAAGACAATACTTCTATTAGCCTGCGGGATGTTCTTCCAATGTGGTTGGGCGCAGGAACTTCCCAAGTGGGTAAACAAAGCGCGAAAAGCGGTATTCTCGGTAATTACATATAATAAGGAAAACAAAATCCTGAATACGGGAAACGGATTTTACATTGATGAGAACGGTACTGCTGTGTCTGATTATTCACTGTTTAAGGGTGCCGAACGGGCGGTGGTGGTGACTGCCGACGGCAAGGAATTGCCTGTTACGTTCATCTTAGGAGCTAACGACATGTATGATGTGGTAAAGTTCCGCACGGCTACCGACAAGAAGCCTACGGCGCTTCAGCCTGCCGCGCAAGCTGCTGCCGAAAACGCCACGGTTTACCTGCTGCCTTACTCTACCCAGAAGTCTGCCGACGTTCAAAACGGAACGATAGCAAAGATTGACAGCATCAGCAACAATTCTTTCTATTATACGCTGAACATGCACACCACCGACAAAACCGTGAGTTGCCCGATAATGAACATCAACGGTGAGGTAATCGGATTGTTGCAGAAAAATACGGAAAAAGACAGCAAAGAAAGCTATGCCATCGGGATCGGTTATGCCATGTCGCTTTCTATTTCTGCACTGTCGGGCAGCGATTTTACGCTCAACTCCATCGGCATCAAAAAGGCTTTGCCGGACGATGAATCGCAGGCGCTGGTTTATTTGTATATGCAGTCGTCGCAACTTTCACAGAGTGATTATCTTGAATTGTTGAACGACTTCATTGCTCAGTATCCCAACAACATCGAAGGGTATCAGCGCCGGGCTACTTGTTACATGAATTTCGGCGATGACGAACACAATGCTTTGGCGGAAAAAGAGTTGGAAAAAATGCTTGACATTGCCGAAAACAAGGCGGAAGCTCACTACAACATCGCCAAACTGCTTTATAGCTACAACCTTTCCCTGAACGGCAAACAGCCGTACAGCGACTGGACGCTGGAGCGTGCGCTGAACGAAATCAATGAGTCGCTTGCCGCTTCGCCAGAGGGACTTTACTATCAGGTGCAGGGGGATATTTATTTTGCCATGCAGAAGTATGCCGAGGCATCTGCTTCATACGAGGCGGTAAACCGTACGCCACTGGCTTCTGCCGCTTCTTTTTATTCGGCAGCCAAAGCCAAAGAGCTGACGCCGGGGGTAGAAATGAAAGAGGTTATCGCACTGATGGACAGCGCCGTGGTTCGTTTCAACAAACCTTACGGGCAGGATGCCGCACCTTACTTGTACGAACGCGCACGGATGAAAAGTGCAGCAGGCGAATACCGCGATGCCGTGCTTGATTATAACGACTTTTACGACGCCATGTTAGGACAGGTTACTGCCGAGTTTTACATGGTACGCCAACAGACGGAAATGCAATGCCGCATGTATCAGCAGGCACTCGACGACATCACGAAAGCCGTAGAAATGGAACCCAACAACTCGGAATATTGGTTGGAAAAGGGTAGCGTACACTTGCGGACCAACCAAGTGGCAGAAGCCATCAAGTCGTTGCAACAGGCCATTGCGCTCGATGCGAACAATGCTGCCGCCTACCGTATGTTGGGATACAGCCAGATACAGCAAAAGCAAAAGAAAGAGGGGCTTGCCAATTTAAAGAAGGCGCAGGAGTTGGGAGACACTGTTGCCGGAAACCTGATTGAGCGGTACAACAAATAAAACGACACTCTCTTACCCATAGAAAAAGGGGACATTCCTGATGTGATTCTACCACAGGAATGTCCCCTTTTTCTATGGGAAGAAACCTGTAACGCTACCCGAAAAGTTACCTGTTTCTATGGGAAGAACTGACTGACACTTCGAATAGAAATTCATCCTCCTTTTCCTTCCTTCCAATCATACATTCTCCACGAAAAAAACATTAGCAGTAATTTATTTTGCCTATTTTTATTTTGCCTATTTTTGCAATATACAAACACCAAATTTAATCGTTATGAAGAAGACATTGTATTTATTCATGTTGTTGGCTGCCTGCTCAAGTGCAGTGAAAGCACAGTTTTGCAACACCCAAAAAGGCACATTGCTATATTACGAAACGCGGGATACGGAAAAAGAAACCGTACAAACAGACACATCTTGCATTGTTGACGTTTATAAAAGCGGCGATACATTAATTGTAAAACAAGAAAACTGGGGAAAGCGGGCGGAGTTTGGAGACGCTGCCGAACAAATAACATTCCGATGCGACAACGACAAAACGACCCGCATGACGCTGATGAGTGCTGATTATCTGAAAGAAATGATGTACCGCTATTACCTTGACGGGTATCACCAAGCCAATCCTGAAGAAACCGACGAGGAGAAAATGAAAAAAGGATTTGACGAGTTTATGGAACAGTTGCACTGCGATGGAGAAGTCTATATTCCGCTGAAAACCGATGCCAAAGCCGGTGACAAATTGCCTGAATCTAAATTCCTTTACAAACTGAAACCGATAAAAATGACTGCTTCCGTCAGCAACGGTACGGTTATCGGATTTGAAACCCTGACTACCGAAGCAGGTACGTTCAACTGTCTGAAGGTGTCCTATCAAGCCAAATACAAGATCATGTTTATCTCTGAAACCACTTATATGACCGAATGGTATGCCGAAAATGTCGGTTTGGTAAAGAGTGAAGAGAGAACCAAACGCGGTAAAGTTATGGCAACAAGTACGCTTGTACGCATTGAGAAACCGTCTATCTGACACTGACAAACACATTAAAATATCCTGACATTTACCGCCCAAATGTCAGGATAAAAAAACAACCGATAAAACTTTTTATCTGTTCTTTCTTCGTTATCCCAATCTTTTCTTCTATCTTTGTCGCAATCAAAGTAAAACAAAGGGGTGCCCGACAAAACAGGCTGAGATTATACCCTGCGAACCTGATGCGGTTAGTACCGACGAAGGGATTGTTGCTTGCTGATATTTTTTCTGCTTATTCCCATCCGGGTTCCTCTTTGTATTACTTACCTTTTTAAATACGTTATTATATGAAAATACTGGTAAATAACAAAGAGACAGAGCTTACGGGTGGAAACACCATAGCCCATTTAGCCCGCCAATTAGAACTTCCCGCTCAGGGAGTTGCCATTGCCCTGCATAACCGCATGGTACCACGTACGGAATGGGAAAACACTCCGCTGAAAGAAAACGACAGTCTGGTAATCATCAAAGCTGCCTGCGGAGGGTAAATCAGAGCTATGGAACTTCAGTTCATCACTCATTTCACGGAGAAATATTCGTATTACGACTCGGCGCGCATGGCAATCGAAGGGGGATGCCGATGGATTCAGTTGCGCATGAAAGATGCTTCACCCGAAGAGGTAGAGCAGGAGGCGTTGCGCGTTCAGGCATTATGCCGGACGTATCATGCCACATTCATCATCGACGACCACGTAGAACTTGTAAAAAAATTACACGCCGACGGGGTGCATTTGGGCAAGCATGACATGCCTGTCGCCGAAGCACGCCGGCTGTTGGGCAACGGTTTCATCATCGGAGGAACGGCAAACACGTTCGACGACGTGAAGATGCACTACGAGGCGGGAGCCGACTACATCGGGTGCGGACCGTTCCGATTCACCACCACCAAAAAGAACCTCAGTCCGATTCTCGGTCTAGAGGGGTATCGCCGTATCGTATCGCAAATGAAAGAAGCCGGAATTAATCTGCCGATAGTAGCCATCGGAGGAATCACCCGCGAAGACATCCCTGCCATCCTGCAAACCGGAGTAACAGGTGTTGCACTGAGCGGAACCATCCTGCGGGCAGACAATCCTACGGAAGAAACACGGCGAATTTTAGCTATCAAATAATAAAAAAATTGTAACAAGATAACAATGGAAAAATTAATCATTGCCGGAAAAGAGTTTAACTCACGCCTGTTTTTGGGCACCGGAAAATTCAATTCAAACCAACTGATGGAAGAGGCGATTCTTGCCTCAGGCACGGAAATGGTAACCGTAGCCATGAAACGTATCGAACTGAACGATAAAGAAGACGACATGCTGAAACACATCGTTCACCCGCATATCCAATTACTGCCCAACACGTCGGGCGTACGCACGGCAGAAGAAGCCGTATTCGCAGCACAAATGGCTCGCGAGGCTTTTGGCACGAACTGGCTGAAACTGGAAATCCATCCCGACCCGCGTTACCTCCTGCCCGATTCAGTTGAAACGCTAAAAGCCACGGAAGAACTGGTTAAATTAGGATTCGTGGTACTTCCCTACTGTCAGGCAGACCCCACGCTCTGCAAACGTCTGGAAGAAGCCGGAGCAGCCACGGTTATGCCGCTCGCTGCCCCCATCGGTACAAACAAGGGATTACAGACGCGCGACTTCCTGCGTATCATTATCGAGCAGAGTAACGTGCCGGTAGTAGTGGATGCGGGAATTGGTGCACCGAGCCACGCAGCCGAAGCGATGGAAATGGGCGCGGCGGCATGTCTGGTAAACACTGCCATCGCCGTTGCCGGAAATCCGGTGGAAATGGCTACCGCATTTAAAGAAGCCGTTATCGCCGGACGACGTGCCTACGAAGCCGGACTGGGTACGCAGGCTACCAACTTGGTGGCTTCCGCTTCCTCTCCCCTTACAGCATTTCTTAATTAAAAAACAAACCGATTATGGAAAAAGACAATAAAGCATACGCACATGCCGAAAAAGCCTATATGCAAGGCACACTGTTCCCGTTCGTTAAGGTGGGAATGCAGAAAGTAAACCTTACGCCCAGCGTCAGCATCGTAGACGGTAAAAAGGTAATGACCCCGAACGAGCCTGTTTACGTTTACGACACCAGCGGTCCGTTCAGCGACCCGAACATTGAAATCGACTTGAAAAAGGGGCTTCCCCGTATGCGTGAATCGTGGATAACCTCACGCGGCGACGTAGAGCAGCTTCCGTCTATCACTTCGGAATACGGCAAGATGCGCCGCGATGATGCCTCGCTCGATCATTTGCGTTTCGAACATATCGCCCTGCCCTATCGTGCCAAAGCCGGAAAATGCTGTACGCAGATGTATTATGCCAAGCAGGGCATCATTACGCCCGAAATGGAATATGTAGCCATCCGCGAGAACATGAACTGCAAGGAATTGGGCATTGATACCTATATCACTCCGGAATTCGTGCGCGAAGAAATCGCTGCCGGACGTGCCGTACTGCCTGCCAATATCAACCACCCGGAAAGTGAACCGATGATTATCGGACGCAAGTTCCTCGTAAAAATCAATACCAATATCGGTAACTCTGCCACCACATCGAGCATCGATGAGGAAGTAGACAAGGCTGTATGGAGCTGCAAGTGGGGAGGCGATACGCTGATGGACCTCTCAACGGGCGACAACATTCACGAAACGCGCGAATGGATTGTACGCAACTGCCCCGTGCCGGTAGGAACTGTACCTATTTACCAAGCACTTGAAAAAGTGAACGGCAAAGTGGAGGACCTGACGTGGGAAATCTATAAAGATACGCTGATTGAACAGTGCGAACAGGGTGTGGATTACTTTACCATCCATGCCGGAATCCGTCGCCACAACGTTCATCTCGCCGACAAACGCCTGTGTGGTATCGTAAGCCGCGGAGGTAGTATCATGAGCAAGTGGTGTCTTGTCCACGACCGCGAATCTTTCCTCTACGAACATTTCGATGACATCTGCGACATCCTTGCCCAATACGACGTGGCAATCTCTTTGGGAGACGGATTGCGCCCCGGCTGTATTGCCGATGCCAACGACGAAGCCCAATTCGCCGAACTCGACACAATGGGCGAACTCGTAGTACGTGCATGGGAAAAGAATGTGCAAGCCTTCATCGAAGGTCCGGGACACGTGCCCTTGCACAAGATACAAGAAAACATGCAGCGCCAGATAGAACACTGTCATAACGCACCGTTCTATACGCTCGGCCCGCTGGTGACAGACATAGCTCCGGGTTACGACCACATTACTTCTGCCATCGGTGCAGCCCAAATAGGATGGTTGGGAACAGCCATGCTCTGTTACGTTACTCCCAAAGAGCATTTGGGACTGCCGAACCGCGAAGACGTGCGTACGGGAGTCATCACCTATAAGATTGCTGCCCATGCTGCCGACCTCGCAAAAGGTCATCCGGGAGCGCAGATACGAGACAATGCCCTGAGCAAAGCACGCTATGAATTTCGCTGGCGCGACCAGTTCCACTTGAGCCTCGACCCCGACCGTGCATTGGAATACTTCAACGAAGGTCGACATACCGACGGAGAATACTGCACGATGTGCGGACCTAACTTCTGTGCAATGAAACTAAGTAGAGATCTCTCTAAAATTAATAATTAAACAATGAAGAATTAATAACGGAAAGATGCTAACCCAATCTACCGCTGTTAATTGTTACCTTCTAATTATTCATTAAATAAAATGTTCAGCGAAGAATTAGAAAAAATAAATTGGGAAGCCACCACCGAAGCCATCTACTCGAAAACAGAATCGGATGTGCTTCGAGCTTTGGGAAAAGAACATTGCGACGTAGACGACTTCATGGCACTGGTTTCACCGGCTGCCGAGAAATATCTGGAGCCTATGGCGCAACTCAGTCGCAAATACACCGAAGAACGGTTCGGCAAAACCATCTCGATGTTTATCCCTCTGTACATCACCAATTCATGTACGAACTCGTGTGTGTACTGCGGATTCCATATCAGCAACCCGATGGCACGCACCATCCTTACGCCGGAGGAAATAGAAAACGAATACCGCGCCATCAAAAAGCTCGGACCGTTCGAGAACCTGCTCATCGTTACCGGTGAGAATCCTGCCAAAGCGGGAGTTCCGTATCTCGCCAAAGCGCTCGACTTGGCTAAGTCGTATTTCTCGAATCTGAAAATCGAGGTCATGCCGCTCAAAACCGAAGAGTATGCCGAACTGATAAAACACGGCATGAATGGAGTTATCTGTTTCCAAGAAACCTATAACAAGGCGCGGTATAACGTATATCATCCGCGCGGCATGAAATCGAAATTCGAATGGCGCGTCAACGGATTCGACCGCATGGGACAGGCGGGTGTTCACTCCATCGGCATGGGTGTGCTGATAGGATTGGAAGACTGGCGGACAGATGTTACCATGATGGCTTATCACCTGCGTTACCTGCAAAAGCATTACTGGAAAACGAAGTACAGCGTAAACTTTCCGCGTATGCGTCCTGCCGAAAACGAAGGATTCCAACCCAATGTCATTATGAGCGACAAAGAGTTGGCACAGGTAACATTCGCCATGCGTATCTTTGACCATGATGTAGACATTTCGTACTCTACGCGCGAACCGGCTTACATACGCGACCACATGGCTTCGCTCGGCGTAACCACCATGAGCGCGGAGAGTAAGACCGAACCGGGAGGGTATTATACCTACCCGCAGGCACTCGAACAGTTCCACGTAAGCGACGAACGTACTGCCGTAGAGGTGGAACATGCCTTGAAATCGCTCGGACGCGAACCGGTATGGAAAGACTGGGATGCTTCGTTCGATTTCGTAAAGTAATATTTTAAAACATTCGTGATTCATGGAAAGATACAATCGCCAGCTTATCCTGCCCGAAATCGGTGAGGAAGGACAGGCGCAACTGAAACAGGCACGTGTTCTCATTGTAGGCGTGGGGGGCTTAGGCTCTCCCATTGCCCTTTATCTGACAGGGGCGGGAGTTGGAAACATCGGACTGGTAGACGACGATGTAGTAAGTGAAACCAATCTTCAGCGGCAAGTGATTTACAGAGAAGACGAAGTGGGACTCTCAAAAGCATTACAGGCGCAAAAGCACTTGCAGGCCTTAAACAGCGAAGTCAACATTGAGGCTTATCCCGTACGCCTTACTTATGAGAATGCCGAGTCCATCATCGCGCAATACGACATTGTGGTAGACGGATGTGACAACTTTGCCACCCGTTATCTGATAAACGACACGTGCGTCCGTTTAAACAAAGTGTACGTGTACGGTGCCATCCGTGCCTTCGACGGGCAAGTCTCGGTATTCAACTATCGGGGCGGAAAGACGTATCGTGACCTCTTCCCCGACGAAGCGGAAATGCTCTCCATGCCTCATCCGCCCAAAGGGGTCATGGGCTTTACTCCGGGACTGATAGGGTCTGCCGAAGCCAACGAAGTAGTAAAGATTATCTGCGGCTACGGTGAAGTGTTGAGTGGAAAACTGTGGCACATCGACCTGAAGACACTGGAAACATATACCTTTTCACTGTAAGCCAATCGCTCTCCGTTTTTACCTCCATCCACATAAACGATAGGGTAAAAACGGAGAGTTTTTTTACCTCATTTTATCCCCCGAAAACGCTACCCGAAAGACCGGCAAGTCTTACCCATAGAACCGGGTAACTCATCCGCATGAAACAAGCAACACTACCCATAGCGTTTTTACGGGTAATTACCGTTACATTTTTACCTCCCAACCGAGTCGGAATAAAACAGACTCTTAACGTAACCTATATAAAAACACGCTATTTATTTTGCAGTTTTAAAGGGAGGTTCGTAACTTTGCCGCTATTATTTATTTATAGAAATGAAGTTAATATTAATTACAACTCCCCAATATTTTGTGGAGGAAGACCAAATAATAACTAACCTCTTCGATGAAGGACTTGATGTGCTCCATCTGCGAAAACCCGATACGGCATCTGCTTACGCCGAACGACTGCTGACGCTCATCCCCGAAAAATATCGTAAACGCATTGTGGTTCACGACCATTTTTACTTGAAAAACGAATACAAACTGAAAGGAATCCACCTGAGCCACCGCAACCCGATAATCCCCGACAACTATACGGGACACATCAGTGCGTCATGCCACACGCTGGAAGAAGTGGAAGCCGACAAAAAAAATTGCGATTACGTATTTCTAAGTCCGATATTCGACAGCATCTCCAAACAAGGATATCACTCCGCCTTTACAGCCGAAACCATCCGCGAGGCCGCCCGAAAAGGGATTATAGACAAAAAGGTGATAGCGCTGGGCGGAGTAGACGAAGACAACATCCTGCGTGTAAAAGATTTTGGATTCGGAGGTGCTGCCATCATGGGAGCAATATGGAATAAATTCGACCCTGCCACCGACACCAATTATCAGGGACTTATCGACACTTTCCGACGAATCAGGAATCTTGCTGACTAATGTAAGAAAGGCTTTCCTGTAACTATTTATTAAATACTTATTAAAACAATGACATGTGAAATAGATAGGCATATTTCACATGTCATTGTTTATTTTATTCTTCACCGCACCAGAGCAAACATCATCCACCCCACCGCCAACAGAAGAATTGATAACCTTTTATATCCTAACATACTGTTCTTGCTATTTTATAAGACACATGTACCACTTAATTCTGTCAGACTCTCGAACGCTTGAATGCCTTGATGGTTGATGTCAAGCATTTTCACTTCGTCCAGCAGAGTGAGTGATTTATCTACGTTACCTAATCCGTAGTATCCCAATGACATCATGTATTTACAGTGGATGATATTGCGCACTTTCAAATCGTCTTCCCAAATCAGAAGGTCGGGCAACGAAACGGCAAAATAATCTAACTTCACTTTATCGAACAAATGTTTTTCTCCGTATGTAGTCAGCTTGTAGAAACGTCCGTTTGCCTCGTCTTTTCTTCCTAACTTCAGTAACGCCAGTCCCTGATAGAAAATTTTATCCGGTTTGGCATCGTTATAATACAGGGCGGCGGCGGGTTCGGTTGGTCCTAATACTGCTTTTTCCCAACACGTTCTGGCTTGAGCATTATCTCCCATTGCGGCATAGGCGCATCCCAAGAAATAATAAAAATCATTTTCCTGTGCCCCGTAGAGTTTGCCTTCACCCAAATGGTGCGGATAGACCAAACATTCTTCCAACAGCTTAACGGCTTCGGCGTTCTTGCCCTCCTTCAGGCATTTCTTAGCCAACTCCACACGGGCAAACTGGTATTGCGCCGGGACTTTTCCTTCGCCGCCTTCCCACGGATGGAATAGATGGGCATCCAGCATACTCTTGGCTGCTTCATATTGTCCGGTTTGATTCAGCAGGGTAATTTCTTCCAACACCAAATCATCGCGCTGTGCCACTTGTTCGGGATAATGCTGCAAGAACTTCAAACGCTCGGCGTGAGAGCGATGTACACGTTTGTACAACTGGTCCAGCTCCATCAGCACACGGGCATCTGTTTCATCCAGACGGAACGCCCGCTCCATACATTCAATCGCCTTCTCGGTACGGTTCTGCTTATTGAAATAAGCCAACGCAAGATTCCGCCAAACGGTAGGAAATGTATCATCCAACGCAGCAGAAGTTTCCCATGCCTCGGTAGCCAAATCATACTGACGTTTATCGTAATACAAGTTACCCAAATAGTAAGGAGCCTTCGCGTCTTTCGGATTCTTTTCCATCGCACACTGTAAGGCAAGAATCGCCTCCAGCCGGTTGGGGAAACAGTAATCGGGACACTCAGCAGCAGCTTTCGCAAAGGTTTCATCCGCTCCGTCCAACCGTCCTTGCACCAAACACCAGCCTAAATAATAATACGTCATCGGCGTTACGGCATTTTCAGAAATCGCCACTCTCCATAAGGATGCTGCTTCCGTCCAACAGCCTGCCCCGCAATAATCCAATGCAATCTCGTCGTAATTATGTGCCGAGCCTCTCATCAGTTCTTTCAGTGCCGACAAATCATCGCTTGAGCCCGTCAGCAGATACTTTTCGTACAAGCATCCGAAATTAAAGCGGTCGATATCCAACGACTCGTCTATCAGTTTTAAAGCCTCATCGGTTCTTCCCATACGGCGAAGGATGGTTGTTTTCAGCGCCCTTGCTTTATGGTGATGCCAGTTGCGAATCAGTGAACGGTCGATTTCATCCAATGCGTCTTCCAAGCGGTCTTGCATGACCGATATCTGTGCGCAGGCAAAATAACCGGCATCCTGCCATGCGGCATTCCAACAGGCTTTATAGAAACGTGCGTATGCCTCGTCCATTCTTCCCTGATATTTCAAAGCCAATCCCAGATTATAGATAGGTTCGCCATCGTAAGGATTGGGGTTGCGTTTCTGAAGCGTTCTTACAGCCGTGGTCAGATATTGCTCAGCACGACGGAAACGCCCCTTACGGATATACCACAACCCCAGTGCGTTGTTATTACGCACGTCGATCGGGTCTCGGCGCAAGGCTTCTTCGTAATAATCTACCGGATTATAGGTGGCGTGGCGATATTGTTCCAAATGTAAGCCCGTCAGATAAAGCTGTTCGGTAGTTTTTATTTCTTCAGGCAACAGGGCTGCTTCGGCTGCATCCGGAATGGGTTTAACTTCATCGGGTTCGGCGTGCCAATACAGCAGTTCTTTCCCTTTCGAGGTAATGTCTAAACGCAGGTCGCCAAACCGTTCGTCACCTGTCTCTACCGTTTCATCCAGTAATGCTTCGGGAGTAATGACGACATCTTTCTGATAATAAACCTGCCCCTCTTTACCGCTCAGCGTTACGCATACAGCCTGTTTGGAAGTGGCGAAAATCTTGAAACGAACCTTCCCCTCTCCCTCCGGGTCGATGTTCATCAGCAAATCTTTAGTGGCATTCTTCACTATGCCCAATTCACGGTAAGGCAAGAAATACTGTACGAAACTCTTTTCTTCGTAAGGCTGTAACCAAGTAAAGTCGGGTTGGTTTTCGGTATATACCCCTGCCATCAGTTCAATGTACGGACCGTCTTCATCGGTCAGGTTACGATCCCATGCGCGGCCGAAGTCTCCGTTTCCCCATGTCCACTGTTTCTTTCCCGGAGATATGTGATGATTTGCCACATGCAACATACCTGCATGAGTATCATTTTCGTATCCTCCTTCAAAATCAAATCGGGAGTTTACCGCCATATACGAGGTAGGCACTTTGATGTTTTTATAGTTGGATATGTCTACTCCGGCAGAGTAATCCATTTTGTAATAAGTACCCGTAGCTATGGGGAAACTGGAAACGGCACGTTTTCCGTGGTCGAATACGGCATTTATATCGGGCGGAAATACGCTCTGGTAATAATCGTTTACCGCCACTGCCGGATTAGCCCACCAAAGGAAAGTCTGCGGCACTTCGGTACGGTTATAAAGAACCCCCTTTATCTCCAGAAAGGCACATCCCGGACGGAGTGTAAAACCTGCCGCCCCTTTCTGGTGAAACATCCGTTCTATTTCGTTCACCCATACGGTAACACTTCCATCGGCATTTTCTTCTATTTTCGAATCTACCGGCATATAAGTGCTCGGACGATGGTGTTGCGGCCAGTTAAATTCGATTCCACCCGAAATCCACGGTCCGACAAGTCCTACCAAAGCGGGCTTGATTACGTGATTGTAATAAATGAAATGACGCTGCTTTATCTTATCATACGCCATCTGCACGCGCCCGCCCAGTTCCGGAAGAATCATTACTTTTATATATTCATTTTCTATAAAGATCGCATTGTAGGCTTTATCCGTTTTCTCGTTCGATATTGATTCAATAACCGGATAAGGATATACCACGCCGCTGCTTCCCTGATATACACGTTTTTCTAAGAATATCGGATTTTTTTCGGGCTTGCCCACTTCGTACGTGGGAATGACAACCCTTTCTTTCCATGCTTTTACCATAATTTATCTGAAGTTTTAAAGTTATTCTGCTATTTGTTTCGTTTTAATTCTTTTGGTTTCCAACCAATATTTCCTCCAAGTTCTCTAAAGACTTTCCTTTGGTTTCGGGCAACGTGCGGAGGAAATACACGAAACCTGCCACACAGATGGCGGAGTAAATCCAGAACGTTCCGTAACTGCCCAGCGCGTGGTTCAGCAGAGGGAAAGTATAGGTAAGCGTAAAACTGCCCAGCCACAGGGCGAACGTAGCGGTGGCCATCGCCACGGCACGCACGCGGTTAGGGAAGATTTCGGTAAGCAGCACCCACGTAATCGGACCTAACGACATGGCGTAACAGGCTATGGCAAGCACGACCAGCACCACCATGAAGAAACCGCTCACCTGAAAGAAATAACATGTACCGAGAATCAGGTAGATGCCGCCCAAACCACCAGCTCCCAAGAGCATCAATGAGCGGCGTCCCAAGCGGTCGACTGTATATATTGCCACAACCGTAAAGACAACGTTGGCTATTCCCGTCACTACGATGTTAAACAAGACGTCTCCCAACGAATAGCCCGCCGACTGGAATATCTCTTGTGCATAATTGAATATCACATTCGTTCCGCACCACTGCTGGAATACTGCCACGATCACGCCCAATGTCAATACGCGGCGGAAGGGACGGCTGAACAACAGTTTTAATCCTCCTTTCTCTTGCTTGTCGCCCGCTGTCTGCGTCATCCGCGAGAGTTCTTCGTCGGCATACGTCCCGCCACCGATATGGTTCAACACTTCGCGGGCGATATTCACCTTCCCGTTCATTGCCAGCCAGCGCGGACTTTCGGGGATAAAACAAGCCAATATCAAGAAGGCAGCAGCGGGAAAAGCAGCTCCCCAAAACATCCATCGCCAACCCATCTGCCCGTTCCACGACATGCAGATATCCGCCGGAGTAAACGTATCGGGGATGGGGTCGGCTATCTGCCAGTTGGCTATCTGCGCTCCCAAGATTCCCAAAACAATGGTCAACTGATTAAGCGACACCAAACGCCCGCGCACGGATGCCGGCGCTACTTCGGCAATATACATCGGCGACAAGCCCGAAGCAATGCCGATGCCGATACCGCCCAAGAAGCGTGCCACCAAAAACCAGTTAAATTCCGAAAAAGCTCCGGTAGCGTATGCCGAAGACAAGAAGATAAACGCCGAAACCAGCAAAAGCGGTTTCCGTCCGTAGCGGTCTGCCATCATGCCGGCAACCATTGCCCCTATCAGGCATCCCAGCAAGGCAACACTCATGGCAAGCCCCTGCATTACGGGCTTATCGGCTATCCCGAAATAGAGTTCGTAAAAGGGTTTGGCACCTCCGATAACCACCCAGTCGTATCCGAACAGGAGTCCGCCCATAGCAGACACCAGACAGATAAAATAAACAAATCGTTTGTTGTACATTCCCATGATATCAGATTATTAATTATTGTTTTTCAGGTAGGGCAAAGGTACGCAGCAAAGGGCTGGCAAAAAATGGAATCTTTCATCGAGAACATGGACAATCTTATTATTTATCGCTATATTTGCCGGCAGAACCTTACCCTTCCCATTACATCTTATATATTATGGTACGACTGAAAAACGGTTTCAACGGAGAGCGGGCAATCGTTTTGCCCCAACTCATTATCCGGATGATGGAAAAAGATCCGCTGGTTTCCATGCTCCACATTACGGACATCGGCTATTATCCCAAAGCCCTTCACCACTTTCGGGAAAGGAAACAGCCCATCGATCAGTATGTTTTCATTTACTGCATCAACGGGGCGGGATGGTTCCGCATCAACGAACGCGAGTACGCCGTCTCCTCCAACCAGTATTTCATACTCCCCGCCGGAGTTCCGCACGCCTACGGAGCAAGCCCCGATACGCCGTGGACGATTTACTGGATTCATTTTAAGGGAACGCTTGCCCCCTATTACGCACAGAAGGCGGTACATCCGGTAGACATACGTCCGGAGATTCATTCGCGCATCAGTAACCGCATCAACCTGTTCGAGGAGATATTCAACACGCTGGCGTCGGGCTACAGCAACGAGAACCTGCACTATGTGTCTTCTTTGTTTCATTACTATTTAGGCTCGTTGAAATACGTTCAGCAGTACCGTAACGCGGGCGAACACCAGACTGACGATGAGAACCTTTCGGAAATAGCCATCCACTACATGAAAGAGAATCTGGAGAAACACCTCACGCTCGAAGAGCTTGCAGAGCATATCGGCTATTCGCCCTCACACTTCTCAATGCTTTTCAAGAAAAAAACAGGACACAGCCCGCTGTCGTATTTCAACCTGCTGAAGATACAGGAAGCATGTTTCATGCTCGACACTACCGGCATGAAGATAAACCAAATCTGTTACAAAGTAGGCATCGAAGACATGTATTATTTTTCAAGATTATTTCATAAAATAATGGGAATCTCACCGCGAGAATACCGGAAACTAAAAAAAGGATAGCGCATATAATCACCTGAAAATCAATAGCCATTTATATCGAAAAACGCTATGGGTAGCGTTACTCATCTTATGCAGTAGCGTTGACCGGTTCTACCCATAGAACCAAGACACCTTCCGAATAGAATTTTCAAAGCCTTCGTGTCATGCCGGGCAACGTTTGAGCTTGTTCAAATTTTTCAATAAGGCATTTTTTTTATTTTTTATGAAAATCTTTTGTCCGACTTAAAGAAATGGCGTAAATTTGCATTTCATAATAAATATTTAGGCAATATATCTATTTAAAAACAATGAGCGGAACAACACCTTTTAAGGTATTCTCGGGTACAAATTCGAGATACCTCGCAGAAAAAATCTGCAACAGCTTGGGCTGTGAACTTGGTAATATGAACATTACCCACTTCGCCGACGGCGAATTTTCTGTTTCTTACGAAGAGTCTATTCGTGGACAGTACGTGTTCTTGGTTCAATCTACTTTCCCTAACTCTGATAACTTGATGGAACTGCTCCTGATGATTGATGCCGCTAAACGTGCATCCGCCAAGAGTATTATTGCCGTTATCCCTTATTTCGGATGGGCGCGTCAAGACCGCAAAGACAAGCCCCGTGTTTCCATCGGAGCAAAATTGGTGGCAGACTTACTGAGAGTGGCAGGCATCGACCGACTAATTACTATGGACCTTCACGCTGACCAGATTCAGGGTTTCTTCGACATCCCGGTAGACCATCTGTATGCTTCTACCATCTTCCTTCCTTACATTCAGTCGCTTAAATTGCCCGACTTGGCGATTGCTACTCCCGACGTGGGAGGCTCGAAACGTGCGAGCAGCTATGCCAAGTTCTTGGATGTACCTTTGGTATTGTGTCATAAAACACGCGAAAAAGCCAACGTGGTAGCTTCCATGCAAATCATCGGTGACGTGAAAGACAAAAACGTTATCCTGATTGACGACATGGTAGATACTGCCGGAACCATTACCAAAGCTGCCGATATTATGAAGGAAGCCGGTGCACGCTCGGTACGTGCCATCGCTTCTCACTGTGTGATGTCGGGCCCGGCTTCGGAGCGCGTACAAAACTCACAGCTGGAAGAACTGGTGTTTACAGACAGTATTCCTTATTCTAAACGTTGCGCCAAAGTCAGACAACTGTCTATCGCCGACATGTTTGCCGAAACGATACGCCGCGTGATGACTAACGAGTCTATCAGTTCGCAATACTTGATTTAAGTTATATTTTCCGGGCACGGGATTCATGGAACGCCGGACGATGAGCATTCTCATCGCCGAAACGACTGACATGAAGCCCGTGCCCGATTTTTATCCATCCCCCTCTCATGAAAATCCTTTGGCTCGACTTAAACAGTTCTTACGCCCATTCTTCACTGGCTCTCCCCGCCCTTCACGCACAGGTAATGAACGATACGTCATGGGAGTGGACCGTGGTTTCTGCTACCATCAATGAAAATCCCGGCATGATAGCCGGAGACATCTGCCGACACCGCCCCGACATCGTTGCTGCTACCTGCTGGCTTTTCAGTCATGAGGCGCTCATCCACATCCTTGCAAGGGTGCACGCCATGCTGCCCGACTGTGTCATCGCGTTGGGTGGTCCTGAATTTTTAGGAGACAATGAAGATTTCCTGCGCCGGAATCCCTTTATATCGTGCGTGTTTCGCGGTGAAGGAGAAGAGGCTTTTCCGCAATGGCTTTCGGCATGGAACCGCCCGAAGAGATGGAGCGATATTACCGGACTGTGTTACATGGACGCACAAGGGGCGTATAACGACAACGGGCTGGCGCGCGTGCTTGCCTTCGACCGCCTGACGGCTCCCGAAGAAAGTCCGCTGTTTAATTGGGGCAAACCTTTCGTGCAGTTAGAAACTACACGCGGATGTTTCAACACGTGTGCTTTCTGTGTAAGCGGAGGCGAGAAACCGGTGCGTACCCTTCCGCTGGATGTTATCCGCCAACGCATCGAAACCATCCGCCGGCACGGGATACGGGATATCCGCGTACTCGACCGCACGTTTAATTACAACTCCCGCCGTGCCTCGTCGCTGCTCCGGCTCTTCCGCGAGTTTCCCGAACTGCGTTTCCATTTGGAAATTCATCCTGCCTTACTTTCCGATGAGATAAAAGTGGAACTCGCCCAAATGCCTCACGGGTTACTGCACTTGGAGGCAGGAATCCAAAGCCTGCGGAAAGAGGTCTTGGAAACCAGTATGCGGCGTGGCGAGCTGTCTGCCGCCCTCGAAGGGCTACGCTACCTCTGCTCGCTCGCGAACATGGAAACCCATGCCGACCTGATAGCCGGACTGCCGCTCTATCGGTTAGAAGAAATATTCGAAGATGCACGTACCCTTGCCGGATACGGTGCGGGAGAAATACAGCTCGAATCATTGAAGTTGCTGCCCGGCACGGAAATGCGTCGGCGTGCCGCAGAGTTGGGCATACGCTTCTCTCCTCTCCCTCCCTACGAAGTTTTACAGACAAGAGAGATAAGTCCCGACGAACTTCAAACCGCGCGGCTGCTTTCACGGCTGCTCGACGGATTCTACAACGCCAAAGCATGGCAGGGCATTACGCGCCGACTGATGATTCGGTACGCAGATTTTCTGCACCGCTTCCTCGACTACCTGACAGAGCAACGTGTTGCCGACCAGCCGCTGAGCCTCGAACGCCGGGGAATCTTACTCTACGACTTTTGTAAGATGTACTATCCCGACCATCTCACAGCCGTCTCCCTCGCATGGATAGAGGCAGGCATGTCGCTGAAGAAACAACCTGCCGAGCGCGTACGTACCAAGCATGTTGTCCCTCCTGCCCGCTGGGACATTCTTTATGGTACGTATCACGCACAACTCCGGCTCTGCAAACTGACAGACGAGCGTGATAATCTGTGTTACTGGTATGGTTTTGAAACCGAAAGCCAATCGCCACGACCTGTATTCAAGGCACAATCTGCATCGGAACAATCGGAAGTGTAATTTCAAATCCCCACAGAGAAAGCCAATGCCGTCCGTTTCCCAAGTCGAAACGGACGGCATTGGCTTTCTCTGTTCAGACGGTTAAACGCCTGCTTAATATACCAAATTCACATTATCAATCCAAATCTTATTGCCCGGAGAACCTACAAAAGCACCGCCGAGGCTTGAGGTAAACTGAAGTATCAGATGGGTAGGCTGTTCATCGGCATCGGCCCATCCGGTTTCCTGTATCAACACACTCTCACCCTTCTTGTTGCGTGCATAATAATGTCCTACGCCCAACTTCATCAAATCAGGAACGTAACGGCTGTCGTGAGTAATGTCGCCGTACATGATTTCGTAAGTTGACCCGTTCTGCCAACCTTGCGTCTTGTTATATTTCACGGCAATCGTTCCCACACGTTTGGCTATGATGTTTCCGTCGGCATCCTCTGTGCGCTTCTGAAGCAGGCAAGTCATGATAGCACAATCCTGTCCGGGAACTGTTTCTTTCCGGCTGAACCCCGTCTGGCGAATACGGTCGGGCTGTCCGGACATTTCCACCTTATAATCGTAACGCACAGCTTTCGGACGTCCGGTAAAGGGTACTCCCATATTCAGAGCCTTTTCGCCGTCTTTTGTTCCGGTGATAGGTTCTTTCATGTCGCCCAAATACAGCGAGCCCGAAGCAAGTACGGTAATGTTTACTAATCCCAAAACCTTTACTTTCTCGATATGAGTTTCCAAACGGGCACAATAACCGTCGCCACGCTTTTCGGGGTAGACACTGGTATTCGTCTTAACAATCCCCATTACCTTCGCCATCACATTAGAATTTGCCCACGGAGAACCTCCCAAATTAACGTATGCTACATTTCCATCTATTTCCTGTGTAGGCCCTACTTCGTAAAGCAATTTAGTATTTCCACCAATGATACCCGACTCATGGATACGGCGTGTTATCCACTGATCCATGTCGCCGTATTTAAGAGGAACGACTTTCTCCTGTGCTGTCAGCGAAGCGAAAGAAAGTAATGCCAAAGATAAGCTAATCAAATATTTCATGTTTATAAGTTTGTTCTTATGTTTCGGCTGCAAAGGTATAAAAAAAAGCGATAGTTTTCACACCATCGCTTTTAATCCGAAATATAGAATAATAATTCTTACTTTCTTTCCAGCTTACAATCTTAATATACACGTGAAAGTAACCATGCTTCTTGGAAGTCATCACGGTTCGGATATTTTGCCTTGAAAGCATCACGTGCGCGAACGGCTTCAGAGCGGGTATCGAATGATTCCACAGCTACACGATACATGTTCCGTTCGGCATTGTAAACCACCTTAGCATTGTATCCTTCGTTGTCCAACCAAGTTTTCAGCCCATCCGCATTCGCTTTTACACCAAAGCTACCGCAGATAACACTGTAAGCTTTCAGTCCATCACCCGATACCAATTCTACTTTTTCCTCTCGCACAGGAGCTGTAGTTTCTACCGGAGTAGTTACAGGAGCAGGCTCTACTACGGGTGCGGGTTCTGCCGGAGCTGTCGTTTCGGCTGCGTTGGCTGCTTCCGCCAATTCTTGTTGTTTAGCCTTTTCATAAGCTCTTTTGTAGGCGCTTTCGTTTGATTTGCAGGAAGAGAATGCCAACGCCACGCATAATCCCATTCCTAATACAACAACCTTCTTCATTGTTCTTTTTGTTATTTTGGTTATATACAGTCGTTAAATGATGCTACAAAAGTAGCAATATAAACCGTGCCTGCCTATTAAAATCTGTTAATAATATGTTTTATCAAACGTCTGGATGCATTTTCTTTAAAAAAAAGAACAATGTATCAGGATATTTATTAGATTTGTAAGGTAATAACTAAAAACACATACGTATGAAAGCATTAAGTATTGTAGCTGCATTCTTAGGCGGTGTTACCTTAGGAGCAGCAGCCGGTATCTTGTTCGCCCCCGAAAAAGGTGCGGATACTCGCAGAAAAATAGCTGAAGTTCTTCGCAAGAAAGGCATCAGACTAACGCGCGACGAAATGGATGATTTGGTTGACCAAATCGCGGCAGAAGTGAAAGACGCCGAATAGTTTTAGAAAAAAATGGCTGGCAGGCTTTTACGGAAATGTAAAGGTCTGCCTTTTTTATTAACTAACCAAAACTTTTTATGTTTGCCAACGACAAGAGCATAGACAATCTTGAAGCGCTGTTTAAAGAAGCACGCAAGTATATCAACTTACAAGGTGAGTATTTAAAGCTCAATCTGGTAGAGAAACTTACCATTCTGCTGTCTACACTCATCGTGATTCTGCTGATAATCATTCTCTGCATGATGGCTTTGTTTTACTTCTCATTCATGCTGGTTTACGCCATAGCCCCGCTGGTGGGCAGCCTCATCGGAGGATATGCAGTCATCGGAGGAATCTTATTGCTGCTTGCCCTGATTATTTATCACATGCGCAGAGAACTTATTTTTCAGCCGATGGTGAATTTCCTCGCGCGGCTGTTTCTTGACGAGTCTAACAACAAAGAAAAAGAAGATATAAAATGAATCAGCAACTCCCTACGCCTCACAAGGTATATACCATAGAATCTATCACCAACCTGCGGAAAGCAAAACAGGAAGAACTGCGCCGTTCACGCCAGCGAATGCAGTCGATTACCGAAAACCTTTTTGCTCCACAACAGAGCAAGAACAAAATGGAAAATCTTTTACAGCACGTCAATGCGGGTATAGCGGCTTACGATGGTATCCGCACCGGCATGATGGTGCTGAACCGCATACGTGCTTTTTTCGGGAAGAAGAAAAAAAGAAGCTGATTATAAAGCTATTAAAACCTTTCCGGTCGATGAAAGCGCAAGAAAAATCCCTTGCCGATACGCCACTGAAAACGCTACCCGTAGCGTTACTCACTCCATGCGGTAGTGTTCAGCATTTCTACCCGTAGGATTCGCCGGTGCTATGGGTAGCGTTTTTCAGGCTTCCGGCAAGACCGGGCAACGCTTTAAACAAGAAGAATACATATATCGAAAAATTTATACAAATGAGACACAAGTTACTGGTTTTGGCGGCACTGGGCTTCAGCGCAATCGCCAACGCACAAGAAAATCCGTTGTGGCTACGCTATTGTGCCATCTCGCCCGACGGGACACAGATTGCTTTTACATATAAAGGAGATATTTACACCGTCCCTTCCGTTGGAGGAAAGGCTACCCAGCTCACCACAAATGCTGCCCACGATACGCACCCCGTATGGAGTCCTGACGGAACGCAGATTGCTTTTTCTTCGGCACGCGAGGGGAGCATGGATGTTTACATCATGAGTAAAGAAGGAGGAGCACCACGCAGGCTGACATCGCATTCGGGAGGGGAATTTCCTATCGCTTTCCTCGGCAACGACCGGCTGCTTTTTGCCGCTGCCGTCATGCCCGATGCGCAAGATATGACTTTCCCCAGCAGTCAGTTTCCGCAAGTGTACGAGGTAAGTACGATGGGAGGACGTCCTGCCCTGTTTTCATCAATTCCGATGGAGGACATCAGCGCCAGAAGCGACGGGGCTTTGCTGTATCATGACAAGAAGGGTTACGAGGATACGTGGCGCAAACATCATACGTCGTCCATCACCCGCGACATCTGGCTGAGCCTGCCCGGAAACGGCGGACGTTCTTATCAGAAACTCACAACATTCAAGGGTGAAGACCGCACGCCGGTATGGACTGCCGATGGGAAGGCGTTTTATTACCTGAGTGAGAACAAAGGTTCGTTTAACGTCTTCAAACGTAACATCGATGGTACGGAAGAAACCCAGATTACACACCATGAGAAACACCCCGTACGTTTCCTCACTGCTGCCGCTGACGGCACACTGTGTTACGGATATAATGGAGAAATCTATACCATAAAAGAAGGAAGCGAGCCGAAGAAGGTGCAGATAAGCATCGTAACCGATAAAAACGATAAAGACTTGATACGCCAGATCCGTACGTCGGGGGCTACGGAGATAGCTGTGTCGCCCGACGCGAAAGAAGTGGCATTCGTGCTCCGTGGAGATGTATTCGTAACCTCGGTTGAGTATAAAACGACCAAACAGATTACCAATACGCCGGAACAGGAACGAACCATCGACTTTGCTCCAGACGGACGCAGCATCGTATATGCCTCGGAGCGCGACGGATTGTGGCAGATTTACCAGACATCGTTGGTTAATAAAGAAGAGAAACTCTTTACGTATGCCACCGACTTGAAAGAAGAACGGCTGACGAATACCAACGTGGCGTCTTTCCAACCTAAATACAGTCCTGACGGCAAGAAAGTGGCTTACTTGGAAAACCGCACTACCTTGCGCATAATCGATTTGAAAGACAAATCGGTACGCACAGCGATGGACGGTAAGTTTGAATACTCTTACAGCGACGGCGACCAATGGTTTGAATGGAGTCCCGACAGTCGCTGGCTGCTTTCGGGTTACATCGGAACGGGCGGATGGAATAACAAAGATGTAGCTTTGGTAAACGCTTCGGGCAATGGTGAAATTCATAACCTGACCGAAAGCGGATATACCGACACCAACGCCAAATGGGTACTCGACGGCAAGGCTATGATTTGGGAAAGTGACCGCGCCGGCTATCGCAGCCACGGCAGTTGGGGAGCAGAGAGTGATATTTACATCATGTTTTTCGACCTTGATGCTTACGAACGTTTCCGCATGAGCAAAGAAGAGTTGGCATTGCTGGAAGAAAAAGAGAAAAAAGATAAGGAAGCAGAGGAAGACAAGGAGGACAAAGGAAAGAAAAAAGACGATAAGAAGGATAAGGATAAGGAGGTAGAACCGCTGACGTTCGACCTTGAGAATTGCCGCGACCGGATTATGCGCCTCACGGTAAATTCATCCCGGCTGGGCGATGCCATCCTTACGCCGAAAGGAGATAAACTTTATTATCAAGCGGCTTTCGAGGGAGGATATGACCTCTGGTCGCACGACTTGAAAGAAAACAAAACCGAAATCGTTCTTAAAAATGTAGGTTACGGTTCGCTCATAGCCGACAAAGATGGCAAGAATGTTTTCTTATGCAGTCAGGGAAATCTCAAGAAAATCGACATCGAGAAAGAGGAAACCAAACCCATCGAATTTGAAGCCGTATTCAATTATCGTCCGTATGGCGAACGCGAATACATGTTCGACCATGTATGGCAGCAGGTTATGGACAAGTTCTACGTGCCCGACCTTCATGGTGCCGACTGGAAAGGTTATCGCGAAAGTTACTCGCGCTTTTTGCCTTACATCAATAACAATTACGACTTTCAGGAACTGTTGAGTGAGATGCTGGGCGAACTGAACGGCTCACACACAGGAGCGCGCTACTACGCCCCTGGAGCAACGCTGCCCACGGCATGTTTAGGCTTATTCTATGATAACACCTATAAGGGCGACGGACTGAAGATTAAGGAAATCATAGCCAAAGGTCCGTTTGCCGTCAAGAAAACCGACGTTACGGAGGGATGTATCATCGAAAAAATAGACGGACAGCCGATTAAAAAAGATACCGATTATTACCCGTTCTTGGAGGGCAAGGCAGGCAAACAGGTACATCTGGCTATCTATAACCCATCGAACGGAAAACGGTTCGACGTAACCGTAAAGGCTATCAGCATGGGCGAACAGTGGGACTTGCTTTACAAACGTTGGGTTAAGCGCAACGAGCAGTTGGTGGAAAAATTATCGAACGGACGTATAGCATACGTACATGTGGAAGGCATGGACAGCCCAAGTTTCCGCACGGTTTACAGCGAGCTGTTGAGCGACAAAAACCGGAACAAAGAAGCGGTTATCGTTGATACACGCCATAACGGAGGCGGATGGTTACACGACGACCTCGTTACCCTGTTGAGCGGTAAAGAATATCAGCAGTTTGTTCCGCGCGGACAATACATCGGCAGTGACCCGTTCAACAAATGGCTCAAGCCTTCGTGCGTAATGGTATGTGAAGACAATTACAGTAACGCGCATGGTTTCCCGTGGGTATATAAAGAACTGAAGATAGGCAAACTGATAGGTGCGCCCGTACCGGGAACGATGACTGCCGTGTGGTGGGAAAGCCTCATCGACCCCAGCATCGTATTCGGTATTCCTATCGTAGGATGCAGAGACATGCGCGGAAACTACATGGAAAATCATGAACTTCAGCCCGACATTGAGGTGTATAACGCTCCCGAAAAGTCGCTGAAAGGCGAAGACCAGCAACTGGAAGCTGCTGTGAAAGAAATGCTGAAAGAAGCCGACATGAACAAAAAAGCAAACTGAAAACAGCAATAGAAATCATTTTATTTTGTACCTTTGCATTCTATCTTAACAACTATTTTATTATATGGAAAATAAATACATCACAGTGGCATATAAGCTGTATGCTATTACAGACGGACAAAAAGAACTTTTGGAGGAAGCTCCGGCAGCACATCCTTTCCAGTTCATCTCCGGCATCGGTTACACGCTCGACAGATTTGAAAAAGAAATCGTGGCACTGGCTAAGGGCGATGATTTCAATTTCACCATCCCTTGTGCCGAAGCCTACGGAGAACGAAACGAAGATAATGTACGCCAAGTTCCGAAATCGATGTTCTGCGGTCCCGACGGCAAGTTTGACAGCGATAATATCTTTGAAGGAAACATCATCATGCTGAACGATGCGGAAGGCAATCGCTTTTATGCCAACGTGGGAGAAATAGGCGACGATAAAGTTGTACTTGACCTGAATCACCCACATGCAGGAAAAGACTTGATTTTCGAAGGAAAGGTTATCGAAATGCGTGATGCCACAAACCAAGAAGTTACCGAAATCCTGAACATGATGAGCGGCGAAGGCTGTGGAGGAGGATGCGAAGGCTGCGGAGGCGGATGCGGCGAACATCACGAAGAAGATGGATGCTGCGGAGGCGGATGCGGGCATTGTCATTAATAGATTTCTTTATTACAAACACGGATTGTACGATCTATGAGCGTACAGTCCGTGTCTCATTTTAACCTTATAACAAACCTATTTCTGTGATTCTACTTGCAGACAGTGGAGCAACAAAAACCGATTGGTGTATTGCTAATACTTCATCGGGGTATACCATCATACAGACCGAAGGAATCAATCCGTTCCATCAGCCTGAAAGCCATATACGGGCTATCATCGAAAACCAACTGTTGCCATCATTGCCTTGTTCTACACGCGATATTCAAGCTATTTTTTTCTACGGAGCCGGTTGTATTCCTTCACAAAAAGGCAGTATCAACAACGCTTTACAAAACAACTTTCCTCAGGCTACCTTCAGCGTAGAAAGTGACTTGTTGGGAGCTGCACGCGCTTTATGCAAACACCGCGAAGGAATTGCCTGTATTTTAGGAACGGGTTCCAATTCATGCCTGTACGACGGAGAGCGTATCGTTCGAAACATTTCCCCACTGGGATATATTTTAGGCGATGAAGGCAGTGGGGCTTACTTGGGAAAACGCTTTTTAGGCGATTGCCTGAAAGGATTATTACCTGACCGGATTAGCAACGAGATGTTGGACGAGCTTCAGCTTACCGCTGCCGATATACTCGAAAAAGTGTATCGCCAACCGCAAGCCAACCGTTTTCTTGCCGGCATCGTACCTTGCATTCATAAACATAAAGCAATACCTGAAATACATTCTTTCCTGACCGATTGTTTTTCGGATTTCATCCGTCGCAACGTATTGCCCTACCATGCCTCACTTCCTGTCTCTTTCACAGGCTCGGTAGCGTGGTTTTTCCAAGAAGAAATAAAAGAAACACTGGCTTCGCTGAACCTTACAACCGGCATATTTGTTAAAAATCCCATTAAGGAACTGGTAGATTATCATCTTAGAATCTGCCGATAAAGACAGACAATAATCGTTTCACTTATTTAATACCAATGTATTATGAAGAATTTTAGAATCGAAGCAGCCATTCTGGCTATCGGATTGCTGCTGTTGGGCGTATTTATTGAGAAAGGATTCAGTACATTTGCTGAACGAGACCGCAGTGTAAGCGTAAAAGGACTTGCTGAAATGGAAGTTCCGGCTAATAAGGTTACTTGGCCGCTGGTTTACAAAAGTTTAGGAAACGACCTCGGTGCACTGTACGACGAAATCAAACGTTCTAATCAGACTATTATCCAATTCCTGAAAGAAAAAGGATTGGATGAAAAAGAAATCAGCGTCAATGCTCCTGAAATCATCGACTTGAAGGCAGAACGTTACGGAAATACCCAAGCCGAAAACTACCGCTATAACGTAACAACTGTCATTACGGTAACGTCAGAGAAGGTCGATTTGGTTCGGGGACTGATTAGTGAACAGGGAGAATTGCTAAAACGGGGCATCGCCATTACGTCGGGCGAATATCGGTATAACGTACAATACGAATATACGGACTTGAACAAAATCAAACCGCAAATGATTGAAGAGGCTACCAAGAATGCCCGCGAAGCTGCCGAAAAATTTGCAAAAGATTCTGACAGCGAATTGGGTAAAATCCGCCATGCCAATCAGGGACAGTTCAGCATCAATGACCGCGATGCGAATACGCCTTATATCAAAAAGGTGCGTGTAGTGACTACCGTAGACTATTCTTTGAACAATTAAAGCTACATATTGAGTTTACAACACCCGGCGGGCTGACATTCTGTTATCCAATGATGACGGTTTGTCAGCCCGCTGTCAGTTTATACAGTTAACAATGTATGCAAAACTTTAAAAACAAATTCTTCTGGTTTAAAAAGGTTTTCAGAAGTTTAAAGTAACCGGCAGAGTTGTCAACCGCTCATCAAAGCGGCATATCGTTTGCACTATGTAAGGCGAATCGCGAAACCGAAAGGCGGAGGGATTCAAAGAGATTACAAACGAAATGTATAACTAAAATATAGGAGATTACAACTATGATGCCTGTTAGAAAGTACAACAATCAGAATTGGTTACCGAGTATCTTTAATGATTTCTTTGATAACGATTGGATGGTAAGAACCAATGCCACAGCTCCTGCAATCAATGTAAGCGAAAGCGATAAAGATTACAAAGTTGAAGTTGCAGCTCCGGGTATGACCAAAGAAGATTTCAACATCCACTTGAGTGAAGATAACGAATTGGTCATCACAATGGAAAAGAAGAACGAAACGAAAGAAGAGGACAAAGAAAACAAGAAATACTTGCGCCGCGAGTTTTCTTACTCTAAGTTCCAGCAAGCGTTGGTTCTTCCGGACGATGTGGAAAAAGATAAAATCAGTGCCAACGTAAGCGATGGCGTTTTAACAATCGACCTTCCGAAACGTACACCAGAGGAAAAGGCTAAAGTCAATCGTCAGATTGAAATCAAATAAAGGTAACGCATAAAAACTTAGAAGCCTGCCGTGCAGCCGGTCGTCAGACGGACTCACACGGCAGGCTTTTTTTGTAAACACACTCGATGCGGTTTCCGTCGGGGTCGAGTATCACGCTTTCAAAATATCCGTCGCCCGACGTGCGCGGCTCGCCCACCACCCGATAACCATCGTTGCGCAACTGCTCTGTTATGCGCAACACATCTTCCTCGCCTGTAAAAGAAAACGCAAGATGTGTCAGCCCCCGCCGATTTTCTTCGGGGATTTCGTCTGTCACGTCGGGGCGGCTCATCAGTTCCAGCGATACCCCGCCTTCAAACGTTATGAAATAAGATTCAAATCCCTTACGCGGGTTTACGTATTTTTCGTTACTCCGCCCGCCAAAATAACGGACGTAAAATGTCCGGAGTTCCTCTAACCGAAATGTCCAGAGGGCAATGTGATGCACTTTCATACCTCTTTTTTATCAAAATCGGAGGTAAAGATAACATTTTCCATCGTTTTACGATGCTCTTCCGAGGCTTGAACGTAAAAAATTAATATAAAATCTGTATTTTTGCGCCCGTTAACACACATCTTTCAACAAATGAATATGAATACTAAAGTAAAAGGCTTTTTCTACGGGATTATAACCTCGGTTACTTTCGGTTTGATACCGCTGTTTACCTTACCGCTGATGCAGAAGGGAATGCAATCAGACTCTATTCTGTTTTATCGTTTCGTGGCTGCCACACTGGCGCTGGGCACGATGATGCTCATTAAAAAAGAATCGTTCCGAATCGGCGTGCGCGACTTGCCGATACTTATCATACTTTCACTTTTCTATACCGGCTCGTCGCTGTTCTTGCTTTACGGCTACGAGGTTATGGGTGCCGGCGTAGCTACCACGCTGCATTTTACGTATCCGGTTTTCGTTACGCTGCTGATGCTGTTTTTGTTTCAGGAAAAAACGTCATGGGTAACGTGGACGGCTGTGGCGTTTGCCGTCGGCGGAGTGGCTAAATTGTCGTTGCAAGGCACTCAACTGCGAATCGAGCCGATACATGTCATCATCGTGCTGCTTTCCGCCGTAGGCTATGCCAGCTACATCGTAGCGGTCAATAAGTCACACATCCGGGAAATGCACAGCCGGAAGTTGGCTTTCTATGTATTTGTCTTCACGGCACTGATGTTTGGCATTAAGACAGGGGCTTCACAGAATCTGCAACCCATCCCCGACGCATGGGCGGTAGTCAACATCCTGCTGCTTGCCGTGGCTCCTACCGTGATATCGAACATTACGCTGCTGCTTGCCGTGCGTTACATTGGCGGTACCACGACCTCCGTTTTGGGTGCGCTCGAACCGGTCACTGCGGTATGTATCGGCGCATTAATATTCGGCGAGGAATTTACATGGAGCGAAGCGATAGGTATTGCACTTATCTTGATAGCTGTCACCATTGTAATCCTGAACCGAAACATCCAGAATAACCTTTCGCTCCTCATCAAACGCATCAGACCGCGTCACGCCTGAGATGCGAAAAAGAGAGGCTTAAAACCTATCGGAACACCCCATCAAACAGATGCACAGCCCAAAGGATGCGCTGTGCATCCTTCAAATCTATAAACATCTTATTTTTAACACCTTACGGCTTAGCCGAAAAACTGAAAAATTCTACCCATAGAACCGACCTACACTATGGGTAGAACCGGTCAACGCTACCGCATGGGATGAGTAACACTACCCATAGCGTTTTTCAGGGTATAAAAACGGGAAACAGGTCAAAACTGACAGTCTTACCGACATTTCTGTCAACCGGAACACGCCAGTTTGTCAGTTTTCGGTTATGGCACAGTTTTAGCTAATAACTTAGCGTCCGCAACAGGACAAGAACAACGATAAACAGAATAAAAATATAGCATTATGAACATTAAACCATTAGCAGACAGAGTTCTGATTCTTCCTGCTCCGGCAGAAGAGAAAACAGTGGGTGGCATTATCATCCCCGACACAGCAAAAGAAAAACCCTTGCAAGGCGAAGTAGTTGCAGTAGGTCACGGCACAAAAGACGAAGAAATGGTCTTGAAAGTGGGTGATACCGTATTATACGGCAAATACTCAGGTACGGAAATCGAATACGAGGGTGTAAAATATTTGATGATGCGCCAAAGCGACGTTCTCGCCGTATTGGGATAAACGCACAGAGGAGTGTAATTACTCGGAAACTTAAAAACTAACCAATTAAAAAACTGAAAGAATCATGGCAAAAGATATTTTATTCAATATTGACGCACGCGATCAATTGAAAAAAGGCGTTGACGAACTGGCTAACGCCGTAAAAGTAACGCTGGGTCCGAAAGGCCGTAACGTAATCATCGAAAAGAAATTCGGCGCTCCGCACATCACAAAAGACGGTGTAACGGTGGCTAAAGAAATCGAACTGGCTGATGCGTTCCAAAATACGGGTGCGCAGCTGGTGAAGTCGGTTGCCTCAAAAACCGGAGACGATGCAGGCGATGGTACAACAACTGCTACCGTACTGGCTCAGTCTATCGTAGGCGTAGGCTTGAAAAACGTTACCGCAGGTGCAAACCCGATGGATTTGAAACGTGGTATCGACAAGGCTGTTGCTAAAGTGGTTGAATCAATCAAGGCTCAGGCTGAAACCGTAGGCGACAATTACGACAAGATTGAACAGGTAGCCACTGTATCAGCAAACAACGACCCGGTTATCGGTAAACTGATTGCCGACGCTATGCGTAAGGTTTCAAAAGACGGTGTCATCACCATCGAAGAGGCTAAGGGTACGGATACTACCATCGGCGTGGTAGAAGGTATGCAGTTCGACCGCGGTTACTTGTCGGCTTACTTCGTTACCGACGCTGAAAAGATGGAATGTGTGATGGAACATCCGTACATCTTGATTTACGACAAGAAAATCAGCAACCTGAAAGATTTCTTGCCTATCCTCGAACCGGCTGTACAGAGCGGACGTCCGCTGTTGGTTATCGCCGAAGATGTAGACAGCGAAGCACTGACTACACTGGTTGTTAACCGCTTGCGCGGACAGTTGAAGATTTGTGCCGTTAAAGCTCCGGGATTCGGCGACCGTCGTAAAGCCATGTTGGAAGACATCGCTATCCTGACAGGCGGTGTGGTTATCAGCGAAGAAAAAGGCTTGAAGCTGGAACAGGCTACACTCGAAATGTTGGGTACTTGCGACAAGGTTACCATTACGAAAGAAAACACTACAATCGTAAACGGTGGCGGCGACAAAGAAAACATTCAAGAACGTATCAACCAAATCAAGGCTGAAATCAAGAATACTACTTCTGACTACGACAAAGAAAAATTGCAAGAACGTCTTGCCAAATTGTCGGGTGGCGTAGCAGTGCTTTACGTAGGTGCAGCAAGCGAAGTGGAAATGAAGGAAAAGAAAGACCGTGTAGACGACGCTTTGTGTGCAACACGTGCAGCCATCGAAGAAGGTATCGTTCCGGGTGGTGGCGTAGCTTACATCCGTGCCATCGAATCACTGGAAGGTTTGAAGGGCGACAACGCTGACGAAACGACCGGTATCGAAATCATCAAACGTGCCATTGAAGAGCCGTTGCGCCAGATTGTGGCTAACGCCGGAAAAGAAGGTGCGGTGGTAGTTCAGAAAGTACGTGAAGGAAAAGGTGACTTCGGTTACAATGCACGTACAGACGTTTACGAAAACTTGCACGCAGCAGGTGTGGTAGATCCGGCTAAGGTAACACGTGTGGCTTTGGAAAATGCGGCTTCTATTGCAGGCATGTTCCTTACTACCGAATGTGTTATCGTAGAAAAGAAAGAAGAAAAACCCGAAATGCCGGCTCCGGGAATGGGCGGCATGGGTGGAATGATGTAATTCTTTCCCGATAAAGATACTGTCAAGGCGCAGATTCCGTGGAATAAAAACGGTTTAGCATAACGCTAAACCGTAAGTTCCGCAGAGTCTGTGCCTATTTTATTTGTATCCTCTCCGGCTTCACCGGCATCATCTGCCTCATCCAACTTATTCTGAATGCGGGGCGAGAATTTTTTCTTCGACGTAATGCCCAGCTTTTTCAGCATCTCAGCCTGACGAATCACATTGCCACGGCCGGTAGAGAGTTGCCCCAGCGCGTTTTCGTATGCCGCAGAAGCATTTTTCAACGTATCGCCTACTTTTTCAAAGGTTTCGGTAAAGCCCACTAATTTTTCGTAGAGAGCCGTACCGCGTTTCACGATGTCTTGAATGTTCTTCACTTGATACTCACGCTTCCACAAGTCGAGTGCCAAACGCAGGGCAGCAATCAGGTTGGTAGGACTCATCAGTACCACCTTCTTCTGATAAGCATAATTCCACAGATTCGGCTCGGTTTGCAGGGCAAGCACATAGGCCGGCTCATTAGGGATGAACATCATCACAAAGTCTAACGATGCCAAGTTATATTTCGAGTAATCCTTCCGGCTCAGTTCGTCAACATGCGTTCTTATCGAATTGAGATGGGCTTTAAGATACTGCTCTTGCTCTGTTTTGTCGGTACTTGCCACGTAATTGGCATACGCCGTAAGCGACACTTTCGAGTCGATAATCACTTGCCGGTTATCAGGATACACCACCAGCACGTCGGGTTGCATCCGTTTTCCCTCCTCGTTTCGGGTCACCTCCCCATGCTCGTCGGTTAAAAATTCCTGACGGAAATACTCTTCCCCTTCCCTCAAGCCGGAATTCTGGAGAATGGATTCCAATATCATTTCCCCCCAGTTACCTTGCGTTTTGGCTTCTCCCTTCAGCGCGCGGGTAAGGTTATTGGCATCGTCGCTGATCTGCTTGTTCAGCAACACCAGTTCTTTGATACGGTCTTCCAGCGAGAAGCGTTGTTTCGACTCCTTGTCGTAGACCTCTGCCACCTGATGTTTAAACTCATTCAGGTTTTCACCAAATGGCTTCAGCAGGTTCATCAGACTTTCCGAACTCAACTTATTAAAACTTTCTGTTTTCTGTTGGAAAATCTTATTGGCAATGTTTTCAAACTCCATGCTGAATTGCTTATGAAGTTCCTCCATCTCGCGCTTTTGGTTTTCCAACTTTTCTTCTAACCCACGCTTCTCCACCTGTACGGCAGAAAGAGTCTGCCGGGCTTCCATCAGCAACCGACTGGTTTCTTCCGCCTGCTTTCGGAACAAGGCTGTTTCTTGTTTTTGTTGTTCCACCGCAACCGAAGCCTGACGCTGTTCGGCTTTCACCATTTCGTCGGCATGGGCTTCCTGCATTTGCAGTCGGGTATGTAACACGCCTATTTTACGCGATACCATCAGGTAACCCAACCCAAAACCTACGGCTATCCCGATAACTAAGTAAATAAACTCCATTGTTTTATGTATTTATATGGTTTCGTTTCCGCTTTTTCTTTCACAGTCCGGCAGACCGTCGCATCTCAAAAGCCTGCCCGGTAAAAAAAAGCGGAATATGCAAGTAAACTCACATATTCCGCTTCACGCTCTTTTTATGTGTAAAAAACTATCAATCTTCTTTTACTTCCCATCCCAATGCGCTTGCTCCCAACACGGCAGCATCGGCATCTTTCAACTGAGAAAGCAACAGTTTAGTTTTACCTGCGTAGATTTTCAAGATATTTTCATCGATTGCTTTCTTAATCGGCTTCATGATATAGTCGCCTGATTTAGCCAAACCACCAAACAGAATGATTGCTTCGGGGCTTGAGAATGCAATGAAGTTAGCTAAAGCTTCACCCAAAATACGGCCTGTATATTCAAAAATATCCAAAGCCAGCTTATCGCCTTTCACTGCTGCATCGTAAACATCTTTCGAAGCGATTTCTTCCGACGGAATGTTTCTCAACAAACTCGGTTCGGTACTTTGTACCAAGAACTCGCGTGCCGTACGTGCCACACCGGTAGCCGAACAGTATGTTTCCAAACATCCTTTACGTCCACAACCACACGGACGTCCGTTACGGTCGATAATAACGTGTCCTAACTCACCGGCAAAACCGTCATGACCGTACACTAACTGACCGTTGATAACGATACCGCTACCTACACCAGTACCTAAGGTAATCATTATAAAATCTTTCAAACCACGTGCTGCTCCGTAAGTCATTTCTCCGATGGCAGCCGCATTCGCATCGTTTGTCAGAGCAGTAGGGATGCCCAACTTTTCTTCAAACATAGCAGCCAAAGGAATCACTCCTTTCCACGGCAGATTGGGAGCAAATTCGATAGTTCCGTTATAGAAATTACCGTTCGGAGCTCCAACGCCCATACCTTTAATCTTTTCCGTACCGCCAACAGCCTGTATCAACGGAATCAACTTCTTGCAAACTGCATCTACATATTCGTCAATATCCTCATGCTGCTGCGTCTTGATAGAATCAGAAGACAGCACATTACCACGTGAATCCACGATACCAAAAACAGTATTCGTACCGCCGATATCCATACCTACCACATACGGTTTTTCCATGTTTATAGTCATGATGTTTATATTTTAGGGTTAATTATACAGACAAAAGTAAGGATTCGACACATATAGAGCAAATTTTTTTCCGTTTATTTACGCAACTGTGTAACTTTTTCTATATTCGCAGCGTCTAACAAGACGGAAACCAAAGATTATAATAGAATGATACACTTAAAAGATATAAACAAAACGTATCACAACGGGGCACCGCTTCACGTACTGAAAGGCATCAATCTAGATATTGAGAAAGGGGAATTTGTTTCCATCATGGGAGCTTCCGGTTCGGGTAAATCTACATTACTGAATATTCTGGGAATATTAGATAACTACGATTCGGGAGAATATTATTTGAATGATACGCTTATCCGAAATCTGAGCGAAACGCGGGCGGCGGAATACCGAAACCGAATGATTGGATTCATCTTCCAATCGTTTAATCTGATTTCATTCAAAAACGCAATGGAAAATGTTGCCCTGCCGCTCTACTATCAGGGCATCAACCGCAAAAAGCGTAATCAGTTAGCTTTAGAATATCTGGAGAAACTGGGACTGAAGGAATGGGCACACCACATGCCTAACGAACTTTCGGGCGGACAAAAACAGCGTGTTGCCATTGCCCGTGCCCTGATATCGAAACCGCAAATCATCCTTGCAGATGAACCTACCGGTGCTTTAGACAGTAAAACTTCGGTAGAGGTAATGAATATATTAAAAGAACTGCACGACAAGGAAGGACTGACTATCGTGGTGGTTACTCACGAAAGCGGTGTGGCAAATCAAACAAACAAAATAATCCATATCAAAGACGGAATCATCGAACGTATCGAAAATAACATCGACCATAATGCTTCGCCTTTCGGTAAGAATGGATATATGAAATAACACTAAAAAGAAAAGCACACGATTATGGTTGACCTGATACAAGAAATCTACGGAACTATCATGCGCAACAAGCTGCGCACGGCGCTCACCGGCTTTTCCGTGGCGTGGGGTATCTTCATGCTTATCGTTCTGCTGGGAGCAGGCAACGGATTGATTCATGCTTTCGAAGGACAGTCGGAAGGCATGATGATGAACTCCATGAAAATCTTTCCCGGATTTACATCGAAGCCTTATAAGGGATTTAAGGAGGGACGAAGCATCTCTTTGGATGAAAGCGACCGACTTTTAACCGAGCGGGCTTTCCCAAACCACGTCATTGCCACGGGAGCTACTGTAAGCAAAAGCGATGCTTATCTTGCGTACGGAAAAGAAACGGTAAGCATAGGCATAGACGGGGTATTTCCAAACTACCCGGAACTGGAAGCCGTAAAGGTGAAGGAAGGACGGTTTATCAATCAGCGCGACATGCAGGAACGCAGAAAGGTTATCGTGCTTCACGAAAAAACGGCAAAGATTCTTTTCCCTTCTACCCAACCGCTGGGCAAATATCTTAACTCTAACGGTGTAGCTTATCAGGTAGTAGGTATTTACACTGACCAAAACAGTTTCTCACCTACCGCACTGATTCCTTTTACCACCTTGCAAGTGGTATATAATAAAGGTGACAGCATCGACAACCTGATATTCTCTACCAAAGGACTGACGGATGAAGCTACCAACGAGGCTTTCGAGCGGGATTACCGAAAAACAATCGGAGGAAATAAACACTTCGCTCCCGACGACGACGGTGCTATCTGGATTTGGAACCGCTTTACGCAATATCTTCAACAGCAATCAGCCGCCAGCGTATTGCATATTGCCATTTGGGTTATCGGTATCTTTACTTTACTGAGCGGAATCGTGGGAGTAAGCAATATCATGCTGATTACCGTGCGAGAGCGTACCCATGAGTTTGGCATACGCAAGGCGCTCGGTGCCAAGCCGATGTCTATTCTTTGGCTGATTATCTCTGAAAGCGTTACGATTACCACTTTCTTCGGATACATAGGGATGGTGGCTGGAATAGCAGTTACCGAATACATGAACCAAGTGGCAGGAAAGCAAACAATGGATGCCGGACCTTTTTCTGTCACCGTATTCGAGAATCCTACCGTAGACATGGGTATCGCCATCCAAGCTACTTTAACTTTAATTATAGCCGGAACGCTTGCCGGACTGTTTCCTGCCCGCAAGGCTGTCCGCATCCGCCCGATAGAAGCACTTAGAGCCGATTGATTATGAGACGATTTGATTTAGACACATGGGAGGAAATCTTAATCACCATTACCCGAAACAAGACCCGCAGTCTGCTCACCGCCTTTGGTATCTTCTGGGGTATTTTCATGCTGGTAGCGTTAATGGGTGGAGCGCAGGGTATGCAAGACAAGCTGCAACAAGGGTTCGTAGGATTTGCCACCAACTCCGGTTTCATGGGAACGAACAGAACCGGACGAGCTTACAAGGGATTCCAGCAAGGACGTGCATGGGATTTGGAAAACAAAGATGTAGAGCGGGTTCGCCGCAGCGTAAGCGAAGTGGATGTCATCACTCCGTCGCTGGCACGGTGGGGAATCGAAGCTATTTACAATGAGCATAAGATATCGGGTACGCTGAAAGGGCTTTACCCCGAATACGGAGAGATAGAAGAACCGTCTATCACTTACGGACGTTATCTGAACGAGATGGACGTGCGCGACCGGCGCAAGGTGTGCATCATCGGGAAGCGTATTTATGAAACATTGTTCCCCGAAGGAGGAGACCCTTGCGGTAAATTCGTTGAAATCAATGGCATTTATTATCAGGTTATCGGCGTAAGTATGAGTACGGGAAACATCTCGGTACAGGGACGTTCGGAGACTTCCATCATCATTCCTTTTACCACCATGCAGCAGAATTATAATTTCGGACAAAAGGTTCAGTTGCTTTGTTACACGGCGAAAAAGGGATATGCCATCAGCGAGGTAGAAAAGAAAGTGGCTCAGGTAGTTAAACAGGCTCACTTTATTCACCCCGACGATGAGCAGGCCATGATTATTCTGAATGCCGAGGCTATGTTCAGCATGATGGACAATCTGTTTACGGGCATCCGCATACTGAGTTGGATTGTCGGACTGGGTACGCTGCTTGCCGGGGCTATCGGTGTAAGCAATATCATGATGGTAACGGTTAAAGAGCGTACCACGGAAATTGGTATCCGCCGTGCGATTGGTGCCCGACCGAATGATATTTTGCAACAGATTCTTTCTGAAAGCATGGTACTGACCAGTATGGCGGGAATGGCAGGAATCTCATTCGCTGTCTTTTTATTAGATATTGTAGAAAAAGCGGTTTCCGAACCAAACGCCATCGTTCATTTCCAAATCAGTTTTTGGGAGGCTATCGGTGCATGTGTGTTATTGATGGTGTTGGGGTTACTTGCCGGACTTGCCCCTGCTTATCGTGCCATGTCTGTAAAGCCGATAGAAGCGATACGGGATGAATAGCTCTTTCATCACTTAATTATAACTCTACCACTCATTTTATCTGAATTTAAAACGAATAGCAAGATATGAAAAAGTACATTAAAATCGCTGTATTGGTGCTTATCGCACTAATTTTCATCGGGACTTTTGTTTTCCTTTATCAGAAGTCGCAACCGAAAGAAACTGTATATAACATCCTCACTCCGGAGGTTACCGACCTGATACAGACTACCGTGGCTACCGGAAAGATTGAACCGCGCGACGAGGTGGAAATCAAACCGCAGATTTCAGGCATCATTGCCGAAGTCTATAAGGAAGCAGGGCAAACGGTTAAAAAGGGAGAAGTCATTGCAAAAGTAAAAGTTATCCCCGAACTGGGTACGCTGAATGCTGCCGAAAGCCGTGTGCGCTTGGCGGAGATGAACGGACGGCAGGCTGAAACGAATTTGGAGCGCATGGAAAAACTTTACAACAGCAAATTAGTGAGCAGCGAGGAATACGAACAGACGTTGCTTGCAGCTCAGCAGGCTCGCGAAGAAACCCAAGCAGCGAAAGATAATTTGGAAATCGTAAAAGAGGGGATTACAAAAAACAGCGAATCGTTCAGCAGTACATTAATCCGCTCTACCATCGACGGACTGATACTCGATGTGCCTATCAAAGTGGGTAATTCGGTTATCATGAGTAATACGTTTAACGACGGAACTACCATCGCAACCGTGGCCGACATGAGCGATTTGATATTCCGTGGAAACGTTGACGAGACTGAGGTGGGACGCATCCGCGAGGGGATTCCGGTGAAAATCACTTTGGGAGCTTTACAGAACATGAAGTTCGATGCCAGTCTGGAGTATATTTCGCCGAAGAGTGTGGAAAACAACGGTGCTAACCAGTTTGAAATCAAGGCAGCAATCAACGTGCCTGACAACGTTACGATTCGTTCGGGATACAGCGCCAACGCCGAAATGGTATTACAGCGCGCCGACCATGTGTTTGCCATCCCCGAAAGTGCGCTTGAATTCAGCGGAGATTCTACATTTGTTTATGTGCTGACCGACAGCGTACCAGTACAGAAATTCGAGCGCCGCCCGGTTACAACGGGTATCAGCGATGGCATCAAGATTGAAATCAAACAAGGACTGAAGACCGGCGAATCGGTTCGCGGGTTGAAAAAAGAATTATAATCCATGAAAACAGTATCGAAATACATCGTAACGCTTGCCGTCGTTACCGGAGTTTCTCCCGTTTTCGCACAACAGGCATGGGATTTAAAGCAATGTATCGACTATGCCATCGAGCATAATCTGACGGTAAAACAGCAGGAGGCAACGCGCGACCAGAATGAAATAGAACTGAATACGGCGAAATGGAGCCGCCTGCCTAACCTGAACGGTAGTGCATCGCATTCTTTTAACTTCGGACGAAGCCTTCAGGCGAACAATACGTACCAGAGCATCAATACGCAGAGTACAGGTTTGAGTCTGAGTACCAGTATCCCGCTATTCACCGGGTTGCAAATTCCGAACAGCATTGCGCTTGCCAAACTGAATCTGAAAGCAGCCATCGAAGACCTTAACAAGGCTAAAGAAGATATCAGCATACAGGTCGCTTCTGCTTACTTGCAAGTGTTGTTCAACGAGGAACTCAGCAAAGTAGCCCACGAACAAGTAAAGCTGAGCCAAAGCCTGCTTGAACAGCAGGAGGCGTATTTCAAAGTGGGGAAAGCATCTGAATCGGAATGGCGTGAGGCACAGTCGCGCGTGGCGCAAGATCAGTTGTCTGCTGTACAGGCTGACAATAACTACCGGCTTGCACTGTTGGATTTGAGCCAGCTTTTGGAACTTCCTTCGCCCGATAACTTCAGCATTGTTTCGCCTGAATTAGAAGGCGACAACTTTATCGGGACGCTCACCTCTCCTACCGACATTTACAATCAAGCCTTGCTGATAAAGCCTTCTATCAAGGCAGCCCAATACCGGCTGGAAGGTGCAGCCCGTAATATCCGCATTGCCCAGAGTGCTTATTATCCTCAGCTCAGTTTCGGAGGCGGATTAAGTACCAACTACTATAAGGTGTCGGGCAGAGACAATGCCGGCTTCGGCTCGCAATTACAAGATAACTTCAGCCAATACTTCGGACTGTCGTTAAGCGTGCCTATTTTTAACCGACTCAGTACGCGAAATCGGGTACGCTCGGCGCGTGTACAACAAACCGCACTGAACTGGCAGTTGGAGGAAAGCAAGAAAACGCTGTATAAAGAGATTCAGCAGGCGTATTATAACGCCGTAGGTGCCGAAAGCCAGTATCGGAGCAGTCTGGCCGCCGATACAGCCGCTCAAGCCTCGTTTAAGTTGACGAAAGAAAAATACGTAAACGGCAAGGCAAACGCCACGGAGTATAACGAAGCACGGACCAACTGGATGAAAGCCGTATCAGACCGCATTCAGGCGAAATACGACTACCTGTTCCGTACGAAGATTCTCGATTTCTATAAGGGCATTCCGCTTACTTTGGAATAATCTTTCTGAAAGTAAACGGTCAGGCGCAAATCTTATCGGTTGGTATCGTTTCATTTAACCGATAGGATTTGCGCCTGACTGTTTTCTGGTTTATCAGATTTCTCCCCGCCTGATGGCTTCCATCACGTTGGCAGGCGCACGCTGCGCCAGAAATTCTTTCTTCATATAATCCATGTAAGGAGCGGCGTGGCGGAAAAACCGGTAGTATCCCGCACAAAGGTAATTCAGCCCGCTTTCTCCGGAAGCCGTTTGGGTAAAACGGTTTTTCGGACATTCGCCGTTGCAGGCAAACAGAAACTCACACTCGCGGCATTGGGTAGGAAGGCTGTCTTGCTTCATCCGCCCGAACTGTTGCTGCTTTTCGCCATACATCATTTCCACAAGGCTTTTTTCACGGATGTTTCCGAGTTTGAACTCCGGAAATACAAAGTGGTCGCACGAATAGACATCGCCGTTAAACTCCATCACGCCGGCGTGTCCGCACTGCTTTGCCAGCGTGCATACGCCGGGCTGTTCGCCCACCCAGTTTGCCAGCGTGGAATCGAACAACTGAATATAAAAGTTGCCCACGTCATTGCGCACCCATTCATCGAAAATGGTGCAAAGAAAGTTGCCCCATTGTTCGGGCGAAACGGAGAAATCCGCCAACTTCTCACCCTCATCGAGCGGCGTGGCAAGATAACGCCCGTCGGCACGACGCTTTATCCGCTCTACGATGGGGGTGAACTGGATATAATGGCAGTCGATTTCCTTGAAAAAGTGATAAAAATCCAGCGGATAGTCGCCATTAAAATCGTTTACCACCGCCAGCGCGTTCCACTCCACCCCGTGTTTGTTCAGCAGGCGGATGCCCTGCATCACCTTGACAAACGAAGGTTTCCCCTGCCGGTTCCTCCGGTACTCATCGTGAAACTCCTGCGGTCCGTCGACAGATACCCCCACCAGCCAGTTGTTGGCGCGGAAAAACTCACACCACTCGTCAGTAAGCAGCGTTCCGTTCGTCTGGATGCAGTTTTCAATGTTTCTGCCGCCCGCATACCGTTTTTGCAGTTCCATCACCCGCTTGTAAAAGCTGAGCGGACGCATCAGGGTTTCTCCGCCATGCCAAGTAAAAAGAACGCTTGACATGGTTTGCGCCTGAATATACTCGCGAATGAATTTTTCTAACAACTCATCGCTCATCACGTGTTTGGAAATGTCTTTATACAAGTTCGATTTTTCCAAATAGTAGCAATAATCACATGCCAAATTACACACCGAACCGATGGGTTTGGTCATGATATACAGTGGTTTAGCAAAAGGGGCTATAATCATTTCGATCAGTTAAAAAATTATAGCCGTAAAGATACATAAAACTAACGGAAGAAACCTACAACTTAACGAATAAGATTGGTAAACGCTACCCATAAAAAAATCCCTCCCAAGCCGGACACTTGAAAGGGATAAAAAGTGCGTTAAAAATAATTGTCAATCAACGGCCGGTTCTGTTTCCGCAGTGCCTGCTCAAGACTTCGAGAAGCTGTCCGCAGTCATCACAACTCACCACGTAAGTCTGATTGTCGGTTTTAATCTCAACCATCTCGTTTCCATTCTTGACAAATGCCTTATAGTTTCCGCTGTCTCCGCTCCGGAACAGCCCGATATGACCGAAATAGCCGCTGATGCCCCACAAACGGATATCCCGCATCAGACTCTTTTTATATCTCACCTGCCGAATGTCGCTAAAGGGGAGCGTAATCTTCCCCACTTTCTTCTGTATAACAAGGCTGTTTTCCGTTAACCCGACATATTCTATTTGAGATACAAATCCGTGGAACATGGCTGCGATTATGATACACAGTGCCGCTACCGCCATCCAAAACTGCCATGACCCGACAGAAGATACCGGAATACGGAGAGCGATTACATAGATTGCATAAAGCAACACAACAGTTACAATGCAGGTTGACAATAACATTCCGCTTGAGAATGATGACTTAAACTTTTTCATAATCATCTGTTTTTCAGGGTTACACAATCACTTACCTTTTAAGGCTCATAGAGATATAGCGAAAAATGTATCGTATAGCGTCAACTAAACCTCCAAACAATCACCACGGTTACCTACAAAAGCAAAATTAGCAAATTTTGTCGTAAATAGAAAGAGTAACAGAACAAATTATCCGTATAAAAAAAAGAAACCTGCCCTTGATATTGGTTTCATCAAAGGCAGGCCACTTGCTACTTTTGGGGTTATATCAACAACTTAATATAATTTATCGAATAAAAAAATAATAAGCGCTTTTTATCATTGCTTACCTTCTAATTTTCCTATTCGCATAACGATAGAGGTTTGACTTCTTCCCATTTTCTCTGCGATGTACTTTATGCTCTTTCCTTCATGGTAAAGTGTGAGTAGAAATTTGTCAGCACTGCGCGTCCATTTTTTATTGGCATTGGGATGCTTAGCGTAACTTTCTTCCGTAACCTTTTCGGGGTGTAAGAACTCGTCAACAAAAACAGACGGGAAGCGTCTGTCATAAAGAACGTATGTTTTTATTTTTGCTCTGGTGATAGCCACATAAAACAACCTACGTTCTTCACCATACGGATATTGGTCGCTTTTAGTCAGGACATAATCAAGAACAGGGTCATCGCTTACCATTGATGGAAATCCATAGGTGTCTTTATTACATTGAAGAATTATCACATAGTCCGCTTCAAGTCCTTTGGATTTATGTACAGTCAAAAATTCAATTTTTCTGTCTCCAATGAAGTAGTAAAAGCGATTTCCCTCTTTCACTGATTTGTATAGAAACGACAAATAGTAATCGTCAAAGGAATACCGCCCTAACAAAAAGATGGATTTATCCGCAGGAATAGACGCTACCAATTGTCCGATAGCGTTGCAATAGTCACTCCGTTCATAAGCACAGAATTGTAATTCGGTTTTAGTCTGTGGATTGAATGGGTGTATATCCTTTTTTATCTGTGCCTTGTTCCGCTGAATGAACTGCGATGATAGGCTTACCAAAGGTTCTCCAAAACGGTATGTCGTCTCGATTCTATTGATTTCTGTGGAACCGAAATAATCTGAGAACTGATTGAAAAGAGCCATGTCGCTTCCTGAAAAGCGGTATATGGATTGCCAATCATCGCCCACACAATACAATTTTGCAGGAGGATTGCCTTCTCGGAGTACTTTAAGGAAATTGTAGCGGTCAACTGATATATCTTGGAACTCGTCAACGATGATATACTCATACTTTACAGGATGAGAGGAATGGCATATTTCCGTGGCTTGCAGAATAGCATCGGTAAAGTCTATCTGATTGCTGTTTTTCAATTCTTCAATATACCGTTCATAAACAGGCTGAAATATTCTCTTTATAATGAATATACTGCGCTCGTCTCCAACATTTTTAGCCTGTTTCAAGACTTCTTGTATAGACTTGCAGCTTGACTTAATCAATGTCACAAAAGTTACAACAAGCCGAATGAAAGCCTTTTCCTGTTTACTATTTGGAGGAAGAACCATATCGTATAATTCGGCATCTGTTTTTTCTTGAACAGGAACATCAACCTTTTCCAACGAAGCTTTTAATGTATGCCGAATATCCGAATAACGGAAATCAGCACTTGAAGTTGTCAGCAATACAGTTCCAAACTTCTCATGGGCTGCTTTTTTCCATGTTATTCCGTCATTGTATTTTTGGTTTGCTTCTTCATAAGTAATGCCTTTGTCTTTTGCAAACCATGTGGGAACAAGTCCATGTTCGTCCACACCAAAATGCTCTAAATAAATACGTTTTGTCTTGCCATCCAGTTCAAAGTAAATGGAAAAATCGGGTCTGTATTGTGAGTGCATTTCATCTGCCAATGGATGTTCATAAGGTTCTTCATACCTGAATTTCACACCCAAAGAAGATAATGCAAAACAGATTTTCTGCTCCTGTTCACTACGAACATAAATGGTCTTCCCATCCATGTCGGGAATTTGGGCTTTCAAACGTGTTTCTTTCAATTCGGAGAGTTGCTGTCTGCGTTCATTCTTACGATGCTCCCAATCCGCTTCTTGCACCTGATAGTCAACAAAGTATTCGACGATGCTCTTTTTGAAATCCTCATCTTCCAATAGCTTATGATAGATTTTTACAAACAGTGCGTCTGTGTTATCGCAGATGGAGGGCTTCTGTCCTGTCGCTTTCCCGATGATATCAATGGCAAGTTTATGAAAAGTGTATCCTCTTAGCCCTGCAATCCCCATCCTTTCCGTCAACTCGGCAGCAGCCTTGTTTGTATAGCTGATAAGAAGAATGTTTTGAGGATTGATGTGTTTGATGTCAATCAGATACCTTACCTTTCCTACGATAGACGATGTTTTTCCACTTCCTGCGCTACTTACCACCAAACAATTATCTTCTTCGGACACGATTGAACGCCTTTGTTGCTTGTCTAACGGGTATTTAAGGCAATGGTCGAAGAAGTCTTTGTGGGTATCAAGAGTATCTTGGATAACCTGCTCATTATGCCTTTTTACAATTGAGTGGATATTTCCGAAATCATGTGTGAATTTTGAGATTGTCTCGGATGGTTCTATATGAAATGCCTCAAGACTTTTCAGCAAGGAATTCACTTCATGGAAGAACCCTGTGTAGTATTTCGTAAATTGTTCCTCTTCCGAAGAAGATATTATATATCCATTAAAACTGTTCCTTAAATCAGTTTCAATATCAATGAAAAAACTTTTATTGCTTTGACTTAATTCTTTTTCTCTGTGTTCTTGTATATCCCTATAAGGAGTAATGGTTGCTATGCGCTCTGACAGTTCATTTGACTTCTTTTTTAGCAATAACCGTATCGCTACTATGACTGCACCTATTATAGTAGCGATACTTAATACCAAAACAAGAAATGACGGCATAAAAAGTTACCTATTTATTATCAAATAGTCCAGCCAAAGCCCTTCTAATTGCTTGTCGAATATCATCGGCTTCTGTTTCCCCTTGCCCCTCAGCTGTACAAGAGCAAACCAATTCATGAGTTTCAGCTGAAATAAACTGTATTGTTACTTCTATTGTATAACCTAATCCTCTATTTCTTCTACCGCTTTCACCATAGTTTACAATCAGAGTTTTATTATTTAATTCAGATTTCAATTCGGGTAATACAACAAATCCATTTTTTATAAGTCCACCAGAAATAACATCACTTGGGTTAACACTTTTAGTCGTTGAAGCTCCATATATACCATATTGTCCTCCATAAGTGCCTCCTGCACTTGATGTCAATTCTTTTGTTGGTGTTATAAAAACGTATCTATACCCTTCTATTGGGGCATTCCTAACTATTACGGGTGTTTTTAATGCACCACAACTACTAAACATTATAACCGTGAGTACGATAGAAATCCATAATTTGAATGCTTTCATCATATCAATATTTTTTAAGTGACACAATTTATTAATTGTTTAATAACCACGAAGTGTGGAACTGCAATGCCTTCTTGTCATACGATTGTTCAGTTTCTCAGGCTTTACACTCGCAAGAAAAGCACAACGCTTCTTTTTATTAACATGTCTTAGACGGAGTTAGCTCCATCCAATTACAAAAATAGGGGATTTTTCCGATAATCCCCTATTTTATAGTGCTTTATTTACTTTTGAAATGGATTTTGAGAAATAGATTTTGTTTAACCAGTCCTAAAGGAATTTGTAGTATTCTCTTTTCGGACTGGTTTTATTTTTGTACATTTATATCAGTAAGGAGTTACCTGAAAAAGCAAAGCGATGCAGACTACAGTAATTAGAACAATCGCCAATTCATTGCCCAACGAGATAACCCTTTCCAACTCCCTTGATTTCAAAAAGATATTTCTCGTGCAGATCATGTCAACAATCAGTTGATGGCAATTTCATCGAAGAACAAGAAAGATTTCTTACCAGCTCCCGAATGCCACTTCGGTAGTACCGGAGTATTTTTACCCACGACACGCACGTAGCGCGTGTTCGTTTTGTCGAAACTGATTTCTTCACGCTTCAACACGTTGTTTTTGCTGCCCTTCTCAAGAACAGGAATCGACTTAGAAGCAATCTTGCGGAAGTTTTTTCCGTCTTCGGAAGCATAAACTTCCAGTCCGGTCAACCCGAAGATGTAATCGCCCGGAACGAGGTACGTACCTATTGAGACCGAGGAGATGTCTTTCGGCTCTTGCAAATCGACTACCGCATCGAAGTTTTGTCCGTAGAAACCGATGTAACGTCCGGAACGATAGTTGTCGTCGCCTTCCAAACCATCGACCAGCAGAGTAGCTCCCTTATAAGTGAACGATGCGTCGGGTTCTGACTTCAGCGTAATCGGGCGCATGGTGGCCAAATTATATTTCAAGGTTACTTCTGCAACGTTACTTTCCCGTCCGTCACGGATAGCTATAGCTTTTATCGTAGTTGTTTTATCGACAGTAAACGGTTCGGTATATTGCTGCGAAGCCGCGGTAGGCTCCGAACCATCGAGCGTATAATAAACGGGAGCGTTATCGAACGTACTCAGTGTAACTTCGGCTGCACCGCCCTCTCCTTTCGGTGTTGCACTGATGGTAACCTCTTCGATGTCTTCTTTGTAATGGAAACCGTATAAGCTGTATAAATCCAACTGATGACGCAGACGTTTCAAGAATCCGTTCAGGTCTTTCTTTTCAGGATTGCTCCACTGCAATTCGCTCAGCGCGGCAATGCGCGGCATCATCTGCCATTCCATCTTCACGCTGTCTTTCGTCCACTCCGTCCAGATACATCCCTGCACACCGATGATGTTTTTCTTTTCTTCGGGTGTCAGTTTTTCCGATTCAGGCTCAAAATTGTATACGCGCTCTACGCTGCTGATACCGCGCAAGCGGTTATATCCCGGATTGCTGAAGTAAAGGTGACTGATGGGACACACGATGGTAGGATGTCCTAACTGAGCTGCCTTGACAGATGCCGGTACGCCCGTCCATGCCATCACGGTAGTAGTTTCAGGATTGGGGTTTCCTTCCAGTATCTCATCCCATGCCAACATCTTCTTGCCGCGCTTGGCGATTTCCTTCTCTACTTCGTTCATAAAATAAACCTGCAACTGGTTTTCTTTGCTGTGTTCTTTGGTGTCGCGCAAGCCAAGCTCTTTGATTTTCGCCTGACACTTGGGACATTTTTCCCACTCTGCTTTCGGACATTCGTCGCCACCTATATGTATATAAGGAGCATCGGGGAATATATCCATTATTTCATTAACCACATCTTTTGCAAATTGAAGCGTTTTTTCATTGCCTCCGCAAAGCACTTCTTTAAACACGCCAAACTTGGTAGCCGTTTCATACGGACCACCCGTACATCCCAATTCGGGATATGATGCCAAAGCAGCCAGCATGTGACCCGGCATGTCGATTTCGGGAATTACCGTAATGAAGCGTTCTGCCGCGTATGCCACGATTTCTTTCGCATCTTCCTGCGTATAGAATCCGCTTACCGGAACACCGTCGAACTTGCCTGAGCCCGGAGCCGTAATGGTTTCTTTACGGTAAGAACCGACCTCTGTCAGCTTAGGGTATTTCTTGATTTCGATACGCCATCCCTGATCTTCGCTTAAATGCCAATGGAAGTAATTAATGTTATGTAAAGCCATAACATCTATCAGTTCTTTCAAGTATTCTTTCGGGAAAAAATGACGACAAACATCAATCATGAATCCACGATATCCGTAACGAGGAAAGTCTTTCACCGTTCCGGCAGGCAGCGCGCCGTCGGCTTTTCCTCCGGTAATGGGAAGTGCCTTATGTATGGTTTGAGCACCATAAAACACACCCGCTTCCGTAGAACCGTTCAAAGTAACGCGGTCGGCAGTAATATCCAGTACATAACCGTCTTTCTGAGCGATAGCCGGGTCAATACCTAACGCAATACAATTATTTCCGGCAGCTTCGGTAGTAGTTTTCACCTCCGCACCAGTCACATCTTTAATATATGTAGCCAGCAAGCGAGCGGTTCGTTCTAATTTTTCATTTCCTTCCGGATAACAAATTTTAGTTGAAGAGCGGATAACAAAAGGCGAAGCATCTGCAACTTCAGCAATTTCTTGAGGCTGCGGAATCACATTCAAATCGCCGGTCTGTACCTCTCTCGGCGAACATGCAGCCAGAGCCCCTGCCGCAAACAGACAGAATGCCCATGTCTTTACCTGAATCTTGGTCATAATGATAACTTTTTAAAATACTATTATGCAAAAATAATTATTTTCTTATAGTTTATTGGTTTAATTAATAATTTTTTGTATGTTTGTTGCATATTTGATTATTAAAAGACGAATGAGTGCCTGTTTTTCTAAAAAAAGAGAGATACATTATTACTAATATCCTGATAGCAGGAAATGTAAAGGGAAATTCATTTTAGTACCTAATACCAAATATTAAAAAAGTTTTATGAATCTGTGTGTGTTTAGTAAAGGCTTTTTCAAGCGGGTATCGCTTTGTGGAGCCGCAGTTTTATTGGCATGTCCACAACTGATGAATGCCGAAGAGGTAGCAGTTGGCAACGATGCAATGAAAGTTGTCCAACAAACCGTGGAGGTAAAAGGTGTGGTATATGATGCAACAGGAATGCCCGTTATCGGTGCATCAGTAGTAGAAAAAGGAAATCCGACAAATGGAGTTATAACCGACCTTGACGGAAACTTCACGTTGAACATTCCTCAAAACGGCGTAATTGAAATTTCCTACATCGGATACGCCACCCAAGAAATCAAAGCTACGCCGGGAAAAATTCTCAACATCACATTAAAAGAAGATAACCAACTGCTGGACGAAGTAGTAGTAGTAGGTTACGGTGTACAGAAAAAAGTGAACCTGACGGGTTCGGTAGCTACCGTTGAAGGTGAGACATTGGAACAACGTCCGTTAGCAAACGCCACCCAAAGTTTGCAAGGTTTGGTTCCGGGTTTGTATGTTGACAACACCAATGCCGGACGTCCGGGTGCCACTTCTTCATTGCAGTTGCGTGGTCAAGGTAACCTATCGGGAACTGGTTCTCCGTATGTATTGGTCGACGGTGTGGAAATGGATTTGGCAGATGTAAACCCGAATGACATCGAAAACATCTCTGTACTGAAAGATGCTGCCGCTTCATCTATCTACGGTGCACGTGCGGCATACGGTGTGATTTTGGTTACAACCAAAAAAGGCAAAGAAGGTAAAGCCCGTGTAAGCTATCAGGCAACGTTAGGATGGAGTTCTCCGATGTCATTGCCGGAGATGGTTAATGCAGCTGATTTTGCCAGATATTTCGATGCAGGTCTCTACAACAATAATCAGACCACACAATACGGTGAAGAAAAAATCGCATTGTTAGAACAATACATGCGAGACCCAAGCAGCGTAGACCCGTGGATGAATCTAACTCCGGGACAAACATTGGTCAACACCTTTACCAACAGCCCTGACGGTATAGGAAACGTAAACTATTTCGATTTGCATTATAAAAATGCGGCATTTAAACAAAACCACAACGTCAGCGTCAGCGGCGGCGGTGAGAAAGCACAATATTATGTATCCGGCGGCATGTATAAAGAAGAGGGTTTATTACGTTATGCAGACATTGATTATAGACGTTTCAATTTTAATACAACCATCAATGCTCAGGTAACCGATTGGATGAAGCTAAAAGTGAACACCAAATACATGAACTCAAATAATGAAACACCGTTTGGTGACGGTGGGTTAAATGAGGGGTTCTATCATAACTTGGCACGTTTCCGTCCTACTACCAGCGTCATTGATCCAAACGGAAACTTCACTGAAGCCTCTATGATTCCCTATTTACAGAGTGGAACAAATACCGTTACAGAAAACAATAACTTGACAATGACCGGAGGCTTGGAATTTGAACCGATTAAGAACTGGCGTATTTTCGTAGATTATACTTACCGCTACAATACCCGTGATTATGAAGCCGTACAAATTGCTCCCTTGATACCCAGAGCCGACGGAGAAACATATGATGTGGGAACTCGCGGAGAATTAGGAGTAGTAGAAGGTGGAAAATATACCCGCTATGCCATGAATAACCAATATCAGTCGCTCAACATTTACACTAACTATAATTTCTCACTGGCTGACAAGCATAACTTTACTGTCATGATTGGTTATCAAGAGGAATATTATAAATACAGATATCTTTATAATCAAGTATTGGACTTGCAATATGCTTCCAATCCAAGTCTTGAAATGGCAGATGGTGACCTAACCGTACGTGACAACCGTTATGCGTGGGCTACTCGTGGCTATTTCGGACGTATCAATTACGATTTCAAAGATCGTTATCTCTTAGAATTCAATGCACGTTATGATGGTTCTTCCCGTTTCGCCAAAGGAAATCGTTGGGGATTCTTTCCTTCTGTTTCTTTAGGCTGGCGTATCAGTGAAGAAGCTTTTATGGAGAAAACACGCGATGTTTTATCTAACTTGAAACTACGTGTATCCTGGGGATTATTAGGTAACCAAACCGGAGCTGCTTATTATACATTCGCTTCCTCCATGGATCCGTCAGGTATTGGCAACTGGTATTTCAATGGTATACGTTCTGGATATTATCGTCCGGGCGATGTAATTGACTCCAACACAACATGGGAAAAAGTAGACCATAAAAACATTGGTATTGATTTTGGATTCTTTAACAATTCATTAACCGGTACGTTTGATATTTTCCAACGTGACACCCGCGATATGTTAGGTCCGTCAGCTCCTTTATCAGATATATTCGGTGCTGTAGCACCCGAAACCAACAATGCGGAAATGCGCAATCGCGGTTGGGAATTGACCTTGCAATGGAGAGGTAAAATCGGCAGTGATATTGATTACACTATCGGAGGTTCACTTTCTGACGCTACTGCCGAAATCACAGCATACGATGGCGGCTATACAGACCCCGCAGGAGATAACGAAAATAGCACAGGCTGGTATAAAGGTAAGAAAATGGGAGAAATTTGGGGATACCGGGCTTCTGGAATTATTCAAACCCAAGATGAAGCCGATGCTTATAATGCGGCATACGATTTAACCGACATTTCACCATTGGCATGGGAACCCGGCGATGTTAAATATATTGATTTAAATAATGATGGTTCTATTGACAAAGGTACTAATAGAGTTGGTGATATGGGAGATATGACTGTCATTGGTAATACAACTCCTCGTTATCAATATACCATTAACGGTTCTATCTCTTGGAAAGGACTCTCATTGAGTTTAATGTTTCAAGGCGTAGGAAAACGTGATTGGTGCCCGGATAAAGGAACTGCTTATTTTTGGGGTTCAGGAGCATTGGCACAAGTAAACGTATTTAAAGAACACATGGATTATTGGACAGAAGACAATCCAGGTGCTTACTACCCGAAGCCGTATATCGGTGCGGCCGGTGCACGTTTACAGAACCTGAGAGCCAAGACATCGGAAAGAAGTGACCGCTATATACAAAATGCTGCTTACTGCCGTTTGAAAAACTTAACCATCAGCTATGATTTACCTGAGAAATGGATTAGCAAAGTACATCTTACTAAAGCCCAAGTATTCTTCTCTGGCGAAAATTTGTTGACCTTCACCAAACTAAGCAACATCTTTGACCCTGAAGGTTTGTTTACATATAGTGGTTATGGCAGCTCTAATGATTATGCAGGTAAGAACTATCCGATGACGAGGGTATTCTCTTTCGGAGTTATTTTGAATATGTAATTTATAGGATATGATTATGAAAAAGATACATTTATTAATAAGTTCTGTTTTATGTTTGGGACTTGCTTCTTGCTTTGACATGAACCAAGAGCCTAAAGGAGAACTTTCAACATCTGAAGCTTTCTCTACAACCAATGAGATACAGATGTACTTAAATATGTTTTATCAAGGAAGCGTTCCGAGAAGCGGAGGCGGAACTGTAAATAACACAGCTATAAAAACACATCCAAGTAATGCAAGTAGCGGTCTTGCTTTCGGTGATGCGGCCAGTGACAACTTGCTGCCTAATGAATTCGATTCACGCTTATCCGGAAACACATCCATAGCAAATGCTGTGGAGATGACTGATTACAGTGCTATTCGTAATGTAAACTTCTTGTTACAGAATATCGGCAGATGTGAAGATCAAGAGTCTGACGCTTTTAAACAATGTTTAGGAGAAGCTTATTATTTCCGAGCAGCTTATTATTACCATTTATTGGTGAATTATGGAGGCGTAACATGGTTAGATACTCCTTTAGACCCTAATACCGAATTAATGGCACGCCCGCGCAATACCCGTACGGAGCTAACTAATTATATCCTTACTGATTTGGATTTGGCTATTGAGAATCTAAACGAACAAAGTTCTAATGCAACAGGACGTGTACACAGAGATGTAGCACGGGCTTTAAAAAGCGAAGTAGCCTTATTCGCCGCTACATGGGAAAAATATCATCGAGCTGAAAATGACAAATTCTATGATACGACATTGACTAACGCAGAAGAACAGATAACAGACTGGTTGAATCAAGCTGTAAAGGCTGCAGAAGAGGTTATGCAACGTGATGTTTGGCAAATTCACAATACAGGTGATCCTTTGACTGACTATCGTGATTTGTTTATCACACTTGACCTAACCGGAAATCAAGAGGTACTTTGGTGGAAACAATACAATGCTGCTGCAAATATAGGTCATAACGTAACATATTACTCTTGTTATGGAGGCGGAAACAAGGGAGTTTCGGCATCATTGGTAGATGACTATTTGAAAAGAAACGGTGAATTATTTGAAGGTGCTGAAAAGTTGAACGCCAAGCGTACGTATGGTGTAGAATTATCTCCAACCTTGCGCGATCCTCGTTTATCCCAAACTGTTTTTACCCCCGGACAACAAATCAGAAGTGAAAACGGCGGAGTCTATTTTGAATGGCCGCCATTAGACCGTACAGATTACCACCAAAACACCACGGGATATTCTTTGTTAAAATATGAAGAATTCAACACCACCCTTGAAGCTTCTTATAATGAAGAAGGGCGAGGACAAGCTCCTGCCATTCAATTCCGTTATGCTGACATTTTATTGAATTATGCAGAAGCTTTGGCTGAATTAGATGGTGCCGCAAACGCACAGCGTATCATTAATGCCTTGCATCCCTTACGCCAGCGTGTAGACATGCCAGATGTAGATTTTGATAGAGAATATAACACAGATGCAGATTATCCGTTCCATAATTTGGATAAATACATTCAAGCAGTACGCCGTGAACGCCGTGTGGAAAAAGCAGCTGAGAATGCACGCTTGACAGATATTTTACGTTGGGCTGCAGCTGATGAATTAATTGTAGGCAAATATCCATTAGGTGCACTTTACACAGGTACTAATTTAGAAACTGAATTTTCAGACAAATTAACGCCGGGTGACGGTTTTTGGTTAAATTCTGAAGGTTACATTATTTCTGCTAACCCGGCAAGTTATCCTAATGGATGGCAGTTTAATGTAAACCGTGACTACTTGTTGCCTATCCGAGAAGAGATGTTAGGTCCGGATGGTCTGACCAGCGGACAATGGGAACAAAACCCCGGCTGGTAATCTTTTTATAACTTAATATAAAATGCACGGAGGTCGGATGTAACGTCCGATTCTCCGCGCATTTTCTTTTTATTTCCATAACAAAAACGTATCTTTGTCAATATTACGTTTCCCTGCATGGCAAATTTACTATTTAAACTTTTACATATTCTATGAAACAACTGACTTCCGCATTCCTTTACCCACTGACGGGAATGGCTGCACTTGCTTCATTGGCTTCATGTACCGAAGAAAAGGAGGCAGCAAAACAATACAACATTGTGTATATCATGACTGATGACCATACGGCTCAGATGATGAGTTGTTACGGTAATCATCTTATCGAAACGCCAAACCTCGATCGCATTGCCAATGATGGGGTTATTTTCACCAACAGCTTTGTTGCCAACTCACTGAGTGGTCCCAGCCGCGCTTGTATGCTGACGGGTAAACACAGTCATGCCAACGGCTTTACAGATAATACCACCTGCGTATTCGACGGTTCGCAACAAACGATGCCCAAGCTCCTGCAACAGGCAGGTTATCAGACGGCTCTTATCGGAAAATGGCATTTGATTAGTCTGCCTACCGGATTCGACCATTGGGAAATTGTACCGGAACAGGGCGATTATTATAATCCGGACTTTATTAACATGGATAATGATACGATACGGAAAGAGGGATATATCACCAATCTGATAACCGATATGAGTATCGACTGGATGGAGAACCAGCGCGACAAGAATAAACCGTTCTGTATTTTCATCCATCACAAGGCTATCCACCGCAACTGGTTGCCGGAACTGAAATACCTGTCTCTGTACGAGGACAAGACTTTCCCCCTACCCGACAATTTCTACGACGATTACGAGGGACGCCCGGCTGCAGCGGCTCAAGAGATGAATATCCTGAAAGATATGGATATCATTTATGACAACAAGATGGACCGCGCCGATAAGGAAACTCCTTTGAAAGAACGTTATGAAAGTTACGTGGGACGTTTGAGTCCGGAAGACCGCAAAGTTTACGATGCGTTTTACGAACCGATTATCGAAGATTTCTATAAAAAGAACCCGAAGGGAAAAGAATTGGCAGAATGGAAGTACCAACGCTATATGCGCGATTACTCGAAAGTTGTAAAATCATTAGATGACAATGTGGGGCGCGTACTCGATTATCTGAAAGAAAAAGGCTTGCTGGATAATACGCTGGTGGTTTATACATCCGATCAGGGTTTCTATATGGGCGAACATGGCTGGTTCGACAAGCGATTCATGTACGAAGAGTCTATGCATACGCCGCTAATCATGCACTTGCCGAAAGACTTCAAAGCGAAGGGAGAAATTCCGCAGATGGTACAAAATATCGACTATGCACCTACGTTCCTCGATTTGGCAGGCGCACCGATTCCGGAAGATATTCAGGGGGTATCGTTGCTGCCTCTGCTGAAAGGAGAGAAACCTGCCGACTGGCGGAAATCTTTGTACTACCATTTCTATGAGTTCCCTGCCGAACACATGGTAAAACGTCATTACGGGGTGCGCACCGAACGGTATAAGCTGATTCATTTCTATAACGACATTGATGAATGGGAATTGTACGACCTTCAAGAAGACCCGACTGAAATGCACAACTTATACGGCAAACCCGGTTACGAAAAGATAACGGAAGACCTGAAAGCCGAATTAGTGAAACTTCAAACGCAATATCAAGACCCGATTGAAGAAAAACTGAAACAGCAACAGAAGAACTAATTCATTCTGTTTCGCTTCTTAACTAAATCCGATAATAAGGAAGCGTATCCGATACGCTACAACTGATGTCTTTTGACGCGGATTACACTATGCAACACGGTTTCCGTGAAGTTCCGTGTAATCCGCGTTTTATTTATATACCATGAAAACATTATGAAACGTAACCTTCTTCTTATAATGCTTTGCTATGCTACTCTTTTGTTCGGGCAATCGGAACTACAACCCGAAATCATAAAACTTGATACGTGCTGGAGTTTTGCAAAATCGGGAAGCAACGATTGGCTGTCTGCCACCGTTCCGGGTACGATACATCAAGACTTGTTACGCCATAACCTGCTGCCCGACCCTTTTTTCGGAACGAATGAACAGAAAATACAGTGGGTTGAGAACGAAGATTGGGAATATAAAACCTGTTTCTCACTCAGTGAAGACCAAATGAAACGACAGGCGGCACGCCTTGTCTTCGAAGGACTTGACACGTATGCCGATGTGTATTTGAACGGTGCGCGAATCCTTGCTGCCGACAATATGTTCAAGGGATATGCCGTTGAGGTGAAAGACATGTTGCGCTGCGGCGAAAATCACTTGCGGGTGGTTTTCCGTTCACCGATTAAAGAGACTCTTCCGCAATGGGAAACCAATGGTTTCGAGTATCCGGCAGACAATGACCATGCAGACAAAAAGGTCAGCATCTTCAGCCGGAAAGCTCCTTACAGTTTCGGCTGGGACTGGGGGATACGGATGGCTACCTGCGGCATCTGGCGACCTGTCACGCTGCAACTGTACAATGTGGCGCGCATTGACGATTATTATGTGAAACAACTGTCGCTTACCGACGAGAAAGCGTGCCTGTCTAACCAAGTGGAAATTTATAATGTGACCGGCGAAACGATACTGGCAGAAATAGACATCGACTGTTCTCTGTCGGGCGCGACTGAAAACGCCGCGAAACAGCAAGTTACGTTGCAACCGGGATACAACTCGGTGAATATTCCTCTCGACATCCGCAACCCGAAGCGTTGGATGCCTAACGGATGGGGCTCTCCCACTCTTTACGACTTCACAGTCAGAGTAAGCTATCAGAATGAAATCCTTGCCGAAAAACATCATCGCATCGGGCTGCGTACCATCCGCGTGGTAGCTGAAAAAGACAGCGCGGGCGAATCTTTCTATTTTGAAGTCAACGGGGTTCCGATGTTTGCTAAAGGCGCAAACTATATCCCGTCCGATGCTTTGCTGCCTAACGTAACAGCGGAGCGTTACCAAACGTTGTTCCGCGACGTGAAAGAGGCAAACATGAACATGATACGTGTATGGGGAGGCGGAATATATGAGAATGATTACTTCTACGATTTGGCAGACGAAAACGGCATTTTGGTTTGGCAGGATTTTATGTTTGCCTGTACACCTTATCCGGCAGACCCGCCTTTCTTAAAGAAAGTGGCGGAAGAAGCTGAATATAACATCCGCCGCCTGCGTAATCATGCGTGTCTGGCTATGTGGTGTGGCAACAACGAAATCGAAGAAGGCATCAAGTACTGGGGATGGCAGAAACGGTTTGATGCGGATGTCTACAAGCGTTTCGGGACAGACTACCGGAAACTGTTCCATGAACTTTTACCTGCCCAAGTAGCGAAATTCGATGAAGGGCGGTTTTACATGCACACGTCGCCTTACTTCGCCAACTGGGGACGGCCCGAATCATGGAGCGTACGCGACAGTCACAACTGGGGAACTTGGTATGGCAGAAAGCCGTTTGAGTCGGCAGACGAAGAACGAAGCCGTTTCGTCAGCGAGTATGGTTTCCAGTCTTTTCCCGAAATGAAAACCATCCGTACGTTTGCTTCTCCTTCCGACTACCGGATTGATTCGGAAGTGATGACGGCACATCAGAAAAGTACGGTAGGCAACGACCTGATAGCCGAAAGCATGGAGCGTTATTTCAAAGTGCCTCAACGTTTTGAGGATTTTGTTTACATCGGATTGGTTTTACAGGGTCAGGGTATGCGCCGCAGCATGGAAGCGCATCGCCGCCAACGTCCGTACTGCATGGGTACGCTTTATTGGCAGCTAAACGATAGCTGGCCGGTAGTATCTTGGTCGGGCATCGACTATTACGGCAACTGGAAGGCGCTTCACTATCAAGCCAAGCGCGCTTTTGCACCGGTACTCATCAGCCCGTTAGTAAAAAACGACAGTTTGCGGGTACATCTGATATCCGACCTTCTCGACAATCTTCAGGAGCTGACGCTCGACATGCGTCTGACCGACTTTTCGGGCAAGGTATGGAAAAAGGAAAGCCGTAAAGTGGATTTACCGGCTAATTCTTCGCACGAAGTTTTCGGCAGCACAACTGCTTACTGGAAATCCGCAAAAGACTTAACCGAATGTTATTTGCTGATAACCCTGAAAAACAGCAGGAAGCAGCCGGTAGCCCAAAGCGTATGCTACTTTGTTCCGACCAAAGACCTGAAACTGCCGGAAACGAAAATCCGCCGGAAAGTAAAGTATTCAGATGGCAGTTATACGATAACGCTTTCTTCCCCCAAGCTGGCGAAAGATGTATTCATCGAGATACCCGTACAAGGCGCACGTTTCAGCGATAACTTCTTCGACCTCCTTCCGGGAGAAAAACGTGTGATAACCATCGAGTCACCCCGCTTTACGGGAGACGAGGAAATCGCTGTCCGGCACATCCGCGATACGTACTAAAAACTCAGCTAAACATACTAATAACCAACAAAATAAAAGGCAGTAAGGAGTCACCCTACTGCCTTTTTCTATATCGGTAAACCGGTGCTCACTTGCCAAGACCGATGGACGCATTATTTCTACCGCTTGCGTTACCCCGTGCTACCGCTTGCGTTTGACAAAACATGCGGTAATGTAAGAGAAAACATGCGGTAGCGTTTTTCCACGTTTGCAGCCCGCTTTCCGGATGCTTACGCCAAGCGGATTCCGTCAGCTTCCAACACAATCAACCGCTTCTTATACAAGTCTCCGACTGCCTTCTTAAACGTCTTTTTACTTACCCCGAAAGTCTGGTAAATAACCTCGGCATCGGTTTTATCGTTCATGGTGGTATGTCCCCCCTGCTCCTTGATATAGCGCAACAGCACTTGGGCAAAATCATCCACCTTGCGCATTCCGCTCTGCTGAAGCTCAAGGTCTATCTTTCCGTCCTCGCGCACCTGCTTGATGTATGCCTTCATCTGCATCCCCATCCCTATCGGCTGAAATATCTCGCTGTGGAACAACATTCCGCTGTACTCATTGTCAACGATAACCTTATATCCCAAATCCGTCCGTTGCCATACCAGTATATCCACCTCTTCGCCCGGCTCGTATTCCGGTTTTTCTTTCGACAGATATCTCTCTATTTTCGCAGAAGCCACGATGCGGTAACTTTCAGTATCCAAGTGAACATGCACGATGTATTTCCGCCCCTTCTCCATCTTTGTCTTCTGTTCACGGAAAGGAACAAAGAGATCTTTCATCAATCCCCAGTTCAGGAATGCGCCAAATTGGTTCACCCATGCTACTTCCAGACAAGCAAAATCGCCTACCTGTGCGTATGGTTCTTGGGTGGTTGCCACCAAACGTTCGTCCATATCCAAATAAATAAAGACATTCAGCATGTCTCCCGGCTTACATCCTTCAGGGACGTATCGTTTCGGCAACAGGATTTCACCGTCTTCTCCTCCATCTAAATACAGTCCGAAATCAACCTCCTTCACTATTTCCAGTTGATTATATTTTCCTAATCGTATATGACTCATTGCTTTTAATTTTTCGTAAAGATAAAAAGTTTTTTTCAACCCACAAATATAAGTCTTAACTTTGCGCCGAAAACAAACCCTAATCAAATAAACCGTATGAAAAAACAAATTTTCGTATTTGCAGCCGGCGCCGCTCTTTTGGGCTTGGCTTCCTGCACTCAACAGCCCCAAACTACGCAAGTACGCTGGGCTACTTTCAACATCCGTTATGACAATCCCGCAGACAGCCTGAACAACTGGCAGTACCGCAAAGATACCGTAGCCGGATTCATCAAGGCACAAAACCTCGACATCGTAGGTATGCAGGAAGTGCTGCATAACCAGTTGGAAGACCTGAAAGCCCGTTTACCCGAATACGCCGAAGTGGGTGTAGGCAGAGAAGATGGAAAGACAAAGGGAGAATATGCACCGCTGTTTTTCAAGAAAGACCGTTTCGAGGTTCTCGACAGCAATACATTCTGGCTTTCGCAATATCCTGACAGCGTAGGTTTCATCGGATGGGACGGAGCTTGTACACGCATTGCTACATGGGCTAAACTGAAAGAGCGTGAAACGGGAAAAATCTTCATGGCTGTCAATACGCATTTCGACCATGTAGGCGTAGAGGCACGTACGAAAGGAGCTTTGCTGATTATTGAGAAAATCAAAGAAATTGTAGGCGACCGCCCTGCCGTGTTGACGGGCGACTTCAACGTATCCGACGAATGGGATGCTTATAAAACCATCACCACCAACGAGTTTGTAATGAAGGATGCCTTCAAGATTGCAGAAAAGAAAGAAGGAGTAGACTATACATTCCATGACTTCGGCCGTATCCCTGCCGACTCGTGCGAGAAGATTGATTACATCTTTGTTACTCCGCAAATCAAAGTAACCGATGCCTTTATTCCGCAGGAGCCGCAAGGAGAAACGGGTTTTGTATCCGACCATAACCCGCATGTGGCTACACTGGAATTTTAAGCGGTAATCTCATTCTGTTTTCCGCAAACGGAATTTAAGAGGAGACACTCCTGTTTTCTTTAAAAAGAACTTACCGAAAGCCGACTGGTCAGAAAATCCTAACCGGTCGGCTATTTCTTTTATATCCAAGTCTGTACATCCAAGCAAGCGTCGCGCCTCTGCGCAAAGAATCTCCGACACATGGAAGTAAACCGTACGCCCGGTGACACGCTTCACGATACGCGACAGATAGGTTGTAGAAATATTCAGCCTTCCGGCATAAAACGAGATGTGGTGATGGGTACGGTAATGTTCTACCAACAGCTTCTTGAAATTACGGAAAACTTCCCCCGAACGACGCACGGAAACAGACGTATGTTCGCTGTCTTGATGCAAGATATTTGCCACCTGCAACAGTAAAAAGCTACACAAGTGTCTGCCAATTCCTTCACGATTCAGGCAATAGCTATCCGGACAACCGGCAAGGAACAAATCCAACGTTTGCTTCAAATAGGCATATCCGGCAGAATCCAAACGAAGAACCGGCAATGTATAACTGCCAAGAAAACGAACCAGTTGATTATACATCGGCTGACCATCGGGCAAAGTATCGAAATAAGCCGGCTCTATGTAAACACAAATCATTGAAAAACCGGTATCGGCCGTATCAAATGCCACCGTAATGCTTGGAGTCAGTATAAGCAAATCATATTTTTCTAACGCATATTTCCGGTAACTATCTTCCACAAGAGCTGTACCGTTTGTAACCAAAACAAAATAGAACCCTTCAGACAAAACCATCCGCTTTCCGTCTGATGAATCCGAATCTACCACACAGCTATACACGCTTTGTTGTTCTTTCAAACCGTTTATGTATTCCAAAAAAGAGAAATCCACGTTATCCGACCATTTATCCGCACAAAGGTAAACTATGTTTCGCTTTTAACCAAGATTGGTTTCTTTTTTATAACCGCTAAACGCCGAAATAACACAAACTTTGCAGCGCAATTCAAATTATAATAAAACCGATTATGAGTAAATTTACATCAAGACGCTACCTGCTGTTTCTTATATCCCTCTTTGTAAATGCCTTTGGTATTGCATTCATAACCAAAGCTCTGTTAGGAACCTCACCCATCACCAGCGTCACATACGTGTTAAGTATGTTTACACCTATGACGATGGGGCAATGGACCATCATTCTCAACATACTTTTCATTATCTTTGAAATCCCTTTCATGACGCGGGAGGTTTTCAGACAAGACCGACGGCTCTACCTGCTTCAAATTCCTATTTCGCTGTGTTTTGGTACATTCATCGATTGCTCCATGCGTATGCTTCACGCTTTAAATCCTATTACGTATGTATCTCAAATAGTAACGCTGGTATTCGGATGTGTCATCCTTGCCGTAGGCATTGCCTTAGAAGTAAAGGCAAACGTGGCTATGATGTCGGGCGAATACTTTGTACGTGTCATCTCTTTGCGTCTTAAAAAAGAATTCGGTTACGTAAAATTAGGTTTCGATATTACATTGGTTATCGTGGCGTGCCTGCTTTCTTTACTGTTTATGTCGGGTATATACGGAGTAAGAGAGGGAACGGTGATTGCCGCACTGGTTGTCGGTCCTATCGTACACTTTGTCAGTCCGTATTACCACTTCCTCGACCAATGGATCACTGCTCCTGCCGGGAAGGAAACTGCCGCAGCAAAAGCCCCCGAACATACGGTTATCACCATCGCGCGAGAGTATGGCAGCGGAGGACATCTGCTGGGTGAACTGTTATCAAAGGAATTGGGCATAAAGCTTTACGACAAAGAACTTATCCAGCTGGCTGCACAAAAAAGCGGTATCGACGAAGCATATATTACCGCCAACGAACAGTCTATCCCTTCTTATTGGTTAAAATGCATGGTTTCGCAAAACAGCGAATCTCCTTTAGAGCGCAGCTTGTCGACCGATGATGTATTATTCGTTGCCGAAAGCAAAATCATCGAAGAAATCGCCCGAAAGGAGTCGTGCATCATCGTAGGAAGATGTGCGGACTTCATTCTGAAAGACTATCCTCATGCCATCAAGGTGTTTTGTTATTCAGACTTTGAAAACGCATACAAACGCTGCGTCAACGAATACGGAATCAAAAAGGAGGAGGCCGAGGCTATCATCAGGCGGACCAACCGGAACCGTATCACTCATTACGAATATTATACGGGCATGAAGTGGGGCGAGCCTCATCATTACAACTTAATGATTAACACAGGAAGCATAGGACTGCATACGGCTTGCGAGCTGATAAAAGCCGTTTACAGCAGGCAGTAAATTTCGCGGACTTACACTCTCACTTTTTTATCGGACTCTTGGCGTGATTAAAACCTGATTAATCCGCCAAGAGTTTTTTATTTGATATTCCCACACCGTTAATCGGTCTGTTTCTCCAGCCCCGCTATCCCATCAAACTCTACGGCCTATTTTTTTATTTCATGCGCTTGTTTCAAGATTATAAGGCTTTTCCAAGAGCCTGAAAACGCTAACGGTAAAACCAATCGGTCTTTCGGGTAGAATTGGTTAACTCATCCGCATGGAATGACTGACACTAACGGTTGCGTTTTCGGGGGGTATCCGCCGGAAAAATTTCGTCTTGCAGTTTATCGTCCAAACAGGCCTGCAAGGATAAAGTTCTTTTACCTCATCCGATGAAAATTTTTATTCATCAGACTGCTTTTTTTGCTTTTTCCAACGAACAAAACAGCTTCTTGTTTGTTACTTAACAAGCGAGATATTTCCAAAAAAGATTAAGGAAGTACAAAAAACAGTAAACATTACAAACATTGTTTCACCTTAAAAACTGAATAAACGTATGGAAAAAAGTACCTGCACGACAGTTTGGGTATGAAATCACAAACTAAGACAGTAAGGTTTTATTCACCCGACCTAAACAACAAAACTATTTATTTTTTGTGGAAAACACAGTTCATTCCACAAGTCTATACTTGAAAAAATCACAATCAATGAAAAGAATCATACATTTATTAGGAAGTTTTTGTGTGCTTTTGGCTGTGGTTGCTTGCTCTGACGACATCGCAGAAGAAGTATATCGGCAAGAGAAGCCCCAAGCAGAAGACAAAACTTCATCCCTGACCATTCATCTTGAAAATGCAGAAGAGCAAGAAGACTTGATTCTTGCCGCTTTATCTGAAAGTCCGTTCAACGAGCAGGGCGTGAGCAAAGAAATCGGTGAAGCAGATTTCTTGTTATCGCAGCCGGTGAAAGGAAGTCAAGTGGTATTCGACGACCTGATGGATTTTTATAAGAAAACACTCTACTTCAACGTTTATCAGAAAACGGAAGCAGGTTACAAGCCGAAAACCCACCTCGGTAATCAGTTGCAGTACGAAGTAGTGACAGGCAATATCGAAAAAACGATCGACTTGGCAGCTCCGCCTCAAGAAGTCATACGGAAAACATCGATAGCTGTTACCGTGGCTCCGGAATACAGTGGCAAAGACCTGTATCTGGTGAAAGAATCAAGCCGCAGCCACTTTGAGACGTCGCTGAAAGGTGGACAAAAACCGCAGGAAGACCTCTATGTGGCTGCTGCAACGGCAGAAAACAATGCCGCTTCTTTCGTTATCGACTCACCGAAATCCACCGAAACCTATTGGATTTATTTATCGCAACCGGAAGAAGGTCTGCCCTTCCTGAAGAAAAGTAAGGAAATAGGATACGATACGGAAGAAAATGTTTCACTCACATTCGATAAGGAAGTAAAAAAACAAATCAAAGTTACTGCCATATATCTGATGGGGGAAGAAGGTTCGCAAACAGAAGAACCGTTCAACGAAAAAGAAATCTACCTGATAAACAAAACCGACTGGGAAACTGTGAAGCAGCACGTGGAAAACACTCACGGTAACCCCGAAAAAGGCACGTATGTAGAAAAGAAGAATACCTCGAAAGATGGCGTGGTAACCTTCGAACTGTTTTGTACCGAAGCCCAACAAGAGTATGTTATCTATGCGCCGAAATGGAATACGGAATACTATGACAATTATAAGATAGCTGAAAACGTAACGGTTACTCCGGAAAGCGACATCGTTACGGTAGAAATGAAATATCCGTTTATTCCTCCTACTAGCGAAGGTAGCGGAGGCATTAACAAGACGGTAACTTTCACGGTATCGGTGGCTTCATTGCCCGACGGCGCACAACTTCACTTTTTATATTCATCTGTATACATATTAAACGATGCGGCGAATCTGAAAGAAGCGGCAGAGGCTATCAGAGCCAATATGCCTTATGATGGAATGACTCAATCTGCTGAAACCTTACAGGGAACGTCCAGTCCGGTAACAATAGAAAACGTAGAAATCAATACCGGAAAACGTATCGTTATACTTACACGGGTGATGACAGGTTTCTTAGAATTCCAATTAATGGCAAAAGAAATAGATGTGTCTGCAATAAGCGGAAATACCCATGAAGTAACATTAGCGAAAGAAGACCTCAACCCAACTTTATAATATCGGATATGAAAAATTACATAAACAGAATAAGCATGTTGCTGTTTGCCCTGCTTTGTTACTCCGGAGCGGCAATGGCGCAAAATGTAACAATAACCGGACGGGTAGTAGACCAAACCGATACGCCGATTATGATGGCTAATGTACTCGAAGCGGGAACTACGAACGGAACGGCTACCGACATGGACGGAAACTATCAAATATCCGTTCCCGTAGGTGCTACACTGGAGTTTTCTTTTATCGGATATACTCCTGAAAAACGGAAGATAGAAGCAGGCATGAGCGTACTCGACATCGTGTTACAGGAAGATACGCAGGTGCTCGACGCGGTGGTGGTTACCGCATTGGGCATCAAACGTCAGGAAAAAGCCTTGTCGTACAACGCCCAAAGTGTGAAATCAGACGAACTGACGCGCGTAAAGGATGCAAACCTTATCAACAGCCTGAGCGGAAAAATAGCCGGCGTGACGATTCAAACCAGCTCTTCGGGCGTGGGTGGTGCAGCAAAGGTGGTAATGCGCGGAACGAAATCCATCGAAGGAAACAACAATGCGCTTTATGTTATCGACGGTATCCCGATGTATAACGCACAGGGCGAACAGGGTACGGGACGTTATGCTTCACGCGGAACAACGGAAGGCATTGCCGACCTGAACCCGGATGACATCGAGTCGATGACTGTGCTTACGGGTGCTTCTGCCGCTGCGCTTTACGGTTCGTCGGCTGCCAACGGAGCCATCTTGATTACTACCAAGAAGGGAAAAGAAGGCAGACTGGAAGCTACTTTCACATCGGCAGCCGAATTTGCCGACGCTTTTGTAATGCCCGAATTCCAAAACACATACGGAAGCAGGCCGAACGATGCCGTAAGTTGGGGAGACAAGCAGGCTTCTACGGGTTACCATCCTTCCGATTTCTTTAAAACTTCGGCTACTTATACCAACTCTGTCACACTTTCAATAGGTAATGAAAAGAATCAGACATACGTTTCGTTGGCTGCTACAAATGCCAACGGATTAATCCCGAACAACCGATACGACCGTTATAACCTCACTGTCCGCAATTCAAGCATGGCGTTAAAAGACCGCCTGCGCGTAGACCTCGGTGCGCAGTATATCATTCAGCGCGACCAGAACATGGTGAATCAGGGAGAATATATGAATCCGCTGGTGAGTGCATATCTTTATCCGCGCGGATTGGACTGGAATGATGCTAAATATTTCGAACAATGGGACGAAGACCGCGGCATTCTTACCGCAAGTCCTTTCCCCGAAGGAGATTATACGATGCAGAATCCGTACTGGACGGCTTACCGCAACATCCGTACTTCGGAACGCAAACGTTTCATCGTGTCGCTGGGCATGTCGTATCTCATCAAAGAATGGTCGAACTCTGAGAAGTGGGACATCGGCGTACGTTACCGCATAGACCGGACTGCACAAGAGTATAAAGACAAACGCTTTGTAGGTACGGTTGCTACCCTCATGGACGGAGGTACCAAGAACGGATTCTTCGGAATGAATACCGGATATGACATGCAGAATTATGTGGATGTCTTAACCAATCTGAATAAAAACATTGGCGAGGATTGGGGATTGGCTGTAAACCTCGGTGCGAGTCTCACTGACCAGCGGAACGATATGCTTTTCAATCAGGGACCGCTGCGCGACGACGGACTGCCCAACGTATTTAATGTGCAGAACATTGCACAGGGTGCTAAAAAAGCACAGTTCTATCAAGAAGGATGGAGAGAGCAAACGCAATCTATCTTCGGTAGTGTGGAAGTAAACTGGAAACGCTTGATTTACCTCACCGTTACGGGACGAAACGACTGGGCTTCGCAATTAGCCGGTTCAAATCACAAGTCGTTTTTCTATCCTTCTGTGGGATTATCGGGGATATTGACCGACATGCTTTCATCGGAACTGAGAGACAAAATGTATAACTCGCTCTCGTTTGCCAAACTGCGACTGGCATACGCGCAAGTTGCTTCGCCTTTCCAACGCGGACTGACCATGCAGATGAATACTTTCAGCCAAAGCGACAAGAAATGGGTGAAAGAAGGATTTTATCCGCTGAAAGATTTGAAACCGGAACGTACCAACTCGTTTGAAGTGGGACTTTCAACCAAGTGGTTACGCAATATCATAAGCCTTGATGTGACTTATTATAAAACCAATACGAAGAACCAAACTATCCGGGCAGCCATGTCGGCATCATCAGGTTACAATTACACGTATGTACAAACGGGTAATGTGGAAAACCGTGGTGTAGAATTGGGCTTGGGAGCTACGGTAGACCTCTCGAAGAATTTCACATGGGATACGTATTTCACTTACGGATATAACAAGAATGAAATCAAAGAGCTGGTTAAAAACGTACGCAATCCGCAGAACCCCGAAGAGCCGTTGTTTAACAAAGACGAACTGCTGAAAGAGAGTTTCGGAAATGCGCAAATCATCTTGCGTCCGGGCGGAACATTGGGAGACATCTATGCCAAAACGGATTTTGTAAGAGACGTACACGGAAACATTGATGTATCGCAAGACCTGAAGCCGCGTAACGAATACCTCAAACTGGGTAGTCTGCTTCCGGATGCTACAATGGGCTGGAGAAACGATTTCCGCTTCAAACAGTTCAGCTTCGGATTTATGCTGTCGGCTCGCTTGGGCGGTATTGTCGTATCGGGCACACAGGCTGCGCTTGATTATTCGGGCGTATCAAAGGCTACTGCGGATGCACGCGACGCGGGAGGCATTACCGTGGCAGAGGGCATCGTGATACCGGCACAGAAATATTACCAGCTTCAGGGACGTCCGAAGGATTACTTGGCGCAATATTATACTTACAGTGCAACAAACGTGCGTCTGCGCGAAGCATATATCTCGTACAACATTCCGCGCAAATGGCTGGGCAATGTACTCGACCTGACTGTTTCGCTCACAGGGAAAAACCTCTGGATGCTGTATAACAAAGCTCCGTTCGACCCCGAAGCGGTATCGTCAACGGGTAACTACGCACAGGGCATTGATTACTTCATGATGCCGTCGTTGCGCAGTTTCGGATTCAGCGTAAAAGCCAAATTCTAAATCTAAAAAAAGAAAAATCAGATGAAGAAAATTATACTGACTGGAATTATCGGTTGTATGGCAATAAGCAGCTGTACGACGAATTTCGAAGAATATAACCGCGACCCCTACGGCGTAACCGATGAGGTGCTGGCGTCGGGAGGTATCGCAGAGAAGATAGCCAATAACTGTGGCGTGCTTACGGGCATCGTGATTCCGCTGCAAGAAAACCTTTACCAGTATGCCATCAGCTTGGGATGCGAATCCTTGTCGGGTTACATGGGACAGACTAAATTCAGTGATTTCGGGAAATTCAATTACAATGCGGGATTCATTGAATATCCGTTTACCGATGCCGAATCTTTGGTTAAAGTCATCAAGCAATATAATGCGCTGGCTCTTGAGACGAATGCCGACCGGGAGAATGCTTTCTACGCATGGGGAACCGTGCTGAAGGTTGCCATTCTGCATCGCCTTACCGACATGTACGGTCCTATCCCTTACGAATTTTCGGGAACAGAGGCACAAAAGCCGTATCAGACGCAGGAATACATCTACCGCAAAATGATAGAAGAACTGACGTGGGCTTCGCAGACTTTATCATCTGCTACGCTGACGAATGTAGAAAGAGCGGCATGGACCACGCAAGATGACGTTTACGGCGGAGACTTGAACAAATGGGCGAAGTTTGCCAACTCACTCAAGTTACGTCTTGCCATGCGTACTTCCGGTAAGTTGCCCAATGAAGCAAAGGCTTGGGCGGAAGAGGCTGTAAAAGCAGGGGTTATAGAAAACAATACCGACAATGCCACGAAACCCACGTCGGATAATCCGTTCTATAAGATGAGTGTCAACTGGGGAGATACGCGCTGCGGAGCAGACATCATTGCTTACATGACGGCGTATTCTGACCCGCGCTTGGAGGCTTACTTCGAACCTACCAGCCGTAGCGGACGGGATACGTACTTCGGATTGCGGTCGGGCGTGAATCTGCCTGCCAAAGAAGAACTGATTAGCGGAAACATCTACTGCTTGCCGAAGGTGGGCATGACCGACCCGGTGGTGTGGCTCACGGCTTCCGAAGTGGCTTTTCTCCGGGCGGAAGGTGCGCTTAAAGGCTGGAACATGGGCGGTAATGCCGAAACCTTCTACACGCAGGGCATCGAACTGTCGATGAACATGCATCAGGTAAATATAGGTAACTATCTGAGTAACCGGAACAAGCGGGGAGCGTTTACCGACAGCAAGTATGCCCAGTTTAACAACGCATCGTTTGCATCCGACATTACCGTGGCGTGGAGCGACAATCCTGCCGGACAGTTGGGGCAAATCATTACGCAAAAATACATTGCCATGTATCCTTACGGAAGTGCCGAGGCATGGGCTGAATGGCGGCGTACGGGATATCCCAACCTCCTGCCGGCTATCGACTATAACCACGAGGTGACGAACATTCAGCGTAATGCCGACGGAGCCGATATGCGGGGATACCGGCGTTATCCGCTTCCGCAAGTAGAACATGACGTAAACGGTGCAAACGTTACACAGATTATCGCCGAAGATTTGGATGGTAATGACAGCCCGAATACCGATGTGTGGTGGGCGAGAAAATGAACCTGTTTAAACTGTTTCGCTGACTGAAAATTCTTTGCCGGAACGTACCGGAAAACGCTACCGTTAGCGTTACCCATCCCATGCGGATGCGTTGACCGGTTCTACCCATAGAACAGACCGGTTTTACCGCTTGCGTTTTTCCAAGTTCCGGGCAAAGAAGGAGACCGTTTGAACAAACGCTATAAAACCCAATGATACAACACTTTATATTTATGAAACATTTTATCTACATCATAGGAATAACAGGCTGCTTGACTGCTGCAAGCTGTACGGACATCGAACCGCTCGACATGCAGGTGGGCGGCGTTCCGCAAGACATGGAAACGATACAGGCTTTCAAAGCCTCCGAACATTCCCAAACGCTGGTATGGTTTAAAAACTGGAAGGCAGACGGAAATATGAACACGTATCTTAATACCCTGCCCGACAGCGTGGACATGGTGGTAGTGGAACAAGGGTATGAAACGCTTTCACAGTTCCAAACGACCGACCTCGAAACGGCGCAAACGGTAAAAAAGACCCGCGTACTGATTTTGGCGGAGCTTGACTCGTGGACTGCCGAATACAAAGAGAAAATTGAAGAAGCTGAAATAGAGGGAGAAAATAATGCCATCGAAGCTGCCGAAGCTGAAACTCCTTCGAGAGAGGCTACAAACGAAGAAATTGAAGCTGCCATCGAGGTTGAGCGCAGCAAGGTGAACAAAGAGTTTACCGAACGCTTCAACGCCTTGCCCGACCAACTGGAAAAGACGGTTGCGGAGCATAATTACGATGGAGTGAGCCTGCGCATCACTGCTGCCGACGATGCGTTCATCCGTGAGAGACTGAACGAAATCATCGCCCGGCTGGGAGGGAAATTCGGAAAGAAAGCGGGCAACAGACTTCTGGTTTTGGAAGGTGTGCCCGAATACTTTACCTCTTATTTCGAATGTTTCGATTACCTGATCAGCACCACGCTCAAGACCGACAAGCTGAGCTACGTACAGCAGGAATATGACAAGCTGAAGGTATATGCCGGATTTGATGCCGCCAAGATGTTAACGTATCTGTCGCTTGAAAACGACGGATGGAAAACTCCGTTCGCCGACCTGATTTCTTCGCAACCGCTGACTACTCCCAAGAATCTGACGCTCGCCACTTGGCTGCCGGCTGACGGAAAGGCTGTGGGAGGCATGGCTATCCGAGGAATCGAGACGGATTACGAACAGAATTACGAAACACTGAGAACTACGATACAATATCTTAACCTTAACAAATAATGGAAAGTATGAAAAACAGAATCATATATTTCGGATTACTTCTCTGCTTGATCGTTTTTGCAGGGTGTAAGGACGAATTCGGAAAAACATTGTTCGGACCGGAGGATACGGTGGCTCCCGAAAAGGTGACCGACCGCACACTGGTTTTCCTGAATACTACCGATGCCGAGAACATTGCAAACGGAACGGCTGTAACTGCCGACCCGGTAGATGTTATCTTCTCGGCTGTTCAGCCCGTTGGTCAGGTTAAGGAAATCAAGACCTCTGCCAAACTGACTAACGGCAAGAGCAAACGCGACCAAGTGTTTACGGTGAGCGTATTACAAGATGAAGCTGTTTTGCAGCAATACAAAGAAACAAACGGTTACCGGGTGAAATTCTTGCCTGCCGAGGCTTACCACGTGGCTACTAATCTCATCAATATTGAATACGATGCTACAATGGCAGTAAGCCAGAGTCTGGTGAAAATTATCAACAGCAGCAAACTGGATTTAGACCAAGATTATCTGCTCGCTTTGCAATTAAATACGGCAGAGGGTTTTACTCTCGACGATTCGAACCGCACGCTTTATCTTCACGTGAAACGGAAAGGTGGTTCGGGTGAAGCTCAGGGCGCAGCCGACTTACGTCCGATGGCAGGCGATGACGCACTGGATGCCGACGGTGTAGACTTGGGTATCAACCGGAATAACCTGTATTACCAAACCGAAGGCTATGCGTTCCAGAAACTGAATGCATGTACGCTCGAAGGATTGGTTTACGTCGATTCTTTCAAGGCAGCAAGCGAACGCGGAGATGCTACGCTGGCGGGTATCTCGTCGGTATGGGGATATGAAGCCGGAAGCGACGCTCCGTTCCTGATGAGGTTTGGTGATGCGGGCGTAGACCCGAACAAACTGCAAGTGAAAGCAGGAGGTAAAACGCTGTTGGTGAATTACAGTTTCCGCGAAAAGACATGGTATCACATCGCACTGACTTACGATGGTACGAATATCCGCGTGTATGTCAACTCGCGCGAACGGGCTTCTATGGCACATACGGGAACGCTCGACTTGGCAGGCGCACAGTTTGTCATCGGACAGTCATTCAACCAGTGGCGCGGATTCAACGGCATGATGTCGGAAATCAGAATATGGAATACCGCACGCACCGCAGCCCAACTGCGCGAAAATGCACTTGACGTGGTAGAGTATGAAAGCGAAAAGTCCGACTTGCTTGCTTACTGGAAATTGAATGGAGCCAAACCCGGTTCGGACAACAAGCAGATAGCCGACTTTACCGGAAACGGACACGACCTGACTGTGAAACGACAGGGAGCGGCATCGGCTGTTCAACCGAAAGTTGTGATAAACCAAGACATCGACATTAACCTCAAATAAAGACCGTATCATGAACTATATATCAATCATTAAAGTCGGCATGTTGGCTGCATTGGTCTGCCTTGCCGGATGTAAAGAAGAAACGCTGACCGCGGAAGTTCCCGTCCCCGGAACCGGAGGCGGAGAACTTACGGGAGAAACGCGCTTCGTATTGCCTCAGGAGGAAGGAGTGAACACACATGTATGGAAGGGAGAAGACCTTACGTTCGAGCTTCGCCGCGGAATGAATGACAAACGTGAGATTACCGCTGCTTTCGACACCGATGAGGAGACTCTGAACGCCCTTACAGCCAAATATGCCGAGTTAAAAGGCATAAATCTTTATAAATTGTTAAGCACGGAAAGTTACGAAGTGCCGCAAACGGTAACCCTTGCTCCGGACAAAGCATCGGTTTCAGTTCCCGTAAAGATTAAAGATGTAAAAGAAGGCACGTTCGTTCTTCCGCTGGTACTAAAGAACGGCGAACATGAAATCGGCGTACAGTTTGTTGAAGTGGTACGCCACCCGGAAGCTGATTTCAACATGAGCTGGCTCGACCGCACTCCGTCGGTAGAAGAACCGCGCTTTGTGGCTATCATTGAAACGGCCGAAAACGACATCCGTAACGTGGGCAACTATGTGCTTTATCCGAACGGGGAGGAACAGGCAGATACCCGCCGTCCACTGTTCGACATGACGGTTATTTTCTCTGCCAACATCAACTGGAACGGCATTCAAGGCAAACCCGAACTATATTATAACGAAAGTGTACGCCGCATTCTTGATAACCGCGATGTATTTGTAAAACCGTTGCAAGACCGTGGAATCAAGGTGTTGCTCTCGCTTATGCCGAATCATCAGGCCATCGGCTTCTCAAACCTCGACATTACAGGCGAACGCAGTATGATTAAAGGACTTGCCCGCGACATTCAAGAGGCGGTTCAGACTTACGGACTCGACGGAGTGATGTTCGACGACGAGTATGCCAACTATCCCGAAACTCCAGAGGCTGAACAGCCGGGACGTCCGATGGTACAGATGGGAAGTTTCCATTTCCTGATAAAAGAGCTGAGAGACTTAATGCCTATCGTAGAAGGTCAGGCATGGAAAGACCGTCACAACTTGATTACGCTGTATAACACAGGGCCGTTCACCAACGGTGCCGGAAACGGATGGTGCCTGTTCGGAAACAAGTTCGACCTCATAAAAAAACATGCTGCAGGATGGGAAGACGAACGTTACGGAAATCCGATTGCCGAAGACAAAAAGGCGGTACGCGAGTGGGTAAAAGACCCTGCCAACCAAGCCGTACTTGAAGAAATAGGCAAGATAGAAGTAGGCAGGCTGTTTGATTATGTATGGAATGCCAACTACCTGCGCGGCGATAACCACCAGTATTCGTTCAGTAGCGGCAGAACCAGTGATACTTGGATAGCAGGACTGTCGGGCGAAGATGCTGAGAAGAAATACGGTGTGGCTTCCTTTGAAATGAGTCTGGAAAACGATTACGGACGCATCCAGCACCAGACTCGCTTCTGGGAGCAAGGTGAAGGCAAGCGTAACGAGGCTTTGACCACCACCATCGGCAAGCAAAAAACCGGAAAACACCAGTCTATCATTTGCTTCAACCTGCAATACGTGCCCGATACGTGGAAAGATGCACCTTACACGAATCTGTATCTGCAAGACTTCCCGCTGTTTATGAAACAGTTAGGAAACACTGCCAATCCTGTTGTGAAGTTTGAGGGAGTAAACTACGATACACTTCTTCCGGCTTATATGAAGTAAAAAACCTACCAACCTATCATACATAAGTATGAGTACAGCAAAGAGACCGCCCGTGCGATACGAAGCGGTCTCTTTTTTGTAGTCTTTCACCGATATATTACCGTTAGCGAATCACAGCCTCATCGGGCCACGGAATCAGTTCTCCCGTTTGCTTGTACGACGGGCGCTGCGCATCACAGTCTTTCAGTGCGGCAGTCAACTCTTTTGCCAGCTGTTTTGCCAAATCGGGTTGCATCTTTATCAGATTGTTTTGTTCGCCTATGTCTTCACGAACATTGTAAAGACGCAGCTCGCGGTTTTCCCAAAAATACAAAAGGTGATAATCGCCTTTCAAAATGGCAGAATAAGCGCCGAATCCCTCTGCCGTATCCTGACTTTCACCCCAAAGGTTCGGGAAATGCCAGATGTTGGTACGGTCGCGCTTCAGTGTGGGGTCTTTTAATATGTCCACAAAACTCTTTCCGTCTACGTGTTGTACAGTTTGATATGACTTTGCCCCTGCCATTTCGAGAATAGTAGGAAAGAAATCTTCTATCATCACGCGGTTTTCGTTTACCGTTCCTCCTTTTACCACACCCGGCCATGATACAATCATCGGTTCATGTACGCCACCTTCGTATGCCGAACCTTTACCTCCACGAGCCGGATAGTTAGGGTCACGGTTCAGAATGCCTTGCCGGGGTCCTACGCTCTGCCCTCCGTTGTCGGACATGAAAATAAGAATGGTGTTGGCTGCCACTTCGGGACGTTCGCCCAAATAATCCAGTATATCTCCCAAACTCTTGTCCATACCTTCCACCAAAGCTGCATGATTGATTTCATTTTCATCCAGATTGGCTTTCAGTTGGGCATCGTATACACCGCTGCCGTCCGGCTGACGGTAATTCCCCGTAAAGCGTTTGTCGGGGTTATAGGGTGCATGAATGGCATAATGAGACATATACAGATAAAAAGGCTGACGATTGGCTATGGGCTTATCGAGAGCTTTTAAAGCCTCAATGGTAAGAGCTTCGGTCAGGAAAGTACCCTTGCTGTAATATTGTTCCAATCCGCTAACATGGAAAGCCCCAGAGCCAAATTCATTTTCGGCAAGATAGCTTCCGGGAGCTCCGTTGGCCCCACCCCCGATGTTCACATCGAAACCAAAGCTCAAAGGATTTTCTCCAACCGTACCGCGCGCGCCAAAATGGGCTTTGCCACAATGTATGGTATAATAACCATTTTCTTGCAACAAACGGGGCAATGCCGTAATGGGCGTGGCATTTTTCAAATCGTGTTCACCGGCACGGTCAACGGGCTGTATGCCGTTGTAGTTCCAATCGGGCAACTGTAATACGTTGCTTTCGACATCGGTCTGCACGTCATACTCCAGCGTCCAGTTGGTTACCCGATGACGGGCTGCGTTCATGCCGCTCATCAGGCTGCATCGCGAGGGTGATGAAATGGCACAAGCGTATGCCTGCGTAAACTTCACCCCCATCTGTGCCAAACGTTCCATATTAGGAGTATGATAACGCTCATTCAGCGGAGTTGGCTCTTCATAAAAAGGAACAGAGGTTTCCTGCCATCCCATATCATCTACTAAAAACAGAATGATATTAGGCTTATCTTGCGCCGAAACGTTCCCTAAAGCTGCCAGAAATGCTGCCGTAAACAAATGTCTTTTCTGTTTCATATTTCTGATTGTTTATATTAAAGTTATTATAATTCAGACTTATCCTGCATGTCGGGTATCGATAAACGGAAAGCCACAGCAGGCGATAACAGTGTGGTTATTAAAACCAGTAACCACAGATTTCCAGTCATCGGATTATAAGCAGCCATCAGTTCCGGAAAAGCAATGCCCGAAACCTGCCCGCATACAAGTTCAAACAGGATGGTTAGAAACACCCAAAACAAACCTACGCGGTAACACATTCCACGACTAAGATTTTTTATGCGAGGCAAAAGTATCCATGTAAGAAAAAAGATGCAAACACTCAGCAAGATTCCGCTTATCGGCAATGCCCATTGAGCGGTAAACATTGGAGTCAGCACGTATTCCCGCAATCCTCCGTTCAGAATAGCCACGGGGATAAAACAAACCCATATCAGAACCGATTTTAATAGAATCATCATTGCATAATAAATTGTGATAACATTACTCGTTTTGCCTAAACCAATCTACCGGCTGGTTACACATAGACTTTAATAAGCAGGCGATTCAGCCATGGCCAACGTACGCGATACCATCGGCGACTGCTCGTCTGCCTGCCTCCGAAGCGTAGGATAAAATCGCGGAAACCATACTTCTTAAAAGGAAGTCCGGCATCCATAAACTCAAAGTGACCATACCCGTGGCGGCGGGCATAAGTCATGGCATTCCATACCGCCAACACACCGGGATATAACAAAGGATAGCTTTTACGCATCCCACCCGAAAACAGCAAATAAGCACTATCATCGGAAAACAGGCAAACCGCCCCTCCTATTATTTTATCCTTATAACGTATAAGGAATATTTTACCGGCTTCGCACCGCAAAGGTTGTGAAAAAAGAGATAGGAAAAAGCCTATATCGGGTAAATATTGGTTGATCTTTGAAGAATAATACTTCTTCAGCATCGAGAAAAAAGCATAAACATCGTCGCTGGTCCGTGCTACATCCATAACTGCACCGTTTTTCAGTCCGCGCTGAATCTGACGCTTGCGCGAGGTACTCATCCATTTGTCCAGCGCGTGGTGATGAATCGAATTACGTACGCGCAACCAACGTATGGGAAAATAACCGTTCTGACGGAAATAACGATAACCGAACAAAGATTCTTCCAAATTGCGAAACTCTATGAGGAATGATTTTTCGCGATAAGTGGATGTAAGGTAAGTCAGCATTTCATTGAATATCTGTTCGCGACGGAAAGAGCTTTTGAAATATTCGCCCGTACCATAAACATACGTCTTTTTAAGCAATCCCGTTATATGAAAATAGCTGCGCGTAGTACAAAGCAATTTTCCAACAACCTTGTCTCCCTCGTATGCCACCAACAATACAGGCTGATAGCCGGATGTCTGCTCCAAAGCCTGAAACAAAGCGGTAGAATGGAAGACATTCGTTCCGGGTAAAGACGGAACGTCTTTTGCATGGTAATATGTCGTCAGACGGATATCCATATAGTGCAAATTTATAACTTTTTATTGAGCATTTAAAAGAGAAAGCCTATATTTGTGGAAGAAACAAGATTTTTGTGAATCTATTTATCAAAAAAAGAGTATGGCGACAAAGGCTATAAACAATAAAGATACATGTAGGGCGGCAGCTGTATTTCTGACCTTAACGGGTATTATTTACTTACTTGACCGCTGGATAGACTTTGCCGATTGCGGACTGGCGTGGGTAACGCAGAAAGACACGATGCTGCTTTATGCATCGGTGGTTTTCCTGTGGTTCAAATCAGACAAGTCTGTGGGTATCATCCTTGCCGGTATCTGGCTCATTCAGAACATCAATTTAGTAACAGAATTACTGGGACAAATGTCATCGTACCTTCTTCCTACAAGTCTGCTTGCCGTGGGTGTCATCCTCTATTTTATTTCCTCTAAATAGAAAAACCGATGAATGAAACAATTACTTCCATTGCGATTATAGGAGCCGGAAATGTAGCCACACATCTGGCTTTGGGACTTTCCGGCAAAGGCTTTACCATTCGGCAGGTATTCAGTCGTACCGAAGAGTCCGCCCGCGAACTGGCAACCAAGCTGAATTGTCCTTATACGAGTTCGCTGGAACAACTAACGCCAGATGCCGACCTGTATATCGTATCCATAAAAGATTCGGCATTAGAGTCTGTCATCCCACATATTACCCGCCGCAATCCGCAAGCTCTGTTCGTACACACGGCAGGAAGCATGTCGGCAGACGTTTGGAAAGGATATGCCAACCGCTACGGGGTAATTTATCCGATGCAAACATTCAGCAAACAGCGCACGATAGATTTTACAGATATCCCGGTTTTTATTGAGGCCAACAATGCTGACGATACCGACCGGCTGACGAGGCTGATGGAACAGTTGAGCCGGCACATTTACCATGTGTCTTCAGAACAACGGCGTTACCTGCATATCGCTGCCGTCTTTGCCTGCAACTTTACGAACCACATGTACGCCGTGTGCGAGCATCTGCTGAAAGCTCATGGACTACCTTTTGCAGCCATGCTCCCGCTTATCGACGAAACGGCCCGCAAAGTACATTTGCTCTCTCCCACGGAAGCACAAACCGGACCTGCCTGCCGATATGATGTAAACGTTATCGACCGACACCTGCAAATGCTGAACGGGGAACCCGAACTCGCTAAACTTTACGAGCTGATAAGCCAAAACATTCATGTATATAACAAAAGAAAAAGTAAACATTAATTACCGTATGATAGATTACGATTTAACCCGAATAAAAGCATTGTTTTTCGATGTAGACGGCGTGTTAAGTGCCGAAACCATTTTTCTCCATCCCGACGGCGAACCGATGCGGTCGGTCAACATCAAAGACGGATACGCACTTCAGCTCGCAGTCAAATGCGGACTGCATGTTGCCATCATTACCGGAGGCAAGACAGAAGCAGTAAGAAAACGTTACAAAGGATTAGGCATTACAGACGTGTATTTAGGAGCAGCCGTCAAAACCAACGAATACAATGAGCTGCTGCAAAAATACAACCTCAAGCCGGAAGAAGTGCTTTACATGGGCGATGATATTCCCGATTATGAGGTTCTTTCCCTCGTGGGACTTCCTTGCTGCCCTGCTGACGCGGCTCCCGAAATAAAATCAATCTGCAAATACATATCCCACCGAAAGGGAGGGTACGGCTGCGGACGCGATGTGATAGAGCAGGTGCTTCGCGCTCAAGGCAAATGGATGTCTCATGAAGAGGCTTTCGGCTGGTAATAATCCCCCCCAAAAACGCTACCGTTAGTGTTACTCATCCTATGCGGTAGCGTTTACCGGTTCTACCCATAGAACTGACCGGTTCTACCGCAAGCGTTTTTCAAGCCTCCAAACAGATTCGAAACAAGCTCGCTACAAACTTAAACTTCCTCATCATAAAAGAATATAAAACAATGATACTTAACAACTTATCGAAATACAAAATCAAATTAGCATCCAACTCCCCCCGCCGTCGGGAGCTTTTATCGGGATTAGGCATTGACTACGAAGTAAAAATCCTGCCGGGAATCGACGAAACCTATCCTGACACCTTACAAGGTGAAGAAATACCGGTTTACATAGCCCGTAAAAAAGCGGATGCCTACCGTCCGGCGATGGGAAAAGACGAACTCATCATAACCGCCGACACAATAGTATATATCAATGGAAAGGTTTTAGGGAAGCCACGTGATGAAGCAGACGCCCGTTACATGCTCCGCCAACTGTCAGGTTCTTCCCATCAAGTCATAACCGGAGTATGTATTACCACCTGTGAATTTCAAAAAACATTCTCCGCCACTACAGAAGTAACATTTGACAACCTGACCAATGAAGAAATAGATTTTTACATCGAAAGATATCATCCCATGGATAAAGCAGGCTCATACGGCATTCAAGAATGGATAGGATTTATCGGTGTATCCGGAATACACGGTTCCTACTTCAACGTTATGGGTCTTCCGATACAGCGTTTGTATCAGGAACTCAAGAAGATACGGTGATAGATGGCTATACATCGGTTTCCCGTAAAATAACATATCAGATTCAGTATGCTATATTCGCACAAAAGTTTTACGATTGTTTTACGGTGAAACTAACACCGTCTAAATATGTTTTACAACGCATGGCAACAGTAAAAGCAATAATATTAAAACATCAAAAAAAGGAAGATAATACCTGGAATGTAAAAATTAGAATCACACATGATAGGCAAACAGCTTATATGGCTACTTCCCATTATATTACCATTGAACAAATAGACAAAAAGACCTTTAAAATCAAGGAAAGAAATAATCCTGTATTCGACCAATTTATGCTGGACGTATTGAGAATCCGGAAAGAACTTTCCTTGTTGGGACACAAAATCGACTGTTACACCGCTAAAGGATTGGTTAAATTAATGTCGAATAAACTGTCAGGGAAACCGGAAGGAATAAATTTCTTTGACTTTGCAGAAAAACAAACCCAAAAGATGGAAGAAGATGGAAAAAGAAGAAGCCAATCTTATCGGGCGATGCTAACAAGACTATACGAATACACAGGCAGTAAAGAACTTGAATTTTCAGATATAACCTCCAAGTTTTTGATAGAATTTGATAACTACCTACGCAACAAAGAATCACGTAATGGCACAGGAAAAATTTCTCAAGCCGGAGTCAGACTATATATAGGTATTATACAAAGATTGTTTAATCTTGCCAAAATAGAATACAATGATGAAGATAGAGGCTTAATAAGAATTGCAAACAACCCATTTGCAAAGTACAAACTTCCATCTGCCCCACAAACCAGAAAAAGAGCATTATCCCCTGAAACGATCCGAGCTATAAAAACATTGAAAATTCCAGTGAACATGCCCGGTACACTAATTGCTCGCGATGTGTTTATTCTTTCATTCCTGCTATGCGGTATGAATACAGTAGACATGTATTTTTTGGATTGTATCAATAACGGAAGAATAGAATACCAACGTAGAAAAACAGAAGGCAGAAGAAATGACCATGCTTTCATCTCCATCAAAATAGAACCGGAAGCAGAAGCATACTTTGACAGATACAAAGACATGATAGGTGATAGAGTTTTCAATTTTTTTACTCGATACAGCAGCGACAAACAATTTGTTACTAAAATCAATAGCAATTTGAAATGGATTGGCGAGCAAGTAGGAATCGAAAGGCTTACATTCTATGCTGCCCGCCATTCATGGGCGACTATTGCCCGTAATGAATGCGGCATATCGATGGATGATGTAGCTATGGCATTAAACCATAAATCAGGGCATGATGTAACAGATACTTATGTGAAAAAAGATTGGGGTCGAATTGACAAAGCTAACAGAGCTGTCATTGACTTTGTTTTTGGGAAGCTATAATAAGGGCTATCGCTTCATCGGTAGCCTCTTTCCTTTCCTGCTCGACCTCGGAAGAAAGACGTTGTATCAAATCCGTATCTCCAGTTATTACCGTTCGCTCAGAGCCATTTTTATTTACTAAAGATAATTTATAATGTCCGTAACCGACAAACCGCATAACAAACTGATATTCAGCATAGGGGGGGGGTAAAATTGACATATCGTTTTATTTGAGGCGAAAAAGAAAACGGTTTCGCTACCCGTTGCGTTACACTTCGAAAGAAAGCAGTGGGCGCATTAACGCTCCACACGGGACGAAACCGTTATATATGCGAAAAGCGGCGGACACAAATATGCCCGCTGCCGCATCCGGCAAAATCACTTTCGCCTTCTTTCTATGTAACGCAATGCAAAGATGAAGATTTTACCGAATATAAGCAAAAAACATCCTGAAAAACTTTTGTAATAACCAAAAGATTATTATATTTGCATTGTCGAATAACAAAGTAAAAATAATATGAGCAACGAACAGATTAGAAAGGATTTGCTTCTGCAAAGGAGTTTCCTTAAAAGAGAGTTAGACCAATTAAGGTTTATCGCCGAAATGACCGGAACGAATCAGGAAAAGGAAATAAACAAAAGGTTAGACCGCCTGAACACGATAGACAAGATATTGGCAGAACTCGAAAAGAAAAAGTAAGAAAAACAATTCCCTCCCTTGATACAGGAGGGATTAAAAACATACGATTATGACATTACGCGAAGAATTATCATCATTGAAACCGATGCTGGGGACGGATGCACCGGAATTTTACGACAAAGTGAAGTCCATAGCCGCACGTTACACCTCGGAAGAAGATAAAAAGGAAATAGCCGATTTCATAGCCGGGCAGCTTGAAGAGGCAGACCGCAAAATCGACCATCTGGAGGAAAACACCATCAAGCTGCAAATGCAGGAAGTGGCAGACATCATTTCGCTTTCATACCTCGCCAAACGGTATTTCAACAAAAGCCGTTCATGGCTGTATCAGCGGATGAACGGAAACATCGTAAACGGCAAACCCGCCCGTTTTACTTCCGATGAACTGGCAACTCTGAACAGGGCATTAAAAGACATTTCCGAGAAATTAGGCTCGCTTAGCGTTTCATATTGACGCTTTGTTATTTGACACCGTCCCCGCAGCATGAGCCGCCTGCGGGGATTTTCTTTTTAAGACAACAAAAAACTACCGCGTAGTAGTCTGCCGATTACTATGCAGTAGTTTCTCCATTACCTTGCAGTAGTTCTGAAAGTACCTTGCAGTAATTTTCCCATGATGCAGCTTCACCACTGCCACAAGTTCCAGTTAACCGTTACCGCCACTACTGGCGAAAGCCCGTGTTTACCCACGCCGTAACCTGCGCTCAGCCCAACGCCCCACCTTTTTTGCTTTTCTTTCCGCACGACGTCGCGGTAGATATACTCCGTTTGGTACACCGTGCGCGGATAAACCCGAACTTCATCCAGCCGGGGCTGCACGCCGCTCACCTTCACGTAACAGTTGCTATCGCGGTACTCTTTGTATTCACGCAGATGCCAACAACTGTCAAGCCTCATCGTGTCCGTATTGTCTATCCACGCGATGTAAGGCTGCGGGGAAAGCAGTATCAACGTGTCTACCCTTGTCTTTGTTACCACGATGGGCGGGGACTGTATGGTGTCGGTATCATGCACAGCCTTTCCGCCGGGACGGGAAAACCATCCCAAACCGAAACAGGCTATGCCTATCAATACATAAAGCAATGCTTTCATAAGTCGGCGTATTCGGTTTTAGCGTCAAAGCACGGGCATTCCTTGATACGCTCCCACGGGTCAACCTTCCCGTTGCCGTTCGTATCGGGCGAGAAGTCCCTATGCCCTTGTATAACAGCTTCGGGGTATTTCTTTTTCAGCATACCGAGCAGTTGGCGGAGCGATTTCTTCTGCGCGTCTGTGCGGTTGTCGGTTGCCTTGCCCGCCGCGTCGATTCCCCCGATATAAGCAACGTTCACACTCACGGAGTTGAACCCTTTCACACCGTTACTGATTTTCTCTTCATCGAGCAGTTGTGTAATCTTCCCATCGAGCGCGATAACATAATGGTAGCCGGGATTCTTCCAGCCTTTCCTTTTGAACTCCGCCTGAAGGTCAGCAATGGTTTGACGCTGCGAGCCTGCCGTACAGTGGACGGCAATATACTGAATCTTCCTCATTGCTTACCTTCTTCCGTCTTTTCAACCTCATTTTCTATACGCTCTATCACACTCTTTACATGGGTGGGCATGGCGCGTTTGAACTCGAAGCGTATCAGGTGGTAGATGACGCGGAAAGCAACATTCTTCGGGTATGCGTGTATAAGGTTCTTGAACGCATTCTGCACGTACACATACGAGAATACGTAGGTCATCGTCTTAATGACAACCAAAGCCTCAGCCGCATCACCCATTGCCGACATGGTGACGGCGATAATCCATATAAGCACGAGGTAGATAAGGAACTCACACAGCGCGTTCTTGAACTTGCTAAACGAAAAGTTTCGGCAACGAATGATGCTTACCCCATCGGCACGCATCCCGCAAAAGATGTTGAACGAGAAAAACACGAACAGGGCTAACACAAACCCTTTTGTAGGGGTTACGTAAGCTGCCATCATGCTGAAAAGCGATACGCATATCACTCTTAGCTGGTCGATTTGAAATAGTTTATCCATAATGTTTTTTAAATTAGTTTCTATTAATCGGGTTTAACAGTGTAAAATGGTAGCACTTTTCCCGCTTCTCTGCAAATCTATAAATAGCGTGATAGAACAAAGAATTTTAAAAGCAAATTACACTGACAAGTCATGTCAGTAGAAAATGGGTAGATTTCTTATAGGATATACCAATTTTCTACCCGTCCCGACCGAACAGGATTGAAAATAAGAAAAATATTTACCTTATTCAGTTCTTGGGGAACTGATTGGTACAGTGTCTTTCGGAAAATCCGGGCTGGCTCATCAGTTTATGTATGGTATTTCCCCGAAATATATAAGCTCATCAACCTCACAATACACCATCATTGCTAAAATCCCAATGACATGTAGCGGGTATATTTTAGCAACCGGAGGAATACAGGCTTCATATTCGGCTAATATGGCAGCATTAATTCATGTAACTTGTGAGCAAAATAAATTTTACGCAAAAGTAGTCCCTTTGGACGGAGCAGAACCGGAGCTTTATTATAAAGTGGTTGATGGATATTACCAGCTATCAGTCAAAGATAAAAGTACATGGTGGCATGTTTGTTCATCTTCATTTCATCCCGGAATTGCGGCACTTGCTCAAAAGTTAAATGATATATCAGGATGGACTAAATTATAGTTACAAATATATTGTGTTGTTTACATTCTTGGGGAACTGATTGGAATAGATAACACGTGGTTTAGAAAAAGAAGCAGTATAACCATCCCTGATTGGAATAATATTTCTAACCTTGATAGTGCTACTGAATCAGGCATGTATGTTATCAGGTTAGAATCAGGAGGTATATGGGGAATCATGGTTGTTTTTAACGGAAGCCTTTTACAAGGATGTGCATTTCAAATATTGCTATACAACGGTGATTCTTTAAGATTCCGAAGAAGGGGCAATAACACGTGGACTGATTGGCTAACATTTTCTTTTACTTGAATTGTATGCTAAGTTGAGAACTTGGGGAACTGATTGGTACAGTGAATTTACAAAAGGACGGATTAATGCCTAAGGAAGGGTTTATTTACAGATTTCGATTAAACGACAATGCGGATTGGAATACAATAACAGATAGCGGATATTATCTAACCTCTGGGAATAACACCCATTATACTAATGCACCTAAGGGGTATCACTATGGCATTCTTCGTGTGTATCGTCTTGATTTAGGTCAGATATTACAGATATATATCGAAGATGCCAACCCGTCTACAATTCATACAAGAACTTATTTTATTGACAGATGGAATGTATGGACTAAATATGCAGGAGTAAAGAATGAATCCACGTAAAAATAGTAACAAAACCAATGCTGTTTTTTTTATTCTTGGGGAACTGATTGGAATTGCAAGCCCCTCCAAAGATGGGTTGATGTCAAAAAATGGATTTTTAGCACGCGGTAGAGCCGATATAAATACTGATGCAAATATGTTAATCACAACAGGCATATATGCTGTGTATTGTTATGGTCAAGACTATGCGTCAAAACATTATCCGATTGAATTAGGGCATATAATCGTATTTGTAGACAATGTGGGCGGTTCTAAATCGCAATTAGCCATATCATCAACAGGGCAAATGTATGCAAGAATGTCTTGGGGAGAATATAACTGGAGTGAATGGCGAGCGTTTAAGATATAAAAGGAGGCATGAAAAGCCTCCTTTATTAATCGTACAGTGATTGATATGCAACGCAGAAAGTGGTTATATTCGCGTCGCTGTATGTGCTGGTTATAACCATCACCGTATTATATTGAGAACCTTTCCAACTAATCTCAAAAGGGATGCTTTTATAATCCCTGCCCGATATTTGTGTAATCTCTTTATTATAACCATTAATTAATAGCACAGACGGAATGGAACTTGACCACGGATGCCGGATGACCACTAACCCGCCAACCTTTCCGACTTCTGCACTATCTCCTTTTTTTAATAAATAGTTTGCATATTGGAAACTCTTTTGCAAGGAGGATATGTTTAATAGTTCCCCAAGAACTGTTGCAACCTGTTGTTTTGTCATTAATCCGATTGCATTTCCGGCTTGATTTACCGCCACGAAAGCAGATATGTCATTCAGGCTCGGAAGTGCCAGCGCGGACTTTTTCAGCAACTCCGTTTTTGATATTTTATGAGGGTTTCCCGACGTGTCGAAAACCTGAACCGTGTCAGCATCGGTTACCGATGTTTGCTGACGCAGCTTGTTTGAGTAATCCATTATTGCATCGCTCGTCTTTCCGTCATATTTTGACGTGTATTCTAATTTTTCTGCCATATCTTTAAATCTTTATTCATTAATAACTTTTACAAATCCACCCGAAACAAGGTCTGCGAGGTCGAATTTAAGCCCCATGCCGCTGTCACGGATGCACAGGTATTTCAATCCCTTGTCGGTGTAATATTTCCCGTCATACAGTTCCATACCCTGCTTCCACGGTATTGGGTCTGCTTCAGTACCTTTGTGTTCCTCCTGCACCACCTTGTAAAGTGAATCCACTTCGCCGGGAATCCACTCTTCCGAAATCGTGTGTGGTTGAATGACCTCGTACATGGTTTCACCTTCATTAAGACGGAAACCTACATTCACGGGCTTTCCGATGATGTCCTTCCGTTGCGGATAATACTTTTTGTTCTTCAACGACTGTTCCACCGTCATGGGAGTGTCGTTGATGCGCTCCGCGATACCCGCCATGAGCGTGTCTACCTTGCCTAAATACTCCGGGGTAATATCCTGAGAACCGAATATTGCTGCCTGCGCTTCCATCTCGGCCTTTTGTTGTGAAGTTACCTGTTTCCACCCGTCCGCTTCTTCCACCGTGTCAGTGATAACCATGTAGCGAAAAGTCCTTTTATCAAATGCCACTTCCGCCGCTTCGGTAAGATAGCAACCTGCATCTGCTATAATTTTCATAACTCTATACCTTCTATTAGTTCATAAACCTGCCCATATCCTCCGGCTGTAAGTTTTTCGCTGCACACCCGTTCGATGAACGCGGCTTCCTCCGCCGTTATCTCTGTATCACCTTCCGAAAGGAAAATGCGGCGACTGAGGCGATAAGCCATCTTTTTATCACTTTCCGGTGCGGGCATACCCGTGCCGTGGTTAAACAGGGCTTCTGCTATTGTCTGCGATATACTTTCATCGGGAAGCTCATTACCCCTGAAGTCTCTGAAATTTCTGTTGAAGTTTACTTTCATTGTTAATCTCCTATTATAATACCATTTACAATTTGTAATTTATAAGATTTAGTCCAATTCCCGTCCTTAATATCCCAATATATATTTTTCGTAATTCCTTTTTTATATGTATAAATTCCATCTTTGTCCATTGTCCATCCGGTGCCGATAGTATTTGCCATTATCAAATTCGAGTAAAGATTTCCATTTACATGAACACCTCCGTCAAAATAGCCTGCGTATGTATTATTTAAATTTGGAGTGCTATTGCCATTCCGAGATGCGTATATACAAGCTCCTCCCACATTAGAGCCGACAACTTTAACCCCATATTTCCCCAAAGTCGCACCGTTAAATGATATATCGACAACACCTGTGTTGGCATTAGTTGATACACCTATCCTGATACTACGGCTGTCTCCCCCAAAATAATCTTTTGATTTCCAGTTCAGGGCTCCGTTATCAAGTGTAAATCCGCCTACTTTTGCGCCATTTGCGGAGATTGTTCCGGAAAATGTTCCTGTTGCAGCTTTCAATTCTCCCGAAAACGTTCCCGTCGCAGCTTTCAATTCTCCCGAAAATGTTCCATCCGCCCCGTCGAGGTGTTTTACCTTCAGGTTTTCCACATCTATGTTTTCAGCTTTCAACATCGGTTTTCCGTTTACGAGTTTGAAAACGGCTATGCCCGTACCCCCGCTGTCTTGCACAAGGAACTGCGAGGCGGTTACTTTTACCGTCTTGCTGTCGATATCTATCCCGGTAGCCTTCAGTTGGTCTTTCCCCACTTTCAGGGAGATTTGCCCTTGCATAGCCGAGATAGATGATGACATCGACGAAAGGCTGCCACCCACATCCGTTCCACTTTCGAGAAGGAACTTGCTCGCCTTTACCTGAAGACCGTTTTCTTTCGTGTACTCAATGAATGTCTTACGCCCACGGTCTCCGAAATACATACGCCCGTACCCCCTGATGAAGCATTCCTGTTTCGCGCGGTCATAGCCTATTGCGAATACATCTTTTCCGGAAAGGGAATAGCTGTTTATACCTTGATAGAAAGTGATGTATGGCGCACCGTCTCCGAATGCGGACATTACGATTGCGCTTTGATAGTCCGGGTCTTTAATGTCCCCGATTTGGCATATCACATCCCCCTCCTGCGGAACATCGCTGCCCTCCGCGCAATGCGATACGGACAGGTCTATGTAATCGTCACCGACTGCCGTCACAAGCCGCCAGAAAAAACGGTTGCTGACACCCTCATGCACGCCCTCCTTTATGTTGAAGCTCTGCGAGCGGGCGAGGTTTCCGGCGTGGAAAAGGTTCTTTATGGCAGTGTCCCCGTCATCGGAAAGGAAATAGCAGCGGTACACCGCACCGTGTTCTGACGGCTGCACGTATGCCCTTGCACCGTCCGAATAGTATTTTGCCGCACCGTCTGAATAGTAGAACGGCACTTTGTCTATACGTTCCACTTTCGTAACCGTGATGCGTGCGCCGGAGGCGTTGAACATCATTGTCGCCCCGCCTACTTCCGTGCGCATTATTTCCAATACCTGAAATATTGCTTTCATGCGCACCAGCAGCCTGTCAATCTCGGCGTATGTCGTCCCGTCAGCGTTCCTTTTCAAGGTAAACCCCGTTCCCATCATGCCCGAAACAAAATCGGGTGATTGGATGAAAGGCGCAATGACCCCGCCCAACAAGTTGATCAGATAGTTGGTGGTATCTTCTTGGTCTTTGCGTAAGAAAAGTTCCTTCAGCTTATCAAGAGAAATTTCAGACAACAAATCTATAATGCCAACAAATGTACGCCCAACACGTTCCGCTGTATTCTCACCTTCAGCAGTCGCATTGCGTATTAATAGAGCCAACCGTTTTAAAACGTCTATATTGTCACTCATTCCCCTACTATTTTATAAGAATTACCATTTGCTCTAACTCTACCTTTCTTAAAAAGAGGGTATGTATCTTTATTTGCGCTCAAAAACTCCAAACATTCTTGCATGTACTTGGCTGCAATATCAAATGCATCATTATAAGCCATCAGCTTTTCTTTAAAATCCGGACGTGAACCAAACTCATCTTCTTTATTAAAATAGCCATATCGGGTTACATTTCCGTCGCCATTCTTTATTATTCTGGCGTATGTATAATAAGCCAATGTAGTTTTTAAACCGGCAAATAATTTCTTTTCACTACATTTGGTTTCATACATTCCTCCATCCATCAACAAAGAATATTTCTCAGGATTATTCCTTATGTCTATAAACAAAGCATCTCCCAAAGCCGATTTTATGTCTATGTTTTCCGCCTCTCTCAAATAAACTGATATTTTACTCTCATCTACATGAACAGACATGCCACGAGACAATATGACTACATCATTTGTTGTTATTAGATGTTGCATTTCTTACATATTTTAATGGTTCAACACTAAAATCATTTGATGTATTGGCTATTTCATACCAATATTTAAATATGCGTTCAAACGTCCTTTCTATAAGACGTTGCTGTTTGTTTACGATAGAATTATAATACTCAAAAGCATCTTCAAGAATATCGCCTGAAAAACCAACCTTCCCGATACGGATGCAATACCACGGCTCTTGCCCATAAGCTGAATAGATTCTTTCTACCACGCTTGCATCAGTAACGGTAAACTCCTTATCATAATTCTGCGATGCTATTGGTACAAATTCCGGTTTCTCTTCATCTGCCTCAAGTGTTACATCGAGCAGTTTATTGGAATTAGTATCTCCTTGCAACTTTAAAAGCATATTGGAAAATTCATCATTGTTATCCCCGTCGGATTCAATTTCATTTCCTTCATCATCAAAAGACACCTTAGTACCCTTTTTAGAAATTATCATGCCAGCAGGAAGAAAATTATTACGCACATTCCGGTATTTTACATTAGATAATCCCTCATCTGTACTCATCTCCGTAACAACACGGTCGCCTTTTCCAGTCGGATAAGTATTTTTCCCAACCATTGACACCCACAATATCTGACCCTTGTAATATTCAATGCCTCCTGCAGCTTCTATCTGTGCCAAAACCACTTCTTTTTGAGGATTGAACACGTCTATAAAGTCAATATTTGATTTATTTACCTGTATAGCCTTACCCTTGCGTGTTTTTTTACCAGTCCAATCCGGATGGACTGCTATTTTTGAAATATATCCGTTCTCATCCTCCTCTAAAAGCCTGCAATTCTCAAAAGGGACATGCTGCAACTCCACTATTTCACCTAATATGTTATAGTTTACATGCAACGCTATCCCGTTAAATTCTGCCATATCACGACAAATCAGTGCATGAATATCATCAGCCGTATCACCTTTCCGATTTACAATATACCCGGAAAATAAGACCTCACGGAATCCATTCCCCTCTATAAAATCTGCAAAACGGTCTGAACATTCCGATCCGGTTGAGCTGGCAGCAATAATATTGCGCAACGTCTGAGGATAAAGATTGTCATCCCCATACGCCTGTATTCCTAACATCTGCAAATATCCGGTATCAATCCGCTTGTTGCTTTTCTTTTTCAAATCTTTTACTCTCATTTTCCGTGAGGTTTTATTATTATTCTATTTCCGACTCATCAGCATGTACTTCATTATCGGATTGGGCATAATGTTCATCATTTTCTTTTGCCGCTTCATCTTCCAATAAATCCAAAGCCTTGCTAACATGCGCTGTAAGCAACTTTTTAGTTACTTTCTTACCGTTTATCTGGTAATCCTTAAAAGATTCAACCACGGCTTCCTTAGATACCCCATCCTTTAAAGATTCCACAAGGGTATCAAGCAATACCTGATTATACTCCGTTTCTTTCGGCTTCAAACGTTTTTCTACCCGCTCTTTCCAATCTTTAGGCAACTTAGAAAAATAATTTGCATTACCGGGATATTTCCCTAAATAAGTCTCAGCAGCTTCATCAGTTAAATTTGCATTGGTATAGAATTTGGAATCTCCGAAAGACATTTGTAGAAGCACGCCATTTTTCAATCCATAGTTAGATTTTTCTTTCATACGTCCGTTTTTATTAAGGTAAACACTCATTTCAATTACAGCATCACGATAACAGTCACTGCATGATGTCTTGACAAAAGTTTTATCCAGCACTTCTTTATAAAGGCTTTCTATATCCCGTTTGTCAGAAAGAGAGAGGGAGGCTTTTCCTCCCAACTCCTTCAATTTATCAACCACTTCTAAAACTATCATCCTCCAACTGCATCTTTAGTCAATGTAGCAACAGCAGCAGCCGTCGTTTCATAATCCGTCTTGAATAAGAATAGTGCGGATTTAGGTACTTTAGCTTCCTGTAAAGAAACAAGCCATCCACCGTCAGTCTCTTCCGAATATTTATCATTTGAAAGTTCTGCCGGTTTTAACCCCTGATACCATCCGTAAACCTGAAATGCAGCATCACCCGGATTTTCTTCCTTATTAAGCCCTTTGAACTTATTTTCAAGAATTACGACAAACTCACCGTTAGCAAGTCCGTCAATGACATTGGCACATACATCTGGTCCATTATCAAGCACAACAAGATTAACTGTATTGGTGAACGTGTTCCGGTAAGTTCCAGTAGCTAACACCGTATTGGTACCAGTAAACGGGTTGCTTCCCATCACAACCACCTCGTATGCTTTCTTACCACTTTTTAGCGCAAGTGTCTCGATAATATTCTTACGGGTAGAATTGAATGCCGTTGTACCGAAATCAATATCGGCACGGTTCATCATTACACCTTTTTGTTCTATCCCCGGAACAATAGGGTCATCGCACGATGGTACGATACCCTGTTTGATTAAATTGTCACATACTCCACTCATAGCAACTTCTTTTTAATATGCCATTTGGAACAAATCATCTTGTCCCAACAACATTCCCATCTTACCCGTAGAATAGATATAATTCATACGGTCTTTCTTGTCAAAGAATATATCCAGCTCGGATATTAATTGATTAGCCGGAGTACCGACGAACATCTCACGCGGAGAACCGAACACCGCACGGTGAGGAAGATTCAGCTTCGTACCGTTATTCTCATATTTCATGATGAATCTGTCCCAAATAGACAAGCGGTAAACAGGAACACCGTTAAACTCTGAGACATCCAATCCCTTGAAAATTTGTTCCCATGTAAGGATTTCCTTATACTCACGCTTCAAGTCCTTTGTCAAAGCATCCGCCAAAGTCTTTGTACAGAAAATTCCAGCACCTTCTACACCAAAAATACGGGAATCCGCATTTTCAAGTAATGATTCAAAAATACCAATAGCAACACCTGTTTCCTTAATCTTGCTCATTTGCAAAGCAGTTGATTCTTCTCCGTTTGCAGCAATGGAAACTTTTTGGCTTTCATTATCTGTACCGATAGCAAACAACTGTTTCCAAAATCCGTCCGCCGTTTTAAACAAATCAGTGTCTACACCCGTAGAAATCACACCGCTTTCCGTGTTCAGTTTGGCATTCTTATCACCGAACCATATAATACGCCACATCATCAAGCGCATAGCCTCCTGCAAAGCCGGATAAACAATATCATCCATGTATTCGGTAGAGGTGAGGTCTCCGATTTCCGTGCCTTTCTTCAGGCAATACTCTGCAATGGTATTAATCAAATCTGTATAACACCATTTCAACGGAACTTGCCAATCGCCAATAGCCCATTCTTTTTCCAAGAATTGAATAGTAGCATTTTTATAACTCGGGTTACACCCCGAACCATTCCAACCGACATCAGACATGGCTCCTGAATAGCCCAACTTCTGACCATTCTTTACATTTTGTCTGAGCGTAAAAAAACGTTCCAGCTCCGGGTCTGTGAACAGTTCTGCAATAATCAAATCTTTTAAAGACTGAATAGCCCCGTTGTCCGGGGTTAAATTAGATAATTGTTCCCACGTCATAATTATTCCTTGTTTCTTTGTTCTCTAATCTTCTGCAACTTTCTCTCAATCTTGCTCATAGGCTTTGTAACCTCCACTCTTTTGCTGGTAGCTTGACGTCCTGCCGGAACATATTTGCTGGCTGCCGCTTTAGTCAGTCTATCAATGCCCCCTGCTTTCTTTACAGCATTCAAAACCTTTACATCATCATCACTTTTCGCATTTGACTTCAACGCCTCATTTTCAGCTTCCAACTCAGAAATACGCGCTTTCAAAGCCTCCACATCATCATCTTCACTTCCCGGTTCACGGATTTCCGTAATCACTCCATCCGTAACAACAACGGTGCGTCCATCTTCCAGCACATGTTCACCGTCTGGTGACGCAGGGTCTCCTACCTGAATCTCGCCTTCTTCACGTTCCACATTCAGTTCATCACCGGTTGATGTGGTAATTACCATCGCAACCGCTGAAACATCTTCAATCTTTGCATACCCGCACTTTCTCAGCAGGCGGTTAAGCAAAGAAGATTCAACCTTCACTTCCTTTTTTACCATAACATTTGTTTTAGAATTAATAATATTGCTGTCTTTCTTTGCAGATATAGCCGGAACTACTGAGGATATAAATCCTAACTCGATAGCCTTGTCCGGATTAAACCAACTGTCAGTAGCCATCTGTGCTTCCAATGCTTCGCGGGGTTGACCTGTACGTTCAACATACAGAGCCAACATTTTCTCCTTCTCTGCTTTCAAGTCGGCAGCAATAGATTCCAACCTTTCCGGGGTTATTTTCCCTTTCAATGATACCCCGTCTGCATAAGGATTATGTATGCAGAGCTGTGCATGTTGGTATGCAGTCCGTCTTTCAAGCGGTGCAGCAAGAAGTATCACGGTAGCCATAGACGCACATGTGCCCACCACCTTACAAGAAATCTCTTTCCCCGAAGCACGCAGAGCATCATAAATCGCATATCCTTCCACACAATCACCGCCGCATGAATGGATTTCCACATCAATGCGGTTGTCATCTTTCGGCATCCAGTCCATGAAATACTGAATATCAGAAAATGAAATACTGTCTTCGCCCGTAAGCCAATATTTCGCCTTATCCGCATCTGGAGCAATGTCTTTATTAATGAATAATTTCGCCATATCTCAATACTTGTTTTGAAGCAAAGGTAGGAAACACGATATGGCTTAAAGAATTTTACAAGTCAAAAGCACTGACACGCCCTGTCAGTCGATTTTTATAAATAAAAAAAGGATGAGCCGAAGCCCATCCCGATTATACATCGACTTTTGTCGAAAACTTTTTAATAACCCTGTATATAGTCCTCTCATCGACATTATATTCGTCTGAAAGGTATTGCAGGATATAAATCTTTTTATGTCCTTCATCTTTTAATCTGGTATAGTCCCTGTACAGGTCCAGATACCGGATATCAGTCGGACTGACCGGAAGCGTTTGTAATTGCTCCAACACGCCCCTATGTGTAGATAAAAACTCAAAAGCATTCATACGTTACCTAAATTCTCCAATACTCCAACTCTGTTATTCACTGAATTTATTTCTTCAACGGAAACCACAGGGCGAATAGACTGTACACCTCTGGCTACTGCTCTGGCAAGCATATCCTCACCAAGTGCTTGACTACTCGACTGTGTTACGTTTATTGGTACACCCCCACCCATCATATTGAATGAAGAAAGGATAGGAGCAAACATTTCGGTGGTTCTGGCCGTCATTACCGATTCTCCGTTACTGAGACGCGCTGGTATGCTGTCGCTTGTTCCCGTACCCGGTCCGGTAACTAAACCACCACTTGCAAATTTAGCACTTTTTATCGACTTTGTAGCTGTTGCAATAGTAGAAACAACAGTGGTAACAGCAGTAGCGATATTGGCTAACAAAGTCCATATATTAGGTGAATTTGAAGCAGCTTTCACAGCATTGGCAATGGCTACCCCCTGACTAATTGCTACCTCTGCAATAGCCAATGTCTTTGCAGCCACGGCAGCAGCTTTGTTATTCTCGCCAGCCTGTTCCAATAATCCACCTATGGCACCCGTTACTGCCGCCATTGCATTTGCTTTCGCATTCTCAATCTCTACTTCTTTCTCTGAGAGTTCCCGTTTGGCATTCAAATACTCCTGATTAGCTTGTAAGCGGGCATTTTGATATTCAAGCTCACTATCGTAATCCTCACGGCGGATTGAATCGTACAGTTCTTTTTTCTGTTCAATCTGTTCTTGCAAGATTTCAAGTTCGGAAGCACCGTTTTGTTGCAACTTCATAAGCTCATTTTCCATACGGGTACGCATTTCTTCCTGCTGCTTCTGACGTACTTCTGCATTGAATTGGTCGGTCAAATCCTTTTGTTGCTTGCGGTATTTTTCTTCTATGGCAATCTTCATTTGTTCCGTCAGCTCTTTTTCCGACAATTCAGCCTCACGTTGTGCAGCCAACTGCTCCATCCTTAATCGGTATTCTTGCTCGCTTCCATCCTTTACGGCTTCCAGTTGCAGAGAAATAAGTTTCTGACGGTTTTCTATCTCTTTCTTTAGTTCATCATCAGACAGTTTTTGTAACTCCAAATCCTTTTGTTGTTCCAAAGCCCTAACCTGTGTATCAATAGACTCACGTGCTTTTGCTGTTAAATCCGTTTCTGTTTTCAATCTGTTTTTCAAATCTTCAATCTGGCGGGAATAGGTAAGTTCTATTTCCTTGCGTGCCTTTTCCCGGTTATCCTTGACCAAATTCAACATAGCATCCTCGGCAGCACGTACCTCTGTAAGCTCCTTATCTCTCATTTCTTTTGCTGCATCAGCCCCTTCTTTCCGGATGCTGTTCAATGTGTTTTGTAATTCTGTCTGCCTTCCGTAGCTATCTTCCTGAAGTTCTTGCAATGCCACATATTGCTCACTGAACTCTCGCAAATCATCTATGGTACTTTCTGATAACCCTAATTTACTTATAACCTCATCAGCCGTAATATCGCCCTGCTTTATCTGTTCTATCAACTTACGTACCTCATCATTCATTTTTGTGAATCCTAAAGAATTAGCGAGACGAGCTTCTGCCAACTTCGTTTGTATTTTTAAATCATCCTGTTCTATTTTAGCAGCCTTCTCTGCCGCTTTAATACGTTCTTCTGTTGATAAGGTAGTATCATCTGCCGCTTTCTTTAACTTTTCAATCTCGGCACGGTTAGCCGCACGGCTCATAGACAACATCACTTCACGTTTGTCTATCTCATTTAAAACATCCGCCAATTCCCATGCCCGTTTGGTTTCTTCTACAATCTCATCCCCTATCTCTTTAAATACAGCTTTAGCATCTTCTCCTGCTTGCTTAAAATTTCCTGAAAATAAATTAACCAAAACACTTCCAAATTTGCTAACACGATCTACCAGCACATTTACCGTAGCTCCTAAAGAAGCCATCAGTTTATTAGCAAGCTCTATTCCCTTTTGTGTTTTTGCAAAATATGATACCAAAGAGCCTAAAGCAACGACAAGCACACCAATACCAGTTGAAACCAAAGCCACCCTCAACAATTTTAAAACCCGAGTCCATCCGGTAGTGGTTTTTATTACATCATTCATTTTTTGTTTTACACCACCTAAATAATTTCCTACCCCGCCTAAGGAAGTAACCATTTGGTTTATTTGCTGAATAAAGGGAACATTAGCATTCGCAGCTTCCATGATAGCATTCTTATAATTGCCTACATTTCGGTAGTAACGTTGTGTCTCCTCTTCTGCATCTTTCAGTGTTTTTGTTACCTCATTTATGCGGTCTCGTAACTTTATACCTTTAGCTGCATTTCGGTCAGCCTTAGACAAAGCATCATATTCGGCTGTAAGGTTAGAAAGCTCTGCCCGAAGTGAGCGCAAACTACCCTCCTGCTCTTTTTCCTGCTTTATCTGATTTTGCATCGTCTTTGTAATAATCCGGATAGAATCATTACAATCTGAGATATACGCTTTCGAAGCAGCCATTTCCTCGTTATATTGCTGACGGGAAATGCTACCATCTTTCAACTGCTTCTTTAAATTACCCTCAGCTTCCCGAGCCGCATCAATCTTCGCCTGATACTCCGCTATTGCCTTGATTGCTTTATTGTAATTTACTTTTATATCAAGTATCTTTTCTGTCTTGTCTGCCATAGTTTTACATCTTTAAAAGTTTAACTTCACATACATCATTCTCTTTGGTCTTTACGTTGATAACAGCCCAATAGCTACCGTACTGGCTCAGATACACCGGAACTGTTAAATCCAGCGTTTGCAATTCAACCGAGCTTAACCGAACGTATTCCACAATTACCCGGGGACGGTTTACCAATGATTTATATTGAGAGTAATATTCCGATAACAAGGTATTCCACTCCAATCCGACAAACACTCCTAAAAAAGTTCCCGATAATAGTACAATGCGTGGATCTGCTCCATCGTCATATTCGAGTTCCCCGTCCGAACCATACGAGTAAAGAGGAATAGAAGCTACTCCGTTCTTAGTGTCACATGCTGCAAACGGAAGCTCTATAACGTCCCGCTCATAATCCAATGTCTCACTTTCAACCATTATTTCCGAATCATAGTACCCCTTCACGTCATCATCTTCTTTGTACTTAAAAAGGTTATGTTGGGCGAAATTGTCAAGCGTATATGAAATCTTTTGCGGTGTCTTATCGAAATACGCTTGCAGTAATTTTCCGCTCCAATCAACCGACTTGCTTTTATTCTGAACTAACGTATCAAATGAAACAAACTTGATATGGTCTGTTTCGGTGGGTACGGCAAACACTCCCAACATTGTCGCTATGGCTTTCAGGAAATCGACCTGCTTCACATCCGGGAGATTGGGTACATAATAAAAGCGAGACATGGCATTATCGCCTATCTCCACATTTGTTGCATAAGGAGAAAAAGTTAGTGTACCTGTCAATGATGAAAATATCCCCGCAGTCATCTCCATCGTACAAAAAGAATAATTATTACCTACCAATATTCCCTCTACATCCTCATCTATTTCAAAGGTATAGCGGTAAGCCCCATTCCCTAAATTTTCAACTGTTTTATGTGAATATTCACCTATTACTTCATTGTTGTTTCTGTTTACCAAATGAATGTACATTCTATCATATACAATACCATTAGTAAGCACAAAAGAACATGTGAATTTCAAATTGAATGTCAAATTCGAGAATTTGGGTTGAAAGCCTAAATAAGACATGGACTCTTGTATAAGTTTCATATAAAAGGTCTCTTGCCAAAGCGAACTGAAAAGAAACAAATAACGCTTTGTGGGGAACGTAGCTTGCTCTTGCCTAAATCCGGACACCATCGCAATTTTAGTGTTTTCATCAATCTGCTTTTGTGCATCCTTCCGGGTCAGCAAAGGTATTTTCATCCGCTCCATCATCTCCACACGGTCATCAGGAAACTCAAAAGTAATTCCGTATTCACTGGCTATCTTATCCATAATCCATTTGACTGTAACAACTGGATGATACCATACACTTGTTTCCTTATCTTTAAACCCATATTCAATCTTGGGGAATTGCGGGGTCTGTACCGACTGTTTTACCCAATTCGTATAATCAACCCCTGCAACCATCCCATAACTCAAATCCTGTAAAGATTTTCCGTCATTTACCAACGTGTCGAAATTCATGACATTGCCCCATGACAATGCGATTTCTATCTGCTCGCCCACGGACAGAAGAACCACATTGGCATCACGGATTATCTCCACGCCGTCACGGACCAGCGTACCGGCATGTTTCAGATAAGGGAAATTAGTTACCGCACTGGGGATATGCGCACACTCAATGATACGAAGGTTATTTGCCGTTTTGGGCAACTTGATGGTATAGCTGTTGTTACTGACAATTTTACTTATATCGGTCAGCAAATTACTTTTATAGTTCAGGCTGATGGAAGTCCCGCCGTCCATGTCAGCCCGGCTTCCGTTTATGTATAATTCATCTCTCATAATACTTGCGATACAATATCAGGTAATGTTACCGTTATTTCAAAATCCTGCAAATCATTTCCATTATCTACCGTAGTGGCGGCACTGACGTTTACCGGAACCCATGTTTCACCAACATACATATCAACCAAAGGCGAACTGTGAACGGAAAGAAGCATTCCGAATGTTCTTTTATCCACCAAAGGCGCACAGGCTTTGAATGATTTTTCCATCGTCTTGCCTTGCGACCGTGAGACACCATAGTAACCGTATTGCCCATCCGAGAAATTATCATATAACCTATCCCCGTATTCATCCGATTTGTTTTCATTTTCCCCCTGCTGGAAAAGCCAATACTGATAGAACCCATGCCGATCAATCCAGCGGAGGTAAACACCACATTCGGAATCATCCTCCACTACTTTGACCGTCTCGGGTACTTCAACCACATCCACATGCTTTATTCCATTATCAAAGATGGTTACGGTAAACGGAAACTTGGAGAACCACGTAACCGTACGTGGAGGGTTAAACTCTTCACCGATATTGATTGCTCCCCAAATACCGGTCATTTGAAAATTAAACTCAGCGGCGGAAGTTTTAACGTTTACCATGATGACATGGGAAACAACCATGCTCTTTCGGTCTATATCGAACAAAGCTCTCATGTAAGGCGACAAGTCAAGTTCCACTATCCCCTCATCATACTGCCTTTTGTCGGTGTACCACGGCTTTTTAGTAATCCGGAAAGTACGGTCAAACGTGGCGTCGAACACTCCTTTAAGCCCGCTTTCTTCCACCTTGATAACCACTGTAACCTCATTGGAGGTCTCTACTTTTAGGATGTTGGGGTTAAAGCAAAACGCCACCTCATCCGGATAATAAATCTTCTTAGTGCCTTCAAATGTTGCTGTTCTCATGGCTGAAATTCAAATTTATATGTTCCACTTCCGTATCAAACACGCCTAATACACGGCTGGATATTTCTTGTATCGTTTTATCCACTTCGGTTGAATAGATGTCCTTCTTCTGTCCGGAGCGGTATAATTCAGTACCTTCATTCGCTATCTTCCGCGCTACCAAATAGGCAAAAGACTTAGGTTTCTCGACCTGTATTCCTTTATCTTCCACCCATTGCAGGATAATGTTATAGAACCCTTTCGGCACTTTTCCCGGTCGGCGTCCGGATTCCAACGTGCCGAATGCCCTACGCCCCCAAAGAATACCGCCGCTTTCGGTCTGCTCTACTTTTAAACTGTCCCGCGTCCTACCGCTGGCTACCTGACGGGCTGCTTCATGGTTGGCTATAATCCTCTTTCGCAAATCCTGCAACCCGTCACTAACAATCTTCAACGTCTCATCCCTTACCGTTGCCGCCATATACTATCTCCTTCACGCTTTTAGTGGGACACATAACGATTCCCCTTGTTTCCTCCAGCTTCAGTTCGATGACTATGCCGGTGACATTCACATCCAGCTTGTCGTAAAACACAGAGTAAGGAATATCGCCGGAAACAGGCTTAAACAATCCGCTTGAGTTAAGACTTAATATAAATTCTTTAGCCAAGTTCTTGCAGCCTTCTATTATCCGGTCATTCTCCGTACCGTCGAAATCAAAATGCGTTTTATCCATGAAGGCAAGCATACAGTTAGGGCAATCCTTCAGTTGCGTCACGCCAAGATTGAATACGCCACTTACCGGAAGCACATTCAGCACAGCCGGAAGCGATTCTTTATCAAGCCTTACGTTTGCCGCCTGCCAGTTATCAAAGATGTAGGTCACACCTTCCATCTTGTCTACAATCGTTTTAATCTTCTGCTCTACTGTCATTTGTTTGTATCCATTAAAATTTTCCTTAACCTACGTTCAACCACCATCCGCCGGGCATCCATATCCATACACTTGTACACCCTCACCCACGGCACACGTTCTACTGCCTCATGGTCGGTTATCCCCATGCGCAAAGCGTAATAATCAACCAGCCCGAACAAGCCGAAATTCAGCCTGTCATACCCCGCCTTCTTCTCTTCTGGAGTGGGCGGCACGCTTGCTGACGCAAACAGTTTGTTGATGCGTTCCACCTCGCGAGCCACCCAATAGGCGAAACCGAACAATTCGGAAGCATCCGTATTCATAACCATACGTTCATCCATACCGAGCAACACACGGCACGGAATGATGATAAAATCCTTTCCAGTCCGTATGCCTTGAAGCTGCATCAGCTCGCCCATGCTCAAATCATTAAGCGTAGCAGGGGTTTTCACCCTGCCAACCGTTGCCGGCTTTGGCAGCTTTTCCAGCCATGCTTGTACCGCGCCTGCATCGGCAACACTTTCAATCGTTAAAAATTCCCTTATCGTCATATATCACCTAATTTTGCTTTTGGTCGCTTTGGCACCGGTTTAATGCGGAAATACATCGCCATTATCAACATGTCGAGATAGTCCGGAGAGAAACCCAGTATCTCCTTCATCTTCTCCTTGCTGATAATCCCCTTTCTCCGGGTGTCTGCATCAATGTGGTCTTGCTTCAGTACCGAAAGCTCCTTCTTTATCCTTTCCCTTTGCGCGTCCGTACACACCACCCTTATCTGCCTGTTGTTTATCAGCTCAGCCAACTTGAAGCCACATTCCGATTTCAGGTTATCGAACTCAGGATTTATCGGCTGTTTCCCTCCGTGAAACTCCTTGATACCGTTCAGGTAACTTTCAAGATAGTTCCCCAACCCGTCGGAATCGGCAATCATCATACTGCGCGGAATGGAGCATTCTATCATCATACGCTTCAAATCCGTTTCGATGGATTTCCCCGTACTATAACCTTGGTCCAGCTTGATGTAACATACGTTCCCTTTCCAATGTCCGGCAACAAAACGGTCACGCCCTTTCATCGCCAAGTCGGCAGAACCGGATGATACACCGGAAGGCTTTACATGCTCATTGGTGAACAAGTCGCAGATGGCATCATAATCGCACAATACCGCCGGGTCATCATCGTATTCCCAATTACCGAAGTAAAGACGTTCTTTCGTAACCTTGTCATTCGTGTTACGCAGTGTCTCGATGTAATCCTCGGTGGCAAACGGGTTATCCTGAACCAGCGCCTGAACAAAAGCATATCCATCCTCTAACGTCCCCTCTTTCCACGGCTTATAAAACAAGTCATAAAGCCAGTTCTTTTTAGGGTTACAGGTTATGAGAATCTTTCCCGGTATTCCGTACTTGTCATTCAAGTGTCGCCCTATACGGGTCTGTAAAACCGAAAAAGCCAGCCCGTTCACCTGCCCGCCTTCTTCTATCCATCCGCCCGTGAACTCCAACGAACCGAAGCGTTCATACAGCGGGTCTTTCACCGGGTAATAGGTAAGGTCGAGAAAGATGATTTCCGAACCGTTGTCAAACTCTATCCCGTCATTGGTAAGCCGATATCCGGTGAACCCGTGCCATTGCGCCACCTTACCGAATGTTACTGAGATGGAAGCCCGGCTGTCCTTCAGGTTATTTCGTCCGGCGAACCACCGCGTACCGGGAAGGAAGTAGCAACATTGCATCAGCCATTCGCAGCCGAGCCACGACTTGCCACCACCGCCCGCACCGCCATAACAAAGAAACTTCGTCGAGCCGTCGCGAAGGTAGTTATACGCCAACCGCTGTTTAAGATTCACCGTCTGCCCCATGTCATTTCAGTTTGTCCGCCTCGGGTGTGTACGGAAGGAAATCAAATCCCCTGAACTCTTTCCCTTTCGTGGTATGGTCCACTTCCTGCTTATCAGCCAAGCCCAAAGTGCGAGCTATGATGTTCGCATTGAAAGCCCCGACACATGCCCCCTCGAACTGTTGCGTCTTGATTGTTTCCTCCACACGCGCGATGACTTGCAAAAAATCTTCTTCATTCTTACTTATACAATCATCCCGGAAACTGCTCCACCAGCGGGTGGAAGCCCCTAAATAGACGCAAAGTCCCATCAGCGAATACGGGCGTGAGGTTGGGGTAACTTCCTGCTGAACCTGTTGCTGGTTTTCGGTAACGGTTTTCTTTCCCTTGCGTGTTTTTACGGGTATGCTTCTCTGTATCGCCTTGCGGGTAGTCCACGGATTCTCATCGCACCACTGGAAATATTCACATGCCGCCTCCCATAAAAGCTCAGGCGTGGCAAACAGCCGGTCTCTGCCATGCTTGCTCCTTAACATCCAATATTGATTTCCTTTCGGTGCTGCCATAATTAAAACATTTTAAAAACAGGTATTATTTCTTTATCTAAATTCCATCTTCGGTTATTGGGAAGAGGAAGAGTAAACTCATATTCCAATGCTTTTATATATTCCGCTTTTGTTGCTTTTCTGTCATTTACCGATGAGACCTGAAATGAGGAACCACTCAATTCATGCTCGTTGGTTACAGGATGAGCTTTGTCATACAACGTAAATGTTTCGCCAATATAGGTTTGGTTTAAACGGATAACATCCGCAGTTGAATGATAATGCTGAAAATACCATTCACCAAAACGGAAATTGGCAGTGAAGTTATGTGCATCAAGAAAAATTGATTTTGAACGATAATCGCGTGATTGCTTTCTGTCCGATGTCCTTTGAACAAACAACAACGGAATGCCGGACCAGAATATTTTTCCACCTTCCTTACATAAAGCTGAAATCGAAAGCAGGACATTTTTTTCATCTTCCAATGAATTTACTGAATTGAGAACACTGTCACATACAACGACATCATAAAGTCCATATTCAGACAATGTACGGCAAATATCCGCACAGTCCTGACGGATTTCCTTTTCATCGATGATGTCCTCACCATCTTTTCTATGAAAGAACTCGATTGCATCAATGTGATATCCCTTTTTCTTTAACATGGTAGCATAATCTTTTTGACCTGCACCGAAGTCAAGTACACGCATTTCCTTTGTGATATAAGGGATAACCAATTTTTCATAAAGGGTTGAATGAGTTCTACCGCTCAATACACCGTTTTTCTGACGCAACCGAACTTTTTGAGCAAAAGACTGTATATAGGTTCTGCGCTCTAAATGGGAATATTCAAATACCCCATAATCTTGTGAGAAATATAATTCGGCTAACTTTTCTTTACCTGCCGGAAGCACATAAACCAACAAATCCATACCCAACAGTTTTACGGTCTTTGCATACACGGACGAGATTATAACTTTACCGGAATAATCACACACAGCATTTGCGAACTGACCATACCTCAGAATCATTTTAGTAAGGTCTATCACATAAGAACTATTTTCTCCTTTAGACACCATCAATATATCCTTGTTAGGCACGGTATAGAACCCTTCCACACCTTCAGGAATTATCACACGGATATCCGGCTGCACGTCTGAAATTTCACATTCAGCATAGTTGTGCAACTGATTAAAACGTACTTCGTCCGTAGAATTAACCCCATCAAGAATAAATGCCGGAACATGAGTATATCCTAACAGCTTCATCGTCTTTGTGCGCTGATGTCCTGCCATAATACGATAATCCGAGCGGCGAATGATGATTGGTTTGATTATTCCAAGCTCTGTTATAGACTCCTTTAATTTGCCTTGTGCATCTTCACTTAAAAGACGCGGATTGTATTCTGCAGGATTCAAAAGGTTTATATCTATATATTCCATCATAAGCCTAAGAGATTATTTACAAAACCAACCATTACTCCGTTTTCATTCATATACTCGGTTGCACGCTGTTTCAAACCGTCTAATTCCTTTTCACTGACCGGAATCTTATACCCTTCAAAAACCAAATATTTGATATGCGCTCCAGCTTCATAATTTTGATTCCTCAAAATGTTTTCCGTATCGTCCACTTCTTCTTCATTAAAATCACTTATTTCGGGGAAACTAATACCTTCTACACCCCAATCCATAAGTTCCCGATAATCCCATTCAAACAATTTGGTCAAATCCCATTTCCCATTATTGACATTTGCACGAATAATAATTTCCCGCTCCCTTTCTTCTGTCAGCCCATGGAGTAAAGCGGTTGGAACTTCTTTCAATCCAAGTTGTAAGCAGGCTTCATAACGTTGGTTCCCGTCTATGATAACCAGTGTTCCGGTACGGTCAGACAAAACAAGGGGACGCGCTTCCAGATAATCCGGATTGTTCCGGATAGAATCTTTCAACACTTCCATATCTTCTTCCGTAATGGTACGGGGATTGCTATCGAGCTTATTCAACTCTTTTATTTTTCTGTAAACTATTTCCATTGATTTTAATATTTGCGTTACATAAACAAATTTACCCGATAACCGCCACAAAGCAGTTACCGGGCAATGAAAATCGACTGACAGGGGCTGTCAGTAATTTTTCTACAATCAAACTAAAACTTCCTGCATATACTGTTTTATCTCGTTCATTTCATATAACTTTGAAGAAAAATTATACTGAGAATCATGGAACTTATACCAATAGAAAATGAACTTAATGCTTTCAAAGAGCATCTTGATATTAACGAACGTACTATTTTTTCTGCCAAATTTGGAAACGGGAAAACATTCTTTTTAAATGAATTTAAAAAAAAATACGGAGATAGTTGTGAGTTTATTACTATATATCCAGTAAATTATCAAATAGCTGATAATAAGGAGGTTTTTGAATATATTAAAAGAGATATTCTTATACAAATGGTTTCAAAGAAAATGATAGAACCATCTTATGAAATCCCCGATTCATTAATATTCCAGTTCTTTATTATGCAGAATTCTGATTCATTCTTGGGAAATCTATTAAAAATACTACCAAGTTTAGGCATTCCAGAACAAACTGCATCTCTTTTCTTAGCTGGATACCATGCTTTAAATTGGTCGGAAAAGATGACTAAAAAATATAAAGAATATAAGGATTCTATTCAAAGCCAAGATGAGAATCAAATTATAGAAACTTTTTTAGAATCTTTTACAGAGAGAATAGGCAGTCCTTATGAGATTGATTTAATCACTCAAATCATAATTGACAATATTCAATGGTTCCGTAAAAGCAACAAAAAAAAAGTTATTTTAATAATCGAAGATTTGGACCGCATGGATCCTGCTCATCTATTCAGAATTTTAAATATTTTCTCTGCACATATTGACAGAGTATACCAATACCAAAACAGTAATACTCAAAAAGAAGAAGATACCACATATTCAGAATTATTGCCTAACAAATTTGGATTTGACAATATCATAACAGTTTTTGACTATAATAAAACTAGAAGTATTTTCCAGCATTTTTATGGGCAGGAAGCAAACTATGATGGTTACATCAACAAATTCACATCTCACCAACCATTTTTCTATTCTATAGATGAAATAGCACGTGAATATTTATATAAAGTTATATTTGAAAAATGCTGCATCAACAAAGAATCTATCAGAAATATTTCAAGACAAATAAGTGACAAATTGGATTCATTATCAGTAAGAGAGGTATACACAATCTTAAACGGAATTGATTTATATATTCAAGAAAAAACATACAAAGGAAACATTCTTGAATTTAATACAAAATCTCCATTAACCTATACAATTTCAATATTAAAGCTATTAGGAATAGCTCAGAATAATAAAATAATAAGTTATATCCTGCAATTATCAGCACTCGATTTGTTAAATTGTATTAATGTCTTCTTGTGTGTTAATAATATAACAGAAAGATTTATCTTTAAAAATCACCTATTCTATATCAGGCATAATGAAGCATCCGATAATAAAGTTCTTAACAAAATTCAAATAGTAGAAGTAAATGGATATTATAGTAATATATTTCAATTGAATGACAAACTGATTGAAAATTGCATTAATAAAGCATTCGATTACATAACTAAGTGACTGTAAATGGGCTGTCAATTTTTCAGTTTTGTGAGAGACAGCCCATATTTTTCTTTCCACCTATCCCAAGAGCCACTACATGACTGCCAGGAACAGGTAATACAATTTCGTTTTCATAGTTTATTCATTCTTCTTTCTACAAGTTTTTCCAATCGTTTTTTGCACTCAGCACACTCTAGTTTCTTACGTTCCAGCTTAGCCTTGAACTTGACCAGTTCTTCGTTCGTATTCTCTTCGAAAAACAGGTTCTTTAAGTGAATAATTCAAGTTGTATTCCTTTTCTTTTCTGTTTCTCCATTGTCCGCTTGTATCGCGGACATCTGTCACGGTAGGCGCACTGTCCGGCCTCAGCCTGCAAGAACCTGCCGTGCCATGCGTCCCATCCCTTGACCTCTTCATCGTCCCACATGAGCCTGACCAGCTCCATGCAGAAGAACCCGCGTTCCTTACCGGGCTTTTCATCAACAAGCTCTACCAATCCGTTTCCTTTCGGTCTCATAACGCCTGCTTGTTTTGGCTGTCGAACAAATGGGCGAATGCCCCGTCTACCTGCAAGTCAAGCCCCAGCTTCGAGGGGAAAGACTTGATGTAATCAAAGAACTTGAACGCCTGCATGTCGTCGTCTCCCGTGCGGTCGAGCAGCATGAGCAGCAAGGCGTTCACCATGTCGGCATCGTTGCCGAAACTCTCTTGCTCGGAGGGCGTGCATTTGCGGCTGATGTCGGCTTTCAGGCTGCGTATGGCGTGTATGGCGGCGTTGAACTGCCGCTTTGCCTCGTGGCGCAGGGCGTATCCGTGGCGGCGGTACTCTTGCTCCATGTCCATAAGGTTTGTTTCGAGAACATCGGCAAGGATGTACACGATGTTCGTCAGCGTATTCATGTGGTTTGTTTCTTCCATTGTTCTTGTTTCCTTTCTTTTATCAGGTTCATATTCTTGTTTACCAGCCCGATGATGCGGTGATGGTACGGGCTTACGCCGTTGCACGCCGCGCGGCTCTGCACGATGCGGAACGTGCGCAGCGACACTTCCACCGTCTCCATCCGCTTGCCTCCCACGGTGGCGGAAAGTATCAGGCTGTCGGGCTTGCTGTAATATCCCTGCGAGTAGACGCAGTGGTGCATGGCATCGCCTTCTTCAAGGAACTCGCGCACGCTGCCCAGCACGCGGGCGGTGAGCGTGCCGTCGGTGAACGCAAGTCCGATGAACGCTGCCTTGTCGCGGGCATAATTATCTTCATCACGCCTCATCTTTTTCATCCTTTCGGCTTCCTTGCGGCGGGCTTCCAAGCGGTCTTTCTTGCGCGCCAACCGGTCATGCTCGGCGCGGAGGTCGGCGGGACACACGTAGCGGGCGTTATGCGTATCAAGGTTGAAGTATGAAAGCAGTTCCATGTAGTCGAACCACATCGATGCGTCACCGATGATGTACCCGTTACGATGGCAGATGTTCAGGGCATGGCTGAAAGGTAGGCAGTAGTCTCCACACCTCAGTATATGGCGGAACACGTTTATCTGTCCCTGCTTCACGATGGTTTCCGCCACGGGGTTCGTGAGCAGTTGCCGCATGGCGGCTACCGGAGGCAAGTTCATCGCCGGGAAACGGTTCTGCCAGCCGTTGCGCCTCAACTTGCCGGTTACGTACATGCGCGGGTAGTACCAGTTGCCGGATGGGTCGAACATGTCTTCCATCTCGTATGCCCCGTTACAGCTGTGGTTATGGCGGGCTATCTGCATCGGTTCCCATGTTTTCCACGTGAGATGGAACGGCGAACGGGTGTAGGGACGGGCGGTTACTACTTCGCGCCCGTCATCGTTCACCCAGTTGCGGTACACCTCGTTTATTTCGTACCCGGTAGGCTCTCCCTTACAGGGGTTATTCCGTTCCGCCATGAAGGTACGTATCACGTTCCATTCTTCCGTGCGCTGTATGAATGACACATACCGCGCTTCGTGCTTGCAATCCTTTTCGGTCAGGTGTTTCAGGGTGATCGTCTTTCCGCACCGGGGGCATGTGTGTCCTACTTCAAGGCTTACCGCCAGCTCAGGTATCAGCACCCGGTCAAGATACCCGCAACACTGGCACCACACTTCGCCTTTTTTCAGGTAGAAGCCATAGGCGGGGAACAGGCTGAACGCCCATTCCCGTTTGGCTTTGCTGAGGGCGGGCAGGCGGTCGCCCAATTCAAGCACCCGCCTTTCGAGTTTCGTCCGCGCCTTCATAGTTCGTCGAATAATGAAAGTTGCAGGCTGTCATCCGCCCGATGGTTGGTTGCCTTCTGCCGTTTGGGGGCTGCGGGCTTCGCCGATCCGGGTTTCACCACGGCGGCGGGGGCTGCAACCTCCACACGCCCGGATGAAGCCTCAACCTTGATGTTGTCCTCATCGTAGTAATGCACTGCCCATCCATACACCGTTGCATCATCTACCGCCACCGCCGTACCGCCCAACTTGCGGGCGCGGCTGATGATGTAGCGGCAGCATTCCTTGATACTCTTGTTCGCTTTCTTGTAGGTCTCGGCAAAAAGGCTGTCTTCGCGCGCCCGGTTGTCGAGGTAATTTTTTATCGTCGTTTCAAAAGTTGTGGTTGACATTTGATTAGTTTTTGAAGTGGTTGATTCTTGTTGACTATTTCCTGTTCATCCGGCAGTTATAATCGCATAGGAAGCCGTAAATATCACGGCTCGCCATGTCCGGCGGTGGAGGGTTATCCCCATATACCGCCCGTATTGCATCCTCTTTTCCGGCGTAGGCGTTGAACAGGTCTTTCGGCTTGTAGTTGTTAGGAAGCAATGGGAAAAGCGTTCTGAAAGCCTTAAAATCCGTTTTTGCTTTTTCTGCAAGTCCACGGATATTTTCAATTCCTTTCACCATTGCGGCGGCGGCATCCTTGATACGGATGTAACTTTTACCGGATTCCTGCTTAACACGTTCCATATCCAGCTTACGGATGGCTTCCAATCTGTCGGATGCAAAATCATGCAGGGCAACCATGATTGCTTGGTTGTTTACCTTGCTGCCCCACACGAACTGCCCGCGCCGTCCAGCCTTCAGCTCGTTGAAAAAGATGCAAAGCTCGTAAAGGTTCAGGTAGTAATATCCGGTTGCAATGGAAAGGGATGTTTCGGCTATCACTGCCTTCATCAGTCCGTCCGTTTCCAAATCAAGGTCTATCCCGGCATACCGGAACACGGAACGGAGATGTTCGGATATGACTGCGAGAACCGTAACGTTCCCATATACCCGGCTGACATCACCAAGAGTGGGTATGCCGTCGTGCTTTACGACTTCATGCAGCGGTAGCGTGCATTTCATCTGTGCCGCCGTGCCGGACCAGTTACTGACCAATCGGGATGCTGTTAACGAGTTCTTCAAACTCATCTGGAGGGAGGTCAAGGATGTTTCCTGAGGCTTCTCCCCCACCATAGCGATTTGCGACGGGGATATTACCGCCGTCATTGCTTTTTGAAGTTCTGTTTCCATTTTGCATTATTTTTTCAGTTATCCACAAGTTTGCCCGGCTGTCCCATCGCTCGATACGGGCGCCGTTGGCATTTTTCCAGCCTAAGCTGTCGAAGTGGTAGAAGAAAGTTTCCGCCTGCATTTCCCAATCCGGAAGTTTCCCGGAGAAGTAGTTTTTTACCTCCTCCAAAGTCGGGATTATAATCTCAGGCTTTTTTCTTGAAGGCTTGGGTTTCTCCTCACGTGCGGGCGCGGGCGCAAATAACCCGCCAGGGTTATTATTATTCTTTGTCTTTGTCTTATTCAACTCGGTATCAACCTGCGCCCTAACCTGCGCCCTAACCTCGGTATCAACCTGCGCCCTAACCTCGGTAAATTTTACCAAGCTATATGTTACTACCGGGCTTCCATTTTTAGTCTTGAAGTCTATCAATCCAACTTGTTTTAATCGGTTTCTTGCCGCCGACAAAGTTTTCAATGACGCTATACCTAAATCAGCAAGAACCTTGCTATTGTTACGGTTAAACGTATTCGCCCACTTACAGAGGTTGTTAGTTTCTAACAGGTAGAAGTACAAAGCGGTTTCTGTGACGGTTAGCGAATAGGCGTTATGTTGCAACCAAAAGTTCTTAATGTAATCTATATAAGTCATCGCAGATAAGTATTGACCTCATTCATAAATTCTTGCAGAGAATGGCATACCACATACTTGTTACGGTATTTTTCCGCTTCTCTCTGCCACTTTTTTTGATTTTCGCTTTGCGTACCCTTCGGCTTCTTCATTTCAATGCAAAGGGACGCATATCCCTTTTTGGGAATAAGCAAGATTAAATCAGACACACCGGAAATGGCGCCCTCGTATTTCATGCGCGCTCCGGTCTTTGCGTCCCGCTTGCCGCCGTTGGGTACAGTGAACAGCATAAGAGCCAGGAACGGGTACTGAAGCCTGAACCATTGTACGCAGTCATGCTGTATCTGGCTTTCCGACAATGGGGTCGTTTGCTTTCTCATAAGATTTCAGTTTAAGCAATCTTGTTGTAGTCTCTTCATCTATAAAGTTCGTCCATCCGGACTTATGCAACTTTATAGCGGCTTCCCTGAGGGTAATATTCCCACCCTCTACTTTTTCTTTCAATGATTGCAATATATTTTTCATAATCTGTTCCCAAATAAATTCATAGCCATGTCAACCACGTTTTCCTTAACTACATCATCCGTACCGGTTACACCGTTGGCAATATTCTTTTTGGTCTGTATGACTTGATACATGTATTTGTCGATGGTATCTTTGCCGAGATAGTAGTAACAGTTCACGTTATTCTTCTGTCCGTTACGGTGCGCCCTATCCTCTGCCTGCTCACAATCGCTAAACGTCCACGGGAACTCGATAAAAGCTACACGGCTGGAGGCGGTCAGCGTCAATCCTGTACCTCCGGATTTATAGTTCAGTATTATCAGCTTGCATTCCGGGTCGTTTTGGAATTTGTCTACTGCCGCCTGCTTGCGCGTGGCATTGTCCTCACCCGTGACCGTTACGGCATCCGGGAAGTTACGTTTCAACTCCTGAACGACTTCTTTCAGGTAAGCAAAGACGATCAGCTTCTCACCACCATCAATCACATCATGGATGAACTCAGAAAAGACCTTTATCTTTCCACGTGCCGAAATGGATTTCAAGATTCCCATACGCACCATGACTTCACCCCGCATGGCTTTTTCTATCTTTTCATCCGATGCGTTCTTGTAGTCCCTCAAATATTGAATCAGGTCTGCTTCGGCACGGTCGTATTCCTTGCGGTTGTCGATATCCACTTCGATGTATTGCCGTGACTTGTCGGGTAGCTGCGTCAATACCTTTGCTTTTTCCCTACGGAAGAAACAAGTCATAGACAAACGCCAATTTAGCTCCTTAACATTGCTCGACTGTTTAGGTCCGGCACAATAACGCTCTATAAAGTTCTTATAGCCTCCGAAGTCCTCCAACCTACCCATGATTTTAAGTTGCTGGATAAGGTCGGTATTGTTGTTCACAACGGGCGTTCCGGTAAGTTCAAGGATATACTCTTTACCTTTACAAATTCCCTCGATGAACTTGCTTTGTTGGGTCTTGCTTGACTTGCATTTGTGGGATTCGTCAATTACTACAGACTTAAAAAGTGAAACGCGCGGGTCAAACGTTATAGAACGCATGGTGAAACGTGCATCATCCCGAATGCCCATGACAAAGAATTTTTTCAGGCTCTCATAATTAGTGATGAATATGTCACAGCATTTCGTTTCAAAAAAGCGGTGCCAATTAGCCTTGTTACGGTCATCAAGTATCAAGGCTTGTTTACCTGCAAATTTCTTGAATTCACGCTGCCAGTTTATTTTCAACGCCGCCGGACAAACAACAAGGCACGGATACGCTTTTGCTATCGTAACCGTGCCTATCGCTTGTAATGTCTTTCCCAGTCCCGGTTGGTCGCCAAAGATGCAACGTTTGTGCTGGAGCGCGTAAGCAATGCCTTCTTTCTGATACTCGTAAGGTTCAAGGAGCAACCCGTGCGGTACGGTCAGTTTCGGCAAATCGGGAATACTGTAATCAGCTACCTCTTTTGCCGAAACTGCACGCTGTACACGGCTGCATATCTTAACGGACACCGCCCAATTACTCATAGCGTCCACATACCACTTATCATCAAGAGAAACCCTCCACGCGCGTTCATCAGAAATATAAGCCGCTTTGGGATTCTTCTTAACGGAAGGAATGCGCTTTACCATGCCTAACAGGTCAGGATGGTACGGGAATGCAATCTTATAGCAATTAGGGGTTTGGGTTATGCAAAACGGGTATAACATAATCTTATGATGCTAACTGTTCGGAAGAAGCCCTGCGCGTCCTGCGGGGCTTTATATTCTTTCCATTGATGTTCATCGTCACGGAAGAACTATTCATCGCAGCCTGAAAATTTTCCATATCCGCATTACTGGGGACGGGGATCTCCGCTTCGGGGACTGCCTCAGCATGTATTTCAGTCTCGGCATTTTCCTCTTCAAACGGAAGTTCCTGCTGCACAATTTTCCATTTCTTATTGAAAAGGTACTCGTGTACCTCATATTCACATGTAGAAATGGCTTGTTCCAAATCAAAGGCAAATTGGTAAGGCTCATTATCATCTTCAAACTTGGTAAACGGGCTGTTCAAATTCAACACTTTGTTACTCTTCAAAAAACGTTTTCCCGTCAGGGTTACACCCCTGCTGTCTCCATCGCCACCTATCGAATAGCCCGTAACCTCAAGAATCTGACCAATGTTATCCGGTAAATCATTTAAAAACTCTTTGCCGTCAGCTTCTTTCAACTCGCATAGGAAAACCATGTGCGAAACAAGTTCACCGAATGCGTTTATCAAGTCTGACGTAACAAGGTTCTTACCCTCTATCGTGACCGTTCCGGTTTCGTCCCGGTAAGTGGCAGTCAAAGTATTGTCTTTGGTAACTTTCGCTTTAAGTATTTCCATCTTATCTGTTTTTATATTCATTTATAAACTCCTGATAGTAGCGGTCAGCCGGAAGCGGGAGCATTATCCCAAACTCCGACGCAGCATCAGCCTGTATCTTTTGCAGAAATTCCGTCATTTGCTTTGTGTTCAGATGGGAAGAGGTGGTATATACTTCCTCTCCCCAATCATTTACATAAGCAAGGAACTTTTTGCAATAGTGGTTGTAAGTCTCTATCGCTAAAGTTCCCGTTTCATCCTCGATACATTTGAACCAAAGCCACATCAAAGCATTCTGATTAAGGGTGCGCGGCTCAGCGTATCGCTCAATAGTCAACCTATAACGTCCGTTACGCAACTGACTGCACATGAAATCAAAAGACTTGCTTAATGTGATTTCTCCTTTTTCTTTTACAAGGATTGCTGTTTGGCTCATTCTTCCGCAAATATCTTTTTGTCAGTAATCAAATCCCTGTTTGCTTCCAGAAATTCGATGAACCGCTCTACATGGTTTGTAAGCATCTTCACCGACTGTTCATGATTGTAAGTGTAATATTCCGGGTAGCATGTTCCGGATATTAAAGGGGTTCGGCTTGTACCGCCTTTCAAGGCATAAGCGGTGTATTCAAATGCTTTTACGCTTTCCACTTGACCGGAAGCGATAAGGCAGTACGGATATACATGCCGCTGCCATTTGCGCTCATACTTGCCGAACTGGTAGCTCGAAGTGGTCTTAATGTCATAAACCACATCCTTTCTAAATTCATCAATAAATCCGTAAAGCTCCACATCACCGTACCCGGTCGGCAATATAGCCGACACAAACAACTGACTGATTGAACCTTTGAAATATTCCGCTTGACTGATAATCCATTTCCTATCAAAAAGGAAATTTCTTTGCGCCGCCAATTCCGTAGCTGGGAATGTGACCTGTACGATGTTTGTTTCACGGTCTCCAATGATGGTATATGCCGCACGTTCTGTCGGCGTATGCTTTTCATTATGCACATAACAGTCGATAACTGCATTAAAGGCTGTTCCTTTATCTGCCGCCTCACTGTCAAACGGTACGCGGTTTATCGCATTTATCAAATCCTGTTTCAAAGAGGCTTCAACTTCTTCCGGAGAGCGTTTATACTCTCCGGTTTCATTGTCTATGTTGAAAAAGGATTCTACTTCTTCATCCGCCCTCAGATAAGCATCGAACTTGTCAAGAAGTGACGGGTATATTCTGTACTTAGGCTGCAACATAGACTTTCTTTGTTTTATCGAATTTCAAACCCAATGCCTTACATTTCCGGGAAATCAAATCTTTAGCCTGCAATGAAGAATCGAAAATATGATTCAGTTTCTGCATGGCTTCTACCGCCGCATTCGCCGAAACAGCATCCGTAATCATCTCTACATTTTCTTTAATGACTTCCATCAGCTCCTCATATTCATTTGAAAGCTCCGTTTGCTTTGATTGGTAGACTGAATATGATTTAATGATATTGGTCATAAAGTTATTTTCACCCGTCACATTACCGTCCGCATCTATAATGACCGGAATCTCCATACGCTCCGGCAGGTTGCAGGTATTCTTTCCGTAGAACTTTTCACAAGGATTGAAAGATATGGTACGCTTCTTGCCGATGGCTTCCATATAACCTACCAAATCAAGCTCCTTAATCAAATCCCCGGCAGAAGAACCGCCTATCTCCGGACGTATCTGCTTTTCGTCTCCGTTCTTTTCTTCGCGTTCATGCGCAACGAACACAACCGATTTCCCCATCAGTGTTACCTGATTCACAAAGTTGATAAACATGTTTTTGCGCACCCCATATCCTTGCAGGGAAAGAGTACCGTCGGCTTTCTTCATTTTCGGATTGTTCTGCATGATATACTTATCCATGAAAGAAAGCATCTTTCCCGCAGTATCAATAACAAAGGTCTTATAACCTGCTATCTCATCGGAGGAAAGAACCTCATCCACTTCTTCCCATTTCGTAATCTGTACCGTGTCTACACGGTGGGCGGCATTTACACGGTGAATCCCCCCGTCAAAATCCAGCAAAAGCGGAAGTGGCGCCGATAATGCCAAAGTAGTTTTCCCCATACCCGGTTGTCCGTAAATCAAAGCGGACAACGTTTGTTTAACACTCAGTTCGTTAGGCTTTTTAATCAGTCCCATAATAAATTAATTTTTAAGTGGTTAATAAAAAAACGATTCCCAGAACGGCGGCCAGACCGAACCGGGAATATAATCACGATATAAAGAGGACTTTCACCTCGCGTTGCCCATAGGGTCGCTTTTAAATTATACAATTTATATCTTTTATTTCATCTTTAGCTCTTGGAGAGATGGATTTGAAACAATTACATTTGAATGCAGCCGATTCTAACTCTAATTTATTGAATCTTACACCTGATTTGGGTTTCCCGTCTGCATCCTTATACCTCTTTACAAGCCCCTCACGTACCCATTTAGATACATTTCCTCGTCCGTAGCGGATATGCGCTTGATTCTGTGTTATGAATTCAGCCTCTTTGCCTGATTCTATACGTTCCTGCATTCTTCCTATATCCGCTGCATAATCGACTATTTTATATAATATTTCATCATTTATAGCGATAATCATAACGCCTCCTTGCCTTTGGCTTTTGTTTTAACTTTTTCTTATTTTTTGCACGTCTTTTCAAAATCTTGTGCAATCTCCTTTTTATAGCGGAATCATGGAGAAGTGTTGTCCTTAACTTGCCATTAATTAGAAAAACCATAATCCTGATGCTTCAAAATTTCTTCTTGCAGTGCGCATTACTCGGACCACTCTTGATTGAGTCCGAAATCCAGCTCTTCTTATTTCCCAATGACATCCTGAAATTGCCATATAGAATAATAGAGCTGAAAAGAATAACTCAAGTCCATGTTTGCGTATCTCTTTCAAATCGAAATCTATCTTCATCTTTTCACAGAACATGTACAGCACGAGTTCCGTATCTTTCGATATTCCCAATTTCCTGTATATGTCCCGTTTCTGTGCCTTGATAGTCCATTCTGACCGGTTCAAAACATCAGCGACCTCTTTATCTGCCAAACCCTTACAATACTGTTCGGCAACAAGGTGCTCCCGGTCTGTCAGAGCGTTCATGACATGCGTTTTACTTTGAATTCACCCTTCTTCTTATCTATCTCACCGATACGCTTCCATTCAGCCCCTTCAAGACACATTTCCAACCTTAACCGGGAAATAGTAGTATTAATCACTGATATTGAAGACACGGGAAATACTAAAATTTCACCGACTTTCATTCCTCGCAAAGCCGATGACCAATTTTCTGTTACTTTTACCATATTATTTCTTATTTGATTTTTCTAAAATACTTTGAATCTCTTCGCTAATCTCTTTGTCAAACTTGGCTCTACGGTCAAGCTCTTTCGACCGTTCTTTCAGCAGGCGGTTAATTTCTTCCATTTCCTTTATTACTTCTTCCATAGCCTTTGCGATTTTTTCGAGAATGTCAGAACTGATACAACGAATACTATGAAAGCCATCCAAAACGCTATTCCCAAAGACGGGTTGCCACCCATCACTAATAATGACAGGAAGCAAATGAACAATGAGTATTTCATAATATTTCTCCGTTATCAGCCATTGAATAATAATCAGAATCTGAAATGATAATACTGTCAAGCAGATTTATATCAAATAGCCCAAGTGCTTTTTTGACTGAATTTGTGAAACGCTTATCCTGATTGCTCGGTATCAAATTCCCACTCGGATGATTATGTACGAAAATCACTCCGGAAGCTAAACTGTCGATAGCATATTTAGCTATAATCTTAACATCTACCTGTGTACCACATACACCACCCTGCGAAATCTTTGCATATCCGGTTATATATCCTGCTCTGTTAAGCAACATAATAAATGCACTTTCATAAATCAGAATATCATCATGGTAAAACTTACGGGCAAAATCAAACGCATTCGATGATGAACAAACTTTTACGGTTTCAAAGTCCCGCTTTTCAGCTTTTAAAGTATATTCTACTGCATTTTCCATATCAAATATTATTATTGTTAGTACCCCGATAAGCTCTCTCTGCTCTTCCCACCGGAGTTATCAGCTACTGTTCTTCACTGCATGACCGTTCGGGGCATGTGTCTTACTTCCCAGGCTGCTTGCATCTGCCTAAAGGCTGCTTGCTTCGACCCTTGAAACATCTCGCGTCCTCTATGTTGGCTTGAGGGTATGCGCCGGTATCGCTTTTTCCGGAACGGGCTGTTATAGTTCAGCCAATCTCTTATGCTCCCCGCCTCCACATCAAAGGGTAGGCTCGCTGACCGGACGGGGATTAGGTAGGTATTACTGGATATGTTCTTTGATATACTTCTTATCTATCGCCCACAATTCAAGCGAAAGGGACAGTTTCCTTCTGATGACTTCTGCATGTCCTACCATTTCGATAGCCTTGTTAAGCAAGGCTGCATCTCCGAACTCCTGTGCCCTGTCTAAAAGGAAGTCTACTACATCTTTCCTCTCTGCTGCAAGATTTCGTGCTACGACTGTTTGTTTTACGGTCTCAGCAAGCAATATCCTGTTACTTTTCCATCCCTTGCAAAACTCATTTTTATCAAGGTCTGTGTTCATGTACATTTCTTCGATTTGCTTGTATTCTTCTTCAGTAGGCGTATAGCCTGTTCTTTCTGTAAATTCTTTCGGTGTCATAATCTTATTTTTTAGTCTCCACAATATTTTGAACCTAAATAGCCTCTGCTATTATCCGGATAGATGTCAGCGGCTGTAATACCTTCCGACCATTCATAAGGTTTTGGAGTAGAAATAGGCTGTACGATGGTTGATTTAGGCTTTTCCTCCATGAACTTGCTGACTGAAATACGCATCTTAGCCAATCTCCAAGTAGATTTCAAAACTTGGGCAAATGTCTTGCCCTGCTTCTTTGCAACGTACTTGTATGTTCTCCAAGCGTTTTTCATTATCTCTCTCAAATCGTACCGTTTCATATCTCCTACCTATTTTTAGTTATCACTTATGTTTTGCAGTCTCAGAACTTTTTCTTTCCTTTGTTTATTATTTATTGTTTGATGGTGCAAATATACTAACAGTTAGCATAAACACAAACTATTGCGAGTTAAAAGTTAGTTTATTTACAACATTTAACTAACCGTTAGTATATATCTATTATGGAAGCATGGGAACGAATACAAAAAATAATGGATGAAGAAGGATTGAATAAAAATTCCTTCAGTAAGGCTATAGGCATTTCAAACAATGTCACAATAACTCGTATTATCAATGAAAAACGTTCTCCTTCAAAAAGTACATGTGAAAAAATTGTTGCTGCATTCCCCAAATATAATCTAACATGGTTACTAACTGGTGAAGGAAACATGCTAACTGATATAACATCTCTAAACGAAGCATCTTTCATTGATAAACCAATTATATTACATGTACCACTCGTGAGCCAATACGCACAAGCCGGATACCTCTGCGGATATGCAGATGCAGCATATATGGCAACATTGCCAACCATACCTTATATAGTAGACCATGAAGCACAAGGACATTACGTTGCTTTTGAAGTGAAGGGAGATAGTATGAACGATGGAACAGAAGATTCCATTCTTGAAGGTGATCGGCTATTGTGCCGAGAAATAATGCCGCATCTCTGGGCAGATAGTAAACTTCACTTTCGCAAATGGGATTTTGTGATAATCCATTCGGATGGAATCCTAGTTAAACGCATCATTGACCATGATGTAGAAAACCATACTATCACGATACATTCACTGAACTCACTATATCCAGACAAGGTTATAAATCTTGCTGACGTGAAACAGATATTTAATGTCATTGAACTACAAAGACCAAGAAGAAGATGAGTTTTTTCAACCTATTGGGGACAAAGAAAGTTATAAAAGAAGAAGCTGTTACCACAAAACAATATTACACACCTGAAGAAATTGAGGATATTGCTTGTAAAGGGTTTAAAGACAAATGGTGCATTGGTATTAAAGATAATCCTAATTTATTTCCTGCAATGTTTGAATGGGTAGCAATAAACGAATATAAGCAGGTTCTCAAATTCAAACATTTCAGAACAGACAAAGAAAACTATGCTCCATACATTACCTATATAGGTGACAAGCCTGATGTCTTTTTCCATGACGAAAAAACATCTTCTCCAATATTTATAAAGACCATATTCTTTGGGTACGCATCTATTAAGTATCCCGTAGAAAAGTGTATAGTACACATGCTTGCGCCAGTATATGATGACATGTGTAAGCGCTCTCAAAAACAAGTTGAAGATTTTTCTGATGTTTTAGAAATAGATTATTCACCAAAAGCAATTTCCAAATATGAAAATCAATTGGAGCAACAAAGGCTAAAAGCTGAAGCACTGCATAAACGCGAACAGGTTGAAAAAATCAAAGAAAAATTACTTAGAAAGAAACAAAGAGAAGAATTAGAGAAAATTGCCATGCAGGAACTGATGGATGAGGGAGAATTATTCCCGGAAGCGGGGAAACGTCCTCCTATTCCTAAAGAGGTAGTAGATGCTGTATGGAAAAGGGATGGCGGAAGATGTGTTTATTGCGGTTCTACTGAGAATCTGCAACTTGATCACATAATACCTTTTTCCAAAGGTGGTGCAACAACTGTTGAAAATCTTCAATTATTATGTCAAAAATGCAATTTGCAAAAATCAAATAAAATCGGATAATCATGAAAAAGTTAGCATTATTAGCAATCACCATTTTAATAGTGTGTTCGTGTGGGCAATCAAGCGAAAATAAGGCTAGAAAAATTATCGAAAATCATCTTCAAACAACCATGAATGATTGGTCCAGTTATGAATTTGTAGGAATGACACCGCTTGACAGTGTATTCACTAAATTCGAGGAATCTGATTATATGAAAGAACATCGTAAGAAAATGCTTACAGCTATGGTTAACACGGGTGATATTAAATCAAAACTAAGGTCATGTGAGAAGTCGGTAGAAAGTATTCTTCAAGACAGCCTTTTATATTTCCAGAATATAGAAGATAGCCTAATGGATGTTTTTAATGTACAAAGAGAATCATTTAAAGGTGATTTCATTGGGTATGAAACTACATTCTCTTTTAGAGGAAATAACAAATTAGGCGCAAAAGTATTATCAAATATTATAGTGACTTTTGATAAAGATTTGACGGTTATAACTAATGTTAAGGAAATTGACAACTAATATGAACTACACCGTTTCACTTTGTGCGGCACAGCATACAGGAGAAAGCCATTGCAGGCTCTCCCCCACCTGCAAAGGATGGGGATGCCGGTTTCTAAGTACACCGATAGAAGAACTTCCAGAAACCGACCGGGAAAAAGCGAAGCTATTCTCAAAAGTCTATCGAGAAGCAAAAGCAAAGGGCGTTTTGGAGTGCCCACACTACCGCTCAATGTTCATTGATGAAGTGCTAAAAAACATTAGTTCAAACGTATAATTTCCTTTTAAAAGGCTGTTTTATTTACAATAGTTTTACAAGAAATATACAATAATACTTAAACCATTAATAATAAGTATATTATAATTCACCAATCCTACTTCAACGTTATGGGTCTTCCGGTACAGCGTTTGTATCAGGAACTCAAGAAGATACGGTGATAGATGGCTATACATCGGTTTCCCGTAAAATAACATATTAAACTTAGTTCGCTATAAATCAGGACATGATGTAACAGATAATACGCGAAAAGTAGCAGACACAGATATGATCGGAACGAATCAGGAAAAGGAAATAAACAAAAGGTTAGACCGCCTGAACACGATAGACAAGATATTGGCAGAACTTGAAAAGAAAAAGTAAGAAAAACAGTTCCCTCCCTTGATACGGGAGGAATTAAAAACATACGATTATGGCATTACGCGAAGAATTATTATCATTGAAACCGATGCTGGGGACGGATGCACCGGAATTTTACGACAAAGTGAAGTCCATAGCCGCACGTTACACCTCGGAAGAAGATAAAAAGGAAATAGCCGATTTCATAGCCGGGCAGCTTGAAGAGGCAGACCGCAAAATCGACCATCTGGAGGAAAACACCATCAAGCTGCAAATGCAGGAAGTGGCAGACATCATTTCGCTTTCATACCTCGCCAAACGGTATTTCAACAAAAGCCGTTCATGGCTGTATCAGCGGATGAACGGAAACATCGTAAACGGCAAACCCGCCCGTTTTACTTCCGATGAACTGGCAACTCTGAACAGGGCATTAAAAGACATTTCCGAGAAATTAGGCTCGCTTAGCGTTTCATATTGACGCTTTGTTATTTGACACCGTCCCCGCAGCATGAGCCGCCTGCGGGGATTTTTTTAGGTTCACCACTGCCACAAGCTCCAGTTCACTATTATGGGTCTTCCGGTACAGCGTTTGTATCAGGAACTCAAGAAGATACGGTGAGATACGATGCGAAAAACGGAATTCTTGTGGTATAAATAAAGAAACAGAAACAAAAGAAAAAGAAAAAAAAGAATTAAAATTATTTTGACCAAAATAAAACAAATACTATCTTTGAACTCGCGGTTACGTCTGACATTAACTTATAGATTATTTCCTCTCTCTAAGGATAACGTTTGATAAAACCCGCAAAATTAATCGGATATTTAATTATCTTCTAACTATTTGTAATGAAGAAAAAATCAAAATCAAAATTACCGAAAAAGATATTGGTAAAATACACGAAAAAAGGAAACTCTGAGGCCAGCAAACCAAGTTGTTATGATTATGAAACAATTCTTTCTTCCGAAGAATTGTTCTCCATACTAAATTTCAGAGAAAATCAGAGTTCTAATATAGGCATGGCAAGACCTGCTTGTGTAAAACGTATTACCGCTACTTGTGTAAAAATCTCATTAACACAGATTACGCAAAACTCAGTTCATTTATCAACAGAATCGAAAACAGACAAAGAGAACAACGAAAAAGACACTGAAAAAGACAAGTAATTTCAACTTCAAGAAATCCGGTGCAGCTTCCGGAAACAATCAGCACATTCAAGTTGCACCTCAAACAAAGAAAAGAGAACACAACAGTGAAGAAAGTCTAAAGATTTTCTTCACTGTTGTGTTATATACAGACCAACAAAATAGCCTGCGAAAATTTTCACAAATCCACAATAAAAATGAAAGGCTAATTAACACGATTCCGAGGAAAGATTTTCTATAAAAAGTTTCGTATTTCAACACAATTTTGCTTTCTTTGTCTGCAAGTAAAAAAAAGAGCTTTAAACTTAATATCCATAAAAAACTATTTTATTATGAAGATTTCTCACATCGAACATTTGGGCATTGCAGTAAAAAGCATCGAAGAAGCCCTGCCTTATTATGAAAACGTTCTTGGACTAAAATGTTATAACATAGAAACGGTGGAAGACCAGAAAGTGAAAACGGCATTCTTAAAATGCGGTGAAACCAAAATAGAGCTACTCGAACCTACGGGAGCAGACAGCACTATCGCCAAATTTATAGAGAACCGGGGCATGGGAGTACACCATGTGGCTTTCGCTATCGAAGATGGGGTAGCCAACGCTTTGGCTGAAGCCGAAACTGCCGGTATCCGACTGATAGATAAAGCACCGCGTAAAGGAGCTGAAAACTTAAACATCGCATTTTTACATCCCAAATCAACAATGGGTGTACTGACCGAACTCTGTGAAAAATAATTAAGCAAGTGTATGGAAAGCTGTCTTTTACGGTTTTTACTGACATCTTTTCGTGCTTTGATTTAATACATTACCAATTCATTTAAAAGACTAATACCATGAGCAAACAACTTGAAAAAGTAAAAGAGCTGATAGACCTGCGCACCCAAGCACGTATGGGCGGAGGTGAAAAAGCAATCGAAAAGCAACACGCAAAAGGAAAATATACAGCCCGCGAACGCATCTCCATGCTTTTAGACGAAGGAAGTTTCGAAGAAATGGACATGTTTGTACAGCATCGGTGTACTAACTTCGGCATGGACAAAAAGCATTATTTAGGAGATGGTGTAGTAACGGGATACGGTACGATAGAAGGACGTCTTGTGTATGTCTTTGCACAAGATTTTACGGTTTCGGCCGGCTCACTGTCGGAAACAATGTCAATGAAGATTTGTAAAGTAATGGATATGGCTATGAAAATGGGAGCGCCTTGCATCGGATTGAACGATTCGGGAGGTGCACGTATCCAAGAAGGCATTAATGCACTTGCAGGTTATGCTGAAATCTTCCAACGCAATATCATGGCTTCGGGAGTAATTCCGCAAATTTCAGGAATCTTTGGTCCGTGTGCCGGAGGTGCGGTTTACTCACCTGCTCTAACCGACTTTACGCTGATGATAGAAGGAACTTCTTACATGTTTCTTACAGGACCGAAAGTTGTAAAAACGGTTACAGGCGAAGATGTTTCTCAAGAAGATTTAGGCGGAGCCAGTGTACACTCTACACGCTCAGGAGTTACTCACTTCACTGCATCAACTGAAGAAGAGGGACTTACACTTATCCGTAAACTATTAAGCTACATTCCACAAAACAACCTCGAAGAGCCTCCATACATTGACTGTACAGACCCCATTGACAGATTAGAAGATTCGTTGAATGAAATCGTACCCGACAGCCCGAATAAGGCTTATGATATGTATGAAGTAATCGGAGCCATAGTAGATAACGGTGAATTCTTAGAGGTACAACGAGATTATGCTAAGAATATCATTGTAGGATTTGCCCGTTTTAACGGACAGTCAGTAGGTATTGTAGCTAATCAACCTAAAGTATTGGCAGGTGTACTCGATTGTAATTCATCACGTAAAGGCGCACGCTTCGTACGGTTCTGCGACGCATTCAACATTCCAATCGTATCATTAGTAGATGTTCCGGGATTCCTTCCGGGTACAGGACAAGAATATAACGCCGTAATCTTAAACGGAGCCAAATTGTTATATGCCTACGGAGAAGCTACCGTACCTAAAGTAACCATAACCTTACGTAAATCGTACGGCGGTTCTCACATTGTGATGAGTTGCAAACAGTTGCGAGGCGACATGAATTACGCATGGCCAACAGCCGAAATAGCTGTCATGGGAGGAGCCGGAGCCGTAGAAGTCCTTTATGCTCGCGAGGCCAAAGAAGCTGCCGACCCCAAAGCTCTTATGGCCGAAAAAGAAGCCGAATACACGAAATTGTTTGCTAACCCATATAATGCAGCTAAATACGGTTACATTGATGATGTAATAGAACCGCGCAATACACGCTTCCGTATCATACGCGCATTACAACAGTTGCAGACTAAAAAACTGACGAACCCTGCAAAGAAGCATGGAAATATTCCTTTGTAATATTAATCTTTAAATTCAGTTTCTATGAACAAACCTTTAATCGGAATATTTTTCATATCCATTTTGCTGGCAGCGTTTAGTTCGTGTACCACTCCCGAAGGGAAAACCAAAATAGTAATCAATGAGGTTTTAATTGATAATGAAAGCAACTTCGAGGACGATTACGGCGTACACAGCGGATGGGTTGAAATATTCAATACCTCTTACAATAGTGTTAATCTGGCAGGATGTTACCTGAAAGTTAGCAGCGAACCGGGAGATACGGTTTCTTATTTTATACCGAAAGGCGATGTGCTAACAGCCATCAGCCCGCGCCAACACGCTCTTTTTTGGGCAGACGGCACTCCACGCAGAGGAACGTTCCACACCAACTTTGTGTTAAGCAAAACAAATGATAACTGGGTAGGACTTTATGATTCCGGCAGAAATTTACTCGACCAAATAGTAGTACCTGCCGGCATTTTGAAAACAAACCAGTCTTATGCACGAGTAAGCGATGGTTCAAACGAATGGGAGGTCAAAGATGACAGCGAAACCAAATATGTTACGCCCAGTACGAACAACCAAACGCTGGAAGGAAACCCGAAGATGGATAAGTTTGAACAACATGACTCTGTGGGTATCGGTATGACGATAACTGCAATGTGCGTAGTGTTCACCGGTCTTATCCTACTTTACCTCTGCTTCAAGTTAGTCGGCAAAATTGCTATCAAGCTGCGCAAACGCAACGCCATGATAGCGCATAACATTACCGATAAACAGGAAGCTAAAGACCGCAAGTTCGGAGAAACTCCGGGCGACGTAATTGCTGCCATATCTATGGCGTTACACGAAGCTCAGGGAGCCGACCACGATGTGGAAGAAACCATTCTTACCATCAGCCGCGTAAAGAGAAGCTACTCTCCGTGGAGTTCGAAGATTTATACCTTACGCGAAAATCCTCATAAGAAATAACCCGCTAACGATTAATAACCATGAAAGAATATAGATACAAAATCAACGGAAATCTTTACAAGGTAACCGTAGGAGATATTGAAGACAACAATGTACACGTAGAAGTCAACGGAACAGCATACACCGTAGAGTTAGAAAAGAAATCTTCTCCTAAAATAAAACCGGTGGTACGTACAGCTTCTACCAGCCCGGCTACACCGCCTCCCGCTGTGACCCGTCCTACACTGGCAAGTAGCAAATCGGGACTGAAATCTCCGCTACCGGGAGTAATCCTCGAAATTAAAGTAAAAGAAGGTGATACCGTAAAACGTGGACAAACCCTGATTGTGCTCGAAGCCATGAAAATGGAAAACGACATCAAGGCAGACCGAGACGGCAAAGTTACCGCTATCAAAGTCAACAAAGGAGATTCTATTCTTGAAGGTACAGACCTCATAATCATTGAATAACTATGGGAGAATTTGTTAATTTCTTACAGAATAACTTGGCGGATTTCTGGACATATACCGGATTTCATAATGCAACTTACCAACATTTTATCATGATTGGTGTCGGTATATTCTTCATTTATCTTGCCGTGGCTAAAGAATTCGAGCCAATGTTATTGATACCTATCGGATTCGGTATGCTGGTAGGAAACATTCCATTCAATATGGAAGCGGGATTACAAGTAGGTATTTACGAACAAGGCTCAGTGTTAAACATCCTATATCAAGGTGTAACGTCGGGATGGTATCCGCCCCTTATCTTCCTCGGTATCGGGGCGATGACGGACTTCTCGGCATTGATTTCCAATCCCAAACTGATGCTTATTGGTGCAGCAGCCCAGTTCGGTATCTTCGGTGCATACATGATTGCGCTTGAGTTGGGTTTCGACCCCATGCAGGCAGCCGCTATCGGTATCATCGGTGGTGCAGACGGCCCGACGGCTATCTTCCTTTCATCCAAACTGGCTCCTAACCTGATGGGTGCGATTGCGGTATCTGCCTATTCATACATGGCACTCGTACCGGTTATCCAGCCACCTATCATGCGCTTGCTGACCACGAAGAAAGAACGTGTTATCCACATGAAAGCTCCGCGTGCCGTATCGCATACCGAAAAGGTAATGTTCCCCATCATCGGTTTGCTGCTTACGTGCTTCCTCGTTCCTTCCGGTTTGCCGCTGTTAGGTATGTTGTTCTTCGGAAACTTGCTGAAAGAAAGCGGAGTAACCCGCCGTTTGGCAGAAACAGCACGCGGTCCGCTAATCGACACCATCACCATCTTGTTGGGATTGACAGTAGGTGCATCCACACAAGCATCCGAATTCCTTACCGTTAATTCTATCTTAATATTTGTATTGGGAGCATTGTCTTTCGTCATTGCTACGGCATCGGGTGTATTGTTCGTCAAAATCTTTAACCTGATACTGAGCAAAGACAATAAGATTAACCCGCTGATTGGTAACGCCGGTGTATCTGCCGTACCCGATTCAGCCCGTATTTCTCAAATCATCGGATTGGAATACGACCCTACCAACTATCTGCTGATGCACGCCATGGGTCCGAACGTAGCCGGAGTGATCGGTTCGGCTGTAGCTGCCGGTATCTTGTTGGGCTTCCTTGTATGATGAAGTAAAAATACTAAAATCATAAAACAGCCGGGGCTTGAGTGGTAAAATCATTCAAGCCCCGTTTTTGTATCCATCAATTCCGCCAAACTCAGCCTTGCATCCTCCCCAAAAACACTACCGTTAGTATTACTAATCGCATACGGATAAGTTACTCCATTCTATTCGGAAGACCACTTCACCCATGCGGTAGGAATTTTTCCGGAATAAAACCGGATAAAATTAAACAAATCCGGTCAGAATAACTTTTCATTTTACCCCGTTTTCTTGATTTATATCATGAAAAACCTGCAAATCCATACATTTTTTATGCTTCATACTCGGAAAAGAATACAAACATTATAACTTTGCCCATGCAAAACAACTAACTTAACAAGAATATGACAGCAAAAAAAACTGTAAAGTATTACATCCCTCAGAAGGGAGTATACTTATACGCCTACACTCAGAATGGAAAAACAGAAATGATTGTATTAAACAGCACTGACAGCGAACAAGTGTTATCTGCCGAACATTACAACGTGCTGACTAAAGACTCTAAATCAGGAAAAGAAATTGCAAGCGGAAAGAAAATCGACTTCTCTCAAAATTTAGTGCTATCGGCACGTAAATCATTAAGTATAGAATTTTAAGAACTCTAAGACATTTATGTCGATATTATAAAAGCGCAATGTTTTGAAGTATAACACTTCGAATATTGCGCTTTTGTATTAATATCCAATAAGCCATACGCCTATCATCATCTTCTCACTCCGAAAAATCCAACGTAAGCTGACGTTCGTCTATTACTTTTTTCGGCTTCGGCAACAGCAGTTTTCTAACAGCGGTGCTGCCGAGTTCATGAATCGTTTTTTCGGGCAATTCGTTACACGTTATAAAATATTGGGCTTTCTTGATTACGGCACCCATTTTCTTTAACTCATAAAAGCCGATGCGAGAGAAACGACGAGATGCGACAATAAGCTTTGCCGAACGAGTGCCTATGCCCGGAACACGCAACAGAACTTCGTAATCGGCCGTGTTGATATTCACAGGAAAAAACTCAGGATGGCGAAGCGCCCACGAAAGTTTGGGGTCAATTTCCAAATCCAAGTCGGGAACGTCATCGTTCACCAGTTCATCTACTTTGAACTGATAGTAACGCAACAGCCAGTCGGCTTGATAGAGACGGTTCTCACGCACTAAAGGAGGCTGTTTCAAGGCAGGAAGCCGCTTGTCGTAAGTGTTCACTGAAATGTAACCGGAGTAATAGACACGCTTCATTGTAGGGTGCTGATAGAGCGATGACGAAACGTTTAATATGTCTTTGTCTGTTTCGGAGGTTGCACCCACTATCATCTGTGTGCTTTGACCTGCAGGGGCAAAGCGGGGAGCATAACGATACTTTTTCCGTTCTTCGGAACTCTCCAGAATGCCCTGTTGGATGTAACGCATGGGCTGATACACACTCCGATGGTCTTTTTCCGGAGCAAGGCGTTTTAAGTTTTCTTCCGTAGGAATCTCCAGATTCACACTAAGGCGGTCGGCATAACGCCCGGCTTCGCGCACCAGTTCTTCGCTTGCTCCGGGAATACTTTTCAGATGGATATATCCGTTGAAACGGTGTACCTCGCGCAGGTCTTTCGCCACACGCACGAGGCGTTCCATCGTATAATCGGGGTTACGCACCACTCCCGAACTAAGAAACAGTCCTTCGATATAATTTCTACGATAAAACTCAATGGTCAGTTCCACCAACTCCGATACCGAAAGCGTGGCACGCGGAATGTCGTTGCTGATGCGGTTGATGCAGTACGCACAATCGTAAATGCAGTAATTCGTCAGCATGATTTTAAGCAGAGAGATACACCTCCCGTCCTCCGAAAAGCTGTGGCAAATCCCCCACCCGCTCACCGTGTTACCCAGTCCGCCTTTGATGTTCCGGCGAGACGTGCCGCTCGATGCGCAAGAGACATCGTACTTTGCCGATTCTGCCAGCACCTTTAATTTATGGATTACCTGCTCGTTCATGCGAAAACTTTTATCACAAACAAAGTTAGTTACTCTGACTGAACCATGCAACGACTTTATGAAATTTATCGTACCTTTGCACGTCAAATAAAAACAAACCGATTCTGCTATATGTGGTTACTACTTGCTTTCTGCTCGGCAGCGTTGCTGGGCTTTTATGATGTTTTCAAAAAAAAATCGCTGGCAAATAATGCCGTATTACCCGTTTTGGGACTGAATACGCTGTTTTCAAGCCTGATATTTCTACCGTTTATTCTTATTTCTTACCTCAAACCGGAATGGCTGGCGCAGACACTTTTTTTCGTTCCGCACGCAGGATGGGAAGTGCATAAGTTTATCATACTCAAGTCGCTAATCGTGTTGTCATCGTGGACGTTTGGATATTTCGGCATGAAGCACCTGCCCCTTACCATCGTAGGTCCGATTAACGCCACCCGTCCGGTGATGACGCTGGTAGGCGCACTGCTTATTTTCGGAGAGCGACTGAACGTATATCAGTGGATAGGCGTACTGCTTGCCATCGTTTCGTTTTTCATGCTGAGCCGATCGGGGAAAAAAGAGGGCATCGACTTTCAGCATAACAAGTGGATATGGTTTGTGGTACTTGCTGCCGTATTGGGAGCTGTGAGCGGACTGTACGACAAATACCTCATGAAGCAATTCAATAACATGGTGGTACAGTCGTGGTACAACATTTACCAACTGTTTCTGATGGGCGGCGTGCTGATGTTCCTCTGGCTGCCGCGCCGTAAAACCACCACACCTTTCCGTTGGGACTGGTGTATTATCCTGATTTCCGTATTCCTTTCGGCTGCCGACTTTGTTTACTTTTACGCACTGAGCATGGACGGCTCGATGATTTCCATCGTGTCAATGGTACGCCGAGGAAGCGTAATCGTTTCTTTCCTGTTTGGCGCAATGGTATTCCGCGAAAAGAATCTCAAGAGCAAAGCCATCGACCTCGTGCTGGTACTTATCGGGATGGTTTTCCTTTATTTGGGCAACGTGTTGGGCTGACGTGTTTCGCACACTCGGCACACGTCCCTTTCACGATGTAATTTACTTTCCGCGCGATGAATCCTTCGGGGATGTCAACGTGAGGAATGAGGTCTTGATCCAAGCAATAGGTTTTTCCGCAACACTCGCAGTAGAAATGGCAGTGTTCTTCTTCGTTGGTGCAATGTCCGTGGTTATGACAGAGGCAGTATTTCAACGAACCGCTTCCGTCGTCTACACTATGAATAAGCCGGTGTTCGTGAAAAAGTGTCAAAGTACGGAAAATAACAGACTTGTCGATGCTCTGCAACTGTGCCTCCAGACTGCCCAAACTGAATGTATCCTTCGTTCCGGCTATGGCTTCATAGATTAAAAGACGGGTAGATGTAGGGCGTATTCCCGTCTCTTCCAATATAGAACTATAGTCTTGCGCTTTTTTCATGTTTCTTTGTCAATTATGCCTTTATTCCAACTATAAAGTTACGGGCATAAAAATAAAAAAACATGCTTACATTTTAAACAAAATATAAGCATGTTTTCTAAGAGCCTGTTTAAATTTTCCAATAAGTTGTTTTTATCAGCTTCCCTTTGAGTTTATTTCCGGCTCAATGTTATTACTGTTGTTCCTTCCCCGTCGACCAGAAGCATTGTTCCGTTTTCATCCAAACTGAAACTGCGAACTTTATCCAAAGCCCCCAATACTTGACGCTCAATATCCATATCCGGACAAGACATCATCGTAGAAATCATTTGAGTGAAACGTAAAGAAGAGGCTTTATCTGCTTCTTGCTCAAATCCACCATTAATGACATTGCAACCCGCATTTCCGTGAACCCGCTTTTCGGCTACATTAAAAGCGAGAAAAGGAGCTTTCTCCATTCCGCCCAATTCAAAATTATATACCGAAACGATATTCCATTCACCTTCCAAGTCTTTCACCGAAACTTCCGGCTGCAAACGTTTTTCCAGCTTCATAATCTGCTTACCTTCAGAATCATTCAATGACAATCCGCTTTTTGTTTCCTCGTATCCTGCTACTTTATCAAGTGCTTCTACCACTTTGCGTTCGGTTTCCATATCAGGACACATCATACGTGTTGTTGCCACGGAAGCGAAATGGATTTTTCCGGGTTGGATGGAATCAAAATCCAGACTGCCCATCATGCGGTTACATCCCGCATTTCCGTAAATTCGTTTTTCTTTCATGTCCATTCCCAGATAGGGAAGGTTTTCTGCCGTTATTTTTTCACCATTAACTTCTACGATGTTCCACTCTCCTGCCAAATCGACAGACGAAATAGCTTTGCTACCTGTTCCGCAACTGTTCATCATCAGCAAAACGCCGCCTGCAACCACACTTAACATTTTCTTATTTACCATAAATTTCCAATTTAATATTCTCTGGTACAAAAATACAGAGATATTCCGAATACTGCATCCTATTTTAATTTTTTACTTAAACATGGAACTATTTTAACCTATTTGAGAGGGCAGACGGCGTAATAAACCACTACCGAATGGTTACAGGAAAACTGTCAGAAAAAAATCCCCGCCATCCATCGCGCAAATACAGGCAACGGATAACGGGAATCTAACTAAAGCAACTATTCTTGTTTATTCTGTATAGCGTTCAATCGTTTGTTCACGGTCGGGACCTACAGAAACAATCTTAATGGGCGCACCAAGTTGTTCCTCCAAGAATGAGATATAAGCATTAAACTCTTCGGGGAATTCATCTTCGCTGGTCATGTGAGTCATGTCTGTCTTCCATCCGGGCATTTCCACATAAACAGGTTCCACACCTTCGGAAATATCATAGGGGAAATAATCGATTTCCTCTCCGTTTACCTTGTATGCCACACATGCTTTTATCGTATCGAAGCCATCAAGCACATCGCTCTTCATCAGGATAAGCTGGGTTACGCCGTTTACCATGATGGAATAACGCAAGGCAACCAAGTCTACCCATCCGCAGCGACGTTCACGTCCGGTAACAGCTCCGTATTCATGTCCTAAATCGCGAATGGTTTTGCCGGTTTCATCAAATAATTCAGTAGGGAACGGACCTGCTCCTACACGTGTGCAATAAGCCTTCATGATGCCATACACCTCTCCTATTTTATTCGGAGCAATACCCAAACCGGTACATGCACCTGCACAAACGGTATTAGAGGAAGTAACAAACGGATAAGAACCGAAATCAACATCGAGCATTGTTCCTTGAGCACCCTCACACAATACGCTTTTTCCTTCTTTCAGCAGATTGTTTACTTCATGTTCGCTATCTACCAAATGGAACTGACGCAGGTATTCAATACCTTCCAGCCATGTCTTTTCCAAATCGGTAACATCGTATTCGTAGTTCAGGCTCTTCAAAATCTTTTCATGACGGGCCTTTGCAGCAGCATATTTTGCTTCAAAATCATGAAGGATATCGCCTACACGCAAACCGTTACGACTAACCTTATCCGTGTAAGTAGGACCAATACCTTTACCCGTAGTACCTACTTTGGCATCGCCTTTAGCAGCCTCATAAGCTGCATCCAAAATACGGTGAGTAGGCAAGATAAGATGAGCTTTCTTTGATATATGCAAACGTTCTTTCAACGGATGTCCGCTGGCTTCCAATGCTTCGGCCTCAGCTTTAAACAAAGCGGGGTCAAGCACAACACCGTTTCCTATTATATTTATTTTATCACCCTGAAATATTCCTGAAGGAATAGAACGGAGTACATACTTCTGACCTTCGAACTCAAGAGTATGGCCTGCATTCGGTCCGCCCTGAAAACGAGCTACTACATCATAACGGGGAGTCAATACATCGACAACTTTACCCTTGCCTTCATCGCCCCACTGCAAACCTAATAAAACATCTACTTTCATGATAATTTTTCTATTTTAGTTTGTTTTTTCTACGTTTTCCTCCCATACATTTGCTGCATAACCCATAAATGTATAACGAATAGTGAGAAGCATGAAAATTTTTCAATTTCGTTTGTGCTATGGCTTGCTTCAAATTTTCATCTTCAAACTCCGTCACTTTCCCACAGCCTGTACAAATCAGATGATGATGGGTTTCATTCTTATACGAACGTTCATACTGAGATGTATTTCCAAACTGGTGTTTAATAATCAGTCCGGCATCAATCAGCAATATGATAGTATTATAAAGAGTGGCACGGCTTACACGGAATTTTTCTTTTTCCGCCATGTAACTATACAGCATGTCTATATCGAAATGTCCCTTTATCGAATAAATCGTATCCAATATAGCATAACGTTCGGGCGTTTTTCGATGTCCGTTTTTTTGCAGATACTCCGTTAGTATCTGTTTCACCGTTTCTTTTACATTCTCTTCCATGCCATTATCGTTCAACGTCCAAAGATAACCTTTTTTGTGTAATTTAGAAAGATTGCAAACAATATTCTATCTCATTTTTTATTTCATCGGCTAAGGCACATACATCCGGCTTATCCGATTTACACAAAAGTCCTAACGGGCGGCTTATCTTTTTCCAATTATTTTTCGAACGTGTTCCATACTTACGCAAGGCGGTTGCCGCAGCTTTTCGCACTTGTAATGAGTCACTTTCCAACCCGGTAAAGGCTTGGTCGAAAAACTCGGCTTCTGCCCGGTCGTCCAACTGCAAGCCTTGCATAATCAAACGTGCCGTCAATAAGAAACCGCATACCTGAAAATACTCACGCTCGTTTGCCATCCACGGGAAAATCACTTCGGAAGCATACGGCAGGTGTTGGAAAAGATTCATTACCGTATATTCTGCCAATTCCGGATAATGAATGTCTTCAATCCATATTTCAGCGATGTCCTGATAAAAGGAGTCAACCGGCTGGAGCAGTCCCGCCATGATTTTACATTCGCGAATATTTTCTTTCCAAAGAGCCTGTGCCAAATCATGATTCGGTTCGTATTCCGCCGCAATTTCCTTGATACGGGGATATTCGATTCCGAAATTCAATTTATAGTCCATCCCTTTGTCTCGCATACTTTGCGAAATCATGCCGTTCATATAAAGCCGGAGCTTTGATTTTATTTCTTTAAGAGTTTCATGCATAAGTAAATCCGATTTACATAATAAAGATACTTGCTTCGGCGGCTACAGATTTGAGTAGTCCCGACTATACCGCAACATCTGCTCGGCATAGCCCTCTGCATAACTAATCTTTACGTCTATGATATTTCCCTCGCCGTCGGTTTCCGGCGTATATACCGGATTGACAAAGCCCTTATAAGGAGCAAGATGTAAAGCGCGATAGCGTTCCAACACTTCGGTATGGAGTTTCGCGTCTACTTTTACGGCATAGGTTTCAACCAAGCGGCGAGCTGCCTCATAATCTCCTTCGCTCTTAATCCGTTGGATTTCTGCCAACAGTTGTCCGAACAGTCCGCGGAGTTTTACATAATCATTGATACGTACGTAAGTTTTCCCGTCGCGTTTCACCCACTCCACTACCCGGTCGGCAAGTCCGTGCTCCAAGCTCCAGCGTGCTATCAACTGCCGATTACGCATGTGGGCTTCCTCCACCGTACATCCCGGCTCGATACGTACCAGTTGAGTCATCAGACCATTCATCATATACGCATAATATTCCGCTTTATAGGCTTCCGAGTCAGGGGTCAGTCCGAGTTCCACCATTTTTTCATCAGGCAGGTAATAAAGTCCGAACAAATCGGCACGAGCTTCTTCGATTGTTGCCCCGTATGCCTTCAGCGCATCGGGGTCGACACCGGGTAATAATTTTCCGGAGCCGTGTCCCAAACATTCATGAAGGTCGGTATGCAAATCATCGGTCAGGTCGGCATACTTATTCAATAATGCTCTTTCCACATCACTGTACACGAATTCTTCGCGGAAGCCATTGCCTCGTGCCGCCTGATTATAGGCAGCAGTCAGATTACCAATGGTTACAGACTTTGAGCCGTGTACGCTTCGAATCCAGTTCGAGTTCGGCAGATTAATGCCGATAGCGGTACTCGGATACAAATCGCCCGCCAGTATGGCAGCAGTTATCACCTTTGCCGAAACACCTTTCACCGTTTCTTTTTTAAAGCGAGAATCTACTGGCGAATGGTCTTCAAACCACTGGGCGTTGTTACTGATGGTTTCAGTACGCCGGGTAGCCTCCATGTCTTTGAAGTTCACGATTGACTCCCAACTGGCTTTCATGCCCAACGGGTCGCCATAACTTTCGATAAAGCCATTCACGAAGTCTACCATCGAGTCTGTATCCTTCAGCCACGCGATGGAATAAGCATCAAAAATTTTCAGGTCTCCGGTGTGATAGAAATCGATCAACAGGCGGATGACTTGCCGCTGTGCATCGTTTTCCGCTACATCTTCCGCCTTTTCCAGCCATCCTACTATCTTACGCAGAGCGGCATCATACATGCCCCCTATTTTCCAGACTTGCTCTTTCACCGTTCCGTTTTCTTTCACCAGCCGGCTGTTCATGCCGTACATTACGGGTTGCTCATCGTCAGGAGCTTTCAGAGCCGCATAAAAGTCTTCCGCCTCTTTTTGGGTTACTCCCTCATAATAGTTTGCAGCCGAGGTTAAAACCAAATCTTCTCCGTCGGCTTGATTTACCCGCTTTGGCATCACGGAAGGATTGAAAATAACGGGGAAAAGTTTATCACACATCGTTTGCACCGTTTCTCCTTCGCCCAGCGGCAGGTACGCCGCGGGCAAAGAGAGAATCACATCCGACAGGTAGTCGGCTGTAAATCCGGGTACAAACTTATCGCACGCATAATGATGGTGAATGCCGTTCGAAAACCATACTCGCTTCAGGTAAACCTCCAGTTCATGGAAAGCCGATGCTGTACGGTCTCCCTGATAATGCAAGTAAACAGCTTCAAACAAGCGACGAATTTGCAGGTTATATTTACCGTTTTGATCGAACAGAATATCTCTACCTTCCAAAGCCGCTTGCGACAAATAATATATCAACTGTTTACGCTGCAACGACAATGTTTCGAAACCGGGAACCCGGTAACGCAACAGTTGCAAATCGGCAAACTGCTCTACAATATAGTCGAACGACGAATCTTCTGTCAACTGTTCCATCAGTGTAAAACTTACTTTTTGGGTGTATGATTAATTCGATACTCGCGAGGTGTTCCCCCCACATGTTTAAAGAAAGCCGCATAAAACGACTGGCGATTGGCAAAACCTACCATCGCACTGATTTCCTCTATGGTTTTATCGGCGTATCGTTTATCTACCAACAAATGTTTGGCGTCGCGTATGCGATATTCATTTACCAGACACGTGTAGTTCATGCCAAAACGCGAATTGATAACTCCGGACAGGTAGCGGGTGTTGGTCTTCAGGTCTTTTGCCAAATCCCGCGCACAGTAATTGGGGTCTTTGTACTTCTTTCGCGCTACGATGATACTTAAAATATCGTCATACAACTTGTCTGCCAGTTCCGCACGTATCATCTCGCGATAGGCAGCCTTTACAATTTTCCGTTCTCGCAAGTTATAAGGCAATTTCTTCTCAGATGCCTGTACTTGCGTTTGCTTGTCTTCAGTCTCTCTCATCTCTTGTTCATTAAAAATTAAGTTTTACAAATTTGGGCAGAAGTTTTTTAATTCACAATAGAAACGGGTATATTTTTTCATTTCAATTACAATCTTCTTACTATTTTTTTACGCCTGACAACTTTCTTTTCTTCCCGGCAAATTGTCTATCTTTGCACACCACTTATATTTTTATATCGATTCATGATGCTAAAAACATTAAAAACTTACTTTGGATATACACAATTCCGCCCTTTGCAGCAAGAAATCATCTCTTGCATCCTCAATAAAAAAGATACGCTCGTACTGATGCCCACGGGAGGAGGAAAATCCATCTGTTACCAACTTCCCGCCCTGATGATGGAAGGAACTGCCATTGTGGTTTCACCGCTTATCTCGCTGATGAAAGACCAAGTGGAGTCTCTTCAGGCAAACGGAATAGCGGCAAGAGCACTGAACAGCAGCAACAATGAAACGGAAAATGCGAATTTGAGGCTTGAGTGTGCGCAGGGGAAAATAAAACTGCTGTATATATCGCCCGAACGTCTGCTGTCGGAGGTAGGTTTTCTTTTACGGGACATCAAAATTTCACTCTTTGCCATCGACGAGGCACATTGCATCTCACAGTGGGGGCATGATTTCCGTCCGGAATACACGCAGCTGAAGGTGCTCCGCCAACAGTTTCCACAAGTCCCCATCGTAGCACTTACGGCTACTGCCGATAAAATTACTCGTCAGGATATTCTTCGGCAGCTCGCCATGCGCGACCCGCAGATTTTTATTTCTTCGTTCGACCGCCCCAACCTAAGCCTCGAAGTGAAACGCGGATACCAGCAAAAAGAGAAGATACGCGCCATCGTAAAGTTCATCGAACGTCATCCCGGCGAAAGCGGCATCATCTACTGCATGAGCCGGAACGGAACGGAGAAGGTGGCGGAGCTGCTTGAAGAGAAAGGATTCAAAGTGGCAGTTTATCACGCGGGGTTAGACAACTTGGAGCGCGAAAAAGCACAAGACGACTTCATCAATGACCGCGTACAGATAGTTTGTGCCACCATCGCTTTCGGAATGGGAATAGACAAATCGAACGTACGGTGGGTTATCCATTACAACTTGCCCAAAAGCATTGAAAGTTTTTATCAAGAGATAGGAAGAGCCGGACGCGACGGATTGCCCAGCGACACGTTGTTGTTTTACTCGTTCGGCGACATCGTTCTGCTTTCTAAATTTGCTGCCGAAAGCAAACAGCAGGATATTAATTTGGAAAAGCTGAACCGTATGCAGCAGTATGCCGAATCGGATATTTGCCGACGGCGTATCTTGTTGAACTATTTCGGCGAGACGGCAGACCACGACTGCGGGAATTGCGACGTTTGCCGCAACCCTCCCGAACGTTTCGACGGCACTATCATCGTACAGAAAGCCTTGAGTGCCATCGCCCGCACCGACCAGCAGGTAGGAACGCGCACGCTGACGGATATTCTGAAAGGAGCCGTTACGCAGGAAATCATTGACAAGGGATACGACAAACTGAAGACTTACGGAGCAGGACGTGACATCCCGGCCCGCGACTGGCAGGATTACCTTTTGCAGATGTTGAACTTGGGATATTTTGAGGTGGCTTACAACGAAAACAACCATCTGAAAATTACGGAAGCCGGCAGGAAAGTCTTGTTCGGACACGCCACGGCACAATTGGTTGTAATCAAGCGAGAGGAACGTACCGTCAAGCCATCGCGCAAGAGTACGCGGAAAGATGTTTCGTTGCAACCGGTCATCCCCACCCTTATTCCTGCAATCTTCGAAGATGAAGATGAACAACTGTTTGAGACGCTGCGCCAACTGCGCAAACAGCTTGCCGACCAACAGGCTATTCCTTCCTACATCGTACTATCCGACAAGACATTACACTTACTCGCTTCACGTCAGCCCCGCACGCTCGATGCTTTCGGCGAGATAAGCGGAATAGGTGAATACAAAAAGAAGAAATACGGTAAAGATTTTATTGAAGCAATAGAAGCGTATAAAGCGGAAAACAAGCGGTAATCCGTCTTAAAACAGTTCTTAAAATTTCTATGGGTAAAGTGTTCGATTCTTACCCATAGAAAGTGATTACCTTCCGAATAGAAAGTGGTCGTCTTCCGAATAGAATTTCCCTTCGCTATGGGATAAAAAAAACGGCAGCCCGCCACACTGAAAAATCGCTGTCACAGCTCGGAATAAAAAGTTTCCCAAGCCTCGTTAAACGCTGGCATAGAAGGGAATAACAAATCTGCTCCTTCGTCTAACAAAGTCTTATCGGGCAGAGGCCCCGTATTGACTGCCACGGTAAAAATACCTGCCGCCACTCCGGCACGCACGCCCAGCGGAGCATTCTCTACAACAATCGCTTCATTAGGTTGAATCCCTGCTTTCCGAAGCGCCATCAGGTAAGGTTCGGGATTGGGTTTGCCATATTTCACATCGAACGCCGTTACCATCAGTTCGGGCTTGAATATATCAGGGAAATGATGGTTCAACTTATCCAGCAGCGATTTCTGTCCCGACCCGGTCACTACCATCGGAATAAGTCCCTCTTGTTTGATTTTAAGCAACACTTCGTAAGCCCCCGGCATCCGTTCAGGCTTCGCCAGCCGAGAAAAAATATCGCTTTTGGTTTGATAGATTTCCTTAATCTCAGCCTCGGTAGCTTCATGTCCGCGCTCACGCAGACTGACGATATTAATGGTCGAAGCTCCGGTACGCCCTTCGTGCAGATAAGCCTCTTCAGGACTTAGCGTCATACCGTAAAGTTGCATAGCCTCATGCCAAGCAGCAGCATGATTCTTCATCGAATCAAACAGAACACCGTCCATATCGAAAAGAACGGCTTTTAATGAAATAGAAGGATACTTATGAGTTTGAAGATATTGGGTAATAGCTTGTTCGTACACTGTTTGTAGTTTAAAATGGAAAATGATATATTTAAAACAAAAAGAAAATGGAGAATTAAAGGCTTAATTCTCCATTTCCAACGCTTTCGGCTTATTTCAACCGTGCCTGAATAGCTTCTGATTCTTTTTCATAACCCGGCTTGTTCAAAAGAGCAAACATGTTTTTCTTATATGCCTCTACGCCCGGCTGGTTAAACGGATTGACACCCAGCAGGTAACCGCTGATACCGCAAGCCTTTTCGAAGAAATAAATCAACTGTCCCAAATAATATTCGTTAAGTACAGGGACACTTACACGCAGGTTAGGAACTCCACCGTCAACGTGTGCCAGCTGCGTACCCAGTTCTGCCATCTTGTTTACTTCGTCTACACGCTTGCCTGCAAGGAAGTTCAAACCGTCGAGGTTTTCTTCATCTGTCGGTACACGGAGTTCGTGGTTCGGAGTTTCGACAGACACCACGGTTTCGAAAATCGTACGTTCACCTTGCTGAATCCATTGTCCCATAGAGTGAAGGTCGGTAGAAAAATCTACTGAGCTGGGATAAATACCTTTGTTATCCTTTCCTTCCGACTCACCGTAAAGTTGTTTCCACCACTCCATGAAGTAATGAAGTTTAGGCTGGAAGTTTACAAGGATTTCAATTTTCTTGCCTTCCTTGTAAAGTTCGTTACGGGTAGCTGCATAAAGAGCAGCAGGATTTTCCATCATATTTTCGTTCGCACATACTTTTTCCATTTCGCAGGCTCCGGCTACCAACTGTTCGATGTCGATACCGGCAACGGCTATCGGAAGCAAACCTACCGGAGTAAGTACAGAGAAACGACCTCCTACGTTATCAGGGATGATGAATGACTTATACCCCTCTTTGTCAGCCGTTACACGGGCTGCCCCTTTCTTGGCATCGGTTACAGCTACAATGACCTTACGCGCCATTTCTTTGCCGCGCTGGTCTTCGCATTGCTTTTTCAGCAGGCGGAACGCAAGAGCAGTTTCGGTAGTTGTACCCGACTTTGAAATATTGATAACACCAAATTTTTTATTTTTCAAGAATTCAGTAAGTTCAGCCAAATAATCCTCGCCAATGTTATGTCCGGCAAAAACGATAATCGGTTGTCCGGCTTTCTTTTCTTCCAGCCACAGGAAACTGTTCGACATGGCTTCGATAACGGCGCGTGCACCTAAATAGCTACCTCCGATACCGGCTACCACCACAACTTCGCAATTCTGGCGGAGTGTTTCAGCAGTCGCTTTCAGGTCGGCCAAATGTTCTTTAGTTATCGAAGAAGGCAAATGTAACCAGCCCAGAAAATCATTTCCCAGTCCCGTGCCTTTCTCTAAAGTTTCCATACATTCTTTCACTTTCGGCTCATAAGCAGCCAAACTTTCTTTCGTGATAAACCCTAAAGTTTTTTCGACGTTAAGTGTAATGTTTCCCATAACTATCTGTATTTTATCTGAATGAATCAGTTAATAATTTAATCTCGATCATCGGAGCAATGCGTTCGTAAAGGATATTATAAACCGCATCCACTATCGGCATATTGACATGCAGATGCTTGTTCAACTCTTTAATGCACTTTGTTCCGTAATATCCTTCGGCTATCATCTCCATTTCAATCTGAGCGCTCTTTACGGAATATCCCTTACCTATCATCGTTCCGAATACACGGTTTCGGCTGAAATTGGAATAAGCCGTTACAAGCAAATCGCCCAAATAGGCTGAATCATTCGTACAACGATTCACCGGATGAACCGTATCAAGGAAACGGTTCATTTCCTGTAAGGCGTTAGAAACCAATACCGCTTGGAAATTATCGCCATACTTCAGCCCACTGCAAATACCGGCTGCTATCGCATATACATTCTTTAATACGGAAGCATATTCGATGCCTGCCACATCGGTATTGACCGATGTTTTAACGTAGTGTCCTGAAAGCTGACGTGCAAAGAGCCGCGCTTTCTCTATGTCCTTACACCCCACGGTGAGATAAGAAAGCCGCTCCAATGCGATTTCTTCGGCATGGCATGGTCCAGCCAAAACTGCAATATTTTCTTCGGGAACGTCGTATACCTTATGGAAATAATCGGAAATTATCATATTTTCATCGGGGACGATTCCCTTAATGGCGGTAACGATGAACTTATCCTTTAACTTGGTTTTTAGCTTCTTCAGGTGGCTTTTCAGATATGGCGAGGGAGTGACGAATATCAGCGTGTCTGATTCGCGCACTACCTTGTTTATGTCTGAAGAAAAGCTGATACGCTTCACGTCGAAACGTACGCTCGTCAGATAAGCCGGATTATGCCCCAGCCGCTTGAAGTCTTCTATCCTATCGTCACGGCGCATATACCAGTTTATCGTGTCTGCTTGGGCTAATATAATCTTAGCGATAGCAGTAGCCCAGCTTCCTCCACCCATGATTGCTATTTTACCGGGTAATTTCATATCAATTTAATTGAAAATCAAAAATGGGGAATTGTGAATCGAATCGTTATCAAATCCCCATTTCCAATTTATTTCGTCCAGTTAGCAACTTCTTCAACAGACGGATTAGTCAGTCCTAATTTATATTTCTTATTTATACCACAAATATCTTGGTGCAACTTCTGAGGATTAACCTCTTTCATGTCTGCCACCATGTTATATCCTGCTTTCTGGATTACGGGAACCCATTCTTCGGGGATACCCAATTCCATAAACTTGGCAGGAGCATCCTTCGGGACTACTTTTTCAGGACGCATTTGCGGGAAGAATAATACTTCCTGAATGGTGCTCTGACCGGTCATCAGCATTGTAAGACGGTCCATACCGATACCCATACCCGAAGTAGGAGGCATACCGTATTCCAATGCACGGACAAAGTCTTTGTCAATAACCATTGCTTCATCGTCTCCTTTCTCGCTCAGACGCATCTGTTCTTCAAAGCGTTCCAACTGGTCTATCGGGTCGTTCAGTTCCGAATAAGCGTTACACAACTCTTTTCCGTTCACCATCAGTTCGAAGCGTTCGGTCAGTTCGGGGTTTGTGCGATGACGTTTCGTAAGCGGAGACATCTCCTTCGGATAGTCGGTGATAAACGTAGGCTGGATGTAGTGACCTTCACAGAACTCGCCGAAGATTTCGTCAATCAGCTTGCCCTTGCCCATCGTGTCGTCTATCTCCATATTCAGTTTCCGGCACACTTCGCGAATCTGGTCTTCATCCATGCCCGTAAGGTCATAGCCCGTAAATTCTTTGATGGAATCAAGCATCGTTACGCGCTTATACGGAGCCTTGAAGTTTATCAGGTTTTCGCCTACCTGCACTTCGGTAGTACCGTTTACGTCCAGACAGATTTTTTCAATCATCTGTTCGGTAAACTTCATCATCCAGTTATAATCCTTGTAAGCTACATAGATTTCCATGCAGGTAAACTCCGGATTGTGCGTACGGTCCATACCTTCGTTACGGAAGTTTTTACCGATTTCGTAAACGCCCTCGAAACCGCCTACTATCAGACGTTTCAAGTAAAGTTCGCTGGCGATACGCATATAAAGCGGAATATCCAGTGCGTTATGGTGAGTGATGAACGGACGTGCCGCCGCTCCTCCGGGGATAGCCTGAAGAATAGGAGTTTCTACTTCTACATATCCTTTTGCGTCGAAATACTCGCGCATGGACTTATATACTCTTGAGCGTTTCAGGAAGATGTCTTTCACGCCGTCGTTTACCACGAGGTCGACGTAACGCTGACGATAACGCAGTTCGGGGTCTTCAAACTTGTCGTACGCCACGCCGTCTTTGTACTTCACGATAGGAAGCGGACGGATGGATTTCGAGAGGACTGTCAATTTCTGTGCATGAATAGAAATTTCCCCCATCTGCGTACGGAACACAAATCCTTCGATGCCTATAAAGTCGCCCAAATCGAGCAATCGTTTAAACACTACATTATATAAATCTTTATTTTCACCCGGACAGATATCATCGCGGGTAATATAGACTTGGATACGACCTTTAGAGTCTTGAAGTTCGATGAAAGAAGCCTTTCCCATTACGCGGCGCGACATGATTCGTCCTGCCACTGATACCTTACGCGGTTCTGCCTCGTCATCTTTAAATTCGGCTTTTATATCTGTCGAAAAAGCGTTTGTTACATACTCGGCTGCGGGATAAGGTTCAATGCCCATCGCTCTCAACTCGTTCAGACTGTTTCGTCTGATAATCTCCTGTTCACTTAACTCTAATACGTTCATCTGTTAATGCATTAACTCAAATTCGCTACAAAAATAAAAAACATTTTGCAAAACTCGCCTATAATCAAGCGAGTTTTTATACATACCGACACAAAACGGGGGAAAAGCCTCTGATGTTTCTCCCCTCTTGCCGCCCCTCAGACACCTGTTTGCAGAAGGCTCATACCACCGCCTTACAGCGGTAAAAAAACGCTACCCGAAGCGTAAGCAAGTTCTATGGGTAGAACAGGTCAACGCTACCGCATAAGATTAGTAACATTTCCCATAGCGTTTCAAGCGGGACAAAAGATAATAATTTTTTAATTTATCCCATTCAGAATTTATTTTATCCTGAATATTTCTTACCTTTGACCTCTACCAAATTATGAAAAACATGAAAATTGTCATTTTACAAACCGATATTCACTGGACGAATCCTGCGGCTAACATCCGACACGCAGATGAGATTATATCGCGTTACGCCGACGGAGATTTATTCGTCCTCCCTGAAATGTTTTCTACCGGATTCTGCACGCAGCCGAAAGGAGTGGCAGAAACAGACGGGGGCGAGGCCCTGCAATGGATGAAGCGCAAAGCTGCGGAACGCGGGTGTGCGATAGCCGGAAGCATCGCAGTGGAAGAAGACGGAAAGTATTACAACCGTTTTTACTTCGTACACCCCGACGGCAAAGTGCAGCATTACGATAAGAAACATTTATTTACTTACGGCGGCGAGCACAAACAATACACGCACGGAACGAAACGGGTTATTGTTTCTTACCGGGGCATACGTTTTTTGCTTCAAGTGTGTTACGATTTGCGTTTCCCTGTATGGTCGCGCAACCGGAAAGATTACGATGCCATCCTTTACGTTGCCAGTTGGCCGACTCCGCGCATCGGAGCATGGAAAACGTTGTTACGCGCACGGGCTATTGAGAACCAATGTTACGTAATAGCCGTGAACCGTGTGGGCGAAGACCCTGCCTGCCAATACTGCGGCGGAAGCGCCATCATCAATCCTTACGGCGAAACATTGGCAGCCTGCGAAGACGATACGGCGTGTGAGGCCGAGGCTGTTATCGACATGAACGAGTTGGAGGGCTTCCGCAAAAAATTCCCCGTACTGGACGATGCCGACGGATTCAGCCTTTTATAAAACCGGCTTTTTGAACGAAAAAAAATAAAAACAAATACCTAAATATGGAAAACAACAAACTCTTACTATTGGGCGACCAAGCGATAGCACTTGGCGCCATCCATGCAGGAATATCCGGTGTATATGCTTATCCCGGTACTCCTTCGACCGAAATCACCGAATACATCCAAGAATCGCCGCTGGCTAAAGAGCGAGGCGTACACAGCCGCTGGTGTACCAACGAAAAGACTGCAATGGAAGCGGCGTTGGGCGTATCGTACGTGGGCAAGCGCGCATTGGTATGCATGAAGCATGTAGGCATGAATGTATGTGCCGATGCTTTTGTAAATTCTGCCATCACGGGCGTCAACGGCGGGATTGTAGTGGTAGCTGCCGATGACCCGTCGATGCACTCTTCACAAAACGAACAAGATTCACGCTTTTACGGCAAGTTTGCCATGATTCCCATACTCGAACCGTCTTCCCAACAAGAGGCTTACGACATGATGGGATATGCTTTCGAACTGTCTGAAAGCAAAAAGCTCCCCGTATTGATGCGTATCGTAACCCGTCTGGCACATTCGCGCGCGGCTGTCGCTGTAAGAAATGCGGCAAACGAAACCGCTTGTACGGGCAGAGCTTCCGTCCCCACCGACTGGATATTGCTCCCTGCCAACGCTCGCCAGCGTTACAAAGAAGTTATTAAAGTTCAACCCGAACTTATAAAGCTCGCCGAAGAAACTTCATACAATGCCTTGTCGGTAACAGCCGGAGGCACAGCAGAAAAAGGTATCATAGCTTGCGGCATCGGATATAATTATGTAATGGAGAATTATCCCGACGGTTGTCCTTATCCGCTTCTGAAGATAGCTCAATATCCCTTGCCCGCCGAAAAAATAACCCGGCTGGCTCATACCTGCAAGGAAATCTTGGTAGTAGAAGACGGTCAGCCTTTCGTAGAAGAACAGCTTAAAGGAGTATTGCCATCGACATACATCGTGAAAGGAAGATTGAGCGGTGAACTGCCCCGCACGGGAGAATTAAATCCCGACAATGTGAAAGCAGCTTTGGGCATAGCCGGCGCACAGGTATATGCTGCGGCACAAAACGTAGTTCCTCGTCCACCCGCACTTTGTAATGGATGCGGGCACCGCGACGTGTACGACGCACTGAACCGTGTAGCTGCCGGATATCCCGATGCCAAAATATTCGGCGACATCGGATGTTATACGCTGGGCGCACTTCCTCCGTTCCGTGCGTTAGACAGCTGTGTCGACATGGGAGCTTCCATCACAATGGCAAAGGGAGCAGCCGATGCCGGACTGTTTCCTGCCATAGCCGTTATCGGCGATTCTACCTTTACCCATTCGGGAATGACAGGCTTGCTGGATGCCGTAAACGACCAATCCAATATCACCGTAATCATCTCCGATAACCTGACTACTGCCATGACTGGCGGTCAGGATTCTGCCGGAACCAACAAATTCGAGGCCATTTGTCTGGGGTTAGGCGTAGAGCCTGAACACGTGCGCGTAGTGGTTCCTCTTCCGAAAAACATGGAAGAAATCACCCGCATCATCCGCGAAGAAATAGAATATAAAGGAGTATCTGTCATTATCCCGCGCCGCGAATGTATGCAGACTCTCAACCGTAAGTTAAAACAAAAAAGAGCAGAAAAGAAATGAAAACAGACATCATACTTTCAGGAGTGGGCGGACAAGGCATCTTGTCAATAGCCACCATTATCGGCGAAGCGGCCACCCGCATGGGATTGACCTTGAAACAAGCCGAAGTTCACGGAATGAGCCAGAGAGGAGGAGACGTTCAGTCGAATCTCCGCTTATCGGATACGTCCATCGCTTCTGACCTTATACCGCTCGGCACTGCCGATATGATTCTTTCGTTAGAGCCGATGGAAGCGCTACGCTATTTGCCGTATCTGGGAAAAGACGGGTGGATTATCACGTCTTCTACTCCGTTTAAAAATATACCGAATTATCCCGACGAAGAAAAGCTAATGGCTGAACTGAACGCCCAGCCTCACGTGGTGGCACTGGATGTGGAAGGATTGGCAAAAGAGCACCAGATGCCCAAATCGGCAAACGTGATTCTGCTTGGCGCAGCAGCTTCTTTTCTTCAGATACTTGACGTACAGACGCTGCGTGAAAGCGTGGGACGTATCTTTGCATCGAAAGGCGAAGCCGTAGTAGAGACCAATTACCGTGCCTTCGACATCGGGTATGAGTATGTGAAACGTCTTAACCAGCCTGCCTTATGAGTCGTGTATTCAGCGAGGAACAAGTATCCTCGGTAGCCAAAGAAATGAAAGTTGCCGACTTACAAAACGCCACCATCGGCGACGTATTGCTGGTAGCTTCCCGCTTGGAAGAGTTGACAGGCATCCCGTTTATCCGCATGGATCAAGGCTCGCCCGGATTACCCGCCAACCGCATAGGCATTGAAGCAGAAAAGGCTGCGCTCGACCGCGGAGTGGGTGCGCAATATCCTGCCGCAGCGGGAGTAGCAGAGCTGAAAGAGGCTGCTTCACGTTTTGTCAAGGCATTTATTGATATCGACATTTCTCCCCGCGCCTGCCTGCCTACCACCGGCTCAGTAGCCGCTTCGTTCGGAGCATTTATCGCCTGTACCCAACGCATTCCGGGTAAAGATAAAGTATTGTTTATCGATCCGGGATTCCCGATACAGAAATCCCAGCTTCGCATCCTCGGTATCGGATGGGAATGGTTCGACATCCACGATTTCCGCGGGCAGGCTTTACGCCCGAAGTTGGAAAGTTTCCTCGAAAAAGGCGACATCGCTGCCATTGTGTACTCTAACCCCAACAATCCGGCATGGATTTGCTTGGAAGAAGAAGAACTGCAAATCATCGGCGCACTGGCTACCCGGTACGATGCTGTGGTATTGGAAGACCAAGCCTACTTCTGCATGGATTTCCGCCACGCATTCGGTCGTCCGTACACAGCTCCTTTTGTGCCCACCGTCGCAAGATACACGGATAACTATATCCTGATGCTGTCTGCCTCAAAAATATTCAGCTATGCCGGACAGCGTATCGCGTTGGCTTGCGTTTCTGACAAGCTGTTCGACAAGCAATACCCTGCCCTCGCCCAAAGATACGAAGACTCCGGCGTGTTCGGTCCTACGTTTATTGCTTCCATCATGTATATGATTACGTCGGGCTGTACGGCTACTACGCAATATGCCATGGCTGAAATGCTGAACCGCTCGGTATCGGGAGAAATCAATTTCGTAGAAGATGTGCGCGAATACGAACGCCGTGCACGCCGCATGAAACAAATCTTTACGGACAACGGCTTTACCATCGTTTACGACCGCGACGTTACTCAGCGCGTGGGCGACGGATTCTTTTTCACCCTCGGCTATCCCGGCATGACGGGCGGTGAATTGCTTTGCGAACTGATGTATTACGGCGTAAGCAGCATTTCGCTGTCTACTACCGGCAGTGACCAGCAAGGAGTGCGTGCCTGCACATCGCGTATGCGCGAAGAGCTTTACCCGATACTGGAAGAAAGAATGAAAGCTTTCCGCGAAGACCACCCGATATAAATTAATAATGTATATAAAGGAGTGATAACAGAGTATGGTTACGCCGCTCGTTATTCACAGCCTATGTTAACGATTATCTGACATGATTTGGAACACTAACAAAGAATGTATGCCGCGCGAACAAATGCGCGAACTACAAGGCAAACGCTTGCAGAAGCTCGTTGTTTACGTTTATCATAACGTACCTTTCTATCGCAAGAAAATGCAGGAAATGGACCTTGCGCCCGATGACATACGCTGCATCGACGACATTGTGAAACTTCCGTTCACCACCAAGCAGGATTTACGGGACAATTATCCGTACGGGTTGATGGCGGCTCCGCTTTCAGAGGTGGTGCGTGTACATGCCTCATCGGGCACGACAGGAAACCCAACCATTGTAGGTTATACCCGCCGCGACCTTTCCATCTGGTCGGAGGTGATGGCACGGTGTCTGTCTGCTTATGGCGTTACGCGCGATGATACCTTTTCCGTTAGTTATGGATACGGACTGTTTACAGGAGGACTGGGGGCGCATTACGGTGTTGAGAACCTCGGTGCTACCGTTATACCGGCTTCTACGGGAAATACCGAGAAACACGTGCGCCTCATCCGCGACCTCCACATTACGGGTATCGCCTGTACGCCTTCGTACGCGCTTTATCTGGCTGAGGTGGCTGAACGCATGGGTATCCAAAAAGGAGAACTCGGACTACGTGTGGGGGCGTTCGGGGCAGAACCGTGGACGGAAAACATGCGCCGCGAAATTCAGGAACGCCTCGGACTGAAAGGATATAATATCTACGGATTAAGCGAAATCATAGGGCCGGGCGTGTCTTACGAATGTCAGGAGCAAAACGGCTCGCACATTAACGAAGACCATTTCTATCCCGAAATCATCGACCCTGAAACGCTTCAGCCGCTGCCCGCCGGCACAAGGGGAGAACTGGTGTTTACCACGCTCACCAAAGAAGGAATGCCTTTGCTCCGATACCGTACGAAAGACCTTACTTCGCTCATGCCGGGCACGTGTCCGTGCGGACGAACCAACGTACGGATGACTCCTATCATGGGACGCAGCGACGATATGCTCATCATCCGGGGTATCAATGTATTCCCGTCGCAGGTAGAAAGTGTTATCCTCGGCATGAAAGAATTTGAACCGCGTTACTTGCTGGTGGTCGACCGCAAGAAAAACCTCGACACACTGGAAGTGCAGGTAGAGGTGCGCCGCGACTTCTTTACCGACGACATCGGTGCCATGTTGGGACTGAAAAAAATGCTTTCCGACAAACTCAAGAGCGTACTGTCCATCAGTGCCGATGTGAAGTTGATGGAACCTAACAGCATAGCCCGCAGCGAAGGAAAATCGACACGGGTAATAGACAAACGTGTATTGGTATAACCTAAAAAGCAATTATCAAGCTATGACAATAAAACAATTATCGGTTTTTTTAGAGAATAAAACCGGACGAATCAACGACGTAGTGCGCACGTTGGGACAAAACGGAATCAACATGCACGCTTTCAGTATGGCAGAAACGGCAGATTTCGGTATCCTGCGTCTGATAGTTTCTGATGTAGACAAGGCCGTAGAGGTATTGCGCCAGCAAGACTTTGCCGTGATGTCTACCGATGTGGTTTGTTTGAGTTGTGAAAACGTACCCGGCTCATTGGCTGTGATTTTAGAGTATCTGGCGCAAGAGCAAATTTTCATCGACTACATGTATGCTTTTGCCCAAAACGACCGTGCGCACGTGGTCATCAAGCCCAACGACATGGCGCGCTGTCTCGATGTACTGAAGCAGCACGGGTGTGAAGTGCTTTTGGATAAAGACCTGTAAGCCAACTTATTTTTGTTATCTATTCCGCCTTGCTTCTGCCGAAATGTACTCGTGTTTTTCGCTGAAGCAAGGCGGATTTTTTATGTTTCTCCAAATCTTTTCGTAGCTTTGTAATGTTATCAAAAGAAAAAACTATGGCTACGATACTTTACATAAAAAACATGGTTTGTAACCGTTGCATCATGGTGGTAGAAAATATTCTGAAAGCAGAACATCTTACACCGGAACGGGTTGAACTGGGAATGGCTTCCATCAGCGAAACACTGACGGAGGAACAGAAAGAAAGCGTGCGCCGACAGTTGGAGGCTGTGGGCTTCGAACTGATGGATGATAAGCGCAGTCTTTTGATAGAACACATCAAGCAACTTATCATCGAGCTTATCCACCGACAGAACGGAGAATTGCGAACCAACCTGTCGGATTACCTCACGGAACATTGTGGACAGGATTACAGTGCGTTAAGCAAACTGTTTTCGGAAATCAACGGCATTACCATCGAAAAGTATTTCATTGCCCAAAAGATAGAGCGGGTAAAGGAGTTGCTCGCCTACGACGAACTTTCACTGAACGAAATAGCTGATTTGCTGAACTATTCGAGTACGGCACACCTCAGCGCACAGTTTAAAAGCGTAACCGGAATGCCGCCCAGCCAGTTTAAGAAGCAAGCCAGCCACAAGCGCTTGGCGTTAGACAAAATCGGGCAATAATATCCCCCAAAAACGCAAGCGGATGCGTTGATAAAAACATCCGCTTGCGTTCAACAAAACATGCGGATAAGTTACCTTACGCTATGGGAAGAAATTTTGCAGGCTTCAAACGATACAAAACTTGTAAATCCTATCCTTAATTATATAAATGGTTTTGCGGAAAAGCCGTTACTTTTGCATTCGCTAATAAGAACAGAATCAAATTTAAAAGTATATGGATAAACCCAAAACCATCAAACGGAATTTTCCTGTATTGGAAATGAGCTGTGCCGCGTGTGCAGCCCGTGTAGACAAGACATTAAACCGTCAGCCGGGCGTACAGACTGCAAGCGTAAACTACGCTTCGGCTATGGCAACCGTAGAGTATGACCCTGAAATATGTTCACCCGAATCGTTACGTACAGCCGTACAGACAGCCGGATACGACCTTGTTATCACTGCTGATAAAGAGGAAAGCAAGCAAGAGGCAGAAGATGCTCACGAACTGAAGTACCACGCTTTGAAGCATCGTACCATCTGGGCGGTTCTTCTCTCGCTCCCCATCGCCATAATCGGACTTTTCTTCATGGATATGCCTTACGCCAAGTACATTATGTGGCTATTATCTACTCCCGTTGTATTCTGGCTGGGCAGAGGATTCTACATCAATGCTTGGAAGCAACTGAAACATGGAAGTGCAAACATGGATACGCTGGTGGCAAACAGTACCGGAATTGCTTATATCTTCAGTCTGTTTAACCTTTTCTTCCCTCAGTTCTGGTTAAGCCGAGGCATCCAGCCTCATGTTTACTTTGAAGCGTCGAGCATGATTATCGCTTTTATTCTATTGGGCAGACTGCTGGAAGAACGGGCAAAAGGAAACACTTCTACCGCCATTCGGAAACTGATGGGGCTGCAACCCAAAACGGTGACGCTGCTTACTCCGCAAGGTGAATTGCGCGAAACTGCCATCGAAACGGTAAAGATTGGTGACACGCTGGTTGTAAAACCGGGAGAAAAAATAGCCGTAGACGGAACGGTTACGGAGGGAAGTTCATACGTCGATGAAAGCATGTTGAGCGGCGAACCTGTTCCGGTGGAAAAGTCTGTATCTGCAAAGGTCTTTGCCGGCACCATTAACCAAAAAGGAAGTTTCCGATTCAAGGCAGAAAAGGTGGGCAGCGAAACCATGCTGTCTCAGATTATCCGCATGGTGCAAGACGCGCAAGGCAGCAAAGCTCCCGTACAGAAACTGGTAGACCGTATCGCTGCGGTTTTCGTTCCTGCCATTATGGGTATCGCGTTGTTGGCGTTTGTCTTGTGGCTGATATTCGACCCCGTAAACGGATTTACCCGCGGACTGCTGGCGGCGGTAACGGTACTGATTATCGCTTGTCCGTGTGCGCTGGGACTCGCCACACCCACAGCCATCATGGTGGGTATCGGAAAAGGAGCCGAGACCGGCATATTGATTAAAGATGCCGAGAGCTTGGAAACAGCAAAGGGTATTGACACCATTGTACTCGATAAGACGGGAACGGTTACAGAAGGGAAGCCCGTGGTTACGGATTTTATCTGGACGGCAGAGACGCCGTTGCTGAAAAACATTTTTTACAGCTTGGAGGTCAGTTCCGAACACCCGTTAGCGGAAGCCGTGGCAAACCATCTGAAAGGCGAAGCTCTCCCGATAAATAACTTTGAGAGCCTGACCGGTGCAGGTATCAGCGGGATAGTTAACGGAAAGCGTTACTACGCCGGAAACCTGCGACTCATGAAGCAACAGCATATCCGTATCAGTGAATCGCTCGCCGCAACTGCCAAACGGCTGACGGAGGAAATGAAAACCGTGATATGGTTTGCCGACGAACAGGAAGCATTAGCCCTTGCCGCCATTACCGACCGCATCAAGGAAACATCCAAAGAAGCTGTAGAGAAGCTTCGCCGAATGGGTATAGACATCTACATGTTAACGGGAGACAACGAAGCGACAGCTGCATCCGTAGCCAAAGAAGCGGGCATACCGCACTATCGCGCCGAGGTTCTGCCTGCACAGAAAGCCGGATTCATAAAAGAGTTGCAACAACAGGGGAAACGGGTGGCAATGGTAGGCGACGGAATTAATGACAGTGCCGCCCTCGCCCAAGCCGATTTAAGTATCGCAATGGGTAAAGGAAGCGACATTGCCATCGACGTTGCCAAAATGACAATTATCTCGTCCGACCTCCGCAAGATAGCCGATGCCGTCCGCCTGTCTACACTCACTGTCCGCACCATCCGCGAAAACCTTTTTTGGGCGTTTATCTATAATCTCATTGGCGTACCGATAGCTGCCGGTGCACTCTACCCCATTTGCGGTTTCGTTCTGAGTCCTATCATAGCGGGAGCAGCAATGGCGATGAGCAGCGTAAGCGTAGTGACCAACAGTCTCCGCCTGAAAACGAAACGCTGACAAGCGCATACGCAAACTGCTGTCATTGTCCGTACAAAGCTTCGGAACAGTGACAGCAGTTGGTGTATGCGGCAAGTTACTCTGACAGATTAACAAGCCACCATCTCTTGCAATATACGCACGGCAGATTCTACATCGTAAACTTCTTTCATCACCATGCTTCGTTTGCCGTTTTGCTCCCGCAGGTTACAGTTGCGCGGGTATTTCGCCATGTAGTTTATTATCTTACCGAATGCCTTGCTTTGGTAATACGGACTGTCAAGGTTGCTTACGAAGTAGAGCGTCATGCGTCCGGCTTTCAAAACCACTTTCTCAATGCCCAACCGCTTGGCAATGCGGCGCAACGGAACGATACGGATCAGCTCTTCGCCTTCGGACGGTATCTTGCCAAAACGGTCGACCAGACGTGCCTTAAATGATTCCACATCCTTATCCAGTTCCAGCTTATCCAACTCGCGATACAGCAACATGCGTTCGCTACTGCTCGGTATGTATTCGTTCGGGAAAAGCAATTCGAGGTCGCTCTCTACGGTACATTCGTCAACAAACTCTTCGCCGCTGAATTTCTCTTCGCCCGCTTTCACCTCGTCGGCATACAGTTCGGCAAATTCGTCGGTCTTTAATTCTTTAACCGCTTCCGCAAGAATTTTCTGATATGTTTCATAACCCAAGTCGGCGATAAAGCCACTCTGTTCGGCTCCCAGCATATTCCCTGCCCCACGGATATCCAAATCCTGCATGGCTATATGGATTCCGCTGCCGAGGTCACTGAAATTCTCTATCGCCTGAAGCCTGCGTTTGGCTTCGGGGGTAAGGGATGACAACGGAGGTGCCAACAGATAACAGAATGCTTTCTTATTGCTGCGCCCTACACGCCCACGCATCTGGTGGAGGTCGCTAAGCCCGAAGTTCTGAGCTTGATTGATGATGATGGTATTGGCGTTAGGAATGTCGATTCCGCTCTCAATGATAGTGGTAGCCAGAAGCACATCGTAATCATAGTTCACGAAGTCGAAAATAATTTTCTCCAATTCATCAGGCTGCATCTGCCCATGCCCGATACAAACACGGCAGTCGGGGATGTTACGCTGAATCATCATCTTCAGTTCCATCAGGTTTTGGATTCGGTTATTGACGAAGAACACTTGCCCGTTACGGCTCATCTCGAAATTGATGGCATCGGCTATGATTTCCTCGTTAAACGTATGTACTTCGGTTTGGATAGGGTAACGGTTGGGCGGCGGAGTCTGTATCACCGAAAGGTCGCGCGCTCCCATCAGCGAGAACTGAAGCGTACGCGGAATGGGAGTTGCCGTCATGGTCAGCGTATCGACGTTCACTTTTATCTGCCGTAGCTTTTCCTTTACGCTGACACCGAACTTCTGTTCCTCGTCGATAATCAACAGTCCCAAATCTTTAAACTTAACACTCTTGCCGATGATTTTATGCGTACCTATCAGGATGTTTATCTTGCCATCCGCCAATTCTTTCAATATCCGGGAAGTATCTTTGGCTGTCCGGGCACGGCTCAAGTAGTCTACTTTGCAGGGCATGTCTTCCAAACGCTTCTTAAAGGTTTGGTAATGCTGGTATGCCAATACGGTAGTAGGCACCAACACCGCCACTTGCTTGTTGTCGGTCACGGCTTTGAACGCCGCCCGAATCGCCACTTCTGTCTTTCCGAACCCCACATCGCCACACACCAAACGGTCCATCGGGCGATCGCTTTCCATATCCGCTTTTACCTCCTGCGTTGCTTTTAGTTGGTCGGGCGTGTCTTCATAAATGAAGCTCGCTTCCAGCTCATGCTGTAAAAAGCTGTCGGGACTGTACTTGAATCCTTTCTCCTGCTTACGCTGCGAGTAAAGTTTTATCAAGTCGCGGGCTATGTCTTTTATCTTGGTTTTGGTGCGTTCTTTCATCTTCTCCCACGCACCTGTACCCAACTTGCTAAGGCGAGGCTGTTCTCCCTCTTTCCCTTTGTATTTGGATATTTTATGCAGCGAATGGATAGAGACAAACACCACGTCGTCATTCTGATAAACCAGCTTGATAACCTCTTGCGTGGTATTTCCGTTAGGGATGCGCACCAGTCCGGCAAACTTACCGATACCGTGGTCAATGTGTACCACGTAATCGCCCGGCTCAAACTGGTTCAGTTCTTTCAGCGAGAGGGCAACCTTCCCGCTGCGTGCTTTGTCGCTCCGAAGGTTATATTTATGAAAGCGGTCGAATATCTGATGGTCGGTAAAAAAGCAACATTTCAGCGTATGGTCGATAAATCCTTCATGCAACGTGCGGTCTACCGCCACAAAACGAATCTTATCTCCGCGTTCCGTAAATATATCATGCAGACGATCGGTTTGTTTCACGCTGTCGGAACAGATATATAACGTATATCCCCGTTGCAGATAATCGGTAAACGAACTCGCCACGAGGTCAAAATTCTTATGGAAAATGGGCTGGATGGAAGTTTCAAACTTCAGGGTTGCCTGCGGAGTTCCCAGCGCTTTATGACCGAAATCAATGCGGCGGAAATCCAGCGAGCGTACCGTAAATTCAGAACCGTCAATCAGTTTCTTTTCCAGATTCATCAGTTCTGTCTGCTCCCCTTCGTAAGCGATAAGCGCCTGCGGAGAAACAGCCTCATCGTGAACGGTTTGAATCCGCTCACGCACCCACACCAAATCTTTCGCCCAAATCACCGTGTCGCGGGGAATGAAATCCAAGAAACACACGTTGCTGTCCGACGTTCCCGACAGTTCGGGCACAATGCTTACCGAGTCTTTCTTTTCTTTCGAAAGCTGTGTTTCCACCTCAAACGTACGGATGCTGTCGATTTCTTCGCCGAAGAAGTCGATACGGTACGGATATTCCGAAGCAAAAGAAAACACATCGAGGATGCTTCCGCGCATGGCAAACTGCCCCGGCTCATACACGTAATCTACATGTTCAAACCCGTATTTCACCAGCGCTTCGGTTATTTTTTCGGTTTCAATCTCCTGCCCTACGCGCAGCGTGAGCGTATTCTCGTTCAGCGACTTGCGGGAAACCACTTTCTCAGCCAGCGCATCGGGAAATGTTACCACCGCAACCGCCTCGTTTCGCTCCAGACGGTTTAACACCTCGGTTCGCAATATCTCGTTCGCCGCATCCTTCTGCCCGTACTTGATGGCACGACGATACGACGACGGGTAAAACAATGTCTGCTCATCGCCATTCGCCTGAACGATATCGTGATAGAAATATCCAGCCTCTTCTTCATCGTTCAGGATAAAGACGTATACTCCCGGACGCACCTTGACAAAAGCGGAAGCATACAGAGAAGCACACGATGCGTGCATTCCGTCTAAATAAACTGTTTTTATATCTTTATTGTCCAACAAAGAAACCAGTCCCGCTAAATTGGGATGTTTCGCATAAATCTGCTGAAGTTCTATTATAGTCATTAGTTAATCGGATAGTTGGCGCAAAAATAAAGAATCTCACGGGAAAAATCGAATAAAATTTGATGATTCATACGCATCCGCTTGCGTTGGATGACACTACCCATAGAAATGGCTAACTCATGCGGTAGAAATCCTTAACGCTAACGGTAGTTTTTTGGAGCACTTCCGCAAATTTATTTATCGCTGTATATCAGCACTATAAGGATGCTCTGAAAATTATCAGTCCGATACCCATAAAGTAAGTGATTTTAAAGCATACGCTATGCTTAGAAACTGTTTTGAATTTCTACAAAAAATTATTCTTGGCTTGATGTATCCGTTTTCGTGTGTGCGTTGGTCGATAAATTCAAAACAGTTTCTTACTTTTTCAAATTATCATTATATTTGTACTCTCTATTATTATTTATAAATGTACAACGACATTATCAAATTACTAAAAGAGCGACGACTGAAAGAAGCCTTTGAATTACTGAACTTATCGGCTTCCGATGCCGGAAACTGGCTGGTCAAGTCGGAGGTGGAGAACCTCAAAACCACGTATGGATACATGCTTCAGTATGCCGCCAAAGGTATGCAAGACCCCGAACGGGACAAGATGTACAGCCAACTTGTATGTAAGGCGTACGAACTGGCAGACCGGGTGGAGTATATCCGCACTTATACCTCCGGACAAGGACACCGGGGGGAACTGTTCCGCACGTTCAAGCGTACTCCGCCCCCCTCTTACGGAGAACTGTGTCTGACGCTGGAAACCATTGCGGAAGATATGGGCGTGGTTCCGCTTATGGAAAACGATGAAGGCAAGCGGAAGGAAAAGATGAAAGCATTGTCCGTGCGACGCGAAAAAACGGTAGACACGCTGTTCGACAAGACGTGGGTGTCTGACGGATGGACGGAAGAAGAATTCAACGAAGCAACGGCGTTACTTCGGTCGGTATTGATTCCGGTCAACGACATTGCCGTGATGATAAGTGCCGTAACCATGAGTCTGCTCGATTTGTTCGACCCCCGGAAATATCAGTTCCTGCTTACGGCTTATAACGAACGGACCGAAACGTTGCTTACCCAACGGGCGCTTATCGGCATCGTGCTGGCTACCTTCCATCAGAAAGAGCGTCTGGCACTTTATCCGGAATTTATCGCCGCCTTGTCTCTCTTCATGGAAAATCCTGAAACGCTCAGACAGTTGCATGACATTCAGATATTGCTTCTGCTTTCGCGCGAAACGACGAAGATAGACAAGAAAATGCGCGAGGAAATCATTCCGCAGATGATGAAAAACCCACAGTTTAACAACTCCAATATAAATGTGGCAGACTTGGATGACATGGAAGACATGAATCCGGAATGGAAAGCCGGAATAGAAAAAATAAGCGAGCGCATCCGTGAAATGGGGGAATTACAAATGGAAGGAGCGGACACGTATATGACTACGTTCTGCCAACTGAAAAGTTATCCGTTCTTCAACCGGATGGCACATTGGTTTTATCCGTTCGACAAGCAAGTGCCGGAAGTGGCTGCTTTGTTCGATAACGAAAACATCAGTGACAAGTCGCTTATCAATCTGCTATTGGAATCGTCTACCTTCTGCAATTCCGACAAGTATTCGTTTTGCCTTACGGTAAACTCTATTCCCCTTGCCCAACGGCAGGCTTTGAGTATGCAGCTTGACGAGCAAAACGAATTTATGAGGCAAAACCTGAAAGAGGAGAAAAAGGCAAACGATGCAAGTCGCCAATACATCCACGATTTATACCGCTTTTTCAAAATCAGTTTGTTCCGCCAAGAGCATGACGATATTTTTGCCAACCGGATGTCGCTTTGGGAGAATCCGTTCTTACGCCCGCTGATCCTGACCGATGAATATCGCAAACCTATCGCTGACTATTTATTCGCAAAAGATTATGTAGACGAAGCTGCCCTACTGTATACCGAACTGACCCGAACAGGTTCTGAGGATGCTGAGGTTTGGCAAAAATTGGGCTTCTGCCTCCAAAAAGGGAAAAGATATGAAGAAGCCATCGAAGCCTACAAACAGGCAGACTTGTTCAAGCCCGACCACCGATGGACGCTCAAGCATTTGGCACAATGCTACAAACGGATGCAAAATTATGAAGAGGCTCTTTCATACTTCCTGCGGATAGAACAAATGCAACCGGAAGATTTGAACTTACTGATGCAAATCGGGCAGTGCTTAACGGCACAATGCAAATATAATGAAGCGCTGAATTACTTCTTCAAAGTGGAATACCTGACAAACAGTCCGGTTAACGCACAGCGTGCCATCGGGTGGTGTTACTTCATGGAGAAGAAATACGATGAGGCAATTCACATCTACGAAAAGATTCATGCTTCCAGTGAGGTGCGTCCTGCCGATTACCTGAACGCCGGACATGCTTGCCTGCTTCGCAACGATCTCACAAAGGCTCTGGATTACTACCGCCATACGCAAGAGCTTTGTAAGTCATACGATGAATTTATTGAAACTTATCATGCTGATAAAGAAATCATGCTGCAACATGGCATTACGGAAGAGTATTTCTATTTGATACCCGACTTGCTGTAAACACATCTATATCTATATTATTAAAACGATTATAATATAAGTGAAAAACAGCAGGTAACGACATCGGAGAAAACAAATTATCTGTATATTTGAAACCGTATCGGTAAAGGATTCGACCTTAGCCGATACGGTTCTTCGTTAAAACAGGCTGCCATGAAAAAGTTCATTCTATTTTTATTGATATGTTTGCTTTACCCGTTCATGGGCAAGGCACAAAACGAAACGTCCCCAGCGGTTACCGACTCGCTGAGCGTACCGCTTCCTTCTCCCGTCCCACAAAGCGGATTGCTTTACTCTCCTTTCAGCATGTATGGCATTACGCCATTCAGCTATGCCACATGGGAATTGCATGAAGGATTCAATGCGTCGTTAGGAATGAACATCACGTTCAGTCCGAGCCGTTACGCCCCGTCGGGAGTGGGATTCGGACAGGATGCCGCTTTTTTATATGCCGTACCGCTCACCAAACGATTCAGCGTGGCAGGAGGAATATATGCCAGCAACTTGGATTGGGGATTCATAGACTATCGGAACGTTGGAGTTGCCGCCATTGCTGCCTTTAAAGTAAACGAGCGTATCAGCCTGTATGCTTACGGCAACAAGTCGCTAATGCCCAAACGCTCACCCTTATATTATCCGCTCCCGCACTTCGCCCCCGACCGCTTCGGAGGCATGGTCAATTTCAAATTGGGCGAAAGCAGTTCCATCAGTTTCGGCGTAGAAGGAATACGGTATTAGTTGGCAATACGAACTTTACATGCCTCAAACATTTCTTCGCTGGCGAAATTCTTTGGGAGACATCCCTGTGCTTTTTTTAAAGAAACGGGTGAGATACGACTGGTCGGCGAAACTCAGTTGTTCGGCTATCTCGGTAACAGACAGTTCAGGCTTATTCAGCAAAACCTTTATCTCGGCTACCAACTGTTCGTCAATCAGTTGTTTAGGCGTTTTGCCTCCTAAATATTCTACGGTTATCTGGTGCAAATAGCGCGGAGTGATACAAAGCTCCCCGGCATAAAAGGCTACCTGATGCTGTTTCATGCTACATTCTCTTACCAACTGCATGAAGCGATGGCAGAGCACCTGCTTACGACTGTACTGATTAACGAGTGCCAGTTTTTCCTGAATCGTATTAAACAGCCACATCAACAGGCTTTGCAGGAAATTGTACTCCAGTTGTTCTCTGAACTGACGGGGCTGTCCGCCGAACAGCATCTGCGCCATTTCCATCCACAACTTCACTTCCCGCCAAGTTTTCTGGCTGCGTTCGTCTGCCGTATGCCGGTAGCAGGGATGCTCGTGGGTATAATTAAAATAAGGAGTATCGATGGGTAACATTGCTTTCAAGAAAACTTCGTTCGGAAACACCAGCATCGTAACCTTGAAATCGGCGGATGAAGAAAGCAACTCCATCAACGCACCGGTTAAAAATATCAATTCGGTCTGCTCATCCAACTCGTACTGCTGCACACCTGTCGAAACAACGCCTCTCCCCTGCGTACATATCAAATAAATACCACACCGAAAATGGAAAGGATTTCCTTTCAAGAAACTTAAATCAGACTCTTCACAGCGTATCGTGGATATTTCGGATAAAAATTGATTATACATAATCATTTCTCTTTTTGCGCAACAAATATACGCATATTCCAAAACAGTACACCTGTTTATTCTTAAAATGAAATGTTTTGTACTATTTAAGTCATATTCCATTTCCTACAAAGCTAATAATTTTGCACCCGAATAAAATAAAGAGTAAAACACGATGAACAAACAAAATAGTAAGACATTTTTATCGATCTTCTTGGGAACAATGAGCGCATTCGGTCCGTTTGTTATGGACATGTATTTGCCTACACTGCCTTCCATGACGAATTATTTTCACTCGTCTTCATCCATGGTTCAATTAGGACTTACCGCAGGAATGGTAGGTCTTGCCGCCGGACAACTGATATTCGGTCCGCTGAGCGACCGGTACGGACGCCGGCAATCGCTGATTGCTGCCATGATTTTATTTCTCCTTTCCACACTGGGCTGCTTATTTTCTCAAAACATCTTCCAATTCACTATCTTACGTGTGGCTCAAGGGATAGCCGGAGCCGGCGGAGTGGTATTGTCTCGCTCGATTGCCGCCGACCGTTATGCATCGCATGAGTTGGCTGCCATGCTTGCACTCATCGGCGCCATCAACGGAATAGCCACGGTAGCCGCTCCCATAGCCGGAGGTATATTGGCAGGGTTTGGCGGTTGGAAAGGTATCTTCTGGTTTCTTTGCCTGCTGGGAGTTGCGCTACTCGTCGGTACACTTTACTTTAAAGAAACCCTGCCCCAAGCGCGTCGGCAGTGTGGGCAGTGGATAAGCGTTTTACAAAATTTCGGCACCGTGTTCCGAAACCGTACGTATATGTCATACGTCTTTCAGTACGGATTTACCATGAGTGTACTGTTTGTCAACATAGCTTCCGCTCCTTTCATCATGCAGCAACATTACGGACTGTCACCTCTTTCGTTCAGTCTTTGTTTCGGTATCAATGCCATTGCGATGGTTATCTCATCCGGTGTGGCTGTCAAACTTCCCACTATGGAGCGCGCCCTGCAGACCGGAAGTTACGGTATGATACTGTTCGCCGCCATGATATGTACCGCTCTGTTCTTAGGATGCAGTTTTTGGATATACGAAGTATTAACTTTCTGCCTGCTGTCGATGGTAGGTATGAGCTTTACCGCTTCAAATGCGCTGGCGATGGACTGCGAACGCCGACATGCAGGCATTGCTTCGGCACTGTTGGGGGCAGTGGGATATGCCGCCGGAGGTATCGTATCGCCTCTGGTAGGTATCGGAGACATCTTTATGTCTACGGGAACTCTGTTTGTTACAGGAAGTATCTGTGCTTACATCTGCACGCGCTACGCGCTGACCCAGCGTTTCTTCCGCCTCCGCACATTTTAAAAATCCAACCCGTCAAAACAGCTTCAGAAGGCATTCAAACAAGCCTGAAAATTCATGCGGATAAGTAAGGCAACGCATCCGCATGTTTTGGTGAAAACATACGGATGCGTTGAGTAAAACTACCGCATAAAATTTACATGCCACCGAAAGCGGAAAATAACCCTCTCAAAAAGCCTATAGTTTTCCATCCCGACGGCTTGGGAAAGCGAAAAGAAAGCTCTAACTTTGTTTCTTGATTTAAACCGAAACTTTATGGATTATCAAGAAACACTTACTTATTTATATAACAGTGCGCCGCTTTTCCAACAGATAGGAAAAGACGCATACAAAGAAGGGTTGGAAAATACAATCCGGCTGGATGAATATTTCGGGCATCCACACCAATGCTTCCGTACCATCCACGTAGCAGGTACAAACGGAAAAGGCTCTTGCTCACACACACTTGCCGCTATCCTTCAATCGGCAGGTTACAAAACCGGACTTTATACTTCGCCCCACTTGGTAGATTTCCGCGAGCGCATCCGGGTTAACGGGATACCGGTATCGCAAGACTTCGTTATACGCTTTGTAGAACAGCACCGTGCGTTTTTCGAACCTCTCCACCCGTCTTTTTTTGAACTGACTACGGCTATGGCGTTTCTGTATTTTGCCGAACAGAAAGTAGATGTGGCGGTTATAGAAGTCGGGCTGGGCGGACGACTGGACTGCACCAACATCATCCACCCCGACCTGTGCCTCATCACCAACATCAGTTTCGACCATGTTCAGTTTTTAGGAAACACGTTAGAAAAAATAGCCACGGAAAAAGCCGGTATCATCAAGCCCCACGTGCCGGTGGTCATCGGCGAAACCACCCCCGAAACTTATCCGGTGTTTAAAGAAAAAGCCGATAGCGAACATGCACCCATCGTCTTTGCCGAAGAAGAACAACTGCTGAAACAGACTTCAAGAAACGCAGACGGAACATACCTCTATCAGACAGCCGACTATAAAGACCTGACAGGTGAACTGGGAGGACTCTGTCAGAAAAAGAACACCAATACATTGTTTTCCGCCATCCGGCAGCTCATAAAAGCAGGTTACCCTATCGGCGAAACCAACGTAAGAGAAGGATTTGCACACGTATGCGAACTGACTGGACTGATGGGACGCTGGCAGAAACTAAGCGATCGTCCCACGCTGGTATGTGATACGGGACACAACACGGGAGGGATGCAATACATAGCCGAACAACTTAGCTTGCAGACTTACCGGACGTTACGCATCGTTATCGGCATGGTAAACGATAAAGACATCAGCGGCGTGCTTTCGATGCTTCCGAAAGAAGCGTGTTACTATTTTACCCAAGCCAGCGTGAAGCGTGCACTACCCGCCGAAAAAGTAAAAGAAGCAGCAGCCGGCTTCGGATTGAAAGGAAATATTTACCCCAATGTGGGAGCAGCCGTAGAAGCTGCACGAAAAGATGCCGCAGCCGAAGACTTCATTTTTGTAGGAGGAAGTAGTTTTATTGTGGCTGATTTACTTTCTTTAAACAATTAACCCCGTTTCTTTTTACTCAAATGTTTGGGTATATTGAATAAAATCTTTTTATTTGCATAAAATTTGACACATGTAAATAAAAAGATTTTATTAATATATGAATAACACATTCTACAAAGAAAACAATCTGAGCGGCTTGAAGAGAGCCGATTTCCAGAAAACAATCGGCGGAAAAGAAACCGACCTATTTATCTTGTCGAACGAAAACGGAGCTGAAGTGGCTGTTACGAATTATGGAGGAGCCATTATTTCGATTATGGTCCCCGACCGTAACGGAAAACTGGCGAATGTAGTTCAAAGTCACGATACCATTGATGGGGTAATCAACAGTCCCGAACCTTTCTTGAGTACACTTATCGGGCGCTACGGAAACCGTATTGCCAAAGGAAAATTCAAATTAGACGGCGTAGAGTATCCGCTGACGGTAAATAATGGTCCCAATTCGCTTCACGGCGGTCCCACCGGCTATCATGCCCGCGTATGGGATGCAGAACAGACCAATGCTCAAAGCGTTACGCTACACTATCTTTCAGCAGACGGTGAAGAAGGTTTTCCGGGAAATCTGGACATTACGGTGGTTTATACCTTTACCAACGAAAATGAAATCATCATTACTTACACAGCCATCTGCGACAAGAAAACCATTGTCAACCTTACCAACCACGCATTTTTCAGCCTGTCGGGAGTAAACAATCCTACTCCTACGATAGAAAACAATATTGTAACCATCAATGCCGATTACTATGTGCCGATAGATGAAGTGTCTATCCCAACAGGCGAAATTCTGAAAGTAGAAGGCACTCCGATGGATTTCCGTACGCCACATACCGTGGGAAGCCGTATCGACGAACCATTCCAACAATTAATCAACGGCGCCGGATATGACCATTGCTATGTATTAAATAAAGAAGAAGCCGGAACTCTGACATTTGCAGCAAAATGTGTAGAACCGGAAAGCGGACGTACACTGGAGGTTTACACTACCGAACCGGGCGTACAAGTTTATACCGACAACTGGGCAACCGGTTATCCCGGATATCACGGAGCCACTTTCCCAAGAAGAAGTGCAATCTGCTTTGAAGCCCAACACTTCCCCGATACTCCGAACAAAGGTCATTTCCCCTCTGCCGTATTAAATGCAGGAGACACCTACCACCAAGTAACCATATACAAGTTCGGAGTAGAAAAATAATAGATAACACTAACCTAATTTATAAACTTTATTACAATTACTAACAACCATGAATCAACAAAAACAGAACGGTAACGTCATCGCAATCGTTACCATGTTCTTCCTCTTTGCGATGATTTCTTTCGTAACCAATCTGGCTGCTCCGTTCGGTACTATCTGGAAAAACCAATATGCAGGAGCCAACACGTTAGGTATGATGGGAAACATGATGAACTTCCTTGCATATCTGTTTATGGGTATACCGGCAGGAAACATGTTGGTTAAAATCGGTTACAAGAAAACGGCGTTAACCGCCATTGCAGTAGGTTTTATCGGCCTGCTCATACAATATTTGTCCAGCTTATTCGGTGCAGATACCGATGTTTTTGCTTTGGGAGAATATGCCATTAAGCTGAATTTCATCATCTATCTGTTAGGAGCGTTTGTCTGCGGCTTCAGTGTATGTATGCTTAACACGGTGGTTAACCCCATGCTGAACTTGCTGGGTGGCGGCGGAAACAAAGGAAACCAGCTTATCCAAACAGGAGGTGCGCTTAACTCTTTGTCGGGAACATTGACTCCGCTGTTTGTAGGTGTGCTAATCGGTACAGTTACACCCAACACAGCCATGTCAGACGTTGCTCCGCTGCTGTTCATTGCGATGGGCGTATTTGCTTTCACTTTCATCGTGATTTCATTCGTCAGCATCCCCGAACCTCACATGCGTAAGAAAGGAGAGACTGTAAAAGAAGAAAAATTCTCTCACTCTCCGTGGAACTTCCGCCATACGGTATTGGGCGTTTTCTGTATCTTCGTATATGTAGGTATTGAAATCGGTATTCCGGGTACATTGAACTTCTACTTGGCAGACCCGACCGAAAGAGGAGCCGGCCTGCTTACAGATGGTGCAGCCATCGGTGGTGCCATTGCAGCTATCTATTGGCTGTTAATGCTTGTAGGACGTTTGACCAGTAGTATTATCAGCGGTAAAGTATCAAGCCGCACTCAGTTAATCGTAGCTTCTGCAACGGCTATCATTTTTATTCTGATTGCTATTTTCACTCCGAAAGAAGTAACCATCTCTATGCCGGGATATAGCGCTGACAATGGTTTCCAAATGGCATCAGTACCTTTGAGCGCATTGTTCCTTGTGTTATGTGGTTTATGCACTTCGGTAATGTGGGGAGGAATCTTTAACTTGGCTGTAGAAGGATTAGGTAAATATACCGCTCAGGCTTCGGGTATCTTTATGATGATGGTTGTGGGCGGAGGTATCTTCCCGCTTCTCCAACAATTCATCTCCGATTCATTAGGATACATGCCAAGCTACTGGTTAATCATCGCCATGCTTGCTTACTTGCTGTATTACGGACTGATTGGATGCAAGAACGTTAACAAAGACATACCAGTTGATTAAGAATCATAAAAAAATGAAGGATGGAGAATCAAAAACAGGCTCTTCATTCTTCATTTTTGTTTTCACTCATTTGAAATATTAACCTTTAAACTTTTATCATTATGGACATAGAATTTGTAAGAAGCCGCTTTATTAAACATTTTGACGGTACAACAGGCTCAGTATATGCTTCACCGGGACGTATCAACTTGATTGGCGAACACACGGATTATAATGGTGGATTCGTATTTCCCGGCGCGGTTGACAAAGGTATGATGGCTGAAATCAAGCCCAACGGTAAAGATAAGGTTTGCGCTTATTCTATTGATTTAAAAGATTACGTTGAATTCGGATTAAACGAAGAAGATGCACCCAAAGCAAGCTGGGCACGCTATATATTCGGTGTATGCCGCGAAATGATTAAAAGAGGAGTTGACGTTAAGGGATTCAATACCGCATTTGCCGGCGATGTTCCATTGGGAGCAGGTATGTCGTCGTCTGCTGCATTAGAGTCTACTTTCGCCTATGCCTTGAACGATTTGTTTGGCGACAACAAAATTGATAAATTCGAATTAGCTAAAGTAGGACAAGCTACCGAACATAACTATTGTGGTGTAAACTGCGGTATCATGGACCAATTTGCTTCTGTATTCGGTAAAGCCGGCAAATTAATCCGCTTAGACTGCCGTTCTTTGGAATATCAATACTATCCGTTCAAACCGGACGGCTACCGCTTGGTTCTTGTCGACTCGGTTGTAAAACACGAATTGGCTTCTTCTGCTTACAATAAACGCCGCCAAAGTTGCGAAGCCGTAGTAGCAGCCATACAGAAAAACCATCCGCACGTAGAATTTTTACGAGACTGCACAATGGAAATGCTTAACGAAGTAAAAGAAAATGTGTCTGAAGAAGATTACAAACGTGCTGAATATGTTATCGAGGAAATCCAACGAGTGCTTGACGTTTGCGATGCGCTGGAAAAAGGTGACTATGAAACCGTAGGTCAGAAGATGTATGAAACTCATCACGGCATGAGCAAACTGTATGAAGTTAGCTGCGAAGAACTTGATTTCTTAAACGATATTGCTTTCGACTGTGGCGTAACAGGTTCACGAGTAATGGGAGGCGGCTTCGGTGGTTGTACCATCAACTTGGTGAAAAACGAACTCTATGAAACTTTCATTACAACGGCTAAAGAACGCTTCAAAGAAAAATTCGGCCGCAGCCCGAAAGTTTACGATGTAGTTATCGGAGACGGTTCACGGAAAATCTGCTAAACCGTTTTGGAAGAACGTTTAAAGAATAACCATATAGAATCTGTAAAGCCAACCTTCAACCGAGGTTGGCTTTATTTTTTCCGGCAAGGGACAAAAGCCGATAATATTTGTTACAACCTGATAATCAAGCATAAAGAAAAGGATAACCCGACAGCAGTTTATCCCGTAAAACGCAACCGTTAGTGTTGCCCATTTCATGCGGATGAGTTGCCCATTCCTACCCATAGAACTTGCCCGTCCTATGGGTAGAATTTTCAAGCCGTTGCAGGGAGCGTTTAAAGCTGGAAGAAACGCTTCATCATTTCTTTCCGGTACTTTCTTGATACGATTAAATCTTCGGATGGAGCATCGAACGGCGGATACATAACACAACGGTTATCTTGAACCATAAGCAGGTAGCTCAGGTTTATGATGAATGACTGGTGTATCTGAACGAATTGTTCATCGTAAGCGCACAGTTGTTCGGCAGACGTATTACGCCGAAGCGAAATAAATGTACCGTTTGTCAATGCCACCTCCCATGATTTCCGTGCAGACTGGTAACGGAAATAGCCAATGTCAGAAGCACGCAGCACGCGCAAGTCGCCCGTCGGCGTAACCAGCATAAAAGGTTTCTCACTATCCACCGAAAAAACTCCGATACGGTTAGGAAACATATCTTCTTTCTTTTGTGTTTTCACGCGCGACAATACCACTTCCAGTTCTTTTCTATCAACCGGTTTCAACAAAAAATCGAAAGCATAATTGCGCAGAGCGTCAATCATATACTTGCTATAAGCCGTATAAAACACGATTCTCATGCTCCATGACAGCCCTTCACGCAATTTCATAATCACATCCATACCTAACATGTCGGGCAGTTCTACATCAAGAAAAACCAAATCGGGTTTTATTTTCTCTATCAGCTTGATTCCGGCAATCCCTGTGTGAGCTATCCCCTCCACAGATATCGAATCATAATGTTTCAACTCAAAACACAAGCTGTCAACAGAGCTCTCATCATCGTCAACAATAACAGTTTTCAGATTTTCCATATTAATCATCTTTTGTTTAACTGATAAGAATAATCAAGGGGAACGACAAAGCGCACTTCACACCCCGTTTCTCCATCGTCCATTGGTACATTACCGATACACATAGTTATCGGAGTACGGTTATAGTAATTGAGCAACTGGATGGTCCGCGTAATAACTTTCATTCCCGTTCCGGTTCCTCGATTCAGACTTTTCTCGCGGTAACCTCCCCCATTATCGCGAATAATAATCTCAACCGCCTCACCGCCACACCTAATCTGCACATTCAGCAATCGTTTCCCCTGCTTCGTCCGAAGTCCATGCTTGATAGCATTCTCTACGGGAATCTGAATTAACATAGAAGGCACATGAACCGTTGCCAAATCAATATCCTTATCTATATCTTGAACATACGTAAACTGCTCGCCCAAAACCTCTTTTTCCAACTGGATGTATGTAGAAACAAAATCAAGTTCATCGGCAAGCGAAACCGACACACTGTCGGTCATTTCCAGATTGCGGCGAAGCAGTTTTATCAGCCCCATCAGGTTTCCATCGTCTTTTTCCGCTTTAGAGTGAAGGTTTACTTCGCGGCTCAAGACATTAAATATAAAATGCGGAGAAATACGGCTACGCACATTTGCCAAACGCAACGAAGTCATAACGGTTTGCATCCGCCAACGCTCGCGGTCACGTTTCCGCCTGATAACAAGAATCAAAATGGCAAGCAATAGAACTCCTGAAATGGCAGCGTACAGCCATTGATGTAACCGGAGCACTTGGTTTTCTTTCTCCCGGATGGATATTTCTTTCTTCATCAGCGTGCTGTCTCTGCTATACTGCAAGGCTATCTCCATAACCCTCATCTTAATCCATTCGTTTCGTGTGGAGTCATCGATACGCTGGTTTTCCGACTGATAATGGTAAGCCTGCTTAAAGTCTCCCTTCTCAGCATAATAATGTTGCAAATAGCGGTTCCGGATATGCACCATGTTCGGGTCAATATGCTCAGGCTTAACCGCCTCTTTCAGTCTCCGGGACGCCAGCTCAAGGTTGCCCTGCTTCAGAGCAAGCTCTATCAGTTGGGTATCAATGTAATAAAGCGCACTGATGTTTCCGATAGAATGAAAGAAATCATAACAGCGACTCAAATAATATTCTGCCGAATCGGTACGATTCAACAACAAATACACCTCACCCAGATTAATCATCGTCAGATTCCGTTCGAACTCCATTCCGGGATATTGGTTAGAAAGTTCCAAAGAACGGCGGAAATATTTCAAAGCCGTTTCATAGTCTTCGCGGAAATAATACGAGTTGCCCCTGTTATTCAAATAAATATGTTTCTCGAACGGCTGCATACGGTCATAAAAACGATAAGCCAAATCGTAATAATAATCGCATTTAGAAAAATAGCGAAGCTCCATATTAACTTGGGCCAACCCATAATAAACAGGAAAACGCTTTTCTTCAGGGATTCTCAAAGAATCGAAAACCGATAAGGCATACCGATACCAATAAGAACCTTCATCGTAACGCGCCAAGCGGACATAAGCATCTCCCAAATTCAAGCAAATATCGGGAACGAACGTCTTGTCTTTTATTTGCATCGCATATCCGTAGGCTTTCCGGTATGCCCAGACAGCAGAATCGGCAGAGGCCTTGATACGTGAATATACATTTCCCCTGACATTCCATGCTTCTGCACATAACTGTATCACTTCTGGAGTCCGGTTCGCTTTTTCACAATAAGTTTCTATCTTATCCAGATAACACATCGTAGAATCGGAAACGGATAAAAACATCAGTGCCTTTGCTTTCAGCATCAACAGTTGATAATAATCAAAGCTGTCGGTTTCAGAAGCCAACAAACTGTCTGCCTGCTTACAAACCCACGCGGGATTTTTCGACACGGAATCGCCTATCAACGTCATAAAAGCCTGACTCTTTCCTTCTCGAAAGTCTTTTTCGGAACGCGCACAACCTACTATCAAAAACTGGACAACCAAATATCCTATTAACACAAAGAGTATTGTATGCAGTTTCATATCGGCATTGATTTGTCAACAAATTTAAATAAAATGAACAAAGAAGCAAAAAAGTGTCCTGTTTTATTTAGTCCGGCTTCTCGCAAATATCTGAAAAATAGACTTACCTTTGCAAAAAACAATCAATCTTATGGCTGGTATTTATCTTCATATCCCTTTCTGCAAACGGCGCTGTATTTATTGCGACTTTTTTTCGACCACTCAGAGTAACCTAATGCCCCAATACATTGACACGCTCTGCCGGGAACTGGAAATCCGAAAAGATTACTTGGAAGGAGAACAGATAGAAACCATTTATTGGGGTGGCGGAACTCCGTCGCAGCTTAACGAAGAACTGTTTGAGCAGGTTTTTCATACAATAGATGCAAACTATCAGGTATCAGACGAGGCCGAGGTGACGCTCGAAGCCAATCCGGACGATTTGACTCCGGCGTATATTAACATGTTACGCAAGTTGCCTTTCAACCGGCTGAGCATGGGAATACAAACGTTCGATGACCGGACATTGAAGCTGTTAAACAGGCGGCATACGGCACAACAGGCTATCGAAGCCTTTGAAAACTGTAGGAAAGCCGGATTTAAGAACATCAGTATCGACTTGATGTATGGGCTTCCGGGAGAAACAACCGAAAGTTGGGAAAGAGATTTACAGCAGGCTGTCCGCTTGAATCCGGAACATATATCGGCTTACCATCTCATCTACGAAGAAGGAACTCCGCTATGGACGCTGCGCGAGCAACACCGTGTGGCAGAAGCAGATGAAGATTTAAGTCTGAATCTTTTCACCCAACTGATTCATCGGCTGAAAGAAAACGGTTATGTACACTATGAAATATCAAATTTCTGCTTGCCGGGATTCCATTCCAAACATAATTCAAGTTATTGGACGGGGAAAAAGTATTTGGGATGTGGAGCATCTGCACATTCTTACAACGGCTCGTCGCGTCAATGGAATGTTGCTTCGCTAAACAAATACATAGAAGGCATATCGGAAAACAACAATAGCGTGAGCGAAAAAGAGGTTTTAGACCGTTATACGCGCTACAATGACTTCGTGATTACCACGCTCCGAACATGTTGGGGAATGTCGCTCGTCCGGCTTAAAGACGATTTTGGCAATGAGTTATATGACTATTGCCTGCGCATGGCAAAGCCTTATTTGAAACAGGGTACATTATCATTATCTGACAATATCTTACGGCTTACGGATAAAGGCATATTTATTTCCGACGGCATCATGAGTGATTTGCTGTGGGTATGAACCGACAACAAAAAAGGCGTACGGCAGTTTGTTTTGCCATACGCCTCATATCGTTTTTCCGTTTATCCTATTTTCATGTCAGGCTGTAAACCACATCCATAATCTGTTTACCCAGTTCATCTGCCGCTTCCATTGTAGAAGCCTCTGAATAAACGCGGATAATCGGCTCTGTATTGCTCTTGCGCAAATGAACCCACTTATCGGGGAAGTCGATCTTCACTCCGTCGATGTCATTTATCTCTTCATCCTTATAAAGTTCTTTCACTTTCGCCAAAATAGCATCCACATCGGTTTCGGGGGTTAAATCGATACGGTTTTTAGCAATAAAGTAGTTCGGATAAGAAGCACGCAACTCGCTCACTTTTTTACCTTCGTGTGCCAAGTGACTCAAGAAAAGTGCAATGCCTACCAGCGCATCGCGTCCGTAATGCGATTCAGGGTAAATTACACCGCCGTTTCCTTCACCACCTATTACGGCATGTGTTTCTTTCATCTTCGTTACCACATTAACCTCGCCTACTGCCGAAGCGTTGTACTCCATACCGTATTTACGGGTAACATCGCGCAAGGCACGGGTAGAACTGAGGTTGGAAACCGTATTTCCGGGGGTATGTTTCAACACATAGTCGGCAACGGTTACCAGCGTATATTCTTCGCCATACATGGTTCCGTCTTCACAAATCATAGCCAAACGGTCTACATCAGGATCGACTACGAAAGCGACATCGGCATTACCGCCTTTCATCAGGCTCATGATATCTCCCAAATTCTTCTCCAAAGGTTCGGGGTTATGCTGAAAATCGCCCGTAGGTTCACAGTAAAGTTTTTCTATATGCTGTACTCCCAACTGCTCCAACAACTGAGGCAAAACAATGCCGCCCACCGAATTGACACAGTCGATAGCGACACGGAAATTAGCCTTGCGGATAGCTTCCACGTCGACCAGCTTCAATGCCAAAACGCTGTCGATATGTTTCTGGTTATACGTATTGTCTTCTGTATATTTACCGATGTGGTCAACGTCGGCATATTCAAACGCTTCTGCTTCGGCAATACGAAGCACCTCATTGCCTTCGGCTGCATTCAGAAACTCTCCGCGTTCGTTAAGCAACTTCAAAGCATTCCATTGTTTGGGATTATGGCTGGCAGTCAGAATAATTCCGCCACATGCTCCTTCCATCGTTACGGCCAACTCGGTAGTGGGTGTAGAAGCCAATCCGATGTTTACGACATCAAATCCCATCCCCATCAACGTACCGCATACCACGTTTTTCACCATCTCACCCGAAATACGGGCATCACGGCCTACTACAATTTTATTGCTCTTCACACTACTGGTCTTACGGATAAGTGTAGCGTAAGCCGAAGTAAATTTCACAATATCCAAAGGATTCAGTCCTTCGCCTGCATGTCCGCCAATCGTTCCGCGGATGCCGGAAATAGATTTAATCAGTGTCATATTTATTAGATTCCTATTGGTTTACTTTACCAAATCATAAGTTATTTCGTAGTAACACGGATACACCGCCGAGATAGCCGTACTTGTTCCTTCGCTGTGGGGAACAATCAGACGGACACGGGATATCTTTTCTGAATCGGTGGTACGTACCAGTTTCAAATAACGCAGCGGGAGCAACCAGCCTGAAGGTACGGCTACCGAATTGTGAGTGTCATAGATTACCGAATTGCCCACAAACGAACCGGAATAAGAACTTCCGCTAATCATCACGCGAATCTCATCCGGCTGAGAATAGGAGGAATAAACTCCCCAATTTATAGCCAGCGTATCGCCCACCGAACATCCTACCTGATCGTTGTTGCTTAACGCTATCTCGACAAAGCGTGTCAATATATTGTGTGTTCCCTCTCCTAACACCTCGCCGTCGCCGCGTGTTACGATGTTCATATACACTCCGGTTTCGTCGAACAAAACAAATTCATTTGCTCCGGTGGTAGAGTCTTGTGCCAAGAACTGGTCTTCGCTGATAAATGTAGCGCCGATTGAATCGGTAAGTTCATCCTTAAAACGGTTGATGGCGTCACGTTCTTCCTCTTCCATCTCGGCATAAGTCTTGCTGTTATCGCAACTCTGAAAAACGAAAAAACCTGCACAAACGGCAAACAATATCAGTAAATGTATTTTCTTCATGCTTCTTTTTATTTTATGGCGACAAAAGTAATAAATTGCCTCATATAGTACATATACGATAAAAAATAAATAACGAATTTTATTATTAATTCTTCAACAAGAGGCTTTCATACTTAACCAGTGCCTGCTTAAAGAGCGCAATGGCTTCGTCCATTGTTCCGTAAAGCTCTCCGCCGGAAGCATTCAAGTGTCCGCCTCCGTTGAAAAACTCCGCAGCCACCTTGTTACACGGGAAAGCCCCTACCGAACGGAGCGACACTTTTATCATTTGTTTTTCAGTATCTTCGCGCAAGAAAACCGAAAAGCAAATGCCTTTCATCTGCAAAGGCATGTTGACAAAACCTTCGGTATCGCCTTTTACGTAATGGAACTTGCCCTGCTCTTCTTTGGTAAGCCAGATGAGCGCGGCGCGGAACTGCGGGAATACTTGCATTTTTTCGTATAACACATACCCCATCAAGCGCAAACGTCCCTCGGAATACGTATTGAAAACATTACGGTAAATCTCGTCTTTGTCAATCCCTTTCGACAGCAGTTCACCGATGATGAAATAAATCTGACGGTCGTTCGAATTATATGTAAAGCCTCCGGTGTCGGTCATCATCCCCGTATAGATACATTCGGCTCCTTCACGGGTAATGTCGTCAAAACATCCCATGCGGCAAATCAGCCGGAATATCAGTTCGGAAGTAGAAGAGATTTCGGGGTGCGAAATCGTTACCCGACAGAACGGTTCGGGATTTAAATGATGGTCTATCATCACTTTCCGCCCTTCGGCTGCCTTTACAGACTCTGCCATGGCGTCGATGCGTGACAAAGCATTGAAGTCGAGGCAGCAAATCACGTCTGCTTCGGCTATCAGCTTATCGGCAAAATCGGAATATTTATCGTAGCGCACAATGTCTTTTGCACCGGGCATCCAGCGCAAAAAATCAGGAAAAGCGTTCGGAACAATCACGCGCACGTCTTTCCCCTGCCCGCTCAAGAAGTGGTATAACCCCAACGATGAGCCTAAAGCATCGCCGTCCGGCGAAACGTGGGTAACGATAACTATTTTATCGGCGCGGTTAAAATAGGTTTCAACCTTATCAATATTGGCTTGTAATATAACTTTTGACAACATATTTTTCTCTTATTCTATAATGAAGAAGCAAAATTACGAATTATTTCTTGAGCCGACTGCATTTTTCGCCGAAAAGAATTTTAGAAACTGTTCTGAATTTCTCCAAAAAGTTTTCTGGGCTTGATGTATTCATTTTCGTGTGTGCTTTAGGCAAGTTTTTGGTCCTTTCCGCTTCTGTTCTTCGTCAGATAGCCCGCTATCTTCCTCATCACACAAGTGAAAATGACTCAAAAACTCATCTCAAATCATCGCACGATAAATTCAAAACAATTTCTAAGAAACTGAGACAGAGCAAAATTGAAACGACAGGCTCTGAAGCCGAACAAAATTAAAAACAAGCTCTTAAACCCGGACATGAAACGGCGAAAAAAACATCCGCATACGTTCTTATACGCTATGGGATGAACCAATGAACATTAGCGGATGAACGGAGCAAAACATCCCATAGCGTAAAACGGGTATCAAACCACCCGCTCAGGCGAACACATTTCCTGCCGCAAAAGCATTCAGGGCAACCAGTGCTCCGACAAGGCAAGAGGCTTTCCGGTTATACCAATAGGCATAGAAGAAAGCCATACACGCGCATAAGGCTAACGACTGGAAAGCGGAGATATAAAAAGAAGTAATTTGAGAACCGGCGAGTTGCTGAATCCAAGCCATCGAATCGTTCAGGGCTACGGTAGAAAACTGTAACGCCTTTACTGCCCACATTCCCCCAAAAGGAAAAACAACCGACAGGAGAATTGCCCCCAATGCACAGCCCAAAATACAGACCGACAAGGGAGATACAAGCAAGTTGGCCAGCAAGAAATAAGTAGGAAATGTTCCAAAATAATGAAGCACGAAAGGCAGTGTCCCTAATTGGGCAGCCAAAGAAAGTGACAACAGATTCCATACATAGCGAAAGGGCTTTGAACAAAGCGGACACCAACCGGAAAATACCGGATAAAAACAAAGTATGGCAAGCACTGCCACAAACGAAAGTTGAAAGCTGACATCAAACAGATAAAACGGCTGGTAAAGCAGCATCAGAAATGCCGTCAGCGTAAGCGTAAGAAAACCCGAAAAACGCTCTGACGTAACCAACGAAGCGAAAATGAACAGCGAGAACATGGCTACGGCACGTACTACCGACGGACTTAACCCCGACATGACTGCGAATCCCCACAGAGCAACAACGATCAGGCAGGAAACGAATTTTTTCCCCACCGGAAACCGGCTGAAGGGATAGAACAAGCACATCAACATACCTGCCAAAATGCCCACATGCAGTCCGGAAAGAGACAACACATGACTTGCTCCGGTAGCATTATAAACAGCCTTGATCTCAGGAGTCAAACCATCGGTCTCGCCCACCGTCAGCGCAGATACCACTGCCAATGTTTCATCTTTAAGCCCCCACCTGCGATACATATCCGTTATCTGACGTTGTACTCCGGCAGCCTTTTGCCGGAAAGTCAGCCCGCTGCGGTTAGGCAAACGCTGCCAGTCTCCCGCAAAAGCCATCGCAGTACCACTGATACCTTTACGCATGAGGTATTCTGCATAATCAAAACGTGCTTCTTTGAAATCGGGACGCGAAATACGGGCATAAAAACAAACACTATCGCCACAGCGCAATGCGGGGGCAAGACTGTCGGGCATCCAGTAGAGCAGCACAGAGCGATTTACAACTCTCCCGCCAAGTGTGTCGGCCGGATTAAACACAGAAGCTACACGTACTTCCGCCCGTAACGTTTTACCTTTGGGGCTGGGCACCGTTTCTACCACTCCGTAATAAACTTGTTTTCTTCCGTCCCACGGATAGTAAACAGCCTCCCGCTCTTTCAGAACCAAAGTTCCGCCAAGCAGTACGAATGACAGGCAGCCACACACACCAAACAAAGCGCGATATTTATATTTGAAAGTGCGATAAAAACAGCAAAGAATCAATACGGAAACTCCGAAAGCCATCGCCACCGAAGTCCACGGCAGGCAGTCGGACGCTATCGAATCGAACAAAAAAATTCCGGTTGCCAACCAAACAGTCAACCGGAACAACGGATAAGCGACAAACGGAGGTATCGTTCTCACTTACCTTTAATTATTTTAAGTTGGTGAATAGCCTCTTTCATATCTGGAGCTTTAAAGACTGCGCTTCCCGCCACAAGGACATCTACGCCCGCTTCTATCAACTCCGGAGCAGTATTGTTATTGACTCCTCCGTCTACTTCAATCAGCGCATGGGCATTTTTGCGTGCTATAAGTTCGCGCAAGCTGCGTACTTTCTGCAAGGTATGCGGAATAAATTTCTGTCCTCCAAAGCCCGGATTTACGCTCATCAGCAGCACCATATCGACATCTTCTATTATATCTTCAAGCAAAGAAACCGGCGTGGAAGGATTTAGAGTTACCCCGGCTTTCATTCCTGCCTCCTTAATTTGCTGAACTACCCGATGTAAATGCGGACACGCCTCGTAATGCACATTCATCATCATGGCATTCAATGCACGAACTTCACGAATAAACTTCTCCGGTTGTACAATCATCAGATGTACATCGAGCGGTTTCTTGCAAAGTTCTGCAACATATTTCAAAACCGGGAAACCAAATGAAATATTCGGAACGAACACTCCGTCCATTATATCCAAATGTAACCAATCAGCCTCGCTGGAATTAATTTTATCCATTTCTCCACGCAAGTCAGCAAAATCAGCAGCTAATAATGAAGGAGAGACTTTTATTTCTTTCGCCATATCTTTCTTTTGACCTTTATCATCTAATATGATTCAAAGATAAAGATATTTTATCACAATGCAAAGAATTCAGTCTTAATTCGATAATTTCGTCTGTTTCTATTTACTTGGAAAAACTAAAACGCAGTCCTAATTGCAAGTTAAAATTCAGAGGATGCTCTTTACGGAAAGTCTCTATATCACTGCCATCGTCGAAATAATACGCTATACCCGGTTCGATGTACAGCCCGATCTGGCGTGTGAAATTAACTTGCGCACCAACGGCTCCTGTCACAGACCACTGCAACGGATCGACGTCCAAAGAAGAATTAATCTTCTCATGCTCGTTACTTCCTGTTACATATACAGTTTCCAAGCTGCCTGAAACGCATTTTTCAACAGCCCCCCCTGCAGAAACATAGAAATTAAAACGTTCGTTCTGCCAAAGTGAGCGATGTACTTTGAGTGGTATTCCGATGTAATGTAACTTCCATTCTTCTTCCATATAAGAATCAGAGCCGGAATGGGAATTTGATGACAGCAGGGTATAGAACAATCCGGTTTCGATAGCCCAATCTTTATTTAAAAGCCATTTAAAGGATGCACCGACACTTACCGGCATACGATGATGGACTTCCGTTTTCGAAGACTGTTCACGGTTATTGAATAATACTTGGTTATATGCCGTGGTTTCATTCGACAAAGGATTCATCAGCAGACCATCGGCACTACTCTTAACAGCATGTGAAACCATACGTCCGAATCCGCCGAACGAATTGGAAAAAGAATACGGCGTATTACCGGCAGCAAGTCCCATCTGCCATTTCTGTTCCTTGCGGTCAGTATTCTTTTCGGTCCAATAAGCATTACGTTTCACTTGTTCACGGTCCGCTTTACGGGTAGCACGAAGAAGCTGCATCCTTTTTTCTGTTTCATCATCTTTTTTCGTGTCGGCTTTATTCATTGACTGAGGCATTTCCGACGGCTGTTCTGCATAAATGTTTTCTACCTTTACTACTTCCGGAGCAGCTACAATTTTTTCTTCCAAAACCTTCTGTGATGCCAACGATACCGCTTCAATATCTTCCGCATCCTTATTTGTTTCGGCTTTCGCCAATATTAAGTTTTCAGATTCATTTACCGGAATAAAAGGTTTGTTATCTTCCAATACAGCCTGTTCCTCTTGCTGGGCTAACTTCCCTTTATCACTTAACGAATCAGCCATAGGTGAAGTCCAAAACCATACACCTACCGAAAAGACAACAGCTATCATCGCTGCCGCAGCCACAAATTGCCACCGCTTCCATAACGGTATTACCTTAGGGACATTTAAATCCTTCTCCAGCTTCCTCCACATATCGGGAGGCAGTGGTTCCGAATAATCGTCCATCCGATTACGTATGTTTTGTATCCACTTTTCGTCTTCCATCACTTATAGTTTCTTTCGATATTCATTAATTTTCTTGGCTAACAAAGTTTTGGCACGATAAAATTGCGAAGAAGAAGTATGTTCGGTTATACCTAACAATGCTGCTATTTCTTTATGACTTTTTTCTTCAAACACATAAAGGTTGAACACTGTACGATACCCGTCCGGCAATTCGCTAATCAGCTTCAATAATACCGAACGCGGAATCTTGTTCACATCTTCATCATCTGATATTTGTGTATCCGGTATTTCATCCATCAAAACTTCTTGTTTGGTCTGTATGCTCTTTTTACGCAAATATCCTAACGCTTCATTAACCATTACACGAGACAACCATGCTTTCAACGAGCCTACTCCTTGATAAGCAAATTGATTTTTTATAGATTGAAACACGCGGATAAATCCATCATGGAATACATCCTCGGCTTCTTCCCTATTACCTATGTAACGAAGACAAATGGCAAACAACACACCCCCGTACCTTTCGTACAGTTCTTTCTGTGCCTTTGTGTCTGCCTTTTGACACTGCAACGCCAGTTCCTCTTCTGTCATATTATTTGTCTCGTGCTTTTGGTTTATAAATGATGCAAATGCAAAAATACTGCACGTAACAGCATCTTTTTCTTCTGTTAATGTGTTTTAACACAAAAGAGTGCAGTAAATTCTGTCTCAGCTTATTTTAGAGACAAAAAAATAAAATACAATGAAAGTCTTTAAGCAAATATATCTTATTGCAAGTGTGTTATTATGCAGTTCAATCATTTCTTCTTGCGATTTAAATGAAGATGATTCGAAATCACTGTTTTATCTGACATTAGGAACAGTCATTAATGAAGATGAGCTAATGGTAGAATCGGATTCGCACGGTATATTAGTACCTTCCAATCCGGGCTATTTTACATCTGCCAAACTGGATACTACCGGACAACGGGTCTTAATGAGTGTGCCCGCCAGCGATTTGGAAGCTATGGTGCCTGACGGGGAGCAACGCATTGTAGACATTGTTGAACTATATAAGGTTTTGACAAAAGATGCCAACGACCTCCGTAACGATTCATTGATAAGCGAGAACGATACCGATTTCGGAAATGACCCGGTTCAGATTACAGGCATATCTATCAGTGCCAAACACCTGAACATTGAAGTTTACATAAAAGGAAATGACCGAGAAAAGCCGCATCGTCTCAGCTTGTTGCTGAATAAAGACTGCAAACTGGATGAAAACGGATGGTTGCCTGTTGAGCTGCGCCACAATGCAGAAGGTGATTCGCAGAAAGATGTGTTTTGGAGTGTTGTATCGTTCAATCTGTCCAGTATTCCTGAATATCAGAACTCAACCTTTAAAGGTTTCCGCGTTTATTATAATAATGGAACAAACCCACACGCTACTTGCGAAATCTCTAAAGGTCAAACTCTGAATCAAAAAGAAATCAATACGAGCCGCATACACAGCAACAACAAATAAGAGCCTGTCGTTTTAATTTTGCTCAAAATCGATTACTTTACCACAGCTCCATCTTCATGATGATAGCCTCGTAAGAAATCAGCCACGCCCATCCGTTTCTTCCCTGCGAGTTGCAAGGAACGGATGTTTATATAGCCATCTGTTACGGCTATGCGGAAATAGGTTTTCTTATCCGTTACAACCGCTCCGGGTTCAAACGAATGTTCGGCAAATATTTTATCGGTTTCATAAATCTTCAATACCTGAGGGGCAGTGCTGCCTTGACAGAGTTCAGTCCATGCTGCCGGGTAAGGCGACAGTCCGCGCACGAAATCATAAATTTGTTTCACGCCTTTACTCCAGTCTATGCGACAGGTTTCTTTGAAAATCTTAGGAGCCGGACGCAGGACTTCTCCTTCTGCCAATTTATCTTGCGGAACAGTCTTTACACTACCGTCAAGAATAGAGTCGACTGTTTTTACAACCAAATCGCCGCCTAAATTCATCAAGCGTTCATATACATCGCCTACATTGTCCGTATCGGCTATCGGAACACGTACTTGGTCAATGATTTCTCCCGTATCAATTTCATGCTTCAAGAAAAAAGTTGTAATGCCGGTTTCTGTTTCACCATTGATAACCGCCCAGTTGATAGGAGCAGCTCCGCGATATTGGGGCAACAATGAGGCATGAAGGTTAAACGTCCCCAAACGGGGCATGTTCCAAACCACTTCGGGCAGCATACGGAAAGCAACCACAATCTGAAGGTCGGCTTTCAGTTCGCGCAGCTCTGCCACGAAACTTTCGTCTTTCAGTTTTTCAGGCTGAAGCACTTTCAAGCCTTGCGATACGGCATACTGCTTCACCGGACTGGGTTGCAACACACTGCCATGACGTCCCATCGGTTTGTCGGGCATCGTGATCACCCCTACTATATTATATCCTCCCTCAACCAAACGCTTCAAACTCTCAACAGCAAATTCGGGAGTTCCCATGTATACGATTCTCAAATCTTTCTTTTCCATGATACAAAAATTTATTTATTCGGCTGATAAATCGACCAATACCTGACGATATGCTGTCAGCATCTTCGATTTAGATACAATTCCCTTATACCTTCCTTCTTCATCTACAACCGGTAAATTCCATGCCCCGGTTTCATCGAACTTCCGCATCACCTCTTCCATCGAATCTGTGATTTTGATACACGCTTTGGGCGTAACCATGAAATTTTCAACACGGTAACGGTGATACAACTCTTGCCGGAAGATGATGTTGCGAATGTCGTTCAAGGGTACGATGCCCAAAAGAACATTATTCACATCTACCACCGGAAACAGATTTCGTCCTGATTTGGATATAGCTTTTACCATCTCTCCCAAATCCATATCGGGGCGCACTACCTGAAAGTCTGTTTCAATCACACTCTCCATGTTCATCAGAGTCAGTACCGCCTTATCTTTATGATGTGTCACCAGTTCACCTTTCTTTGCCAGACGCATGGAATAAATACTATGCGGTTCGAAGATGATGATGGTAAGATACGCACACACCGAAACAATCATCAACGGCAGGAACAGGGCATATCCTCCGGTAAGCTCGGCGATAAGGAATACACCGGTAAGCGGAGCGTGCATCACGCCCGACATCAGACCAGCCATTCCCATCAGCGCAAAGTTTTTCTCAGGGATATAAGTGTTTCCGATATGGAATTCATTGCATACATACGAAAATACGAAACCGGCTATACATCCCAGAAACAAACTCGGAGCAAAAATACCACCGCAACCGCCTCCACCGTTCGTGGCACTGGAAGCGAATACTTTAAACAAGATTATCAGCAGCAAATAGATTACCAACAGATGCCCGTTGCCGTAAAACAGTGAATTGTTCATCACCGTGTCCCAGTCTGCCGAAGTGGTTCCGTTAAGCAACAGCGAAATCGTATCATAGCCTTCGCCGTAAAGCGGGGGAAAGAGGAAGATTAAAATACTCAGCATCGTACCTCCTATCACAAACTTCACGTACGGATTAGAGTAGCGGCGGAAAATATTTTCTATCCAGTTCATAGAACAGGTGAAATACCAAGCCACCAACCCGCAAAAAACACCCAGCGCGATGGCATAGGGAACGCGCTCCATCGCAAACGGATAGTCTAAGTGGAAATAAAACATCGACTCCGTACCCGTCAGCACGTATGAAAGCGATGCTGCCGTCACGCTGGTTATCAGCAGCGGAAGCAGCGATGCCATCGTCAGGTCAATCATCAGCACTTCGAGCGTAAACACCAAGCCGGCTATGGGGGCTTTAAAGATTCCCGATACAGCTCCTGCGGCACCGCATCCCACGAGCAACATCAGTGTCTTGTGATCCATACGGAAAATGCTGCCCAAGTTCGAACCGATGGCAGAGCCTGTCAACACAATAGGTGCTTCCGCTCCTACCGAACCACCGAAACCGATGGTTATAGCCGAAGCACAGATAGACGACCATACGTTATGACGCTTAATGCGGCTCTGACGGCGGGAGATAGCGTAAAGGATTTTCGTAACTCCGTGGCTGATGTCATCGCGCACTATTTTCCGGATAAAGAGACTTGTCAGAAAAATACCCACCACCGGATAAACCAAATACAGCCAGTTGGCTCCGGTTGAATCGAAATTATCGGTAAGAAATTCTTTAATATATTCTACTAAAAACTTCAACACATACGCCGCCAGTGCCGTACAGATTCCGACGATGAAACTTAAAATCAAAATAAATTGTTTGTCTTTGATATGTTTCTCGCGCCAGACCAACAGTCGTTGAAGTAAATTATTGTTTTCGTCAGCTATGTTCATTATTGTGTTATATATATATAATGTATAAAGGCAACCTCATGATGCCGCTGCTTGTTTCCTGAAGAAACAAGCCAAACATTTATTCTCTTATAATCTTCACTTCGCCTCCCTTGCCTAACTTGATAATGGAAGAAGGCTTCGGATGTCCGGTTTCTTCACGGCGGAAATCGACCACATAATCTACTGCCTGCTTGATTTCTTCGCTTATTTCGCTAAACACCGCCGGAGCAGGCTGTCCGCTGATGTTGGCAGAAGTTGAAACAATGGCTTTGCGGAAGCGGAAACACAGTTCTTTTGAAAACGCCTCGGAAGTAACCCGGATACCCACACTGCCGTCTGCCGCAATCAGGTTCGGAGCCAAATTACGCGCTCCATCGTAAATTATAGTCAAAGGTTTTGTTGTCAACTCTATCAAATCCCAAGCCACGCCCGGAACGTCTTTCACATAAAAGTCCACCTTAACAGGACTGTCCACCAGTACCAGCATAGCCTTGCTGTCTGCTCGCTGCTTTATCTGATAAACTCGTTTTACGGCTTCTTCGTTTGTTGCGTCACATCCGATACCCCACACTGTGTCAGTAGGATAAAGTATCACGCCACCCTTTTGCATGACTTCACATGCACGTTTAATTTCATCTTTCATCATAACTACTATACATTGGTACAGTTAATATAAACGCAAGCAAAAGTACAAAGGATTTTTAGGATAGCCCAAGAAAGTTTGATTAATTTTGCAGAAAGGATTTTGTTTTCATGAATACGAAACGCAAAATTATCCATATTGACATGGATGCTTTTTACGCATCGGTGGAGCAACGGGACAATCCGGAACTGAGAGGAAAACCCGTAGCCGTGGGTCATGCCGAAAAGCGAGGCGTAGTAGCTGCTGCAAGCTATGAGGCACGCAAGTTCGGTGTGCGTTCCGCCATGCCTTCACAAAAGGCCATCAAACTTTGTCCGCAACTGATTTTTATCGAAGGACGAATGGAGGTCTATAAAAGTGTATCGCGCCAAATACACGAGATTTTCCACGATTACACTGATCTTATCGAACCGATTTCGCTCGACGAGGCGTTTCTCGATGTGACAGATAACAAAAAAGGAATCGAACTGGCGGTAGACATTGCGCGCGAAATCAAACAGCGCATCCGGGAGGAGCTGCATTTGGTGGCATCGGCAGGGGTGTCATACAACAAGTTTCTGGCAAAGATTGCTTCCGATTACCGCAAGCCCGACGGACTCTGCACCATCCACCCCGACCAAGCACAGGCCTTCATCGACCACCTGCCCATCGAATCGTTTTGGGGCGTAGGTCCGGTCACGGCAAAGAAACTGCATCTGTTAGGGGTTTATAACGGGAAGACGTTGCGTGAATGTTCGCGCGAGATGCTGGTACGCCAGTTCGGAAAAGCCGGAAATATCTATTATGAGTTTGCCCGCGGCATAGACAACCGCCCGGTAGAATCTGTGCGCGTACGTAAATCTATCGGCTGCGAACATACGCTGGAGAAAGACATCAGCCTGAAAAGTTCGGTTATCATTGAGCTGTACCACGTGGCGTGCGAACTGACAGAACGCCTGAAAGCGAAAGACTTCAACGGCACGACACTTACCCTGAAAATAAAGTTCAACGATTTCGTGCAGATAACGCGCAGCCTCAGCACACGGAAAAGCCTCCGCACGTTAGATGAGATTTTACCGCTTGCCAAAACGCTGCTAAAAGAAGTGGATTACGAACATCACCCCGTGCGTCTGATAGGGCTTTCGGTATCGAATCCCAAAGAAGACACTGACGAACAGCATGTTAACACGCCCCAATGGGTACAACTGAAACTTCCGTTCAGCGATTAAAAACGCTATGGGATGAACCGGGGCACGCAAGCGGTAGAACTTGTCAACGCTATGGGATGGACCGAGGTACGCAAGCGGTAGCGTTTTCCGGCGCCGTCTAACGCTGTCAAAAGACTATTCCGACGCTATATATTTCGCCAATACCCGCTCCGCACAAGCATAGCCTTCTTCGTACAGCGCCGTCAGTTTTTTGGTGTCCCGTTCAATGCGGTTTACCGTTACCTTCTGCTCCGGACGAATAGCCAGAATACGCCCTTCGTCTTCCATGCGTTCCACCATCTCCAACTGTTTGTTATACGCTTCACACCGACGGCTTAACGCCAACCGCAAACGCGGGTAACGGCGGTAAACAAACCGTGGAACACGAATGTCTTTCTCTGTCTTGCGGTAACCCCGGTTGCGGGTGAGCACCACTACGTTAAACGCATACCCCTGCTCTATGGCACGTTCTACGGGAATCGAGTCGACGATGCCTCCGTCCAGCATCGGCCTACCGTCGACATACGTAATAGGACAAACGTAGGGCAGACTGCTCGATGCTTTGGCGATGGCAAGCAGACGCACTTTATCGTGTTTTTCTTCCAGATAACACGCCCGCCCTGTAACACAGTTGGTGGTAACCATCTCAAACCGTGTGGGGTTGTTGAAATAAGTATCGTAATCGTAAGGAAGAATTTCTTCGGGAAAAATCTCGTAAAGCAAACGCTGGTCAAGAATACTATGCTGATACCACAAATGCTTCAGCCCGATGTAATGATACTTGTCGAGCAGGTCGATGTTACTGTATTTCGCCCTTCCGCGCTGGCGCGACAGGTAAGACAAGCCGTTACACGCCCCCGCCGACACACCCACAGCATAAGGAAACTCAATGTTATAATCCAACATATAATCAAGTACCCCGCAGGTGAACACCCCGCGCATACCTCCGCCTTCAAGTACCAAGCCCATTTTCTGAAAATCGACTTCCATATCCCATGTCCTCCGTTTTAATCTGTTGAAAACACATACGTGTTTTCGCAAATATATATTTTTCCTTGCAAACTCGCCACATCTTTGATTTATTTATTACATTTGCATTTCAAAAAAAGAAAGAAATATCATACGATTGTAACATAAAAGAAAAGGAACCATGTTTGACGCATTAACTTATCAAAAACGCCGCAAGGCTTTACGCGAAAAAGTGGGCAGCGGCATTATCCTTATATTGGGAAACAACGAAGCTCCGGCAAATTATCCGGACAATACTTATAAATTCCGTCAAGACAGTTCGTTTGTTTATTTCTTCGGCCATTCTCATCCCGGTTATGCAGGCATTATCGATGCAGACAGCGGCGAAGAATATTTCTTCGGTAACGATGTAGACATGGACGACATCATCTGGATGGGTCCGCAACCCAGTGTGAAAGAACTTGCCGCACAGGTGGGAGTTGCGAAAAGTTTTCCGTTCGACAAACTGAAAGAAACGGTAAGCAAGGCTCTCTCGCTGCGACGGAAGGTTCACTTCTTGCCTCCATACAGATATGATAACATGTTGCTGTTGGAAGAACTGACCGGTATCCGTGCTTCGCTGACCAAAAAACACGCTTCGCTGCCGTTGATAAAAGCGGTGGTGGAACTGCGGTCAGTAAAAGAGCCGTGTGAAATAGCAGAAATCGACAAGGCTTGTAACGTGGGCTACGAAATGCACACCGCTGCCATGCGCCTGTGTAAGCCGGGCGTGTCAGAACAATACATAGCCGGCGTGTTAGACGGTATCGCTTCGTCGTACGGACGGATGGTTTCTTTTGCTACCATTCTTACACAAAACGGGCAAACACTTCATAACCATGACCACAGCCATACGCTGGAGGCAGGCAGACTGATGCTGACCGACGCCGGAGCGGAACTGATGAACTATTATTGTTCTGACCACACACGTACCGTGCCCGTGGGCGGAAAATTCACTCCCCGGCAGAAAGACATTTACAGCATCGTGCTGGCTTGTCATGACAAGGCGTTGGAGCTGGCTCGTCCGGGCGTGACTTACAAATCGGTTCACTTGGAAGTCTGCAAAGTTTTGACACAAGGACTGAAAGATTTGGGACTGATGAAAGGCGATGTAGACGAGGCGGTGGCAGCCGGAGCACATGCCTTGTTCCTCCCCCACGGACTGGGACACATGATGGGACTTGACGTTCACGACATGGAAGACCTCGGACAATGCTACGTGGGCTACGACGATGAAGTACAACCCTCTACGCAATTCGGACTCGCCTCACTGCGGATGGGACGCCGCCTGCAAGAAGGTTTCGTAATCACCGACGAACCGGGCTGTTATTTCATCCCCGCACTCATTGATAAGTGGAAGGCAGAAAAGCTGCACACTGAATTCCTGAACTTCGACCGCATTGAAACCTTTAAAGATTTCGGTGGAATCCGGTTGGAAGACGATATACTTATCACCGCCGATGGTTCACGCTTTACGGGCGAAAAGCATATCCCTATTACCATCGACGAAGTAGAAACCATTATGAATGAATAACTAATAAATAATACCTTAATAAACATTTATATCCAATGAATAAACTGATTGCACTCGCTGCGTTAGGTCTTTGTTTCAGCAATGTATATGCCGAAGCTCCTAAGAAAGACAAAACAACAGAAGAAGGTTTCGTGTTTACCACAGTAAAAGAAAACCCTATCACTTCTATTAAGAACCAAAACCAGTCAAGCACCTGCTGGTCGTTTTCTACATTAGGCTTCCTTGAATCAGAACTCTTGCGTTTAGGAAAAGGAGAGTTTGATTTGTCGGAAATGTTTGTAGTACATAAAACAATGGAAGAACGCGGAGCAAACTACGTGCGTTATCACGGTGATGCTTCTTTCTCGCCGGGAGGAAGTTTTGAAGACATCTTGGTTTGCTACGAAAAGTATGGTATGGTTCCGCAAGAAGCAATGCCGGGCATTATGTACGGCGACTCACTGCCTAACCACAATGAACTGGATGCCGTAGCCGGCGCTTATGTAGAAGCCATCGGAAAAGGCCGTCACAGCAAGTTGTCTCCGGTATGGAAGAACGGACTTTGCGCCATCTATGACACGTATTTGGGCGAATGTCCGAAAGAGTTTACCTATAAAGGCAAAACTTATACGCCGAGAACGTTTGCCGATAACGTTTTGGGATTGAACCCCGATGATTACGTATCGCTGACCTCATACTCACATCATCCGTTCTATACGCAGTTCTTCATCGAAGTGCAAGACAACTGGCGCAACGCCTTGTCATATAATCTTCCTATCGACGAACTGATGGAGGTTATGGATAACGCCGTAAACAATGGCTATACATTTGCTTGGGGAGCTGACGTAAGCGAAGACGGATTTACCCGCGACGGTATCGCCGTATGCCCGAACGTGGCAAAAGGTGCAGAGCTTACGGGTTCTGACATGGCGCACTGGTTGGGGCTGAGCAAAGCTGACAAACGCAAAGAGCTGACCAGCAAACCGCTTCCCGAAATCGAAGTAACACAGGAAATGCGTCAGGAAGCATTCGACAACTGGGAAACAACCGACGACCACGGTATGCTTATCTACGGCTTGGCTAAAGACCAGAACGGCAAAGAATACTACATGGTAAAGAACTCATGGGGTAAGGCAGGCAAATACAAAGGCATCTGGTATGCTTCGAAAACATTTGCCAAATACAAAACCATGAATATCTTGATTCACAAAGATGCTATTCCGGCTCACATCGCTAAGAAATTGGGCTTATAATTACCTTAAATAGACCCATTACAAATAATAAAACGGTTGATTCTGCAAAATAAATAGCAGAATCAACCGTTTTTTCTTTCTTTTTTTCTAACTTTACGGATTGAATGCACAAACGAATTACAAGGCTCTTTCTACGAGAGTTTGCTGATAACAACGAAAGATTTCTCGTAATCTAAACAGAAAGCCTCTGCAAGACAGCATTCACCTGATAAGAAAAAGAAAGAAAAAAACATATAAAATGAACTACAAATGGAACTATCAACCTCCTACACAAGAGCAAAGGGAAGCAGCTAAGGCTTTGGCTAAAGAGATAGGAATCAGTCCTATCCTGTGCAAGCTATTATTGGAAAGAGGAATAACTTCCGCTGCCAAAGCTAAACGTTTTTTCCGTCCCCAGCTCAACGAACTCCACGACCCGTTTCTCATGAAAGACATGAGCAAGGCCGTAGAACGTCTTAACAAAGCTATGGGGAAGAAGGAACGTATCCTTGTATACGGAGATTACGACGTAGACGGAACAACTGCGGTCGCATTGGTTTACAAATTCCTTCAACAATTCTATTCGAATATCGACTACTACATTCCCGACCGCTACAATGAAGGGTATGGCGTATCAAAGAAAGGAGTAGACTATGCCTACGAAACAGGAGTAAAATTAGTTATCGTATTAGACTGTGGAATCAAGGCGGTAGAGGAAATCATGTATGCCAAAGAAAAAGGCATCGACTTTATCATTTGCGACCATCATGTGCCCGATGAAGTGCTTCCCCCTGCCGTGGCTATCTTAAATGCCAAAAGAAAAGACTCAACGTATCCTTACGACCATTTGTCGGGGTGCGGCGTGGGGTTTAAGTTCATGCAGGCTTTTGCACTGAACAACGGTATCGAGTTTCATCAACTAACTCCGCTTTTGGACTTGGTAGCTGTCAGCATTGCTTCAGATATCGTTCCCATCATGGGAGAAAACCGCGTGTTGGCCTACCACGGCTTGCGCCAACTGAACTCCAATCCAAGTGTAGGACTGAAAGCTATCATCGATGTCTGTGGGCTTTCGGAAAAAGAAATCACAATGAGTGACATCGTTTTCAAAATAGGTCCTCGCATCAATGCTTCGGGACGAATCCAAAACGGCAAAGAGGCAGTCGACCTTTTGATTGAAAGAGATTTTCAGGTGGCTCTTGAAAAAAGTAACCAAATCAACCGGTATAACGAAACGCGGAAAGACTTGGACAAGAGTATGACCGAGGAAGCTAACAAAATCGTAGACAATCTTTCTGACCTGTCAGAACGCCGTTCTATTGTTATTTATAACGAAGATTGGCATAAAGGTGTTATCGGTATCGTTGCTTCCCGCCTAACGGAAATCTATTACCGCCCGGCAGTGGTACTGACACGAACCGATAACCTTGCTACCGGATCGGCACGTTCTGTTTCGGGATTCGATGTGTATAAGGCTATCGAGCACTGCCGTGACTTGTTGGAAAACTTCGGAGGACATACGTACGCGGCAGGACTTTCGATGAAAATCGAAAATGTTCCGGAATTTACCCAACGCTTCGAAGAGTATGTCACAAATCACATCCTTCCGGAGCAAACCAGCGCAACCATCGATATTGATGCGCAGTTGGATTTCCGAGACATAACGCCTAAGTTCTTTTTCGATTTGAAGAAGTTCAATCCTTTTGGACCGGATAATCATAAACCGATATTTGCTACGCTGAATGTGTATGATTACGGAACAAGTAAGGTAGTAGGACGAGACCAAGAACATATCAAACTGGAATTAGTGGATAACAAATCGAACAACGTAATGAACGGTATCGCTTTCGGACAAAGTTCGCAAGCGCGGTACATCAAAACAAAACAATCGTTCAATATCTGTTATACCATCGAAGAAAATACACATAAGCGTGGAGAAATACAGCTGCAAATAGAAGATATCAAACCTACTTTTAAATAAGAATCTTTTATCAACATGAAACAGTTAAAAGACCACGAATAAAGAGTTACGTCATGCGTTTTTCTTTCTTCGTGGTCTTTTGTTTTTCTATTCAGAATCATGGACTACAAAAGCATCTTAAAGCAATATTGGGGGTACGATAATTTCCGGGGGATACAGGAAGACATCATCCGGAGCATCGGAAGCGGAAAAGATACACTGGGACTTATGCCTACGGGAGGGGGCAAATCCATAACTTTCCAAGTACCGGCACTTGCACGTCCGGGCTTGTGTCTGGTCATTACTCCGCTCATTGCTTTGATGAAAGACCAAGTGCGCAACCTGCGGGCAAGGGGCATTAAAGCTACGGCGGTGTATTCGGGCATGACGCGCGAGGAAATTATCATTGCGCTCGAAAACTGTATCTTCGGAGATTACAAATTCTTATACATCTCACCCGAACGGCTGGGGACGGAAATCTTTCAAATCAAGTTACGCAGCATGAAGGTAAACATGATTACCGTCGACGAATCTCACTGTATTTCGCAATGGGGGTATGATTTCCGTCCGGCATATCTGAAGATTTCCGATGTCCGTAAGCTCCTGCCCGACGTTCCCATCCTTGCTCTCACCGCCACGGCTACTCCGGAAGTTGTCAAGGATATCCAACTGAAACTGGCTTTCCGCGAAGAAAACGTATTCCGCATGAGTTTCGAGCGGAAGAATCTGGCGTATATCGTGCGCCGTACAGAAAATAAAGCCGAAGAGTTACTTCATATCCTGAATAGCGTACAAGGTTCAGCTATCGTTTATACGAGGAACAGGAAGAAAACCAAAGAAGTTTCTCTGTTCTTGAATGACCACGACATTACATCGACTTTCTATCATGCCGGATTAAGCAACGAGACTAAAGACCAGCGGCAGAAAAGTTGGCTTACAGGAGAGCACCGTGTCATGGTGGCTACCAATGCGTTTGGTATGGGTATTGACAAGCCGGACGTGCGCATTGTGATTCATGTGGATTTTCCCGATTCGCCGGAGGCTTATTTTCAGGAGGCAGGACGTGCAGGGCGCGACGGACAGAAAGCCTACGCTGTACTTCTTTATGCGCGAAACGACAAGACTGTTCTTCGGAAACGGATTTCGGATACCTTTCCCGAAAAAGACTATATCCGCAAAGTTTACGAGGACATTAATTTCTACTACCAGATGGCAATGGGCGACGGATTGGGATGTACTTATGCGTTTAACATCGACGAGTTTTGTCATAACTTCAAGCATTTTCCCATTCAGGTAGACAGCGCGCTGAAGATTCTCACACGCGCCGGATATCTGGAGTATACTGACGAACAAGATAATGCATCGCGCATCATGTTTACCTTACGGCGCGACGAGTTATACCGCATCCATGAAAACAGTCCGGAGACAGAAAATCTTATCCGCAACATTTTGCGGCTTTATACCGGAGTGTTCAGTGATTATGCCTATATCAACGAAGAAACGCTGGCTCTGCGCACAGGGATTACCCGCCAGCAGGTATACGAAACGTTGGTGCTGCTTACCAAGCGCAGGATTTTGCATTATATTCCGGGGAAAAAGACACCGTATATCATTTATACGCGCGAGCGGCAGGAAACCGAACGCATCCATCTGAGCCGCGAGGTATACGAAGACCGGAAAGAGAGTTACATCCGCCGCATCGAGGCGATGTTGGAGTATGCCGATACAGACAACAAATGCCGTAGCCGGATGTTGCTACATTATTTCGGAGAGAAAAATGAGCACAACTGCGGACAGTGTGACGTGTGCCTCAGTAAGCATCGGTCGGGGTTGCGGCAAAACACATATTCTGAACTTGCAGACCGCATTTGCCAACTGTTATCCAATGCTCCCCTTTCTGCCGGGGAATTAGTTGCCGCATTGGGAGATGCCGAAGAAACAGACCTCAGGCAGACACTCTCCTATCTTCTTGCCGAAGAGCAAATACGGCAAGAAGACGGAAAGCTGTATCTTGTTACTTCGCCGGCTCGGAAGGAGCAGGACAAAAGTCATGACAATGCATAAACTGTCCGGGACATGCATCCGGTCTTCCCGGACGGAATTTGTTATTCCGTGCAAACGGCATCGGGCGGCGATGTCCGGCTTTAAAAACTTCCGCCAGTTGGCGTGCCGTCAATATTTCAGAAAATTTATCCAGATACTTCTCTTTCGTTTCTACCACTGCACGCTGCGTTTCCAGTCGCTTTTTCAGATTCTCTTTTATCTGCGCGTCAGTCAGTTCACCTTTTTGTCCGTCCTTCTGAGGAGTTTGACGGCACGACTGCAAGGCTTGCAGGTATTCTTTATAAAGCGGAATGAACTTGGCAGACGTGTTTTCGTCTAACATCAGGCGCTGTTCCATGCGTTTTGCCTGCAACTCAATCCGCTGTTCGGGTGTCAGCTTTTTCTTTTCCGGTTGGTTATTTTGCGCAAAAACATTGCTTCCACTCATCACAATCGCTACGGCTATTGCCAAAAATAAATGTTTTTTCATCTTCGTAATACTTTTAATTGTTTTACTTTTCTTTTTCAATACAACTTGTACAAGTATTGTCTTTGTTGGGTTAGAGCTGAGAAAAAGGAAATAGTTTATCCGCTTTTCTTTGATTTAACATTTTCACAACGGCTTGCGAAGAAATCTTAAACACCGGCATACGTTCCGTAAACGAATGTAAAACCGTGAGCTTTTGAGAAAGATTCCACTTTCTTTCACTATCTTTGTCTGCCGTAAAACCATTAGTAATCAAGCCGACATGAAACAAACGCAAACCAATGAGCCAACCGACCCGATGAAGGTTATATTTAACTATAACAACGTGTTTTTCAGTTTCTTTTACGATGACAACAGCCTGTGTGTACACCGTTCGCGCGAGTTTGCCATGAATTATGTGTATTCCGGCGAAATGATTCTCGACAATGGGGGCGAGCCTATCCACGTGGGCAAGGGGGAATGTGTGTTCATCCCGCGCGACCATCATATCACGATGCGCAAACAGTCGTGTAACGGGGAGCGTTACTGCGGTATTTTCCTGAGTTTTACCCGCAACTTCCTGCGCGAGATGTACGGACGGTTTGAGCAATACCGCGTTCCGGCAGACACCCCCAAGCTCGATGCAGGAGTTATCAAACTGCCGAAAACCGCCGAAATAGCCAGCCTCTTTGCTTCGATGACTCCTTATTTCGACCCCGAAGTGAAGCCGCAAGATGATTTCATGCAGCTCAAGTTACAGGAAGGGTTGCTTGCCTTGCTTCATATCGACCGGCGTTTCGCTCCCACGCTCTTCGATTTCAACGAACCGTGGAAAATAGACATCATGGAGTTTATGAATCAGAACTATATGTATGAGTTCACGCTCGAAGACCTCGCCCACTACACAGGGCGCAGCCTTGCCACATTTAAGCGCGACTTTAAGAAGCTGAGCGACCTCACGCCCGAAAAGTGGCTGATACGCAAGCGGCTCGAAGTGGCATACGCGCTGATGAAGGAAGGCGGCAAGAAGATAGTCGACGTGTACGCCGAAGTGGGCTTCAAGAATCCGTCCCACTTTTCCACGGCATTCAAGCGGCAGTATGGCATCCCTCCCACCGCTGTCTCTGCCTAATATTCGTCTGATTATACATTTTCCTCATGGAAAAAAACAGAAAAGAGCCCACGTTTTTAAGAAGAAATTTTCCGCCAACATACCCCCGAGTAACGCTACCGTTAGCGTTACTCAGTCCATGCGGATGCGTTGACCATTTCTTCCCATAGTGTTGACGGGTTCTACCGTTAGCGTTTTCTAAGTCCCAAGCCAAACCGGAAAAGGCTTTAAATAAGCTCTTTACAATTTTAGAGGCTGTTTTAAATTTCCCAATAAAATAAGAGTTAAATTTAACAGGCTCTAAGGTATCTCCTTAATAAATGCGCCGTGAACTTTTCAGAAACATGCTTTTGAGCTTTTCAGTAACGTCTTTATCCGCATTTCGCCCTATCTTTGCTATCGTAATCGAAATAACATATTATCTTATGAAACCATATATTATTTGCCACATGATGGCATCTGTAGACGGTCGTATCGACTGCGACATGACCGAACGCATCGGCGGTAACGAGTATTACGATGCATTGGAACAGCTTCATTGCGATTCTGATATATCCGGACGGGTTACGATGCAGAAACATTTTGCCCTGCCCGAACTTTTCGAGGCTAAAGACTTTACTCCGATAGGCAAACCGTCATTTTACAAGGCGTGCGACGCTGAGGGATATACCATCGCTGTCGACTCGAAGGGACGGTTGCGCTGGCCTGCCAACTGTTCGGAAGGACGACCGCTGTTGGTCATCACGGGCGAAAATGCTCCGAAAGAGTATGCAGAGGCGTTGCGCCAACAGGGTATTTCGTGGATAGCCGCCGGAAAAGATGAAACCGACCTTACGCAAGCCGTAGAGATATTAAGCAAGGAGTTCGGCGTACAGAGGCTTGCCGTGGTAGGAGGCGGAATAATCAACGGGGCGTTCCTCAAAGCCGGACTGCTGGACGAGGTGAGTGTTGTAGTGGGTGCGGGAATTGATGGACGCAAAGGGATGACGGCTGTGTTCGACGGTATCGACGACCCTTCTTTCCCTACTACCATCTTAAAGCTGAACAGCGTAGAACGCATCGGCGATAACTCTGTCTGGCTGCGTTACTCTTTTTAGAAACAAAATATTTTTGGCTGCGTTATATATACACTTTAACCAACTAAAAGACATAACATCATGAAAGTATTATTAATCAATGGAAGTCCGCGCAAAGAGGGAAATACGTACCTCGCCTTGTCGGAAGTGGCATCGGCTTTACAGGCTAACGGAGTCGATACGGAAATCGTTTCTATCGGAGCAAAAGCGGTTCAGGGATGTATCGCTTGCGGACGGTGTGCTGAATTGGGACGGTGCGTATTCAAGGATGCACTTTACGAGAAAGTGAGGGCAGCGATAGAAACAGCGGACGCACTGGTGGTAGGCTCGCCGGTGTATTACGCCGGACCTAACGGCTCGCTGTGTGCCTTGCTCGACCGTTTGTTTTATTCTTCTTCGTCTTACCTGCAATACAAGCCTGCGGCAGCCGTGGCTGTCTGTCGGCGGGGCGGCGCAAGTGCCACGTTCGACCGCTTAAACAAGTATTTCACGATAACCAACATGCCCGTAGTGTCTTCTATCTACTGGAACAGCGTACACGGACGCACGCCCGGCGAAGCCTTGCAAGATGCCGAAGGGCTTCAGGTGATGCGGACGCTGGGGAACAACATGGCGTGGCTGCTGAAGAACCTGAAAAACGGAGGACAGCCCGTACCGGAAGCAGAACAGCGAATCATGACAAATTTTATCCGATAACATCAGTTTCAAGCCATGAAAAACATTATCTGTCAGTTACATATCATTCTACTGGCTGCCTGTATGTTTGGTTCAGGCAGCCTCAACGCTGAAAATAATCTTTCTAAAAATCATAGCACCATGAACGAGAATTTGAACTTAACACAAGAATGGGACAAAGTTTTCCCGCAGAGCGACAAAGTGAACCACTGCAAAGTTACCTTTCATAACCGCTATGGTATTACGCTGGCGGCAGACTTATACGTGCCCAAGAACGCAACGGGCAAACTGGCGGCTATCGCAGTCAGCGGCCCGTTCGGAGCTGTAAAAGAACAGGCTTCGGGACTGTATGCGCAAACACTGGCAGAACGCGGATTTCTGACTCTTGCATTCGACCCCTCGTACACCGGAGAAAGCAGCGGAGAGCCCCGTTATGTGGCTTCGCCCGACATCAATACCGAAGATTTTTGTGCAGCCGTCGATTACCTCTCTACCCGTGCTGACGTAGACCCCGAACGCATCGGAATCCTCGGTATTTGCGGATGGGGAGGCATGGCTATCAATGCGGCGGCAATCGACACGCGCATCAAAGCCACGGTAACAGCCACAATGTACGACATGAGCCGTGTAACGGCAAACGGCTATTTCGATGCTCTGGATGCCGACGGACGTTATGAACTGCGCAAACAACTGAACGCACAGCGCACGGAGGATTATAAAAACGGCACGTATGCTCTTGCCGGAGGTGTAGCAGACCCGCTGCCTGCCGATGCTCCCCAGTTTGTAAAAGACTACCATGCGTATTACAAAACGTCTCGCGGTTATCACAAACGTTCGTTGAATTCGAATGGCGGGTGGAACAAAACGTCGTCACTGTCGTTCCTCAATATGCCTATTCTGACGTACAGCGACGAAATCCGCAGCGCGGTACTGGTTATCCACGGCGAAAAGGCTCATTCGCGCTACTTCAGCGAAGATGCTTTCAAGAAACTGAAAGGCGACAACAAGGAGTTGCTTATCGTTCCGGAAGCCAACCATACCGACCTTTACGACAACCTTGACAAGATTCCGTTCGACAAAATCGAACAGTTCTATCACACTTACCTGAAATAGCGTAGTATGGAACGGACTATCACGTTTGCCGATGGAGTGAAGGTATGTACACTCGGACAAGGAACGTGGAAAATGGGACAATCAGCCTCACGGCGCAACGAAGAATTAAAAGCCTTGCGCCGGGGGCTTGACTTAGGGTTAAGCGTTATTGACACCGCAGAAATGTACGGCAATGAAGAGTTTGTAGGCGAAGCGATACGGGGACAGCGCGATAAAGCATTCATCGTGAGCAAGGTGCTGCCAAGTAATGCAAGTTATAAAGGTACGAAGCTGGCTTGCGAAAGAAGCCTCCGGAAATTGGGGATAGAATGTATCGACCTCTATCTGCTGCATTGGATAGGGCATCACCCTTTCGCAGAAACCGTACGCGCGATGGAAGAACTCCGGCAAGCAGGTAAAATAGCACGCTGGGGCATGAGCAATCTGGATGTAGCGGACATGGAACGGATTCTTTCGCTGCCGGGAGGAACGCATTGCGCTGCCAATCAAGTGCTTTATAACCTGAAAGAGTGGGGTGTAGAGTTTGACCTGCTTCCGTGGAGTATGCGTCATGCCATGCCCGTCATGGCATATACGCCCATCGGCGAAGGCAGTCTCCGGAATCACCCTCTTTTAAAACGGATAGCCCAAAAACACAACGCCACGCCTACGCAAATTGCCCTTGCATGGGTTATGCGCAATCCGGGGGTTATGGCTATCCCCAAAGCCTCCGGCATCGGACATGTGGAGGAAAATTTCCGCAGCCTTTCCATCTCGCTGTCGGAAGACGACTTGGATGAACTGGATTCGGTATTTCCTGCACCTCAACACAAAATTCCGCTGGCAGGATGGTGAAATAACAGATTAATGCCATTATACCTCAAATAAGGTATTCCAAAACCGGAAGAAAGGCTGTAACTTTGTGCGCAAAACTAAACGATTACAGACTTATGGAGATAGCTGCTTTAATTTCGGGAGGTGTAGACAGTGCCGTAAGTGTACACCTGCTTTGCGAACAAGGTTACAAGCCTCATCTTTTTTACATCAAAATAGGGATGGATACCGACGACGGACTAACCTGTACGGCGGAAGAAGACATCGAACTGGCAGAAGCCACTGCACGGAAATACGGGTTGGATTTTGACATCATCGACTTACAGAAAGAGTATTGGGAACGGGTGGTGGCTTATACCATCGATAAGGTGAAACAAGGACTTACTCCCAATCCCGATGTAATGTGTAACAAACTGATAAAATTCGGATGTTTTGAGGAAAAAGCGGGATATGCTTACGACAAGATTGTAACAGGGCATTACGCTTCGACCCGCATCATCGACGGACAGACGTGGCTGGCTACGGCAAAAGACCCGGTAAAAGACCAAACCGACTTCCTTGCCCAAATCGACTATTTACAGGTATCCAAACTTATGTTCCCGCTGGGAGAGTATATGAAAGAAGACGTGCGCCGGATAGCCAAAGAAGCCAAACTGCCCAGCGCACTGCGGAAAGACAGTCAGGGTATCTGCTTTTTAGGCAAGATAAACTACAACGACTTTATACGCCGGTTCTTGGGTGAGCAGACGGGAAAAATTATAGAAATAGAAAGCGGACGGATTATCGGCACGCACCGGGGCTTCTGGTTTCATACCATCGGACAGCGCAAAGGACTCGGACTGAGCGGAGGCCCGTGGTTTGTAATAGATAAAGATGTAGAGCAAAACATCGTTTATGTTTCACGGGGATATGACACCGAAAAGCAATATGGGAATACATTCCGGCTGGCAGGTTTTCATTTTATCACTGCCAATCCGTGGACAGAGGGAAAAGAAACCGAAATCCGTTTCAAGATACGCCATACCGACACGTTCGGCACGGGGTATATTGTGAAAGAGAACAATCATTACCTCGTAACAAGCAATGAAAAAATACAAGGCATAGCTCCGGGACAATTCGGGGTTATCTACGATAAAGACGCACAATTATGCATCGGCAGCGGAGAGATACGGCGATAAGCCTATCTCCCCGCTTTCCGTTTTGTTTATTTTACAGCTTGAAACTGCTCTATCAGTGAAGTAATGTTGGCTGTAAACAAGCGGGCAGCAATCGCCAACAAAATGATTCCGAAAAATTTGCGGATAATATAAATTCCTCCCTTACCTAAAAGCCGTTCCACACGGTCGGTCATCTTCAGAACAATAAATACCCACACCATATTCAGCGTTAAGCCTATCAGAATATTAAGAGTAGAATACTCGGCACGCAGCGAAAGCAATGTGGTAAACGAACCGGCACCCGCCAGCAAAGGAAACACCAACGGAACCAATGTCGCCTCTTTGATAGGACCCAAGTTCTTAAATATCTCTACATCGAGAATCATCTCAAGCGCCATCATAAATAAGATAAATGCACCCGCCACAGCGAAAGAAGCAATATCTACCTGAAACAAACGCAATATCATATCGCCCGCAAAAAAGAACGCCAACAATAAAGCGAAGGCTATCAACGTAGCTTTCATGGGATTTACCGAACGACCTTTCTGCTTTAAATCTAACACAATAGGAATTGCTCCTATAATATCAATGACAGCGAACAATACGATAAATGCACTCAGCATCTCTTGAAAGTCAAATCTTCCCATAAGCCTATAATTTTAGTTTCTAATGCAAAGTTATCGTTTTTTTATTCACCACACAATATTCCGGCAAACATTATCAGACTGTAAGAAACAATAAAAAAGTTAAAACAAAAAGAAGCATGATACAGGCTATCGAATTTAATCATTACTTTTGTTTGTTAATAAGGTAACTTAATAAAGTTAATAGAACATGGAAACGACAATGTACGATAAGCTTTTACAGCTCCCTCTCTTTCAAGGATTATGCAAGAGCGACTTTACCAACATTTTAGAGAAAGTTAAGTTGCATTTTCATAAATACAATAAAGGAAGCCGCGTAGTAAAACAAGGAGATACGTGTAATCAACTGATTTTTATCCTCGGCGGACAAATCATGTCTGAAGCAATCGATGAAGGACATTTGTATGTGCTAAACGAAATACTCGACAGTCCGAGTATCATAGAACCTTATTCGCTTTTCGGTATGCACACACATTATACGGCTTCTTATTGGGCTGCTACCGACATACACGTATTGAGCATCGATAAATCGTATATTCTTTCCCAACTGACAAAATATGAAATATTCAATCTGAATTATCTCAATATGCTCAGTAACCGTGCTCAAACGGTATATTACAAATTATGGAATACCCATATAGGCAATACACAAGAAAAAATAGCCAACTTCTTACAACTGAGATGCAGTGTTCCCATGGGCACCAAAACTCTGTCTATCAAAATGGAGGATTTGGCACAACTCATTGACGACACACGTATCAATGTATCGAAGATTTTAAATGACTGGCAAAATAAAAAACTGATAAAATTAAGCCGGAAAAAGATTATTATCAATGACCTCAAAGCATTGATAGAAAACATTGATTCCAATTCGCCAACCGAATTGTGATTGTTATCGAAAACGTTTTTTTAGTTACAACTGTTATATTTCGAGATAAAGAGAAACAAATATGACACAGAATCCATTTTTACATACTTACCATACCCCACATCAAACCACTCCGTTCAACCTCATCCAACTATCCGACTATGAGCCTGCCATCCGAGAAGGCATGAAAATAGAAGATGAAGAAATCAAAGCCATCACCGATAACCCGGAACCTCCCACGTTCAGTAATACAGTGTTGGCACTCGAACGGGCCGGACAATTACTTGATCGCGTTACAACCGTTTTATTTAATCTGATGAGTGCCGAAACTTGCGATGAAATGGAGGCTATTGCTGAAAAAATGATGCCCGAACTTTCGGAACACAGCAACAATATCAGCCTCAACGAAAAGTTGTTCGAACGAATCAAATGTGTATATACACAGCGAGAATCACTCAACCTCACTCCGGAAGAACGCCGATTGTTGGAGAAAACATACGATGGCTTCATACGTAACGGTGCGAACCTCTCGGATGCCGACAAAGAAACATTCCGTAAGTTAAGCATGGAGCTGAGTACGCTGACGCTTCGCTTTTCACAAAATCATCTGAAAGAAACCAATAAGTATGAACTGGTTTTAACCTCTGAGGCAGAACTGGAAGGATTACCGGAAAGCATTATAGAAGCTGCAGCTCATACGGCTAAAGAAAAAGGTAAAGAAGGGTGGATTATCACATTACAGGCTCCAAGCTATGTGCCTTTCATGAAATACAGCAGCAACCGAAACCTGCGTAAAGAACTGTATATGGCATATAATACCCAATGTACGCATCGTGACGAACTGGATAACACGGACATCGTGAAGCAGTTGGTTAACCTGCGCATGGAACTTGCACAACTGTTGGGATTTACCGATTATGCCGATTATGTTTTACGGAAACGCATGGCTGAAAACAGCGAGCATGTATACCAATTACTGAATCAGTTATTAGACGCTTACACACCCACAGCCCACAAGGAGGTAGCCGAAATCGAAGCATTGGCGCAAGAGATGGAAGGTAAAGATTTCCGACTCATGCCGTGGGACTTTTCTTACTATGCCGAAAAACTGAAGAACAAGAAATTCAATTTAGATGAAGAAGCCTTGCGCCCGTACTTCGAACTGAGTAAGGTGAAAGAGGGAGTATTCGGACTTGCCACGAGGCTGTATGGCATCACGTTCCGAGAGAATAAAGACATTCCGGTTTACCATCCCGACGTCCAAGCATACGAGGTATTCGATAAAGACGGAAGTTACCTTGCCGTACTTTACACCGATTTCCACCCGCGTGCAGGAAAACGTTCGGGAGCATGGATGACCGAATATAAAGAACAGTGGATAGACGAAAACGGAAATAACAGCCGGCCGCACGTATCGGTTACCATGAACTTCACCAAACCTACTGCCGAAAAACCGGCATTGCTGACGTTCTCTGAAGTTACCACTTTCCTGCATGAATTCGGACATGCTCTACACGGTATGTTTGCCAATACGCATTTCCAAAGCATGAGCGGAACAAACGTTTACTGGGATTTTGTTGAACTTCCCTCACAAATCATGGAAAACTTTGCGGTAGAAAAAGATTTTTTAAATACCTTTGCCCGTCATTATCAAACAAATGAGCCTATTCCGGAAGAGCTGGTTAAGCGAATTGTAGATGCTTCTAACTTTAATGTAGCTTATGCTTGCTTGCGCCAAGTCAGTTTCGGACTGTTGGATATGGCATGGTATACACGACGCACTGCTTTCGACGGGGATGTGAAAGAGTATGAAAAAGCATCATGGACACGTGCCCAAATTCTTCCGCAAATAGACGAAACGTGTATGAGTGTTCAGTTTGGTCACATTATGTCTGGAGGTTATTCTGCCGGATATTATAGCTATAAATGGGCTGAAGTGTTAGATGCTGACGCTTTCTCGGTATTTAAAGAAAAAGGGATATTCAATACGGAAGTGGCACAGTCGTTCCGCGACAATATTCTGTCGAAAGGGGGTACTGAACATCCCATGACGCTTTATAAGCGTTTCCGAGGACAAGAACCGACCATCGATGCACTGTTAATCAGAAACGGAATTAAATAACATACATTATATGAAACGACTTATATACTTGATACTTGTCGCCTTTCCTCTGATGTTCTGCGGCTGCCAAGACGACGATGTTTTTGAAATTTTTGCAAGCGGGCAATGGAGGGTGGTAAACTATTACGTAGAAGCTGATTGGAATGCAACTTACGACAATCATGCCAAAGCGCTTTATACTCCGACAAGTGATGAGTTGAGAAACCTCCAAGACTTTACGATTACTTTCAACGAAGACGGAAGTCTGACCGGCTATTTGGATAATCAGTCATTTACCGGGCGATGGTCTGCCAACCCCAAAGACCGCTCGGTTTCTATCACCCAACTAAGTGTTTCTTCGGCAAACCTTAGCGGTATGAGACGAGACTTTATACAAAAGTTAGAGAATGTGCGCTACTACCGGGGCGACAGCCGGACGCTGCAACTGGCTCCCGAATCAAGAAACAATTTCGTGCAATTTACACATTATTAATATATGGACACTTCTGAACATAAACAAGAAATACTTGACCGACGCTACATGCGCATGGCTTCCATCTGGGCGGAAAACTCTTACTGCACGCGCCGCAAGGTGGGAGCACTGATTGTGAAAGATAAAATGATTATCTCTGACGGTTATAACGGTACACCGTCGGGGTTTGAAAACGTATGCGAAGACGAGAACGGGCTTACAAAACCTTACGTGCTTCATGCCGAGGCAAACGCCATTACCAAAATAGCACGCTCAAGCAACAGCAGCGAAGGGGCTACCATGTATGTCACGGCATCGCCCTGTATCGAGTGTGCGAAACTGATTATCCAAGCGGGTATCAAGCGGGTGGTTTACGCAGAGAAATATCGGCTGGAAGACGGTTTGAATTTATTGAAACGTGCCAATATTGAAGTGGTTTACATTAATCCTAACGACGAAGAATAGCATTATGAAAAATAATACTCGATTTATCCCTTTCCTTTTAGCTATTTGCTTAGTGGCAGGTATCGGTATCGGTACATTTTACGCCAATCATTTTTCGGGAAACAAATTAGGCATCATCAACACATCGTCTAACAAACTGAATGCTTTGCTGCATATCATCGACGACCAGTATGTAGATACGGTAAAAGTCAATGATTTGGTGGAAGAAACCATGCCTTTGATACTTTCCGAGCTCGACCCGCACTCGTCTTACATCCCTGCCAAAGACCTTGAAGCTGTTAATTCGGAACTGAAGGGTAGCTTCAGCGGCATCGGAATCCAGTTTACCATTCAGGATGATACCATCCACATCAACAGTGTGATAAAGGGAGGTCCCTCGGAAAAAGTGGGACTGATGGCAGGCGACCGCATCGTGGAAGTGGACGACTCGGCTTTCGTGGGTAAAATAGTGACCAACTTCGAAGCAATGAAACGTCTGAAAGGCGAAAAAGGAAGCAAAGTGAAGTTAGGCATTTTCCGTCCCGGCGAAAAAGAAATACTTGATTTTACCGTCATACGCGGGGATATCCCTGTCAAGAGCATTGATGCCGCTTACATGATTAACGATAAATTCGGATATGTAAAGGTCAACAAGTTTGGAGAGACCACTTACCCCGAATTGCTGATAGCACTTGCCAAGCTGAACCAAGAAGACTGCAAAGGAATGATTATCGACCTGCGCGGAAATACCGGAGGTTATATGGCTGCTGCCATCCAGATGATTAACGAGTTCCTGCCCGGAAACCGACTGATAGTTTACACACAGGGACGCAAATCGCCACGCGAAAACTATACGTCGAACGGTTCGGGAAGCAGCCAGCAAATGCCGCTTATCGTGCTGATTGATGAGATTTCGGCATCGGCAAGCGAAATCTTTGCCGGAGCCATTCAAGACAATGACCGGGGTACGATTATCGGACGACGTTCGTTCGGGAAGGGACTGGTTCAACAGCCCATCGAGTTCAGCGACGGTTCTGCTATCCGACTGACCATCGCGCGTTACTACACCCCCTCCGGACGCTGCATCCAAAAGCCGTACGAAAAAGGCAAAGACGAAGAATATGAATTAGATTTGCTTACGCGCTACGAACACGGAGAGTTTTTCTCGGCAGACAGCATCAAGCAAAACGAAAACGAGGTTTACCATACCAGTTTAGGACGTCCGGTATACGGCGGAGGAGGCATCATGCCCGACATTTTTGTACCTCAAGACACTACGGACATGACTTCGTATTTCCGCATGGCGGCAAATCGCGGTTTGATTATCCGTTATAGTTTCGATTATACAGACCAAAACCGCAGCGATTTACTGCAATATGAAACGCCCGACCAATTAGTAGATTACCTGAAGACTCAAAAACTACTCAACAAATTTGCTGCATGGGCAGAGAAAAAAGGACTGAAACGCCGTAATAACCTGATGCAGAAATCTAAAAAATTATTTGAACTGAGCCTGTACGGAAACATTATCTATAACATGCTGGGAATGGAAGCCTATATACAATACCTGAACCAAACAGACAAAACGGTTTTAAAGGCATTGGAAGTGCTTGAAAAAGGAGAGTCGTTCCCGAAAGCTCCCGAAGAGACGGAAAGCCCCCAATAAGCCTTTCCGACATGCTTCTAAACTCTATGGGATGAAACGTCTGACACAAGCCGATGCGTTCAGTAACATATCGGCTTGTGTCAGTTAACACATGCGGATAAGTTTTTCATTTACCAAATCCCTGTTTATCATGCTATTAACAAAACAACAAATTCGCACTCACATAGCCCGAAAGAAAAAACAGCAAAACGGGTTTCAACTCAGCCAATGGTCGGTCAATCTCCTGAAAAAACTGGAAGAACATCCGCGTTTTCGGCAGGCAAAAACCCTTTTACTTTATTATTCTTTACCCGATGAAGTACAAACACACGACTTTGTAGAACGTTGGAGTAAGAGCAAACAGATTATTCTGCCGGTTGTGAAAGGAGATGAATTGGAGTTACGCCAATATACCGGAAAACAGGATTTACAAAAAAGCAGTTACAACATTTACGAACCTACCGGAAAAGAGCTGACACAGGTAAACGAAATAGACCTTGCGCTTATCCCCGGTGTGTCATTCGACCTGCAAGGGAACCGGCTCGGCAGAGGGAAAGGTTACTATGACCGCCTGCTTCCACGCCTGCGTTCTTATAATATAGGTATTTGTTTCGGCTTCCAGATCAGCGAAGCAATCCCCACAGAAACATTCGACCGTCCGATGGACGAAATATGGACGGAGAACGGGTGTGTTTACGTCAACGAAAAATAATATTCACTATCACCTGCGAACCAACACGGGCATTCAGGTTACGTACAAGCATCTCGCGCCCCATCATCAGTTCCTGACGGATAACAGACGAAGCCAGGTGAACGTATAATATTTGATTTTTAATATACAGATTCGTGGTATACCGGGCTATCACCTCTCCCACCACGTCTTTCCAAGCATCGACCAGCCGATACTCGTTCAGCGGCGTTTCTAATCCCTCCTGACGGAGAAACTGGCGGATAACGTCGCCTATCAGTTCCGTGTTATTCCGCTTCATCGTCCGCCTCCTTCCGTTCCGATACCTCGCCGTTGTCTACCTCAAACAACTTATAATCGCCCTCTATCTTGCGCAGAATTTTATCTAAATGGTCGCGATTGGTATCGGTGATGAAAATCTGTCCGAAATTATCGCCCGCCACCAACTTTACAATCTGTTCTACCCGCGAAGCGTCCAACTTGTCGAATATATCGTCGAGCAAAACCAGTGGAGTAGTACGACTGCCCGTACGTTTCAAGAACTCGAACTGAGCCAGTTTCAAGGCAATCAGATAAGTCTTATTCTGTCCCTGCGAGCCTTCACGCTTGATGGGGAAATCGCCCAACAACATCAGCAAGTCATCTTTATGCACTCCCTTCAGCGAATATCCCATAATGCGGTCTCGCTGACGGCTTTCGCGTAACAAAGCCAGCAAGTCCCCCTCTGCCACATGCGACTGGTAGGTCAGGCTAACCTGCTCTCTATCTTGCGAGATATAAGAATAATAGGACTGGAAAATAGGAATAAACTCTTCGATAAACGCAAGGCGTTTACGATAAACCGTTTCACCGGCAGAAGCCATCATTTCTTCCCACACCTCCATCAGTGCGTCTTCAGGTTCTGCCTCCGATTTAAGCAACGTGTTACGCTGCACCAAAGCCTTGTTGTAACGAATCAGCGCATCCAAATATTCGCGGTCGAACTGCGAAATCACCACATCCATAAAACGCCTGCGCTCTTCGCTTCCGCCGGCAATCAGCAGCGAGTCTGCCGGCGAAACCATCACCAGCGGAATCAGCCCGATATGGTCGGAAAGACGGGTATATTCTTTCTTGTTCCGCTTAAACTGCTTCTTCTGCCTGCGCTTCAGTCCGCAATACACTTCTTCCGGCTCGCCGTCATCGGTTTCATAAAAACCCTGAATAACAAAAAAATCTTGCTCGTGACGGATATTCTGCGAATCGATGGGATTGGTAGAACTTTTACAAAACGAAAGATAATACACCGCATCCATCAGGTTGGTTTTCCCCATCCCGTTCTTGCCGATGATACAATTCATTTTGTGCGAAAAGGCAAGCTCTACTTGCTCTAAATTCTTATAATTTAATATGGAAATGCGTTTCAGCCACATAAATCAGTCTGTATTTCAAGCACAAAATTAGTAATAAAAGCACGATTGCTAAAAAAACCTGCCCGCAAATTTCATTTATAAACATAAATAAATTACTTTTGCTGTCCAAAATGCACATCCAACCGGAAATAATAAAAAAACGATATAAAAATGACTGAACAGAAACACACTCATGAGCCAATGAATGTAGACGAAGCACTGATTACTTCGGAAGCATTTTTAATTAAGTACAAAAACGTAATGTTAGGGGCGGTAGTCGCATTGATAGTAATCGTTGGCGGCTATTTGGGATACAAACATTTCATTTCTGATCCGAAAGAAGCAAAAGCGTCGGAAGCCATCTTCAAAGGCGAACAGTATTTTGGAGCTTCCAATTACGAAGCAGCCTTAAACGGAGACAGCCTCGGCTATGCAGGATTTATCAAACTGGCAGATGAATTCAGCGGAACAGATGCCGGAAATCTGGCAAATGCATACGCCGGAATTTGCTATGCCCAGTTAGGCAAATACGAAGACGCTACAAAATATTTGGATAAATTCAGCGCAGACGACCAGTTGGTGGCTCCTGCCATCTTGGGAACAATGGGAAACTGCTATGCACAGATGAATCAGCTTGACAAAGCTGCCGCTACATTGCTGAAAGCAGCCGACCGTGCCAACAGCAATGCGCTCAGCCCGGTTTACCTGATTCAAGCCGGTCAGATTTTAGAGAAACAAGGCAAAAATGCAGAAGCATTAGAAGCATACAAACAGGTAAAGGTTAAATATCCGAACTCTTTCCAAGCTATGGATATTGACAAGTACATCGACCGCGCTTCTATTAAATAATAATTTTTTATTCACCTTTAGGCACGCATTCCGCCACAGTCACGGACAACGCTTTATCTCCGTGAAAAGACAACGGAGTACGTGCCTAAACTATTTTTTAACGACTATGGCAACAGCTTTCCACAATTTATCCGATTATGATTTCAACTCCGTCCCCGACGCATCCGGTATGCGTTTCGGCATCGTAGTATCCGAATGGAACGAAAACATTACAGGCGCACTGCTGAAAGGAGCTGTCGATACGCTGAAAAAACACGGGGCGAAAGACGAAAACATTCTGGTGCAAACCGTACCGGGCAGTTTTGAACTGACTTTCGGCTCGGCTCAAATGATTAAGAGCGGAAAAGTAGATGCAGTCATCGCATTGGGATGCGTAGTACGCGGCGACACTCCTCACTTCGATTACGTATGCGCCGGAGCCACGCAAGGCATCGCCTATCTGAACGCAACGACCGATACGCCTGTTATTTACGGGCTGATAACGACCAATGACATGCAGCAGGCGGAAGACCGTGCAGGCGGAAAATTGGGGAACAAAGGCGATGAATGTGCAATAACAGCAATAAAAATGATAGACTTTGCTTGCAAATTAAAAAAATAATCGTACCTTTGCAGCGCATTTGAGAAAACAAGTCGCCAAAAGCGATATATTTAGATGCGAAAGGGCAAGTACCAGAGTGGCCAAATGGGGCAGACTGTAAATCTGCTGGCTTACGCCTTCGGTGGTTCGAATCCATCCTTGCCCACAAAAAACTTTAAACTAATGCGGAAGTAGCTCAGTTGATAGAGCATTAGCCTTCCAAGCTGAGGGTCGCGGGTTTGAGTCCCGTCTTCCGCTCTAAGAAAATCCTGAAAGTCGAATCGGCTTTTAGGATTTTTCTTTTATGCCACTATTGGAATTGGATATTTGCAGCGGATTGGCTATTTTTGCTTTAAACTTATATCACTCGATTTATGGAATACATCTATGAATTTCACAAACAATGGATGGAGAAAACATGCCAATCAATAACCTCTTGGAGCAAACAGCCTGTATCGTCAGAAAATGTAAAAAAACAACAGGAGAAATTGAACAAACAGAGGGCTATAAGAGAAGGCAAATCAAAAAACTTATAGAATTTGCCAATGATAAGAATCTATGGATTGACTTATCACGCCTCAACCTAACTTATATGGATAAAGGTGGTGAGAATGAAGTGTCTCATGACGGCAATGTATCCGTCATAAAACTGAATAACTTTGAATATGCTGGTGATGACTTAGAAAATTTCTTCATCCGCATTGATACACACAATAAGTTTTTTGGCAATGTGCCTTACCAGTTGATAGGGCTTTCTTACAACAGTCAACAAGAGTTTTGTGCAGTTCTTTACACAACCTTATGTCTTAGCCGAACGAGAAGCCACAGAAGAAGAAATAATGATTTATATGCAAGCATTAGGTTTTGAAATGGATTATTACGATGAATGTCACAATGCGATTATGAAGTGTTTGATGTAGTCCCCAATAATATACTCTACGGCATTGATAAAAATTTATACTTCATCAATACACAAATAAAATTGAGAATACAAGAATTATAAAAAACTCAGATAAAAATATCCATTTATACATACATACTTATTCAATGTTTTTGTCTAAGTTTGCAAGAAAATAAAGACCTATGTTTACTATCAGAAAAGCAACTACAGCCGATATTCCGGTTATCAACAAACTGGCATGGGAAATTTTTCCCGAAACTTACAAAAACATTCTTACAAAAGAGCAGACTGAATACATGATGGAATGGATGTACTCGCCGGAGAATCTGCACAAACAGATGGAGGAAGAGGGACACATTTATTATATAGCCTACGAGGAATGTGAACCTGCCGGATATGTTTCCATCCAGCAAGAGGGAGAGCATCTTTTTCATCTTCAGAAAATCTATGTCTTGCCGTATTTCCAGAAGTATGGGTTAGGAAAACTTTTGTTCCGCAAAGCCATGTCTGCCATCAAGGAATTGCATCCCGCTCCTTGTCGCATGGAGCTGAATGTAAACCGCAACAATCCGGCTTTGGGATTTTATAAGCACATGGGGATGGAAAAGGTACGCGAGGGAGACTTCCCGATAGGCAACGGATTTTATATGAATGACTATATCATGGGGATAGAACTTTAAACAAAAGGAAATATTTATTACTTTTGGGCCATTATTACACTTTAATACTTTAATCATGAAAATACATAGCACTTTGTTTGTCATTGGGATGGCTTTTTCTCAAATCATAACTGCACAAACAAACTTATTTCACGACCCGGACTGCTGTACCAGTATCATGGTAGGACGAGAGGCTTCTGCCGATGGTTCGGTCATGACAAGCCACACTTGCGACAGTTGGTATCGGACTTGGGTTAATGTAGTTCCGGCACGGACTTACGAGCGAGACACGACCATGAACATCTATAACGGACGGATGCACACGGAGTTTCCGGAAGACCAGACAAACCTGACCGTAAAGGGTACAATCCCTCAGACTAAACATACCTACGCATTCCTTGATACGTCTTATCCGTGTCTGAATGAAAAACAGTTGGCTATGGGAGAAACAACCATCAGCGGACGCGACACGCTGCGCAACGAAAAGGGGATGTTTATGATTGAAGAGTTGGCACGGGTAGCATTGGAGCGTTGTTCTACTGCCCGACAGGCTATCCGGCTGATGGGCGAACTGGTCAAAGAATACGGCTATGGCGATTACGGAGAATGCCTGACCATCGCCGACCCGAAAGAAGTATGGCATTTCGAAGTATTCGGAGAAGGTCCGGACAAAGTGGGCGGCGTATGGGCTGCGGTACGTATCCCGGACGGAGAGGTAGGCATATCTGCTAATATTTCACGCATCAGTACGTTGAATTTGAAGGATAAAGACAATTACATGGCTTCGGACAACGTATTTGATGTGGCTCGGAAGCTGAAACTATGGGATGGCAAAGAACCGTTCAAGTTCTGGCGAGCTTACGGAGGTCCGAATTATGCCGGCAAGTGGCAATCGTTCAGCATCCGCGAATATTTCGTACTCAGCCGGCTGGCACCGTCATTAAAACTGAGCATGGATTCGGAGGAGCTTCCGCTCAGTGTTAAGCCGGAAAAGAAACTCAGCGCGGCGGATGTCATGGCTCTTTTACGTCAGACGTATGAAGGAACGGAATGGGACGTTACACGCAACTTGAAAGTGGTGAAAAAAGACTACAAGACAGGACAAACCGATACGATTATCAGTCCGAGGGCCAACCCGTGGATGCGTTCCGACGAAGTGCAAATGCTGAATGGCATTAAGAATGGGGCTGTTACATCATATCGCAATATCTCTGTACCGCAATGTGCATATTCTACCGTCATTCAGCTCCGCAGTTGGTTGCCCGACGCCGTGGGAGGTGTATGCTGGTTCTCTATGGACAATCCGGGACAAAGTCCGCGTGTACCTATCTTCTGCGGAACAACCGACCTGCCTGCCATTTATAAAATCTGCGGAAACCATCGTTACCGCGAAGATTCGGCTTTGTGGCATTACCGCCGCGCGAACAAACTGGCTACGGTACGCTGGGGAAACGCACGCGGTATCATGGAGGCAAACATCCGTCACTTCGAAGAAAAAGGATTCAACGAACTGCCGATGGTAGAAGCACGTTATCAAGATTTGCTGAAAGCCAAAGGAGAAGAAGCTGCAAAGGCCTATCTCACCGATTATACCAAAGACTTTATCGGAGCCACTATTTTGCGCTGGGATGAAATGGCGGCTAAATACTGGAACGATTACCGTTTCGGATTTTGACAGTGTTTGTCGGAGTCCGGATGAAACGTCGCTTGCTGCCCGTGTGTATGTAAGCGGAGGGTTTCGTTTATTCGTCTTAATATAAAATCACTATCATAAAACCATGAAAACAAGAGCTATAACTTTTGCCGTTTTATTGGCAGCATCAGCCTCACTTGGGGCACAACAGACCGACGGATATCAATTCACTACCGTTGTTAATCAGAAAGTAACTCCCGTAAAAAACCAAGCTGCATCCGGAACATGCTGGTGTTTCGCCACTACTTCGTTCATCGAAGCCGAATTGTTACGCATGGGCAAAGGTGAATACGACCTTTCGGAAATGTTTATCGTCCGTCAAAAATACATGAACCAGTTGGACGACAACTACCTGCGTCACGGACGGGGAAACATCGGTCAGGGAAGCATTTCCCCCAGTTGGTTTACAGCGTTTAATCAGGTAGGTATTGTCCCCGAAGAGGTTTACTCAGGAATCAATTACGACTCAAAGACGCATAATCACACAGAACTGGAAAGCTATATGGCTGCCATAGCCGGACAAGCTGTGAAGTTACGCAAACGCAGTCCGGAATATAAAGAACTCATCAACAGCTTATTCGATATTTATATGGGCAAATTACCTGAAACTTTCGTCTACAAAGGGAAGGAATATACGCCGAAATCGTTTGCCGAAAGTCTGGGTATCGATGAAAACAATTATGTGATGATTACCAGCTTTACGCACAAACCTTATTACCAGACATTCGAATTGGAAATTCCCGACAACTGGGAACATGCGCAGATGTATAATTTACCGCTCGACGAGATGATGGCTGCTGCCGACCATGCGCTGCAAAACGGTTATACCGTGGTATGGGACGGCGATGTAAGCGAAAAGGGATTTGCATACACTCACGGCGTTGCCATTAATCCGGAGGTGGAAAAAGCCGACGATTACAAAGATACCGACTTTGCCCGCTGGCAGAAAATGGATGAAAAAGATCGTCTTGCCGAGGTTTTTAAATTCGAACGCCCCTACCCTGAAGTCAACGTTACGCCGGAAGTCCGTCAGGAGGGTTACGAGTCGTTCACTACTACCGACGACCATTTGATGCACCTCACCGGAATTGCCAAAGATCAGAACGGTACGAAGTATTACATCACCAAAAATTCATGGGGAACGGAACGCAATGATTTCGGAGGCTATCTGAACATGTCGGAAAGTTTCGTGCGTGCCAAAACCATTTTTATCATGATGCACAAAGATGCATTGACCAAAGAGATGAAAAAGAAATTAGGTATCCAATAATAATTCTTATCGACCCATGAGAAAAAGCATATTCATAACGGCCGCAGCCCTGCTCTGTCTGTTAGGAACGGGCTACGTACAGGCGCAACACGTCCCTACGCTGGACGAAGTGGTTTACGGCGGACTGATTCACACCAAAGGCAGCACTTACGTCAACTGGTTAGAGGACGGCGAACATTACTCGAAGACTGAAAAAAATCCGGCAGGAGGTTACGACATCGTGTCTTACCGGGCAAAAGACAACAAGAAAGAGACGCTTATCCCGGCTTCGATGCTTGTGAAACCGGGTACAAACGATACGCTCTCGGTGCGCAGCTTTACGTTTAATGCCGACCATACGCTGGCGTTGATTTATACAAACACGCGCCGGGTTTGGCGTTACGATACGCGCGGCGATTACTGGGTGTTAGACATGAAGGGCGGAACGCTGAAACAGTTGGGTAAGGGAATGCCTGAAAGCAGCCTGATGTTTGCCAAATTCTCGCCCGACAGCCGTCGCGCCGCTTACGTGAGCCGGAACAACATCTACGTGGAAGACCTAAGCACGGGAGTGATTACGCCCGTCACTACCGACGGAACGGCGGAAATCGTGAACGGAACGTTCGACTGGGTGTATGAAGAAGAATTCTTCTGTCGCGACGGATTCCGTTGGAGTCCCGACAGCAAGTACATCGCTTACTGGCAGAGCGATACGAAAGGTACGGGGTGGTTTGACATTATCAACAACGTTGATTCGCTGTATCCTAAAATTTCCCGCTTCCCCTACCCGAAGGCAGGAACTACCAACTCAGCAGTAAAGGTTGGCTATGTGTCGGCCGACGGCGGAGCCACCACGTGGATAAACATTCCCGGAGACCCGCGTAACCATTACATCATGCGCATGGACTTTATCCCCGACAGCAACGAGTTGTTTATCCAGCAGATGAATCGCCCCCAGAATACCAACAAGGTCTGGATTGCCTCAATAGGAAACCCCGAACCGCGCAACATTTTTACCGATACCGATGCAGCGTGGTTAGAAACAAACGATAACGTAACGTGGCTGAAAGACAACACGTGGTTTACGTGGGAAAGCGAACGAGACGGCTGGCGGCACTTGTACCGCGTGAGCCGCGACGGTAAACAGATAGTGCCCATCACGAAAGGAGATTTCGATTACATTGAGCAAGCGGGTATCGACCTGAAGCGGGGTGTGGTTTACTTTATCGCTTCGCCCGATAACTTTACGCAGCGTTACCTGTATTCTGCCAAGCTCTTTGGCGACGGAACGGTGAAACGTCTCAGCCCTACTGACGAGGCAGGGCAACACCAATACAACATTTCGCCCGACGGAAGCTGGGCGGTACACGCTTTCAGCAACGCGGTCACGCCGCCGGTTATCGACATGGTTTCACTTCCTTCCCACAAAAGTGTACGCACGATTGAAGACAACGCCCAAGCGAAAGCCGAATACGATGCATTGAAATTACAGCCGAAAGAGTTCGTAAAGACCCGTTCGGGCGAATTGGAATTAGACGCATGGATGATAAAACCGATTGATTTCGACCCTGCGAAGAAGTATCCGGTAATTATCGACGTTTACGGCGAACCGGGCAGCGCAACGGTGCAAGACGTTTGGGGCGGAGGCGACTTGTGGCATCAGTATCTTGCCAATCAGGGATACATCGTGGTGAGTATAGAAAACCGGGGCGCACGCACGCCGAGAGGCCGCGAATGGCGCAAGTGTATCTACGGCGAGGTAGGCACATTCGCCAGCCAAGACCAAGCGCAAGGCATATTGGACTTGGCGCGTCAATACAGTTTCATCGACACTTCGCGCATCGGCATCACCGGATGGAGCGGCGGAGGCAGTCAGACGCTGAACTGCATGTTCCGCTATCCCGATGTTTTCCACACAGGTATTGCCATCGCTTTCGTGGCAGACCAACGTCTGTACGACACCATTTATCAGGAACGTTACATGAATACGCCGCAGAACAATCCCGACGGCTATCGTAAAGGTTCGCCCATCTCGTATGCGGAAGGACTGAAAGGAAACCTGTTGCTGATTCACGGTACGGGCGATGACAACGTGCATTACCAGAACTGCGAACGGTTGGTAAACGAGTTAGTCCGTCACGGAAAGATTTTCTCGCAAATCTCTTACCCGATGCGCACGCACAGCATCAGCGAGGGAGAGGGAACCACCATGCACCTGCGTAAAACGATGACCGATTACTTCTTGAAGCATCTTCCGGCAGGAGGCAGATAAGATTCTTATTTCAGACAAATCATTAGGGCGGGACAATGAAAAACATCGCATCGTCCCGCCCTATTTTTACTTCTCCAAACGCTAACGGATAGACTAAGCATTTCTACCCATAGTGTAGACCAATTCTACCGCATGGGTTGAGGAGTCCATGCGGTAGAAAAAAAGCCAAGCGTGCAAACAATTCACGCTTGGCTCTTTGTATTAAAAATCAGGATATATCAATTATAAAACCACCTTATTGATGCTGTTCGCGCAACAGGTCGTTTACTGTCTTGACCGGATTAAACGTGGTGAGCGGAACTTCTACGAATACGGTGTTCCAATCGCTCATCGAACCGTTCCACAAGCCCGGAAGTTCGAGCGCTTTCAGGTCTTTTCCGTTCTTCGATTTGTAGGAAATGAAGCCCGTTGCCTTATCCACGTAGTTCAACAGGTTGAACTTGTTGCCTTTGTAATCGCGAACGGCGCAAACCAAATCTACCGGATTGAAGTGCGTGCCCTGTTCGAACATGGCTTTCTTTTCCGGATCTTTCATGTCTATCTGCGAGCTTTCCAGAATCTGCAATGATACTGTTCCGTCGGGGTTATATGCCAAGAACGGGCCTCCACCGGGTTCGCCTACGTTTTTCACCATACCGCAAACACGCATCGGGCGGTTCAGCTTCTTGCGCAGGTAGATTACGAGGTCGGCATCCTCCAGATTCTTGATGTCGCTCTTGCGGCAACGCAAATCGTGTTGAACGAAACGGATGATTTCTTCCAGTTCATCGTGGCGATAGTGTCCGCTGTCAAGCAGTTCGAGGTATTTAAATGCCTGTTGCTGCAAAGTAACCAGCACGCCAGCCAAGAGTTTCTTATAAGTTACAGTATCGGCTTTCAAGCGGTCGGGAACTACGTTGTCGATGTTCTTGATGAACACGATGTCGGCATCCAAATCATTCAGATTTTCAATTAGTGCACCGTGGCCTCCCGGACGGAACAACAACTTGCCGTCTTTGTCGCGGAAAGGTTTGTTATCCATGTCGGCAGCTATTGTATCGGTGCTGGGCTTTTGTTCTGAGAAACTGATATGATATTGGATTCCGTATTTAGCCGCATATTCGCCCACTTTCGCATCGACCAACTTTTGGAACAAATCGCGGTGTTCGGTAGATACCGTAAAATGAACATTCACTTCCCCGCTCTTTCCGGCTGCATAGAGTGCGCCCTCTACCAGATGTTCTTCCAGCGGCGTACGTACTCCATCGGCATAGCGGTGGAATTTCAATAATCCTTTCGGCAGCGAACCGTAGTTCAAGCCTGCTGCTTCAAGCAGATTGGATACCACGGCTTTGTAGTTGTGTTCAGCCAACAAAGCATCGATATTCTTGCCCGTATTATCCATACAAGCTGCATTCAGGTCGTTGTAAAAAGCAAAATTGTGAATGTGATCGAAAAATTTCTTTTCAAAATCCGTAGTAGGAACATCGTAATCCGCTCCCAAGAACTCGAACATGTTTTTGAACATACGGCTTGCTGCTCCCGAAGCGGGTACAAATTTCACAATCTTCTTGTCGCCCTGCTTATAAGCGTCCCATACATCCAAATACTTCTGTTGCTCATCACCCGTCGCAGTCATGATACCGCCGTTTTCCACCGATGCGGCAGCAGCCAACTGTAAAAACGGGAAACCTTTTTCAAAACAACTAAGCTGTTCAGCAATCTGGGCCTCAGAAATTCCTTTCTTTGCCAATAGTTCTTTGTCTTCGTGTGTTAACATAAATGTATATTTTAGGTAATGAAATTCACTTGTCGCGGTCAATGCTGCTCAAAAATATAAAAAATACCGAAAGATTGTGCCAAACAAGCAGAAAAAAAGTATCTTTACCATCGAAGAAAAACAAAAAGACCATGGAAGAGAATGTTTTTTTCACACCTGAAGAACGTGTTCAGCTTATACCGTTGTATAAAAAGCTTCTGCGTTTATCTAAAGATACTTTACAGAAAGACGACTGCCATAAGCTGAAAAACCATTTTATCAAAGCCATGTCGGAAGGCAGTATTCCCCGAAATGTGTTCGGCATGAACCCCATCATCAAAGACATGCAAACGGCGATTATCGTTGCCGAGGAAATCGGAATGCGCCGGGCTTCTATCTTGGGTATCATGCTTCACGAGTCGGTAAAATATCATTTATGCAGCTTAGAGTCTATCAACGAAGAATATGGAGAAGACGTAGCCGGAATCATCCGGGGACTGGTAAAAATAAACGAACTTTATTCTAAAAGTCCTACTATTGAATCGGAGAATTTCCGCAACCTGCTGCTTTCGTTTGCCGAAGACATGCGGGTGATTCTGATTATGATAGCCGACCGCGTAAACCTGATGCGCCAGATAAAAGACAGCCCCAACGAGGAGGCGCGTCTGGAGGTATCCAATGAGGCTGCCTATCTGTATGCTCCGCTTGCCCACAAGTTGGGACTGTACAAGCTGAAATCGGAATTGGAAGACCTTTCGCTGAAATATACGCAACACGATGTATATTATCATATAAAAGACAAACTGAATGCCACGAAAGCAGCACGCGACCGCTATATTGAGGCGTTTATCGAACCGGTTCGCAAGAAGCTGGAGGAAGCGGGATTGAAATTCCACATCAAAGGGCGTACCAAGTCTATTCACTCCATCTACCAGAAGATGAAGAAACAGGGATGTCCGTTTGAAGGGGTGTACGACTTGTTTGCCATCCGTATCATTCTCGATGCTCCGCTCGAAAAAGAGAAGCAGGAATGTTGGCAGGCTTATTCCATCGTAACGGATATGTACCTGCCTAACCCGAAACGTCTGCGCGACTGGCTGTCGGTTCCTAAAAGCAACGGATACGAATCATTGCATATCACGGTTATGGGACCGGAAGGAAAATGGGTGGAGGTTCAGATACGTACCGAACGCATGGACGAGATAGCCGAGAAAGGTCTCGCCGCACATTGGCGATACAAAGGTATCAAGGGTGAAAGCGGCTTGGACGAATGGCTGAACACCATCCGCGAAACGCTGGAGAATGCAGACAATGACCTCGATGTAATGGATCAGTTCAAACTCGACCTTTACAAAGACGAGGTGTTTGTGTTTACGCCCAAAGGAGATTTGTACAAGCTGCCTCAAGGCGCAACGGTACTTGATTTTGCTTTTTCCATTCACTCAAACTTGGGATGCCGGTGCATCGGAGCGAGGGTAAACGGAAAGAACGTACAGTTACGGCAGACGCTGAACAGCGGCGACCAAGTGGAAATCATGACCTCGAACACACAGACTCCGAAACGCGACTGGCTGAATTTTGTCACCACCTCGAAAGCACGTAACAAAATCCGCCAAGCGTTAAAGGAAATCGCCGCCAAGCAGACGCAGTTTGCCAAAGAAACACTGGAACGCAAGTTCAAGAACCGGAAGCTGGATTACGATGAAGCCATACTGATGCGCCTCATCCGCAAGATGGGATTTAAAACCGTAACCGACTTCTATCAGAACATAGCCGACGAGTCGACCGACATCAACGAGGTTATCGACAAGTATCTGGACATGCAGAAGCGGGAGACGGAGCAACGCGATGAGGTTACTTACCGCAGTGCAGAGGGATATAACCTGCAACAACCGTCGGACACGAAAGATTTCTATAAAGACGATGTACTGGTTATCGACCGAAACCTGAAGGGGTTGGACTTTACGCTGGCAAAATGTTGTAACCCGATTTACGGCGACGACGTGTTCGGATTCGTCAGCGTTTCGGGCGGAATCAAAATACACCGTTGCGACTGCCCGAATGCCAAAGAGCTCCGTTCGCGTTTCCCCTACCGCATCGTAAAGGCACGCTGGGCAGGCAAGAGTCAGGGTAAGCAATATCCTATCCGCCTGCGCATCGTAGGGCATGATGACATCGGCATCGTGACCAACATTACTTCTATCATCAACAAAGAAAATGACATATCGCTGCGCTCTATCAGCATCGACTCCAACGATGGGCTATTCTCAGGAATGCTGACCGTAATGGTAGACGATACATCGAAACTGGAGGCACTGATAAAGAAGATAAAGACGGTAAAAGGAGTAAAACAAATAAACCGGGGTTAAAAAACCGCGTAACAGTAACACGCCTAACGATTAATTACTTAACTTTGTAAATATAAACAGAAAACAACATAGCGCAATGAAAAAGATTTTTATCACCACTGCTTTAGTCGTAATGAATATCCTGTGGGTGTTGGCTCAAGGAACGGCAGACATTACATTCGAGAAAACCAGCCATAACTTCGGGGCATTCTCTGAATCCAACCCGAAAGTAACGTGTACCTTCAAGTTTAAGAACACGGGAGACGGACCGCTGGTTATTCACCAAGCCATCGCTTCGTGCGGATGTACTGTTCCGCAATATCCCAAAGAGCCCATCAAACCGGGTGAAAGCGGAGAAGTGACCGTAACTTACAACGGTGCCGGAAAATTTCCCGGACACTTCCGCAAAACCATTACATTACGCACAAACGGTAAAAATGAAATAACCCGTTTGGTCATTGAAGGTGACATGACACCTGCTTCGGCGGATGCAAAATAATCACCTGAACGGACTCAAAAGAACAAATAAAATAAACCATTCCGTACTCACGTTATTAAGAAATTTTATCCGAATCAAGAGCCCGAAAACACTACCCATAGAACGCATCAACGCTATGGGTAGAATCGGGCAACTCTACCGCATGGACTGACCAACACTAACGGTAGCGTTTTTGGGGGTATAACGGCAAGGATTTTTCCTATATCTCCGCAAACGGGAAAGTTCGGAAAACTTATTAATAATGAGTACGGAATGGTTATTTTTTTATCAGTTTCTCTATCACCTCCGGATAATACCGATATTCCAACTCATGCACGCGGGCTGCAAGCGTATCGGGAGTATCATCGGAAAGTACCGGACATTTGGCTTGGAGGATGAATGCTCCTTCATCGTATTTCTCGCTGACGTATTGAATGGTTATGCCGCTTTCCGTCTCTCCGGCTGCCAATACTGCCTCGTGTACGTGCATTCCATACATTCCTTTTCCTCCGAATTTGGGGAGCAATGACGGATGGATATTCACAATCTTTTGGGGATAAGCGTGTACAATCTCGTCGGGAACGCGCGACAAGAATCCGGCGAGCACTATAAAATCTATTTCATTTTCTTTCAGAAAGCGGAATGCTTCGCCCGAAGCAAAGCCGTCGGGAGTTATCACCTTACACGGGACATGCAGCCGGGCTGCACGCTCTATCACTCCTGCCGAAGCACGAGAGGCTATAATCCACGCTACTTCTGCTGTTCCTTTTTCCTGAAAATAACGGACAATCCGTTCGGCATTCGTCCCTGTACCCGATGCTAATATGGCTATTCTTTTCATTGCTCTTGATTATTTTTATGCCTAAGATAAACATATTTTGCGGGATATCGGGTACGGAAATAAAAAAAATCATTCAGGGCTTTGGTTATCATGCCCCGAATGATTTCAAAGGATAATTCCTTAGCGAAACAACTATCCCATTTTCCCTGTCAAATAAGAGCGTGTACGCTCATCTTTCGGATTTTCAAACATCTTTGCCGTATCGTCGTACTCTATCAGTTCACCCAAAAACATAAACATGGAGCGGTCGGATATACGCATTGCCTGCGACATGTTATGTGTTACAATCAAAATCGTTACTTCTTTCTTCAGGTTTTCCATCAATCCTTCGATGTGCTTGGTAGCGATGGGGTCGAGCGCAGAGGTGGGTTCGTCCATCAGCAGGATATCAGGCTGGAGTGCCAGTGAGCGGGCGATGCACAAACGCTGCTGCTGACCTCCGGAAAGGAATGTTCCACGTTTGGTCAGTGAGTCTTTCACCTCGTCCCACAGTGCCACATTGCGCAAGTTGCGTTCTACGATTTCATCTTTCTGGCTTCTTGACAGGCGGATACCGTTTAAGATATATCCGGCAAGTACATTATCGTAGATGTTCATCGTGGGGAACGGGTTCGGACGCTGGAACACCATACCAATGCGGCGGCGTTCTTCCATCGGCGGCATCTGAAGCACGTTTTCTCCGTTCAGCAGGATTTCGCCCGTAACGCGGATGTTTTTATACAATTCGTGCATACGGTTTACAGCACGCAGCAAGGTACTTTTACCGCATCCCGACGGTCCCATGATGGCTGTGATTGAATTTTTCTCAATATCGGCGGAAACATGCTTTACCGCCATCACATCGCTGGTATACGATATACAAACGTCTTTTATCTGAAGAATCGGGTCTTTTATATTTTCCATTTCTTTGCAATTCGTTTAGCTAATAAATTCAATAATAACACAAAAGTAAGCAGGAACAAAGATGCTCCCCAAATCAGACTTTGCAGGTTGGGGTCGTTAAAGAATTCCCATATAAGCAAAGGTACTGCCGACATGGGTTTGGTTACGTTCCAACTGATGGCTGCACCGCCCAAAGCAGTAAACATCAACGGGGCCGTTTCGCCTACCACACGTGAAATTGCCAGCAAAATACCGGTAAAAATACTTCCCAATGCCGAGGGGAGCATTACTTGCAGCATTACCCGCCAGTAGCTTCCTCCCAATGCCAATCCGGCTTCTTTCAGTGTTTCGGGCAGAACTTTCATGGTTTCTTCGGTAGAACGGATAATCAGCGGAAGCATCATGATAAACAAAGCAACGCTGCCGGCAAGTGCCGAATATCCTTTCATCGGAACCACAACCCATATATAAGTAATAATACCTATGATGATAGAAGGAGTACCTTGTAATAAGTCCGTCAGATAACTGACCACTGTAGCAAACCAGCTTTTACGATATTCAGATAAACAGATTCCGCAGAATATACCGATAGGGATGGCTACCAGTGCAGCGATAATCAACATCAAGAATGTTCCTATAATACCGTTGGCAATACCTCCGGGTATCGGCTCGCCGGCGGAAACCGCCATCATGGCTTTATAGGCATTCGGAGTAGCTTCTGTAAAGAATGCCCAACCCAACTGTCGCCAGCCTTTTATCAACACTTCACCTAAGATAGCCAATAACGGAATAGCAGTCAATCCGGAAAACACACATACCGTGATATAAAGCAAACGGCTCTTGGCTATTCGGATACGTACATTATTTAATTGTATCATACTAAAAACCTGTTTATAGAATCAGACGCGACGAGCACGACGAATCAAAATCTTACCAATTATATTAATAACAGCCGTTATCAGGAACAACAACAGTCCGATGGCAATCAGTGAAGAAAGTTTCAAACCGTCTGCTTCACCAAACTGATTGGCAATGATACTCGCCATCGTATTTCCTGTGGTACGTAACGTGTCGGGCATCTGATTGGTATTACCGATAAGCATTGTTACCGCCATCGTTTCTCCCAAAGCACGTCCGATAGCCAGAATATAAGCCGAGAAGATACCGGAGCCTGCCATCGGGAAAACTACTCGCCGGATTACTTCGGCGCGTGTGGCTCCCATAGCGTAAGCTCCTTCTTTTAAATCAGAGGGAACCATCTTGATGAACTCGGAACTTAACGAAGCAGCATAGGGAACGATCATGATTGCCAATACGAATGCTGCCGTAAGAATTCCTGAACCCTGCGGCGAGAAGTTTAACTCCATAAACAAACCGCGCAACACGTAAAATCCCCACAAACCGTAGATGATAGAAGGAATACCTGCCAAAAGGTCGGTTACCGTACCTAAAAAGGTTGCAATCTTCTTTCCACGGAAATATTCTCCTGTAAACAATGCCACGGGCAAAGAAAAAGGAATACACATCAGCAATGCCAAAAAAGTGGTAAGAAGAGTTCCCGTTATAAAAGGAAGTGCGCCGTACTTTTCTTTTCCTGCCGTCGTTACCCAATCATCCGAGAATACGAAGTTCCAAAATCCGAACTCCTCAAAAGCTCCCGTTGAGTCAACAGTGAGGGAATAAATAATTCCCCCACCAATGAGCGGTATAACGATAGCTGAAAGAATAAGCAAAACTCGAAAGATTTTGTCTTGCATAAACTTTGCTATTTTAATATTACTTCAAAATCGGTTGTCCGTCGTAAGTCACAGTCTTCAGGTTCTGAAGGCTCTGTTCTACGGCTTTCTTAGGCAGCGGAGCATAGTGAACCGTGGCAGTGGTCTGCTGGATGCTGTCGCTCAGCATGTATTTCATCAGGTCAAGAGTAGCTTCAGCCTGTGCTTTGCTACGGCTTGCATAGTTTTGTTCTTTGTAAATCAGCAACCAAGTAAAACAGCTGATAGGATAAGCACCTTCGGCATCTGCATCGGTGATAGAGCAACGGGTGTCTTGCGGAATGTCGCCCGCAGCAGCCGAAATGGTTTCGGTAGACGGAGTGATTGATTCGCCGCGCTTGTTAACCACACTTGCATAAGGTATGTTTTGGGCGAAAGCGTATTCAGAACCGATGTAACCCAATGAGTAAGGTGTCTGGGCGATGATACCCGCTACACCCGGATTACCTTTAGCTGCCTGACCCACTTTGAAGTCGACCGTTTTACCGGCTCCGTAAGTTTTCTTCCAGTCTTCGCTAACTTTTGACAGGTAATCGGTAAACACGAATGTGGTACCACTACCGTCTGAACGATAGGCTACAATGATATCCTTTGCGGGGAGTTTTACGTCCGGGTTCAGCTTCTGCAAACGTTCATCGTTCCATTTAGTGATTTTTCCGGCATAAATATCTGCGATAACATCTCCCGCCAAGTTCAGTTTAACCACATCAGGCAAGTTATATGCCAATACCACCGCACCCATACAGGTCGGGATATGTACTACGGGTTGCATTTCCTTCATTTCTTCATCAGTCAAGAAAGCATCGCTTCCTGCAAAATCCACAATACCGTCTTTCAGGTTACGTACACCACCGCCGCTTCCGATGCCTCCGTAAGAAACCTTGTCATTATGAGTAGCGCTATAATTCTCGAAAGACATATTATAGAAAGGCAAGGGGAATGTAGCTCCCGCACCTGTCAATTCGACCGATTCATCTCCCTGTTTCGATTGTCCACCGCAAGCAGCAAATGCTATCGCCATCGCGCCTGCAACTAAAGGTAAATAAAACTTTTTCATTGCTTTTTAATTTATGATAATATTTTGATTACAAAGAAAATGATGCATTCAGATAACCATAGAAGCGGTTAGGAAGGTCGGCTTGTTTTGGCGACCATACACGGAAGTTGGGAGCCAGCTTGATGTATTTTCCCAATTTAAATTCTGCACCTACTACCCCCGCCATTCCATCGTCAGACAGATTCCAATCGTTCTTCGAAGTCAGATAGTCCCAACGTCCGAAAACGCCTATATTTTTATTACATTTTATCGTAGCGTAGGCCGACACACCGCTTTGGTCTTGTCCGTCGGTGTACGACGCATTTGTCTGGTAGTTATATTCTGCCGCTACCGAAAAACGCTCATGCTTATATCCGGCAAAAGCAGCCAGATTGGTAATTCCTTTTTGTCCGTCTTCCGAGGCTTCGTTAAAAGAGCCGTAAGCCCGCAAGATAAGTCCCTTAACCGGCGTAACCGAAACACCGGCTCCGTACTGCAATCCGTCTTTTACTTGCACCTTCTTATACCCTTCGCCGTTGGCAAGTATAACGTCTGCCGACACATATTTATTAAACCGGTAAGCAGCCGATACAGCAAGGTCGGCACTGCTACCGAATTTATATTCGTCTTGGAAAGACTTCATGATGTAACGTTTACCCCAAAAATCTTCTTGAGTTTTAAACTGAGTGGTGGATATCAAACCTCCGTTCAATGTCCAATTACCATGCTTCCATGTGACTAGTGCATTTTTAACATATCCGATACGCTGATAGTCTCCCACTTCTTTCGACTGGCCGAAGTCCATCACAGCCTTTAGTTGTAATCCGTGAGGCAATGAATACTGATAACCAATATAAGCCCGGTCTAAATCGAAACCGCGATCGTCGTTCGCCGTTCCGAACCCTGTGTGAAAGTCTGAGAATATCGTTATTATGGCTTGGCCTTTTTTAGAATCCTCTTTTTCTTTTTCCCCTTTCTTGCTTGCAGATACCGGCAAAGCCATACAGCCTATCACTCCGGCAATAATCCATCGATTAATCATTAGAACTGTCTCATTTTTTAACGCTACAAAGGTCGGGCTTTGATATTACAAACCTGTTTCAAAAAATTAAAATTCATGTAACATTTATGCAGAAACCAAGAACAACCTCTTCAGAAACAGACAACGGGCATCTCCACGCTTGGAAACGCCCGCCGTAATTTATTTTTCCCACTTACAGGCAATGATAAATAACATGACAATACAAACCGCTATCACCCACGGCATGATACATTTATCTAAACCGTTATCTCCCAAACATCGGACAATAATCGGTATTAAAATACAAACAAGCAAAAAGGATGCAACAATTACAACGATTTTAGATTTCATAAAACCTCCGCTTTTCAGGTAACATTTGTAAAGATACGGAGAAAAAGCATATATTATGCTCTAAATCTTCTATTTAACCATTTGGAAGAGCAAAAGGAATACATACGAAAAACACAAGCGGATAAACCAGTCAACTCATGCGGTAGTGTTGATGAACGCATCCGCATGAGTTGGCTGACTTATCCGCATAAAAAATCAGGCATGGTTTATCGGGATTTACACAGCTGTTTTGGTTACTCAAACCGACTGCGGATAATCACGTAAACCACGCCTGAACAAGAAAAATACCACAATTTATCTATGAAAAACGATTGGAGTTTTTATTTCACTTCCAAAACCACGATTGACTTGGCGGGCAGGTTGATTTGCAAACCGTTTTTCGTAATCTTCGCACCCGTAAACGTTTTCGGAGTTACCACGTCGGGATTGTCGAACGAGTTGTAATCATCGATGCGGTCGGCGGTCAGGATGCGTCCCGTTACCGATTTGGCTTTCACGTCGTCGAGCGTCAGGGTGATGTCTTGCGATTCTTCCAAGTCGATGTTCGACAGAGAGATGTGGATAACACCTGCTTTGTCGCGCGAAGCAGTTGCACTTACCAACGGAACGATGCGGTCATCGCGCACAATTTTGCGTTCGCACTGCAAGTCGAGCGGCAGGTAAGTAGCGTCTTGGTGTACGTTATACATTTCGAACACGTGGTAAGTCGGCGTAAGCACCATCTTGTCGTCTTTAGTCAGAATCATAGCCTGAAGTACGTTTGCCACCTGAGCAATGTTCGTCATCTTGATACGGTCGGTATACTTATGGAAGATGTCCAACGTAAGCGATGCCACGAATGCGTCGCGCAAGGTATTCTGCTGGTACAAGTGTCCCGGAATCGTACCCGGTTCTTCGTCCCACCAAGTACCCCACTCGTCTACCATCAAACCTACACGCTTTTCGGGGTCGTACTTATCCATGATAGCAATATGGCGTTTCACCACGTCTTCTATCTCGCGGCATTTGCCCATCGTCCAGTAATAATCTTCGGTAGTAAACTTCGTAGCCGAACCTTTGCTTCCGGTCCATCCGGGCACGGTGTAGTAATGAAGCGAAAGTCCGTTCATCAGGTTACCTGCCTTCTGCATCAACACTTCCGTCCAGCGATAATCATAATCGCTCGCACCGCTGGCTATTTTAAACAACTGGTTACCGTCGTAGTTACGGCAGTAAGTCTGATAACGGCGATACAAATCGGCATAATATTCAGGCAGCATATTTCCGCCGCATCCCCAGCTTTCGTTACCTACACCGAGGTATTTCACTTTCCACGGTTTCTCGCGTCCGTTCTCCTTACGCAGTTTCGCCATCGGGCTTCCTTGTTCCGAAGTCATGTATTCCACCCATTTGGCAAGTTCTTCTACCGTTCCGCTACCTACGTTTCCGCTGATGTAAGGCTCGCAGCCCAACATTTCACACAGATTCAAGAACTCATGCGTACCAAAACTGTTGTCTTCTACCGTACCACCCCAGTTGTTGTTTACCATTTTAGGGCGTTTCTCACGCGGACCGATACCGTCCATCCAGTGATATTCGTCGGCAAAACATCCTCCCGGCCAGCGCAATACGGGAACTTTCAGCTTTTTCAACGCCTCGAACACATCCGTACGATACCCCTTTACATTAGGTATGGGTGAATCTTCTCCTACCCAAAGTCCACCATAAATACACGTACCGAGATGCTCGGCAAACTGTCCGTAAATTTCCTTATTGATAACTTGTTTTCCCTCGGCGGGATGAATAGCCACGGTAGCTTTCTGTTGAGCAAACAATGGCATTGCGGCACAAAACGCCAAACCTAAAAGTGCATTTTTCATACTTATTAGTTTTCTTTTGATAAATAAATAATCCATATCACATTAGCAGCAGACAAACCCACAGCGGCTTGTCTGTTGCAAATGTAGGGAAAAATGAACATACGCGAAGTGGACAAAAAAATCAAAATAGAGGACAAAAAGGTATATACAGACGAAAAAGCCAAAGATTTACCTATTTTCTGTCTGCAGAACTTTGTTATGGAGAAAAGATACTTGGCGGAAGAAGAATAAAAACTATCTTTGCACCGCAAAATTTCACGAAACACAATGAAGAATAAAAAACTGATTTTATTTATCTGCATATTTCTGGTGATTATAGCCGGAGGCGGAATCGGCGTAACCGCCCTGTTATTTAATCATCCGTTCAACGTATCAAAGCCTACATTTATTTATATAGACGAAAACGATAATACCGATTCGGTTTTAGTCAAACTGGAAACTCAGCTGAACGCTTCTACCCTTACCGGTTTTAAGATGCTTATCCGCCTGAACGGATATACCGTACGAACGGGAGCTTACCGGCTGGCGGCAGAACAAAATACGCTTACCGCTTATCGGTTACTGAGCCACGGACACCAAACTCCCGTAAAACTGATAGTCCCAAGTGTGCGCACGATAGGTCAACTCTCACGTACCGTAGCCCGACAAATCATGGCAGACTCGGCAAGCATCTCTACGCTGCTGACCGACAGTCTGTACTGCGATTCGTTAGGTTATACGCGCGAAACAATAGCTTCGCTTTTCCTTCCTAACACATACGAAGTTTATTGGAACATGACGGCACAAGGATTCATTGCCCGAATGCAAAAAGAATATGCGCGATTCTGGGATAAAAACAGACGGGCAAAAGCCTCCGAAATCGGGCTCACTCCCACCGAAGTCAGTACGCTCGCCTCTATCGTGGAAGAAGAGACGGCAAACCGTGCCGAAAAACCAACGATAGCCGGACTGTATTTGAACAGGCTACGCATCGGGATGCCTCTGCAAGCCGACCCTACCGTTAAATTTGCCTTGCAGGATTTCGGGTTAAAACGAATCTTGTATAAGCATCTGGAAACGGAAAGTGCGTATAACACGTATAAGCATCCGGGGCTTCCGCCGGGACCTATCCGTATTCCTTCCATCGAGGGAATAGAAAGCGTACTGAACTATGCGCCTCACAATTACCTTTACATGTGTGCGAAAGAAGATTTCTCAGGCACCCACAATTTTGCTGCGACCCTTGCGGAACATCAGGTTAACGCCCGAAGGTATCAAGCCGCACTGAACCGAATGAGATAAGCATCCGTGTCCGGCTAACCGGCTTTAACAGAGCTTATCCGATGAAGGGGCTTTCAACTGTTTCACATAATCGGAAGGAGAAATGCCAAATTCGTCTTTGAAGCATTGGCGGAAATAGCCTGTACTGTTCATGCCGACCATAAACGCTATATCAGATATCGCATATTTACCTTCCAACAACAGTTTTTCGGCATTTCTCATCTTGACTTTTCTTACGTACTCATTGGTAGAAAGTCCGGTCAGCGCTTTCATTTTCCGGTACAGCGTAGAGCTACTCATACAAAGTTTATCAGACAAGTATTTCACGTCTACCTTTTCTTGCGAAAGGTTTTCTTCTATCAGCTGTGTCAGCTTCGCCAAAAATTCATTGTCGAGCTTCGAACAGTTTTCGGCTATCACGGTCTTTTTAATCTCCATCGAAGAAGCTCCAGACACACGTTCCACTAACCTGCGCCTCATCTCCAGCAGGTTATGAATGCGTGTACGAAGCAAAGATGCACTGAAAGGCTTCGTCATGTAAGAGTCTGCCCCGTATTGATAACCGGCTTCCTTATCCGACAATGAATCTTTTGCCGTCAAGAGAATAACCGGGATGTGGCATGTACAGATATTATCTTTTATTTTCCGGCACATTTCTATGCCATCCATTACGGGCATCATCACATCGCTCACGATAATATCCGGGACCCATTTTACAGCCGATTGCAATCCGACTTTCCCGTTTTCGGCAATCCGCACATCAAACTCCTCAGACAAAGATTCTGCAATATACTCGCTTATGTCTGCATTATCCTCAACCACCAAAACGATAGGCTTGTTATTCTGCGACTCTTCTTTCACATCTTCCGCCTCTGCCGCCGCTCCGTGCGTTTCGTTTTCCATATTCTCGCCATGCAACGCTTGCGGATAAACGTAATCTGCCTGTAATAATATCGTAAAGATGCTTCCTTCGTTTAATTTGCTTTCTACTTCGATCTGTGCTTCATGCAGGTTTACCAAGTTTTTTACCAATGCCAACCCGATTCCCGTCCCCGATGCCTGATGTTCGCTCCGCTCCTGATAATAACGTTCGAAGATATGGGGAAGTGCCTCAGCGTCTATTCCATATCCGGTATCGCTCACGCTGATTTCGGCATACTTGCTGGCGTTTCGTTCTTTCCACCGAAGCATCAGGGTAATCTTTCCTTGTTCGGTGTATTTCAAAGCATTTGAAATCAGATTGTCCAACACGATGGTAATCACTTCCTTGTCGAAGAAAAGCTGCATGTTGTCTGATTCGGTTTCTATTAAAATATCGACAGATGGTTTGCGGTTCAACTCTTTATACTTTAAACCTATCTCATGAACCACGGCAGCCAGATTCCCCTGACTTACACAGAGCTGCCTGTTCTGAGTTTCCGCTTTACGGAATTCCAATAACTGATTAATCAAGTTCAATAAACGGACAGCACTCTGATGGATAACCGAAATCTTCTGTTTGTCTTTCGGAACCAATGAATGACTTTTCAACAAGTCTTCCAACGGACCTAATATCAGGGTGAGAGGCGTGCGCAGCTCGTGAGTGATGTTGGTGTAAAACCGCAGGCGTTCTTGCGTCAGTTCCCGCTCCTGAATGCGATTACGCTTCTCCGACTCGTATAAATAAATCAGGTTCAAACGGCGGCGATAGAACATCAATGCACCTACGGCCAAGCCCAAAGCTACCAATACATAAATTGTTTTGGCCCACCATGTAAGCCATAACGGGAAAGCGATTGAGATAGGTAAGGAAACGATTTTATCCGACCACTCCTGATTGCGAATCCTTGTTTTGACAAACAATTCATAATTACCCGGTGGCAGACTCCGGAAAACCACATTGTCCGGCTTGTCTACCGTATACCACGAACTTTCCAAACCTTTCAGCATATAGGCATATTCCACCTGGTCTGCCAGCGCATAATTCAGCACATTAAATGATACAGCCAACGTATTCTGATCGTATTTCAGACGGACCGTTTCGCCTTGTTTCGGAAATATATTCCGCTCGCCAAGCTGCTGGTCTTCCAATGGTTCAAATATCTTTATCTGTGAAATAACGGGCATGGGAGACTCACGGCGAGCCAAAACATATTCGGGATTAAAATAACACAATCCGTCAGTCGAGCCGAAATAAATCGTTCCGCTTTTATCTACCGTCACACATCCGTTATTGAAACTACCTAACGGAACGTGATACGATTCATCGTAAGACAAAAACGTATCCGCTGTTTCGGGCAGGCAATAAATGCCGTGGTTCGTACTGACCCAAATGTTGTTTTTTCCGTCGTCCACTATCGCGTGGATGTGTACATTGGCTAAACCATGCTTACGGTGATACACCCGATAATCTTCCAATGCGCCCGGCTCAAAGCATACCAGCCCCTCTCCCGTTGCTATCCACATACAGTGTTTACGGTCTTCATACACCTGATTCACTGTATTCGAGGGAAATCCCGATTCCACATCGAATAATCTGATACGCTTCATCGACTTATCGTAAACCTCCAATCCGCCGCCAAACGTACCGACCCACAAATTGCCATTCCGGTCTTTCCGTATGCTTCGTACCAACGAATGTCCCAGTTCATAATGTTCTATAATAGATAGCGTTTCGCCGTCTACCTTATAAATACCTTTGCTTGTAGAAAGCCAGATAACGTGGTCATTGTCTTCATAAATCTCGCGGACGTCTGTTCCTGCCTTGCTTTTCGGAAATAGCTGGCGAAAAACGTGAGTACGTTCATCATACAGATTTACTCCGCCGCGAAACAGCCCGAACCACAATCGCCCTTTCGAATCGCATAATGACGACTGCACGATATTCACACGATAATCGCCCGTAGTGTTTGTCAACGTGGCGATGCGTTTTCCATTTTGAAATATATTCAAACCTTCATTGGTGCCTACCCATATCTTACCTTCCTTGTCGCAACAAACAGACATTACCACGGGGTCGCTCAACACGACATCGGATGCCTGAAAAGGAGAATAGTTGTAAATACCGAAAAGAGAGGGAACACTGCTGAAGAAACGAATGTTTCCGCCCCATACTCCTGCCCAGACATTGTTAAACGAGTCTTGATACAAACAGCGGATACTGGAATTGGATAGTCCGTAAAACTCATTCCCGTCATCAACAAATTCAAACTTAAAATTATCCGGAGCAACAAACATGCGCTGCGACAAGTCGAGTATCGCTATTCCGCCCAACTCCATCGCTATCCATAACTTATTGTCAGCAAACTGGCAAAGATCAAACACGTACCGGTTTAATCTGCCTTCGCGGTCTTTGAAAGCAACAAATTTCCCGCTCTGAGGGTCGAAAAGCGCCAATCCCCGGTTTGTGCCAATCCAAATATTCCCGTTCAAGTCTTTGCATACGCACTTGACTTCGTTTCCCGGCAGGGCATTCGGATTTTCCGAATCCGCTTTATAATTGCGTGCCGTTCTGTCTTTTATAGAAAGCACTGTAAATCCATCGGATACATGACCTATATATAAATAACCGTCTTTCCCGTCAAGAATCGACCATACCTGATTACTAACCAGTCCTGAAACGTTGTCTTGATTATAATGTATAAACTGTTTCTTCTGCTTATCGAAATATTCTATTCCACTCCAATATGTAGAAATCCAAATATTCCCATCCGCAGCCGGAACAATATCGGTAATATCGTTGGTTATCAAACTGTTCGAATCGCCGTCAATGTGGCGATAATAAGTAAACCGGTCGTTTGCGTAATCATACACATTCAACCCGGCACGCTGAGTTCCTATCCAAAGCAAAGAATCCGCAGGGTCATCCAACAGACAGTTTAACTCGTTTCCCGTCAGCCCTCCTTTTTCCTCTTTATAATAAGAGATGAAGCCGCTCCCGTCAAAACGATTCAGCCCCTCTTCGGTAGCAAACCACAACCGCCCCCGTTTATCTTGCACGATGTCTACCACGTTGTTATTCGACAATCCCTGCTCCATACCTAATTGCCGAACGGCATAAAACGGATTAGCCTTTATGCCTAAGATAATCCCCAGCAAAATATAAATCAATAATCCCAACCGCTTCATGTTGTTTTTCAAAGATTTTAACGGAACAAAAATACGGATAAAGTTTTACCTATACACAGAGAAAACATTCAAAAAAATGATTGATAACAGGATTTTATATTTGCATATATCATAACATGGACTCTTTTTATTTATGATTTCTTTTTCAACAGTTGATATCCGATGATTCCACCAATGATGGAGGCTGCAAAGATTCCTACTTTTGCCTGCATGTGGTTATCGGCCGACTGAAAAGCAAGTACGGTTACGAACATTGACATCGTGAATCCGATAGAAGCTAAAAAGCCCAATCCTGCCACTGTACGCCACGTCATCGAACGCGACCGCTTTCCTATTCCCATCGTTTCTGTCAGCCATACCGCGAAAATGATTCCTAAGGGTTTACCCAACAGCAGTCCCACCAGCACACCGATAGCTACATTATTGGCACTCAGTACACTCAAATCCATGTCGACAAACGATACTCCGGCGTTGGCAAGGGCGAAAACCGGCATAATGACGAAGGATACCAACGGATGAAGACTGTGTTCGAGACGTTGGAGCGGAGGGGTTGCCTGTAATGAGCCGGACTTGACTTTCGACAAGATTTCTACTTGGTCGGGCTTCAACATCTTTATGTCACCGGAATCAACTTGCTCAAATTGTCGGATAAGTTTCTTCGCACGCGCTATAAATGCAGCTTCGGGGATGTGTGAGTCTGCCGGAATAACCATAGCTGCTAAAACGGCAGAGATTGTGGCGTGGATACCCGATGTCAGAAACGCTACCCATACACCTCCGATTCCCAGAATACCGTAGAACCAAATGTTTTTCACTCCAAGTCTGTTGCCGAGGAACATCACGCCCAAGAAACACAGACCGATCGCCAAATTCCACAAAGAGATATGAGACGTGTAGAAAAGGGCAATCACAACCACCGCTCCCAAATCGTCCACGATGGCAAGTGTGGTCAGAAATACTTTTGCCGACATCGGTACGCGGTCGCCAAGCATATAGAGGACGGCCAAAGCAAAAGCGATATCTGTGGCCATAGGCACTCCCCAACCATCCACTGCGGGAGTGCCGAAGTTGAATAACAGATAAAAGGCAGCGGGGAAAAGCATTCCGAAGATGGCTGCCGCCACGGGCAGGGTCACCTTGCGTATATGACGCAGTTCGCCGTCGATAAACTCGCGCTTCAGCTCCAAGCCTATCACGAAGAAAAACATCGACATCAGCCCGTCATTAATCCAATGCTCTACGCTGAAGTTGAAGAACGGTTGGTCGTTGAATACAAAACCGAAATGATACTTCAATACCGAAAAATAGCTCTCGCGAAAGGGTGAATTAGCAAGTATCAATGCCAAAATAACAGAAACTGCTAAAATAATGCCACTCGACTTCTCACGTTGTAAGAATAGTTTTGTAGGAATAATCAAACGATTCTCAATGTTTCTTTGGTAATACTCTCTCATCCTGTATAAATGTTATGGTATATACTCAATAAAAAACAATCCGACCTACCTGCAGGACGGTTAACAAGTTATTGCAAAACTAATTAAATATTCTGAGATATACAAACATATATAAATGCCCTATTAAAAAGTCACAAAAAGAGCTGTCTCAAATTTCACTTTGACACAGCTTCTTATTTGTTTCAGTACCCACAAGCACTGTTTTATTCAAAATTTATGTCTAACTTGCTCATTTAATTCTGCTTTTCAGATAAACCGGTAATTCGGGCATTGCACCGTTTTGGGTACAAACGTATGCCGAAACTTCTACAGCCAGTTTGTGTGCCTCACTCACCGGTTTCCCTAACAGAATAGCGGCCACAAACGTAGCAGTAAATGAATCTCCCGCCCCTACCGTATCGGCAACTTCTACTTTCGGGGTTTCTACAAACGAAATTTCTCCAGGAGTAAACACATAACTTCCGTTCACGCCACAAGTAAGAATTAACATTTTAAGGTTATATTTTGCCAACAGAATCCAACATTTGTCTTGCAAATCAATACCCGGATAACCAAACATACGGCTGATGGTTACTAACTCTTCATCGTTGATTTTTAATATATTGCATTGCCTCATGGAGTTACAAAGAATTTCTTTCGTATAAAAACCTTGACGCAGATTTACATCGAAAATCTTGTATTGGCCTTCACCATCGGGCATTGCGCTCAAAAAGCGGTTGATAGTTTCGCGAGACACCACACTTCGTTGTGCCAATGAACCGAAACATACCGAACGAGTCTGGCGTGCCAACCCCTCCAGTGCCGGAGTGTATGGTATATTGTCCCACGCCACCCCTTCTTTGATGTCGTAACACGGTACTCCCTCGGCATCAAGTTCTACCTGAACCGTTCCGGTTGGGTAAGGCACGGTTTCAATCATGCAATTTAGTTTCTTTTCACGGAAATTGTCTAATATTTCCATGCCCAGTTTATCATCGCCTACCGCACTCACTACACAACTGTTTAATCCGAACTGTGATACATGGTATGCAAAATTTGCCGGTGCACCACCTATTTTCTTTCCTTCCGGAAGCACGTCCCAAAGTGCTTCTCCCATTCCAACTACAAAAGTGTTATCCATAAATATTACTTTTTAATGTTTAATTTTCAATGTATAAAACAAAAGGTAAATCACTCCTACCGTCATAACAGCCACAGCACCGTCTTGACCGATAGCATCGCTAGCAAATCCCATAAATAATGGGAATACTGTTCCGCCAAACAAACCCATAATCATCAGTCCTGACACCTCGTTTTTCTTATCAGGTCTGTTGAGCAAAGCTTGTGAAAAAACAATAGAGAATACATTCGAGTTACCAAAACCTATCAATGCGATACACACGTAGATAATAACCAGCGAATGGAATGCAAACAGCCCAACCATAGCCAATAACATGCAGCAGACACTTATCAGGAAAAATCGTTTGGCCGACATCACGCGTAAGATGAACGCTCCGGAAAAACATCCTAAAGTACGGAATATGAAATACAAACTGGTAGCAAATCCGGCTTCTGTCAGTGTCATACCCACACGTTCCATCAGGATTTTAGGTGCCGTAGTATTCGTTCCTACATCAATGCCCACATGACACATAATACCGAGGAATGACAAAAGTATAAAAGGTTTTCCCAACAGCTTCAAACAATCCATGAATCCGGAAGCACTATCAGCTTTTTCTTCCTCAATCGGAGTAACCGACAGAAACAAAATTGCAAAGATGGCAATCACCATATAAATCGGGAATAACATCCGCCAACCCAATCCGAAAGTGGGGATAGCTTGCAAAGACCCCCACATAGCCAAATAAGGAGCAAGAAACGAAGCGATAGCTTTTACAAACTGTCCAAAAGTCAAAGTACTAGCCAAGCGATCGCCCGAAATAATGTTGCTCAACAACGGATTAAGCGAAGTTTGCATCAGAGCATTACCGATGCCCAACAAAGAGAACGAGCAAAGCATTACCCCATAGCTGTCTCCGAAAATAGGAATCAGTAACGATGCAAATGTCACTACAAGACTAAGTAATACTGTTTTCTTACGTCCTATTTTATTCATCAATACTCCCGTAGGTACAGAGAATATCAAAAACCAAAAGAATACGAGCGAAGGAAATATATTCGCTTCCGAATCTGTCAGTCCTAAATCGGCTTTCACATAGTTGGACGCGATTCCCACCAAGTCAACAAACCCCATCGCAAAGAAACAGAGCATCACGGGAATCAGTTTTCCATACTTTATTTTATTATCTATTGTCATAATTCGTCACTTATTCGTTCGTTATTTGTTGTTTCCTAATTTATACACATCCATCGACTTGACGGTAAAGTTACCGCGCACAGAAACAAAAGACATCTTGTTATAGGGTTCCGTAGGGAATACTTGGTTAGTCATTACAAACTTGCCGCCTTCCCCGAAAGCCTCTATGCTGGTACGGTCGACAAACAGGCGGAGACGGATATTGTCGGTGTCATACACGGGAGCCACCGTCACGGCAGGGAAATCTACGCTGAAATCCACTTTCCCGCTCTCGCTTCTGTCCATTACAAACTGTTTGCGCATGATGTCGTAATACATGTTCACCTTTTCCCCTTTGTCGTTTGACAGGGTAAACATGATTTTCGATGCACCCGAGTTTTTGATGGTCATGTCTATTTCATAAGCTCCGTCGTTACCTTCTAACAGCGATGCCAAATCATACGAGTCACTCACCTTAAACGAAGGTACGCTTACTTTCTGCATCCGTGCCTTTTCTATTTCGGGTGAGGGAGCACATCTCAGCAGCAGTTCCCCGTCTTGACGGTAAAGGGTGAGGTCGCGGGCTATCGTGTTCGAGCCTCTGTACTGCAAGGTAGGAAGCACGGTCTGGTATTGCCAGTTGCTCATCCATCCCAAAGCGATGCAACGTCCGCCTGGGGCATTGCTGAAAGTTACCGTGGCGTAATGGTCTTTCCCCCAGTCCATCCATTTGGTTTGGGTAGGCGATTCGTTCACAAACTTCTTTCCATCAAACGTTCCCACGAAATACTGAGCTGCATTTCCTCCGAAAGGACCGCCGGGGTTAATGTTACAAATCAACACCCATTTCTTTTCTTTCGTACCTTCTACGGGCAACTCGACCAAATCCGGACATTCCCACACACCGCCGTGAGCACCTTGTTTTGCCCCGAAACTACTTTCGTATTTCCAATCTTTCAGATTCTTTGAAGAATAAATATCCATTTCCTGACCGCCGGCAAGAATCATCACCCAATGTTTGTCGGGGGCATACCAAAATACTTTCGGATCGCGAAAATCACGCTTAGAGGAAGTTACAACAGGATTATACGCATATTTCACAAATGTTTTCCCGTTATCAAGGCTATAAGCCATACTTTGCGACTGGGTATCTCCCCACGGACTGGACTTTGCCGAAGTATAAAAAGCTACCACCGCGTTTTTCCCAAAACCGGCTGTATTGTCATAATCTACCACAGCCGAACCACTGAAAACAGCTCCCCACGCATCTGGCTTTATGGCAAGTCCTTCATAATTCCAGTTCACCAAATCCGTGGTCGTGGAGTGTCCCCACGTCATGTTTCCCCACGTAGATCCGTAAGGATTATGCTGGAAATACAAATGATACACCCCGTCTTTATAGAACATTCCGTTCGGGTCGTTCATCCAGCCGTAAGCAGGGGTATGGTGATAAACAGGACGGAATTTCTCACGGTTCGTCATATCAAACGTATCTGAAAGGCTCATCTTTTCCCAGCAGAGAGAAGATTCGGGCATCCCTTGAATATCGACGGAAATGTCTTTTCCCTCGTATGCCGACAAGTCGAACGGTATATAATAATCTACCTGATCGCGTGCCAAACGTACATTGGCCACAACTCCCTGCTGCCGGTTATCCACTACTATGCAAACCTTGCTCTCGGGTGCATTATCTTGCACGGGCAACAACAGGTATTTCTTGGCTCCTTTAACAAAAACAATATTCTGCTCGTTTGCCAAATGACGGACAGACACGGACGACTCCGCAGCATTCGCCATCGCGCCCCAACCAATCAACGAACACAAACATGCCGCTTTCATGGTATTTACAATGCTCTTTTTCTTTAACTCAATCATGTTTTAAGGTCTTAAAGATTAATAAATTACAAAGCCTGCCTAAACCTGGTTCAAACCTCATTCCAGCGTTTGAAAAATTCTACCCGAAGTGTAAATAAATCCTTCGGGTAGAACCGAGAAATTCATCCGCATAAAATTAAAAAACTAACCGTAGCGTTTTACAAGGCAAACCCGTTGCTTTGTTTCTTGTTTATAGTTCGATTGTCAAATTTAAGCAAGCTCTGTTTAATATGCAATTTTTAGTTTGATATAAAACCATACTTCGATTATTCATATCCCTTGTTTTGGGTGTACAACCCGGGGATGTAGAACATCTGATTGTAAGGTATCGGGAAAAATTCATTCTTCCCTGCCGTATAATGGGCATCCTTATAATACAACCCGTAGGTTTGGTTTACGGTTTCACCAGATTGGTTTACATACGTATATACCGACTTTTGTTCGCTTTCAAAATAAGCATTCAGCGTTTGAGAAGCTATGCCCCAACGGCGCAGGTCGAAATAACGTCCGTTTTCCATAGCCATTTCCAAACGCCGTTCCCAGCGCAAACACTTACGTGCTGTTTCTTTGTCTGAAAAATATCCGGCAGGATAAAGGGCTATTTCACACTGGTCGGCGGCATACGCTATATGCTTGCTGACAGAATTGGCTGCACGGCTACGGATATCGTTTACAATATCTTCAGCCTCATCCAAACGGTTCAACTCAATCAATGCTTCGGCGCGCATCAACATCACATCCGTATAGCGGAACACATAATCGTTCATTGCAAAAGCCTGCCAAGAGCCATTGAAAGTTTCGCCTTGCGAACGTTGCGGGACTTCTTTCAAAGATGTGTAGAAACCGTACTCGCTCGGTGTACGCGAGTTGCCGGTAGTCATCATGTATTGTTCTTCATATTTGTAAGGGAATGTAGGCATCCCGACAGTATGGAACAAACGCGGATCCCATTTCTGGTCGGTAGGCTGACCATTAATCGGATAATCGATTTCATCGTTATAGTCATCGAACATCGGCAGACCGTTTTTCGTCTTGAATGCGTTCACCAAGTTCTGAGAAGGTTTATGGAAATCCCATCCACAAGACCACATTCCCCAGCAGCCGTTCAATGTATTCGACCAGTTGGCGCGTCCGTAAGTAGTATTATCATCTTCGTAATCGGAAGTTTGAACGGCAAATACCGATTCTTTGCTGTTCTTATATTCAGGAAGGAATATGTCGCCGAAATCTTCCATGTAACCGTATTGCGAGTTTATTACATCATCAGTATAGTCTACTACCTTCTGCATATATTCATTATTGATATGGTTTACGCCGGTAGTAGCTTCATACCCATCACCCCAAGCCAAATTCAAATAACACTTAGCCAAATAGGCTGCTGCCGCAATCTTATTGGCACGTCCGTCTTCACCGGGTCCTTTTTCCGGCAACACGTCATAAGCAGCTTGAAAATCATCAATCACATTCTGGAACAGTTCTTCATAAGTAAGGGCATCATTGCGAACCTGTTCGAATGTTTGGTTCTTATACACCTCTTCGTCAATCCACGGAATTTTACGGAAAACAGTGAGCAGTTTATAATAGAAATGTCCGCGCAAGAATCTGACTTCTGCCACACGCTGGTTAGTGGTTTCTTCTCCCAATGCGGAAACGCCGTTCTGCTCCAAAGAAACCAACGCACGGTTACAACGTGATATAGCACAGTACAAGCGATACCATAATTCATCCATCTCGCCCGGAGTGGTAGGAGTCAAGGTTGTCCAAATATCAAAGGCATGATAACCGGTGTCGGTACTACCCGATCCACCTTTCAAGCAATCGTCGGACGTAATGTCGCCATACGGGAACAGGTTGAACGGGTAAGTGTACCAGCAGTCTCCCAGCATAGCGTATGCAGCATTAACCATAGATTCCGGTTCTGCAAACGCTTTGTCTTCGTCTACCACTGCGGTAGGGTTGTAATCCAAGAAATCATTACAGCCTGTAAAACCTAATCCTAAAGCACAGGCAAAAACGTATGTATATATTTTTTTCATGACAAAATCCTCATTAATTTAAATTAGAAACCTATTTGTAAACCAAATGAAACCGATGTAGCCAACGGATAATTCCAATCCGGATTTTCAGGGTCAGGGCAAGTCAAGCTCTTGCTCTTGATGGTCAGCAAGTTCTGTCCTGATACATAGATACGGGCACTACTCATCTTAAACTTAGACAGGAACATATCCGGAACATTGTAGCCCAACTGCAAAGTACGCAGTTTCAGGTAAGAACCGTTTTCAACGAAGTAACTTGAAGCGCGTCCTTCGTCTGCCGTGTTTGAGGTGGTCAGCATCGGAATCGTTGAACCGGTATTGTTGGTATTCCAAGCATTCAACAAACGATTACCTTTGTTAGAACCGGCATCCGTCACACTCCAAAAATCGGTCTGGAATTTCTGGTTGTTATAAACATCCTTGTCGCAAACGCCTTGCCAAAACATGCTGAGGTCGAAGTTCTTATAATTCAAAGCAATATTAAGTCCGTATGAGAATTTGGGAACCGGATTGTAAACCCAATCTTGATCATCTGCATTAATCACACCATTCTTATCCAAATCAGCATACTTTAATCCTCCTACACGTGCGTTAGGCTGTCCCGACGCATCTACTTCCGCTTGAGTTTGGAACAAGCCCTCTACCACATATCCTACAATTGAACCGTATGGCATACCCGACTGTACTAAGTTTTCCTTAGAGGTATGGGCGTATGAACCGGTAGTAGACGATGGCAAATAAGTCACCTTGTTACGGAAGAAGTCAGCGTTTGCGCTAATATCCATTCCTAACCCACAAGCAAGATTCGTACGGTAGCCCAAAGCAAACTCCATACCCCAGTTACGCAACGAAGGACCATTCAACCAAGAAGCACCGCCTTCTCCGATCGCACCTAAATAAGAAGGAGTTATCAACATATCATCTACATCCTTGATATATCCGTCAATAGACCCATACAGGCTTCCGTGAAGGAGTGTAAAGTCAGTACCTATATTGTATTGCGTAGCCGATTCCCATTTCAAGTTCGGATTGGCAAGCTGAGTGGCGCGATAACCAGAGGGGAACGTGCCCGAGCCTTGCAAGAACAAATCGTAAGCAGTAGAAGTTACACGATCCAAACCATAATCTACAGTGTACAAACCAAATTGCGCATTATTATCGATGGCTTGGTTACCGGTCTCACCCCAAGAAAGGCGAATCTTCCAGTCATCCATCCAATCTTTTTCCAACAATTTAGAAATACGGAAACCCAACGTTGCTGCCGGGAAAGTACCCCAGCGGTTATCTCTACCAAAACGGGAAGAACCATCACGACGGATTGTAAATGAAGCCAAAATCAAATCGTCATAATTATAATCCACCTTTCCGAAGAAAGAAGCCAAACGGTAACCAAACTTAGCACCACTGTTTCTCATCGAACCGGTAGCGGCATTCGGCCACATATAATCAGGATCTTCCAATGCATAGCCTTCTGAATAAGCCGTAAAATCAACCGTGCTTTCTTTCGACATTTCAGCACCGAGCAAGACTGTGATATCGTGTTTGTCTGCTACCTTGAAATTATAGTTTGCTGTATTCGACCACGTCCAATTCACCTGATTCCGATGCGACAAATTGGTCTTAGCAATATCATTGTTCACAATATCCGAATGGAACGTAGGAGTCATCGAGTTGATGAATGACAAATACGTGTCCAAGCCAAAATTAGAACGCAAAGTCAATCCTTTTATCGGTTTGATTTCAACGTAAGCATTACCAAACAGACGCCAGTAATCCAAATGGTTGTTGCGGTTATCGTATTGTTCGCGCACCGGATTCTGACGGTCGCTCATACCTCCCACAGGTCCGGCAAACGTAACTCCATCTTCTTCATAAACCGGTACAGTAGGAGCCATCTTCAATGCGTTTTCCATTGGGGCGCAATCAACTTGTTTAGAATAAGTAACCGTAAAGTTTTCGCCTACAGACACATATTTATTAATATTGTACGAGGAGTTCATACGAGCTGAGAAGTTCTCAAAACTTGTATAATTCAATATACCATTATTCTTTTTATAACCTAATGAAAACATTGTTGAATGTTTGTCTGTGGCGTGCGATAAAGACAAATCGTATGTTTGGGCAAAACCTGTGCGTGAAATTTCGTCAAGCCAATCGGTATCCGAGTAGCGCATCGTTTTCTTGCTGTTGATATATCCGTCATATAACCCATTGACCGTGTAATTAACATAACTGCTGGTAGCCGGATTCCATACAGTAATCGGAGTTCCTGTAGCAGCGTTCAGGTTTAAACCGTAATTGCCTGCGTAAGTCACCGGGTCAAGTCCGTCATTCAATGCTGCCTGTGCCATCGCTGTAGCATATTCAGCAGAGTTCAACAATTTCATAAACGATTGCGATGTATAAAACTGTGCCGTCAGATTAGCCGAGAAGTCTACCTTAATCTTATCTCCTTTCTTACCTTTCTTTGTAGTAATAATGATGACACCATTCGAAGCACGCGAACCGTAAATAGAAGCCGAAGCAGCATCTTTCAATACCTGCATACTTTCAATATCATTCGCGTTCAAAGAGTTTAAAGCCTGATTTGTAGGTACACCATCGATTACATACAACGGGTCTTGTGAAGAATTGAATGAACCAATACCACGGATACGCACCGTACCGGTACCGATAGGAGAACCATTTGTGGTGATAGTCATACCCGGAACTTTACCTTGCAAAGCCCTCATCGGATCCATGTCCGGACTGGTCTTTAACTCCTCCGTAGAGACTACCGCTACCGAACCGGTCAAATCGGCTTTACGTTGGGTTTGATAACCCGTTACCACCACTTCATCCAACATTTCGGAATCTTCTTCCAAAACAATCTTCATTACTTTTTGCGCTTTCAGGGTTTGAGTCTTACACCCTACATAAGAAATGGAGATTTCCGCTCCTTCTTTAACCGTTAGCGTAAAGTTTCCATCGAAGTCGGTTATGATACCATTGGTATTGTTGCCCACTTCAACGACAGAAGCACCGATAACCGGCAGTCCGTCTGATTTAGCAATCACTGTTCCACTTACCTGTAAGTTTTGGGCTTGCACCGATACACATAATCCTATAAGGAAAAGTGTAAAAAGGAATGTTCTTTTCATGCCTTTCATTACATATTAAATTTAAATTGTTAAACATTTGTTTTATCAATCTTTATTCTGATTGAGCATTGCAAATGTATTACTTACAGACATAAACAAATAAAAAGAATGTTGCATCAACGTGTAATTTTGTGTACTTGCAACATTTGTAACAACATAAGAAACATTTTTATTAGTCCTCTCTTTCATGGAACGGGATAATTTCGGGGAACATAAAAAAATATAACCTTATTTTCGTACCTTTGTATCAGAAAGGAGCATTCATAAAAGCAAAATAAATAGTATGGGTAAAGAGAAAACCGTGTACGTATGTACCAACTGCGGACAGGAATCACCGAAGTGGGTGGGAAAATGTCCTTCGTGCGGACAGTGGAATACATTTGTAGAAGAAGTGGTACGCAAAGAAACGCCCGTAGCCAAACACGTGGCTCACGGAATAGAGTCGGTACGCTCGAAACCTCAATATCTGAAAGAAATCATATCGAGTGATGAGCAACGTATCGACATGCAGGACGATGAATTGAACCGCGTGTTGGGAGGCGGACTGGTGCAAGGGTCTCTTACCTTAATCGGCGGCGAACCGGGCATCGGTAAATCAACGCTCGTACTGCAAACCGTGTTACGGTTGTCGAATCAAAAAATCCTGTATGTGTCGGGCGAGGAAAGCGCACGCCAGCTGAAACTGCGTGCCGACCGTATTCCGCATCCCGAATCGGGTAATCTGCTTATCGCCTGCGAGACTTCGCTGGAACAAATCTTTACCCATATCAAAAACACTGCGCCCGACTTGGTGGTCATCGACTCCATCCAGACCATTTCCACTGAAAACATCGACTCGTCGCCGGGTAGCATCGTACAAGTGCGTGAGTGTTCGGCGGCCATCCTGAAATTTGCCAAAGAAACGGGCACTCCCGTCATCCTCATCGGGCATATCAACAAAGAAGGGAGCATTGCAGGACCGAAAGTATTGGAGCATATCGTAGACACGGTGCTTCAGTTTGAAGGCGACCAGCATTACATGTACCGCATCTTGCGCAGCATCAAGAACCGTTTCGGGAGCACTGCCGAACTGGGCATTTACGAAATGCGGCAAGACGGTTTGCGTCAGGTAAGCAATCCTTCGGAACTGCTGCTGACACAAGACCATGAGGGCATGAGCGGGGTAGCCATCGCCTGCGCGGTAGAGGGCATCCGTCCGTTCCTAATCGAGGTGCAGGCACTGGTCAGCACCGCTGCTTACGGAATGCCTCAACGCTCTGCTACGGGTTTCGACCTGCGCCGCATGAACATGCTGCTGGCGGTACTCGAAAAGCGTGTAGGATTCAAGCTGGCGCAAAAAGACGTATTTCTGAACATTGCGGGAGGTCTGAAGGTGAACGACCCGGCTATCGACCTCGCCGTTATCAGTGCCATTCTTTCCAGCAACATGGATGCTGAGATAGAGCCGGGAGTCTGTATGGCGGGCGAAGTGGGGCTTAGCGGTGAAATCCGTCCGGTAAACCGCATCGAACAGCGCATCGGTGAGGCGGAGAAGCTGGGTTTCAAGCGTATGCTCATTCCGAAACATAACTTGCAGGGACTGGACCGTACGAAGATTCATATTCAGCTAATACCGGTGAGAAAAGTGGAAGAAGCTTTCCGTGAGCTGTTCGGATAGATTCTCTTCACCACAGATTACACAGATTTCACCTATTATCATTTCAACTTATATTTCATGACAACCCCAGAATTAAACAAAATATCATACGACATCATAGGCTGTGCATACAAAGTACACAAAGCATTAGGTCCGGGCTTATTGGAAAGTACATACGAAACTTGCCTATGCTATGAGTTAGAAAAAAGCGGATTACGTTACGAAAGACAAAAAGAACTTGGTATCAATTATAACGGAATCCTCCTGCCTAATACATACAGAATAGACATTTTAGTAGAAAATAAAGTGATGGTTGAGCTGAAATCCGTAGAAAATCTGTTACCGATACATACTGCACAGTTATTGACTTACTTGAAATTATCAAACATTCATTTAGGATTACTAATTAACTTCAACACAGAAAACTTACAGAACGGCATCAGAAGGTATGTAAAATAACTTGAGATAATCTGTGTAATCTGTGGTGAAATAAAACAGAATATATGATTCACGAATATCAATTACGCGCTTTGCCTGAGCAGGCAGTAAGCGAACAGACATTAAAAGAATACATCAGTCGCGAAAAAGGGCTCGACATTCGTACCATCCACGCTGTACGCACGCTGAAACGAAGCATCGATGCACGCCAGCGAACGATTTACATCAATCTGAAAGTGCAGGTGTTTGTCAACGAAGACCCTGCAGACGAGCAGTTTGTACGTACCGAATATCCGAACGTGGAGGGGAAGCAACCGGTCGTCGTGGTGGGGGCAGGTCCCGGCGGACTCTTTGCGGCGTTGCGACTCATTGAATTAGGGCTGCGTCCCATCGTGGTGGAACGCGGAAAGAACGTACGCGAACGGAAAGAAGACTTGGCACGCATCAGCCGCGAACATAAGGTGGATCCGGAATCGAATTACAGCTTCGGAGAAGGCGGTGCGGGTGCTTATTCCGACGGCAAACTGTACACACGCAGCAAAAAGCGTGGCAACGTGGACAAGATTCTGAACGTGTTCTGCCAGCATGGTGCAAGCACTTCCATCCTGATTGATGCACATCCGCACATCGGTACGGACAAGTTGCCTCGGGTAATCGAAAACATGCGGAATACAATTTTGGAATGTGGAGGCGAAGTTCATTTCCAAACGCGCATGGACGCACTGATTATCGAAGGAGACAAGGTAACGGGCATCGAAACGAATACGGGAAAAACATTCCGCGGACCGGTTATCTTGGCTACGGGACACTCGGCACGCGACGTTTACCGCTGGCTTTACCGAAACGGTGTACAGATGGAAACAAAAGGCATCGCCGTGGGTGTCCGGTTGGAGCACCCTTCGATGTTAATCGACCAGATACAGTACCACAGCCGGAAAGGACGCGGTAAGTATCTGCCGGCAGCGGAATACAGTTTCGTTCAGCAGGTAGACGGACGCGGGGTATACAGTTTTTGCATGTGTCCGGGAGGATTTGTAGTCCCTGCCGCCAGCGGGCCTCATCAGTTGGTGGTAAACGGAATGAGTCCAAGTAACCGGGGCACCAAGTGGAGTAATTCGGGCATGGTGGTAGAGATACGTCCGGAAGACTTACTCGACCCCTCGCTGCAACTTCCGGCGTGTGAATCTTTCCCCAATTCGGCTGAAGCAGAAACCGAAGAACTTATCCGGCAGGGCGATAAACTACAAGAAAATACCGTACATACGCTTGCCATGATGCGTTTCCAAGAACAAATGGAGCAAATATGTTGGCAACAAGGATGTATGCGCCAAACGGCACCTGCCCAACGCATGGTTGATTTCACCCGAAAGAAGCTGAGCTACGACCTTCCTCCCAGTTCGTACAGCCCGGGACTGATTTCTTCGCCGCTTCATTTCTGGCTTCCTCCTTTCATCGGTCAGCGCCTGAACAAAGGCTTCCAGCAATTCGGCAAACGTTCCAACGGATTTCTGACCAACGAGGCGGTGATGATAGCCATTGAGACACGTACCTCTGCCCCGCTCCGCATCTTACGCGATGCAGACAGCTTACAGCACGTCACGGTTAAGGGACTATTTCCCTGCGGAGAAGGTGCGGGTTACGCCGGAGGCATTGTATCTGCCGGAATCGACGGAGAGCGGTGTGCCGAAGCGGTAGCTGCTTATCTGGGTTGAGACGAGCTACTCGCAGCAAACAGATAATACAAACAAAAAAAACTCCGGTTGCAACAGTTTTGATTTGCAACCGGAGTTTTTTGTTTTACCGCTCTATGCGAAGCAAAGAATCAATACTTGTGTCCGTCGTTTTCCAACTCTTCCATCGTTATCGGCTTGCGGTCGATGGCGCGCCATGCGTAGACGATGTAAGCCAATACAAAAGGAACGAGGATGGAAACGTATGTCATTGTTTTCAGCGTAAACTCACTGGAACAACTGTTGGCTATCGTCAACGAGCTTTGTGCATCGACCAACGAAGGATAGTATGCCGTATTGTTATATCCTACGGTAAGCAGCAATGCCAGAACGGTAAGAACAGTTCCTATTCCGGCAAACCAGATACCGCGGGTATAGGTATTACAGAAAATGCTTTTCCCTATGCCGTATAATACTCCCACCACTCCTATCAGGAACAGCACGAGCAGGTAAGGCATTTCTATCAGATTATTAAAATACTTATACGGTTCCATGAATACGGCTCCGCTCGTTGGGTCGACCGCAAAACCGTCTTTCAGCAACGTGCGGATGACAAACCACAAGAAGAAGAACAGAAACAGAACGGCGTCTACCCGCAACTGCCGACGACAACGACCGATCAGTTCATCGTTACGGATGTTATTGATGAAATACAGATTTCCCAATATACGGGCGAGGAAGAACACTGCTATGCCGAGAATCAGATTATAAAGGTCGAGCAATGCGTCAAGTCCGTGCCAATTATTTGCCCACTGGCTGATAACGGGCATCATCTGGTCGGTCAGATTACCCTTGCTCACAATGAAGTTAGAACCATTGAAAAACGTGGCTACCGCCGTGCCCAGCAGCAGTGGACCAACCAGTCCGTTCAAAACAAGGAAATATTGATATGTACGTTTGCCCAACAAATTTCCTAACTTCGACTGAAACTCATAAGACACAGCCTGAAGCACGAAGCTGAACAAGATTATCATCCAAAGCCAATAAGCTCCGCCGAAGCTGGTGCTGTAAAACAGTGGGAAAGAAGCAAAGAAAGCTCCGCCGAAGGTTACAAGGGTAGTAAAGGTAAACTCCCATTTGCGTCCGGTAGAGTTAACCAGCAAGGAACGTTCTTGTTCTGTACGTCCTAACAGGAAAAGCAAAGAATTTCCTCCCTGAACAAACAACAAAAATACCAGCAAAGCTCCCAATAGGGATACTAAAAACCACCAATAGTGTTGCAAGAATATATAGGTTGAATCCATAAATTTTAGATTTTAGATTGATTGTTTCTTTTGTTTTTTATTCTGCTCCTTTCTTTATCGCCTTCACCATGATACCTATTTCGGCTATCAGCAGCAGGGTAAACATCACAAGGAAGATAAAGAAGGTAGTCTGTACAGAACCTGCCTCCAGTTTTGACACGGCGGCATTGACCGGCAACATGTCTTGGATAGTCCACGGCTGACGTCCTACTTCTGCTACAATCCATCCTGCATGGCTGGCGATGTATGCCAACGGAATGGTCCACAAGGCTACGTAATGCAACCAGTTTATTTCGCCCAGACGTTTCTTATAACTCAGGAACAGTATCAGGGCAAAGAAGGCTATGAAATACATTCCCAGTCCTACCATAACACGGAAAGCCCAGAACATCGTTCCTACATGAGGAACAAGTGTGGCTGTATCTTTAATGTATCCGTAACCGAAATAAGGCATGTTTTCTTCGATGGTTTGAAGTGCTTCGGCAGCGGCGGCCTCATCGCCCGACTGCTTGGCACTGCGGAAATCGGCAAGAGCCGAAATTGCTTTTTTACCGCGTACTATCTTTTCTTCGGCTGACAGGGCTACAGAACCGTCGGGCTGCTCATAGCCTCCATTCAGAATATTATTGATGCCCGGCACGTAACCCGATGCTTCGCGCGTGGCAAGGAAAGAAAGCATCTGAGGTATCTTGATAGGTCCTACTACGGTAAGCGGCTGATTGGTGCCTCCGTCGTACAGTCCTTCCATCACTGCCAGCTTCATCGGCTGCACTTGTGCCACCTGATAAGCGGATTTATCGCCCGTTGCAGCTGTAACCAATGCGGCAAACAGCCCCACACAGGCAGCCACACGGATACTGGCAAGCGCCAATTCTTTTTCGCGTTTCCGAAGCAAATACCACGCACTGACGCCGACAACAAACGCCGCACCTACAATCCAGCTGCTCAGTACCGTATGAAGAAATTTCATAACAGCCACAGGCGAGAATGCCACAGCCATAAAATCGACCATCTCGTTACGCATTGTTTCGGGGTTGAACTCCATTCCCACGGGATATTGCATCCATGAGTTTGCAACCAAAATCCACCAAGCCGATATGGTTGCACCCAATCCGGTGAGCCATGTAGATGCCAAGTGGAACTTCTTGCTGACTTTGTTCCATCCGAAAAACATCACAGCCACGAAAGTAGCTTCCATAAAGAAAGCCAGAATACCTTCTATCGCCAGCGGTGCACCGAATATATCGCCTACAAACCATGAGTAATTGCTCCAGTTCGTACCAAACTGAAATTCCAGTATTAACCCCGTAGCCACACCGATGGCGAAATTGATACCAAACAACTTCATCCAAAATTTGGCTGTCCGTTTCCAAAACTCATTTCCGGTGGTAACGTAAAGTGTTTCCATAATACCCATCACGACTGCCAGTCCTAACGTCAGAGGAACAAACAGCCAATGATAAATGGCAGTCAAGGCAAACTGTGCCCGTGCCCAGTCAATCATCGAAGTGTCAATAGTTTCTAACATAAAAATTCTCTTTTGTTTATTTCATTCTGTTGATTAATTCTGTTCCTACATAATCTTGTTTTTCTTCCGTACTCTTTCCTTTCAAGAACGAAGGAAAGAAAAAGAGTTTCAGGATAAAAAACATCACGAACAGCTTTATCAATATTATGGCCCACAAAGTACGCCCCCATGTCATCTCTTTGAAGCCATCCCGATAAAACCGATAAACGCTAATAAACTTTTCTTTAATCATAATCTATTTTTATAATGATTACAAAGGAAAGAATTTATCGGGAAAAAACAAGGGTTTGTCCCGATAAATTGTGCGAAAATCTATCTCTTTTGTATTTCCGATGACAGACGTTTAGTTTTGCATCAGATAATTTAAAAAAGAGAATGATGAAACAACAAAGTCTGTTATTTACCGCTTTGCTTACTTCTGCCTTGTCACTGTCGGCTCAAGAAGATAAGCAATGGACATTGGAAGACTGCATAAACTACGCATTGGAGAAAAACATCCAACTCCAACAAAACAAAATTTCGTTGCAAGAAAGCGAAGAAGACGTTAAGGAGGCTAAAGCTGCGCTCTTTCCGAGTCTGTCTTTCAGTACAGGACATAACGTAGTAAACCGCCCTTACCAAGAGAACAGTTCAACGGTGAGCGGTACGGAGATTATCAGCAGCGACAGCAAAACTACATACAGCGGAAACTATGGGCTGAATGCACAATGGACGTTATGGAACGGAAACCAACGTTTGAACAACATCAAACAGCAGAAAACCAACCGCGAGATTGCCCAACTGACTGTTGCCGAAACCGAAAACATGCTGAAAGAACAAATAGCACAACTGTTTATCCAGATTCTTTATGCGGATGAATCGATTGCCATCAACAAAGGCACAGTGGAAGTAAGCCGCGCTACTTACGAACGTGCACAAGAGTTGTTTAAAGAAGGAAGCATCTCAAAAGCTGACTTGGCACAACTCGAAGCGCAGCTCAGTAACGATGAATATCAACTGGTTACTTCGGAATCGACTTTACGCAACTATAAATTGCAGCTGAAGCAGCTTTTAGAGCTGGATAATACGAAAGAAATGAGTCTTGTGCTTCCGCATATCAGCGATGAGCATGTGATGGAGTTACTTCCTTCGCAGACGGATGTATACCAGACGGCACTGGCTACGCGGCCGGAGATAAAAAGCAGCAAGCTGGACATTGACAATGCCAAACTTGCCATTTCTTCTGCCAAAGCGGGATACATGCCTACCATCAGCCTGTCGGCATCTACTTCGAGCACGACAAACAGTTCGAGCAGTAACAACTGGACGCAGCAAATGAAATACGGATGGAACAACATGATAGGATTGAGCCTGAGTCTCCCTATCTTCGACCAACGGCAGACGAAAACCTCCATACGCAAGGCACGCCTCCAGTACGACACCACGCAGCTCAACCTCATCAATGCGCAAAAGGAGCTTTACTCCACCATTGAAAGTCTTTATTTAGATGCACTGAATGCGCAACAACAATACGTGGCGGCTGAAACAAAACTGAAAAGCAGCCAGACTAGCTTCGACATGGTAAGCGAACAGTTTAATTTAGGCATGAAAAACACCGTAGAACTGCTTACCGAAAAAAACAACTTGCTCAGTGCGCAGCAACAGCGCATACAGGCTAAGTATATGGCAATACTGAACCGAACCTTACTTAATTTTTATGCCGGTCAAGAAATTGAATTATAAAAAATAACGAACTAAAGATATGAATAAAAAGAAAGTCATTATCACAGTTACCGCAGCCGTAGTCTTGATTGCCGGCGGAGTGTGGATATTCGGCGGACAAAAGGCGCAAAATAAGGTAGACTTTGTTACCGAAGCCGTCCAAAAAGGAAATGTCAGCAATTCAATTACAGCAACAGGAACCATCGAGCCTGTAACGGAAGTTGAAGTAGGTACGCAGGTATCGGGTATCATCGATAAAATTTACGTCGACTATAACTCGGTGGTAAAAGAAGGCGAGGTTATCGCTGAAATGGATAAGGTAACGCTGCTAAGCGACCTTCAGTCGGCTAAGGCTTCGTACGACGGGGCTAAGGCGGAATATGAGTACCAAGAAAAGTTGTACAAGCGTAACCGCACACTACACGAAAAACAGCTTATCAGCGATACCGACTACGAAGAAAGCGTTTATAACTACCAGCGTGCGCTGGCCACTTACGAGCAGAACAAAGCGGAGCTGGCTAAGGCAGAACGAAACCTGTCGTACGCCACAATCACTTCGCCCATCAACGGGGTAGTAACCAGCAAAGATGTGGAAGAAGGGCAAACCGTTGCGTCAGGGTTTGAAACTCCGACACTGTTCAACATCGCTGCCGACCTGACCAAAATGCAAGTAGTAGCAGATGTAGACGAGGCTGACATAGCCGGGGTGAAAGACAGCGCGCGCGTAACATTTACCGTCGATGCTTACCCCGACGATGTATTCGAAGGCATCGTCCGCCAGATACGTTTAGGAAGCACAAACAGTTCATCGAGCAGTAGCAGCAGTAGCAGCACAAGCGAAACGGTGGTTACCTACGAAGTGGTGATAACAGCCGATAATCCCGAACTGAAACTGAAACCCCGACTGACAGCGAACGTAACCATCTATACCAACTCGCGCGAAAACGTACTCGTGGTGCCTAACAAAGCCTTACGCTTTACACCGGAAAAATCGCTTGCCGGGAAACGGGCCATCAACGACTGCGAAGCGCAATATAAAGTGTGGACCATGGATGAAACGGGCTTTACGGCGCACCCCGTTCAAACGGGTATAAGCGACGGGATTCATACCGAAATAACCGGCGGCATCAGCGAAGGTACGGAAGTGGTAACCGAAACGGTACTGAAGAACGAAATGCCCGCCATAGAATCTGCTGAAGGCGAAAGCGAACGCAGCCCATTCATGCCGGGACCTCCGGACAGAAACAAGAAAGACAACGATAAAAAATAAGCGGCAGGAGGAACATGCCATGAGCAAAACTGTTATTGAACTGCAAAACATCAAGCGCAACTTCCAAGTGGGCGATGAAACGGTACACGCACTGCGGGGCATCTCGTTTTCCATCCAAGAGGGCGAGTTTGTTACCATCATGGGTACGTCCGGCTCCGGCAAGTCTACGCTGCTGAACACGTTAGGATGTCTTGACACGCCTACAAGCGGCGAATACCTGCTCGACGGGGTAAGCGTGCGCACCATGTCGAAGCCTCAACGGGCTATCCTGCGTAACCGGAAAATCGGGTTCGTATTCCAGAACTATAATTTGCTGCCGAAAACCACGGCTGTGGAAAACGTGGAATTGCCGCTGATGTATAACTCATCGGTTTCGGCAGCCGAACGGCGCAAACGTGCCATCGATGCACTGATTGCCGTGGGACTGGGCGATAGGCTGGAGCATAAGTCGAATCAGATGTCGGGCGGACAGATGCAGCGCGTGGCAATAGCGCGCGCACTGGTCAACAACCCCGCCGTTATCCTTGCCGATGAAGCAACGGGAAACCTCGACACACGTACTTCATTCGAAATTCTGGTACTTTTCCAGAAGCTACACGCCGAAGGACGTACCATAATCTTCGTAACCCATAACCCGGAAATTGCACAATACAGCAGCCGAAACATCCGCTTGCGCGACGGACATGTGATTGAAGATAAAACCAATCCGAAAATCCTTTCGGCAGCCGAAGCATTGGCCGCTTTGCCCGTCAGCACAGACGACTGAAAAAACATGCGGAAGAACCGAGGCTAACAAGCCGATGCGTACATGAACACTACGGGTAGAACCAACCAACGCTACCCGAAATGTTTTCATGAACATCAGGTACACGGTATATACTTATATTTCAATTAGTTACATATATGAACGGAACAAATCTTTTCAAAATAGCACTTCGAGCGTTGGCAAACAATAAAACGCGAGCCTTCCTCACCATGCTGGGCATCATCATCGGTGTAGCAGCCGTAATAGCCATGCTCGCCATCGGTCAAGGCTCGAAACGAAGCATACAAAAGCAAATCTCTGAAATGGGCTCGAACATGATTATGATTCATCCGGGAGCTGAAATGCGTGGAGGTGTACGCCAAGACCCGTCGTCAATGCAAACGTTGAAACTTGAAAACTACGAAACGCTGCGCGACGAATGTATGTACATTTCTGCCATCAGTCCCGATGTCTCTGCTTCCGGACAGCTTATTTCAGGTTCAAACAACTATCCTTCTTCGGTCAGCGGCGTGAGTCGCGGATACCTTGACATCCGACAGCTCAGCGTGGAACAGGGAGAGATGTTTACCGACGAAGACATCCGTACGGCTGCCAAAGTATGCGTTATTGGTAAAACGATTGTAGATAACCTCTTTCCCGATGGCACTGACCCTATCGGGAAAGTAATCCGTTGCAGCCAAGTTCCATTGCGTGTGGTAGGCGTACTGAAATCGAAGGGTTACAACTCAATGGGTATGGACCAAGACGATGTGGTACTGGCACCTTACACCACGGTGATGAAACGACTGTTGGCACAGACGTATCTGGGCGGCGTATTTGCTTCGGCTCTGACCGAAGACATGACGGAAGAAGCCGTAGACGAAATAACAACCATCTTGCGCCGCGAGCATAAACTGAAGGAAACAGACGATGATGACTTTACCATACGCACACAGCAGGAACTGAGCTCGATGCTGAATACTACTACCGACCTGATGACCACGCTGCTGGCTTGCATAGCAGGCATCTCGCTGGTGGTAGGCGGCATCGGTATCATGAATATCATGTATGTTTCGGTAACGGAACGTACGCGCGAAATCGGGCTGCGCATGTCGGTGGGAGCACGCGGGATTGACATCCTGTCGCAATTCCTCATCGAGTCCATCCTAATCAGCATAACGGGCGGAATCATCGGGGTGATACTGGGCTGCGGAGCAAGTTTCGTAATCAAGTCGGTAGCACACTGGCCGGTATTCATACAGCCGTGGAGTGTATTGCTCTCGTTTGCGGTATGTACGCTTACCGGAGTATTCTTCGGATGGTATCCGGCGAAAAAGGCGGCCGACCTCGACCCCATCGAAGCGCTCCGCTACGAATAACATCGGAACTACTTTGTTCTTCATAACTTTGGTTTCCTGAACCGGCTGCATGTGATGACACGGAATATGTTCTCCATCGTACTTCTCTGTCGATAGCAGCCGGTTCTTTTTTTTAATGAAAAACATTTATCTTTGTATATCCAATCCTACTCAGAAACTTATGAAAACAATCAACTCTATCCACCGCAGTCCGTTCATACCTCTTATCCATGTCATTTGCTGGGGAATGGTTTTCTTTTTCCCGTTGTTTTTCACCCAGCGAGACAACGGTACTATCGACTGGTATGCTTTCTGGCATCACAGCCTGATGCCCATTACGCTATGTACCATCTTCTACCTGAACTACTTTTTATTCATTCCCCGGCTATTATTCAGCAACCACCAGAAACGTTTCTTGCTGGTTAATTTGGTCGTAATATGCCTGCTCACGTTAGGGATGCGTTATTGGAACAATATCCACTTCCCTCCCCCTCCTCCTTTCGACCGGCACATACCTCCGCAGTATATATTCTACCTGCGCGATATGGCGAGCCTCATATTCTGTGCCGGACTAAGCGTTGCCATCCGCATGAGTATGCGCTGGAGCGAAGCCGAAGAAGAACGCCGCGAAGCTGTGAAAAGCCGTACGGAAGCGGAACTGAAAAACCTGCGCAACCAGATGAATCCGCATTTCCTGCTCAACACGCTGAATAACATCTATGCCCTGATAGCCTTCGACACCGAAAAGGCACAACAGGCGGTGCAGGAGCTTAGCAAACTGCTGCGCTACGTGCTGTACGACAATCAGCAGATGTTCGTCCCTCTGAGCAAAGAAATAGAGTTCATCCGAAACTACATCGAACTGATGCGCATCCGCATGTCGCCTTTGGTACGCATCGAAACCCGATTCGACGTTAAGCCAGACAGCCAGACGCTTATCGCTCCGCTAATCTTCATCTCGCTGATTGAAAACGCATTCAAACATGGCATATCGCCTACCGAACCCAGTTTTGTGAGCATCTCCATCAGCGAAACCACAGGACAAATCTCCTGCCTGATAAGAAACAGCAACTATCCCAAATCGGTAACCGACAAAAGCGGTTCGGGTATCGGATTGGAACAGGTAAGAAAGCGTTTGGAACTGATATACTCCGGACATTATTCATGGAACCGGAGCATAAGCGATGATAATAAAGTATACGAATCTTCAATAACCATAACCCTTAATCCTGCATAAAACCATGACTTTACGTTGCGCCATCGTAGACGATGAACCCCTCGCCCTCGGACTATTGCAAAGCTATGTTCAGAAAACTCCCATGCTGCAATTATGTGGCGCCTATTCCAGTGCAATCCAAGCAATGAAAGCACTCCCCGAAAACCCCGTAGATTTATTATTTCTCGACATACAAATGCCCGATTTAAACGGTTTGGAATTTTCCCGGATGGTTCCTGCCACTACCCGTATCGTATTTACCACAGCCTTTGAGCAATATGCCATTAACGGCTATCGTGTAAACGCCCTCGACTATCTTTTAAAGCCTATCAGCTACACAGATTTCATGGAAGCGGTCAATAAAGCAATCCAATGGTTCGAATTAAGTCCCAAAGGAAACACTTCGCCCGTAACAGACTCTACTTACATTTATGTGAAAAGCGATTACAAACTGATACAAATAGAACTTGATAAAATACTTTACATCGAAGGACTGAAGGACTATATAAAAATTCACACCGAAGACAATCCCCGCCCCGTACTTTCTTTGGTCAGCATGAAAGTAATGGAAGAAAAGCTACCTTCCGAACGTTTTATTCGTGTACACCGTTCTTTTATCGTACAAAAACAAAAGATAAAAATCATAGACAAAGGACGGATTGTTTTCGGGAAAGAATACATCCCAATTTCGGACAGTTACAAGCAAGAGCTTCAAAATTATGTTAACGAACATATAATTTGAAGTGAAGTTAAATATTTAACGTTTTTTTACCGCACAAAATAAACTTTTTTGTGCATGACCTTTGCTTGGTATAAATTTAAGGTCTATATTTGTGGTGTACATAATACGGAAGTTGTGAAACTTCCCATTTTAGAATAGTTTAGTTAAGTCTAGTTTAGTTTTTGTGTTGTGATACTCCAACCATTAGAGAATGGCTGGAGTATCTTTTTTTCAGTACTTCAGAAACTAGAGAAAAGGATTTTCAGAACCCCAAAAAGCTACCGCATAGTAGTCTGCTAAGTAGATAACAATCATATAGAACAATCTTTCATCGGGAAAGTCTCCCTACGTAAAATAAAAGAATGCTTTTGGAGAAATATTCAAGAAAAAAATAAGATAGGTATAGGAATAATATAATTTTGCCGGAAATACACGAAGTACCTTATCGTTCGTATCATTACTTCGTATAGTTCCGGCAAAGGGTTATCTGCTTCTTAAGCTGGCTTCTATTTCTTCTATTTCAGCTTTAAATGCTTTGTCTACTTCTACTTGGTCTTTTACTATCTTACAAGCATGAAGCACCGTAGCGTGGTCTTTATTGCCAATCATCTGACCAATCTTCGATGAAGAGGTATCCGTATGTTTCTTTGCAAGATACATGGCTACTTGGCGAACCTGTACTACTTCACGTTTACGGGTCTTGGTATGAATGGCAGCCGTATCGATTTTAAAATGCTCACAAACCTTTTCAATGATATCGTTTATACCAATCGGCTTAAATTCGGCGCAGCGTACAGCCTTGTGTACGATACGTTGCGCTAAATCTAAATCTACCTCGCGCTTGAACAAGATAGATTGTGCCAAAAGTGAATTGACGATACCTTCAAGCTCGCGGACACTTTCGTTTACGTTTTCGGCTATGTAACTGATTACTGATTCAGGTATAGAAAGTCCGTCACGACGAATCTTATTGCGCAAAATGTTTTTACGCAGTTCAATGTCGGGTTTCTCCAATTCAGCCACCAATCCCCACTTGAAACGTGTCAGCAAACGGTCTTCCATACCCTGCAACATAACAGGAGCACGGTCGGACGTCAGAATAAGCTGTTTTCCGTTCTGATGTAAATGATTGAATATATGAAAGAACGTATTTTGAGTTTTTGTCACACCGGCAAACTCCTGTATATCGTCGATTATCAACACGTCGATAGTTTGGTAGAAGCTGATGAAATCATTGAAATGATTGGTACGCACAGAATCGGTATATTGTACCTGAAACAAGTGTGCAGACACGTAAAGCACACGTTTCTCCGGATAAAGTTCCTTGATACGTGTACCGATAGCATTTATCAGATGAGTTTTACCCACACCCGAAGGACCGTAAATAAAAAGCGGATTAAAGGTGCGTGCCGGATTCTGCGCAACGGTTTCGGCTACAGTTCTCGAAAACTCGTTGCTGTTTCCTTTGATAAAGTTCTCAAAGTTATAATTGGGATTCAGATGAGGATCTAAATCCTGTACCGGAGGAGCAATAGGACCCGGTGCTTTATTACCTCCCTGTATATTTTTAGGCTCAGGCAAAGCCGTTGAGCGGTCTGTTCCTTTTCTGTCTACGGTAATATGGTTCGTCTTGTCGACAAGGATAGAATACATCAACTCCGTACCCTCTCCAATCTCTTTATAGATGGCAGCACGCAGCAAACCCACATACTTTTCTTCCAGATATTCATAGAAGAAAGGACTGGGAACGCCAATAGTCAATGCCTTCTCCTCGTATTTCAAGGGGACGATAGGCTCGAACCACGTTTTAAAAGCCGTTGCATTTACGTTGTCTCGTATAAAGAGAAGGCAACGTTGCCATAATGCAACAACTTGGCTGTTTTCAATCATTACATACGTTGTTTTAATAAAGCGATACTTCTACCGCTGCAAATTTCGGAATGAATTTTTATAAAAACAAATGCTGTTTTCCTTTGATTTTTAATCTTTTATTTAAGGTTTTGATAGTTAGCAGCTTATTACAACTGTGTTTCACGAACACAGTTACGCCTGTTTGCTTAATTACAATTCCTTGTTTTTCAAATTATTACACCTCAACTACTTATCATGACCACTTCTACAACCATACTTATATTACACTAATAATCAACCACATAGACTACTTTTACAAATTCATCCGCTCACCACTCTTTATTTAGACAATTTCTATATTACACCTAAATGCGACTATTTTTCGCTGCAGAGAAATACCGTTCACCGATGTGTAAAACAGAGTTTTCAAAACCTACTGATGCAGCTGCAAACATATAGACTTCTGCAAAGGAAACGAGCCGATGAGCAGACAAGATTAACCCGTGTTTTTATCGTTTTTTTAAATCGTACTGACAACGGCGTAACCGGATCTGTTTCAAACGCTGAATGGCACGCTGGCGACTTAACAAAATCTGACGACGGTAAACAAGGCAAGCTATAATGAAATAAATACCTGTTTGCAACCATAAAGCGCGGTATTCGGGCAATATATCATAAAGGGTAGCTCCCATCGTATTGATTCGCACATAACCGTTTATGCCAAATGTTGAAGGGAACAGCCATGAAACAACTTTCCAGAAATCGGGAATAGCTGCTCCCGGCCAAGATATACCAGAAATAAACAGCAAAGGAATGGAGGTAAATACGTATACCATCATGCAGGTTTCGCGGTGACGAATAAACACAGAACAAACCATTGCGAAGAAAATACATGCCAACACGTAGGGTATGGCAAAAGCCAACAGTGTAGACGGATTAGCTATCTGAACCAGACGGAACAGCTTCGGAACACAGCAAAGAACGTATGCCGAGATTATGGAATAAATCAAAAAGTAAGCGGCCGATTTACCCAAAACGACACGCAATGTTCCCTGATAATAGCGACCGGGAGGTATCAAATTACGAAAACGGCTGTTCTCGCGAGCTGTTCCTGCTGAAAGTCCGATTCCCAACAAAAGCGTTTGCTGGATAATCAGAATCAGTACTGCCGGTATAAGGAAGCTGGCAAAACCATCCTGAGGATTAAACAATGAAATGTCTTCATACTCAATGGGAGACGTACTTATTTCGTCTTGACGGTCGGTAGTATTTCCCAATCGTTTGATCTGAATCTGCTTGTTCATGTCTAACGAAGCGTTGGTAGAAGCAAGTAAAATGGCTTTATAATAAAGCATACCGCTCATATCACAGTAAATACTTACGGTAGTCTGGCGGCCGGCAGCAATGTCGCTGCTGAAACTTTCGGGCAAATAAATAACGCCATATACTTTGTTTTCTTTCAACAAGGTTTTAGCTTCCTCCATGTCGGCACAATAAGACTGTATATGAACATCGGCGCTGGCATCGACAAAGCGCACAAACTTGCGGCTTAACGATGATTTGTCGGCATCGACAACAGCCGCCGGTACGTCGCGCACCACTTCGTTTGTATATATGAAAGCATATATCAAAGGGTAAGCCAGAGGCACCAGAATAAGAAAAATCAAGACACCTTGGTCTCTAAACGCAACTTTCAACTCTTCAACGCAGATATGGAAGAGTCCGGAAAAGCCCTGTCGGATAATATGATAGAACGAATCGGTTTTCATGATTTCTTTTCGTTAAGGGATATAGACATAATGTAACATGGCTGTCCGCAACTTCTTGAGTATGAAAAACGGAAGCAACATGAATATTAACAATGCCACCACTGAATGCCAAGCATAAATCAGCGGATAACCGTTTAACGCAAGGTCAACATAAATTAAAAAGTAGTGGCGCAATGGGAATAAGTTTGCAAGTGCCTGAAGCGTTGGGTGCATTGCCATCACCGGAAAAGTAAATCCCGATATAGAAAAAGAGATTACCCCCCACAACGAAGCTGCACTCAAGGCAAGACGAAGCGAGCCAAACAACCCGAACAAAAATACGCCGAATGCCTGTGAAGCCAGTACAAGTAACAACCCTGCCAACAGCATTGGGAAAATACCACTATTACAGGGGTAATGTAAAAAGCCGTACAAATAGACGTTATAAAATACAGCGATTATGAAAAAAACAATCGTATGAGGAAAGAGTTTTCCTGTCAGCGCTGTAACAATCGAATTGCCGGATTCTTTCATTAATTGTCCGGCGGTATTTTCTTTTAACTCCGTTCCCAGTGCATAAACCGTAGTCAGAAAAATAAGCAGCATCAGCAAACCGGGGAACAACGTATTACACAAGTAAACCGAATAGTTCAGCCACGGATTGTTTAATGCGTGGGTTTCAATAACAATCGGCTGCAAAAAAGCCATTGCCTGACTCTCGGTAGCTCCCTTAGCATACAGTGTTGCCCGCCCGATGGCTCCCGACGCCAATTCAGACATCGTACGCTGGTCTTTATAAAGCAACGAACCAGCTATCAGGTAAGAGTAATTGACATAAAACGATACTTTGGGCTGACGGTTGGCAAGTGCCTTTTCTGTTGTTCCACGAGGGATATAATAAAAAGAATAAATCTCTCCACGCTGAATGGCTTTACGCGCTTGGCTTACACTTTCATAATGAGCTACAATTTTTATTTCCTGAAAGGCATCCAAATTACGTATGATATTACGAGTGGTAGCCGTATTATCCAAATCGACCACTCCAGCCGGAAGATTGGAAGGTAACCCTTTCTCCATCAACGTAGAAAAAAATACAAAACAAAATATCGGAGCTATCACCATGCAAAACAGGTAAATAGGCTGAGAAGTCAAACGAAAAACTTCTCGCTTGGCTATTCGCAGGAAACGTTTATGGACGGTTACAGACATGATATTTTATTTTTCAACAATAGCCGACATACCCGGACGCAGATTTTCCACCGGCTGAACAGGGCGTGCTTTTACTTCAAATGTTTTCAAATCAAACTGACCGGTTGTCTTGGTCGCCTTCCATGCGGCATACGTTCCGAGGTCTTTCATATAAGTCACTTTAAATGTGACATCTTTCTCTAAAGCCGGGATATATGCCGTAATCTCACCACCAACGGTAAAATCCTTCAAAAAATCTTCACGCACATTGAGCGTTATCCACATATCATCGAGTTGGGCTACATTCATAATCGGCGCTCCCGTTCCCACCAATTCTCCTACCTTCGGGAATATTTCGGTTACTTCTCCGTCGGCAGAGGCTACAAGATATGTCTCGGCAATGTAAGAGGAAACCTCTGCCACCGCACCTTTTGCCCGCTCTACCTGAGCAGCGGCAGCAGCCTTGTCTTCACGTTGTGCGCCGTTTTTCGCCATCGTATATTGGGCATGAGCAGCACGCTCCGTAGCCTGCATTGCATCATACTGTGCCTTAGCCTCATCGCGCTTTTGAGCTGTCATCACTCCGGCTTCGTACAAACGATTAACCCGGTTATATGACTTTTCAGCGATTTCAAGTCCGGCTTTTGCCTTCTGCCACATTTCAAATGCAGCCTGAAGTTGCTCGCTTCGCGTACCTCTTTGGGCTTTCTCGCTCAAAGCCTGCGCAGCCTGTTCAGCGGCTTGTGCCTGCATCAGCTTCGCCATAACATCGGGAGCCTCAAGAATAGCCACCGTATCTCCGGCTTTCACCTTGTCTCCTTCCGAAACGAAAAACTTCAAAACACGTCCCGGCACCTTGCTTGAAACTCTATATTCGGTTGCTTCCGCCTGACCTTGAATAATTTCCGGTCCTTTTCCTAACGTAAAGAATCCGATAACGCTGACTATAATTACGGCAGCCGCCAAAGTAAAAAATGCCAGCATAATATTGTTGCGTTGTGTCTTTTCTACCATAATCGATTATTATTTTAAAGTTCCCATTGATTTATTCAAATATAATTCACTCATTTTCAAGTCAATCTGAGCATCTATCTTACCCGATTGCGCCGACAGCCAAGCTGTTTGGGCTTCCAGCACGTTACTGGTGGGTATGACCCCTTCTTTAAATCCCAAGTTAGCATATCTCAAATTTTCTTCTGCCTTTTCCATGTTTTTTTCTGCCATCGCCAGTTTCTTGGTGGCTTCGTTTACCTTATACGAACTTTGCGTAACCTGTAATTCTACTTTTTCTTTCACATCTTCCAGCCGATAGCGGGCTATATTTGCTTCGGCTTTGGCTGCCTTTACTTTATAGATACCTTCTCCCCAATGAAGTATAGGTACAGAAACAACCACGCCCGCTGCCCACATACCGCGAAATTTGTTTTCAAAACCGTTAACCAGCGAAGGGTTAGTTACCAGATAATTGGCAGTAATAGCCACAGAGGGAAGAAACTCCGAACGCGCCACATTGACTTTCTGGCGATAGATTTGAGAGGCAAGTTCCAAACTCTTTAACTCTTCGCGGTTGGCGAGTGCCGTACTGACGTTACTTTCGACGTATGTATTGGGAAGTGTCAGATTTTCCATGTCTTCATCAGCCAGCCGGATATCTGCATCCAGTGGCAGGCCGCATAACTGACAAAGCAACATTTTCGAAAGACTTAATCCGTTATCCACCTGCGTAAGTGTCATTTCCGCCTCGTTTACTTTCACCTTGACACTCAGCCCGTCTGCTTTGGTAGCAACTCCTTCCGCCACCATTTGCTGAACATCCGAATCCAACTTCTGAACCAATTGCAAAAAGCCCTCAGCCAGTTTCTTCTTGTTGACCAGCGAAATGACCTGCCAGTATGCTTGGTCTGTGTTCAAAATCAGATCTTCCATACCGGTAGCGTGCTGCGATTCAGCCAAACGTTCTGCATATTTGGTTATCTTATTGTAAGCTATGATTTTTCCGCCCATAAACAAGGGTTGGGTAAGCGTTACAGCCCCTACCGTCAGATTTCGGGTATCTGTATGCAGCGCATCCACAAAACTTTGACCCACTCCGTTCAATCCGGTAGTCAGTCCCGAAACCATTCCCGGCAACAATCCTTGCAGTCCGGCAGCCAAGCCCGGATTAGAGGCAGCAATCTGCTTCATTGCAGCCTGAAAGTCAGCCGACTGCATAATTTGCTGAAGCTGGTTTCCGGTTGTAGTCCCGATGTTTCCGATTGTTTGTTTTTGCTCATCGCTGAGCAAAGAAACTTCTTTTTGCGTACGTATATATGCGCCCGTCAAATCTACCTTTGGTAAAAAATTAGTAAATGCCGCTTTTTTCTGATAATGCGCAGCATTTATTTTTTCTTGGGCAATACGCAATTCTTTATTATTGGCAAGTGCCAACGAGCGGCAGCTATCCAATGTAAGTATTTGCTGAGCATACCCATTGAAGATAACCCCCACGTATAATACAAAAAAACTAAGAATTTTTTTCATGCCTTATTCAGTCTTTGTTATTTGGTTGCTTATGCAACAGGACAAATTTATGCTTTTAAAACAAACTGGCAAAAGAAATTGTTGAAAAGAATGTAAAAGAAAAGTAACTCTTTACTCTAAGAGGCTGTTTAAATTTTCCGATTAAGAGCCTTAAATTTTGCTCTGCCTCAGTTTGAGGCAAGAACTCTATTCGAAAAGAGGAGGAGTCTTCCGAATAGAAAAGGACAACTTATCCGCATGAAACCAGCAACACTACCCATAGTATTTCGAGAGGTAGAACGGCCACAGATTTTCCTATCCGGAAGTCAGGGAGACGAATAAAAACAGGATTAAAAAACCAATTATCTGAACTTATTCAGTTTGGGTTTCCGGTCGATAGAATTGGAAAGAACTTTCCACCCGCTATTATAAACACGACTGCTTCTTGCGCTGACCGCAGAACCGGTGGATGTTGCCGACGGGAAAGCTCCATTCGAGACATGATAAAGAACTGTTTGCAACAGAGCCTCATCTTCTGAACCAAGTTCATACAAATCACCCCCGAAATCTTCTTCTATTTCAAAATCGGGAGCCAATCCATTATCGTAATAATCAGAAAAGTTCTCGCTATTACTTAATAAAGAGGTAGTAAGCCAAAGTTCTAAATAGGGAGATGCTTCGTTTGTAAAACATTGCTGGGCCACATTTTTACCAAACGTGGCAGTACCTACCTGAAACAGGCGACCTTCCATATAAGGTTTCAAGCAATTAATTACAATTTCGGAAGCCGAAGCAGTGTTTGACGATGTAATAATATACAAGTTACGATAAGACAGCGGCGCTCCTCCGCTTAACAAGCTGGCATCAAAAGTCAAAGTCTCCGTCTTATTAATCTTGTCATTATAGGTCATATTCAGAAAAGTTTGCCCGACAGCGCTTTGAGGTGCCAACAATGTACTCAATATCTGTGAAGTAGAAACATATCCTCCGGGATTATAACGCAAATCGAGGATGATGTCATCAGAAGAAGAAATTCCCGAAAAAGCAGATTGCAGTTCGTCACCGTCTTCACCAAACTCATTATAAAGCATATAAAAAGCCCGATGACCGTCTGATGTGACCAGCGTATTCGTCGTCAAAATATTATGTTGTTCTATATAACGCGGCGCTGCAAGTTCTACCGTCCCTATCGTATCAAATTCCACATACAATTCCTCGTCTTCATTTTCATCGTAAGGATTATACGAACCTAATGTAAAGGAATGTGCTTGGGTAGGGCGACCTACATACTCCTCATAATCGTTGGACGAAATTTCATTGCCATCCACGGCTATAATCCAGTCTCCACGTTTCAGTCCCGCTTCGGTAGCCGGAGAATCCGGTTCCACATAGATAACACGCAGCGCATTTCCACTGTTGGTACGCACGGTAGCGGCTTCAAAACCAAATGTAGGATATTCACTCATCGCACGTGACACGCTTACCGAATCGACGTGAGAAAAATAAGTTCCGTTTTTTTGGTCACTTTGCGAAGAAGCACTCCTTAAAAATTCATCCGGCTTATCGAAGAAATTCAATTCGCTCTCAGCAGGAATATCTTCATAAAAAAGATAATTCTGCTGCATGGTTTCATAAATCCACGTTTTATCTGCAATCAACGCATAATACTCCCCCGAACGGTCTACCCCGCACGAAGCCAACAGGTATATAAGCGTCAGACCTGCCCAAGCCGTATGAATAAATTTCATTTTCATATTCCGATTACTTCATGCTGAACGAGCCTTCGCCAATCATATTTCCATCTGCAAATATATAAACATGATATGTACCGGCGGGAAGGAACTCTTCTATATCCCAATACACAGTGACATTTTGTTCTTCACCAGTATACTCGATATACTTCTTTATAGAATAGCTGATATTTTGGTTTTCGTAAGCGAATGTATAACCAGAACCTTTAGTTAAGACTTCGTTATCGGGTTTAGCAATCCGAACATACAGCGTCTTATTGCCCGTCTCTGCTGTTATGTTCTTCACGATAGTAAATGAAACAGATAGTTTTTTCGCCCTGCTCACCCGATTGGTTTCTCTTCCGCGTTTGTTCAATGCCACCACATTGATGTTTGTTGCATCCAGTTGAGCCGCAAGCGATACTTTTTCATTCAAGTTCTTCTTTTCTTCAGAAAGCGTATTAATCCGCACGGTAGCAGCAGAATATTTGCTTTTCACCGCTTCGTTTTCTTCTTTCAATGCAGCATTCAATCGGTTTAAAGAATCTATCTGAATAACATAGCTTCTCAATACGGCACGCACCGTCTTTAATTCTTTCTTCAAACGCATGATTTCAGCGGCATTGCTGCTTTTTACCTGACGCAATTCTTCCAACAGGCGTTGGGTCTTGAGCTTCTCGGTTTCCAGTTTTTCACGCAAAGAGTCATTATTTATCTGTACTTGCAGCTCGTCATATTGGGTGGCAAATGTACTATACTCATTTTCCATCTCCTGCTTTTCGATGGCAAAAAGTTCGGTCATTTCCTTGTTCTTGTGCATTTCATTAAAAGCAAAGAACGATACCCCGGCTATAATGACAATCAATGCCGCTATTACTATTATCAGTTTTTTATTCTTTTCCATTGTATTTTTTCGTTTGCTGCAAAAATACAATATTTTATTGAACGCATATACAGTGTTTTCATTTTTTTAGCGGACAAGAGTTACAACTTTCATTTTTCCCCTATAACTAATGTAATCGGAGGATTGTCTTTCTTTTCCCAGTTTAAAAACAGAGGGCTTGGAGAAAGAGCATTGATGCTGTCTGCCCACTCATTCAACAGTCGCAACAGGCGGGGAATGGCATCTGTTCCATAATAATTTACAAAATCCTTTTTATTGCCTTCTCCCTGAGATGAAATCGAATTTATATATGAATCTTCCGGATAGTAACAATGGCTAAACGTGCTATTGGTCGCTGTATTTGCCAAGCTGTAAAATTTGTCATTCTCTCCATAAACATAGCAATTCGATATTTCACCTCCATAACACTGATAGGTCATTTCTCCGCCTTTCGTAGTTTTCATATAAGTGCTGTTGGCAATATAACAATTCTGTATCTTGCCTTGATTGATGTAAACGAATCCGGCGGCAAGTTCCAATGCCGAAGCAAGGGTATGGTCTTCCACGCTACTGTTACGTATAACACCCCTGCTGATTCCAACCAACCCGGCAACAGTAATATCCGACTTCTTCGCCCGAACGACGCTGTTCTTCAAATGACAATTATCTACGATGCCTTCGTTTACACCGCTCAACAGTCCATTGTTATTCCCGTCATTGGTAATATTACAGGTAATGTTCTCCAATCTGAGATTTTTCACCACACCGGTATTCCCAATATAAGCAAAGAGTCCGTTAGAACCTTTATTTTCCTTACTGGCAGGAAGAGCTATATTATATAATGTATATCCACATCCATCAAATACATCTGAAAACGGATTTTTCTGCGTATTAGAAACAAATCTACCGATAGGCATAAGCCGTTCTGATTCTGCATCAGTAAATACGATATCGTTTTTCAGTCTATATGTAACAATGCCATTAGAGGTTATTCCAAATTCTTCCAAACTTCTATTCCCGTAGGTTTCGCCATTTATAAGATGAGAAAATGCAATAAAGTCTTCTGCCGTACAGATTCCGGCAGTTCCGTCATCATATAAAATATTACACTGATAACATACTCCCGCACTAAAATCTGATGCAGCGAGCTGTGTCCGGAAAGTCTTCTCTGAAGATATTACAATTTCAATATCAACATTTACAGCCTTAACAGAAGGCACAAGAAAGGTATAAACGCCATCAGCGTGTTGTGTAAAACAAATAGTAGGAGCCGACTCAGCGTCATCGTATTCAAACAAAGCTGTCTCTGTATCGAGATACAAGACACGAACAGAAGGAGTAAAACGAACTTGAGTGATTTGTTCGTTCAAGTTTTTATCAAGACGGAATGAAAGGCATGAAAAAAGATGTTTAAAACCCAGTGTTATATCTTTCCCCCACGGACACTCTTGCTTCACGAAAAGAATGTCTTTCAGATTCCCATCCTCTAAATAAAATTGTTGTTCATCCTCAAAGACCGGCGGAGCAAATGCCGTAACAGTTGCAGGCTGTTCATCCGATTGCCATTGGTCGTCCGGTAATCCGTTCCATTGACTGCCGTCGTAAGTCAAGAGTGCTCCTTGACAATCTATTCCTCCTTTACTATAAAAAGAAATCGTACTCCCTTCTTTTATTTCTGCTTCAACAAACGAAGTTGATGGAGAATTATTGTTCGACCGAAGATAATCTACCGCACTATTTCCGGTTATACTTACACGAAACGGTGTTACAGAAGTTGCATCATCGGAAGTGCAGGCAAAAAGGCCTAACATAACCAACAATAAATAAAAGCAAGCCAATCTTCTTTTCATACGAATAGCGTTTTTAACTAAAAGAACGAAGACCAGCCGAAACGTTTACTTTCACAACAATAAAAAAGCCGCCCACCTTCACAGGCAGGCAGCTACATGTACAAATACAAAATACAAATACAACTAAACGAGAATATCTTTTGTCTTCTGAAACTTTATCAAACGATTCCTTGAGCCAACATAGCATGAGCCACTTTCATAAAACCGGCGATGTTTGCCCCTTTCACATAATTAATATAACCGTCCGGTTCTGTGCCATACTTCACGCATTGTTCGTGAATATTGTGCATAATCTGGTGTAACTTGTCATCTACTTCCTGAGCCGTCCAGCTTATGTGCATGGCGTTCTGACTCATTTCCAATCCCGAAGTAGCCACACCGCCTGCGTTCACTGCTTTTCCCGGAGCATACATAACCTTATGTTCCACAAAAGCATCGATAGCTTCCGGTGTACAGCCCATATTCGAAATTTCGCCCACACAGAGTACATTATTATTAATAAGCATGGCAGCGTCTTCGCCGTTCAGCTCATTCTGGGTAGCACACGGCAGAGCGATATCTACCTTCACTTCCCACGGACGCTTACCGGGTACGAACGTTGCGCTCGGATAGCGTTCTGCGTACGGAGCCACAATATCGTTGCCCGAAGCACGAAGTTCAAGCATGTAATCTATCTTTTCGCCACTCACGCCATCGGGGTCATAGATGTATCCGTCAGGACCGGAAAGCGTAACTACCTTTGCTCCTAATTGAGTTGCTTTGGTTGCTGCCCCCCATGCCACGTTTCCGAAACCGGAAATAGCAACTGTCTTGCCTTTGATGTCGATATCTTTCTTATCCAGCATGTGTTTTACAAAATACAAGCCGCCGAATCCTGTTGCCTCCGGGCGTATCAGCGAACCGCCGTATTCCAAACCTTTGCCCGTAAACGTACCTGTAAATTCACGGGTCAGCTTTTTATACATACCAAACATATAACCTACTTCCCGACCGCCTACGCCAATGTCGCCTGCCGGTACATCCATATTAGGTCCTAAATGGCGCCACAACTCCAGCATAAATGCCTGACAGAACCGCATGATTTCGGCATCGCTCTTTCCACGCGGTGAGAAATCGGAGCCGCCTTTACCTCCGCCCATCGGCAAACTGGTAAGTGCATTTTTGAAAGTCTGTTCAAATCCCAAGAATTTCAAAATGGAAAGATTAACCGAAGCGTGGAAACGAATACCGCCTTTATACGGGCCAATGGCATTGTTAAACTGTACACGGTAACCCAAGTTGGTTTGCACTTCACCTTTATCGTCAACCCAAGTTACGCGAAACGTAAAAATGCGGTCAGGTTCAACCAAACGTTCAATGATTTTAGCTTTTTCAAATTCGGGATGCTGGTTATACACATCTTCTATAGAAAGTAATACTTCTCTAACAGCTTGCAAATACTCTGATTCACCCGGATGCTTAGCCTCCAAAGATGACATAATCCGATTAATATCCATACTTCTTATTATTTAAGGTCTGACAAAATGAAATGTTTTGTAAGTGCAAAGATAAGTAATTATTGAAAACAGCAAAATTTTCCCTCCGCTTTTTGCTTTAAATAATGATAAAAAGAAAGAAGGCACCCAATACAGCCATTCATCATATTGATTACTAATATTTTCATTTTAGTTGCATTCGTTTGCATAAATCATCAGAAATACCGACATTTGTTTGCAAATCAAATCGGAAAAACATGCTTAGCAAATTAAAACTGAATCAACTCTATTTTAAGGATACACAATTCGTCAACCTGATGACGAAACGGATTTTCAATGTGCTGCTCATAGCCAATCCTTACGATGCTTTCATGCTGGAAGATGACGGCCGCATCGATGAAAAGATTTTCAATGAATACATGAGCCTCAGCCTCCGTTATCCGCCCCGGTTTACACAAGTGTCTACCGCAGAAGAAACGTGGGAGAAGTTGAGCGAAACCATGTTCGACCTTGTTATCTGTATGCCTGCATCGGACAACAGCGATACGTTCGACATCGCCCGCGAAGTGAAAGAAAAGTATCCGCACCTGCCGTTAGTGGTGCTGACTCCTTTTTCGCATGGCATCCGCAAACGCATGGAGCATGAAGACCTGAGTATCTTTGAGTATGTTTTCTGTTGGCTGGGAAATACCGACTTGCTGGTGTCTATCATCAAGTTGATAGAAGACAAGATGAATTTGCAGCATGACATTGAGGAAGTAGGTGTGCAGATGATTATGCTGGTAGAAGACTCCATCCGTTTTTACTCGTCCGTGCTGCCTAACCTTTATAAATTTGTATTGCAACAGAGTCAGGAGTTTGCTACCGAAGCGCTGAACGAACACCAGCGCACGCTGCGTATGCGCGGACGTCCGAAAATTGTACTGACACGCTCGTATGAGGAGGCGATGGGGCTGTATCAGAAATACAGTCATAACATGCTGGGAATTATTTCGGATGCGCGTTTCCCGCACGATGGGGTGACCGACCCGCTGGCGGGTATCAAACTGCTGACGGAGGTGCGTAAGCAAGACCCGTTTATTCCGCTTATCCTTCAGTCGGCGGAAGAAAGCAACCGGGCGTATGCCGACCAATTAGAGGCGCAGTTCATCGACAAGAATTCAAAGAAAATGAATATCGACTTGCGCGAAGCGGTTTCCAATAACTTCGGATTCGGCGATTTCATTTTCCGGGACCCGAATACGATGGAAGAGGTAGCACGCATCCATAACCTGAAAGAGCTTCAGAACACACTATTCTCTATTCCCGCCGAATCGTTTCTGTACCACATCCGCCATAATCATATCTCGCGGTGGCTGTATTCGCGCGCCATGTTCCCGCTTGCAGAGTTCGTAAAACAAATGAGTTGGGATTCGCTGCAAGACTTGAATGCGCACCGCCAGATTATTTTCGATGCCATCGTAAAGTACCGCAAAATGAAGAATCAGGGAGTGGTTGCCATTTTCCAGCGCGACCGTTTCGACCGTTATTCTAACTTTGCCCGTATCGGCGACGGTTCGCTGGGCGGAAAGGGACGCGGACTGGCGTTTATCGACAACATGGTGAAGCGGCACCCCGATTTCGAGGAGTTTGAAAATGCCACAGTGGTTATCCCTAAAACGGTGGTACTGTGTACCGACATTTTCGATGAGTTCATGGATACCAACCGGCTCTATCAAATAGCTTTGAGCGATGCCGATGACGATACGATTCTGCGAGCCTTTCTTCACGCCAAGCTGCCCGACCGGTTAGTGGAGGACTTCTTTGCTTTCTTCGAAGTAGTGAAATCTCCCATCGCCATCCGCTCGTCCAGCCTGCTCGAAGATTCCCATTACCAGCCCTTTGCGGGAATTTACTCTACGTACATGATTCCGTATCTTGATGATAAATACGAGATGTTGCGTATGCTGAGCGATGCCATCAAGGGGGTATATGCTTCGGTGTATTATAAAGACAGTAAGGCGTATATGCAGGCTACGAGCAACGTCATCGACCAAGAGAAGATGGCGGTTATCTTGCAGGAAGTGGTGGGTACGCAGTACGGCGACCGGTATTATCCTGCCATTTCGGGCGTGGCGCGTTCCGTCAACTACTATCCTATCAACGACGAGTTGGCAGAAGAGGGCACGGTAAGCCTTGCGTTGGGATTAGGAAAATACATTGTCGATGGCGGGTTGACCTTGCGGGTCTGTCCGTATCATCCCAATCAGGTATTGCAGACCAGCGAAATGGAGATCGCCTTGCGCGAAACGCAGACCCGCTTTTATGCGCTCGACCTCAAAAACATGGGCGAAAACTTTTCATTAGACGATGGGTTTAACCTGCTGAAACTCCACGTGAAGGATGCCGAAGCCGACGGTGCACTGAATTACATCGCCTCAACCTACGACCCCTACGACATGGTAATCCGCGACGGTATTTATCCGGGAGGGCGCAAGCTCATCACCTTTGCCAATATCCTCCAGCACGATGTATTCCCGCTGGCGCGCATCTTGCAGTTAGTGCAGAAATACGGACAGGGCGAAATGCGCCGACCCGTAGAAATCGAGTTTGCCGTCAATTTCAATGCCCGTACCAAGAACGGCGTATTCTACCTGTTACAGATACGCCCGATGGTAGACATGAAAGCCGACTTGCAGGAAAATTTAAATGCCATCCCCGACGACCGCCTGCTTTTGAAGAGCGAAAACTCGTTAGGTCACGGCATCATGGAAGATATTCAAGACGTAATCTACGTAAAAACCGATGGTTACTCGGCATCGAACAACCAGTTGATTGCTTACGACATTGAGAAACTGAACCGCCGTTTCTTGGATGAAGACAAGCATTACGTTCTTGTCGGTCCCGGACGCTGGGGAAGCAGCGACACGTGGCTCGGCATTCCCGTTAAATGGCCGAACATCTCCGCTGCCCGCGTCATCGTAGAAGCCGGATTGACGAATTACCGTGTAGACCCCAGTCAGGGTACGCATTTCTTTCAGAACCTCACTTCGTTCGGAGTAGGTTACTTTACCATCAATGCGTATATGAACGACGGCATCTATAATCAAGCCCTGCTCGACAGTATGCCTGCCGTAGAAGAAACCAAGTTCCTGCGCTGGGTACGCTTCGAGCGTCCGCTCACGGTTAAGATGGATGGTAAAAAGAAGATTGGAGTAGTGATGTTCAATGAATAAACCATACCGTGAAGTTACTATTCCGCATAAACAGTAAAGCCTAACTGATTATGACAGCCTGTGTAGGGGCGTATCGCATACGCCCCAAAGCACTCGCACGGATAAGTTGATGTATTCAAGGGCGTATGCCATACGCCCCTACATCGGCTGCCGGCAGGTATACCGCTCCGCTGTTGGCGTTACATCACACCGGAAATTTATGAATCAGCAGCACCCTATTTCCGTTATCCAACGCATTTTTTACCGTATCGGGCAATGATTCGTAATCTACTCGCCTGTTACGCGCAGAAAAACATTCGCTTTCGCCTCAAGAGTTTTTTCCCCGTGCGATAGCCGACAGAATAAATAAATTCCGTAATCCTTGCCGAACTCTTCGATGAGAATATTCTTAATCTTTATAGCCAGTTCCGAAACAGCCGTTTCGGAACTACAAAAATAACACATTTTCTCGATAAGACATGCCTATTGATACCGATATACAAATAAAATGATTTAAAACCTTTATTTAATAATGTAGGAGTCGGTTACAGGCATTCATTTCACCCCCAAAACAGCCCTCTAAAATTCTATGGGAAGCGTTACCTTACGCTACCGCATGGGAGGAGGAGTCTTACCCATAGAACGCACCTGCGCTATGGGAAGCGTTTGAAGACGGATTTTCAACCCTTATTCCGGTACTCTAACGGGCTCATTCCCACGTAGCGTTTGAAGTATTTCCCGAAGAAAGACATGTTTGCAAAGTTCAGCGAATCGGAGATATCCTGTATCGAGAGGTGGGTGGACTTTAACTGCGACTTGGCGTCCATGATGACCATTGACGATATGATGTCGACGCACGTCGTACCCATTACTTGCTTTACCGTGGTACAGAGGTGGGCATGAGTGATGCCTAACTTCTCGGCATACCATGACACGTTCCGGGTCTGACTGTAATGCAACATGACCAGTTGCGTAAAATTACGGCAGATTTGCTCGCTTTTCGTAAGCGACACTTTCCCGTAATTCTTACTTTTATAAAGTATAGAAATTCCCTTATGTATGTCTGCATAGAGATTTGAAGTTATCTCATTACGTATCTTCTCCGACATTCCTTCGTACATGCGGATTAAGAACTGCAAATACTCTTCCAGCATCTTTGCTCCCTCCGGCTTCAACGTAATGATAGGACGTCCAAGCGTAGAGTAAATCGCCTCCAGCATAGAATGTGCTTGGCTTGCCTGCTCAAGATACTGCGAAGAAAATCCCAAGAAATAAATTTTCAAATCGCCGTTGATACTATGAACCTGAAAAATACTTCCGGGCATAAGTGTAATCACATCGTTCCCCCTCACCGAAATATGGTTCAGGTTTACCGACGCTTCTACTTCTCCTTCCATACAGAGTACAAATATCTCACATTTCAGCCGCACGGGGTAGTTCGTATATAAACTGAGCAGCTCTTTATTGATGTCTGTCCCGATGACCCAGTCTTCGGGCAAATCGATTTTAGGCAAGTCTTTTTCCATGACAATCGTATTTATATTTCCTCATACACAAAAGTAATGAATTTGAAATTTAGACTATAAAAGAAAGAATGAAAAATGTATAAAATCGCGAAAATAGGGTATTTATGACAAACAAAAATATGTGCACGTAAAAAACAGAACAAAAATAATAAAAATTGACCTTGTGAGTTTTTTAGCTTTGCCATTACTTTGCACCGAAATTTTAATAACGGTAATTATATGGATATGAAGTTTTTTTCTTTTTGTTGCCTGATGGGAGCGGGAGCTTTAATGGCATCTTGCTCTTCTGAAAACGACGCACAGCCGTCGGGAGAGGGCACTATTTCGTTGAATGTTACGGCTGAAACGGGGTTTCAGTCGCGTGCGCTTGACGAGTCCGACTATCAGAACCTGAACAACTATACGGTTCAGCTGATAAAGGAGTCGGCAGTTCTGAACACTTGGAATTATGCGGATTTGCCTTCTTCCATCAAGGTGGATGCCGGAAATTATCAGGTGAAAGCCTTTTACGGAGAAGATCAAGCCGTATCGAGAGAAAGTATGTATGTAGAGGGCGTAACCGACGTTACCGTTACTCCTTCGACCGGTGAAGAGGCTGCTACTCAAACCGTTTCGGTTACTTGCAAGCCGGTTTGCGCAAAGGTAAGCGTGAAGTTTGCCGACAGCATGAGCGAGTATTTCAGCGATTACTATGTTACGTTTAAAACAACTGCGTTAGGCGACGAGACTTTTGTATGGAGTAAAACCGATACCGACCCGGCATACCTGAAGGTGGAAGAAAACGAATCGGTGAGCGTAACCATTTCTACAACCAAAATCTCTGACAGCTCACAGTCTACCACCAACAAGACTTACACAATGAGTCCGCAAACGGGATTGACCATCAACGTGTCTCCGAAAGCTCCGGATGCTGAAGGCAATATTTCTATTTCGGTAAAAATCGATACTTCAACTGTCGACCACGAGCAAGACATCGAAGTTCCTAACGATTGGATTTGATTGATTAAAAACTAAACTTACGATATTATGATGAAAAAATTAAATATATTTACGCTGGGCATGGCGCTGGTAGCCGGATTGTCCTCGTGTGAAATGGCAGACGAAATGAGAGGCAACGGATCTTCCACCGAAACAGGAAGTCTGGAATTGTCGGTGGCTGTGGCTCAAACAGAAAGCCGTGCTGATACGGGAAGCAGCATTTCTACAGATAACTTCGACGTGGTAATCACGAATACGGAAAATGCAGAAAATACGTACACTTATACTTACTCGGAACTGCCTAAGCCTTTAACTCTGCCGACAGGTACGTATACGGTTTCGGCAAGTACGGAAGGCGATATCCAAACACAAATGAGTGCCCCGTATTATGAAGGCACCGAAACGCTGACCATAACCAACGGAGTAACGTCGCAGGTAGAGGTGGTTTGTAAAATGGCAAACACCAAAATCGACATGGGTTACAGCGATGATTTTAAAAGCATGTTCCAATCATGGACTATTAACATTGACGACGGAGACAGCCATGTCATTACTTTCTCTAACGAGAACGTAAACGACACCATTGTTTACTGGCATTTGGGCGACAATGTTACGACCATGACGATGAATATCGAAGCCACTACGACCGATGGTACGAAAATCACCGACCAGAAACAATTCACCAAAGCGGATGCTGACCAGTCGTATGGCGACGACAGCGACAACTTTACGGGAGGCGATGTACTGAATATCAACATCGACATCGATGAAAACGAACCTTCGGAAGATAACCGTCCGCAGATTGGTTTCATTATCAATGTTGACATTACTTTCAGTGATACCAACGAAACAGTTGAAATCCCGGTAGAGGATGTACCGACTGAACCGGAAGAACCGGGGGATGAAAATGCACCGACCATGCAAATGCCAAGCGATGGAAATATTGTTTATACGCTGAATGGCAGCGATCAGCCTGCAAGTGCAGATGTTATTATCAGCGCCCCCAACGGACTGAAGTCTATGATCGTAAAGATTGTTGCCGGAAATGAAGATTTTGGAACAACCATCAGCGATTTAAGCAGATTGGGATTGGATTTTGTAAACGGAGTTGAGATGGTAGGTAACGAGATAATAGGAGAGGTACTCGGAGCATTTTTAGGTGATTCATCTGTAAGCGCTCCCAGTGTAGACGATACTTCTTATACATTCCCGGTAGGAGCTTTCTTCAATTTAATGAATGGATTTGGAGCCACAGCCCCGAACGCACACACATTCCAAATCACATTGGAAGATCAAAAAGGCAATAAAGTAGAAGATGAACTGCGGGTTACTATCAATCCGGCAGCAGAATAACCGTCAAAAAGATTAGTGAATATGAAAAAAATAGTATCAATTATATGCTCGATGTTTGCGTTCGTCTTATTGATGGCATCTTGTCAAAATGAAGATGAATTGTCAAACAGCAACGTGGGTTACTTGCGCCTGAACTTAGGCGTCAACACCTCTGTCACCACCCGTGCCGATGAAGCACCTTACAACCCCGAACAGATAGGTATTCAGATTGTTTCGGCAGATGGAGAAGTGGTTAAAGAAACATCGAATTGGACCGAATGGGAAGGTCAGCAAATCGCACTGGCTACGGGTACTTACACACTGAAAGCCTCATCTGCCGGATTCGACGGTGCAACTTCCGGATTCGACAAACCGTATTATGCCGGAAGTGCGGAAATTACGATTGAAAAAGATAAGGAAGTAAACCAAACCATCACTTGTACGCTTGCCAACGTCAAGGTTACGGTAAACTTCGACCAATCGTTTATCGATGCGTTCACGGCAGCCAACGTGGAAATCGACGACAATGCCGACAATACCGGTATCGACCCGCTGACTTTCATCATGGGACAAGAAAACCCATCGGGTTATTTCCCTGTAACCGACCTGAAAGCAACGGTATCTGTAACCAATAAAGACAACGAGAACTTTACGCAAAACGATATAATTAAAGGTGTACAAGCACGCGACCACTACATCTTGAATTACAAGGTGAGCGAAGGCAGCGGTGAGGGAAACATTTCAATCAGCGTAGACCCAAGCACCAAAGAATATACGTATACGTTCTATATCAAAACCACGCCTGACTCAGCTCCGCTTTCAGCTCCTACGGCAAATGCGTGGGCGAAACTGGTTTACCTGACCGGACAAGCATCAAGCAGTGAGCTGACTCCGGAAAACATCACATTCCAATACCGTGAAAAAGACGCTGCGGAATGGACTACGGTAGCTGCAACGCAAGACGGTGAAGACTACAAGGCAACCATTACTTCGCTGCAACCGAACACAACGTATGAAAGCCGCATGGCATATAATGATGAGCAATACAGTGAAATAACAGAGTTTACCACAGAAGATGCTACAGAACTATATAACGGTAATTTCGATAATTGGTATCAAGCCAGTGGTGTTTGGTATGCAGTTGCCGAAGCCAACTACAACAACGGGAATGCTTTCTGGGATTCAGGAAACAAAGGAGCTTCCTTGATGTCGAAGAACCCCACTTCGCCTGAAGAAGGAGTTGTTCATACAAATGGAGGAAAATCGGCTAAATTGCAATCGCAGTTTGTTGGAGTTGGAGGATTTTTAGGCCAATTTGCAGCCGGTAATCTTTACACAGGACACTTTGTAAAGACAATCAGCATGAGTGGAGCAGAAATCCAATTTGGTTCTGAGTTCACAGCGCGTCCGACAGCTTTGCACGGATGGTTCCAATATACATCGGGAACAGTAGACTACTACGGGGATTCAACTCCTTCGGATGCACTTGTACAAGATGGTGGAACAGATATGTGTGCCATCTATATAGCCCTTAGCGATGCAGATGAACCTTATACCGTAAATACAAGTGAAGGTAACTTTGTTGATTACGCCAACGACCCGAATATCATTGCATACGGAGAACTTCCGATAACAGACTGTGTTACCACAAGCGATTGGAAAGAATTTACAATCAACTTAACGTACCGCGATCTGACCCGTAAACCTAAATACATCATCGTAGTAGCTTCGGCAAGTAAATACGGAGATTATTTTACGGGAAGTACAGGCAGTTTGATGTATCTTGACGACTTCTCTTTGGTATACGATGGCGAACCGGCACATTAAACCAAAAAGAGACACCATTTGTTTACAAGAATTATAAATCTTATAACCCTAACCGGAAGAGGGAATCTGAAACAGGATTTCCCCTTTCGGTTATCCTTATGAAGAATGAAAACTAAACTTTTAACATTTATTCTGCTATCGGCAAGCGTAATAACCGCTTCAGCCATCAATCCTCACCGCGTAAAACGTATCGATCGCGGCATTCATGAATCCGTATTTGTCCCGAAAGGGCAATGGATGGCGGGAGGTACGATTTCTTACTCGGAACATAACGAAGATAACCTGAACTTTACAGTCTTGAAAAACATTGAAGGTAAAGGGTATGATTTCAAGGTAAGTCCTTTTGTAGGATATTTCTTCCGAGATAACATGGCTGCCGGTCTCCGCTTCGGGTATAATCGGACGTACTTAGACTTAGGCAACCTCGACTTAAATCTGGGTGAAGATTTCAACATCAGCTTAGACGATGTGTATTACTTGGAACATAAGTATGAGGTAGCAGGCTTTTTACGTACTTATCTTCCGGTAGGGCGCAGCAAGATATTCGGTCTGTTTAACGAGTGCCGTATCACTTACGGATATGCACGCGGAAAAAACTCCACCGGTTCGGGAGCGCAATACGACGGTACGTTTGAAACGACCCATAACTTGGAAATCGGTTTCGCACCGGGTGTTACTGCTTTCATCACCGACTGGTCGGCAGTGGAAGTTTCGATGGGTATCATGGGATTTGATTTCAAATGGAGAGATCAAAAAACAAATCAGGTGGAAACAGGAAAGCAACGGACTACTTCCGGAAACTTTAAAATCAATTTGTTTTCCATCAACATTGGTATGACTTTCTATTTATAACCCCTCATGGATTAAAGTATGACGAAAAAGATTGTTTATATAGCAGCCGGACTATTGGCGTTGAACGCTTGTAAAATAGAGAATGACATTCCTTATCCGATAGTGGAAGGCAATATCGAATCGTTTGCCGTAGAAGGACAGTGTGCCGCCCCCGACGGTTCGGGCAACCAAGCTGTTATCAGTACCTCTAATCGGACAGTAACGCTATACGTAGACGATACGGTAGACTTAACCAAGTTACGCATCACCCAGTTTGCAGTTTCTTCGGAAGCTACCATACAGGTAGACTCAAGTGTTTGTGTAGACTATTCCAAATTTCCCACTACCGGGTTTGAAACGCTCGACAATACAGCAGATACACGGGTAAACTTTACGAATCCGGTGAAATTTACCTTGCAAACTTATCAAGATTACCAGTGGACGGTAAACGTTACTCAAATCATCGAACGAAACATCGACGTAACCGGACAAATCAGTTCGGTAATAGACACGGAAAACCGTATTGCCATTATTTATGTATCGACAGATACTGACTTGTCGAACATCCAAGTAAATACCATGAACTTGGGCGGAGCTTCGGGCACAGTTACTCCCGACCCTACCACGGTGCATGACTTCAGTTCGGCTCAGCAATTCTTAGTATCGCAAGGATGGGAAGATACAGCAAAAGAATGGACTGTTTATGTGTATCACAGCGAAGGAAGCACTTCGACGGCAAGCATTTTTCCCCGAACTACCAGTGCTACGATAAGCGGAAACATACAGAGCGGTCAAACTCCGGTAATTTCTTACAAAGAAACCAGTGCGTCCAACTGGACTGAGCTTTCATCTTCGGCTGTTACGGTAAGCGGAACCAGCTATTCGGCGGATATCACAGGACTGACCGGCGGAACCAGCTACCAATACCAAGTAGCAATAAACGGATCAACCGTAACTTCCGAATCGTTTACCACAGCTCCCGCCACCCCGCTGACGAACGGAGGATTCGAAGACTGGTGGAGCGAAACAACAAGCAGTGGAAGAACGTTATGGCATCCGGGAGTACAAGGTGAAAATACGTATTGGACTACCGGAAACGAAGGGGCAACAATCATAGCAAACAGCAACTCCGTCCCCGAAACAGAAATTGTATACAGCGGTACAAGGGCTGCCTGCTTACAAACGAAATGGCTAACAATGAAACTGGCAGCAGGAAACCTTTTTACCGGAGATTTCCAAACAGACGGAACGCATGGTATCTTAACCTTAGGACGTGAATTTTCTGCTTTCCCTTCTACTTTACGGATGCACTTGAAATACACTACTTCTACCATTAGCCGGACTCCTACAGAACGGGATGATTGGGATTACATGAAAGGACAGAACGATACATGCCACGTTTACATTGCGCTAACCACAGAAAAAATAGAACTTCGCACCCGAAGATATGATATATTCAACAAACGAGCTTCTTCTGTCATTGCTTATGGGGAATACCAATCGGGAGTAGATGTATCAGGCAGTGAACGTAACGGATATGCACAAATTGACGTTCCTTTGGAGTATTACCGCACAAACGTAACACCGCAGTATTTAATTATAGTATGCAGTTCCAGCAAATACGGAAACTTGTTTGTAGGAGGTGAAAGCAGCACAATGTATTTAGACGAAATGGAATTAATATATGAATAAAATTCAAGTTTATCTCTCTTTATTGGTATCTGCACTGACATTTGCAGCTTGCAGTCAGACAGACGACCTCAACTCTTTATCGGGCAAAACGGGATTTTTAGTATCGCTCACCGACCCGGTTACCGTAACCGTATCGCGTGCCACTCCGCAAGAATTGGGAGCGGCAGCAGAAAACTTTCAGATAAAAATTACACGCAGCGCCACGGGAGAAGTGGTGTACGACGGTGGATATACTTCTGACGTGATTCATGCCGAAGCCGGATTTTACGAACTTGCGGCAGTGTGTGGCGAAAACCCCGCATTGGCGTTGGATGCACCTTACTACGAAGGGAAAGTGAGTGCCAAAGAAATAAAGACCAACCAAGTAACTGCCGTCAGCATCCCCTGTAAGGTGGCAAACTCGTTGCTCTCAGTAAAATATAACGAAGAGAAAAAGAAATTCAGCGACGTTTACAGCAACTGGTATGTGGAGGTGAAAGTAGAAAGCGACACGGTACACATTCAAGATACAACGAAGAGTGCTTATTTCCGCGCCGGGTCATCGTTTGAGGTGTATTTCCATGCTGTCAAATCGGGAGAGACAGAAGAAAAATCCATTCAGATTGAAGGTATCTCTACCTCGCTTCAGGCTGCCGAGCACCTGATTCTGACTTTGTCGCCCGAACCGGACCGTTATGAGATTCCGCTAACGGTAACGAAGGCAGAAATCAAACAGGTAACCGTATCGGAAACCCTGCCTGAAACGTGGCTGCCGAAACCGAAACTGGAAGCGGAAGGATTTACCGACAACCAGCTCTCGTTCGCCGAAACAGAGACTCCCACTGCCGTTATCAAACTGAATACCGCTTCTGCCTTGCAGGACATGAAGCTGAAATTCCATTTCGAAGATGAACAATTCACATCGCTGAACGGCGATAAAACCTATGTATTGTCCGACGAAGCGGATAAGAAAGCGGTAGAAGACGCGCTGGGCATCACGCTCCCCGCCGTAGGAAGCGAATCGGCAAGTCTTGACCTGTCTCCGTTAGTTGCTCGTATGCAGACCAATGCGGGCACCACCACTGCCAACACCATCGAAGTAGATGTACAGGCTAACGGACGCTGGAGCAGCGAGGATGAATCGGCCAATCGGGTTTATACGTTGAATTGTAGCAGACCGGAATTTAGCGTTACCGTCAATCCGAACAATATTTGGAGCAAGGAGTTTACCATCGATGAAGCAACCGTTACCATGGGCAACGCAGAAACGATAAAAGCCAATCTGAAGTATCAGTATCGCGAAAGTGGAACGGAAGCATGGACAGACTGCGATAATTTGTTAGTACAGTTCGCCGAACATCCGACGAATAAGACTTACCAAGTTCGCGGTTTCTACCGTAAGGGCATAGCCAGCGAACCCGTCGATATTGAACTTGAAACTCCAATGCAGTTGCCTAACTCGAATATGGAAGAATGGAGTACATCAAAAGGAGAAGAATTTACAGTTTCTGACAGTTGGTTTACAAAGAAAACATATTACTATTTTTACCCATATACTGCCAATCTGAGCGATAATTGGTGGGATACAAACAATTTACGCTCCCAAGATGGAAATATTATTTTGGGAATGGGACATCCTGTATGTTTTGCCCCATGTGTAAGTTATTCAGAAACCATCAAACATGGAGATAACCGTTCCGCACTAATTTATACTTCGGGACACGGAGGAGGTTATACCTCCACAGGTGAAGTAATCTACGAAGAAGGCGCATTTGCCGGTAGTTTATTTATCGGTTCTTACAGTTGGAGTGATGGTACAGAGACCATAAATCAAGGACATGCTTTCTCGGTACGTCCATCAGCATTTACTTTTTATTATCGCTACTACCCCAAAAACACCGATACATTTAAAGCCTATATCGAATTAAAAAATGGAGATGAAGTTATAGCAAGCGGAACTTTTATTCCGACTGAATCTTCGGAAGATAGCGATTGGCGGCAAGCTACTGTTGCTATTGATTATGTAGAAACTCCCAAAACAGCGACTTCGGTATTCGTACAATTCTTATCTACAACTAAAACTGAATTTACAAAAAACGATTTTGATAGAAAGAAATCAATCTCTTTCCCTGTAATGGGTGATTGGAATGCACATATCGGCAGTATGCTTTACATCGACGACATCTCATTAGTTTACGATAAATAAAAACAGAACCTATGAAACATCCCCTACTATACTGCATATTCGGAACCTTCTTGTTGGCAAGCTGCCAGCAAGAAGAAACTCCTGAAACAAACGGATACGGCTATCTGTCTATCAGCGACATTGCCGTACAGACTGTGAATGAAAGCATCGTTGCTACCCGTAGCGGAGAAGAACCGCTGACGGTGGAAATCTGGCAGGACGGCAGTTTGCTGCAATCGCTTGACGACACAGCCGATAAGGTGAGACTGGAAAGCGGAAGCTACACGCTGAAGGCGTACAGCAGCAGTTACGAAACAAACTCGTCGTGGACGAACAGCGAAAAGGGCGAACCGGTGTACTACACCGAACAGGCATTTACCGTAGAAGCCGAACAGACCACTTCGGTGGAAGTCAGCGTACCGATGATAAATTTCGGGGTAACATTCAGCCTGCCGGAAGAGTATAGCGGCTACTTCTCTTCATGCACCTTTACAGCCACCGTAGGCGAACGTTCCGTCAGTCTGCAAGAGGGTGAAACGGCCTATTTCTCTTACACCGAAGGTGCTGCCTTCAGCTATACGCTGAATGCCACCAACTCCGACAACGAGCCGTTTAACCAATCGGGCAGTTACGGTGGAGCAGAAGCAGGCGAAACCATTTCGTCCGGCACGGTATACACAGTAACCTATAACGTAGAGACACGTCAGTTTGATATATAAAACGTAGGGGCGTATCCGCAAATACGCCCCTATAATCTCTTTACCTCTTCCGACGAAGGAACAGGCTTTATCCTATTTTACTGATTTTCTTCAGCTTTTCTTCCTCTAAAAGTTTTATCTTCCGACCGTCGATAATTATAAGTTTCTCAGCAGCAAAGTTCGACAATGTACGGATGGCATTCGAGGTTGTCATGTTCGACAAATGCGCCAAATCTTCACGCGAAAGATAAATACTCAGCGTACATTGGTCTTCTTCCACCCCGTATGTATCTTTTAAAAACAGCAACGATTCGGCAAGACGCCCGCGAATATGTTTTTGGGTAAGGCTTACGGTACGCTCATCAGCTATGCCCAAGTCTTTAGACAGCTGACGAATGAAGAACATGGAAAGTTCGGGATTTTCTCTCAGCAGCGTAATGATAACAGGCATAGGTATGAGGCAAATGGTGCATGGCTCAAACGCAGCAGCAGCGGTAACGTAGTTTTCTTCGGCAAAGTAAGCCCGATAAGCAAAATACTCCTGACTCTTGATTACACGGATAATCTGGCTACGCCCTCCTACCCCGTCTTTATAGATTTTCACCTTTCCGTTCAGCAAGCACATCAAATACATGGGGGTTTCTCCCTCGCAGTAAATTGTTTCATTCTTCTTATACTTCTGAACCACAAAATTTTGGGCAAGATAATCACGTTGCTCCTGTGTCAAAGGTTGCCATAAATCGGGAATACATTTGGCAACTTCAGCTTCAGTCAGTTCCTTTTTTACCATAAGCGTTCGAGAAAACATGTTATTCAGCACAAAGGTAAAAATAATATATTTAATTTGTCCTTTTTTATTAATAAAAATATCCACTCCAAAGTCATTTGTTATATATTTGCCCCGAATTATGTACACTTATCGTTTATATGTGGCCTGCTGGATGATAATGCTCGTGTTAGGCTTACATCCGATTACTGGAGAAGCACGCAACCAAGTTGCGTCTCTTCCTGAAAAATCGTTTGTTCCAGACTCTGTATTGGAGCATATTTTCAATTCGGCTACATTCTATTCGCAAGAAGTAAAAAGCTATAAGGGTGACTTGTACCTGAAGGGACAGTTACAGATACACAAACAGAATCGCATTATCCGCTATATCCCGTCGATGTTCCGGCTCGAAAAAGGGGTAAACAATTATTTACACGAATCTATCAGTGAGTTCCATTATACGGCTCCTTCTATCTACGACCGGAAAATCAGGGCTGTTTCGAGTACGTTTCCCAGTAACCGGGGACAAATATTCGACATATTCGACTACATGAAATTCAATCTTTATGCGCCTTCGGTGATGGAAAACAAAATATTATCTCCCCTTAACCGCAGTGCTAAAGTGCATTATTACTATTTGCTCGACTCGATCAGCCCTCAATTAGGCAGCAACCTGTATAAAATCCGGTTTATACCCCGCTATCACAGCACGCAACTCTTAGAAGGGTTTATTTGGATTTCATCGGAAGACTGGGCCATACGTTACGTAAACGTCAGCGGGAAGTATGACCTGATACATTTTCATCTTTCCATGAAAATGGGGGATACGGAAGAGAGCAAATACCTCCCTATCTTACTAAACTTGACACTGAACTTTAAGTTTCTGCGTAACCATCTGACTATGAAATATACAGGATGGATGAAGTATAACGAAATCGTACTGAGGAAACCGGGTGAAGATTTGGCAGTATTCAGAAAGCAGAAAAAAGAACATTACAATTTGTCGCAATCGTATACGCTAACCTGCGATACAAGCAGCCTGATTTCAGACCGGGATTCGTTTAACCGCATCCGTCCCATCCCGCTAAGTGCAAGTGAAGACTCTTTGTACTGGATGGCTGACGAACGGCAACGGCAAAAAGCGGCAGATACGCTTGACGCAAAACCTTCAAAACGGAAAAAGAACCTTGTTTATTTAGGACAATTAGGTGATGCCTTGATAAGCAGTTACGACATCGACATCTCCAAATTCGGAACAGTGAATTGTTCGCCTCTGATAAACCCGCTGCTAGTCAGTTACAGCCACCGCAACGGTATTTCATACAGGCAGGTATTTAAATATAACAAACTGTTTCATGACGGCAGGCTGTTACGCATCGCTCCCCAAATAGGTTATAACTTTACGAAAAAAGAGTTTTATGCAAAAGCAGACGTAGAGTATGTTTATAATCCTCGACGCCACGGCTCTATCGAAGTACATGCCGGAAACGGTAACCGCATTTACAGCAGTGTGGTGCTCGATCAGTTGGCTGCGCTCCCCGACAGTGCTTTTTCATTCGAAGGGCTGGAGTTAGACTACTTTAAAGATATTTATTTAGACGTCTCACACAATATCGAAATAATAAACGGACTGAACGTATGGGCGGGTATAGCCATGCACTGGCGTTATACCAAAAGCACTCCGGAGGTAGAAGCCCGCGTACGCTCGCGCTACAACAGTTTTGCTCCGCGTATCCGTATACAATGGACGCCGGGCATGTATTATTACATGAACGGAAACCGTAAAATAAACGTAGGTTCTTACTATCCCACCCTGACGTTGGATTACGAACGGGGAATACGTATTTTAAACAATTCGGGGGAATATGAGCGCATAGAGTTCTCGATAGAACAGATGATCCGGTTACGGAATGTGCGCACCCTTTCTTACCGCCTCGGTGCGGGATTTTTCACAAATCAAAACCGTTCGGATATGTATTTCGTTGATTACGTTAACTTTGCCAACCGGAACTTGCCACAGGGATGGAATGATGACATAGGCGGAACTTTTCAGACGCTGGATTCGCGGTGGTATAACGCTTCGAACCACTACGTAAACGGAAATTTAACTTACGAAGCTCCTTTCATATTACTTTATCCGGTCTCGAAGTTGCTTTCTTTCATCCAAAAAGAGCGTCTCTATGCGGGTATCCTGTTCGTACCTCACTTGAATCCTTATATCGAATTGGGATATGGATTTGGCACACATATCTTTGATGCGGGTGTCTTTATAGGAAATGAAAAAGGTAAATTCACATCAGTAGGATGTAAATTTACCTTCGAACTATTCAATAAATAAGACTACTTAAACTTTCTTACCTGCGAAAGCAAAAGGAGAAATTCTCCGCCTGTATATCCCTCAAAACACTACGGGTAGCATTACTCATCCCATGCGGTAGCGTTTGCTGTTTCTACCCATAGAACTGACCAACTCTACCGTTAGAATTTTGAAGACCCCGGCTTAAAATAAACTCTTTATCTATTTTATCAATTTATCCGATAAAATGACTCAGACTAATTCATCTGATGTATAACCAAGCGGAAGTTCGCGGCAGTTATACCCCGATGCCATAATTTCTCCGTAAGCTCCGGCAGAGCGAAGTGCAATCAAATCTCCTCGCTTAACCCGGTTAAGGTCGATGGCTTTACCAAATACGTCTGACGATTCACAAATCGGCCCTACTACATCGTAAGTTTCCACCGCTTCATCCGAGCTTATGTTTTCTATCTTATGATATGCCTGATACAAAGCCGGACGAATCAAATCTGTCATACCTCCGTCTACGATGGCAAACTGTTTGTTAGTCCCCTGCTTTACGTAAATAACCCGTGTTATAAGGCTTCCACACTGCCCCACAACGGAACGTCCCAACTCGAAATGCAACGTTTGCTGAGGACGCAAGCGCAAATGCTTGTGGTATGTAAGGAAATATTCAGCAAAGTTCGGAATCGGCTGGCGGTTAGGATGTGAGTAATCAATGCCTAAACCTCCACCTACGTTAATATGCTCTACTATAATCTGGCGCGCGAAAAGTTTTTCCTGCAACTCATTCACACGGTTACACAGTGCAATGAAGTCTCCCATGTCTAATATCTGCGACCCGATATGGAAATGTAACCCGACGAACTTTACGTTATTCATCTCTAAAGCTCTATCTATTACTCTATCCATGTCTGCCATGCTGATACCAAACTTGTTCTCTGCCAACCCCGTTGTGATATTAGCATGTGTATGTGCTCCTACATCGGGATTGATACGGAAAGCTACTCGTGCAATTTTCCCTTTAGCGGCAGCCAATTCGTTAATCACTTCCAGTTCAGGAAGCGACTCTACATTAAAGCAGAAAATATCATAATCCAAACCTAAATTGATTTCCCAATCGGTTTTTCCCACACCGGCGTATACGATTTTGCTGGCAGGAAATCCGGCCTTGATTGCCGCTTTAATCTCTCCCCCGCTTACGCAGTCGGCTCCTAACCCGCTTTCACGAATAATTCCAAGCACTTTGGGATTGGCATTCGCCTTAACTGCATAATGCACGCAAAACTTATTATACTTAGCAGTTTCTGCCTTGATAGCCGCTAAGGTATCGCGCAGCAAACCTGCATCGTAATAATAAAAAGGAGTTTTTAATCCTTGAAATTTATCAATCGGAAATATCCCTTTCATAATTTAATTCTTCCCGTTAAACAAAGCATCACTCAAAGATTGCAAAGCACGCTTCTTATCTGACTCACGAATTAAGAAGGAAATATTATAGTTGCTTCCGCCGAACGAAATCATCCGTACCGGGATATCGCGCATCGCATCCAATGCTTTAGCTTCGAAACCAACGTTCTCCCATTCCAAATCGCCTACCACGCAAATGATGCACATGTCATGGTCGACAGTCACCGTACCGTATTTCTTCAAATCGTCTACGATTTCATTCAGATGCTTGGTATTGTCTATCGACATCGATACCCCAACTTCTGAAGTACATACCATATCAATAGGAGTCTGGTAACTTTCGAAGATTTCAAATACTTTGCGCAAGAACCCATGAGCCAACAGCATCCGACTCGACTTAATCTTAATAGCTGTTATGTTGTCTTTGGCTGCTACTGCCTTGATTTTACCTTTCTCCGTATCGTTGGAAATCAATGTTCCCGGAGCCGAGGGCTCCATTGTATTCAGCAAGCGCACGGGGATATTGGCATACTTGGCCGGCTGGATGCAGGTTGGATGAAGAATTTTCGCACCGAAATAAGCCAGTTCTGCAGCTTCTTCGAAATGCAACTGACGTACGGGCGAAGTCTTATCCACAACGCGCGGGTCGTTATCGTGCATACCGTCAATATCTGTCCAGATTTGAATTTCTGAAGCATTGATGGCAGCACCAATCAATGACGCGGTATAATCACTTCCGCCACGCAAAAGGTTGTCTATCTCGCCATAAGCATTGCGGCAGATAAATCCTTGCGTAATGTAAATTTCATAATCCGGATTAGCTTCCAACTGAAGGTTTAACTTCTCGCGAATATAAGTCAAGTCCGGCTCACTGTTCTTATCTGTACGCATAAAATCCAACGCAGGAATAAGCGCAGTTTTTACACCCTGTTCGCAAAGATAATTTGTCATCATATTCGTAGAAATGATTTCCCCCTGAGCCAAAATTACCTTTTCTTCAAACAGCGTAAAAATATCTTTGGTATACGAACGAATATAATCAAACACAGATTTTACAAATTCCAACGTCTTCTGCTTATATTCTTCCGTAGAATAAAGTTCATCAATATGCTGTTTATACTTAGCTTCCAACCTATTGATAATCTCATTTGCACCATCAGAATTCTTCTTGTACAAGTAATCCGAAATTTCAACCAGCGTATTGGTTGTACCCGACATAGCAGAAAGAACTACTATTTTCTGTTCACCGTCAGTAATCAATTTGGCTACATCTTTCATTCTCTGTGCAGATCCGACAGACGTTCCTCCAAACTTTAAAACCTTCATTTTTCGTTCCGAATTTTAATTTGTTCGTTAATTAGTTATTTTTCGAGTACAAATGTAATAATAAAATGCTGATTTTTGGCTCTTTCACAAAAAAAACGATTAAATCCTATGATTTTATTTGTGACAGCCATAAAAAAAGTAAACAAAAAGGAGTTTATTCGGAGGGGAAGAAATAAAAAAAGGCAGAGTTCGCATCGGGGTTTCTACACCCACCGGAACTCTGCCCTGTCAAAACGGCGGCGACCTACTCTCCCGCTTGCGCAGTACCATCGGCGTGGCGGAGCTTAACTGCCCTGTTCGGAATGGGAAGGGGTGGAACCTCCGCGCCAAAGCCACCTCAATTTCATTGCGGCCGTGAAAGACAAACATACAAACACGACAAGATTTGGAAAAAACGCCAAACACGGAAATTTCGGGCAATTAGTAACGCTCGGCTGTGGTGTCTCCACCTATACACCTGCGTCCTATCAACGTCATAGT
>NZ_JACSPQ010000010.1:0-118966 GCF_014837055.1 Phocaeicola faecium
GGGATTCGAACCCGTGATACGCTTTTGACGTATACACGCTTTCCAGGCGTGCCTCTTCAACCACTCGAGCACCTCTCCATCATATCGGATGCAAATTAATAAATAAATTGCAAACGACAAATGATTACTTGTACAAATGTATTCTTTTTTTTTGTCTTACCTAACATTCACTTTAGCAAACTTTGATTATTCCTATAAATTTAATGAATTTTAAATGTTTTTCGCTGTCTTCTTGAAGACTTTTAGAGCGTTTTTCGTTGTAGCATAAGCAATGTCTGCGGTAGGTACATCGTATATTTCTGCAAGTTTTTCTGCTATCTTGGTTAGATAAGCGCTTTCGTTTCTTTTACCTCTGTACGGAACAGGAGCAAGGTATGGGGAGTCTGTTTCTAAAACGATTCGGTTTAGCGGAACGGTTTTTAGGGTTTCAGGCAAAAGATTTCGCTTGAAAGTAACCACTCCGTTTATGCCTAACATAAATCCATCATACTCCAACAGCTTATGTGCTTCTTCTTCTGTTCCTGAAAAGCAATGAAAAATACCATGTAGCTTTGTGTCTTTGTAAGGTTCGAAAACCGTCATTAAATCTGTGAAAGCATTACGGCAATGGATAATCAGGGGCAAGTCTTTTTCTAATGCCCATTGGATTTGTGTTTCCAATGCTTGCATTTGTTCTTTTCGGAAAGTTTTGTCCCAATACAAGTCTAACCCGACTTCGCCGATGCCATAAAATCTGCGTGCAGAGTCTAACCATTTTCTTATGACGTTTAAACGTTGTTTCCAATTCTCGTCTACAGAAGTGGGGTGTAATCCAATCAAAGGGTAACATTCGTCATGGTTTTCGCATAGAGAAAGCATCGCTTCAACTGTAGTGTCGTCTATGTTCGGCATAAACAGTCTGCTTACTCCTGATTCTCTGGCACGGATGATGGCAAGTTCTCGATCTTCGTCGAATTCTTCCGTGTAAAGGTGTGTATGTGTGTCTATTAAAGCTATCATGGTTTTATAATTTACGGTCTACTAAGCGACAAACGAATGAGCGTAAGTTTTCTTTGAGTGAATCTTCTACCGAAACCTTGTCTAATAGAGCCAATCCTTCAGCGTAATATCTTTGGATTTCTGTTTTGCAGGCAGTGGCAATTCCTACCTTATTATATATATGTGTAACGGCGGCAATCTTTTCGTCCGGATTGAAGTCCGTAGCTTCCAACCAGTATTTCAGAATCTCTTTGTCGTTTCCTTCCGCACTGTTCAGAGCGGTTATCAGCATGTAAGTTTTCTTATTGCATAGGATGTCACCTCCAATTTTCTTTCCGAAAACAGCCGGGTCTCCATACACGTCTAAATAATCATCTTGTAGTTGGAATGCTAATCCCATTTTGATACCGAAGTCATATAAACATTGTGCGTCTTCGGCTGGTGCTCCTCCTAAGATAGCCCCAATCTTTAAAGCGCCAGCTAAGAGGACAGAAGTTTTCAAACGAATCATTTCGATGTATTCTTCTATTGTAACATCTTCGCGGGTTTCAAACTCCATGTCCCATTGCTGTCCTTCGCATACTTCAAGCGTTGTTTTGCTGAATGTTTCCATTACAGAACGCATATATGCAGTTGGGCAATCTTGCATGGTGAGTTGGTAAGCAAGTATCAGCATGGCATCTCCTGATAGGATGGCTGTGTTTTCGTTCCATTTTTTATGAACCACAGGTTTTCCCCTGCGCATTTCTGCTTTATCCATTAAGTCGTCATGCAGCAACGTGAAATTGTGATAAGTTTCTATTCCGGCAGCTTGTGGGAAAATTTGTTCTACATCTTCCTTATACAGATTATATGCCAACAGCATTAAGACGGGGCGCAGACGTTTCCCCCCTAATGACAAAACATACTCTATGGGTTCGTACAAACCTTTGGGTTCGTGCATATAAGATAGATTTTCTATGTAGTTATGTATTTGTTTGAATAGCTGTTCGCTTGTTTGTTGTATCATATCTTATTAAGTATTAAGAACTTCTTGAGTGAAAAGGTAAAAGACCTGCAAACATTCAAATGCGGATGCTTACAAGCCTTTTACTCATTTTTTTATGGAGAAGTATAGGAATTATCTCTGATAATAGGTCAGAGTCCTATCTGTTCTCGTTTACTGCAATTTAAATGTTACCGGAACAGTGTATTTTACACGTACAGGTTTTCCACGCTGTTTTCCGGGTTTCCATTTGGGCATCATTTGGATAACTCGTAATGCTTCTTTGTCGAGATAAGGGTCGACAGTACGCATTACCACCGGGTCAACGATAGAGCCGTCCTGATTAACCACAAATTGGATAATGACACGTCCTTGAATACCGTTTTCCTGTGCGATAGTCGGATATTTGATGTTTTTACTGATGAATTTCAAACATTCCGCCATACCTCCCGGAAACTCCGGCATTTCTTCTACGACTTGGAATATCTGTTGTTCTTCCGGTTCCTCTTCTTCCACTTCAACCGGTACATATTTGATTTCTACCGCTTGATTATTTTCTTCACTGGAAGAAATTGTCGATTCTTCTACATTGGCATCGTTATCGGCAATTTGCAACACTTCTTCCATTTTCGGGGCTTCGGGTGGAGGAGGAGTTTCGGGTTGTTTTTCTTCTTGTTCCGTAATAGGAATCATTTCCTCTTCAAAAATCGGCTCAGTGATACCCGTGTCGGTTACGATTTTTTTGTCACGTTCTGTCCATTCGAAAGCAACAAACATCGCTGCCAAAACCAGTACAAAACCGATTAACAGTCCGGTAGTTCTTTTGCTTTCCAGATCTGCTTTGGGCGATTTCTTGATTTCCATAAATAATTTATTAAGGTTTATAAATCTCTATCTTGCAAATATAAGGTTTTTCTTTCTAAAACCAAACATCTGAGGGTAAAATCTCATTAATACGTTAAACGAATGGTTACTGCTTTATTTTACAACGATTTCATCGACAAAAAGAACTGAGCCTTGTATGTCGCCCTGCATGGCTTGGTAGCGTACGTAGCGGGCAGAAGTTTCTCCCGTCCACCCGAAGTTTTTGAACGATACGGCATCGTCTTTTACTATCTTGTGGTCGATTTTTGTTAACTCGCTATATTCTTTTCCGTCTTGCGAAACTGAAATTATAACTTGGGCAGGCATATAAACATACGGGCCGCATATTTGCATGAAGTCTGCTCCGATGGAGTGTAGTGTGGTTTCTTCGCCCAAATCGATTACAACATCCATGTCTTTTACATAGCCCAACCACCGTTTATCGTTATAGTTCCATCCTCCGCGCAATCCGTCGGTTAAGGTTTTAGCTCCGTTAGCGGGGTAATTTTCCCAGTAGGGGATATTAAACGTGACAGGCTTGTCTTTTGCCAGATGTTCTATCGGTTCTAATGCTTCTTTGCGGTTGCCTATTTCCTGACTGTAGTCAAAAGTGTTGTATCCTTTCGCTTTTATTTCGGGGATGATTTTCAGAATACGTTGGCGGAAAGAATCCCATGATTTGTTGGCAGGTTGTGTCCATGCTACTTCAGCCAAAGCAATGGCACGCGGGTAGAGCATGTATTCCATGTGTTCGTCTGTTGGGATATATTCTGCAAACAGGTTTCCTTGTACTCCTTTTATTAACTTAGCTTCTTCTTGTGACAATGAGTCGGGCACGGGGTCGTAGCCATACATCTTGTTTAGCGGCAAATATCCTCCTATGGCTTCGGGCTGCGAATAAGGAGCATCTTGGTAGGCATCGAAATAACAATACTCTCCCGGAGTCATGATGGCGGGATGTCCGTCGCGCACGGCTTTGATGCCTCCTTCTTCACCACGCCATGACATTACGGCGGCGTTGGGAGCCACTCCACCCTGCAAGATTTCGTCCCATCCCAGCAGCGTTTTTCCTTTTGCGTTTAAAAAACGCTCTATTCGGTGAATCAGGTAGCTTTGTAATTCGTCTACGTCTTTGAGTCCTTCTTTTTTCATGCGTGCCTGACAGAGCGGACAAGTTTTCCATGATGCTTTGCTTGCTTCGTCTCCGCCTATGTGGATGTATTGCGAGGGGAATAACTCTACCACTTCCGACAATACGTTTTCCAGAAATTCAAATGTCTTTTCATTGCCGATACAGAAGTCGCCTTGCTTGTAAGGCTCGTGTGTACATGACAGTTCGGGGTAAGCCGTCAGCACCTCTTCAGAGTGAGAAGGCATTTCTATTTCAGGGATAATGGTAACACACCGCAGGCGTGCATATTCTAACAGTTCGCGTATTTGGTCTTGCGTGTAATATCCTCCGTATGCTTCCGGGTCGGTTTGTTCACAGTATTGGCGTTCTCCTTCCCACCATGCTTTCCATGTGGCCGGTTTACGCCATGCGGCAAATTCCGTCAGGCGGGGATATTGCTTGATTTCCAGTCGCCATCCGGCACCGTCGGTCAGGTGTAGGTGCAAACGGTTGATTTTGTAAGAAGCCAGCAGGTCGATTTGTTTTTTCAGAAAGTCTATTGTCCGGAAGTGGCGGGAAACATCAAGCATGATTCCGCGGTACTCAAACCGAGGTTCGTCGACGATGGTTACCGCCTGCACTTTTCCTCCTCCGGCTTTAGCCAGTTGCAGCAACGTCTGTACGCCGTAAAACAGTCCGGCGTCTGAAGTTGCTTGTATACTGATGGTTTCGGGACGGACCGTTAGCGTGTATCCTTCGGGGTGATGAACAGTAGGTAACTGCTCCACACGCTCCAGCAGAATCATGTTTCGTTCCGGAACCGTTTTTGCATACTGTACCGGCAGTTGTCCGCTGCTTTTAAAAGCTGTGTTGATGATGGTACTGTCTATACCACTTCCTTTCAGAGTTATCCAAGTATCATTGTTCCAATTGAATGTTCCGTTATCTACGGTGCATGACAAGGGGGTAGGGGTCAGCTCTACGGTAGCCTGTTTGTCGGAACAACTGCTCACGAGGCAAGCAGATACGATGCAATATAAAGGAAATAAGAATTTTTTCATATTTGTCAATTTAAAATGATTTCATCTACGTATAACATTGCCGGGATACCCTTTGCTTCATGCCATTCAGGCATGGATTTTTCACCGCTTACTGTAACTTTTACAAAACGTGTTTTCACCGGGTCGAAAGTCAATGTGTGGGTATGTATGCCTTCTTCAGTGCTCGGTTCCATAGTCGGGTAAGATTTCGAAGCTACTTTTTTGTATGCCTTTCCGTCTTCCGACACCTCCACCGTGTATTCTTTGACATCGAATATCCAGCCTCCTTGCCATACGAACGTATGGATGGTAGCCGAACCCACTTCTGTCGGTTCTTCCAAGTCGATTACAGCCTCAAGGCTCTTGCCCTGTACACTGATCCAGCGTCCGGAATCGCGTCCCATGCCACCTTTGCGTCCGTCAACCAAAACGGCAGCTTTTTCCGGTTTCAGATTTTCTTTTCCGGGTTGCAATACCAGCGATATGGGTTTCATGAATCCTTTATGCGTCTGTATCGTGTCGGTATAAATGCGGCTTGCTCCTCGTGAGGGGTGTACCGTCATGGTTTTCAGTACCGAGGCAGATGTTATCATGAACGGTTCGGTGTATTGCTCCGATTGTTCTGTCGGGTCTGTGCCGTCAAGAGTGTAGTAAATCGGGTCATCTGCCAGCGATGACAGCGTAACCTGTAAGCCCTTCTGTTCGGTTATAGGCTTGATGTCTACATTTACGTCGTAAATATGTTTTGCATAATTCCAGCCCATGCAATCGTAGATATCAGTCAGTTGAGGCATCCGTTTCAAGAAATCTTTGTAGTTCTTCAGTTCGGGTGCGCTCCATTGTACCTCACACAAGGCAGCCATACGTGGAAGCACCATGTATTGCACTTGGCTGAACGTTCCGATATACTCTGTCCACAAGTTGGCTTGAACACCTTTTATATATTGTGCTTCTTCCGGTTTCAGCACCGACGGGATAGGCTCGTAGCTGTATACCTTTTCGATGGGCACGTAACCGCCGATGGCAAGCGGCTCGTTTTCAGTATCTTTTGTCTGATAATAATCGAAATACAGATAAGTATTCGGGGTCATGATAACATCATGATGCTGGCGTGCAGCTTCTATTCCGCCTGTTTCGCCAATCCATGACATCAGTGTAGCATTGGGCGACAAGCCGCCTTCCAATATTTCTGTCCATCCGATAATTTTCTTACCCTTTGTGCTTAAGAACTTTTCGGCTTCATTGATGATGTAGCTTTGCAGGCGTTGCTCTTTTGTGTGGTGGGCGTCCGATTTCAAACCGAGCGCACGGATGCGTGCCTGACATTTCGGACATTTCTCCCAACGTACTTTCGGGCATTCGTCGCCTCCGATGTGGATGTATTCCGACGGGAATAAGTCTGCCACTTCCGCCAACACATCTTTTATGAACTGAAGGGTGAAATCGTTTCCTGCACACAAAACATCATCCGAAATTCCCCATATTTTTCTTACTTCATACGGTCCTCCCGTACATCCTAATTCGGGATATGCTGTCAGTGCAGCTTGCATGTGTCCCGGCAGGTCTATTTCGGGTATGATTGTAACATAACGCTCGGCAGCATAAGCTATGACTTCTTTGATTTGCTCCTGTGTGAAATATCCGCCGTAGGGAGTTCCGTCGTATTTGCCCGACCCCCATCTGCCTACCAGCGTTTCAGAGCGTTGAGAAGCAACAGACTGTAGTTTGGGGTATTTCTTGATTTCGATGCGCCATCCCTGATCATCGGTCAGGTGCCAATGGAAACGGTTCATGTTATGCAGCACAAGCATGTCGATGTAAGTTTTCACTTCGTCCATGTTGAAGAAGTGCCGGGATACATCTAAATGCATCCCCCGATAACCAAAACGCGGAGCATCGCTTATCTCAACCGCCGGAAGGTTTACTTCTACATTCTGTGCCACGGGCAATGATTTGCGTAACGTCTGGATGCCGTAAAAGACACCGGCTTCCGATGCGCCTGTAATTATGATTTGCTCTCCGCCAACCGTCAATTTGTATGCCTCCGGATTGTCGTTCTCCAGTCCTAAGCAAAGACATACGGCTCCTTTTTCCGGTTCGCCTTCTTTTATATTCAATGCAAGTCCCGTTTGCTTTTGTACGTACGAAGCCAAAAATTCGGCATTCTTTTTCATCTTTTCATTCCCTGCCGGGTATACGATGTTTACTCCTTCTTTCAAGAGGAACATGTCGTTTGTCACTTCCGAGACTTGTAACGGTTTCGGTATTACCTGATAGTTTGCCATGATAATTTCTTTGTTGGAACAAGATACGGCAAGAACCCCTGCCAATAATAGTCCCCCGATTTTAAATTTCCAATAATTTATCATACCGATAGATTAAGGTTAAGTAGTTGATAATAAGTTATAAAAGTCGCTACATCTTGTATGTGTCAAGTAAGCCTGTACCGGCTTGTTTAAGCCTCCGAAAACGCTACCGTATATGTTCCCCAACGCTACCGTATATGTTCATCAACGCATCCGTATATGTTTTGCAGGTTCTGCTTAGGCTTTGAATGTGCTGTAATCAGAGGCGCAAATTGTAACCATAGGCAAATGTAAAGAATAAAACTTAAACAGCGAAACAAAATCACATTATTTAGGAGATGAACTTTGATAAGCCGTCCTTTTTTCCGACATTTGCATGAGAATTATAATCAAGAAAGAACTTGCATGAGAAAAATAGTTATCCTGTTATTTAGCTTGATAGTTTCTTTCGTATCTGTTCAGGCTCAAATTTTTAAGTATCTCGGAACAGACGAAGGGCTTAGTAGTCGGCGGGTGTTATCTGTCAGACAAACAGAGCAAAGCTATATGTGGATACTGACTCATAAAGGGGTAGACCGTTACGACGGTAAGCGGTTTATCCATTATAACTTGCAGAAAGACGGGCGGACGGTTAATTTTTATCCCAACCTGAATTCACTGAAAACCGATAGCAAGAACAGGCTGTGGGAGATAGGGAAAGACGGGTTGGCGTTTTGTTTCGACCGGATGAAAAATCAGTTTCAGTTGAAGTTTTACTTGCGCGATTCGTTTCCGGAAACTCGGAAGAAGCCGGTTACCGCGATATATCTTGACAAGCAGGATAATATTTGGTTTTGTGTCGACAATCAGCAGTACATTTACCGTTGCAGCGAAAACCGCAGTGTCAGGCTTGAGCGTTCTGTGCCGGGTAAGGTAATCAGCATTACGCAGGCAAGCGACGATTTGTTTTACATGGCTACCGAGTATCAGCTGTATGCGGTTCGTCTTCAAGGAGGTGCGTTAAGCGATGTGCAGGTTATTGATTTGAAGAATATCAGCCGGATTAATTACATCTATTATCATGCTTCTTCCGGACAGCTTGTTGTCAATACGCTTTTGGATAAGCTGTTTATTTATCATCCGCAGACCCGTGACTTGGTAAGCATGGGCAATACGATGGAAGACATCGGGGTTAATGCCATTATACCTTGTCGGAAAAATAAAGACGAAATACTGATAGCCACCGATGGCGATGGTGTTTATAAACTTAATGTTCCGCGCCGTAAGCTGGGACATTTCTTGCAGGAAGATAATAAGCAGTCTAACAAGATGAACGGAAGCATCATCGAAGATATTTACATTGATTATGCTGATCGGATTTGGATTGCCATTTATCCGATGGGGATTACTGTCTATAACGAGAAATATCCGAGCTACGAGTGGGTGAAACATTCGCCTAATTATACCAATTCGTTGGTAAACAACAGCATTAACGGAATCATAGAAGATTCGGAAGGCGATACATGGTATGCTACGGATAACGGAGTGAGCTGTTACAATCCGCGTACGAACCGGTGGACGAACTATTGTTCTTCATTCAAAGACGATTTTTATAGCGATAACCATATCTTTTTTTCTCTTTGCGAAATCCATCCGGGCATTATTTTGGCAGGAGGATATATGTCGGGCGTTTATCTGATAAACAAACGGACGGGGAAGAGTGTGTTTTATCAGCAGGAAAGCGACCAGAATAACGAAACGCCCGATAAATACATTCGAAGTATTTATAAGGATGACGAGGGGATTATATGGACCGGAGGAATGTACAGTTTGAAAGCATACGAGCCGGAGAAACGCCAAAAAGTGGTATATGATATAGGGTATTCTATTAACCAGATAACCCGGCGCGATAGCGTTTCGTTGTGGATTGGCTCGATGTACGGAATCTATGTATTCGATAAGACGAGAAAAGAGTTGCGTGCTTTTCATTCTGACATTGATTTTGGATGTATTAATACGATTTATACCCCTGAAGAACCTGACGGAAATACAAAAACATATTTTGGAACCTATGGCAACGGTTTGTTTGTGGTCGACAATCGGACGGGTGAGATCACTCATTATCATACCGAGAACAGTAGCTTGCAAACGAATAACATTTTCAGTATTTTGCCGAACCGTAATGGCGGATTGATGTTAGGTACAGAATTGGGACTGTCTCTTTTCAATGAAACCGAGGAAACATTTACCTATTGGTCGAAAGAACAAGGGTTGTTGCCTGCCGATTTCAATCCCAATGCAGCCGTACGTACGAGCTATGGCAAACTGATATTTGGCAGTAATGACGGAGCTATCGTATTGCCCGACAGTGTGAGTCTGCCTGATAAATTTTCAAGTCGGATGGTCTTTTCGAACTTTAGCATAATGTATCGCAGTGTAATACCCGGCGTAAAAGGTTCTCCTCTCGTCCGTCCGCTGGATGAAACACCTTCTATCGAATTGGGTTATAACCAAAATACCTTCTCGCTGGAAGTTTCTTCGATTAATTATGACAATCCTTCCAACATCCAGTACAGTTGGAAACTTGAAGGGTTTTACGATGGTTGGACACCGCCGTCAAGCGATGGATTGATACGTTACACCAACCTTTCTCCGGGGAATTATACGCTGAAAGTACGTTCTATCCTGCAAGATAACCATCTTGTGCTGGAAGAACGTACGATACAAATTATTATCGGCCGACCGTTCTGGTTAACGTTTTGGGCATTCTTGATTTATGCGGCACTTATTATCGGTGCAACTTATGCGTGGTTCCGGTATCAGGTTATAAAGCGCGAGCGACGAATTTCTAAAGAAAAAATCAATTTCTTTACCAGCGCAGCGCATGATATCCGTACTCCTTTGACTCTGATTAAAGCTCCTTTGAGCGAAATACAGCGCAATGAGCATTTAAGTGAACAAGGTAAAGCGAATATCGGGCTGGCGATTCAGAACACGGAAAGTTTGTCTGAACTTGCCGATAATTTGCTGAACTTTCAAAAAGAAGATGTTTATAGTTCACAAACTATCGTGTCTGAACATGAATTAAACGATTATTTGCGGAAGTATTTGCATCCTTTTAAAGAATACGCTTCACAAATAGGTATCAGCTTGGCATATAAGAGCGACTTTGAAAACTTGACGGTGTGGATAGACCGGAACAAGATGGATTCGATTATCCGTAATCTGTTATCGAATGCTCTGAAATATACTCCACAAGGCGGAAGCATTACAGTTGAAGCATGGCATAATAAGAACCGGTGGTTTCTTTGTGTCTCTGATACAGGAATTGGCATTCCGAAAGAGAATCAAAAGAAGTTGTTTAAATATCTGTTCAGAGGAGCGAATGCCACAAACCAGTTGATTGCGGGATGTGGTATCGGTATGCTGCTTACTTATCGTCAGATTAAGAACCATGAGGGAAAAATAACGTTCACCAGTACAGAAAAGAAGGGAACAAGTTTTTATCTCAGTTTCCCGATTCATAGCCGGAATTACCACTATAAGCCGTCGGGACAAGAAGAAGAAAGCAAAAATGTATTTACCGGACAGATATCCACTTCTCTTTTAGAGGAAGTGGAGGTAGACAATACCCGTCATCCCGATGCGCCATTGGTACTTGTGGTAGAAGACAACACGGCTTTGCGCTCTTTCATTTTGCAAAACCTTTCGGAGATATATCGGGTAGTTGGTGTTGAAAATGGGCAGCGGGCACTTGAAGAGGTAACGAAGCAACAGCCTGATTTGGTTTTGTCTGACGTGATGATGCCCGTAATGGATGGAAAAGAGTTATGCCGCCGTATCAAGGGAAATATGGAAACCAGTCACATACCGGTTATATTGCTGACTGCATTGGGAAGCCGTGAGCAGATATTGCAGGGCTTGGAGATAAAAGCAGACCAATACATCGTAAAACCTTTCGATATGAAAGTGCTGGAAGCGACCATTCACACGGTTCTTGAAAACCGTAACCTGATTCGGATGCGGTACAGACAGGCGATAGACCATTTGGAAGATGAGGCTATGGAAGCTGTGCCTCCGGTTTCTGCGGGGTTGGATGATGAGTTCATGCAGCGGGTAACGGCTTTGGTTAAAGAAAAGTTAGGCAACGACCTTACGGTAGATACGCTTTGTGCTGCTGTCAATATGAGTCGGACCAGCTTCTATAACAAGATGAAAGCTCTTACCGGAATCGCACCGAATGACTTTATACGGAATATCCGTATGAAAGAAGCCGCTTATCTGTTAAAAACACACCGGTATACGATTGCGGAAATAGCCGACCGTGTGGGGTTTGCTGACCCGAAGTATTTTACAGATGCGTTCAAGAAATTTTACGGTGTGCCGCCCAGCGTATATATGAAACAGGATATTAATCATACAACACGAACTGACTTATGAATTTTTACATCAAATCGTTTCTAATCTTCAGCCGCATCGGGTTGTTTACCATCGGTGGAGGATATGCAATGGTTCCACTGATAGAGGCAGACCTTGTCGACAAGCGGAAATGGATTAGCAAAGAAGATTTTCTCGATTTAATGGCTTTGGCGCAAACTGTTCCGGGGATATTTGCTGTCAATATCGCCATTTTCATCGGTTATAAGATACGTGGATTTTGGGGAGCTTTCTGGATGGCACTGGGAACAGTGCTTCCTTCGTTTGTCATTATGTTGCTCATTGCCCTCTTCTTTCGTCAACTCCAACATTTGGATACGGTTGAGCGTATCTTTAAAGGGATTCGTCCTGCCGTGGTGGCACTGATAGCCGCTCCTACTTTTAAAATGGCAAAGTCGGCACGCATCAGCCGCTACAACATTTGGATTCCGGTTGTTTCTGCCTTGTTTATCTGGTTGTTGGGATTTTCGCCTATCTACGTAATCATTCTTTCCGGATTGGGAGGTTACCTGTATGGGGTGTATGAGAAAAAACAAAAAGCTAAGAAAGGAGAAGAAAAGCAATGATACTGTTTTTACAATTATTTTATACGTTTTTTAAAATCGGACTTTTTGGTTTTGGCGGAGGATACGCCATGCTTTCTATGATTCAGGGCGAAGTGGTAACCCGTTACGGGTGGCTTTCCACATCCGAATTTACAGATATCGTTGCGCTCAGCCAAATGACTCCGGGGCCTATCGGTATCAATTCGGCTACTTATGTGGGATACACGGCTGTTGTGAATGCCGGATATTCTCATGCAGTAGGTGTTATCGGGTCTGTCATCACAACCTTGTCGGTCGTGCTCCCGTCTTTTATTTTGATGATTGTAATCAGCCGTTTCTTCCTGAAGTTTCAGAAACATCCGGCGGTAGAGGCCGTGTTTCGCGGACTGCGCCCCGGCGTGGTAGGCTTGCTTGCCGCCGCTGCTTTGGTATTGATGAACGGAGAGAATTTCGGAACGGATACGTATCAGATTGTTATCAGTTCTTTGCTCTTCATCGGGGTTTTCATCGCTTCTTACCGCTATAAGGTTAACCCGATAATGCTGATTGTGATTTGTGGGGTGTTAGGTTACGCCTTTTATTGAATTGCGCCGGTTTTACCAGCATGACAATGGTGATATGAAAAGCCCCTGCACACCCGTCTGTAAACAAAGCGGTGTGTAGGGGCTTCTCTCATTTTTCGGTCGCCCTAATTTCCGTTATTCCAATGAATCAACGTCCAATTCTTCACTCTTCCGATAGCCTGTACTGGTCAGTACGGCAACCAAAAGCTGTTCTTCATCTACGATTCTCACTTCGATAAACGGAGCGCGGGCATGATTGAATGTTTCGAATGCCTCGGCGTAAACATACCCTTCGCGCGCCGGGCGCAAGAAAGTAATGTTGGCATTCAAGGAAAGTGTCAGTTTCTGATGGCTGTTTGCCACAGCGGCAAAAGCTAAATCGGCTAACGTAAACAAAGCTCCGCCCTGACATACGCCTCCTGCGTTCAGGTGGTTTTGCGTGATGAGCATACGTGCTTTCGCATATCCCGGCTGGATTTCCAGCAATTCTACTCCGGCGTTAACCGCAAAGCGGTCGTTCGCCAACATTTCTTTCAGTGTTCCCATAGGTTTAGTGAATAGTAACCATTGTCGCTCCGAAACCATATTCGCGGAACGAAGCGTCTTGACTTTGGTAAGTTTTATATTTGCGTTTCAGTTCATCTAAAATAGCCCGTCGCAATACGCCGTCGCCCTTTCCGTGGATGAACACAATCCGCTGTCCCTTGCGGTTTTTATATTCGTCGAGCGTTTTGCGGAATACATCCAACTGGTAGTTGAGCATTTCGGCGTTTCCCATTCCGGTGGTATCGTCTAACAGCTCATTGATATGTAAATCTACCTCTACGATGTCGTTTTTCATTGCTTTCGGCTGAGGCTGTTTCCGGGGAGCGGCAGGTACGCTTTTCTGCAACAGCGCTTCTTTAATGTCTTCAGCCGAGACAAACACCTGTTTCGGGCTTTCGTCGTCTTTTACGATGTCGTAAATTAACGCCGGTTCATTGAAGAAATCGGAAGGCTGGAAAGTGTGCAGTTTATAAAACTTCACCGTGTCGATGCGTATTTCTTGGCTTACAGCCGGCTTGAGCTGGAAACTGCGGTCGTCTTTATAAGCCACTAATTGGACTGCTACGCGCTCCATTTCGTTCAGGTTAGCCTTTTCAAACTCTTCGAGGTGCATTTTCATGTTCGGCTTTACCGTGCCCCGGCTGCGCAATGTCCAGTTTTTCCCTTCTGCCGCCAGATACAGAAAATCAATAAAATAATTGCTGTCGTTTATCAGGTAAGCATCAAAGGCTGTGATGGATATTGCTTTAGCGTCTTGCGGAACGTAAGCCAGAAAGACATTCAGCACGTCATTTCCCCGAATCTCAGGCGCACGGTAAGTGATGGGTTTGTCATCTTCTTCCTCTTCTTCCGTTTCGGGAGCCACCTGCACCGGTTTCGATGTCGTTTTCAGCGGGATATTGTAATCGTCTGTTTCTATCACGACACATTCGCGTATGAGCATGGGTATTTCGAATCCGTCTTCATCTTCTACCAGCGCAATGTCTTTTCCCTGAAAGCCTTTCACTACGCCGCCTCCTACTTCGCTTAAAAAGCGGACTTTATCTCCTATTTTCATTGTCTCTTATCTTTAATTGATTGAGTTACAAATGTAAAAAGTTTCCGGTAAAAAAGAAAACATTGACCTTATTTATACTTTCTTTCCTTACGAAAAAAAGAAGGGGAAATAGTCAGCCGATATATCCTGAAAAACGCTAACGGTAGCGTGGGGCATTCCATGCGGTAGTGTTGACCGATTCTATTCGGAAGACTGACCGGTTCTACCGTTAGTGTTTTTGACGTTTACGGCTAAGAGGTAAAAGGCTTGAAACAAGGCGGTTATGCGTATTCATGTTTCATCCCGTTTTTTTACCTTCTGATAACGCGCCGGCGCTTGCGGTGTTGCAATCGTTTGCGTTTGTACGCCGTCCACCGACGGTGAATTTGCCAGAGGCTCAAACCTCCCACCACTACAAGTATCAGGACTACGATGCCGCTGTTCAGATTGTCTCCTTTTACGCGCGACCAAATTTCAAGCACCTGTGCCGTATGTTCGCCGAAATCTCGAATCATGGCGCAGCGGGCAATAACGGAGCGGTCGGGATATTGCGTATTACGCAGTTTTACGTGTTTCGCCGTATCGCCGAAAAAATAGCTCGCATCCACATACCCGGTCAGCGTAGAGTCGGTACAAGCCTCCAGAATTTCGGGGGCGGCTATCGAACTGACGTATCCGTTTTCTTCCATATTGCGCAGAGCAATGTCGGGACGGCAAAGGAAATTGATGAAGTAACTTGCCGCCTCTTTGTTACGGGCGTACCGGGGGATTACCCAACCGTCGTACCAAACGTTACTGCCTTCCTCCGGCACGGTATAAGCCAAGTCAACGCCTACTGCCTGTGCCTCCTCGATGGCCCACTGCGCATCTCCGCTCCACGTCATGTTCAGCCACGCCTTTCCTTTGGTCATCATTTCCTTGCCGAAATCGGCTTCCCAACCCGCCACATTCGGTTTCAGCAGCTTCAGATACTTTTCCACCGAGTCCATAGCCGCAGGCGAGTAGTCGTTCATCAGCTCAGATACCGTCTTGCTTCCGTCCTTCAACTCCTGCCGGTGCGCATACAGCAATGCCGTTCCGTAAGAATCGCGGTAAGCATCTTTCATCAGAATTTTTCCAGAAAAGCGTTTGTCCCACAAACATCCCCATGACGCCAACTCCTTTTCTTTGACAAATTTCTTATTGTAAAGGATGCCTGCCGTTCCCCACATGTAACAAACGGCATACCGGCTGGCAGGCAAGTCGCCGTCTGCCGTCAGCTTGTCAATCTGCTCGCGGATAAACGGGGCAACGTTGTTCATATAATTGGGAGAGTGGGCAAATACCGTGTCGATAGGCAACAGCAACCCCTTATGCAGCATACGTTCGATGATATATTCCGAGGGGCATACCACATCAAAGTCTTCGTGTCCCTTTTCTATCTTGGTAAGCATGATTTCGTTGATATCAAAGGTTTGATACACGATTCGTATGTCTTTTCCGGTCTGTTCCTTGTAATACTGTTGGAAATCTTCCAGTACACCTTCGCCGATGTAATCTGCCCAGTTATAGATTTTAAGTATATTCTCCCGCTTTTCGGCGGCATTATAACAACTCGAAAATCCGATACAGGCAAGTAATGTTACGAGGATAAGATTCAGCTTTTTCATTTCGTTTTCTGTGATTGAAGTTGTTTCTTCTTATCAGTCCGCAGGTTAAGCACGATAAGGGTAACCAATATCACGATAAAGATAATGGCAGACAGCGGACGCAGTTCGGGAGTCAGTCCTCCCTTGCGGGCATCAGCATAGATGTAGGTAGAGAGGGTTTCCAATCCCTGATTTCCGATGGTAAATACCGTTACGGCGAAATCGTCGATAGAGATAGTCAACGCCAGAATAAACCCGCTTATCATTCCCGGACGGATTTCGGGGATGATAACTTTCCATAACGCCTGCATGGGCGTAGCTCCCAAGTCGAGTGCCGCTTCATATAAGTTCGGATTCATCTGTTTCAGTCGGGGAAGCACACTCAATACCACGTAAGGCGTACAAAACGTAATATGTGCCAATACGACGGTAGTAAATCCCTGAGTGATTCCTAACGAAACGAACAGCAGGAACAGCGAAATACCCGTAATAATGTCTCCGTTCAGAATAGGAATGGTATTGACAAACCCCATTGCTTTACGGTTTCGTGCTTTCAGGTTGAAGATGCCTATTGCTGCGATGCTGCCCAAAAGGGTAGAGACCGTTGCCGCGATAACAGCAATCGCCACGGTGTTGATACACGCATTCATGAGCGAATGATGGGCATTGGTATTTAAGAGCGAGCCGTAAAGTTTCAGCGAGAATCCCGTCCAGTTACCCAATACTTTCGATTCGGTAAACGAATAGATGATGATGATAGCTATCGGGGCATAAAGCAGTAACAGCAACACCCATAGGTAGGTCTGCATAAGGATTCGTTTTACCATAGTCCGCCTCCTTTCTCTGTTTCTGATTTCTCATCGGAACTGAAGAGCGAAGTGGCGGCTATCAGGAATAACATAATCAGCGACAGCGCCGCGCCGTAGTTCCACAAACTGTTGTTGATGTTCTCCTGAATCGTAGTACCAAACAGCTTGATGTTATTCATCGTAAGCAGTTCGGCGATGGCAAAGGTAGAGATGGTAGGCATGAACACCATCATGATTCCGCTCACGATGCCCGGCATGGAGAGCGGGAAGACTACTTTCCAGAATACCTGATAAGAGTTTGCCCCCAAGTCTTGTGCCGCTTCGATGTAGCTGCTGTCCATTTTCTGTAATGTATTGTATATCGGATAAATCATGAAAGGAATGAAGTTATAGATCATTCCGAATATCAAAGCGCCTTCGCCCAGCGGCAGTTGGAAGAAATCGAACAGAGCTACCGTGGCAAGCGTACGCACCAGTATGTTTACCCACATGGGGAGGATGAACAGCATGATGATGGTTTTCGAGTAGCTTGATTTGCTCCGGCTCAGAATCCAAGCGGCGGGATACCCCAAGAGGATGCACCCGATGGTGGTAAGGATGGCGATGCCGATGGAATAAATAAAGGTGTTCATGGCTTCGGGATGGTCGAAGAACTTACGGAAGTTGTCCAGCGTAAGGTGTCCGCCATCGTCGGTAAAGGCGTAAACCACAATCAGCAGCAGCGGGATGATTACAAATATCACTGAAAATATCAGGTAAGGCAGCGTCCAACTTTTACGCGACGCGAAAAATAGTTGCAGTTTGTTCATTTCTTTAATAAAAGCAGGCAACAGGGTTATACAATAACACGGATGTCTTGGGGGCGGATGGTGATACCCACACGGTCGGAATCGTCCCACACATCGTTCGTGTCAACAAAAACGTTTTCATCCCAGTCTGATAGCACGGTCAGGTGATAATGATTCCCCTTGTAAAGGATAAACTTCACTTCGCCCGTCAACATTCCGTCTTCGGCATCGTCTTGCAGGATAACCTTGTCGAAGTCTACCTCTATGCGCACCGGTTGTCCGTTTTCCGGAATCTTTTCAGACGGTATGGGAGCACATTCAAATTCACATCCCAAGAATTCTACGTGGGTGGCGTCTTTTACTTTTCCTTCGAACACATTGCAAGTACGCTCTTTCTTCATAATATGGATATCGAACGGCTTGACGAGCAGTCCCACTTCGCTGCCCACCTCGAACGCATGATAATCTTGAACGATAATCTCATAGTCGGCACACATCACTGCCATTTCGTAATGAACACCCTTGAAGATGCACGACTGTACCACGCCGCGCAGTTGTGCCCGGTCTGATACGGGGAATATGTATAAATCTTCCGGGCGGATAACCACATCCACCGGAGCGTTCTCGCCGAAACCTTCATCGACACACTCAAACTCTTGTCCGCAGAACCTAACCAGCTTGTCTTTCACCATTGTACCGTTCAGGATGTTGCTTTCGCCGATAAAATCTGCTACAAATGCATTGATAGGCTCGTTGTAAATATCGGTAGGCGTACCGATTTGTTGTATTTTTCCTTCGCTCATTACTACGATGGTGTCGCTCAGCGTAAGCGCTTCCTCTTGGTCGTGGGTGACATAAACAAAGGTGATTCCCAGCCGTTTGTGCATCTCTTTCAGCTCCATCTGCATGTCTTTCCGCATCTTGAGGTCGAGCGCAGCCAGCGGTTCGTCGAGCAGTAACACCTCTGGCTCGTTGACGATGGCACGCGCTATCGCCACCCGTTGCTGCTGTCCGCCCGAAAGCGAGTCCACATCGCGATACTCGTAGTCCGTCATTCCCACCATTTTCAATGCAGCTTTCACCTTGCGCGTCATGTCTTGCTTGGGCATCTTTTTCAGTTTCAGCCCGAAAGCAATGTTGTCGTACACGTTCAGATGAGGGAACAAGGCATATTTTTGAAAGACCGTATTGACCGGCCGCCTGTGGGGAGGCGTTTGGGTTATTTCTTTTCCGCTGATACAGATGTTCCCTTCCGATGCGGTTTGAAATCCGGCAATCAGTCGCAACAACGTTGTTTTTCCACATCCCGACGGCCCCAATATCGTTACAAACTCCCCTTTGCGGATGGAAAGATTGATGTGGTCTAAAGCTGTTTTGTCACCAAAAAACTTAGATACGTTGTTTATTTCAATGATTGTTTTGTTATCGTTTTGCATGTCTTTTGAAAATTGTGCGCAAAGATACATATATAATGTTACAGCGGTAAATGTTTGGGCAAATAAATTGCGTGGAACGCTTATTCTTATGCCGATGAAACCGGCTTGAAACACAAGCCGTAGCGTTAGTAAACACATGCGGTAGTGTGAACAGGTTTATGCGGTAGTGTTGATGAACACATGCGGTAAAGAAAACGGCCTAATATTGACGGCTTTTGAAACTTTTATTTATCTTTGTTCCGCATTTGTCATTAACAGAATTAAAGAGTAAATATGAAAAAGATAATCATAGCCATAGACGGATTTTCATCGTGCGGGAAAAGCACGATGGCGAAAGACCTTGCCAGAGAAGTTGGATATATCTATATCGACACCGGAGCAATGTATCGCGCCGTTACGCTGTATTGTATCGAACATAATCTGTTTAACGCCGACGGAACCATCCGTGAAGAAGAACTGAAGACACAAATGCAGGATATACACATTTCGTTCCGTTTGGATGCCGAAACGCAACGCCCCGTAACGTATCTGAACGGGGTAGATGTAGAAAACCGCATCCGTACGATGGAGGTATCTTCACGTGTCAGTCCGGTGGCCACATTGGGATTCGTGCGCGAAGCGTTGGTTCGCCAGCAACAGGAGATGGGCAAAGACAAAGGCATCGTGATGGACGGCAGAGACATCGGCACGGTGGTTTTTCCGGATGCCGAACTGAAAATATTTGTAACCGCTTCTGCCGAAATACGCGCCCGTCGCCGGTACGACGAGCTGAAAGCAAAGGGCGAGGAGGCTTCGTTCGAAGAAATCTTGCATAACGTAGAGGAACGAGACCGCATCGACCAAAACCGCGAAGTGAGTCCGCTGCGTAAGGCAGACGATGCTGTTTTGTTGGATAATAGCAATATGACCATTGCCGAACAGAAAGAATGGTTGAAACGTCAATTTGATAAGGCTGTACATGTATAACGTAGAAATAGACGAAGGGTCGGGCTTCTGTTTCGGGGTGACAACCGCCATCCGCAAGGCGGAAGAGGAGCTGGCTAAGGGTGAACCGCTCTACTGCTTGGGAGATATCGTGCATAACGGTCAGGAATGTGAGCGGCTGAAAAAGATGGGGCTTATCACCATTGACCACGAGATGTTTGCCCGTTTGAAAAACGTGAAAGTATTGCTCCGCGCTCATGGCGAACCGCCTCAGACTTACGAGCTGGCGCAAAAAAACAACATCGAGATTATCGACGCCACGTGTCCGGTAGTGCTTCGGCTGCAAAAACGCATCAAGCAGGAATACGACACGACACCCACCGACCGCGAGAAGCAAATTGTTATCTACGGGAAAAAAGGACATGCCGAAGTATTGGGACTGGTAGGGCAGACCAACGGGCGGGCTGTCGTTATCGAGAGGTTAGAGGAGGTCGAGAAGCTGGACTTCTCGAAAGATATCCGGCTGTATTCGCAAACCACCAAGTCGCTCGACGAGTTCCGCAAGTTAGTGGCGTACATCGAAAGCCACATTTCGGCAGATGCTTCCTTTCAATATTACGACACGATATGCAGGCAAGTGGCAAACCGTATGCCTAATATCCGCGAGTTTGCCGCTTCGCACGACTTGATATTTTTTGTTTGCGGGCATAAAAGTTCGAACGGGAAAATACTTTTTCAGGAATGTAAGAAGGTAAATCCCAACTCGTATCAGATAGACCGTCCGGAAGAAATAGACAAGAATTTGCTGAAAGACGCTCTTTCTATCGGAATATGCGGAGCCACTTCAACGCCGAAATGGTTGATGGAAGCCTGCAAAAAAGTAATAATGAACGAATAACGCTACAAAAAAACACAGAATTTTAACATCGTTATCGCAACAGATTTACTACCTTTGCAGGAGTAAGAAATCTAACTAACAACATAATATAAACGTATGGGAACTATTAAATGTATCGGTATCTTGACTTCCGGTGGTGATGCTCCGGGTATGAATGCTGCTATTCGTGCCGTAACACGTTCGGCTATCTATAATGGATTGCAGGTAAAAGGTATTTATAGAGGTTATAAAGGATTGATTACCGGCGAAATCCAAGAATTCAAAACGCAAAACGTAAGCAACATTATACAGTTGGGAGGTACGATATTGAAAACAGCCCGTTGTCAGGAATTCAAAACTCCTGAAGGACGTAAGATTGCTTATGAAACGATGCAACGTGAAGGCATCGACGCACTGATTGTTATCGGTGGAGACGGTTCGCTGACGGGAGCAAGACTGCTTGCACAGGAATTTGATGTTCCGTGTATCGGTTTGCCGGGTACTATCGACAACGATTTATATGGAACGGATACCACGATTGGTTATGACACGGCGCTGAATACCATTCTTGACGCAGTAGATAAAATCCGTGATACGGCTACTTCACACGAGCGTTTGTTCTTTGTGGAAGTGATGGGACGCGATGCCGGTTTCCTTGCACTGAACGGAGCTATCGCAGCAGGAGCAGAAGCTGCCATCATTCCGGAGTTTAATACAGAGGTAGACCAGTTGGAAGAATTTATCAACAACGGTTTCCGTAAATCGAAGAACAGCTCTATCGTTTTGGTTGCCGAAAGCGAAATCACGGGTGGTGCCATGCATTATGCCGAACGTGTGAAGAATGAATATCCGCAGTACGACGTGCGTGTAACCATTTTAGGACACTTGCAGCGTGGCGGACGTCCTACGGCTCACGACCGTATCATTGCCAGCCGTATGGGTGTAGCCAGCATTGAAGCGCTGATGGAAGGTCAACGTAACGTAATGATTGGTATTGAAAACGACCAGATTGTTTATGTTCCGTTTACAAAAGCTATCAAGAACGATAAGCCGATTGACCGTGAGCTGGTAAATGTACTGAATGAATTGTCTATCTAATCTGTTCTTGTAATTCGGACGAAAGATTACATTATTAAATATAAAGAGAGGCGGCTGATAGCATTGCGCATCGGTCGCCTCTCTTCGTTAGGGAGTGGTTATGATTTTATTTGTCAGTGCCCCAGTCTTTAGCTCCCTGCTCTTTCAGTTTCAGCGTAGCAGCTTCGGCTTTCTTCATCGTTTCAGCCTCTTCTTCCGGAGTCGCGAAAGCATGTTTGTAACCTTTTACGTCGTTCCAGTGACCGCGAGTAAAGTCGGGGAAGGCAATCGGAGCGCATCCGTTATCCATTGAGATACTTCCTAATTCAGCCAAGCTACACCATTCAGCCAAATCGTATACATCCATATCCAGCGGAAGTCCGTTTTGCAGACAGTAAACCAAACGAGCGTCCATGATAAAGTCCATACCTCCGTGTCCGCCTACCTCTTTAGCCATTTCGCCGTATTTTTTCAGGATAGGATGCTGGTATTGTTTTTCCAACTGTATTTTTTCTTCTTGCGGTAAGAAAGAATGTGAACTCAAGTCGTCTACCTTAGGTTCTACACCAGACTCTTGCAACTGTTCAGAGCTTAACGCATATCCTTCAATCGGATATTTGTTTGCAAAACCTTTTGTTCCGGTCAGTTGGTACAAACGGTTGTAAGGCTGCGGGTTCATAACATTGTGTTGGATTTCGATAACCTTACCCAGCTGAGTACGGATTAACGTAGTGGTGTGGTCGCCGTTTCTGAAAGTGTCGCAAGGTTCTCCTGTCGCTTTTTCTACCAATTCCTTTCCATGAACAGATTTGGTATCCATAGCTACCAGTGTGGTCATGCGGTCGCCGCGGTGGATATTCAGTGCTTGAGCTACCGGGCCTAAGCCGTGAGTGGCGTATACATCGCCGCGATGCTCCATGTTGTAACGCAAGCGCCATCCCAATTTGTCTTGTTCTCCATCCTTCCAGTAATAATCCCAGAAGTCATCCAAGTTATGGATGTATGCACCTTGTGCGCGGATAACCTCGCCGAATACTCCCTGCTGTGCCATGTTCAGCGTATTCATTTCAAACCAGTCGTAGCAGCAGTTTTCCAGAATCATACAATGCTTGCGAGTCTTTTCGCTGAGGTCGATAAGCTCCCAGCATTGCTGCAAGTTCATAGCCGACGGAACCTCGATAGCCACATGTTTTCCGTGTTCCAATGCATATTTGGCAATGGGGAAGTGGTGAATCCAGTCGGCGGCAATGTATACCAAGTCGATATCATCGCGTTCGCAAAGCGCTTTGTAGCCTTCAGCTCCATCGTAGATAGCAGCTTTGGGCAACCCTGCTTTCTGCAAGTATTTCTGGCAGTTTTCAGCACGGTCTTTTTCATGGTCGCAAAGCGCAACGATGTGTGTACCCGGAATGTACGTAAAACGTTCTACGGCACCGGGGCCTCTCATGCCCAAGCCTACAAAGCCTACTCGAACGACTTCCATTTTCGGGGCGGTAAGTCCCAATACCGATTGCTGACCTTCCGGACGTTCCGGAGTATCGACTACAATAGTACCTTTCTCCCAATGGTACGGTGTACCGTAGGTCGAGACAAGTTGTTCCTCCTGTACTTGCGCGCAGGAAACCGAAGCCAAGACGCAGGCTCCTAAAAAGAATTTGGTTAGTGTCTTCATTTTTTTTTGATGTTTGATTAATATAAAATTGGTTGATTCAGATTGTTTAAGGTATTCGTGAAAAATGTATTTATAACTTTTCGGATATTTTTCCGTGCGGTGTCAGGGCAGACAGCCTTTTCCAGTTCCATGCCTTTCGGAGTAATAGGAACCAAAGTGTCAAATCCGGCACGACGTAATTCCGTTTCGTTATCAATGCGTCCGGCAATCAATACCGTAGGGATGCCAAGCGGAAGTGTACGATTCAGCACTCTTTCTGCTATTTTCCCCATAAGCGTTTGAGAGTCGGCTTTTCCTTCTCCCGTGATTACCATGTCTGCATCTTTTATTTGTTGGTCAAAATGAATGGCATCCAATAACAGATCGGCTCCCGGAACCAATTTCGCATCAAAGAAAGCGTATAAAGCTCCGCCCATTCCTCCGGCAGCTCCTGAGCCGGGTAAGGAAGCTATGCTTTTTCCTGTGGTTTGGCGTATGATTTCAGACAAGCGTTTCATTCCTTCCTCTAAAGCGGTTACTTGTGATGTAGTTGCCCCTTTTTGAGGAGCAAAAACATGCGTTGCCCCTTCTTTCCCGCAAAAAGGATTACGGACATCGCAAGCCACGGTGAAGTTTGCTTCTGGAATGGCTTTATCCAACCTGCTTATATCAATGCGGGCAGTGCTGCATACGGCTTCACCTCCCTGTCTTAATTCAATTCCGTTTGCGTTATATAATTTGGCTCCGAGGGCTTGCAACATTCCGAGTCCGCCATCGTTTGTTGCGCTGCCTCCTATCCCGATCAGGAATTTCCGGTAGCCACGTTTCAAAGCATCTCGTATCAGTTCTCCTGTTCCGAAAGAAGTTGTTTTCATCGGGTTACGTTCTTCCGGAGTTAATAAAGGAAGCCCACTCGCTTCAGCCATTTCGATGACAACAGTTTGCGTGTCTCCCAATATTCCGTATCGGACGGTTTGCAAACGCATCAGCGGGTCATGAACTTCGGTATAAATGAATTTTCCGTTGGTAATATGTACCAAAGTATCGAGTATACCTTCCCCTCCGTCTGCTACCGGCAAGCAAACGGTTTGGCACGTAGGAAACAGTCTGCGGATTTCTTCAGCAGCACAGTTTTCTACCTCTTCAGAGGATAAACAACCTTTGAATGAATCAATGGCGAGAACTGTTTTCTTTATCATGCTTGGGCTGTTGTGTTTTAGGTCGTTTCATATAATCAGTCGGAGTCATTCCGAATTCATCTTTAAAGCACTGACGGAAATAAGCAACGGTAGCAAAACCGGTTTGGTCTGACACCTCGGTAATGGTATACTCTCCGCTATCCAATAATTCGATGCTTCTTCTCATTTTTATTTTGCGTACAAATTCGTTTGCCGAGATATTTGTCAGTCCTTTTATCTTACGGTAAAGCGTAGAGTGGCTCATACACATTTTATCGGCAATGAAACCTACGTCAATTTTTTCCAGACTTAGATTCTCTTCAATGATGTTGGTTACTTTATCCAAAAACTCTTGGTCAAGTTTGCTCAGTGTGCGACGCTCGTTTTCCACATTCTTGCGTTCGGTTTCTGTCACAGGAGTAGAAGTTATTAGTCCTGCTATTTTCCGACGGTTTTCCAGAATGTTATTGATGCGGCTGTTCAGGAGGCGGGCACTGAACGGCTTGGTTATAAACGAGTCTGCCCCGGCTGCATAACCTTCTTCTTTATCGTTCAGCGTATCTTTTGCTGTGAGCAGAATAACCGGTATATGGCTGGTGCGTATGTCTTCCTTGATGTGTTTACATAATTCGATTCCATCCATTACAGGCATCATGATGTCGCTGATAATGATGTTGGGGATACGGTTTTGAGCCAACTCCCATCCCTCCTGTCCGTTGTTGGCTGTTAATACCTCATACGTGTTTTCGAACGAACTGCGAATATATTCACGTATATCGTGGTTGTCTTCCACCACAAGGATGATGGAACGATTCTCTTCTTTTTCTGTCGTGGCATCGGCATCCTGTTCTGCCGTTTCGGTTTGGATTGTCGAACGGTGTTCGGCATTCGGATAAGTATTATCCGTTAATATCTTCAGGGTAAACTTGCTTCCTTTGTCGGGTTCGCTTTCTACTTCTATAAAACCTTCGTGAAGGTCGGTAAGCGATTTTACCAAAGCCAGTCCGATTCCGGAGCCGGAGACTTGATACTTGCCGCTTCCCTGATAGTACCGTTCGAATATATGATTTAACGATTCTGCATCAATGCCATGTCCTGTGTCTTCTACTGAAAACAGCGTATAGCGGTTTCCGTTTTCTTCGGCAGCAGACAGCGAAAGGGTAATACTTCCTTTCGGAGTATACTTCAAAGCGTTCGACATGAGGTTGTCGAGTATCACAGTCAGAATCTCACGGTCGCAGTAAATAACCTGATTTTCTGCGTTGGTACGGATGTTGATGGTTACTTCCGGATTACGGTTTAGTTCTTTATACTTAATACCTATTTCTTGTATTAAGTTTGCTACATTTTCCCGTCCGACCTTCAGCTTCCGGTTTTCCGTTTCCGTCTTTCTGAATTCCAGAATCTGGTTTATCAGATTAAGCAGGCGGGTTGCACTGTCGCGTATGATACCGATTTTATTAGCCTGTTTAGGCGAGAGCGTTTTGTCTGCCTGCAAATCTTCCAGCGGACCGAGAATAAGCGTTAGCGGCGTACGCAGTTCATGAGTAATATTCGTATAAAAGCGCAATCGCTCGTTATTCAGTTTTTGTTCGCTTTCGTGGCGGTGATGTTCTAAGTTAAGCCGGTTTTCCAATGTAAGTTTACGCCGGTAAAAACGGAATATAAGAACTATAATTCCTATGCAAATAAGGAAATATCCGAGTTTGGCATACCATGTCAGATAAAGAGGAGGAGTTATGACTATTTTTACAGAGGTAAACTTTTCTCCCCACGGCTGGTTGTTGAGTTTGGCTTTTACCTTAAATACATATTCCCCCGGTGGAAGGTTTCGGAACGTAACCTGATTTTCTTCGTGGGTTTCAAACCAAGTGTTTCCTAATCCTTGCATGGTATAAGCATATTCCGCCTGCATACTTTGTGTATAGTCAAGTACGTTGAATATGATGCGAAACGTATTCCAATCGTATGAGAGGGTTATTTTTTTGTCTGTAAGCGGAACGATTTTTTCTTTGTTTTCATTATCCGATTGCGTCCCGTAACTTTTTATTTCAGTGATTTGCACCGGAATGTCGGCTGTCGATTCTGCTACATTGGCAGGGTTAAACCAACATACTCCGTTTTGTGAACCGAAATATAAGTTACCTTCCGAGTCTTTACATACCGAACCATCCATGAAGTCGCCCACAGGAACATTCTGACGGTATGTATAATTATAGAAGCGCTGTTCAGAACTGTTCCAATGCGCGATTCCACCGTTGGTACTGATCCATATTTCACCCCGTAGGTCTTCGGTAATGGCACGCACGTTGGGGTTTGCCGTTTTCTCATTGTCGGCATACGTCTTTATATTTTCAGGGTGCAGAGGGTCGGCAATATACGAAACCCCGTTTCGCGTAGCAGCCCAAATTCCTCCTTTACTGTCTTGAAAGAGTCCGTTTACAGCGTCCGAGCTTAATCCGTTCCGGGTATCGATGTGATGTAACAGCGTGGTTTGTTCCGTATTTATAACTTGGATGCCCTTGCCGAATGTTCCTACCCAGAGTCTGCCGGCTTGGTCGAATAACAGTCCGTGAACCATCTGCGATTTCAACAAGGCATTGATTTTATCTTCTTTTCGTGCTTTCCCGTTTCGTACGGTGAATATACCGTTTTGTGTACCTATCCAGATGCTTTCTCCCTGCTCGTAAAAGCAGCAGGCTTCCACGTCTGTTTCGTCCAGCGGAACACGGGTTACGGTTTGCGTAGACGGATTGCAGGTTAGAACCCCGTCGCGGTACAAGCCAAACCATAATGTATTGCTTTTATCCTTATATATAGTAGATACATGGGTGTTGGAATTGGTCTGTTTGTTTAATGAGATGATTTTTTTCAATTTGCTGTTCTGAAACACAGCCACTTCATTTTCGCCTCCCAGCCAGATTTGTCCTTCGTTGTCAACGGCTATTCCCCACACTTGCTTGTTGCGTAATTTCCCGTCCTTCAGCGTAATATACTCCAGCGTACGGAAAGCAGGCTGAGCATAGCTTAAAAAGTCTGCCCCTCCGCGGTAGTTTCCTATCCATATATTGCCGAACGAGTCTTGTAAGAAACAACTTGCGTTGGGCGAAGAAACTCCGTGTGTATCGTTGGTCACTTTGATGTTATGGAATTGGATGTTTTCACGCGAAGTAAAAACATTTTCTTGCATGTCTAAAATGCTGACTCCCCCCATGTGCGTACATACCCAGAGGCGTCCGTCGGTGCTTTGACCGATGTCGGATACCCTGTCGGATAAAATCGAATTGGGGTTGTCGGCATCATGCCGGAAGTTGATGAACTTTTCTTTGGGCTGGGTAAACAGAGCAAGTCCGCGGTCGGTTCCTACCCATACGTTTCCATCCTTATCCGTGTAAATACACTGCACACTGTTTCCCGGTATGCTTTCAGCCTCTTTAGCGTCATGGGAAAAGTTTCGGCAGGTTTTCTTCTTTATATCGATGATAGCCATCCCGTGGTCTGAATACCCGACAAAAAGATTTCCTTTTCCGTCGTCGCATGTACAGAAGAATCCTTCTTTAAGCCCTTTGATGATGCCGGCTTCATAATGGGTGAATGTTTGAGAAGAAAGGATATAATGGTCTATCCCCCTGTAACGGTGAGTAATCCAGACACCGCCGTCGGATGCCCGGCTCAGATGGGCTATTTCATCGGAAAGCAGCCCCGATTTAGTAGTATAGTGTGCAATGAATTGTTGCGCCAGACAGTCGAATACGAAAATGCCGTCCCGTTTGGTTCCTATCCATAGCGTATGATTTTCGTTGCAACTGAGGATGGAGGTCAGCTCATTGCTTTTCAAATCAGAATTCCGGGTGTTGTAAATCGTGATGTTCCTTCCGTCGAATCGGTTCAGCCCCGATTCGGTTGCTATCCATACATACCCCAGTCCGTCTTGCTCGATGTCGATAACATAATTGCTCGTGAGTCCGTCTGTAACCTCGATACGTTTAAACGTATATTCGGGTCCGGTAGAGACGGCACGGCAATGGCTTGCCAACATCCAAATTAAGATAACAAAGAGAAGGTTTTTCATCATGTTTTTTTAGTACAAAGTTTACAACGAAACAAAAGTACGATAAAATCGGGAATTTGTTGTTGTTTTGTCTCGAAAATTACGGATAGTAGGCAAAAATCATTGTCACATCCCTTTCAGAACTACCTGTAAGCCCTGTTTTTTTTCTATGGGTAGAAACCTCAAGTCCTTCCCATAGCGTTCCTCCTTTCTACCGCAAGCGTAAGGCAACTTATCCCATAGCGTTCTCGTCATGTAATTTATGCTTAAAATTCCTACTGCTTTTGCTTATTTTTTGGTACATAACTTTGGTGATTATCGCGTAATTTTGTATGACAAGCTTTAAGAAGGCTTGTCTCTGACATTCGAATATTTTTTTGTAAATAAGATTAAATGCTATGGTAAACTTTTCACTTGAAGGTAAGGTTGCTCTCGTAACGGGAGCTTCTTACGGTATCGGCTTTGCGATTGCTACCGCTTTTGCCCAAGCAGGCGCAACCATTGTTTTCAACGACATTAAGCAAGAACTGGTAGACAAAGGTCTGGCTTCTTATAAAGAAAAAGGTATAGAAGCTCACGGATATGTATGTGATGTGACCGACGAAGCAGCGGTAAATGCTTTTATCGCTCAGGTAGAAAAAGAGGTAGGTGTTATCGATATCTTGGTAAATAACGCCGGCATCATCAAGCGCATCCCGATGTGTGAAATGTCTGCTGCCGAATTTCGTCAGGTAGTCGATGTCGACCTGAATGCTCCTTTCATCGTATCGAAAGCCGTTATTCCGGGCATGATAAAAAAAGGACATGGAAAAATCATTAATATCTGTTCGATGATGAGCGAGCTGGGACGCGAAACCGTATCGGCGTATGCGGCTGCCAAAGGCGGATTGAAAATGCTTACCCGCAATATCGCATCCGAATACGGAGAATACAACATCCAGTGTAACGGCATCGGGCCGGGGTATATTGCTACTCCGCAGACAGCACCTCTGCGCGAACGGCAGGCAGACGGCTCACGTCATCCCTTCGATGCGTTCATCGTGGCTAAAACTCCGGCAGCGCGTTGGGGAACACCCGAAGACTTGATGGGGCCGGCTGTATTTCTTGCGTCGGATGCTTCTAATTTTGTAAACGGACATGTATTGTATGTAGACGGCGGTATCCTTGCTTATATCGGCAAACAACCTAAATAGTCGGTTCTCCGAATAATCAAGAGCTTTGTTTATGGAACAAGTTTTCAGTTATATTATCGGACTGGGTGCGGCGGTCATGATGCCGATTATTTTTACCGTACTGGGCGTGTGTATCGGCATCCGGTTCGGTAAGGCACTTAAAAGCGGTTTGCTTGTCGGGGTAGGGTTTGTCGGACTGTCTGTTGTAACAGCGCTGCTTACCGGCAGTTTGGGAGACCCTTTAAAGCGCGTAACCGAAATTTACGGGTTAAGTCTCGGTATTTTCGACATGGGATGGCCTGCTGCTGCTTCCGTAGCCTATAATACTTCGGTAGGAGCGTTTATCATTCCTGTTTGTTTGGCGGTAAATATACTTATGCTGTTTACGAAGACTACCAAGACTGTAAACATCGACCTTTGGAACTATTGGCATTTCGCTTTTATCGGTGCGGTGATTTACTTTGCCACGGATAATATCTGGTGGGGATTCTTCGCTGCCGTAATCTGTTACATCCTGACCCTGATAATGGCAGACTTAACGTGTAAGCAGTTTCAAACCTATTACGACAAGATGGAAGGGATATCCATTCCACAGCCTTTTTGTCAGGGATTTGTACCTTTTGCAGTTCTTATAAACAAGATGCTGGATAAGATTCCCGGTTTCGACAAGCTGAATATCGATGCCGAAGGCATGAAGCGTAAATTTGGCATAATGGGCGAACCGCTGTTTTTAGGCGTCGTAGTAGGATGCGGAATCGGTGCTTTGGCATGTAAAGACGGTAAAGAATTGGTCGACGGCATTCCTTCCATCCTCGGATTGGGTATCAAGATGGGAGCAGTGATGGAACTTATACCTCGCATAACGGCATTGTTTATAGAAGGACTTCGTCCTATCTCGGACGCTACGCGAGAATTGATAGCCCGTAAGTTTAAGAGTAACGTAGGCTTGAATATCGGCATGAGCCCGGCACTGGTTATCGGCCATCCCACCACGTTGGTGGTTTCTTTGCTGCTTATTCCGGTTACGCTTTTCCTGTCCGTTGTGCTTCCGGGAAACCAGTTTCTTCCATTGGCATCGCTGGCAGGGATGTTTTATCTCTTTCCTGCCGTGCTTCCGATAACAAAAGGAAATGTGTTGAAAACCTTTTTAATCGGTTTGGTGGCATTAATCGTAGGTTTGTATTTCGTAACAGACTTGGCCCCGTTCTTTACTCAGGCAGCCCAAGATGTGTATGCAAAGACCGGAGATGCTGCCGTAAAAATTCCCGATGGCTTTCAGGGCGGTTCACTTGATTTTGCCTCAAGCCTCTTTTCGTGGATTATTTTTCATGCAATATATAACTTAAAGGTCATCGGTTCGATTGTTTTGGTGGCTTTGACTTTGGGATTGGCTGTTTTCAACCGCAGGCGGATTATCAAAGAAAGCGAGAAAAAGTAAACAATCAAAGATGCGTGTGTGTTAAAAAAAGCAGGCACGAACAGTGCTTCTTGCATGGTTTTTCTTTCCTTTTTCTACCATGCAGCGAAGTATTGTCCGTGCCTTGCTCTATCTGTAAAAGCGATGTAAATCCTCTTACGTTGCATCAGAAAGCCAATCTCACGGAGTGGTCTCCTTTCTTGTATGTTTTCATGCCTTCCACTAAGTTTCCACATCCGTCGTTTATTTTCTCACTTTCGTTTCGATAGCGGAAGTCCACGTCGCAAGAAGGTAGTGCAGACGAGATTTTCTTTTTACAGATGTCTGCAAATAAATAAATCTTGCTCCAAGTTTTGTACTCCATAAATCGTGTAAGCAATTCTTTTTGCCACTGTTCCATAACTACGATACAATCCACTCCTTTGTGCAAAATTTCTTTTAAACTCTTCTCCAGCTTTCTCTCACCCGGTGAACCTAATTCCGACATTTCTGCCGTGGTTATCTCGACACCGGTCACTTTAGCTTCATTCAGTTTCTTACGAAACAAACGTTCGGTAGAGAATACTTTTCCGGTACGTTCCAAACCAATAATTAAGACTTTCATGGCGCTTGATTTAAAGATTAGTAATAAGGGTAGAGGAATTGCTTTATACACCTCGTGCCTAAATGTATGAATTATTATTTAAATGAGCAAAAATAAATATGAATTATTATTTATTTTGAAGTAAAATAGATGATTTAATACGAAATATGGAAAAGAAGTGACCTTTTTGTTTTGCTTTTGACGTACGAAAAAAGCATGGAATACAGCGAATATTATCCGTGTAATCCATGCTTTGCCAATATCAGAACTTGACTTTTATTTATTTGCAGTTTCCGGTGCAGCGGGGTTTGATTTGTTTAAAGAAATCATTGCCTTTGTTATCAACAAGGATGAATGCCGGGAAATCTTCAACTTCAATTTTCCAGATGGCTTCCATTCCCAGTTCCGGATATTCCACACATTCGATGCTCTTGATGTTGTTTTGAGCCAAGATAGCAGCCGGACCACCGATTGAACCGAGGTAGAAACCGCCATGTTTCTTACAAGCGTCGGTAACGGCTTGGCTTCGGTTACCTTTAGCCAACATAATCATGCTTCCGCCGTGGCTTTGGAACAAGTCTACATACGGGTCCATACGTCCTGCCGTGGTCGGTCCCATAGAACCACACGCCATGCCCTGCGGAGTTTTAGCCGGTCCGGCGTAATAGATAGGATGATCTTTGATGTATTGCGGAAGGTCTTCACCACGGTCAAGGCGTTCTTTCAGTTTTGCATGAGCGATGTCTCGGCCCACGATGATAGTACCGTTTAATGACAGACGTGTAGCAACCGGATACTTGTCGAGTTCGGCAAGGATTTCCGGCATCGGGCGGTTCAGGTCAATCTTCACGGCATTGCCTTCGCCAGCCTGACGCAATGCTTCCGGAATCAGTTCGCCCGGATTTGAATCAAGTTTTTCAATCCAGATACCGTCTTTGTTAATCTTACACTTGATATTGCGGTCGGCAGAGCAAGATACGCCCAAACCTACCGGACAAGAAGCGCCGTGGCGGGGCAAACGGATGATGCGTACATCGTGTGCATAATATTTTCCGCCGAACTGTGCGCCCAAACCGATGCGGTGAGCCTCGTCCAGAACTTGTTTTTCCAGTTCGATGTCGCGGAACGCACGTCCGTATTCGTTACCCGTAGTAGGCAGATTATCATAGAAGTGAGTAGAAGCCAGCTTAACCGTCAGCAGGTTCTTTTCGGCAGACGTTCCGCCGATAACGAATGCGATGTGGTAAGGAGGACAAGCCGCAGTACCCAATGTCTTCATTTTTTCAACCAAGAACGGAACCAGTGTAGCCGGGTTCAGGATAGCTTTTGTTTCTTGATACAAATAAGTCTTGTTGGCAGAACCTCCACCTTTGGTCACGCAAAGGAATTCATACTCCATGCCTTCGGTAGCTTCGATGTCGATTTGAGCCGGAAGGTTGCAGCGGGTGTTTACTTCTTCGTACATGCTGAGCGGAGCATTCTGTGAGTAACGCAGGTTTTCTTCGGTATAAGTTTTGTAAACTCCTAATGAAAGAGCTTCTTCATCACAGTAGCCGGTCCATACTTGCTGTCCTTTTTCTCCGTGGATAATTGCCGTACCCGTATCTTGGCAGAACGGCAAAACGCCTTTGGCAGCTACCTCTGCATTGCGCAGGAACGTAAGAGCTACGTATTTATCGTTGTCGCTTGCTTCCGGGTCGTTCAAAATCTTTGCCACTTGCTCGTTGTGAGAGCGGCGCAGCATGAATGAAACATCACGGAATGCAGCGTTTGCCATAGCTGTCAAACCTTCCTTTTCGATTTTCAGGATAGGTTTTCCTTCAAACTCGCTTACTGATACATAATCTTTGGTAAGCAGATAGTATTCAGTCGTATCTTTTCCTTTTTCGAACATCGGCTGATACTTGAATTCGGGTGTTGCCATAATCAAAAAATTAAAATGTTAGTCATTATGGAGCAAAGGTACAAAGTATTATTGAAATTTTTCCTTAATCAAGGTGAAAAGTTTTGCCTTGTTCCCAACAAAAAAACATGCTTCTGTGTCATGCCATCTTTTTTGCCGGCATATCGTGTACGGGCTGTAAGCGTTGTTTTGGCATGTTTTGACACCTGAAAAATGCTATGGGTAGAACCGGTCAACGCTATGGGTAGAAACAGTAAACACTACCGCATGAAACAGGTAACACTAACGGTAGCGTTCGGAGGAGGTTCCGGCTGAAGATTTCTGCTTGTGTTCTCACGGGAAAAAACGTGTCTGAATAAACTTAATATCCGCTTATTTTCAGTAAGATATGGATTTAGTATGGAATTTAAGCGGCAGTCTGTAAATAAGTTCGTATCTTTGTGCCCGAATTTATAATAAATAAAGTATGAGTTATAATTTACTGAAAGGAAAAAGAGGGGTTATTTTCGGTGCTTTGAACGAACAATCCATTGCGTGGAAAGTAGCTGAAAGAGCAGTAGAAGAAGGTGCTGTAATCACTTTGTCGAACACTCCCGTAGCAGTACGTATGGGTGAAGTTTCTGCTTTGGCAGAGAAACTGAACTGTGAGATTATTCCGGCAGACGCAACCAGCGTAGAGGACTTGGAAAATGTGTTCAAACGTTCGATGGAGGTATTGGGCGGAAAGATTGACTTCGTGCTGCATTCTATTGGTATGTCGCCGAACGTTCGCAAGAAGCGTACGTATGATGACCTTGATTATGATATGCTGGAGAAAACGTTAGATATATCGGCTGTTTCATTCCATAAAATGATTCAGTCTGCTAAAAAGTTGAATGCTATCAATGATTACGGTTCGATTCTGGCTTTGAGCTATGTGGCTGCCCAGCGTACTTTTTACGGTTATAATGACATGGCGGATGCCAAAGCGCTGTTGGAATCAATCGCCCGTAGCTTTGGTTATATTTACGGACGCGAGCATAACGTACGTATCAATACGATTTCTCAGTCGCCTACGATGACTACTGCCGGTTCGGGAGTGAAAGGAATGGATAAGTTGTTTGATTTTGCTAACCGCATGTCTCCGCTGGGAAATGCGTCGGCAGACGAATGTGCTGACTATTGCATCGTGATGTTCTCTGACCTGACCCGTAAAGTAACCATGCAGAACCTGTTCCACGATGGAGGTTTCTCAAGCGTGGGAATGAGCTTGCGTGCGATGGCTACTTATGAAAAAGGACTTGACGAATACAAAGACGAAAATGGAAACATCATCTACGGATGATTAGTATAATCTTAATATCAATGCACGGACTTACACGGTTTGATAGCGAATACTCGTGTAAGTCCGTGTTTTTTCAGTTATAATAACGATGGATGCAGCTTTATATTTATTGCCTGTAACGTTAGGCGATACTCCGGTCGACAAGGTGTTGCCGGCGTATAACCGTGAAGTAATCCGGGGTATCAAACATTTCATAGTAGAAGATGTCCGTTCGGCACGACGGTTCTTGAAAAAAGTCGATGCGGAAATCAATATCGACGAACTGACTTTTTATCCGTTGAACAAGCATACTTCGGCGGAAGAAGTATCCGGTTATTTGAAACCTCTGGAAGAGGGAGCGCCGATGGGGGTGATTTCGGAGGCAGGCTGTCCGGCTGTTGCCGATCCGGGTGCCGACGTGGTAGCGATAACTCAGAGAAAGAATCTGCGCGTGGTTCCTTTGGTAGGCCCTTCGTCTATCCTTCTGTCTGTTATGGGGTCGGGATTTAACGGTCAAAGTTTTGCTTTTCATGGTTATCTGCCGATAGAACCGGGCGAACGCACCAAGCGTTTGAAAGAGTTGGAGTCGCGCATCTATACCGAGAGCCAGACTCAGCTTTTCATCGAGACTCCTTACCGGAACAATAAAATGGCGGAAGAAATACTCCGTACCTGCCGTCCGCAAACGAAACTTTGTATCGCTGCCAATCTGACGTGTGACGGAGAATATATCCGTACGAAATCGGTCAAAGAATGGAAAGGTAAACTGCCCGATTTGAATAAAATCCCCTGTATCTTTTTATTGTATAAGTAGTTCGGGTTTATAAAAGGAGTTGAAAGTCGTACACATCCAACCATTTGCCAAATTTCCTGCCTACTTCATTGAAGCGTGAAACCTGCCGGAAGCCCAAAGATTCGTGCAAGCGCACGCTTGCTTCGTTCGGTACAGTGATGCAGGCTATCAGGGTATGTAGTTTTGCGTTGCGGCAAATGGTGATTAGTTCTTTCATCAGCAGGCTTCCCACGCCCTTTCCCGTATAGTCGGGATGCAGATAAATGGTTGTTTCGGCGGTGTGGCTGTAAGCCTGTTTTTCTTTCCAAGCGTGGGCGTAACAGTATCCTATAACTTTTCCGTCTTTTTCGTAAACCAAGTAAGGATAGTTCTTGTCCGTGAAACTTCTCATGCGCCGTTCCATTTCTTTTTCGCTGACGGGTTCGGTTTCGAAAGTTATGCAAGTGTTGGTTATGTACGTGTTATAGATGTTTGTGATAGCCGGAATATCTTCAGGCTTGACGTTTCGTATCATGTTGCTTCTTTTTTTATGAGTTTGATTCAAATTCCTTCCAAACCTCAGCCGCCATTTGCAGGGCTTCTGCTTCCTTTCGCAACCTTTGGCTAAAGGCTTCGGGAGTGTTAAAGATGTCTTCGAAAGAGAAGAAACGTCCGTTTGGTAAACAGATTTCTTTTTCTTGTCGCAGCGGGAAAATATATAGCTGAATATTCTTTACATACGAACACCTCAGTATAGTCTGGTATTTTAGTATCAGTCTGGGGAATATGGGCTTCTCTGGCTGTGCAGGTGCAAAGTGTTTGTAAGCTAAGCGTGTGGCATATTTTTCTGCTTTGCGGAGAGAACCGTCGAATAACATTTCAATGGGCAAATCCCATACGCTTGTCTTGTCTTGGGTGAGATAAATCTTTTTGTTACATATTGGGGCGATGCGCAGAAGATTCTGCCGGAAGGCGTTTTCTTTGGCTGCAAAATGAATGCCGATGCTGTTTACTATCAGGCATAACAAATAGATAAACGGGGGCGGGAGGTAGGCTATGAGAAAATAACTTCTGGGTGAGAGCGAAGGACTCCAGTAGTTTAGTATAATCAAGCACAGTAAGTGAAGGGTAGACAGTACGACTATGATTTTGGCTTCGAGCGTGAACGTTACACAGGCGTTCAGGTGTAACTTTTTCAGGATGCTTTGATAGATTTCAGGCGCGGTAATGTGGATGAAAGCCCCGATAAGCAGCATGAAGTCCAGCGTGGGAGTAATGCTTTTGGGAGGCAGGTAATCATATCCCGTAAGCAGGCGGAGGATGTAGCAAAGTCCGATTCCTATGATGCCTTGCAGCAAAAAGAAATTAAGGGTTTTAAGTTTTACGATGTTATACCATAAGGCTACGATACTGATGGCCAATCCGAAACCTAACATCAAAGTTGTAGGGAAAAAATATAATCCGCACAAGGTGATAATGGTAGGCAGTAAACCTAACGATGCGACTTTGTCTTTATATCTCAAGATTGCTTTCATGAGCCGGGGACTTTTTGAAAATAGATAACAAGCGCACGGGCAAAAATGTTTACTTCAACAGATGTTTTTCTGCATGATAAGACGAACGTACCAGCGGACCGCTTTCTACTTTTGCAAAACCTTTCTTCTCGCCGATTTCCCGATAACGTGCAAATTGTTCGGGGGTTACGTACTCGTGTACCGGATAATGCTTGCGGGTGGGTTGCAAGTATTGTCCGATGGTCAGGATTTTACATCCGTTGGCTATCAGGTCGTCCATTGTTTCTTCTACCTCGTCAGGCGTTTCGCCCAGTCCTACCATGATGCCCGATTTGGCTGTTACTCCGCTTTCCGCAATCTGACGGATAACTGCCAGACTGTTGTCGTAACGGGCTACGCTGCGCACTAAGGGAGTAAGGCGGCGTACGGTTTCCATGTTGTGTGAGAGGATTTCGGGGCGTGTATCTGTCACTTGGGCTATCAACTCTTGCCTGCCTTGAAAGTCGGGGATAAGGGCTTCGAGCGTAATGTCGGGATTGACTTTTCGGATGGTGGTGAGCGTCTTTGCCCAATGAGATGCTCCCAAGTCGGGCAAATCATCGCGGTCTACCGAGGTGATGACTGCATGGTTCAGCTTCATCAGCCGGATGGATTCGGCTACACGCATCGGCTCTTCCGGGTCGAGCGGTAAGGGTTTGCCTGTCTGCGTATTACAAAATTTACAAGAACGGGTGCAGATGGCTCCGCCTATCATGAAAGTAGCCGTACCTTTTCCCCAGCATTCACCGAGGTTCGGGCAGCGTCCGCTGCTGCAGATGGTGTGTAGTTTATGCGTATCGACAATGCGTTTCGTTTCGGTATAGCGTGCATTTGTTCCGATGCTTATTTTCAGCCAGTCGGGTTTCTTAACGTGTTCCATGTAAAAGAGTTAAATGTGGATAATGAGTTAATAATTAATAATGAATGATTAACAACGAGGCTGTATTACTACGTTATTAATCATTCATTATTAATTCTTCACCAATCAAAGGTTTTCGATAAAGAAATCGGCAACACGGTTCATCAGGTGGTTACGTGTGTTTCCGCCCGAAATGCCGTGATTGCGGTTCGTATAGACCTGCATGTCGAACTGCTTGTTCGCCTGAACCAAAGCTTCGCTGTATTCGGCGCAGTTCTGGAAATGAACGTTATCATCGGCAGTGCCGTGTATCAGCAGCAACTTGCCTTGCAGCTTGGCAGCCTGTTTGATGGGAGAACCAGCATCGTACCCCTCACCGTTTTCTTTCGGTGTGCGCATGAAACGTTCCGTATAAACGCTGTCGTAGAAACGCCAGTCGGTAGGAGCGGCAATGGCTACTCCCGCCTTGAATGCTCCCGAACCTTCGCTCATCGACATCAGCGTGTTATATCCTCCGAAGCTCCAGCCCCAGATTCCGATGCGCGTTCCGTCTATGTAAGGCAGCGTACTCAGGTAATGTGCCGCAGCAGCTTGGTCTTTCGATTCTTTTACGCCCAAGAAAAGGTAAGTACATTTCTCGAATGCTGCACCTCGTCCTCCCGTGCCGCGTCCGTCTACACATACCATGATGTAACCTTTGTCGCACATGTAGGCTTCAAACATGCCTCCGTCGCCGAAACTGCCGATTCCCCAGCGGTCGAGTACCTGCTGTGAGCCGGGGCCGCTGTATTGGTGCATAATCACCGGATATTTCTTGTTCGGGTCGAAGTGGGCAGGCTTCATCATCCATCCGTTCAGTTCTACGCCATCGGGAGTCTTGAATGTGAAAAATTCTTTGGTCGGCATATTCAGGTTCGCCACCTTCGATTTCAGTTCGGCGTTGTCCATCAGCGTAGCCATTTCCTTACCCTTATTGTTGTTCAGCGTAATGAGGGTAGGGGTATCTTTGCTTGAGTACGTATTGATGTAATAAGCAAAGTTCTTGCTGAACAGCGCGTTGTTCGTACCTACACGTGTTGACAGCTTGGTCTTCTTTCCTTTGCCGTCCACTTTGTAGACAGCCGAGCGGAGCGGACTTTCTTCGTTGCTCGTGTAGTAGAACACGTTGGTTTTCTGGTCCCATCCCAAAAATTCCTTCACTTCAAACTTTCCGCTGGTGATCTGTTTTATCAGATTTCCGCCGATGCTGTACAGATACAGGTGGTTATATCCGTCGCGTTCGCTCATCATCACGATATTTTCGGGATAGAAAACAATGTCAGAGTAGGCTTGTTCTTTGATATACTGTTCGGCTTCGTCGCGGATAACGGTTTTACAGAGGGCGCTGCGCGGATTTGCCATATACACATTGAAACGGTTCTGGTGGCGGTTCAGCGTCATGATGGCAAGTTTTTCGGGGTCGGAAGTAAACTTGATGCGGGGAATGTATCCGTCGGCATCCATCTCCAGATTCATTTTGCGGGTTACGCGGCTCTTGATATCAAATGTATGTACGCTAACTGTCGAGTTCGTTTCTCCGGCTTTCGGATATTTATAAGTATAGGCGCCGGGATAGCTTGCGTATTCGTCCCGTGAGGGGAACATACCTTTGTATTCGGGGAAAGAGAACATCGGCACTTGGCTTTCGTCGAAGCGGATGTAAGCTATCATGCGACTGTCGGCACTGAAGTCGAACGCGCGGTTAAACCCGAACTCTTCTTCGTAAACCCAGTCGGGGATGCCGTTCAGCACCTTGTTATATTCACCGTCTTTCGTTACCTGCGATTCGCTGTTCCCGAAAAGCAGTTTTACAAGGAATATGTTGTTGTTACGCACGAAAGCTATCTGATGGCTGTCTGGCGAGAACAACGGAACTTGCTGCGGTCCGCCTTCCGACAACGGTTCGAGCGTGCGGTTTTTTACGTTGTAGATATAGTAAACGGCGGTAAACGAACGGCGGTAGATGGGTTTCGTTTCCGTTTGAATCAGGATGAGGCTTTCGTCGGGCGACAGGATATAATCGTCGAACGACTTGAGCGTGTGGTTTCGCGCCGTGGCAACATCGAACACCGTGCCTACTTCTTCGCCCGTCTTGAAAGAATATTTCACGATGCGCTTATGGTCGGGACTGATTTGCGTGTAATGTTCGCCGTCTAACATCGGCTTTAACCCGTGGATGCTTTGGGCACGGTAAGTACCGTTCGCCACATCCTGTAAAGTCACTTTCTGAGCCTGCACGCCGAGTACGAGGGTCAGCAGACAGATAAAAGCAAATAGTTTTCTCATAATTATCTTTTGTTTTTAGTTTCGCTATTGAGGTTGCTTGCAAAGGTAACGAATCGGGCGAATATATTCTTAAAATAATCAGGGAATTTTGTTCTGAAGTTTTTTACGGAGGTTACGGTAAGATAAGGGGATAAACATGAAAGTGTTTCCGCTTGTTTTTTATAACCCGGCTTGGCGGGTTGTACGACTCACCCTGCCGGGTTATATAACTCACCACACAGGGTTGTATAACTCACCCGTGTGGGTCATGAAACCGGGGCTTGATGATAAAAAAACTCCTTACGGTAAGAAAAGAATTGCCGTAAGGAGTGTGATAAAATAAGATTAGTCATTGCCTTTACCGAACAGCCAACGGAAGAAGCGTACGATGAAATTACGCTTTTTAGGTTCGGGGCGTACGGAGGCATCGGACTTGACAAGATACTGTTCCGGAATTTTAAAGCGTGTGGAATCTGCCGTACTGAGTTCGGGCAGCGGAATTTCCGATTTCGAAACAAGAGGCGTACGCACCGCACGTGGAGGCAACTTGCTGATGCTGTCTTCGCGCTGGGCTTGGAGTACCATGCGGACAGAATCCTCCGGCGAAAGCGGAGCTGCCGGAGCAGGTTTCTTGAAACGGATGGGGACGGAATATTTGCACCGCACCTTTACACCGTTGTCTTTGCCGGCTATCCAGCGCGGCATGGTCTCGATAACCTGAAGCGCGGCGGTATCTAACCGGGCATCCAGCGGACGGACAATGCTGGGTAGAGTTACCTCTCCGTCTTTTTCTACCACAAACTGGATGACCGTTACGCCTTCTACACCCGTTTTTTCGGCAAGCTGTGCGGGACGGAGTTTGCGGTTTATGTAGTTGAAAAACGCCTTCATCCCGCCCGGATATTCCGGCATTTGTTCTACTGTCGAGTAAATTCTTCCGGAACCTTTCGGGCGCATCATAATGGTGTAAGGTCCGTCGGTGTGAGTCAGAAAAGGCTGGATTTCCAGATAGCGGTTCTCCATACCGTTGGCGCGAATCACGATGAGGTGACTGTAATCGGCGTCAATGGTAAATTCCCCCATCTGGTTGCTGGTGGCTTTTCTTCCAGTTCCTTGTATTTGGATTTCCGCTCCGGCAACAGGCTTGCCGTAGCTGAGCAGTTTCCCCTGTACGCTAAACGTACGTCCGCTTTGTTTGAAGCGGGCAAGGTCTTCGGGGCGGTCTATGTAGAGCAGCGTGTCAGCGGCAGCCTCGTCGAGCGGCAGCGACTTGACCGGTTTGGTCTTATCCGTAGGGAAGTAAAAATTAGCAGTACGCACGTAGTTCTTGCTGATATCCTGCTCAAAGCTGAACACCCCCTGTTCATCGCTTATGTATTCTTTGCCGAATCCGTTAACCTTCAGAATCATTCCCACTTGCGGCTCGCCTGCGGTATTAAGAACGCAGATGTTGAAAGTCTGTTTTTGAGTCTGTCCTGAAGCAGTGAGTTTACCAGCGAGCGTTAGAGCCAGCACGGATAAGAAGAAAACAAAGCGTTTCATAATCAAATCGGAGTGGAAAGAGTGAAATTATAAAAAATCAGGCACGATTTACACAGATTATTACGGTCTTTATATCGTTATTCGAACCGTGAAACCCGTGTAATCCGCGCCTGAATAATTGGTTGTATTATAGGGGTAATGAAGTTTTATTTTTTATTTTGCGGCGTGTAGCGGGCGTTCAGTCCGTCTACGATTTCCTGCGTAATGTTAAATGCCTTGTTAGCATACAGCAAGTTGTCGAATCCCGTATTGCTGATGATAAGGTCGTAACCTTTTTCTTTGTTGTAGATTTGCAGGAAAGCATTGATCGAATCGCGTAACTGCAAGCTGTTCTTCTGGTTTTCAGTTTGCAAGTCAGTAGCCAGTTTTTCCTGAAGTTGCTGCAAATCGCGTTGTTTTTGTGACAGGCGGAGATTTTCTTGTTCAGCCCGTTCGCGGCTAACGAAACCATTGTTTTCTAATTTACGTTGAAATTCGCGCATTTCCTGATCTAGCTCTTTGGCTTTTTCGTTCAGCGTAGTGCGGATATTTTCTTCTTTCTGAATCATCAGCTCGTTCAGTTCGTTCCAGTAGCGGTATTTGGTCAGTAACGAGTCTATTTCCACGTAAGCTATTTTCATTGTTCCCGGATTAACGGTAGCCGGAACTGTTTTTTCTGATGTAGCATTGTTACTGTTGTTGCATTGAACGAACAGCAACGCCATAGCCATAGCACAAAATCCTTTCAGGATATACTTTGCTCTTTTCATAATGATAGTTATTCGTATTTCTTTTTTAGTTAATTATTCTCTTTTTATTTTCGTTCCGGTATGGCATTCGGATTATTTTTCCGTGCTTCTCGGTCTTGCGACTGCACGCATCCGATGCCTCGTTCACGCATCGCTTTGCTTCCGCTTACATGCGTGTTAGGGAAACGTCCGTTCTTTTTCAGAAGTATTTTAACCGATAATAGTGCGATGCAAATAGCAACTATTAACATTGTTATCAAGATAGTCTTGAGCATTTCTTCTTATTTTTGTGGTGCAAATATATAGTTTTTGTCATAATCTCTGTGGCTTTTATGCCAAAAAAAAGATTTTGAGCGAGATAAACCTGTGTATTTAACTTATTTTTGCGGAATATTGATTATTAATTCAGATGAATAGAACAATTATTATGGAAAAGAAAGATTTAAAACCAGCATGTGTGTTTCATTATTTTGAAGAAGTGTGTCAAGTGCCTCGTCCTTCAAAGAAAGAAGGGAAAATACGGGAGTATTTAACGCACTTTGCAGAGACTCACGGACTGGAGTATAAAGTAGATGAAGCCGGAAACGTCTTGATAAAGAAGCCTGCAACTGCGGGTATGGAAAACCGTAAGAAAGTAATTCTTCAGTCACACATGGACATGGTTTGCGAAAAGAACAACGATACGCAACATGATTTTGATGTAGACCCGATTGAAACTTATATCGACGGCGAATGGCTTCGCGCGAAAGGTACAACCTTAGGAGCTGATAACGGCATCGGGGTGGCTGCGGAACTGGCTGTGCTGGCTTCGACGGACATTCAGCACGGTCCGCTGGAATGCTTGTTTACGGTAGATGAAGAGACAGGGCTGACCGGCGCTTTTGCATTGAAAGACGGTTTCATGGATGGAGAAATCCTTATCAATCTGGATTCGGAAGACGAAGGAGAACTGTTCATCGGCTGTGCCGGCGGTGCACGTACCGATGCTGAATTCCCATGTACGATGGTTCCCTCCCCCGAAGGTTTCTTCTTTTTCCGTGTAGGTGTACAGGGTCTGACGGGTGGTCATTCAGGCGATGATATCAATAAAGGCCGTGCCAATGCCAATAAGTTACTGAACCGTTACCTGATGGGCTTGATGCAGCGTTACGATTTACGTTTGTGTTCTATTGACGGCGGTAATCTGCATAATGCCATTCCTCGCGAAGCCCATGCCGTATGTGCTGTTCCGATGGAGAATAAAGAGGCTGTACGTGTCGATTTAAATGTATTCCTTGCCGACGTAGAGAATGAATATTCAGTAACTGAGCCCAACGTAACCATGACGCTTGAATCGGAAGCAGCTCAGCCCGAAGTGATGGAAAAAGAATCGATGAAGCGTTTTCTCCATGCCATTTATGCTGTTCATAACGGGGTGTATGCCATGAGTCAAGATATAGAAGGGCTGGTTGAAACGTCTTCTAATCTGGCTTCGGTTAAACAGAAAGATGGAAAAATCGTGATAGTAACCAGTCAGCGAAGCTCCATTCATTCGTCACGTGAAGATATGTCTCAAATGGTTCGTTCCGCTTTTGAGTTGGGGGGAGCTGTTACTGCAACAGGCGAAGGTTATCCGGGTTGGAAGCCTAATCCGTCTTCGGAGATACTTCGTGTGGCAACGGAAAGCTACAAGAGTCTGTTTGGGGTAGAGCCTAAGGTAAAAGCAATTCATGCGGGATTGGAATGCGGATTGTTCCTTGAAAAATATCCATCGCTCGATATGGTTTCTTTCGGACCTACTCTGCGCGGTGTGCATTCACCCGATGAACGTATGCTGATACCTACGGTAGACAAGTTCTGGAAACATTTGATTGATGTGTTAGCTCATATTCCAGTAAAAGCATGAGCCGGAAGACAGTCGTATTTTTATGTTTGTTGGTAGCCGTTGCCGGAATGAGACTGCCGGCTGCGGCTCAGCAAACGTTCCGTGTAATGGAGTATAATGTAGAGAATCTTTTCGACTGCCGACACGACTCCTTAAAACAGGATAAAGAGTTTCTTCCCGACAGTCCGCGCGGATGGAATCAGACGCGATACAATGAAAAGTTGAAAAATATCGCCCAAGTGGTGATGGCGGCAGGAGATGAACAGGTGCCCGACCTCGTCGGATTATGTGAGGTTGAGAATGAGTATTGTGTGAAAGGCTTGGTGTCGCACTCGCCTCTGCGCGAGGCAGGATATAAGTATGCTATGACCGATTCGCCCGATGAGCGGGGAATTGATGTGGTGTTATTGTATCAGCCTGCCACGTTTCGCTGTATTCATACACAAACCATCCGCATCCCTAATCAGGTGATTGACCGACGGCCTACACGCGATATTCTTCACGTGACAGGGCGTGTGGTTTCAGGCGATACGCTTGATGTTTTTGTATGTCATTTGCCTTCGCGTTCGGGGGGAGAGAAAGAAACCGAACCTTATCGTCTTTTTACCGCCGGATACTTGCGCCGTGCGGCAGACTCGGTTATGGCAGTCCGCCAAAGTCCGAATGTTATTATCATGGGAGATTTCAATGATTATCCTTCCAATCGCTCGATAGCGGAAGTGGTAGGTGCGGTGAAACCCGAAGGGGAAATAGAGGCACGTACATTATATAACTTAATGGACGGAAAGCCTGATGGTACTTACCGTTACCGGGGCGAGTGGGGAACGCTCGACCAGATGATAGTCAGCGGTTATCTGCTTGAAGGCAATCCGCGTATTCATACGTCGTATAAAGCTGCCTGCATCTTGCGCTATCCGTTTCTTTTGGAGGAAGACGACCGTTACGGGGGAGACATTCCCTTTCGCACTTATAAGGGGATGAAATACCACGGCGGTTACAGCGACCATCTTCCTGTTTTGCTTGAGTTGGAAGTTTCAGAGTAGACCTAACTCCTTAGCTATTTGATACGCCTGAATCGAGTTGCCGGCATGTAATTTCTCTAAAATGTTTTGCCGGTGACGGTTCACGGTGTTAATGCTGATACATAACAGCCGGGCGATGTCTTTGCTTGCTTTCCCTTCACCGATGAATGACAGTATTTCTTTTTCTCGTGTGGTCAGTATGTTCTGTTCCGACAGCCTGTCGGGTTCTATGCCTGTTCCGTTCGAAGTGTCGATAATCATCCGGCTGTCTGCCTTTTCTCCGGTGGCAGATAAATTATAAAGACACAGCGCCAACCAGATACTTCCGTTAGGTGCACTGGCTATGTAAAACATACGGTGGATAACCGGAAAGTATTTCCCATCTTTATTCCTCATGCGTATGCGGTTCGCTATATAATAGTCGGTACGTTTCTCAACAGGCATTTTCTTTAAGAAATGAAAGAACCTTAGCTCTTGCGCATATTTTTCGACGAGGTCTTCCGGGTGAATCTGTTTAAATATTTTCTCCTCCCAAATCGATGAAATGGTTTGTTCCGTATTCTTGGGAGCTATGTCCAGTGTTTCAGCCACGCCCCCATAATACAGATAGCTGATATTGGCTTTCATGTCGCTGAGCACTGCGATGGCATTTTCTGTGCGGGCGTAGGTGCGAGCCGTCATTTTATGGGCGGTTAAAATGCTTTCACAGTCCTTGTCTGTTGTCGAAAACTCTTGGTTAAGCAGTTTATTATTTAATGTTTGCTGTATATCCATGTGGTTAGGCAGATGGAAATGGTTATTTATCAGTATTGCCCGCTTGTGAAAGGCGGATTATCTTTGCAAATGTAATGAAGTAAAACTAAATAAAATAACATGAAGAAACTAATATTTGCTCTTTGGGCTTTTTGTGGAGTGCAGGCGCTTTCTGCACAGACATTAGAGAAGATGAATTGGTTTAACGAACCCGAACAATGGGAGATTAAAGATAACTCGCTTTCGATGTTTGTTACTCCGCACAGTGATTATTGGCGCATTTCCCATTACGGGTTTACGGTTGATGACGCACCTTTTTATTATGCCGAATACGGAGGAGAGTTCGAGGCTAAGGTAAAAATTACGGGAGATTATCGTGTGCGTTTCGACCAAGCGGGGATGATGCTCCGTATTGACCACGAAAATTATATCAAGGCAGGCATTGAGTACGTTGATGGGAAATTCAATTTGAGCACCGTGGTTACCCATCACACAAGCGATTGGAGTGTGATTGCGCTCGATGAGCCTGTGTCTTGTGTCTGGATTAAAGCCGTAAGACGGTTGGACGCCATAGAAATATTTTATTCGTTCGATGACAAAACTTACACCATGATGCGGAATGCGTGGATGCCGGATAATACGCCGATAAAAGTGGGAGTAATGGGAGCATGTCCCGATGGGGAAGGTTTTAATGTCCGGTTCGAACACTTCCAAGTAAAGCATCTGCCGGACAAGCGACGCTTGGAATGGCTGGAGAAAAATTCTGCCGAGTGATGATTCGTCTGTAAAACAGGGTTTTGCAAATACTTTATTATTAGTGTATTACGATTTGTCGGAAAGGCAGGAAAACCTTTGCGGTAGAACCGGTCGGTTCTCCGAATAGAATTGGTCAACTCTACCGCATGGAATGACCAACACTAACGGTAGCGTTTGGGGGTGTGTCATCGGCGGATTTCTTTTTACGTTCTCGTGAGGCAAAAAGGTATAAACAGGCTTGTAAAAAAACGCCGTTATGTCGGGTGATACATAACGGCGTTTTTTTTATGGGGTTTTAATGTTTACGCTCCGAATGCCTTATGAAACTCTACCACGGCCTCTATTCCTTTGCGGAAAATGTCGAGCGAAAAGTTTTCGTTGGGCGAGTGGATGGCATCACTTTCCAGTCCGAATCCCATCAGCACGGTCTTGATGCCCAAAATCCGTTCAAAGTCGCTGATAATGGGGATGCTTCCCCCACGGCGTACAGCAAGCGGCTTCTGACCGAACGCTTTGGTGAATCCTTTTTCGGCTGCTTGGTAGGCAGGAAGGGTGATGGGACATACATAGCCTTCTCCTCCGTGCATCGGGGTTACTTTAACTTCCACGTATTCCGGGACAATGGATTGGATGTAGTCGACAAACAGGCGCGAAATCTTCTCGTGGTCTTGGTGCGGTACGAGGCGGCTCGATACTTTGGCATACGCTTTCGAGGGCAATACGGTTTTTGAACCTTCGCCCGTGTATCCGCCCCAGATGCCGCATACGTCGAACGAAGGGCGGCAACTGTTCCGTTCCAGCGTAGAATATCCTTTTTCGCCTTTCAAAGCCTTGACTCCGATTGCTTTTTTGTATTTTTCTTCGTCGAACGGAATGCGGGCTATCATCTCGCGTTCGGCGGCGGGTACATCCTCTACGTCATCGTAAAAGTGAGGGATGGCGATGCGTCCGTCTTCATCGACAATCTTAGCCAACATCTCACACAGCGTATTGATGGGGTTTGCCACAGCTCCCCCGAAGTGTCCGGAGTGTAAGTCGCGGTTGGGTCCGGTCACTTCAATTTCCCAATACGCCAATCCGCGCAGCCCTGTGGTGAGCGAGGGCAGGTCGGCACCTAACATACTCGTGTCGGAAACCAATATTACGTCAGCCTTCAGCAACTCCTGATGTGCTTTCAGAAAAGCGTTGAGGCTGGGTGAGCCAATTTCTTCTTCGCCCTCAAAGATGAATTTCACATTGTGGCGCAACAGCCCTTCGCGCACCATGTATTCGAAAGCCTTTACCTGAATCATCGCCTGCCCCTTATCATCGTCGGCTCCGCGCGCCCAAATACGCCCGTCGCGGATTTCCGGTTCAAACGGTTTGCTGTTCCAAAGCTCCAGCGGCTCGGCAGGCATTACGTCGTAATGTGCATAAACCAGTACGGTGGGGGCTTCGGGCGACACACGCTTTTCGGCATACACCAGCGGGTTTCCCTCCGAGGGCATAATCATCGCCTCGTCTGCACCCGCTTCGAGAAGTAACTGCCGCCACCGTTCGGCACAAGCCAGCATGTCGTCTTTATGTTCGGGCAGTGCGCTTATGCTGGGTATGCGGATAAGGCTGAACAGTTCGTCGAGGAAGCGCGGTTCGTTTTCTTGAATGTATTGTCTGATGTCCATAAGTGTTATATTTATTTGTTTATCCGCTAAGATAATAATTTTTTTTCGCTCGTAGCGTATTTATACGTATATTTGGCTTTGAAAGAACTATAAGTGGAATGCGTTATGAAGAAACAAAACTACGGAGGGATTGGTGTGCTGTTATTATGTGTCGTGCTGGCTATGGCTGCCTGTACGCAGAGTCCTTTTATTAACAGCGAGCGCACCATGCCGGGAAAATGGCTGGTGGAGGACATTGAGTACCTCGGACATGACGGCTGGGCATACTTGCCTTTCGATACCGGAGACATGCTTGATTTTGCTGATAACGGACGTTTTACCGTGACGGGAAGCGATGATTATCGGGCGGACGGGAATTGGTGGACAGACGAGAAGTCGCAACATTCTTACGTTTATCTTCGGCTCGACGGAGCGGATGAGATTACGACGGCACGTGTTAAGAAGGTTTCGGGCGGAAGAATCGTATGGGCGGTTTATCCTCAATATTGGGATGAGTATACAGAGGGTTATCCCCTTTACGAAATAACCCTTCTGAGTCAGAAATAAAAAATTAAACGGCAGGCGCTAAAACAATCGGCTTGCGCGGTCAAGTAAGTAATAGTCTAACAGCGTCATGGCTGTCATAGCTTCTACGATGGGTACGGCTCTCGGAAGCACACATGCATCGTGCCGTCCGCGTGCCTGAAGCACGGTTTCACGTCCGTTCACGTCTACCGTAGGCTGCTCCATCAGCACCGTTGCCACGGGCTTGAACGCAACTCGGAAATAAATGTCCTCGCCGTTGCTGATTCCTCCCTGTATGCCCCCCGAACGGTTGGTACGCAGGGCGATATGTCCGTTGTCATTATAAAATAAATCGTTCTGCTGACTTCCTTTCAGGTTCATGCTGCCAAATCCCTGTCCGTACTCGAACCCTTTGGCTGCATTGATGCTGAGCATGGCGTTGCCTAACGCAGCGTGCAGTTTCCCGAATACCGGTTGTCCCAGTCCGATGGGGCAACCTTTCACCACACACGAAATGACTCCGCCTACCGTGTCTCCTTCTCCTTTTATATTATAAATGTAATCGCCCATCTGTTTAGCCATCTCCGGGTCGGGGCAACGAACCGGGTTTTCTTCCGCCACGCTCAAATCGTAATGCGTATAATCTTTATCCAGCTTATAAATTCCCACTTGCGAGGTAAAGGCGGTTACGGTAACGCCCAATTGCTTCAGCGCCAGTTTCGCCAAAGCTCCGCCAACAACGCGCGCGATGGTCTCCCGCGCCGACGAGCGTCCCCCTCCGCGATGGTCGCGCACACCGTATTTCTGCGTATAAGTATAATCGGCGTGCGAGGGACGGAATACGTCTTTCATGTTGTCATAATCGTTGGAATGTTGGTTGGTATTCCATATCACGAATCCGATGGGGCATCCTGTCGATACCCCCTCGTAGATACCCGACAGAAACTCCACCTTGTCTGCCTCTTTGCGTGCGGTAGTAAGCGCCGACTGTCCGGGGCGGCGGCGGTCGAGTTCATGTTGGATGAAATCTTCATCAATGGATATTCCGGCAGGAAAACCGTCTATCACTCCTCCTATTGCCTTCCCATGCGATTCTCCAAAGCTGGTAAGGCGGAATATGTTGCCAAAAGTATTGTTGTACATAATATTTGTTCGTTTTTAGTTGAAATGAGAAACATTTGTAAACACAAAAGTAAGAAAATAAAACGAAAGATGCAAAACCGGATAAAAACGGCGGAAGGAAGGAGGAGGCTTGTGAGGCTGTATTTAAATTTCTGTATCCGTAACCTCAAAGGTTCATTCCATAGTGCGTTCGGAGAAAAGGGAAGGAGATGTTTCTGTATAGAAATCGGAATTTCGGTCGACAGGCGTAACAATGCAATGAATTATTCTACTATTTTTCCTTTGGATTGTTAGAAAAAACCAAAATATTCTCTTATATTTACTGCCCGAAACAGGAAATAACGCTAAACGACATACAATTATGAAATTCTCGAACATATTTCTGGCTGTTTTAGGCTGCTTTTTATGGACTGCTGCTGCATGGGCGCAGAATACGATCCCTTATCGCTTTGCAACGCGGGCAGAAGCTCAAATGTTGATAACCGATATCGACGAGTATACGAATAGTTTGAATCAGTTTGACGTAGAGGTGCGTTTGCAGAAGAAGGACGGACGCAAATCGCAATTTCTGACATTGGCGATGAATGAAACGCAAAACTGGAGCGACCAAGACCGCGAAAAAGTGAATAAAGCAATGAAGGCTATTAGCGACCAGATACAAAAGCAGAAATTTACGCTTCATTTTCCGAAAGAGATAATCCTGCTGAAGACCTCTATGAAAGAAGAGGGAAACCGCAGTGGATATGCGCGTAAAAACTGGATTGCTTTGGGCGAAAACCTTTTGAGCGGGGCTTCGGAAGACAGCTTGCAGCAGGTGTTGACGCATGAACTTTTCCATATCCTTACACGGAGCGACTTGGTATTCAAGCGTGCGATGTATAAAACGATAGGCTTCACGGTGCTTAACCGGGAGATTCTGTTTCCGGCAGATGTAATCGAGAAACGCATATCCGACCCCGACATCAACCGTTACGACAATTATGCTACATTTACGATTGATGGCAGTAAGCGGAATTGTGCCATGATTATGTATACCAGCCGTCCTTACGAAAGCGGAAGCCTCAATGAGTACGTTTGCGTCGGATTAATTCCGTTGAACAACCAGTTCGTTCCGGTGCAGATGAACGGAGAAACAGTTATTTATCCGCTTGATAAGGCTACCGATCTCTATACGCAGATAGGTAAGAACACCCGTAATGTTACGAATCCCGAAGAAATACTTGCCGATAATTTTTCGTACGTAATATTAAATAAGACAGAAGTTCCGACTCCTGAAATTCTTGATAATATCCGCAAGGTATTAAAGCGCAAATAAAATCAGAATAAAAGTGTTTTGACTTCTTCAGGCATATAACCGCTGCGGATGCGCCATTCTTGAGGATAAAGATTGTTGGCTCGGTTTCCGATATTTTTAGCGAAGCCTAACGGATGGTTTTGATACGTTAGTATGACGTAGCCTTTCGGAATGGAAGCATCCAGCGTTATAGCTTCTTTGCGGAGGTAAGCAATGGCCTGCTCGTAAGTGAGGTCTGCCAGCGGGAAAACCTGTGGGGCAAGTTGTGTACTCATAGCCAGTGAATGAGACGGTTGCCAGTCTTTACCTTTTTGCTCAGCCAGCGTAATACCTGCATGAATTACTCGGAGCGTTTGTTTCATCCGCATGTATAAATCTTTCCAAGTGGCAGGAAAAGCGGTTATCGTACCGTTTTCTGCCGAAAACTCGTATTGTTTGTGGTCTGCTATCCATTCGGTTACAGCTTTGGGGTAAGCTACGGTTTGTTTTTTGTCTGTCGGCTTGTTCTTCTTATTGCGTTTGGATGCCGGTTCATAAGAGTCTTCACAAGTTTTACGCAATACAGCGAGAAATAAACCTTCTCCTTCTGTGCGGTGAGGCAGGAAGCGGTAAACGGGGAACTCACCTCCGGTAAGGTTTCCGGAAATATTCCAAGCAGCATCGGTTTCTATCGGAAGCACCTCAGCCCCCAATTCACGGGCAATCCACGCTACATTGTCCTCATTCTCTTCGCGGTTAAATGTGCATGTGCTGTAAATCAGTATGCCGTTTGGTTTCAGGCATCCCCAAATGGCTTGTAAGATGCGCCGTTGACGCTGCCAGCATACATTTACATTCTCCAAACTCCATTCCGAAACGGCTGTTTCATCTTTGCGGAACATGCCTTCTCCCGAACAGGGAACATCGGTCAGGATAACATCGAACACTCCTCCCAATTCTGCAAAATCGGCTGGGTCGTTGTTTGTAACAACTACCGAAGGATGCCCCCACTTTATCAGGTTTTCGGCCAATACCTGCGAACGGTTCCGGATAACTTCGTTTGCCACCAGCAGACTGCCTTCTGGCAATACGGAGCGTGCCAATGTGGATTTACCTCCCGGAGCTGCACAAAGGTCGAGCATGACCACCGGCTCGTGAACATATTGTCGTAACGCCTGCTCGACAAACATTGATGACGCCTCCTGCACGTAGTAACACCCGGCGTGAAACAGGGGGTCGAATGTAAACGTGGGGCGATAGTCTAAGTACCATCCCTTGCTCCATGCTACGGGAGTTGCATGAAGCGGATGAAGCGGACACTTGTCGTTATTCATGCGGATGCTTACAGGCGTTTCGCGGGTCAGCGCTTCACAAAGTTCGTTACAGGCTTCCGCGCCCATCAGTTGGCGAGTCTGTTCTATAAAATCAAAAGGCAGGTTCATTATCTTTTCTTTTTTATTTGTTTAATGCTCCGCAGTGGGGACAGATTCCTTTGTTTTTCATTTTGGCTCCGCAAGCTCCGCAGGCATACGGATAACATGCTGCGTTTCGTAATCGTTGGATGCACCATATCGTATAAGCCGCAAAACAAAGATAGGCTGCGTAAATCCATATATATGTAAAGAATATATATAAGAAAATACAGCATGAGGCTAATCCGAGGAGGTAGAAGAAAGCAACTTCAAGCGTGGTCTGGTGAAAAAGGTCATCGAGCATGGCTATACCTACCAGTGCGATGAGCCAGAGGCAAAGCAAAAATAGGCTTAATAAAAATGTTTGTTCGAAAGGATTGAGCGAAGGATTATAATAATAACACTCCCACGTATGCGGAGCAAACTGTTGCAGGCTGTTGTAAAGGGTAGCTGCTGCCGCCAGTAGCCACGACAGTGTGATGGGAAATATGCTGTCTATATCATTAACCCAAATCAGTTTGATTTGCTTTTTACTCACGGCTCTATAAACAGTCCATAAGAAGAATATTCCTAAGATGGAGAAGAAAGCTAAGGCACGTGAACTGCTGAACCAGTGGATACATTGCGAAATGGGGTCGACAGGGACAATGTTTTCTAAAAGCGTTTTTTCCTGAATCCACCCGATGGTGGCTTGGTCGCGTGCCACTTTAACCCATACCGAATCGGCTGAGTCTTCAGGATGAATAGCAAATTCGGCAACCACCAGCTCATCGTCACACGTTACCGGGACAGAGTCGGTAAACGGCAGCTGGTGCAGCCAAAGCGTATCGGCAAGTACCTTGAAGTTGGAACTTAACGGATAGGGGCGTGTTTGAATGGAAGAATCTGTTAGTTCCGTCTGTCCATTGACGGAAGCGGATGCCCCTCTCCTGAAATGGCAGGCACTGACACATATAGCCAGCAAGAATAGCAATAGTAAATATTTAGTGGGTCGCATGGCTGTCGGTATCCGTTAAAACTTTCATGAGACATGCTTTGCAGTCGAATTCCAGACGGAAGCGTCGTCCGTCTCCGCTTATCAGATAGTAAGGCTCACGGTAAGGCGAGCGTGTCTTTTGGCGGGTAGGACACCATCCCATGCTGTAACGCAGGCAGTGCTTACACGTCATGAGTACGGCATCGGCCGGTGCTTCTTTTTCAAAGGCAGGAGCAATGTGCCGTACCCCGTGCGACAAGTAGAATCCGTATGCCGATTTGTTCATCACATTGCCTGCATACGTTAACTCTTGTACCGGGAAAGCATGATGCGTTTCGGGTAATCGTTCCCATTGTTGCGGGTAGTTGATGCGTCGGGCGGCTAATAATGCTTCGATTCCCCGACGGCGCAAGTCTGCCAGTTCGGAAGAAGGAATGAACCAATCGGCAGAAAGGTTGATTTGGATGGTTTCCGCTTCGAAAGGCGTATTGCCCAACTTGCTTAACTGATTGCGCAAGTTTTCTGTTTGAGGGGTACGCGCCGCCTCTTTTACGCGGGGCAACGTAACGCTGATGCGGTTATCGTCTTCATCGGTCAGCGAAAGCGTAAAGCCGAAAGCGTTTTCTTCGAACACCATGTTTATTGCCACTTTCCTTTCTGCCGATTTCTTTTGCATCAGCCGTTCAAACTCTTGGTCGAAATTACGGTACAGCTTGGTCTTGGGCTTTATTCGGGGCATCTCTTGAGGGAATAGCTTGTTGCCCTCCACGCGGTTCACCCGGAATCCGCACAGTTTACCCTGCTCGTCTATGTAGCACAGTCCGTCACCGTTATTGAAAGAAGTGATACCCGCCACACTCAGATAATTGTTCCGCACTTCTTTTACCGTTCCTACCTCTTCGCCCATCGACTTCGGTGTGTTAAACGAAAAAATATCGCGGTTACGCCCGTGCAAGAAATAATCGGTAAAGCCCCGGCTGAAACTTTTATCTAATTGGGGACGAAATCCCAGCTTTACACGCCCGGAAGACGCGCGGGCATATTCCGGACGGCGTCTGAATATTTCGTCCAGCTTTTTCCGATAATATGCCGTAACGTTCTTTACGTAAGCCACGTCTTTCAGTCTGCCTTCTATTTTCAGCGACGAAGCTCCCGCATCGAGCAAGGCTTCCAGATTCTCGCTTTGGTTCATGTCTTTCAGCGAAAGCAGGTGTTTGTCCTTTGCTATCACTTTGCCGTCGGCATCTACCATGTCGAAAGCAAGGCGGCAGAACTGTGCGCACTCACCACGGTTGGCGCTGCGTCCGTAACACGCCTGACTGACGTAACACTGTCCGCTGTAACTTACGCACAGCGCACCGTGAACAAATACTTCGAGCAACGTGTCGGGACAGGCTGCGTGTATCTTTGCTATCTCATCGAGTGTCAGTTCGCGGGCAAGCACTATCTGGCGGAATCCCGCTTCGGCGAGAAACCGGGCTTTCTGCACACTGCGGTTGTCCATCTGCGTGCTGGCATGAAGCGGGATAGGGGGCAGGTTCAGTCGCGTGATGCCCAAGTCTTGGATAATCAGTGCATCCACACCGATGCGGTAAAGTTCCCAGATAAGTTTTTCGGTATCACTTAACTCTTCATCGCGAAGAATCGTGTTCACCGTTACGTAGATGCGTACATTATATATATGTGCATACGCCACTAATGCAGCGATGTCCTCTATCGAGTTTCCCGCCGCCGCACGTGCACCGAATCGGGGTGCGCCTATGTAAACAGCATCTGCCCCGTGGTTTACAGCCTCTATGCCACACTCCACATTCTTTGCCGGAGCAAGCAGTTCTATCAAGCGTTGTTTCTTCATTACTTGATTTGGTTAATATCGTAAGGAGTTTCCTGATAAACGTAATAGTTCAGCCAGTTAGAAAACAGCAGGTTTGCCACGCTGCGCCATCTCACCAGCGGTCCCTCATCGGGCTGGTCATGGCGGTAGTAATTCTTCGGCATGTCGATAGCCAGCCCCTTTGCCAAATCGCGGCGATATTCCGTGTCGAGTGTGTAGGGCGAATATTCCGAATGTCCGGTTACGAAAAACTCACGTCCGCCGCGTGCCATTACGATGTGTACGCCCGAATCGGCCGACTCGGAGATGATACGTAGCGCCGGACAGCGTTCGATGTCCTCGCGGCGCACTTCCGTATGGCGGCTGTGGGGAACGAAAAACACATCGTCGAATCCGCGGAAGATAGGCAAGTGCTGGAAACCTTCGCAGATATGGTGTTCGAATATGCCGAACATCTTTTTCGGAAGCGGATATTTCGGTATGCCGTAATGGTGATACAGCCCCGCCTGTGCCGCCCAGCAGATGTAAAAAGTAGAGGTGACGTGCGTGCGGGTCCAGTTGAAAATGTCTTGAATCTCATGCCAGTAATTCACCTCTTCAAAGTCTAACAACTCTACGGGCGCACCGGTGATGATCATGCCGTCGAACTTCTCGTCGCGCATCAGGTCGAAATCGCGGTAAAACGCTTTCATGTGTTCTATCGGGGTATTTTTCGACGTGTGGCTTTTCAGTTTCATGAAGCTGACTTCTATCTGAAGCGGAGAGTTTGAAAGCAAACGGATAAGGTCGGTTTCCGTCGTTATTTTGATAGGCATCAGGTTGAGGATGACAATCTTCAGCGGACGGATATCCTGCGTGGTGGCACGCGAACTGTCGATAACAAATATATTTTCTTCCTTCAGCAGGTCAATAGCCGGAAGCCGGTCGGGTAAATTAAGTGGCATAGCTGGTTAGTTTTATTTTCGGGCAAAGGTAATAAATTTGTTGCCTCGATACCACGCACCTTCCTTAAAAAGTCGTTGAAAAAATTCTACCGTATATGTTGGTCAACACATACGTATGCGTTAACCAACATATACGGTTGCGTAATGGTGCGCTATGGGTAGAATTTTAGCCTTTGCTAATTGGTTGATTCTCTTGGCACTTTCAGCGAGTTTAAAACCGGTATGGCAACGGGGAGAGCAAACAGGAACGAACACAAGTCTGCTACGGCCTGACTCATTTCCACTCCTTGTAAGCCCAAGAAGCAGGGCAGTATCAGAATGGCGGGAATGAAGAACAATCCCTGACGTGCCGAAGCCAGCAATACGGCACGTACCGGGCGGCGGATGGTTTGCAGCAACATGTTGCAAAGAATGACCCACGTGCCCAGCGGCAGGGTGATGAGTTGCCAGCGCAAAGCCTGCGTTCCTACGGCTGTTACTTCAGGGTCTCCCTTACGGAACCACTCTACGATTTCGGGAGCATAGATATAGCCGATGACGGAACATACCGTCAGAAAAACCACGCCAATCTTTACGCAGAACCAAAATCCCTGACGCACACGGGGATAAATGCCTGCTCCGTAGTTATAGCCGCAAACGGGTTGGAAGCCTTGTCCGAAACCGATAAGAAACGAGTTGATAAACATGCAAACGCGGGTTACGATAGACATACCGGCAATGGCGGCATCGCCGTAAGCCCCCGCAGCTACATTGAGCAAGATGGTGGCGACGCTCGACAGCCCCTGACGGCACAGCGAGGGACTTCCTCCGTAAACTATTTCTTTCAGCATGGCAGGGCGCGGAGTGAAATTGCGCAAACGGATGCGGATGTTTTCTCCCCGGCTGTCCATGTAAATCAGAATACTGAAACTGCATACCTGACTGATAAGTGTGGCCCACGCCGCACCCGCAATGCCCATATCGAAAACAAAAATCAGCAATGGGTCAAGTCCGATGTTCAATACGGCGCCTACCATAATCCCTATCATGGCATACACCGCATTTCCCTGAAAACGCATCTGGTTGTTCAGTACCAGCGAAGAAGCCATGAAAGGTGCTCCCAGCAGGATGATGCCCAGATACGTTTCGGCATAGGGCAGAATCGTGTCGGTAGAACCTAACGCCCGGCAAATAGGACTTAAGAATATCAATCCAAGCAGCGTAATGATGCCTCCTACGATGAAGGCGCAGAAGAATCCCGTCGATGCCATCTTTTCGGCACTCTGGTAATCGCGTGCGCCCAACTTGCGGGAAATATAGTTGCCCGACCCGTGTCCGAAAAAGAAACCGAATGCCTGAATTATCGCCATGATAGAAAACGAAATACCTACCGCCGCCGTTGCCTGCGTATTGATTTTCCCCACGAAATAAGTGTCTGCCATGACGTAGAACGAAGTAATCAACATGCTGATAATCGTAGGAATAGCAAGCGAACCGATGAGGCGCGGAACGGGCGCCGTGGTCATTTCTGTATACTTATCTTTATATTTCCGTTTCATAAGCACAGTAGTATTTTAAGCAAGCGTCGTCGGCTTGTATCGAAAAGCGATACAAAAGTAGGAAAAAAAGATAAATTAAGACACCTATCGTTCTTTTTTCCTCATAATTACGTATCTTTGCGCCCGTACTATACAAAAAGTTAATTGACAAGGTATAAAAAATAAATAAACAATGGCACAAGAAGACGTTTTTAAGAAGTTAGTTTCACACTGCAAAGAATATGGTTTTGTTTTTCCATCAAGTGAAATATACGATGGACTGGGCGCTGTATACGACTACGGACAGAACGGCGTGGAACTGAAAAACAATATCAAGCAATATTGGTGGCAGAGCATGGTGTTGCTCCATGAAAACATTGTGGGCATCGACTCAGCCATATTCATGCACCCTACTATTTGGAAAGCATCCGGACACGTGGACGCCTTCAATGACCCGTTGATTGATAACCGCGACTCGAAGAAACGTTATCGTGCCGATGTATTAATCGAAGACCAAATCGCCAAGTACGACGAAAAGATAAATAAAGAGGTGGCAAAGGCAGCCAAGAAGTTTGGCGACGCTTTCGATGAACAGCAGTTCCGCTCTACGAATGCCCGCGTATTGGAGCATCAGGCTAAGCGCGACGCATTGCATGAACGTTACTCAAAGGCAATGAATGCCAACGACCTGAATGAGTTGCGTCAGATTATATTGGATGAAGAAATCGTTTGTCCTATCTCCGGCACAAAGAACTGGACCGAGGTACGTCAGTTCAATCTGATGTTCTCTACCGAAATGGGTTCTACGGCAGACGGCGCAATGAAAGTTTATCTTCGTCCGGAAACCGCTCAGGGTATTTTCGTAAATTACCTGAACGTGCAGAAGACCGGCCGTATGAAAATACCGTTCGGTATCGCTCAAATCGGTAAGGCATTCCGTAATGAAATCGTAGCGCGCCAGTTTATCTTCCGTATGCGTGAGTTCGAACAAATGGAAATGCAGTTCTTCGTAAAACCCGGAACCGAACTCGACTGGTTTAAGAAATGGAAAGAAATCCGCCTGAAATGGCACAAGGCATTGGGCTTCGGCGATGACCACTACCGTTATCATGACCATGAAAAACTGGCTCACTATGCCAATGCTGCTACCGACATCGAATTCCTGATGCCGTTCGGATTCAAGGAAGTAGAAGGTATCCATAGCCGTACAAACTTTGACTTGAGCCAGCATGAGAAGTTCTCAGGCAAGAGCATTAAGTATTTCGACCCGGAAATCAACGAATCATATACTCCGTATGTCATCGAAACCTCTATCGGGGTTGACCGTATGTTCCTCAGCGTAATGAGTGCGGCATACTGCGAAGAGAAACTGGAAAACGGCGAAACTCGCGTAGTCTTGAAGTTGCCTGCCGCCCTTGCTCCGGTGAAATTGGCAGTCATGCCATTGGTGAAAAAAGACGGACTGCCCGAAAAAGCACGTGAAATCATGAACGACTTGAAGTTCCACTTCCACTGCCAGTACGATGAGAAAGACAGTATCGGTAAACGTTACCGCCGTCAGGACGCCATCGGTACTCCGTACTGTATAACAATCGACCATCAGACATTGGAAGATAATTGCGTTACGCTGCGTAACCGCGATACGATGGAACAGGAACGGGTGGCAATCTCTGAATTGAATAACATCATTGCAGATAAGGTAAGCATTACAAGTTTGCTGAAAACGCTGCAATAATTAAAGAATAACGCATGAATAAAAACATTCTTTGGCTGATTGTCGTATTGGTTTCATTATCGTTCGGCTTTGCTTCGTGTGCAGAAGATACACAGGTTGAAGATCCGTACGCTAATTGGCAGGCGCGCAATGAGCATTATTTGGATTCGATTGTAGATGTAGCTCGTGCCAACGCAGACGGGAGATGGTATTGTGTGCAGAATTGGAAAATCTGGAACGACGGAATGGCAGGAACTGGTGGTATCGTTTTTGATGATAATTTCGATATGACCGATTCTGTGTATGTTCATTTCCGTAGCGAGCCGGTTGCTGCAGGAAGTGCCCCGCTGTATACCGACAGTATAACTACTTATTATAGGGGAAGCCTGATAAACGGAGAACAGTTTGACAGTAACTATCAGGGCGATTGGGACGATGTGCAGACCCCGCAAATCTATACTCCGAGAGGATTCTTGGTGAGTGGATTGATAACAGGGTGGCAGACGGCTCTGATGGCTTCTCACGACGGTTCTTATCCGGGGATGAAGCCGGGCGATAACGTAGATATCTACATCCCGTATCAGTTAGGTTATGGTGCCAGCGGATATCTGGATATTCGCGGATATTCCGTGCTGAGTTTCCACATGAAGTTAGTCAGCGTAACCCATCCGGAAGGACCGGATGACAGAAGTTTGATGTCTGAAATCGAATAGAACAATAAAACCTGATGAGGAAATGCAACATCGCTTCCGTACATACTGTATGTTGGTAGTCAGCATAGTCGTGCTGATAGCGGGTGCATTTCCTCATCATCATCACGAAGAACGGTTCTGTTTAAACACAGATTTGACGAGCTGTACTTCTCCGCTCACAGCGGAAAACGAAACCCATTATCCGGGCGATACCGACAGTCATGCGTGTAAAACCACGTGTGTTACTCATTTCTCTTTCTCTTCTCCGAGTAATCGCCCTTTCGATTTTACTCCCGACTATACATTCTATTTCCTTACTTACCCGTTACTGGACGTGTTAGAACAGGTTCTGTCGTCCGGAGTATCGGCTAAGCATGTCTTTTATTATATCGAGCGCCTTCACGGATTGTATTGCGTTACAGTCCGGAGCCTTCGTGCGCCTCCCGCATTGTCATAAGTTTAAAGGGTTGCAGTCTTAGAAACTGTTTTGAATTTATCGTGCGATGATTTGGAATGAGTTTTTGAGGCATTTCCGATTGTGTGATGAGGAAGATAGCGGGCTATCTGACGAAGAACAGAAGCGGAAAGAACCAAAAAATCGCCCAAAGCACACACGAAAACGAATGCATCAAGCCAAGAAAACTTTTTGGAGAAATTCAAAACAGTTTCTTAGTAAAAGGTCGTATTCATGTTTCGTTCCGTAAAACCGGAACGAAGCGTGTTCTCACCTTTGTTTTTCTCCGGCAATCACATTGCAACCCGGTTGCCAAAAATAAGACATACTTTTGCATTATTAAAACACCAAACTTATGAAGAAATATCTTTTTATGGGGACAGCGTTATTGTTCCTGTGCGGAGCATGTACGCAACAACACAACCACGAAGCGGAAGAAGCAGCCCATGAAGCAGAAAGTCATGGCGGACATTCCGATGAAATTATTTTGACTCCCGAAAAAGCAAAAGCGGCGGGAGTGATGGTAGAAACCGTTACTCCGGGAACATTCCGGGAAGTAATACCCACCAGCGGACAGGTATTGGCAGCTCAGGGAGACGAGAATACGCTGGTAGCTGCTACGGCAGGCGTGGTTTCTTTTTCGAGAACCGTTACCGAGGGAATGTCCGTAGGTCGGGATGTGGAACTGCTGAGCGTATCGGCAGAGAACTTGCAGGACGGCGACCCGGTGAAGCGCGCACGCATCGCTTACGAACGGGCGAAGGGAGAATACGAACGTGCGGAAAAACTCATTGGCGAACGTATCGTGTCGGAAAAAGAATTTAATGTATTGAAAGAAAATTATGAGAATGCACGCATTGCTTACGAGGCACTTTCGCCGAGCAAGGCAGGTAAGGGCGTGGCGGTGAAGTCGCCGATGGCAGGTTACGTCAAGGCATGTTTCGTAAAAGAAGGCGACTATGTTACGGTAGGGCAACCGCTGCTTAGCGTTACCCAAACCCGTCGGCTCATGCTGCGTGCCGAAGTGTCGGAGCGTTATTATTCAAGACTGCATAACATTGCTTCGGCCAATTTCCAGACACCATACGATGACAAAGTGTACAGTCTTGCCGACCTGAAAGGACGTTTGCTCTCATTCGGAAAGTCTTCGGATGGCACGTCGTATTACGTTCCCGTAACCTTCGAGTTCGACAACCGTGGCGATGTGATACCCGGTTCGTTTGTCGAGGTGTATCTGCTGGCATCCGAGCGGCAGAACGTGCTCAGCGTCCCCGTGTCGGCACTCACCGAAGAACAAGGTCTGTACTTCATCTATTGCCAGATTGACGAGGAGTGTTACCGCAAGCAGGAAGTAACCGTAGGGGCAAACGACGGCAAGCGGGTGGAAATCTTATCCGGACTGAAAGGAGGCGAAAAGGTTGTAACGCAGGGAGCTATCCATGTCAAATTAGCTTCGGCTTCGACAGCCATTCCGGGACATACACATAATCATTAAGAACTTGTCTTAACGGTGCGGTTTGTTTTTCGGAAGGCGGAAAAACGCTTCGGCTTGTGTTATTTGTTTCATGCGGATAAACCGTCCGGTTCTATTCGGAGAGTGGACTCGTCTTTCGAATAGAATTTTTCAAGCCCCGGAAAAGACCGAAACCGATTGATGACAAGTTCCGGATTTATACGGCTTTTACCTCGTAATGCGTTGATAAATAGCTGGTAAACCTGTAACTAAAAAACTCACATCAAATGCTTAATAAAATTATACATTTCTCGTTACAAAATCGTTTGCTGATTTTGGTGGCTTCGGTGCTTTTGCTGATAGGCGGAACGTATACCGCATACCATACCGAAGTCGATGTATTCCCCGATTTAAATGCTCCTACTGTGGTAGTGATGACCGAAGCAAACGGCATGGCAGCCGAGGAAGTGGAGCAGCTTGTAACGTTTCCTATCGAAACCGCAGTAAACGGGGCGACGAATGTGCGCCGCGTGCGTTCGTCATCCACCACAGGCTTTTCCGTGGTGTGGGTAGAGTTCGATTGGGATACAGACATCTACTTGGCACGTCAGATTGTTTCCGAAAAGCTGGCGGCGGCAAGCGAAGATCTTCCCGAAAATGTGGGAAAACCTACGCTGGGACCACAGTCGTCTATTTTGGGAGAATTGCTGATAGTAGGACTGACGGCAGACAGCACTTCGATGCTCGACCTTCGTACGTTGGCAGATTGGACGATTCGTCCCCGTCTGCTTTCTACGGGAGGTGTTGCCCAAGTAGCCGTATTGGGTGGTGACATAAAAGAATATCAGGTGCGTTTACACCCCGACCGCATGAAGCATTACGGCGTAACGCTGGGTGAGGTTATGGCAGTTACGCGCGGAATGAACCAAAACACGAACGGCGGTGTGATTTACGAGTACGGAAACGAATACATCGTGCGCGGCGTGGTATCGACCAGCGACGTCGACCGCATGGCTCGTTCGGTGGTAAAGACCGTGGGAGGCGTACCCGTGATGCTGGAAGACGTAGCCGAAGTAAAGGTAGGCTCGCAGCAGCCCAAGCTGGGGGTGGCTTCGGAAAAAGGGAAGCCTGCCGTACTGATAACCGTAACCAAACAGCCTAACACCGGAACCATCGAACTGACTGCCCAACTGGAGGCGGCGTTGAAAGACTTGCAGAAAAATCTTCCGAAAGATGTGAAAATATCTACCGACACGTTCCGCCAGTCGCGCTTCATCGAAAGCTCCATCAGCAACGTGAAAGATTCGCTTTACGAAGGTGCCATCTTTGTGGTAATAGTACTTTTCCTCTTTCTGGCCAATACACGTACGACGATTATTTCGCTCATTACCCTTCCGCTGTCGCTGGTGGTGGCGATTCTCGTACTCCATTACATGGGCATGAGTATCAATACCATGAGCTTGGGAGGTATGGCGATAGCCATCGGCTCGCTGGTAGACGATGCCATCGTAGACGTGGAAAATGTATGGAAACACTTGCGCGAAAACCGGATGCTACCCGTGTCAGAACGCAAGCCGGTGCGCGATGTGGTGTTCAACGCCTCACGCGAGGTCCGTATGCCGATATTGAACTCTACGCTGATTATTATCGTCAGCTTCGTGCCCCTGTTCTTTTTGAGCGGTATGGAAGGGCGTATGCTGGTTCCGCTGGGTGTAGCCTTTATCGTTTCGCTGTTCGCTTCAACCGTAGTGGCATTGACGCTTACTCCCGTGTTGTGCAGTTATCTGTTGGGTGGAAATCCTAAGAAAGACGGACTGCCGAAAGAAGCCTTTGTAGCCGTTTGGCTGAAAAAACATTACGAACGTGCCTTGCTGTGGGCACTGGAACATAAAAAAGCTGTTTTAGGTAGTACGGTAGCTCTTTTCCTTGTGGCGTTAGGCTGCTTTTTTACATTGGGGCACAGTTTCCTTCCTCCCTTCAACGAAGGCTCGTTTACCATCAACGTAAGCTCCATGCCGGGCATATCGCTGGAAGAATCCGACAAGATAGGCAGACAGGCGGAAGAGATACTGATGTCTATCCCCGAAATACAGACCGTGGCGCGTAAAACCGGACGTGCCGAGCTGGATGAACATGCTTTGGGAGTAAATGTGTCTGAAATAGAAGCCCCGTTCGAGCTGAAAGACCGCTCTCACGCCGAGTTGTTGGAAGAGGTCCGTCATAAACTTTCGGTACTTACGGGTGCAAACATTGAAATAGGACAGCCTATCAGCCACCGTATCGATGCCATGCTGAGCGGTACGCAGGCAAGCATCGCCATCAAGCTGTTTGGCGATGACCTGAACCGGATGTTCCAGATAGGCAATCAGATAAAAGATGCCGTGGCCGACGTGGAAGGCATAGCCGACCTGAACGTGGAACAACAGATAGAGCGGCCGGAGCTGAAAATTATCCCCCGTCAGGAAATGCTGGCAAAATACGGTATCTCATTGCCGCAATTCAATGAGTTTGTAACAGTAAATATGGCAGGCGAAGTAGTCTCTCAAGTCTACGAACAGGGAAAGGCATTCAACTTGGTGGTTCGGGCAGACGAGGATTATCGCGGGACAATGGAGCGGGTAAAAGACTTGATGATCGACGATGCACAAGGACAAAAGGTGCCGCTCAGCTACGTGGCGGATGTGGTATCGGCAATGGGACCGAACACCATCAACCGCGAAAACGTAAAACGTAAAATTGTGATTTCTGCCAACACCAGCGGGCGCGACTTGCGCAGCGTGGTGAACGACATACAAGCCCGCGTAGACCAGCAAATCAAGTTGCCCGAAGGATACCACATCGAATACGGCGGTCAGTTTGAAAGCGAACAGGCAGCCAGCCGCACGTTGCTCTTAACCTCAGTGATGAGCATCGTGGTCATCTTTTTGTTGCTTTACATGCAGTTTAAGAATGCCACCCAAAGCGGCATCATCCTGCTCAATCTGCCGCTGGCGTTAATCGGTGGCGTGTTTGCCCTGCTGGTAACAACGGGCGAACTGAGCATCCCTGCCATTATCGGCTTCATCTCGCTTTTCGGTATAGCTACCCGAAACGGCATGTTGCTGATAAGTCATTACAATCTGTTACGTGAAGAGCAGGGTATGGGCATTCGGGAATGTATTGTTCATGGTTCGCTCGACCGTTTGAACCCCATCCTCATGACTGCCCTGTCGTCGGCATTGGCACTTATCCCGCTTGCTCTTCGCGGAGGATTGCCCGGAAACGAAATCCAAAGTCCGATGGCAAAAGTAATCTTAGGCGGATTGCTTACCTCTACTTTCCTTAACGCCTTTATAGTGCCGATAGTATACGAATTGATGAACCGTAAACAAAACGATAAGTGATTTATGAAAACCATACTGACAACCCTCTGTCTGGCGTTTGCTGTGGTATCGCAGGCGCAGACTATTGATGACGTGTTGCGCAGCATCGAGGAAAACAACAAGACCTTGCAGGCGCAACGGCAGGCTACCCAAGCCGGCAAAATGGAGATACAAACCCGAAATAACTTAGAAGACCCATCGGTAGAATACAGTCCGTTTTTCGCAAAAGGCGTAGACGGCATGGCAAGTTCGGAACTGGTAGTAACGCAAGGCTTCGACTTTCCGACTCTTTACGCCGCACGCCGGCAGTCGGGCAAGTTGCAGCAAGAAGTATTGGAACATCAACAGCAAGCCGCCCGTCGCGAAGTATTGCTTACGGCAAAGAACCTCTGCCTCGACCTGATTCGGCTGAATAAAGAGAATGCCTTGCTTACGGAGCGCAAACGGAATTCCGACGAACTGCTGAAACTCTTTGAAGAACGTTTTGAGAAAGGCGACGCCGGTATCTTGGAAGTCAATAAAATCAAGATGGAGCAGATGAGCATCCAAACGGAAGTGGCTCAAAACAATGCGGCTCACCGCACGGCGCTTCAGCAACTGCTTGCCATGAACGGAAATCTTCCGCTGGAATTTTCGACAGATACCTATCCGCAAGTAGAGCCGATTAATGATTATAATACTTTATATAACGAAGTGATGACTACCAACGCCGGACTGTTGGAAGCCGATGCAGCTGTACGAGCCGCCACAAAAGAGGTGAACGTAAACAAACAAAGCTGGCTTCCCAAGATTGAAGTGGGGTACCGGCGTAATACGAGTGTCGGAGAAAAAAGCAACGGTTTCCTTGTAGGAGGAAGTCTGCCGTTGTTTTCCAACCGGAAGAAAACAAAGATAGCCCGCGCTCAGGCACTTAGTGCCCAATTACAGTTGGATGATGCTCGTTTGCAGACCGAAGCCCAAGTGCAAAGCCGCTTTAATGAGATGCAGCAGCTTCGCGAAGCCATGCAAGCCTACGATGTAACCCTGATGCACAAAACCTTGCGCTTGCTTAACGATGCCGTAAAAGCCGGACAACTGTCTGTTATCGACTTCTACGTGGAGGCGGAAAATGTATATAAAAACCTGCAAGCCTACATAGCACTTGAAAATCAGTATCAGAAACTGATGGCTTCGATTTACGAAAATCGTTTATAAATCGGTTACTCAGGCATACACCCTGCAAAGAAACAAGGGTGTGTGCCTTTGTTTCTTTCTTAAAAATATGAAAGCAATCGCTCCGCCTTGTTTTTCCTCTCGTTTTTTCTCTGTATCTTTGCGCATGTTAGCATACGATTATGAGCGAAGATACATTGGATAAAGAATCAACAAATACTCCTGAAAAAGAAGAACATTCAAGTTATAAACCGGCTTCCCCGACAGATGAGGCGGTAAAATATCAGCTAAGTGGCATGTATCAGAATTGGTTTCTCGATTATGCCTCTTATGTGATATTGGAACGTGCTGTACCTCATATCAACGACGGACTGAAACCTGTGCAGCGGCGTATTCTCCATTCGATGAAACGGCTGGATGACGGACGTTATAATAAAGTGGCGAATATCGTGGGACATACGATGCAGTTTCATCCTCACGGCGATGCTTCCATAGGCGACGCACTGGTGCAGTTGGGACAGAAAGATTTGCTTATCGACTGTCAGGGAAACTGGGGGAATATCCTCACGGGCGACAGTGCGGCTGCTCCCCGTTACATCGAAGCCCGCCTCTCGAAGTTTGCGCTCGATGTGGTATTCAATCCTAAGACAACCGAATGGCAAGCCTCGTATGACGGACGAAACCGCGAACCGGTTACGCTTCCCGTCAAGTTCCCGCTTTTGCTCGCTCAGGGTGTAGAAGGTATCGCCGTAGGTTTGTCGTCGAAAATTCTTCCCCATAATTTCAACGAACTGTGTGATGCCGCAGTTTCTTATCTGCACGGTGAGGAGTTTCATCTGTACCCCGACTTCCTTACAGGAGGTGCCATCGACGTATCCCGTTATAACGACGGAGAGCGTGGAGGTGTGGTGCGTGTGCGTGCCAAGATATCGAAAATTGATAACAAAACTCTTTGTATCAGCGAAATTCCTTACGGTAAAACGACATCTTCGCTCATCGATTCGATATTGAAAGCTGTAGAAAAAGGCAAAATCAAAGTACGTAAGGTAGATGACAATACGGCGGATAAAGTAGAAATATTGGTTCATTTGGCGCCGGGTACTTCTTCTGACAAAACACTGGATGCGTTGTATGCTTTCACTGATTGCGAAGTAAACATTTCCCCAAACTGTTGCGTCATTGACGAAAAGAAACCTCATTTTCTCTCGGTAAGCGATGTGTTGCGTAAGTCGGTCGACAATACGCTTGGCTTGCTGCGTAAGGAACTTGAGATTCAGCGTAACGAAACGTTGGAAACCCTGCATTTTGCTTCGCTGGAAAAGATATTCATAGAAGAACGTATTTATAAAGATAAACAGTTTGAACAGGCAGAGACTATGGATGCCGCTTGTGAACATATTGACGAACGGTTGACGCCTTTTTATCCTCAATTCGTACGCGAAGTTACGAAAGAAGACATCCTGAAGTTGATGGAAATAAAGATGGCGCGCATCCTGAAGTTTAATAAAGACAAAGCGGATGAGGCTATTGCCCGGCTGAAAGCAGAGATAGAAGAGATAGATAATCATTTGTCGCATATCACGGAGTATACGGTAGACTGGTACTTACGTCTGAAGGAAAAATACGGGAAGAATTATCCGCGACGCACGGAAATACGTAACTTTGATACGATAGTGGCAACCAAAGTGGCGGAAGCCAATGAAAAGCTGTATATCAACCGCGAGGAAGGCTTTATCGGGACGGGACTGAAGAAAGACGAGTTTGTTTGTAACTGTTCCGACATTGACGATGTGATTATCTTCTATAAAGACGGAAAATACAAAATCGTGCGCATCTCCGATAAGCTGTTTGTCGGTAAGAATATCCTTTATGTCAATATCTTTAAGAAAAACGATAAGCGTACGATTTATAATGTAATTTATCGGGATGGGAAGGAAGGTTTCCATTACATCAAGCGATTTAATGTAACCTCGATGATTCGCGACCGTGAATACGATGTAACTCAGGGTACTCCGGGCTCGAAGATTGTTTATTTTACGGCAAATCCCAATGGAGAGGCAGAGGTTATTAAGGTAACATTACGTCCGAATCCGCGTATCAAGAAGCTTATTTTCGAGAAAGATTTCAGTACGATAAACATCAAAGGTCGTCAGTCGATGGGAAATCTGTTGACCAAATGCGAGGTTCATAAGATTACGCTGAAACAACGTGGAGGCTCTACGTTGGGAGGACGCAAAGTTTGGTTCGACCACGATGTGTTGCGCCTGAACTACGATGGCCGGGGGGCATACCTCGGAGAGTTCCAGAGCGAAGACAGTATTTTGGTTATCCTTAAAAACGGAGACTTCTATACTACCAATTTCGACTTAAATAACCATTATGACGCCGATATCTTGGCAATAGAAAAATTTGATCAGGAAAAGGTTTGGACGGCTGTGCTTTACGATGCCGACCAGCAGAATTACCCGTATCTGAAGCGGTTTACATTCGATGCCGTATCGAAACGTCAGAACTATTTAGGCGAAAATAAGCAGAATAAGCTGGTATTGCTGACTTGTCAGGTGTATCCGCGTATCCAAGTAGTCTTTGGCGGACACGACAGTTTCCGCGAAGCTCTGGTGATAGAAGCGAGCGATTTTGTGGGAATAAAGAGTTTCAAAGCAAAAGGAAAACGTCTCACCACGTATGCTGTAGACCGCATCGAAGAGCTGGAACCAACCCGGATGCCTGAACCGGAGCCGGAAGACGACCTGCAGCCGGACGAGGGGACTGAACAGACCGAATCGGCGGAAGAAGAAAACGGACAAATGAAATTATTTTAGAATCCATGAAAAAGCGATTACTGACTCTTTGGTTTGCATTGCTTGCGTGTGCAGGTTTAGGAGCACAGGAAGACAGTTTGTATGCTACACGTTACGTGATGCGTTCTTTTCTGTTCGGGGCAGGACACGCAAACGTGTTGGATACTTACCTCTCGCCGTTGGAGTACGAAGGGCCTGAAGTACGGCTAATGTACGAAAACATGCGAATGACCAAACTGTTGGGGGGCAATGTCTCTGCCCAAAACCTGTTGCAAGTTAATTTTTCATATACGAAAAATCCGGCACAAACGGCACGCATGTATTCGGGCATTATAAACTGGAATTACGCCTTGCACTATCAGTTCCGTATCAATGAACAGTTGAAGATTCTTGCCGGCCCGATGCTCGACCTGAACGGAGGATGTATCTATAACGAGCGGAATTCCAATAATCCGGCTCAAGCCAAAGCATACGGCAGTCTTGCAGCGTCGGGGATGCTTATCTATAAATTCCGAATCAAGTGCTATCCTTTTATTTTGCGCTATCAGGCAAACTTGCCGCTGGCGGGAGCTATGTTCTCGCCCGAATACGGAGAGTCTTATTACGAAATCTTTTCGTTGGGAAATGGAGGAAAGAATGTTCGCTTTACCTCGTTGCATAACAACCCCTCGCTTCGCCAGATGCTGACACTCGATTTCCCGATTAACCGGATAAAAATGCGCATAGGCTATGTTTGCGATATCCAGCAGGCAAAAGTCAATAACCTGAAAACCCACGTTTATTCCCATAATTTCATGATAGGTTTTGTACGGAACTTCTACATCCTGAAAGGGAAAAACAAACTCAGTATGCCTAATAACGTTACTCCTTATTGATTATGAATATGAAGCATTCGGTATATCATTTCCTTCTTGTTGTTTTGTTGTCGGGACTGACGCTTTCGTGTATTCGTGAGGATATTTCGGGTAATTCGCCGGAAGATAATTTTGAAGCACTTTGGAAAATCATCGACGAGCAGTATTGTTTCCTTGAGTACAAGAATCAGGAGTACGGGTTGGATTGGGATGAGGTACACGAGCGTTATGCCAAACGTATCACTTCGTCAATGGGCTCGGAAGCCTTGTTCGAGGTATTGTCTGAAATGGTGAACGAGCTGCGCGACGGACATGTGAATCTGAGCAGCGCACAGGCTACCTCGCAGTACCGCGAATGGTTCGATGCCTACCCGCGTAATTTCAGCGACAGTATTCAGAGTAACTATTTGGGAAAGGATTATATCAATTCGTCGGGATTGACATACCAGATTCTTGAAAATAACATCGGGTATGTATATTGCTCCAGCTTTTCAGACGGCATCGGAGATGGAAACCTGAATGAAACGTTAGATAAGTTGGCGATATGCGATGGCTTGATTATCGATGTGCGGAATAACGGGGGCGGCAATCTGACAACGGCTCAGAAACTTGCCGCGCGGTTTACAAATGAAAAGGTACTGGTAGGATATATGTGCCATAAAACCGGACCGGGACACAACGATTTTTCTTCTCCCAAAGCGGTGTATGTCGAGCCGTCGACAGGCATACGCTGGCAGAAAAAGGCAGTGGTGCTGACGAACCGACGTTCGTTTAGTGCAACAAACGATTTCGTTAACTCGATGAAACAATTCCCCAACGTAACCGTGGTTGGCAACAAAACGGGAGGAGGCTCCGGCTTGCCTTTCAGTTCCGAAATACCCAACGGATGGTCTATCCGCTTTTCAGCAAGTCCGATGTTCGATCCGGAAATGGAACAACTGGAGTTTGGCATCGACCCCGATGTGAAGGTAGACATGACCAGCGAAGACATCAGTCAGGGGAAAGATACGATGATAGAAACAGCGTGCAGGATTTTAAAGGGCAGTACGAATTGATTTGATTGCCGGATGGTGGATAGGACCTATTACTGCAAATATCTCTCGTGGCAGAATTGATTTAAAGTGTCAAACTATTTTAATCTGTATTGAACTTGTTCTGACTCTATCCGGAGTTTAAGAAAACACTACCCGTAGTGCAGACCAGTCTTATGGGTAGAAACGGTTGACTCTTCCGCTTGGGATGAGCGATGCTAACGGTCGTATTTTCCGGTATATGCGGAAGAGGATTCGCCTCTTGTACGAATAACTTCATTATCTGTTTGTTACGGTGGAATGTAGGATGTGTGTAAGTTGGGCTTTCTGAAAAGAAAGGGCGGAATGAGTAGCTTTGATTATAACTGACGTTAATATACAAAAAGTTTAAATTTTTTGAATCTGATTTATGAAGAATGCAAGAAAGTACATCTTTGGAGCTTTACTACTATGTGGAAGTATGGGTTTGAGTGCGCAACAGTCTTTGTTAGACGGATTTGCCTATGGCAAAGAACTTGCGCCCGCAGGTAATGAATGGGAACAACCTACGAAACTGTCACTTAACAAAGAGCAGCCTCATACGTGGTTCTTTACGTTTTCCGACGTAGAGCGTGCGCGCAGGCTGTTGCCTCAGTTCAGTGATTTCTATCTGTCGCTTGATGGAACTTGGAAGTTTCATTGGGTAGGTAATCCTGAAGAACGGTCGGCTGATTTTTATAAACCTTCGTTCGACGTATCGGCATGGGACGACGTGACGGTGCCGATGCAGTGGAACGTTGTAGGGATACAGAAAGACGGCTCATTGAAATATGGCGTACCTATTTATGCGAATCAACCGGTTATTTTTCAGCATAAAGTGGCTGTCGGCGACTGGAAGGGAGGCGTGATGCGTACTCCCCCTCAGGATTGGGTTACTTACAAACACCGTAATGAAGTAGGGGCTTATCGCCGCAGTTTTGAGGTTCCTGCCGCATGGGAGAATCGGGAAGTTTATCTGAATTTTGACGGAGTATCATCTTTCTTCTATTTATGGGTAAACGGACATTACGTCGGCTTTTCAAAAAACTCAAGAAATACCTCATCGTTTTGCATTACTCCTTATCTGAACCGGAAAGGCGAAAACATCGTGGCGGTAGAGGTTTATCGAAATTCGGATGGCTCTTTTCTGGAAGCACAAGATATGTTCCGGTTGCCGGGAATTTTCCGTTCGGTGTCATTGACATCTACGTCGAAAGCACAAGTGCGCGATTTCCGTGTACGTCCTGATTTGGATAAAGACTATACCAACGGGAGTCTTGAGATAGAAGCAAACATTCGCAATCTGGATGATAAGAAGATGAAAGGATATACATTGTCTTATTTGCTGTATGCCAACAAACTTTATTCAGATGAAACAGAGTTGGTATCAGAAGGAAAAGTGAGTGATGTAGAGGTTGCGGAATTATCAGGCGGGGAAAGCATGACCGTGCGGACGGTTATGCAGGTCAAGTCACCTCGGAAGTGGTCTGCTGAAATGCCTTACCGCTATACATTGGTAGGCCAATTAAAAGACCGTAAAGGGCGTGTGGCAGAAACATTTTCTACCGCTTTAGGCTTCTGTAAGGTTGAAATCAAAGATACTCCGGCATCGCAGGATGAATTCGGGCTGGCCGGACGTTATTATTACATAAACGGAAAACCCGTAAAGCTGAAAGGAGTGAACCGGCAGGAAATCAATCCGGAGAGCGGGAATGCCATTTCCCATAGCCAGATGGAAGATGAGATTATGCTCATGAAGCGTGGCAATATCAATCACGTGCGGAACTCGCATTATTCCTGTGACCCTTACTGGTATTACTTGTGCGATAAGTATGGCATCTATCTGGAAGATGAGGCTAATCTGGAAAGTCATGAATATTATTATGGAGCCGCTTCTTTGTCGCACGTGCCTGAATTTGAAGCAGCCCATGTAGCCCGGGTTATGGAATTGGCACATGCCCACGTAAATCATCCCTCCGTTGTAATATGGTCTTTGGGAAATGAAGCTGGGCCGGGTAAGAACTTTGTGTCTGCCTATAATGCGCTACATGCGTTTGACGCTTCTCGTCCGGTTCAGTATGAGCGCAATAATGATATTGTGGATATGGGTTCGAACCAATATCCTTCTATAGCATGGATGCGGGAAGCGGTGAAAGGGAAGTATGACATCAAATATCCTTTCCATGTGTCGGAATACGCCCATTCTATGGGAAATGCCGGAGGAAATCTGAAAGATTACTGGGATGCCATTGAGTCGACCAACTTCTTCTGCGGAGCTGCTATTTGGGACTGGGTAGATCAGGCGTTGAATTATTATGACCCTCATACAGGCGACCGTTTTTGGGCTTATGGAGGCGATTTCGGAGATAAGCCCAACAGCGGAATGTTTTGTATGAATGGTATTTTGCTGCCCGACCATTCTCCTAAACCCGAATTTTATGAAGTGAAAAAGGTATATCAGAATGTAAGCGTAAAACCTTTGGACATGAAGCAGGGGAGAGTGGAGGTGTTTAATAAGAACTATTTCATTCCACTTTCTAATTACAGGTTTGTCTGGTCGCTTTATAAAGATGGTGAAAAGATACAAGAAGGCGACATGATTCCCGCTTCTGCTGAAATTGTGAAGCCGCGCGAAAAAGCTGTTTATACGATACCTTATAAATATACGGAGCTGAAAGACGAAAGCGAATATTTTGTGAAAGTACAGTTCCTGCTGAAGAAAGACATGCCGTGGGCAAAAGCCGGTTATGTTCAGATGGAAGAACAGTTATTGCTGAAAGAGGCTGGGGATAAGCCTTCGCTGGCATCGCTTACTGCTTCTATGACGAAGCCTGAGGTAGTGGAAAATGCCGATTTTACCACCGTATCCGGAAAAGGATTCTGTGTGAAGTTTGATAATCATACAGGTACAATTTATAGTTTGGAGTATGGGGGAAAGAAGGTTATCCGTGACGGAGAAGGACCTGAATTGGATACATGGCGAGCTCCCGTAGACAATGATAACTGGGCATATCGCCGTTGGTTTGAAAAAGGATTGCATAACTTGAAACACCGTGTTACCGGATATACTCGCATTTCAACGAAAGAGCATGAGGAAAATGTAATCAAACTGATGTATACGGTAGTGTCTCAAGCTCCCAATCCTGCCGTGCTGGAAGGTGGAGTATCGGGGAGATATAAGGTGAAAGAGCTTTCGGAAACTCCTTTTGGTGAAGATGACTTTAAATTTACCAGCAACCAGATATGGACTGTATATCCTGATGGCTCAATCGGTTTACAGTCGGGTGTAACATCTAACGACCCTGAAATGATATTGGCTCGTATCGGATATTCCATGCAGATTCCATCCGAGTTTGAACAATATACTTATTATGGACGTGGACCGTGGAATAACTATGCAGACCGTTGTTCGGGATATTTTATAGAGCAATATCAAAGCAAGGTTAGCGACTTGTTTGTAAACTTCCCCAAACCACAAAGCATGGGAAATAGAGAATCAGTCCGTTGGTGTGCGCTGACAGACAAACAGGGTAACGGAATTGAGTTTATTGCAGATTCTGTGTTGTCGGCGTCTGCTCTTCCGTGGTCTGCCATGGAGATGACTTTGGCACCTCATCCTTATCAGTTACCCGCGTCTACGGGAACACATCTGCATTTGGATGCAGCTGTTACCGGACTGGGAGGAAATAGTTGCGGACAAGGCGGCCCATTGGAAGAAGACTGCGTTAAGGCAGGAAACCGTTTTATAAACTTTTTGATTCGTCCGGTAAGCAATTCATCTTTTGTCCGGAATGCCCAAGTGTCTGTATCAGGAGATGCTCCCTTATTGGTCTCACGTAATAAAAACGGGATGGTTTCCATTGACTGTGGCAAGAAGGAGGGTAAAATAATGTATTCGTTGAATCATTCTAAAAAGGCTACATTATATACAGCTCCATTCAACTTGCGTGAAGGAGGAACGGTAACAGCCTTTTATGTCGATAATCCCAAGATATCCGTCACCGAGAGCTTTAACCGGATAGAGAATATTCCTTTAACGGTTATTCATGCGTCGAGTCAGGAAGTAGGAGAAGGCGATGCTTCTCACCTGATAGATGGAGATAGTAATACAATGTGGCATACGATGTATTCGGTTACCGTAGCAAAGTATCCGCACTGGGTTGATTTTGATGCCGGTGAAGCAAAGGAAATCAAAGGGTTTGTATATCTTCCTCGTCAGGATGGGGGATGAATGGCGTGATTAAGGATTATAAGTTGCAAGTAAGTATGGATGGAAAGACTTGGACAGATGCCGCACAAGGCACCTTCGCTCAAGGCATTCAGGCAAAACGAGTGATGCTGCCTGATCCGGTAAAAGCCCGTTATATCCGCTTCATCGGCTTGAATTCACAAAATGGTGCAGACTTTGCGGGAGGTGCAGAGTTTACAGTTATTGCCGATTAAAAAAATCATTATATTTTTGTGCGACCTTAGTGTTTATGCTAAGGTCGCTATGTTTTAAAACAATCAATCATTAAATACTATGAAACTAAAGTATTATTCTGTTTTGTCTCTGTGTCTACTTGGAGGCTTGCTTACTACATCTACTCCCGTATGATGGGCTGCCCGGCAGACCGAGGTAACCATCAGCAGTGCCAGTGTTTTGAATCCGTCAGCGGTGGAAGTGGTCTTTTCCAATCACCAGCGAATGACTCTTGACTTTTACGGTGAGAATATTTTCCGGATGTTCCAAGATAATATGGGAGGTATTGTACGTGACCCACAGGCTTCTCCTGAAGCCCGGATTTTGGTAGACCGTCCCCGAAAAGAGGTAGGAGAATTGTCACTGACGGATAAAGACGGAGTGATTACCGTTTCTACTGCCAGAATCCAAGTTGAGTTGGATAAACAGACATCTTTGTTTAAGATTACGGATAAAATCCGCCAAAAAGTTGTAGTGGAATCAGTACGTCCGGTTGACTTTATGGAGAAACAAGTCTGTATGTCACTGAAAGAACATGACAATGAGTATTTTTATGGTGGTGGCGTACAGAACGGACGCTTTTCTCACAAGGGGAAAAGCATTCGTATCGTTAATACAAACCAGTGGACTGATGGAGGAGTGGCTTCTCCTACTCCTTTTTATTGGTCTACCGAAGGCTATGGCGTAATGTGGTACACGTTCCGTCCCGGACTTTATGATTTTGGAGCAACCGATAAAGGAGTGGTTAAATTGTCTCATGAAGAAAATTACTTGGATGTCTTCTTCATGGTAAATGAGGAACCGGTAGCTTTGTTGAATGACTTTTATCAGCTGACCGGCAATCCGGTACTCTTGCCTAAGTTTGGTTTTTATGAGGGACATTTGAATGCCTATAACCGTGACTATTGGAAAGAAGACGAAAAGGGGATTCTTTTTGAGGATGGAAAGAAGTATAAAGAGAGCCAGAAAGACAACGGCGGAATCAAAGAGTCACTGAATGGAGAGAAGAATAACTACCAGTTCTCAGCCCGTGCGGTGATTGACCGTTATAACGCAGCCGATATGCCGTTGGGATGGATTCTGCCTAATGACGGTTATGGTGCCGGATACGGACAGACCTCTACACTGGATGGTAACATACAGAACTTGAAAGAACTGGGTGACTATGCCCGTGCGAAAGGGGTAGAAATCGGATTGTGGACGCAGTCAGACTTACATCCCAAAGAAGGAATTGAACCTTTGCTCCAACGCGATATTGTTAAGGAAGTACGCGATGCAGGTGTGCGTGTGCTGAAAACCGATGTGGCTTGGGTAGGAGCCGGTTATTCATTCGGGCTGAACGGAGTGGCAGATGTAGGACAGATTATGCCTTATTACGGCAATAATGCACGTCCGTTTATCATCTCGCTGGACGGATGGGCAGGTACTCAGCGTTATGCAGGTATATGGTCGGGCGACCAGACCGGAGGAGAATGGGAGTACATTCGCTTCCATATCCCGACGTATATCGGTTCGGGCTTGTCGGGACAGCCCAATATTTCTTCGGATATGGACGGTATTTTTGGCGGAAAGAACGTTCCGGTCAATGTCCGCGATTTCCAATGGAAAACTTTTACACCGATGCAACTGAACATGGATGGGTGGGGAGCTAATCCGAAATATCCGCAGGCGTTGGGCGAACCGGCTACTTCCATCAACCGCTGGTATCTGAAAATGAAATCAGAGTTCATGCCTTATACGTACAGCATAGCCCGTGAAGCAATAGACGGAAAACCGATGATTCGTGCCATGTTCCTTGATTATCCGAACGATTACACGCTGGGGACGGCTACCCGCTATCAGTTCCTTTACGGACCTTATGTGTTAGTTGCTCCCATCTATCAGAGTACGCAGGCAGATAAGGAGGGAAACGATGTGCGTAACGGTATTTATCTGCCCGAAGGTAACTGGATAGATTATTTCACTGGCGACTTGTATCAGGGCGGACGGATTCTCAATAATTTTGAAGCTCCTTTATGGAAACTTCCTTTGTTTGTTAAGCAGGGAGCCATCCTGCCAATGACTACAGCTCATAACAATGTCGGCCAGATGGATAAACACTTGCGTGTATATGAGCTTTATCCCGGCGGAAATACGGAGTTCACTGAATATGACGACGACGGAGTTTCTGAGGCTTATCGTTCGGGGCAATACGCTACTACTCGTATCCGTTCGGTGGTAGAAGGAGCCGATTTGAATGTGTATGTCGAACCGGTTCAAGGTTCTTTTGCTGGAATGGAAACTCATAAAAGCACTTACTTCCGTATCAATGTAACTGCACAGCCGAAGAAACTGACGGCACGTGTGGGCGGAAAGAAAGTGAAACTTACGCCGGTGGCTTCTTTGGATGAATTGCAGCAAGGAACGGATGTATATTATTATGAACCGTCTCCGGAACTGAACCGTTTTGCCACACCGGGCAGTGAACAGGCTCGTCTGCATGTAATCAAGAATCCGGTAGTGCATGTGAAGTTAGGAGAAACAGATGTAACCCAAAACGACATTCAGCTTGAGATGAAAGGCTATGTGTTTGCACCCGCCGAAAAGTTGTTGGTAAGTCAAGGTGCGCTGATCACTCCTGAAGCTGAGGTGACGGAGGAGAATACGGGGGCTTATGCGCTGACGCCTTCATGGAAGAAAGTAAACAATGCCGATTATTATGAAATTGAGTACAAGGGTATGTTGTACAGTACCATCCGCGATACGCAGCTCCTGTTTGAAGATTTGCGTCCGGAAACAACTTGCATGTTTAAGGTACGTGCCGTAAATGCTTCGGGTGTGTCCGAATGGGCAAGTGTGACGGCTACTACGAAATCAGACCCGCTCGAATTTGCTATCCGTGGCATCAAGGGAGAAACCAGTTGCCCGAATCAGGGAGGTCAGGGTGTGAACAGGCTATTCAACTTCGATGAGGGAGATTCATGGCATACGAAGTGGAGCGAAGAAGCTGTTCCGTTCGACTTGATTATTGACCTGAACAGCGTGAACCAGCTTGATAAATTCCAATACCTGCCTCGTCTGGATGCCGGAAACGATACGTTGGGCAAAGGTACGGTATATTACAGTATGGATAAATCAAATTGGCATGAAGCCGGCGCTTTCGACTGGAAGGGTAGTGACGTGAAGACTTTCGTATTCGAAAATCATCCTACTGCGCGTTACATTAAGCTGTCTGTTACGGCTGCTACGGGCAAGTATGGTTCAGGTCGTGAACTGTATGTGTTTAAAGTTCCCGGCTCAGAAAGCTACATTCCGGGCGATATCAACCAAGACAAATTGGTGGACGAAAACGATTTGACCTCTTATATGAACTATACCGGTTTGCGTAGGGGAGATTCTGATTTTGAAGGTTACATCAGTATGGGAGACTTGAATGACAACGGTCTGATTGACGCTTACGACATTTCGGCGGTGGCTACCCGTTTGGAGTCGGGAGTCAGCAGCCGTCAAGTGCCGTTAGTGGCTGGCGAAATCTCGATTACCCCGTCAAAGAAGACGTATAATGAAGGCGAAACCGTGGAAATCCGGGTTTCGGGTAAAGGCATGTGTTCGGTCAATGCCCTGAGCTTCGCACTGCCTTACGATCCGCAGGCACTGGAATATGTGGAAACAGAGGCAGCCGGCATGAAAGAGATGCGTAATCTGACGAACGACCGTCTGCATACCAACGGTACGAAGGCATTGTATCCTACTTTTGTAAACATCGGAGAAAAGCCATATCTGGAAGGAGATGCAGAACTGATGACCATCAAGTTCAAGGCGAAACGTAAACAAAAGATTGACCTGAAAGTGCTTGACGGTATGCTGGTCGACAAGAATCTGAATACAGTCAAGTTCTGATAGCCATCCGGCGTGATAAGAAAATAGCATGTGTGAATAACAGTCCGTTATTGTTCCACATGCTATTTTCGTATAAAAGAAGCTGTCTTTGATAGCCTTTGCCGGCATGAAGTCCTGAAAACAGTTTCTTCTATGCTGTTGAAATTTGAAAAGTAGCTGTAAAATTTTGTAAAGAGAAAAAGATGTTATATATTTGCACCCGCAAATGAGAAACAATAAGTTTCTTTTGCGCCTGTGGCGTAATTGGTAGCCGCGCCAGACTTAGGATCTGGTGTCGTGAGACGTGTAGGTTCGAGTCCTATCAGGCGCACGGTAAGAAAAGGATTTGATAAATCGCTGATTTATTGAATCCTTTTTTTATTGCTTTTACCCGCGAAATTCTACCGCTTGCGTTACGTAACGCATCCCAATGTTTGCTATAACGCAAGCGGTAGAGTCAGCCTGCACTACGGCTTGCGTTTTGGCGTCTTGATTGACCCGGATTTTTGCTTGATTGATAGTAACTTTTATAAAAACCGAAACCGATATGTCTGTACAAATACGTTTGGCGCGCATGGAGGACCTCGACCGACTGATGGAAATCTTTGACCATGCACGCAGTTTCATGAAAGCCACCGGAAATCCCAGCCAGTGGATAAACGGCTATCCGCAGCGTGAGATGATAGCCGGCGAAATAGCGGCAAACCATTGTTACGTGTGTTGCAAAGAGGAAGGGGGAGAGGTGGTAGGTACGTTTGCTTTCGTGCCCAGTCCCGACCCGAACTATGCACGCATCGAGTCGGGCAACTGGCTGAACGATGCCCCCTATTACGTTATCCACCGCTTGGCTTCCGACGGCAGTTGCCGGGGAATAGGCAAGGCGTGTATCGAATGGTGTTGGGAGCAATGCCATAGCCTGCGTGCCGATACCCACCAAGATAACAAGATTATGCAGAAGCTGTTGGAGAACAACGGCTTTGTCCGTTGCGGAATCATCTATGTGGCCAATGGAACACCCCGCATCGCCTATCAGCACATATAGTCAGCCGGAAGCGGTTGCTCCGTAGGGGCTGATAAAGTCAGAACAGATGTTAAATCTTGTTTTGGATAAATATTTTCTATTGGAAAGTTTGTCTGTAAAGAAATAATAGCTTACATTTGCTAATGTTTCCAATGGAAAATAATAGTAACAAGATAAAATCAACAAACCTATGAAGTATGTCATCATTGGCGGAGTAGCCGGAGGAGCAACCGCAGCCGCCCGCATTCGTCGGAATACCGAGAAAGCAGAAATTGTGTTATTTGAACGAGGCGATTATATATCGTATGCTAATTGCGGACTGCCTTATTACATCGGCGGGGTAATTAAGGAGCGCGACCGCCTGTTTGTACAGACCCCGGAGGCTTTCGGGCTTCGGTTTAATATTGACGTGCGGGTACGTTCGGAAGTCACGGCTATTGATACAAAGAAAAAACAAGTCGCGGTACGTACATCAGACGGAAAGGTTTATACGGAAACTTACGATAAGCTATTGTTGTCTCCGGGAGCATCTCCCGTCCGTCCGCCGCTGCCGGGCATCGACAGCAAAGGAATTTTTACCCTGCGTAACGTTGGCGATACCGATAAGATTAAGCAATACATGCAGCAACATCCGGTAAAGCGTGCCATCATCGTAGGCGGCGGATTCATCGGGCTTGAGATGGCGGAAAACCTGCATCACGCCGGGGCCGAAGTAGCGATTGTGGAAATGGCGAATCAGGTAATGGGCCCCATCGACTATTCGATGGCTTCGCTCGTACACGGGCATCTGCTGCAAAAGGGAGTCCGTCTTTATTTGGGTCAGGCGGTAGAACGTTTTGACGAAAACGGTCAGGGCGTCCGTGTGGGACTGAAATCGGGAATCCGGCTCGATGCCGATTTGGTGATACTGTCTATCGGCGTGCGTGCCGAAACCCGGCTTGCCGTAGAAGCGGGGCTGAAGATAGGCGACATGAAGGGGATTTGGGTCAATGAGTTCCTGCAAACTTCCGATGAGTCGGTTTATGCCGTGGGCGATGCCATCGAGTTTCCTCATCCGATTACGGGCAAGCCGTGGCTGAATTTTCTGGCAGGGCCGGCAAACAGGCAGGCGCGCATCGTGGCAGACAACATCGTGTTCGGCAATCGGGTGAAATACGAAGGAGCCATCGGTACGTCGATTGCCAAAGTGTTCGATATGACCGTTGCGGCTACGGGACTTCCGGCAAAGCGTTTGAAACAGATGGATATCCCGTATCTTTCGGCAACCATCCATTCCGGTTCACATGCCGGTTACTATCCTGCTTCGTCGCAGATGGATATCAAGATAACTTTCTCGCCCACCGACGGCAAACTGTATGGTGCGCAAATCGTGGGGTATGACGGTGTGGATAAGCGTATCGATGAGTATGCGCTGACCATCAAGCAGAAAGGAACTGTTTACGACCTTATGGCACTGGAACATGCTTATGCTCCGCCCTTCTCGTCGGCGAAAGACCCCGTTGCCGTTTCAGGCTACGTTGCGGGCAATATCTTGAGTGGGAAAATGACTCCGCTCTATTGGCGTGAGCTGGCGGAAGCCGACTTAACAAAAGCCACTTTGGTAGATGTCCGTACGGCAGATGAATATGAATTGGGTTCTATTCCCGGTTCGGTAAATATTCCGCTTGATGAACTGAGACCCCGTATGAACGAAATTCCTGCCGATAAGCCCGTGTTCTTATATTGCGGTGTAGGATTGCGAGGGTATTTGGCATCCAATATCCTGAAAGAAAACGGCTATAAGGATGTAAGAAACCTCATAGGCGGAATCAAAACTTATCAGGCGGCAGTTACTCCCGTGCCGTTGCCCGACGCATGGGATGAGCCTTGCCGGTCGGACGAGTCAGCCTGTCGTAAAGAACATGACGCCGCGAAAGTAGTGCGGGTAGATGCTTGCGGAATCCAATGTCCGGGTCCGATAATGAAATTAAAGAAAGAAATGGAAGCGTTGCAGCCGGGCGAGCGGTTGGAAGTATTGGCTACCGATGCCGGTTTTCCGCGCGATGCCGAGGCTTGGTGCAAAAGCACAGGAAACCGTTTCCTCGCTTCCGACTCATCGGACGGTGCATTCCGGGTGACGATAGAGAAATCTCCGCTTCGCTGTACGCCTCCGGCAAGTTCATCCTGCGGTGAAGAAGGTAAAACTTTCATCTTGTTTAGCGATGATCTTGATAAAACTTTAGCTACTTTTGTGCTGGCTAACGGCGCGGCTGCCACCGGAAAGAAAGTAACCATCTTCTTCACGTTCTGGGGACTGAATGCGATAAAGAAAGCGATAAAGCCTCAAGTGAAGAAAGACCTTTTCGGTAAAATGTTTGGCTGGATGCTGCCGTCCGACTCCCGCAAGTTAAAGCTGTCGAAGATGAACATGGGAGGCATCGGAGCAAGGATGATGCGTTACGTGATGCAGCAGAAAGGGATTGACTCGTTGGAGTCACTGCGCAGTCAGGCGATAGAAAACGGTGTGGAGTTCATAGCCTGCCAGATGTCGATGGACGTAATGGGCATAGACAAGTCGGAACTGTTGGATAACGTGACGATTGGAGGTGTGGCTACCTACATGGAGCGTGCAGAGCAGTCAAAAGTTAATTTGTTTATATGATGACATGGAGAAAATAAAATGTATATGTGTAATGAGAGAGCTTTTCAAGGCTCTCTCATCGTTAGAGTCAGAGTTGGAGGCAAAATACGGAGTTTCTCTGAATGAAGCGATGGTATTGTGCAGCATAGGAAAAGAAACGGTAACGGCAGGAACCATTGGCGAACGTACCGGACTGATGGCTTCCCATACCTCGAAAGTAATCGGTAAAGTGGAAGAAAAAGGACTGCTGGTACGCTCGTTGGGCGAGAAAGACAAACGTCAGATGTATTTTACATTGACGGAAAAAGGCCATGCCTGTTTGCAGGAAGTAGCCGATAAAGGAGTAGATGTTCCGGAGGTGTTGCTGCCTTTTTTTAATGCTTATAAGGACTGATGAAGAAAAAGAAATTTGAATTGGAAGTTCCCGGAGGGGCAGACAAGGTATTGCTTCATACTTGCTGTGCACCCTGTTCATCGGCAATTATTGAATGTCTGATGCAACACAGGGTGCGTCCCACCATTTACTATTGTAATCCCAACATCTATCCGTTGGAAGAATATAACATACGTAAAGACGAGTGTACGCGCTATGCCCGCTCGTTGGGACTGGATATCGTAGATGCCGATTACGATCATGAAGCATGGCTCTGCGGCGTAAAGGGATTGGAAAGCGAGCCAGAAAGGGGAGGACGCTGCCTGAAATGTTTTAAGATGCGTCTGCTCGATACGGCGCGTTATGCCCATGAACACGGGTTTGCCGTCATAACAACAACCCTTGCTTCATCGCGCTGGAAGAGTCTGGAGCAGATAAACGAAGCCGGACGTTACGCCGTGGCTCAGTATCCCGATGTGGTTTGGTGGGAACAAAACTGGCGCAAGGGCGGACTGAGCGAACGCCGTATTGCCATTATCAAAGCATATAATTTTTATAATCAGCAATACTGCGGGTGCGAGTTCAGTATGCGCAAAGACGAGTAAACTATTTGTTCGGATTGGCTTCGATGGGCATCGTGTTGTCTTTGTATGCCGAGAAGCCTTTCACTTTAACCCGCTCTTTTTTCTCTTCTTCACCGATGGCAGCCGAACCCAGTTGGTTCATGTTGTCTTTGATGGCGTTATGCGTGTCGAAGAAATAATCCAGTAACATCTTCATGTGCTCCTCCAGTTCCCCCTCGTTGGGCGAAAAGAACGTATGGCAGCGCGAGTGTAGTCCGATGGTTTTCCCGTCTTCGTCCGACATGAATACGGTGGTAACCAATGAGTTTACATTAACCAGATTAATGATTTCCTTCAGGTAGGGCAGGGCTTCGTTATCGGCATTGATAGAACCCCACCACGGATTCCATATCATGATAAAGCGGTTTTCTTCTTCAGCCGCTATATAAAAATCATCTCCCTGATACTTAAACGTAATATGGCCTTCGGCGTTGATGTCAGGCTGGCATCCTATCTTTTTCAACACGCTGATAACCAAATCGCGCGTTGTAATGTCGTCCAGTTCGTCTTTTGTCATTCGCTCGATGTGCTCAAGCCGCTTTTGCCGTTCGCGCAGGAAGCGCATGGCAAATAAAATAACAGGCCACAAAGCCAATGCAATGACGGCGATTAAAAGGGTAATGTCACTGATGTTTGTCATAATACAGATACTTCTTATTGCCTTAAAGATAAGAAATAAATCAGTACGAATAACGTCTGTTATATTTTTTTATACAAAGTAGATGCATGAAATGTGAAATAGGTTTGTTTATAAAGTGTAACATCAAAAAAACAGACTTATGAAACGATTAGTATCAATGATGGTTTTGGCTCTCTTCGTAATGGTGGGCCATATCCAAGCACAGGAAGAAAGAGAACTGACACGTGAAGAGAAAAAAGCAATGCAGGAACACTTGGACAGTTTGTTATATGTTGAGGCTGAGCAGGCGATAAATCAAAAAGCGTTTACGCTGGAAGCCGATAAGGTAGTGTTTAAATATGGACAGACGGCTTACGTCTCTTCCAATACGAACTTTGTGGCGGTGAGTGGAGATGAGGCTGTGGTTCAGATAGCGTTTAACATCCCGGCTTCGGGCTTTAACGGATTGGGAGGCATAACGGTGGAAGGAAGCGTCTCAGGATATGAGATCCGTAAGGATAAAAAGGGTAATCTTTATGTATCCATGAACGTGATGGGTACGGGCATTTCGGCGCGCGTAGACATCAACGTTTTGAAAGGAAGCAATCAGGCTTCGGTAACGGTTACTCCGAACTTTAACTCCAACCGCTTGACCTTGAATGGGGTTGTATTGCCTACGGAAAGAAGCAATGTGTTTAAAGGACGTTCACTTTGATAAATTATTAAAGGAGATATGAGTATGAAAAAGATTTTATTGTTGGCAGGTATTGCACTTTTGGCAACGGCTTGCGAGAAAGATCCGGATATGGATAAAGTAGACGCAGATCTGGTGGTGTATACTGACCATGACGGAGACGCAGATTTTGGTTCTTATAAAACCTACTTCCTACCCGACAGCATCTTGGAAGCGGGAGGGTATAAGTCTTCTTATTGGAAAGATGAGAATGCACAGGCTATCATCGCCCAAGTGGAAGCCAATATGGAGGCGAGAGGATATACCCGCGAAACGGATGCTTCGAAGAAGGATGAGGTTGACTTGGGAGTACAGGTCTCTTACGTGGCGCAGACCAATTATGTTACCACCGGCTCTTATTACGGAGGCTGGTGGGACTGGGGATTCTGGGGCCCGTGGTGGGGCGGATGGTATTATCCTTTCACTATGACCTACTCTTATAACACCAATACGCTGGTGGTAGAGATGCTTGATTTGACCGGTAAGGGTACGGAAGGAGAACAAAAAGCAAACATCCCGGTAATATGGTATGCAAATGCTTCCGGTTTCCAATACTCCGGACGCTATAACCAATCGTTGTTGTTAAAAGCGGTCGATCAGGCTTTCGAGCAGTCGGCTTATGTACAGTCGGATAACTAATAAAGGAGGAATTACCTATGAAAAAGATAAATATGCTTTGGAAAAGAATGGCTTTGGCTTGTGTGATGTTTATGGGAGTTGCAGCCCAAAGTTTTGCACAGTGGGATGCCCGTAAAGTACACGTAACGATAGACTGGCAGATGAATGCTCCTTTCTCGACCGATTTTGCAGACAAAATAAGCGGTTGGGGTATGAATTTTGAAGGGACTTATCAGGTAGCTCCGCGTTGGGATGTGGGTGTGTTTGCAGCCTTCCATACCAACCATTATTACGTAGGACGCCAGACGTTGGATATATCTTCTACCGAGGCGATTACTACCGACCAGCAACGCTCGGCGTTTCAAGTTCCTTTCGGGGCGACAGCGGCTTATACGTTATGCAACGGAAAATATGTAAAGCCCTATATCGGTGCGAAAATGGGAGCCATGTTTGCGCGCAATACTACTTATTTCGGGGCAAGCGGACTTTATGATAAAGGCTGGGGATTTTACGTATCTCCGGAGTTGGGCTTGAAGATTTTCCCTACCGGAAAGCATTGGGGATTCCATGTTGCCGGATATTATAGTTATGGAACGAACAAGACGCGGACTTTGACGTGTGACATCGACGGACAAAACAATGCGGGTTTCCGTCTGGGTGTGATATTCTGATCGGGTTATGCACATAAAAAATCAGGCGATTATTTACATCCCGCCCGGTGTGTCAGACGGTCTGAAATTTCTACCCGAAAAGTCAGTCAACTCTTCGGGTAGAAACAGACAGTTTATCCCATAGGACACCTTAACGCTAACGGAAGCGTTTGGGGGTGTAAAAAGGCAAGCGTATTTTACCTATATTTGACGGTTGAACAATAGAATTCAACCAATATTGGAAGCAAAGGCTGTTTCGGGCAATGACTTGAAGCAGCCTTTATTGTTTTCTATTAGTTGGATATCCCGACAAATGAATATATATTTGTCAGGAGGAAGTTTCCGGTTGGGCTGAACCGGGTGTGGAGCTGTATCGACATTAATGGATTGACGCTATGGAAAATAAGAAAAGCTACGTTGGCTGTTGGATATTGATGCTGTTCATGTTGGCGGCAGGCAAAGTCTGTGCGCAGGCAGACGAGTTTGCCACATGGAGTATGGTGAGACTTAATCATCAGCTTCGGAATGACTTAAGACTGTCGGGTGCCGTGGAGTTTCGTTCGAAAGATGATTTGAAGATGGCAGACCGCTGGGGAGGAGAAATCGGTTTGATGTACACCGTATTGTCATGGCTGAAGGTGGAAGGAGTGTACGAGGTTCATTATCGCAACTTGGGTGAAGACAAAGGGTGGAAATTCCGTCATCGCTATAACTTGGGAGCGCAGGGAACGGTAGGTTGTGGAAACTTTAAGGTCTCTTTGCGCGAACGCTTCCAGCAAACCTTTTCCGGAGGCGAAGTGGAAAACCGTTTGCGTTCTCGCCTGAAAATAAGTTATGCGCTTGACAAGCCGAAACTGAGCCTTTATTTTGCTCCTGAACTGTATCAACCGATAGGCGACCGTGCTTTTTTCCGGGTAGCCCGGATGCGCTATCGTCCGGGAGTGGAAATAACATGTTCGAAACGTTGTGCGCTGGATGTGTTCTATTGTCGCCAGTATGAGTCGGACAACTCAAGAAACATATTTGGAGTGGAGGTAAAGGTGGCGTTGTAATAAAACAATGAAAAAACACGGATTCTGCCGTGGTGTAAGTGCGGAGACAAGCCCTGCTACCATCGTCGGAATCCGTGTTTATGTGTGTTGGAAGATATATTTATTTGATTTCAAATTCCTCTTTCATATCCAGCTCTTCTCCGTTCATGTCGTAGAATTTATATTGTAAGAAAGCCAAATTCTGATTGGGAATAATCTTGATACCGAATCCATACTTCATCTGCCATTTGCGTTTCAGTGACACCAGTCCCTGATTGACAAAAGCAGCTACATAAGGATGGATGTGTAAGGTAAATTTCTTCACTTTCAGTTTGTTAACCATATAGTCAATCTTACTTTCCAATGTATCTGTAAATAGGATAGACGGTTTGATTTTTCCTTTACCGAAGCAAGTAGGACAGTCTTCGTCGGTTGTGACATCCATAGCCGGACGCACACGTTGGCGTGTTATTTGCATCAGTCCGAACTTACTTAAGGGGAGTATGTTGTGTTTGGCCCGGTCTTTTTGCATGTTCTGACACATGCGTTCGTAAAGTTTCTGACGGTTTTCCGCGAGGTTCATGTCGATAAAATCCACAACAATGATTCCCCCCATGTCTCTCAGGCGCAGTTGACGTGCTAATTCGTCGGCAGCTCCCAAGTTGACATCGAGTGCGTTAGCCTCCTGCCCGTTGGCAGATTTAGAACGGTTGCCGCTGTTTACATCTACTACGTGAAGCGCTTCGGTATGTTCGATGATGAGGTACGCTCCACTCTTGTAAGAAACGGTTTTTCCGAACGATGATTTGATTTGTTTGGTAATACCGAAATTGTCGAAAATAGGAAGTTGCCCCGTGTAGCGTTTTACGATGCCCACCCGTTCGGGTGCAATGAGCGCTACATAATCTCTTACTTCATTGTAAACGTTTTCTTCGTTTACATAAATATTTTCGTACGAAGGATTAAACAAGTCGCGTAACATAGCAACCGTGCGGCTTGTTTCTTCGTATACCAAAGTAGGCATTTTGGTTGCCTTTTGTGCTTTGGTAATGGTTTCTTCCCAATGTCTCAGCAATACTTTCAGTTCGGCATCCAGTTCGGCTACTCGTTTTCCTTCGGCTACGGTACGTACGATGATTCCAAAGTTTTTGGGTTTGATACTTTGTAATAACTGTTTGAGGCGTGCCCGTTCTGCGCTTGATTTGATTTTCTGCGAAACAGAAACCTTATCGTTAAACGGGATAAGTACCAGATAGCGTCCGGCAAATGAGAGTTCGCACGTCAGGCGCGGTCCTTTTGTCGATATAGGTTCTTTTACGATTTGTACGATTACTTCCTGCCCTTGCTTAAGAACGTTTGATATGGTGCCGTCTTTTTCTATGTCGGGCATGATGGAAGCCTTCGCGATAGGTTGTAACTTCTTACGGTCGCTGATGACCTGTTTCAGATACTTTTGGTAAGAATGAAATTGTGGTCCTAAATCTAAGTAGTGAAGAAAAGCGTCTTTTTCGAAGCCCACATCCACGAAGCAGGCATTAAGTCCGGGCATAAGTTTTTTAACCCTTCCCAAGTACATGTTCCCTACGGTGAAAGAAAGATTTCGTTCTTCTTTTTGAAATTCTACCAAGTTCTTATCTTCCATAAGTGCGATAGATATTTCTTTGGGCTGTACGTCTACTACCAATTCGCTTGTCACTTGATTACTTAGTTTGTTTAGGTTGTTAAATGATAAAAATTCACCACAGGTTACTCAGATTTGGAAAATCAGTCGTTCGCGATAATCCGGTAATCTATGGTGTAAAAATCCCAATACACAAAGAACAAACCTGAAAGACTATTGAGAAGCGCTTTGCAAGTTTGTTCTTTATTGAAGTCAGACAGACTAACAATTATTTTTTGCTTTTATGTCTGTTCTTTCTTAGTCTTTTTTTACGTTTGTGAGTGGACATTTTATGTCTTTTTCTTTTCTTTCCGCTTGGCATAGCTTCAAAATTTTATAGGGTTAATACTTAAGTTAATTATTTTTTTACTGAAAGAGTAAACGTTTTTGCCGGTTTAAAAGCCGGGATATTGTGTTCCGGGATGATGATTGTGGTATTTTTGGAGATATTACGTGCGGTTTTCTGCGCTCTCTTTTTCACGATAAAACTACCGAAACCACGAAGATATACGTTTTCGTCGTTTGAAAGAGATTCTTTCACCGATTCCATAAATGCTTCCAATGTGGTTAGCACCGTTTGTTTGTCAATCCCTGTGTTTTTAGCAATTTCGTTTACGATATCTGCTTTAGTCATTTCGCTAAATAATTATTGTTATACGTTATCTTAATTTTTTGGTCTGCAAATATATAGCTTTTCTCGTTCTTTAGAAAATATATTGCAAACATTTTTTCGAGAAAGTATTTCCGGCATTTTAAAAACATCTATTTTTGCAGAAATGTTTTGAAATGGGTGAATTTGCTGATAAACTGATAGATTGGTACGATGAGCATAAACGCGATTTACCGTGGCGGAGAGTGAAAGACCCGTATCGGATATGGATTTCTGAAATCATTCTTCAGCAGACGAGGGTTGCTCAGGGGTATGATTATTATTGCCGTTTTATAGAGCGTTTTCCGGATGTGGATACATTGGCAGATGCACACGAAGACGAGGTGATGAAATATTGGCAGGGATTGGGATATTACTCGCGGGCAAGAAACCTGCATGAGGCGGCAAAGTCGATTGTGAAGCAGGGAGGATTCCCCACCACATACGCCGGAGTGCGCAGCCTGAAAGGGGTAGGCGATTACACGGCGGCGGCTGTTTGCTCGTTTGCTTACGATATGCCTTGTGCGGCGGTCGACGGGAATGTGTATCGGGTATTGGCAAGGTACTTGGGGGTTGACGAACCGATTGATACCGCAAAAGGCAAAAAGCTCTTTGCGGCTTTGGCTGAAGAGTTGCTCGACAAGCATCGGCCTGCGCTTTATAATCAGGCGATAATGGATTTCGGAGCTTTGCAGTGTGTACCTGTTGCTCCGCAGTGTGCCGACTGCCCGTTGGTCGACAGTTGTGTGGCGTTTCGGCAGGGAAAAATCAACATGCTGCCGTGTAAGCAGCACCGGACGAAAGTTACTGCACGTTATTTTGTTTATTTATATGTACGCGCGGGGGAATATACTTTTATTCGCAGGCGTGGAGCGGGTGATATCTGGCAGAATTTATACGAGGTTCCTTTGATAGAGACCGCAGGTGAAATAAGTGAAGAAGCACTGTTGGCGTTGCCCGAATTTGCTGATTTGTTTGCCGGATGCCAGCCCGAAAGTGTAAGGCTGTTAAGGAAGAAAGAAAAACATGTGCTATCCCACCGTGTGATTTATGCCGATTTTTATGAAATCATTTTGAAAGATGACATTCGGGTTTTATCCGACTACCGGTGTGTGAGTGAAACCGATTTGTACAAATTTCCGATGTCGCGTTTGTTATCTCGTTTTTTTTCTTTATTTTTGACACCTGATTAAAAGTTTGATTCATGTCATTGAATAAAGTACAATTAATAGGAAATGTAGGGAAAGACCCTGAAGTAAGATATTTGGATAATCATGTGGCTGTGGCTACTTTTCCGTTGGCTACTACCGAAAAAGGATATACGCTGGCTAACGGGACGCAAGTGCCCGAACGTACGGAGTGGCACAACATCGTGCTGTGGCGCGGCTTGGCGGAAGTGGCGGAAAAGTATGTACATAAAGGCGATAAACTTTATATAGAGGGAAAAATCCGCTCGCGCTCTTACGACGACCAAAACGGAATTAAACGTTACGTGGTAGAAATATTTGGCGATAACATGGAAATGCTCTCTTCGCGCCCGGCTCAGGCTGGAACTACTCCGCCTGCTCAACCGGTGCAAACGCCTCAGGCATCTCCGCAGCCCAATAGTGCGGCAGACGATTTGCCGTTTTAACCGGAAGATGAAGAGCGCGCACTTGTTTCCGCCGTTCTTCATCGGATTTATTGTTTAACTAAATTTTTATTCATTGGACCCTGATTCGTATTTATCCTGCGTGGCCTCTTTGGGTCACGGCATTGTTGTAGCCACTCCCTCCGTCGGAGCTGTTGTGGCGTTGGTGTTATCTTTGTTGCTGCTTTGTATTTCTGGCTTTGTTTCTGCTTCAGAAATAGCTTTCTTTTCGCTTTCTCCTTCCGATTTGAATGATGTAGAAGAAGAAAATCATCCTGCCGATAAGCGTGTAAAGGCGTTGTTGACCAATTCAGACCGGTTAGAAGCAACCATCGTCTTGTCGAATAATTTTGTGAATGTGGCAATAATCATGCTGCTTAACTATTTCTTTGTCAGTGTGGTTGATTTCGGCGAAATGCGTGTCCTCGGTTTTGTATCTGTCACGGTTATCCTTGTCTTTTTGCTTTTGGTCTTTGGCGAAATCATGCCTCGCATCTATTCCGCGCAACATGCTTTGCGCTTTTGCAGGAAGTGGGCTGCTGTGATGAGCGTGTTATGTTCGCTGTTCCGCCCGTTGTCTAATTTGCTGGCACATTCATCATTGGTTGCCAATAAATTCTCCCAACGGAAGAAAACAAACCTGTCTGTCGACGAGCTTTCACAGGCTTTGGAGTTGACCGATAAAAACGAAATCTCTGAAGAAAGTAACATGTTAGAGGGGATTATCCGTTTTGGTGAAGAAACGGCTAAGGAGGTGATGACTTCGCGGCTCGACATGGTAGACTTGGATATTGAAACTCCGTTTTCTAAAGTCTTGCGTTGCATTGTCGATAATGCTTATTCGCGCATACCCGTTTACGAAGACACACGCGATAACATCAAGGGGATTCTTTACATCAAAGACCTTTTGCCTTACCTCGATAAAGACGACACGTTCCGCTGGCAAAAGTTGATTCGTCCGGCATTTTTCGTACCCGAAACCAAGATGATTGACGACCTGCTGCGCGATTTCCAAGCCAACAAGATACACATTGCGATTGTGGTCGATGAGTTTGGCGGAACGTCGGGCATTGTAACGATGGAAGATATCATCGAGGAAATCGTAGGAGAGATTAATGACGAGTACGACGAAGAAGAGTCTACTTACGTCAAAATAGCCGACGATACTTATATATTCGAAGCCAAGACCTTGCTTTCCGATTTTTACAAGATACTGAAAGTAGATGCCGATGTTTTCGAAGAAGCGGCAGGCGATGCCGATACCGTGGCAGGACTGCTGTTGGAGTTGAAAGGCGAGTTCCCCGCCCTGCATGAGGTTATTAACTTCCGTAATTACCGTTTCGAGGTGCTCGAAATGAATGCGCGCCGCATTCTGAAAGTAAAAGTAACGGTATGTTCCGGAGAGCCGGAGGATAAAAAAGAAGAATAAGATGCCGCTGCTGAAGAAATGGACCGACAGGGGAGCGACGTGGGGCATCTGGCAGGTGACGGAGAGCTTCGACGAGCTGGCGGATTCGTTTTGCGATGCCGGAGCATGGCGTGCGGAAATGATGGCGTTAGGCTCACCCGTGCGCCGCATGGAGCGGACTGCTGTCCGGGTGTTGTTGCGCGAACTGACGGGCAGCGAGCTGACCATCAGCCATCACCCGTCGGGAAAACCTTACGTAGAAGGTGCATCTTTTCTGATAAGTGTCTCGCATACAAAGGGGTATGTCGCCATAGGCATACATCCCACCCGCGAGCCGGGAATCGACATTGAGCAATACGGCGAGCGGGTAAACCGCGTGGCTTCGCGCTTTATGCACCCCACGGAACTGTCTGCCTGCGAGGGAGCGGACCATTCCACGCGCCTTTACATGCTTTTACTCCATTGGTCGGCAAAAGAAACCCTTTATAAGATAATCGGTTGCGAGGAAGTCGATTTTTCGGAACATTTGCGTATCCACGCTTTCCGTTTGCAGCAGTCGGGCACGTTTGCGGCAGAAGAATATCGTACGGAACACCCGCAACGTTTCACGGTGCATTACCTTACCCATCCCGACTTTGTATGTACGTGGGCTTTAAAATAGCAAACCCGCATAAAAATTATGAAAACAAATTTTTATGCGGGTTCATTTTGCTTGGTAGCCCGTGGGGGAATCGAACCCCCCTTTCAAGAATGAAAATCTTGCGTCCTAACCGATAGACGAACGGGCCATCCTAAGCTCGTGATGAGGCATTTCTCAAACACGGGTGCAAAGGTACGCATTATTTTCGGATTTGCAAATTTTACTGCACATTTTTTACATCTTTCCGTACAAAAAAGTTCCAAAAGCCTATTTTCCGGTCTGTTTTGCATCCTTAAAAATTCTACCCTATATGTTATGTAACGCATCCGTATGCGTTGGTCTGCACATGCGGATGCGTTAGCTAACATATACGGATGCGTTTTTGGGAGGCTTGATGATTATGATAAAAGTATGGGTAAGGTTACGAGTAATAACAGTGGGAAAGATCCTAATGAGGATATTTCGTATTGGGCATGGAAAGATACAGGTGAGACGACTCGTTATCGATTTTTTCAATTACAAAATGGGAATCAATGGATTGGGTATAACGAAGTTTGGGTTTCTAACAGAAACCATTCTTAATCGAATAAAAATAGCAAAAACGCACCGATTCTCTTGTGGGAAGTCGGTGCGTTTCTGTTATTAGTGAATGTCGCATTTCATCGAATAATTCGTAGGGGCGTATTGCATACGCCTGAAATCATCCACGCGGATAAGCCAGCGTGTTCAGGTATGCGATACGCCCCTGCATCAATGTCGGACATTCGTCTTGTTTTATTAGCTTTCTGCCTTTTCTTTATGGCTCTCAATGAATTTCCCCGGCGTCATGCCGAATTGTTTTTGGAAGCACTTGCTGAAGTACGATGGGTTATTAAAACCTACCATGTAGCTTACCTCGCTGATGTGGTATTTGTTTTCCAACAAGAGCGAAGCCGCCTTCTTCAGCCGGATTAACTGAATCATCTCGTTGGGCGTCAGGTTTGCCAATCCTTTAATTTTGGCAAAGAGCGCCGAACGGCTGATATACAGTTGCTCGGCAAGGAAGTCGATCGACAGGTTGGGGCTGTCGAGGTTTTCCTCTATCAACTGGTTCATGCGGGTGAGGAACTTTTCATCCTCTTGGTTTCGGGCAATGGAACTGATAGGTACGGTAGGCATCGACGAGAACTTCTTGCGTAGCTGCATACGCAGGTCGAGCAGGTTCTTGATACACGCCTCAAGGTATTGCAGTGAGAACGGTTTTTCGATGTATGCGTCTGCTCCGCAATTCATACCCTCGGTTTTCGAAGCATTATCGGTTTTCGCCGTCAGCAGGATAAAGGGAATGTGGTTGCTGAGCTGGTCGTTTCGCACGGCTTTACAGAACTCTACTCCGTCCATGTTCGGCATCATCCAGTCGCTTACGATAAGCGATACCTCTTGCTCCTTCAGCCGTTCCAAAGCCTCAACACCATCGTTCGCAGTTATAATGGTGTAGTTCGGTTGCAGGCTGTCGGAGAGGAACCGTATCATGTCTTCATTGTCTTCTGCTATCAGTATGACAGGTAATTTCCGGTTCGATTGTCCCGCCGACTGTTCGGGCAGTATGTCTTCCGGCAGATTACTGCTATCCGTTTGTTCCGAATCATTCAGTTCGGCATTCTTTTGCCTTACGGGAAGAATGACACGGAACGAAGACCCCTTGTCGGTTTCCGATTTCACCTCAATCCGTCCGTGATGCGCTTCCACAATACCTTTTACGATGCTTAACCCGATACCCGTTCCCGGCTTGTTGTCGGCAGCTTGGTAGAAAGGCTGGAAAATGAGTTTCAACTCTTCCGGCTTCATGCCCCGTCCGTCATCGTTAACGCTGATAGAAAACGTTTGCTGTCCGGGTTGCGTTTCAAACAAGATGTCTATCCGGCTGTGCGTATACTTGTTGGCATTGGTCAGCAAGTTGCTCAGCACTTTGGTTACAGCTTCGCGGTCGATGTCGGCACGGAAGTTGTCGTCAGGATAAGTCACTGTAAAAGTCACACCGTGTTGCTCCATCGAGGGACGGAAACGTTCGCATACCGCCTCCATGATGTCTTTGATGTTTTGCGACACAAAGCGCATTTTCATTTCGTTTTGTTCCACTTTGCGGAAGTCGAGCAACTGATTCACCAAGAACAATAACCGCTGACTGTTGCGGTCGATGATGTCAAGGTCTTTTCGCACTTCGGCAGACAGGTTGGGCGTAGACTGCATGACCTTTTCCAGCGGACCAATGATGAGCGAAACGGGTGTACGTATCTCGTGGGCTATCATCGTAAAGAACTTGATTTTAGCTTCGTGCATTTCTTTTTCTTTCCGGATGTTCAGTTCATCGATGGCTTTGGCATGTTTTTTATCGCTGCGCCGCACGATGTATCGGATAAACAGCCCCAGCGCGAGGAAGGATAACAGGAAGTACGCCACCTTAAAAGGCAGTGAGAGGTAGAACGGAGGATGTATCACGATGCGTATCGAAGTGCCTTCCTCATTCCACACATTGTCATTGTTTGCCGCCCTTACCCGGAAGCGGTAAGTCCCCGCAGGCAGGTTGGTATACGTCGTGCTGTTTTGCGAGCCTACGAAGTTCCAGTCTTTGTCAAACCCTTCCAGCTTATAAGCATACTGGTTTTTTTGAGGCGTACAGTAACTCAAAGCCGCATACTTCAGCGTAATAACATTGTCTTTATACGAGAGATGGATTTCGTTCAAGCGGTCGAGCGAAGCAGGCAGTATACCTCCCTTTTCCGGCTTGATGGCGTGATTGAATATCTCCAGTCCGGTTAAAACAACAGCAGGCGGCTGGGTGTTTTGTTTCAATTTTCCGGGTGTAAACCGGTTGAACCCGTTTATGCTGCCCACATAGATGTCGCCGTTTCTTGCTTTCAAAGCCGAAGCCGAAATAAACGCTTCGCTTTGCAGTCCGTCGCTCCGGGTAAAAACTTGCTTTGTACCTTCTCCGGGAACGTATTTTACCAGCCCTTTAGCAGTAGTCAGCCACAACGCACCTTCTTCCTCTACCATTGCGTTAATATATTCGTTCGGAATGTTTAATAACTGTCGGGAAAAATAGTCTTTGCTCGGTTGATACAGGTACAATCCTTCGGCAGTAGCCACCCACAGTCTGCTTTTCCTGTCTATGTGTAAATGATTGATGGTAGGATTGTCAAATCCCTCTTTGGTTCCATATTGTTCCCATTTGCTGGTTTCAGGCTGGTAGCGGAATAGACCGTGTCCTTGTGTTGCTATCCATAAATACCCTTGCGGGTCTTCGGCTATTTCGATAACCATCGAACCGATGTTTTTTACGCAAACAAAACTGTCTTTCTCACGGTCGTATCGGCAAAGTTTTTCCAGCGAACCTGCCCAAATTCTTTTCCGGCTGTCTTTGAATATGGTATATATGCTGACGCTTTCGTTTCCGTCATAGCTCCTGATAGCCCCCGTTTTCAGGTTTAACACACGCACAGGCTTCGTATATGTTCCTATCCAAAGCTCATCACCGTCAAGGCATAAGCCGTGAACATTGTCCTTGTCAAACGCTGCCCTTCCCCGGAAATCCTCAAACTTGCGAGCAGCAGGCGAGAAGCAGCTTAGTCCGCCATCGTCCGAAGCAATCCATATTTTCCCGTTTTTATCTTCGCAAAAACGACTGATGACTTTCCCTTGAAAAAGCGGATTATCGTCTGACAGTGAATATCCTTCAAACTGTCCGCTGTAAGGGGGCAAATAGTTGATTCCGTTATAAAATGTTCCTAACCACACCCCTCCTTCGCGGTCTTTTAAGATGGGGTAAATAAATTTGCCGGATAAAGCCGAAGTATCTTCTCCGTAGTAAGGATAAAATGTGCTTTCTTCGGTGGTAAGGTTAAAGACAGTCAGTCCGTCGTCTGAACCGATGAATAAGATGTCAGGGGTATAAGACGCTATCGAATGAATATGAAACGCTCCTTTTCCGTTTTGAGGTGGGATGTAGCGAGTGGTTCTTCCGCTTTCCCGATCGATTTTCCAAAGTCCCTGCTTCCACGTCCCTGCCCAAAGGTTTCCCGTCGGGTCCTCCCATAACGCCATAGCATAAAAGTCGCCGTCGTCAGCGCCATGTAAAGGAAAAGCCTCAAATTGGTTTGTCTGGCTGTTTAATTTGTATAAACCTTTCCGGCTCGAAGCCCACAGAATCCCTTTTTGATCACAAAGAAAGCGAAGAACAACACTGTCATTCTTCGGAAAAGCATAATGAGTGAGTTGTTCCGACTGTGTATCGTAGCAGAATACGCCTTGCCCACGTGATGCAATCCAAACACGATTGTTTCTATCGCAGATGATATGGTCTATCCATGCATGTATGCTGATGCTGTCTGCTGTTTCTTTCCGGAATGTTGTGATTTCGTTTTTCTTCTGGTTGTAAATATAAACCCCATAATCGGTGCCAAACCAAAGTTCGTCTGCATTCACTTCACATAAGTTTTGGATTAAGTTGGTTTGCAGTTCCGGATAATACGGGTTCCCTTTTTGGATATATGTAAATGTAGTTCCGTCAAAACAGTTCAGTCCTCCGTCTGTAGCCATCCAGATATATCCTTTTTGGTCTTGCAGAATATCGGATACGGTGTTCGATGACAGACCATTTTCTATATTATAATGCCTGAACTGAAATTGATTGGGAAGAACAGTTCCTGTTGTTGCAAGGAGATTCAGCCAAATAATCAGCAAACAGATAAATAATCTTGTTACCATAATATTAGTTTAAAAAGAAAGTTTGCGTATTGTGTGTTGGAAAGCGGGCGCAAGTTACAAAAATATTTATTCCTTGCTTAAATTTTATTCAAAAATTTCTGAAAGGGCAAAGCCGGACGGAAAAATGTCGGATATGTCTTTTGGGGCATATTATGCGGTTTTTTTGCTGGTAAAATCATCCAAAACGATAATAAAAAAGTCCAATACCGCCCTCAGAAGCCTTGTAGGGCAGGTGCAGTTGTCAATAATTCCGACTATTTTCTTACAAGTATGGACTATCTTTTTATTGTTTGGATAGGTTTCCGCTTAAATTTGCGATAGTGGAAATCAAAAAAAATTATAATATGAAAAACAATCTATTAATTTTGTTAGGTGGGCTTATGGTAATGGGAACTGCTTCTTGCAGCAAACCGACTTATACGCAGCCGGATGCTCCGATAGAAGAAGTACCGTTTACGCAAGTGCATATCAACGACCACTTCTGGTCGCCACGCATTGAGATTAACCGTACGGTGTCTATTCCTTCGGCATTCAAAGAATGTGAGAAAAATGGTCGCTTCGATAACTTTGCCATTGCCGGAGGACTGAAAAAAGGCGAACATCGGGGAGACTTTTCTTTCGATGATACCGACCCTTATAAGGTTATAGAAGGCGCATCCTACTCGCTTGCCGTAAAGTATGATGCAAAGCTGGACCACTATTTAGACAGTGTGATTACGATTATCGCCTCAGCCCAAGAGCCCGACGGCTATCTTACCACGTGTGTAACGAATAAGTGTTATCGGCTGTCAGGCTGGTGGGGACGCTCCAAATGGGAGAAGATAAACAGCCACGAACTATATAACAGCGGGCATTTGTATGAAGCTGCCGTAGCCCATTTCCGAGCTACGGGAAAGCGTTCGCTGCTCGATGTTGCCATAAAGAATGCCGATTTGGTTTGCAAGGTGTTTGGTCCTAACGAAGGTCAGAAGCATGTGCCGTCGGGACATCCCATCGTTGAAATGGCGCTCTGTAAGCTGTATAAAGTAACGGGTGATAAGAAATACCTCGACATGGCGAAATATTTTGTAGAAGAAACCGGGCGTGGAACCGACGGACACAAACTGAGCGAATACAGTCAAGACCATAAACCCATTCTGCAACAAGATGAAATAGTAGGCCATGCCGTACGTGCCGGATACCTGTATTCGGGCGTGGCAGATGTAGCTGCCTTGACAAACGATACGGCATATTTCCATGCGCTGACCCGCTTGTGGGATAATCTTGTAAGCAAAAAGTTGTATATCACCGGCGGAATGGGTTCACGTGCGCAGGGTGAGGGATTCGGACCTAACTACGAACTCCAGAACCACACGGCGTATTGTGAGACCTGTGCTTCCATAGCCAACGTGTATTGGAATTATCGCATGTTTCTCGCTACGGGCGAATCCAAATATATAGATGTATTGGAACGTGCATTGTATAATGGCGTCATATCCGGCGTATCGCTAAGCGGCGACAAGTTCTTTTACGATAATCCACTGGAGTCGATGGGTGAGCATGAACGCCAGCGCTGGTTCGGCTGTGCCTGCTGTCCGGGAAACGTGACCCGCTTCATGGCTTCTGTTCCTAACTATGCGTATGCCACTCAGCAGAACGATATCTATGTAAATCTTTACATACAGGGTACTGCCGAAATGCAGACAGCCGATAACAAGGTGACATTGGAACAAACCACCAATTACCCGTGGGACGGAAAGATTGCCATCAAGGTTACTCCTGAAAAAGAAGGTAAGTTTGCTATTCGCTTACGTATCCCCGGATGGTTGCAGAATGCGCCGGTAGCTTCCGACCTCTATGCCTATACCGATAGTCCGAAAGCATATACATTGAAGGTTAACGGTTCTTCGGCAAATGCTGCCGAAGGCGACGGTTACGAAACCATAGAACGTACGTGGAAAGCGGGCGACGTAATCGAACTGACCTTACCGATGGAAGTGCGTCGCATCAAGGCTAACGACGCGGTAGAAGTAGACCGTGGCATGTTGGCACTCGAACGCGGACCGATAATGTTCTGCCTCGAAGGAAAAGACCAGCCCGACAGTACGGTGTTCAATAAGTTCATTACTCCTGATACGAAGATAGAGGCAGCTTTCGATGCCGATTTGCTGAACGGCGTAATGGTATTGAGCGGAGCGGCAAAAGAAGTAGAGCGAGACGGGACGGTGAAAGACGTAACGTTTAAGGCTATTCCGTATTCTACATGGAATAACCGCGGTGCCGACCAGATGGAAGTATGGATTCCCGAAGCAAAAGAATATGCTACGCCGACTCCTGAACCTACCATCGCTTCGAAAGCCAAGACGTTTACCATTCAGGCTCCCATCCAGAAAGATGCTCCCGAATCGGCATCCATTATCTCGTATGCATGGGGAGTAAATGACCAATGGGAACCCAAACGCTCATCCGACACATCGAAACCCTATCATTACTGGTGGCTGAAAGAAGGAACGGAAGAAACACTCGCATACGAGTTTGATAAACCTTATACTGTATCAAACGTGCAGGTGTATTGGCTGGATTTCGACCACTACGATGGTAATTTCCGTGTTCCGCAAAGCTGGAAACTCTATTACAAGGCTGGTAATACATGGAAGGAAGTAGAGGCACAAAATGAGTACGGGGTGAAGAAAGATTGTTATAACAGCCTCGACTTCAAACCCGTTACAACAACGGGCTTAAAAATTGCCGCTCAGTTACAGAAAGGGGAATCGGGCGGTATCATTGAATGGAAAGTAAACTGACAGGAAGTTAAGTAAACTAATTAAGAATGAAATGTCCGCGCTCAGCTCTTTGAGTGCGGGCATTTTTTCGTATGTGATTAGCGGTTGCTATTTATCGGCAGCAACAAGCAGGCGGGTTTGCGTCAATTCTTTCTTTTTGTTTGCTATTTCTTCTTTTACCAATCCTATGCCTTGTGCGTACCATTGGGTGATGTATTGAGTTTGCGGAAGGTAAAGAACGTTTGCCTTGATTTTGTAAGAAACCTTCAAGCAGTCGAATGTTCCGGCGGGTACTGTCACTTTTTCAAAACCTTCATATTTCCCGTTGCTTAAATCGAAAGACACTTTCATGTAGTCCATCTTGAGCGAGTACCGTCCGTCGGGAATTTTTTCCCCTTTGGCAGCATCGGCTTTTAGCGGAATGGCGATGGCTCCTTTTTGATGTTCGGCGTTGGCTAACTGCTCATCAAAATCCTTGTTGCTTTTCGTTGCGCTGTTTTGATAACTGTCTAATTCCTTTTTTAAGTTCTTCATGGTTTCCACGCCCCATTTCTCATCAATAAGGATGCGGTTTGTCACCCCGTTCGGTTCATAGACAAATTTCACCGTATTATATCCTTCATAAAAACTTTTTTGTTTTTGGGCAGCAGGGTTACACAGCGTTTGCTCTACCCATGTATAATCTCCTTTGCGGTTAACGTTTGAAACAGTAACCGTATCAATGCGGGTTTCATTTGTTTCGCGGTTCGAGTTGACATACACTAAAGTCGCATTTTTGTTTAGGTTGCAAAACTGGGCTTTTCCCATCAAGGGGAAGAACGAAATAGCCAGAACGTAAAAAATCTTTTTCATAAATAGTAAGATTGAAGTGTCGAGGCAAAAATAAGGGAAATAAATTAAAAAAAAAAATATTATAATTACTTTTTTGTTAATTAAATAACCGTTTCAAGCATAGAATACTCTATTGCGTGAAACGGTTATTCTTCTTTTTTCTTTAAAGCAGAGCCGGATTTATCTGCTTGATTTACATATATTTCTTATTCCTCTATATAGAGGCAATATTTCTATGGGATGAACGCCCCTGTTCTACCGCATGAATTACCTCTTTCTATGGGCAAGGTTTAAGTGTTCTACCGCAAATGTTTTGAAGGGGTAAATGATGGGCTTTTTAGGGGTGTGGGTTGTTTTTTCTTTTTTAGTTAATATTGTTATAATATTGGTAATTGAATATACATGTTTTGTCAAATAGCTTGTAGGGGCGTATCGCATACGCACTGATGTGCGGGCGTATTTTGTGGGTGTTTTCGGGCGTATGCGATACGCCCCTACATGATTGTATGAAGTAACCCCATTATGTCTATGGGATGAATTTGTGTGTTCTACCGCATGAATTTTTAAGGGTGCATGATACTATCTTTGACAAGATTGTTCCTTTTCTTTTATATATCTTTGATATTTTCTTTTTTTATAAATTTACACATGGTTTCGGAATCATTGGTGTCTTTATACATTCTATATATTAAACCTCTGTAGTAGTTCTTACTCTCACATAATTCTTTAAAGAAATCATATTTTTTTAGTTTGTCGGCATATTTTTTTACTTTTTCATTTGTAGCGTGCTCATCATAATGAGCTATCTGATTAATAAGATAACAGAATAATTCATCGTTATTCATTTGAGCTTGGATAAGTTGTATATATTTCTTTTTTGTGTAGTTATCTAAAACCTTTTTTTCTTGATCTGTAACAGTGGTTACTTCATGGTATATGTATTTAAAAAAGTTTTTGAAATCAACGGAAACTTCATTTTTAATAACCTTTTCATTGAAATGTTTCCAAAACTCCAAAACAGTTTGATTGCCTTTTTGAGCAAATTCTTCTTTACATCTTGTAAAAACATTTTTTTCACACCAAAAACTATTACTATGACTTATAACTCTTGCACGAAGTGTATTGTGTTGTGCAAATATTTGAGTAAATGTAGCATCGAATGAAGCCCTACGTGATGCATTGACTTGTCCTCTGAAAGCTTTGTATGCTAAATATATTGAAATTAAAGCACAAATAGCGGCACCCCAAGTAGCAATACTGCCTGCCAAAGTAGCAATGCTGCCTACCCAAGTAGCATGGCAGGTTGATATATCAGTTGAGAGAGTTAACCAATCAATAATAGGACATGTTGAGCAACAAATAAAGTGGATTAACCAACCAATAATAAAAATAAGCCAATCAATGCAAAGGATATTAGTTATTATCATATTTGTAAAAGTTTAAATTTATTGTGCTGATATAAAGCGCAAACATAAAGCAAAAGGTTGTTTTTCAGCAACCTCTTGCTTTATCAGTTTGGCTGAATCGTTTATATTTCACCTAATCATTCATAAGAAACACTCTTCCAGTTATAATTTCTCCATGAGTAAGTTACTTCTCCGTGTATGTCTTCCACCCGTCCTACCTGATAGCTGTTTCTTTGAGCGATGGTAAGGTCTATATTCAACGTTTGCGAGCTACTCGGACCGAAGGCATGGTTGCTTACAGTGATGCTTGCGGGGGCTACCAATTCCACTTTAACTAATGACGGGCAGTCTCCGAAGGCATATTGTTCTAACCGGGTGGCTTTGGGCAGGCGAACCCTTGTTAGCGCATCGCAATAACGGAATGCGGAAAGCCCTACATCTGTAACCTCCGGCAATTCTATTTCCGTTAGTGCCGAACAGCCATCAAACGCCATGTCGCCAATGATGGTGGCTTTGGGTAGCGAGAGGGATGTCAGTGCCGTACATGAACAGAATTGGGCAGTGTTGGTACGTTTCTCGGCATCGGTAGGAGCAATTTCTCCCACGGCCGTCAGTTCGGGGAGGCTTACGGTAGTCAGCGAAGTACAGTTGTAAAACGCCATGCTGCCAATGGATGTAAGCAGTTGGAAGTTGACCTCTTTCAGTGCCGTCCCGTAGAATCCGCAACGTTCGAGGGTGGTTAGTTGAGGCATATCTGCCATTTCTAATGCGGAACATTTCTGGAAAGCGTATTCGATAACGGTTTGTACTCCCGGAGCGGTGACTTTAGTCAGTAATGTGTTTTCATAGAAAGCGTAGCTGCCTATGGCTTGTACTTCTTCCGACAATATGATTTCCTGTATTTGGGAGTCGTTTGCATAGAAAGCTTTTTCCGGTACTCCTTTCAGCCCGTTGACCAAAGGCCATCCCGTTACGCCGCTCAAGTCGAGCAATTCAACGGGGATGCCTGAGAACGGCGTGCTTTCGCCAAGAGCCAGTGCAGCATAATCGCCGTTGAAAGTGAAGCGGGTAACTCCGGCGGCGGAAGCGTCGGCTATGGCTTGTATTACCTGTTCGTTTGTAGCTCCCGTAAGGTCGACGGTTGCCTCGTTGCCGTTTATCTCGGCTATGGAAATGCTGACCGTAACGGCGCAAGTGGCACTGACTTCTCCTATTGCGGCTGTCACTGTCGCATTTCCTGCGGCAATGGCTGTTAGCAGCCCTTCTTCCGTAACCGTGACAATGCTTTCGTCAGAAGTAGTCCATGTAATCTCCGTGTAGGTGGCATCTTCCGGCATGACCTGTGCGGTGAGTTGGGCAGTTTCTCCGATTTGGGTCAGCGTAACTTCGGCAGGCGAAATCTCAATGCTTTCAATCTCGATGCGCTCCGCCGTGACAGTTACATTACACGTAGCGCTTTTGCTTCCCGCCGTTACGGTAATTACAGCCGTACCTTCGGCTACGGCGGTTACAGTTCCGTCTTGCGAAACCGTTGCCACCGCTTCGTCAGACGAAGCCCAAGTTCCGCTTTTCACACTTGCATTTTCAGGTAAAATAGTCAGCGTAAGACGTTCGGTATCTCCTATAACCATATTAATAGATTCGGGTGAGACTGTTACGCTGGTCACTTCTACGTTAGGAGTCTCCGGTTCGTCTTCCGAATCAGAACATGCAATCATCCCAAGCGGGATTGCCAAGAACATTAGTTTCAGTAAAAAGTTTTTCATGTTTTAGGGGTTTTAAAATTAATATGTATTTATGTGTTAATTTGCTCAAATAAACGAAATCTAATCTTCTTTTTAGTCACCCGAAAGGATGATTTATGTGCACGGTGTTTGTTTATTCCGTTATTTTGAGCTTTTTGAGGCGACTTTTCGTCATAATAAAATATTTATATTAAATTTGTACACACAATACTAATGACAACACAACGATGAATCTACTTTATTTGCGATGCGTGATGCTTCTGTTCTTTACCGTTTGTCTCCCGGTATGTATGATGAGGGCAGAAAAGGTGTTTACAGATACTTTGCTGATGCGCCTTTACGACAAGGCCGCTGCACTGATGGGAGAAAGTATGTACGACTCGGCACAATATTTCTTCGATAAAGCGTTTGCCACGCCCGGCGTAGAGCAGTCTCCGGTTTACCCCATCCTGCTGAACGAACAAGCCACACTGTTTATCTACCGTGGCGAAAATGAGAAAGGGTTTGACATGAAGCTAAGCGTACTTCCTTACCTCTCTCAAGTAACCGATTTGGAAAAACACATCAGCGTATATAACGATTTGGGAATCCTTTACCGCCGCAGGCACATGCAAGATTCCGCACTCTATTGTTATAATAAAGCCCTCGATGCCGCATTGAAATACGGCGATGCCGGATGGCTTGCCCATCTGAACCAAAATCTTAGCGTGTTATATTTTAATATCAAGCGTTTTGCCGATGCCGAAGCGTGTATAGACCGGGCATTGGAACAGGTATTGAAAACCGATGACCGATATGTAACGTTTGGCGTTTGGCAGGTAAGAGCGAGTATCAAGTCGGAAGTGGGGAAAACTGATGAGGCGGGAATGTCTATCCGTCAGGCGTGGAAGTTGGCTTGTGCCGACGGAGGAAATCCCGTATGGCAAATGAGATGTATGCCCGGACTGTTTCAGTATTTCAGAGACACAGGCGAAAACGATTCCATCAACTACTATTTGGAATGCGGAAACCGTTTGCTTCCGGAGCTTCCCGAATCATCTATTCCGGTGGTGGGGTTCATTCAGGCACGGGCAAAGATTCAACTGAACAGGAAACAATATGCCGATGCGTTGCGCGATTTTCATTGGTTGAGGGCTAAATCTGCAGGAACAGATTTTCATACGATGTACGAAGCGATGGCGCGGTGTTACAAAGGAATCGGTATGGAAGAAAAAGCTTTTGCTTATATGGATAGTGCGCGGATGTGGACCGACTCGTTGGTAGTGAAGAATCTGGCAGAACAGATGGCTCAGTTTGAAGCGAAGTACCGCGCTCAAGAACGCGAATTGGAAATATCGGCACTGCGGCGGCAGGCACTCGAAACAGAGGCTCGAACCTTGAAGATGGGTATCGGTGTATCGGTCTTGCTGCTTTTAGTGGTAGGGGTATTGGGTATGATGCGCCACAAACAAAAAGTAACTACACGCCGTCTGAAGGAATTGAAGCAGGAAAAAGAGCTGGTGTCGGCACAACGGTATATCGAAGGGCTGGAGGTGGAATGTAAACGTTTTGCCTGCGAACTACACGATGGCATAGCCAATGAACTGTTAGGCTTGCAGCTCAGGGTCGCTTCGGCTTCGGACGGACTTTCGGCAGCGGAATTGTCGGAATCCATCGGGCGATTGCGTGGAGAAGTTCGTGCCATTTCGCACGAGCTGATGCCTCCCGAATTTGAACGGATGAGTTTCGATGATATACTGTCCCGCTATGCCGATGTAGTGACTCACGATACGGGTTGCAAGGTGGTGTATCACGCTTCCCCTGCGGATGCGGGCAGCAACATTCCCCCACAGACGGCTTACGAGTTATACCGCATCGTGCAGGAACTTGCCATGAACTCCGTACGGCATGGCGGCGCAACGCAGGTCGACATCCGTTTAATCGGCAATGCCGGAGAAGCTTATCGGCTGGAGGTAACGGATAACGGAACAGCGAAACCTGCGGGCGGCGACGGTATCGGACTCCGTACGGTTGGCGAGCGGGTGAAAGCCATTCACGGAACATTTGAAAAAGGCGAAACAGACGAGGGAGGACATGGATGTATTTTGACTTTTAACATGAATGAAAATGAACAACGGGATTGAGGCATATCGGGTTTTGGTTATTGACGATCATCCTATCGTGTGTGAAGGGTTGAGAGGACTGATAGCGCAAAAAGAGAATACCTTATGTGTGGGCGTATCGGATAAGAAATCGCTGGAAGCATCGTTTGCCGGGCGGTTCGATTTGTATATTACAGATTTGGAGTTTCCGGATGTCGATATGGGAAAATTGGTTATTCGGTTGCGAAATCATGCGCCCCGGTGCAGCATCCTTGTTTATACCATGCACGATGAACCGTGGGTGGCGGCTAAGTTGTCGGATTGGGATATTGATGGAGCCGTTTCCAAAAATTCGGATATAAACGAACTTCATCTTGCCATTGCCGCATTGCGTGAGGGAAGAAGGTATTTCGACAGGGCATTGGCTCCGTGCCGGTCGTTGAGCCCTTTTGCTGTTCCTGATTTCTCACGGCGCGAAAAAGAGGTGTTGGATTGCCTTGCACGGGGAATGAATACAGCCGAGATAGCAGATTCTCTTTTCATAAGTCCCAATACGGTGAAAACACATCGCAGGCACTTGATGGAGAAATTTGATGCCAAGAACGTGGCTCAGTTGATTGCTAAATGGAAACGCTGGTCGCTCTGACGGCGTATATCACGTTTTACGCATAGCTGTGCATTCCGCCCATGATAAAGTTTACGCCGAAATAAGTAATTAGTACGCTTGCGAAAGCGATAACACAGAACCAATGGAAGAACATCGGACGGCGGAAAAACGGAAGCGATGCCGGATGAAGTGCAGAGGCATAGATAAGCATAGTGATAAGTGCCCAGACTTCTTTAGGGTCCCATCCCCAGTAGCGTCCCCACGAAACGTTTGCCCATACCGCGCCGATAAAGATACCGAGGGCAAGGCAGCAGACTGCAGGATAGAGTAATAACCGACTGATAACTTCCAGACGCGCTATCTGTTCGGTACAGTCATGAAGTGAGCGCCTAAGCAAGAGAGCGGTAATTCCGTTCATCATGGCAAAGGCAAGCAGAGAGTAAGCTATCATGATGGTTACTACATGGATGCTCAGCAGGGGAGAAGCCAGTACGGGCATCAGTTGGGTTATCGGCGGATTGGCTTCGCCGAGCATCGAAACCAATAACGCAAGTCCGCCGAGCATGTATCCGAAAGCTATGACAGCCTCAAAGCGTCGGCAGCAAATGAAAGTCAGCAGAATAACACAGACAGCCATGAATTGCATCGTCTCGAATCCGTTGGACAGCGGAAGGTGGCCGCTTACGTATCCCCGTAGGCAGATTACAGCCAGCAAGTACACTCCGATGCCTCCCAGCAAAGCAAGCAGCACCGTTCGGAGTATTGGATTTATGCGCTTGCGCCGGCTCATGCTGCGGCAGCAGAGTATAAATGAAATAATACCTGTTGAGAGGCAAACCATTGCAACCGGACGGGTATGGCGGAGCATGTTGTATAGTTTTTCAGCTTTGAACTTTAGAGGCGAAGGCAATATGTCTGCCGCTTCTTTCTCTTGGTATTTTTTTATTTTCCCGATGAAGAAAAGAGCCTGCTTGTTATTGTTCCGGATGATTTGTTCGGCTATCAGACCGATGCTTTTCCTGATGAAAAGCCATTGGTCGGGAGCCATGCCCTGCGGTTGTTGGTCTACCATCGAAATCCAAGTCATTGGTCCGTTGTTGGTCGGGCGGTAAGGATAAATTTTAAAGAGACTGCCCGTTGCCGCCATGCTGATGAGGTTGAATTTTTCGTCGGCTTCTTTGGCTCCTCTGAGGGCAGGTGCATTGCTTCTTCGCGTTTCTTTCAGTTTGTAACCTTCTTTGCCTATAAAGTCGGTAAGTCGGGCATATCCGGTTATTCCCAACCGCTGTTGTACATCTTTGCTTTTGATGCGGATTATCGGCTCGTTTTTCCAGTCGTCATAATAAAACAACCATCCGGTCAGCACTTGTTCGGCTGTCAGCCCTTTATAAACACTTTTTCCATACAGTTTCATCGTAAAGTCGCGTGCCAGTGTCTGGAGCGGGCAAATACGGTCGTTGTAATATACATACAGGTTACCGAAAGCATCGGCTACGTTTGGCGGCAATACGTTGGGGCGATTCGTTTCGGCAGATACCGCGGGGAGACATCCGAGCACGATTATCGTTGCCGTTACCGTTCCTTTCCGAAGCAACGGATGGCGGAGCAGTTTACGGAATCCACTGTCGGGTACGAAGAAAAACAATAAAAAGCTGAGGGTAAGCAGAGCATAGCCTGCGTAAGTGATGCCTATCCCGTAAGGGTCGTGCGATACGGCAAGAGTTACTCCGTTCCCATCAGGGTCGTATGCCGACTGGTAGAAACGGTAGTGACGGTAAGTGTAGATGTTGTTCATCGAAACCGTTCCGTTGTCGTCGAGGCTGCCGTCGGTCACCGTCAGTTGGCTTACGTAGTCCATCGGAGCTTGTGTACCGGGATAGTAATCTATACGGAAACCGTTCAGCTTTATTCGGAAGGGAAGTGGAATACTGTCGCCTTTTTCGTCACAAAACATCTGTTGCGCAGGGGAATTTATGCGCAAATGAATATTGCCTTGCCTGCCGAATAAAAACGTAACCATTGCACCGGTCAGGATAAGAGCCAGCGACAAGTGAAGCGAAAAGGTTATGGGAAAACGGTACAGTTTGCGTTTCAGTGTGTAGGCAATGCCTGCAACGGCCGCTATTCCCCACAGGCCGACAAAGCCGTAAGAGTGGTAAATGTAGCGTGAAGAAAACGATGTGCCGTACAGTTTTTCGAGTATGGTGGCGGTAATAAGAACGACAAGCAGAATGCCGATACCTCCGAAGCTGACTATTTTCAGTAGTTTCATGTCTTTATGGGTTGGGAAATAAAGCACGGATTCACAGCCTCGCGCTTGAGTATCCGGAAAAAGATTCAAACTTGGCTTTGCAATCCGTGCTTGTGAAGAAGAGCTAACCTTTATATTCTGTGTAATAGCGTTTTAAACGAGGCGGAATATTCCTCAAAATTCTACCCGTAGGACAGGGGAGTCCTATGGGTAGAACCGTTGGACTTAACGGTTAGAATTACGTAACGCAAGCGGTAGCGTTTTTCAAGCCAATCCGCCTCCGTTCCGCCTTAGATGGAATCAATGAATTTAATGATGGCATCGCGGTCTTCCTTCGACAGCTTGCGGAAATTCTGAGTCGTCTCATACGCATCGCTTTGAGGATTCGTACCGTGCCACATAATAGCCTCAAGCGTGGTGCGTGCGCGGCAGTCATGCAAGCGGTCGGCATATTCAGCCCCGGTACATTTCTGGTGCAGTCCGCGTCCCCACAGCGGAGTGGTCCGGCACCATCCCGTGCGGATGTCGTTCACCATAAACAGCCGATGTTGAACCATGTCGGTATAAGGCCAGATTTTCTGATGCGGATACCGGGGAAGTTCGTTTGCTCTGTCGCCAACGAAGAACCGTGCCGGGTCGCGTATTTCATCCTCGCCGGTAGTCCAGCTCGGCTTATGGCAATACGTACATCCGATTTGTTCGAATAATTCTTTTCCCTTCAAAACCGTTTCATCGTTTACATTACGTGCTGCCGGAACAGCAAGTCCTCTGTGCCAAACCATCAGGTCGATGTATTCTTGGTCGGTAATTTCAATGTCAAGCTCTTTCGAATTAAGATAAGCCTTGATGTTTGCCTCTTCGTTATATGTGCCGTCAGAGTTGGTCGTATGCCAGTCGGGGTGCGTATGGTCAGGGTCGATGTTCTCAATGTAATTCCGGAATCCCGCCTGTACTTCCGGGTCTTTCGAAGAATAGTCGGCATACGTTCCGGCAGCGTCTAAATAATGGAAACGCCGGTCGCTGCGGGTAACGTTCGTAATGTTCCAAAACGCATTGGCTCCGGCAGCATCCTGTAACGGACCTCGGCTCAGTGCATACGTGTAACGGTACGGGTATTTCGTTCCGTCGCCTCCCTGTGTGGTATTGGCATACTGTCCCACCCATTCGCCGTTGGCAAAGATTGCCGGATTAAGCGTTACGCCTGCCTGTTCCTGTTTCGTATATTCCGCTTTCAAATCTTCATCGGAAATGGCATCAAGCAATCCGGTTCCGTAAATACCGATGGTCGACTCCAAACGCACTTCATAGTTGCCCACGTCGTATCCCTTGTTGGCAACATAAATGGCGCTTTTCGGGATGGTAACCTCCGGATAGCGGAGCTGGTAAGTCTCGCCGTCGTCAAACTTGTTTCCATACGAGTCAGTATACTCATGCCATGTAATCTGTATTTGTGACTCATCGAGCGGTTCCTTAAACGGAGCCACGGCTTTGGTTTGCGGCATCCCCGACAGCCAAGATACGTATGCGTTGGTTTCGGGATTGTAAACCACCAGCAGATATCCGTTCCCTATTTCGTTTGTATTAAATGAACCCGAAGGCTGGCTCTTTCCGTGTCCGTATCCCGGATGGCAGTGCATACAGGAACTGCGGATATAAAGCGGTCCTAACCCGTGACGTACGCCATCGACATTTGCCATAAAAGGCTTTTCGAACAACTGCTCGCCCCGGTTGAAAGAAGCTGTAAAGCCACCCTGATCGACTGCGGGTGTAGGTTGCTCGAAAGCTACGGAAGTAACGTCGGTCGAAGTACCCAATTCGCCTCCGGTGTAATACCATTCGGGCAATTCGGTTTCAGAGTCTCCTCCTGCCGGGTTGTCCGTCCCCGTCTCGTCATCGCTGCAAGCAGCCAGACTGCCACATAACAGGGTTGTCATTAAGAAATAGTAATGTTTTTTCATACCGTAAAGTTAGTTTTGAAATGTAACAATGAGCGGACGTGGCAAAACGTCCGCTTTAAAGCTGATTCCTGCATGAATCAATGGTTTGCAGATAAGATATTGTCGACTTCGAAGAATATATCGTTCAGTGTATTACATGCGTCGACAGCCGCCTGATTGATGGCATCGTCTCTGCCCGCCCAATAAGCAAACGGTTCTTTCATCTGCGAAATGGCATTATAAGCATCGTCTATTGCCTTTTTCACTCTTTCGTCCAAGTCGGCATCCAAGGAGTTGATGTATGCGCTCAGCGTATAGGTAGACGGCTGAATAACGGTTTCGCCTGCATTGTATGATTCGCTGCTCTGGAAACCTTCATACGCATTCTGGATACTGATGATGTTATCCTTGAAGTCGGTGATTGAATTTAAGCTGTACGGCGATTCGATGTAACCGGGGTCTTCCTCCATACCTCCTGCGGGGTCTCCTAATCCGGTGGGGTTACCTATCTTGATATTTCCCACTTCGTTGGCAATGTTTTGAATACCAGCCGAAATCAAATCCTGAACCGCTTCCAAGTAGTTCACGTATTCGCTGCCGGCTTGTCCGGCGTTAATCATTACCTGACTGTAATTAACCCCTTTGTCCAGTTCGTTGTCTTCCAGTATGGCTTGTTTTTCTGCCGTAACGTTTTCCGTTCCTGCCCAACATGCTTCCAGCAGCACGCATTGGTTACGCAAGTCTCCGGTAACGCCGGTCATGTAAAGCAGCTCTTGGGTGGTGTAGTTTACATTGTGGGCAATGCTTTTGGCATCGGCTCCCGTACCTTGCAGTTCGAACAGCAAATATTCGATGGCATGGAATCCCTGTAAGCCGAATCCCAAGTTATTGCCTACATACGTACCGTCTTCGTCCATCTGCGACATTTGTTCTTCGTTAGCCAACAGTGCGTCCATCGAAGTCTTGTCCAAAGGCCACGAGTCGATATGCGGGTCAATGTTATAATCTCCCGCAGGACCGAACAGCCATGCTTCGCTCAACTCCCAGTAGCGGCGTGCCTTTTTCCATGCTTCGCCTGCCGTTTCCACTTGCGCCGTGGTAACGTTTCCTGCTCCGGCATTCTTCATTGCCAAGCAAGCGTTATGAAGCTCAATGGCGGCATCTGCCATTCCCCGATACGTGGGTACGGCTGTATTGTTGGCAAAATCGGTTACAATGTTCTTCAACGCCTGTTCCTGTTCTGAAAGCTCTCCTTCACCGCCTCCGGTTCCCGGATCATTCTCGTCACTACATGCATACAGTCCCATCGCCATGAATGCACCCATCGTAAGATAAAGGGGCATCTTAAAAAACTTAGTCATTTTCATTTTGTAATACTTTTTAGAGGATTATTGATTGTTGGTTTTAGCGTGTAAACAGTCCGGCGTATGCCACACCCAGTGAAATCGACGGCTCGTTTTTATAGAAACTCCTCATCAACCCGATGGAGTATTCACCCTTTATCACGATTTCCTTCATCGGATAATAGTTCAGTCCGGCGGCAATGCGCTGGCGTCCGCACCATTCGTATTTCTGTATGTTTGTTTCTGTTTTATACATAGAGTCGTAATAATCATACCTGCCGAAGATGTATAGTTTGTGACCTTTCTCGTGGAGCTTGTCGAACTGTGAGAATATGTTGTAGCCCGCTTCTATTCCGGCAGCGATGGCATCCGAACCGATTGCCTGCTTGGGCGAAGGCGAAGTGCTGGTCATGCCGCTGTTGAAACGGAATATCATGGCTGCATCCGACAGGTGACCGTAGTCGAAGTTCCCGCGTACAATCCAGTTGTGGTCGTTATAAGCAAAATCGAAAGCCCCGATTGCTACCGTGCCTTTCACGTCCTGATAGCGGTTGTTTCCGCTGCTGCTGTTGTTGCTCTCGCTCGTGGCTCCGCGCAGAGAGTTGCTGAACGAATTGCCTATATAACCGCTGACAGACAGGCGCAAACCTTTCACCGAGAAGTTGTCGACACGGAAAGCCCCAGCCACTGCATTGCCGATTTTAAATTCGTAAGGACTTCCTGCGCCTCCTTGTATCCAGTTCTTGCGGCTGAAGCGGTCAGAATCCAAGCCCGGCAGAATCATGGCTTCATATCGCCAGTCGCCCGCCTGCCCCCAGATGCTTAAACCCGTTTCGTGCCACGTACAGGGCATGATGGTATTTTCGCCTTCCGGACGGTAGACGCCGAAAAACTCGGTAGGCGTATGGTGCATGTTCGTGCCGCCCACGGGAACGATGATGTGACCCAGCCGGATGTTAAATTCCGGACAAAATGATTTTTGTATCCAGAACTGTTCGAGGGCAACTTCCCCTCCGCGTTCTATTTCGCTTTCGTATTCGCCTCCTTCTTCCTCCTCTATTTCGATGGCGCTTTCGGTTCCCCCATGCTCAAACTCGATTTCGCTTCCCATCGACCATCCTTTCCCGAAGTCGTAGCCGAGGAAAATAACCACATGCGGCAAGTCGAAACGTCCGTGTTTTTCATTGCTGTGAGCATTTACCTTGCTCTCATCTAAATAGCGCATGTAATTATCGCTGTAAAAATTGCGCGAATATACCGCTTCGCCGTAACCGCCTACGGTGAAACGAGAACGTTTCTTTTCATTCACCTCCTTTTGGTCTTTCGAGTCGTCGGAAGTCGTTTCGTAACGGTTGGTTGCAAAACCGTGAGTGCCGAACGCTGCGAACAGCAGTGAGAATAGTAAGGCTTTTTCTTTCATTTCTTATAGTTTTTTAGTTTTTATTATGCTGCAAAGGTAGGAGAGGTTAAAAAATCGGACAATACCTATTTGTAGGTAAAAAAGAATGTTAAATACCTAATTGTAGGTATTTTTATGGACATATATTACATATCAAAAGGCGGCAGACGGGTGTTTGATGTCTGATTTTGATTCTTTTTGTATGATGTTTTTGATGCTGTTTGCGGCAGGATTCTCAATCGTAACCCGAATGATTTTATAACTTGCCACGGTGAGTTATATAACTCTGCAAGGTGAGTTGTATAACCCCGCATGGCGGGTTGTATGACCCGGCTTAGTGGGTTATAAACCGCAGGCCGTTGGTTCATCAAACCGTGGCGGACGGAAAGGTTTTATGCAGCTCTTCCGCAACAAAGTCTTTCGGCGGATTGTTTATATCGGTAGAAGTTGTTATATTCGTACAACGAAATAAAAACAGAAAGTAGTATGAAACCTTTTAACTATGCAGTAATAAGCAGTCTTTGCGCCTTGATTATCGGTGTATTGCTGATAGTATGGCCGGATGTGGCAGTAAATTATTTGGTAATAACGGTAGGGGTATTGTTCCTGTTGCCGGGTTTGCTGGGGCTTTTTTCTTATTTTGCTTCTGCCGGGAAGCGCAGGGAAGCCGGAATCCGACAGGCTTTTCCCGTCATCGCACTGGGCAGTTCGCTGTTCGGGTTGTGGCTGATGATAATGCCGGAGTTCTTTATCGGCATCCTGATGTATGTATTAGGTGTACTGCTGGTACTGGGAGGAATAAGCCAGTTGGTAAACTTTGCTTCGGCGCGTGCCTACATTCCTGTTCCGGCAGGGGTCTATGTGTTGCCCTCCGCCATCCTTGTTACCGGCATCGTGGTGCTGTTTAATCCCTTTCAGGCGGCTACCGTTCCGTTTATCGTATTAGGAGCCGCATCGGTGGTTTACGCACTGACCGATCTGTTTCGTCTGCTTCGTTTCCGCCGTAAGCGTAACGGGCAGATAGAAGACATTACCCCCATCGAAGAAATGAAAGAAGAGTAAGAGCTTGTGCGGGAGGACATGGAAAATTCTATTCGGAAGGCGGTCGAACTGATCGCTATAACCTGATTTTAAAACGTTTTTTATATAAAACCTGTTAAGAAACATCTGCTTTCATATTAGAAGATTGAATATATTTTGTAACTTTACATCGTATTGCAATACAAAATGAAAACAGAGATAGTTAACCCTTTACTCTTAATGCTCATGAAAAACTTTTTTATTTTCTGATTTTGTCTGTTTAATCATGGTTCTAATGAGTAAATTAAGACGATAGATTCTATGACAACCATCACAGCTGATGAGAAAGAAAATCTGTTTTTGATGATTGCCGTATCGGTAAATAGTATTTATTATTGGAGTAACCATTTATAATATATTGCTTATGAAATTCCTTAAAATCAGATTGTTGGTCTATGTGGCAGTTGCAATCGCGCTGTGCTGCCTTATGGAATATGTTGAGTTGATTATTGCTATGACCCTGATGGTGATGGTAATGGACTGGGCAGGTACGTCATGGTATTTCTTGAATCGCAGAGCCGAAGCCGGTGACGAAAAAAGTCGGTTGAAATTGGAAAAGGTCAAGAAAGTCATTGACAACATCTGGTTTGACTTCTCTGTCTATCTTCTGTTGTGGGGATTTTTCGCACTGATAACGCATTGCAGCGGGAAGGTGTTTATCGGTGTCACGGTATTCTGTTTGCTCGGAGCCGGATTGACAGTTTGCGGTCACATCAGAAGGAAGCGGGATGCCGAGTCCATGAAAGGGATATCGGAATAGCAAGAAATGTAAACGTTAAAGCGGGCAACGCAGCCGGAGTATTCCTGACGAAAGAGAAAAGAGGAATACTTCGGCTGCGTTCATTCCGGTAGTAGCCTAAGAAACTGCTTTGAATTTCTACAAAAAGTTTTTCTTAACTTGATGTATCCGTTTTCGTGTGCGCTTTGGGCGATTTTTCGGTCTTTTCCACTTCTGTTCTTCGTCAGATAGCCCGCTATCTTCCTTATCACACAAGTGGAAATGCCTCAAAAAATCATCCCAAATCATCGCACGATAAATTCAAAACAGTTTCTAAGAGTTTCGGTATTGTTTGGGCGACATGCCCGTATAACGTTTGAAGTATTTTCCGAAAAAAGAGATGTCGGGGAAATTAAGCGAGTAGGCTATCTCTTGGATGGTCATGCCCGTAGAGCGCAATTTGGCTTGCGCATCGCGGATGATGAACGACGAGATGATGTCGGTCAGTGTCTTTCCCGTAATCTTCTTGATAGTCGTACTCAGGTGTTGGGGAGAAAGGTGCATCTTTTCGGCATAAAACGAAACGTTTCGCTCCGTCTTATAATACTGGATAACGATGCGCACCAGTTCTTTCACGATTTCCTGATTACGGCTGTAATGAGACGGTTCGAGTTGGGGCATGTCTCGCTGATAGATGTTTCCCAAGAGAAGAATGAGCTGGCTGTATGTCAGATTAATCTGTATTTCGTTCATAAAATCCTCCACGCGCAACGACTTAATCATCAGTTTCATGTAGTCGCGGAATATTTCGGCAACTTTAGGTTCGAGGTGCAATACCGGTCGTTCGAAAATATAAGGCGTATGCTTGATGGTATGCGAAAACAGATACGTGCTTCTGACCAAATTTTTAGAGAAACCTACGAAGAAGAAACGGCAATCTGCGCTTTGTTCCGTTATCTGAAAATATACTTCCGGATAAATGACAGCGATGGAATTGGCTTTCAGTTCATACTGGTTCAGGTAAATCGTTACGTTGCATGTTCCTCGCGTACAGAGCAGAAATATACATCCCGGCGAAGGTTTGGGAACATTAAAAAGTTGTTTGAAATTGCCGCACAGGTCAATACCTGCGGTCATATTCTGTTCTTCCGGTATTAAGTCGAGTTTTTTTAGCTTTTTCATCTATTTATCTCCTAAAGTTCTCGGTAGCAAATATAATGTCTTTGTAGTATATTCCCAAATCTTGCGGATTTTTCTTCGCTGGCGGTAGGGGCAGATAGAAAAAAAAGACATTCAAGAGAATATCTCTTAAATGTCTTTTTCTTCGTAGTGTGAGTTTTTATTCAGTAGC
>NZ_JACSPQ010000010.1:119066-186669 GCF_014837055.1 Phocaeicola faecium
GGGAACCGGGATTGAACCGGTGACCTCATGATTATGAATCATGCGCTCTAACCAGCTGAGCTATCCCGCCATCGTTTTAAAAACCGCCGGGCGTGGAAGCCACCCAACGGCAAAAATCGTTTCTTAGTAGCGGGAACCGGGATTGAACCGGTGACCTCATGATTATGAATCATGCGCTCTAACCAGCTGAGCTATCCCGCCATCGTTTCACGATTGCGGGTGCAAAGGTAAGTCAACTTTTTGAATTACGCAACACCCTCGTTGCTTTTTTGCAAAGTTTTTTGAGTTTTGTTTGACGGCGTGGCTGATTTAAGCCGATAAACCGGTAAGGCAAGTGTGAAAATGTTTCTTTGAAACACGTTTGGAAAACAGTCTTCTGAAAAAGAAAGGCAGGGTGATACGGATATTGTTTGGATGACAAAACCGGACCCGGTTTATGTCCGTTGTGAATATAATTCACAATTTTATACGAGAAGACTGATTTGCTTGTGGAATGGAGATTACCTTATCGGGGCATTAAAACAGGCTCTTGGCAGGCAGAAGTATGAAAAAAAAGGCAACAACGCAAAAAAATAGTTTTTTATATAGTGAGTAAGCGAAAAAATCTTTTAATTTGCCGCCGTTACTTAATAATGCAAATGGAAAACAATTATGAAACGTAAGATACGAATCGAATATCCGTTAAATCCTTCTTCGGGAACAATTATATGGTCGGCTATCAGTACTCCTGCCGGATTACAGCGTTGGTTCGCCGACGAAGTTTCTAAAAGCGGGAAAATATATACATTCCGATGGGGAAAAAGTGAGGTTCGCAATGCTGAAATCATCAATATGCGTTATGAGTCGTTTATCCGTTTCCACTGGATGGATGATGAGCCCCGGACTTATTTTGAATTAAAAATGTATTATAACGAACTGACTACCGACCACTTGCTGGAAGTGACAGACTTTGCAGAGGCAGATGAAGAGGAAGATGTGCGTAATTTGTGGGATTCGCAAATCGAGATGTTACGTCGCGTGTTTGGTTTATAACTCTAAAAATATACAAAACATGCCTTTCCTCTCCGTTTTTTGTGCTACTTTTGCATCCTGATAATTAAACAAAAGAATGCTACGCATAAAAAAACTTGATATATTTGTCTTAAAGAGTTTCTTATTGCTCTTTGCCGGGACTTTTTTTATCTGTTTGTTTATCTTCATGATGCAGTTTTTGTGGAGATATGTAGACGAGCTGGTAGGAAAAGGGTTGGAGATGGACGTACTTGCTCAGTTCTTTTTCCTCTCGGCACTGACATTGATTCCGCTGTCTCTGCCGTTGGCTATCTTGCTGGCGGCACTTATGACGTTTGGTAATTTTGGAGAGCGTTACGAATTGCTTTCCATGAAAGCGGCGGGTATTCCTTTGCTGCGCATCATGCGCCCTGTCGTGTTGTTTTGTGTCTTTTTAGGTGTTGTCTCTTTCTACTTCCAAAATATCATCGGTCCGAAGGCCCAGAAAGACTTATGGACGCTGCTGGTTTCTATCAAGCAGGCCTCTCCTGAAGTTGACATACCGGAGGGGGTTTTTTACAGCGATATAGAAGGTTATAACATCTATGTGAAGCATAAAGACCGTGAGACGGGAATGCTGAAAGATATTTTGATATATAACTTCTCGGACGGATTTGAAAACGCTCATATTATTTGGGGCGAAGAAGGCAGCTTGGAGCTGACTGCCGATAAAAAGCACCTTTATCTGCATCTGTATAACGGCGAGCAGTTTGAAAACTTGCGTTCGCAGTCGGTTATCTCCCGAAATGTTCCTTACCGCCGTGAGTCGTTCCGCGAAAAGCATACGCTGATTGATTTTGATACGAACTTTGAAACGGTAGACGGAAATTTCCTGAACCAGCGTTCAGACATCAAAAACATGCGTGAAATTTCACAAGCTATCGACTCGCTGAGTACGTATGTAGACAGTGTGGGACGCGCCATGCACAAAGATATGATGCAAACCACTTACAGGCAGCCTGTGATGAACCGTGTGGATTCTATTAAGGCGGAAAAAGCGAAGCTGACAATGATTAATACAGACAGTGTGTTTAATTCATTGCCTTCTGCCGAGAAGCTGAAGGTGCTGACCGATACGGAACGGCGTATTTCTTCTTTATTGTCTGAATGGAATATGAAAACGTTCATGACTCGTGATGCCGACAACAATATTCTTCGTCATAAATCTGATTGGCATAAAAAGATAACGCTTTCGCTGGCATGTATTATTTTCTTTTTTATTGGGGCTCCGTTGGGTGCAATTATCCGTAAAGGTGGATTGGGAATGCCGGTTGTAATATCTGTCCTGATATTCGTTCTTTATTACATTATTGACTCCGGAGCAACTCGTGTAGGGCGGAGCGGTGAGATGAATGTGGTGTTGGGAACATGGATGAGTACCCTTGTGCTGGCACCTTTGGGAGCTTTCCTTACTTACAAGTCGAATAAAGATTCTGTCGTATTTAATATTGATGTATATGCCGCCTTCTTCCGTAAACTGTTGGGACTTCGCTTGTCGCGCCATTTGTTTAAGAAAGAAGTTATTATCCATACTCCTGATTATGCGAACGACGTGCTTCTGCTTGATACGCTTATCGGAGAGTGTGAGGATTATGCCCGGACACACAAGCTGTTAGGGCCGCCCAATTATTTCCGTGTATTTACAAATAACGAACACGACGATGTTATTGCCGGGATAAGTCAGCAGATGGAAGGGCTGGTAGAAGAACTTTCGAATACGAAAGACACCATTCTGCTGAATTACTTGAACAATTATCCGTTCTTGTCGGTTAAAGCTCATAAGAGCTTGTTCGACAATCGCTGGCTGAACGCTTTGTGTGGCTTGGTTATTCCTGCCGGGTTGCTGATATGGCTTAATATCTGGCGTTATCGTGTAAGGTTGGATAAAGACTTGAAAGTTATCGTGAAGACCAGTCGCGATGTACAGAACAGAATAAGAGACATATATGATAATGATAAACAACAATAATAAAATAGAAGAACAGAAATTATGGAAAAAGTCAAACTGAATACCATCGAAGAAGCTATCGAGGATTTTCGTAAAGGAGAATTTGTAATCATAGTAGACGATGAAGATCGCGAAAATGAAGGAGACTTGGTGGTGGCAGCCGAACTGATCACTCCCGAAAAGGTCAACTTTATGCTGAAACATGCCCGGGGGGTACTCTGCGCTCCTATCACTCTTTCGCGTTGTGAAGAACTCGACCTGCCTCATCAGGTATCTAATAATACATCTGTGCTGGGAACTCCGTTTACGGTTACTGTGGATAAACTGGAAGGCTGTACTACCGGAGTTTCGGCTGCCGACCGTGCTGCAACCATTCGTGCGCTTGCTGACCCGGCTTCGACACCTGAAACCTTTGGACGTCCCGGACACATCAATCCGCTGTATGCACAGGAAAAAGGGGTGCTTCGGCGCGCCGGACATACCGAAGCCTGCGTAGACATGGCTCGTTTGGCTGGGCTTTATCCGGCTGCGGCTCTGATGGAAGTGATGAACGAAGACGGTACGATGGCACGTTTGCCTGAATTGAGAAAGCTGGCAGACGAATACGGACTTAAATTGATTTCGATTGCCGACCTGATAGCGTATCGGTTGAAACAAGAATCGCTGGTTGAACGTGGGGTAGAGGTTGACATGCCCACTGCTTACGGTCACTTCCGGTTGATTCCTTTCCGTCAGAAAAGCAATGGCTTGGAACACGTGGCGCTGATAAAAGGTACGTTCGAAGCAAATGAACCTGTATTGGTACGGGTACATTCTTCATGCGCAACCGGTGATATCTTCGGGTCAATGCGTTGCGATTGCGGCGAACAGCTTCACCGCGCCATGCAGCAGATAGAGCGTGAAGGAAAGGGAGCGGTAGTATATCTGAACCAAGAAGGAAGAGGCATCGGGCTGATGGAAAAAATGAAAGCCTATAAGTTGCAGGAAGAAGGGATGGACACGGTAGATGCCAACATCTGTTTGGGACATCAGGCAGACGAGCGAGATTACGGTGTAGGTGCTCAAATATTGCGCGAAATAGGCATTCATAAAATGCGCCTATTAACCAATAACCCGGTGAAGCGCGTGGGACTGGAGGCTTACGGTTTGGAAATCGTGGAGAATGTTCCCATCGAAGTAACGCCTAATCCTTATAACGAACGTTATCTGCATACCAAGAAAGACCGTATGGGGCATACATTACATTTTAATAAATAAAACATCGCTTTATGGAAACAAACAATTTAGTAAGAAATTATGCGGCAAAAGCGGCACAGACTGCTTTGTTTCGTAGCGTATATCTTTGGATGACTCTCGCGCTGGTTATTACCGGATTTGTGGCTATGTATGTGGCAAAATCGTACGCGCTTATTTCGATGATAGCTCAAAACAGCATCATGTTTTGGGGAATCCTTATAGCCGAATTAGGGCTTGTGATGTATATGTCTGCACGCATCAACCGCATCAGCTTTACTACGGCTACCCTGCTTTTCATCGCTTATTCGGTGTTAAACGGCGTAACCATGTCGATACTGTTCATGGTTTACACGCTTAGCTCTATCGCTACCACCTTCTTTGTTACGGCGGGAACCTTTGGTGCGATGGCGCTGTTTGGCTATGTAACGAAAAAAGACCTGACACGCATCGGAAGTCTTTGCATCATGGGAGTCATCGGGCTTATCATCGCTTCGGTGGTGAATCTCTTTTTGCAGAACTCTATGATGGATATGATTATCTCTTATGTGGGCGTGTTGCTGTTTGTAGGACTTACAGCTTACGATTCGCAGAAAATCAAGCAATTGCTTGGTGGCGATGACATAGAGGTAAACGAAACGACACAGAAAATAGCCCTTATGGGAGCCTTGACTCTGTATCTCGATTTCATCAACCTGTTCATTTACTTGCTGCGTATTTTAGGCGACCGTAAATAAAGAATATTAATTCGGACGGCTCTTATGTGTCATCTGCTTGGAGATGTAGCATAAGAGCCGTTTTTTTATGCCTTGTCGGGAGGTGCTTGGAAGGAAAATGACAATTTTCTTAAAATGTTTTTATATGTGACAGAAAATGATTTCTTTTGCAGGAAATTAACAACCTAAACAAGCGAAAACAATGAATCAACTTTCAGACCGTTTAAATAGCCTGTCGCCTTCGGCAACATTGGCTATGTCACAAAAGAGTAGTGAATTAAAAGCACAAGGTGTAGACGTCATTAATTTGAGTGTTGGCGAACCGGACTTCAATACGCCCGACCATATTAAAGAAGCTGCCAAAAAAGCTATCGACGAGAACTATTCGCGTTATTCGCCCGTGGCTGGATATCCTGCTTTGCGTAACGCTATCGTTGCAAAGCTGAAAAACGAAAACGGTTTGGAGTATACGGCTGCCCAAATCAGTTGTGCGAACGGTGCCAAACAGTCTGTATGCAATACGATAATGGCACTTGTCAATAAAGGCGACGAAGTTATCGTTCCCGCTCCTTATTGGGTAAGCTATCCTGAAATGGTGAAACTGGCAGAAGGTACTCCGGTTATTGTGCGTGCAGGTATCGACCAAGACTTCAAGATTACTCCTGCACAGTTGGAAGCAGCCATTACGCCGAAAACCCGTGCGCTGATATTGTGTTCTCCGTCTAACCCTACCGGCTCGGTTTATACGCAGGAAGAACTGAAAGGGCTTGCCGACGTGTTGGCTAAACACGAACGTGTCATTGTGATAGCCGATGAAATTTATGAACACATCAACTACATCGGAAAACACCAGAGCATCGCGCAGTTTGCTGAAATAAAAGACCGTGTGGTCATCGTAAACGGTGTGTCAAAAGCATACGCCATGACCGGATGGCGTATCGGATTCATCGCCGCTCCCGAATGGATTGTGAAAGGAGTAAACAAACTTCAGGGACAATATACCTCCGGCCCTTGCTCGGTATCACAAAAAGCAGCCGAAGCTGCCTATACGGGTACACAGGCTCCGGTAGAAGAAATGCGCAAGGCTTTCGAACGCCGCCGCGATTTGATTGTGAAGCTGGCAAAGGAAATTCCGGGATTTGAAGTAAACGTTCCGCAGGGAGCTTTCTACCTCTTCCCGAAATGCGATTCATTCTTTGGAAAGAAAGATGGCGACCGCGTAATTGCCAATGCCGATGATTTGGCTATGTACTTGCTTGAAGTAGGCCATGTGGCTTGTGTTGGAGGTACGTCCTTCGGTGCACCGGAGTGCATCCGTATGAGTTATGCCACTTCCGACGAGAATATCGTTGAGGCAATGCGCCGCATCAAAGAAACTTTGGCACGATTGAAATAAAAATCCTGCACACTCAGGGCATGAAACAAGCCTTTAAATGTTTCCCGCAGGTTCGGGAAATGTTTAAAGGCTTGTTTTTTATCCGTTTACATCCCGCCGATTACCCCGCCTGAACGCTTCCGCATGTGTTGTCCGACGCATCCGCATGTGTTACTCAACGCTTCCGCATGTTCTCATAAGCGCATCCGCATGTGTTTATGAAAACAAAACGGCTTGGATATTCGCGCAAAAAGATTAAATTTGTATCAGAAAACACAACTTAAAAAGATTCGTTATGAAGACATTATCCAATTCCCGTCTTACCATTCAGGTTTCTCCGCATGGCGCCGAACTGTGCAGCATTGTCTGTAACGGCAAAGAGTATCTTTGGCAGGCTGATCCGGCTTTCTGGAAACGCCATTCTCCGGTACTGTTTCCCATCGTGGGAAGTGTATGGCAGAATACTTATTCTGTAAACAACCGCTCTTTTAATCTTACCCAGCATGGGTTTGCCCGCGACATGGATTTCGAGTTGATTTCCGAAACAGCCGATGAAATTCGTTTCCGCCTTTCCGATAACGAGGAAACTCGTGAGAAATATCCCTATCCGTTCTGTCTGGAAATAGGTTACCGCTTGGAAGGAAACAGAATCCGGGTAATGTGGCAAGTAAGCAACCCCTCGGATGAAGATATTTATTTCCAGATAGGAGCGCATCCGGCGTTTTATTATCCGGGTTTCAACCCCACGGAAAATCGCAGAGGCTTTTTCGGTTTCGACTGTAAAGAAAGTTTAAGATATTTGCTTATCGCCGAAAAAGGTTGTGCAGACACGTCGAAATCCTATCCGCTTATGCTTGATGCAGACGGGCTGCTTCCTATTGACATACATACATTCGACCGCGATGCACTGATACTGGAAGACAGTCAGGTAAAAGAAGTGACGCTTTACGATAACGACAAGCAACCTTGCTTGAGCCTGTATTTCGATGCGCCGGTAGTCGGATTATGGTCTCCTCCCGGTAAAAATGCCCCGTTTGTTTGCATCGAACCGTGGTACGGTCGTTGCGACCGTCATGGATATACGGGAGAGTTCAAAGATAAAGACTGGATACAACATCTTGCTCCCGGCGAGGTGTTCCGTGGCGGATATATCATTGAGATAAAATAAAGAACAAAGGCTGTTTTGAAATGAATGTTCATTTTCAGACAGCCTTCATTTGTATCCCTGAGTTCTATTGATTTTTTAGAGCCTGTTTAAATTTTCCGATTAAGTATTTTTATCCGCCCCTTTTTGAGTTTGTTTCCGGTCTGTTTCCCCGTTTTTACTCGTCAGATAGCCCGCTATCCTCCTCGTAAAAGCCGAAAAACATCCTCGAAAACAATTCTCAAACTGAGGCAGAGCAAAATTTAAACAGGCTCTTAGAAAAAATACTCAAATTCGTTTTGTATATTCAAATAAAGCCGTATCTTTGCATCGCTTTTCAGAAGAAAAGATTGCCGAAATAACTCAGTTGGTAGAGTAACTCATTCGTAATGAGTAAGTCGCGGGTTCGAGTCCCGCTTTCGGCTCGACAAGCGCATTTATGCGCTTTTTTTATTGCGATGAATATAAGTTAAAGATTAAGCAAAAGAAAGACTGTCATTTCAAAATCCTGAGATGACAGTCTTTTTTTATCGTGGTATTGTAAGAAACTATTCTGCTGTGAGTGTTGCTTTGTTGCGCGCATAGAGGTCGTCGATGATGCCATCAGACAAACCGATTACCGGGACGTAAATATACGTAGCCCCGATAATGTTGGCTATGGTCAGAAAGATTTCTCCTGCCGGAACGATTACGTCTGCACGGTCGGGTTTCAGGCTGTATTTTTCCATACGTTCTTCTACCGACAATGATTTCAGGTCTTCATGCAGGGCACTGAGCGTAGTCACCAACATGCGCAGTTGTTTCTTTTCTTTTTTTTCTGCCAAGCGGTACAGCTTGTTGATGTTTCCTCCTGAACCGATGATGTTGGTTTGCGGGTACGACTGCGCCAACTCTGCCATGTCTTTCTTCAGTCTTTCCCATTCTTTTTCTTTTACCGCATTGTTCAGAATACGTACTGTACCGATGTTGTAAGAACGGCTGCACATCAGTTCACCTTGCGACAGCAGGTTGATTTCCGTACTGCCACCGCCCACATCTACATAAATGTAATTTCCCTTGCGGTCTTCCATGCACTCCAGATGGTTGTTATAGATAATCTTCGCTTCTTCTTGTCCGTCGATTATCTCTATTTGGATGCCTGTTTTCTTCTCAATACGTTTTATAATGTCTTTTCCGTTTTGGGCATCACGCATGGCAGACGTGGCACATGCACGGCAGTATTTCACGCCGTAAATCTCCATCAGGTTGCTATACGCTTTCATCAGGCGAATCATGTTTTTTTCTTTCTTTTCTGATATTTCGCCTTTCGCAAAAACATCAAATCCCAAGCGTAACGGAACACGTAATAAAATTTCTTTTGAAGAGCGGATTTCTCCGTCTTTCTCTGACATTCGTTTTATCAGCAACCGGACAGCATTCGAACCGATGTCAATGGCTGCATACGTTGCTGAATCCTCTTTATCTTTTGCCATAATGTTTTGTAGTTTTATATGATTATTCGCCTGTACCGGCGTTTTCTGCTAAATAATAATCGTATAATGCTTCTTGTGAACGGAACGGGGGATTCTCGCCGATGTCTTGGAATTGGTTTTCTCCTTTGCCGTCTACGATGCGTCCCTGAAGTGTATCGTTCAGCCCGTATTCTACGATTCGTTTCATTTCGCCCTTTATCGCCGGGTCGAATACCGGAGTTACCACCTCGATGCGGTGGTCTAAGTTCCGCGGCATCCAGTCTGCCGAGCCGATAAATATTTTCTCTTCACCTCCTGCCGCGAAGATGAAGATGCGCGAATGTTCCAAGTATCGGTCTATGATTCCCCGGATGCGAATGTGGTCGCTCACTCCTTCGATGCCCGTTACCAGCGAACAGTTGCCGCGTACCAACAAATCAATGTCTACCCCCGCCCGCGATGCTTCATATAGCTTTTCTACCATGATAGGGTCGGTGATGTGGTTGATTTTTATTTTGATATATGCCGGTTTGCCTGCTTTTTTATTCTTTATTTCGTCGTTGATTAGCGCAATGAACTTCTTCTTCATTTCGTTGGGCGAAACAAGCAGGTTCTTAAAGCGTACCGGACTGTAAGGACGTTCGATGAAATCGAATACCGAATCTACTTCTCTTACTAATTGGGGGAGTGCGGTCATCAATACACAGTCGGTGTACATGCGCGCATTTCCTTCGTGGAAGTTTCCGGTACTGATGCAGGCTATGTCCGGACCTTTTTTCATGCCGATGTGGGTAATCTTTGAGTGGACTTTCAATCCCTCTACGCCGAAAATTACTTTGATACCTGCATCTTGCATCTTCTTAGACCAGTTGATGTTGGAAGCCTCGTCGAAGCGTGCCAACAGTTCGATGACAACCGTGACTTTCTTTCCGTTGCGTGCCGCAGCTATCAACGCCTTGACTACTTTCGATTCTTTAGCCAACCGATACAGCGTTATCTTCACGCTTTGCACTTGTTTGCTTACAGCCGCCTCCTGAAGAACCCGGATGAAAGAGTCGAAATTATGGTAAGGCACGTGGATGAAACGGTCTTGCTGGCGAATCTTTTCTAAGATACTGTCCGGGCCGTCCAGCTCTTTCTTCAAGATAGGAGTCCACGCCGGATATTTCAAATCCGTATGTCCGCAGTCGGGGAAACGCATCAAGTCTTTATGGTTCTGATAACGTCCGCTTTCTAATACCGTGTCCAGCGTATCCAAATCTAATTTCTTCAATACACGTCTCAGCAGGTCTTTCGGCATCTCACTGTCGTATAATACACGCAGCGGTTCGCCCCGTTTGCGGCTCTTTACGCCTTTCGATATCTTCTGAAGCGTACCCGTGCGCAGGTCATTGTCGATTTCCATTTCCGCATCGCGTGTAAACTTAAAGGCGTAGGCTTCAAACTCGGTGTAGCCCAAGCCTTCGAATACTAACGGCAGGCAGCAGCGCACTACGTCATCCAAGTACATCAGGTAACTCTTTCCATCCGAATCCGGAAGCCGCACGAAGCGTCCGCATACGTTGACGGGAAGTTCCATAAACGCATAGTCCGATTGAGCTTTAGGCGATTTCCGGCTAACTTTTACTGCCAGATAGATATTTTCATCGTTTTCACTGTCGAGCAGTTTGACCGCCGAAAACCACACCGGAATCATCAGTCCGCTCAGGTTCTTTTTGTAGTACGAACGGATAAACTCCAACTGTTCGGGAGTAATCTCGCTATCTGTGATTTGGTAAATGTTTTCTTTCCGTAATTCCTGCGTAATCTGATGAACCGTGGCTTCATACTCTTTCATGTAGCCGGAGTTCAGCTTGTTGATTTGCTTGATGAGCTTCATCGCATGTTCTCTTTCGTGCGAGGCCGCACGGTCGCCACATTCGGCTATGCGGTTTTGGGTAGCCATGCGTACTCTGAAAAATTCATCCAAGTTATTCGAGTAAATGCCTAAAAAAGACATACGCTCCAATAAAGGCACGTGAGTGCGTGTGGCTTCCTGCAAAATACGTCGGTTGAAATACATCCAACTGATATCCCTTTCAAGGTAATAAGTCTCTTGTTTTTTCTTCTGTACCATAACAAATTCGTACTTTTTTGCAAAGAAAAGCATTTTATGTTACAAAAGGATTTCAAAATCTCCCTTTTTTCTGTTTTTAAGAGCCTGTTAAGCCTAAATCATTAGGTTTCGGGTTTAACAGGCTCTCATTCGTATGGTGTATTGTTTTAAGCATCTTCATCCCCATTGAAGAAAAGAACAAATCCGGCGATCAGCCATATCATGAATATCGTTGTTACGATTCCATGTAAAAGTTCCTCGTAAGGGCTGCCTTGATAATATAGGTAAAAAAGGATGGCAGGCATTACGGCGTAGAGCGACAAATAGTAGGTTACTTTCCAGCGTGCCAACGTTTTTTTCGTTTTGATGTAGCCTGTCGGTTCTGTTACTTCTACCCACGGGGTTACTTTCCCGTAGAAAAGTTTGTCGTTTCGTACTTTTTGGGTTGCATAGATTATTAATAGTAAAAAACTGACTACAGTTGTGAATATTATTGCATAGAAGAACATGTCGCTTTGGAATCCGTAGTCAACTCCGTCTACTAAGTCTATAACCCAAAATATGATAAATATGTTTTGAAACTCTGATAGGTAACGCTGTTTGTAGATTTGAGTAATTCGATTATTCATAGTGTTTTGATTAAGTGATTAATATCATTTGTTCGTGTTAGAAATAGGAGGATACCGTCACGCTATCGGCAGATGCCGGCGGAAAGCGCACGAAAGTAGGCAACCGCTGCAACGGTTGGATAAACTGCCCGATGGGGGAGTGTCGGTTATCATCGTGTATAACTTAAAGGTTGTTTCGTTTTGCAGGGCAATTTATGTAAAAAAAATCGGATTATGCAAATAATTTGTAATAAATTAAGAGACTGTCTGATGCCGGCAGATAAGCAGAATCAAACAGTCTCGGTTACAATGGTTGGTTATATGTTGGTGTGTGTTTATACGAAATCTTCTACCATATACATGTGGTGCGGCTGACTTTGAGGTAAGAAATATTCTAACTCATCTACGATTACATGTTCTGCCGATTTAGCCCAGCGCATGAAGTCGGGGTTGGGACGGTAAGTTTCAGAGAAAGCAAGCAAGCGTTCCAAGTTGAAATCTTCATCGGTTACTCCCGCTCCGTTTCTTACGGCATCGAACGCATTGCATTCTTGTTCGATGTGTGCCGGAACCATCAGGATAGGTTTGCCTAAATACATCGCTTCGCAGATAGATTCGAAACCGGCGGTGCTGGCGTATGCTTTACATCCCGCCATGCGGCGCAGGAAGTCTACATCGTCTAACTGGTGGAAATACAGCGTATCGTCTATCTTCTTTACCGGATCGTTTTCCTCAAAATTGTCCCAAAAGAAGTGGAGGGGAACGTCGGGGTATTCCTTATGCCAGCGGCGCACGCTTTGGGCAAAGCCCGCATTCAGCAGGTAGCCGTGGATATAGTTTCCCTCGGTGGCTTCTTGTATAAATACGTCTGACCGGAGCAGGGGAGGGATGACGCGGATGGTTCCGTCGTCTGCCATCGGATGGAACGACAACGCTAGTTTCCGTTTCGCGCCCAGCGCAGTAAGCCGTGTAAAAAGATTGAGCAGAAACATGCTCCAACGTTTTTGTTTGGGCAGCCCGAAATCGCGGTGAAGGAACAGGTACTGATGTCCGATACATACCTGCGGAACCGACGGGCGGAAGAAGAAGTAAGTCAGCCCCGTAAGCAGTTCGTAGAAATTAATTACCAAGTCAGCTTTGCTCTCTTTTATCCGCCGATGGATGAAGTAAACGCTTTCGGCGTATTCGGGCAGCTTGAACAGGTTATAAACCACGCTGCGCGGCAGGTTGGCGCGACAGTTTGCCTGCGTGGGCAGGAAATTGGGACTGGTGAACTGCTTGATGGGTGCGTGAACGCTGCGCACGAAGAACCCCGGCAACCGCCGTGCTTCGCTTTTCCCCACCAGAATCTCGACCACGTCGTGCCCGTTGTCGCGTAACAGTTTTTCTAACGAAATGGCTTGGGTCAGATGTCCCCGCCCTTCGCCCTGAACGATGAATAATATTTTCATGATGCTATATTTAGAGCCAATACGTTGGAACCGGATTCGCGCAGGGCAAAATCGGAGTAATACATCACCTGCCAGTTGCCCTCATTATCTTCGGTCAGTGCCGAAAGCGTTTCTACCCAGTCGCCCGAATTCAGATAGTGAATGCCGTCTATCATGCTGTTCTCCGGATGATGGATGTGTCCGCAGATAACGCCGTCGCATTCCCGTGCGCGGGCGAAAGACACAAGCACACGCTCAAAGTCGGAAATATACGATACGGCAGTTTTCACCTTCTGCTTGATGGCTTGCGAGAGTGAGTAGTAAGGCTTTCCGTGTTTCACCCGGTAACGGTTATACAGTCCGTTGAGCCACAGCAGCAGCGTATATCCGATGTCGCCCAACTTGGCAAGCCATTTCATTTCCGTCGTCACGCGGTCGAACACGTCGCCGTGGGTTACAAAGTAATAACGTCCGTTGCTCTCCAGCATGTAGTCTTTCACTATCTGGATGTTTCCGAAACGCAGCGGAACCAGACTGTCCAGAAAATCATCGTGGTTTCCCCGCACGTAGATAACCTCTGTTCCGTGTTTCTCCATCATGTTCATAATGATTTTAAAGAAGCGCGTATGCTCCGGCTTCCACTTCTTTACGCCCGACTTCTGTAAGTTCCATCCGTCGATGATGTCGCCGTTCAGTATCAGACGCTCACAGTCTACGCTGCTTAAAAAGTCGCTCGCTTCGTTTACTTTCGAGTGGGTTGTTCCCAAATGGATGTCCGATAAAACCACCGTTCGGTAATAAGGTCTTTGTTCCATAGTTTTACAGATTAAGAAACCGCATTATGCCATGTCTTCAAGCGTGTACATCGAAGAGATTTCGTACAGAAATTCTTCTGCCATCAGCTCTACGTTTTCGATGGCATCTTCCACCGTTTCGCCGTAAGCAAAACACTGTTCATGCTCCAGCAGGTAAGCGTAATACTCTCCTCCGGGCAAACATTCTACTACGTATTTTCCAGCAATAACTTCCATAGCTATACATGTTGAATTTAAATCTGCCCAAAGGTCATCAATTTGTGTTTCAAATCCGTGTATTCGTTATTACGTTTCTATGAAAAAGGCTTCGGAAGACGAATCATGCCCTCCAAAGCCTTCTGATTATAAGTAAAAAACACATGCGGATGTTTTCATTAACGCATCCGCATGTGTTCGGTAACGCATACGGTAGAGTTACCTGTCTTTACCGCTTATGTTTTTGCATAAACTCAATGTGTCTTTTTTTGCCGTCTCAACGGTCAGAATCTATATCCTACACCGATTGCAAAGTTCATGTTACGGGGTTTGTCACCATCGTAATCGTTGTCAAAGTGATACGGTGTGATAAATCCGTTTTGTCCGGTGATGTTTATCAGGTAGTGTTCGCCCAGTTCTACGCCTACACCCCACTGGATACCCAAGTCGAAGCGTTTCCAGTTCATTCCGTCGTCGGCAAACATTTTGTTGCTTTTCGCATTGTCAATGTGCAGTTTCGATTTGCCGCCTACCCCGATACCTAAATAAGGACCGGCATTAACAACAAATTTCACATCATCTGTAATGGGGAATTTGTAGGCAGCCGTTAAAGGGATATCCAAGTAAATCGGCCGGGCTGTAAACTTCTCTCCCTCAAATTTGTATTTGAAACCTTTAGAGGTAACCATCAGCCCCGGCTGAAAAGCCCAATGTTCGTTAAACTCATAATCCATACCTATACCCGCTGTAAATCCGGGCAATACTTTTGAGTTGTCCAACTTGGTCATGTTCCCAAAGTTCATGCCGAACTTCACGTCCCATCTCAGCTGTGAGAAGCCTGCTACCGCAAACATTCCCATAATCAATGTCAGTAATACCTTTTTCATTTTTGTTTGTTTTAGTTTCAGTCCTTCCCCGGTAGACTTATTGTTTTTTATTTGCGCGAAACGCAGGGGCTACCTTTCTGTTGTTTTTGAAAGGTTCGTTTCTATTTTTTGCTAACAACAAAAGTAGCGAATTGTTTGATAGCTTGATTAATAAATGTATTAAAAGAACAAATTTACATAAAAACGGCACACCGGACGGCAGGATAAAAAACAAGGCACGAACTGCATTTTTCTGCCGCTCGTGCCTTTCTGTCTTAATAAAAGAAGGACAATATCCGGGTTTAATAGACTTCTATCTTCGAAGCCAGCTTTTTACATTTTTCGCGCAATGCGTTGAGGTCGCCATCGTTCTTGTCGTAACAAACTACCACACCCATGCGGCGGTTCAGTTTGGTAAACGGTTTGCCGAAGATACGCAAATACGTGTTGGGTTGCGAACAAACCAGCTCTTCGCCACGGTAGCGCGGCGTTTCCTTGCTTGCTATCGGCGACAGGATGACAGCGCTTGCCCCGATGTGTTCTTGGGTAATGCCCGGAATGGGTAAGCCCAATACGGCGTAAAGATGTAGTTCAAACTCATTTAAGTTTTGTGTATTGGCAAGCGTAACCATGCCGGTGTCGTGCGGACGCGGAGAGAGTTCAGAGAAGTAAACACCCTTATCGTGGCTCAGGAAAAACTCTACGCCCCACAGCCCGTATCCCGTCAGTGCCTCGGTTACTTTGGCAGCCATGCGCTGTGCCTCCGCCAAATGTTCGGGGGCAATGTGTGCAGGCTGGAAACTTTCGCGGTAATCGCCACCCTTCTGAACGTGACCGATAGGAGGGCAGAACAGCGTAGGCCCGTTTTTCTGAGTAACAGTAAGCAATGTAATTTCACTGTCGAACTGGATAAACTCTTCGATAATCAGTTCCTTGATGTCGCCACGGCTACCGCTGCATCCGTAATCCCATGAGTATTGCAGGTCTTCGGGTCCTTTGGCTACCGACTGCCCTTTTCCCGATGAAGACATCAGCGGCTTGATTACACACGGATAGCCAATCTTTTCAGCCGCTTCTTTCAGCTCTTCCAACGAAGTGGCATAAAAATATTTTGCCGTTTTCAGTCCCAGCTCTTTGGCAGCCAAATCACGGATAGCCTTGCGGTTCATGGTGAAATTAACGGCACGCGCACTCGGCACTACCTGAATTCCCTCTTTTTCCAAATGGTAAAGCCGTTCGGTGCGTATGGCTTCGATTTCGGGGACTATGATGTCCGGATGGTATTTTTCTACAACGCGGTCGAGCGCTTCGCCGTCTAACATATTGAACACCTCGCAAGCGTCTGCCACCTGCATGGCAGGAGCGCCCGCGTATGAATCACAAGCTACGATGTATTGCCCCAAACGTTGTGCGGCAATGGTAAATTCCTTTCCTAACTCGCCGGAACCCAGCAAAAGTATTTTCTTAGTCATATTCGTTTTTAGTTTGGTATTGGCAAAGATAACCTTTTAAATTGAAAGCATCAAGTGAATAGGGCGGGGAAATAAGAATATTCGAAAAACGGAGCTTGAAGCAAGAATATTATTCCCACCGCCATCGCTATAAACCAAAGCAGGATAAGGATAATCTTTGTTGAGGTAGACATGGGTTTCCACTTGCCGAAACCTTGCAGGATGAGTTGCAGCAGTCCTACCACCGGGATACCGATAGCCAGCAGTCCGCAAACAGCTATGGTGATGGCGATAGTCGGCGAGTTGCCAATCAGATTCCAGTCGATATAAGGCAGGGTGTTATAAAAAGCTGCCGGGATGCTTACCAGTATGCCTGTAGCAGCCATAAGCAGTGCGAACAAAACAATCAGCCCTACCAACAATGCCGGGGCGCAACAAATGGCTACGAGTATCAGGAACAGCTTCAGCAAGAATCCGATGACCGCCACAAAAGCATTGCCCAAGCGGTGGAGAAACGAGCGTGGCTTTTCGGAATGTGCAAACTCGTTGGCGCGTTCAAATCCGTTCGTCACCGTCTTGCCGATGTTGGTTACATTGATCGGTTCGCCGCGCATCTGCAACTTCTCGGTAGCCGTCTGCGCCATCGGGATGACAATCCAAGCTATCAGGTAAGCCAGTATCAGTCCGTGAACGAAGCATCCGAACACAATGAGTATGATACGCACCCACGTGGGGTCCCATCCGAAGTAAGCCGAGATACCCGAAATCACACCTCCCAGTATGCGGTCGTCCGGATTACGGAACAGCCGGCGCGATATGTTTTTGTCGGTATCCTTCTTCTCTTGTTCCTCGTCCGCCTCATCATTTAAATCTTCCGGTTTACCCATGCGGGCTATCACGCTCTCCACTATCTCTATCGTTATCACCTGCTTCCCGTCGCGGATACATTCGTTAAACAGTTCGGCGATGCGTGTTTCTATGTCGCGCACAATTTCATCCGCCCCTTCCTGCTTGCGGAAATGATAGCGCAGGTTATTCAGGTAATTATCCAGTAAAACATAGGCATCCTCATCTATGTTATAAACGGTTCCGCCCAAATTGATTGTCAGTGTCTTTTTCATAATATGTTAGCTGTTAGAAGTTTTTGTCTTAAGTGATTTACAGTATCCGAAAGGTCATCCCAAGCAGTTTCCAGTTCGGAGAGAAATTCTTCGCCTTGTTTCGTCAGTTGGTAGTACTTGCGGGGAGGCCCCTGTGTCGATTCCACCCACTCGTACGACAAGAGTCCATCGTTTTTTAACCGGGTGAGCAGCGGATAAAGCGTACCCTCTACCACAATCAGCTTGGCTTCTTTCAGCTTCATGATGATATCCGAAGCGTAGGATGCCTCCCGGTGTAACAGTAAAAGAATGCAGTATTCTAACATCCCTTTACGCATCTGTGATTTTACATTGTCTACATTCATTTGTATTTCAATAATTGTTTGTATGGCACAAATATATGCTTTATTTAAATACCTTGTATTACATAATACTTTATTTTTGATGTTTTTAACAAAAAAAGCTGCAAGGAGCAAGCCTTTGTGCGCACGAAATCGTATATTTGTACGCAGTACGAACTAACAGCCTGTTTTAATGTTGCTTAGCTTGGTTTTGAAACCTGAAAAATTCTACCCGTAGCGTTAACCAACGCTATGGGAAGAAAGGAGGAACTTATCCGCATGGGATGAGGGTTTCTTGCGGTAGTGTTTTGCAAGGCAAAATCACAGCCGGTTTCACGGTATGGCAAACGGGTGGAGGGCAATGCTTGAACAGACTATAAATACTTCATTATTATGGGTTTATTATCATCCCTGTTCGGGGGAAGCAAAACAGATGGAAATCAGACCGGACAAGACGAGAAAAATTTTGAAATACTAAAATACGATGGGATTCGCGCACGGAACATGGGGCAACTTGCCTACGCCATTAAATGTTTCGAGAGTGCCGTTGCGCTGAACGACGAACCGGAAACTCTGGGGCTGCTGGCAAACGCCTATTTGCAGACGGGACATTTGGAAGACGCCCGCCACACGTTGGAGCGGCTGACTGTAAAAGACGCTACGAACCTGAGTGCATGGCTGGCGCTTGCCAACGTATGTTATATGCAGGAAGACTATGCAACCATGAACGATGTTTGCCAGAAAGCGCTTGCCTTAGACGACAAAAACGCCACCGTGTATTACCAGTCGGCACGTGCCGCTAAAGGATTGAAAAACGACTTGCAGGCAGTTGTGCTGCTGACCAAAGCCCTCGTGCAGGATGACGGGTTTATCAACGCCTACCTGCTGCGCGCCGAAATCTTGTGGGAGATGCGTCAGGCGAAAGATGCGAAAGAAGACATACAGAAAGTGCTGCAACTGAGCCCCGACAGTGAAGAAGCTCTGTTGCTGAACGGAAAAATAGACGCGGCGTTGGGTAATGTGGAGGCGGCATTGCAAGGCATCGACCACGTAATATCGCTGAATCCTTTCCACGAAGAAGGTTACTTGCTGAAGGCAGGGATATTCCTCTTGCAAAAAGACTTTGACAAGGCGATTGATACGTATACCGAAGCGATGGAACTGATGGAAGATAACGCTCGCCTGTATCAGGAGCGCGGACGTGTTTATTTGCTGAAAGGCGATAAGGAAAAAGCCGCTGCCGACCTGAAGCGAGCCATCGAGCTGAACCCCGAAAGCGAAAACCTGATAACGGGGAATTTTAAGAATTACGAAGCCAAGAACGGCTGAAAGGAAACTTTTTGTTACAGATTCTTGGTGTGAACGTATAATTCGTTATTTTTGCAAAAAATGAATTGACGGAATGCAAGTAGCTATTATCAAATATAACGCCGGCAACCTTTTTTCGGTTGACTATGCGTTGAGGCGGCTCGGAGTGGAGCCTGTCATTACATCGGACAAGGAACTGTTGCTGAAGGCTGACAAGATTATTTTTCCCGGAGTGGGCGAGGCGGAAACCACCATGAACCACTTGCGGGCAAACGGACTTGACCTTTTTATAAAAGACTTGAAACAACCCGTACTGGGCATCTGTTTGGGGATGCAGCTCATGTGCCGCCATTCGGAAGAGGGAGATACCGACTGTCTGGGTATTTTCGATACCGATGTGTGCCGTTTCCTCCCGAAGAAGCATGAGGATAAAGTGCCTCACATGGGATGGAACACGATAGGGCAGACATGCAGCCCGCTGTTTCGGGGGTTCGGGAAAGAAGAGTTCGTTTATTTCGTACACAGTTACTACGTTCCGGTGAATGTCCATACGGCAGCCGTAACCGATTATATCCTGCCTTTCAGCGCAGCGTTGCATAAAGATAATTTCTATGCCACGCAGTTTCATCCCGAAAAGAGCGGGAAGGTAGGCGAACGCATCCTTTCTAATTTTTTAAATCTCTAAACCGATAACACTATGATAGAACTGATTCCGGCTATCGACCTGATTGATGGAAAATGTGTCCGTCTGTCGCAGGGCGATTACGATACCAAACAAATATATAATGAAAATCCGGTAGAGGTGGCGAAAGAATTTGAAGCGTACGGCATCCAGCGCCTGCATGTGGTCGATTTGGATGGTGCGGCTTCGCAGCACGTGGTAAACTATCGGGTGCTTGACCGTATAGCCGGGCAGACTTCGCTGAAAATTGATTTCGGCGGGGGCATCAAGAGCGATGAAGATTTGGTAATTGCTTTCGACAACGGGGCGCAGATGGTTACGCTGGGCAGTGTGGCGGTTAAACACCCGGAACTGTTCGACAAATGGCTCGGCATGTACGGAAGCGAGAAAATCATCTTGGGTGCCGATACGAAGAACGGCAAAATAGCCGTGAACGGCTGGAAGGAAGAAAGTACGCAAGAATTGATGCCTTTTTTGGCAGACTATATAAATAAAGGTGTAAAGAAGGTACTCTGTACAGACATCAGTCGCGACGGTATGCTGGAAGGACCTTCCGTAAACCTGTATAAGCAAATCATGGAGGCGCATCCGGAGCTGCACCTGATAGCCAGCGGCGGAGTAAGCCGGCTGGATGATATATTGGCTTTGGAAGCGGCGGGAATCCCGGCTGTGGTTTTCGGCAAAGCCCTCTACGAAGGTCGTATCACGTTGAAAGAACTCAGCTCATTAATATAAATATATGTTAGCGAAACGAATTATCCCCTGTCTGGATATAAAAGACGGACAGACGGTGAAAGGAACAAACTTTGTCAATCTCCGCGAGGCAGGCGACCCCGTGGAGCTGGGCAAGATGTACAGCGAACAAGGAGCCGATGAACTGGTTTATTTAGATATAACCGCCAGCCACGAAGGACGCAAAACGTTTACCGACTTGGTACGCCGTATTGCCGCCGAAATCAATATACCTTTTACGGTAGGCGGAGGAATAGGCGAGCTGGCAGATGTCGATCGCCTGCTGAATGCAGGTGCAGATAAAGTTTCGGTCAATTCAGCGGCAATCCGTAATCCGCAGTTGGTGAATGATATAGCCAAACATTTCGGCTCGCAGGTCTGTGTGGTGGCTATTGATGCACGCCAAACTCCGCAAGGATGGAAATGCTATCTGAACGGCGGACGTCTGGAAACCGACCGTTACCTGATGGATTGGGCAAAAGAAGTAAACGACAGAGGAGCGGGAGAAATTCTGTTTACCAGCATGGATCATGACGGCGTGAAAAACGGATATGCCAATGCTGCTTTGGCTGAATTGAGTGAAAGCCTTACCATCCCTGTAATCGCTTCGGGCGGCGCCGGGAAGAAAGAACATTTCCGCGACGCATTCTTGGAGGGCAAGGCGGATGCTGCACTGGCTGCCAGCGTCTTCCATTTCGGGGAAATACCCATCCCTGAATTAAAGGCTTACCTGCGCAGCGAAGGAATTAATATACGATAATATGATGTAAAGCAATATAAAGAGAATATGGAACTTGATTTTGAAAAAATGAACGGACTTGTTCCGGCGATAATCCAAGATAATTATACCCAGAAAGTATTGATGCTGGGGTTTATGAACAAAGAAGCGTATGACAAGACGGTAGAAACAGGTAAGGTAACCTTCTTCAGCCGCACAAAAAACAGATTGTGGACGAAGGGCGAAGAAAGCGGGAACTTCCTGCACGTGGTTTCGATTCAGGCAGACTGCGATAAGGATACCTTGTTGATAAAGGTACATCCCGAAGGTCCGGTCTGTCATACGGGAACAGATACTTGTTGGGGAGAGAAAAACGAGCAAGACATCATGTTCTTGAAAGAACTGCAAGACTTCATCGACAAACGCCACGCCGAGATGCCCGAAAAGTCGTATACCACCAGCCTGTTTAAGTCGGGGGTAAACAAAATGGCACAGAAGGTTGGCGAAGAAGCCGTAGAAACCATCATAGAAGCTTGTAACGGAACCGATGAACGGTTGATTTACGAAGGAGCGGATTTACTTTACCATCTGATTGTGCTGCTGACATCGAAGGGGTATCGCATTGAAGATTTGGCGCGCGAGCTGAAAGAACGCCATAGCGAAAACTGGAAAAAACACTGATAACGCATGGAAGAACAACCGTTAGTCTCCTATAAAAATGTGTCGATTAATCAGCAGGGCTTGGGAATCCTGTGCGATATAGATTTCGAACTGCACAAAGGCGAATTTGTTTACATAATCGGGAAAGTGGGAAGCGGAAAATCCACTTTCCTGAAAACCATTTATGGCGAATTGGACGTATGCGAAGGTGAAGCATGGGTTTTGGGGTATAACATGCGTACCATTAAATATAAGAACATAGCGCCTTTGCGCCGTAAGCTGGGAATCGTTTTCCAAGACTTCCAGTTGCTTACTGACCGAACCGTATACGAGAACCTTGCATTTGTGTTGAAAGCAACCGGATGGAAAAACCGCGCCGAAATCGATGAAAGAATCAACGAGGTGCTGGAACAGGTAGGCATGAGCAATAAAGGATATAAAATGCCCAACGAACTTTCGGGAGGTGAACAGCAACGAATCGTGATTGCGCGCGCTATTTTGAACAAGCCTGAAATTATACTGGCAGACGAACCGACCGGCAATTTGGACGTAGAAACCGGATGCCGGATTGTGGAATTGCTGCGTGAGATATGCAGTCAAGGGTCTGCCATCATCATGACAACCCATAATTTGAATCTGCTTTCAGAATACCCCGGCGAGGTATTCCGTTGTGAAAATCATCGAATGGTAAAGATCAGTTCCTAATAGAAATATTTATGGTAATAAAAACTATTTTAGATACAGATTTATATAAGTTTACCACTTCGTATGCTTATATCAAATTGTTTCCGTATGCGGTAGGAACGTTTTCTTTTAAAGACCGCGATGAAACCGAATATACGGAAGGCTTTCTGAATGCTTTGAGAAATGAAATTCAGAACCTGAAGTTGGTGGCGTTGACAGAGGAAGAATTGGAATACATGTGCAGCCATTGCCGTTTTTTGCCTCGTGTGTATTGGGAGTGGCTTTCTTCGTTCCGCTTCGATCCGCAGAAAATTGAGGTCTATTTGGACGAAAACCGCCATCTGCACATGGAGGTAACCGACTATCTGTATAAAGTAACCCTTTATGAAGTTCCTTTGCTGGCTATCATATCCGAAATAAAGAATCAATTCCTGAATAGGATACCGGATAAGAACAGTATCTTGGAAAAATTGGAAGGGAAGATTGCTTTGTCGAACAATCATGGAATGCTCTTTTCTGAATTTGGAACACGCCGTCGTTTTTCGTTTGAGGTACACGATATCGTTGTTGCCTATTTGAAGGAACACGCCCGTTTCTGTACGGGGACTTCAAACTGTTACTTTGCCATGAAGTACGATATGAAACCGATGGGGACGCATCCGCACGAGTGGTTTATGTTCCACGGAGCGCAATTCGGGTATAAACATGCCAATTATATGGCTTTGGAAAACTGGGTGAATGTTTACGATGGTGATTTAGGTACGGCACTGTCGGACACTTATACTTCAGACTCTTTTTTGAGTAACTTTAGCAGGAAACAGGCAAAGCTGTTCGACGGTGTCCGCTGTGATTCCGGCGATGAATTTGAGTTTATCGAACGCCTGATAGCACGTTATAAAGAGCTGGGCATTGACCCTACCACAAAGACTATCATCTTCAGCAATGCGCTTGATTTTGAAAAAGCATTGAGCATCTATGAATATTGTAAAGGAAAAATACGCTGCTCATTTGGTATCGGTACCAACCTGACGAACGATACCGGTTATCAGCCTTCAAATATCGTGATGAAACTGTCGCGCTGTAAGATGAATCTGAACCAAGAATGGCGTGAATGTGTTAAATTGTCAGACGATATGGGTAAACACATGGGAAGTATCAGTGAAGTGGAAGCCTGTTTGCACGAATTAAGGATAGAAGGCGAATAAAATGTCGAATAATTCCAATCAACGGCGTTGTTATGTGAATTTGTAGTTAAATCGGATAAAAAACTTTCATTTTATTTGATTGTATCGAAAGAATGTTTACCTTTGCAGCGTTAAAATAAAAAAGAAGAGATGAATAGATTGTTTTTACATATTTTGCTATGCGGTTTGATTAATCTACTGGAAACCCCGGTGGGAAGTGAGTCGTGTGCATATAATTGTTAGATGTAAAAACAAAAATGATATAAAGCCTTTCTCACTTCCTTGTGCGAAAGGCTTTTTTTTGAAGTAACAAATGATAAAAAGATAAAAGCAATCAGACTATGAGTGACAGATTATTTATTTTCGACACTACGCTTCGCGATGGGGAACAGGTTCCCGGTTGTCAGTTGAATACCGTAGAAAAGATTCAGGTAGCGAAACAACTGGAAGCGTTGGGAGTGGACGTTATTGAAGCAGGATTTCCGGTTTCAAGTCCGGGAGATTTTAATTCGGTGATTGAAATATCAAAGGCAGTAACATGGCCTACTATTTGTGCATTGACCCGTGCCGTTCAAAAAGATATCGATGTAGCTGCCGATGCTTTGAAATATGCCAAACACAAACGCATCCATACAGGTATCGGAACTTCCGACCCGCATATCAAATACAAGTTTAATTCCACCCGCGAGGAAATCATCGAACGTGCGGTGGCGGCTGTAAAATATGCCCGTAAATATGTAGACGATGTAGAGTTTTATGCCGAAGATGCTGGACGTACTGAAAATGAATATCTGGCTCGTGTGGTCGAAGCTGTGATCAAGGCGGGAGCTACCGTGGTGAATATTCCCGATACTACGGGCTATTGCTTGCCGGATGAATACGGTGCCAAGATAAAATATCTGATGGAGCATGTAGACGGCATTGACAAAGCGATAATCTCTACCCACTGTCATAACGATTTGGGTATGGCTACGGCCAATACCATCAACGGAGTGTTGAACGGTGCGCGTCAGGTAGAAGTTACAATAAACGGAATTGGTGAGCGTGCGGGAAATACTTCGCTGGAAGAGGTGGCAATGATATTACGTTGTCATAAAGACATTCATATTGATACGAATATCAATACCCAGAAGATTTATCCTACCAGCCGAATGGTTTCCAGTCTGATGAACATGCCGGTTCAGCCCAATAAGGCAATCGTAGGACGCAATGCGTTTGCCCACTCTTCGGGTATTCACCAAGACGGTGTGTTGAAGAATGTACAGACTTATGAAATTATCAACCCGAAAGATGTGGGTATTGATGATAACGCCATCGTACTGACGGCACGTAGCGGACGTGCAGCATTGAAACATCGTCTGCATGTGCTGGGGGTTGAAATGACTCAGGAGAAACTGGATAAGGTGTACGAAGACTTCTTGAAACTTGCCGACAAGAAAAAAGATATTACCGACGATGATATTCTGGTTCTGGCGGGAGCAGACCGTAACGTAAACCATCATATTAAGTTAGAGTATCTTCAGGTGACGAGTGGGGTAGGAGTTCGTTCGGTTGCCAGCTTGGGATTGAATATTTCTGGAGAACATTTTGAAGCGGCAGCCACAGGAAACGGTCCGGTAGACGCTGCCATCAAAGCGGTGAAGCAGATTATAAAACGCCAGATGACGCTGAAAGAATTTACCATTCAGGCTATCAGCAAAGGAAGTGACGATGTAGGTAAAGTTCACATGCAGGTAGAGTATGACGGACAGATGTATTACGGCTTCGGTGCAAATACCGACATCATAGCCGCTTCGGTAGAGGCTTACATTGATTGTATCAACAAATTCAGAAAATAACGAAACGAGAAAAAATGGCTAACACATTATTTGACAAGATTTGGGATGCACATGTAGTGCAGGAGGTGAAAGAAGGACCTACACAATTATATATAGACAGACTTTACTGTCATGAAGTAACCAGTCCGCAGGCTTTTGCCGGATTGCGTGCGAGGGGGTTGAAGTGTTTCCGTCCGGAGCGTATCTATTGTATGCCCGACCACAATACGCCTACTCATGACCAAGATAAACCTATTGAAGACCCCGTATCGAAAGCGCAGGTAGACGCTTTGGCGAAAAATGCCGCCGATTTCGGCCTGACACACTTCGGGATGATGAACAAGAAAAACGGTATTATCCACGTAGTAGGTCCGGAACGCGGGCTGACTTTGCCGGGCATGACCATTGTTTGCGGTGACTCGCATACCTCTACTCACGGGGCAATGGGAGCGATTGCTTTCGGTATCGGAACCAGCGAGGTTGAGATGGTAATGGCTTCGCAATGTATCTTGCAGTCTCGCCCGAAAACGATGCGTATCACGATTGACGGCACGCTGGGGAAAGGGGTAACGGCTAAAGACGTGGCCTTGTATATGATGTCGAAGATGACCACCAGTGGTGCTACGGGATACTTCGTAGAGTATGCCGGAGAAGCAATCCGCAGCCTGACGATGGAAGGACGCCTTACGCTGTGTAACCTGTCTATCGAAATGGGAGCGCGTGGCGGTATGATTGCTCCCGATGAGGTGACTTTCGAATACATTAAGGGGCGTGAATATGCTCCGAAAGGCGAAGAATGGGACAAGGCGCTTGCTTACTGGAAAACATTGAAGAGCGATGACGATGCCGTATTCGATAAAGAAGTGCGTTACGATGCAGCCGATATCCAGCCGATGATTACGTATGGCACGAATCCGGGTATGGGCATGGCAGTTACGGCGCATATCCCTACTACCGAAGGAATGAGTGATGTAGAAAAAGGTTCGTTTGAAAAATCAATGAAATACATGGGCTTTGAGCCGGGTGAATCGTTGTTGGGCAAGAAGGTTGATTACGTATTCCTCGGTGCATGTACCAACGGACGTATCGAAGACTTCCGTGCTTTCGCTTCCATCGTAAAAGGACGGAAGAAAGCCGATAACATCATCGCATGGTTGGTTCCCGGCTCATGGATGGTCGACGAACAGATTCGCGAGGAAGGGTTAGACAAGGTGTTGGAAGCTGCCGGTTTTGAAATCCGTCAGCCCGGATGCTCGGCTTGTCTGGCAATGAACGACGATAAGATTCCGGCAGGCAAATACGCTGTATCGACGAGTAACCGTAATTTCGAAGGACGTCAGGGACCGGGTTCTCGTACCCTGCTGGCAAGTCCGCTGACTGCTGCCGCTGCCGCTGTAACAGGTGTGATTACCGACCCCAGAACATTAATGTAATTTTATCATGACATTATGAAACAGAAATTTAATATCATAACAAGCACTTGTGTGCCTTTGCCTTTAGAGAATGTAGATACAGACCAAATCATCCCGGCTCGTTTCCTGAAAGCCACTACACGCGATGAGAAGTTTTTCGGCGATAATCTGTTCCGCGACTGGCGTTATAATCCCGATGGTTCGTTGAATAAGGATTTTGTATTGAACAATCCTACTTACAGCGGTGAAATTTTAGTGGCAGGAAAAAACTTCGGTAGCGGTTCCAGCCGCGAACATGCAGCGTGGGCGATTGCCGGTTACGGTTTCCGCGTGGTGGTTTCAAGTTTTTTTGCCGACATCCATAAAAATAACGAGTTGAATAACTTTGTGCTTCCGGTAGTAGTGAGCGAAGGATTTCTGAAAGAATTGTTCGATTCGATTTATTCCGACCCTAAAACAGAGGTTGAAGTAAATCTGCCTGAGCAGACCATAACGAACAAGGCAACCGGAAAATCGGAGACCTTCGAAATCAATGCCTATAAGAAGCATTGTTTGATGAACGGACTGGACGACATTGATTTTCTGGTAGAGAATAAAAGTAAAATAGAAGCCTTCGAAGAGGCACGTAAATAAACTGCTTATATGGAGAATCATCCGAGAATAGAAATCATGGACACGACGTTGCGCGACGGTGAACAGACCAGCGGCGTTTCGTTCGTGCCCCATGAAAAGTTAATGATAGCCCGCTTGTTGCTCGAAGATTTGAAAGTCGACCGTATCGAAGTGGCTTCAGCACGTGTGTCTGAAGGAGAGTTTGGTGCGGTGAAGATGATATGCGACTGGGCGGCACGACGTAACATGCTGCCTCGGGTGGAAGTGTTGGGATTTGTCGACGGCAAGGTGTCGGTCGATTGGATACACGATGCGGGATGCCGCGTCATTAATTTGCTCACGAAGGGTTCGGAAAAGCACTGTAAGTACCAACTGCAAAAGACGCTGGACGAACACATCGAAGACATACGCAGCGTGGTTGCCTATGCTCATGAGCGCGATATGGACGTAAATGTCTATTTAGAGGATTGGAGTAACGGCATTAAGGATTCGCCCGATTATGTGTTCGGGTTGGTAGACGGACTGCGGGATACGGGAATCAAGCGCTTCATGCTGCCCGATACGTTGGGCATACTGAACCCATTGCAAGTCATTGAGTTCATGCGCAAGATGAAAAAGCGTTATCCTGATTTGCATTTCGATTTCCATGCCCATAATGATTATGATTTGGCAGTAAGCAATGTGTTGGCTGCCGTGTTGAGCGGCGTAAAGGGACTGCATACCACCATCAACGGATTGGGGGAACGCGCCGGTAACGCCCCTCTCGCCAGCGTACAGGCTATCTTGAAAGACCATTTCCATGCCATAACGAATATCGACGAGAGCCGCTTGAACGACGTTAGCCGCGTAGTAGAGTCGTATTCCGGCGTAACGATTCCTGCCAACAAGCCCATCGTGGGCGAGAGCGTGTTTACGCAGGTGGCGGGAGTACATGCCGATGGCGACAATAAAAACAACCTGTATTGTAACGACCTGCTGCCCGAACGTTTCGGCAGGGTGCGTGAGTATGCGTTGGGAAAGACTTCGGGGAAAGCAAACATCCGCAAGAACTTGGAGAGTCTGGGGCTGGAGCTTGACGAGGATTCGATGCGGAAAGTAACCGAACGTATCATCGAACTGGGCGACCGCAAGGAATTGGTGACGCAAGAAGACCTGCCCTACATCATTAGCGATGTGTTGAAACACGATGGGGCGCAGAACAAGGTAAAGCTGTTGAGCTACTTCGTTACGCTGGCTCAAGGACTGAAACCGATGGCTACCCTGAGTATCGAAATCAACGGAAAGGTGTATCAGGAAAGTTCTTCCGGCGACGGACAGTACGACGCTTTCGTGCGTGCGCTCCGTAAGATTTATAAGGGAACGCTCAACCGCAAATTCCCCATGCTTACCAATTATGCCGTGACGATTCCGCCCGGCGGACGCACCGATGCGTTTGTGCAAACCGTTATCACGTGGAATTACGATAACCGTGAGTTCCGTACCCGTGGGCTGGATGCCGACCAGACCGAAGCGGCAATCAAGGCAACCATTAAGATGTTGAATATAATAGAAGAGTAAGCCTACTCGATAAGAACCTAAAACGAAGAAAAAACATGGATTTTAAAATTGCAGTATTAGCCGGCGATGGCATCGGACCTGAAATTTCGGTTCAGGGCGTAGATGTGATGACTGCCGTTTGTGAGAAGTTTAACCATACAGTTAGTTATAAATACGCACTTTGCGGCGCACATGCCATCGACGAGGTGGGCGACCCGTTCCCTGAAGATACTTACCGTATCTGTAAGGAGGCTGATGCCGTGCTGTTTTCGGCGGTAGGCGACCCGAAGTTCGATAATGACCCTACGGCGAAAGTACGTCCCGAACAGGGATTGCTGGCGATGCGTAAAAAGTTGGGATTGTTTGCCAACATCCGTCCGGTACAAACCTTTAAATGCCTGCTTCATAAGTCTCCGCTTCGTGCCGAACTGGTAGAGGGAGCCGATTTTCTCTGCATACGCGAACTGACCGGAGGCATGTACTTCGGCGAGAAATACCAAGACAACGATAAGGCGTACGACACGAATTATTACACCCGCCCGGAGATAGAACGCATCCTGAAAGTAGGATTCGAATACGCCATGAAACGCCGCAAACACCTCACCGTGGTTGATAAGGCAAACGTATTGGCTTCTTCTCGGTTGTGGCGTCAGATTGCACAGGAGATGGCTCCCAAATATCCCGAAGTCACCACCGACTACATGTTCGTCGATAACGCTGCGATGCGCATGATTCAAGAACCCACCTTCTTCGATGTCATGGTAACCGAAAATACCTTCGGCGACATCCTGACCGACGAAGGCTCTTGCATCAGCGGTTCGATGGGACTGCTTCCCTCGGCATCTACCGGAGAAAGCACGCCGGTGTTCGAGCCCATCCACGGCTCATGGCCGCAGGCTAAGGGACTGAACATCGCCAATCCGCTGGCACAAATCCTTTCCGTAGCCATGCTGTTCGAGTATTTCGACTGCAAAGAAGAAGGTGCACTGATTCGTCGTGCCGTTGATGCCTCGTTGGATGCTTGCGTACGTACTCCTGAAATCCAAGTAGAAGGCGGAGCGAAATACGGAACAAAAGAAGTAGGTGCTTGGATTGTAGACTACATCAAGAAAGCATAATACATACCCCGTATATACACTGAGGCTGCTGTCTATTTCTACCCAAAATTAACCCGTTGATTAACAAGTAGAAAAGACAGCAGTTTTTTTATTAAAACGCAAGCGGTAGCGTTGCCTGTTTCTATTCGAACAACTCACCCTTTCTACCGCAAGGGATGAGTCGTCTTTGCGGTAGCGTTTATTCTGCGATAAATTATTTTTGAGAAACATTTTCTTGTGTCTGCCAAAACTATTATCTTTGCATCCCGAATTATAGGAAGACGCAATGTGTAGTTTTTTTTATAAATATAGGGAATTGGATAAGAATTAATACCTGAAATTACTTTTCAGTAATTCAGGTATTTTTTTTATTTATGAAGAGGCAAACTAAACGATAAGACGAAATTATGGAACCACTGAAACATGAATGCGGGGTCGTGCTGATACGTCTGCTGAAACCTTTGGAGTATTATCAGGAAAAGTACGGCACGTGGATGTATGGACTAAACAAGCTGTATCTGATGATGGAAAAACAGCATAACCGCGGACAGGAAGCGGCAGGGCTGGCTTGCGTGAAATTACAGGCAAATCCGGGAGAGGAATATATGTTCCGCGAGCGTGCGTTGGGCGCGGGGGCGATAACCGAAATCTTCAGCACCGTGCATTCGCAATTCCGCGATCTGACACCCGAACAGATGAGCGATGCCGAATATGCCAAGACATGCCTTCCGTTTGCGGGAGAACTTTATATGGGGCATTTGCGCTATTCTACTACGGGAAAGAGCGGAATATCGTACGTCCATCCGTTTTTGCGCCGCAATAATTGGCGGGCGAAAAACCTTGCGCTGTGCGGCAATTTCAATCTGACCAATGTCGACGAGATTTTTGCAGACATTACAGCTTTCGGTCAGCATCCGCGCAAGTATGCCGATACGTATATCATGTTGGAGCAGGTGGGGCATCGCCTCGACCGCGAAGTGGAACGGTTATATAATGAATGTAAGGCGGAGGGACTGGAAGGCATGGCTATTACCCATGCGATAGAAGACCGCATCGACCTGACCAATGTACTGAAAACCTCTACTCCGAAGTGGGACGGGGGATATGTTATCTGCGGACTGACCGGCAGCGGAGAAACCTTTGCCGTGAGAGACCCGTGGGGCATCCGTCCGGGCTTTTGGTATATGGACGATGAGATTATGGTGTTGGCATCGGAGCGTCCGGTTATCCAGACGGCGCTGAATGTTCCTGTCGACAGCATCCATGAGTTACAGCCGGGGCAGGCTATCCTTGTTAATAAAAAAGGAGAGATGCACCTTGCACAGATAAACGAGCCGAAGGTGAAAAAGGCTTGCTCGTTTGAGCGCATCTATTTCAGCCGGGGCAGCGACATTGATATTTACCGCGAACGGAAGCTGTTGGGGAAAAAGCTGGTAGAGCCGATACTGAAAGCTGTTGATTATGACGTGGTTCATACCGTGTTCTCGTTTATTCCCAATACGGCGGAAGTAGCCTTTTACGGCATGTTGGAGGGCTTTGACAACTATTTGAACCAGTTGAAAGTACAGCGCATCGAGGCTTTGGGGCATAAGCCCAGCCATACAGAGCTGGAGCAAATTCTTTCGCAGCGTATCCGCAGCGAGAAGGTGGCTATAAAAGACATTAAGCTGCGTACATTCATCGCCGAAGGAAACACCCGCAACGACCTTGCCGCCCATGTATATGATATTACGTACGGAAGTCTGATTCCTTACGAAGACAATCTGGTGATTATCGACGACAGCATCGTGCGCGGTACTACCCTGAAGCAAAGTATCATCAGCATCCTCGACCGTTTGCATCCGAAGAAAATCGTCATCGTATCCTCTTCTCCGCAAGTGCGTTACCCCGATTATTATGGAATAGACATGGCAAGCATGGAGCAGTTTATCGCTTTCCGTGCAGCCATCGCCCTGCTGGAAGAGCGGGGGATGCGTGATACCATCGAGTCGGCATACCGCAAATCGAAAGCCCAACTGGGTTTGCCGAAAGAACAGATGGTAAACTATGTGAAAGAAATCTATGCACCGTTTACCGACGAAGAAGTTTCTGCCAAGATGGTAGAACTGCTCACCCCTGCCGGAACACAGGCGAAAGTAGAGATAGTCTACCAAACACTGGATGGATTGCATGAAGCATGTCCGTCGCACGAAGGCGACTGGTACTTTAGCGGTGATTATCCCACTCCGGGCGGCGTGAAGTTGGTTAATCAGGCATTTATCGACTATATAGAACAGAACTACACGTTTTGACTTCCGATGATATTTATAAAAAGATAACAACAACATACTAACAGAACGAATTAATGAGAAACGTAACCCTTATCCTTGACGACGGGAGCCGATTCAGCGGCAAGTCGTTCGGCTACGAAAAGCCCGTAGCGGGCGAGGTTGTGTTTAATACAGCCATGACCGGATATCCCGAAAGCCTTACAGACCCCTCGTATGCAGGACAGTTGATGACGCTTACTTATCCGCTTGTAGGAAACTATGGTGTACCTCCGTTTACCATCGAGGCCAACGGACTGCCTACTTTTATGGAGAGTGAAAAAATTCATGCAGAGGCAATTATCGTGAGCGATTACAGCGAGAAGTATAATCACTGGAACGCGGTAGAAAGTCTTGCCGACTGGTTGAAAAGAGAGCAGATACCGGGTATTACGGGTATAGACACGCGCGAGCTGACAAAGGTATTGCGCGAGCATGGCGTAATGATGGGGAAAATTGTTTTCGACGATGAGCCGGATAACATCCCCGAAGCTACTTATGCGGGTGTGAATTATGTCGATAAGGTGTCATGTAAAGAGGTGATTCGGTATAACGAAGGAGAAGGCAAGAAGAAAGTGGTGCTTGTTGACTGTGGCGTGAAAGCGAATATCATCCGCTGTCTGCTGAAGCGCGACGTAGAGATTATCCGTGTTCCGTGGAACTATGATTTCAACGGACTGGAATTCGACGGACTGTTCATCTCAAACGGTCCCGGTGATCCGGACACCTGCGATGAGGCTGTGCAGAATATCCGTAAGGCTATGCAGAATGAAAAGTTGCCTATCTTCGGTATCTGTATGGGAAACCAGCTTTTGTCGAAAGCAGGGGGAGCCAAGATTTATAAGTTGAAGTACGGTCACCGCAGCCACAATCAGCCGGTGCGTATGGTGGGTACGGAAAAATGTTTCATCACCAGTCAGAATCACGGTTACGCCGTAGACAACAATACGCTGGGGGCAGACTGGGAACCGCTTTTCATCAATATGAACGACGGGTCGAACGAAGGAATCCGTCACAAACAGAATCCGTGGTTCTCGGCGCAGTTCCATCCCGAAGCAGCCAGCGGTCCTACGGATACCGAGTTTTTGTTTGATGAGTTCGTGAAACTTCTCTAACCGTTATCCACAGTTTATTAATTCTCATACTTTAACGAAAGCTATTATGAAAGAAAATATAAAGAAAGTATTGTTGTTAGGTTCCGGAGCCTTGAAAATCGGAGAGGCAGGTGAGTTTGATTACTCCGGCTCGCAGGCGCTCAAGGCGTTGAAAGAAGAAGGTATTCAAACCGTTCTTATCAATCCTAATATCGCCACGGTGCAGACTTCGGAAGGGGTTGCCGACCGTATCTATTTCCTTCCCGTTACTCCGTATTTCGTAGAGAAGGTGATTGCAAAAGAACGTCCCGACGGCGTGTTGTTGTCGTTCGGAGGACAGACAGCGCTTAACTGCGGTGTGGAGCTGTATCGTGCAGGCGTATTCGAGAAGTACGATGTGCAGGTACTCGGTACGCCCGTTCAGGCTATCATGGATACCGAAGACCGTGAGTTATTTGTAAAGAAACTCGATGAGATAAATGTCAAAACCATAAAGAGCGAGGCTTGCGAGAACATCGAACAGGCACGTCAGGCTGCCCGTGATTTGGGCTATCCCGTTATCATCCGTGCGGCTTATGCGCTGGGCGGACTCGGTAGTGGTTTTTGCGACAATGAAGACGAGCTGAACGTACTTGCCGAAAAAGCATTCTCGTTTTCTCCGCAAGTATTGGTGGAAAAGAGCTTGAAAGGATGGAAGGAAGTGGAATACGAAGTGGTGCGCGACCGTTTCGACAACTGTATCACGGTCTGCAACATGGAGAACTTCGACCCGCTGGGAATCCACACGGGTGAAAGTATCGTTATCGCTCCGAGCCAGACGTTGACAAACAGCGAATACCATAAGTTGCGTGAGCTTGCCATCCGCATCATCCGTCACATCGGTATCGTAGGAGAATGTAACGTGCAGTATGCTTTCGACCCCGAATCAGAAGATTACCGCGTAATCGAAGTCAACGCACGTCTGTCTCGTTCGTCTGCGCTTGCTTCTAAAGCCACGGGTTATCCGTTGGCATTCGTGGCTGCGAAGTTAGGTTTGGGTTACGGACTGTTCGACCTGAAGAACTCGGTTACTAAGACCACTTCGGCATTCTTCGAACCGGCATTAGACTACGTGGTTTGTAAGATTCCGCGTTGGGACTTGGGTAAATTCCACGGCGTAGACCGCGAATTGGGTTCAAGTATGAAGTCTGTGGGCGAGGTGATGGCTATCGGACGCACGTTTGAAGAAGCCATTCAGAAAGGTTTGCGCATGATTGGTCAGGGAATGCACGGCTTTGTAGAGAACAAAGAACTGGTTATCGCTGACATCGACAAGGCGTTGCGCGAGCCGACCGACAAACGTATCTTTGTAATCTCAAAGGCTATGCGTGCGGGATATACCGTTGACCAGATTCACGAGTTGACCAAGATTGACAAGTGGTTCCTCTATAAGTTGGAAAACATCATGCAGACTTCAAAAGAGCTGAACGATTGGGGAAACAATCACAACCAAATTGCCCAGCTCCCGCAAGACCTGCTGTATAAAGCAAAACGTCAGGGATTCTCCGATTTCCAAGTAGCCCGTGCGATAGGTTATCAAGGCGATATGGAAGACGGCATTCTTGAGGTGCGTCGTTACCGCAAGAGCGTAGGCATTGTTCCGGTGGTGAAACAGATTGATACGCTGGCTGCGGAATATCCGGCACAGACAAACTATCTGTATCTTACTTACAGCGGCGTGGCTAACGATGTTCATTATTTAGGCGATCATAAGAGTATTGTGGTACTGGGTTCGGGAGCTTATCGCATCGGTTCGTCGGTAGAATTCGACTGGTGCGGCGTGCAGGCGCTGAACACCATCCGTAAGGAAGGATACCGCTCGGTTATGATTAACTACAACCCCGAAACCGTTTCTACGGACTACGATATGTGCGACCGTCTGTACTTCGACGAGCTGACTTTCGAGCGTGTGATGGATATCCTCGACTTGGAGAACCCGCATGGCGTAATCGTTTCTACGGGTGGTCAGATTCCGAACAACCTTGCTCTTCGTCTGGATGCTCAGAAAGTAAACATCCTCGGTACGTCTGCCAAGAGCATCGACAATGCGGAAGACCGTGACAAGTTCTCGGCAATGCTCGACCGTATCGGTGTCGACCAGCCTGAATGGAGCGCGTTGACTTCGATGGAAGATATCAATGCCTTTATCGAAAAGGTAGGATTCCCTGTGCTGGTTCGTCCGTCGTACGTGTTGTCGGGAGCGGCTATGAATGTATGCTCCAACCAAGAAGAGCTGGAACGTTTCCTTCAGTTGGCAGCCAACGTATCGAAGAAACACCCGGTTGTGGTGAGCCAGTTTATCGAACATGCAAAGGAAGTGGAAATGGACGCAGTGGCTCAAAACGGCGAAATCGTGGCATACGCAATTTCCGAGCATATCGAGTTTGCCGGCGTACATTCCGGAGACGCAACCATCCAGTTCCCGCCCCAAAAGCTGTATGTTGAAACGGTGCGCCGCATCAAGCGTATTTCCCGTCAGATAGCCAAAGAACTGAACATCTCCGGACCGTTCAATATCCAGTTCCTTGCCCGTGAAAACGACATCAAGGTTATTGAGTGTAACTTGCGTGCCAGCCGTTCATTCCCGTTCGTAAGCAAAGTGCTGAAGATAAACTTCATCGAGCTTGCCACGAAAGTGATGCTGGGTATTCCGGTAGAGAAGCCCGAAAAGAACTTGTTCGAATTGGATTACGTGGGAATCAAAGCCAGCCAGTTCTCATTCAACCGTTTGCAGAAAGCCGACCCGGTTTTGGGCGTGGATATGGCTTCGACAGGCGAGGTAGGATGTATCGGCGAAGACACCTCATGCGCTGTTCTGAAAGCCATGTTGTCTGTCGGTTACCGCATCCCGCAGAAAAACATTCTCATGTCTACCGGTGCGCCCAAGCAGAAAGTGGATATGCTGCAAGCGGCTCAAGCATTGAAGGCTAAAGGGTATAACATTTTCGCTACGGGCGGTACGTCTAAATTCCTGACCGAAAACGGCGTGGAAAATACGCGCGTGTTCTGGCCCAGCGAAGAAGGTCATCCGCAAGCGTTGGAAATGTTGCATAACAAAGAGATAGACATGGTGGTGAACATCCCGCGCGACTTGTCGGCAGGAGAGCTGGATAACGGTTACAAGATTCGCCGTGCAGCCATCGACTTGAATATTCCTTTGATAACCAACGCCCGTCTTGCCAGTGCGTTTATCAATGCGTTCTGCACCATGACGATTGACGATATCGCCATCAAAGGTTGGGATGAATATAAATAATTCCGTCGGGTAAGACATCTCGTTCAATTATATAGTAACACGGTTGATACGGACAGATGCGGTACAAACAAAGCCGCACTGCCTGTATCAGCCGTGTTTTTTTGCGTTAAAGGCAGATGATTATATTATTTCACATAAAAAGATTTGTTTTATTACGAAAAAATCGTAGATTTGCGAAAAGTTCGTAATTAACTTATATATAGCATGGAACGATTAACAATACAAGAAGAAGAAGTAATGCGCTACATCTGGCGGATAGGGGCATGTTTTATAAAAGATATAGTAAATCAATATGCCGAACCCCGTCCGCCTTATACAACGGTAGCGTCTATTGTCAACAACCTGAAGCGGAAAGGCTTTGTGGAAGCAAAGCGGTATGGAAATACATACCAGTACACCCCGCTGGTTCTTCAGAGCGAGTATAAAAAAACATCGGTAGGCACTTTCGTGCAGAATTATTTCGCCGATTCGTATAAAGAAATGGTTTCTTTTTTCGCCAAAGAACAGAAAGTATCGGTCGACGATTTGAAAGAAATCATCAACCTGATAGAGAAAGGAAAAGAAAAATAACCGTACTAATTTACACCCGATATGGCTACTGAGTTTATCTATCTGCTCCAAGTAAATGCAGGCATAGCGCTGTTTTATGCGTTTTATAAATTGTTCTGCTGCCGCGATACCTTTTTGGTGTGGCGCAGGGTAGTGTTGCTCTTGTTACCTGTACTTTCTTTCCTGCTCCCGTGGGTGGGTATGAGCGACTGGATGCAGGGGCAGACGGCAGTTACCCGGGTGGCAGATTACTACGAAACACTGGCTCTGCCGGAGGTGTTGGTAACTCCTCTGAACTCTATGGGAAGAACGGTAGGATTCTACCGCTTGTGTTTCCTCGTCCTATGGGTAGGAATGGTGTGTCTTTGCGGTAGAATTTTAATCCAGTTAATCAGCCTTTTCCGGCTTGCCCGAATAAGCCCCTCAGGGGTTCTGGAAGGGGTGCGGGTGCGTTACCTGCAAGAGCCTTCCGGTGCGTTTTCTTTCTTTGGATGGATATTCGTCTGCAAAGACTCGGTGAAGCCCGATGAAGTAAAAGAAGTACTGACACACGAGTTGGCACACGTCCGCCAATGGCATTCGGTAGATATCCTGCTGATGGAGGCGCTGACCGCTATTTGTTGGTGGAATCCTTTCGCGTGGTTAGTAAGGCAGGAGGTGCGCCGCAATCTGGAGTACCTTGCCGACCGCAGCGTCATTGCGTCGGGCGTTGCTCCCCGCCATTATCAATACCATCTGTTACAGGCGGTATGCAGTTTTCCTGAAATCGGATTGTCGAATCATTTCAATTTCACTCACCTTAAAGAACGTATTATCATGATGAACAAAAAGCAAACCAACGGCGCGGCGCATCTGAAGTATGTGCTGTTCGCCCTCCCGACTTTCGCCCTGCTGGTAGCCGGAAACGTATCGTGTACTTCCGAAACCAAGCCGGCAGATGAGGCTGTTCAGGAAAATCCGGAAAAAGTTGCGGTTGAGGCTGAGCCGGGTAAAGAGCAACCTGTACCTTCGGAATCTTCCAACGTGACAGTGTCTGTGGCTGAAGTAGGGGAAGGGCAGGCTATACCGGAAGCATCTTCAGCGGAAGAGGACATACTGGAGGTGGCAGAAGTAATGCCGGAATTTCCCGGCGGATATAAAGCTCTGTTAGAATTCATATCGAAAAATGTCAGTTATCCGGAGGAAGCCATGAAAAACGCATGGCAAGGACGGGTTGTCCTGCAATTTGTTATAGAGAAAGACGGAGCGGTGAGCAACATAAAGGTGCTTCGCAGCGTGAATGAAACTTTAGACAACGAAGCCATGCGGGTTATTCGGGAAATGCCTAAATGGACTCCGGGTAAAGACAAGGGGAAAGAGGTACGTTGTAAGTATACTATCCCAATCGTTTTTGCACTTAAATAAACAGAAACAATACAGGCACGCTTTCTGGCGTGCCTGCGTATGTACTGATCAAGAATCCAAGCCTTCGTAAGCTGTTCGGAGTTGCTTCATCGCCTGCTCCAGCACCGAGCGCGGGCAACCTGCGTTCAGCCGCATGAAGCCAGCCCCTTCCTTGCCGAACATCTCCCCGTCGTTCAGTGCCAATCCGGCCTTCGAAACGAAGAAATCATTCAGTTCGTCGTGCGTCAATCCCAATTCGCGGCAGTCTAACCATACTAAATAAGAAGCCTGCGGACGCATAGCCTTTATCTTCGGCGTATGCGTCTTGAGGAAATTGTCGATGTAATCAATGTTTCCCTGAATGTATGCCAGACACTGCTCCAACCACTCTTCGCCCTGTGTGTAAGCCGCTTCTACTGCCGGATATGCCAATACGTGCCCCATATCCAGCTCGCCCGCATCCAAATAAGTACGGAACTGCCGGCGCAGACTGTCGTTATATATAATGGTATGCGAAGCCGCCATCCCCGGCATGTTGAACGCCTTGCTGGGAGCCATGAACGTAACCGAATTGTTTCTGGCGCGTTCCGAAATCATGGCGAACGGACGATGCCGGTAAGGAGGAAGCGTTAGGTCGGCATGGATTTCGTCGGAGAACACAATCACGTGATGCTCGGCACAAATGTCGGCTACGGCGTTCAGTTCTTCTTCCGTCCATACCACTCCTCCGGGATTATGCGGATTACAGAGGATGAATACACGCACCCCCTCGATGTTGCGGCGGAAAGCCTCTAAGTCCATACGGTAATGACCGTCGGTAAGTTGCAGCGGGCATTCCACCAAACGGCGGTTGTTCCGTTTTACTAACCACGCGAAAGGATGATACACCGGAGGCATAATCATGACCTTCTCTTCCGGGCGGGTGAAACAGTTCAGCGCCATGCCCAGCCCCGGTACGATACCCGGCACATAGTTCAGGTGTTTCGTTTCAATTTCCATGCCGTAACGTCGCTTTACCCAGTCGGTAATCGCCCGGTAATAACTTTCAGGTTTGGCGGTATAACCTAAAATAGGATGTTCGCAACGTTTGCGGATGGCGTTGATGACATACGGCGGCGTGGCAAAATCCATGTCTGCCACCCAGAGCGGTATCAAGTCCGTCCGTCCCCAAATCTCTTTCATGCCGTCTACTTTTTCTGCGCTTGTTCCGGCTCGGTTTATCACTTCATCGAAATTATACTTCATTGTAAAATCAGTAATTATTGGTTTATTGAATTGTCGGATTTATTTCTCACTTCCGGATTGATGGAACATACGTCTGTACGGACGTAAATCGAAGGATAAAGGTAATACAAAAAAGAAGAAGTCTGTTTGAGTCGAAAAAAAATATGAGAAAAAGTTTGCAAAATATTTGTTTGTTCAAGAAAATTATTACTTTTGCAACGTAAACCATAACAAAATAACAACAATGAAAATAATTGCGACTTACTTCTTCTTTTCCTTTTATTACTTTTACTTTAGCAATGAAGTGAAGCGGGAGTTTGTGCGTGTATAATTGAATAAAATTGTAATACGATAGATAGATTTCAAAGTCCCGCTTCCGTAAGAAAGCGGGACTTTTTTTTAACGTTAAGAAAGCATTATGAAAATGAAGAGAGTAGCGATACAAGGCGTTCCGGGTTCGTATCACGACATTGCAGCCCATAAATATTTCAAAGACGAAGAAATAGAGCTGATTTGTTGTAATACGTTCGAGGAGGTGTTCGAACAGATGCGCAAAGACAGTAACGTATTGGGTTTGATAGCCATCGAAAATACCATTGCAGGAAGCCTGCTCCATAATTATGAATTGTTGCGCGAAAGTGGTGCAACGATTATCGGAGAGCATAAACTCCGTATCAGTCACAGCATTATGTGTTTGCCCGGTGAAGAGTGGGGGACACTGACCGAGGTGAATTCCCACCCGGTGGCGTTGGCGCAATGTCGTGACTTCTTGCAACACCATCCGCAGTTGAAGGTGGTAGAAACCGAAGATACTGCAGCAAGCGCACGTGATATAAAAGAGAAAGGACTGAAAGGACATGCTGCCATTTGTTCGAAATATGCTGCCCAACTGTATGGCATGAAAATTTTGCAGGAAGGCATTGAGACAAACAAGCATAATTTTACCCGTTTTCTGGTGATTTGTGACCCGTGGCTGGCAGACGAACTGAAAGACCGTTCGAAGGTAAACAAGGCGAATATCGTATTTTCATTACCTCACAGCGAAGGCAGTTTGTCGCAAGTATTGTCTATCTTTTCGTTCTATAAAATAAACCTGACCAAAATCCAGTCGTTGCCCATCATCGGACGCGAATGGGAATATATGTTTTACGTCGATGTGATGTTTAACGACTATTTGCGCTATAAACAGTCTATCGACGCCGTAACCCCATTGACTAAAGCACTTAAAATATTAGGAGAATATGCAGAAGGAGAATCAACCATATAATATACAGCCTGCCGACCGTTTGGCAAGCGTAAGCGAATATTATTTCAGCCGCAAGCTGAAAGAAGTGGCAAAGATGAATGCCGAAGGTAAAGACGTGATCAGTCTGGGTATCGGAAGTCCCGACCTGCCGCCTTCGCCCGAAACCATCGATGTATTGTGTGAAAATGCCCGTAAGCCCGACGCCCACGGGTATCAGCCCACGGTGGGGATACCCGAACTGCGCAAAGCGATGGCAGACTGGTATAAACGCTGGTACGATGTAGACCTTGACCCGGCTACGGAAATCCAACCGCTTATCGGTTCGAAGGAAGGAATACTTCACGTGACACTGGCACTGGTAAATCCCGGCGACCAAGTATTGGTTCCTAATCCGGGATATCCTACCTATACCTCGCTAAACAAAATTTTAGGCAGTGAGATAGTGAACTATAACCTGCGTGAAGACAATCACTGGCAACCGGACTTTGAGGAACTGGAGCGTATGGATTTGAGCCGCGTGAAAATCATGTGGACCAACTATCCGAATATGCCTACGGGAGCCAATGCTACGATGGAGCTTTACGAGCGTTTGGTGGATTTTGCCCGCCGTCATAGCATCGTTATTGTCAACGATAATCCGTACAGCTTTATCCTGAACCGCAAGCCGATTAGTATTCTGAATGTTCCGGGAGCAAAAGAATGTTGTATCGAGTTTAACTCAATGAGTAAGAGCCACAATATGCCCGGTTGGCGTGTAGGGCTTCTGGCTACCAATGCCACCTTCGTACAATGGATATTGAAGATAAAGAGCAATATTGACTCCGGTACATTCCGCCCCATGCAGTTGGCTGCTGCCCAAGCCTACCATAACAGTGCCGAGTGGCATGAAGAAGCAAACTACGAAGTGTACAGTCGCCGTCGCCGGCTGGCAGAAGAAATCATGACCACGTTGGGTTGTACGTTCGACCCCGAACAGGTGGGCATGTTCTTGTGGGGACGCATTCCCGACAGCTATGCCGATGTAGAAGAACTTACAGAAAAAGTTTTGCATGAGGCTCGCGTTTTCATTACGCCGGGATTTATTTTCGGCAGCAACGGAAAACGCTACATCCGCATCTCGCTCTGTGCAAAGGAAGATAAGCTGGCAGAGGCATTGAACCGTATTAAAAAGATTATGGACTGACGAAAGTTTTGTCCTCTGAATGTGAATACTTAAAAACTTTAAAGATATGGAACTTGATTTACAACCTATCGAACTGGAAGGCGTATCTAAAGAACGTCCGTTGGTAATAGCAGGACCTTGCAGCGCCGAAACTGAAGAACAAGTGATGTCTACCGCCAAGCAGTTGGCAGACAAAGGTATCAAAATATTCCGTGCCGGAATCTGGAAACCCCGTACAAAACCGGGAGGTTTCGAAGGGATCGGCGTAGAGGGATTGGCTTGGCTGAAAGAAGTGAAGAAAGAAACCGGTATGTATGTTACCACAGAGGTTGCCACTGCCAAACACGTGTACGAATGTCTGAAAGCAGGTATCGACCTGTTGTGGATAGGTGCGCGTACTACTGCAAACCCCTTTGCCGTACAGGAAATAGCCGATGCACTGAAAGGCGTAGACATTCCTATATTGATAAAGAATCCCGTGAACCCTGATTTGGAACTGTGGATTGGAGCATTGGAACGTATCAATAATGCCGGACTGAAACGTATTGGAGCCATTCATCGCGGATTCTCGTCTTACGACAAGAAAATATACCGTAACCTTCCGCAATGGCATATTCCGATAGAATTGCGCCGCCGCATCCCGAATCTGCCGATATTGTGCGACCCCAGCCACATCGGAGGAAAACGTGAACTGATTGCTCCGCTTTGCCAGCAGGCTATGGACTTGGGATTTGACGGATTGATTGTAGAATCTCATTGTAACCCCGACGGAGCATGGAGTGACGCTTCTCAGCAGGTTACTCCCGACGTATTAGATTACATCTTAAACCTGTTGGTTATCCGCAGCGAGCACCAGTCTACCGAAAACCTGAACGAACTGCGCCGGCAGATAGACGAATGTGATAACGACCTGATGGAAGTGCTTGCAAAACGTATGCGTGTATGCCGCGAAATCGGTACTTTCAAGAAAGAACATAACATGACCATCCTTCAAACTGGACGTTACAATGAAATATTAGACAAGCGCGGTGCGCAAGGTTCGTTGTGTGGCATGGATGCTAATTTTGTAAAGCAAGTCTTTGAACTGATTCACGAAGAAAGTGTTCGTCAGCAAATGGAAATCATTAACAAATAAACCATAAATATATAAATCAAGAATAAATGCGAATATTGATATTGGGAGCCGGAAAAATGGGTTCCTTCTTTACCGACATATTGAGTTTCGAGCACGAAACGGCTGTTTACGATGTAAATCCCCAACGCTTGCGGTTTATGTATAACTGCTATCGGTTTACTTCGTTGGAAGAAATCGCTGAGTTTAAACCGGAACTGGTGATTAACGCCGCCACAGTGAAATATACGCTCGATGCTTTTCATCAGGTACTTCCGGTTCTTCCGAAAGACTGTATCATCAGCGATATAGCTTCGGTTAAAACCGGATTAAAGGAATTTTACGATACGTGCGGCTTCCGTTACGTGTCTACCCACCCGATGTTCGGCCCTACGTTTGCCAATCTTGATAAGCTGAGTACCGAAAACGCCATCATCATTAAAGAAGGCGACCATTTAGGGAAAATCTTTTTCAAAGACCTCTATCAGCGTTTGGGATTAAATATCTTTGAATACACGTTTAAGGAACACGACGAAACGGTGGCATACTCGCTTTCCATTCCTTTCGTGTCTACCTTTGTCTTCGCTGCCGTAATGAAGCATCAGGACGCTCCGGGTACTACTTTCAAGCGTCACATGGACATAGCCAAAGGCGTGTTGAGTGAAGACGATTACTTGTTGCAAGAGATATTGTTTAACCCGCATACCCCCGAACAGGTAGAAGGCATCCGCACAGAGCTTAACGAACTGCTGGATATTATCAGCCGGAAAGATGCTGAGGGGATGCACGCCTATCTTAGCAAGATTCGGGAAAAGATTAAGTAAATTATAAATTTAGTGTATATTTAAATTTTGGGAGTATGTATTTAAGTCGTAACAAATCGATGATAGCTGCGGTTGCTTGCGCGATGGCGTGTGGCACTTTGGCAGCTCAAGAGGCGGAGTTTGACCTGTCGTCTCAGCGATCGGAAGTGCAGAACGTTTTGCCGGTCACGGGTAAGAAATTAGACCATCAGGGTCTCATTGTCAATCCGATGCCGCACCGGATGACGGTCGACAGAGCCAATGTATGGAACGTTTCTGAAGGGTTTGCTTTGAAAGACAAGCAGAATAAGTTTGCCAATGCCTTTGGCTTTACTACCCTCGACAAGAAAGGCGTTAAGCTGAATGTTGATTTCGGCGGCAAAGCTGCTGCAAAGGCTGGAGTGAAAGAAGTGTCGGGCGCATACATGCTGCGTATCGACAAAAAAGGTGTTACCATCGTTGGTTACGACGAGCGGGGAGCTTTTTATGGTATTCAAACTCTTCGCCAGTTGTTGGAAAGCCCGGCAGTGAAAGACGGTGAGTTGCCGTATATGGATATCAATGATTATCCCGACTTGCCCAACCGCGGAGTGGTAGAAGGATTTTACGGTACGCCGTGGTCGCACGCCGTGCGTCTGTCGCTGATTGATTTCTACGGCAAGTTTAAAATGAACACTTACCTTTACGGACCGAAAGATGACCCGTATCACAGTTGTCCGAACTGGCGTCTGCCTTATCCTGAAAAAGAAGCTCAAAACATCAAAGAGCTGATAGAGGCTTGTAACCGTAATTATGTGGATTTTGTTTGGGCAATCCATCCGGGACAGGACATCAAGTGGAACGAAGAAGACTATAACAATCTGGTCAATAAGTTTAATCTGATGTACGACTTGGGCGTGCGTCATTTTGCTATTTTCTTTGATGACATTTCAGGCGAGGGAACCAATCCTTACAAGCAAACCGAGTTGCTGAACCGCCTGACCGATGAGTTCGTGAAAGAAAAAGGAGACGTTAGTCCGCTTACCGTTTGTCCTACCGACTACTCTAAGTTGTGGGCAAACCCCACGCCGAAAGGCAGTCTTGCCATTTACGGTAATACGATGAATCCGGAAATCAAAGTGTTCTGGACGGGTGATGTGGTTTGTAGCGACCTGACTCCGGAGACATTGGAATTTGTGGATTCACGTATCAAGCGTCCGGCTTACTATTGGTGGAACTATCCTGTAACCGACTATGCACGCAATTTCCTTCTTCAAGGACCGGTGTACGGACTGGATACTTCGCTTACCGACAAAGAAACGTGCGGTGTGGTAAGTAACCCGATGGAGCATGGTGAAGCATCGAAACTTGCGTTGTATGGCGTGGCAGACTATACGTGGAACGTGGCTGCCTATAACCCGATAGATAACTGGGAAAGAGGACTTGGCGAGCTGGCTCCCGACGCACGCGAAGCGTACCGGACTTTTGCCATCCACTCGTGTGACACGGAAACGGGATACCGCCGCGATGAATCGTGGGAAACGAAAACTTTCCGGTTGGCTGATTGGTCAGACCAAGCGGCTCAGGCTTTGGAAGACGAATTTGAACGCATCGAGAAAGTGCCTGCACAGATGGAGCAGGGATGTTCCAATAACTTGCTGAAAGGCGAGTTACGTCCGTGGCTGGTAGAGTTCGGCAAATTAGGTACGCGCGGCAAGCAGGCGATAGAGCTGGCACGCATTTACCGTGCCGGTAACGACGATGCCGGTTTCTGGAACAAATACGTTCAGAACCTGATGGATGCCGATGACCGCAAGGCATTCGAAGAACACAAGTCGGGTACGCTGAAGCTGCAACCTTTCTACCTGAACATCATGGATGACATGGCGTTCGGATTCCTCAAAAAACTGACGGGCGAAACTCCGAAACAGTATAAGGGAATCGGCTCGTTCAGCAACTCGACAACCGTGCTCAGCAAACTGATGCTTGATAATGATCTGAATACTCATTATACTTCGGGTATCGGTCAGAAGCCGAACGACTGGATTGGCGTAGACTTGAGAGACGTACGCGATGTAAATGCGGTTACGATTATACAGGGTAGAAACTCGGTAGATGATGTGGATTATTTCGACCACGCTGTGGTGCAGTATTCGGCCGATGGAAAGACATGGAAACCGCTTACCGAAGAACTGACCAAACAGTACGACATCAACTGGAAGGGCGATGCTGTGAAAGCGCGTTACATCCGCTTGCTCCGTTTGGATTCCGACCGTAAGAACTACGCTTCCGTACGTTCGTTCGAGGTAAATCCGCTTACTCCCGATAATTTGGGATTCGCAGTCAAGGCAGAGGAACCCGCCAAAGCGGTGTTTGCATTCGACCAGAATCTGGAAACCTCTTACCTGAGCAAAGGTACGCTGACGTTTGAAGTTTCTCAAGGCGTGAAAGGTTACGTACTGTTGATGAACAAACTGTCAGCTCCCATAACCTGCAAACAGTTGGATAAAGACGGCAAAGTGGTTTCGGAAACCATGCTCAACACCGCCTTCGCAAAGGTAGAAATAGCAAGCGACAAGGTTGTTTCGCTGAGCCTTGAAGGTACAGCCGAAATCTTCGAAGTGGTGACCAAGAAATAACGGCGAGGGAGTATACAGCTTCCTGACCGATTGATTATAAAAGAAATCCCGAAGCGGTTCAAGCAACATTCGAACACGCTTCGGGATTCTTTTTATGCCCTCTTAATTTCATGCGGTAGAGCGGTCAATTCCTTCCCATAGAGTTGCCTGTTTCTATGGGTAGAAGCCAACTGTTCTACCGCTTGCGTTTAGTCCCATAAATTGAGTTTGTTTTCTTGCGCTTCCTTCAGCGAAACCGTTTTCACCGTGCGCGTACGGTTCTTTTCGCGCAGCTCTTGGTATTCTTTTTCCAACTCTTCGGTAAACGCATTGCGCTGGTCGGGATTTAACAGCTTTGCCGCCACTAAAGCGTTTTGCGAAGCATCTTTCATATAAACCACGGGCGCATGGTAGACGGGCGATATTTTCAATGCCGTGTGAAGCTTCGAGGTAGTGGCGCCGCCTATCATCACCGGAATGTCAAGCCCGGCGCGTTGCAATTCCGTTACCACGTGAACCATCTCTTCCAGCGAAGGCGTAATCAGTCCGCTCAGTCCTACAATGTCTACTTTCTCTTTGATAGCCGTCTCTACAATCTTTTCGGCGGGCACCATCACACCGAGGTCGATAATCTCGTAACCGTTACATGCCATGACTACCGAAACAATGTTCTTTCCGATGTCGTGTACGTCGCCCTTCACCGTTGCCACCAATACCTTTCCGGCACTTTTTGTCCCCTCCTGTTTTTCGGCTTCGATGTAAGGCTGAAGGATGGCAACCGCCTTCTTCATGGTGCGTGCGGTTTTTACCACTTGCGGCAGGAACATTTTTCCCGACCCGAACAGCTCGCCCACGTAATTCATGCCCGCCATCAGCGGTCCTTCGATAATGCTTACGGCGTTGGGATAAGTTTGTAGTGCTTCGTGCAAATCTTCTTCCAGATGGTCGCCTATACCCTTGACCAATGCGTATTGCAAACGCTCTTCCACTGTCTGTCCGGCAGCAGGTGTGGTGTCGGACGTTTTTCCGGTTGAGGCTTCGTTTTGGCTTTTCAACATTTCGGCAGTCTCAATCAGTCGCTCGGCTGCGTCGGGCCGGCGGTTTAGAATCACATCCTCAATGCGTTCCAAGATGTCGGCGGGAATGTCTGTGTAAAGCACCGATGTACCGGGGTTTACGATGCCCATGTCCATGCCTTCGCGGATGGCGTGGTAAAGGAATACGGCGTGCATCGCTTCACGGATGTAATTGTTCCCCCGGAACGAGAAAGAAAGGTTGCTTACCCCGCCGCTGACATGGGCACCCGGCAGGTTGCGCCGAATCCAGCCGGTAGCTTTTATAAAGTCGACGGCATAATTGTTATGTTCTTCCATACCCGTGGCAACGGCAAGTACGTTGGGGTCGAATATGATGTCTTGCGGCTTGAATCCCACCCGTTCGGTCAGGATACGGTATGCACGCTCGCAGACTTCGATTTTCCGTTCGAATGTGTCTGCCTGACCCTTCTCGTCGAATGCCATGACGATAACCGCCGCTCCGTATTGTTTTACCGTGCGGGCGTGGTTGATAAATGCCTCTTCCCCCTCTTTCAGCGAGATGGAATTGACAATGCTTTTCCCCTGCGTACATTTTAATCCGGCAAGAATAACGTCCCACTTCGAGGAGTCAATCATGATCGGCACGCGGGCTATCTCCGGTTCCGAGGCAACGAGATTAAGAAAAGTTGTCATCTCTTCGGCAGCGTCCAGCAGTCCGTCGTCCATGTTTACGTCGATAATCTGCGCTCCGTCCTCCACCTGTTTGCGGGCGATAGACAAGGCTTCTTCGTACTTCTTCTCGTTTATCAGTCGCAGAAACTTGCGCGAACCCGCTACGTTACAACGTTCGCCCACGTTTACGAAGTTTATTTCGGGCGATACTTCTAACAACTCCAGTCCCGACAGCCACAGATACTGCGGACATTCGGCCGGAACGTGCGGTTTCTTTCCCTTCGCCAGCTCGCAGAACTTGGCGATATATGCTTCGGTAGTTCCGCAACATCCGCCTATGATGTTTACCAGCCCTTCATCAATGTATTCTTTCACCTCGTCTGCCATCTCTTCCGGCGTCTGGTCATATTCGCCGAGGCTGTTGGGAAGTCCGGCATTCGGGTAGGCACTGATGCGGTAGGGCGCACGCTTAGCCAACTGTTCCAAGAAAGGTTTTAATTGTTTGGCTCCGAATGAGCAGTTCAGCCCTATCGAGAAAATGTCTGCATGTTGAACCGAAGCGAGGAATGCGTCAAGCGTCTGTCCGGATAGGGTTCTCCCTGCCACGTCCGATACGGTGACCGACAGCATCAGCGGCACGCGGCGTCCGGTTTTCGCCATCGAAAGTTCAGCGGCACGGATAGCTGCTTTGGCATTTAGCGTATCGAAAATCGTTTCTATCAGCAGTGCGTCTACGCCTCCCTGTAAGAGCGCTTCCATCTGTTCGCAATAAGCATCCTGCAATTCGTCGAACGTGAGGGCACGGAAAGCGGGATTGTTTACATCGGGACTCATGGAACAGGTTTTGTTGGTCGGTCCTACCGAGCCGGCTACAAACCGCGGTTTTTCCGGTGTGGCATATCTGTCCGCCATGCGTCGTGCCAGTTCAGCACCCGCAAGGTTGATTTCGCGGCAATACTCCTGTATGTGGTAATCCGCCATCGAGATGGAAGTGGCGTTGAATGTATTGGTTTCGATGATGTCTGCGCCCGCTTCCAGATATTTCCGGTGAATATCTTCGATAACATCGGGGCGCGTCAGGTTGAGTAAGTCGTTGCATCCTTTCAGTTGCCCCGCGATGTCTTTAAAACGTTCTCCGCGAAAGTCTGTTTCCGAAAGGCGATACCGTTGAATCATTGTCCCCATCGCTCCGTCAAGGATGAGGATGCGTTGGTCTGTCAGTTGTTGTATTGTCATGGTTCGAAGAGTTGAGTATAGGAAAAGTTAAAGGAAGAAAAACACATTAATGCCGTTTGCAGCATTATCTTTTAAACATTCTGTCCATCATGCGCTTATCTTCTTTTTCCTTCAGCGTTTGTCGTTTATCGTATTGCTTCTTACCTTTCGCTAATGCGATAACAACTTTCGCCAATCCTTTTTCGTTGATGTACATGCGTACGGGTACGATGGTAAATCCCGGTTCGTCTGATGTGCGTTCCAGTTTGCGCAGTTCTTTTTTGGTAAGCAGCAGCTTGCGGTCACGCCGTGCAGCATGATTGTTGTACGAACCGTAAAAATATTCGGCGATGTGCATGTTTTTCACCCACAGTTCGCCTCTTGAGAAGAAACAATACGTATCTACCAAACTCGCCTTACCCTGACGGATGGATTTGATTTCCGTTCCGGTGAGTACGATTCCGGCAGTGTATGTATCAATAAATTCATAGTCGAAAGACGCTCGTTTGTTTTTTATATTGATATTATTGTTAGCGGTAGTTTTCATCAGTTCAAAATAACAGAGAGTTTATTAAATATAAATTCAATCAATGCCGGCGACAGCAAGATGAGTATGGTAGCCACGAGGGTGTACGACGTGAGTTTGGTGTCTTTGACGTCCAGATAGCGGCGTGCGCCTTCAAAAACAATGAAAAGCGTATATAACTGTAACAGCCAGCGTAATATGGCTATCGGGAAAAACGGGCAAATGGTATCGAGTACGAAGATAACTACCATCGAGTAACCCGTAAAGGCTTGCATCCTTTCGCGGGAGCACGACAAGCCGAACCATCGTTGTCCCATCCGTTCAAGCAGGTAGGAGGCAAGGAAAAAACCGCCGAATAAAGCCACGGCTACGGCGCAACAACTCTGTAAGGCATACTGGAACACATCGGGCGAGATGCCTCGTTCGATGAATGTTCCTGCAAATTCTGCCAGCCCGCAAACTCCGATGAGAGGGTAGACAAATCCGGTCAGTATGTTGTTTCTTTCGTTCTCAGTACAAATTTCCTCCCACGCCTTTCCCGGAGCAGAAAGCAAACCCAGTATTTTATGGAATAACTCTTTATAATTCATCTTTTCTTCATTCTTTGGTTAGAACGAAACGCAAATGTATAAAAAAAGGAGACATTATCGGCATGTCTCCTTTTTGTTTATTATAAATTAAGCATTAGTTATTCGTACTGCTGTTGCTGTCTTCAGCGAAATATCGTTGGTAAGGTATTTGCAGCGGGTTGGTAGCATCCTTTGCATTGGCATAATCCAACAGCTTTTCATAGTCGGTTCCTCCCATTGAAGTATCCGGAGTTTTGTATTTGATTACAATCTGGTCGGGCAATTCACCGTTTTTGCTTTGGTAAGCGGCAACGGCGCTGCTGATGTCGAAATGCAGATATTTGCTGGTAAATTGCGTACGCTCTTTGTTAAGGTTTGTATCGGTTACGTGGTGATACAGCGTCATTACCAAGTCGTCTGAATACATCGCTTCCGGTTCAGCATTTGCATCATAGTAAAGACCGAATGTATGGTTGGTGCTCGCTTCGTCAAGGTCGCCGTCTGAATCAAGTTTGGCATAGTATGCGGCTAAAATGAAAAGCGTGTTCTTATCGAAGTAAGGAGCTGCATAAGAGTCTACACCTACGGCATAGAACGGAGCGTTGGCGAAACTGGTTACTTCACTTTCGTTGTAAAGATTACGGTACGTTTCTACCGGAGCTAATCCTGTAACAGTGATGTCTACTGTGTGGGTTACATTATTTATCGAATCCGGATTATACTGGTAGCTCATCACTGCATACCGTGCGCTTCCAAAATTGACTTTCGATAAATCTCCCTGATTGGTCGGGGTAAGGGTATATCCGCTGGCGTTGCGGAAAGAATAATAACCGATTGAGCTGGTTATTTGTACATACTCATATCCCGGATAGTTAGAGTTATCGTCATCGCTATTCAAGCAAGAGGTAAATCCCAACATCGCCACAGCTGCGGCAAACATTGCCGCCCATTTCATTTTCTTCATATTCAATTAATTTTTTGGTTTCTAAATGTTTTTCAGTATTTCTGTGCTAAATAAATGGTTTCTTAACGAATATACTGCACGTGTCTGCATGATTTAACAAATATAAACAGAACATCGGGCGTAACTTGAGGCAGGGAGGTAAGAATGCGGCGGAATTTTGACCTCTTTTACGCAAGGAAGGGAGAAGTTCCGTGGCAAGCATACAGGGGAATTAGGGCGTGTTTTATACCTCGTCTGAAAGCTGGAAAATTCTACCCGAAAGCCCCGTAAGTCTTCCGAATAGAAACGATGAATCCTTCCGCAAGAAATTAAATTTCTAACCGTAATGTTTTTAGAGGTGTACAGACCGGGAATCCGGGCTTGAGGGGGAAAGTTTAAAATCGGATTTAGAGCCTGCATAACAGCTGTATAGCAGGCTCTGAATCCGGTCAGTTATCTTTTGTAAAGTTTGTCGATAAGGTCGTTTCTGCCCATGCGTTTAAGCTCATTGATAATATTCCGCCGTTCTTCGGGTTTATACCAGAAGAAAAACATGCGTTGGGCTAATTTCTCTCGTTGGGTCTTGGCAGAATAAACCGGTTCAAGGGTGTAAGGGTGAAAACCTGTATACCAAGCTTCGGTGGCAACGGTCATCGGCGTGGGAGTGAAGTCTTGAACCTGCTCTAAATGGAAATCCAACTTTTTAGTGATAGCCGCCAGTTCTGCCATGTCCTCTTCGGTACATCCGGGGTGGCTGCTGATAAAGTAAGGGATAATCTGCTGGCGAAGGTTCAGTTCACGGTTCAGCGTGTCGAAGATGCGTTTGAACCGGTAGAACTGCTCGAACGGAGGCTTGCGCATCAGGTAAAGCACGCGGTCGCTGGTGTGTTCGGGAGCCACTTTCAGCCGTCCGCTCACGTGGCGCACGATAAGCTCTCGCGTGTACTCGGCTGCGGCGCGGTTCGTCGCCTCGTCTTTGCTCTCGTGAAGCAACAGGTCGTAACGCACTCCGCTCCCGATGAAGCTCTTCTTGATACCCGGCAAGGCATCGACCGCCCGATAAATATCCAACAGCGGGCGATGGTCGGTATTCAGATTCGGACACACTTTGGGATGAATGCACGACGGACGCTTGCACCGCCGGCAAAGCGTTTCGTCTTTTCCACCCATGCGATACATGTTGGCAGACGGCCCGCCGAGGTCGCTTAGGTATCCCTTGAAGTCGGGCATTTCGGTAATAGCCTTCACCTCGCGCAAGATACTCTCTTTGCTTCGGCTTACGATGAACTTGCCTTGATGGGCAGAAATGGTGCAGAACGCGCATCCTCCGAAACATCCGCGGTGAATGTTGACCGAGAATTTAATCATCTCGTAGGCAGGAATCCGTTTCCCTTTGTATTTGGGATGAGGAAGTCGCGTATAAGGAAGGTCGAACGAACGGTCAAGTTCGCCTTGTGTCATGGGCGGATAGGGCGGATTAACCACCACGGTACGTCCCTCAACGGTTTGCAGGATACGTGCCGCCGCATATTTGTTTGATTCTTCTTCAATGTGACGGAAGTTTTGCGCCTGCTTGCGCTTGTCTTTCAGGCATTCCTCGTGCGAGAACAACGTCAAGTCTTCCCACCCCCCGGTGGCGGAAATCGTTTCATTGCGCCGGGTCAGGTAAGCAGTCTGCGGGATGTCGTGAGGAATGTCAGCCGAAATCTTCATGCGCCGGCAAAGTTCCGTAATCGGTTTCTCGCCCATGCCGTAAATCAGCAAATCGGCTCCCGATTCCAATAAAATAGACGGACGCACCTTGTCTTGCCAGTAATCATAATGCGTCAGCCGGCGTAAAGAAGCCTCGATGCCCCCTATGATGACGGGGACATCGGGAAAAAGTCTTTTTAATATCTGGGAATAAACGATGGTGGGATACTCCGGACGCATGTCATGACGCCCATCGGGAGTATAAGCATCCTCGCTGCGGAGCCGTTTGTTTGCCGTATATTTGTTTACCATGCTGTCCATGCATCCGGCAGATACACCGAAAAACAGGCGCGGGCGACCCAATTTCTTGAAATCGCGCAAGTCATCGCGCCAATTCGGTTGGGGAACAATCGCCACTTTCAGCCCCTGCGCCTCCAGCATACGCCCGATGACAGCCGCCCCGAACGACGGATGGTCTACATAAGCATCGCCACTGAACAGAACGACATCCAGTTCGTCCCATCCTCTTAATTCTACTTCTTTTTTGGTTGTAGGCAACCAATCAGTCAGGTTATTCTGTTTCTTTATCACGTTTCCAGTTGATGTAAAGCAAAATGAGCTGATGCAGCCCGAAGGCTTTCATGTTATTATGATAAATCACATCGATGCAGAGGTCGAGCAAGTCTTTGCTGTTTTCTTCCATCGAAGCAATCAGCGAACGGACGTTCAGCTTCAGTTTGTCGAGTACGCTCTCGTCTACGATTCCGTTGCTGTCTATTAATCCTTGAAAGAGCGCATATTTATCAATTGTTTCCAGATGTGTTTCCGAGATTTCCATGCTTCGGGTTCCCGAAGGGTTTGTCTGTATTGTGTACATAGTCGTCAAATTTTAGAGTTTCATACAGACAAAGTTATACCTTTTTCCCGAATAACATCTGTTTTCTGTCTTTATTTTCGTTATAAAGTTTGCGGATGCAGGTTGCTTGTGTGGATTATTTTCCAGACATCTTCTTCCGTGCCGGAGAACGGTCCCGACTTTTCGAGCTTGATGGTTGACATGGCAGCGGCGAAACATCCGGCTTCTTCATACGATGCCCCTTTGTTACGCATATATAAGTATCCCAATACATACGTGTCGCCACATCCCGTTGCGTCTACTACCTCATGGGGAGGGTAGGCAGGAATCTTGTGGAACTTCCCTTCAGCGTAAATCAGCGAACCGAGGCTGCCTAACGTAAGCAACACTTCTTTTACGCCCCAAGCAGCCAGTTGCAGCGCAGCCTGTTTCGGGTCTTTGAAACCCGTCAATACCTCGGCTTCGTGTTCGTTTACTTTCAAAATGTCGATGTACTTCAGCGCTTCTTTTTTGTCTTTCCAATCAATGGGGTAAACTTTTTCACCTCTCACCTCGCGAAGATAGCCTTGTGCATCAACGGCAAGGATTCCTTTGTCGGAAAGCATCTTTACTACGTCCAGCGAGAAATCGTCCGACAGCAGGCTGCCCAAATGAAAGATGTGAGCTTTTTCGTCTTTCAGCTCGTCTACCGTAAACGGATCGGCTTTGGCAAGCACTCGCTGCGTGCGGTTATCTTGGTTTTCTCCGTACGTATTTTCAAAATAAACGGTTTTCCGGCTGGGCAATACCTTTACCCGGATGCCTTCTTTGCGCATGTCTTCTACTGCTTTGTATTCGCTGGGTGCAAGCGCTGTGATGAGCTTGTAGTTTCGAGTGTCTTTCAGATGGCGCATACCATGTGAAAAATAATAAGACGTACCTCCCGGCAGGTAAGTGGTTTGTTTCGGGGTTACGATTTTGTCTAAAGTGATATGTCCTATGCAACAAATATCATTCATCTTTCTTACTGTTCTAAGATTCGGGCGCAAAGATACATATATTTTTCTTATGTTCTTCTTTTCTTGGAAATTAAACAAATGTTCCTTTTCTCTGATTTTATGGCACATATTTACCGATATACAAATAAAATGCTCCCCGAAAAGTGGTTTTATTTAAACAAAACCGTAACTTTGGGCACTTGTTTTGTCTATAAAGCAAAAAATATTGTTTATAAAAAGGAAAAAAGGAATTTAGAAATGAAAAACATGAATGTAAAACCGGCTGACGGAAAGCTGGGCGTATTGTGCGTGGGGCTGGGCGCTGTGGCCACAACCTTTATAACTGGAGTGTTAATGGTTCGTAAAGGACTGGCAAAACCGGTGGGTTCGATGACCCAATACGATAAAATCCGCGTAGGAAGGGGAGCTGAAAAGAAATACTTGCATTATGGCGACATCGTTCCGATGGCTCAGTTGAGCGACATCGTGTTTGGTGCATGGGATGTATATCCTGCCAATGCTTACGAATCTGCCATCAACTGCGAGGTGCTGAAAGAAAAAGACATCAATCCGGTTAAAGACGAACTGGAAAAGATTGTTCCGATGAAAGCGGCTTTCGACCACAACTATGCAAAACGTTTGGATGGAAACAATGTGAAAGACTGTGCTACGCGCTGGGAGATGGTGGAACAGCTTCGCCAAGACATCCGCAACTTCAAGGAAGCAAACGGATGCAGCCGTATCGTAGTGCTTTGGGCGGCTTCTACCGAAATTTATGTTCCGGTGTGCGAAGAGGTACACGGCACGCTGGCTGCCCTTGAACAGGCTATGAAGAACGACGACCGCGAGCATGTGGCTCCGTCTATGTGTTACGCTTATGCCGCACTTGCCGAAGGTGCTCCTTTCATTATGGGTGCGCCTAATACCACAGTTGACATTCCGGCGATGTGGGAAATGGCTGAAAAGACCCAAATGCCGATTGCCGGCAAAGACTTCAAAACCGGACAGACTTTGGTTAAATCGGGTTTCGCACCGATTATCGGGACACGCTGCTTAGGTTTGTCGGGATGGTTCTCTACCAATATCTTGGGTAACCGCGACGGCTTGGTGCTCGACGAACCTGCCAACTTCCATACCAAAGAGGTAAGCAAACTTTCTACGTTGGAGTCTATTTTGGTGCCCGAAAATCAGCCTGACCTTTATACTGATTACTATCACAAGGTACGTATCAACTACTATCCGCCGCGTAACGATAACAAAGAGGGGTGGGATAACATCGACATCTTCGGCTGGATGGGATACCCGATGCAGATTAAGATTAACTTCCTTTGCCGCGACTCTATTTTGGCAGCTCCGCTGTGTCTCGACCTTGTTTTGTTGAGCGATTTGGCTGCTCGCGCCGGACGTTATGGCATCCAGCGTTTCTTGAGCTTCTTCCTCAAGAGCCCGATGCACGATTATACCGAAAACGAAATCCCCGTAAACCACCTGTTCCAGCAATACGTGATGCTGAAAAACGCCATCCGCGAAATGGGCGGTTACGAAGCCGATGAAGAAATCGACTGATAGTTAGACTTAGTTTCATTACATTTGGTTGCGTGCAGACTTGTCGGAGAAATCCCCAAGCCTGCACGCTTTTTTTATCTGAACCCAACTGCTTTGCCAACCATTTAAAATACCCTCAAAACGTTACCGTTAGTGTTGGTCAGTCCATGCGGTAGAGTTGACCAATTCTATTCGGAAGACTGCCCTGCGCTACCGCTAAGGTTTTTCAACTTCTTTGCATGGGTGTAAAGTGCTTAAAATTAGTGTATTGCTATTCTGGTCGCTTCCTTTCTTGTCCTTTAAAAGAGGACATCGTAAAAATATTTCCGATAAGTTTGTTTCGTTTCTCAATAGTTTTTATCTTTATTCGCAAATCGGGGATTTGCAGCTTTGTAAGAGAAAAGTAAACCAAAGAAACGAATAACAAACAACAAATTATTTTATGAAAAATACGATTTTAAAAATTGCTTTTGCGGCTGCTTTAGCTGTGGTAGCCGGTATTACAGCTTATAATGCACAAAATAAAGAAGAATTGTCAGATTTGGCTTTGGAGAATATAGAAGCATTGGCAGGTAATGAAAGTGGAACAAATACAAGCTGGTCATGTAGGGGTAGTGTAAATAGGTGTCATGCAAAATGTGGATTATGTGGGACTGAAATAGGACCATCTAAAGGGACTTTAACAGGTAGCCATTCTTGTTCCATGTAATTAAAAATGTGAGAGTTCTTGAATGTGCTAAAATGTGAAAAAGACTCGTCATAGAGAAGTGATAAATCAATTTTTATTTAGTGTGTATTTTTGACATGATGGCACATTCATTTAAGATGTACTATTTTGATAAAAGTATAAAGGATGAAGAACTCAATTATTTATTTGCTATTATTTGTAAGCTGGTTGATTGTAGGATGTTCCGGAAGTAGCAAGTCAGATTATTATTCCAATGGGATTAACTCGGAAAATGTTTATGATGTACAGGTGCAAATCTTGAATGACTCTTCTTTATGGCATTTCCCCTTGCAGATGGAATATACGGATTCCCTGCTTGTGGTATTGGATTATATGGATGATTATTACTTTCATGTATATACATTGAAGGGAGAACCTATTGGGCATTTTGCACGTAAGGGACAAGGACCGGGCGAACTTTTGTCTGCCAATCAGTTCCATCTGTCAGAAGACAGAGATTCGTTATATGTTTATGATGGCGTATCGCGTAAAATAGTGATGTATAAATTGAATGGAGATTACGTAAAGGATTTGCTTTTCCAAGAATATAAAATAGATTACACGCTGCTTCCCCCGTCGGATATTCCTTATATCCTATACGATATGCTTCCGGTGAAGGATGAGGTGTTTTTGGTTAAGGCTAATCAACCCAAGCTGCGTTATGGCAAATTGGATTTGGCAAAAGGTGAAATAACATCTGTTTATGGTGATTTTCCTACTGGTTGTGTAGCCGGCAAAGCTGAAGAAGTATGGTCGGTGTTTAGCAGCGATACGCGCACTTGCTTAAAGCCTGATTGTTCAAAGATGTTAAACGCTACTTATATAGGCGGGATATTGGAATACTTTAGTGTGCAGCCGGATTTAGGACTGTGTGCAGACACTACATTATATATCTATGAACCTGTCTACGGATTGGCAGAAGGAGCAGTGCCATCGTATGTTGTAGGTAATGAAAATACGCAGTTGGGGTTTGAAGATGTTTATGCGACAGATCAGTTTGTTTATGCGCTGTTGCACGAGAAAGGCGATGCTGCGGAGCCTCAATCGGTAATGGTATTCGACTGGCAGGGAAAAGCCCTCCGGAAGATAAACGTTAAGCAACGTTTGCTGCGCTTGTGTGTAGATGAGGCACGGAATATGATTTACGCAATGGCTGCTGACGAAGTGAATGGTTACAAGTTGGTAAGCATCCCGTTAAAATATCCCCGATAAGTTTGTTTCGTTTTCGGCTAACCTCTATCTTTGTGTTTGGAACGGCTGTTTGTCAGCTCGGCTTATTACACATAACACATTTTATCATTAAAACTAAATCTTATCATGAAAACGAACCTTATTTGTGTGTTGCTGATGTTATTTTCTTCGTTAGGGTTTGCAGCCTCAAAGAAAACAACTTTCGAAATTAAAGACGGTCATTTTTATCGGAACGGCGAGGTGGTGTCAATCCATGCAGGAGAGATGCACTACGCCCGTATTCCGCATCAATACTGGCGTCATCGTTTGCAGATGATGAAAGGAATGGGACTGAACACGGTGGCTACATACGTGTTTTGGAATCTGCATGAAACCGAACCCGGAAAATGGGATTTTTCGGGCGATAAGAACCTTGCCGAGTATATCCGTATTGCCGGCGAAGAAGGCATGATGGTGATACTTCGTCCCGGTCCGTATGTATGTGCCGAATGGGAATACGGAGGCTATCCGTGGTGGCTTCAGAATATCCCCGGCATGGAAATCCGTCGCGATAACCCGGCTTTCTTGGAACGTACGAAATCCTACATTGAACGTCTGTATCAGGAAGTGGGCGACTTGCAGTGTACGAAGGGAGGCCCTATCGTTATGGTGCAGTGCGAAAACGAGTTCGGCTCGTATGTAGCTCAGCGGAAAGATATTCCGTTGGAAGAACACCGCGCTTACAATGCCAAGATTAAGCAGCAGCTTGCCGATGCCGGTTTCAATGTCCCGCTGTTTACGTCCGACGGAAGCTGGCTGTTTGAAGGCGGAACTACCGAAGGCGCACTGCCCACGGCAAACGGTGAAAGCGACATCGAAAACCTGAAAAAAGTAGTCGACCAGTATCACGGCGGCAAAGGCCCGTACATGGTGGCGGAATTTTACCCCGGATGGTTGTCTCACTGGGCGGAACCTTTCCCGCAGGTAAGTGCGTCGGAAATCGCCCGCCAGACGGAAGCCTACTTGAAGAACGACGTGTCTTTCAACTTCTATATGGTACACGGAGGTACTAACTTCGGATTTACCAGCGGAGCCAACTACGACAAGAGACGTGACATTCAGCCCGACATGACCAGTTACGATTACGATGCACCCATCAGCGAAGCAGGCTGGGTTACTCCCAAGTACGACTCCATCCGTAACGTGATGAAACGCTACGTGAAATACGCCATCCCCGATGCCCCCGCTCCTAATCCGGTTATCGAGATACCTTCTATCAAGTTGACCAAAGTGGCAGATGTGCTTGCCCTGACCGAATCGACTACTCCCGTAACGAATAATGACCCCCAGACTTTCGAGCAACTGAATCAGGGTTACGGCTACGTATTATACACTCGTCACTTCAATCAGCCCATCAGTGGCACGCTGGAGATTCCGGGCTTGCGCGATTACGCCGTGGTGTATGTCGATGGCGAAAAGGTGGGTGTACTGAACCGTAATACGCAAACCTACTCAATGGAAATCGATGTTCCCTTTAACGCCACATTGGAAATATTGGTAGAAAACATGGGACGCATCAATTACGGCAGCGAAATCGTACACAATACGAAAGGAATCATCAGTCCCGTAACCATTGCCGGCAAAGAAATCACCGGCGGATGGAACATGTACCGCCTGCCCATGAGCGAAGCTCCCGATTTGCAGACGTTGAAGAGAAATGTGTACACAATCGGATCTACCCAAGCCAACAAATTGAAAGACTGTCCGGCTATTTACGAAGGAACTTTCACGCTCGACCAAACCGGCGACACCTTCATCGACATGGAAGCATGGGGAAAAGGAATTATCTTCATCAACGGAATCAACATCGGTCGTTACTGGCAGGTAGGTCCTCAGCAAACACTGTACATTCCCGGTGTTTGGTTGAAGAAAGGCGAAAACAAAATCACGATTTTCGAGCAACTGAATGAAACCGTTCAGTCGGAAGTCAGCACTGTGAAACAGCCTGTATTGATGAAGCTGAAGTAGCCAAACAGAACGGATAGCCTGAATATAGGGCCTCATTCATAGCAGAAAAGGCTGTTTGCGAGTATGATGTTTTTACTCGCAGGCAGCCTTTCCTCTTTTTATGCCGTTGAAAAGTATTACCAATTAATCGGCGTTTCCCCATGCTCCACCAAGTACGCATTGGCACGGCTGAAATGTTTGTTCCCGAAAAAGCCGTTGTAGGCAGAGAGGGGAGAGGGATGGACGGAAGTCAGTACCAAATGTTTGGTGCGGTCGATGAACGCCCCTTTCTTTTGTGCATACGACCCCCACAGGATGAACACCAAATGTTCGCGGTTTTCGGCGAGTGCGCGGATGGCGGCATCGGTAAACTCCTCCCATCCTTTGCGCTGGTGTGAACCGGCTTGGTGCGCTCGCACGGTCAGCGTGGCGTTAAGCATCAACACCCCCTGTTCCGCCCAGCGCGTCAGGTTTCCGGTAGTAGGAATCGGAGTGCCTAAATCGTCATGGATTTCCTTGAATATATTTTGAAGGGAAGGAGGGAAAGGGATTCCGTCGTTCACCGAAAAGCAAAGCCCATGCGCCTGTCCCGGACCGTGGTAGGGGTCTTGCCCGATAATGACCACCTTTACCTTATTATAAGGGCAGAGGTTGAATGCGTTGAATATTAACCGCCCCGGAGGATAGACCGTGGTGGTGCGGTATTCCTGACGGACAAAATCGGTCAGCTTGACGAAATAATCTTTTTCAAATTCCGGAGCGAGGACCTGTTTCCAACTTTCTTCTATCTGTACGTTCATAAGCATTGCGATTTGTTTGAGGATGTAAAGGTAATCTTTTTTTGTGAAAACTGCGGTGGATAGCTATGATATGTGAAACTAAATTGTTATATTTACAGCGAGAGTTGTTACCTTAGAGTTTAAATGTAATTTATAGACAAAGATGCGTTTTATAAAAATCTTTTCTTTCATGTTTGCTCTTTTCTGTTTATGTGTCAGTTGTAAAACACAGCAGATAACACCGGAGCAGAAATCGGAACATCAGGAAGCCCTTTTGGCATTACGCAACGGGTGTTTCATCGTGCAGCTGGATGCCCTCTACCCCTCGTCCGCCAGTCCGCTTACGCCTGCCCTCACCGAATACAAAGAGATGAGGGAAAGCTATCTGAAAGCAAACGGTGGGGACTTTTCTTACTACATATCCCCCAATGACGGCATGAGGCTGCATATTGGTTTCCCTGCCGATCGGAAAGAGAACCTGCGGGCAGAAGTGTCGGAAGGCAAGAAGAAACGCAACGGCGAATGTCGCTTCCATATCAAAGTGCGCGGCGAAGGCATCGTAGACGACAGGGATGTCGTTATCCTGCTCCGCCCGCATTCAAACCGGTGTACGGTGAAAGTAACACAGCCCGGAAGAGTGTCGCAAATCAGCATGGAAGGTCGTGTTTTTCCGCTGGCGGATTGAAAAAGAACAAGCCTTACATTCCCTATTGCAAACTCGACTTTGCTTTTTCTGCGTTTTTTGCATCTCTTCATACCTCAAAATGGGTATTTCCCCGCATTTTGAGAGCGTAATGTCAAAAAAAAAAGGCATTCGTTGGAATGGTTGCGCTTTTTTTCTACTTTTGCACAGTTTCTGGGTTCTTGTGCCGAAACGAAAGGTTCTCCCGGAAAAGAGTATGAAAAAGATTATAATTAAATCCTAAAGCATGATACACAAAGTATTAATCGCTAACCGTGGTGAAATAGCTGTACGTGTAATGCGCTCTTGTCGTGAGATGGGCATCCGCACGGTGGCAGTCTTTTCGGAAGCCGACAGAACGGCTCGCCACGTTCTTTATGCCGATGAGGCTTGTTTGATAGGTCCGGCTGCCTCGCGTGAGAGTTATTTGAATATTGATAAAATTATCATGGCAGCAAAACGTCATGGAGCGGATGCCATCCATCCGGGATATGGCTTTTTGTCTGAAAACTCGGAGTTCGCACGCCGTTGCCGCGAGGAAGGAATTATCTTTATCGGTCCCGACCCGGAAACAATGGATGCGATGGGCGATAAAATCTCTGCCCGCAAACACATGATTGCAGCCGGTGTGCCGGTAGTGCCGGGTACGGAACAGCCCTTGCAGAGTGTAGAAGAAGCAAAAGAAATCTGTAACCGCATAGGCTACCCCGTGATGCTGAAAGCCTCTATGGGTGGCGGCGGAAAGGGGATGCGCCTGATTCATAGTGAAGACGAAGTGGAAGAAGCCTATAATACGGCTCGTTCGGAATCAATGTCTTCGTTCGGCGACGACACGGTTTACTTGGAAAAATTCGTAGAAGAACCCCACCATATCGAGTTTCAGATTTTAGGCGATAATTACGGAAACGCCGTTCACTTGTTTGAGCGCGAATGTTCCATCCAGCGCCGTAACCAGAAAATAGTAGAAGAAACCCCGTCGCCGTTCGTAACTCCTGAGTTGCGTAAGAAAATGGGTGAGGCGGCTGTGGCAGCAGCCAAAGCTGTGAACTACAAGGGTGCGGGAACCATTGAATTCTTGGTGGACAAGCATCGCAACTTCTACTTCCTCGAAATGAATACCCGTCTTCAGGTAGAACATCCGATTACGGAAGAGGTAGTAGGCGTTGACTTGGTGAAAGAACAGCTCCGTATAGCCAATAACGAACCGCTGCATTTCAAACAGGAAGAACTCATTCAGCGCGGACACGCAATCGAATGCCGTATCTGTGCCGAAGATTCGGAAAATAACTTCATGCCTTCTCCGGGTATCATCCGTCAGTTGATTGAACCGAACGGCATTGGCGTACGCATCGACAGCTATGTATATGAAAGCTACGAAATTCCTATTTACTACGACCCGATGATAGGTAAGTTGATTGTATGGGCTACCACCCGCCAGTTTGCCATCGAGCGTATGCGCCGTGTGTTATACGAATATAAGATTACAGGATTGAAGACCAATATCGCTTACTTGCGCCATATAATGAATGTACCTGACTTCGTGGAAGGACATTATAACACGCTCTTCATCCCGAAACATCAGGATATGTTGCGCCAATGGGCGGGACAGAAAGAAGAAGAAACCGAAAACATTGCAATGATTGCGGCTTACATTGACTATCTGATGAATCTGGAAGAAAACAACACCGGTTCGTCGGACAACCGACCCATCAGCCGCTGGCGCGAATTTGGTTTGAAGAAAGGAGTATTACGGATTTAAGTTCTTTGAATTCTGAAGAACTCAAAAACTAATAAGGTATGGAAATACATATAGGTGAAAGAGTGGCCGATGTAACGTTGGTAAGTAAAGAAGGAAACAAGGTGCAACTGACTATCGACGGAGTGCCTTACGATGTCGACATTGTAATGGCAGAAAACGGAAGTTGTTCGATTCTGCACAACGGAAAATCGTATAACGCCGAACTGATTCGCAAAGAGGGAGGTAAGAGTTATACGGTAAATGCTCACTATCAGTCGTATAACATTGATATCATCGACTCTCAGGCGAAATACCTGCGTATGCGCAAGGGTGCCGAAGAAAAGCAGGAAGACAAGATTGTTTCTCCGATGCCGGGCAAGGTAGTCAAGATTCCGGTGAAGGTGGGCGACCGCTTGCAGGCAGGCGACATCGTGGTAGTAATCGAAGCGATGAAGATGCAGAGCAACTATAAGGTAAGCAGTGATTGTGTCGTAAAAGATATTCTGGTAAACGAAGGAGACTCTGTAAACAGCAATCAAGTGATTATGACATTGGATGTAATTAATAACGAGCAAGATTGATTATGACGGCAGAAGAACAATATAAGAAATTTGAGGAGCTGGATAAACTGGCATCTCAAGGCGGCGGTGTAGAGCGTGTGGAAAAACAACATGCCAACGGACACATGACTGCCCGCGAACGTATCGACATGTTATTGGATAAAGGTACGTTCAATGAAATCGACAAGTTTGTGATTCATCATTGCACCGATTTCGGAATGGATAAAAAGCATATTCCCGGCGACGGTATCGTATGTGGTTACGGTAAAATAGACGGCCGGCTGGTATACGTATATGCTTACGACTTTACGGTGTATGGAGGTACGCTGAGTACAACCGGTGCGAAGAAAATCGTGAAAGTACAAGAATTGGCTCTGAAGAACGGAGCTCCGGTTATTGCCTTGAATGACTCAGGCGGCGCACGTATCCAAGAAGGCGTGGGCAGTATTTCCGGATACGCTTCAATCTTTTACCAGAATACCATTGCTTCGGGCGTGATTCCGCAAATATCTGCCATCTTGGGCCCGTGTGCGGGAGGAGCTTGTTACTCTCCGGCGCTGACCGACTTTATTTTCATGGTGAAAGAAAAAAGCCACATGTTTATTACCGGACCCGATGTGGTAAAGGCTGTTACACACGAGGAGGTAGATAAAGAAGAATTGGGAGGTGCTTATACGCACAGCAGCAAGAGCGGTGTAACCCATTTCTTGTGTGAAACGGAAGAAGAAACCCTGATGAGCATCCGTGAGTTGCTGAGCTTCCTTCCCTCGAACAACATGGAAGATGCCCCGATGCAACCCTGCTCAGACGACATCCGTCGTGCGGACGAATCGCTGATGAGCGTTATCCCCGACGACCCCAACATGCCTTACGATATCAAAAATATCATCGAGCCGGTGGTTGACAACCAATACTTCTTCGAGGTAATGCCTCATTTCGCTAAAAACATAGTAGTGGGATTTGCGCGCTTGGGAGGCCGTTCGGTAGGTATCGTGGCAAATCAGCCTGCTTATCTGGCGGGTGTGCTCGATATCGACGCTTCCGATAAGGCATCTCGCTTCATCCGTTTCTGCGACTGCTTCAATATCCCTATTGTTACTTTCGAAGACGTGCCCGGTTTCCTTCCGGGATGTGCTCAGGAACACAACGGAATCATCCGTCACGGTGCGAAGATAGTCTACGCTTATGCCGAGGCTACCGTTCCCAAAATTACGGTGATAACCCGCAAGGCATACGGTGGCGCGTACATCGTGATGAACAGCAAACCGATTGGTTCGGATGTAAACTTCTCGTACCCCACAGCCGAAATTGCCGTGATGGGAGCAGACGGTGCAGTCAATATCCTGTATCGTAAATCAACGCCCGAAGAAAAGGCACAGGCGGTAGAAGAATACAAAGAAAAATTCTCGAATCCGTATCGTGCAGCCGAGCAAGGTTACATTGATGAAATCATTCTTCCGAAAGATACTCGCTTCAAGCTGATTCAGGCTTTGGAAATGACTCAGAATAAGAGCCAAAGCAATCCGCCGAAGAAGCATGGCAATATGCCGTTGTAATTCTTAAAGAAGGATACGAATTTTTACAAAAATTATCTTACTTCCTTCCTCTTTTTAAAAAGAAATTCTTATTTTTGCAACGCAAATTGATAAGAGAAGGAGCGAAAAGCTCCGGAACGATGTAGGTGAGTGTTTATAAATTAATTATAAAACCTTTAAAACTTAAACAAAATGATTAAAGTAGGTATTAACGGTTTCGGTCGTATCGGCCGTTTCGTATTCCGTGCTGCTCAAAACAGAAACGACATTCAGATTGTAGGTATTAACGACTTGTGCCCGGTTGATTACTTGGCTTACATGTTGAAATACGATACAATGCACGGCAAATTCAATGGTACAATCGAAGCTGACGTTGAAAACAGCAAATTGATTGTTAATGGCAAAGAAATCCGTGTAACAGCAGAAAAGAATCCGGCTGACTTGAAATGGAACGAAGTTGAAGCAGAATACGTAGTTGAATCAACTGGTTTGTTCTTGACTAAAGAAAAAGCTCAGGCTCACATCCAAGCTGGTGCTAAATACGTAGTTATGTCTGCTCCTTCTAAAGACGATACTCCGATGTTCGTTTGCGGTGTTAACGAAAAGACTTACGTTAAAGGTACTCAATTCGTTTCTAACGCATCTTGTACTACTAACTGCTTGGCTCCGATCGCTAAAGTTTTGAACGACAAATGGGGTATCACTGATGGTTTGATGACTACTGTTCACTCTACTACTGCTACTCAGAAGACTGTTGACGGTCCGTCTATGAAAGACTGGAGAGGTGGTCGTGCTGCTTCTGGCAATATCATTCCGTCATCAACTGGTGCTGCTAAAGCTGTAGGTAAAGTTATCCCGACTTTGAACGGTAAATTGACTGGTATGTCAATGCGTGTTCCGACTTTGGACGTTTCTGTAGTTGACTTGACTGTAAACTTGGCTAAACCGGCTACTTATGCTGAAATCTGTGCAGCTATGAAAGAAGCTTCTGAAGGCGAATTGAAGGGTATTCTGGGTTACACTGAAGATGCAGTTGTTTCTTCTGACTTCTTGGGTGATACTCACACTTCTATCTTCGATGCTAAAGCTGGTATCGCTTTGACTGATACTTTCGTTAAAGTTGTTTCTTGGTATGACAACGAAATCGGTTACTCTAACAAAGTATTGGATTTGATCGCTCACATGGCTTCTGTAAACTGCTAATTAGTTTTGAGAACCAAATAAAGCACTGAGCCGTCCGATTCTTTCGGACGGCTTTTTTTATACCCGCCGGTAAAGTTTTCTGCGCATTAGAGTTGGTTTTGTGCAGAAAAAACTATCTTTGTCGACAGAACTTTCGGATA
>NZ_JACSPQ010000011.1:0-40920 GCF_014837055.1 Phocaeicola faecium
TCAGGATTAACGGATGAAGTCCCACTCGTCATCTCCTTCATCGAAATGGTCTTCGCCGTCATCGTGTTCGTCATCACGGCTGTGGCGGCGGTGATGTTTTACGTGGCGGTTATCCCACTCGTCGTCTCCTTCGTCGAAATGGTCTTCGCCATCGTCCCATTCTTTGTTAAACCGTCCGCCGAAGTAAATCCGTCCGTCATTCCACCGGTCGTCGCTGTACCGGCGTATCACTTTGCCTCGTTCCGAAACGAGGTACATCCCGTCTCGTCTGCCGCAATCCACCTGTACAGCGAAATATCGTCCGCGTGGGGTTTCCAGAAGCTGGTTGTCGTTGTCGTCGATGTCGGAATAAGCAAATCCCGCACGTTTCAAGCCTACGATAACTCGTTCGGGCAACTGGTTCCGCCTTACTTCCCAAAGCGTATGAAGCCATTTTGCATTTCCGTCGAACAAGATTATTTTTTCTATGCCGTGATGTCTGATTTTTATTTCAACAAACCCGTCGTCGGTGTCTCTGTCAAGAATCCTGCATCCGGGATATTTTTGTTTGATGAAAGAATTGATGGCTCTTCGTGGCGGGACGTTTCTCCGCATCGAGGATACGTTTGCTTCATTTCTTTCTAACTTTAAATTGCCGGCATACGAATCGGTAAATGATAGCGCAATGCCTATCAAAGCTGCTGTGATAAAATGGTTTGTTCTCATAATCATCGGATTATATCGTGTTTCTGCAAAAATATGGATTTATTCGATAGAACGTGTTTTTGTTAACATTATTAATATAATTTGCTTAACTTTGTGTGGCTTTGTAGGAGCATAAAAAACGCTACCCGTAGAACCGGTGGTTTCTATGGGTAGCGTGAAGCAATTCTACCGCTTGTGCAGTGAGATGCTAACGGTAGTGTTTTGTGGAGGAATAGATCTGTCTGTTGACTGTTGGTTTTCAGTGTTTTAGAAATATTTCTCCAGTTTCTTTATCATCATGCCTAAACAGAATACTACCACGTGGTCTCCTTCTTGAATCATGGTATTACCTGTAACCAACATGCCTTCCCCGTTTCGGGTCAGTCCGCCGATGGTTGCGCCTTTAGGCAGCCCGATGTCTTTTACGGGAGCTTTTGTGATGCGCGACCCTGCCTTGACGGTAAATTCCGCTACGTCGGCATCGGCAAATGTCAGACACTTTACGTTTGAAACGTCGGCGTCCAGCATCATTTGATAGATATGGCTTGCGGCGATGAATTTTTTGTTGATAACCGTTCCGATGTCTAAACTTTCAGCCATGCTGATATAGTCGACGTTTTCTACCTGCGCAATCACCTTCGTAACGCCCATCCGCTTGGCAGCCAAACAAGCCAGAATGTTGGTTTCCGAGCTTCCCGTCAGTGCCACGAAAGCCTCGGTGTTGCGTATACCCTCCTCGCGCAGCAGTTCGATGTCGCGTCCGTCTCCGTTGATAATCATCACCTTGTCGTCTACCAGTTCGGTCAGGCGGTTGCAGCGGTTCAGGTCGTTCTCTATGATTTTGGCATGGATGTCTTCAGGCATATACTGCACCGTGCGCACGGCTATCCGGCTGCCTCCCATAATCATAACGTTATGTATGTCGGGTTCGTTTTCCTTTCCGGATATTTTGCGGATGTAAGGGATGTATTTCTTTGTTGTGGTAAAGTAAACTACATCGTTCAGCCGGATGGTGTCATCTCCTCGCGGGATAATCGTTTCGCTTCCGCGCTTGATGGCTACGATATGGAACGGGATGTTTTGTCCGCCCAGTTCGTGAAGCGGAACGTTCAGAATCTCGGCCGTTTCACGCATTTTAGTACCCAGCATCACCAATGCGCCTCCGGCAAATTCCCACCATTGGCGTATCCAGCTCAGCTTCACGGCATCTACGATTTCGCGTGCGGCGAGCATTTCCGGATAAATCAGCGAGTGTACGCCCAAGCGGGAAAAAAACTCTTTGTGTTTAGGCAGCAGGTACTCGTAATTGTCGATACGCGCTACCGTTTTCTTCGCTCCCAAGTTCGTGGCAAGCATACACGCGGTCATGTTTTGACTTTCGTAGGGAGTTACGGCGATAAACAAGTCGGCATTGGCTACTCCGGCTTCTTTTAAACCGTTAATCGAGGTTGGAGACAGGTTGACCGTCATTAAGTCGAGGTTGTTTCCCATCCGGCTTAACTTTTCGTCATCCTCGTCCATTAATATAATGTCTTGTTTTTCGCCCGAAAGCAGTTTGGCGAGGTGGGTTCCTACCGCTCCTGCGCCTGCAATGATGATTTTCATAAGTTTAACGTATGAATAATAGCATGATATATACTGTCTTCGTCAAAGCCACACAAGGCACGAAGTTCTTTTACTGTACCGTGTTGGATGAAACGGTCCGGGATGCCCAAGCGCTTTACGGCAGGTGTGTAACCGTGGTCTGCCATAAATTCAAGCAATGCGCTTCCCATGCCTCCTTTTAGCACACCGTCTTCTACCGTAATGACGTGTCGGAAGTTGCGTCCTATTTCGTGGAGCATCTCCTCGTCAATGGGTTTCAGGAATCGCAAGTCGTAATGTGCGATGCTGCATCCGGTTTCTTTCTCGGCACGCCGGATGGCTGCCGCGGCATCGTTTCCAATCGGTCCGATGGTTACTACGGCAAGGTCGGTGCCCGATTTCATTTTCCGTCCTTTTCCTATTTCAACCTCCTCTAACGGACAGTGCCAGTCGGTTAGCACCCCTCTTCCCCTCGGATAGCGGATGGCAAAAGGACCACGGTCGGGGAGTTGGGCGGTGTACATCAGCCGCCGCAGTTCATGTTCGTCGTAAGGCGAGGCGATGATGAGGTTCGGTATAGGGCGCAAGTATGCCAAGTCGAATGCTCCGTGATGCGTAGGCCCGTCCTCGCCAACCAGTCCGGCACGGTCAAGGCAGAACACCACGTTGAGTTTTAATATGGCAACGTCATGGATGATATTGTCGTACGCACGCTGCATGAACGACGAATAGACGTTACAGAACGGCAGCAATCCTTCTTTAGCCATTCCTCCTGAGAACGTCACGGCGTGACCTTCGGCAATGCCGACATCGAAAGCCCGTTCAGGCATTGCCTTCATCAGAATGTTCATCGAACATCCGGAAGGCATGGCAGGTGTGACACCCACTATTTTGTCGTTCTGCCGTGCCAGCTCCAGCAGGGTATTCCCGAATACGTCTTGGAACAATGGAGGCATCCCTGTGGTATCTGCCACGATACGTTCGCCCGTTTCCTTGTCGAATATGCCGGGAGCGTGCCACACGGTAGCCGCCTCTTCTGCCGGCTTGAATCCCTTGCCTTTCCGCGTATGAACGTGAAGCAGTTTCGGGCCTTTCATGTCTTTTATCTCCTTCAATACCCGTGTGAGCGCCGTCACATCATGTCCGTCCACCGGACCGAAATAGCGGATATTCATGCCCTCGAAAATGTTTTGCTGTTGCATGAGCATCGACTTCAAGCTGTTGTTGAAACGAATCAGGCTTTTGCGCCGTTCATCGTTCAGGATTCCCCAGCGATAAAGTTTTTTCGACAAAGCGTTCCGCAGGCGGTTATATCCTTCAGACGTATGCAGGTTAAGCAAATATTGCTTCATTCCCCCCACACTCCGGTCTATCGCCATGTTGTTGTCATTAAGAATGATAAGCAAATCATTGGGAGTAGACGACACGTTGTTTAACCCCTCGAAAGCCAGTCCTCCGCTCATGGAGCCGTCTCCGATAACCGCTACCACCCGGCGGTTTTCCTCTCCTTTCCGTGCCGCAGCCACAGCCATACCGAGTGCGGCGGAAATGGAATTGGATGCGTGTCCGCACGTAAACGTATCATATTCGCTCTCTGTCGGTGTAGGAAACGGACAAAGGCCGTTCAGTTTGCGGTTTGTATAAAAGATGTCTCTGCGTCCGGTCAGTATCTTATGCCCATACGCCTGATGCCCTACGTCCCACACGATGCGGTCGTAAGGAGTATTAAATATATAATGAATGGCAACCGTCAGTTCCACTACGCCTAAGCTCGAACCGAAGTGCCCCGGATTACGTGAAAGTTCGTCGATTATTTTATCCCGAAGCTCGGCACACACCCGTGGCAAAGCCTCGACGGGCAGTTGGCGCAAGTCGTCAGGAGAATCTATTTTATTTAACAATTCGTATGAAGTTTCTTCTTTCATTCCTGTTTCGTTAAACATTAATCGCACAAAATTAGCATAAATAAATAGATTGTACTTATTTTTGCGTAAAAAAGTACAGACACGCTTCCGTTGAGGCTTGGAAGAATATTTATTCGGGATGCTGAGACTTTTTCGAAAAAGAAACAAAATGTAAGAATCTTGCGATGATTTATGGAATTGAGAACTAAAGTAGAACTTCCTGTCGGACAATATGAAATCCGCCATGCCGATAAGTTAATGTTGTGGGGGTCGTGTTTTGCCGAAAATATCGGAGAAAAACTGGATGCTTACAAGTTTACTTGTGACGTTAATCCTTTCGGCATTTTATATAATCCGCTGTCGATAGCCGAGGGCATCGCCCAGCTTTACCGCGGAAAACGATACACGGATGCCGATTTGCGTTACGACCGCGGACAATGGTTCAGCCTGATGCACCACGGTTCGTTTTCGTCGCCCGATAAAGCAGTCTGCCTCGAAGCTATCAACCGCCGTATGGAAGCAGGGGAGGAGCATCTGAAACAGGCTGACTGGCTGCTGTTTACGTGGGGAACGGCACGTGTGTACGAGTGGTGTGAGGACGGGAATATCGTAGGCAACTGCCACAAGCTGCCGGAACGGTTGTTTACGCGCCGTCTGCTGGAGGTGGAAGAAATCGTATCCGTTTATACCACCATGCTGGGCGAGCTTAAACGCATGAATCCCCACCTGAAAATCCTGTTTACGGTAAGCCCCATCCGCCACGTCAGAGACGGGATGCACGGCAATCAGGTGAGCAAAGCCACGCTGCTGCTTGCTGCCGACTGTTTGTGCCGCCGGTTATCCTACTGCCATTATTTTCCTTCTTACGAAATCATGATGGACGAGTTGCGCGACTACCGTTTTTATGCCGATGATATGTTTCATCCCACTCCTCTGGCTGTTAATTATATTTGGGAATGTTTTTCCGATACAGCCTTCTCTGCCGATACCCGGATTGTGATGAAGCAATGGGATGAAATCCGCCGGGGACTCGCTCACCGCCCGTTCGATGCCACATCCGAGGCATATCGCAGCTTTTTAAGTCAAATACTGTTAAAGATTGAAAGACTAAAAGAAAAATTACCGTACTTAGATGCGGAAAAAGAAATCAAGTTATGTCAAGCAATATTGAAGAAATAACTCTTGTCACGGGTGCGGAGCGTCATGGAAACGCTTCGGCACAGATTGATTGGATTCTGACGGACAGCCGTTCGCTGTGCTTTCCGGAAGAAACCTTATTTTTTGCGTTGAAAACCAAGCGCAACGATGGACACAAATATATAGACGACCTTTATACGCGCGGAGTGCGCAATTTTGTGGTGAGTACGTTGCCCGAAAACATTGCACGTTATGCCGATGCCAACTTTCTGTTGGTGGCAGACCCGCTGAAAGCCTTGCAGAAGCTGGCAGCACGCCGGCGCGAGCAGTTCGATGTGCCGGTTATAGGAATCACCGGCAGTAACGGGAAAACGGTGGTCAAAGAGTGGCTGTATCAGTTGCTCAGTCCGGAACGTATCATCACCCGTTCGCCCCGCAGCTATAATTCACAGATAGGCGTGCCCTTGTCGGTATGGCTGATGAATGAACATACCGAGCTGGGTATCTTCGAGGCCGGCATATCCGAGATGGGAGAAATGGAATCTCTTACTCCGATTATCCGCCCCACCATCGGCGTGCTGACCAACATCGGGTGGGCGCATCAGGAAAACTTTTCCTCGCTGCAAGACAAGTGCATGGAAAAAGTACAACTGTTTAAAGACTGCGACGTGATAATTTATAACGGCGATAACGAGCTGATAAGCAGCTGCATTGCAAAATCGCTCTTCACGGCACGCGAAATAGCATGGTCGATGAAAGACAGCGAACGCCCGCTCTTCATTGAGAAAATACAGAAAGACGATACCGGAACCACGATAAAATACCGCTACTTGGGGTTCTTTAAAGAATACCGAATCCCGTTTATTGACGATGCTTCCATTGAAAACTCGCTGAACTGTCTGGCAGTGGCGCTTTACCTGATGGTGTCGCCCGAACTTATCGCCGAACGGATGGCACGGTTGGAGCCGATTGCCATGCGTCTGGAAGTGAAAGAGGGAAAGAACGGATGCGTATTGATTAACGACAGTTACAACTCCGATTTTGCTTCACTGGACATTGCACTCGACTTTATGGCGCGTCGTTCCGAAGACAAACACCGTAAGCGTACCTTGATTTTGTCGGATATTCTTGAGAGCGGACAAACCAGCAAACTGCTTTACCGGCAGGTGGCAGACTTGGTACACAGCCGTGGCGTAAACCGCATTATCGGTGTGGGGAAAGAAATCTCCGAATCGGCATCGCGGTTTGAGATAGAAAAATCGTTCTTCCGCTCTACCTCCGAATTGTTGGAGTCCGGCATCCTGAACGGGCTGCGTAACGAAGTGGTACTTATCAAAGGAGCACGGGCTTTTCATTTCGACACGATAACCGACTTGCTGGAACTGAAAGTACATGAAACCATTCTGGAAATCAATCTGAACGCTTTGGTTGACAACCTGAATCACTATCGTAACAAGTTGAAGCGTCAGGATACCAAAATGGTTTGCATGGTGAAAGCATCGGCGTATGGGGCAGGTTCATTCGAAGTGGCGAAAACGCTCGAAGACCAGCGTGTAGATTACTTGGCAGTGGCTGTTGCCGATGAGGGAGCCGACCTTCGCAAAGCAGGTATCCAAAGCTCCATCATCATCATGAATCCTGAAGTAACCGCTTTCCATACCATGTTCGATTATAAGCTCGAACCCGAAGTTTACAGTTTCCACTTGCTGGAAGAACTGATAAAAGCCGCCGAACGTGAGGGCGTGACCAACTTCCCGATTCATGTGAAAATAGATACAGGAATGCACCGGCTGGGTTTTGCACCCGAAGATATGTCCCGATTGGTGGAACGCCTGCATCGACAGAGTGCCGTGATTCCACGGTCGGTATTCTCGCATTTGGCGGGCAGCGACGATGCCCGTTTCGATGCCTTTACCCGCCGCCAGATAGAGACGTTCGAAGCTGCCGCCGCCGAACTGCAAGCAGGATTCAATCATAAGATTCTGCGTCACATCTGTAACACGGCTGGTATCGAGCGTTACCCCGGCGCACAGTTTGACATGGTTCGTCTGGGCATCGGACTGTACGGGGTAGACCCCTTTACCAATAAAATGCTTCATAACGTTACTACCCTGAAGACTACCATTCTCCAGATACGCGACGTTCCGGCAGAGGAAACCGTGGGCTACAGCCGGAAGGGAATCCTGAACCGCGATTCGCGCATTGCAGCCATCCCCATCGGATATGCCGACGGATTGAACCGACACTTGGGTAACGGACATGCCTACTGCCTTGTGAACGGACAGAAAGCTCCTTACGTGGGCAATATCTGTATGGATGTATGTATGATAGATGTGACAGACATCGACTGTAAAGAGGGCGATAAGGTGATTATCTTTGGTGATGACCTGCCTGTAACGGTGCTGTCAGACCTCCTCGAAACCATCCCTTACGAGGTGTTGACCAGCGTTTCCAACCGCGTAAAACGCATTTATTACCAAGATTAACCCCATGAACATTATTCGATTTTGTAAGAACTGGACACTCCCGATAGCAATGGTATCGGGAGTGTTGCTTTATGTGGTCTACGTAAACATTCCCGCGCTTGCCCCGACCAAACCTTTTGTGGCACGTGCCGTCGACATCATTCAGCCGTTGCTGATATTCACGATGCTGTTTCTTGCCTTCTGTAAGATTAGCCTGCACGACTTGCGCCCCTGCCGCTGGCACTTGTGGCTGCTGCTGATACAGGGCGGGAGTTTCTCGCTGATGGCATTGCTCCTTATACTCTTGCCCCACTTCCCCGCACGCATCTTGGTAGAAGGTGCCATGCTCTGCATGATATGTCCTACGGCTACGGCTTCCGCCGTGGTAACACGCAAGTTGGGAGGCGATGCCGGACACATCACCACCTACATTATCCTCGCCAACCTGCTGACTTCGTTTCTTGTGCCCCTGCTGCTTCCTTTGGTGCATCCGCAGCCGGGTGTAAGTTTCGCAAGCGCCTTTACGCTTACGTTAGGCAAAGTCTTTCCGCTGCTGCTCTGTCCGTTTGTGGCAGCCATCCTGTTGCGCTATCTTTGTCCCAAGCTCCATGCGCGTGTCGCCGAGTATCAAGACCTCTCGTTCTACCTGTGGGCAGTAGCCCTTACCATCGCCATTGCGGTTACGGCTAAAAGTGTGGCTCACAGCGATGTCTCTTTCTGGTATCAGGCAGGACTGGCAGTAATATCACTCGTGTGTTGCGCTTTACAGTTTATTTTCGGGAAACGCATAGGCCGCGTGTATGGCGATTCCATTACTGCCGGACAAGCATTGGGACAGAAAAATACCGCCCTCGCCATTTGGATGGGATATACGTTTTTCACTCCCGTAACCTCCCTTGCCGCCGGCTTTTACAGCGTATGGCATAATGTGGTCAACTCGTATCAGCTCTATCGTAAGCGGAAAGAGGAAGCATCGTCTGCCTCGGAATAAGCGAAACGATACCCTGTGGCGATAAATCATAACGGATTGTGCGGTTTTACTGATTTCCTTTTCTTTATATTATGTAATTTGCGTATATTTGCAGCTAAGTGGTTATTTATTATAGCAAATACAGATAACTTAAAACAACGATTACTATGGATTGCACGAATATCATTGGCGAAAAGATTAAATCGCTCAGAACACTCAAGGAAATAAGCATTGAAGAATTGGCGGAACGCTCGGAACTGACTGTCGACCAAATCCGCCGCATTGAAGATAACATCGACATCCCTTCGCTGGCTCCGCTAATCAAGATAGCACGGACGCTGGGGGTACGTCTGGGAACGTTCCTCGATGACCAGCCCGACGAAGTGGGAGCCGTAGTTTGCCGTCAGGGAGAAGCCGACGATACGGTGAGCTTCTCGAACAATGCCGTCGATGCCCGCCAGCACTTGCATTATCACTCGTTGGCACGCAGCAAGACCGACCGTCACATGGAGCCGTTTGTCATTGACATCGATGCCGGAGAAAACGAGGATTTCCGCCTCTCGGCACACGAGGGAGAGGAATTCATTCTGGTGATGAGCGGTAAGCTGGAAGTGAATTACGGTAAACAGACGTATGTATTGAGCGAAGGAGATACGATTTATTACGACTCCATCGTGCCACATCACGTACATGCTTACGAAGGACAGGCGGCGCGCATTCTTGCGGTAATTTATACTCCCATTTAATCTCTAAAACCCAACGGCTATGTTACAACTCTCTGAAAGAACTTTAGGCGACTGGCTGGAGCATTGGGCGGAAACCACTCCCGATAAGGAGTATTTGGTGTATTCCGACCGTAACCTGCGTTTTACATGGAGCCAGTTTAACCGGCGTGTAGACAATATGGCGAAGGGATTGCTTGCCATCGGTGTGAAAAAAGGTACACACGTGGGGATATGGGCTGGCAACGTCCCCGACTGGCTTACTTTCCTTTATGCCTGTGCCAAGATAGGGGCGGTGGCAGTAACGGTGAATACCAGTTACAAGCAAGCGGAGCTGGAGTATCTTTGCAAGAACTCTGACATGCACACGCTTTGCATCGTGAACGGCGAGAAAGACAGTAACTTTGTTGACATGACTTACACCATGCTGCCCGAACTGAAAACTTTCGAGCGCGGACACATGAAGAGCAAACGTTTTCCGTGTATGCGCAATGTGGTTTACATCGGGCAGGAGAAGTATCGCGGTATGTATAACACGGCGGAGATTCTGTTGCTGGGAAATAACATCGATGATGAGGAGTTGCGCCAAGCACGCAGCAAGGTAAACTGCCACGACACGGTGAACATGCAGTATACTTCCGGAACTACGGGATTCCCCAAAGGCGTTATGCTTACACATTATAATATTGCAAACAACGGCTTCCTCACAGGTGAACACATGAAGTTTACTGCCGATGACAAACTCTGTGTATGCGTGCCGCTGTTCCATTGTTTCGGTGTGGTACTTGCTACGATGAACTGCCTCACGCATGGATGTACGGAGGTGATGGTAGAGCGGTTCGATCCTCTGCTGGTGCTGGCATCCGTACACAAGGAACGTTGTACTGCCCTTTACGGTGTGCCTACCATGTTTATTGCCGAGCTTCATCATCCGATGTTCGACATGTTCGACCTCTCGTGTCTGCGCACGGGCATCATGGCAGGTTCGCTCTGTCCTGTAGAATTGATGCGTCAGGTGGAAGAAAAGATGTTTATGCGCGTAACCAGTGTGTACGGGCTTACCGAGACTTCGCCGGGAATGACTCACAGCCGTATCGACGACGATGCGGAAGTGCGCTATAACACCGTAGGACGCGATTACGAATTTACCGAAGTGCGCGTTATCGACCCCGAAACGGGCGAAGAATGTCCCGTAGGCGTGCAGGGTGAAATGTGTAACCGGGGATATAACACCATGAAGGGGTATTATAAGAATCCCGAAGCTACAGCCGAGGTTATCGACAAGGACGGTTTCCTCCATTCGGGCGACTTAGGTGTGAAAGACGAAAACGGCAATTACCGCATCACGGGGCGTATCAAAGACATGATTATCCGTGGCGGTGAAAACATCTATCCGCGCGAGATAGAAGAGTTCCTGTATCAGATGCCGGGTATCAAGGATGTGCAGGTAGCCGGAATCCCTTCGAAGAAATACGGTGAAGCGGTAGGTGCTTTCATCATCCTTCACGACGGATACACGATGAACGAGTTCGACGTGCGTGAGTTCTGTCAAGGCAAGATAGCCCGCTATAAGATTCCGAAATACATCTTCTTCGTGAAAGAGTTCCCGATGACCGGAAGCGGGAAAATCCAAAAATTCAAGTTGAAAGATGTCGGACTGGAATTATGTAAGCAGCAAGGTATAGAAATTATCTGATAACCGACGGTGGCTGTCATAACAGAATCCCGCCGTACCGTCTGAGATGTGCATCCGGACGGTGCGGCGGGATTTCGTTATTTACAAGCTCAGCTTACTGAAGTTTCAGTTTCTTGAGTGCATCTAATAGTGCATCGTTTTCGGGGCGCGTGCCGATGGTAATCCGCAGGCAGTCTTTACAGAGCGTGATGTTGCTCCGGTTCCGCACGATGATACCCTGACTCACCAAGTAATCGTAAATTTTCTTGGCATCGGTAACCCGCGTCAGGAAGAAATTGGCATCCGTAGGATATACATGCTGGCAGCAGGGGAGTTTCTTGAACTCGCGGACGAGGCGGGTACGCTCTTCGAGCAGCGAACCTACCCATTCCTTTACCCGGTAATGCTGTTCCATCATCCGCACCGCCTCTTGCTGCGTCAGCCTGTTCACATTATACGGATATTTTATTTTATTTAAAATGCCGATGATGTCGGCGTGGGCAAATGCCATGCCGAGGCGGATGGCAGCACATCCCCATGCTTTTGAGAACGTTTGAAGCACCACCATGTTGGGGTATTTCTCCAAGTCGAGCAGGAACGAAGGAGCGTCGGAAAAGTCGGCATACGCCTCGTCGATAATCACCAGTCCTTCAAATCCCTGCAAGAGCGCGATAATCTCTTCCCTGCACAGGTTGTTCCCCGTCGGGTTGTTGGGCGAGCAGAGAAAGATGAGTTTCGTGTGTTCGTCCGAAGCCGCCAGCAGCGAGTCTGCCGTAAACTGGAAATTCTCATCGAGTTGCACTTTACGGTACTCCACATCGTTCACCTCGGCACACACCTGATACATGCCATACGTAGGGTCGATAGCCACCACGTTGTCTACCCCCGGACGGCAGAACGCCCGATACATCAGGTCGATGGCTTCATCGCTCCCGTTTCCGAGGAAAAGCTGTGAGGGCAGCACCTTCTTGACCGGTGCAATCAGGTTTTTCAGTTCCTTTTGCAGCGGGTCGGGATAACGGTTATTAGGCGTGTTATACGGGTTCTCGTTGGCATCCAAAAAGATAGATGCCTCTGCGCCACTATACTCGTCGCGTGCCGATGAGTAAGGCTTCAGCGCCCAGATGTTCGGGCGAGTCAATTCTTGTAACGGTTTCATAGTTTGTTCTGAGGATTAAAAGCCAGCCGGACACTCACGGCATTCTTATGCGCGTCTAAATACTCGTTGGCAGCCAATACTTCGATGGCAGGACCTATCATGCGGATACCTTCCTGCGTTACTTCTTGGAACGTGATTTTGCGGATGAAACTATCCAGACTTACGCCGCTGTATGCCTTTGCGTATCCGTTGGTGGGCAGCGTATGGTTCGTGCCCGACGCATAATCGCCCGCACTTTCCGGCGAGTAAGGGCCGAGGAATACCGAACCTGCGTTGACGATGCGTTCCGCCGTCTGCTGGTAATCTTTTGTTTCGATAATCAGGTGTTCGGGCGCATACTCGTTCACCATGTCGACAGCCTCGTCCATCGTGCGCACCAGTATCAGTTTGCTGTTGGCGAGCGACTTCTCGGCGATGCCCTTGCGCGGAAGCTGTTCAAGCTGGCGCTGTACTTCTCCGGTCACTTCACGCAGCAATGCCTCCGAAGTGGTAATCAGTATCGCCTGACTGTCGGTTCCGTGTTCCGCCTGCGAGAGCAGGTCGGCAGCCACGAAAGCAGGTTGCGCCGTCTCGTCGGCAAGCACCGCCACTTCCGACGGACCGGCAGGCATGTCGATAGCCACATCGCGCAGTGACACCTGCTGTTTGGCAGCCGTAACATACTGGTTGCCCGGTCCGAATATCTTGTACACCTTCGGGATGCTGCTCGTTCCGTATGCCATTGCCCCGATAGCCTGCACACCTCCCGCCTTGAATACCCTGCTTACGCCTGCCACCTTTGCCGCGTACAAGATGGCGGGGTGGATTTTTCCGCTCCGGTCGGGAGGCGTACAGAGAATGATTTCCTTGCATCCGGCTATCTGGGCGGGAGTGGCGAGCATCAGCACGGTAGAGAACAGCGGCGCCGTTCCGCCGGGAACGTACAGACCCACCTTTTCGATAGCCACCGCTTTCTGCCAGCACGTAACGCCCGGCAGCGTGGTAACCCGTTTCCCCTCAAATTTCTGGGCAGCGTGAAACGTGCGGATGTTGTTAAAAGCCAGCATGATGGCAGCTTTCAGCTCGATGCTTACCGCTTTTTCGGCATCGGCAAATTCCTGTTCGCTCACGGCGAGCGATTGAAGCGTTACTTTGTCGAATTTCTCTTCGTACTCCATTACCGCCCGGTCTCCCTCGGTGCGTACGCGGTTCAGAATTTCGAGTACCGTGTCGCGCAGCGTGTCGGTATTCATCACGGGGCGTTTCAGCAGTTCGTTCCATGTAGAACGTTCGGGATAAGTTATGATATTCATGGCATTCCGTTCTATGTAGTAAGGTTAAATAATCATTTTCTCAATGGGTAACACCAGTATGCCCTGTGCGCCCAGCGCCTTCAGCTTACCGATGATGTCCCAGAAACACTTCTGGTCAAGCACCGTGTGTACGCTGCTCCATCCCTCGGTGGCAAGCGGCATCACGGTGGGGCTCTTGATGCCCGGCAGCACGCCGATGATGTCTTTCACTCGCTCGGTGGGAGCGTTCATCAGCACATACTTCTTGTCTTCGGCAGCCTTTACAGCATCAATGCGGAACAGCAGCTCTTTGAGCGTTTCCTTTTTCTCGTCGCTGAGGCTCTTGTTCCCGATGAGCAACGCTTCGCTCTTCATCACCACCTCTACCTCTTTCAGGTTATTGCTGATAAGCGTAGAGCCGGAGCTTACGATATCGAAGATAGCGTCTGCCAGTCCGATGCCCGGAGCTATCTCCACCGAACCGGTAATTACGTGGATTTCCGCATCGATTCCGTTCTTGTCCAAGAAGCGTTGCAGGATGCCCGGATACGACGTAGCTATTTTCTTTCCCCGGAACCACTCCAGCCCCTCGTAATTCTCCTCTTTATGGATGGCGAGCGACAGGCGGCATTTGCTGAAGCCCAAGCGGTAGATGATGTCGGCATCCTCGTTACGTTCCACAAATTCGTTCTCGCCCACGATTCCCAAGTCGGCTACTCCGCTTGCCACACACTGGGGGATGTCATCGTCGCGCAGAAACAAAACCTCCACCGGGAAGTTGGACGACTGGGTGAGCAAGGTACGTTTCGAAGTCGACAGCTTGATGTCGGCTTCCGCAAGTAAGGTCATTGTGTCATCAAACAACCGACCTTTTGATTGTACAGCAATTCTAAGCATATCTTTTTATGTATTTATGAAGTTGTCAAATAACCGGTTAAAATTTCCCGACCAACTGAAACATGGAAGAAATCCGCAGCCGATATCCCTCCCGAAAACGCTACCGTTAGCACTCCCCCTTCCAAGCGGAAGGGTTGCCCCTTCTTACCCGTAGGATTCATCGGTTTATCGGATAGAATTTTTTCAAGCTCCGGACAACGCCGGACACCGTGTTTCTTCAATCCCGGAAATAAAAAAAGGCTCGCCGTTGGTAATGGGCAAGCCTTTGCGTTTTTTTCTTGTTACATACACGCCGTATCAGCCTACCGCATAAACGTTAGGTAATGATGATGCACGTGGTATGTAGCTGTAATATTCATGATTATCTTTGTTTGTTTGCGACAAAAGTAAAGCGTGCGAATGAGAAATCCAAATATTTATCAGGAAAAGTTTTATTTTTCTTTCAAATTACGCTGTTTCTGTAAGGATGAGATTAAGAACCTGTTTAAATTTTCCAATAAGTTGTTTTTATCAGCTTCCCTTTGAGTTTGTTTCCGGTCTGTTTTCCCGTTTTTACTCGTCAGATAGCCCGCTATCCTCCTCGCAAAAACAAAAAAACAGTCTCGGAAACATGCCATTTTTTCTTCATCCTATCGGATTCACGTCTTCTTTTTCAGTGAAGCAGCCGTTGAAGTACATCTCCTCGCGTGCTTTTTCTTTCGAGAAAGTGAAATACGTACATACGGCTTGTGTGCAAACCTCACCCGCCCGGTTGCTGATGCTTGCGGTAACGGTGACAAGGTTACGGCGTTGTTCTTTCACGCTCGCCCGTAAGACGAGGTACTCATCGGTAGTCATCACAGGTTTCAGGTAGCGCGTTTCCATCTTCGAGGTAACCCCCGTCGTCTGAAGTTTAAGCGCGATGGCCCACGCACAGATTTCGTCGAGCAACACCGCCTGAATTCCTCCGTGAAGCGTGTCTTTCCATCCCTGATATTTAGGTTCGGGATGCCAGAAGCTCACCACCTCGTCGCCGTCTTCGTAAAACTCCATTTTTACGCCGGCTTCATTCTCCGGAGCACACCCGAAACAGAAGTACCCCTTTATCCCTTTCCACGGGTTGATAATTTTTTTCATGGCAGCCCCTCCCGTTTACAGTTCGTAATCCACGCAGGCGCGACCGTCCTTCGCGTCCTTCAGTATGCCGGCAGCCGCCACGTGGTCGGGATGCACGGCGTAAGCCTTCACGTCGTCCAGCGAGTCGAACGTACTGTCTAAGCAGATGTCCCACTGTTCATCGGGGTTGATGTTCAGTCCCACCCGTATATCGCGTATAAAATCAATTTTTTGAGGCAAGGCTTCGATAGCCGCCTTGAAACGGTTCATTACGTCGGCTTTTTCCGCGCTTGTCAGGCTTTCTTTCAGCTTGAATAAAACAATGTGTTTGACCATAGTTGTTTATTTTATATAATGTTGATATTATTGGAATTGTTGCTGCTATAATTAATTTTTTGTCACGAAAATTACATCTGCAAGACTGGTATATGAATTTCCTTTGAAAGTGAAATCAATCTTTTTTAACGATGTTCGGGTAAAGTTGTTAAGATAATTATTGATTTTGGGTTCAATCAATGAGAAAGCCCTTTTCATTTTCCAAGATTGGCTTATGTCGTTTGCATCTGTTAGAATGACAAAAAGACGGTTTTCTGCACCAAACCTCATTTCGCCTTGGTTGGCATATAGCCATGTCATTAGTTCTATGGGGTTTGTTTGTGCTTCGTCAATAATTTCCTTGCGTTTGGCATTTAGGTCAGAAATAATGTCTTTACGTCCTATTTCTGATAATTTTTCCGAAATGGTATATATTTGCTGGGTTTCTGTCTGATTCGCATCTATTGTTATGTTATTTTCTTTGGCTTTTTCTTTTAACCATGAAATTTCTTTTTTCCCTAATTTCTCCTTTAATTTTTCATTCAAATATTGGTTAGGGAAGAATGTGACTTTTAAATCAATGGGATTATCATCCAAAAAGAAATCGACACTTTTTATTTCTCCAACTGCCGATATGACTTTTTTATGGCGTTTAAACAGTGCCTCTATGAGGTACGATGTCCAATTATTATACCAGCTTGTCTGTACATAGTTCCATGCGTTATCTGCTATTTCGGATTGTTTGCTTGCTAATACATCGAACTTGCTGATTACTTTTACATATCTGCTTATCAAATGCTTGTCTAATGAATTATTTTGATCGCCACCCCATGCATAGTGGTGAATTTTGTATAAATCGTTTTTCAGTTGTTCTTCATCAATTCCTAATGACTTGTACCATTCATGCTCCTGATTATTTAAGAACTCATTTAATAGCAACATCGCATCAGGCTTCTTTTCCAGCAGTTCGAATAACTCTACATTTTGTTCTGCGATTTTAGTTGTAGTAAGGGTTATTTTATTGATTTCAGTAAATTTCTTTAATTGTTTGCTTCTACATACAGCGCGTGTCTTTAGCCATAGTAATCCGTTGGTGTCTCCATTAAACGCATATAGATTTTGCGCTCTGAATTCTTTTTCCCATTTTGAAAAATTTTTCATTGACATAATAGCTTATCGTATTTATTTCATGGTACAAATTAGAAGAACCTCACTGCTGCCGGCTACACTGCCTTTTCCGCCTCGTCCTGTGTTATATTTTTTTCTTTCGATTTTTACCTGTCGATAAGGCGTAATCATTTCAATCATCGTGTTTATATCCGGATAACTTCGGTCATTATAACTCACTATCCATGTAGGTATGTGATTGGCTCGCTCAAACATTAGTTGAAGATTTGAAAGAGTTTCACTGTTTTTGTCAAATCCACTATATCTTTTGGGTTCATAACGTTTGATACCATTAACGAACTGTTTGTCTTTCCAATATTCTACGTAAGTTTCTAATAAGTGATAAAATGATTGATAATCCGCATGGCTGTTACAATACGGAGGATCAAAATATGCTAAGTCTATATCGGTAAGTTGAGGTAATAGGTCTAAAATATTTTTATTATAACTTTTATTGTCTTTTGAATTATCAAATACGGCTGCGTTATATTCGGGAAGTAACTCTTCGAATATGTCTTTGAGTGGTCGTACTAAACTGCGGTTACGTTTGATACGGGCAGGATCTGCTGCATATACTAACGCTTGCGTGTGGGCGAAATGTCCCATTGTAACTTTTCGTGTCATACTTCGGCACATTACAGATAAAGCCAATGCTTCTTTATACTTGTTGTTTAGGCGATTGACGTTACTGCGGAAACTATCGGCAAAGGCAGCTTCTTCAGGTAAGAAAAATAAGTTTGCAAATAGCTTTCCCATGAGATTAAAGACTTCCGGATTGCTGTTTTCTGAGAAAAGTATTTCTAAATCTTCTTTGTTAAGAGTATATTGTTTGTTTTCTATTAAAGCCTTTCCTATCAGGTTGTTGCAATTTAGAAAATCATTGGTTATGACTTTCTTGCCTAATTGCTTGAACATATATGCAATGGATTGTGAGCCGGAAAAGGCATCCAAAACATTGTTTGCTTTGTCGGGGATAAACTGGGCAATCCATCCGCGATGAATGTATTTAGCCCCTAAATATTGTGGTTCGGGAAATTTATAATCAAGATATTTGGTGTCATCAAAGAGCATATAATTACTATTTTAATACAAAAATACACGTTTTTTCTTTAAAGGAAAAATGATTTTAATTTCTTCTTCTCGTTATGTGTTTATTTTATGAATTATCGTAATTTTGTATATTGCAAATATATAACTAATTATTGAAACGAACCATGATTATTATCGGAATTGCAGGAGGTACAGGCTCCGGGAAAACAACTGTGGTGAGAGAAATCGTTGCAAGTCTGCCCGAGGGCGAAGTGGCAGTTCTTCCGTTAGATTCTTATTATAAAGATAGCAGCCACGTGCCTGTGGAGGAACGGCAGAGTATTAATTTCGACCATCCGAATGCGTTCGACTGGGATTTGCTGTCTGAGCATATCTCCATGCTGCGCCGCGGTGAGGCTATCGAACAGCCGGTGTACTCGTTTTTGACGTGTACGCGCCAGCCCGAAACCATCCACATCGAACCGCGCAAGGTGGTTATTATCGAAGGGATTCTGGCACTGAGCGACAAGCAGCTTTGCGACTTGATGGACTTGCGTATTTTTGTGGATGCCGACCCTGATGACCGATTGATACGGGTTATACAGCGCGACGTGATAGAACGCGGGCGAACTGCCGAGGCGGTGATGGAACGCTACGAAAAGGTGTTGAAGCCCATGCACTTGGAATTTATCGAACCTGCCAAGCGGATAGCCGACCTGATTGTTCCGCAGGGAGGGCATAACCGCAAGGCGATTGAGATATTGAAGATGTATATCGAAAAAATAGTAGGGCGATGAAAACCGTTCCGTTTGCGTATGTATGCGTGGTGTTGTGCCTGTTACTTGCTGCTTGCGGAAAGAGTAAGGAAGAGGCGGTAGACTTGCCGCAAATCATCGAGCGCGGAGAATTGACCGTACTCACTGTCAGCGGTTCTACTTCGTACTTCAATTACCGGGGAGAGCCGATGGGATTCCAGTACGAGCTGGCGCAACAGTTTGCGCGTTCGCTCGGAGTGAAGCTCAATGTGAAGATTGTGAAAGATGAAAATGCACTGGTAGACAGCCTGCTGGCGGGAAAAGGCGACTTGATAGCGTATAATCTTGCCGTAACCAACCGGAGGAAGGATAAACTGATTTATTGCGGCGAAGAAAATATTACGCATCAGGTCATCGTGCAACGGAGGGGGAAAAATGCGCTGACCGACGTGACTCAGCTCGTAGACCGCGACGTGTACGTCAATCCCGGTGTATACCGGGTTCGGCTTGCGAATCTGAATAAAGAGCTGGGTGGGGGAATCCGCTTACATGTCATGCCTGCCGACAGCGTTTCGGCGGAAGGGCTGATTACGCAGGTGGCGGAAGGGGTAATCGACTATACGGTGGCAACCAACGAGGTGGCGCGTATCAATAAAACCTATTATCCCAATCTTGACATCCGACTGAAGATTAGTTTCGACCAGCGTTCATCGTGGGCGGTGCGGAAAACATCGCCACGGCTTGCCGAGGCTGCCGACAAGTGGCACAAGGAAAACATCAACTCAGCCGAGTTCCGTGCCAGTGCGCAGCGTTATTTCGAGCTGAACAAACACGTTTCCCACGGTGCCATCCTCTCGGTGGCGGACGGAAAAATTTCGGTGTACGATGATTTGTTCCGTAAATACGCCAAGCAGATAGGCTGGGACTGGCGGTTGCTGGCGTCTCTTGCCTATACCGAATCGAATTTCGACCCCAACGTGACCTCGTGGGCAGGGGCAAAAGGACTGATGCAGCTGATGCCGGCAACTTCGCGTGCTATGGGAGTGCCCGCCGGCAAGGAGAACGATCCGGAAGAAAGCATACGTGCAGGAGTGAAGTTGATAGCGGCATTACAGCAGATTTTTAAGAAAGTAGACGACCCGGCAGAGCAAGTGAAGTTTGTGCTTGCCGCCTACAATGCCGGAGCGGGACACGTGACCGATGCCATCGCGCTGGCACGGAAATACGGGAGAGACCCTTACGTGTGGGAGCATAACGTGGCACATTACATCCTGCTGAAAAGTAACGAAGAGTTTTATCAAGACCCCGTATGTAAGAACGGGTATTTCCGTGGGACGGAAACCTACAATTTCGTTCGCGAGGTGCTTGAACGCACAGAAGTATACAAAGAAAAAATAAGGAGTTGAATACCCTCCGGACGGGTGGCAAAAAAACGACACCCCTGCTTTCACGACGGTTGCCGGAAGCAGGGGCGCGCTGTTTATAAAAATTATCGGATGTTGTTCACTTTAATCAAATACTCGGCAATCTGTACCGCATTGAGCGCCGCACCCTTCTTGATTTGGTCGCCCACAATCCAGAATGTCAGTCCGTTTTCATTGGCAAGGTCCTTGCGTATACGTCCCACATATACCGGATCTTTGCCGGCAAGGAAAAGCGGCATCGGGTATTCTTTCTTTTCCGGATTATCCATCAGCACCAGTCCTTCGCCGTGAGCAAACGCCTCGCGTGCTTCTTCTACCGACACAGGACGTTCGGTTTCAATCCAGATGCTCTCAGAGTGAGAACGAAGTGCAGGCACACGTACACACGTTGCGCTCACCTTTACATCGGAGTGCATGATTTTACGTGTTTCGTTATACATCTTCATTTCCTCTTTCGTATATCCGTTATCGGTAAACACGTCGATTTGCGGAATCAGGTTAAACGCCAATTGGTATGCAAATTTTTCTACCGTTACCGGTTCGCCGGCCAATACTTGGCGGTATTGTTCGTAAAGCTCATCCATAGCTGCCGCACCTGCTCCGCTGGCTGCCTGATAAGTCGATACATGCACGCGCTTGATGTGAGTCAGGTTTTCGATAGCTTTCAGCGCCACAACCATCTGAATCGTCGTACAGTTGGGGTTGGCAATGATGCCGCGCGGACGGTTCAGCGCATCTTCAGCATTCACTTCGGGAACCACCAGCGGAATATCTGCATCCATACGGAATGCGCTTGAGTTATCAATCATCACAGCCCCGTATTTGGTAATGGTATCGGCAAACTCTTTCGAAGTTCCGGCTCCGGCAGAAGTGAAAGCAATGTCTACACCTTTAAAGTCATCGTTGTGCTGCAAGAGTTTTACTTCGATTTCTTTTCCTCGGAAAGTGTATTTTCGTCCGGCGCTGCGTGAAGAACCGAACAATACCAACTCGTCTATCGGGAAGTTTCTCTCATCGAGCACGCGCAGGAACTCTTGTCCTACGGCTCCGCTCGCACCAACAATTGCTACTTTCATTTTCGTTGTCTTTAAAAATAATGGTTATCGTTTGTTTGTTCTACCGCGAGGAGTACGCCAACGCATCACGTTTGTCGTTTCGTGTCTTTGTGTCTCCTTCGTCAAGGTTTCTGCTGCAAAAATAAAACATTTTGAAATAATAATCGGGAGATATTGAAGATTTTTCGTATTTTTGTTCCTAAAAACGGATTAAACTATACGCATTTTATGAAGGAATGGTTCGAATGGATAAATTTTGATATTGCATTTCCGATAACTGACCCCACGTGGATTTTCTTTCTGGTTTTGGTGATAATTCTGTTTGCTCCTATCCTGTTAGAGCGTTTGCGCATACCGCACATCATCGGCATGATTTTGGCCGGGCTGGTTGTGGGAGAGCATGGGTTTAATATTCTTGCACGCGACAGCAGTTTCGAACTTTTCGGCAAAGTGGGATTGTATTATATCATGTTTCTTGCCGGACTTGAGATGAACATGGAGGACTTTAAGAGCATCCGTATGAAAGCGACGGTACTGGGCTTGCTTGCCTTTATTTTTCCGTTGGGCATCGGTATCTGGACGAATCTTCATCTGCTTGACTACGGGCTGATTACTTCGGTATTGCTGGCAAGTATGTATGCCTCGCATACGCTGATAGCCTATCCGATAGTGATTCGGTACGGCATTAACCGGAACAGGGCGGTGAGCATTGCCGTGGGAGGTACGGCGGTAACGGATACGCTGACGCTGCTGGTGCTGGCGGTCATAGCAGGCATGTTCAACGAAAAAGGCATTTCGGAGATGTTCTGGGTATGGCTGGTGGTCAAGGTAGTGGTACTCAGTGTGGTGATAATGTACACATTTCCGCGCATCGGACGCTGGTTTTTCCGCCGTTACACCGATAATGTGGTGCAGTTCATCTTTGTGCTGGCAATGGTGTTCTTAGGTGCGGGACTGATGGAACTTATCGGTATGGAGGGCATCTTGGGAGCGTTCCTCGCCGGACTGGTGCTGAACCGCCTTATTCCTCACGTGTCTCCGCTCATGAGTCATCTGGAGTTTGTGGGCAATGCGCTGTTTATCCCTTATTTCCTGATAGGTGTGGGGATGCTGATTAACGTCAACGTGCTGTTCGGGCATATCGACTCGATAAAGGTGGCGGGTGTGATGATTGTGGTGGCGCTGCTGGGCAAGTGGATTGCCTCATGGGTTACACAGAAAATCTACGGAATGAAGGCTTTAGAGCGTGAACTGATGTTCGGTTTAAGCAATGCGCAGGCGGCGGCTACGCTGGCAGCGGTGATGGTGGGATATAACATTATCCAGCCCAACGGCGAGCGGTTGCTGAACGAAGATGTACTGAACGGAACCATTCTTCTCATATTGGTAACGTGTGTAGTCAGCTCGTTTATAACCGAACATGCGGCGAAGCGCGTGGCGATGAGTGATGCCGAGCTGAATGAGGAAAAAGGACAGGAAAAAGAACGTTTCCTTATCCCGGTGGCAAACCCCGAAACGTTAGACCGCCTGATGGGGCTGGCGATGGTGGTGCGCGATGAAAAGCAGATAAATAACCTTGTGGCTCTTAACGTGATAAACGATAATAACGACTCGGTGAAGCAGGAGATGAAGGGAAGGCGCAGCTTGGAGCGGGCGGCGCAAATTGCTGCCTCGGCAAATGTCATGCTGAAAACGGTGAGCCGTTTCGACTTGAATATTACCACGGGTATCTTACACACGGCGAAAGAAAACGAAGCTACGAGCATCATCATCGGGCTGCATCATAAAGCAAGTATCGTCGACTCCTTTTTCGGAAATCTGACCGAGAATCTGCTGAAAGGTACTTACTTGCAGGTGATGATTGTTCGCTTTCTTATTCCGGTGAACACGCTTCGCCGTATCATCGTGGCGGTTCCGCCCAAAGCCGAATTCGAACATGGGTTCGTAAAATGGATAGTCCACCTCTGCCGCATGAGCAGTCAGCTGGGGTGCCGGTTACACTTCTTTGCCCACCCGCAGACGCTGGGCTACATCAAAGGGTACATCCAGAAGAAACATAAAGACGTATTGACGCAGTATCAGGAATTGGAGGATTGGGATGACTTGCTGATTATCACCGGACAGGTGAACTATGACCATCTGTTGGTTGTCGTCAGCTCGCGTCGTGGTTCCATCTCTTACGATTCGGCTTTCGAACGTCTTCCGATGCAGATTTCCAAATACTTTAATAATAATAGTATCATGTTGCTTTACCCCGACCAGAAAGGCGATCCGAGCGAGGCGTTGAGCTTTGCCGACCCGCGCGGATGGGCGGAAACACAGTATTATGACCGAGTGGGCAACTGGTTTTATAAATGGTTTAAGAAAGATTCATGAGTGACGATAAAAGAGCGTGGCAGCAGCGTACCGAATTGTTGCTGGGCACGGATAAAACCGAACGCCTGCGCCGGGCACATGTGCTGGTGGTAGGACTGGGAGGTGTGGGAGCATACGCTGCCGAGATGATTTGCCGGGCAGGAGTGGGGCGCATGACCATCGTAGATGCCGATACGGTACAGCCCAGTAACATCAACCGTCAGCTTCCGGCAACCCATTCGGTGCTGGGGCGGTTGAAAGCCGAGGTACTTGCCGAGCGTTTCCGTGACATCAATCCCGAACTGGAGCTTACCGTGCTTCCGGTTTACCTGAAAGATGAGGCGATACCGGAACTGTTAGACAGTGCGAAACCCGACTTCATAGTCGATGCCATTGATACCGTAGCCCCGAAATGTTACCTTATCTACCATGCTTTGCAGCGTGGAATGAAGATAGTGAGCAGCATGGGGGCAGGGGCGAAAAAAGACATCACGCAGGTACGCTTTGCCGACCTGTGGGACACTTACCATTGCGGACTGAGCAAGGCGGTGAGGAAACGTCTGCAGAAGATGGGGATGAAGCGGAAGTTGCCCGTGGTGTTCAGCACCGAACAGGCAGATGCCAACGCCGTAATACTTGTCGACGACGAGCGCAACAAAAAGTCTACAGCCGGAACAGTAAGCTACATGCCTGCCGTATTCGGGTGTTATTTGGCAGAATACGTAATCAGAAAGCTATAAAACAGATGATAGAATTACAGGGTATAACCAAGAGTTTCGGTTCGCTCCAAGTATTGCGGGGGATAGACCTCACCATCGAGCGGGGCGAAGTAGTGAGCATCGTTGGTCCCAGCGGAGCGGGAAAAACCACCCTGCTTCAGATAATGGGTACGCTTGATAAGCCCGACAGCGGAAGTATCCGGCTGAACGGGGTAGAGGTCAACCGCTTGGGCGAGAAAAAACTTTCGGCATTCCGAAACAAAGAAATCGGTTTCGTTTTTCAGTTTCATCAGTTGCTGCCGGAGTTTACCGCACTTGAAAATGTCACGATTCCCGCATTGATTCAAGGTGTGTCGGCGGGTACGGCTCGCAAGCAGGCGCAAGAGATGCTGGACATGCTCGGACTTTCTGAACGGGCTGCCCACAAACCTGCCGAATTGTCGGGCGGTGAGAAACAAAGGGTGGCGGTGGCGCGTGCGCTGATAAACCACCCGTCGGTGGTTCTGGCCGATGAACCTTCGGGGAGCCTTGACACTCAGAACAAAGAAGAACTTCACCGCCTGTTCTTCGACCTGCGCGACAAGTTGGGACAGACGTTCGTTATCGTGACCCACGATGAGGGCTTGGCTGCACAAACCGACCGTACGATTCACTTGGTAGACGGACAAATCGTAAGATAATACCCGCTTCGGGCATCCGCTTCAAAGGGTATGCACATAAAAAGAGAGGGAGAACAGCGTCATCCGTATCGGAAACATTCGTCTGTTCTTCCTCTCTTTCTGTATTGGAATATCAGCAGGACTTGAGTTACTTGGCAAAACTTACGGCGCGTGTTTCGCGGATTACCGTAATCTTAACCTGTCCCGGATAAGTCATTTCGTCTTGAATCTTCTTAGCGATTTCGGCAGACAAGTTTTCTGTTTGCTTGTCGTCAATCTTATCTGCACCTACGATTACGCGGAGTTCGCGGCCTGCCTGAATAGCATACGTCTTGGTAACCCCCGGATACGACATAGCCAACTGTTCAAGGTCGTTCAAACGCTTGATGTACGCTTCTACGATTTCGCGGCGTGCGCCCGGACGCGCTCCTGAGATGGCATCACATACCTGAACGATAGGAGCCAGCAGGCTGGTCATTTCTATTTCATCGTGGTGAGCACCGATAGCGTTGCAGATATCCGGTTTTTCCTTGTACTTCTCGGCGAGCTTCATACCCAGCAGTGCGTGTGGCAATTCCGGTTCTTCATCGGGCACTTTACCAATATCATGAAGCAATCCCGCACGTTTGGCTTTCTTCGGATTCAGTCCCAGCTCAGATGCCATGACCGCACACAAGTTGGCGGTTTCGCGTGCGTGCTGCAACAGATTCTGTCCGTACGATGAGCGATATTTCATTTTACCGATGATACGGATAAGTTCAGGATGCAATCCGTGGATACCCAAGTCGATGGTAGTGCGCTTTCCGGTTTCGATGATTTCGTCTTCCACCTGCTTGCGTACTTTGGCAACCACCTCCTCGATGCGTGCCGGGTGGATACGTCCGTCGGTAACTAATTGGTGAAGCGCCAAGCGGGCAATTTCGCGGCGAACCGGGTCGAATGCCGAGAGAACGATTGCTTCGGGCGTATCGTCTACTACGATTTCCACTCCCGTAGCAGCCTCCAATGCGCGGATGTTACGTCCTTCGCGTCCGATGATGCGTCCTTTGATTTCGTCCGATTCGATGTGGAATACCGTCACCGAGTTTTCGATGGCTGTTTCAGCAGCTACACGCTGGATAGACTGAATCACGATGCGTTTCGCCTCGCGGTTGGCAGTCAGTTTGGCATCGTCCATGATGTCGTTGATGTACGACTGCGCCTGCGTTTTAGCCTCCTCTTTCAGCGATTCCACCAAACGCTCTTTGGCTTCTTCGGCAGATAATCCCGAAAGCGTTTCCAGCTTCGTGCGTTCCTGCGACTGAAGTTCGTCCAGTTCCTCCTTTTTCTTTTCGATGATAGTCATCTGCGCTTCAAGATTTTCGCGGATAGCTTCCGTTTCATTCCGTTTGCGCTGTAACTCCTCGTTTTTCTGGTTCAACACCATTTCGCGTTGTTTCAGTTTGTTTTCCGCCTGCTGAATCTTTTGGTTTCGTGCAGCCACTTCCTTCTCCAAGTCAGCTTTCTTGTTCAGGAATTTCTCCTTCACCTCCAAAAGTTTGTTTTTCTTGATTACTTCCGCTTCGTTTTCCGCCTCTTTAATAATCGAATCATATTTTGATTTCAAGCCATACTTGAAAAAACAATATGAAAGAGCCCCTCCTACGAGGAAGGCCACAACCACTAATATAACTGTCATCTCGTTACTGTTTTAATAATATATAAATAAAAACGCACAAACCTCGTCTGCCGATATTCCGGCTCTGAGGTCTGTGCGTGAGTCTCTTCGTGTTTCTATTTGCTAAACAGCTACCTATTCCCCTGTCCCGATGCACTGGTCGATGTCGGTTGTCAGTTCTTTTATTTTGTCAATAAAAGGTTGCGTATCGTTGCGGTCTTTCACCATCACGTACTGAAACGACAGTTCAAGCATCGACATAGCCCAAATCCGGTCGGTAGTAAAGCTCGGGTATTCCCGGCGGTATCTGTTTAGTTTATCTTTTATTAGTTTGGCAGCATCGCGGTATAACTTTTCGTCCTCACGTGGGACGATTAGTTCAAACAGTTGATTGCCTACCCACAAACTTATATTCTGTTTATCGTCCATATCCGTATCGTTTTTTGCTATTCGTTCAACATGGCGATACATTTATCGACTTCACGCACCAAGCGCGCCAACCGTTGTTTCGTATCGCGGAGTTCACTGTCGTTGATACTGATTATGCGCGCCATTTTCAAGTTAGTGTACTTTTCTTCCAATTCTTTCCGGCTATTTTCCATGCGCAGAATTTCGTTGTCTTTTTCTGCAAGAAGTTCCCGAAGCGAGGCATTTTCTTTTTTTACTTCTTCGTAAAGCAAGAGTAAATGCCGCAGTTTTCCTTCGAAAGTGTTTAATAGCTTCTTGTCTTCTTCCGTCATTACTACACTAAAATTGTACACAAATATAATGGATTGCTTGGAAACACAAAAATATTTGCTGAATATTTTGCGAAAAAAACGATATTAAAATAGGAATATATTAGAAATAAGCTTCTTATGAGTGTTTTTTTAAGAATAAGGTTGGTTAACAGTTGCAATTCTGTGATTAATCATTGTTTTTATAATATTCAATTATAGGATATTCATGGTAGTTTCCAACGTAAATTTGCTCCCCATACTCTATATGATATATCTTTTATTTCTCTTGTTTCTTGTTTCCAATGCTTAGATTCTTGAGGGCGTTGTTTTATGTATTCCTTATGTACTTTATCTGAAATCAATATAGAACTGTATTTGTATGATTCTGTTTTTTTCTCAAGTGAAGATATATTACGAATGTTTGAATAGCATAATTCATGCGCAAATTGTTCAGCTGTTAGTTTTTTACGTTCTTTATACCATTCATCATGTGGTTTACTAAAGAATGGTGGTATTACAAATGGGTTATAATGATGGAAATCTCCAGTTACGTCATAAAATTCGTCTTCTACCGTTTTTCCTGCAAAATCGGTAAGGCGGGAAGCGAAATTAGCAGGTTTGCCAACCCAAACCAATCCTTTATTCTCTGTGTTTTCGTCTCCTTTGCGTTCAATACCGACTTTTATCACTCGCATTTTCCCATAATCAATACCTATACCACAATGAAAATCAACATCGGAAAATGTTTCGTTAATCATTTGAGAGATATGATTGATTGTAATAGCACAATTTACAGCATTGATAAAACAGTCTTCAACAGGAAATACAACCATCACTCTGTCTCCTATAATATTCCTAACATATCCATCATGTTCTCTTGCAGCACTAAGCACCCCTTTGGTAAATGTAGTATAAATCCGCCCCATCGTTTCGGTATTATGTTTGCGGGTCAATTCTACAGAATTTCGAATATCAACAAACAATACGCATGTTTCAATACATTTACCTTTTTTTGCCTCTCCACTTTCATATGTCAAATCACAATCGGATAAAGAAGGAACTTTTGATGATGTACTGTATGTGAAGTTTTTTGTGCGTACATCATTTATCATATTTCTCACATTTGTTATAAAGTCTTTTAGATTCATAAGCTATTTAATCACAAATAGAATGACTGATATAAAAACAAGTAAAAATAGAAACCAGCAAAAATAATACACTGATTTTTTATGATATTTAAACTTAGTAGTGCAAATAGATGAATTTATATATATCTGTGACAACAAATCATTCAACATTGATTCATTAGACTGGTTTATAGTCGCTCTTTTAAAATTATTAAAACTTTCGCTTGATATAGATGTAAAATGTAATAATGACTTTTCAGTCAATCCAGATTGTTTAAACAGACTCGGATCTGTTGTCCCTTTTATAACTTGAAGAGAATAAAAGATAGAAGATACAATCAAGACAAGCATGACAGTAAGTAAACATAATTGAATAGCATTGATTAATGAAAATTCTCCATTCCTCGTCTCATAATAGTAGTATATTGGAAATATAAGTTTTTGACGTATCCAACTTATATAATCAGATGTGCACAAGATAGTGACTACGATTCCTTCAACCGCTAATAGAATACTTGCTTTTTGATCACAATTATTAATCCAGCTATTTATTCTATCCAACCTTAACTTTAATTCATCCTCAGTTATTTCCATAATTCTAATCTTATTGTAAAAGTAAAAAAACAACCTCTTTATATATGTTTGGCGGTTGTTTTCTTAATATATACGTCACCTACAAATAGTTGCTGCAACTTGTTTTACAATCTTAATTTTTATTCGTCTTTGACAAAGAATATGTAGAAAGAGTCTTTAATCAAATAAACTCCAGCTATTGCCATTAGTCCCAAATAGATACCTCCACCTCGACTAGAAAGCATCCAAAAAAAATTAGTAGCTCGTTCAAATAGCTGAAGAATGAATACAAATACTCCTAAAACAGGAGGTAGCAAGAAAAACAAGCCTATAATACATTCTACCTTTTTTGCTTTAATAATAGTTTTATCCATATTGTTGAGGTTTATATTAGTGTTTCATTTTCATGTCTTGAAAGGGGTAAGCTTAATCCGATTACAAAAGTAGAGGATTTTTGCGATAATCATCTGTTTTTTAATGATTTTCTTTGCTTCTGAATTGGTTTTAGAGTAAACTCTATATTTTCGCTCCTTTATATATAGCTTTTAAATAATATAAAGCAATATAAAATACAGAAATAGAGACTGCTATAGCTAATGTGCATTTGATGTCGGGTAATGGTTTAGAAGTGCATTTATTGCTATAATTCACTTAAATTCATTTTCTTTCCTTATGCTACATTGTGCTACTCAAAGCCAATTCTAATCGTCAGTGAGAACGTTCAAATTCGCAAAACGTTCTGTTAATACGCCGAATATTTTGCGAAAAAATCCGTTATCCCCTTTTTATCGGAGGCGTGAAGTGGTTTTTCCGCTACCGCGCAGCCATCCGGTTTTGCAGTTTCCGATTGTTCCGCCTCAAGTACCAGAAGCATATCAGCAGCGATACGATGGTGGAGAGCGGCGGGGCGTATCCCATCAGTACCAAGTCGGTAGGGTCAATCTTACCGCACAGGTAGGAGAGGGGGATACGGAACAGGAAGGTGGCAATCATGCTGTGTATCATGGGGAACCACGAGTTGCCCTGCCCGCTGAAGTAAGAGTTGATGCAGAACACGAAGCTCACCATCACGCAGTCGATGCTGTATCCGCGCAGGTATCCGGCTGCCATTTCTATCACGGCGGGGTCGTTCGTGAAAATGCCTGTCAGCGTTTCGGGCAGGAACTGTGAGTACACGCATACCGACACGCCGAATACCAGCGAGATGCCGATGCCGGAATACAGGCAGCGGCTCATGCGCTGAATCAGTCCCGCACCGTAGTTTTGAGCCGTCATGGTGGCCACTGCCGCAGCCATAGCCGTGGGCGGAAGCATGGCGAAGATGATGATTTTCTCTACCACGCCCAGCGAAGCCGAAGCGATGACACCCATCTGGTTGACGATGACGGTGATTATCAGAAACGATACGTTGATAAGCGCATCTTGAAGGGCGATGGGTGCGCCGAGCGTAACGATGCGCCGTGAGAGGTCTTTGTGGAAACGGATGTCGCGGCGGGTAAACTCGAAATGGAATCCCCGGCGGTGAAGAAACCACAGCGCGGTAAGGAAACTGATGCCTTGCGAGAGTACCGTGGCGATGGCGGCTCCTGCTGCACGCATCCCGAATCCGCCCACGAGGAGGAAGTCGGCACCGATATTGATTATACACGCCAGCCCCACGAAGTAGAGCGGCGACTTCGAGTCGCCCAGTCCGCGCAGGATACCGCATACCACGTTATAGCCCATGATGAACGGAATCCCCGCCGAGCAAATCAGGATGTAATGAAGCGTGTCTGCCATCGCTTCCTCCGGCGTGTGCATCAGTGCGGCGATGGGACGGTGGAACAATACCATCACAAGGGTAAGTATAATCCCCGTCACCGTGAAGAAATAAACCGACGTGCCGATGGTGGCAGCCACCTTCCGGTCGTCTTTCGCTCCCGTTCCCATCGCTATCAGGATGGTAGTCCCCGTGGTCAGCCCGAGGATGATACCCGTAATGGTCTGCATCACTTGGCTGCCGATGGCGACGCCCGCTACGCTGGCAGCATCGTCATACTGTCCCACCACGAATAAGTCTGCACCGCCATACAGCGCCTGAAGCACGTTGGCGATAAGAAAAGGCATCGCGAACCGCAGCAGCACCTTCGGAACGCTTCCCTGTGTCAAATCCAGTTCTTTCATACTCAAATTTGTGTTTATGTTTACATGAAAAAAGCCGGATAAGTTGATTGGTTTTACCCAGTCATCTTATCCGGCTTTTTATTTTGCCCTCCGATGAGGATTACAAAACGCATTTATCTGTCAGGTCGCTGCAAAGGTGGGTCAAAAGTTTGGAATATCCAAATCTTTTTCCTGCGTTTTTTTCTTTTAGAACCCTGCAAGCTCCACCACCTTGTCTACCGCTGCGCTCAGTCCGTCGGGGTTCTTGCCTCCCGCCGTAGCAAAGTGAGGCTGTCCGCCTCCGCCGCCCTGAATCAGTTTCGCAGCCTCGCGCACTAATTGTCCGGCGTTCAGTCCTGCCTTCACTTGGTCGTCGCTCATGGTTACCGTAAGCAGCGGTTTGTCATCGTGCACGCTGCCGATTACCACAAACAGGTTTTCCGTTATCTGACCTTTCAGTTGGAAAGCGATGTTCTTCACCGCGTCTGCCGGCATGGGCAGTACGGCTTTGATAACCTTCACGCCGTGGATTTCTTTTGCCGACTCTATCAGCTTAGCTTTCACCGCAGCTTCTTTTTCCTTCATGAATGCTTCCATCTGCTTCTTCAGTCCGGCGTTTTCGTCGATGTACTTGGCGATGGCAGCTTTCAGGTCGGGAGCGTTGTTAAACAGCGCCTTCAGGTCGGCGATGGTATCCTGTACGGCATCGAACATCTCTTCCACCTTTGCTCCGGTGATGGCTTCGATGCGTCGAACCCCGGCTGCTACCGAACTTTCCGACAGAATCTTCACCATACCGATTTTTCCGGTTGCCGATACGTGTGTACCGCCGCAGAACTCGATAGACGAACCAAACTGAACCACGCGCACTTCGTCGCCGTATTTTTCGCCGAAGAGGGCGATGGCTCCTAACTCGCGAGCCTTTTCGATGGGCAGGTTGCGGTATTCCGTCAGCGGGATGTCTTCACGGATTTTGGCGTTCACCAAGTGTTCCACCTCGCGGAGCTGTTCCGGCGTTACTTTCTGGAAGTGAGAGAAGTCGAAGCGCAGGCTGTCCGGTGTAACGAGCGAACCTTTCTGTTCTACGTGCGTACCCAGTACCTGACGCAAAGCCTCGTCAAGCAGGTGGGTACAAGAGTGGTTGGCTGCACACGCGGCACGCTTCTCCGTATCCACACAAGCCATCATCGGTGCGTCGAGGTGTTCGGGCAGTTTCTTGGCAATGTGTATCGGCAGGTTGTTTTCTTTCTTCGTGTCGATGATGTCGATGCTTTCAAATTCGTTGACCAGCACACCCGTATCGCCTACCTGACCTCCGCTTTCGGCGTAGAACGGTGTTTCGCTCAGCACGATTTGATACAGCGTCTGGTTCTTCTGCTTCACCTGACGGTAGCGCAGGATGGAGGTTTCATACTCCGTATAGTCGTAGCCCACGAACGTGGTTTCGCCCTCTTTCAGCGTCACCCAGTCGCCCGTTTCAACGGCGGCAGCGTTACGTGCGCGCTCTTTCTGTTTCTTCATTTCCACCTCGAAGCCCTTCACATCGGCAGTCAGTCCGTTTTCGCGGAGAATCAGTTCGGTGAGGTCGAAGGGGAAGCCGAACGTGTCATACAGCGTAAAGGCATCCACGCCGCTGATTTCCGTCTTTCCGGCGGCTTTCGCGTCTGCCATCATCTTGTCAAGCAGGCGGATACCCGTCTCTAGCGTGCGCAAGAAGGCTTCTTCTTCCTCCTTGATAACCTTTTCGATGAGCGTTTGCTGCGCTTTCAGTTCGGGATAAGCCCCGCCCATGTTTTCTACCAACACAGGCACTAACTTGTAGATGAACGCCTGCTTCTGACCCAAGAACGTGTAAGCGTAACGCACGGCGCGGCGCAGGATGCGGCGGATTACGTAGCCCGCTTTGGCATTCGAGGGGAGCTGGCCGTCGGTGATAGAGAAAGCGATGGTACGCACGTGGTCTGCCACTACACGCATTGCCACGTCCGTCTTTTCGTCCTTGCCGTAGGTAGTTCCCGCCAAGTCGCCGATTACCTTGATGATGGGCTGGAACACGTCGGTGTCATAGTTCGAGCGTTTGCCCTGCATAGCCATGCACAGACGTTCGAATCCCATACCCGTGTCGATAACCTTAGCCGGCAGGGGTTCGAGGCTTCCGTCCGCCTTGCGGTTATACTGCATGAACACGAGGTTCCAGATTTCGATAACCTGCGGATGGTCATGGTTCACCAGCTCACGGCCCGGCACTTTGGCGCGCTCTTCTTCCGGACGCAGGTCGATATGGATTTCCGAGCAAGGACCGCACGGACCCGTGTCGCCCATCTCCCAGAAGTTGTCATGCTTGTTTCCGTTGATGATGTGGTCGGCGGGCATGAACTGTTCCCAGTACGAAGCCGCCTCGTTGTCGCGCTCCAGCCCTTCGGCAGGACTGCCTTCGAACACGGTGGCATAGAGGTTGGCAGGGTCTATCTTCAGCACGTCTACCAAGAACTCCCATGCCCAACTGATGGCTTCTTTCTTGAAATAGTCGCCGAATGACCAGTTGCCTAACATCTCGAACATCGTATGATGGTAAGTATCGTGTCCCACTTCCTCCAAGTCGTTGTGTTTTCCGCTTACGCGAAGACACTTCTGCGAGTCGGTAACACGCTTGTATTTCGCCGGATGGTTGCCCAGTATGATGTCTTTAAACTGGTTCATGCCTGCATTGGTAAACATCAGCGTAGGGTCATCCTTGATGACCATCGGTGCCGAAGGCACAATCTGATGTCCTTTCGACTCGAAAAACTTAACAAACGAGTCGCGGATTTCATTAGCTGTTAACATATCGTCTATAAAGTACTTGTAGTTAATATTCTCAAAATCGGTTTGCAAAGATAATCGGTTTTATTATTTTTGTCCGTATGTTTGACGCAAAAACTTGGAGTTTGGTCTCTTATTTTTTTTCAAAATCAGATTTGAATGCGTAAAGTTTATTATATCTACAACCCTAAAACCCGTACTTACGACCGTATATACCCCACCATCCGACAGCGGATGCTGAGCTACGTGCGCCGCCTGATGCTCGGTATCGGTCTGGGGGCAGGCAGTTTCCTGTTGCTGCTGTTCATTTTCGGGTCGCCCTCCGAGAAAGACCTCCGCACCGAGAACGCACGCCTTCAGGCGCAGTATAACATCCTCTCGCACCGGCTGAACGAGGCGCTCGAAGTAATGAAACGCTTGCAGCAGCGCGACGATAACCTTTACCGGTTTATCATGCAGGCAGACCCCGTGGCCGACGGGCTGCGGACGGCGAGCTACGGCGAAACAAACCGTTACGAGGAGCTGACGGACATGGCGAATGCCGAGCTGGTGGTAAACACCACGCAGAAGATGGACTTGCTGGCAAGGCAGATTTACGTGCAGTCGAAATCGTTCGACGAGGTGGTCGACCTCTGTAAGCAGCACGACGAGATGCTGACCTGCATCCCCGCCATTCAGCCCGTGGCGAACAAGAACCTGAAGCAAACGGCGTCGGGCTACGGGATGCGCATCGACCCGATATACAAGACGCTGAAGTTTCACTCCGGGATGGACTTCTCGGCAAACGTGGGTACGCCCGTCTACGTAACCGGAAACGGGAAAGTGGTGCAGGCGGGATGGGACGGACTGTATGGCAAATGTATCGTGATAGACCACGGGTTTGGTTATACCACCCGATATGCTCATCTGAACAAAATCAGCGTGAAGGTAGGGCAGCAGGTGAAGCGCGGAGAAACCATCGGCGAGGTGGGGAGCACCGGAAAAAGCACCGGGCCGCACCTCCATTACGAAGTTCACGTAAAGGGACAGGTGGTAAATCCCGTGAACTACTACTTCATGGACCTCACCGCCGACGAGTACGACCGCATGGTGGAAATGGCGGCAAATCACGGCAAAGTGTACGATTAATCTTTAACCCTGAAACAAAAACATTGCAGCATTATGGCATTACGTCCGGAAAAAGAACTGAAATTATACTACTCCATCGGCGAGGTGGCGAAGATGTTCGGTGTAGCCGAGTCGCTCCTCCGCTATTGGGAAAAAGAGTTTCCCTTCATCGCGCCCCGCAAGGCAGGCGGGAACATCCGCCAGTACCGCAAAGAAGACATTGAAAACGTGCGGCTGGTCTATCACTTGGTAAAAGAGAAAGGCATGACGCTTGCGGGTGCCAAACAGCGCTTGAAGCAAAACAAGGATGCGGCGATGAACAATGCCGAAATCGTGGAACGGCTGAAGCGAATCCGCGAGGAACTGGTAAGCATGAAAAAGGAGCTGGACTATCTGACGTAAACCCGATAGTTGGCTTGTCAATATTTTTTCATCCAAACAAATGTATTGTGGAAGTTTTCTCCGTAAAACTTACCTTGCTTATTATTTCTTTCTTTATATAATATATAGAGAGGGTGGTACGGCAGGTGGCTCACTCGTGTCACACTACCCTCTGTATCGAGCTGATATACATATTGTTAAGTATGTCTAAAATAGTTGTTAAAGTGGCTCACCCTAAAAATAGTTTTCACTAAAAGACTGATTATCAGTAGAAAGCAAAAATACGCTTCGGTCGGTTTTCCGCTCCGGGGCAAGGAACGTACAGTCTCACCGTGTTATGATTCTTTACTCGCGCATTGGCGAAAGGCAGAGGTTGGGCTTGATTTTGTGGCGGGATTGGATTTGCTTTTTAATGTCACGTCGATTGTGTGAAGGAGTATTATGTTATCTTTTTGTGTTGATGTTTTCCGGATTTTTCTTGTTCTTTTATCGGTTGATGTAATATACTTTGAGATGAGCGGATATATTTCTAAATAATTTTCTATCTTAGTAGCTCTATCAGGTTAGATACAATTAATACGGAATGTAATTTATGGAACTCGTATTAAATCTGTTTTTACAGAGAAAGACAAAGGTGGTGTTTGGGGCTTGAAAAACAAGCGGGCAGACCGATGAGTCTTACGGATAGAATTGGTAAACTTATCCGCATGAGTTGAGTGATGCTATTCGTAGTATTTTTATATGTCATCGGAGAACTCTTTTTAAGTGGTTCTCCGAATAGTAAGGCAGAGTTTTACTATAAATTTCAAATGGGTTACAAATGTAACCCGCCCAATATGGAGATGTTGATTTAAACATCTAACCATTGAGTGCGATTGTAGATGATTTATTGAGAACTAAATAAATGAATTTATGGGAGAAGCTAAATTATATAAGTACCTTGATTTTAACGGTGGATTGATGATGTTGCAAAATAGTGATATTCAATTTACCAATGCTACGCAGTTGAATGACCCGTTTGATTGCCATCCCTCACTGATTGATTTCTCTAACGTTCCGAAAGAAGCGTGTAGAGGATGGACGCCGGAAATTATTGAAGAATTAAAACGAGACCCGTTTCGGAGAATAAGAGAAGAGGCATGGATATGTAGCTTGTCTAAAGTATATGATTCCATATTGATGTGGAGCTATTATAGCAAGCACAAAGGTATCTGTATCGGTTTGGATATGGAAAGAAGCAGGAAATATCTTTCTCGCATGTTGGGTGGAACTATGATAGGTTGTGCCGAAGTGGAAGTACAATATAAAGATATTGTAGAAAAACCGGATTATTTCAGAGATGCAAAAGATTTTTTCCGTTATCAGATATCCACTAAGGCAAAGGCTTGGGAGCATGAGCAAGAGGTCAGGTTATTTATTTTAGATCCTTTTCCTACATATATGGCATTATTGCCATGGCAAAATGATGATAAAGGTCCGATTGATTGGAAGGAGGTTCGAGCTTTTCCTAAAATAGGAGGTGAATGTTTTGAGTCCGTTTATTTGGGAGTAAATATGGATACCGATGAAAAATCGAAAATAATAAGTGTTGCCCGAAAGCTGAATCCGGATATAAAGATTTATCAAATGGGAATTGATTCAAATGCTTTTAGGCTAAATGCAGAGTTGATTAAATAATAAAAACTAAGAGTGTGTTGTTTAAATTTTCCAATAAAGTAATTTCGTTTGCTTCAATTTGAGTTAGTTTCCAGTCTGTTGCTCCGTTCTAAATTACAGACAGTTTGCTATCTTCTTTATAGAGCAGAAAAAACTCTTAAATTAAATCAGAGCAAGATTTAAACGACAACTCTATTTTTCCCATAAAATGTACATGAAGATAATTTAAATAGTTTCTGAATTTGTATTTTTGCAATCTATAAATAGAAAGACAAAATATATTATGGGGGAGCAGATATTAGCAAGGGAGATTTTATTGAAAGATTTTGCAAATTGCAGTGACGAACTTTTCAATTTAGGGATAATCCGTACAGATAGTTTTACAGGGGAAATTGGAGAATTTATAGCTTCCAAGTATTTTAATCTTCGTTTAGTAGGAAAATCAACTAAAGCATATGATGCTAAATGTTCTCAAGGGTATAAATACCAAATCAAATCTAAGATTCTTACTAAGAAAAGTTTAAATTGCAGTATTTCTAATTTAAAATGTTTAGCCTTTGACTTTCTAATAGTTGTCTACTTTGATGAATATTATAATCCTCTGTATATATTAAAAATTCCTTCTAAAGAGATAAGTGCAGAAAAATATTATGTTAATTCTTCCGTTATTTCTATGTATTCTTTAGATGTGAATCTATTAAGATTGTCAGAAAAAGAAAAAAGTGCTATTAAGAATTTTGCTTTAAGTTATTTGAGTTTACGAAAAGCAAATATTATCAGAAGTCGCAGAGTTGTAGGAGATATTGGTGAATATTATGCGTGTAGACGTTTGAATTTAAAATTATGTAATAACGTAAATGAAAAAGGTTTAGATGCAATAAATCAAAAAGGATTAACTTTTGAAATTAAAACAAGAAGGGTATATGATAGCGGAAGACGCACTTCCGAGGCTAGAAGGTTAAATAAACTCAAAGGTAAGAATGCTGATTATTTGATAGTGGTGACTTTAAATCATGCTTTTGAATGTTCCGGTATGTGGATAATGCCAATGAAAAACGTGGTTAATCCGGATTCTGCCCATCTTACGATTGTCAATAAAATCATAGGAGTAAGAAATCTAGTACCTAGTCAAATTAATGGGTTGGAAACGGGTGAAAAGTTTGTGTCTTTCAATGAAATGAATAGGCAAAAACAATCTCTTGTGTTAAATAATAAGCAAAATGAGCGTCAATCAGAATTAGCAGATATTATTGTTCCTGCAAGTGGGAACCATAAAGGAATGTATTTAATTTTATTAGTAATTATAGGTTTTATTCTGGTTTGCTTAGCTTTTTAATTGTTTTAAGTTAATTCAAATTCTGTATATTGGCATTTGTTGAATATCTCTAAATAAAAAATTGAATAGAGGGGATGTATCTCGCAGATTTTCTCTAATTTTGCATTTCCAATCACTAAACTATCTATGAATCCGAATAAATTGACCCCCATCGTCAACAAGCCCAGCGCATGGGCGCTCAGTCCGCTTGTGGTGTTTCTGTGCCTCTATTTAGTTACTTCGCTCATTATCGACGATTTCTATAAAGTGCCTATCACCATCGCCTTCTTGGTAGCGTCGGTCTATGCCGTTGCCATTACGAAGGGATTGAGCCTGAACGACCGCATCCTGCAATACTCTACGGGAGCGGCTAACAAGAACATCATGCTCATGATTTGGATATTCATCCTTGCGGGAGCATTCGCTAAGTCGGCAGAAACGATGGGAGCCATTGATGCTACGGTCAACCTCGCTCTTTACCTCCTGCCCGATAATCTGCTGCTTGCCGGAGTATTCCTCGCCTCGTGCTTCATCTCGCTCTCTATCGGCACGTCGGTGGGAACCATCGTTACACTGGTGCCTGTGGCGGCAGGCATCGCCGAAAAAACCGACCCCGGGATGCTTCCCCTCGTTACCGCGTTGGTGATAGGAGGGGCGTTCTTTGGCGATAATCTGTCGTTTATATCCGATACCACCATCGCCGCCACCCGCACGCAGGGATGCGTGATGCGCGACAAATTCCGTGTCAACCTGCTCATCGCCCTGCCTGCCGCCCTCATCGTATTCGTCTACTACATTGTGTGCGGGTCGGGTGTCGAGTCGGCATACGAAGTGCAAGAGATAGCGTGGGGCAAGGTGGTTCCTTACCTCATCGTGCTGGCTACGGCGATAGCGGGTGTCAACGTTACGCTGGTGTTGCTGCTGGGCATCGTGTCGACCGGCATCGTGGGGATGTGTTACGGCAGTTTCGACGTGTTCGGATGGTTCGGCTCGATGGGAGAGGGGATTATCGGCATGGGCGAACTGATTATCATCACCCTGATGGCGGGCGGACTGCTGGAGCTGATTCGCTTCAACGGCGGGGTGGATTACATTTTGAACGTGCTGACGAAACACATCCGCGGAAAGCGTGGAGCCGAGCTGAGCATCGCTGCGCTGGTGAGCTTGGCAAACGTATGTACGGCAAATAACACGATAGCCATCATTACCGTAGGCCCGCTGGCAAGTAACATTGCCGAGCAGTACCGCATCGACAAACGCAAGAGCGCCAGCATCCTCGACATCTTCTCGTGTGTGGTGCAGGGCGTTATCCCTTACGGCGCACAGATGCTGATAGCTGCCGGACTTACCGGACTGTCGCCCCTCAGCATCATCGGTTACCTGTATTACCCCATGCTGCTGGGCGTGGTGGCGCTGCTCAGCATCCTGCTCCGTTTTCCCCGGCGGTACTCCTGACGAGAGACCTCCGGAGGCTTCCGTTATTCTTCCCTGAGCTTATAGATCTTTACCCAGTCTACCATCATCTCCACCGGAAGTTCTTCGGGTTTTGCCTTCCCTACCCATGAACCCTCTATCTGCATGTCTATCAGCAGGTAATAGGGCGTGCCGAAAGGATACTGCCCCTCTTTGTCTGTCTCGATGCGCGGGTAAGCGAATGTTCTTTGTCCGTTGATGGAAAACACGAGGCTGTCGGGCAGAATTTCCACACCATAGGTATTATAACCGTCGCGGTCTATCGTTCCGGTACCTCCGTGCGGCGGGTTGTTCTTCTCCTTTAATATGTGCGTGTAATACGAATGTACGGTCTGGTAAGCGATGCTGTCGTGGTTGAGGTGCTCCATGATGTCTATCTCGCCCCCGTTGGGCCATTTTCCCGTTTCGGGCAGCATCCAGATGGCAGGCCAAGCCCCTTGTGCGCGTCCTAATTTGGCACAGACTTCCACTTTCCCGTACCCGATGTTTACCTTCCCTTTGGTAAAGAGTCCGCCCGTGATGAAGCGAGCCGTATCTTGCGGCACCTTGCCGTTGTTGACCGTGCCGTGCAGCACTAAATTCCCGTCTTTTACTTCGTAGAGGAAGTCGGCATCCGACATGTGCCGGTTCCAGTCCGCTCCTCCCCGTGGAATCTTGCTCCAGCACTGTTCGTCGAAGGTCCGCCCGCTGAAGTTGTCCTCCCATACCAAGTCATACATAGCCTGTTGTGCCTGTGCAGTCATCATCAGGCAGCAGCCGCAAAGTGCGGCAAGCATTTTCATAGTTTTCATACGTTGTTCTTTTTATGTGAAAATTGGGCTTTAAAGATAATACAAATTCGGTGAATACAGCCGATTATCGAAAAAACGGGTGATAAATTTGTAAGATTCAAAAGAAAAGTCTACCTTTGCACCGCAAATTGAGGAT
>NZ_JACSPQ010000011.1:41020-188146 GCF_014837055.1 Phocaeicola faecium
GGTTCCGTAGCTCAGCTGGATAGAGCAACGCCCTTCTAAGGCGTGGGTCCTGCGTTCGAATCGCAGCGGAATCACTGAAAGCTTTACAAATTACAGGGATGGTTCCGTAGCTCAGCTGGATAGAGCAACGCCCTTCTAAGGCGTGGGTCCTGCGTTCGAATCGCAGCGGAATCACTGGAGCAAAAGAAATCCGGTGCAGATGTGGCATGGATTTTTATCGGTGGAAGGCTGTTTCAAAGATGATTTGAAGCAGCCTTTCATTTGTTATGGTGGGGGCGTGAATTTCTTACCGGACGGTTAGGATTCCAGACGTATGGGCATAAAAAAAGGAGTACCGCTGTACTCCAACCTTTGTTAACCTTAAATCTAATACTATGAAAAACACAATGCAAAGATACGCACTTCCGCCAACGTTGCAAATATTTCCGCCCTAAAACTGTGTTTTATAACATGTTTTAAATGTTAGGTTGTTAAATTTAAGATAAACGCGCGCTTCGCACCCGGTGCCCGCCTCTCTTTCAACCCTATTTTCCAATCTGTTTCCAACCCATCCTCCCGACCGGAAAAATTCTACCGCTTAGACGGACGAGTCCTACGAATAGAATCGGATGGCTTAAGCGGTAGGATTGCAGGACGCAAGCCGTAGCGTTTCTTTGTGTTTTTAATGCAGGTATTTTTTTGAATGTTCGATTATTTGCGAATATCTGAAAAAAACTACCTTTGCATGTATAACGGACTGAGTATGTATATAGAATTTGATAAGGACTATTTGCGAGAGCTTTATACGGAAGGAAAGACGAATGATAAGAAATACCGCTATCAGCCAGAGGTAATAAAAGGTTATCAAAAGGTGGTTTTTGTATTGTTGTCGGCAAACACTGTTAATGATTTGTTTCGTTACAATTCTTTGAATTATGAGGTTTTGCAAGGTGATAAAAAGGTATTTCATCTGTTCGGATAAATCGTAAATACCGTCTTGAATTTACTGTTCGAGATATTATGGGAGAGCAAATAGTAACCGTGTGCCGTTTGTTAGATATTAGTAATCACTATAAATAACTGAGATTATGGAAACAGCAAGAAAAATTTATGCTCTGCACGAATTGCAACCGTCAGTGCCTATACATCCCGGTGAAATTCTTAGAGACGAATTGGAGGCGCGTGGGATGTCGCAAAGAAAGTTTGCCGATATCATCGGTGTTTCTTACTCTGTCCTTAACGAAGTGATAAACGGTAAACGTCCTATAACGACCGAATACGCACTGAAAATTGAGGCGGCTACAGGAACTCCTGCCTGTCTGTGGATAAACATGCAGTCTGCTTATAATATGCAGGTGGCACGCCGTGACAGCAGATTATCTGCAATTTTGGATAATATACGTAAGGCGGTTGCGGTTTTATAAGCAGGGACGGAAATGTCCCTCTACGAGTTCTGCTATAAATAGGGAGTGGAATCTATTATTAATTAAAACCATTATGTCTTATGAAAAAAGCAATTATTTCGGTGCTTTGCCCATTTCTTTTATTGGGACTGGGAATGACGGGATGCAAACAGGCCGATAAGACCGACACGCTCCTTACCGTGGATGTGAAAGCTGATTATCCGGAAAAGGAAGTGACCCTTCAGGAGTTTATGGACGTGGAATATATCCCGCTGGAAACGAACGATGAATTTGTGACTCAAGGTGCTGTAATGGCAATAGGCGATAAGTACATCTTGGTGAAAAACTACGCCAACGATGGGGATATTTATGTTTTCGACAGGGCAACGGGCAAAGGGATAAGAAAGATAAACAGAAAAGGACAAGGGGGTGAAGAATACCCTTTCATTGTCAGTGCTGTTCTGGACGAGGATAACGAGGAAATGTTTGTCAACTCTTCGCAAAAGATATTGGTGTATGATTTGTCCGGCAATTTCAAACGGAGTTTCAAACCCGTAGGAGGTGCTACTTATATGGATGTATTCAATTACGACAAAGACAATCTTATTTGTTATGATATGTCTGTATATTATAAAGACGGGGAAGAGAAGGATAAGGAATTTTATCACGCGGTCATATCGAAGCAAGACGGCAGTATTACGCGGGGGATTCCCATACCTTTCAAGACAGTAAACGCTCCTTATGTGCAGCAAGGGGATGTTGTAGCCGTGGCATCAGTGCGCTCGCTGATTCCGTGTCGGGATAGCTGGCTTCTTGTAGAAACCTCTTCCGATACGGTGTACAGTTATCAGCCTGAAAATAACCGGCTGACTCCTTTTCTTGTGAAGCAATCTTCGGGCGAACCTGAGGTGCTGATTACCATGGGCCCCGTAACAGAGCGTTATTGTTTTATCCGGACAATGGAAAAGAAGTTTGATGTTGCGAGTGGAAGGGGATTCCCTGTTGCGGATCTGATGTATGACAAGCAAGAAGATGCCTTATTTAAACCAGTGGTTATCAACGCCGACTATACCGGGAAGCAGGAGGTGGACTTGACGCGCAATGTCGGGAATGGGGAGGTTGCCACCTATCAGGCTTTGGCGGCCGACGGGCTTGTGGAGGCATATACGGATAACGGGCTGAAAGGTGAGCTGAAAGAAATTGCCTCTACGCTGGATGAGGAATCTAATCCGGTTATTATGCTGATGAAGTATAAGAAATAGAAATTGTAAATACAATACTGGTCAAGACTATTAACGTACAGATACAGTTATGGGGGCAAGGGGGAGTATACGCTCCTGCTCGCACCAATAACAAATAAAAAACATAGGGGAAATAAAGAAGTTGGGCTACTCGGACTCGAACCAAGAAAAACAGGACCAGAATCTGTTGTGTTACCATTACACCATAGCCCAAACTAACGGTCGGCAGTATTTTCTCCGTGAAAACTTCTGTCGCCATAAATGAAGTTGGGCTACTCGGACTCGAACCAAGAAAAACAGGACCAGAATCTGTTGTGTTACCATTACACCATAGCCCAAAATCATGTCAGCGTGTCATCTTTTTGAAATGACGGTGCAAAGGTACAACTTTTTTGGAACAAACAAAGGTTTTTCGGCTTTTTTATGCGAAAAAACCGTTTAAAAACTTTGCAAAGGCAGTATTTTTCTAATAAAAGCATCTAAAAAATACAAAAAGAGCGAGAAAACATCGGCTTTCTTTCGTGAAATGCAGAAAAGCAAGTATCTTTGCCCCACTAACGATTTCAATTTTATTTAAGATTTAAGAAGAATGAACGAAACGAATACACTGGTAAAAAAAATAACGGAAGGCATTCAGGAAAAGAAAGGGAAAAAAATAATCATAGCAGACTTAACCGGCATTGAAGATACGATTTGTAAATATTTTGTAATATGTCAAGGGAATTCTCCTGCTCAGGTTCTTGCCATTACCGATTCGGTGAAGGAATACGTGAGAAAAGAAACGGGAGACAAGGTTTCTGCAGTAGAAGGAACACGGAACGCCCAGTGGGTAGCGATGGATTACAGCGACGTGATGGTTCATGTATTCTTGCCCGAAATGCGCGAATTTTATAATTTGGAACATTTGTGGGCGGACGCGAAACTCACGTCAATCCCTGATATTGATTAATTTTATTTTGAAGAACAAACTATGAATCAAACTCCTAACAACTCTGATAACAACCCGAACAAACCGAAAATCAACGTGCCGCGCCCTAACTTGACGTGGCTGTATGTGGTGATAGCGCTGGTTTTCGCATTCCTTTATTTCTCCAGCGACGGAGGCAGTATGAGCAAAGAGGTTTCTTATACTGAGTTTAAGGAAATGGTGAGCAAGGGGTATGCAAGCAAAATCGTTGCTTACGATAACAATACGGTGGAAATGTATATCAAGCCGGAACATATCGTCGATGTGTTTCAGAAAGATGCCTCGAAGGTGGGACGCAGCCCTGCCGTAAAAGTACAGGTAGGCTCGATAGAAACATTAGACAAGTTTTTGGACGAACAGACCGCCAAAGGTAACTTTACGGGCGATATTAATTATGACAAGAAGGGTGATTACCTCGGTGCCATCTTCTGGAACATCATGCCGATTGTGTTTTTCATCGGACTGTGGTTCTTCCTCATGCGCCGCATGGGTGGAGGAGGAGGTGCAGGCTCGCCCGGAAATGTGTTTAACGTAGGGCGGAGCAAAGCACAGCTCTTTGAAAAAGGAGCTAACCGGATTACGTTTAAAGACGTGGCTGGTCAGGCTGCCGCCAAGCAGGAGGTACAGGAAATCGTAGACTTCTTGAAACAGCCTCAGAAATATACCGAACTGGGTGGAAAAATCCCTAAGGGAGCGTTGCTTATCGGCCCTCCGGGAACGGGTAAAACCTTGCTGGCGAAGGCGGTGGCAGGCGAGGCGGATGTGCCTTTCTTCTCGATTTCGGGTTCCGACTTCGTAGAAATGTTCGTAGGTGTGGGAGCTTCGCGTGTCCGTGACCTCTTCCGTCAGGCGAAAGAAAAGTCGCCCTGTATCATCTTTATCGACGAGATAGATGCCGTGGGGCGTGCGCGTGGAAAGAACCCCAGCATGGGTGGTAACGACGAACGCGAAAATACGCTGAACCAGCTTCTTACCGAAATGGACGGTTTCGGCTCGAACAGCGGGGTGATTATTCTGGCGGCTACCAACCGTGTCGACATCTTGGACAAGGCATTGCTGCGCGCCGGACGTTTCGACCGTCAGATTTATGTTGATTTGCCCGACTTGAACGAACGAAAAGAGGTGTTTGGCGTACATCTCCGTCCGCTGAAGTTGGATAGTACCGTTGATGTTGACCTGCTGGCACGGCAGACACCGGGATTCAGCGGTGCAGATATAGCCAACGTATGTAACGAGGCTGCCCTGATTGCGGCTCGCCATCAGAAAAGTGCCGTAGGAAAAGAAGATTTTCTGGCTGCGGTCGACCGTATCGTGGGTGGATTAGAGAAGAAGACCAAAGTGATGACAGCCGACGAAAAGCGTGCGATAGCCCTCCACGAAGCCGGTCACGCTACGATATCTTGGTTCTTGGAACATGCCAATCCGCTGATTAAGGTAACCATCGTTCCGCGCGGTCGTGCGCTCGGCGCTGCATGGTATCTGCCCGAAGAACGCCAGATTACCACCAAAGAACAGATGTTGGACGAAATGTGTGCCACACTGGGAGGACGTGCTGCCGAAGAGGTATTCATCGGACACATCTCTACCGGTGCCATGAACGACTTGGAGCGTGTTACCAAGCAGGCATACGGCATGATAGCCTACGCCGGCATGAGCGACCGCCTGCCCAACTTGTGTTATTATAATAACGACGAATACGCTTTCAACAAGCCGTATAGCGAACATACTGCCGAGGTGATAGACCAAGAGGTGCAGATGCTGATAAACGAGCAATATGCCCGTGCGAAAGCCTTGCTGAGAGAACATCAGGAGGGACATAACCAGTTGGCACAGTTGCTGATAGAAAAAGAAGTCATTTTTGCCGAAGACGTAGAACGTATATTCGGTAAACGTCCGTGGGCGTCTCGTTCGGAAGAAATCATGGCGTTAGAGGCAGCAGACTCGAAGCCGGAGGCATTGCCCGAACCTTCTCAGCCGTCGGATGGAGACACGAAGGAAGAAGAACCGGAGAATACGCAAGAAGGCGGTGAAAACGACATGAAAAAGTAACCATAAATACAGACGAAAGTGAAAAATAATTTCATCCAAAGAACAATAACGGGAATAGTTTTCGTTGCGGTGCTGGTAGGATGTATCTTGGGAGGTCCCATTCCGTTTACCATCCTGTTCGCCCTTATCTCTGCACTGACGATCCGAGAATTCGGAAGCATTGTCGGCAAAAGCGGTGAGGTGATAATCAACAAACCTATCTGTATGCTGGCAGGCGTGTTTTTGTTTTTTGGATTCGCTTACCTCGGCGTGGCGCCCGGCGATTCGTCGGTGTTGATACCCTACTTGTTTCTCGTCATTTACCTGCTGGTGAGCGAGCTTTATCTGAAGCGTAAGAATCCACTGCATAACTGGGCGTACACCATGATGAGCCAGATGTACATCGCCCTGCCGTTCGCGCTGCTTAACGTGCTGGCTTTTCATACCAACGTAACCGGAAGCGCATCGGAGTATAATCCGATACTTCCGCTGTCTATCTTCATCTTCAACTGGGTGAACGATACGGGTGCTTACTGTACGGGCGTGTTGTTCGGTAAACACCGTCTGTTCGAGCGTATTTCTCCCAAAAAGTCATGGGAAGGCTCGATAGGCGGAGCAGTGTTCTGCGTGATAGCCGCATTCGTGATGGCACATTTCTTCCCCTTCCTGAGTCTCGGCGTATGGGTAGGTTTAGGATTGGTTATCGTGGTTTTCGGTACGTGGGGCGACCTGACCGAATCATTGCTGAAACGCACGCTGGGCATCAAAGACTCCGGTAATATACTTCCCGGACACGGCGGAATGCTTGACCGATTCGACAGTTCCCTCATGGCGATTCCCGCTGCCGTGGTTTACTTTTACATTATTTCATTGGTATAATAAAATTCCCTTGCAGTTCAACGCATCTGCAAGGGAATTTTGTATCTGTATGTATCCTGCCTCCTTACACCAAAATCACCGTGACGCTGCGCGCTCCGTGCGCTCCCATCACCAATGCCTGTTCGATGTCGGCAGTTTTCGACGGACCTGAGATAAATACCCCGTAACCGTATTCGCCTGTGTCGATGCGCTTGTAAGCCTCGTGCATGTTGCTTACGAGGTTGCGGCGGTCGAGCAGAATCACCAACGCTTCGGATATGAAATAAATGGCACGCTGCTCTACGTCCTGCTGAATCCATACCGCACCGTTTTCGCCCACACCGATGCGTCCGTCGATGATGGCAAGGTCGGTTCCGTCCAGCTCGCCCGGAGTCTCCACGTCGTCCGGATGGAAAGTGGCGCAGGTGATAGCCAGCTTCTTCCCATCAGAGGTCGTTACCTCGTCGACGGTCGATGCGATGCGCCGTGCTTCAGGATATAAACTCTTGATTACTTGGTTGATGTCATCTCCTTTTTTCAGCGTGACAGCCTGTCCGCCTACCTGCGTCATGATTTCCTTGAAGCGAGCCTCCAAGTCGGGATACCGCGTAGCTTCTTCCTCTAACGGCGCATAGTCAGGCTTCTCATAGCGCACCCGCGTGTTCCGGCGGATGCTCTGTAATATATCTTCTCTGCTGCTCATGGTTTACTTCACTTTGTTTTTCTTCCACATATCGTTAAAGCTCTCTTTGGCAAAGCGGGGCATTTCGTGTTCCTTTCCCCAGTCGTTCAAGCTGTTATACAGCATCCAGCGAGGCATGGCGTTTACTATCGGCGCGTTTTTCAGAGCGAAGTTGAACAACTCCGGACGCTCCATCAGGAACTTCATGCCGCCCGACATGGTTTTCTTCGCCGAACTTGCCACGCCTAATGAGTCTAACTTCTGCCTCCAGCGGTAGATTTGGTCTGCCAAGTCCACCTTAGCCGGACATACGTTCTGGCAAGAGTGGCAGAGCGAACAAGCCGAAACATTGTCGTAATAATGCAAAGGAGCTTTCAGCATCCCCAAGTTAATACCGATAGGGCCGGGGATAAAGTACGTGTACGAGTATCCCCCGCTGCGGCGATACACCGGACAGGTGTTCATACACGCCCCGCAACGCAGGCAGTTCAGCGTTTTGATATGATCTTGTTCGGCAAGGATGCGGCTGCGCCCATTGTCAACGATGATGATGTGCAACTCTCCTCCCGGACGCGGCTTGCGGTAGTGCGACGTGTAAGTGGTAATGGGTTGCCCCGTGCCGGAACGAGCCAGCAGGCGGGTGAATACGCCCAGCGAATCGCGGTCGGGCACAATCTTTTCCATCCCGAACGCCGTAATCTGGAGCTTCGGTTGCGAAGTACCCATGTCGGCGTTGCCCTCGTTCGTACATACCACACACTCACCCGTCGATGCCACGGCAAAGTTGGCCCCCGTCATGGCAGCCTCCGCCTCGATAAACTTGTGGCGCAGGTTCTTGCGTGCGGCGTGCGTCAGATACGTCTGGTCATTGTTTCCCGGTTCGGTATTCATTTCGCGCACAAACAGTTCGCCTATCTCTTCTTTCTTTATATGAATGGCAGGCATGACGATGTGGCTCGGCTTCTTGTGCATCAGTTGGAGAATACGTTCGCCGAGGTCGCTTTCCACTACCTCTACGCCCTTTTCTTCCAGAAACTCATTCAGTCCGCACTCCTCCGCCAGCATCGATTTGCTCTTGATGAAATGCTTCACGTTATGCCCCTTCAGGATGTTATACACGATGGAACAATACTCCGTCGCATCTTTAGCCCAGTAGACATGCGCCCCGTTTGCCTGCGCATTTTTCTCAAACTCGGTGAGGAGTTGGTCAAGGTGACTGTTGCTGTACATCTTGATGGCACAAGCCATGTCTCGCAGGTGCTCCCATTCAGGAAGCTGCTTGCTCATCTTGTCACGTTTGGCACGCACCATCCACAGCGTTTCGTCGTGCCATGCCGCCAAGCCCTTGTTGGCTTGGAACTCTTCGGCTGCTTTTGAATGTTTCGTACTCATAGTCCTGAAGCTAATATTTCAACAACGTGTATGGTCTTTATCGGGAGATTTTCGCGTGCGATGATGCCACTCTGGTGCATGAGGCACGAGCTGTCGGCACCCGCTATGTATTCGGCTCCCGTGGCAATGTGGCGGTTTACTTTGTCGCGTCCCATCTGTCCCGAAACGGCATGTTCTTCTACGGCAAACATACCGCCAAAGCCGCAGCACTCGTCAGGGCGTTCCGGTTCAACTATTTCGATGTCTTTTACCAGCGACAGCAAGTCGCGCAGCTTGTTGTAATACGGGATGTTGAGTTCGCTGGGCGATGAAAGGTGCATCAGCCTCACGCCGTGGCAACTGTTTTGTATACTTACCTTGTGTGGAAACGATGCAGGCAGCGACGCGGGCTTTATCACGTCATGGATAAACTCGCAGATGTCGTAAATTTTTCCTTCGCTCTGGCAGCGATGTTGCTCATTGCTTAAAAGGCGTCCATAATTATCGCGTACGAAAACCACGCAGCTTGCCGAAGGGCCTACGATGTAATCGTATTGTTCGAACAGATGGTCGAATCGTTTCGCCAGTTTTACGGATTCGTCTTCAAATCCTGCGTTAGCCATCGGTTGTCCGCAGCAGGTCTGGTCTAAGGGGTAGTCAACGTTTACGCCCAGACTTTTCAGTAATTTATAAGAAGCAACGCCTACTTGCGGATAAACGGCATTGATGTAGCAGGGAATAAATAATCCTACTTTCATTAGTCTATCAGTTATTAGTTTTTCACTGACAAAAGTAGGGTTAATTCTCGAAAAAAGAAAGTATCGGTAAAGAAATATGCTGAAAAGAAGATTTTGTTCAGAGCGGGTTTCCGTCCGTGGCAGAAGCGGGGAGAGACGAAAAAGCTCCGCCCGGTGTCTTGCTCCCGATAGGGAAGGGCAGACGCTCGGCGGAGCTTTCTGTCATGGTTTTAAAGCCGATGGTTTGAATCAGCCGATAACTCCGGCTGCATGACCTGTGCTCAGATGTTTGAAACAGGTCGGTTTGTCGATGTAGGGGCGTATCGCATACGCCCGAAAACATCCACGGTGGATAAATAGTTGGTGTATTCAGGGCGTATGCGATACGCCCCTACGAGTATTTCTTTGGATATTACAGCCTCCTACTCAGAGCAACCGGTTGGTTTCGGTGTCGGGAAATATTACTGACGGTTTGAAGCTTTTCGCCTCCTCAAAGTCCATCAGCGCGTATGACATGATGATTACCACGTCGCCCACCTGCACCTTGCGTGCCGCCGCACCGTTGAGGCAAATGCAGCCCGAACCACGTTCGCCCTTGATGATGTAAGTTTCAAACCGTTCGCCATTGTTGTTGTCTACAATCTGCACTTTTTCGCCCGCAATCATGTTTGCAGCGTCCATCAAGTCCTCGTCGATGGTGATGCTGCCCATATAGTTCAGGTTCGCCTCGGTTACAGTCACACAGTGGATTTTCGATTTCAGCACCTCTATCATCATATCGCTTTACTCCTTGTATTTTATATTGTCAATCAATCGGACTTCACCGCAGAAGACGGTAATGCAACCTACTATGTACGCACTGTCTTCCCATTGCGTTACGGTTTGCAGCGTGTTGCCGTCTACCACTTCGAAATACTCCAGTCGCAGCCCTTCGGCGTTGTCGATGCGGTTTTCCACGTAGCGGCGCGTTTCCTCCAGTGTGTGTGTCCGGGCGTATTCCTTGCTGTCGAACAGCGTTTTCGAAATCTGCAAAGCCTGTTGGCGCTGCTCCGCGTTCAGTCGCGTGTTACGGCTGCTCAGCGCCAGCCCGTCTGCCTCGCGCACGATGGGGCAACCCACGATTTCTATCGCAAACGGATAGCGGCGCACCATTTCGCGGATGATGGCAAGCTGCTGGAAGTCTTTTTCGCCGAAGTAAGCACGTGTAGGTTCAACGATAAGGAACAGCTTGCTCACTATCTGGCACACCCCGTTGAAGTGTCCCGGGCGGTATTTGCCTTCCATCACCGTGTCTAACGGCGCGTAGCTGAACCGGCGTGTGTCCGGCTCGGGATAAATCTCCTCCACCGAAGGAGCAAACACGTAAGCCGCTCCGCACGCCTCAAGCAAGGCACAGTCGGCATCCAGCGTACGCGGATATTTCAACAAATCGTTTTGGTCGTTAAACTGGGTAGGATTAACGAAATCGCTCACCACTACTACATCGTTTTCTGCAACGGCACGTTTCACCAGCGAAGCATGACCTGCATGTAAAGCCCCCATCGTAGGAACCAGTCCGATGGTTTTTCCTGCTTTACGAAGCCCGTCCAACTCGGCACGCAACTCCTTAATAGTTTGAATTAACTTCATTATCTTTTTGGTTTTTAACCGTTTTAATTTTAAAGCGGCGCAAAGTTAAGTATTATTTTGTTACGATAACCTTGCAGGTGCCGAAATTTCTTTTTTGCCGGCTTCTGACGCTACGGCTACCGCAGTGAGACACATGCGGAAGTTTTCGTATGTTTTACCGCATGGAACGAGGGGTTTATCGCGATAAAATTATGATACATAAAACCCTGTATCATAATATATTAACAAACTATAAACATTTATTCGCAGACGCAAATGGGGGTTCGCGTCCATTTTTTTTATATCTTTGCACGAGTTTATATATAAGAGCAACAACTAATTAAAAATGAGCGCGAAGAAAGTTTTATTCATTACACAAGAAATTACTCCTTACGTACCGGACAGCGAATTGTCTGTAATCGGTCGTGATTTGCCGCAGGCTATTCAAGATAAAGGCAGAGAAATCAGAACCTTCATGCCTAAGTGGGGAAATATTAACGAACGCCGTAACCAGCTTCACGAGGTTATCCGCCTCTCAGGGATGAACCTGATTATCGACGACACAGACCATCCCCTGATTATTAAGGTAGCATCCATACAGGCAGCCCGCCGGCAAGTTTATTTCATTGATAATGACGATTATTTTTCTCATCGCCAGATGACTACGGACGAGGATGGCAATGATTACGACGACAACGGCGAACGGGCGATATTCTACGCACGGGGCGTATTGGAGACGGTAAAGAAATTGCGCTGGTGTCCGGACATCATCCATTGCCACGGCTGGATAAGCGCGATGGTTCCTTTATATATTAAGAAAGCGTATAACGAAGAACCCTCGTTCAGAGATTCGAAAGTGATATTCTCGGTTTACGGCGACGGATTCAAGTCTGACTTGGATGCCAACTTTACGCAGCAGCTTCTGCTGAAGGGAGTTACGCCGGAAGACGTGAATATGATAAAGACGCCGGTAAACTATGACGAACTGTGTAAACTGGCAGTGGCTTATTCAGACGGGGTGATACAGAACAGCGAAAACGTAAACCCGCAGGTGATGGATTACGCGCGTAGCTTAAACATCCCTGTGCTGGATTATCAGGCTGGCGATGCGTATGCCGATGCTTGCGATGCGTTCTACGACCAAGTGTGGGAAGCTGCTGCAAAATAATAATTCAACTAAAGAAATATAACATGAAATTCAAGTTCTTGGCGATAATCGGACTTACCGCCACTCTATATAGCTGCGACGACAGTACAACGGGTATTGGTGACTTTGTGGCTGATGAAGACCAGATAAAGGCATACGCCACTACGTATAACGTGGAAACCAAAACGGTGAAGGTGTCGGACATATCAGACGGGAGAGGTGTTTATTCACGTACGAGCAGTGCTTATCTGGGTAAGATTACCGACCCTGATTTTGGCGAATTTACCGCCGATTTCATCACGCAGGTAAACTGTCCGGAGGATTTTGCTTATCCGTCGACATTCCAGAAAATCACCTCAACCCAGCTCGAATTGTATTATATGAGCTATTACGGCGATTCGCTCGCACCGATGAAGGTGGGGATAAACCTGCTGAAAGACGATGTGGAAATCAACGACGACGGTAATGATGCGGATATTTATTACACAACGTACGACCCTTATCAGTACGCGCAGACTCAGGTTATCGGCGAGAAAGATTATGCAGCTTATGACAAGTCGGTAAGCGACTCAATCCGTAATGCCACGAACTCAAGCGGACAAAAGACTTATTATCCGAGCGTGGTTATCGATTTGGACAAGACCAAAGTGCCGGGAACGGACATGACTTTCAGCGAGTATCTTCAGGATATGTATGTAAACCATCGCGAATATTTTAAGGATGCCAATACGTTTATCAACAACGTGCTGAAAGGATTCTACGTCCACAATACAAGCGGAGAGGGAAGCGTGCTTTACATTCAGGACATCTGGCTGCGCACGTATTTCGATTATACCATCAAAGGTTCACAAGACCAAGACTCAACGGTTAGTTCGTATTATGCTTTCGCGGCTACGAAAGAAATTTTCATGAGCACCCGTCTGAATAACGATGAAAAGCTGGATGACTTTGTGACGGATGCCAACAAGACGAAAGATACTTACCTGAAAACGCCTGCCGGACTGTGGACGGAGATTACACTGCCTTTGGAGCAGATGTATGACGACTTGAAGACGGATACGCTGAACTCTGTGTCGCTCACCTTGACAAAGTATCGTAACACCATCGAAAACCGTGAAAACGGCATCGAAATGGGAACGCCCCAATACTTGTTGCTGTTGCGCAAGAACGATTTGAAGGAGTTCTTCGAAGGAAACCACTCGTACGACAACCGTACTTCTTTCCTTGCTACTTATAACAGCACTACCAACTCTTATTCGTTCTCATCGCTGAACCGTTTGATTAGCTACATCTTTGCCGAAATGAGAAACTCTGATGAACGTCCCGAAGGGTGGGATAAACTGTTGCTCGTTCCCGTTCAGGTAGAAAAGGACTCTCAGAACAAAGTGATTGGTATTTCGTCTCACGACCTTGAAGTCAATTCGGCACGTCTGTTTAAGGGTTCGGACGACAACCCGCTGCAAATTACGGTGATTTACACCGAACCGCATGGGCTTAAAGATTAGAGCGTTTAGAAACTGTTTCTGAAATTTATAATAATAATCTCCATAGTTGCGGGTTACCACTGACGGATATCGTTGTGGTAACCCGCTTTGTTTTTTGGGTATAGTCGTGCCGATATTTCCTTTTTTACAGATAAATCGGTAGCTGCTTTGGTTTTTTCCCTATCTTTGCCGTTATATATAAACTAAAAACAGATTTTTAAACCTATTCATGATGAAAACGAAAGTATTACTCTCATTCATACTTTTTATTTTTCTTGGTGTGACGGTCTCCCGTGCTTCCGAGCGATACCCCAAGCGGGAATTTCGCGGAGCATGGATTCAGTGTGTAAACGGACAGTTTCAGGGGATGCCTACGGAGAAAATGCAAAAAATGCTTATCTCCCAGCTCGATAACCTGCGTCAGGCAGGCATCAATGCCGTGATATTTCAGGTGCGTGCCGAGGCGGATGCCCTCTACCGTTCGCCCTACGAGCCGTGGAGCCGTTTCCTTACCGGCGTGCAGGGTAAAGCCCCTTCGCCTGCATGGGACCCGCTTGCGTTTATGGTGGAAGAGTGTCATAAACGCGGGATGGAACTTCATGCGTGGATAAATCCTTATCGTGCCAAGACGAAAGGAACTACCGCCCTCTCGCCCCTGCATCCTTATAAGAAGCATCCCGAATGGTTCGTAAGCTACGGAGGTCAGCTTTATTTCGACCCCGGACTTCCCGAATCCCGTCACTACATCTGTAAGATAGTGCGCGACATCGTGAACCGTTACGACATCGATGCCATCCACATGGACGATTATTTCTATCCCTATCCCGTGCCCGGCGAGTCGTTTCCCGACGATTTGAGCTTTGCGGCATACGGACGCGGTTTTATCCACCGTGACGACTGGCGGCGCGATAATGTGAATATCCTGATAAAAGAATTACACGAGGCTGTGCGCGAGGTAAAGCCGTGGGTAAAATTCGGTGTGTCGCCTTTCGGCATCTACCGCAATCAGAAAAGCGACCCGAACGGAAGCCGTACGCGCGGACTTCAGAATTACGACGACCTGTATGCTGACGTGCTGCTGTGGGTAAACAACGGTTGGGTAGACTATAACATTCCGCAGGTATATTGGGAAATAGGACATGCCGCTGCCGATTACGATACGCTGGTGCGCTGGTGGGCGAAAAACGCCGCAGCCCGTCCGCTGTACATCGGTCAGGACGTAGGGCGTACCGTTGCGGCTGCCGACCTTCAGAATCCTTCACAGAGCCAGATTCCCGCAAAGTTCAGTCTCCAGCGTTCGCTGCCCACCATAAGCGGCAGTTGCCTGTGGTATGCTGCAGCCGTGGTCGAGAATAAAGGACGCTACCGCGATATGCTTGTAAACAAGTATCATAAATATCCGGCTTTGCCTCCCACCTCACCTTTTATCGACGATAAGGCTCCCGGTAAGGTGCGTAAGGTAAAACCCGTTTGGACGGAAGACGGATACATCTTGTTCTGGACGGCTCCGAAGGCAAAGACCGAGATGGACCGCGCCGTACAGTACGTGGTTTACCGCTTCGACCGGAAAGAGAAAGTCAACCTGAACGACCCTTCGCATATCGTAGCCGTTACGCGCGATACATATTATAAACTGCCGTATGAAGATGGGCGGACGAAATACCGTTACGTAGTTACTGCACTCGACCGCCTGCACAACGAATCGAAGTCGGTATCAAAGAAAGTAAAATTATAATAGTCTGCCGGGTGCGATAAAATAACAAGAAGCCCGCGTCATGCCTGTCCGGAGAAATCCGGCGCATGACGCGGGCTTGCCGTTTCCTTGTGGGAGAGGAGAAAGCAGAACACTAACGGGTTCCGGTATTCACCTCGCTCCATGCAGGCGGATTAACTCCTATCAGATTCCGCACGAAGAAATCATAACGTTTGTGTTCGCCGAAATCTTCACCCATCGTGTGGTGTGCACCGGGGATAACCACCAGTTCAAAATCTTTGTTCGCCTTGATAAGCGCGTTGACCACCTGCATGGTCGAAGCCGGGTCAACGTTATCATCCATCTCGCCTACCACTAACATGAGCGGACGCTGGAGCAAGTGCGCATTTTCCATATTCGAACATTCCTTATACGAGTCGTCTACCGGATAACCCATCCACAACTCGTTCCACCAGATTTTATCCATACGGTTATCGTGGCAGCCGCAAGCCGAGTAAGCAGCCTTATAGAACTCCGGATGAAGCAGTACGGCAGTAGTCGATTCTTGTCCACCTGCCGAGCATCCGAAGATACCCACGCGGTCGATATCCATATACGGATACTTTTGGGCGGCAGCCTTTATCCATGCGATATGGTCGGGCAGTCCGGCGTCCTTCAGGTTCTTGTAACATACCTCTTCAAACTCTTTCGAGCGGAACGAAGTAGTCATGCCGTCTACCTGAACCACGATGAAGCCCAGTTCGGCGAGCGACGTCATCCACCAGTTATACGAAGAAAACGTTTTCGGAACATATTGGTCGCCCGGACCTGAATAAATATATTCGATAACCGGATACTTCTTTGCAGGGTCGAAGTTCGACGGGCGGTAAATGATGCCCCACATGTCGGTTTTTCCGTCACGCCCTTTGGCTGTAAACACCTCCGGAGCCTTCCATCCGTTGGCAGTCAGTTGCGCGATGTCTGCCTTCTCTAAGGGCATGACTATTTTCCCGTCGGCAGCACTGCGAACCACGGCAACGGGCGCTTGGTCTACTTTCGAGTAAACATCCACCAAGTATTTATAGTCCGATGAATACCAAGCCTTGTGCATTCCCTCCTCCGGAGTGAGCGCCGTCAGTCCCTTGCCGTCGAACCCGATGCGGTAATAATGAATCAGGTACGGGTCTTCATCCTTGTTCATCCCGTTAGCCGAGAAGTAAATCTGTTGGTTTTCCTCATCCACGTATTGCACCTCGCGCACATACCATTCCCCCTTCGTAATCTGATGCGTGGGGCGAGCCGTGGCACGGTCGTACATGTACAAGTGGTTGTAATTATCCCGTTCGCTCGACCAGATGATACGTTTGCCGTCTGCCAAAAAATGGCGGAAAATGCGCGGATAGTTTACATATTTCTCTTCTTTCTCTTCGATGAGCGGGCGCACGCTGCCATCCTCGGCAGAGACTTCGAGTACGCGGTAAACCTTATGTCCGCGTTCGTTATATTCGAAAGTAATTCCCTTGCTGTCGCTGTTCCACTGCAACGCATAGATTTCATACTGATGACTGAATAAATCAGTCGACGGAATCAGCCGTTTGCCATTCTCCACGCCATAGATGCAAGGCACTTTAAATGCCAGCTCATCACCCGGCTTTGCATACTCTTGCTTATGTAATTTCGGTTGAAGCTGATCGGCGGGCGAAGATTCCACATAATATACGTAACGCTTTTGGGCAGGACGGATGCGGAAAGCAGCCACCAGCTTCGAGTCGGGCGACCACTGAATGTACGATGAATAATAATTGCCCGGCGTTCCGTCTTGACTCAACTGCGTTTCTTTTCCGGTAGCCACTTCGCGCACGCAGATGTTATCATTTTTAATGAAAGCCACATACTTGCCGTCGGGCGATGTAACCGGCGCTCCGCCCTTCTCGTCGTCTACCTCCATCCAGTGACGCTGACGTCCCGGAGCTGGGAGCTGTCCCTCGTCCGTCAGGCGATTCCGGCGGATGTCGAAACACCAGCGTTTGCCCTCATACACAAAGCGCAGGGTGTCCGCCCCCGGCGTAACGTGGCAACGCTGGATAGGCAGTTGCATCGGGTCGATGTCTTTCCCCGTACTGCTTTCGAGGGCAGCCGATAGCTTCTGCTGGTCGAACAGAGCCGTTCGTTTCTGTTTGCCGGCATCTACCTTTACGTATTCATTTCCTTCGGGCGTATTACGCACATACCAGAACAGGTTTGTACCATCTATCCACTGCGGATTCACATTGCTGTAAAATACATGTTTCGAATTGTACTTTTCGCGCAGCTCGTATGCACGGTTGTAATCCTCCACCGTGCCCTGCGCCAGTGCCATGCCCCCGGTAAGAAGGGCAATTCCGATTGATGCGATATGTTTCATGCTGTTTTACTAAAGAATACCGATGATACAAAGAGTATTTTCGCTCATCTGTATCATCGGCAACATAATACGAATCATTTATTTATTTCACTTCCCATTCATAAAGTCCGGAAGAGTTCTTTTCAGGTTGAACCACCTCTAACTTCACCGCTTTCGTTTTTACAGGTTCAAAGTCGACAGTGTTCGGATTACCCTTCCGTACGCCATACTCGTTCAGATTATCTACCGGCGTCCAGTTGCCCGAAGCATCTTTATAGTAAATCTTCCAAGTCTTCGGAACACGGCATCCTCCCCACGGAGCATCGTCGTACCAGTAAACGGTAGCACTTGAAACGGTCATCTCTTCAGGAAATTCGTAGGAAATCCATTCCGTAGTGCCTTCTTTGGGCCACCAGTGATAGTAAGGAATGGTACGGTCGTTTTCATCTTTCGGAACCAGTCCGTCGGTAATGGATGACAATGACGATACCTTATGTGAAGCGTCTACCTTGCTCTTCGAAGCCAATGTAGGAATAGCCGTGGGGCGCGTAGCGCTTACCTCGTTGGGCAACCATACTGCCATGTTTCCCGCTCCCCGGTGCGCCCAAGCATAATACGGGATAAGTGTCAGCGTATGGTCTTTCGCTACGAGGCGTCCGTTATCGTCGTACTCCAGTGTCTGGGCTTGCGTCTTGATTTGGTTGATTCCGTAAAGCAGGTCGGGCTTGCTGACTACCTCAAATTTCGGTGTGCGGTTCATCAGTACGCTCAACACATCGAAATCGTTATCAGGCCATTCGGCACAGTAAACTATCGGACCTCTTTCTACCGAGATGCGTCCACGGTCGGCTTCCACCTTGTTATTGGCTTTCACCGTACGGGTTTCCATATCGAAATGCACCTCTACCTTGTCGCCTTTCTTCCATTTGCGGTCGATGGTGAAATAACCCTGTTGCAAATCGGCTTTCACTTCCTCGCCGTTCACCTTAACCGAATACTTCGGACGCAACCCGTCGGTGTACGTATAAAGGTCGCTTGGCACCACCTGATTCTGCACCCATCCCGGAATACGAATCTTCATGGCGAACTGTCCGGCAGCGTTACGGTCTACTTGGATAGCGATGTCGCCGTTCCACGGATACGATGTGGTTTGTTTCAGCGACACCTTCTTTCCGTTTACTTCGAGCGTAGCCTCGTTTGCCATAAACAGGTTTACATATACATTTTTGTCTTTAACTGCATACACGTATCCCGGCAGTGAAGGAATGAAACGGCAGATGTTAGACGGACAGCAGGCGCATCCGAACCACGGCTGGCGCTGATGCTGGCCCATTGACTCCAGCGGGTTGGGGTAGAAGAATCCGCCACCGTCGAGCGACACGCCCGAAATCAATCCGTTATACAGCGTACGCTCCAGTACATCGTAATACTTCGAATCGCCGTGAAGCAGGAAAAGGCGGTAGTTTACATACACGTTTCCGATGGCAGCACACGTTTCACAGTAAGCCGACATGTTAGGCAGTTCGTAGTTGGCACCAAACGCTTCACCGTTGCTGGTCGCTCCGATACCGCCCGTTATATACAACTTTTTGCCTACGATGTTATCCCAGATGCGGTCGATGGCATGTACGTACGACGTATCTCCCGTCAGTGCAGCCACGTCTGCCATTCCGGCATACATGTAAGCGGCACGTACGGCATGACCTACCGCTTCATCTTGTTCGACAACCGGTTTGTGAGCTTGGCTATACTCATCGCGGCGTGAAGTATATCCGCGTTTGTCGAGGAAGAACTTGGCCTGTTTCAAGTATTTCTCATCACCGGTTACAAGATAGAGTTTAGCCAATGCCATTTCAGCAATCTGGTGTCCGGGAACACGTACCACTTGGTTCGGTCCGTCGCCGATTTCACGGCACACACAGTCGGCATAACGGATGGCAATATCAAGGAAATTGCGCTTTCCGGTAGCCTGATAATGCGCGATGGCACCCTCAACCATGTGTCCGAGGTTATAAAATTCGTGGCTCAGTTCCTCCACCTTTTCCCAGCGTTTGCTGCCTGCCCATTCGTGCGGATGCTTCGGGTTCATGGTACGTGCCGTATACAGATAACCGTCCGGTTCCTGTGCGGCGGCTACGATAACCAATACACTGTCGATGTATTTCTGCAACTTCTTGTCAGGATAAGTCTGGAGCAGATAGCTCGCTCCTTCGATGGTTTTATATACATCTGTATCGTCGAACGAATATCCGGTCACTTTGTTCGATTCGCTGGGATGAGCAGCCATTTCGAAGTTTTTATAACGTCCCGTTTCCTCACACTTGCTGAACGCCAGCGGGATAGTGGTTTCGCGGCTCGCTTTCAACCGTTGTCCCCAAAACGAGTCGGTAACCTTTACCGAAGTAAAAGGCACGGGGTCGATGGGATAACCGTGAGCTGTGGTTTTCTTTTGTGCATATACTCCTCCGAACGTTATCGAGAAGAGCAAAGCTGAAATCATTAGTTTCTTCATGGTTAAATGGATTATAATAATTAATGTTCTTTCTTATAAGGAATGTATTCATCCCACAACTTGAGCGAATGCAGATAACCGCTGAAAGCCCATTCGCCTTCTGCATTTCGTCCCAAAGTTACAAATTGTATCGGTTTTATCAATAACTGGATGTCTTTACTGCTGATAAGTTTTCCGTTTACATAGACACATTCCGTTCGTCCGTCGAAACATACATACACGTGCAGCCATTGTCCGGCGTTTGCGGCAGCCTCCTTGAATCCTACGTCTTCATACCATCCGTAGTGGTTCACTATGCCGCAGCGGGGTTCTGTTCCGCTGATAAGCATGATTTTCTCTAATTCATCGTGACTGCTCGTAAAGTCTGCCACACATTCGTTTTCTGCCACTTCCGGATTCAGTATCCATGCTTCGAGCGTATAAGGCGCATTGTCGCGCAGCGTGGCGGGAAGCGGGAATCCGGAACGGAAATACTGCTTGCCGTCGAAACGGAAGGCTTTCTTGCCTTGCATCTCTTCTACCACGACAGGCTCGTTCTGCGATTCGAATACTCCCTCCATTCCCTTGTTGAGAATATACATCACGGTATCGCCGGCGGTAAAATCGTTGGCATCGACCGAAACCACCAATCCTTGTTTGTGGCGTGCCGAAGGCTCTATACGCACTAATCCCGTAGTAGCGTCATACTGCTTTTCTGCTTCCTCCTGTTTCCAGTTATAATATCTGAAGTTGGTCAGCGTCAGAGGCTCTGTCCCTGCTTCGATGCGAACTCCGTCCGTAGTCAGGTAACCATCGGCACTCACCGATGTCCATTTGCCGTTTTCGTGTTTCCATACGCTGGCAGTGTGTTCGCGGTCTTTCGTCAGGACCGGAGACGTATATTCCAACACGCTTCCCGGACTCAGAACGATAGCTTCCTGCCCGTCGATGCGTTGGAGGCTAACCTGTCCTGCTTTCAGTTGGAACGAACCGCCCAACATACCGCCGTCGTTCCGCCACTCCGTACCATTCCAGTCGGCTCCCGAAAGTCCCATCCACAGTTGCGGAGAAGAAGTCTCATAAGCCCCGAACACCTTGATGTTCCACAGCGCACCGGCAAATCCGTTTTTCTGTGTGCCCGTGGTGGTGAGACGCACGTAACGCGCCTTTACTTTCCCAAAGTCGACCATCGGACTGCCTGCCAAGTAGTTCGAACGGCGGTCGGCAAAGATGCTCCAATGTTTTCCGTCGGTCGATGTTTCGATAACATACTGATAATACGACGTGCCGTACTCGAATTGCGTCCAAACGGTACGGATGGTTTCTTCACGCTGCAAGTCGATTTCAATCCATTCCTGACCCATCGTGAGCGGACGCCACAGCGTTCCGTTATTATCGTCTACGGCATATTCGGGAAGGAAGTTCTCATCGTAATACGAAGAAGCCTTTACGGGCTTTCCGAATGCCAGATTCTTCGAGGTCAGCACACTCTTGGCAAACCGCCCTACGCCGCTGTGCGTTCCTTCGATGGGCTGAATCGTTCCGTCGGCGTTAAACGTCAGTCGGTCGATACATACCTGACGGTGGAATCCGCGTGTAGAGTGGGGGTTATCGTGGCGGTGATATACAATGTAGTAATCGTTTCCCTCTTTCAGTATGCTGTGATGCCCCGGTCCGTGAATCGTTCCGTCGGCAGAAGTTTTCAGTATCGTACCCTTATACGTGTAAGGGCCTAAAGGATGAGTAGCCGTGGCATACTGTACGTGATACGTACTGTCGTGACACGAGTCGGACGAATACATAAAATAATATACGCCGTCTTTTTTCATCACGAAAGGAGCTTCGAAAAAGTCGGTCACCTCGGTGTTCGGAATCAGACGTGTTTCGGTGAATCCCTTCAGGTCAGGAGTCATCTTTCCGGCTCCGCAGCCGAATCCCTTGTAAATGCCCCACGTACCCCAGTAAAGATACACCGACCCATCGTCGTCGACGAACGTCTGCCCGTCCAGCGTGATGGCATTCTTTACGAAACGGTCGGGAACCAGTACTGCCTCGCTTTCGCCCAAAATGTTTTTCCACGGGCCGCGCGGCGTTTCTGCCACCCCTTCGTAGAGGTTGCACGGCTGGCAGTAAAACAGGCGGTACGTTCCGTCGGTATGCTGCATTACGTCCGGCGCCCAAATCCAATGGCTGTCGGGCCAGTTCATGGGCATGAGCGTCCAGTTCTCAAAATCCTTGCTGCACCACAGTTGCGAAGGACCGAATCCCGCTCCGCTGCCGTCGGTGGTGGCATAGATATAATACGTGTCGCCGAACTTCTTCACCGTAGGGTCGGCAAAATAGCCGGGGATGAAAGGATTACCAGCTCCCGGCGTGTTCCATCGGATTTCCTGAGCCTGCGATGCAAGGAAACTACCCGTCAGGAAAAGCGTGTATATCAGTTTGTTCATAACAGTAAAGTTTTATCAATAGAGTTAAGGATGAACCTCGTTATACAGAGGCAAATCAAGTTCGTAGAAATATTCTTTCAGTAACTGGTACATGTCGGGGTCGTATGCTTTCAGCTTCGTGCGGCGGTTCATGGCGTTATGCACCCCGTCTGCCGGCTCGGCATAGCGGTTGCAGTTGAAAAACGACTGGACACACTCGGCAAAATACTCCTCCTTGTTGCTGATGCAGTACGTATCTTTCCACAACCCCTTGCGGATGGCATTCTGCCTGCACGCTTCCAAGCGTTCGTTAAAGTCCGGCTCTACTTCGGCGATACCCACCGTGTGGATAAGGTGAGAAAACTCATGCACCATGATGCTTTCGCCCTCGTAACGGTCGCCCGGCAATGCCAGTACGTTCTCCTCGCCGAAACTTGCCGACAGCGTATCTTCGGGTGCACCCCCGAATCCGCGGGCACGCTTGTTCCAGAAAGCGATGTTTTCGGGCGTGTCGCAGATGTGAGCATACTCCGGGAGGTCGCATACCTCTTCCTTTTCGCCCAATATCATGACGTGACAGCCCCGCTCCGCCATGTGTTTCTTTACGTCCGGACGTTTGGCAAGCATCAGTGATACCACCTCGTATGCTTTCAGTAAGGCTTCATCGCGCACCTTGTCTGATGAAACGATGTACAGCCCGTCTACATCTAAATATTTCTTGTAAAAATCCGGAATGTTTTTTCCTGCCGGAACTGCCGTCGGATGCGTATCGCTGACAAACTCAGGTTCTAACTTGAGAGCGAACCCACCGCCCGAAGCCAAATGAATATCCAGCCGGGTGTCGCGCGTTACGCTTATCTGCTGACATACGTAATCTTCTGCCTGCTTCGAAGCATTGATGCCGTCTTTTATCAGCGTGCAGCGGTAAGTCCTGCCTTCGGGGAGGAATGAAAATGCGACCGTTAGTGTTCGCTCATCCCAATTGGTCAACCCTCCCACATACCAGTTTAAATCTTTTTTTCTAACGGTAACAATATATTCACCCAGTTTGCCCGCTGCGATGAAGGTCGAGTCAACCTCTACCGGGAGTGAACTGATGAAGTCGGTACATTCCTGTTCGTTGGCGTAATTGGTAGGTGCGTCACACAGCATTATGAAAGGCGAATCGTGAACAATGTAGGAAGCCAGCTGGTGGGCACGTGTACCCATGCTCATGGGCGTGTAATACATCGGCTGGAAGTCGCGTTTCGTAGCGTTGCGCATGGCACCCGGCGTATAATCTACGTGTCCTGCCATCATGCGGATGTACGGGAAAGTAACATCGTAAAGCGGCATGTTTCTTTCTACCTTGCCCCATTTCACCTCTTCCATGCCGAATACGCTTTCGTAATTCACCACGTTAGGATACGTGCGGTTCATCCCCGTAGGCTTGTAGATGCCGTGATAATCAAGTATCAGTTTATATTCGGCAGCTTTTTCGGCAATGCGGTAAGCCATCTCCACGGCAGTCTGGTCATCGCGGTCAAGGAAGTCTACCTTGAATCCCTTGATACCCATCTCCGAATACTTCTTGCAGGCAGCCTCCAACTGGTCGTCTAATACGTTGAACACCGTCCACAATACGATTTCCACGCCTTTGCTCTTGCCGTAAGCCACCAGTTCGGGCAAGTCGATGGCAGGGATGGTAGTCAGCATGTCACCACTTTTCGGGTCGTACCATCCTTCGTCCATCACGATGTACTCCAGTCCCTGCTTCGATGCAAAGTCGATATAATATTTATACGTTTCCATGTTGATGCCCGTAGCAAACGGAACACCCTTCAGATTCCAGTCGTTCCACCACTCCCAAGCCACCTTGCCGGGCTTCACCCAGCTGTAATCGCCGATGCGGTTGGGCGAAGCCAACGCATACACCAAGTTGTTGACCGGCATCTCGGTATCGTTTTCCGTCACCGCCAAGATACGCCACGGATAGTCGCGCGTACCCCGTACGCGGGCAATGTAATTCTCTGTCCCGGTAACGTACTTCTGCTTCCGCCACGGATAATAATCATAACTTTTCGGATACGGAGCAAATACCCCTTTCAGCCCGTTCGTGCCCGTCGGTTCGACAAACATGCCCGGATAAGCCTCCAAATCCGACTCTAAAATCGTAACCTTCACTCCGTTGCAATCCACCGTTACGGGCAGAAACGCCAACTGTTTGCGTGCTTCCGACAGCGGTTTTACCTCGTAAGTATTCTGAAAAGCCATTGCCATCGGTTTTTCTTCATTGGTGGTATAAGGCAGGTAAGCTGTATAATCTCCGGCAAAGTTAAATTCGGCAGTCTCGCCGGCAATGATAATTTCTTTATTCTTTCCGGCAGTAGTATAAAAGCGGTAAGCCACCCCCTCGTTATACACCCTGAACACCACGCCGCAATCTCCTTTCAGCTTCAAGTTCATTTCGTTACATTCCGTACGAAACGACTTGAAGCGGTAGAAAGGCGATTCTATTTCCTGAATAACATTTTTCGACTTTTCGGAAACCACTTTTGCCACCGTCCCGGCGATAAGAGGCTCGTCAAGTCCTACTAAACCTATCTCGCAGTTTTTTACTATAAGAGAGTTTTTATGATATACGGAGTATGTCAGCAAGTCACCTCCGTCTGTCACTTCCACCTTCAGCTGTTTGTCGGGCGATGTTGCCGTGAAATTTTTTCCGTAAACAAAATTTCCTGTCCAGCAGGTAAGAATGAATGCGATAAATAAAAATGTCTTTTTCATGTTAAAAAATTAAGGAGTTGTTCTTCGTGTTTCCTTTATGCAAAACAAAAGAAAAGACTCTTATTCGGGTGCAATAAGAGTCTTAAACAATGCGAATATAATCCGAAAATAGGCGTTATACGCTTGTTACACGCCTATATTGGACTATTTTTATATTCTGATGGATTAAATTGTCATTCTCCGGCAATGCGTCGGAAGGGGATGCTGTCTTCCGTTATTTGATATTCTTCTTAACCAACATGGTTTTTGCTTTCAGTGCACCTTCCATATCGTACGTTTCCGATTTCACCAGTCCGATACCTTTGGCATACCACTCGGTAACACGCACGTTGGTCGATTTCAGAACAATCTTGGTACGTTTCAGATACGAAATCTTCACACAGTCGAACTTTCCTGCCGTGGTGCTTACCTGTTCCCGTCCCATATACGATGCGCCGGATATGGTTATTTCGTTTTTCAGCATGTTTTGTATAAGCTGGTAATGACGGTCGGGTATCGCTGTTCCCGCCTGTGCTTCGTTCAGTAAAGTAAACGAATTGTCACCCTTGAATTTTTTGTCCTCCAGCAATCCCAACCGTGCGGCTTCGTTGTATCTGGCAGGGTCGGAATCGGAAGCAATATAAGGTCCGTACATCAAGTCCTCGGTACACGTCGTTGCAGTTCCGTCGTAGCTCCAGTTAAAAAGCGTGTAGCTTGTGTTGTTTTTGGCTTTCGTGGTAACGATTTTGTCGTAGTAACTTGCCTTTACAGTGTTTCCTTCACGCTGTACGTTTTTTACTGTGATTGTTTCGTTTGAAGTGCTTTGTCCCACTTCATCGTAATTCACGTAATGCAGTTCGCTGCCCTCGCTGGTGCAAAAATATTGTGCTTGTGCTACGTGGCATATCAGCAAGGCAGCTACAAAAAACATAAGTTTTCTCATAGTGCTGTTTTGTTGTTTATAATTAGAATGTATCGCAAACTTACAATTTTTTTTCGAACACTTTTATGCTGCCTGCCGATATTCTGCATTATATTTCTATAATTAGTCCGATATCTTTACTTTTTTTATATTACCTTTGCAACAAAAGCAGACACCATGAAACGATTTTTTATCACGCTATGCGCTTTGTCTTTGCTTGTGGCAGTACAAGCGCAGATATCGCCGGAAGCCTTTCGGACGTGGCACGGAAGCAAGTATTCGATGTTTATTCACTTCGGACTTTACTCGTTGCCCGCAGGGGTGTGGAACGGACAGCCCGTTACGAGCGGGTATAGCGAGCAAATCCAAGCATTCGCACCGATAAACAAGGAAGACTACGAGGCGCTGGCAGAGCGTTTTAATCCCGTGGAATTTAATGCCGACTCTGTTGCTGCACTGGCAAAGCGGGCGGGGATGCGCTCCATCGTGTTTACTTCGAAACATCACGACGGGTTCTGTATGTTTCGTACTTCGACTACCGGATATAACAGCGTAGATGCTACTCCCTGTCACCGCGATTTTGTTCGTGAACTTTCAGAAGCATGTCGTCGGGCGGGACTTCGTTTCGGTTTGTATTATTCGCTTATCGACTGGCATTTTCCGGGTTCTTCCATGTCGGGACATAATGCCGATTTCATACCTCCTGCCCATCATGAGTTTTCGAAGGCTCAGCTCCGCGAACTGCTGACCAACTATGGAGACATCTCTGAACTGTGGTTTGACATGGGTTCGAACACGCCCGAACAGAGCCGCGAGTTATACCGGCTGGTACATGAATTGCAGCCCGACTGCATGGTGAGCGGACGCTTGGGAAACGACCAGTACGATTTTTGTGTGATGGGCGACAATGCTTATCCCGAATCGGCACTGCAAACCGCATGGCAGACGGCGGCTTCGATGTTTGACGAGACATGGAGTTACCGCTCGTGGCAGAAGCGGGGAGACGTGAAAGAGAAAGTGCGTGAAAAACTGAAAAGTCTGATAAACGTGGTTTCACACGGCGGAAACTTTCTGCTGAATATCGGACCGCGGGGCGACGGCTCGCTGGTTCCTTTTGAAGTGGAGGTGCTTACGCGCATGGGACGTTGGTTAGAGCGTAACGGATATGCCCTTTACGATACCGAAGCATCGCCTTTCAACGAATCGTTTGCGTGGGGAAGCGTGACACGGAAAGGAAATCATCTGTATCTTTTCTCCACGGGCGAGTATCCGGCTGACGGGAAAATACACCTCCACTTACCGGGATGTACTTTGAAAAAAGGCGACGGCAAAATGGCTACTTACCTGCAATACGGCGACGACATCGAACTGACCGTACCGGCTTCGGCATACAAAGATTCGGTATATCACGTATTGCGTCTGGAGTTTGACCGCGACGTAAAACCCCAGCCGGCAGGTATGGTGCGGAGCATGTCGCTTACCGCCCAAAACGCTACTCCGGCTTACAGCTACTCATGTTTTGATTATTACAGCAATTACCGCAGCACGATAGGGTACAGCTGGAATTTTGAACAGATTGTATTCAAACAGTTGGAACTGGTTTATACCGATGAGGAGGTGGGTAAGACAATCGACCTCTCTATCGACGGAAAGAATTACGAAGTGACGCTCGATAAGGGAAAAGTAGATGCGTTGCGGCTGTTTCCTGCCACCGAACTTACATGGGGGCAGCGCTACATTTGCAAGGAGGGTAGCGGACTGTTTGACTCTCCGTCGACGCTGACTGCCGATTTGCAGAATCCGCCCGTGCGGGGAGGCAAGTGGGAGCCGACAGACAAGGAACAAGACGAGTTTGATGCCGACATCCTGTCGTCATGTTTCGTCATGCAAGACGTACATGCCACTCGTGCCCAGCGCGTGGTGATGGAAGTAGGTGCCGGAAACGGCATTGAAGTATTCTTGAACGGCAAATTGGTGATGAAACATCTTAATCCCTACCGCTGCAAGTTCCGTAAAGAGAAGCTGGTTCTTCAGCTTGTAAAGGGCAATAACCGCATCGTGCTCCGCTCGTATAACCGTTTTGAGGACAAGGCGACGTATCTGTTGCGTCCGGCGGAAAAGCAAGTGGTTTACCGTCAAGACCTTACGCTTCCTGCGGCATTTACCGGAAAGCAACACACCATCCGTGTGAAGCGCCACGATGCGTCGTCGTCACATGCCGATGCTGAGCTGGCTAATCTGCGTATCCGCCTGCGCCGTCTTGCGCTTTAAGCATATCCCCGAAAACGCTTCGGTTAGGGTAGGGCATCCCATGCGGTAGGATTGACTGATTCTACCCGTAGCGCCAACCGGTTCAACCGTTAGAGTTCCTTAACTGTCTGACCATACCGGAAATGGTTGAAAATAAGCATCGTCAGTTTTAAGCACGGTGTCATGAAAAAGCGACCGGAATGAATATTTCTGTTTCTTCATTCCGGTCGCTTTTTATGGTGTATGTACCCAGTGTCGGCAGCTCTTATCCTCAGCCGTTATCGGTTTTTATACATGTTTTCGTAGTAATTCTGGTAATCGCCACTCGTTACGTTCTTCACCCACGCTTGGTTATTCAGATACCATTCGATGGTCTTCACGATACCGTCCTCAAACTTGGTTTCAGGATACCAACCCAGTTCGTTTGTAATCTTGGTCGGATCGATGGCATAACGTTGGTCGTGCCCCAGACGGTCTTTTACAAACGAAATGAGCGAATCGTTTATCCAGTCGATGTTGATTTCTCCGTTCTCGTTAAACTCCTTTTTCTTCAATATCTTGCGGTATTCCGGATATTCGGTCATTAACCGATGGATGGTGGCGATAGTCAGTTTGACGATTTCAATATTCTGCTTCTCATTGTGTCCGCCCACGTTATATATTTCGCCGTCCTTTCCCTTTGTTACCACGAGGTCAATCGCCTTGCAGTGGTCTTCTACGTACAGCCAGTCGCGCACGTTAGAACCGTCTCCATACACCGGAAGCCGTTTGCCTTCCAGAATATTTTTGATAATGAGCGGTATTAATTTTTCGGGGAAGTGATACGGGCCGTAGTTGTTAGAGCAGCGCGTAATCGTAACCGGCATTTTATACGTATCGCGATACGCCATGACGATGAGGTCGGCGCTTGCTTTCGATGCGCTGTACGGGCTGTGCGGACAAATGGGAGTATCTTCAGTAAAGAAGCCTTCCGCTCCTAACGAGCCATACACCTCGTCAGTAGACACTTGGTGAAAGCGTACGCCTTTTCTCCACGTAGGATAGCCGCTTTCATCTTTTCCTGTAACCCATGCCCGGCGTGCAGCGTCAAGTAAGTTTTGGGTTCCTAAGATGTTTGTTTGTAAAAATAATTGTGGCGTTTCTATGCTACGGTCTACATGGCTCTCGGCAGCGAAGTTTACGATGTAATCAAATTTGTATTCGCTGAAGAGACGATCTGCCAAGTCGTGGTCGCAGATATTGCCTTTTATGAAAAAGCAGCGTTCGTTATCAACGTCTTTAGCTATTGTTTCCAGATTGCCTGCATAAGTCAGCGCGTCGAGTACGACTATCTTGATATTGTCATATTTAGCCAACATGTATTTCAGGTAATTGGCTCCAATGAAGCCTGCTGCTCCTGTCACTAAATAAGTTTTCATATAGTAGGATTTCTCTTTTGGTCTGCAAATTTCGTAAAGTTTTTCGGAAGAAGCAAGAATTTTTTAGTTTTAATCGCTTAATTCGATAACTTCGAGGTCACTGAATGTGCCTGCATCGATGTTAAAACGTACCAAAGTGCGTACTTTGTGGAATCCGTATTTTCCGGCAGCTCCGGGATTAATGTGGAGCATCCCCAGCGTTTTGTCGTATTTTACTTTCAGGATGTGTGAATGTCCGCTTATGAAAAGTTTGGGCGGATGTACCAGCAGTGTCCCCCGGATGGAGGGGTCATATTTGCCGGGATAGCCTCCTATGTGCTTCATTATCACGTCAGCCCCCTCTACGGTAAAGCGGTCGGTTTCAGGAAAAAGGCGGCGGATGTCTTGTCCGTCGATGTTTCCGTAAACGGCACGCAAGGGGCGGAATGCCTGCAAGCGTTCCACGATGTCTATTGAGCCGATGTCGCCCGCGTGCCAAATCTCATCACAGTCGTTGAAATATTTCAAATACCGTTCGTCCCAATACGCATGTGTGTCTGACAGTAATCCTATTTTCTTCATGGTTGCGTGCCTTTCTGTTTTAGTCGTCGTTATCCTCCGGTATCTCTTCTTTGGGTTCAGGTATAGAGAAATCAGCGTGTGCGAATAGCGAAGCCAGTCCGGATACTTGCTTCAGGCGGAGCAGTTCGTCTTTGTCCATGCCGATGTTTTTCATGATCCATGCGTCCGACATGCCGGCGCGGGTCAGTTCAGCCACGATGTGGGTCATCAAACCGATGTCGTGCGTACCGCGGGCACGGTTGTGCCGGATCGTCGACCCCATGCGGTGCGATAAGTCCTTGTCGATAACCACTACCGGCAGTAACCCCTTTTCACGTTCGTAGATGCGCTTCGAGGTTTTCAGTACGGTGTAACGGTGAAATCCGTCTACGATGATATATTTATCGTTGTCTTTGTCGTAATAACATACGCAAGGCATTGTAAAACCGTCTTCCCAGATAGACAGCTCCAGCAACTTCATTTCGGGAGGAGCCACCACGTTGGGGTTGTAGTCGTTTGCCACTACTTTGTCTACCGGTACAGCGCGTACGTTGTATACCGGACTTTTTATATCTTCTTCTTTTACGTCCATATATCTTTATATTGTTTCAGAATATAGTCTTTCATTTTGCTTTCCTGCTTGGTCAGTGCAAAACCCATATACTTGCAGGCATGGTCGTTACGCAGGATACAAAGACACATGCGTTTGTAAGTAGGTATTTCGCGGAATTCCGGAATATTGATATCGTCCAGATACTCCATCATCACGGGTCTTTTGGTGGTTTTGTAATTCGAAGTATTACGTACTTCGATCGGAATCTTCAGGTCGATGAGTTTCTGTATGGTCTCGTCGCTGAGGCATCCTCCTTTCGTGCGCCAGAACTTGATGCTGGTGTGCAGCTTGCTCAGGTAGTTGCGGCGCGTTTCTTCGGGCAGGGTAGAGAGCAAGAATTTCATGTACGATTCCCATGTATGCCCTTGAGGTAGCTTCAGAGTACTTCGTCCCATGGCGTATGTCGTTCCGTAAATGCCTGTAAAGTTCACCCCGTTTACGCGGCTTATCATTTTTCCCCACGTGTCGGGGTCGATGCATTTATACAGGTGAAGGCTTTCGATTGCCTCGCTGATGAACGGGCTTGCCACACGCTGGCGCTCGATGTTTACCCCCGCCTGATAGTAAAGGTCATACAACTTGTTGTAATCCCATCCGAACCGTCCGTTTGCCGTCCATATATCCGTAGTTTTCCAGTCGAATATCGGATAAAAATTAAACACATCGTTGGCTATCTTGTAACTCCATTGATAATGGTGGTAAAGCTGTGATTTACTGCTGCCGTAAATGGTTCGCCAGCGGTTGTAACTCTCCTGCGTGCGGATGCCTACCAAGCAGGCGGTGCGTACTGCTTTTTTCTTTTTGTGGAGCCACGAAGCAAACTTCAGTTGGAATTCGTAATCCCACATTCTTTCTTTCAGGAACGGAAAATCTTTTTCCGTCATTACGTTTTTGGGCATCGGTCGTACCCACAGGTTTCTCATGCTTTCTTCCCACGGCCTCCAATACTTTTGGTACATGGAAGTACACGTCCGTACGCGAAACGGTACGCAAACACGGTATACGTCTAATATATCTTTGTTGGCTTCTAAAATACGGTCTACGTAATCAATAGTCATCTTATATTGTATTTCGTAGTCCAAATGAAACACGCCCAGCTTGGTTTTCAGATTATGTTTACGGATATAATCTATGCATAAATTAAGTAAAACTCCGCTGTCTTTCCCGCCGGAGAAAGAAATATACACATTATCAAATTCTTTAAAGATGATATCCAATCTTTCCTGAGCCAGTTCGTATACGTTTTTTTTTAGGGGATTACTGCTGTTCTGGTTCATCTTTTTTCTTTTTGGTATATATCATTTTGATATAGATTTTCCATTCTTTTATCGTTTCAAAATGTTGGTCGCTAAAATAGTTTTTATGTTGTTTCTGCACCACGGCAGTCAGTTCTTTGTCTTTCATCTTGAATTTGCCAATGGCTTTCAGCAGGGCTTTGAAAACTTTTTCTTCAGCTTCGGGATTAATATAATAGTTGTTGATAATCCATTGTTTCCCTCTTTCTTCCATGGGCATAAATCCAATGACTTCTTCATCGGAAAGCGCGATAAACCAGATAAATTTCTCTCCGGTCTTAAAGGGGTAGTCATTGTTATAGTTAAGAACTTTGGGGTTCATGACTAAGGGGGCGACTAATTCGTAGAGGTGTTTTTCTGTTCCGTTAACTTGAATGACTTTTATCATAAAAATCTCATTTTATGCAAAAGTAACAAAAGCTTTTGTTTCTGTCGTCTAAAAAAACAGAAAATTTATTTGGTGAGGGGAGGTTTACAGCGTTTGCAGGAGCTGGTCGAACGAGCGGAATACGATGGTCTGCCCCTCCACAGTCAGTTTGATACGCTGCGGAGAAACCACGGTTAAAAGCGGCAGGGAAGCATACGCAGTTTCGTCAGGCAGGCAGAAATAGTTGCGACGGTTCAGTGCGTTTTGTGTCCAGTGTTCCAACACTTCGTTTGCCGCATTCAAGCGAATGGATTTTTTCCCTCCGACAGTAGGAGAGAACACCCCATGCGTCAGGTCGAAACGGATGCGGCTGTTCTGTCGGGCAAAGAGTGTATCCATCCGGTTATTCAGTATCAAGTCCTCGGTTACGCCACACTCCATTCCGTTTTCGGGAGTGAGCAGCCAAAGGCGGTCGGCAAGTACAAGTGCCTGCTCGATGTCGTGGGTAGACAGCAGGATGGCTTTCTGCTCTTCTTCGGCAAGCCGGTGAAGCAAGGTCATGATTTCGATGCGGCTCACCACGTCAAGGAAAGCGGTAGGCTCGTCGAGCAAGATGAGCGGACACTCTTGAACCAACGCTTTGGCTATCATTACCTTCTGCCGCTCGCCGTCGGAAAGCTCCGCTGTGTATTGGCTGGCCTTATCGGTGATGCCCACAGCTTGCAGGGCATGGCGGATGATGTCTTTGTCTGTCTGCCGCAACCGTCCGAAGAATCCCGTGTGAGGTTGGCGTCCCAGTGCCACCAGTTCATACACGGTCAGTCCCCCGGCTTGCGTCTTGTCGGTCAGTACCACTCCGATGGTGCGTGAGCGTTCGCGTTCCGTGTATGCACCTATCTTTCTGCCGAGCAGGTTCAGTTCACCCCCCAACGCCGATTGCGCGGCAGCCAGCGTGCGCAGCAACGTCGACTTTCCCGTCCCGTTGGCACCCAAAAGGCAAGTCAGCTCACCCCGGCGCAATACGAAATTCAAGTGGCGGTGTACGTACTTCGTTACTTTCCCCTTCCGATACCCAATGCTGAGGTCTTTCCCCTCGATGACAATAGCCTGCTGTTCCATCTCAGTTGAAATATTGAATTTTGCGTTGGTTTACAATGACGTAGATAATGACCGGCGCTCCCAGTATCGGTGTCACGGCATTCAGCGGAATGATACCCGCCTCGCCGGGCAAGATGCAAACCAGATTACAGAGCAGGGCAACGGCGCTTCCGGTAAGCAGGGTGACGGGCAGCAGAGAGTTGTGGTTCGATGTCCCCAACATCAGTCGGGCGATGTGAGGCACGGCAAGCCCGATAAACGATACCGGACCGCAGAACGAGGTGGTAACCGCCGTGAGCAAGCCCGTAGCAATCAGCAGTAGGTTACGGACGCGGCGGATGTTGACTCCCAAGTTTTCTGCATAACGAGTACCCAGCAGCAAGGCGTTCAGCGGCTTGATAAGCAATACGGCTACGATGAGACCCGCCACGACCATTGCCGAGAAAGCCGGCAACTGCTCTAACGACACGCCTCCGAAATTACCGAGTCCCCATATCGTGTATGAGTGTACACCTTCCGCCGTGGCGAAAAAGTTGAGCAGCGAGATGAGCGATGAAGAAACATAGCCAATCATGATGCCTGCGATAAGCAGCATGACACTGTTTTTTATCACGGTAGACAGGAAAAGAATGATGCCGAGGATGCACGCAGCTCCGAGAAACGCACCCAGTATCACCGAAACAAATCCCGAAAGGGTGAATGCTCCCGTAGCAATGGTTCCGCCTCCGGCGAGCATCACTAACGCCACGCCCAAGCTGGCACCCGAACTGATGCCGAGGATAGACGAGTCGGCAAGCGGATTGTTGAATACCGTTTGCAGCATCAGTCCCGACGCCGAGAGCGCCGCCCCACAGAGCAATGCGGTGATACACTGCGGAAAGCGCGACTCCCACACGATGAAACTCCACGTTTCCTTTTCCGTCCCGCGTCCGCAGAGAATGTCTGCCACGGCACTCGCCGGGATGTCTACTGCCCCAAGCAACAGGTTGGCAGCCATCAACATAAGAATGATTCCGCAGAGTACGCCTCCGTATATGTATCCCTTGTTATTCATTGTTCGGTTTGTCAATCGGTGGCTAAATTACTAAAATATTTCGGTTCGTAACCTTCCAATAAGTCGGGATGCAGTATTTTCACAATATCTTTCAGTAATTCTTCGGGGTGGAAGGGCGATTCTTCATAATACGGGATTCTCCCGGTGTTACATCCGTAGATACGCCGTTCTTTGAAAGCCTTGAAGCGAGCGTAGGGGGCATAGTCTTGTTTCAGCTCCCGATATGTTTTGTCTGTTTTTTGATTATACTTGATAAACCAGTAGTCGGCATCCCCTCCCTTGTCGAACACCGCTTCAAACGCCAGCGGAACCGAACCGCTGTTCTGTAAATCGGCGAAGATATAGTTTGCACCCGCATCGGCATACAGTTTTCCGGTGGTGCTGTTTCCGCCCGCGATGTACCATGCCGAGCCGTAGCGCAGATCGCTCAACACGGTAGGATGCTTTTGGGCTTGCGCCGCCCGACGTTTCACATTCAGATACTCCCGTTCTACCGCCGTGAAAAGCGAATCCGCCTTCGCCTCTTTTCCGGTCAGCATTCCGTAAAAGCGCATCCATTCCGCACGTCCTAAGGGCGAAGTTTCCATGTAATCGGCACATTCGATGATGGGGATGTTGAGTTTCCCCACTCGTCCGTAGCCTCCGTTATTTTCGAAAGGCGAAAGCAGGATGCCGTCGGGGTTCAGTTCGATGATGCGTTCGATATCGGGACTCATGCTGTTTCCGCAGTCGGTGATGATACCCTCGCGGCAACGTTCCTGTACTTCAGGCAGTTTGAAATACTCCGAGTTGCACACGCCGCGTATGTTGTCGAGCGCACCCAACTCGTTAAGCAGACTTCCGTGGACTACCGAGTAAACCAATGTCCTTTCCAACGGCACGCGCACAACAGTGCCTTCCGGTACTGATTCGGGCACAGGCTTCGTCTTGTCGGTCAGTATGTAAGTATGCAGTGTTTTCAGTGTGTCCCACGGGTTACGCACTTCCGCCACGGTGTATTCGGAGTAATTTACGATGCGCAGATTCTCGGCATACCGCAGCTTCAAGGTATCGCCTCCCGCTGTAACGGAAGAAGTCTTGCTCCCTCCGCCGCAGGCAGAGCAAAGCAAGACTATGGTTACTATATAGGCAGATAGTAAAATTCGGTTCATACGCTTCGGTTTATTCGGCTACGAAACGCATGTTGGTAGTATACATGCCGGTTTCAAACTGAGTTTTTGCCTGTCCGTCTTTGCTGTATACATGAACTGTGTTCAAAGCTCCCCATACTTGGTCGCCGATGTAAATGTCTTCCGTGATAGGGTCTACTGCGATAAAGCCCGGACTGGTAAAGTCGTTAAGGTCTATCGGCAAAGTGGTTGAGGTGTTTGTTTTCAGGTCATAAACAAAACATTTTTTTGTTTCCGGAAGATAGTATTCCGAATAAAGGATATACATTTTGTCTCCCTTGTTGGCAATGTATGTAGCGTTGCAGATGCTGTCTACCGCATACGTGTTGGGGTTGATGCGTTGCAGGGTCTGGTACACCCATTGGTCTTCGGGAACTGATGCAGAACCGGCATAATTTCCGTTGGATACTACATACACGTATCCGTCGTTTCCAGTGATGCACTGCGTATAAGGATTTAGCTTTACCGTAATGTCTTGCAGTTTGGTCATTGATGCCGCATCAACCACTGCCACTTGGTTTCCTTTGCTATAGTTGGAGATGTTGACAAAAAGTTTTCCGTCGGCATAAGTCAATGCTTCGGGATATGCACCTACGGCTACGCTTCCCGTAACGGCTTGAGTCAGCGTATCGAGCTTGTTCACTGTTCCGTCGTAAGCCGTAAAGAAAACACAACCATCGCCCGCTGTGGCATAACGCGGCTGCATGGGCTGGTCGGCAGCAGTAGTCATTGGCAGACGTTTTATCAGTTTCCCGTTGTGCTCAAGGATTTCTATTTTAGAGGAAGTAGCAGAAATAGCATAAAGTTTAGACCCGTATACACATAAATCCTGCAAGTCTCCGATGCCTTGTCCGTTTTGTGCGGCATAGAGGTCATTGCCGGTGCTTTGGGTAGTTAAATCATACCATTGTATGGAGCCGTTGTTTGCATTATAATTTCCCGTATTGACAATGTAAGCGCCGAGGGTGGTAGTCGGTTCCGGATTAGGGACAGGCGTCGGGTCGTCGTTATTATCACAAGCCGTCAGTGCGGCAGCCAGAGGCAAAGTGGTGAAAGCCAAGTAAAGCCAGTTCTTTTTCATTACGTTCATGGTCTTTTAGTTTATAAATAGTAATTAATAGAGATTTTGTAGTTTCGTCCCGGCATGGGGTAGAAACGGATTATCTCATAGTTCTTGTTCGAAAGATTGAGGGCATCAGCCTGTATGCGCAGGCGGTGATGTTTCCACGTAAATGTGTGCGACAGCGAAATGCCGTGGTCGGTATAAGGAGCAATGCGATACTCCGGCAGATTCTGCGCCAGCGTATAACGTTCCGAGGCATACGTTAGGTTATACGATACGTTTACCCACGGTGTTTCCAGTGTAAGGTTTCCGCTTCCCGAATGGCGGGGCGTATAAATAATCTGGTTGCGCCATGTTTTCGAGTTGCGGTCGGTTACATCTTCAGCCTGCATGAAATTATAATTTCCCGTGAGATACCACTTGAAACGCTCGTTGAGGCTGTATTCGGCAGACAGATTGACATCCACCCCGATGGTTTCCACCTTGCCTACGTTCATCATCCGCCATACAAACATCGTGGGCACGGCTACTATCTTGTCGGCTACCTTATTATAATAAGCGTCTGCCGAGAGGCTGAGGAAATCGAAGCAGGCGAAACCGGACTGGCTCCACGTTACACCGAAGTTTCCCTGCTTGGTGGTTTCGGGGCGCAATCCCGTGTTTCCGATAACCAAATAATATAAGTCGTTAAACGTAGGGGTTCGGAAGATGTCTTTGTACGAAGCTCTGACCCTCAGACCGGCATTTTCAAATGGTTTCCAAGAGAGGCTGAAGGCAGGAGACAAGCGTTTGCGGTCATCAGCCGCCGTACCAATCCGCACATCTTCGGTGATAAACGTGTTCAGCAGCGATGCCGTAGCCGAGAACTTCCGATGCTCATAGCGGGCAGCGACGGCGGTAAGCAGGGTGTAACGTTGCGGAAACTGACACTGGTCGAGTGTGGTATGCAGGTAATTATAAGCAAAATCCTGTGCCACGGAGAGCGAAAAGTGTTCTACCGGTTCTGCCCACAGCGTTGCCGACACGTAAGTCTCCGTCTGTCGGTAACGGTCGTCGGTAATGCCCGACGCCTCGTTGTTATAATCCTTGTTCCAACTGTAATTGAACTTTCCGAGGGCTTGCAGCTTTATGCGGTCGCTGAAACGGTTCTCGTAACGGAACTGTCCGAAATAGTTCTTGTCGGAGAGACGTTCGGCTGCGTATGGATTATCATAGATTACCCCTCCCGGAAGTCCGCGTTCCGAGTCGAACAGATAAGCCTTTACCTGTAAATCCTGCCGGGGAGTAAAAGCCGTGTAAAGCGTGGCTTCCGCCCGGTAAGTACGGATGTCGCTGTTATTCCGCTTGCTGTCTATCAAGTGGTTTCCGTTCCACATCTCAAACGGGTAATTCCCGTCTGCCCGCAGGAAGTCGCCATATACGCTCAGTGCCGTTTTTCGGGTTAGTTGCCGGCTGTACAACACCGAAGGGTTCACCATTCCGAACGAGCCGGCTTTCAGATTGGCATATACATGGTAAGGGCGGTCTTTGAAGTCCGGGCGTGCCGTCTGTATGCTGAGAACGCCTGCCGAAGCAAACGCGCGTGCCGTTTGATAAATATCGTCCGTCTGTCCGATGGTCATCGTCAGTTGCGACACATTGTCAAGCGAGAAACGCGATATGTCTATTTGTCCCGACTGGCAGTCGCTCACGCTCACTCCGTCATAGATAACCCCCGTATGCTGCGCTCCCATGCTTCGTACAGAGATTGTTTTCAGTCCGCCTATCCCCCCGTAATCTTTCACGCTTACTCCCGAAAAATGACGCACGGCGTCTGCCACTTCGTACACTCCGAGCCGTTCCATTTCCGCCTTTCCCATTACTTGCAGCGGAGAGGCAGACGTAAGGGCAGGGGGCGTGCGCCGCGCGCTCACCGTTACGCTCGGAATATCGTGAACACGTGTAGTCATGCTGTCGGTCGCCACCGTCTGAGCTTCGACGGAAACAACTGCCAGCACCGATACGGCTGCGACGATGCACACGCCTGTACTACGGGGATGCTTGATGCTCATAAAAACGAATATAATATAAATGTATAACGTTGCATGACCTTGTTCTTCTTTCCTCGAGAAGCGCAAGCACGGCTTTTGTTTTGCAGGTCTTCTGACTTACTCCGGTTTGCTTTGCCTTCCCACCCTCTAAAAACAAGTTCAGGGCAGTGGCTGAAGAAGTAGATAAGCAAACCTCTTTTCATGGAGCTCACAGCAGCGGGACTGTCCGGGACTTTCACCCGATTCCCTTTTCATCCGCGGCCTCGCTTGGGAAGCCTGTACGGAACAAAACGTTGCAAAGATAAACATTCTTTTTAGAAATCAAGCTTTTTCAGCGGAATAATTGAAAGTTAAAGGAGTCACTTCAATCAAAGTTTAAACAGGCTCTTAATCTGTTTGTCTCCTGTTTTTTGTGAAAAATTTGAAGCGAATTGATAATTTAATATCGAAATTATGAAGTTGAAAAGTAAATATTTTTTAGATAAAAGAAGTCGTTTCCCGTTGTAATGGAGAAGGACGGAATGTTGTTTTTCAGTCTTGATTTATTTGTTTTTTTCTTTCCCCAAACGCTACCGCATGTTTTAGTGAAAACATGCGTACAAGTTAGATGACACAAGCGGTAGAAAGCAACCGTTCTAACGGTAGCGTTTGGAGGGGGGAAATTGGTCGGAAAAACAGGGATGTAAGGAGGCTTCGGAGATTGAACGGGTTGCATAAATATGCGAGTGAAATACGTAAAAATCTGTTTGTTTTGAAAAAAATGTTTTCCTTTAAGCTGAACTTGTTGCTTTTTATAAGCTAAAAATTATAAATTTTGTTTTTATTATGTGTTAATGAATAAAATATACAAAAGGAAAATAAAATAAAATCGTATTTTTGCGCTCGTTTAAAAATAAATCCTAACTGATGATTAACTTTGTTATTGTAAATAGAACATTTTTTAATTTAGACATGGTTTTGCGTAATGTAAAATCACGCGATCCTTTTAGTCATATTTATTCGTAAAGTTTGCTCTGGCAACCTTTCTTTTTATGGTGTTAAAAAGAATTGGTTGGATTCTTTTGATTTTTTTATTCACTAATATATTTTTACGGACAAAGAGATGAGAAGATTATGTCTTTGGTTGGTCTTTTTTGTCATGTTGGGTATTCAATCGGCTTTTGCTCAGTTTGTCGTGAAAGGAACGGTGGTTTCTAAAGCAGACAATGAGCCGCTGATTGGCGTATCTATTATGCAAAAAGGAACAACGAACGGTGTGGTTACCGACATCGATGGTAACTATGAGTTGAAAATTCAAGGAGGAGATGCCGACTTGGTATTTTCGTATATCGGTATGCGCTCGCAAGAGTTTCGGGTGAATGCGCGTACCGGAGTGTTGAACGTGGCGCTGGAAGATGATTCACAAATCATGAATGAAGTGGTGGTGGTGGCTTACGGCGTACGAAAGAAAGGTACGATTGCCGGTTCGGTTTCGTCGGTAAAGGCTGAGAAGATGGAAAATGTGCCGGCACCGAGCTTCGACCAAGCGTTGCAGGGACAGGCTGCCGGTTTGTCGGTGGTTTCTGTTTCCGGTGAGCCGAGCAAGGCGGCTGTTTTCAAAATCCGTGGTACGAACTCTATCAATTCGGGTACGGCGCCGCTGTTTATCTTAGACGGTGTGCCCATCGAAAGCTCGGATTTCAATACCATCAGCCCGGGCGATATTGAGTCGGTATCTGTGTTAAAAGACGCTTCGTCTACTTCTATTTACGGTGCGCGTGCTGCTAACGGGGTAGTGGTTATCACTACGAAACGAGGCTTGTCGATGGACAAGGCGAAGGTTACTTTGCGTGCGCAGTACGGTACGTCGCAGTTGGCGCGTACGGAATGGAACATGATGAATACCGCCGAACGCATCGAATTCGAGAAATTGGTTGGTTTGGATAACGGGCAGGATTACGACTTGCTTTCGCAGGTAGACGTAAACTGGATGGATGCCATCTTTAAAGACAATGCTCCGCTCCAGAACTACGAACTATCTGTTAACCGTGCTACGGATAAAATGAATTATTACGTGTCAGGAAGTTTCTATGACCAAGACGGTATCGCACCGGGGTCTTCATTCCGTCGTTATAACATCCGTGCCAATGCCGAAGTTAAGGCAAGCAACTGGCTGAAGTTAGGAACCAACACGATGGCCGCCTATGAGGAAATAGAGCAGACAGTAGAAGGTTCACCCAGTCTGTCGAGTCCGATTTTCGCCTGCCGCCTGATGCTTCCTTATTGGAATGCGTATAACGAAGACGGTTCCATCGCTTCGCAGACCGACGGTACTTGGAAGGGTACGGGGCAGAACCCGCTGGAGTGGTTGGCGAACAATCCGGTGACCAACAAGAAATACAAAGTGCTTTCTACGGTATATGCTGAAATTACTCCGATTGAGAACCTTACCATCCGTGCGCAGTTTGGTGCGGACTTCTCTCATTCTACGGGTTCTTCACAGTCGTTCCCAAGTTATATTCTGAATGCCGGACTGGGCTCGGCAGGACGCAGTTCGTATGACACGATGAACCTCACGGAAACTACTACTGCCAATTACCGCTGGACTTATAAAGAAGACCATGCTTTCAACTTCATGTTGGGTCAGGAAGCAGTGAACTACGATACCGAAGGATTCCAAGTTTATACAGAGGGGCAGACGAACGATTTGCTTACCGACCTGTCTTCGGGTGTGCGTGCATCGTCATGGATGAACTCGGCTACGTCGTACGCTTATCTGTCGTTCTTCGCCCGCGCCGAATATAACTACAAAGATTTATATTATGCCGATTTCTCGGTGCGTGCAGATGCTTCTTCGCGTTTCGGTAAAAACAACCGCTGGGGAGGTTTCTGGTCGGTTGGTTTGATGTGGAACATCAAAAACGAAAAGTTCTTGAAAGATGTAGAATGGCTGACCAATGCGCAGATTGCGTTAAGTTCCGGTACTACGGGTAACTCTTTGTTGCCGAGCGATTACTACCATTTGGCTTTAGTGGCGGGAGGTCCGAGTTATAACGATGAGGCAGGTATCTATCCGGCGCAGAGCAGCAACCCCGATTTGAGTTGGGAAACCACATGGGCTACCAATCTGGCTTTCCATTTGGGATTCATCGACCGCATCAATGTGGATATCGAGCTGTATAATAAGCGGACGACTGACATGTTGATGGAAGTGCCTGAGTCGTATGCCATTACAGGCGAGGGTGTACGTTGGGAAAACATCGGTGTGATGGCAAACCGCGGTGTGGAAATCAGTGCAAATGCCGATGTGCTTCGTCTTAACGACTTTACTTGGAATCTGAATGCAAATATCTCTTATAACAAGAATGAACTGAAAGAACTTTATAACGGTGTAGATGAGTATGTAAACTCTACTACGGGTATCCGTTACGAGGTAGGACGTCCTATTAATGAGTTTTTCTTGAACCGTTATGCTGGTGTGAATCCGGCAAACGGCGAACAGTTGTGGTACACGAAAGACGGTGAGCTGACTAACGAGTTCCGTGAAGAAGACCGCGTGATGACCGGAAAAACCTTCGATGCTCCGTGGATGGGAGGTTTCGGAACCACATTCTCATGGAAAGGCTTGTCGCTGTCGGCACAATTCAGTTGGCTTGCCGACCGCTGGGTGATGAACAACGACCGTTACTTTGAAGAAAATAACGGCGGATTCTCCGGTTACAACCAGTCGAAACGCCTGTTGTACGATGGATGGAAGAAGCCGGGCGACGTGACAGACATCCCCCGTTACGGAGAAATAGCCCAGTTGGACGACCGTTTCTTGGAGAATACCTCATTCCTGCGTCTGAAAAACGTCACGCTGTCGTATTCATTGCCCCGCTTGTGGTTGGAAAAGAGCAAATTCTTTACAGCGGCACGGGTATATGTACAAGGACAAAACCTGCTGACGTTTACAGGCTTTACGGGTTTCGACCCCGAATATTCCGGAAACGTATATTTGGGAGTATATCCTCCTTCACGCCAGTTTACCTTCGGCGTAGAAGTTTCATTCTAATATATATAAATGTATAGAGAAAGATGATGATTAAAAAAATACAATTATATGCGGTGTTGGCTGCGATGGCATTGTCCTTCACTTCTTGCTTAGACAAGTATCCGGATAATGCGATAGAAGCAGATAAGGCGGTCAATACCCCTGACGATGTGAACCAGTTGGTGATGGGAATCTATGCTGCGTTCAAAGATGGTGCGCTGTATTCCGGCAATCTGACTTTGCTGCCGGATATTCAGACCGACTTGGTATACGGCGTAACGGGAAATACGAATGTTTATGGAGATATTTGGCGTTGGAACGACATCAAACCTACCAATACAGATATCGAAGATGTGTATGCGGCTCTGTATACGGTGGTTAACCGCTGTAATTTCTTGCTTGACCATGTAGAGGCGGTTCGGGCGAAAACTACGGACGATGATGACCTTGACCGCTTGGACCAATATTGCGGCGAAGCCTATTTCGCACGTGCGCTGGCATACTCTGAGCTGGTAAAGCTGTTCTGTAAAGCATACGAAAGCGAAGAAGATGCAGCCAATCAGTTGGGCGTGGTGATAAACGAACATTACGATAACCAAGAGCCGATGAAACGCGCCACACTGCAAGAATCTTACCAGTTTATTATTGACGACCTCGACCGTGCAGAAGACCTCCTTCAGCTGGAAGAAGACTTCAATCCTTCTGTCGACGGCTCTTTGTATGACACGGTATATTTCAACGAATATACGGTTTACGCCTTGCGCGCTCGTGTAGCTCTTTACATGAAAAACTGGAAAGAGGCGGAAGAATACGCCGGAAAGGTTATCGACAGCGATTACTACATGCTGTCAAGCTGTAACCAGCAGATATCATCGGGCGTGAGCTATTATAAATACATGTGGACGAACGATCACAGTACAGAAGCTATCTGGAAAATTTCGTTTACCGTCAGCTCGTATGGCGGTGCGTTGGGACGGGTATTTTTCAATTTCGACCAGTCGAACGTGCGTCCCGACTACGTGCCGGCTCAGTGGGTTTTAGGTCTGTATGCTGCCTCTGATTTGCGTTATACAGATATCTTCCAGTCGTATACTACGGCATACGGTTTGATGTGGCCGTTACTTCAAAAGTATTTTGGTAACGAAGAATTTCAGGCGTATAACATCTACCATGTGTGTATGCCGAAAGTGTTCCGTCTGTCAGAGCAATATCTGATTCGTGCCGAGGCGCGTGCCCAGCAAGGCAATTACGGAGGAGCAAGCGAGGATATAACCGAACTTCACAGTGCACGCTATTCGGCAGGTGGAGCAGTATCCTTGAATGCTGAAACGGCAATGGATGTCATCGAAGAAGAGCGAGTAAAAGAACTTTATATGGAAGGTTTCCGCCTGCACGACCTGAAGCGTTGGCACAAAGGTTTCGAGCGCACGCCGCAAGACCAGTCGCTGGATAACGGCAGCAGTCTGAAAGTGGCAGCCGACGACCCGATGTTCGTATGGCCGATACCGCAGCATGAGATTGAAGCTCCGGGCTCGCAGATTGAACCTAATGAAAGTAATAAATAAAAAACATTATGGTGATGAAGAAAATATTTATAGGAGCTATCGCGGCAGTAGTCGTGGCAATGATCTTTTCGGGATGCGAACCGAACAGAGTGAATTATAGCGGACCCAATTATCTTATGTTTTCCGACACGCTGTATCATTACGGCGTAAAAGAGTCGGGCGAGGTGTTTAATATTCCTGTCTCGGCTACACGGGCTGCCGATTATGACCGTACGCTTGCTGTGGAAATTATCGACCAAGAAAGCAATGCGGTGGAAGGCAAACATTATAATCTGCTGTCGAATACCGTAACGATAAAAGCGGGCGAACTGGCTACGGATGTAAAAGTTCAGGGTATCTATGAAAATATCGCGAATACAGACTCGCTGGGTTTTGCCTTGAGACTGGTTATTCCCGATGAAGATAAGTGGGACTTGTATGGTACGGAAGCGAAAGTGGTGCTTCAGAAAGTCTGTCCGTTTGACATCAATAACTTTGCGGGAAACTGCGTGGTTACTTCGACTTTCTTTACGAGCGACAACTGGACCGGGACTACTACCATGCGTTTGATTACTACCGATGTTGCGGAGGATGAAGAAAACACGATTGTACTTCATGACCTGTATTACGACGGTTACGATATCAAACTGAAATTTAATACAGACGACGCTTTGGAACCGCTGGTTGAGATGGACGAACAGTTGCTGGCTACCACAGCCGATGCCTTTTTGGGTAACATACATGGCAATGGAGATTTGATGATAAGCCAGCCTACGGCTTACGTATCTTATTACAGTACCTGCGAAGATTTTGTTCTTCAGTATGTTACGCTTAATGTGTATAATGATGACGGTTCGATCTATGGTACAGTGGGTACGTATGTGAACATTTTGGAATGGATTAGCGAAGGCGAAGCCGAAGATTTAAGAGAACAAGGATATTAAAACACACAAATAAAAATAGAATAAAAAGTATGAAACATCTCGATTTGATACCAGTTGCAAATACTTGCAAGAAGATGTTGTATAAGGGATGTCTGTTGGTTGGTTTGGTTGCAGCATGTAGCCTTACAGCATGTTCAGACGATGACGAGAACTCGGTAGCTCCGGTTTTTCCGGAATTGCAAACCATAAGCTGTAACGCCGGAGAAACAAAGGAGTTTACTTTTGAGGCGAATACTAATTGGAGCTTGGCTTCAACCGAACTGTGGTGTAAGTTCGTGAAAGACGATGTTGAATCGTTCGTATTGTCAGGAAAGGCAGGTACACAGAACATCACTATCCGTGTAACAGACGAAGCTGCTACCGTGGATGAGGCAAGCGTAGCGAAATTAGAGTTGACTATGGGTTCGCAAACCATTGTTATCGGTGAGGTGACCCGTTCGGCTAAAGGCAGCGAGCTGAAAATCTATGATATGGAAGGTAACGAACTGGAAGCTCTTACCGTAGGATACGATGATTTTGAACCCTTTAAAGTGAAGGCAAACTTCCATTTTGCCGTAACCGGAACTCCCAATTGGGTGGAAGTAGAAGGTGGTTCGCTGGTTGGGGTTTCTAATCAGGAAGTAGCAGGCGGATTGAGAGTGATTCAAGACGGAACGGTTGAAAAATATCCGGTAGCCGCAACAGATAACAAGATGATTGTGTTCAGTGCAGAAGACGGAAAGGCTTCTTTCTCATTCCCGCTGATTTATGCGGGTATGGACCCGATGGATATTGATGTAACAGCTCCTTCTGCCAACAGATACGGTTGGACGGTTTCGATGGACGGAAAGAGCTTTGCTCAAGAAGGCGGACAAGGAACTTCCGGAGGCGGCAGTACTTATACTAACAGAATTCCCTTTACGGTTAAGGTGCTGAACGATGATTATGAGTTTGTTTATTTGGAAGAATGGGAAGATGTTTCCGGCACGAAAAATATTTCTCTGATTGATCCGTCTATGTTGTGGTTGCATTGTGAAGGAGAAAAAGGTGATATCTCTTTGCGTGTTGATGAAAACGAGCCTCAGTATGCAGGAGTTCCGGCAGAAGAAAGAACGGGTTATGTCTTGGCTTTCTCGCGTGCGGAATATGAAAGCATAAAAGAAAATCTGGAAGCAAATATTGTAGAAAACGGAGATATTAAATATGCTTACCAGCAGAGCAATCTGTTGATTCAGATTACCCAGAAAGAACAGGAAACAACTACCGGCGAACAGTTGGTTAATAGTGTGACGAGCGGCGACGGTTCTACTGTTATCGATTTCGTAGCATATACCGGAGAAAATCTTAGTCATTATCAGTCAACTTACGGCGTACAGTCTGTTACTGAAATCAACAAGCCTGCAATGAATACATTGATTACGTTTGCTTTTGAAGGAGTAAACATTGAGGCGTATGATTTATCAACGGAAGAGCCTGTTGAAGTAGGAGGTTTTGAACTGTCGGGAAATTATGTGGGAGTTGATGCTTCTATTGTTGGTAAAAAAGATATCTTCTTTGTTGTAACAGAATGGGTGGAAGCCGGAACTCCGAGAAAAGCAATGGTTATTATACATTTGTCGAATGTAGAAGAAGGCGGTAGCGAAGAACCTTCTGAAGGCGTATTCTCTATAACAAATGCTTCTACGGCTTCTTCTGTGGCATGTACGGAATATGCAGGTCCAAGTCTTGACTGGTTTAAGCAGAATTATGGTGTTGAAAGCATCTGGCAGGTAGAAAAACCAACTGGCAGTTTGGATGTTGCGTTGAGTACCTTAGGTAAAACGATTGCTTCATGGGATTGCTATGATTTTGCAACTGAAAGTCCGATATCACTCACAGATGAGATAACGGATGTAAATGGCGATGGTTCTGTCATCAATATATGGATTGGTGGCGCTTTCGTTGAACACGATGTTGTATTCATGGTAATAACGGACAATTCGGGGGTTAAATACGGTTTAATCGTAGGTACTCCGGCTGAGTAATAATATTGTTTCTTAAAACACAAAATTGAGATGAACATATATAAATTATATTCCAAATACTTTTTATCGCTCCTCGTCAGTATGCTGGCGATGGTAGCGGTGACAAGTTGTTCGGACGATGACGAAGATTTGGCACAGAGCGGTTACGGTTACGTACAGTTCAAGCTGACCAAAAGCTCTTTTGAGTCTGCGCCCGAAACAGAAGAACCCGCTTCGCGTGCGATGACGGACAAACTGGACAAGCTGGCGGATGCGAAAAAAATACAGGTGGTGTTGCTTCACGATGGCACTACCGTATCGCAGACCTTGCTTCTGAATAGCTACAATGATGAAAATGCGGAATTTGGTCTCCGCAGTGATAAACTTCAATTGGTGGCAGGAGCTTATAAGGTAGTGGGCTATTATCTGTATGATGCAGTAGACGAGCAACTTTATGCGGGGGGCTCCGGAGATAATAGCGATTTCACTGTGGTAAGCGGCGGATTATATGTACAAGAGCTTTCTGTAGATGCCGTATCTCGCGGTATGGTGAAGTTTCAATTAGAGAAGCAAGTGCTTTCACGTGCAACGGAAGAAGGTTATCTGTTCAATGCCATCGCAGAGATAGATGTAACGGTAAAAAACATGTTTACACGTGAGGTAACTACTTTCGAGAAAATGAAAGTAACGTATGAAACCGATTACGAAGAGTCTGTAGGAACTGATAATCCTGACGACCATTATAAAGAAGTAGGTAAGGCTTCCTGCGATTCGCTGGTATGGCTTCCTGCCGGAACTTATCAGGTAACTTCTTATACTACTTACTCAAGAAGTGGTGTGAGCCGTACGGAATTGGAAACTCAGGTTGTAAAAGGAGAAAGTTTTGTTGTGTCAAACAATGAAGTGACAGAAAATGCTTTTGTTCCCATACTGCTTTCTGAAACCTCGGAAAACATTAAAGACTACAAGGCTTTGAAAGAAATCTGGGATAAGATGGGCGGTAAAAACTGGAGTTATTACGGTGCTGAATATCCTGAAGGTACAAATTGGAACTTTAATAAAGATATAGATTTGTGGGGAGAACAGCCGGGAGTGACGCTGGGTAATAACGGGCGTGTAACAGGTTTGGTTTTGTCCGGTTTCGGTATAAGCGGATTTGTTCCCGATGCCATCGGTCAGCTTACGGAAGTTCAGATTTTGGCACTTGGTTCGCACGATGAAAAAGTAGGAGGCAAGTTGTTTAGCTCTGAAGGCATTACGGTGGGTATGAGCGAAGAACATAAGCAGAAAATGCGTCATCATTATGAAGAAATGTTCTTGAAATATGATGTGCGCGAAAATCTTTCCGAGATGCTGCAAGATGTTATCAACAATGATCCGAAGCAATCAAAAATAGTAAAGAGCAGCCGTATATCATTGAAAGATACTCAAATAGGTGGAACGACCAGCCGTTTGGACGGTATATCAAAAGCGGTGATGCGCTTAACCAAACTTCAGCAGCTTTATATAGCAAATGCTCCGATAGCTTGTGTGCCGGGAGGTGTTGATAACTTCTGTACCGAATGGGAAGATTCGAACTCGGAATATGCGAAGCAATACCAGCAAGAGGAAGACGAAGGCAAGCTGAGCTGGAGCAACATGAAAGAACTGACCGATGTTGAGGTATACAACTGTCAGAATGTAAAAACACTTCCTGCATTCTTGTATCAGTTGCCTGAAATCCAGTTGCTGAACATTGCATGTAATCGGGGTATTGAGGCAGAACAGTTGAAAGCCGACTGGACAGCTTTGGCTAAATCGGATATAACCGGTCCGAAGATTCAGATTCTTTACATGGGATATAACAACCTGAAAGAATTCCCCGATGAAGGTGCCGATGCCAACGGACAAGGTGGCGTGCTGACCAATATGAAGAAACTTGGACTGCTCGACTTGACCGATAATCAGGTGGAGAAAGTAACAGCCTTTGGTACAGATATTAAGTTTGCAACTGTATACCTTCAGAATAATCGGATAACCGAGATTCCTGCGAACTTTTGTGGATTCACCAACGAAATGGAAACGTTCAATTTCTCGAATAATCTGTTGACAGAAGTTCCCGATATTTTCGATGCGAAGTCGGTATATGTGATGGGGTCGGTTGATTTCTCACACAATAAGATAACGAAAGTGCAAAATGGTTCTGCTTTTAAAGGTATCAATGCGAGTACGGTTTCGCTGGCAAACAATTTGATTGAAGAGTTTCCCAAAGAATTGTTTGCTGCCGGTTCACCTATCCAGACATTAGACATAAGCGGAAATAAGTTGACAAAAGTTCCAAAGGGTTCGCTTACCGGAGAAAAAGCTCATCTGTTAGAGAACATTGATTTGCGTTTCAACAGACTGACTGAATTGTCTGACGATTTCCGTGCTACAACGATTCCTTATTTGCAGGGCATTGATTTGAGTTATAATAGTTTCTCTAAATTCCCGACCGAACCGTTGAACGTTTCTCAGCTGAGAGCGATTGCAATTCGCCATCAGCGTGATGACAAAGGCGAACGCTGCTTGCGCGAATGGCCGGAAGGAATCACCACTTGCCCCAGTCTGTATCAGTTCCAGATTGGTTCGAACGATATCCGCAAGGTGGAAGAAGTCATGACTCCTTATATCTATGTTTTGGATATCGCAGATAATCCGAATATTACAATAGATTTGTCTGGCGTATGTTCGGCTATCTCTCAGGGACTTTATTACTTGTTCTACGACAAGACACAGGATATACGTGGTTGTGATATATTATTCGAATAAAAACAGATACTTTTATGAAATATATAAATAACATAACATGGGCACTGATACTTTGCATGGGACTGGTGGTTTCATGTAAAGACGATGACGAACCCGGCACGTCGGAAGCGCTTACGCTTGATAAGACAGAAATTACGATGGGACCTGAAGGAGGAACGGAACGAGTACAGGTTACCTCTAACCTCAGCTGGGTGTCCAGTGTTTCCGGACCGTGGGTCAGTGTTTCCCCTGCCAACGGAATCGGGTCGGCTGAATGTATATTGTCGGTCGATTCAACTTTGGAGAATACTTCGCGTACGCTCGAAATAAAGTATGCTCCTCAGGGACAGCAACCTCAGACATTGACGGTGACTCAGTTTGGTTTCGGCAAACAGATTTTGATTAAAGACCCTGAAGTGGAGCTTGAAAGTTCGGCAAACTATGATGACCGCTATTTCGATGTAACCATCTCGACGAATGTGGAGCTTAAGATAGACATGGATAATATTGATTATTCATTTGCCGAAGGAGAACCTTCTGCCGAAGATGAAGAAGAAGCCAATTCGCAAAAGACCGGTTGGATAGAATTGGAAGGAAGCAATACGCCTGTGGTTGATTTAGACCGAAAGGCTCGTCCGCGTACGGTAAAAGTGCGTTTCCGTTGGGATATGAATACGATTGCGTATACGCGCGTGGCGAAAGTGAGCTTGGTTCCGCTTCATCCGGAAGAAGACCAGTTGGTGGATAACGACGGAAACCCGATAGAAAAAGTAACGTTGACCGTAACTCAAGAAGCTGCACCGAAGATTACAGACGACCGTGCCGGCGATTCATTGGCTATCATAATGATTTGTGAAAAGATACAGTCGATGGTATCTTATGACCCGAGTGAAAACATGCGTAACTGGGATGGTGTAACGTTATGGGAGCGTACTGACGATTTCCCCGAAGGAATGGATAAAGAAGCGGCGATAGGCCGTGTACGTTCGGTTAATTTCATGGGATTCGATATCAAAGAAGGCGAAGATTTCCCGCGTGAAATCCGTTATCTGAAATATCTTGAAGGTTTGTATATACAGAGTAATACGAACCGTCAGAGCCGTGAAATGCACTTTGGTGAGGATATCTGCGATTTGATATATTTGAAAAACCTGAATATCACTTCTTATGGATTGGTGGATTTGCCGGAAAATATTCAGAATCTGAAGAGTCTGGAGTCGTTGGTGCTGAGCAGTAATAACTTCGCTTCATTGGCTGATTTGACGGCTGTTATCAACAAAGATAATTTCCCCAATTTGAAAATGCTTGATTTGTCGGGCTGCCGTCGTTCGGATGCTTTTATTGATTTAAGTGCAACTTCCGACAATACTTATAATGGAGTTCCGCTTGGGTTGTGTATCAATATCGGTAAGGTAGGAACGGTTAACCCCGAACGGCAGGCACTTATTGACTTGCTGTCGTGGGATAACTTGACTTCTTTCGGTTTGTCGTACGGATACATTGAAGGCGAACTTCCTTCGGATGAAGAAATGGTTGCGGCTCTCGGCGCGAAGGCTCATTATTCTGAAAGCGATTTCTTTGAAGGAGGAGCAGCGGCTACAGACTGGGAGTATAAGATTTCGAAAGATACCTGCCAGTGGTTATTGTCTGATGACCGGCCGATAACGAATGCCCTGTCAAGCAATGTACGCGGAACAGATGTACCTCGTGTACTTCCGTTCGCACGTGTGTTCTCTATTAACTTGAATTTCCTGACCGGTCCGATGCCTAATTGGATTATGTTCCATCCGTATTTCGTAGAATGGAATCCGGGCAGCATGGTGTTAAACCAGCAAGAAAAAGGAAAGAATAGCGACGGGGTTATCGTAGGGTTCGATAATATATCACCATACGACTTTAATTATTCTTATTATTATGGTAAAGACCGTCCGGACATGAGCGACCCGAGTACGTATGAAAATGTAGCTTATCCGCTTTACTATTTCAGGTATGTAGCCTTAGATGAGGATGCCAGTGAATAAAGCAAACAACAAAAAATAAATATTAGAAATTAATGATGAAGAAAAGATTTTTATATACAGCCTTGTTCGCATTGACTTTATCTGCATGTGCCGATGAAGATTGGGTAGACCAGCCTTCCGTGCCTTCAGGCAGTGAAGAGGTAACAGTGCCGGAAGATGCAGCCGATGGTGAACTGTTGATTAAGTTCGACCCGAAAATGACGGATATACTTGACCAAACGTTCACTGTTGTTTCGCGCAGCGGAGGAGTAGCAAGCCGTTCGGGTATTCCCTCTACCGATGAAGTGTTGGATATTTTGGGGGCATATTCTTTCGAACGTATTTTCCCGGTTGATAAGAAGAACGAGGAGCGTACCCGTGAAGCAGGTCTGCATTTGTGGTATCGGGTGAAATTTGATGAAAACACCGATTTGCAGGAGGCATTTAACCGCCTCCGCAAATTGGGCGAAATTTCAAAGATTCAGGCAAACAGCCGTATCAAACGTTCCTACGACATCAATCAGAAACGTATTTATATGAGTACGGCAGCCATACAGCGTACAGCGTTGACCCGTGCGGGCAGTGACGCTCCTTTCAACGATCCGGGGTTAAGCTGCCAGTGGGGATACAATAATACGGGCGATTATGATTTTGCCAATGCCAATTTAGACAGAGGGTTTGAATCGCCGGCAATAGCCGATTGTGATGTAAACTGTTTTGATGCTTGGAAATTGTGTACCGGCGACCCGTCTATTATCGTAGCCGTGCTTGATGAAGGTGTCATGAATACGCATCCTGACTTGCGGAACAACATCTGGATAAATGAAGGCGAAGAAGAATATGCCGGAAAAGATGCCGACGGTAACGGCTACAAAGATGATAAATACGGTTATAATTTTGTGACCGATTCGGGTGTCATTACATGGTCGGATGCAGAAGATACCGGACACGGTACACACGTAGCCGGAACGATTGCTGCCGTAAACGGCAACGGTGAAGGCGTTTGCGGTATCGCGGGAGGCGATGGCAGTCATCCGGGTGTGAAAATCATGTCGTGTCAGGTCTTTGCCGGAAGCGGTGGAGTAACGTTGGATAAAGAAGCACAAGCCATCAAGTATGCTGCCGATAACGGAGCTGTTATCTTGCAGTGTAGCTGGGGGTATAACTCCGGAGCTGCAAATGCGGTAGATGGTTATGTTCCCGGTCCTACGTCTGAAAAAGAATGGGCAGAACTTTATCCGCTCGAAAAAGAAGCGCTGGATTATTTCATCAACAATGCCGGTTCGCCTAACGGGGTAATCGACGGGGGTGTAGCCATTTTCGCTGCCGGAAACGAGTATGCCGCTCTTCCGGGATACCCCGGAGCCTATTCGAAGTGCGTCAGCGTTGCTGCGTTGGCTGCCGATTACACTCCGTCGAGCTTCTCTAACTACGGAGAGATTGTTGCGCTGTCTGCTCCGGGTGGGGATACGGAATATTACGGAAAAATAGGTGAGGATGAAACCGAATACTGGACTCCCGGATCGGATTTGCAGGATGGTGAAACAAATAAGGCGATGGGTTCTATACTGTCTACACTGATTCGGAACGGACAGCCCGCTTATGGGTACATGGAAGGTACTTCTATGGCATGTCCTCATGTGTCGGGGGTTGCAGCATTGGGATTGTCGTATGCGGTGAAACAGCGTCGCCATTTCAAAGCTGCCGAATTTGTAGATTTGTTGAAACAGTCTACCAGAGATGTCAACGGTTATTACGCCGGTGGTGTGATTAAAACCTACTTCCGTAACCATACGTATGCATCGCCTTCGACTACTCAGATGAACTTGGGCGATTATGTAAACAAGATGGGTAGCGGTATCATCGATGCCGGCTTGTTGCTGAATAACATCGCCGGTGCAGGTACTGACATGAAAGTGCCCAACATGTACGTGGCAGAAGGAACTTCGTCGGCAATCGACTTGGCTGCTTATTTTGTGGATGGTGAAAACCTTACTTACACTTGTACTTCTTCTGATGAGGCGGTGGCAACTGTATCTGTCAATGGAACGATGATGTCGGTAACCGGTGTCAAGACGGGAGCGGCACAGGTAACCGTACAGGTAAGTAACGGCGCTTCACAAACCATCGTGGTTACGGTGCGCGATAAGGCAAACGACAGCGGATGGATGTAATTTTTTGAAAGTATAAATGAAAATCATTGCTTGCATACTGATTTTTACTGTTTTCGCGGCAGGCGGACTGAAAGCTCAAGCGCAGGATGTCCGCTTCCGTTCGCGTGCCGAAATCGACTCGTTGCTTAATCCGCCGTTGTTGCAGAACGCTGAAACCATTCTCCGTTTTGATGAAACGGTACAAAGCGTAGGAACCTTGACGGAAGACGATGAACCGGTGGTTCGGAAGTTTGTTTGTACGAACATGGGCAGTCAGGCGGTTGAATTGGTACGGGTACAAACCACATGTAGTTGTATGACTGCCGGTTATGCCAAAGGGGTGATTCCTTCGGGCGGACAGCGGGAAATAACATTGACCTATTTTCCGAAAAACCATCCCGGTACGGTCGATTCGAATGCGTTTGTTTATCTTTCGCTTTCACCTGAAACGCCCGTTGCGCGGCTGACGCTGATTGGCAATGTGATACCGGGTGCAGACGAGTGGGGGAGGTATCCTTACTTTATGGGGAAATTGCGCCTGAAACAAAAACAACTGACCCTTGAGGTGGAAGAAAGCGAGGTGGTGACCGGACGTATTCTTTGTGCCAACAGCGGCGAGAAACCGTTGCGCCTGTCGGCTTTGATGATTCCGGAGTTTGCAGATTTTCATACCGAGCCGGAAGTGATTCATCCGGGCAGTGAGGCAGACCTTGTAATCAGCATCCGGAAATCGATGTTGCCTGCAAACAGAAAAGCAAGCCTGACGTTTTCCGTTGTAGTCGAGGGAGTAGACGGACGACCTTCCGACCGTACTTTGAAAATAACGGTGAAAACTGTATCGAGTGATAATTTAAATAAAGAATAAAACGATATGAAGAATATTTTTAAATTAATGTTTCTGCTTACGCTGTTGTGCGGATTTTCTTCGTGCAGCGATGACGATGAGCCGGTAGTTCCTACACTGGAGGTAACGCCTGCCAACCTGAACGGAACGTGGCAACTGGCAGAATGGAACGGACAACCTTTGGCAGAAGGAGTTTATTGTTATGTCGTGTTTAACCGCCGCGAGCAGACTTTCGAGATGTATCAGAAATTCGACAGCATGTATGCCCGCTACATTACAGGCAGTTTCGATATTGAAGACGACCCCTATCTGGGTTCGGTAATCAGCGGCGAATACGATTATTGGAACGGCGACTGGAATCATGAATACATCGTGACCGATTTGTTGGAAAGCGGTTCGATGATATGGACGGCAAAAGACAACGAAAACGACGTCAGCAAATACGTGCGTTGCGACAAAGTGCCCGATGAAATCGTAGAAGAGGCACGCATAGAAAATGCCGGCAATTAATGGCAGGGTAAGAAACGTTCCTTAACAGACATTTGTTTTCTCATCCGGTATGGCTGGAGACCTCGCAGGATAATTCCTGCCACGAAGTTTTCGGCTGTACCGGATGATTTGTTTTCTATCCCTATCCCCTCCCGAAAAAGTAATGAAATGATACTGTTCTAAAAAGTGTGTCTGAGATAGAGTTTTCGCAAAAAAAATTAACCTTCCTCAAATCTGCATATTTTCAGCGGTTTTTCCATAGATTTTCTCTAACTTTGACGCATTATAAATAACCATATCTGAAAAAATGATGAAGAAGTGTATGATTTTGGCAGCCTTTATCGGCTGTCTGCTTGCCGCTATGACGGTTCAGGCACAAGTTACCCCCGATGCTGCGGGGTATATCGTGAAAGTGGGCGACACGGCTCCCGACTTTGAAATGACGCTTACCGACGGACAGCAAGTTAAACTCTCTTCGCTGCGTGGAAAGGTGGTGATGCTGCAATTTACGGCAAGCTGGTGCGGGGTATGCCGCAAAGAGATGCCGTTCATCGAGCGGGATATTTGGCAGAAACATAAAGATAACGACGGGTTTGCACTGTACGGCATCGACCGTGACGAACCGTTAGAGCGCGTAAAGGCTTTTGCCGAACAGACGAAGGTGACTTACCCGTTGGGGCTCGACCCCGGAGCAGATATTTTTGCACTGTATGCCGACCGCAAGGCGGGCATCACCCGTAACGTGTTAATTGACAAAGAGGGGAAAATCGTGATGATGACACGCCTGTATAACGAAGAAGAATTTGCCGCGCTTTGTAAAAAAATAGATGAACTGCTGAAATGAATAAGGTAAGGTTTTTGATTGTTTTGCTTTGCTGCCTGATGGCGCTTCCGGCGTTTCCCCGTAAGAAGAAACGTGAGAATTACGAGCCGCTGTTTGGTAAAGCGCTGGCTTCTTATTCTGTAACGTCCAGTTCGCTGAAGGGAGCGACGTTTTATTTGGTAAGTGGTCACGGAGGTCCTGACCCCGGATGTATCGGGCGGTATCAGGGGCATAATTTACACGAAGATGAGTATGCTTACGACATCATCCTGCGCTTGGGACGCGAGTTGCTGAAACGCGGTGCGGAGGTACATTTTATCATTCAGGATGCGAAAGACGGCATACGCAACCAAGCTGTTTTAAACAACAGCAAGCGAGAAACGTGTATGGGGAAGGCTATTCCCTTGAATCAGGTTGCCCGCCTGCAACAGCGTTGCGATGCCATAAATCGCCTGTATCATAGCGATAAAAGCCGTTATAAACGTGCCGTATTCATCCATGTGGATAGCCGGGAACGCGGAAAGCAAACCGATACTTATTTTTATTATGCTCACGGCAGCCGATACGGAAAGCGTTTGGCTCAGGGAATCAGGCAGACTTTTAAAGCAAAATACGATTATCATCAGCCGACCCGAGGTTTCCGGGGAACGGTGAGTGAGCGTGATTTGTTTGTGTTGAATAAAACGGCTCCGGTAGCGGTTTTCTTGGAAGTGGGAAACATCCAGAATGCACAAGACCAAAAGCGGTTGGTGATAGCCGATAACCGTCAGGCACTGGCAAACTGGATTACACTGGCTATCGAGGCGGATTATAAGAAGTCGAAATAAGCTAACTGTCGTAAAGAAAACAGGTAATGGTTTCTGCGGGAATGCCATCCGAAATTTATGCGGATGCGTCAGGTAACGCAAGCCGACAGACCGAGGAAAACTAACGCTTGCGTCGATAGACTTATCCGTATGCGTTGAGAGGATATGAATTACCCGGAATTTCGTGAAAAGTCAAGGCTGTTCAGTCACGGAATTCCGGGTATATTTTTACGGATGTCTGCCTTTCATCCCATCAGAGCCGACACTCTTTCAGCAGCATACCATCGAGGTTGTAAACCGACATCTTGCCGCTTTCGTAGACGGCAAATGTGGGTTCGTTTCCACCTTTGGGGAAAGTAATCGAGCCGGTGTTACAGATGATTCCGCCCTCGTGGTGCTCTACCTTCCAAAGATGTGTATGCCCGTAAACAAAGCAGTCGAATTTGCCTCTCGGCTGTTTCTCCTCGTTATACACGTGTCCGTGGGTGAGGAAAAGGCGTTTCCCTTCATCTACCACCAATGCATAATCCGACAGAATCGGGAAATCGAGCAACATCTGGTCTACCTCTGCGTCGCAATTCCCCCGGATGGCGATAACGGAGTCTGCCATGGCGTTCAGACGTGCAGCGATACCCTTCGGGTCCAGTCCCTCCGGCAGCCGGTTGCGCGGCCCGTAATTCAAAATGTCTCCCAAGACGCAAAGCATGTCGCAATGCTGTTCGTCGTAAAACTTCAGGGCTTTTTCCAAAGCCGGCAGCGAGCCGTGTATGTCGGATATTATCAGATATTTCATACTATTATTCTTCCTCTCCTTCTTTTAGTTGTTTGATAGCATCATCGATAAAGCTGTCTGCCTTATCTAACAGATTATTCAGTTCTTCTTTAAATTCCTGATGATTGAAATCGGCTGCCTTGTTGACAAATTCTTCCGAGAGATTCTCTATCTCTTTTTGCTGTTCTTCCGTCATTTCGTTGAGCAGTCCTTTGCCTTTCGCGTTGATTTCTTTGAACCGTTCGCCCACCTCTTTCCAGTCTTCTTCCGTGTATGAAGATGCATTCTGCATGGTTTCTTCCGCAAGTTCTTTCATCTCTCTCGCGTAATCTTCGGCTGTGTAACCGGTACATGCCGTAAGACAACTTCCGCAGATAACAGCCGTTATCAGCATTTTGGCTAAATTCTTTTTCATAAGCGTAGGTGTTTTGGTGAATTAGTTTTTGCAAAGATAAAAATATCGTTAGAATAATCAACCATTCAAGGGTTTCCGACAACTATTTTTTTGATAAGAGCCTGTTTTAATTTTCCGATTAAGTATTTTTATCCGCCCCTTTTTGAGTTTGTTTCCGGTCTGTTTCCCCGTTTTTACTCGTCAGATAGCCCGCTATCCTCCTCGTAAAAACGAAAAAACATTCTCGAAAACAATTCTCAAACTGAGGCAGAGCAAAATTTAAACAGGCTCTAAAAAGAATAAAAAAACGGTCGCCTTTCCAGCGAAAAGCGACCGTTGAGGTGAGAATGAATATCAGTTTTTTTATTCTTTATTCATGAGGTTCGTTGCTCCAGTCCATAGCAGCCATGCGTTTGTAAGAAGCATAACGTTTCTTAGCCATTTCTTCGCAGGCAGCAAACAGGTCGGCAGCTTCTGTCGGGTATTGTTTCATTACCGATGCGAAACGAACTTCACCCTTCAGATAGTCTTGGAAGCCTTCCCAGTTCGGTTCTTTAGAGTCGAGTGAGAACGGATTCTTACCTTCTTCTTCCAGAGCCGGGTTGAAGCGCCACAGATGCCAGTAACCGCATTCAACCGCTTTCGCTTCTTCAGCCTGTGATTTACCCATGCCCGACTTCAATCCGTGGTTGATACACGGAGCGTAAGCGATAACCAATGACGGTCCGGGGTATGCTTCGGCTTCGCGGATAGCTTTCAGCGTCTGAGCTTGGTCGGCTCCCATAGCGATTTGAGCTACGTAAACGTATCCGTAAGTAGTGGCAATCATACCGAGGTCTTTCTTGCGTACTCGCTTACCTGAAGCAGCAAACTTAGCAATAGCTCCCATCGGAGTAGCCTTAGATGACTGACCACCGGTGTTAGAATAAACTTCCGTATCGAGAACGAGGATGTTTACGTCTTCGCCCGAAGCGATAACGTGGTCAAGACCTCCGTAACCGATATCGTAAGAAGCACCGTCACCACCGATAATCCACTGTGAACGTTTAATCAGGTAATCTCTGAATTCGTAGATGGTAGCGCAAGACGGACATTTGTCTTTAGCAGCTTCTACCAACGGGATAATCTTTTCGGCAGCAGCCTTGCTCTTGTCGGCATCGTTGCGTCCGTCAATCCACTCTTGGAATGCTTCTTTGTATTCAGCCGGAGTACCTTCAGCAGCAATAGCAGTCTGCATAGCTTCTTCAATGCGGTTACGCAGCTTCTTGTTTGCCAATTCCATACCCAAACCAAATTCGCAGAAGTCTTCGAACAAAGAGTTTGCCCAAGCCGGACCCTGACCTTTTTCGTTGGTAGTATACGGAGTTGAAGGAACAGAACCAGAGTAGATAGAAGAACATCCGGTAGCGTTAGATACCATTTCACGGTCGCCAAACAGCTGAGAAATCAGTTTTACGTACGGAGTTTCACCACATCCTGCACAAGCTCCTGAGAACTCGAACAGCGGAGTAGCAAACTGCGAGTTCTTCACGTTTGCCTTGATATCAACAAGGTGTTGTTTGCTCTTCACGTTTTCAGAACAGTAAGTCCAGTTGTCTGCTTCAGCCAATTGGCTTTCCAAGTGCTTCATCGTAAGAGCCTTGCCACCCTTCTTCGGATTGCCCGGACATACATCGGCACAGTTACCACAGCCCAAGCAGTCAAGTACGTCTACCTGTACGCGGAAAGTCATACCGTCGAATTGTTTTCCTACGGCTTTCAGCATCGGGAAGTTTGCACCCTTCTGTTCTTCAGCATCGAGAACGAACGGACGAATAGCAGCGTGCGGACAAACGTATGCACACTTGTTACACTGGATACAAGTTTCAGGATTCCATTCGGGTACGAAAGCAGCCACACCGCGTTTTTCGTATTTTGCCGTGCCCTGATACCAAGTACCGTCTTCGATACCTTTGAATGCAGATACCGGCAGCAAGTCACCGTCTTGTGCATTAATCGGACGAACTACTTCGTTGATGAATGCCGGGTCGTTGTTGGCAGCAGCAGGTTCAACTTCCAAGTTAGCCCAAGCCGGGTCAACGGTCAGCTGCTTGTATTCACCACCGCGGTCAACGGCTGCATAGTTCTTGTTCACCACGTCTTCACCCTTCTTACCGTATGACTTCACGATGAACTTCTTCATCTGTTCAACAGCCAAGTCTACCGGAATAACTCCCGTAATGCGGAAGAATGCCGACTGAAGGATGGTATTTGTACGGTTACCCAAACCAATTTCCTGTGCAATCTGAGTAGCGTTGATGTAGTAAACCGTGATATTGTTTTGAGCGAAATACTTCTTAACTTTGTTAGGCAGGTTCTTAGCCAATTCTTCGCCTTCCCAAATGGTGTTCAGCAAGAAAGTACCGTTCTTACGCAAACCGCGTGTAACATCGTACATGTGCAGGTAAGCCTGAACGTGGCAAGCTACAAAGTTCGGGGTAGTAACCAAGTAAGTAGAACGAATCGGATGGTCGCCGAAACGTAAGTGAGAGCAGGTGAAACCTCCCGACTTCTTAGAGTCGTAAGAGAAGTAAGCCTGACAATATTTGTCGGTATTGTCACCGATGATTTTTACAGAGTTCTTGTTAGCACCTACCGTACCGTCAGCTCCCAAACCATAGAACTTAGCTTCGAATACGCCTTCGCCACCCAAAGCGATTTCTTCTTTCTGGGGCAGAGAAGTAAACGTAACGTCGTCTACGATACCGATGGTAAAGTGGTCTTTCGGCATCGGGAGTTCCAAGTTTTCGAATACCGATAAGATTTGAGCCGGAGTAGTATCCTTAGAACCCAGACCGTAACGTCCGCCTACGATGATCGGGGCATTTTCCTGTCCGTAGAAGCAGTCTCTTACATCCAAGTACAACGGTTCGCCGTTAGAACCCGGTTCTTTCGTGCGGTCAAGAACAGCAATGCGTTTCACTGTCTTAGGCACTTTTGCCAAGAAATGTTTAGCAGAGAACGGACGATACAAGTGAACAGCTACCAAACCAACCTTCTTGCCTTGAGCCATCAGGTAATCGATAGCTTCGCGCGTAGCTTCGGTTACTGAACCCATAGCGATGATGATGTTTTCTGCATCTTCAGCACCATAGTAGTCGAACAAGCCATAGTTACGTCCGGTAATCTTGTTGATTTCATTCATATATTCTTCTACGATAGCCGGAACAGCTTCATAGAACGGGTTGCATGATTCTCTGTGTTGGAAGAAATGGTCAGGGTTTTCAGCCATACCGCGAGCCACCGGTTTGTTAGGAGACAAAGCACGGTTACGGAATTCAGCCAAAGCCTTCTGGTCGATAAGCGGAGCAAGGTCTTCGTTGTCCAGCTTTTCAATCTTCTGAATTTCGTGAGAAGTACGGAAACCGTCGAAGAAGTTTACGAACGGAACGCGAGACTTGATGGTAGCCAAATGAGCCACGCCCGCCAAGTCCATAACTTCCTGCACAGAACCTTCGCACAGCATAGCGAAACCGGTCTGACGGGTAGACATAACATCCTGATGGTCGCCGAAGATACACAAAGCATGAGAAGCCAGTGTACGGGCAGAAACATGGAATACGCAAGGCAAGAATTCACCTGCAATCTTATACATGTTAGGAATCATCAACAGAAGACCCTGAGAAGCTGTATAAGTAGTGGTCAATGCGCCTGCCTGAAGTGAACCGTGAACAGCACCTGCGGCACCGCCTTCAGACTGCATTTCCTGAACCAAAACAGTTTCGCCGAAGATGTTTTTACGACCTGCGGCAGCCCATTCGTCTACGTGTTCTGCCATAGTAGACGACGGAGTGATGGGGTAGATAGCAGCTACTTCCGTAAACATGTACGAAATGTGAGCAGCAGCTTCGTTACCATCACATGTGATAAATTTTTTTTGTTTAGTCATACGATTACTAATTATAACTTAGTTAATAAAATATTTGTTCTCCGCATTCCGTTCCGGTAAAACCGGACAGAATAATCTTAATAGAGGAAGCCGAACAGCCATAAAGGTATTTGGCTTCCGTGTCCTAATTCTAATTTGTGCATGGCGTAATAAACGTTCGGGTTGCTTTTTACCTTGCTTCCTTCGGCGCAGATGCGGAAATGCAAATTACCGTCTACAAGGAACGAAGTACCCTTTTCGCCTTTGTTCACCTTATGGTCTTTCCACATCGTATTTACGAAGAACGTTTCCAGAACATCCTGTTCTTCCACTTTTACCGGGTAGATGCTGTACATCAGATTTGTATTGTGCATCATGATTTTAGCCGGCTTCTTCGGAAATACTTCACCTTTCGGGTAAACCATGTTTATCAGTCGCGCGTCGGCAAGATATTTAATGTAATTCATAACCGTGGCACGCGAAGTTTGTATGTCCGTGGCAAGCTGGCTCACGTTAGGAGCCACCGGGCCGTCTACTGCCAACAAATATAGTAATTTTTTTATCTTTGAGAGATATTTCAGTTCAATTTGTTTTATAAGAAGAATATCTACTTCAATCATCATGTTCATGGTCTTCAGCAAATTCTCCGAAAAGTTTCTTTTTTCCAAGAAAAACGGATAAAAACCATGATGGATATAGTCTTGCAGATAGTTCAGCGGATTGAGGTGAGGAAGGATGGTTTTGGCGATGTGTTCGTGGTTGGTCAAGATTTCTTCCAATGTATAGGGTGAGAAATGGCTTCCTGTTTGCAGGTTCAGAAATTCGCGGAACGAGAATCCGCGCAGGTTATACGATTTTACGATTCCGTTCAGCTCCGGATTCTCATCTTTCAGCCGCATTACCGATGAACCGCTGAATACGATTTTCAGGTTGGGATAGCGTTCGTAACACGTGCGCAGCGCATGGCTCCAGTCGGGGAGCTTGAATACTTGGTCGATAAGCAAGACTTTTCCTCCGCGTTTCACGAATTCGCCTGCAAAATCCACTAAATTGCATTGTGAGAAGTAGAAGTTATTCATGTTGACAAACAGGCAAGAGCGGTCGAGCCCGAATTTTTCTTTCGCGTATTGTAACAGAAAAGTGGTTTTTCCCACGCCTCGCGTTCCTTTAATGCCGATAAGACGTGCGTTCCAGTCTATTTCGTCCATCAAATCGCGGCGTACGGGTGCATTCGTATGCTCTACCAGATAGCTGTGTGTCCTGTAAAATGATTCCATGAATGTTTGGGTTTCTTCGCTGCAAATATACGAATACTTCCTTATATTGCAAACTGGAGATTGCAGAAATTATACATCCATTGAAAGCGGCGGAAGCAAAAGAACGGAGCAAACGCTGCGTAAGTCATTGCTTGACCAGTTCAAACTTGTCGATGTCTGTTGCCCATCCGTAAGGATTTCCCATTTCTACTTTATTATATCCTTGTTTCAGTTCAACGGGGAGGGTTACGGTAGCTGTTTCCCCGCTCTCCTGTAAGTCGGTTAGCTTCTTCGTCACTCCGTTTATGCTTACTTCCAGTTGCCTGTGTTTGGCAGGGATGTAGCTGATGGTCATCAGGTAATCTCCTCCCTGTTCGCTGTAAACGTTGTCCCAGCGCAGGATGTTTTCCTTGCGTCCTCCCAAGTACGCTACAACCATGCTTCCCGAAGCGTTTTCGTTGAAAGCATATAACACTTGCTTTTCGCGTTTGCCTAATGCGTCGAAGCAAGGCAGGTACCCCCATTCGGCCTCGTATCTGCGTGGTTCGAGCCTCCGTTCTCCTTCGGCGCGGAGTATCATCACGCTGCGCGGCGGGAGGTTGTACGACAGGCTGTCTGTGGCTGAATCAATATTCCGGCGGGCGTATCAGGTCACGCAGTTTTACCTTGCCCGCCAGTTCCAATTCGCTCAGGGGTACGGACACATGGCAAGCGGAATCCGATGGATTGTACAATGCCACGGCGCGCGTGTTGCCTCTCCGTTTTTCAATGTCCTTCACCAGTACGTAAGCACCGGACCGGCGTTGCACTACATAGGTTTGCAGCCCCAACGGGTCTTGGTTGAGCGCAATCAGCTCTTCGTTTTTCAGCAAGTCGAGCGACGGTTGCGGAATCGTGGTCAGGTCGCACCCGATAAGCAGCGGCGAACTCATGATGCACCATAATCCGAAATGTGCCTCTTCTTCGTTGGCAGGAAGCCCTCGTCCGATTTCAAGCATATCCATGTCGTTATAATGCCCGTCTTTACAGTAAGCCGACAGGTAAAGATTCCGGTTTACGATGTCTTTTATCGAAGCCCATTCCGGGCGGATGTCCGGACTGATGCGCCACGATGCAGCGATGTCTTTCGCCCACGTGCCGGGGAAAGTCCAGCGGCAGATGTTTATGCTCACATTGCTGCATCCCGCCTTGTCGAACGCCTCGCGTATTTCCGTATAGCGGATTCGTTCGTCGAGGTTCAGTTCGTATCCCGCTCCGCAGTAATCTATTTTAATGAAGTCGAATCCCCATTCTTTGAAATACAGCAGGGCATCTTGGGTTTCATGTCCGTATAGTCCGGCACCGATTCCGTTCGTGTCGTTATCAAACTGCGACCCGCAGGTATCGGCTCCGGCGTCAGAATAAATCCCCGCCTTCAGCCCTAACGAATGGATGTACCGGGCAATTCCCTCCAGCCCGTTTGGAAAACGCTGCGGATGCGTGTGCATTCGTCCGGTACTGTCGCGGTAACCGAAAAATCCGTCATCGATGTTGATGTAGCCGTATCCCTTTGCTTTCAGCCCATTGTCTATTAAGGCTTTGGCTTGTTTTCTTATCAGCGAATCGTTGATGTTTACCCGATACGTGTTCCATGAACTCCACCCCATGATGGGAGGGTTAAACGGTTGTTCCGTTTTCGGGTTGGTTGCATTTCCCATTAGCGGGAGAAGACAAAGAGCTGTTGCTGCCAGTCGGATAATAGTGCTTGTTTTCATACCTGCGTGTTGTTAATCGGTGGTAAATATAGAAAGAAATATTGAATTGAGAGGTGCTTTAGAGTTTGTTTAAATTTTGCTCGGCAAAACAACTTATTGGAAAATTTAAACAAGCTCTACGGTCTTTGTCCATGCCTATTCAAAGAACTAAATTATCAAACTTTTAACAAACGTACAAATGTACGACAGGCTCTTAAATGCAATTCCAAACGCAAGCCGTAGCACTACCCAACGCAAGCCGTAGCATGGGCTGACGCTTGCGGTAGAAATGCTTGGTACATGCGGTAGCGTTTTTGTGTTCCATTCCGATGGGTTTTCCGGTACAAATAGAGTAAAATCCGTGAAGCTTTGGGCAGGGTATGACGTAATTTCCCTATTTTTGCGCGATGAATCCAAACCCGAACAGAAACAGACGATATGGCGCAGTCTCTTTATCTTTTTAATCCGGAACATGATATGGCTTTGGCTAACTTTACGCCGTACTATAAAGCTCCTTCCGAAATCCGGCGTATGGCAAACGACTTGTCGGTGCTTCCGGCGTGGTATGCCGACGAGGAGGATGAGGCATTGGTGAAGATTGATTCCGCCGGACGTGTAGAGGGGTGGGAGTCTCCGCTTTATCCGGAGAAAGTGGCGTGGATTACCGGGTGGAGGGATGCCGATTACCGTCCGTGGGGATGGAATCCGGCGTTGCTGCACAGGCTTCGCGAGGCGGGAGTCGGTGAGGGATGCCTGCTCTCCGATGAGCGCATGGAGCGGATTCGCCATCTTTCAGGCAGGCAACGCTGTGTGGATGTGTTGGACGGGTTTCGGGGGATGTCTTTCGTATGTGGGCAGGCAGTGGTTTGCCGTTCAGTGGACGAAGTGAAGAAACGTGTCTCGGAGTGGGGTACGGCGGTACTGAAAGCTCCGTGGTCGGGCAGCGGCAGAGGGTTGGCGCGCGTCTCGGAAGCGCAGTGGAGTCCGTCGTTGGAGGGATGGGTGTCACGCATACTCCGCACGCAGGGAGCAATCATGACAGAGCCTTTCTATAATAAGGTATGCGATTTCGCAATGGAGTTTCGGGCAGACGGTAGCGGCAGGGTGGACTTTGTCGGCTATTCATTATTTGAAACGGATGGGTTTGGAAACTACAAGGCAAACCTGCTGGCTGCGGATGCGGAGATAGAACGGCGGCTGTCCCGATACGTTCCGGTGGAACAACTGAATGCCGTGTGCCGTGAGTTGGAATGCCGGCTTTCGCTGCTGTTAGCGGCAGACTACGCAGGTTATTTGGGAGTAGATATGATGATTTGCTCAGACAACGGCGGTCTGCTGATTCATCCGTGTGTGGAAATCAACCTTCGCATGAACATGGGAGTGGTGTCGCACGTGCTTTCCGTCCGTTACCTGCATCCGCTCGCTACGGGCAGGTATGTGGTAGAGCATTATTCAGCCGACGGGGAAGCATGGGCTTTCCATCAGCAGATGAGCCGTGATTTCCCGCTGGAGATGCAGGCAGGCGGTATCGCGAAAGGATATCTCTCGCTCACTCCCGTTCGGGAAGATACGCACTATCAAGCCTACATCACGGTGGGGTAAGCGGAAGAAAACCGTTATACTTTCCCTTCCAACCATGCGTCTATCAGCCGGCGGGCTATGCTCAGTTTCTTGGGAATCTCTGGCAGATTGTCGCGGGTATAAAACGCTCCGGCACTCAGCTCGTCGTCTTGCAGCTTGATGGTTCCGCTTTCATACTCGGCGGTATAGCCCACCATGATTCCGCTGGGATAAGGCCACGGCTGACTGCCGAAGTATCTGAGGTTTTTGATGCGCAGTTCGGTCTCTTCCATCACTTCGCGGCACACACATTCCTCCAGCGTTTCGCCCGGTTCGAGAAATCCGGCTACCAGTCCCTTGAACGTTCCCCGGAAGTTACGCGCATGTACCAGCAGGATGCTGTCTCCCTTCTTAATCAGTACGATGACCGCCGGAGAGATACGCGGGTAAATTTCCTGTCCGCACTTCGGGCAACGTTTGGCAATGGGGCCTACCTGTACGGTGGCAACTCCGCAGGCGGGACAGTAGCGGCTGTTCTTGTCCCACGTCAGGATTTGTGAGGCTTTTCCGGCAAGGTCGTATTCACAGTGCGAAAGCACATCGAACGAAGCCCGCAGGTCTTTCAGCAAATACGGCGTACCTTCTTCTGCTATCGGTGCATCGAGCGCATACGCCCGTGCGGTAAGTCCGTTCAGGCTGCCTATCTCGTGTACGGTGTTTCCCGCAGGGACGGCTACGGGAGGCTTTTCCCCCGTGGGAATATGATAACCGTCTGCCTGTTTCTCTATCAATACTTGTCCGTTGTAAAAAGCGAACCAGCCGTATGCAGCGGCTTGTTTCATGTCTTTTTCCATAATCAGTTCAGTCCTTTCATTGTTAGTTGGATGCGTTTTCGTTCGCGGTCGATGCTCATCACACGGACACGCACGTGCTGGTGAATGCTTACCACTGTGGAGGGGTCGGAGATGAAGCGGTCGGCAAGTTGGGATACATGCACCAGTCCGTTCTCTTTGATGCCAATGTCGACAAAGCAACCGAAGTTGGTGATATTGGTCACAATGCCCGGCAGTTCCATGCCCTCCTGCAAATCATCGAGCGTGCGTACATTTTTGTCGAACTCGAACATCTCTATCTTCCGGCGCGGGTCTCGTCCCGGTTTATCCAACTCCTGCATGATGTCGGTCAGCGTGGGCAGTCCTACCGAGTCGGTGATGTAATTTTCTATCTTTATCCGGCTGCGCAGTTCCTTATCCTTTATCAAGTCTGTTACCGAGCAGCCGAGGTCTTTCGCCATACGTTCCACCACAGAATAACTTTCGGGATGGACGGCAGAGTTATCGAGCGGGTTTTCCGCCCCCGGAATCCGGAGAAATCCCGCGCACTGCTCGAAAGCCTTAGCCCCCATGCGCGGCACTTTCAGCAATTCGCGGCGCGAGCGGAACGCACCGTTTTCCGTGCGGTAATCCACGATGTTCTGAGCCAAAACCGCACCCAGCCCCGAAACGTATGTCAGCAGATGCTTGCTTGCCGTGTTCACATTAACCCCCACAAGGTTCACACAGCTCTCCACAGTCTGGTCGAGCGAGGCTTTCAGTTTGCTCTGGTCTACATCGTGCTGGTATTGCCCCACGCCGATAGACTTCGGATCTATCTTGACCAACTCCGCAAGCGGGTCTATCAGACGCCTGCCGATGGATACCGCTCCGCGCACCGTTACATCGTAGTCGGGGAACTCCTCGCGCGCCGTCTTGGATGCCGAGTAAATGGAAGCCCCATCCTCGCTCACCACGAATACCTGTATCTCACGGTCGTACCGCTGGGAGGTGACAAACTGTTCCGTCTCCCGGCTTGCCGTTCCGTTCCCTATGGCTATCGCCTCTATCTTGTATTGCTCTACTAATTGGGTCAGCTTGCGTGCCGCCTGCTTATATTCCGACTTGGGCGGATGGGGATAAATCGCCTCGTTATGAAGCAAAGCCCCTTGCGCATCCAGACACACCACCTTGCAACCCGTGCGGAATCCGGGGTCGATACCCATCACGCGCTTTTGTCCCAACGGCGGGGCGAGCAACAGTTGGCGGAGGTTTCCGGCAAAAACACGGATAGCCTCATCGTCGGCTTTCTCTTTGCTGATGGCAGCGTATTCGGTCTCGATGGAAGGTTTAAGCAGACGCTTGTACGCATCGTTCACCGCTTCGGCTACCTGATGTGCGCACTCGTTATTGGTTTTTACGAACAGCCGCTCCAGCCGTTCGCCGCATTCCGTTTCATCGGCAGGCGTGATGCTTACCTTCAGTATGCCTTCCTTCTCACCCCGGCGGATGGCAAGCAGACGGTGGGACGTGCATCGCTTCAGCGGCTCACTGAAATCGAAGTAATCGCGGTACTTGGCAGCCGCCTCATCGCCTTCCTTACCCTTTACCACCTTTGCCGTAATCACACCCTGACGCTCAAACTGCCGGCGAATCTGGTTGCGGGCACGCTCGTCCTCGCTCACCTGTTCAGCTATGATGTCACGCGCTCCCTTCAGTGCATCTTCCTCGTCTTTGACATCGCCCTTAACGAAAGCGCGTGCCTTTGCAGCAAGGTTGTTTTCGCGCTGCATCAGCAACAGAACCGCAAGCGGTTCCAATCCCTTCTGTCGGGCTATCTCGGCGCGCGTCTTGCGCTTCGGCTTGTAAGGCAGGTAAATATCCTCCAGCTCCGTGCCCTCCCAACAGTCGGCAATGCGTTTGCTCAGTTCAGGAGTCAGTTTCCCAAGCTCTCCGATGGTCGATAAAATCGTTTCCTTCCGTTTGGCGAGTTCGCACAACTTTTCGTAACGGGCGTTTATTTCGCTGATTTGTACCTCATTCATTCCGCCCGTAGCCTCTTTGCGGTAGCGGCTGATAAAAGGAATCGTTGCCCCGTCGAGCAACAGTTTAAGCGTATTCTGTACGCGATGTTCCGGCAGCTTGAGCGCATCGGAAATCATCCGGCTAAATTCTTCCATGTCTTGTTTCTGTTCAGATTCGGAACGCGAAGTTAGCGAATCCTTATAAATTGCGGCGATAATATATAGAATTTAACAACCGGACGCAGAGGATGCAGGTTATGTGCGCTTCTGTTGTAAATGGCATGAATAGAATATGTTACATTCATGTAGAGAAGTCTGTACTGATAACAAAAAATTCTACCCGTAGGACGATGGAGTTCTATGGGTAGAATGAGTGTGTTCTTCCGCATGAGATGGGTGACGCTAACCGAAGCGTTTTTTGTAGGATAACTGTTGCGGTTTTCTTGGATGATTGGTTGGGGTTATCATTCCTTTCCGTCGGAATCAGGGTTGCTCAATTTCATCCGCAGTATGGGGAACGGATTGCCTTGATCGTCCGTTTTCATCGCGACGGAAAGTTTCGAAGCCGAGGTGACGGTAAAAACCTGCTGCATGGGGATTCTGTTCGTTTACGTCTACGTAAGCAACTTTATAGCGGTTGACGGCAAGATGCACGAGCTGTTTCCCCAATCCTTTTCCTATGCAGGAGGGAGCGAGAAAAAGCATCTCTATTTTCCGGTCTTGTATGCCCATGAAACCGACGGGCACATCGGCTTGAAAAGAAACGAGCAAGGTTTCTGTTTCCTTCAGGGCAGGAGCTACCCACGGGCTGAGGCGGCGGATGTCCTCGCCTGTAAGGAAGTGATGGGAGGCGCGTACCGAGGCTTCCCATACTCGAACCAACTGTTCCGTAAATTCATCGGTACGTTCAGTCCGCCCGATTTCCCGAATCAGCCGGAGCGATTGCCATTCTTCCGCTGTAATCCGCATGAAATGTTCCGTGCGTACATCGCCGAGCGGAGAGACATTGCCGGTTTCGGTGTGATGATACGTCAGTCCGCACTTCTCCATCACCCGCCTCGACCGGTTGTTGCCGTCATAATATCCGCACCATACAGCCGATACTCCCAAATCGATGAAACATCTTTCCAGCAGGCATCTCACAGCTTCGGGTATCAGTCCTTGTCCCCAATAAGGCACGCCAATCCAGTAACCTATTTCAGCCTCGTTGTCCTGCATGGCTGCACTGTGCATCCCGTCGGTAAACATGATGCCTGCGCTTCCTACCGGCTCGCCCGTTTCTTTCAGCACCACGGCGTAAGTTTCGGGAGCGGCGAAAACGGTGCGTATAATCTCCAGACTCTCGGCTACGGAGGTGTGCGGATGCCATCCGGCTATGGGACCAATGGCAGGGTTTTTCGCATACTTATATAAAGCCTCCGCGTCGGCTTCCTGCCACGGGCGGAGAATCAGTCGTGAGGTTTCAAGATGGTTGCTCATAAGTAATAATCTTTCTTTGGATGGTTTGTATGAATTGCAGTGCTTTCGTTGCCTGTAAAGTCAGTTCTTATTTTTCCTGCTTTAAAATCTCCTGCATACGGGGACGGAAATTGTTTCCCCATTCTTCCAACATGCGGATGATAGGTATTAAGGTCAAACCTTCGTCGGTAATGAAATATTCCACGCGGGGAGGCATTTCCGGATAAATCTTTTTCCGAATCATGCCGTGGCGTTCCAGCTCCTTCAGTTGCTGATTAATGACACGCGGACTGGTGTCTTCAAAATGGCGGTGCAGTTCGCTGGGACGCTTGCAGCCTTTTTCCAGCTCGTAGAGGATACATGATTTCCACTTTCCGCCCATCACTTCCATTGCCACAGCCACTCCGCAATCAAGGTCTAAAGGTATCTTCTTTTTATACATAAGTTCCGTTGATTATGGTTCTGCCAACAAAAATAATTGTTTTGCCCGAATATAAAAAGGAGAAATTTATCCCTATCTGAATAATTCGACCCTACTTGACCTGCTTTTTCCAATCGTTTATTTTTGCGGGTAAAAGAACGGACGTATGGACAGGCGCAAATTTTTCAAAACGGCAAGCATACTTGTTGCGGCAGCGGGCACCCATTGTCTGCCTGCCGGAGGCAATGAGCTGTTCTATAATGTTATTCAGACGGAATCATTGAATCATTATAATAAAAAACGTATGAAACACAAATGTAAGATAACCGTATTAAAGCGAGAATGTTACAAAAACCTGCAAGCTGAGTATCTGGCAGACCCACAGTCGGGACCCTGTCCTTATTTCCATGAAGGACAAGAAATTATCGTAGACAGCGACAACTTTTTCCGTATGCTGAACGGAGGATTCTGTTCGGAAGCATGGGACTGCATCAGCCGGTATGTTTATGCTGCCTTGCAAGGCGGCTCGATTATGCGTGGTTGGACAAACGACGAGAAAGTCATGATAACCTGCTGTAACGACGGCACACGCCCGGTTATCTTCAAGCTCGAACGGTTGGACGAAGAAGAATAACACCGAGTCTCTGTAACAGGCAAACCGACCCGAATCGAACCTTCGGAAATTTATTGTCGGTTTGCCTCCTTGATGCTCCAAAGCGAAACATGCTCGTTACGGTAGCGGGCGTTAGGATTTATCTCGCCGCGTGCAAGCAACGGGTCGTCGGGCAGCGATTTGAACTGTATTGCTTTCTGCGGGCAGTTCTGGATGCAGGCAAAACAAAAATCACAGTCGCCCTCCGTCTTCACTCCCTGCGAAGTCAGCTTGTAATTACCTCGCGGACAAACCTCCGTACAGATTCCGCAGTCGATGCAGGCATCTGTTACTGCAAAGTATTTTTCGCTCCGCATCAGGAATCCTACCTCCGGGTCAAGCCCCGTATAAGCCATGAATCCCTCATGTTGGCGACGTTCGTCATCGCTGAAAGGTTCGTGCCAGTGGCGTTTCGCCTGAAGGTCGGAGGTGATGCGCTTCAGACTTTCGGGAATCTGTTTGTCTAATTTCATCTCTTCCGCCATATCAAAATTCGGCAACCAGTTATCCACCATAATCATCGTAGTGATATAATCGAAAGGACATCCGGCACGTTGAGTAATCTCATCCCATATCCCTACGGCATTACATTTGCGCCTGCCGTAAGTCAGCACGGCAAACTTATATCCCGCCGCCAGTTTCGCCCGTTTGATGTACTCGCGCACCATGTTGGGCGGCATGTGTCCGTAGATAGGATAAACGATACCAATCTCGTCCGCCTCCAGTTCGTAACGCTTCTCCTTTACCAACTGCGGCATACTGAGCAGCTCAGTATGCTCGTCAGCTAACTGACGTGCCACATATAAACAATTCCCCGTCCCCGTAAAATAAAGAATGATACGTTTCTTTTCCGTTTTGCCACACCCGGTAAGCGAAGTCATTCCCCATGCAGCCGTTCCAGCAATAAACGCCCCCATCCGCTTGAGAGCAGAACGGCGAGATATTCCTCCGGTATGTTCTTTTTCCATAGACACTTGTTTTTAGTTTTTACAAATGTACGCCGAATCACATACTCCATTAATACACAAATTACAGAATAATTCACCTATTTTACAGTAAAAGAAAGGCAGAAATGCGGTAAATCTTGTGGAGGTTGGCAAACGGCTTTTCTGTAACAATGGAAGTAATTAGGTTTTTATGCTTGCGGTATGCTTTCCGTTGATAGAAAGATTAATAATTGAATAGGTAATTCAAATGCTTATTTTTCTTGAGCGCTGTAAAATGAGAGGAATAAAAAATCCCCCGTTAAGGTCGAGGGAAACCTAATGTTTTCACAACGGAATAATCCTTATTGTGATTTGCTTCAAAATAGTATTGCAAATATAATATAATAGTTAAAGATAGCCAAGTCTTTTGCGGAAATTTTATAACTTTGAAAAATAAGAGAATTTTTATGCTATAAAAAACACGTTATGAAGAATATTTTAGGACTTGATTTAGGAACCAATAGTATTGGTTGGGCCGTAATTAAGGCTTCGACAAATGAAGAAGGGAAAGAACAATTACATAATATAGACAGTGCAGGTTCGCGTATAATTCCGATGGATGCAGCAATATTGGGCGATTTTGATAAAGGAAATTCAAAATCGCAGACAGCCGACCGTACACAAAGCCGGGGTATACGCCGTTTGTATGAACGGTCTAATTTACGGCGTGAAAGGTTACATCGGGTTTTGTCTTTGCTTGGCTTTTTGCCAGCTCATTATGCTCGTTATATAGACCGGTACGGACGGTTTATTGATTATGCAGAGCCTAAATTGTCTTGGGATAAGGATGAACAGGGGCATCCCGTTTTTATTTTTCAAGATTCGTTTGATGAAATGTTGAATGATTTTCGTCAGTTTCAGCCGGCTTTGGTTGATAACGGTCGGAAAGTGCCATACGATTGGACCATTTATTATTTGCGAAAGAAAGCACTTACCCAAAAGATTCGGAAAGAAGAATTGGCATGGATTTTGCTTAATTTCAATCAAAAACGGGGATATTATCAGTTGCGTGGGGAAGAAACCAATACATCTACTACTGCTAAAAGTCGTCAGTATTTCGATAGTCAGATAGTTATTGATATTATTGATACAGGACAACTTTATAAAGGGATGAAAGTTCTTACCGTAGTATTGGAGGATGGCTCAAAAGGTAAAATTTTTAAGAAAGAAATTCCAGACTGGATTGGTCAGAAAAAAGACATTATAGCATCTGTTGATATTGATAAGGATGGTAATGATAAATACGATGAAAATGGTGAATTAAGTTGCCGTTTCAAGATTCCTTCAGAGCAGGAATGGGATGAAAAATGGGAATTGATAAAAACTAAGACACAGCATGATTTAGATGTGTCAGATAAAACAGTGGGTGCTTACATCTATGACACTTTGTTGCAAATGCCTTGTCAGAAAGTACGTGGAAAATTGGTAAGGACCATCGAACGAAAATATTATAAGAAAGAATTGTATCAGATTCTGGAAAAACAGAAAGAGTTTCATGAAGAGTTCCGTAATCGAGACCTGTATTTGGCTTGTATCAATGAACTCTATTCTCTGAATGAAGCACATCGTAATGAAATAGCCAGTCGTAATCTTGTTTATCTGTTCATTGAAGATATCTTGTTTTATCAACGTCCGTTAAAGAGTAAAAAGTCATTGATCGCTGACTGTCCTTACGAGGAATATACTTGTACAAATAAAGAAACAGGAGAGATAGAGCATTTCGGAGTGAAGTGTATTGCCAAGTCTCACCCATTGTATCAGGAATTCCGCTTGTGGCAATTTCTCGCGAACTTACGTATATATCAGAAAGAACAAGTAGACAATGGAAAAACCTGTTATGATGTAGACGTTACTTCTGATTTTTTAAAGACGGAAGATGATTATACAGAATTATTCGATTGGTTGTGTGAGCAAAAAAGCATAAAGCAAGACAGTATATTGAAATGCCCGGTTTTCGGCTTGAAAAAGAATGATATTAATAAGTATCGTTGGAATTATGTGGAGGATAAATCCTATCCATGTAATGAGACTCATGCACTTCTTCTTGAATGGTTGAATAAAGCAGGCATAGCATCTTCTTTTTTGAACTCTACGACCGAAGAAGATTTATGGCATATTCTTTATTCTGTTTCGGATAAAAAAGAATTAGAAAAAGCATTAAACAAATTTGCAGAAAGATATGGACTTGCCGCAAAATTTGTTGAAGTATTCCAGTCTGTTCCGCCTTTTGAGAAAGATTATGGAGCTTATTCAGCTAAGGCTATAAAAAAACTGTTGCCTTTAATGCGGATGGGGAAATATTGGAGTGAAGATAACATTGATGAACAGACACGCAGGCGTATTGATAAAATGATATCGGGAGAGTATGATGATACCATTCGAAATCGGGTAAGAGAAAAGGCTATTCATCTGACGGATGTAACTTCATTCAGAGGGCTCCCGCTGTGGTTGGCCTGTTATATTGTGTATAATCGTCACTCTGAAGCACGAGATGTCAAAAAATGGACAGAACCTGCCGATATTGATGATTACTTGCGTAAGTTTAAACAGCATTCGTTACATAACCCCATCGTAGAACAAATAATTCTTGAAACATTACGTACAGTTCGTGATATATGGAGGCAAGTAGGACATATTGATGAAATCCATGTGGAGTTAGGGCGTGAAATGAAAAATCCAAAAGATAAACGCGCTAAAATGACTCGCCAGATGCAGGAAAATGAAAATGCAAATCTCCGTATTAAAGCAATGCTTGTAGAGTTTATGAATCCTGAATTTGAGATTGAAAATGTTCGTCCGTATTCTCCAAGTCAACAAGAGTTGTTACGAATTTATGAAGAAGGGGTTCTCAATAGTGTAAGTGAAATATCAGATGAAATAGCTACCATCATTAAGAAATTTAATGAAAGCGATATAAAGAAACGTCCCACTACATCAGAGGTATTGAAGTACAAACTTTGGCTGGAACAAAAATACCGTTCTCCTTATACGGGAGAGATGATACCACTGGGTAAATTATTTACACCGGCTTATGAGATTGAACATATTAAGACACAATAAAAATTGTATCTTTCAAGCTATGAGATAATTAACAGAGAAACAAAACAGACTTGTTAACGGTTTAGAAACCAGCGAACTTCTATAATCTGCCTCATTTTGCATCAAGCGAAAGAACGTCCTTACTTTTTGCAAAGGTACAAAACAGTCCCCGTCTTTGCAAAATTTCCCGCAATTTTATTTCGCCCGCAAATTTTATCCTCCATCATTTTTCCTGTTCTGAAAACGGCTTCCGGCTTGATGTGCGCAAGCCCATTTCAGAAGCAGCACAAGCAAAGAAAAGCCCACGACGACCACAATGTCACCAGTGACACTGCCATCGTCGCGGACACTTCTTTTATGTGCTTGTGCTGAACGGCCAAGACCGTCTTATTCGTTTTTCTTTTTTCGTTTCCGTTGTCAGCCGGAAATGCCGCCGGATGCAGGAAACGGCAAGCGTGAATCTGCTCCTGCGACTATTCCCGGCTGTCATGTGTGGCCTGTCTTCCAACCGTCTTGCCCTGCCGTTGCCAATCGGAGCAATGGCAGGCAAGACCATTTTCAGACAGATGCCGCCGGAGGAACACCCGCGACCGCAAGCCATGCCCGCATGACAATGACGGTCACGGGACTTCCGTCACGGCGGCAGGAAAGCGAGGCTTTCCCTTGTCAGTTGCGCCGCCCTTTCGATTTTCCTGTGGCGCGTTGCGCCATTTCACATACTTCCCCCTTTTCCTTTCCGTCTCTCCAAGTGTATGCCAATGTCCCCATGCCGCCATTCCAGACGGCATCAGTGGTCATTTTCGTTGCAGGGGCAAAGGTAAAGACGGGATTAGGAACACAAATTTTTTAGCCACAATCTCCACACTTCGCAGGCTCAGGTAGTATTCTGTCGAAAAAATTTGCTGAACCTACTCCCCTGACCTTTGCTTTTTCCCCTGAAACGAAAACGACCGGTGCGCGGTCGGAAGACGTCACAAGGAGACATCGGACATACGGAGAGGCGAAAAGAAAAAGGACTCGACCCGACCTCCCCATCCGAGCAAGACAAGTAACAACAATCTAAAAATTGGAAGATATGAGAATGACATTGAACGACATCGGAAAGGCTATGCGGAGCGTATTGTCCGCAATGGTGAGAGCAGCATGGGGCATTACCCTTTGCGCAGGAGGTTTGGCGGTGGGCATCGCAGGGGAAATCCTGCTGGGTATGTTGAACTTCATGTTCGGCATCCTCACCGCCCTGCTTTCAGTAGTGGCAGCTATCGGAATTTTCATTTGGTTATTAACCCTTTAATTCATACGGATATGGCGAAAAGACACAGCAAGACAGTGGCACAACAATGCAGGTATTACGAGGTGGACAACATCTTCGAGTATATGGTAGAGGTGTGCATCAACGGTAACTTTTCCTCATTCAGGAGGTTGTACCACGAGTTGAACAAGGAGGCAAGAAAGGACTTCATCGCCTTTCTCATCTTGGAATGCCCGCCCCAATACCACATAGAGATTTTACAGAAAACCGTATAACCATCTTAAATTACAGACAATGGAAACTTTTGACTTTTATATGGATTGCAAGGTAACTTGCTGGGAACGTACCCGCTTCTCCATCAAAGCGAACAGCTATGAAGAAGCCAAATCCATCATTCTTTCATGGGAAGATAAAGACGTGAACAGCCATATCGGTATGGACGAGAACGTCATCTATTGCGACTACGAATTGAACCCCGAAACGGTGGAAGGACTGTCCCCTGCGGAAAACGACAACAACCCTACGATGGAAATCTACGGACGGGATGACGAGTTGTTTTATCACAATATGTTGGACGAACAATAGAGCAAAGTTATGAGAACGGAAACGAGGAAATACGAAGTTTACAAGGTGGACGAGCTTTCGGACAAGGCGAAAGAGAACGCCTATTGGAAGTGGTTGAAAGGCTTTGAATATGACGCATCCGACAACAGGGCAACGTTGAAAGCCTTTGAGGAGATTTTCAAGGTAAAGGTAAGCAGGTGGAATTATGATGCCTGTACCTATAATTTCCAATTCATCTCAAATTACAGCGGGGAAGAGGAAGAACTGTGCGGTGTGCGGTTGCTGAAATTCATCGTGAACAACTATTGGCACAACCTTTTCAAGCCCAAGACCTATTGGCACAAAAAGGACTTCCACAAACAGCGCAGAAGTCGGATATCCGTAACCAATGATTGTGTGCTGACGGGTTATTGTGCGGACATGGACATACTGAAACCCATATACGACTTTCTGAAAGTCCCCGACAAGCATACGAACTTGTATGACTTGATGAATGACTGCATCGACAGCTTTTTCCGCTTTTGCAGGGATGATGTGGAATATGCTAGCAACGAGGAAGCCTTTGAGCGTGATTGCGAAGCCAACGAATACGAGTTTTTATCCAACGGAGAATTTTTCAAATAACTAAAATACATACAGATATGAACGGAACAGACCATTTCAAGCGGACCATCCAAGCCTATTTGGACAGCCGTGCGGCGGAGGACAAGCTGTTTGCAGCAAGTTACAGCAAGCCGAACAAGAACATGGACGATTGCATCACCTATTTGTTGCATTGGGCGAAAAGCCAATGCAATGGAGGCAACGGCATAGGCGTTACCGCAGGGGAAGTCTTGTCGCAAGCGGTACACTATTTTGACGAGGACGACATCGACATCGGCAAACCAATCCCGTGCCAAGTCATGGTATGCGGAGTTGAACTGACGGACGAGGAAAAGGCGGAAGCAAGGCAGAGAGCCATCCGCCAATACCAAGACGAGGAACTGCGCAAGATGCAAAACCGGAACAAGGCTAAGGCGAACCAAAAGACAAACGCACAACAAGTTGAACTTTCATTATTCTGAACCTATGAAACCCAAGACACCCATACAGAAAGAAGTCATCCGTCTGAGCGCAACCCTGCCCGAACTGACAAACGCACAGAGAACCTACGCTTTCCACCATTGTTTCAAGCACTACGGCAGGCGGACTGCAAAAGGCGTCATTACCTGCACGGAGTGCGGACACGCATGGAAAAGCGGACACAGCCTTGCCGACACGCTTTGCGGATGCACCTGCCCGAACTGCGGCACGGCATTGGAAATCACGGACACCCGAAAGAGGGTGTTCGTGGACAACGAGTATTTCTCCATCATCACCACCTGCAAAGGCTACCAGGTAATACGTTTCTTTTTCGTCAGGAGCCGTCAGAAAGTCGGGCAAAAGGCGGAGTATTCCATCTTTGAGGTGGCACAGCGGTGGATTGCTCCTGACGGCAAGTCCGAGACAGTGGCAAGGTTGCGTGGCTTTTCACTTCTCTACTACGACTTGTGGAACGAGGACAGCCCGATGGAAATCCGCAGGAACAACCAGCATAAGGTGTATGACATTGACCCGATATGCACCTATCCACGCCGACGGATTATCCCCGAAATTAAGCGAAATGGCTTTGACGGCAACCTGCACGGCATACTGCCTTACGACTTCTTCAAGGCTATCCTTTCGGACAGCCGTGCGGAAACATTGCTGAAGTCGGGCAACATCGAACACTTGCGCTATTTCCTCTCCCGTCCGCAGGTACTTGACAGATGTTGGAACTCGTACAAGATAGCCATGCGGAATAAATATGCCATAACCGACATCTCATTGTGGTGCGACCTCGTATATCTCTTAGAGAGATTGGGAAAAGATTTGCGCAACCCCCGTTTCATATGCCCGCCCGATTTCAAGGCGGCTCACGACCTGTATATGGGGAAACGGCAAGTCCAATTGGAGCGTGAACGGCAGCAGCAACACAGGGAGTGGGAAGCCGAGCGGTTGGAGCGTGAGCGGAAGCGTCTGGAAGAAATGGCGAAAGAGAAAGACGAGTATATCCGAAAGAAAGCCGCATTCCTCAACCTTGTACTGACGGACGGTCTAATCATCGTCAAGGTGCTGCAAAGCGTGGACGAGTTCTACGAGGAGGGGAAAGCCATGCACCATTGCGTCTATGCCAACGCCTACTACAACAATGAGAACTCCCTGATACTTTCCGCACGGATAGACGAGCGACGCATCGAGACAGTGGAGGTGGACTTGCGGACATTAAAAGTGGTGCAGAGCCGTGGCGTATGCAACTCCAACACCGAATACCACGACCGCATCATCAAATTGGTGGAGGACAATGCCGAGCAGATACGGAAACGGATGAAAGAAGCAGCGTAATCGTTTAACAACTTAATACTTATTGATATGGAAGTGAGAATAGAAAACATGATTTTCGGGTGGCACGAGAAACTGCCTGAAATGTTCATCGAATTGTTGAACACGCTTGTACTGACAAAGGACGAGCAGGATGTAAGGGGGGTAATGGAGGTGTTCGCCCGAAAGAAACTTTTCAACGCCCTTTTCGCATTCGGGTATGGCGCACACCATCTGTGGGTGACACAGAAAAAGGCATCCGACCCCGACCAATGTTTGGAGAACAGATTACTGATTGTTGAATTTTAATTGATAAGGCTATGACAACAAGAATGACTATTAACGGAGTAAGCACCTGCACGGCAGGTGAGAAATACGAGAAATTCCAACTGAAAATCGGGCGCAAAGTCCGCACGATGTACCAATATGACTATCGGGACACCACAACGGGAGAACTGTTCTCCTGCGTGAAACCCACATTGGACGAGTGCAGGCGGTTGCGTGACGAATGGATTAAAGCGAAGGAGGGCAGACGATGAGCGCAGGATATGAAACGCTGATAGTGACGTTCAGCGACCCTATCAAGGTTTTGGACAATATGTTCGCCGATGCGGACGCATGGGGAACGGACAGCCTCAAAGGATGGGTGGAGGACTATGAAAGTACGAGGTTTACGCAGATAAACGGGCATACGGCAGTCATCACTTCCGAATACAACATGCCCTGCGTAAAGGAATGGCTCACACGCTGCACGGCTATCGCCGACATAAAGGAATTTTGAGTGCGTGGCGGTGGAAACACCGCCCACACTCCATTCGTAACAACTGAAAAAACAAGCGAAATGAAATACTATTTCATACTGACAGACGGCAGGGACGCATGGGTGCAGTTCGTTTACCTGCCCACGCAAGATGAAGCGTCCGGTTATATCCGAGATTTGCGGAGCGTGGGAATATCCGTACACGGGTATAACCTTTGGAACAAGGACACACGCCCCATTGCCGAGCGCACACTTGAGCGTGTGCTGCAAAGGATAAAGCGGTAAAATCGGGCGGCAGGCTTGCCGCCCGCTACTTTCTTTCATGAGCAGGTCGGCGGATAAGAAAGTAGCAAAGAAACCGTTGCCCCCATCTTCGATAAGATGGAAAAATCCAATGAAGTCATTAATTATATATCCCAGTCTGGTTTGATAATTGTAGGATAACGTTGTTGCCTGACAATCTTTAATTTTTCTATATAATATAAATATATCTCTTTGTATGAACCAAACCCCGGTTGCTGCATATCCTCTTTGATGGATAAGCCATCAAAAACAAGAAGCCATAATCTTAAAGCAACCCCTAAATAGCCCCAAAGAAGATCCATTTCGTGCAATTCCAGTTTAGTAACCAAATTTTCTATTCGAACATCCATATCTGGATGGGTTCCACCACCAGAAATAGAATCCTCTCCCATTAATAAAAGGGCTGCTAATGTAGTTGCAATTCCTGCCTTATAGGTTCTTCCCCATGCAGAGTTATATTCAGTTTGAATAAAGCTAATTGCCATATCATCTGCTGCAATTTCATCATTTATTGAACGAGAAAGCGTTTGCTGTATTTGTGTATGCCCCAAATAATTATGTGAAAACTCGTGAGCATATATAAATGCTATTGCAGCACAATAGACATCATTCGCATGGCTTATAATATTTTCAAATTGCTGCGGATTACAGATATTTGGAGTAACCCAATATGCATCTCTATTAAAGTTATGTAATAATTGCCGTCCTCTGAAAAAACAATCATTGCCATATTCTACATCTATCATATTGGGCTTATATCCATTTTTATTAATACCAACAGCATCCATCATAGGGATATGTATAACATTTTCAAAATATGCGATAAGATAGACACAAACAGACCATAAATACTGACAGAAATTTTCGTTGATATATATATGATTTAATTTATTATTATCTTTTTTAATTTCCGCAACATCACTAATAGCTTTCTCATCTCTTATGAAAGTAAATCGGCGAGAAAAATTATTGCTATTGCAATCATTTTTTACAGCATCTAATAACTCAAAAACTTTTTCAATATATTGAATAACATCATCAGATAACTGTTCTACAGGTAAATAATAGATTTCTTTCGGCTCTTTCATTTTTCGAAAATTTATTTGTAAAGATAATATGTTTATTTGTATTGGAAGCAAAAATTCCTTGCGAAATTATTTACCGCAAGGAATTTTAATCATATCACGGAATATATAGCAACGCAAATTCTGTTTTTCTTCGATTGAATAGCATGGCGTGCTGCTTTCCTTTGTACCGGCAGTAAGCGATATATTCACGGTAAATGTCTCGATTCCCGGCTTCCAGCTTGCGGATGAGTTTGCTTTTCGGGTGTCCGCCGTGACCAAGCAATACCCCTTGACCCACATTGAAACTTAATACGGTAAGAAGCAAGGCATCTTTACCAAATTTGCGGAACAGCTTGTAGCGCACCGCCAAATCCTTGCGGAGCAGGGCTTCGGCTTCCGCCTCCGTCATGTCATAGGAAAGGTTTTCGTTGGGCAACCTGCGATGCCCGTAGCCGTAGTAGGGGTAATCGGAACGGTCGTGCAGTCCCTCGTACTTTTTTATCAGTTCAACGGCGATGTCAGCCTTGGGATGATTGTTAAACGATGCCAGCAGTTCCGCCATGCTGTCCGTGTCTTGTGCCGGCAGGCTGCCACAGAGGGCAGCCGCCAGCAGCAGGAGCAACGCCTTGCGCATCATCGGCTGGCGTTCAAGGTGTCAGACACAGCGACGCCTCCCTCCGTTTCCGCGTCCGAGTCGTTGTTGAACTCCAATTCCCACTCGCAGGCATTGCCGAAATTGTCCTCCACCGTGATGGTCAGGCTTTGCGACTCGTCGCACTCCGAGGTGTAATATAGGCGGAATTTTTCGTTCTCCAGCAGGTAGCGGTCGTTGGGCTGCAACACCAAGCCGTTATCCAGCTTCAACGTGCCCTCCCCGTCGTATTGGAAATAGCGGATGGTATAGACCGCCCCGTCAAACTCGCCCTCGCGTACCAGTTCGCAACGGATTTCCGCCGTCTCGCCCTGCGCCAGTTCCTTCGGCACGGGCATGGCTTCCACCGTGAACGGATAGGCTTGCGTCACGTCCAAATCGTCATCGCAGGCGGTGAAGCATACAGAGAGCAGCCCCAGACAAAGGGTTGCCAATGATTTTACTATGTTTCTTTTCACTTTCCGTGTATTGTTTAATTTGTTCATGTTCATAACCGTTACATTTTAAGTTTGATGTTCTTGTTGTTCTTCTCGTTTTGTTTCAGACGGCTTTGCAGATACTCGTTCAAGTCCTTGCATCCGCCGTAGATGCCGGAGCAGTCCGACACCCTTTCGCCGTAACGTGTGCGCAGGGCTTCCAATGTCCGCCGCCCGGCTTCGTCGTTGTCAAGGTGGCACCGCACCGTTCCGTAGCCGTCCAGATGCCGGTACGCCCTCGCCACATTGGACACCGAGTTGAGGACAAGGTGGTCCTCCCCGCCGCCGATGCCTAATGCACGGGCGGAAAGGTAGTCCACAAAGCCCTCGTACACGTTGCAAACGGCAGAGCCTGACGGCAGCAGGGTGACGTCCTTTGGCGGCACACAGCCCTTGAAGAACGGGTTGCGTATCTCGTAGCCGCCACCGCAGTTGCCGAAAGCCACGGCGAAATACCGTTTCCCGTGCGTGGAGTAGCGCATCTCCTTGCAGTTCGCGATGGCTATGGCGGACGGTATGCCCCTTTCTTGCAGGTAATGGAGTAACGCCCGGCTCTGCAAGGGCAGCACTTCCACGTCCTCGAAGCTGTGTCCGGCTGGTTGCCGCACTTCGGGGGTGCGGCGTTGCTCATAGTCCTGCAACGGCATGTCCGCCACCTCCGCCACATACCTCGCCTGTGTGAGGAAGTCGCCGCTTTGGATGAACTCCCCCGCAAGGGCGAAGATGTTACCGCCCTTGCCCTCGCCAAAATCAAACCAGAGGTTCTTTTCCGGGTTTACCTTGAAGGAAGGCGTGTGTTCCTCCCGGTACGGCGACCTGTACCAGATGGCGTTGGCACGTCTTTGCACGGGATGATGCCCCAGCCGTGCAAGGAAGTCCTCCAGCGGATAGCGTTTCATCGCTTCTATATCCATATAGGCGCACATTCAGTTGATGATGAACTTCACGCCTATCCCGTATTCCGTGTGGCACACGCCCATGCTGCCGCCCCACAGGAAGCGTTCACGCAGCGAGGCCGTCAGCGCAATGAAGTCCACGAGGTACAGCTCCATTTCCAGCGTGGCGGCGCAGCCATAGACAAAGGCGTCCTTGTTGTTCAGCCTCGCCCCGTCGTACAGCGTCTTTCCGCCCCAGTTCACCGTCTCGTACCCGGCAAGGGCTGACGCGCCAGCGTAGAAGAACACCACCTTTTTCGCGTCCGAGAGGAAGTTGTAGTAGTAACCGCCCTCCGCCGTGAACTGTGCCGCAGGGATGGTCGTACTCCGGTATCCGTGGCTGGTTTTCAGGTATTCCAGCCCGTACACCCACTTGTTCCCACCTTTCGCGTAGCTCGAAAGCATGGCTCCCAGCACATAGCCGTCCGCCTCGTTCAGCCCGGCTCTCAACTCGATGCCCCGCATCTTCGGCAGGCACCGTTGGGCTTCCGCCCGTCCTGCCAGGAGGACGAACAGAAGCGTTACAATAAACAGTACCTTTCCTTTCATCGCACGCGCAGTTCGTTGATGGTTTCAGCCTGTACCAAGTCCTCGTTCTCCACGGTAAACGTCTGGTGGCGTCCGCCGTCCTTCTCGTTCATCTCCACCACGAGCTGCTTGCCGTCGGGGATGGTGAACTTCGGAAGGCAGAACACCGTGCGTTCGGACCGCTTCCCGGCTACACGGACGGCGTAGTTGTAGGCGCGGAGCGGGAACAGCACCTGTTCCTGCATGGCGGTACGCTTCGCCACCTTCTTGTCCACAATCTTGAACGTGATGTAGTCCACGTCAAACGGCACATTGCTTTGGTTCTTTATCTCCGTGTAGAAATACAGCAGGTCATTGTGGACATAAATCCCTTTCAGCAGGTACTGGATGCCGAAACGCTTGCAGCCGATGTGCTTCACCTTGCGCTTGTCCTCCTTGTGCAGCGACTTCATGATGAGGTGTACCAGCATCGGGCTTTCGCTGCCCAGTTCCTTCAGGTAGATTTCCTGCGCGTTGTTCGGTCGGTTCACCGTGCTGCCGTCGTGGATAAAGTCCTTCATTTCCACGTTCAGGATAAGCGGCTCATCGGCGTATTTCACATTAAATGTGTAAAATGACCCGTCCTCCGTGATGACGCTCATGTTCGTCTCGTTGCGGAAATTCTTGACCGTCGCCTTCACACGGATGACGTTCTCCGCACCGTCCGCCTTGCCCGCTATCAGGTTGGGCGAACCCAAGTCCACGTAGCGCACCGCCGCCGGAAACAGGATGTGGACGGTCTTGTCATACGTGACTTCCAAGCCGTGCGGCGGTATCATGCGGTCGAACATCAGCTTTTTCGTCAGACCGTGGTACAGGTCGCCGTCCTCCTCCGTCTGCGGATAGACGTCCTTCACCAGTTCCAGCCCGTCCTCCTTGGCGGTGGCAGTGCTGTCGTTCGTCACTCCCTGCGCGTAGCTCGCACAGGCGATGCCCATCAGCAGGGCAAACATTGTCATTACTTTCTTGATACTCATTTTACGTTGGATTTAGTGGTAAATAAAAATTAGTTTGTTGATTATTTTTTCTTTTTTTGCCTTTATGTTTTTGGACTGTTCATTCCTTTTCTTGGTAGAGCAATACCCTGTACCCTGACTTCAGATGTACCTTGACCGTGCGCATCCTTTTCGAGATGTACTGCGAGATGCCCTGTATCGCCCCTCGCCCCAAGTCGGAGGCGAGCTGCGCCCCCGCGTCGGTCGATATGTTGATGCTGCTTCCGAGCGAGCTGCCCATGTTCGCCCCGATTTCCTTTGCCGCGTCTATCTCCATCGAGCCGGGTATGAAGATGCCCGCCTGCCCGTCGCTGTCGTACACCTCCAGTTCTACCGGGATGATGTTTCCCCCGTGTTCCAGCGAGGTGATGCCGATGCCGAGCCTTTCGCCCTGCAACCGTGCCGCGCCCACAAGGAGCGTGTTCCGGGGGATGACGCGCCCCGACACGCGCATCGGCTCCAGCAGCCGGAGCTTCACCGTCTGCCCGTCCGTCAGCGTCTGGTCGCCCTGCACACAGGCGGCGATGGTGTTCTTCCCCGTCGTTTCCTCCGCACCGATGGCGGTGTGGAAGCCGTAGTTGCGTTCCCCCGAATAGTCCGCGATGAACGCCGAGTCTGTCATGGGCTGCGGCAGGGCGGACACCACCGTCCGCCTTACATCGCTTACGGGTTCTGCCTTCATGCTCTTTTCGCCTGTACTCACAGAACCTCCCGTTTCATCGGGCTGTGCGGCTTGTCCGGCATTGTTGTCATTCTGGTACTTCGCCGCCAGCTCATAGGACTTTTCCAACAGGGCGACCTGTTCCTCCATCGTGGAAGGCTTGCTATCCTGCGCCACCAGCATGGCTTCCAGTTCGTCGATGCGCTCCCGGAGTTCCTCCTTTTCCGTGTCCTCCTTCGGCGGCTCGTAGAACGTGCCCAGCGAGGTGTTCAGCCGTTGGTAGGCGGCAGCGGAAGTGCGGATGCCCGCCTGTCTTTCGTCCGCCGTTTCCCCGTCGGTCGTTTCCGTCCGTGTCAGGCGGTAATCGTCCGAAGTGTCGGCATCGTCCGTTGGCGTGTCACCGTCGCTGTCGTTCCAGAACGCGGAGAGGTCGCCCACCATGCCCCGGCGTTCCTTCCGCTTGTTTTCCAAATCCTGCTGCTCGTAGGCTTTCGCCTTGTCCCCGATGATTTTGGAGTCTTCGGGCATGGGCATGTCCGTGTTGAATCCCTGTCCCTGCCGTTCTTTCTCCTTGTCCTCGGAGGACGGCGCGAAGATGAGCCACATACACCCGGCGAACAGCAGCACCATCAGCGGATAGACCAGCATCTTCTGCCTTTGCTGACGCTGTTGTTCCGTCAGCGGCTTTTTCTCTTTTGTTCTTGATTCATTCTTCTGTTCTTTTGTTTCCATCATCAGTTCAATTAGCTTGTCAAAGTCTGATTTTTATACCTTTATTCTCTTTGCTTACCTGATTCTGTAAGCGAATGGGCATTTTATGCGTACCCAAAGAAGCCGGATGGAGCTTTGGTTTGTTTTTATCCGGAAACAACCTGTGTTCCAAGCGTTCCAATCCTATCCGGGACTGTTCTTTGATGATGCGGTTATGATGCCCTACCATATGCTTGGGATAAGTATCGTCTCCCATGTCACAACGGATAATGTAATCCATCAACGCATCGCTTATTTTTCCGAATGATTCCGCCAACCCATACTTGACCAACAGAGGTTTCGGAATTTTTGTCTGCCCGTCCCATCCCTTTTGAGAGAGTCCATGAAGCACCATCCGTTCCCGGTGCAGGGCTTTCCGATAGTCGTCCGGGAACTTGCCCTGCACTTTCTGCTCGTACAAATCGGAGGCACTGCGCATAATCCGTCCTTTTTCCTCCTGGATGGCCGCATCGATGGAGTCCGCCGACCAGTGATTGTCCGCACGCATTTCCTTGGCCCGTTCCCATTCGAGGTCCTCTATCTTTTGGTACATATCCATCAGACCATGCCTGATGGCGGTCAGGTCTCCCGGATATTCCCCATGCAGGGCAAGCCGCTTCAAGTAGTCGAGTTCCTCGTCCTTCATGCAATACCCTACCAGCTTATGGGCGGTAGCCACTTCTTCCGGATTGGGCAGAGGACATAGGGTATGGCTTTTACCCGTATGGGCACTACAAAGCAGCGTGTACATGGCATTCAGTTTTTGGGGAAGTGTTTCATTCCCCATTTTCAATCCGGACAACAACCAGACCTGCTGTTTGCCCCAATCGGTTTGTTGCAGTACATCCATAACCTTGTGCCAGCCGCTGCGTTCCGTCTGGTCCAGATTCCGGAAGAAACGGTAATCCCAGAGTATTTTTGCCTGCTCTTCCGTAATTGCCGGGCGATGCCCGTTCCTTACGATGGAATCGGCAATGGCATTGTAATCCAAGCGAAGCACCTGATGGCAGAACTTCAAGGTCGGTTTCCATCGGAATCCGGCATCCTGCAAGTTTTCCATCTTTTCCCATATCCAATCTGATAATTTCATTGTGGATTCAAATTTGAGTGATACACCTTATTATATATTTCTAACTTCTCGATGTGCCGTATCTCCAATGCCTCTTCCCCTTTGCCGAAGCCGATGATTGCGGCGGCAGTCATGTAGAGACAGAGCGAGGCGAACACGGCAAATGCCGCAAGGACTATCCTAAGCCGTGCTTTGGGCGGCAGGGCGTCCAGCCTATTGCGTAACCAACCTTTCAGCCCGGTGGTCCACTTTTCAATGAGATTTTTCATCTTTCCCATACGCATTATCTTTCAATCGTCCGGATGTCCTTGTTCTCCAATACCGTGAAGCCCTCGATGGTGAAGCCGTTTGGGTTGTCGTCCGAGCGGCTCGCGTTGAGCAGGCGGCAGGCGGTTACTAATGTCCGTTCCGTCACGTTGCTCTCGCGGATAATCATCTGACGGGCGTATGTCCGCGCCTCGTAGGGATAGCGGTCGAAATTGCACACCACGCTGTCCACCTGCAACACTTGGTTGATGTTCCCGGCGATGATGCGGTTGTAGAAGCCCTTTTCGGCGAAGTCGGCGTAATAGTTGTACGCGCTCTTGTCTGCCAAGAGCAGGGCGCGTTTCACGTTGTGCTCTATCGCGCTTTTCTCCGGCGAGAGGGTGAAAAACAGTTCGTGGAAGCGGCGCACGTGTTCCCTGGCTTCCGCCGGGCGGTTCTGCGACAGGTCCTGCGAGAGCGCGAGCATAAGACTCTTGCCTCCATCGAGGACGTATATCTTCTGCCGTTGCGCCTCGGCGAAGCGGAAGGCGCACACCACCGAGCAGACCACCACGAGGGCGCAGGCCGCCGTATAGACGATGCCGAACAGACGTATCTGCCGGAAACTCGTCTCGATGTTCTTGAGTGATTTGAATTCCATTTTCTTCTTTTCGTCTTTTAATTGTTCAATAATCCGTTTTTAAGGGTCGGGCAACTCACGGAAACGGATTGTCCGGAATGCCTATCTTCGGAACAGCTTTCCCGCCGTTCCCTTGATGAGCTTGCCCGCGCGGCCTGCCACGTTTCCTGCGGCGGCTCCCGCCACGCTGCCGCCCAAAGCCCCGGCGGTGTTGATGTTCTTGTTGTAGCTGCCTATGCCGCCACCTGCTTGGATGATCCAGCCTGCCACCGTCGGGATGGTGAAGTAGCCCACGATGCCGATGATGAGGAACACGATGTACACCCCGTTGCTCGCCTCCACCGAGAAGTTCGGGTCGGTCTGCATCGCTTGTATGTCGTTCTGCAACATCAGAATCTGTATCTTCGCCAGTATGGTGCTGAACAAATCCGACACGGGAAGCCACAGGTAAATCTGTATGTAGCGGCTGAACCACGCCGAGAGCGTCGAGTGGAAGCCGTCCCATACGGCAAAGGCGAAGGCTACCGGTCCCAGGATGCTCAGCACCACGAGGAAGAACGTCCTGAGCGTGTCGATGATGAGCGCGGCTGCGGCGAACATCAGTTCCAGCAGTTCCCGGAACCAGTCACGCACCGTCTTCTTGATGTTGTACGCCGCCCGGTCCATGTACATCCCCGTCATCGTCACCAAGTCCGAGGGCGACCAGCCCAGCTCGTCCAACTGGCGGTCAAATTCCTCATCACTGGCGAGGTAGGCGGTCTCCGGGTTGCGCATCATCGCCTCGTATTCCAGTTTGTCTTTCTGCTCCCGGTACTCGTTCATGTCGAAGGTCTGTTCTTCGAGGATGCCGTGTACGCCCTGCACGATGGGGCTTAACACGCTGTTCATCGTACCCAACACGATGGTCGGGAAGAACAGGATGCACAAACCGAGCGCAAACGGGCGGAGCAGCGGGTACACGTCTATCGCCTCGGCGCGGGCGAGCGACTGCCACACGCGCACCGCCACGTAGAACAACGCGCCCAGCCCGGCAAGCCCTTTCGCCACGCCCGTCATGTCCGCGCACAGCGGCATCATCTCGTCGTAGAGCGAAAGGAGTATCTGGTGAAGGTTGTCGAACTCTCCCATAACTTACCAGTATTTTTCGTTGGGGTTTCCGTAGAGTCCTATCACCCGGTCCATGTCGTTCTTCTTCCTTGCCCGGAGGTAGGACACCGATATGGTCTTGTTCGTGTAGTAGCGCACGAGGTTGCGGTAGTTCATCAGGCTGCGGTAGGCGTTGTCGATAATCGCCAGCCGTTCCGCGTCCGTGAGCGACATCCCCGTCACGTTCACCACGTTCTTCAGGTCTTGCAGCACGTCCGAACTCTCGTCTATCAGCATGGTGTAGCCCGACGATATGGCGGCAAGCTCTTCCGGCGTGTAGTTCTCATCAGAGAGCATCTTCTGGTAGTTATCCACATAGATTTCTGATATTTCCATCACCAACCCGATGCTTTTCGACACCTTCACGCCGCCCTTCACCACGTCATGTACGGATTTCAGCGCGTCGTAATACTTCTTTCCCTGCTCAAACACTTTCTTGGTTTCCAAGAAGCCGTTGAGCGTGTTGGCTTTCGTGCCCGCCGTTTCCACCATCTCCTTGGCGGAGTTGATGATGCTCTGCGCGAGGTTCGTCGGGTCGGACACCACCCATTGGGCGTTTGCCGTGCCTGCACCTGCAAGGCACAGGCAGGCTGCCACCAATGGCATTTTCAGTTTTTGTCTCATATTCACATTGGATTTAGTGGTACATTCTTATTGTTCTTTCTTCTTTTCGCCATTGGCTGTTTCATCCGTGTTCACCCGGATATAGTCGCCGTTAGGCGAAAAGGACAGGATGTCCGTTTCCTCGTTGTATGCCACGTCGATGCGGAAGCCCGTGTTCAGGTAGAGGTTACCGTCCGCCTCCCTTTGCAGCAGGTAGGTCTCCGGCTTCAGTTTCCGGTGGACGCCCGCCCTGCGGAACAGCGTCACCTTGTAAAGTGCGCCCTCCTTGTACACCAATATGTCGGGCTTGCCCTCCACGCTCTGCCAGTTGCCGCAAATCTTCTCGCGGATGTCTTCGTTTTCTTTCATTACCGTCTCGCAGGCTTGCAGCATCAGCGACGCCAAGCCTATCAGACCGCCGCAAAGCAGCAGCCGTTGTGTCTTTGTCAGTTCAATGTTCATAATCTTCAATTCTTGTTTTTTTGTTGATAAAATGTGTCTTGACCTCATACGCCGTTTGATACACCCTTATATGCCGTATAAGGTGGCCTCAAACGCCGTCTGTGGTCGGGTGATGTTTCCATCGGTTACTTTTCTTCGTCCATACGTTTCTCCGCAATCTGCCGTATGGCGGCTTCCATGTCGCTGCCCAGCTTCCCCGCCAGTTCGCGGACTTCCATCTTCTCCGTTTCCTCCGTTGTATAGGCAAGGTATTCGTGTATGGACACCTCCGTGGCGTACACCGCCGACTGTGTGCCGCCTAAGCCTATCCACACCTCCTTGTATCGTCTGGACGAATCGTTGGACTGGTTGATGGAAAGTATCTGCGACTTCTCCTTTTCCGTCAGCCCCAGCAATCCCTGTATCTGGTCGAAGCGGTTCATGAACTTCCGCTGGTCGAGCAGTATCTTGCAGTCCGAGTTGTTGATGATGGACTCCTTGACGATGGGCGAGCTGATGATGTCGTCCACCTCCTGCGTCACCACTATTGCCTCGCCGAAATACTTTCTGACCGTCTTATAAAGATACTTTACATAGGAAGCCATATTCGCCGAAGCAATCGCCTTCCAAGCCTCTTCAATTATTATCATCTTTCTGATACCTTGCAGACGGCGCATCTTGTTGATGAACAACTCCATAATGATGATTGTCGTAACCGGGAACAAGATGGCGTGCTCTTTTATCTGGTCGATTTCAAAGACGATGAACCGCTTGTGTAGCAAGTCCAGTTCCTTGTCCGAATTAAGCAGGTAATTATATTCACCGCCCTTGTAGTACGGCTCCAGCACATTCAGGAAACTGGCAATGTCAAAGTCCTTTTCACGCACTTTCTTATCTTCCAATACCTTGCGATAATCCGTGTCTATAAACTCGTAGAACGTGTTGAAGCATGGGACAATGCTGTTGTCTTCCTTAATACGTCCTATGTACTGCGACACGGCATTGGAAAGTGCAACCTCCTCCGCACGGGTAGCAGGCTCATTGTCCTTCTTCCACAGCGTCAGCAACAAAGTCTTGATACTTTCCCTCTTTTCGATGTCATACACCTTGTCCTCCGTGTAGAACGGATTAAAGGAAATCGGGTTGTCCTCCGTATAGGTATAATAAACCCCGTCCTTTCCCTTGGTCTTGCGGTGTATCATCTCGCACAGCCCTTGGTAGGAGTTGCCCGTATCGACCAGCACCACATGGGAGCCTTGCTCATAGTATTGTCTGACCAGATGGTTCATGAAGAACGATTTGCCGCTGCCCGAAGGACCCAATACGAACTTGTTGCGGTTGGTCGTCACGCCGCGCTTCATCGGCAGGTCGGAGATGTCGATGTGCAGGGGCTTGCCGCTGATGCGGTCCGCCATGCGGATGCCGAAGGCGGACGGAGAGTCCTTGTAGTTGGTCTCGCCCGCGAAGAGGCACACCGCCTGCTCTATGAACGTGTGGAACGACTCTTCCGCCGGGAAGTCCGCCGCGTTGCCGGGGATGCCCGCCCAGAACAGCGTCGGGCAGTCCGTCGTGTTGTGGCGCGGCACACAGCCCATGCTTGCCATCTGGCTGCCCACGTCGTTCTTGATGCGTTTCAGCTCCTCCGCGTCGTCGCTCCACGCCATCACGTTGAAGTGGGCGCGGACGGACTTCAGCCCCTGCGAGTGCGCTTCGTTCAGGTATTCTTCAATCCACTCGCGGTTGATGGCGTTCTGGCGGCTGTACCGGGAGAGCGACTGCATGTTCCTCGCCGTTTTCTCGAAGCGGCGCAGTTCCTCGTCGCTGTTGCCGATGAAGACATACTGGTTGTAGATGTGGTTGCAGGGCAGCAGCAGTCCCAGCGGCGCGGCGAAGGACAGGCGGCAGTCCGAGCGGTCGGTGGACAGCCTTTCGTAACGGCAGTCCGTGGCCACCGCTGCGGGCAGGTCCTCCGTGTCCGACAGGGTGTGCAGGCACAGGCGGTTGTCGCCGACGCGCATTTCCCTTGCCGTCATCTCGATGTCCTCCAGACAGTCCGCGTTGCCCAGCGACAGGGCGAAGTACCTGCCTATGATGCCCGTCTCCTTGTCCGTGCCTGTAAGCTCGTCATCGGAGAGGCGGCGCAATTTGATATGCCCCGAATCGTTCAGGATACGCGCGAACTGCTCCACCGCCTCGATGAACTTCACCGCCGTCTCCTTGTCCTGTATTTCTTTCGGTACGATATGCCCCCGGCACAGCGTATTCCAGTTGCTCTGCTGCCTCATGCGCTCCTTCGTAGTCTTCGTCAGGAACAGGTAGCACTTGTGGTGCAGGAACGGGCGCTCGTTGAAGTGCATCTCGTAGCTGCGGGCGAGGAAGCCCATGCCCTCCTTGCCGAGGTCGGGGCGGTACCGTTCCTTCACGTACCAGTCTTGCTTGTGCAGCACCGAATGGTCGGGCAGTACCTTGATTGCCTTGCACCACGTGGCGTGGATGCCCTCGTATTCCTCCGCCGTGACGGTATAGACCTCCGGAAGCTCCACCTCGAAGGCGGCGGTGATGTCCGCGTCTTTCGAGACGATGCACCCGTGTTCCACCGAAAGCAGGGGGAAGCGGCTTTCCAGCGTGGTGGCTTTCATGATGTTTCTCATACGTTTCTTCCTTTCTTCTTTTTTCGTCTTAACAGATTGGACACCCGTCTGCGGTGGAGCACATGGCGTGGGCGCATCCGTGCCGCGCCCAACTTCATCAGCCCGTGTTCGCCGTACTTCGCGTTCAGCCGGAACGTGAGCCACACGAGCGACGAGGCGGATACCGCGCCGAAGCCGATGCAGAGCCACTGGCCCGCGCCTGCCATGTAGAGGATGATGAAGAGGATGAAGGCGGCGAGCAGCCCGCCCGCGAACAGGAACAGGTACTGCGCCTTCAGGCCCTTGAACTCCACCGGACGGCCGATGCCCTTGTTGATGGGGTACTCAGCCATTGTCCTTATACCTTATTATATATGTATAGGATACCCGTTTGTTAGAGGAAGAACGAGCGCAGGATGGTCGCGCTTACAATCAGGAAGATACACGCGCCGAACCAGCTTGCGGCGGTCTTCGAGGTGTCGGGGTCGCCGGCGCTGAATTTGCCGTACACCTTGATGCCTCCGATAAGCCCGACGACCGCGCCGATGGCGTAGATGAGTTTCGTCGCCGGGTCAAAGTAGGAAGTGACCATGCTGGTGGCTTCGGTGATGCCCGCCATGCCGTTGCCTTGCGCGAAAACTTGGATGTTGGCAGCCAGCAGGAGGGCCGCGAGGATGATTTGCTTTTTCTTCAATGTCTTTGTCATAATCTTTTCTGTTTTGTGCCTCCGGGTTGGATGTTCCCATTGGCGGTTGATACTTGTTTTAATTCTTGCGGCTTTGGATGAAGCCGGCTTTTGGGATTTAGTGGTCTCGGTGGCAAGCCGATGGTTTAGCCGTAGTCGATTTTCTTTTTTCGCATTGCTGTTACGTTTTTACTTGTTATACATAGTCGCGGATGTTGAAGTCCTCGAAGTTGTCCGGAACTGCGGGCGCTTTCTTGGGCATAATCACCGGTGTAGTGTTTGCCTGCGCCGCCGACACGGAGTCCAGATAGTAGTCCATCAGCTCGTCCAGTTTCCTGCGGGTCGCTTCCGAACTCTTTTCTATCATCGCGAACAGTTCGTTGCCCTTCATGTCGCAGAACACCATTCCGGCGTGACGGCGTTCCTCTTTCGTGGCTTTCGGTTTCTTCACCGTCCGCATGGCAAGGTCGATGTCCTCGAAGGTCATGCCTCCCGCTTCATGAGGCTCGCCGTCATCATCTCCGTCTTCGTCATATTCCGCCCCGATGTCGGAAACACGCTTGTCGGCAAACACCTCGTCCAGTTCCTCGTCGGGCACTTGGCGCGACGGCCTGGCTCCCGAAAGCCGGCTATTGGGGGAGGCAGTTTCATCGTCAAAGGCCACGTCCTTCTCGTCCACCTCCTCGCCGGGGGCTTGCACGGTGGCATTGGACATCGGTGCAGCAGCCTGCGGTTTTCGTTCAGGCATCCGGAACAGGCTTTTCCCCATGATGTCGCCGGACCTTTCCGGTGCGCCCACATCCTTTTCCTTGTCCTCCTTGGGTACGTTTTCTTCCCGGCGTTCCCAAGTCAGGTAGATGACCATCCATAGGTTGAAGGCCATCATCAGCACGATGAGCAGCTCGGCCATCGTCAGAGCGGTTGCGAGGTTTCACGGCGTAACAGGGCATTGATGTCGTCCCCATAGGTTTGCAAGTGCTCTTCCAGCACATTCTCGATGTACCCGCCAATGGTGCTGCCGTTCCCGCCCAGTGTCCGCACAATGCGGGACAGCTTCCCGTGCATCTCACGGCTGAGGTAAATGCACTGGCGGTGCGCTCCTTGTCTGGGCGTCAGATAGCGGAGGAACACCGCCGCTTTTTCTAATTGGGTGTCGTCCACAATGTGGATGACTACGTCCGCCTTTTCCAGATTGTTCACTTGGGGAGTGTCCGCCTTCGGGTTGCCATTCCCCTTCTTTTTCATTCTCGAATTGAAAAATCCCATCTTGTTTTCGTTTTTTAGGGTGAATAAAATCAATAAATGTCCTCGTAATTTTTCTTGTAAAGTCGGCGGATCACTTCCTCGTATTCGCGGAAGTGCTGCTCCAGCACACGGTCCACATAGACCGACAACGTAAGCCCGTTCTTCCCGATGACCTGCACGATACGCTGTATCCGCTCGTGGTAGCTTTTGCGGATGTAGGCGGTCTTGCCCGAACACACGGGGATTCTCGGTGCATGGAGGAAGCGTTCCAGGTATTCCTCTTCCTTTTCCGTGGCATCCTTGCCCACCTTTGCTTTCGGTTTTTCCGCCAGCCTGGCCTCCTTTGCGGAAGTGTTGCCATCTGTTCCGAGGCTCCCCGGGGAGGCGGGCGCGGGCATTTCCGGACGGAACGAATCCAGGAACTTGCCGGGGTCAATATCGACATCGAGTTTCTTGGCCATCGGTTCAACGCTTTACGATGCCGAGTATTTCTTCCGCGAGGGCATCGATGCCGCTCCCTTTCGCCAATGCCTTGTCCGGCGGCAGCAGCGTGGAGCGGAAAAACGGGCGGTCGCCTTCCTCAGAGCCTTCCTTGCGGAAACGCTTGCTGTCGGGCAGACTGGTGTCCAGCACTTCAAGCCCCATCCCGGCTATCACCTTGTCATAGATGTCGTACAGGTCGGTCTTCTCGCGCTTGTCCACCATGTTCCACAAGAGGCGGATGCCCTTGATGTTCGACTTGCCGGTAGTGATCAGCGTGTCGTTGATGACGCCCGCGTACTTCAGCGAGCTTTCCATGATGAAACGGTCTGCGGCTATCGGGCAGAAGATGTAGTCCATCGTCGCTACTGTCCGGATCAGGTCGAGGTTGTTCACCGTACCCGTCAGGTCGAAGAAGATGAAGTCGGGCGGTGTCGCCGACTCGACAAATGGCCTGACCGTTTCAATCGCGTTGCCGGGACGGCTCCCCACAATCGGGTAGGCGCGTTTGCCGATGCGCTTGAACTGCTCGTATGCCAGCTTGCGCAGGTACGGGTTGCGCTCGATACTTTTCAAGTCGCGTTCGCGCATGTCCTTGATGCTGAACTGGGGATAGTCGCAGTCCACGACCGCCACGTCATATCCCTTCACGTAATACAGGTAACTCGCCATCAGTACGGTGAGTGTCGTTTTGCCTGCTCCTCCCTTCTGGGTGGAGAAGGCGATGAACAAAGGTTCTTTTTTCATGCTTTCTTCTTTTTTATTTGTTAGACATCCGTTTCTTGGTCCGGTCGGCAGCCATCCGCCCGGTAAGCGAGCAGGCAGTCCGGCATCCCTCCCGGTATGCCTGTTCCCATCCATGCCTGTGTGCCGGCAGGCAAGCATAAGGGCAGGCATACCGACCATTCCGCCTGCAAAGGAAAATGACTTTCGCCAAGGTTGTGTCTCTTTGCTGTTGCGTGGCAGCATTTGGCGTTGTCGTGGCAGCTTGTGGCGTTCTTTGGCCACCCTTTCCACCGCTTTTCCTGGCGTTTGGCCCATTGAAACGGCATCCGCCCTTTGCCTTTCCACCAAGCCTTTGCCTGTATGCCTGTGTGCCGGCAGGCACAAGGGCTGGCGGACTGGCAGGCAGGTTGGCAAGGATGTCAGCCCGGAAGCAGGCAGGCGTGCCGACCGTTTCGCCTGCAAAGGAAAGGGGCTTTCTCAAAGGTTGTATCCTTTTGCCGTTGCGTGGCAGCATTTGGCGTTGTCGTGGCAGCTTGTGGCGTTCTTTACCCGGCCTTATCGCCACTCATCTTGCGTTTGGCTTGTGGCCGTTATTTGGCATTTTCACCATTCCGATGCCTGTATGCCAGCGTGCCGGCAGGCAGGCACAAGGGCAAGCAGACTGGCAGGCAGGTGAACTGGCAGGCGGGCAAGAATGCCTGCCACCTGGCAAGGAAGAATGCTAGCTTGTAGGTTCGCAGGCATATTGGCCACAAATAGGTAGAACTTTTTCTATTGTGGCCAATGTGGACTCATGAACATCTTAATTCATTCCTACCAATCGCTTTCCAATAGTTTTCTTGCTTGGCTGATTTTCGCTCTTTGGCATTTCAGCACTCCAATGCCTGTATGCCGGCAGGCAGGCACAAGGGCAAGCAGACTGGCAGGCAGGTGAGCAGGCTGGCGGGCAAGAATGCTTGCGGATTCGCAAACATATTGACTACAAACATGAAGAACTCTTTTTCACTTGTGCTAAATGTAGTCTCGTGGACATCTTAGCACATTCCTCCATCGCTTTCCAACAGTTTCTTTGTTTGGCTGGTTTATGCTCTTTGGCATTTCCCCGCTCCAATGCCTGTATGCCAGCGTGCCGGCAGGCAGGCACAAGGGCAAGCAGACTGACAGGCAGGCAGGTGAACTGGCAGGCGGGCAAGAATGCCTTCCGGTTCGCAAATCTGAAAACGGACAGGCAGGCAACTATGTTTTTTTCACTTGCGTGGCAGCATTTGGCGCTGTCGTGGCAGCTTGTGGCGTTTTTGAGCCGTATTTCAGACTTGGAAAACACCCTACCTTTGCACCCAAGCGGCAGGGCAAAGCCGAAAGCGCGCACCGCAGACCCCGGCTCCGTCCTTCTTTTGGGCAGCAGAAAGGTATCGGGCGACCGATGCCTTATAAATGGGTAATGGCAGGTCTATCCCCAATCCGTTTACCACGGATTTTTGTGTCCTCAAAGACACAGCAAGGTGTCCTTTGAGTAACTCAAAGGGTTTCGGGTTACTCCCGAAACGACCTTGCCCCTCACGGGGAGGGCTTCCTCTCCGAAGTCGGGAAGCCTGTTTCCACCTGCGGTGCGGTTGCCGAAGCTACGCTTATGCCGTGACACCACTAAATCCATTGTAATATGAACGAGAACAAGAAAAAGAACGGGACTGACAGTCCCAAGTGGGGGCGGCATCCACGGGAAAGCCGCAAGTCGCACTGCGTGATGGTGCGTTTCGACGACGGGGAATGGCTCAGGTTCCTCGCTATGCACGGCAAGTCCGGCGTGGAGGCGAGGGCGGTGTTCCTGAAGGCGCACTTCTTCGGACAGCCGTTCCGGGTACTGGTCACGGACAAGACGCTGCTCGACTACTGCACGAAGCTGTCCGCTTTCCATGCGCAGTACCGCATGGTGGGGAACAACTATAACCAGACGGTCAAGGAGCTGCGCTGCCATTTCTCGGAGAAAAAGGCGATGGCATTGCTCTACAAGCTGGAGCAATGCACGAAGGAACTGGCCGCAATCACGCGGCAGGTCGTTGAACTTTCAAGGGAGTTTCAGGAAAGATGGTCGCAAAAATCACGGTAGGCACGTCGCTGTACGGGGCGTTGGCTTACAACGGCATGAAAGTGAACGAGGGCGAGGGGAAGCTGCTCGCCGGGAACAAGGTCTTCGACGATGGCAGCGGACGGGTGGACATCGCCCGTGCCGAACAGGATTTCAAACGGTACATGCCGGAGAACGTCCGCACACGGAACAAGGTCATCCATATCTCCCTTAATCCGCATCCCGACGACCGCCTGACGGACATGGAGATGGAAAGTCTCGCGCGGGAGTATCTGGAGAAGCTGGGCTACGGCGACCAGCCTTATCTAATTTTCAAACATGAGGACATCAACCGCCACCACCTGCATATCGTCTCCGTCAATGTGGACGAGAATGGCAGGCGGTTGAACAAGGATTTCATCCATCGCCGCAGCAAGCGCATCACCACGGAGCTGGAACGCAAGTACGGTCTGCACCCCGCCGACCGCAGGCAGCACCGTAACGACAATTCCTTGCGCAAGGTGGATGCCTCGCAGGGAGACGTGAAGCGTCAGGTGTCGAACACCGTCAAGGCGGTGATGGCTACCTACAAGTTCCGGACAATGGGCGAATACCGCGCCTTGCTCTCCCTCTACAACGTCACTGTGGAGGAAGCCCGTGGCATGGTGAACGGACGCGAGTATCACGGACTGGTCTATTCCGCCACCGATGATGGCGGGAACAAGGTCGGCAATCCCTTCAAGGCATCCTGCATCGGGAAGTCCGTCGGCTATGAAGCCGTGCTGCGCAGGTTTGAGTATCCCAATGCCCAAATCCGCGACAAGCGTCTGGCGGACATGACGCGCAAGACCGTCGCTGCCGTATTGGACAGGACGTACCGCAAGGATGAATTTGTCGCCCTGCTCAAAGCGAAGGGCGTGGATGTGGTGTTCCGCCACACGGACGGGGGGCGCATCTACGGGGCGACCTTCATCGACCACCGCACGGGCTGTGTGCTGAACGGCTCCCGGCTGGGCAGGGAATTTTCCGCCAACGCCTTGCAGGAGCACTTCACTTTGCCGTATGCGGACACGCCGCCGATGCCGTTCACCCTTACACGGGACGAACCGCAGGCGGAAGCCCATACCTATGTGGAACACGGCGAGAGCCATTCCACGGGCTTGGGCTTGCTTGGCGGCGACGCATCGGGCGCACAGGCGGAAGAAGCCGCCTTCGAGCGCGAACTCAAACGCAAGCGGAAGAAACGCCGGAAGGGTTTGGGATTATAAATTATCCGTCCGCAGGGCATCCAAGCAAAGGTCAGACCTTTGGCTATCTAAGGTCAGACCTTTGGTAGCCTCACCTCGGACTTGAGATAGGCTCAGGTCGGACTTGAGGTATGCTTATGTCCGGGGAAAGCCTTGCGGACATATTGTTCAACTTAAAAACAGAAACAGATTTATGTCACAACAGGAAGACGATTTGAGGGCGTTGGCGAAAATCATGGACTTTCTCCGCGCCGTGAGCATTATTCTGGTGGTCGTCCACCTCTATTGGTACGGGTATGAAGCCGTAAGGCTGTGGGGCATCGACATCGGTGTCGTGGACCGGGTGCTGGTCAATTTCGACCGCACCGCCGGACTGTTCCACCATATCCTTTACACAAAACTTTTTGCGCTGTTGCTATTGGCTCTCTCTTGCTTGGGTACAAAGGGCGTGAAGGAGGAAAAAATCACGTGGGGCAGGATTTGGACGGTGCTTGCCGCAGGGCTGGCCCTGTTCTTCCTGAACTGGTGGATGCTCTCCCTGCCGCTGCCCGTGGAAGCCAACGTAGCCTTCTATGCCGCTTCGATGGCGGCGGGCTATGTCTGCCTCCTGATGTCCGGCACGTGGATGAGCCGCCTCTTGCGCACCAACCTCATGGATGACGTGTTCAACGTGGAAAACGAGAGCTTCATGCAGGAGACGCGCCTCATGGAGAACGAGTATTCGGTGAACCTGCCTACGCGCTTCTATTACAGGAAGAAGTGGAACGACGGGTACATCAACGTGGTAAACCCGTTCCGCGCTTCCATCGTATTGGGCACTCCGGGCAGCGGAAAGTCGTATGCCGTGGTAAACAGCTTTATCAAGCAGATGATTGAAAAATCTTACTCGATGTACATCTATGACTTCAAGTTCAGCGACCTTTCCACCATCGCTTACAACCACCTGATGAACCACGGCGACGGCTACAAGGTCAAGCCGAAGTTCTACGTCATTAACTTCGACGACCCGCGCCGGAGCCACCGCTGCAATCCCATTCACCCGGATTTCATGGAGGACATCACCGATGCCTACGAAAGTGCCTATACCATTTTATTAAATTTGAACAAAACTTGGGTGCAAAAGCAAGGCGACTTCTTCGTGGAGAGTCCGATTATACTTTTTGCCAGTATTATCTGGTTTTTACGGATTTATCAGGATGGAAAGTATTGCACCTTCCCACACGCCATTGAGTTGCTGAACAGACGTTATGAGGATGTTTTCCCTATTCTCACCAGCTATCCGGAGTTGGAAAACTATCTTTCGCCCTTTATGGACGCTTGGCAGGGAGGTGCAGCCGAGCAGTTGATGGGGCAAATCGCATCAGCGAAGATACCGCTCTCGCGCATGATTTCCCCACAGCTTTATTGGGTCATGTCAGACAGTGAGTTTACGTTGGATATTAACAACCCGGATGAGCCTAAGATTCTCTGCGTCGGCAATAATCCCGACCGTCAGAACATCTACGGCGCGGCGTTGGGTCTGTACAATTCCCGAATTGTCAAGCTCATTAACAAGAAGGGCAAGCTGAAGTCGGCGGTAATCATCGACGAGCTGCCTACGATTTACTTCAAGGGATTGGATAATCTTATCGCCACTGCCCGAAGCAACAAGGTGGCGGTCTGCCTCGGCTTTCAGGACTTTTCGCAGTTGAAACGCGATTATGGGGACAAAGAAGCGGCGGTCGTGATGAACACGGTGGGAAACATCTTTTCGGGTCAAGTCGTTGGTGAGACCGCCAAAACGCTTTCCGAGCGTTTCGGCAAAATCTTGCAGAAGCGGCAGAGCGTCACCATCAACCGGGAGGACAAGTCCACCTCCATCAACACGCAGATGGAGAGCCTGATACCCGCGAGCAAGATTTCCACGCTGACGCAGGGCATGTTCGTGGGCGCGGTGGCCGACAACTTCAACGAGCGCATCGAGCAGAAAATCTTTCATTGCGAGATTGTGGTGGACGTGGAGAAGGTGAAGCGCGAGGAACAGGCTTACAAGCCCATCCCCGTCATCACGGACTTCACCGATGCCGACGGCAACGACCGCATGAAGGAAATGATACAGGAGAACTACAACCGCATCAAGGCGGAAGTGCGGCAGATTGTCGCCGACGAGTTGCAGCGCATCCAGTCCGACCCGGAACTGCAACACCTCTTGCAGGGCAAGTAAAAACGCCATAGGCGAAAAAAGGAAAATCCTTAACTTGGCTGGATGTTCAGACCGGGTTAAGGATTGTCCTTTTCTCGTTGATTGACAATTGAAATGAAAATTACTGCATTGGTTTCTCCGTTTTATACAGCAGATGGGGCATTTCTTTTCCATTGTATATAATGGTATGGCTGCCGCAAGGTTTCATGGCAATGGCTTCCGCCACACGGATGGAGGACGTGTTTTCGGGACGGATGCTGCAATAGACCTCTTGCAAGCCCAGTTTCTCGAAAGCGTACCGCAGGCATCTTCGGGCGGCTTCCGTGGCATAGCCGTTGTGCCAATACGCATTGTCCAGGATGTAGCCGAGTTCCACCGCTTCATTCCCGTTTATCACGCTTTTCATCAGCCCGGCCTGTCCGATAAGTTTGCCCCCGTCTTTCAACACAAGGGCGAAATACCCGTAGCCGTCCTTGCGGTAACGGGAGAACTGGCGGTTCACCCATTGGCGCACCTCCTTCTTGTCAAAGCCGTGTTCCCATGCGTACATGACTTCCGACTTGCCCATGAGGGCGAGCAACGCGCCCGTGTCCTTGCGGGTGATTTTGCGGATGACGAGCCGTTCCGTTTCCATGATCGTGAGCGACTCGGCGTAGGTCTTTATCTCCAAGCCGTCGTCTTTCCACTCCTTGACCATCTTCCGGACGGTATCATCCACCAGCCTGCGGTAGGCGTCATCGGGAACGGCTTTCAAGTAAAACGTGTCATTGGTTTCCTTCAACACCCAATCGGCTATGTCCTGCAAGTCCTTCCCTTCGGGGATATAGTCCTTGTGTATCATGTACTCGTTGATGTTGTCCTCCAGTAGTTCCTCCATGGCGGTACGGGTGTCTTCCTCCAATTCCGAAAACGGGGTTTCCGCTACCTGAAAAATGTCGTTGTTCCATTCATCCGCTTCTTCATCGTCCTCTTCCGGCACAAAAACGCCCCGTTTCATGTCCAGCATCTCCTGCGCGAATTTTCCCGACTCCCTGTCCTTGTACTTCTTGGCATATTTTTCCAGCAGTTCCCAGTCCTGCCGCCTCATGGGGAAGCGGAACGCGGCGCGTTCCACCTCGTTGCAGCGCATCATGTCCGCCTGTTCGTCCTTTGGAAGCGACTGGCATTCCTTGCAGATGTGCAGCGCGTGTCCTCTGCCCGAGAAGCTCTCGTTGGACTTGTGGCAGCCGCATACCTTGCAGTAGTGTCCGCCGTGTTTCCTTTTCTTCTTCACCATGTTACTCACCCCTTTCCAGCAAAGCCTTTCCTTGTTCGGTGAGCCTGTATTTCTGCTTGGGATGTTTCGGCTGGTCAGGATAGAGCGGTTCCACCAATCCGGCTTCCATAGACGGGTTAAGGTAATTGCCCAAGAAATTCTCCCTGTCCTTCAGTTCCATCATTCCCATCATTTCTTTCAGCGAGCAAGTGTGTTCCCCTATCAGTTCAATGAGCCGGACGATGCTTGTCGGGTACTTGTCGGGTGCTTGTCGGGTACTTGTCGGATGCTTGTCGGATGCTTGTCCAGCCGTTTCCATCTCATAGCGGAATACCACCCATACGGAACTCCCGTCCGTGTGGAATTCCGGGTCGGGTATGCCGGCACGGCGGCACTCGTCTATCATCAGGCTGATGCCGCGACCCCAGCTTTCCAGCAACTCGCTTTTGTAAAGCACGTTGGCTATGATGAGGTTGGGCGGCTCTGAACTGTGTCCGCCAAGCAGTTTTTCAAGGGTCATGTCGGGAGGGAACGCGCCGCTGCTCTCTATTTCCACGCGGTCGTCATAAATGGCGATGCCCACCGAACCGCCCGGACGGTGGTAGGCTCTGTGACAAAAGGCGTTGATGCAACATTCCCTCAATGCCTTGTAAGGTATGCTCAGCTTTTCTTCACGGTACAGCCCCTCTATTTTACCCGACAAGGACAGGTGCTTGAAAAAAAACGACATGGCAGCGTCCAATAGCGCGTAGATGTTCCCTTGCTGTCTTTGGTTGTCTATGAATTCCTCTTTGCTTGTGCCTCTGAACCTTGCCATTCGCAACAGGCATTGGGGATAGTCGTACAGATTGCGCCCGAACAGTACGGCGGCGGCATTGTTCAGCTTCCCGTCATGCAACAGGTCGAATTTTTCAAGGATGGCGGGTATTTCTTCGCGAATGGTGGTTTCCGGCAGGCGTCCGCAGTTGATTCCGGCGCGTACCGCACCGATGATGACATTCTCGTCGAGGTCGCTGATTTGCAGGTCGGGGTTGGGGATTGCCTCCCAACTGTATTTGCCGCCCCTTTGCATCAGCAGGTGGTTGTACTTGTCCTGCGGCATGACAGACGTCACGCTTTCTATCCGCTGGTAAGCCCTGCCTTTATATGTGAACGGACGCATATAGCGTTGTTCCTCAGCATATAAGGCAATGACCTGTTTGTCCGTGTCGGGAATGTTTGCGTATGAGACCGTTATCGTGGCAAACGGCTCGAATAGGCGGATGGCTTCCGCAATTTCCCGTTTCGTCTTGTCGCTCACTTCCTGACCGGTGATTTTCCCGTTGTCAGCCACGCCGAACAGTACCGTACCGCCCTCGCCGTTGAGGAAGGCGCACAGTGTCTCCATGCCGCGCTCCAACTGCCCGGTGATCAGCTTGTATTCTGTCCGTCCCCCTTCATCGCCGGAGGCCAGTTTGCGTATGTCGTCTATATTGGTTATATTCATGCGTAATCGTTTGGAGGGCAAAAATAATCATTTGACCGACAGATACGAAATTTTGGAGCATTTTCTTGCAAATTGTCATTGCTAGAACAGGAAAAAGAAACCGGGAGCAAGGGGCTTCTACCCATACACCTTGTTCCCGGTCATGAATCAGACAGAAAAACTTTCATCTCTTGCGTGCCCGTTCCCGCTCATCGTCTTTCACGATTCGCTCGTTCAGCTTTTCGGAAGCCCGGTCGAAGAAATAGGTACGGCTGTCATTTTTCCGACGACGGATATCCACATAGGCGTTGTAGCACTGACTGGGCTTCAACTCCATGCCGAAGAATCGGGAGAAATGGACCATCAGTTCCTGGATACCGGTTTCTCCGCCGTTGATACATTTCAGGGTGTCGAGCCCGTACAATAATTCCACTAGGTCGGATATGCTGCCTGTCCAACATATCGGAGGGGCATCAGAAGGAGGGGCGCCGGTTTTCTCGCCGGTAAACATGTGGGAGGGCGGCAACGGATGGTATTCCCGGGCAAGGAACCGTAGCATCTTGCGCACAAAGGCAAGGGCCTTGTGTACATGCAGATTCAGTTCGCTCTCATGGCTCCTGCCTTGCAGGGCCTCATGGTATTGCAGCTCCGTTTCCGCATAGCTCAGGGCGTGTACCGGATGTCCGCTTTCGGGCGGGATGAGACAGAGTTGGATGACCCTTTGTGTAAACTCATCGTAGGCCGTGCGTAACCCGGTGCGGCTGTCGGGATTGCTTATCAGACGGAAAAACTCGGTTTCCGTCAAGGTGAGATGTTCCATTTGTTCCTAATTTTTTGTTTTTACTCGGATGAAATGTGCGCACATACATCCATAGGAGCAAATGATAGTCCAATTACAATGTTATGGTGATGAACTTGTATGCAATTTCTTGCAAATCAAGCTCTTGGCAGACGAAAATTTGTTTTAAGGAAGAATAGGCAGCCTCCTTCCCGTGTCCGACTTCCGGACAGGTGTCCGTTTTTCGTACACAGTACCGCCCTTTCTTTCCGCTTTTTTCCATTCCGTTTCGTCCTTTCCCCTGCCATGTCACCTCTTCGTCTGAATCCCATACAGGTCCATTTTCTCGTACAGCGTGCTCCGGCTTATGCCCAGCAGTCTGGCGGCCTCTTTCCGATTATGCCCGGCCTTTTCCAAAGCCTGGCATATCCGCTTCTTTTCCATGCATTCCCCTTTCAAGGCAATGTCAGGATCGGAAGGCTTTCCGGACTCATCCAAGTTCAATTCTTCCGCCGTCACCAATTCCCCTTGGGCAAAAAGCACGGCGGATTGGACCGCCTGTTTCAGTTCCCGTACGTTTCCCGGCCAGTCATGGGCCAGCAACCGTTTCTTCGCCTCCGCATCGAAACCTTTTACCTGTCTGCCATGCTCTTGGTTGTAAAGTTCCCGGAAGAATTCAGCAAGCGGCAGGATGTCTTCCGGGCATTCCCTGAGCGGGGGTACTTTCACGGTGTACTCACTCAATCGGAAATACAGGTCCCGGCGGAAACGCCTTTCCGATATGGCTTCTTCCAGATTCTCGTTCGTTGCGGTGATGATGCGCACGTTGGCTTTCCTGTCTTTTGTGCCGCCGACAGGACGGTAACGCCTGTCCTGTATGGCGCAGAGCAGCATCTGCTGTACGCCGAGGGGAAGGTTGCCTATCTCATCCAGGAACAACGTTCCTCCCTCGGCTTCCGACCAATAGCCTTCCTTGCGCCCGACCGCCCCGGTAAAAGCCCCTTTTTCATGCCCAAACAAGGCGGAAGCGGCCAGACTTTCGGATAACAGCCCGCAGTCCACTGTCACGAACGGTTTGTCCGCACGGTCGCTTTGGGCATGTATCTTTTCAGCGATATGTTTCTTTCCTGTACCGTTCTCACCCCGAACCATCACGCAGATGTCGGCTTTGGCTAGGACGTGGAGACGTCCGAATACTTTCTGGTAGGCTTCGCTCTCCCTTATGAACAGGGGTTCCTCATGGAATGACTGCCTTTTCTGCAAGTCTTGGAGCATGGCGGGAAGCTGGCTGGTCAGCAGTTTCTTGGGGATATAGTCTTCCGCTCCGGATTTCATGGAACGCACGGCGGTAGGCACTTCCGCATAATCCGTCATGATGACGTAGGGATTGTGCTTCCCCTCGCGGCGCAGTTCTTCAAGCAACAGGATGCCGTCACCGTCAGGCAACCGGAGGTCGGCAAGCACGATGTCGTCATCTTCCAGCATTGAAAACAGTTTCCGGGCACCGGTGCAATCGGAGGTACTGACTGTCCGGTATCCGTTTTCTTCCAAAAAATTGCAGACATACCTGCTGTACACAAGGTTGTCTTCCACTACGATTATCTTTCCCATTTCTTCATCTCCTTTCTGGCGGCTTCTATGATGGTTTCTCCTTGTTCCAACACGGCACGGGCTGCATAGGCGACTTCTTCGTCCGAGTACGGTTCCTTGTGGATGGCTTCGTGCAACTTCTGCAAGGGGCGTTCCGTCCGTATCACCATCCATGAGCTCCTCAAATGGTGTACCCAGCTGTTCAAGGCTGTCAAGTCTTTCCTTTCGGATGCCTTCCGGACTTCCTCTATCTCTTTCTCCGTTTCGGCAATCAGCTGCTCCAATGTTTTCCGCTTGTCGCCGAAAGCCAACAGGGCGGAGAAGTCCGGCTGCCGGTTCCCTCTTTCACGGATGCAGTGCCGTGTCGCCTCCATCAGTTCGTCTATGGAAAACGGCTTGGGAAGCAATCCGGAAAATCCGGCTTCTTTCAGTTCCTCCTCCGATACATAGCCGGCCGCAGTAGCTGCCACGATGGGAAGTTCACGGGAATTGCCGATGTCGGACATGCGCAGCAGTTCCAGAATCTCGTAGCCGTTCGCTTCCGGCATTCTCAAGTCTGTTATCAACAGGTCATAATCCTTGCTCCGTATCCTGTCGGTCAGCTCGGCCAACGTAAGGCAGTTGTCGCATGAAACGCCACATTGAAGGTACATCTCGCGCATCAGGCGGAGCGTCACCGGGTCGTTGTCTATGGCCAGCACGGAACATCCGGCCAGTGAAGGACGGACATCCATTGACTTCTCTTCTTCCGGTACTTCTTCGGCTTTCGGCAGCGGCAGGACAACGGTGAAGCGGCTTCCTATGCCAGGTTTGCTCTGTACGGAAGCAGAACCCTGCATCAGCTGTACGAGATTGGTCACAATGGCAAGGCCCAGCCCGAAGCCGTCCTGAGTCACAGCATTGCCCAGACGTTCGAAGGGGGCGAAAATCTGTTCCTGCTTTTCTTCCGGGATGCCCGTCCCGGTATCCTGCACGTACAGGATGAAGTTGCCGTCCTTATAGTCCGTGCAGAGTGTAATGCGACCGCTGCGGGTAAACTTGACCGCATTGGAGAGCAGGTTGCTTCCGATGCGCAATATGCGCTCCTTATCGCCTCCCAGCACTTCTGTCGTCTGGTTGTCAGTCACGAATTCGATTCCTTTGGCTTCAGCCAAAGGGGCGAACTCCGTTTCCAACACAGTTGCTATTGACTCGGAGCGGAATGGACGGATATGCAGCTTTTCTTTATGGATCTCCAGCCTGAAAAATTCCAGCAGCTCGGTGGTCATGGAAGCCATGCGGCTGGCAGATTCACGCACGGTTAATATGTGGCGTACCCGGTCTTCCAGGGCTTCATCCCGGAGCAGGAGTTCTGCATTGCCGCTTATCGCCGTCAGGGCCGTGCGCATTTCATGGCTGACAGTCTGCATCAGGTTGTGACGGAATTGCAGCAATTGCCGGTTCTTCTCATTGCTCGCCTGCAATTCGCCGATAAGTTCTTCGCGTTTCTTTTTTTCGCCATGATTGCGGCGGATTTCCCGGTGGATGGCGATGTGGAACAGGATTAAAAGGAGGATGGCGGTGGACAAGGTAGAGGTGAGCAGGAGCGTGGAACGGCTTTGCGCTTCCATTATCTTATGCTCACGCTGAAAGAAGGCTTCCTGCACTTGCCTGTCCAGATTCTTGATGAGGTGGTTCAGCCGGGCGTTCAATGCCAGATTGCGGGCGTACAGGCTGTCGGCACTGGTTTCCATATCCTCCGTCCCTTCCTGCTGCATGGCAATCAGGCTGTCACTGAATGCGTGCAGTTCTCCGGCGGAAGGCAAAACCCGGACGGTTTTCTTGGCGCCCAACGCTCCCAGTATATTGTCCCTTCTTTTCCTCACGGTGCGTATGCGGGTGGCACGTTCCGCCACTTTGGGCAGATGGTGGACAAGCAGACTGTCAGCAGCATCCTGTATCCCGATGGCTTCCACGACACGGAACAAGTGCATTTCCTTGTCGGCAAGCAGGTGCCGGAGCGTGTCTATCTGTTCGGGACGTACATGCTGCCTGCACCGGGGCTTCAAGGCCAGCAGCAGGCTGTCTGTGGACAGCCGTTTCTGGCGATAGTTTGCCGTATCTGCATTTTCTTGGCTGATCAGGCTCTCGCCCAGCAGGGAAAGCTCGGTGATGTGAAGGTGTGCGGCATGGATGTCATTCCGTACCGATTGCAGGTCATGCACTTCGAAATCTATCTCCCGCATCCGGCTACGCTCACGAAAGAGGATAACCACCATTCCGACTATGGCGGCCAGCAACAGGAAGTTCCCGGCATATATCTTTTGTGTCAAGGATACTTTCATTGCTAGTCATATTATCCGTAGTGCATTCTCTCATCAGAATGTGCTACCTCGTTTATGGGCAAAAATAGAAATTATCAACCACAATCCATGCGACCGGTTCAGAGTTTATGAATAATTATTTTTTTAGAACGATTCAAAACAAATTGAGCCGCACCATGACGGGTGTTTGATTGTAAAATAGTCATTGGGATTATGCAAGCGTAACGCAGGCATCCGAACGAACGGATATTACAACATCCGGCAAGAGTGCAGACAATGCAAAATGCACAGAGAGTCTGATAGACAATGCAACTACTTGCATACAGGTACAACAAAACAATGGCGACTACAACATTTGGGTTCATAGTTGCAGTCGCCATTTCACATGCAAAGGTTGTACCTGTGGTTCCCGAAAACTTACGATTTCTTTCCTGCTTCGGATACAGCTACAAAAATAGCCGTCCTGATTCCGGGCGGCTATTATAACTACTTGCAGGTAATTGCAGACAGTGCTTTTTAATATATCTGTCTACAAGGTGAGAAACAACAATCAATTGTCACTCGTCCCTCCATTATGGTTTCTGTTGTAAGAGGTTGTCACGACTGCCACATCACCGTATTGTCTTCCACTGACGGAACGGTTCAATGCGGAGACGGTCAAAGTGGTCACTTGTTGAGTACCTGCCACGTGCAAGGCCGTACCGACGGGCAAGGTCACATTGATGGGGTAAGTTCCCGTAGCCGTAGTGACACCTGCGCCGGCAATGCGGGCCAGAATCTCAATCAGGTAAGCGGTTATCCGACTGGTCCCGGACGAAGTGATTTCCGTTCCGATGTGATAAGTGAACGAGGCCGAACCAACGGTCATGTCACCCGATCCATACAGGTTGTCCCACAGGTCTTGTTCAAAGGCCAACGGCGTGCTTGTGGAGGAAGAAGTCACATCCGCTCCAAAGAGCAACGTATAGGAAGTGAACTGGTCGGCAAACACGATTACTTGTCCGCCTTCTACAGTATATTCTGCATCCACCCATTGCCCGTTCACGTATTTCTGTGCCGTGATGGATTGCGCCACTTCCGCATCCACATCGTAAGCCAATTCGATGGGACTTGAAAGCGTGGCGTTCGCATCGGTGCAAGCCACGCTTGTACCAATCAGCATGACGCTTTCGGCAGCACGGGAAGTGGCACGGGTATTGGCTTCGGCTTCATCCAGCGTGTAAAGCGGGGTAACCACGATGGAACTTCCCGCAGGCAATTCCGCCGTCTCGGGTACGGTGACAGCCACTGTGACCGCGCCCTCGTCATTGCCTTCGATGGTCTCTGAAGTCACGTTGGCCTCCGTATCGCCGTTGGCGGCTACTTCAATGGTCGTGCCTTCATTGGGCAATGACACGTTCCATACGACATTGGCTCCGCTTCCGCTTTCTGCAACGGTGACGGTTGTTTCCTTGGACTGTTTCCCCGGAGCGGAAGCCGTCAGGGTATAACTTCCGGCATCCACATCGTCAAAAGTGAACGTGCCATCTGCGCCGGTCTGTGTCGATTCGCCGTTCATGCTCACGGTAGCCGAAAGGCCGTTGCCGTCCATGCCGGTGACACGCCCGCTGATACTGTGCGATACGGACACCGTGGGCGGCGTCACGTTGCTGTAATCCGGATCATCGTCACTGCACCCTACGAAACTGGTGCACAAAGCCACACTAAGGAATGCGAACATTCCCCATCTTGATAGATTTCTAAGATTTTCCATTTCTAAAAATAATTAAACGATTAAATTAGGTTATTTTGAAATTCTGTATTCTAGTAGTTATATCCGTATTGTTTGTGTCTTCAATCAGGGTGGGTCTTGCCCAACAGGTTTAACTTGAAACACAGGCCACCTGTGAAATGTTTCCCATTCTGCAAGGTTGCCTGCAAAAAGAGGTGTTTCCACAACAAACAGTCTGCGCCGATGTTGATATCGTCACCGGTATATTCTATCGTTGCCCGAAGGTTTCTGGCAAAGGACGGGCGATAGGTGATACCGGCGGCTATGCCCCGCCATTTGGCATTGAAATCCGATGTAAAATAGCGGTAGGTCAAATGAAAACCAAATTCATTCCGCCTGTACATGACGTGTTTGCTGGCGGCTATATAATAATTCTGGAAGTAGTCGTTGACCGGATATTTGCCTTCGGCATAGGACTCGTTCACCTTGCTGCCGGGATCCTGGGTGCCTATGGCAATTGCAGGCCACCATTTGCCTTCTTTCAGCGGACGCACTTTCAGGTGAAAGTACCGGTCTTTCTTATTATGTCCGACATGGCCATCGTTGTCAATCCCCTTCAGTATGGTACAGACATACGCTATTTCTATCCAAGGGAAGGGGGTGATGGCCAGAAAATGGTTGGTCGTGTTGAATTTCTCTCCTTCATACTGGTAGGTGTCAGGAAGAAATTCCTGATTCAGGAAGAAGAAACCGATACGGGCTTCTCCCTCTGTCGCCATTTCCGCCGTGGGCACGTGGATCATGCCGGTAACGCCCGAATACTCTTGCGCCCTCAATATCGGAATGCAGCCCATCACGACAAGGAGGCCAATCAATAATCTTCTCATTTCCGCCCTCCTTCCTTTTCCGAGAAGTCCGGCTTCATGGTGTTGCTGCCCCATTGCAGGGCATTGCGGTCAAACCAGCCCTCGCGTTCGTTCTCCTCCGGGTCGGTCGTGTACATTTTGTTGGCATAGGCGTCACCTTCCATACTGTATGTCAGGCGGAAATTAGAAGCCGGACGGAAATTGACAGTGCGCCGTTTCCGCTTGTAAGGCGGTATCATCATCACCACCTTAAAACCGGCATTCTTGCCGCCCTCGTTGCTATACTCGCCGTACAATCCGACCGTACAGTGGTTGAAATGCCGCATGGCTTCAACTATGGCTCCATAATCTTCATAGAGGAAACGTCCGCCCCTTGCGCGGAACTGCGTATTCCATTTGTTCAGATAGACATCGGTGCCCAGCAAGGCGGTAATCCGTTTGGGGGTACTTGCTTCCCAGTCCACTGCCATTGAACAATAGCCGGTTAATCCAGCCTGCACTTCCAATGCCAACCAGCGGTTTACGACATACATCCCTTTCAAGTCCAATCCATACCGCTCCCTGCCGAACAAGCCGCCGCTTGCTTTCAGGAACCACCGGGATCGCCAATGCGCCTCTTTAGATAACACCGCCATGTTCAACCGTACTTTCTTGTATCGGTCGCCATAGTCGTTATACACCGGCACTAATGCCTGTGCTGCCGCCTGCCACCCCTTGCCCATGTTCCATTTCACACCGGGAGTCAGATTCAGCAAAATCTCATATATTTTCCCATTGTGAAACAAATCCCGGTAGTTGAAATCCGCCCCTACAAATATATCTACCTGACCAGCGGGTATGGACGGCTGTGCAATTATGGATGAATACCCATAAAAGACCAGCATGAATAGCAAAATGAACAGTTTCTTGCTTATTCTCTCGTAAGCTTTCATTTTTTCATATACGCTCGTAATTGTTTTATTGTTAATTGATGTCATAGTTCATATCCCGGTCATCTTTCATCTGATACCTTTTACCACATTTTCTACGAAACGCAAGTTTCTCTTCATCCTTTTAACCCAATGTGAGCCATCCTGATTTTACTCTAAGATGGCTCACATTGAAACGACACTCGCACAAAGTGCCTTTCAGTCTTTCACCAGAAAAGAGGTGAAAGGTTTATTTTTCCCAATCATTTATTCACACTTTCATTAGTCCAAATATAATCCTTCATGATAAAACTTTGTTTTAGCTTCCACCTTAGGTCAGTTTACAAGGAACTACACGCAGACCGTGAAACGGGCTGCTGACAACAAACGGCGGTATGCTCCCGGAGAGGGCAGCATACCGCCTGTTTTGTTGTCTAGGGTTTCCAAAGGGGTGCCCCCTTTGGCACACGACTTTGCTTGCAAAGTGTAGTGTGTTATACCTGCTGGCGTGGCTGACAGAGGAAACGGGGTGCGGTGCTTCTTGCACCCCGTTTGCTCCGGCAGGAAAACAGGCTGAATTTTTGCGAATGGGAATGAGCAAAAAATCGGCCTGTTTTCAGAGAACGGCGGCAGGTATATGAAAGCCCCCGTCCCTCGTCCTTCGCTCCGACTTGTGGACAAAGTGTCCCGAAGTGTGGCCACACTCCCGGAAAAGTAGCAGGACAGCAGGCAACCGTCAAGGCTGAAATGAACGGGTTTGCACCCGGCCTTGACCGCCGCCCGCCGTTCCGCTGAATGGGTGAACAAGGCGGCCAATCCTCAAAGTGCTTGACCGCTCTCTTTTTGATTTTGGAGCATTTCTTTTCCCAAAATTGAAATGGGCGGGGAAACCATTTTAGGGCTTTCCCGCCTTGATTACCCTTTAGCAAAGACGGGCGGGGCTGTCAACGGCGGCGCATGAAATGCGCCGTTCATCTTGACCGTTGACTGGCTCGGCTGGCTTTGCTATTTTTATCGAATTGCATATTGGTAAATTGCATTGATATGTACTTGGGTTGTATTCACGATTGGCACATTAACATCTTCGGGCTTTATGGCAAGTGGCAGCTCCGTACAGGCGAGAATGAGTGCATCTACATTTTCTTTTTCAATGTATTTATTTGCCAGTGCAATCATTTTCTCTTTATCACTAGGAATTACTATGCCATTCTCTAAATTGGGGTATATCAGTTTTCCTAATAGAGATATTATTTTTTCGCTATCGCCTTTACAAGTAACATCATCGGGCGGCGAAGTTCATCTTCCATACCCGGAATATCCATCATCTCTTTAGGCGGTTCTGCTTCCTCTACAACTTTAAGCTCAAACCCATTGTTCAGCAATCCCATTATAATCTGTGTAAGTGTGTGATGTTGTTTTACTACATCACATCCTAAAAAATGTGTATTTCGTTCTCCTGTTATAAAGTAATTATCAATCGCCCAATATTGCGGTTTCCCATCATCTGTATAAATCCAATCCTGCCCAACTCCTGCGGTAAAAACAGGGTGTTCGATATTAAAAAGAAAAATTCCACCTGGTTTTAATGTCCTATACACTTTTTGAAATATTTCCACTATGTCCTCTATATAGTGCAGAGCTAAATTAGATATAACACAATCCCATTCATTTTCTGGATAGTCATATTCCTCTAATCCGCTAATACGATATTCAATTTGATTTCCTGAATTGCGCTTTTGGGCTTCCTCAATCATTTTCTTACTTAAATCGATCCCTAATATTTTTGTAGCTCCTTGTTCTTCTGCGAACTTGCAGTGCCAGCCATATCCGCACCCCAAGTCAAGAACAGATTTTCCTTCTAACGAAGGAAACAAAGGTTTTAATTGATGCCATTCACCAGCAGCTTTTAACCCCTCTTTATCAATGACAATAACATTCCCTTGTGTTTCTTCAAGAATTGCTGATCGCAAACTCGTTTTCCCTGACCCTGGTTGCCCACCAAGTAAAAAAGCGGTTGGCGATTCAACCGCTTTTTTTCCTTGAACCAATTCTTCTAAATTATCATTTAAGCGATTTTCAAATTGTTTGTCAGTAAAATTGACTATATTTGCCATATTAAGCCACTTTCTCTTTATTCAAAACTTGTTTTGAATAGCGATTCATTGACCGCCAATACTCATGAACGGCTTGTAATTCTTCTAAAGAATAATCAAAAAGATTTACACGTTTTGCAAGCTTTAATTGGTTTAATAAATTGACTTCCAATAATTGAGAGTCATTTTTATTTAATTCATGATTCAAAACATAGTTTAATACTCGATTATAAACGCTTGCCGATAATTCGTTAATGATCTCTATTTCAAATGTTTTTTCATAAGTAACTGCCATTTCATTTTCACTCCTTTTAAAGTTTGTCAGGTAAATATTTCCGAATATATTCTTCTAAGGCTTTATCCATAACTTCTTTTACGTTTCCGCCATTCTTTGCTGTTTCGATTTTTATAATATGGTGCAAGTCAGCACGAACACGAACCGTCTTATCCCCCATAATATCTTTTTTTGCACTGATTGGTGTATCATTTCGTTTTGCTTTTTGTGCGCCTAAATTTCCCACAACCACTCACTTCTTTCTATTTCTTCTTACTCTTATTTTATCATCAACAATCACAAATCACAAGTGATTTGTGATTAATCACTTGTGATTTGTGATTCTATTCTTTTTCGTTTTCTAATTGAATGATTCGCTCAAGCATTTCAAAAAATACGTTCTCATACATAGATAAAATCAATATATCCCTTTTCTCCGATTTTTACAACGGCATTGTAGGACTTTCTATCTTTCGTTTTGATTCCTTTTACCAGGGTTTCTTTTCCCTCTAGTAATTCTTTTACATTTGTTTTGGTGAGTTTTTTCTTTCTAAAATGTTCAGCTAAAGTGAAGGTACATTCAGGATAATTTGAACAACCATAAAACGATTTTTTTAATACAATATTGTTGCCACACTTAGGACATTTTCCTACAAGGGGTCCCGAGCGCTTAGTGGGAATTTGTACCCCTTATCGATACAAATTCCCCGTAGGCGCTAGGGACCTCTTTAGCTCCTTGGAAGCTGTCAGTAGTATACCTAATAATTTATCTACATTCCCTTTAGTAACGTGTAACTTTCCAAATTTACAAAAGCGACTCATAGAATTATTTCCTCCCGTTAAATAATAGATAACTATTAAAAATAGACAATACTTGCTCATAAGTAACGGTACTTAAATTGTTTACTTTGGCGTGTTTCATTGCTTGATGAAACTGATTTTTAGTAAACAGTTGACGATATTCTCGATTGACCCATTTTGAAACAAAGTACGTATATAGCTTCCAATATTTATCTGGAACATCTGTGGTATGGCGGGTAAGTTTTATTAAGACACTGTTTACTTTTGGTTTAGGATGAAAGCATTCCGCTGGCAGCTTAAGCAATTGCTGAATCGAGACTTGAGTGTGCAAGAGCAACCCTAGTGTTCGGTGAATATCCAAGGTACCCTTGTAGAATCCTTCTGCAACAATCAGATAGATGTCAGACGCATGGCTTTCAAAAACCACTTTTTTAATAATTTGTGTGCTTAAATTGTAAGGAATACTCCCAACAATTTTATACCTCTGTTTGTTAGGGAATTGAAACTGTAGAATATCTTGGTGAATTAAAGTGACACGAGTATTCAGTTTTAATTTTTCTGACGATAAGTTGAATAGATGACTGTCTAATTCAATAGACGTTACCTGTTTACTTATTTTAGCCAGTTTCGTCGTTAAATGCCCTTTACCTGTTCCAATTTCGTAAACGGTATCGGTTTCTTTTAAATTCAATTGTTTTATTATTTGGTTGAGTACTTTTTCACTCGTTAAAAAGTTTTGAGAATATTTTATATTTTTGTTCATGTAATCACTCCTTCTTAATTACAAATTTTTAGCATCTAATTTAACTTCAATAGACTAATAACAATGTTTGGTCTTGCTTCACTTTGTGCTTGTCGGAAGCCTAAATAGTAACTGCGTTTTGCTTCGTGTCCGTCTGGCAACCGCTCAAATTGTTCATCAAGTTCTGATACACCTTCTTCGTTATAGCGTGGATCAAATTCTTCTAAAAAGTCTGCTTCCTCTACAACTTTAAGCTCAAACCCATTGTTCAGCAATCCCATTATAATCTGTGTAAGTGTGTGATGTTGTTTTACTACATCACATCCTAAAAAATGTGTATTTCGTTCTCCTGTTATAAAGTAATTATCAATCGCCCAATATTGCGGTTTCCCATCATCTGTATAAATCCAATCCTGCCCAACTCCTGCGGTAAAAACAGGGTGTTCGATATTAAAAAGAAAAATTCCACCTGGTTTTAATGTCCTATACACTTTTTGAAATATTTCCACTATGTCCTCTATATAGTGCAGAGCTAAATTAGATATAACACAATCCCATTCATTTTCTGGATAGTCATATTCCTCTAATCCGCTAATACGATATTCAATTTGATTTCCTGAATTGCGCTTTTGGGCTTCCTCAATCATTTTCTTACTTAAATCGATCCCTAATATTTTTGTAGCTCCTTGTTCTTCTGCGAACTTGCAGTGCCAGCCATATCCGCACCCCAAGTCAAGAACAGATTTTCCTTCTAACGAAGGAAACAAAGGTTTTAATTGATGCCATTCACCAGCAGCTTTTAACCCCTCTTTACTGCGGGACATCTTTGCATATTCTTCAAAAAACTTCTCATTATCGTATTCATTATTCATAACCTTAACATCTCCTATTTTATCCTTCGGCACCGCCGCCTCCAGGCGGCTCCCCAACTTCATCTGCTCGATAAATGGGAATTGCACCAAAACAATCTAAGACAACAATGCTGCCCTACTTGCGATTTTTTCTTGTACTGCGGAAACAGTTTCTTGAATGGAATAATTGGTCGTATCTACAACATTCGATTCATATATTCCCAGATTGCAAAATTGCTCCCACATTGTTTCTACCAATTCGATATTTGTTTTTCGGTCTAACTTTGAGCGTTCAACAGCCCGCTTTAAGGTTTCTTCCTTACTTGCCCTTAAAATAATATAATGCACCTCATAATGTTCCCGAACAAGACTTTGCCACGGCTTTAAAAACCACGGTCCGATAATACCGTCAACAATTACATCATATCCCCCACGAGCATATCGCTTCGCAGCTTCTAAAAACGCTTCAATGACAATCAAATTTTGCTCATTTGATTCTGGCAAATGCGGTGGTATTGCCCCTTTACTCAAATAATGATAAAAGTCATCTGTGTGCATATGCACAGACTTTTCCAAATCTGATTCTTTTGCAACAGCAGATGCCGTTGTAGTTTTTCCTGTCCCCGGCGCACCTGTGATTACAATAATTCTACCTTGATTCATCTATATTTTACCTCCACAAATTCCGATTTGTTGATAACTCATTATATCATAAATTTATCCACTATATCATAAATCTATCCACTTTTCAATCTATATCACGCAATTAACTTGGAAAGGAACACCGCCGAGCAATGGGTTATCTCGGCGGTCACTCTTTTACTCGTTGTCCGCTCCATACGATACCGACGACGGAATTCCGTTATCATTTAGATTTTTCTCGATATCCTTCACCGGAAGTGAGGAAAAATACGCTTCTCTTCCCTCTTTTATTATAAGCTCGTGGCACGGCTTGTTTCCGGCGTTGTCGGGAATGCGCGCGTCCATTATGTTCACGGCTATCATCTCGGGAGTAATGGCGGCTCTCCCTCCGGCTTGACCTACGCACACCACCGCGTCGGGTCTGTATTGCTCCACCGCTTTTTTAAGAACCTCTCCTGCCTTTCCAAACACCGTCGGCACTTCGAGCTTTAAAATTTCCGCGCCTTGTATTTCGTTTTTCATCATTTTTACGGCTTCTCCCGCAGGATTGATTTTCTCTCCCCCGAACGGGTCAAAGCCTGTGAACAGTATTCTCATTTTATCATGCCTTTCTTTGTCTGTATTCTCTCAAAATCTCGCGGCACCTGTTTTGAAGCCACTCTGTTGTCTCAGTATCGTTTTCGACAGCGTTTTCGTATATTTCCGTCAGCCCTATCCGCAGCTCATAGCATAAAATTCGCTCGGTATATCTCGGCAGGTGAGAGTATTTTCTCTCCCAATACGCCGCAGTTTTTTCCATGCACATGAGCCATGTCCGCCAAAAATACGCGGTCGCGATGTCGTAAAGAAAGTCCCCGTAAGCCGCGCAGTCCCAGTCTATAACGCCACTTATCCTCGATTTTTTGCCTACGATAACATTATTCGAGCCGAAATCCCCGTGGAACAGCGCTCTTTCTTCCGGGCAATAAGATATAAGCTCACGATATGCCGCGAGAAGCTCGTCGATGAGTGAGAGGTTAACATAGCTCCTGCTTACCGCCGTCCAGTCTCTCTCGAATACCTCCGCAAGATATTCTCTCCAGCTGTAAAACGGAGCGTTTCCCGTATCGCTGTCAAACACGCCGCAGCCGGAAGTGCCTGATATATCGGTTCGCGATATTGCTTCGGTTACATCCGTAATATCGCCGAGCAGTCGCACAACCGTTTCTTCATCGGAGTCCTCATATGTAATCCCGTCCGCTTTTACGCTGATGCAGAAGTAGTGCGTGCCGTCAAAGTTGCCTGTTTCAACAACCTCTGGAATAGGAACTCTATCCGAGCGGAAGTGCTCATAGGCGTATTTGTCTTTTTTGAAGCCTTCCATATTTGAATTTATGCGCACGACATATTCTCTGCCGCCACGCGAAAACCAATACGCCTGTGACTCCTGCCCTTCTTTTATCGGAAAAAGCCTTATATCCTCACCGTACTTTCGGCTTAAAAACTCTGTGATGCTTTCTTTTGAATAATCGCTTTTCATGTTCCGCTCTCTCCTTTAGCTCTGTCTGAGGATAATATACCACAAAAAAGCAAAAAAATCTAAGACAACAACGCTGCCCTACTTGCGATTTTTTCTTGTACTGCGGAAACAGTTTCTTGAATGGAATAAGTGGTCGTATCTATAACATTCGATTCATATATTCCCAGATTGCAAAATTGCTCCCACATGGTTTCTACTAATTCAACATTTGTTTTTCTGTCTAATTTTGAGCGCTCCACAGCTCGCTTCATAGTTTCTTCTTTACTGGCCCTTAAAACAATATAGTGTACTTCATAATCTTCTCGAACAAGGGCTCTCCATGGTTCTAAAAACCACGGCCCTACAATTCCATCTACAATTACATCATATCCACCGCGGGCATAGCGCTTTGCAGCTTCTAAAAAGGCTTCAATAACAACTAAATTTTGTTCGTTGGACTCTGGTAAATGCGGCGGTATTGCTCCTTTGCTTAAATAATGGAAAAAGTCGTCTGTGTGCATATGCACAGATTTATCCATGTTCGATTCTTTTGCGACAATCGACGCAATTGTTGTCTTTCCTGTTCCCGGCGAACCTGTAATCACAATAATTCTTCCTTGGTTCATTTTCACTCCTCCTATTTCGATTTGCTGTTCTCTATTTCTTTTTCCGTCCCCGCTGTGGGTTTGGATTTTTCGGCAAGTCCAACTTCTCCGCAATCTATTTTAGCCGCTTCTTTTCTTCTTCAAACAGTTTATTATACCCCAAAACCATAAATCAGCAAACGCAAAAACCGTTACCAAAGAAAATGCCGCCTGCCTTTTTTGCTAAACCTAAAGAGGCTAAGTTAGAAGTGGACGCACTATACAAAGGAATACTACCATTTCGTCTAACTGCTTCTGCCCATTCTGCAAGTGTGTGGAATGCATACCCTTTTCTTCTGTAAAGTTCAGCCGTTTCAATTCCCGCTTCCTCTGCCTCAAGAATAATCCGAACACTACGACAAATAGATACGACTTGAGAATCTTCCAAATAAGCAGCGCAAAAGGGAACATCCAGCAACTCTTCAGGTAGCCAGGGAAAATAGTGGCTCATCTGAGGCTCAATGTTGTCTTTAGTGAGTAAGCAGGCTTTTAACTTTGGCTGTTCAGGAAGCCAAAAACAAGCATCTTCTGAAATCTTACTTTCTCCTAATAGTTGCCGATATTCTTTATCATAAATAGGTGATTCATTCGGCAGCATCAGTACTGGCTCTCTGTTGGTAATTGATTGTAGTTTTTCTCTTAATTCTTTCGGTACGTCAGCGCGAAAATAAGCATGTGGTTTTTCGTAAAGTGGTCTTGTCAAATAGAAGCGGGGAGCCGGCTGTGAAGTGGAGTCCCATGGTTCCCTTATAGTCATAAGTTCGTTCTTTTCATTCATTGTAAACAGTGCTTCTACATGAAGCTGCATATAGTACGAGTTGCTTTTTCCCATTTTCTAATATTCTCCTACATTTATTTCTCTGCCTGTTCAATCATTTTCTTTACTAACCGCTGAAACAGGTCGGCGGTTTCCTCGTCCATCGGTGCAAGCTGTCCGATCTGTCCGGCTATCATCGCCGTTACATCGTCAATGGAAAGCGGTTTTTGTTTCTGTTCCGCCAGTGCGTCCCGCATGGCTTGGAACATAGCGGCGGTCACAGCTTCCCCCGGCTGTTCCCCGTTGTCAATATCTTTCTTAATATCCCGCAGGATAGCCAGGATTTGTTGCTCGATGCCAGGGCTTTCAATGCCCGAGTTGGCCGGAAGCAGCTGGTTCTTGCTGGTGGAATTGGTGAGGTAATTGCGGATATACCGTGCCATGGAAAGCTGCGTGTTCAATGCCAGAATTTGCGCATTGGTCTCGCTGCTCTGTTCCATATACATGCTGGCAGCGGCCTGTACATCGGGCAGAAGGTGTTCGCTCTTGTAAGAGGAGATGTTTTCATCCACATTGCCAAGTTCCTGCTCAATCACACCGAGACGGTCACTAATGAAAGCCGAGGTACTAACTGCGATTTGATTCTTGTCCTTTATCCAGTTCTCATTGTAAACGGCTATCACCGTATTCAGCACATCCTCCGCCCGTTGGATGCACACGTCTTTGAATGACAGATTGATGACAGTGGATTTCTCATCACTCAACGTAACTGACAAGTTGGAAGCATAGTCGCCTGTGGCATCTTGGTATCCTCTGCGTGAGACATAAACAGGTGAATCATGGGTGGCGGAATCGTTCGCAACCTTTACAACAAGTTTTCCGATAGGGGCGTCAACTGTGTCATTCAACACAGCCGTTATCTTTCCTGCCACATCTTCACCATTACGAGAAAAATCCGTCAGAAGTACTTGGCCATCAAGACCGGGGTTAATGGTAAAAGCCACGCTCTCGTTGTCTTGCAATTCGTTAAAGTCTACCGTGTAGGGGCAATCTCGACCATACAAGACTTTCTTGTAAAACCCTCCGTCCGTGTGATAACTGATGTCCAAATGAAGGCGTTTCACCACATCAAGCATTACCGCAGGAGACTGCAACGATTGTATTTCATTGTTTACGTTGGTGTTGGTCTGGAAGAGGTCGAAGTCTCCCATCAGACCAGCCGCATCACCCAATGAGTTCCCTTTGGAATCCTCTTTGATAAGGAGCGATGCTGAACGGGTATATACCGGCGGGGTGGTCAAAAGATAGACGACAGCCACTCCGACGGTAACAGCCAACGATATGACGAACCAATACCACTTGTTGAGACAGAGGTAGAACAAATCTTGTATACGGATAAAGTCATCCGCCTGTTTAGGTTTGGATATATTGTTTTGAGTTGCCACGATATACAATATTTAGATTGGACGTGATTAATTAAAAATGAGGATGGCCACAGAAGTCAGCAACGATGCCAGCGAAATCCAGAACGAGGTGGAACGCACGTTGTTGCCGTTGACGGTAGATTGACGGGCTTTCACTTCATTGGGTTCCACATACACCACGTCATTCTGTTGCAGATAATAGGCGGGTGAAGAATAGATGTGTTCGCCGGAAGTGAGGTTCAGTCCGTACACCCGTTGCACATCCCCTTCTTGCCGTAACACCATCACCTTGGAACGGTTTCCGTAGATGGTCAGGTCGCCTGCCATGCTGAGTGCATCGAGTATGGTCAGCCTGTCCCGGTCAATGCTGAAACGTCCCGGACTGTTCACCTCGCCCAACACGGATATGCAGAGATTGGCAAATTCCACGGTCACGACAGGGTCTTTCACCAAATTCTCCTTTATCAATTCGTTCTTGATACATTCGGCGATTTCTTCCCGCTTCATTCCGGCCACGTGTATCTTGCCAAGTACAGGAAAATCTATCTTACCGTTGGCATCTACGGTATAAGCGGATACTCCTTGATTGCTTGAAGCCGTCACGCCATTTGTCCTTAAAGACTGACCCAATTGCCTGGACACATAAGGCAGGTTGAACAAGTCCGTCAACTGGGGGTCACGGCTGTTGACGATAATGGAAATCTTATCCTCCGGTCGGACTGTAATGGCTTTCACTTCAGGCAACTTGATTTCTGTTTCCCCGGGTCTCAAATCCTGGAAATAAACTACTTCCTTGGAAGAACCGCACGAGCCCAGTGTCACTGTACTTGCGACAATGAGCAAGATGTAAAATACTTTATTTATACTCATATTCCTGATTTTTCTTTGTTTAAGACCTTCTATAGCCTGTGTCTTGAAATACTATGGTGTTTTGGTAGTGCCATTCATTGAATGATTTGCCGTCAACTGGCTTTCCTGTCTTGTATATCCTTTCTACAAATGTTCTTTTCATACACTCCATGTCACCTACGGCAAATGGCATTTCCCTGTCCTCTACACTTGTCACAACAATAGGGAGGGGCACACGAAACACTTTCATCGCATTAATAACCGATTTCGTATAGATGTGACAAAGGTGAAAAGCAGAACGTTCGAATGCCACCCAATAATTATCAACACGGTACAGATGAATATGCTCTCTATTGGAACGCTCACTGAAAAGTATGTCTGACAGATGATTCTCCATCAACTTGCCAAGCTCTATGCCGAACCTGTTCATTGAAATTGTGATTAAATCAATTTATAATAGCATTAGTTTTCGGTCGCAAGGGGGATTGATTTTTCCTGTTTGTTAGGGAAAAATTTACAATCGGTTCATATCCTCATGGAATAAGCTGAATATACTCCGCTTCTACTTCTATGGAGGCAGCCAACAAGGTGGGCAGTTCCACCAGCAGCCTTTTTGTCTTCGAACCACGTGTGGTCACCAATGTGCCCGTATATCCGTCCAACTGCCCGCCGATGATGCGGATTTTCCGGTTTCTCATCTCCGGTGTCACCTCGTCAGGGGAATAGAACTTAGGATTATCACTGGCTTCTACCGCCTTGATGAAACGTTCCATATCTGCGACAGGGACGATGATAGGAGTGTGCTGTACACCGAGCTTGTAACGGTATTGAAGCTTGGGGGTACTCTCCACAATGGCATCAAGATGCTCCCTCGTGTCTTTCACGAAAAGCAAGTCCTGCATGAAAGGCACTTCCTGATCCACCCGCTTGCCACCAACTACGACCAAACGATGCACCATAGGAGTGAAACACTGCACCTTCAAGTTCTCGAACATCTTGTAGGCGGGCAATTTGGCATGTCTGCGTTTGAGGTCACGCATGGCATACCAGTGCAGTTTATCCTCTATAGGTAGTATTTCGTCCATGATAATAAATGGATAGCCTTACGCCTTAGTTGGTGAAGGGATACATTTCCGACTCCTCCAAGTGTTTATTATATATTGAAACACATGTAGTTACAACGGTATTATCCAAAAGTTCGGGGAAATTCCCCAGCATTATATATGCTATCATTATCTTATTTCGGCATGACCTCAATCGTACTTTGGTAGACTCGAAATCATGTACATTATCGGTACATCTCTCCGTAAGAGATGTATCATGTTTAGCAATTGGAGATAATTAGGTGATATCCAATGAAGTATAAAATGTAATAATTACAATTTGTCAAACAACTGTTCGACAAATCCTTTTTAAGGACGTATTGGAAACTATTCATTTCTTAACTTTTTTGGTATTTATCACCGTTTTCCCAACAATTGTGTGTAACTTTGCATGCGAAATACATCTCTTACGGAGAGATACACCGATTTGTCGAACAAATCCACTTTCTACCGCCAAGCCTTTTTCCCAACGGTTTTCTTGTCGATTCGCATTTTATTCCCCCCCTAATCCGCTTATATACAAAGGATAGCTGTACCTTTAATGAGGCTACCACTACAGAATGTACATCGCGCTCTCAGGCCTTGAATCGGTACATCTCTCTTTAAGAGATGTATCCAACCTGCTATTTATTTGAAAATAAACAGTTTGTTAATTCATACACTTTTATTTGTCAAACAATTCTTCTTCTTTTGTCGAACAAATCCTGTGGGAAGGTTCGCCCAAAACGTAATTTTCAGGATTCATCCTGTGTGGATTGCAGTATTTTTTGTAATTTTGCGGCGTGCGAAACATCTCTTAAAGAGAGATTTACCACTTTGTCCAACAAAAATCCCCCTGAACGGGAAAGGTTCAAGGGGAATCTCTCAACTTACAAAATGTGTTTGGGGGTACCCAATCATTCTTATCTGCCAATAGACCGGATGACCTTGCTGTTGGCTTTGTCCACCACCGAAGAATCCAGTAGGGCCAAATAGATGCGGGTCGTATCTTCCGAATCATGCCCTAACGCCTCGCTGATGACAGGCACGGGCACATTCTGACTCTTGGCGATGCTGGCCCACCCATGCCTTGCGACATAAAACGTGAGCTTGATGGGACATTCAACCATCCGGCCAATCTTTTGCAACCGCTTGTTCATCACATGCGAGGCATTCAGGTATTGCCGTCTTTCCTTTTCTCCCGGCACCTTGATGATGGGAAGAAGGTAAGGAGAATCCGGATTTGTGTATTTCCGGACAATTTCCTGCATGGGCTGCTCCCATTTGATGCAAAGCTGTTGGTCGGTCTTGTGCCGCCGATAGACAAGCACGCCGTTTTGCAAATCTTTCTTTTTCAAGAAAGCCAAGTCCACGAAAGACATGCCGCGAAGATAAAAGCAGAGCAGGAACAGGTTCCGGGCGAAAGCCAAGGCCGGATATAATTCCAAATCCAGATTCTTGATCCGTCCGATGATTTCTGAGGATACGCCCCTTTTGACCGTCTTCTCAACTCCCGTATGGACATGGCGGAACGGACTGCGGTTTTCCACCAATCCTTCCTCCGATGCCCTATTATATAAGGTACGCAGATTGCGCAAGTAAAAAGATACCGTATTCGGGCATTTCCCGTTCTGCTTCAGGTAAGCCTCGTATTCCATCATCATGACGGAATCCATCGCATCCAAAGGTACATCTCCCGCTTCGCCCCGGAAACGGATGAAACTGTTGAGTGAACTGGCATAGACTTCGGATGTCCGCTCTTTCCCCATGCGTTTGGTCTGGTCGATGACTTTCCGGGCATAGACAAAGAAACAGTCGTCATGTCCTTCCGGACTGTGATAGGCAAGGACTATCTGCTCGGAAGAAAGTTTCCCTGACTGTTCCAGCTTCCGGATAATGCCGTTCAACCGTTTCTGGTCTTCCTCCATACGGAAACGCAAGGCTTCCAGATAGCGTTCCCGGTCCGGATTGCCTTTCACGCTGCGGATTTTGCCCGCTTCCTTGTCCCATTCATAAAGGTGCAATTTATACCCCGTACTAATCAGGCGGGTCTGCCGCCCGTGTATCACTTGATAACATAACGTGCCCTCTTTGCCTGCGACCGAAGAGGACCTGAACTTGATTTTTATTGTTGCCATAATAATCGTTTTTTTTGCTGATAAAATATAAGTGAGCCGGGGACATACGGTTGTCCTCCCGTATGCCCCTTAACTGTTTTTATCCAAGCGCCTCAAATCCTCACTTTCTTTACCTGCGGTAAAGGTGCCTCCGTTTGCATTTCCGGACGGATATGCCAAGTGTGCCTGTCTGATGGCGGAGTCGGGACGATTTCATGAGATACCCCGGCATGGAGACTTTCTTTCTGGGATTCTTTTCCCTTTCCGTCTTCTTCCAGTACTGGCTCTTGTTTAGGAGCCAGTTCCAACTGTATCTTGCGGTCAAGAGCGGAAAGTTCGGATTTCAGTTGTTTCAGTTCCTCCTCCTTCTTCCACGTCTTGCCCGCTATCTCCTGCAACTGCGGTATCTCACGCTCCAGCACCTCGTTCTTTTCCTCGTACTGCTTGATAATCGCCGGGATACGCTCCAACGCATTGAGGAAGTTCAAGGCGGCGGCATGGGTGTCCGCCATCGCCAAATGCCCGTTGTTGTAGGTGTACTTGTAGTTACCCTCGACATGGAAACGGTTGTCGATGAACTCCAACCCCTCGCTGAGCGTCCGCTCGCTCACCACCTTGATGGGGAAGCCGTACAATTCACCGATACGCTGGGGTACTCCGCCTGTCGTGGCGTTCTTGGCTATATCCTGCAACCGCTTTCCGATGGCCTTTTCATCGGTGGTGTCCAGCCCGTCAATCTTTATCAGGTTGAGCCGGTTTCCGTCCTTGTCGATCTGTGCGGCAGCGGTGAACTTCTCCCAATCCTCCGTCATGGCGGCGATAATGGCTTGGTTGTTGCGCAGAGCGGTTGTCTTGCTTTCCAGCTTCAGTTCAGAATCGCGCTTGCCCCTGTTGAACGACTTGCGCTCACCCTCCAGCGAGGCGATTTTCTTTTCGAGCTTCGCCTTGTCCAGCAAGTCCGTGTTGCCCGACAGTATCGCCATGTATTCTGAGAAGTTCATGCCCGACTTCTCGTCCATCGCCCCCTCGTCGATGGTTCGTGCGCCCATCGCGCCGGACTTCAACTGCGATATGAACGTCTGCTTGCAGTGCAACAAGTTGAACTTGTACGAGTCCAGCGACTTCTCCACGGCATAGATGATGACGTCCACCTTGTTGTCCGCGTACAGCTTGGCAATCTCGTTGCCTTTCCTGACCGCCCGTCCGTCACGCTGGGCGAGGTCGGACGGCCGCCACGGCGTGTCGAGGTGATGGATGGCGACCGCCCTGCGCTGGGCATTCACACCCGTGCCGAGCATACTCGTCGATCCGAACAGCACACGCACCTGCCCCTCGTTCATCGCCTCGATGACCGCCTTCCTTGCCTTCTCGGTCTTGCACTCCTGAATGAAGCGGATTTCATGGGCGGGTATGCCGTAGTCCTCCACCAGCTTGCGCTTGATTTCGGTATAGACGCTCCATCCGCCGCCCGGCTGGAATGTACCGAGGTCGCTGAACACGAACTGCGTACCCCTCTGCGCATCGTATTTATGATAGTATTCCGCTATCATCTTGGCGCAATGGCTCGCCTTGTTGTCGGGGTGGTCTTCGTAATTCGGGTCAATCATGCGCATGTCCAATGCCATCTTCCGGGCATAGTCCGTGGCGATGAGCATCTTCGCCTTTTCCTCTGTTTCCGACAGCGGCGGCCTGCCTAAGATAGTCGCATCGCCGGACTTGGCGAACTGCATCAGCTTTCCGATAAACACCTCTTGGTCGGGCGTGGGCGGAATGTGGTGCAGTATCTCGTTCTTCTTCGGACGTTCCACGCCAATGTCCTCCGCCGTGCGGTAGTCGGTTATCTCGTTGTAGAACGCCGCCAGTTCGGGTACTTTAATAAAGTAGCGGAAACGTTCCTTCTGCACGATGCTGTTCGTTACGTTGAACTCAAAGTCGGTCGTCTTCTTAGCGAATATCGCCGCCCATGCGTCGAAACAGCGGATGTCCTGCTTCTCCAACGCCTTCGGGCGCAGGTACTTGAACAGCAGATATAACTCCGTGAGGCTATTGGATATGGTCGTGCCGGAGAGGAACGTGGCTCCCAAATCCCTGCCCGTCCGTTCCTGTATGGTGCGGATGGCGAACAGCAGGTTCAGCGCCTTCTGGCTCCCCTCGGAGTTGCCCAGCCCCGCCACTCGGTCGTGGCGCGTGTTGAACGTCAGGTTCTTGAATTGGTGGCTCTCATCGACAAAGAGGTGGTCGATGCCCATCTGCTTGAAGTCCGCCACGTCGTCCGCCCTCGTCTTGATGGCGTGTTCCACCTTTTCCAATTTGGCTTGCAGGTTGAACTTGCGTTTCTCCAAGCCCCGCAGCATGGCGCGTGACACGTCCTTGCCCTGACTACGCAATACCTCAAGGTTTTCCTCCACCGTGTCCAGTTCCGCCTGCAAGATGCGCTGCTGCAACTCCGGCGACTGCGGGATCTTTCCGAACTGGTCGTGCGACATGATGACGCAATCCCAATCGTTGTTCTTGATGTCGTTGAAGAAGCGCACCCGGTTGGCGGCGGAAAAGTCCTTCTCCGAGGCGTAGAGGATGCGGGCGTTGGGGTAAGCCTTGCGGTAGGTCTCGGCAATCTCCCTCACGTTGGCTTTCAACCCGATAATCATCGGCTTGTGCGCCAAGCCCAGACGCTTCATCTCGTAGGAGGCGACGCACATTATCAGCGTCTTGCCGCCGCCAACTTCCTGGTCGCCTATGCCGCCGCCGTTCTGTTTCACCATCCATACGCAATCCTTCTGCGAGGGGTACAAGTCCTTTATGCCCAAGCCTTTCAGGTCCAAGCCCGGGAACTTCTGGTGCGAGCCGTCGTACTTCGGGCGCACGAAGCAGTTGAACTTGCCGTTGTACATATCTGTCAGGCGTTTCTTGAACTCCGGCGACTGTTCTTCCAGCCATTCGGTGAAGCCGTTTCGGATTTCGTCAATCTTCGCGTTGGCGAGCTGGATGCCCTCGCTGTCGCGCACCTTGATGTCGTTCCCGTTTTCGTCCTTGCCGATGCTTTTCATCATGTCCGGGCAGGTGTTGTGCAGCGCGTGTTTCAGCAGGTTCATGCCGTCGTAGTTGCGGTAATAGCCCTTTACCAGAAACTCGTCTGTGATTTTCATCGTCTTGCAGGCACAGTTCACGGAATACTCGTCAAGGCTTTCCGAGTAGGTTATCCGCACGTCCGTGTCGAACAGGCGGCTCATGTAGGCGGCATACACGCCCGTGGGTATCCAACGCTCCCCGAAGTTGAAGTCCAAGTCCTCGAAGGGGATTTGTTCGGGCACATTCTCGCGCAAAGCCGCCAATGACTCCTGCGCCTGCGGCAGCATTGCGTGTCCCTCGTGTTCCCTAATCCAGCCCTCCACGTCGGCGACTTTCTGCACCACGTTCCCGGCGATGAAGCGGTCGGCAATCTCGTAGCCCTCCGCCAACGGGTTGTAGAACACCCGCCCTTTCAGGGCTTCCAGCATCTCCGCTTGCGGCAGGTCGCAGAGGGATTCCATGTAGGGCAGGTTCACGCCGCCGTACAGGTTGAGCGAGGCGGACAGGGCTTCTTCGGGCGATTCCACTTCGACCAATGTTTCCTGCGAAAAGGAAACGGGACGGTCGAAGATGTCCGCCTTGACAAACTGCCCGTCCTCGCCGCGCTCCAACGAGAGCATGTTGCGCCCCGAAGCGTCCATCAGGATGAACTTTGCGTTGTGCTTGGCGTTCAGGTTGCCGTAGCGCATGACGAACTCATCGTAGTAGGTGTTCAGGTTGCGGCGCAGCAGGGCGTTTTCCTCGTGGTTCTCCGCTTCGTGGACGTAGAGCCGCTCGTAGGTGTTACGCAGGTCGATGTACAACTGTGCCTTCTGCGCCTGCATCCCCTCCATGTCGAGCGGCTGGAAAGTCGCCCCGTACCTGGTGACATCCCTCAGCACCCCGATTTGGAAGCGGACGCCGCCTGTGTGTTCCCATACCAGAGAGCCGTCTTTCAAGTGCGGCTCCATGATGCCCTTGAACGGGCGTGGCATCATCGCTTCCTCTTTCCGGCGTTGCCGTTCTTCGGGTGTCAAGGCGGCTTCTTCCTCGCGCATTTCCCTTTCCACACGCTCGATTTGCGCTTTCCCTTCCGCCTCAAAACCGTTCTCAACGGGATAAAATGGGCGCACGGACGATGGTTGCTCCATTTCCGTAGCCTGTCTTTCTTCTTTTTTCGCCTCCGCCGCCCTTTCCGCCTGTTTGGCTGCATTGGCATCCATCTTCTCCCGACCGAGGCGGCGCAGTTCCGCCCGGCGTTCCGGCGTGAGCGACATCATCATTTCATAGAAGCCGTTGATGGGCGGGTTGGTCTCCCAGTCCAGACTGCGGTAGATGGCATCCTCCGGGTCATCGTCCTCTGTGGTTTCGGAAGCGTCTTTCACATCGGGTGAAGTGGCAGAAACGGTTTCCTGTCGGGACGCTTGCGGCACATCCATCCTGTTGCGGATAATTTCCTCCATTTCCTGCGCTTCTTCCGGAGTCAAGGACGTGATGTCGGAAGCCGCTTCTGTGGATTTGGCTTTCACTTTTCCGCTTTCTTTTTTCGCCGCTTCCTCCTTTCCGCTCTTCGGGAGGGAGAACAATGTTGGCTGTACGGCTTTCTTCCCTTTGGACTTACCGCTTTTCTTCCGTTCCGGTTTCAGCCCCCGTTCCGCCAACCGCCGCTCTTCCTGCGTGTAGCCGAACAGGTCGTACAAGTCCATAACCGGGGCTTCGGGGCGTTTGCTTTCCACCTCCTGAGCCACGGCTTGCACCGGTTCCGCTTTCAACTGTACCGACTTTTCTTCTTTTTTCGCCTCCGTCTGCATAGGTTGTACGACAATCGTCTGCCGAGTCTCCTGCCTTTTTTCCTTGATGCCATTATAGCGTTCCAAGTCCAGCCGTGCCGACAAGTCCGCCGACAGCATTTGGTACAAATCCGTTGCGATGCCCTCCACACCACCGCTGTGCGTATAAACCATAGCGGGCTTACCGTAAGGGTCGGTGTCCCTTTTCGCGTCGGTATGGATGATGCGTTCCGGGTGGTCGAGGAAATACCCGTTGGAAACAATGTTCGTGTGGTTGCTCTTTACCACATCGCCCAACCTCTTGTCTTCCTCGGAAAGTTCCTCCTTGCCTTCATTCTTTTGCAGGATTATCAGGTCACACCCCACCTCCGTGTTGGCATCTTCCGTGAACAGGTTGTTCGGCAGGCGGATGGCGGACACCAAGTCCGCTTTCCTTGTCATCATGTAGCGTGTGCCGCCGTTGCTTTCCGTATTCAATACCCCCTGCGAGGTGATGAACGCCACGATGCCGCCGTCACGCACCGCGTCCAGCCCTTTCAGGAAGAAATAGGTATGCACCTTCCTTGCCGCTATCTTCTTGAACACCGAGCCGTTGGCATATTCCGGGTCGAACACCGCGATGTCCCCGAAAGGGATGTTGGATATGGCAAGGTCAAAACGGTTCAGGAACGGCTTTTCTATCTTCTCGAAGCCCTCCGTGCGTATCTTCTGCTGCGGGTACAGGTGTCCCAGCATCTTGCCCGTCAGCAGGTCTTTCTCGAAGGCCATCACCTCCGCCTGCGGGTTGTCCGACAGCACCGAGCCGATGAACGCGCCCATGCCCGCTGACGGCTCCAGCACGAGGTTGGGGCGCACCTTCTTGTCGTGCAGCACGTCCGCGATGGTGTCGGTTATTGCTTTCGGGGTGTAGAACGCCGTCAGCACCGAGGCTTTAAGCGAGTCCACGTAGCGTTTGTACTCCGTTTCATCCTTGCTGTTCTCTCTAATGATTCGGTGCAGTTCCACCGTAGGCGCGAACAGTTCGAGGTCGGACTTCGCCCAACGCGCGGCGTCCGCCAGTTCCCTTGCCGGGTTCAGGATGCACTTCAGGCCCCCGAAGCCGCAGTAACGCTCTAATAGCGCACGTTCCCTCTCGGTGGGTGTGCGCCGCTCCCGGTCCAGCGTGAACGCCGTGCGTACCGCCTCGATGTTGTCGCGCATCTTCTGTTTCCTATTGAACGCCATAGGACTCCAGATAAAGCATGACGGTTCCCACCAGCTCCGTGTAGAGCAGGTCGTGTCCGGGCGACAGGGCGAAGGTGTCGTCCGACGTGTCGTAACCGGCGAACAGGTTTGTCAAGTAGGGATAAAGCTCGTTGCAGAACGCCTCGCGGCCGGATTCCGCCACCTCGTCGGCGAACTCGTTTTCCACGACCTCGCGCAGCAGGGCGTAGGGCGAGAAGTGCAGCCCGTGCAGCAGGACGCGCATGGCTTCCTCGTGGGCATACTCGACCGTACTTCCTGCCGACCTTTCTTTTTCAAAGGTGGTGGCGGCAGCTTCCTCCCTCTCTGCAATAAGGTACGTGTCGGAAACTTTGTCGGGATGGTATTTTCTCAGGTAGTCCAGCAGGTACAGCCCGTAGTAGGACAGTTCCGCTGGGACGGTTTTCTTGTTCTGTTTCATTTTCTGATGGATTTAGTGGTGAAAAATCAGATTGTGGAATGGATAGGAAAGAAGAAAAAAGGCACCCGGTATCCCTCCGAGTGCCGCCACTAAATCCATGTGAATAACGAGTATCAACGAATTGAAACAGATTATGACATGAATCAGTGGCAAAAGTAATGCAAATCGAGGGGAGAACAAAATAAGCTCGCTTATTTTTTATTCCGAGATGCAGCTTACTTTATTAAAAGGTACGTATTATTTTCTTCCTCCTTTCCTGTTAGTGAATTTTTTTGTGCCTTTGGCTTCGGGAAACACGAATTTTGTATTGAAATCCGCATCGAATGTGACCATTGCGCTGAACGGCTTGCCCTGCCTGCTCTTGAAGCCGTTGAGGACACCCGTGCTGCCTTTTGCCAGCAGTTCGTTCATTTCCGCGTCGGTGAGCGTCCTGCCCGCCATCTGGCGGAACACGGGCAGGGCGCAGTCCGGGTTGTCGCAGCGCACCACCTTGCCGTAGAACTGCATCGTACCCTTGCCGCACTTGGGGCAGGCACAGTCCGATGCCTTGTGCCCGAACAGCTTGTCCGAGGCAAGCAGTTCCGTGGTGATTTTCCGGGTATAGCTTTCAATGTCGCGGATGAATGCCTCGTGCGGCATCCTGCCTTTTTCTATCTCCGCCAGTTCCGCCTCCCAGCGTCCCGTCATCTCCACGTCGGCGATGTCCATGCCCCTGACGATGGAATACAGGGCAAGCCCTTTCTCCGTCGGCACGAGCGACTTCTTCACGCGCACCATGTATTCCCTTTTGAGCAGGGTCTCGATGATGGCGGCACGGGTGGCGGGCGTGCCGATGCCGCAGTCCTTCAACGCCTGCCGCGCTTCCTCGTCCTCCAAGCCCTCGCGCCCGGCGGTCTCCATCGCCGCCAGCAGGGTGCTTTCGGTATGCAACGGCTTCGGGCGTGTCATGCCCGAACTCATCGAACAGCCGCTCATTGCCAATATATCACCTTCTTTCCAGTCGGGCAAAACGGTGTCTATGTTGTCCTCGCCATAGACCGACCGCCAGCCCGCCTTGCGCACGATGCAGCCTTTTGTCTCGAACGCTATGCCCTCACACTCCGCCCGGACGGTGGTCGTGTCCTTGACGCACTCCGGGGAGAACGCTTCCACCATGCGCCCCACAATCATGTCGTAGATGGTCTGCTCGTCCTTGTAGAGCGCCAATGGACGGTTGGGTGTCACCAACAGGGCATGGTGGTCGGTCACTTTCGAGGCGTCCACGCTGCGGCGGTTCAGTCCGTCCAAGGCTCCAATCTTCTCCGCAAAGGAAGAATGGGTTGCCAGACGGTCGAACAGCATGGGCACTTCGTCAAACACGTCCTCCGGGATGTAGCGGCTTGATGTTCTCGGATAGGTGACGAGCTTCGCCTCGTAGAGCTTCTGCACGAGGGCGAGCGTCTGTTCCGCCGTGAAGCCGTGCCTCGTGTTCGCCTTCTTTTGTAGCGTGGTCAGGTCGTACAGGAGCGGAGGGTTCTCTATCTTTTCCCTCTTTTCGACTTTGGTAACGGTTGCTGCCATCTGTTCCTTTACCTTATTATATAGTATGGCGGCTTCCTCCTTGTCCTTCCATTTCTCCACCGAGGCGAACTTCACGACCTCATCCACGCTCACCGACGGCGTGGTGAAATGGAGCTGGTATACCGGTTCGGGCTGGAAACGCTTGTTCTCCCAAAAACGTTGGCAGACCATCGTCAGCGTGGGTGTCTGCACCCGTCCCACGGAATACGTGCCGCGCCCGGCGGCCACCGACAACGCCTGTGTGCCGTTGATGCCTACCAGCCAGTCGGCTTCGCTGCGGGCTTTGGCGGCTTGATAGAGGTTGTCGTATTCGCGGCCGTCCTTCAGTTTCTTTAATCCCTTGCGGATGGCGGCATCTGTCAGCGAGCTTATCCACAGCCTTTGGAACGGCAGGGTGCAGCCGATATAGGAATACAAATACCTGAAAATCAGTTCGCCTTCACGGGCGCAGTCGGTCGCCACGATGATGCCATCGCTTTCGTTCCACAGCTTGGTTATCACCTTGATTTGCTTCACCGCCGCCGCGTCCGCCTTGTAGCCCTTGTCCGTTTTTACCTGTCGGGGTATAAGCTCGAAGTTTTTAGGAATGACAGGCAGGCTGTCGCGCCGGAAGCCCTTGATGCCGTAGCCGTCTGGCAGGGCAAGCTGCACCAGATGCCCCAGCGCCCATGTCACGTGGTAGCCGTTCCCGGTGAAATACCCTTCTTCCCTTTTCATCGCGCCGACAATCCGTGCTATCTCACGGGCGACGCTCGGTTTTTCTGCCAATATGGTAATCATGTCTTTCTCTGTTTTTTTATTCGTTGATACTTTTGTCTTTAATGGGGATGAAACGGGGCACGGCATTGTTTGTGGGATATGCGCACAAGGCGGTGCATGTTCCCCGTTTCAGCCCGTCAATACTTATCGGATGGATTTAGTGGCGGCAATCAGGAAGATACTTTCATGCCTTTGGATTTCTTGGCCTGCTGCTTCTGCTGCGCATCATTCTTCGGCGTGGTCTGACCCTGCTGCAACGGCTCTTTCACGTGTTTGGTCGCTTCGTTGGTCTTCCCTTCGTTGTTCACGGCGAGCTGTGTCCGGCTCTCGTTGGACGGTGCGACGGTCTGCGCGAGGTCGGGGTTCTGCGAGTAGGTCAGCGGTCGGCCTTTCTCGAAGTTGAACTTCAGGTACTTCGTGCAGGGCTGGCCTTGGTCGTCCTTCGCATTGGCGAGCACCACCGTCTTGCCCGCCACGTAGTCGGCTATCTGCTGGTCGGTAAACACATCGTCTTTCCATTTCTTGATGGGGCGGATGCTCCCGTCCTCGTTTGTCCACGAGCGGTTACGGCGTTGCTGGTTATTCCCATCTTCTTCACCTTGTGACTGTTGGGGCGAATTGGAATTGTCCTGCGCCTTACCTTGGCCGTTTCCCTGACGCTGGGATTGCTGCTGCCTCGGTTGTCCCGGCACGAACTCCACATCGCGCTTGTCGGCGTTCACCTGCAACAAGGCTTGGAACTTGCGCCCGTTGGAGAGCATCACTTCCTTGGGCAAAGGCAATCCCGCACGTAGGATGTCCTGCTCTTCCCTTGACAGGTTGGTCTGTCCGATTTTGTTAGGGATGCGCACCTTGTCGGCAGGGATGTCCACGATTTCATTCGTCAGGCGGTCGATGCTGATGTAGTGGGGCTTGATTTCACCTGTCTTCTCGTTGGCGAAGTTGACGGGCTTGCCGAGGTTGCCCGTGCGTTTCAACGTCTTCTTGTCCTCTTCGGTGAAGGTGTAGCCCCTGTGGGGGATGTCAAGGCGTGGTTCATTGCGGATAAAATGGGGTGTCAGCTTCAGATAGCCGTCCTCCATCTTCTGGAAAGACAATCGGGCCTGCAATTCGTAACTCTCATAGCCGAAGGTCGGCTTTACCGTCACTAATCCCGTCTTGCCGTAGTTCATCAGGGCTTTTAGGTCCTTTTCCGAGAGTTTCTCCTTGTCAATGCCGCACTTGCGCAGTTCCTCCCAGTTTACTTGGTCGTCCGCTATCAGATTAGGCTTCTCCTGTGTTTCAGCTACCTGTGGCTGCTGAACATCCTTCTCTTGTTTCAGTTCTTCTTTCTTTTCCATTTCTTCTGTCTTTTTAATGGGTTCGTTGTTATTTTTTTCTTGTTTGACATTCTCTGTTTCTGCTTGTTGCTGGTACTTGGCGGTGTCCACCTTGTGCGAGGCAAGTATCTCCGCGTTTGCCACGGGGTCTTTCAGGAAGTCCTTGATGACGGGAAGCAGCGTGTCCACCGCATCCGCCGCCACCCGATAGAAGCCGAAGCGCGTCGGCTCCTTGCACTGGCGGTAGAAGTTCTTGAAGAAATTGTCCACCATGTCCCCGTGGCGGTCGAAGCGCAGGAAGTCCTGCGAGTGTTCCGGCTTCGCGGGCTTCGTATTGGGGTAGCCCTTGCCGTCCAGCCCGGCGACCACGCTGATCTCGCCCGTTTTCTCGTCGCGGACGACCAGCACGTCCTCTTGCTTTTTCTTTTTCTGTTCCATTTTTTTCGATGTTTTTTAATGGGTTATCAAAATCACAGCTTGCGCCATTCGTCTATTTCCTTCTCATATATTTCCAAGTGGCGGCGGACGATGTTTTCCGTCAATCCTGAAACGCTCATTTTCCGCTCACCGAACAACCGGACTATCCGGTCCAGCCTGTCACGGGTCTCCTTGCTGAGGAATACCGGCTTGCGGTCTTCAATGGCAGGCACGGGCAGGTAAATCCGCCTGTAATCCGCCAAGGCTTCCTTGCAGGTGGCCATACTCGGTTTCTGTTCTCTGGTTTCAGCCGTCATGGCCATGTTTTCTTTTTCCGTTGCCATCATTTTTACTTTTATTTTTTAGGTGAATACTTCTTGTGGCCCGGTCTTTTGCCGGATTTGTTCTTTGGGGCTTCCATGCCGGGTTGCTCTTTCATGCGGAGCACCTTGGTACCGCCTTGCAGCACTTCCTCCATATTTTGGCTGATGAACTCCAGCACGTCCGATTCCTTGTAATAGGTCTTGTGACCAATCCGTTGGTAACGGAGCCTGTACTTGCTTCGGAAGCGTTGCAGCGACCGTTTGCTTGTCCTCAGCATCTCGCACAGGTCCTGGTTGTCGTACAACCGTTCCCCGTCCAGGTACTTCACTCCGGCGGCATCCTTGTTCACCAGCACCGAGATGATCCGGTCCTGGCGGTCGAAACGTTCCATGATGCGTCCCATCCATTCCTCGAAGGTGTCCCGCCCGACCGTTTCCGCCGTCTTCGGGATATTCTCCTTCTTGAAGATTCTTGCGGCTTGCCCGCCACTGCTTCCCGCCGCTTCCACGGCCGGGTTCTGTTTCACTTTCTCTGTGTCCATATCGTTCCTTGTTGATGATTACGCTGCAAAAATCGGTATTGTGCAAGAGGCGTTTTCCATAGTCGTTACCGAGTCGGCAATGATTTTTTTGAAAAGTCCCGTCCGGCAGGTCTGAAAAAGCTTTTATGCCGCTGTTTCCATCCCTCAAGGTACATAAGGTGTCTTGCCTTACCATATATTATATATAAGGTGTGGGGCAGGGACTGGAACAGGAATGATGGGGAGATAGATGTACCCGAAGAACGCCAACGGCTGCCACGACAACGCCAAATGCTGCCACGCGCCTGACAAGCGGTGGACTCTGCCCGTAATTCCGTTTACTTTGCGGCATAATCACAATTAAACGGTAATCTTATGGAAAATGTAATCGTAATCGAGCAAAAGACTTTTGAGGAATTGATGGCGCGTTTCAACCGGCTGGCCGGAATGGTGGACAGGTTCTGCCGCAAGGCGGAGGAGAAACGCCTCAGTGAATGGCTGGACAGCACGGAGGTGTGCCAGATCCTGCAAATCAGCCCGCGCACCTTGCAGACGCTGCGCGACAACGGCACGCTGGCTTACTCACAGATTGTGCGCAAGATGTTCTACCGGGCGGAGGACGTGCGGCGCATCGTGCCGCTGGTGGAGGAACGCCGCACCCTGGCGGCCTTGAAAGGAAAAACTATTTGAGGAAGGTTAAATGAGTATCACTTAAATCAGACTGACAATGAACGAATTGATGACAAGGGAAAGCGGACAGATGGCCGCGCTGTTCAGAATGCTGGAGCACGCATTGGACCACATTGAATTATTGGCCGAAAACTACCGCCCCGTATTGGGCGGGGAACGCTACCTGACAGACCGGGAAGTGGCCAAATTGTTGAAGACCTGCCGCCGGACATTGCAGGAATACCGGGATGCGGGGCGCATGTCTTATATCCAGCTGGGAGGGAAAATCCTGTACCGGGAGTCGGATATCGAACGGCTGCTGATGGAGGGTTATCGGGAGGCATTCCGTATCGGAACCTGAGAAGGACATGGGAAAAATGTAGGTGGCGGTAGAAGTCGTGTACGCATTGAAAAGTGGACCACCCTTTCCGGTATTTGCAAAAAACACTTGCAAATGACCCGGCCACCTGTAGGAATGTACGAAAGCGGCGCATCACGGGAGATAATCCTCTCATGATGCGCCGCTTTATTGTGCGTGAGTTGATAATACGGTCAATTCCGCACCATTTGCCAATGCGGACTGACCGGAAAGATGAACAGGCGGGCGGTATTCCGTCCACCGTGGCAAGTGAATTTTCCGATGACCCGTTCTCGCAGACGTTTTGCCCCGCAGGTATGAAGGCGGAAGGCAAGGGCAATGACCAACGGGAGGCCGTACAGCACGTCCATCCCGTACCCGTCCGCTTGGCGGACACGACGTTCCGCTTCGCCGGGATTCAGGATGCCGCTCTTGTACACGGCCTTTATCGCCGCCCGGAGCGTGAGGGCAACCACGCCGAACAGTTCCATCAGTTCCGGTTCATTCATCCAGATGGCTGTTGCGGAAACATCCGGCACGTGAAGTGTGCCGTGTTCGTCCAAAGTGATAATGTAACGTTCCATGATTCCTGACTTTTTTGTTATTCATCCATTGGCATTTCGTTCCGGCTGTTGCGCCGTTCCATCAGACGGTCCATGTCCTTCGATATCTTGCAGTCGGTAATCTGCGCATAAATCTGGGTGCTGTTGATGTCGGCATGGCCCATCATCTTCGCCGCGCTTTCTATGGAAATGCCCTCGGAGACCAAAAGGGTACCGAAGGTGTGCCTTGCGGCGTGATGGGAAAGGTTCTTCTGGATGCCCAGCATGACACCCAGCCCGTGAATGTCGTACCAAAGGATGTCCCGCTTGGGCAGGGGGAACACGGGACGGGTGTCGTCCGTGGTATTGTACAGTTCCAGAATCTGCCGAGCGGCCGGGTGCAGGGGGACGAAGGTCTCCACCTCGGTCTTTTCCCTCGGCTTGCGGATATAGAGCCTGCCCTCAGAAGTTTTGCCGATGTGTCGGGGGTACAGGTTATACACGTCCGCGTACGCCAGACCGGTCAGCGAGGAGAAGATGAACATGCGGCGGGCCAGCTCCACCTTGGGATCCGGCATCGGCGTGGCCATAAGGCGTTTCAGCTCGCTGCGGCTGATGTGGCGCATCTTGGGCGGGTCCTTCTTCTCATAATGCACGTCCTCCAAGGGGTTGCACCGGAGCACGCCCTCATCCACCGCAATATAGATAAGGCGGTTCAGCCAGCACAGGCAGTGGTTCACATGCCCGGAGGCATAACCCAGTTCCTTTTTCAGGAACAGTTTGAACGAATGGCCGAACTCCTCCGTGATGTCGGAAAAGGCGATGTCCTCCAGGCCACGGGACTGGAGGAACTGTTGCAGGTTGAGCTGCGTGGTCTTCGACTGCCGGAACGTGGAAGTCGAATGGATTTGTTCGGCACGCAGCCTGAGCCGTTCCCGCTCCGCTTCGCCGCCTTTGAGAAGGGTCTGGGGAATGGTCGCCACACCTGTCACGGCGTTTTTCAGCAGTTCGGCGCTGACTGCGCCCTGTTCTTTCAGGAGGCGGTCATAAGCCCGTTCGAGATTCAGGCGGAATTCTGCGAGGCGGTTGTTCTCGCGGGGCTGGCGGATGGTTCCCGTCTGGCTGTTCCAATCCTCCGGACGGCAGAAGATGCCGGTCGTGATGAGGATGCTTTTGCCGTCGATGGACACACGGCAAAGGACGGCGGTCGTGCCGTCGGACTTGATTCTTTTCCTATTGATATAGGGCAATATCTTGAAAGTGCTACGCATGATGGTTCATTTTAGCTGATGTTCTACATTTATTTTTTTCCAATCTCGTTTTTACAACCCTTTCTCATAAAACCAGTTCAAGGTCTTTGGTCGCCTCAATGAAGCGGTCCATGTCCTCGAACAGCTTTTTCGGGGTGACTCGGGCATAGATCTGGGTCGTCTTTATATTGTTATGTCCCAGCATCTTGCTGATGGTCTCGATGGGCACGCCCTCTTCGAGCGTGACAAGCGAGGCAAACGAGTGCCTTCCCATATGATAGACGAGTTCGGTCGTCAGTCCGGCCAGCACGCGCAGGATTTTCATGTTCGCCCGAAGCGTACTGTACAGCTGGTTAGGGAACAGGGTCTCCCGCAAATCGTCCCGGTATTTCTCTATCAGGGCAATGGCCTCGGGTAGCAGTTTGACGCGCGCCGTCAGTTCGTTCTTTTTCCGTCGGTATTTCAACCACAGGCTGCCTTCATCGTCGGTGAAGAGGTTCTCGCGGGTAATGGATATGGTGTCCGCATAGGCGGTTCCGGCATAACAGGCAAACAGGAACAGGTCCCTCGTAAGGACGAGGGAGCGGCGCTTTTCCGGGATTTCCAAGTCACGCAGCTTCTCGAAGTCCTCGCGGCTCAACGCCTTCGGGGTGGTCTCCTTCTGCTTGGGTATCTTGAAATGCAGGAAATGGTACCGCTCGGAGAACCCTTCCTTGTACGCTATCCGGCAGATCCGTTTCAGCAGGGCCAGATGATGCCGTGAGGTCTGGTTGGAATACCCGCATTTTACTTCGATATAGGACTGGTATTCCCGAATGAACTGTTCGTTCAACGCACCGAAGGCGATGTCCTTCACCTTGTATTTTTTCCTGACAAACTCGCCGAGCGTTTTCCGCGCATAATGGTAGGTGCTCATGGAGGACGCGCACACATCGATGCCGATGCGCTCCCTCGTTTCCTCGATGTGCCGGTCGAACAGCCGGAGCAGGGTCATCTGGGTTTCCATGCTTCCCTGGAAAAGGTTCCTCACGTCCGCAGCGCCGAAATCGCGTTTCCGTTCCTGCAATTCATTGAATGCCGCATGGATGGCCAGCAGCAGTTTCTCGATTTTCGCATTGGTCTCCACCGCCTCGCGGCTCTTTCCTTCCAGACGGTTTTCACGCACGTTCCACAGCTTGGGCGTGCACGAGAGCTTGGTGCTGAACTGCGCCACCGTCCGGTTCAATGTGATGCGTCCCATGATGGGAGCTTTGCCCGACTTGTCGGGTTCGGTCTTCTTCAAAAACAGCAAGACCTTGAATTTCTCAATTTTCATACGCCTACATTTTTTTGAGTGCAAAGTTATTATGAATGTAAGCGTTCATCGCTACGCAAAATACTGAGTATCATAGAAAAACAACCCGTCGGAGAACTTTTTTCAATCATCCGGTTAACACGGCAGGTTTCCGAAACAACCTGTTAACGGTTAAGAAACGGAACCGATTCGGCATTCCGTCTGAATCCGTTTCAGAAAGGTGTGCCAGATAATGAAATGTAGCTCATTTCTAACAGATTATGTTTCTAACGCGCTGTTCTATTTGATGTTGCTATGCTAATGAGTTCCCACATATTATACCTCAGTCTCGCTATTTCGATGACTCTTTCAGCAATAAGGTGATATGTGAATCGGAAGTGAATAAATTGAAAACAAATTTACTCGGTCATGAATTTATATCTAAGCATCACGGCGAAAAGGTATTATTGGCAAATGGCAAATGTATCAATGTCTTCTCTGTTGAGGATTATGAAAGATTTGTCAAGGATAATTATTCTCGCAATCCGGTCAAACTGAAAAAATTGATGATGGATGATATTCCCGAACAATTCATTGCTCGTCAGTTGAATGATAGTCGTTATATTAGTAAGTTGGTAAAATCTTTACTTTCTAACATTGTGCGTGAAAGCGACGAGCAAGAAGATATCTCAAAGAACGTGATTGTTTGTACGGGTGGTGTAACAGACCGATTGAAGAAAGATTGGGGGATAAACGATGTATGGAATAAAATTATTCTTCCACGCTTTCAGCAACTGAATAAATTAAGTGGCAATACTTGTTTTACATCTGTCAGTGCCAATGCTCATATTATTCCTACTGTACCTTTAGAATTTCAGAAAGGATTTAATAAGAAGCGGATTGACCATCGTCATCATGCTATGGATGCTATTGTGATAGCTTGTGCAGGACGTAATATAGTAAATTATCTTAGCAATGAATCGGCTTGTAAAAATTCAAAGATTTCTCGTTATGACTTGCAGCGTCTTTTATGTGATAAACAAAAAGTGGATGCTCAGGGAAATTATTGTTGGATGATTAAGAAGCCGTGGGATTCATTTACACAAGATGTATATGCTGTTTTGCGGAATGTAATTGTCAGTTTCAAACAGAATCTTCGTGTTATCAATAAAACTACGAATTATTATCAACGTTATATAGACGGCAAAAAGAAGATGGTGAAACAAAAAGGAGGAGATAATTGGGCTATCCGGAAATCTTTGCATAAGGAGACTGTTTTCGGTGAAGTGAATTTGCGCGACATAAAAACAGTGGCGTTGAAAGACGCCATAAAAAATCCGAATGCTATTGTAGAAAAAGATTTGAAGAAGAAGTTGAAGGAATTGTTGCGTTTGCATTTCAATGAAAAGCAGATAAAAGGTTATTTCGAAGAGCATAAAGATGTTTGGCAAGATGTGGATTTGAAGAGAATAAAAATCTATTATTTTTCTAACGAGACAAAAGACCGGTTTTTTGCTTCTCGTAAACCGTTGGATTCAAGTTTCAATCAAAAGAAAATAACGGAAAGCGTAACAGATACAGGTATCCAAAAGATATTGTTGCGTCATTTGGAAGCGAATGGAAATGTAGCAGAAAAAGCTTTCTCACCGGAAGGTATAGAGGAAATGAATAAGAATATAGTCTTGTTGAACAATGGTAAATGGCATCAACCCATCCGTAAGGTGCGCGTTTATGAAAAAGCAGATAAGTTTGCAGTAGGCCAGAAAGGGAATAAAGGTTCTAAGTTTGTGGAAGCGGCTAAGGGAACTAATTTATTCTTTGCTATTTATGAGACGGAACAAGAAGATCCCAAAACCGGTGAGGTAACTCGAAAACGAAGTTATGCAACTATACCATTAAATGTGGTAATAAATCGCCTGAAGCGTGGGTTATCACCTGCACCGGAAGATAAAAATGGCAATTCGCCTAAATATGTATTATCGCCCAATGATTTGGTGTATCTTCCTACGCAAGAAGAATTGAAGAGCGGACATATTTGTTACCCGTTAGATAAGAACAGAATTTATAGAATGATTAGTTGTACAGGAGGCAGGGTTTACTTTTTACCGTATTTTGTGGCCAGTATGATTGTTGATAAATATGAATATACGCAGTTAAATAAAGATGAGTTTACAAAAGACAAACAGTCTATAAAAGAGATATGTATTCCTATCAATGTAGACAGATTAGGTAATTTGATTAAATAGTTATGATTAAGAAAACTCTTTATTTCAGCAATCCTGCTTATTTGTCATTACGTGATGCCCAATTAGTAATCAAACTTCCGGAAGTGGAGAATAATCCTTCGCTTCCGGATACAATGAAATGTCAATCTTTGGTAACGAAGCCGATAGAAGACATTGGATTGGTGATTTTAGATCATCGGCAGATTACGATTACCTCCGGTGTTATTGAGGCATTATTGGAGAATAATAGTGCATTGATAACATGCGACAGTAAAAGTATGCCTGTAGGATTGATGTTACCTTTGTATGGTAACACTACTCAAAACGAGCGTTACCGGAAACAATTAGAAGCCTCCTTGCCTCTGAGAAAACAATTGTGGCAACAAACGGTTCAGGCTAAGATAACTAATCAGGCTGCAGTATTGTCTGCTTGTACAGGAGACATGTCAAAATGTATGTATATATGGGCAAACGAAGTACGGAGTGGTGATCCTGAAAATTTAGAAGCTCGTGCTGCTGCTTATTATTGGAAAAACTTATTTTCAGATATAACTGGTTTTACTCGAGAGCGTGAAGGAGTTCCACCCAATAATTTACTCAATTATGGTTATGCGATTCTACGTGCGGTGGTAGCGCGCGGGTTGGTAATTAGTGGATTATTGCCAACGTTAGGTATTCATCATCATAATCGTTATAATGCCTATTGTCTGGCAGATGATATCATGGAACCTTACCGTCCATTTGTAGATCGGTTGGTTTTTGATCTATATCTCAAATACGGAGCTGATGTTTTGTTGACAAAAGAAATTAAAATAGCTTTGCTTTCAATCCCAACTATTGAAGTAAATATTAATAGGAAGCGTAGTCCTCTCATGGTTGCTGTATCTCAAACTACCGCTTCTCTTTACAAATGTTTTACAGGCGAATTACGTAGAATTGTTTATCCGGATTTTAATGGATCGTTTTAGTGAATATCGGGTTATGTGGGTATTGGTTCTTTTTGATTTACCTACGGAAACAAAGAAAGATAAAAAGGCTTATATGGATTTTCGCAAGAATTTACAGCGAGATGGCTTTACTATGTTTCAGTTTTCCATTTACGTTCGTCATTGTGCGAGTAGTGAGAACGCAGCGGTACATATTAAAAGAGTAAAATCTTTTCTTCCTGAGTTTGGGCAGGTAGGTATTCTTTGTATAACGGATAAGCAATTTGCGCAGATAGAAGTTTTTTACGGAAAAAAGCCGCAAGGAGTAAAGACTCCGGGACAGCAGTTAGAACTATTTTGAAATCATAAATCCCGCCTCTTTAGACGGGATTTATGATTGGAAACGCATTTTTTTCTTTTTCTAAAAATACTTGTAATAGACTGAATATTAGTGTATTCTTTATATTCAGCTGTTTCCAATAGGACAAAGATACTAATTTGAAAGCAAATCACAACTGCTGATAAATTGGATACATCGACTAAACGTAAGCATTCGGTAAACCACGTATTTTCGTCTCCAACTTCCATCATTAACTTTACGTCCAAAAAGCCAAGTTATGAT
>NZ_JACSPQ010000006.1 GCF_014837055.1 Phocaeicola faecium
GCTTTCGCTCCCGAAAGCGGGTGCAAAAGTACGCACTTTATCCGATTCCGCAACACACTCCACACACTTTTTTTCATATTTTTTTGATATTTGTGGGAAATATGCTGTAAAACAGGGTTTTACAACGGAAACTTTTTGGAAGGGAAGCCGAGAAGAAGGAAAAACCGCACATCTATATATACGGGCGTACGCGGTTACATTTATTTATGCGGCACAAACACGGAGAAATTTCTAACCGAAAGGACGGGAATTTCTATTCGGAGCGTCACCTATTCCATGCGGTAGAAACAGGCAACGCTTCGGCTTGCGTTTTTGGGAGTGAGAAAATAGGGCATAAAAATACCTCTTTGGTGAAAAAAAGATTGCTTTCTCACCAAAGAGGGCAGTAATAATGTGTGAAAAAATTTCTGAGAAGACTTTATTTTATCTTCAACTGGTCGAAACCTTCGCCATATACACCTACCACATTGCTTTGCGAAATAAACGCATTGGGGTCGATATCTTTCACCAAACGGAATATATCAAGCGACTCTCTTTTCTTTGCCAACACCACGATTACTTTTACTTCTTGCTTGCTGTACCATCCTTGCCCATCGAGCAAGGTTACGCCACGGTCTACTTTTGTTGCAATGGCTTCGGCTATTTTTTCGTACTGCTTCGAAAAAATAAGGAACTGAACCGACTGACGGGCACTGTTTACCACGTAGTCAATCACAATGCTCATAACAAACAATACACAGAAACCGAACAATACCCGGCGCCAATCGTGAAAGATTAGGTAACAAGACGAAATTATCACAATATCGCAGTACATCATCATCCGCCCCAGCGTAATGTCTTTGTACTTATTAATAATCCAAGCAATGATGTCGGTTCCTCCCGTGCTTCCGTTGTTACAAAACACAATCCCAAGTCCGAAACCCAACAGTCCTGCTCCTATCACACACGCCATGAAATCTTGTCCTTCACCAAGCAAACGAGGAAGTTTCCCGTCGTCGTCTTTCAAAATCATTTGGAAGAACCAAAGCAAGAAAGTCAGCATAAAGATGGCATAGATGGTTTTAACGCTGAATTTCGGTCCTAATATCTTCAAGGCAAAGCCCAAGAACACGGCATTGATAATAAAATAAGAAATCTGAATTTCGACACCCGTGGCGTAATAAATGATTGCCGCAATACCGGTAACGCCACCCGTTGTTATCTGATAAGGCAACAGAAATGCCGCCCACCCGATGGAGTAACAAATCAAACCAAAGGTAATGGCAAGGTAATCTCTTGACTCCCGCCCCAATTTTTTTCTTAGTAATGCTTCCACGTTTTATTGACATTAAGTTATACGAAACGCAAACGGGGATTACACAAACTTACGATATTGCTTTTGACCGTATCATTCGTGTAACCCCCGTATGCAAGAATACTTATTTGTTAAAGTACAATATTAACAATCTTCTTAGGAACAATAATCACTTTCTTCGGAGTTTTTCCGGCAATCCATTTCTGTGATTGTTCTTCGCTCATTACTGCCGACTGGATGGTATCGTTATCTGCATCGGCTGGAAATTCCATCACAAAACGCGCCTTTCCGTTGAAAGAAATAGTATATTTCACCGTATCTTCTTTCAGATAAGCTTCATCGTAAGCAGGCCAGTGTGCGTCGCATACCGAAGTAGCATTGCCCAATGCTTCCCAAAGCTCTTCCGCCAAATGGGGAGCAAACGGAGCCAGTACGACAATCAGGTTACTCAATACGGCTTTGTTACGACACTTCAGCGACGTCAGCTCGTTTACGCAAATCATAAACGCACTGACCGATGTGTTGTAAGAGAAGGCTTCGATGTCGCCTGTAACCTTCTTAATCAGCTTATGAATGGCTTTCAGCTCTTCTTTAGTAGCTTCGCCTTCTGCCGGCAAGAAGTTATCCTGACGATCGTAGAACAGATTCCAAAGTTTCTTCAAGAAACGGTGAACTCCATCTATACCGTTCGTATCCCACGGTTTTGACTGTTCTACCGGGCCGAGGAACATTTCGTACATACGCAGTGTATCGGCTCCATATTTCTCAACAATCATATCGGGGTTTACTACGTTATACATCGACTTACTCATCTTTTCAACCGCCCATCCGCAGATATACTTGCCGTCTTCAAGAATAAATTCGGCATTGTTATATTCCGGACGCCAGTTTTTAAAGGCTTCCACATCCAACACATCGTTTGATACGATATTTACATCTACATGGATGGGAGTAACATCGTACTCGCCTTTCAAGCCGAATGAAACAAACGTGTTGGTGTCTTTTATACGATAGACAAAATTACTGCGTCCCTGAATCATTCCCTGATTAATAAGTTTCTGGAAGGGTTCTTCGGTGATGCTTACGCCCAAATCATGTAAGAACTTATTCCAGAAGCGAGAATAAATCAAGTGACCGGTAGCGTGTTCGGTTCCTCCCACGTAAAGGTCAACACTCTGCCAGTAACGGTCTGCCTTTTCCGAAACCAAAGCCTCGTTATTATGCGGATCCATATAGCGCAGGTAATATGCACTTGAACCGGCGAATCCCGGCATGGTATTCAGTTCGAGCGGGAATACAGTCACATTATCTATCTTAGCGTTTTCAACCACTTCGCCTTTTTCTACATCCCAAGCCCACTTGGTAGCGTGTCCCAACGGCGGTTCACCCGTTTCGGTGGGTAAGAACTTGTCTACTTCAGGCAGTTCGAGCGGCAATTTGCTTTCGTCGATCATGTAAGGCATACCGCCTTTGTAATAAACCGGGAACGGTTCGCCCCAATAACGCTGCCGACTGAAGATGGCATCGCGCAGGCGATAATTTACTTTCACACGTCCCAAGTTATGCGCCTTTACGTATGTTTTGGTAGCAGCAATCGCCTCTTTTACAGTCAGTCCGTTCAGATTCAAATCACAGTAAGGCGTAACTCCGGCTTTCGGTGAGTTGCAAACGATGCCTTCTTTCGCATCGAAACTTTCTTCGCTTACGTCACAACCTTCTATCAACGGAATAATCGGCAGATTGAAATGTTTAGCAAAAGCATAGTCGCGGCTGTCGTGTGCCGGAACAGCCATAATCGCTCCCGTTCCGTATCCCGCCAATACATAATCGCTAATCCAAACGGGAACAGCTTCGCCCGTAAACGGATTAACGGCATACGAACCGCTGAATACGCCGGTTACACGACGGTCGGAGATTCGTTCGCGTTCGGTACGTTTTTTTGTCCGGTCAAGGTAAGCCTCTACCTCTGCTTTCTGAGATTCGGTAGTCAACAGCGGAACCAGCTCACTTTCAGGAGCCAATACCATAAACGTTACACCGAACATCGTATCGGCACGGGTAGTAAAGATGGTAAATTCCAAATCGCTGTCTTTTACCTTGAAGCGTACTTCCGTACCCTCAGAGCGACCAATCCAGTTACGCTGGGTTTCTTTCAAAGATTCCGTCCAGTTGATCGTATCAAGCCCGTCAAGCAAACGCTGTGCATACGCCGACACGCGCAAACACCACTGACGCATTTTTTTCTGCACCACAGGATAACCGCCACGCACCGATACACCGTCTACCACTTCATCGTTAGCCAATACCGTTCCCAACTGCGGACACCAGTTTACCATCGTTTCACCCAAGTAAGCAATACGGTAGTTCATCAAAGTCTCCTGCTGTTCTTTTTCAGTCTTAGCTTTCCATTCATCAGCCGTAAAACTCAGTTCTTCACTGCAAGCAACGTTCAATCCCTCTGTTCCCTGCTGTTCAAAGGCAGCCACCAACTCAGCGACAGAACGAGCCTGCTGCTTGTCGTTATCATAATAACTGTTGAACATTTTCTGGAATGCCCATTGCGTCCAATGATAATACCCCGGTTCGCAGGTACGGATTTCGCGGTCCCAGTCGAAACAGAACCCTATTTTATCTAATTGCTCGCGGTAACGATTGATATTGGCAGCGGTCGTAATAGCCGGGTGTTGTCCGGTTTGGATGGCATATTGCTCAGCAGGAAGTCCGTAAGCATCATACCCCATCGGATTCAGAACGTTGAATCCTTGCAGGCGTTTGTAACGTGCATAAATATCGCTGGCAATATATCCCAACGGGTGTCCTACGTGAAGTCCGGCTCCCGATGGATACGGGAACATGTTCAAAACATAAAATTTTTGTTTTGATTCGTCCTCAGTAACTTTATAAGTACGATTTTCCACCCATTTTTGTTGCCATTTCTTTTCTATCTCTCTGAAATTATATTCCATAATGAGGGTTTTATTTAATTGATTTTTACGTATTTCTCTCAAATTTCTGCAAAGATAACAAGACTTCGGGAATAAAAGGAAGTAATTTTGAATTAAAAGTTAGCGTCTGCTTTCGATTTTATCTGTTTTCCCTGATAATTCTAAAAAATTCTTTTTGCTCTTGAAAGGGGTAAACAAACTCTAAACAAAAAAACGGAAAAACTCCGCAAGCTCATTAGTGTGGATGAGAGAGTTTTGATGAGGAAATAAACTAACGAAAATTCTTGCGGAGTTTAAAACCGGAGCATTCCTTCTGGCTATTTTCCGCCAACCCGAAAAATAAAAAGCGGCAGAGCATTTGCCTATTTGCTGGAGAGGGAGTCGAAGCCCTTTATGCACAAACAGGAAACGCCCTCCGCAGATATATAGGGAAGGACGTAAAACTGTTTCGTGTGCATAGAAATTATTTCGACTTTTCTCCGGCACGGAATCAGCTATACGTTACTTGTCAATAAAATTAATCTTCGCTCGAAAAACCGCACAAAAATATATATTCTACTTTTAAAATGCTATTTTTTATCAGACTTTTTTAGTCTGTTCTAATTTTATCCGGATTTTATTTAAGAAATTCTTGCTATCGGCTCTTCTTTACTTAGAGCCTGTTTAAATTTTCCGATTAAGTATTTTTATCCGCCCCTTTTTGAGTTTGTTTCCGATCTGTTTCCCCGTTTTTACTCGTCAGATAGACCGCTATCATCCTCGAAACAATTCTCAAACCGCAGGCAGAGCAAAATTTAAACAGGTTCTTATTTATTCGCAGCTGCATTTTTTAAACTATTTTAATACTAATTGCAGTCTGAACCCGCATTAAAACGCTACCGTTAGTGTCACTCATCTTATGCGGTAGCGTTGACCAACGCTTCCCATAGAACCGACCGATTCTATGGGAAGAATTTTTCAAACGTTTCTATAAAACGTAAGAACCTTAAAATAAAGTTGTTATAAATTCGACTTACACTAAGTCTCAGAAGATAGATTAATTTTTTTTAATCTATCGCTCAATGTTTTTTCCTAACTCTTTCCAGTTGTCGAAACCTTTATCCAAATTGTATACTTCAAAACCTTTTTCGGTAAGAAGGCGTGCGGCATTCCGGCTCCGGCGTCCGCTTTTGCAATAAACAGCTACGGGACGTGCCTTATCTAACAGCTCATCGGCATTCATCGAAAACTTGTCATCCATCACATTGATATTCAAACTTCCTCCGATGTGTCCTTCCGAATATTCGGCAACCGTACGGACATCAACACACTGAATATTCTCGTCTTCGATCAGGCGTTCGAATTCATCGGCAGAAAGATTCTTGAAATTATCTTTTGCCTTGTCGCTACACGCATAAAGAAAAAATGCAAAAGCACATACGAAAAGCGTAAAATAAATGGTTTTTATCATATCTCAGTAGGTAAATGTATAGGTAGAAAATCCTTTTTCGTAGGTATTTATCTGTAAAGCTATCGTATCGCCCGACCGGAGTTTGTCTTTATATCCCCGCAGAGGAATGGAGAGATAAACCTCGCGTGTGAAAGCCTCGTAATCGTCATTGCGATTATGGTAAAGGGTAAGATGAAGCGTATTTGCTCCGCCTTCTTCCGTTATTCCGTAATCGGCAAAGTGAAAAGCGTGGTTTTTATCTTTCACCATGGGTTTCAGAATCAAGTTGATGTAATCGCCCGACCGCCATACGCTCCGAACATCAAGCGGATCGGTTACAACTCCTTCGGTAAAACTCTCGGCAGGAAGCGGGTCGAGCGCCATTATCAACTGGGCAGAATAAAGATATACTTCGCCCGACTCGGTTAAAGGCTGATAGACGGAAACGGTCCGATAAAGCGAATCGGGTGTCAGTCCGTCTAAACCTTCCCGTGGCTGAATGGTATATACTTCACCTTCATCGGTAATCAAACGCGATAGAACTCCTTCGCTGTCGGTCTGCCCGTCGATAAATTCGGTCACGACACTGGGATACACGTAATCGTCTTCTTTACACGACACCCCTACAAGCAGAGTGAGGCACAACAGCGGAAGAAGGTATTTCAGTTTCATTCTTCGACAGCCTTCTGATGATTAATAACAGGATTGGCATACATCACCAGCATCCGCTCGCGCAAGAATGCCTCGTCTTTATTCGGAATGTCAATCATATCCAACTTCTTTTGCAGGTAAGTTTCGAAGCGCAATTTGTCATCTGCCGTATAATGCGACGCAAATGTATCCGTCCCATCCAGCAAGTCGCACGCCACGTAATTGCCCGGATAAAGACGATAGTTGCGATGAATATGCAAATCTATCAAATGAGACACTTTAGCGAATACCTCGGTCTTCGGCAGTCCGCGGAATGCTTCCAACTCGTTGCTTATACATTTTGCCGCATGAAAATGGACGTGTCCTTTATAGCCAAAGATACCTGTCTGCATATTGAGCAAATCGTCTGCTTGACTTTTCTTATAACCTTCCACATCCCGTTTCAACTGCATTTCCGTAGCTTTCAGATAATCGCAGGGGTCGTATTCGTAAGAAAGAGCAAGCGGAACAATATTCAACTCCTTCAAACGGTCGATGACATCGCCCGTTCCGCCCAGCACAAGCATTTTCAACACACTGTCTTGCGTACGGTCGTTTGAGTCTTTCGCCCGTCCTTCCCGTTGGGCAATCCAAACATTTTCTCCTTTCTCCGTAACGGCAAAATGAATGTAACGCGACAAACGGGCAGATGCTTCCAACATTTGCCTCATACTGAGCGCACGCTGCACGATAAACGATTTATTGATACGTACTAATTTCTTTATCCACGGATAAATCAACAAGTTATCGCCAATGGCTATTTCTACGGTATTGGGGAATCCGTTATCAAGCAATCCCACCGAAAGAAATCCCGGATCGAGTACAATGTCACGATGATTCGAAATAAACGTATAGTTGCATGTTTTATCTGTCAGTTGCGAAGCATCCAGTTCGAAACCATCGCTATGCTGACGGATAATCTGATGAAGCAGTTCGTAGAAAAAAGTTTTCTGTATATCCAGACTGGTTTTACATTGTTTCAGTTGCGCCGCCAACGCCTCTACCGGTACACCCGGCATGACGCTTTCTATCGCTTTTCGGAAGTCAGGATCGGCAATCAGTTCTTCGCATATTCCCTGAAGTTCGTCAGGATTATAAGGGCGAATGTCGTCAAACTCGGCAGGTATATTCATAGCTTGATTAGTTTGGTGATATTGCAAATATACGAAATTTTAAAAACAATCTTCAATAATATCCGTCATAACATCTTTCATGCTTAATCCGGCAGCACGTACTTGCTGGGGAATGAAGCTGGTAGCAGTCATGCCCGGCGTGGTATTTATTTCAAGCAGATTAATTTTTTCACCTTCGGTAATGATATAATCCACACGTACCAGCCCTTTGCATCCCAATATATCATAGAGAGCAGAAGTAAGTTTCTGCACACGCCCGGTCAGTTCGTTGCTGAGACGTGCGGGAGTGATTTCGGTTACTTCGCCGTTATATTTGGCATTAAAATCGAAAAATTCATTCTTGCTTACCACTTCGGTTATCGGTAACACCACGGTTTTTCCCCCTGCACGGTAACATCCGTTTGCCAGTTCGATACCGTCCATGAATGCCTCAACCATTACGTCGTCCGACTCTTCGAATGCCTTTTGCAATGCCGGCTGGATTTGTTCCTTTGTTTTTACTTTGGTTACTCCAAAGCTCGAACCGCTGGCATTGGGTTTTATAAAGCAAGGCAAACCTATTTTTTCGATAACGTCTTCGTCGCTGATGCCATGACGTTTGTTGACCAACATTGATTCGGCAACACGTATTCCGAATCCTTTCAGGTATTGGTTTAATGTAAATTTACTGAACGTAAGTGCCGATACCAGTACATCACATGTAGAATAAGGAATATCCAACAACTCGAAATAGCCTTGCAGGATGCCGTTCTCGCCCGGTGTTCCGTGGATGGTGATGTAAGCGAAATCGGGTTTTACCTTCTTACCGTTTTCCGTAAAACTGAAATCGTTTTTGTCGATGGCGGCACGTGTCCCGTCAGGCAACAGAGCTTCCCAACTCTTTTTTGTCAGCTCTACGATATAAAGATTATACTTTTCTTTGTCGATGAAAGAATAAATTCCTTCTGCACTTTTCATCGAAACACCGTGTTCCGATGAGTCTCCTCCTGCTACAATAGCAATGGTACGTTTCATAATTCTTCTCTATTACTGATATACGTTCTCCATCGCTCCAACAAGCGTGTCATGTCATCGGGCAGTTCGGAAGTGAAAAACATTTCTTCACCCGTGCGCGGATGTACAAAGCCCAACGTCTTGGCATGAAGCGCCTGACGGGGACAGATGTCGAAACAGTTATTTACAAATTGTTTATACTTACTGAAATGGGTTCCCTTCAATATTTCATTGCCGCCGTAACGTTCGTCGTTGAACAGCGTATGCCCAATGTATTTCATGTGAACCCTTATCTGATGGGTACGCCCCGTTTCAAGCACACATTTTACCAGTGTCACGTAACCCAAACGCTCTAATACTTCGTAATGCGTCACGGCATGTTTGCCCTGTTCAGGGTCTGCCATCACCGCCATTTGCATACGGTCTTTCGGATTACGTCCGATGTTTCCCACGATGGTGCCTGTATCTTGCTCCATGTTTCCCCATACCAGCGCATTATACTCGCGCTTGGTAGTCTTGTTATAAAACTGTAATCCGAGGCTTGTTTTCGCATCGGGAGTTTTAGCCACTACCAGCAGGCCGGAAGTATCTTTGTCGATACGATGCACCAATCCCACTTGGGGGTCGTTGGGGTCATAGGTAGGAACATCGCGCAGATGCCATGCGATGGCATTGACCAGCGTACCGTGATAGTTACCGCATCCCGGATGTACCACCAGTCCCGCAGGTTTGTTTATAACCATCAGGTCGGCATCTTCGTAAACAATGTCTAAAGGAATGTCTTCGGGGATAATGTCATTGTCGTAACGCGGACGGTCCATCATTACGGTCAACACATCTTGCGGCTTTACCTTATAGCTACTCTTCACAGGCTTTCCGTTCGCCATTACAAACCCGTTGTCTGCCGCCGTCTGGATACGGTTGCGTGAAGCATTGACGATGCGCTCGAACAAATATTTGTCGATGCGCACCGGGGTTTGTCCTTTATCCACCACCACCCGGAAATGTTCGTACAGTTCGGGCGACTCACTTACCGGTTCAATATCGTCAAACGACTCATCCAATTCGTCGATATAATCTTCTGCCATGAATGTACGTTTATAATCGGTTAGAACCAAGAATCATCTACCTGAGGTTTTTCTCCGGAATCAGGAGCCAAGTCTAACTGAAGCTGGGCAGAGTCTACAGTGAGCGAATCGCGCAGCACGATACTCCCCACGCATAACGTCAATAACGCTTCGTGAGGCACTTTATCTCCCGCCTTCAAAGAGCTGCCCCGATATTTGATGCCGTAAATCCAGTCTTGCTCGCCGGGTACAAGCTCCGGCTCTGTCAAACGGAATCCCATTGCTTTCAGTTTAGCTTCTGCCTGACGGAAAGAACTGTTATCAATCAGGTCGGGCAGTTTTATGAGCGGAACATCGGTTGTAGTAACGGTAAGATAAACCGTTCTTCCCTCTTTCACGCGCGACCCGCTTATGGGTTTCTGTTCCAACACCACCCCGTCGGGCATACCTTTTACATAAACAGAATCTATGATGGTACTTTTGAAAAGCTGGTTTTTCAGTGTTTTTTCTGCTTCGCTGATGGTTTTGTTTTTCACATCGGGCACCACATACGACTCGCCGTGATGTGTGTAGCTGTCAAGCCACAATAGCGTACCCCATGCCGCTCCGACAATAACCAGAATCATTCCGGCCAGATTGAGCCAGAAGAAGCGGTTCTTTTTAAAAGAAAAAAACTCTTTCAGTGTTATCATTTTACATACTGTTTGGAAGTTTGGGCAAAGATACAACTTTTTGTATATATTCCTCTGACTTACCTCCAGAAGATTCATTCAGAGGCGATTTTAATTTTATTTACGCACTTGGAAAACCAATGAAACACAGGCTCAAAACGCAACCGTTAGTTTTGGGTAACTTATGCGGATAAACCTTCCGGTTCTACCCGAAGCGTTCACCTGCTTTCCGAATAGAATTTTTCAGCCCTCAAAACAGGGGAAATTTCCCGTATATAACGGCTAAAAAACTTAGAGCCTTTTTCTTAATTTTAACAACTTAACCTTTAAAGCATGTTATAAAACAAGGTTTTGACATGGAAATATTTGCAGCATAACCGAAAGTCAGTATCTTTGTACTGTGTTTTTCATAGTATTAGATTTAAGGTTAACAAAAGGTTGGAGTACAGCGGTACTCCTTTTTTTATTTATATGCGTTGGACTTCTTCCATCACACGCAAGAAATTACCTCCCCAAATACGCTGAATGTCTGCTTCACTATAGCGCTCTAAAAGCAAACGGCGCGTAAAATTTATCAATTCCGATGAATCATTACATCCTATGATGCCTCCATCACCATCGAAATCCGTCCCTATTCCTACATGCTCTATTCCCATAATATTAACTATATGGTGCAGGTGTTCGACGGCATCGCAAATAGTAGCCGGAACGTCCGACCGTAAAAATCCTCCATATAAACAGACTTGAACTACACCTCCTCGGCGAGCGATGGCCCTCAACTGTTCATCGGTAAGATTCCGGGGATGCTCGCATAACGCACGGCAAGATGAATGAGAACACACGACGGGAGTACGGCTTATTTCAAGCGTTTCATAAAAACTGCGTTCCCCGGCATGAGAAAGGTCGACCATCATCCCCACGCGGTTCATCTCACGTATTACCTGTTCGCCAAATTCACTTACCCCCAAACCTTCATCATTATAACGCGCAGAGCCGCAAATATCGTTGTTTCCGTTATGGCACAAAGTCATATATACTACTCCCCTGTTTCGGAAACGCTCTACGTTACGAATATCTTTCCCGATGGCGTATCCGTTTTCAATCCCCAACATAATGGCTTTCTTCCCTGCCTTTTTCAGCCGGTACAAATCGGCAGGAGTGCGTGCTATGTCTACCGCCGTACAATTATTGGCTACCATTTCTTCAATGTCGTTCAGCAAACGGTCGGCTTTTGCCGTAGCTGCCAGCAATGCTTCATCCGTCCGTTCTTTCTGAGGAATATAAGCCACCATGATAGTAGCGTCTTGCCGTCCTTCGGTCATTTTGTGAAGGTCTACTTTTATCTTCTCGTCGCGCGTGGCAAAATTAATGTTCTGACCGAAAAACATGGGTGTGTCACAATGCGAATCCAGTGTAAGTATCCGCTCATGCAGGCGCTTGGCTGCACGGAAAGATTTGGCTTCGCGGATAAACCAGCCGAAGAGCGGCATCATACACTTGTCACCGTTCAGGATGAAACATTCGGGATGCCACTGAACCCCCAACATTGATTTGTATTCTGTACTTTCAATGGCTTCTATCACGCCGTCGGCAGCTCTTGCCGAAACACGGAATCCGGGAGCCGGCTCTGCCACCGCCTGATGGTGAAACGAATTGACCGGCAACGTTCCGGTATTCATGATTCGGGAAAGCAGACTGTCCGGTTCGATATTTACCGTATGCGAAGCAAACGCCCGGTCCATATCCTGACTGTGCTTGAGGTGCATTCCCTCCATTTGTGCATCTATGTCTTGATACAGTTTTCCGCCAAAGGCTGCATTCATAACCTGAATCCCCCGGCAAATACCTAATATAGGAATCTGACGGTTGGCAGCAAGACGGGTGAGCAGTAATTCCTGACAGTCTCGGTAAGGGTTAATATTATGTAATTCTTTTATCGGTTCTTCTCCTAAATAAAGCGGATTAATATCCGCTCCCCCTGTCAATAGAAGTCCGTCCAGATTATCCAACAGATTTATCAAAATGTCAGTATCCTCGAAGGGCGGAATCACAAACGGAATACCTCCTGCTTTCAAAACGGATGTATAATATCCCGAAAGCAACATTAAAGTTCCGTCATTGAAATTTCCGGTAATTCCGATAACCGGATGGTCGGTATGATTTGGGAAGCGGTTATGAAGCGCAGCATACGATTTGTTTATATCAAACGTGCAAGATGTTTTCATAAGTTAAATATTGATTGGAAACTATACAAAGATAGAGATTAATCCGGATTAATTTCCCATATTTGTTTAGGAAATCTAATGATTATGGAATTAATTGGAACGCTATCTCAGTTGGTAAACGCTCTGCGCTCGCGCGAAATTCGTAGGCGGGTAGCGGTAGTTTGTCCCAACGACCCACATACAGAATACGTAATAATAAGAAGTCTGCGCGAAGAAATAGCCGAATATCTGTTAGTAACTGATGTTGCACACCGGGAAGCCGCTTATCATATCCGTTCGGCATCACCCGACTTTGTACGGATTTACGAGACCGCTACCCCCGACGAAGCAGCTGCATACGCCGTACAACTGGTACGTATGGGCGAAGCAGATATTCTGATGAAAGGTCTTATCAATACCGATAACCTACTCCGTGCCGTATTGAAAAAAGAAGACGGACTATTGCCTGCGGGAAGCGTGCTGAGCCATGTAACCGTAGCTCAAATTCCGTTATACCATAAATTGCTTTTCTTTTCGGATGCGGCGGTAATTCCACGCCCCACGCTGGAGCAATATCGCTCCATGATAGCCAATGACATTGCACTGTGTAAAAAGTTAGGCTGCGAAGAACCCCGTATCGCATTGATTCATTGCACGGAAAAAATCAATGAAAAATTTCCTCACACGCTGAGTTATGTGGAGTTGAAAAAGGAAGCCGAAGAAGGCAAATTCGGCAATGTATTTATTGACGGGCCAATGGATGCCAAAACAGCGTGTGACAAACACAGCGGAGAAATCAAAGGGTTGTCATCGCCCGTAGTGGGAAATGCGGATGTATTGATTTTCCCGAACATCGAATCGGGAAACACTTTTTATAAGACGCTCTCGCTTTTCGGCGATGCGAATATGGCAGGAATGCTGACCGGAACCATCGCTCCCGTAGTTGTTCCTTCACGCAGCGATTCGGGCAACTCAAAATATTACAGTTTGGCATTGGCTTGCTTGGCAAGCACTCAAAATGATTAAAATCTATTTATGAAAAAGATACTTGTAATTAATCCGGGATCAACTTCGACCAAACTTGCTGTTTATGAAGACGACAAGCAGGTGTGGCGCGAAAGTATTTATCACTCTACGGAAGATTTGGCACACTTCCACCACATCAATGAACAATATGAATACCGCCGTACGCATACGCTTGAAGCATTAGAGAAAGCAAATATCGCTTTAAAATTTGATGCTGTCATTGCTCGCGGGGGAATGTTGAAGCCTACGCCGGGGGGTGTATATCGTATTAACGAACGTATCAAGCATGACCTTTGGCATTCGACAATGGAACATGCTTCAAACCTTGCGGCATGGATTGCCGACGACATAGCTTCTGCCGTAGGATGTCCGTCGTTCATTGCCGATCCGGTAGTGACCGATGAATTGCGTGATATTGCCCGCCTGACGGGAATCCCTGAAATACCGCGCATTTCCGTATTTCATGCTTTAAACAGCCGGGCGGTTTCCCGTCGGTATGCTGCCCGAATCGGACGGAAATACGAGGACATGAACCTCATTGTTGCTCATTTAGGAGGCGGAATTTCTGTCAGTGCGCATCATTACGGAAAGGTAGTAGATGTTAACAATGCACTGAACGGAGAGGGTCCGTTTAGTCCCGAACGTGCGGGAACTATTCCTGCACGCCAATTAGTTGACCTGTGTTTCAGCGGGAAATATACGCATAAGAAACTTTGTAAGATGCTGAACGGACGCGGAGGACTGGTGGCACACTTGGGTACGACCGATGTTCCTACCATCATCCGATGGGCACATGCCGGAGACAAAAAGCATAAACTTATTATCGAATCCATGCTTTACACTGTTGCCAAACAGGTTGGAGCCATGCACGTTGCGCTTCATGCACAGACCGATGCCATTATTCTGACCGGAGGCATTGCCCACAATGAATATTGTGTAAGCACCTTGCGCGAATGGTTGGAAAGCATAGCGCCTATCGTTGTAATGCCGGGAGAAGATGAAATGGGAGCATTGGCTATGAATGCACTTGGCGCATTAAATAACGAACTTCCTTTACAGGAATACTGATTTTTCCTGCAAACCAATCTTTTATACACAAAATCTGCCCGTACTGTAATAGATGCGGGCAGATTTTGTAACAGATTCTATTCAATCATTCATTCAGGAAAGTAACCGGCTGACGTTTTTCCGCATCCAACGGCACTACTTTATAGTGTACTTGTGAGAAGTCTATTTTCTTTAAATCGATACCTCGAATAGCACTATTATACATTGTGCGGTAATAAATTACACGGTTTGTTATGTCGGTAGCCGAAGTCCATTGGGTAGCACTTGGGATATTTGCCGGGATTTTACCATCGGCAAACTCTATACCTACCGGAATATCAAAGTTGTTTAATATCTGGAAGCCTTGAAGTACAGCGTCTGCACCGGTATCTTGTGTCGGAGCCGTCGACTGGTAGAAAGCAGCACGTACAAAGCGCGAAGGGGGAGTCACATCGCCGGGAATACCTAAAAACCCGCTGCCTGCTCCGAAGGATTTCAATTTCATCGTTCCCAGCTGTTGTCCGTCTGCACTACCGGGATACAAGTTTACGTAATTGTTCAGATTGGTCAACTGCCAATCAAAGCCCGGAGAATTGGTAAGTACGCCCAGTTCGTTTTCGTAAAAACAGAGTTTGCCGTCTACTATCTCTAATACGATTTGCCGTCCCGAAGGGTCTGCAAACCGCCAGTGTACGGTAGATGCCCGCGGGTCGACGGCTATTACCTGCACTTCCTTCAACGCCTGCTTTACCTCATCCACTGTTTTACAAGTAGCAAGCACAAACGACACTACCTGCAAGTCTGCCACACTCGTGGCTTTCAGTGACGGATTAAACGATTCGTAAGCTCCGTAACCGGGAAAATAAAACAGTCCGGCAGACAGTCCCGCTTCGTTCAGTCCTTCGGCAACAAATTCTTTTTGTTCTACGGCTAATCCTACATACCCGTAACGAGCTTTAAATTTCATTCCGTTTACGCCCTGAGGTGTGTACGATTGCTGTTCAAAACCTCTCGGAACAATGACATAGCGACTGTTTAAATCGCTTCCACCCCACTCGATGGTGCGCGCCACTACCCGAGAACTATCTTTTGCTACCAGCGTTATGCCTGTACATGCTTCTACGTTTCCTGCAAACAATAAACTCAACGACAAACATGCCGTAAGCAATAATCTGTTTTTTATATTCATATATTTTCCGTTTAAAGATTTAACAAACACAGAAGTTACAATGTTTAGAAACTGTCGTACATTTGTACGTTTAGAGCCTGTTTAAGTTTCTTAAAAGGCTGTACGGAATTTGCGTAACTCCGCACGCAGACGAAGCGATTGTCCTTCAGTGAAACTATCAAGCAGCTCCCAAAACCGAGGACCGTGATTCATCTCTTTGGTATGGGCAAGTTCGTGAAGAATGACATAATCCATCAAATGGGCGGGAACCAACATCAAATAACACGAAAGGCTGATGGTACGTGTACCCGAACAGCTTCCCCAGCGTGAGCGTGCTCCTGTTATCCGTACTTTATTATAAGTAAGTCTGAAACGTTCAGCCCATGTAGCAAGCAAGGGAGGCAGATAGCTTTCTGCCGCACGTTTCAAGGCACGGATAATCGCATTGTGCAGCAGTAGTTGTATTTCAGGAAGAGCGAAATCCGTACCCGGCGGACAGTATATCACCATCCCTTCTTCTGTATGACGGATAGTAAAACATTTCCATGAGCCGGGAGCCAAAGAAAGCCGGAAACATTCGGCTTGGATACGGTAATCAAAATCAATCCGTTTGGGTTTCACCTGAAGATATTGTTCCAACAAGCGCGCTCTGAACGGACGCAACGCTTCGAGTACAGCTTCCGTACGGCTTCGCGGAGGAACAGTCAGATACAATCCGTCCGGCTTGACACGCATTGTAATGTTACGGGCTCCGCGCCGGGAACGCAATACGATTTGCCCGAAATCGTCGTCTGCTATGATTCGCTTCGTAGCCATGACATCAAAATGAAAGAAATTCTAATACATATACCGGCGTAGTCTCTCCATCCACGGTTTTCTCACCGTCGCCCTGATGATTTTCCTGTACAAAAAGATGCAGTTTCTTCTGTTTTTTCCACAACTCCGTGTCTAAATTCGGTTCCCACGCATCCACTGAAAAGTCGGTCAAATCCCGTACCTCCCACTCACCTCGGCTCAAATCATCCGTACTGGCTATCGAGACCTTACCGCCTCGCTCCGCATCACGGAATATGAAATATGCTTTTCCCTCGTTTACCACAATGCGCGGACGAGAAATGGGAATCATTTTCGTACCGCCTCCTGCCAGAGAAAACGGAAGTTTCCGATCTGTAATCCGACTGTGATGCCATGCTTTTCCGTCGTTCCACACCAAACGATATTGCGGAACCCTGCTTCCCTTATCCCTCCAGTACGTAACGATATACGGATTTCCTTCTGCATCCGTACTCATGCTGGTTTGATTGATTAACTCGCTGTTCTGAGGTATGCGGCAGGCATATTCGGCATTGTCAAGACGGATGGGAAGTGTATATTTCCTGCCCGAAGAGGTATACCATGTTTTTCCTTCATCGGAAGAACGCGCATAACACAAATCATGATTGGTTTCAACCAACCACGTTTCACGCCACACCCACGAAAGATGAATTGTCCCCTTTTCATCAACATACAGTTGCCAGTAAGCGTTCCGCTGATTCTCGCCGTCTATCAACACGTCTTGCACGCGGCTCCACTCGCGTGTCTTCACATCATACCGGTTCATCACCAGATTACCGCGTCCGGAAGCTCCCGAACGATAGACAAACAGCAGATTACCGTCTGCAAAACGATAAAATTCCGGATACGTAACATCGGCTTCATCACGCCCTATCATCGGTTCTTTACTTCCCAACGTCAAACTGCCCGGCGAGATGCTTCGACAATAATTCAGTGCATTGCCGTGATGGTCGAAAGCCACGTGCAGATACCCCTCACCGTCTACCATCATGCTGATTACGTTATGCGCATCGGCTACGTTTCCCTGATACGGAGTGCGTTGCAGCGTCCATTCCGAAGTTCCCAACTGCCGTTTTCCCAACACTACATATCCTTCGCCATCGTAATAAGATATGTATTGCGTATCGCCGTCGGTAACAAGTGCATTGTTCCGAAACACAGCCGTATTAACCGAAGTTTTGCTATATCCATCGCCTACTTCAATCAAACGCTGAGCTGAGAGAGAAAAAGGAAAAATCAGCCCTACGATATATAAAAGGAAAACATGTTTCATACGATTCTAATCTATACGGTTCTTTTACAAAAGTAGGTAAAATTCACAGAATAACCTTGCTGTCACGCTGAAAATAAAGCCCGAAACGCTACGGGTAGCGTTGCTTATTCCATGCGGTAGAGTTGACCATTTCTATTCGAAAGACCGCCCGGTTCTACCGTTAGAATTTTTCAGACTTCCGACCGAAACGTAATAGTCTTAAAATAAGCTCTTTGTAAAATTGATACATCGGATGAATTTACCTACTTAAAGTACGGACATAAAAAAAGGAGTACCGCTGTACTCCAACCTTTTGTTAACCTTAAATCTAATACTATGAAAAACACAGTACAAAGATACGGACTTTTGATTACAGTGCAAATAAATCCGCTTCAAAACCGTGTTTTATAACATGTTTTAAAGATTACAAACCTAATTTTTCAGATATTTCCAGCATCCTCCGAATCGGACGGACAGCTTTTTGGGCAATGTCTTTATCGACCACTACTTCCGGCCATTCGTATTTCAGCGTATTATAAAGTTTTTTCAACGTGTTCAGACGCATGAAATTACATTCGTTGCAAGCACAGGTACTGTCTTCGGGCGGAACCGGTATAAAATTCTTCTGCGGACACTTTTTGCGCATTTCAAACAAAATACCGCTTTCCGTAGCCACAATAAAATCTTTCTTGCTGCTTGCCATAGCGTGTTTCAGCAGACCTGCCGTCGATGCTACCTTGTCGGCAAGTTTGGCCACCGCTCCTTTGCATTCGGGATGAACCAATACATCGGCATCGGGGTACTGCTCTTTCAGTTGCAGAATCTTCTCGACCGAAAATTTTTCATGCACATGGCAGGCACCATCCCACAGCAACATGCTCCGTCCCGTAATCGAATTGATATAATTTCCCAGATTCTTATCCGGACCGAAAATAATCTTCTGATCTTCCGGAAAACTCTCTACGATTTGTTTTGCATTGGTAGACGTTACCACCACGTCGGTCAATGCTTTTACCGCCGCACTGGTATTTACGTATGAAATAACCGTATGGCCGGGATGCTCTTCGATAAAACGTGCAAACTTATCGTCGGGACAACTATCCGCCAACGAACAACCGGCATTCAAGTCGGGAATCAACACTTTCTTGTCGGGACACAAAATCTTTGCCGTTTCACCCATAAAGTGAACCCCGCACATCACAATAATACTTGCATCCGTCTTGGCAGCCCACTGCGCCAAAGCCAGACTGTCGCCGATGAAATCGGCTATCTCCTGAATTTCGTCGGCTTGGTAGTAGTGCCCCAATACCACCGCATTCTTTTCTTTCTTCAGTCGGGATATTTCCGCTTTCAAATCGATACCCTCTTCTACCGGTTCATCGACATATCCCTTTTTCAACCATTCTTCTTTTTTCATTATTAGATTATATTTTTTCTTCTTTTTAAAAGAAATCTATGATACTAATGATTGCCTGTTAATGATGTTAGTAAAAAACATCCGTATTCTTTGCTTTTTCTGTTATGAATAATAAGCCTTGAGATATTAATCTTTAATAAACACTCTTACTATCTGATAATATTGTTTTTACTATCATTATTAACAATTAGTTGATAACCGCACAAAGTTAAAAACTTTCTGTTTACACTCTTTCTTTTTTGCTTCAAAAATCTGTTTAAACCCGTGATGAAACTTTTTTGCTAACTTTTTTGGTAAGTTGATTATGAAGCAGGTATAATGCTTTTATCGGATAATGCAAGAAATAGTTTTCATTTTCTTTGCGCTTGTTTTTTACACCTTTTCAACCGTTTTCCACAGGGTTATTAATATACTTCGCTATCTTTGTCGGCAGAAACGGATTTTAATGATTGTATGTCGGAATTAAGAAAACTCAAGGTAACGGAAATGAACCGCTTGACGGCGGAAGAGTTTAAGGAAGCCGAAAAACTTCCTTTGATAGTGGTATTAGACGAAGTGCGCAGCCTGCATAATATAGGAGCCGTGTTCCGTACTTCAGACGCTTTCCTGATACAAAGCATCTACCTGTGTGGAATAACAGCCACTCCCCCGCATCCGGAAATGCACAAAACCGCACTGGGAGCTGAATATACCGTAGACTGGCATTATTTCAAACATACTCAAGAAGCTGTGCGCCAGTTGCATGAAGACGGATATACGGTGTTAGCCATTGAGCAATGCGAAGGCAGCACGATGCTGGATAAACTGAATTTAGAACCCGGGAAAAAATATGCCGTAGTATTGGGCAACGAAGTAAAAGGAGTGCAGCAGGAGGTGGTAAACCAATGCGACGGATGTATCGAAATCCCTCAATACGGAACCAAACATTCGCTGAACGTATCGGTTACGGCAGGCATTGTATTGTGGGAGTTTGCAAATAAACTAATCGGATTCCGTAGCTGATAAGTGTGTTGATAACTTGTTAATTGGTTTATGATAAGGAAGTTATAACTGTCCGTTTTCTACCAATGTGGCTACCCGTTCTATCATCCGGTCTTCATCTTCCGGATGATATTCTTTTTTCAGGCTCGCTCCGAAGAGAGCCGCAAATGTTTGATAAAATCCCGCTTTAAAAGGTCCCATGAAGGCTTTCACTAACTGAAAAGAAGACTGGTTGCATTCTCGGTTAACCAACTTTATCAACAACTTGCCCTGTGCGAATGTCAATTTCTTCATTTTAGGCATATATTGCTTCTTTAAGCCCTTCTCTACCGCCTTGATGTGTTGTTCGCGTGCTTTATCATCAGGTAATGTTTCTAAATACTCGTATGTTTCGATAACGGCACGCCTTACCTCTTTTGCCAAAGGAAGTGTCTTTTTCACATCGCGCACCAGTTTATTGTAATATCTTCTTTCCCTTTTGTTTTTAAATTTCAGCTCAGGGTATATATAAACCGTTCTTAACGTTATATGAGGTATAGTATCTCCATTATATACGTAGGCAGGAACTCTGTAATAAGTCTTTCCTTCATGCGTTGGAGATTGCTGTTGCGCGTTTGCCTTTACTAAGAAAGCAACGAGAAACAAGAGGATTATGCAGATACCTTTTTTCATCTTCGCAAAAATAGAAATAATAATGGTTGGATGGTGATTTGCTATGAATATTTAACGTATAAACGGATGTTGACAATAATATAAACAGTATGTTGAAAAGTATAATTATCTTTTGGATATTAAGTAATTGTGTGTTGACAACCTTGTTGGCTCAATCTGAAGTAACGGCTTGGGAAACGTATGTAGATAATGAAAAGGATTTGGCTTACTGGCAAGAACATTATGAAGAACTGAGTGAACTGGCTGAACATCCTTTTAACATCAATACGGTTACTAAAGAACAGCTTGAACAGCTTCCGTTTTTATCCGACAGACTTATTGAAAACATCTTGTATTACGTATATAAGTATAATCCGATAAAAAGTGAAAACGAGTTATGGGGAATAGAAGGAATGGATTATCAGACACAGAATTTATTGCGGCAGTTTATTTATGTAGGAGAAACTACCGAAAATAAACAGAAGTTGACCTTGAAGAATCTGTTGAAATATAACAAACAAGAGTTATTAACACGTATTGATATCCCATTAAACAAGAAAGCAGGATATGCGCCTTATCCTCCGGAAGAACTTGCAGAAAGCCCAAACAAGAAATATTATGGCGATGCGTTTTATCATAACCTTCGGTATAGGTTTCAGTATCGTAATCAAGTGTTTATAGGATTTACGGCTGAAAAAGATGCAGGCGAACCATTCTTTAAGTTGTATAATCGGAAAGGATATGACTTTTATTCGGCATACGTGTTTTTGCAGGATATAAAGCAGTTGAAAACATTGGTGGCAGGAAATTATAAAGTAAGCTTTGGTTATGGATTGGTTATGAACACCGGATTCAGTTTTGGAAAGTCAGGAAATAGAAACAATATCCACAGATACGGAAGCGGTATCGGTAAATATACTTCCGTGAATGAAGCTAACTACCTGCAAGGCATTGGAGCAACTTACCGCTTATCTGCGAAATGGAATTTATCGGCTTGGTATTCTTTCCGAAACCAAGATGCTCGTGTGGATAATCTGTTTATAAACTCGTTGAAAACGGATGGATATCATCGGTTGAAATCAGATATAGATAAAAAGAATACTATTAGTAATCATTTGGTAGGCAGTAATTTAACTTATAATGGCAAATATGTTGAATACGGATTAACTGCTGTTTATAATATTTTTAACATGCCATTAAATCCCGACTTTCGTCCGTATAATCGTTACTATCCTCGCGGTAGGGATTTTTATAATATGGGGATATTCTACAAATTCTTTTTCCACAAATTTATTTTTTCCGGCGAAACGGCTGTTGATAAGCAAGGAAGTTTAGCTACACTGTCGGCTTTAAGTTATTCACCATCGGTTAATACTGTTTTTACACTTATCAACCGTTATTACGATAAGCGTTATCAGTCGATTTATGCAAATGCTTTTTCCGAGAATTCAAGAATTCAAAATGAAGCGGGTATTTATATCGGATTGGAAACCAATTTATTTAGTCGGGTTAAACTATTATGTTATGCCGATTTTTTTTATTTCCCTTATCGGAAATATCAAGTAGATAAAGATAAAACCGTAGGAATGGAAGGAGTATTTCAACTGAGTTATTCACCGGTAAATTCACTGTCAATGTTAATAAAATACGGTTATAAGAATAAAGCGAAAAACTATACATCGCCTTCTGATTCCAAGTATGTGATACCTGATATACGCCAGCGTTTACACTGTCAACTGACGTATTCGCCGAATGAACAAACCTTGTTGAAAACAGTGGTTGAATATGTTCATTCTTCTCGCTGGAAGCAGTCGGTTTCCCACGGACTGGCTTTGGGAGGTACGGTTAAAACGGGATGGAAACGATTTCCTGTTCAAGCTGTACTCAGTGGCGTTTGGTTTAAAACGTCCGATTACAGTTCGCGTGTATATATGTACGAACCCGGTTTGCTGTATGCTTTTTCGATGACTTCATTTTACGGGGAAGGTTTGCGGATGGCAGTCAATCTGCGTTATGCTGTTAACAAGCGGTTGATAATTCAGGCAAAGTGGGGCATGACAAACTATTCCGATCGCGATAGAATCGGTTCGGGTGCGGAAGAAATCATGGGAAATAAGAAGTATGATTTACAATTTCAAGCGCGGTTAAAATGGTAGCGGATGAATCCTTTAAAACTACCGCATGTTTACCTGAACTCATGCGGTAGTTTTATATGGTTTATGCGGTAGTTTTTTGAAACAGAAATGTACTATTCGGATGGTAACCCACCGATGGTTGTGATTAATCATCCGTATGGGTTGTTTATTTCCGGGAAAAAGTATATTTTAGAGCTGTGTTAGGCGGTACGCTATGTTCCTCTTGACACAGCTTTTGTTTTTATACACAGAATAAGATGTCATGAGGAAATTTTATGTTTTGGTTGCGTTGTTTGGGATGTTGCTGACTTCGATGTCGGCACAAACATTTCAAGGTGAATTGTTATCGGAGTATGTCGATCCACGTATCGGCTCTGAAGGGTTAGGGCGTGTGTTTGTCGGTCCTTCCTGTCCGTTCGGGATGGTGAAGCCCTCGCCCGACTGCACGGTTCATCCCAATAGCGGATGGTTGCCCATGCCTGAACAGGTCAACGGATTCGCGCAGGTACATGTCAGCGGAACAGGAGGCGGACCCAAGTATGGCAATGTGTTGATAATTCCTTTCGGGTCAGGGATGGACAGAACAGAACACATTGATTATCGGGAATACGAGAACATCCGGTTGGGATATTACGATACACGCTTTAAGCAGAGCGGTATTCGTACCGAGATAACTACTGCCATGCGAGCCTCTTTTTATCGTTTTACTTATCCTGCAGATTCTTTGAAATCGCTCGCCATCGATGCCGGATTCTTTTTGGGCGAAAGTCCTGTACCCGATGCCCGCGAAGCACAGCAATTCGTAGGGTCGGAGATTGAAATCCTTTCCGACCGGGAAGTGGCAGGTTATACACGCATACGAGGCGGGTGGAATAACGGACGTGCTTATACTGTGTATTTTTATGCTGAAACAGATAAACCGTTCGTCAAGTCGGCCACATGGAAAGGAGACCGCATTACGAATGATGTATATCAGTATGATTCGTACGAAAAAACAGGTGCGTTGCTGCGTTTTGCCGACTCGGATACGGTGGTACAAGTAAAAGTAGGTATTTCTTTTATCAGTTCACGCCGTGCTCAGGTAAACGCACATGCCAACATACCGCATTGGTCGTTTGAAACCGTACGCCGTGATTTGGTACGTCAGTGGGAACAACTGTTCCGTACCATCCAAATATCTCCCCGTACTCCCGAAGCACAGAAAAGGATGTTTTACACAGCCTTGTATCACACCATGTTGATGCCTGTCGACCGAACGGGTGAAAATCCGCTGTGGAACGACCCTGAACCTTATTACGATGATTTCTATGCTATTTGGGATACGTATCGTACTTCCTCTCCTTTGATTACGCTTATCGATCCGCAGCGGGAAGTAGATATCATACGCTCGTTGGTAAATATTTATAAACGAGACGGATATATGCCCGATGCCCGTAGTGGAAACTGCAACGGGCGGACGCAGGGCGGTTCGAACGCAGAAATCGTAATTGCCGATGCTTTCGTTAAAGGGCTGAGAGGGATAGATTATGAACAGGCACTGCAAGCCATGTTGAAAGATGCCACTGTTCCGCCCGGAGGCAATGAGGAAGCCGAAGGAAGAGGCGGTTTAGTGCCTTACAGAGAATTGGGATACATACCTTACGGGATTCCACGTGCCGGAAACCGTACAATAGAATACTCATATTGCGATTACGCCATCGCTCAGGTAGCCCGCGGATTGGGTAAAGAAGACTTGTATCAGGAGTATCTGAAACAATCCGGCAACTGGAAAAACTTATGGCGCAGCGATTACGAACATGCCGGAGTAAAAGGATTTATCATGCCCCGCGATGCCGACGGAAACTGGCTCGACCAATTACCGTTCGGAAATTCAAAGTTGCAGAAACCTACGTTTACTTATACACCTGTTACGTTTGAAGGTCCGTGGTACACGCCGTGGTGGGATATGTTTTTCTACGAAGCCAGTTCATGGGAGTATTCGCTCAGTATTCCGCACGATGTTCCGGGGCTGATAGCGCAATGCGGAGGCAGCGAAGCGTTTGAAAAACGTCTGGATATCTTTTTCGACGATGGCTTCTTCAATGTCAACAATGAGCCTTCATTCCTTACTCCTTGTCTCTACCATTGGATAGGGAAACCGTGGCGAAGCGGTGAACGTATCCGTCAAATCATCGCCGATAATTATAATGACACTCCGATGGGGTTGCCCGGTAATGACGATTCAGGTGCCATGTCTTCATGGTTGGCTTTCCACATGATAGGCTTGTACCCCAACGCCGGACAAGATTATTACCTTATCCATGCTCCGTTATTGGAGGAGACCACTTTCTATTTGAGCAACAGAAAACAATTTAAAATCATAGCCCGGAACTTATCGGATACGAACTGTTATATTCAGTCTGTTACTCTCAACGGTAAAGATTATCCGTATTCGGCTTTGCGCCATAAAGACTTAATGGCTGGCGGTGAATTGGTGTTGGTTATGGGAGACCGTCCCGGAGCATGGGGAAACGAATTAGGGTTGAACAATTAAACAAAAAAGAATGATGAGAAAATATATTCTGTTATTATGGTTGGCAATGGGAGCAAGTGTGGGTTGTTGGGCAGCGCAGAATGTGATGCCAGACACATTGCTGTTTGTTTTTAAGCTACACGGACAGACCCGGAAATATCAGATGGCATTTCATGAAAAGCAAGATACGCTGTATCTGAACTGGAAGATTTTGCGTAACCTGCGCTGGCAGTCGGGCAGTTACATCACCACGCCCGCAGGCAGAGAACAAGGCAGCAGCCTCTGTTTCCTTCAGCCCGAAGACGGGGTAAACCGTTTGTTGGTACCCGAAGAAACCGCGTATGTCTTGTCTCGCAAGGCTTATAAGGAATTGAAACAGCAAGGAATGTTTCAATTCAATAAAACAACCTACGTTTTAAAAGACAAAGAGAGCAAAGCGTTAGGTTTCCCGTTGCTTCATTGTGTAGACCAAAACGAAGGCGGAGAGATGTGGATATTGGATAACGAAGGTTTGCCCATCGTATGGCGGATGCAGAATAATCCGTTGAATATTAACTGGCAGGTAGAGCATCCTTCGGCTGTATATACAGAACTCAAGTAATACGCCTTTTTATCGTATAAAGCAAACAAAAATCGCTGTTGTTTTTCAGAGAGCCGGAAACAACAGCGATTATCGTTTTATCCTTGTTTTGCCTTGAACGCCAAAGCATACATTCGGATTTGCTTTACCATAGCCAGCAATCCGTTGCTGCGCGTGGGCGACAAATGTTCTTTTAAACCTATTTTTTCAATGAAATAAAGGTCGGAATTCAGTATCTCGTCCGGCGTATGCCCCGACACCACCTTGATAAGCAAGGCAATGATGCCTTTTACTATCAGCGCGTCGCTCTCGGCTTGAAATACCACGTTTCCGTCTATGTAATCCGCCTGAAGCCATACGCGGCTTTGGCAACCGTCTATCAGGTTTTGTTCTGTTTTATATTTCGGGTCGAGCGGTTCTTGTTCGTTACCCAAGTCAATCAGCAACTGATATTTATCCATCCAGTCATCGAAGTCGCTGAACTCCTCGATAACTTCATCTTGTAATTCGTTTATCGTTTTCATTGTCAGATAGAATAAATTATTTTTCGTTATAAATGACTCCCATCACTGTTTGTCCTACAGCTTGGAGCGTTGATTTATCAATGTGCTCAAGATTATCGTTTAACGTATGCCATGTAGGATTGAAGCCGGTATTTCCTTCACTGTCGTAATGGATAATGTCTACGCATGGAAATTGTCGTAACTGGTTTACATACACGTGGTCGTCGGTAACCTCTCCTCCATCTTTCTTTATGAAGTAATTGCTGAATCCTAAACGTTCCGCCATCTTCCAGATTTTCTTCATGGCACGGTTTGCGGTACGGCTCGAATAACCTTCGTAATAGAAAGTTGCATTTTTTCCGCCTACCATGTCAAGCAGAATCCCGAAACGCGCCTTGTAGTTGGTAACGTGCGGAATGCGTCCCCAATATTGCGAACCCAAACACCACGTATCCTGTTTATAGCTGCCCTCGTAAAACTCCGGAATACCGTAATCTTCCGCATCGAAGAAAGCAATGTCTATCCCTATTGCGGGAGCTTGCATCTGAATCTGACGGGCAATTTCCAGCAATACGCCCACACCGCTTGCCCCATCATTAGCCCCATCTATCGCACGGTGGTGATTCTCTTCCTTGTCTTGGTCGGCATACGGGCGGCTGTCCCAATGTGCGCAAAGCAATACACGCTTCTTGTTTTCAGGATTATATACTCCCACGATATTCCGTGCTTTTAAAATCGTACCATCGTAAGCTATCAAGTCGGCAGACTGGTTATACACCTTTGCCCCGAATCTTTCAAGCTGTTTTGCCAGATAATCCCCACACGCTTTATGCGCCGGAGTATTTGGCACGCGCGGTCCGAAAGCTACCTGATCGGCTATATACTGATAAGCACTGTCGGAAGAAAAAGCAGGAGCTGTAATAATCGTTTCGTTTTCGGTCGTTTCTTCACTTGAGCCACTGTCTTTCTTCGAACTGTTTCCGCAAGAAATCAGTGCTGTACCGGCGAGCAATACGGTAGTAACCAACGTGTTTCTTAAAAAATTCATGGCGTTCTGTCTATATAAATAAGTTAGCTTTGCCTGCAAAGGTAGTCAAATTTTTATATGAATGTTTGCAGTCGGTTAAATCTTTGATGCCGCTGTAAGAAATATTGGTGTTTTAACCTCTTGTTTCTGTCTCTTTTTCAGTATTTTATTTATTGGTAGACTGAATTTTACCGCATGGATTTTGGGAGGAACGGGATATGTTTTTAACTATTGTGAAGAAACAAACAGGTATGAGCTTTTTATTCCATTGGCTCTAAGAATGAAAAATTTTTCTGGATACGATGAATTTGTAATGTATTTATTTTTAATGATTTAAGTCTTTGCTTAAAACGTAGAAAACACAAACGGTAGAACCGCTCGGTCTTCCGAATAGAATTGGTCGACGCTACCGCATGGGATGAGTAACACTAACGGTAGCGTTTTCTTGTGTTTTCCGGTCATGAAAACAGGTAAAACTACACTGCCTGCATTTTAATAGTATATTACAGCTTCATCACCTCTTGCTCAAAATTTTCTTTATCTCCTTTGGCTTTGTTACGAATCTTGCTGCGGTAATTATATACCGTGGCGAGTGAATAGCCGAGGAAATGGGCGATGCTGTTGGCGTCTGTCACTCCCAAACGGATAAGGGCGAAAATACGAAGCTCTGTATTTAGCAGTTCGTTGGGCTTGGGGTATATTTGGGCGTCATCGGTTAATAAGTTGTTGAAGTCTTCGATGAAATTGGGAAACAGTTCCAAGAACGACTTATCAAATTCGGTGTAGAAATTTTTACGTTCGTCGCGCAGGAACTGTTCCGAACGGATGGCTTTAAACAGTTCTTCGATACGCGATGCCATAGCCAGTTTCTCAAGCGAACGGCGGTATTGTTCCAGCTTGTTCAGGTAACTTACACAGCGGTCTAAGTAGCGGGCAATGTAGACTTCCTTTATTTTTCCGGTTTGCTCTAATTTCTCGTTTACTGCTTTCAGTTGTCCGTTGGTCAGCGATAAATGTTGACGTACCAGCGACAGGTTTTTCATTCCGTGGTATAGGTATAAGGCTAAAATAACCAGTGCCACTGCCAGTATGCTGACGGTTAGGAACAAAATCCATCCCATCCGTTTTTCTTGGACTTCTTTTTCCGAATAGGCTTGGTCGATGATGGGATAATATTCCGTTACTTCTAAAAAACGTAAGCGGGCATTACATGCCACGGCATCTTCCATCGAGCAGCTCAGATATTCGTAAGCTCGTTCGATGTTGCCTTGTTGGTAGAGTACGCGAGCCAATTTTTGCAGAGAGGCATACTCGCGTACCGAAGCTGTCAGGTCGAGAATGGCTGTTTGTGCAAGGTAATAAATCTGCATGTCTACATCGTTTTTGGTTTCATACACCAATGCCAGCGTGTAGTTTACGTACGCCTTTTCTCGCATGTCGAGCGGTTCCGATAAAGCTTTGTTTAAGATGGGGATGGCTTGCTCTGCTTGCGAGTCGAGAATCATCTTTTCTGCCAGTGAGATGCTTTTGCTTGCCCCTTCAGGCACAAGCAGCAAAACCGAGTCGCGGTAACATGCTGTTTTTTCTATGTATTTTTGTTTTTCTTCGTTTACAATGGTGTAATCTGCCATCCATCCGTAGTATGTGCGTAACGCATAATAGTAAGACAGCAGAAGTTCAGGCGTGATAGATTGGCGGTTGATTTTTTGGAGTTCCGTCAGTGCTTCGTTATATGCTCCCATGACCCCCATAGCGTCTGCCCTGTTGATGATCAGTGTGGTTTCTACTCCCTCGTCAGAGACAGCCGAAGCATATTTTTGTTTTTCTTCTACGTAGTGAAGGGCTGAATCAGCCTGATAGTGCAGATACAGGTTAAAGAGTTCGCCGCACAGCTTGTACTTTTCAGCATTGTCTGTTTCGGCAACCAACTGTTGTTTGAGCTGTGCTATGGTTTGTTCATGCTTTGCCCGGTATTCATGCTTCCGTGCTATAACCTCGTCCAGTTCATTCAGTATTCCGTCGTACGAATGTGACTCGGCATAAGCCCATATTGGGGTGAACAGAGCAATAATCCATATTCTCCACAAAGCCTTCCTGATAGTGTTTGATTTATATTTTCCCATCATTAAACTCAAGCTAAATACCTTATTATCTGAATAATATTGTTTATACGCATTTATATTTTATTTCCAAAGATAAAAAAAGTTTTTTCAACAATCTACTTTTGCTTTGAAAAACATTAACCGCTTATATCATGAAACATAAATGGCTTATCGTAATGGCGGCACTTGCCTATTTGGGGTTGTGCCAGACAGTTCATGCTGTCAATATGAAGAAGATTGCTCCTACTTACTGGTGGGCAGGTATGAAAAATCCCGAATTACAGATTTTATTGTATGGAGACCGCATTGCTTCGGCTGATGTTAGCGTATCGGGACAAGACGTTACGCTGAAAGAAGTAGTGAAGCAAGATAATCCGAACTACCTGCTGCTCTATCTTGACCTCTCGGAGGCGAAAGCACAGAAGTTTGATATTCTGCTGAAACAAGGGAAAAAGACCGAAACCATTCCTTACGAACTGAAAAGCCGTGTACGTAAGGGCGAGGACATCAAGGGATTTACCTCGGAAGATGTACTTTACCTGATTATGCCCGACCGCTTTGCCAACGGAAATCCGGACAATGACGTAATAGAAGGTATGCTGGAAAACAAAGTGGACCGTACGAACGCTTATGCCCGTCACGGGGGAGACCTGAAGGGCATTGCCGACCATTTGGATTACATCGCCGACTTGGGAGTTACTGCCATTTGGCTGAATCCTACACAGGAAAATGATATGAAAGAAGGTTCTTACCACGGATATGCCATCACTGATTATTATCAGATAGACAGGCGTTTGGGTACGAATGAAGAATTTAAACAGTTGACCGAACGCGCTCATGAGGCAGGATTGAAAGTTGTTATGGATATGATTTTCAATCATTGCGGCAGCGAAAACTATCTGTTTAAAGACATGCCCTCGAAAGATTGGTTTAATTTCAAGGGCGAATACGTACCTACTTCTTTTAAAACGGCTTCGGTAATGGATATCCATGCCAGCAACTATGAAAAGAAAATCGCTACGGACGGATGGTTTGCTTCGGTGATGCCCGACTGGAACCAACGCAATCGTCATGTGGCTCGTTACTTGATTCAGAACAGCATTTGGTGGATAGAATATGCGGGTATCAACGGAATCCGTCAGGATACCCACCCGTATGCCGACTTTGATTTCATGAGCCAATGGTGTAAAGAGGTGCTCGATGAATATCCTTATTTTAATATTGTAGGTGAAACGTGGCTTAACAGCAACGTATTGGTTTCTTATTGGCAGAAAGACAGCAAACTGGCTGCCCCGAAAAACTCTAACCTGCCTACGGTGATGGATTTCCCTTTACAGGCATTGATGAATCAGGCGTTCGATGAAGAAACCGGTGACTGGGGAGGCGGCTTATATAAGTTGTACGATTATCAGACACAAGACTTGGTGTACGCCAATCCGATGAATTTGCTGATATTCTTCGACAATCACGATACTTCTCGTTTTACTACGAACGATGACAAGGCACGTAACCTGAACCGTTATAAACAAGCCATGACCTTCCTGCTTACCACTCGCGGCATTCCCCAGATTTATTATGGCACCGAGATACTGATGACAGGCGACAAGGCGAATGGCGACGGAGAGTTGCGTAAAGATTTTCCCGGCGGATGGACAGGTGATGCGACAAACAGCTTTGTGCGCGAGGGGCGTACGGATTTACAGAACGAGGCTTTCGACTTTACCCGTCAACTTTTAAACTGGCGCAAAGGGAACGAAGTGATTGGAAAAGGGACGCTGAAACATTATTCTATCAATAACGGAATCTATGTTTACCAGCGTGAATATAACGGTAAGTCGGCGGTAGTTATCATGAATGGAACCGACCAACAGAAAGAGCTTGACCTCACTCCGTATAAAGAAATACTGCCCAAGACGCAAGCCGTGGATGTTTTGGGTGGGAAAACTGTTAATCTTACAGGAAAACTGACATTGAAAGAACGTGAAACATTGTTGATTTGTTTCTAAACCATTTATATTTCTATGGGCATGTGTCTGCTTTAATTAATTGATTAGTAATTGTTTAATATCTATAATGGTTTATATTTTCAGCCTTGTCCGAAAAAGAGGCTATCAAGAAATCTAATTTTGCATCACAAGCTAATAATTCATTAATCGTAATACCTAAAACAATCTATTATGAACCTGAAACAAACCTTTACCTTAGTAGCTTTATGCTATTGTGCTTTTGCCGCAGATGCACAAAAGCTGACTTCACCGGATGGGAATCTGGTAATGGACTTCAGTCTGAATGCTCAAGGTGCCCCTACTTACGAGCTTACTTTTAAAAATAAACCCGTAATCAAGCCCAGTACATTAGGATTGGAACTGAAACGCGAGGACCCTGAAAAGAAAATTGGTTTTGAATGGACTGAAATGAAACAAAAAGAGGGAGTGGACCGGCGTACGAATCTGATGACAGGTTTTAAGATAAAAGATACGCAAACGTCGACTTTCGATGAAACATGGCGTCCGGTATGGGGAGAAGAAAGCGAAATCCGCAATCATTATAATGAATTGGCAGTAACGCTTGAACAACCGGCAAATGACCGCTACATCGTAATCCGTTTCCGTTTGTTTAATGACGGGTTGGGATTCCGTTATGAATTTCCTCAGCAAGCAAATCTGAACTACTTCGTTATCAAGGAAGAACACTCTCAGTTTGCCATGACGGGCGACCATACTGCTTTCTGGATTCCGGGAGATTACGACACTCAGGAATACGACTATACCACTTCACGCCTTTCGGAAATTCGTGGAAAGATGGACTCTGCCGTAACTGAAAATTCTTCTCAATATGTTTTCTCGCCTACCGGCGTGCAGACAGCGTTGATGATGAAAACCGATGACGGGTTATACATCAACCTTCACGAAGCGGCCCTGAAAGACTATGCCTGCATGAGCTTGAACCTTGATGATAAGAATCTGGTATTTGAATCATGGCTGACTCCCGATGCACGAGGTGACAAAGGATATATGCAGACTCCCTGTAACTCGCCGTGGCGTACCATCATCGTAAGTGACGATGCCCGCAATATTCTTGCTTCACGCATCACACTGAACTTGAACGAACCTTGCAAGATTGAAGATACTTCATGGATTCATCCGGTAAAATACATCGGAATTTGGTGGGACATGATAACCAATAAAGGTACATGGGCTTATACGAACGATGTATACAGTGTGAAACTGGGCGAAACCGATTATTCGCAAACCAAACCGAACGGTACACACTCTGCCAATACAGCCAACGTGAAACGCTATATCGACTTCGCAGCCAAACACGGATTTGATGCCGTATTGGTGGAAGGATGGAATCAGGGATGGGAAGACTGGTTTGGAAAGAGCAAAGATTATGTGTTCGATTTCGTAACTCCTTATCCCGACTTCGACGTACAGGAAATCCATCGTTACGCTGCCAGCAAAGGTATAGAAATGATAATGCACCACGAAACATCGGCATCTGTCCGTAACTATGAACGCCATTTAGACAAGGCTTATCAATTTATGGTAGACAACGGATACAGCTCTGTAAAGAGTGGTTACGTAGGCGACATCATCCCTCGCGGAGAACATCACTATGGCCAGTGGATGGTAAATCACTATCTCTATGCCGTAACCAAAGCTGCCGACTATAAGATTATGGTCAATGCGCACGAAGCAGTACGTCCTACCGGATTGTGCCGTACTTATCCGAACCTGATTGGTAATGAATCTGCCCGCGGAACCGAATACGAATCATTCGGCGGAAACAATGTGAACCATACTACCATCCTGCCCTTTACCCGTCTTATCGGTGGTCCGATGGACTATACGCCGGGTATCTTTGAAATGGATTGCAGTAAGATGAACCCGAATAATAAATCACATGTGCGTTCTACATTGGCTCGCCAGTTGGCACTTTACGTAACCATGTACAGTCCGCTTCAAATGGCTGCCGACGTGCCTGAAAACTACGAACGCTTCATGGATGCCTTCCAGTTTATCAAAGATGTAGCCATCGACTGGGATGAAACCAAATACTTGGAAGCCGAACCGGGAGAATATGTTACCATTGCCCGCCGTGCTAAGAATACAGGCGATTGGTTTATTGGTTGTACGGCAGGTTATAACGGACATGTGTCGAAACTGACTCTTGACTTCCTTGATCCTGACAAGAAGTATGAAGCAATCATTTATGCGGATGCTAAAGATGCAAGCTGGGATAAGAATCCGCAAGCATACACCATTACAAAGAAGAAAGTAACTAACAAAACCAAGCTGAACCTGAAAGCTGCCGTAGGCGGAGGTTATGCCATCTCTATTAAAGAAGTAAAATAAATTAAGGTATCAGCAATACGGATACACACAGATTATTGTTTTCAGTTAAAAAGATGAGTAGCCGGCGTCCCTCACAGGTACGGAGGGACGCGGAGGCTGCTTCCTTCCTTTCAGAATAACACACACTTGCTTTTTCAATAGGTCTTATCATATACGAATTAGAACAGATTAATAATAAAACTTAATTTAATAATATGAAAATAGAAACTATCAAACAACGGAATAAGCTCCTGATAGCAATGATGTTAGGCATGTTATTATCCGTGCAAGCCTTTGCACAAAGCCTTACAGTGACAGGAGTGGTAAAAGATAACATGGGAGAAGCTGTTATCGGAGCAAACGTAGTAGTAAAAGGAACAACGAACGGTACGATTACCGATTTCGACGGAAACTTTACACTAACTGCCAATAAGGGAGATATCATTGTTATTTCGTTTATCGGCTATCAGCCTCAGGAACTTCCTGCTGCTGCTAATATGAATGTGATTTTGAAAGACGACAGCCAGCTGCTGGACGATGTGGTGGTTATCGGTTACGGTACGGTCAAGAAAGACGATGCCACCGGTTCGGTTACGGCTATCAAACCCGATAAGATTAGTAAAGGTATCACAACATCTCCGCAAGACATGATTACCGGAAAGATAGCCGGTGTGAATGTAGTGTCTACGGGTGGTACTCCGGGTGCAGGAGCTACGATACGTGTCCGTGGAGGTTCTTCACTGAACGCCAGCAACGACCCGCTGATTGTCATCGATGGTTTGGCGATGGATAACGACGGTGTGAAAGGTATGTCGAATCCGCTTTCATTGGTCAACCCGAATGATATCGAGACCTTTACCGTATTGAAAGATGCTTCGGCTACTGCCATCTACGGTTCGCGTGCATCAAACGGTGTCATCATCATCACCACCAAGAAAGGAAGTGCCGGTTCAGCACCGAAGGTTAGCTACGACGGAAACGTTTCTTTCGGTAAACTGCGTTCTAAATTGGATGTAATGACAGGCGACGAATACCGTGAGTATGTAACCAATTTGTATGGCGAAGAAAAGTTGCCTCATGAGTTGGGAACAGCAAATACCGACTGGCAGGATGAAATTTACCGCACTGCCATAAGCCACGACCATAACATTACTATTTCGGGCGGATTGAAGAACATGCCTTACCGTGTATCGTTGAGCTATACCAACCAAAACGGTATTATCAAGACTTCTAATTTCGAACGTTTCACGGCATCAGTGAACTTGGCTCCGGCGTTCTTCGATAATTATTTGAAGTTTAACATCAATGCCAAGAGCATGGTGGCTTGGAACCAATATGCCGACGGAGGAGTAGTAGGTTCAGCCATTACGATGGACCCCACACGTCCGGTATACGATAACAGTACGAATGTATTCGGCGGTTACTACCAATGGAGTACAAAAGCCGAATTTAATAATCCTGATTGGTTGCTTACTAAGAATTCACTGGCTCCGCAGAACCCGGTGGCTTTGCTCGACTTGAAAGACGATCAAGCCAAATCAAAGAGTTTTATAGGGAATATCGAAGTTGACTATAAGTTCCATTTCTTGCCCGATTTGCGTATCCACGCCAATTTAGGTGCCGATTATTCGGAAGGACGTCAGACTACCATCATTTCTCCGTATTCTTACTCAAACAACTACTACGGATGGAATGGAACTTCTTACGAGTATAAGTATAACCTTTCAGGAAGTGCTTATTTGCAATATATCAAAGATTTCAACGAAGGCAAACATGCTTTGGATGTAATGGTGGGTATGGAAGAGCAACACTTCCACCGTACCGGATATGAGATTGGTCAGGGTACCGACCCCGTTACCGGCGATGCTTACGATGAAAGAAAAAGAGATAATACGGCTTATGGTTATCATAGCACGTTGCTTTCTTACTTCGGCCGTATCAATTATACTTTCTTGAACCGCTATTTGCTTACCGCTACGCTGCGTCAGGATGGTACATCACGTTTCGACAGCAACAACCGTTGGGGTACTTTCCCGTCGTTCGCATTCGGATGGAAGATGAAAGAAGAAAGTTTCTTGCAGGATGTTGATTTCTTATCTGATTTGAAGCTCCGTTTGGGATGGGGTATTACCGGACAGCAGAACTTGAGCAATACGATGGACTTCCCTTACATGGCGCTTTATACTGCCAACCGTGAGTTTGCTTACCTGCCTATGGGCGACCAGTATCTTACTACTTTACGTCCGGGTGCGTATAACCCCGATTTGAAATGGGAGGAAACCACTACTTGGAACGCCGGAATCGACTTCGGTTTCTTGAACGGACGTATCACCGGTACGTTGGATTACTACTACCGCGAAACAAACGACTTGATTAATACGGTTTATATCCCTACGGGAATGAACTTCAGTAACATGCTTACCAGCAACGTAGGTTCGCTCCGTAATCAGGGTGTGGAATTTTCAATCAACGCCAAACCCATTGTAACCGATGACTTTGTTTGGGATTTGGGATATAACATTACGTGGAACAACAACAAGATTACCAAACTGACCGCTTCCGATGATTCTGATTATTACGTGGCAACAGGAGGTATCTCTACTGCTACGGGTTCTACCATTCAGGCTCATAAGGTGGGTTATGCCGCTTCTTCTTTCTACGTTTATCAACAGGTGTATGATGAAAACGGAAAACCGGTTGAAAACACGTTTGTTGACCGTAATCACGATGGAATGATTAACGACAGCGACCGCTATATCTACAAGAAACCCAGTGCCGATGTATTGATGGGATTGACCTCGAAGATGACTTACAAGAACTGGGACTTCAGTTTCGCACTCCGTGCAAGCATCGGTAACTATGTTTATAACGACGTATTGGCAAACCGTTCTGACGTAAGCACTACCGGTATTTGGTCTACTTCCGGATTCTATTCAAACCGTCCGACGGCTGCGCTCGATTTGGGATTCAGCGGAGTAGGTAACTACTACATGTCCGACTATTTTGTACAGAACGCATCATTCTTGCGCTGCGATAACATTACGTTGGGATATTCATTCCAGAACCTGTTTAAAACAAACGGTTATAACGGAGTGGGCGGACGTATCTATGCCACTGTACAAAATCCGTTCGTAATCACCGGTTACGATGGTCTTGACCCCGAAGTACAAGGGTCTGCCGACACTCCGGGTATCGACAATAACATCTACCCGCGTCCGGTAACCTTCCTTATCGGTTTGAGCCTTCAATTCTAATCATGTTAAACTTAAAAGCAAACTATTATTATGACATTCAATAGATTAAAATCATTGATTCCGTTGACTGCAATAGCAGTTGCGTGCAGCTTGGGATCTTGTTTAAATGATTTGGACATCAGTCCGATAAATCCGCAAGTAACCGAAGAATTTTCGCAAGATGAGGTTTACAATAAGATATATGCCACGTTGAGCCTTACCGGACAGCAGGGAGCTGCCGGTTCGGGCGATGTAGCCGGTGTTGATGAAGGTAGTGCGTCACCTTTCTACCGCATGATTCTTACCGCTTACGAGTATCCTACCGACGAAGTAATCTGTAGCTGGACAGACGCAGGTATCCCCGACTTTTATCAGATGAACTGGGGTTCTTCCAACCTTCCGCTGACCGGTTTTTACAGCCGTTTGATGTACGATGTTACGCTGTGTAATCACTTCATGGAAAGAACTGCCGAACTGACCGACGAAAAAACCGTGCGTCAGCGGGCTGAAGTACGCTTTCTCCGCGCCTTGAACTATTATTACCTGATGGATGCATACGGTAATCCGCCGTTTACCGAAACCGTATCTTTAAACGAAGCTCCTCAGCAAATCAAGCGTGCCGATTTGTTTGATTATCTTGAAAATGAACTGAAAGAAATAGAGAGCGACTTGGTTGACCCGCGTACCGGACAGTTCGGTCAGGTAGACAAAGCCTGCACATGGCTGTTGCTTTCGCGTATGTATCTGAATGCCGAAGTGTACACCGGAACGGCTCGTTGGGCAGATGCCATTACGTATGCGCAAAAGGTTATCAGCTCAGACTACGGACTGGCAGATACGTACAAGGAACTGTTTATGGCAGATAACGACGAGAACGAAGAAACCCTGAAAGAAATCATCCTGCCCATCCGCTTGGACGGAGCAAACGCACGCTCATACGGTGGCGCACAGTTTGCCATCGCTGCTACCCATACATCGGGCATGACCCCGTGGGGCACTTCAGAAGGCTGGGGAGGCGTAAGAGCGCGCAAGGCTTTGGTTAATAAGTTCTTCCCGAACGATAGCGACGCTCCGCTGGGAGTGGATGAAACTCAAATGGTTGCTGCCGCAAACGATGACCGCGCCTTGTTCTTCTCAGGTACGTCCAGTGACGAACGCACGCTGGAAATCACCAAGCCGACTACCTTTAAAGAAGGTTTCTCTATCGCCAAATGGACGAATGTACGTTCCGACGGGCAACCCTCACACGATGCTACGTGGGTAGATACCGATGCTCCGCTGTTCCGTACGGCTGAAGCTTACCTGACACTGGCAGAGGCTACGTTGCGCAACGGAGGTTCGCAGAAAGACGCATTAGAGGCTGTGAATACTTTGCGCCGCCGTGCTCACGCTACCGAACTTCAGTCTGTTACGCTCGACCAGATTTTGGACGAGAAAGCCCGCGAATTTTACTTTGAAGGACAAAGAAGAACCGACTTGGTACGTTACGGATACTTTACCGGAAGCGGCTATGTATGGGACTGGAAAGGCGGTACGGCAAACGGTACGGCTGTCAGCTCGAATTACAACCTCTTCCCCATCCCGTCATCAGACATGAACGTGAACGGTAATTTGGACCAAAACCCCGGATATTAATAACTTACCTTACTGATAAACATTATGAAAAAACTGAATATATTTGCTTACTGTCTTGCCGGAATGCTGGCTTTCAGTTCCTGCCAAGACGATAGAGACGATAATCCTACCATTCTTCATCCGGAGACTTTCACACTGAATGCCTCTACGGAAACTGTATACGACTTGCAGAACATTGAGACGATCGACTGGACGTGCGATGTTCCTGATTACGGTTACAGCGCAGCCGTTACTTATTCGGTGCAAATCAACAAAGATAATAACTGGGTAGATGCCGAAGGAGAAAACGCAGCTTCGTATGTTACGCTGGAAGCTACTTATTCTACCAACCAGCTGAAAATAAGTGCGGCTGAGATGGACCGCTCGCTCATTATCTTAAATGAATGGTTCGATGCGGAGACCTTCCCCACTACCGAACAGACTGTTTTCGTGCGCATCATGTCGTCTATCTCAACGGTATCGGGTTACGAAGCCTATTCCGAACCGGTAGAAATCCGCTACTTGCCTTACTACATGGAGGTTTCGCTTGAGCCGAAAACAATGTATGTAGTGGGCGACCATAATGGATGGGCTGCCAACGACGATGCGCCCCGCCTTATCGCTACCGATGAAGCAGGCATGATATTCCACGGCTATGCACAGTTGAACACGCAATTTAAGTTTATGACTACCGACTCATGGGCTGACCCAAATTACGGTGGCGGAAGCGGCACGTTGGCGTTAGGTGGAGGAAACATCACTGCAACTCCCGGATTCTATCAGATAGATGCGAATCTGAATACGATGACTTATTCGCTCCGTACTTGTACATGGGGAATCGTGGGTTCTGTTTTCGATTCAGAATGGAAAACAGAAGTACAGTTGACTTATAATTCGTCTACCGGAGCTTTGGAAGCTGACGTAGAATTCTCTGCCGGACAATTCAAATTCCGTCAGGATGGTGCTTGGGATTATTCGTTGGGTGGCAGTTTGGATGAATTGGTATACGATGGTGGTAATATAACTGCATCTCCGGGCCGTTATACCGTCCGTCTGTATCTGAACGGACCTACCTACCGTGCCGAACTGATTCCGGTGGAATAACAGGTAAAATTTCTACCCATAGAGATGAGTATTTCTATTCGGAGCGTTAGTTGTTTCTATGGGTAGCGTTGACCGTTCCTATGGGTAGAAAATAAACAAAAAAACGTGGATGTATTCTTTTCTGAATTCATCCACGTTTTTTGTTATTCTATCAGATTGTGTATAAACGAGTTACCCTACTCTACCCATACCGTGTAATCCGGTTTGCGGGGCTTGGCCGCCGGTGCGTTTTCATCGGCAGGATAGCCAAGAACGCAATGTCCGATGCCTTCGTAATCGCCTTCAATCCCCCACTTTTTCAATAGCTCTTTGCCTTCGGGCGAATTGAATACTTCTTTGGCACGGTGAATCCAGCAACTTCCCAAGCCTACGGCGTGTGCCGCATTCATCAGGTTTCCCATCACCAATGAACCATCGTAAAGATACGTAGGCCGGTTGCGGTCTGCCAATACCACAAGTACCACGGGTGCGCCGTAGAAAGGGTCGGAAGTTGTTCCTAACACCTCGGCGTTCAGTTTCGACAAACGGTCGCGTACAGCCTTGTTTGTAACGGCAACAATAACAGGCGATTGCATACCCCTGCCCGTAGGTGCGTATGTACCAGCCTCTATCACCTGTTCTATCAACTCACGTGCCGGCATCCGGTCGGGTTTATAACCGCGTATGCTGCGGCGCGTTTTCATGTTTTCGATTATTGCATTCATACTTTATAAGGATTAAACAGATTCATGTTTTCTTGTTCCAAGTTCAGCAAATACGCCTTAGCCTGAAGTCCTCCGGCGTATCCCGTAAGTTGGTGGTTGCTGCCTATGACGCGGTGGCAAGGCACGAAGATGGAAAGCGCATTCATACGGTTGGCAGACGCTACGGCACGGACTGCCTTCGGGTTTCCCACCCGCTGGGCAAGCTCTGCATACGAGACGGTTTCTCCGTAGGGAATCGTGAGCAATTCACTCCATACACGCTTCTGGAAGTCTGTCCCTGCAAACAAAAGCGGTACGTTGAAAGCCGTCCGCCGATGAGCGAAATACGCATCCAGCTCTTCGGAAGCCTGCCTTGTGACATCGGATGAACCCGGCTCGAACGCCGCATCCAACAGGTGACGCAAGCGTTTGTCTACCGCCTCTCTCCGCCCGGCGTCTGTCATCCAGTCGCATAAGCAAAGCCGTCCGTCGCACGAGCCGAGCAGGATTTCTCCGCAAGGCGAGTGATAAGTTTGTAAAAAAATGGTTTTCATAGTGGAGATAGATTATAATAAACGTTTGCTAAGGAAACGTGTAGGATACCATATTGAGGCAAAACCGATGGCAAGCACGGTGAGAAGTATCAGTATCACATCGCCGGCATGTACGCTTACCGGATACGCCTCGACCACAAAACTGCCCGACGAGCCTAATGATATCAGTCCGAACTGCTGCTGGAGGAAACAGAGCAGAATGCCCAGCACCACGCCCGAAACAGCTCCGAAGCAAGAAATCATATAACCTTCGAGAAGGAAAATACGGGTAATCTGGCGGTCGTTTGCCCCCATGTTCCGTAAAGACATCACATCGTTTTGCTTGTCGATAATCAGCATCGAAAGCGGTCCTACGATATTGAAGCAGGCAATGAGCAGGATGAAAATCAGAAACAGGTACGAAACCAACTTTTCTATTTTCATGATGCGGAAAGTGTCTTCTTGCTGTTCGTAACGGTCTTGCACGACGAACTCTTTTCCCAACCGCTTTTCCAACATCCGTTTTACTGTTTCAACGTCCTCCCCTGCCTTCAGTTTCAGGTTCAGTGCGCTTATTTCGGTAGTGTATCGGAATAACTGTCGGGCAAAATCAAGCGAGGTAAGTATATAAGCATTGTCGTATTTCTCTTGCCCTACGACAAAAGTCAATCCGGACGAGAATAAGTTTCCTGTGGTAAATGCAGTCGAAGGATTGGCAATGTTGACCTTCGCCCCTCGCTTGGGTGCATACACCTCCAACGGGTCGAGAAAGCGTATGCCTGTACCCAGTGCCGAAAGAAGTTGAATACCCGGAATGGCATAATTAGCCACCTCGTCATGCAGTATCAGTTCCCCCCTTCCGAAGAGGATGCTGTCTATGGGTGTCAGGCTGTCAAAATTATCTTCCACTCCCCTGATTACTGCCATCACCTGCCTGCCTTGATACTGCACCATCGCGTTGTCTTCCAACGACTCGGAGCAGACTTCTATTTCCGGCATCTGACGGATGGAAAGCACCCGCGGGTCTTGCCCGTCGAACACCTTCCCCACAGCAGGCATGACCTTCAGTTCGGGGTCGAACGCCGTAAAAAACGTGGAGACCAAATCCTGAAAGCCATTAAAGACCGAAAGCGTGCATACCATAGCCATTGTCGCTAATGCTACCCCGCACACCGAAATGCAAGAGATAATATTGACGGCATTGTGAGATTTCTTCGAGAAAAGATACCTGCGGGCTATGTAAAAAGAAAAGTTCATTTTTTCAGAAGTTCGTCGATGTGTGCCGCATAATCCAGCGAATCGTCTACGAAAAACTTCAATTCAGGGATGATGCGCAACTGAAAGCGTACACGTTTTCCCAGTTCGTACCGGATAGACTTCATGTTGTCATTGATGTTTTTAACGATTTCTTCGCTACGCTCTGAAGGGAAAACGCTTAGATAAGCGCGGGCATAGCTTAAATCAGGACTGATACGTACTACGCTTACTGACACCAATACGCCCGGCATCATCTTGGTTTGTAACAAAAATATTTCGCTGAGTTCTTTCTGAATCAGGCGGGCAATTTTATTTTGTCTGGTTGTTTCCATAATTCTTTTATTTATTTCTTACGTATAATAGTCAATCCGTCGCGCAACGGTAGGATTACTTTCTCCACACGTGTATCGGCAGCCACCGTGTCGTTAAACTTTTTAATGCCGAGCGTCTGTGTATCGGCAGGACGAGTTTCTTCGAGTACATGTCCGTCCCATAACGTATTATCGGCAATGATATATCCTCCGGAGTGCATTTTACTGAGAATCATCTCATAATACTCTACATAGAAACGCTTGTTTCCATCCATGAAAGCCAAGTCGAATACTACATCCATCTGCGGAACCATGGTCAGGGCATCACCGATGTAGAACTTTATTTTGTCGGCATACGGCGAGTTCTCCAGCCACGGACGTGTAAAATCTTCCTGTTCGTCATTGATTTCGAATGTATGGAGCACGGCTCCATCTTCGAGTCCTTCTGCCAGACACAGTGCAGAATATCCGCTGTATGTGCCTATCTCAAGCACTTGTTTCGGACGTATCATCTGTACGAACATCTTCAGCATCCTTCCCTGAAGATGCCCCGAAGCCATACGGGGACGCAAGAGTTTTACATGCGTCGCCCGGTATAATGCTTTCAGGTAATCGTTTTCTTCGTCGATATGGCGAAGGATATATTCATCCAATGCGTCCGTTTCTTTCATTGTCTGTATTTATAAGTAGCGGTGGCGGTTAGGCAATACATAGTCGTCTCCTGCCTGTAATACATCGCCTACCTGATTGATTTCAAGGAATGAAGTATGTGTACCCTTCTTTCCGCCGCTCAGATATGCCACCATGTCGTTTTCATTCAGTACGCCATCGTTAATCAGTTTGCGGAGTGCCGTGAAGTAATACTCCTGTCCGTTGGCTTTTTCCGGCATGTAAATGGCTTCTACTCCGTACGACAGAGCCAGATGGCGCATGGTTTTTTCTTTGTAGCAAATAGCCATAACCGGATATTTGCCACGGAAAGCAGCCAGATTGCGTGCTGTCAGTCCGCTGAAACTGTCGGTAATGATCGCGCGAATAGGCATCAACGTGGTAGAAAGCACAGCCTGTTTAGCCAAGAAACTGGTAACGTCGGTGTTTTCGGGAGTCAACGGAATAGGAATATCGTTTTCTTCCATTTTGTCTTTCTCTGCCTGCGCTGCAATTTTGGTCATAGTTTTCACCGCTTCTACCGGATATTTGCCGTAAGCCGTTTCCCCGCTCAGCATCAAAGCATCCGTACGATAATAAATGGCATTGGCAATGTCGGTCACCTCGGCGCGGGTAGGACGCGGGTTGTTTATCATCGTATGCAACATTTGAGTGGCTACGATTACCGGTTTTTTTGCCAAGATACATTTTTTTATCAGATGGCGCTGAATGCCCGGAATACGTTCTTGAGGAACTTCGATGCCCAAGTCTCCACGGGCTACCATGATTCCGTCTGCCACTTCCAGAATCTCGTCGATGTTGTCAACGCCTTCTTGGTTCTCTATTTTGGCAATGATTTTGATGTCGCTGTTATGAGCGTCCAGTATTTCACGGATATCCAATACGTCTTGGCGGTTACGGACAAAAGAGTGAGCGATAAAGTCGATATCTTTTTCGATAGCGTAAAGAATGTTATTGCGGTCTTTCTCAGTCAGTGAAGGAAGGTTAATCCGGACTCCCGGTACGTTTACGCTTTTGCGGTTTCCCAAAGTGGCATCGTTGCAAACCTCGCAAAACAGGGTGTTTTCGTTTTTATCGGTTACTTTCAGCTGTAATTCGCCATCGTCTATCAGAACATCGGTATCGACCGACAAGTCTTGTACAAAATTTTTATATGTAACGGCGATGCACTCCCGCGTTGTTTCCTGTTCAGGATTACCCACAATGCAGACCTTGTCTCCCGTTTTAAAGTCGATAGCACCTTCGGCACTGGCTGTTGTGCGGACTTCAGGTCCTTTGGTATCCATCAGGATGGCAATGCGATTGGATACTTCGCGCACGTTAGTTATCAGTCTTTCAAAGCCTTCGCGGTTGGCGTGAGCTGTATTCATACGTACTACGTTCATACCCGCATTGAAAAGGTCTCTGATAAAATCTACGTCACATCGTAAATCCGAGATGGACGCAACGATTTTTGTTTGTTTAAGCATCATATTATAAAAAACTAATTATTACTTTTTACCTTACTATAAGAGCTTCTACTCCCAAGCGATAAGAATCAAGTCCGAAACCACAAATCACCCCCTTACATGCGCATGATATCATCGACTTATGACGGAACTCTTCCCGTTGATGTACGTTTGATATATGCACTTCGATGACCGGAGCCGTTACGGCACGTATTGCGTCTTGCAGCGCAATGGAAGTATGTGTGTAAGCTCCCGCGTTCAGAATGATTCCATCATAATTAAACCCAACTTCATGTATTTTGTTTATCATTTCCCCCTCTATATTCGATTGGTAGTAGCTTATTTCTACTTCCGGGTAGCGTGCCCGGAGGCGTACCAAATAATCTTCGAATGATTCTGAGCCGTAAATAGAAGGTTCACGTTTCCCCAATAAATTGATATTAGGGCCGTTGATAATTTGTATCCTCATCATCGTATATTTTTCTGAACTTTTAATACTTTTGTCGAAAAATTTGGGACAAAGGTACGAAAAAAGAATGAAAAGTCAGGATAAAAATCAGAAGATTATAATAAAGTATAAGCAATATCTCAAATTAGAGAAAGCGTTATCCGACAATACGGTAGAGGCTTACCTGACGGATTTAGACAAACTGTTTGCTTTTCTTACGTTGGAGGGGATCGACTTTACCGAGGTAACGACCGATAATCTGGAGACGTTTTCGGCAGGCTTGCATGACATCGGCATTCATCCGCGTTCCCAAGCCCGCATCCTTTCGGGCATACGCTCGTTTTACCGGTTCTTGGTGCTGGAAGATTACATCCGGCAAGACCCCACCGAACTGTTGGACTCTCCGCAGATAGGGAAACACTTGCCCGATGTGCTTACCGTGGAAGAGATAGACAGCCTGATAGGGGCGATAGACCGGGGAAGCCGTGAGGGGCAGCGCAACTGTGCCATACTGGAAACGTTGTATAGCTGCGGATTGCGTGTGTCTGAACTCTGTAATCTGAAGATTTCCGATTTATATTTGAACGAAGGCTTCATAAAAGTAGAAGGAAAGGGAAACAAGCAACGCCTTGTGCCCATCTCTCCGCGAGCCGTCAGCGAGTTGAACGACTATTTTCTTGTCCGGGGAGAAAAGGTGATAAAGCCCGGATTCGAAGATTATGTATTTATAAGTAACTTCGGCAAGAACATTTCGCGTATTATGGTGTTTCATATTATAAAGGAACTGGCGAATCAGATCGGGCTGAAGAAAAGCATAAGCCCCCATACCTTTCGCCATTCGTTTGCCACTCATTTGTTGGAAGGCGGTGCGAATTTGCGTGCCATTCAGTGTATGTTGGGACATGAGAGCATCGGAACTACGGAGATTTATACCCACATCGACCGCAACCGCCTGCGTGAAGAAATCATAGAACATCATCCGAGGAACAAAAGAAGCAGGGAACTGTATGAGAACAAGCCGTAAAACCGGCTTCAACGGAAGAAATTCTCTGTCGGAACATACCGAAAAACACTACCGTTAGTGTTGCTCGTTCCATGCGGTAGCGTTGACTGACGCTACCCATAGAACCGACCGGTTCTACCGCTTGCGTTTTTTCAGGGTTCAGGCAATGCCGAAACTCAACAAAAACTCAGGTTTCACACTTTGTCGTGCCGTGTTTTTTGTTCCGTCAGGCAGGGCATGAGAAGTAATTGATTAGCATGAGATTGGTTTACTTATACATTTATTATATATAGTGATTTCCGATTCCGGATCCGATGCCCTGAAACGTAAGTTAAAATCGTCGTTTTATCATGCTTGTCAGGCTGGAAAAGCTCTGGAAAAAAACGTTTTAATCTTTTTTTAATGAGTGTTTAAAAAAAAAAGAGATAAAGTTTAACAACTATAATAGTTTTTCTTATCTTTGCCCCAAATAACAAAACTTAGACGCATACCAAAACTTGAGAAAAAATTTTATAATATAAACCTAAACATTAACAATCATGATTAAGAAGTTGTATTTGCCCTTAGTGGCACTGTTGGTCCTTGCTCTTTCTTCTTGTAGCAAGATGGGCGAATTGTCTGCCGACTACTTCACAACAGACCCCGAAGTTCTGGAAGCGATTGGCGGTAAAGTACCTGTAACAATTACAGGAAAATTCCCTGAAAAATATTTCAAGAAAAACGCAACCGTTGAAGTTACGCCGGTTTTGAGATGGGACGGAGGCGAAGCTAAAGCTCAGCCCGCTATGTTCCAAGGCGAAAAAGTACAAGGAAACGACCAGACTATCTCTTACAAAGCAGGTGGTACTTATACGATGAAAGCCGTTTTCGATTACATTCCTGAAATGGCTAAATCAGAACTTTACTTGGATTTCAAAATTAAGAAAGGAAAGAAAGAATACACTATTCCTTCTGTAAAAATCGCAGACGGTGTAATCGCTACTTCTGAACTTCCTACTGTAAAATCAGCTAACGCTGCTTATGCTGCCGATAAATACCAGCGTATCATCAAGCAGGCTAAAGAAGCTCAGATTATGTTCTTGATCCAGCAGGCTAACCTCCGCGCAAGCGAATTGAAGTCTGAAAGCTTGAAAGATTTCCACAAACAAGTGGTAACTGTTGCCGGCGATACGAAGAACTACAAGCTGAATAACATCGAAATTTCTGCTTACGCTTCACCTGATGGTGGTTTGGACCTGAACGATAAGTTGGCTAAAAACCGTCAGAACAACACTGAAAAATACATGAACCAGCAACTGAAGAAAGGTAAAATCGAAACAGAAGTTGATGCTGTTTACACAGCTCAAGACTGGGACGGTTTCCAAGAATTGGTTTCTAAATCAAACATCCAAGACAAAGATTTGATTTTGCGTGTTCTTTCTATGTATTCTGATCCCGAACAACGTGAAACAGAAATCAAGAACATTTCTTCTGTTTACAAGACTTTGGCTGACGAAATCCTGCCGCAGTTGCGTCGTGCACGCTTGACAGCTAACTACGATGCTATCGGCCGTAGCGATGAAGAAATCAACGCTGCATTCGATGCTAACGAAGATTCTTTGAGCGTAGACGAATTGCTGTACGCTGCTACCCTGACTCAGGACAACGCACGTAAGGAAGCTATCTATAAGAGAACTATCCAGAAATATCCGAACGATTACCGTGCTTACAACGATTTGGGTCAGATGGCTTATGCTGCCGGTGACTTGAATGCTGCTGAAAACTACTTCAAACAAGCTGCAAGCAAAAACGCTAACGCTCCTGAAGTAAATACAAACCTCGGTTTGTGCGCATTGGTTAAAGGTAACGTAGCTGAAGCTGAAACTTACTTGAGCAAATCTACTGGTGCCGACACTGCAAACGAAGCATTGGGTAACCTGTACATCAAACAAGGTCAGTACGACCGCGCTGTTCAGGCTTTCGGTGATACGAAGACTAACTCAGCTGCTTTGGCTCAAATCCTTGCTAAAGACTATAACAAGGCTAAGAGCACACTGAGCGCAGTTAAGAATCCGGATGCTTACACTGACTACCTGATGGCTATCGTTGGTGCAAGAACTAACAACGCCGACTTGGTTAAATCAAGCATGGATAAAGTGGCTCAGAAAGACGCTGCATTGGCTGCAAGCGCTCAGAACGACCGCGAGTTTGCTAAATACGCAAACGAAATCAAGTAATTTGATTCTTGTATAAACTTTGATATTGAAGCCGGGATGCTGTAAAGGTATCCCGGCTTTCTTTTTTATATGAGACAAAAATCAGAAAAGTATAGAGTTTGTTTTAATTCTGCTCTGCCTGCGGTTTGAGAATTGTTTTCGAGGATGAAAACAGGGAAACAGACCGGAAACAAACTCAAAAAGGGGCGGATAAAAAGACTTCATCGGAAAATTTAGACAGGCTCTGATAAAGGTTCTGATAAAATTGTGTACATTCGCAGAAAATAAGAGATTCATGAAGAAACTTTATCCGTTACTTACGCTGATTATACTTTTGTCTTGCTTTTCCTCGTGTGAAAAAAAGACGGATTTTGAACTTCGGGGTGAACTTGAGAACTTTAAGTCGGAACGTATTCTTGTCGTGTACGATGACCCGGAGGTAAAACTCGATACCATTTACCCGAAAGATGGTAAATTCTTATATAAACTCATTCCTGATACAATACACTTGTTCCGTTTGGTTGACGAAGCGGGGAGAGCCATTCCTATCTTTGCCGATAAGGGCGATAGGGTTACACTGACAGGCAGTTTTGAACAACCGGAAGTCAGCGGCGACGGAGCGAATCGCGATTATCAGGAGTTTCGTGAGCGTATTGCATCCATACAGCATGATTCGGCTGCAGTGAGTAAAGCGGCGGAAGACTTTATCCGTTCTCATCCCCAGTCGTTTGCCTCGGCTTATCTGATTGACCGCTACTTTGTGCAAGTTCCCGACCCTGATGTAGAACGCATCAAGGGACTGATTGACCCGTTGAGCGGAAATATAAAAGATTGTCGTGTGTTAAGCACGGTTTTGCAAACCATTCCTCAGAAAAATGAACCCCAATTAACCAATGTCAGCTATTTCTCTTGTAAAGACCGCAGCGGTAAATATGTTTCATGGAGTTCGAAAGAAGGATATACGCTGATTAATTTTTGGGCAAGCTGGAACGAACTTAGCAAAATAAGACGCGATTCGCTGGCAGAACAGGTGAAACGATTGCCCAAAGATGAATTCAGGGTATTGAATTTGTCGCTCGATTTCAACGAAAAATCATGGTTGTCAGCCTGTAAAGACGATAGCGAACAGTGGATAGAAATATGCGACAATAAAGGATGGGAGAACCAAATCATCAAACAACAAAATATAAAGCGTCTGCCTGCCAATATTCTGGTAGACCGTAGCCGTAAGATTTTAGGTACCAATCTTTACGGAGAAGCACTTTACGACAAAGTGATGCAACTGACCCAAAACAAAGATTAAAACTAATATCCTGAATAACATGCTGATAAAACTATTTGGTGCTGCCGTACAGGGGATAGATGCAACCATTGTAACAATCGAAGTAAACAGTTCGCGCGGCATTAAATTCTTCTTGGTGGGATTACCCGACTCTGCGGTAAAAGAAAGTCACGAACGTATTATCTCCGCTTTGCAAGTAAACGGATACAAATTTCCGTCGTGCCAGTTAGTAATCAATATGGCTCCTGCCGATATTCGTAAAGAAGGGTCTTCTTACGATTTGCCTTTGGCTATCGGCATACTGGCGGCTGCCGGTACGGTGGCTGCCGATAAGTTAAGCAAATATCTGATTATCGGGGAACTTGGATTAGACGGTAACCTGCAACCCATACGAGGGGCTTTGCCTATTGCCATTGCAGCCCGTCAGCAAGGGTTCGAAGGGTTTATTCTTCCAAAACAAAATGCTCGTGAAGCGGCTGTTGTAGACAGGCTTCAGGTGTATGGGGTAGAAAACATAACAGAAGTAATCGATTTTTTTAACGGAGTACGCAGCTTGGAACCCACTGTGGTTAATACCCGCGAAGAGTTTTATCGGAACCAGATAAATTTTCCTTTTGATTTTGCTGAAGTGAAAGGACAGGAAAACGTAAAGCGTGCGTTAGAAGTAGCGGCGGCAGGAAGTCATAATATTCTGCTGATTGGTGCGCCGGGCAGCGGAAAGTCGATGATGGCAAAACGGCTTCCCGGTATTCTTCCTCCTTTATCTTTAGGCGAAAGTTTAGAGACGACCAAGATTCATTCCGTTGCCGGTAAGTTGGGGCGGGATGTGTCACTGATAGCCATCCGTCCGTTTCGCAGTCCGCACCACACCATATCCCAAGTAGCGATGGTAGGAGGAGGGACAACTCCCCAGCCGGGCGAAATCAGTTTGGCACATAACGGCGTATTGTTTCTTGATGAGTTTCCGGAGTTCAACCGTGCGGTGCTCGAAGTGCTTCGTCAGCCGCTCGAAGACCGTCACATCACCATCTCACGTGCCAAGTATACGCTCGATTATCCCGCAAGTTTCCAATTAGTGGCATCGATGAACCCTTGTCCCTGCGGGTATTACAATCACCCCACGCGCAGGTGCGTATGCAGCCCCAGCCAAGTGCAGCGCTATCTGAACCGTATTTCAGGTCCGCTGCTCGATCGCATTGACATTCAGGTAGAAATTGTTCCTGTTCCGTTCGAGAAGATGGCTGAGCGTACGCCCGGCGAATCCAGTGCCGCCATCCGCGAGCGGGTGATGCGTGCGCGCCAGATTCAGGCGAAACGGTTTGAAAACGAAGCAGGCATATATAGCAATGCTCAGATGACCTCGCGCCTGCTTAATATGTATGCTACTCCCGATGCAAAAGGCTTGGAATTGTTGCGTAACGCCATGACGCGGCTGAATCTTTCTGCCCGTGCTTACGACCGCATCTTAAAGGTTTCGCGTACGATAGCCGATTTGGAGGCTTCCGAACAGATTCAGCCCCATCATTTGGCGGAAGCCATCAGCTACCGGAATTTAGACCGGGATAGTTGGGCCGGATAAGTGGCTGTTTTTGCCTGTTGATGCTCCCGAAAACGCTACCGTTAGCGTTACCTATCTTATGCGGTAGTGTTTACCTGTTCTTCCCATAGCGTTGAGCAGTCTAACGGGTAGAATTTTTCAAGGTCTTTAGCATTGAAATAAGTCCGATAAACAAAACGGCTTGCATGATTATGTTGGTTCATGCAAGCCGTTTTGTTGTTATATATTCTGATAAATGTCAGCCATTATTTCGTAACCCATATCGCTCCACCTTCCGGCTGAATGGTAACTTGTACCGATTCGGGCGATTTGATGGTCTGTTCCAATAGCTGCGGAACATTCTGTTTGCCGTCAGAATAGAATGATACAGTTTCTCCGCTGTTGAGCATGGGCAGATTAAGCGTCAGTTTCAGTGGTTCTTTCCGGGCATTGATTCCGGCAATGTACCAGCGGTTTCCATGACGGCGAGCGAGGACAACGTATTTGCCGGGATAGCCGTCGATAAACACGGTTTCATCCCACGTGGTAGGAACTTGTTTCATAAAGTCGAGTGCTACCTTCGGTGCGTCCGTCAGGTTATTCGGTGCAAGTGCAAAGTTCTGAATCGGATTTTGGAAAAGAACCGCCGTAGCCAGTTGGAACACATCGGTAGTGCGGCGGATAGTACCTCCGTCGTTCGTCCGGTTATACCGTTTGTTCAAGAACGTACCGCCAAACTCCATTGAGCCGACCGTGTTACGGATAAACGGATGCAGGCAGGCATTAAACGCTTCGTTATCGTCGAAATGTTGGTTGAAAATCAGGTTCTCCGACGCCAATACCGCCTCGCTTCCCACGTAGTTGGGGTACATGCGTTCCCATCCGCGCGGTAGCGTACAGCCGTGGAAGATAACCATCAGTCCGTGGTCGTCGGCATCGCTTAGGATAGCCTCGTACAGCCGCATGGTTTCCTGCTTGTCGCCTCCGAAAAAGTCCACTTTAATACCTTTTACTCCAACTTTCTGCAACCATTTCATTTCGCGCTTGCGTGCTATCGGGTCGTCCATCAGGTTGGTAGGACCTTGTTCGATGTCATTCCAGTAGCCGCTTGAACTATACCAAAGGAATAACGAAACGTTTTTGCTGCGCGCATATTTGATAAGCTCTTCCATGCGTTCGCGGCCGATATTCGTATTCCACCAGTTGTCTATCAATACATATTCATATCCCATTGCATGGGCAAGGTCGATGTAACGGATTTGGTCATCGTAATTGATACTGCCGTCTTGCCATAAAATCCAGCTCCATGTCCCGCGTCCGAAACGGTAAGTGTGTTCCGTTTCAAACCGAGGTTCTACCACGTCCCACGGTACGGTGGTTTCCACAATCGGTTTTAAGCTGTTGCCTACGGTCAGTGTGCGCCACGGTGTTTTTCCCGGCAAAGCCAAGCCCGGAGCCGAAGTTCCGTTTCCGTTATTCTCTTCCGGCAGGGGGAATGCGATGGTATACCGTCCGTCGGGGGTAGCGTCGCTCAGGTGAGAGGCACAGTATTTTCCGTCCACGCCCGTTTCGCTGACCAGCGCCCATCCGTCATCTCCGATACGGAACAAGCAGGGGAATGTATATCCGTGGCCGTATTGCGAACGGACATTCATCGGCGCATCGGCGGTATATTCTTCTTCATAACTCGGTTTGGTACGTTTCCAGCCTATCATGGCGTCGCTTTGCGGACAAAGGAAAGTAGTGGTAGAGGAGGGGAAATCGAATCCGGTTTTTTCTTCGCGGATGACGATGCTGCCCGGTTCGCCCGATTTGGGAATTTCATAACGGAAAGCCACATCGTTGTTACTCACCCGGAAAACAATGTCAAGCGGTGTTTTGTCGGCATTCTGGAAAGTCAGTACCAGTTCGTTTGCCGTATAATTAACTACCGAGCGTTTTATCCGGTCTTGCGTATAAGTCTTGCTTATTTTTTGTGTTTTTTGTCCAACAAAAGACATGTTTTTACTGAAGTCGCCGATATTCGATACGAAACCCAGCGGAGAGTCTTCCAATATCGTCTTTTCGTCGTAGGTAACCGCATATACGGGAGTTCCTTTTTGAAGATTGAAATTAACTTTTAGCCGAGAGTCTGGTCCTGTAACCGTAGCCAGTTGGGCGAACGCCTGCGAAGCGAGCCATGCCAATGTGCAAAATAATACTTGTTTTTTCATGATATCTTTCATCTGTTGTTTTATTTCCAATAAAATATAAACTTATCCCGAAGACACCTTTTTACTTGATGGATAAAACCGTTTACGAACGGACAAAAAAAATGGGAGAACGCTTTCTCCCAACCTTGTTAACCTTAAATCTAATACTATGAAAAAAATCACGTGACAAATGTAGTAAACACACTTATTACATCCAAATAAAATAGATATTATTATTCTTTACTTATAATTCTTTTGCATTTCGCACCGTTTTCGTACACAATATTTCACATTGTGAGGAAAATCAGGGAGTTTTGATGTTTATTCCTTAACGGGTTTCGGAATAAAATTTACATTCGCCGGATGCCGCAAATGCGATGGTTGATATGTGAAAGTTTAAGGGCATCGGCTTACTTGAACCGATGCCCTTAAAAGTAGTATCTCTATTCCCTGCGCAGCGGATAATTTCCCCGCAACTGTTCGAACTGTTCGGGATGTGCGCGTAGTGCAGCGCAATCGCGGCGGGGGTCATATAGCTGAAGGATGCGGGTATTCTCATCATCCGAAAGAGCAAGCATCGGAGTGCCGGCAGGCTGAATGTGGAAATCGGCAGGCTTGTTGAAAAAGCGGCAAAAGGCTTCCAGCACCATGCGGGTGGCATTGGCTTTTCCATCGGCAGAGTAACCGGCTATGTGCGGCGTTCCGATAAACACTTTATCAAGCAGTTCCCGGTTAATGTCAGGTTCGTTTTCCCACACATCGATAATCGCACCGTTTACTTGCCCGCTATCCAGCGCCTCTAATAACGTGCGGGTATCGATAACTTCGCCACGAGAGGTATTGATAATGTAAGGTTTTCGGCACAATCCGGTAAAGAAAGAATGGTCGGCAAGATGGTAGGTAGCATATTTACCCTCTTTATCCAGCGGTGTATGAAAAGTAAGAATGTCGCATTCTTGTTCCAATGTCTGCAAAGAAACAAATCCTTTCTCACCTCGGTCGGCACGGGGCGGGTCGTTTAGTAAAACACGCATACCCAATCGTTGTGCCATAGCCGCTATCCGGCTGCCTACGTGTCCTACGCCGATTATGCCTAAACACGTATCCGATAAGTGAATTTGTTTTTCTTGCTCCAGCAGCAAGAGCGAAGCGTGTACATACTGTTCCACTGCTCCCGCATTACATCCCGGACAATTACTCCACGCAATGCCTGCGCTACGGCAATAATCCGTATCTATGTGGTCAAACCCGATCGTTGCCGTCCCGATGAAGCGGACCCGGCTTCCTTCCAGCAGTTGCCGGTTACAGTGTGTGCGGGTGCGGATAATCAGTGCCTCGGCATCTTTCACCGCTTCTGGCGTAAACGCTTCACCCGGTAAGTAAACCACCTCGTCTGCCAAGTGCGGCATAACCTCTCGGATATAAGGTATTTTGTTATCAACTATAACTTTCATTTCTTTTTCAATCTCCTTTACAAGGGGCACAAAGGTAACTACTTTATGCCGAATATAATTGCGGGAATAGAAATCTTTACCTATTTTTGCTTTTCAAGATATTAAAACGGTATGAGCAAGAAGCAATATGATTATTTGATTGTGGGAGCGGGGCTTTTCGGAGCAGTATTCGCTCATGAAGCCAAGCGTGCCGGAAAGCATTGTTTGGTGATTGATAAACGTAATCATCGGGGAGGAAACATCTACTGCGAAGACGTAGACGGCATTCATGTGCATAAGTATGGCGCGCATATTTTCCATACAGACAATAAGGAAGTATGGGACTACGTAAATCGGTTTGTAGAATTTAATCGTTATACCAATTCGCCGTTAGCCTGTTTCGAGGGAAAGTTATATAACCTTCCTTTCAACATGAATACGTTTTATCAGCTTTGGGGAGTAAAGACGCCGGCTGAAGCGAAAGCCAAGATAGCCGAACAACGCCGGAAATACGATGCTATCTCCGAGCCCGCCAATCTGGAAGAGCAGGCTTTGAAACTCTGCGGAGAAGATATTTACCATACACTGATAAAGGGGTATACCGAAAAGCAGTGGGGACGTTCTGCAACGGAATTGCCGGCTTTTATCATCAAGCGTGTTCCGTTCCGTTTTATTTTCGATAATAACTACTTTAACGACGGTTATCAAGGAATCCCGAAAGGAGGATATAATGTGTTGATTGACCGGCTGCTGGAAGGTACAGAAGTTAGGCTTGACACAAACTACTTCGAACATCGCGACGAGTTGGATGCTTTGGCAGACAAAATTTTATTTACCGGATGTATTGACGAATTCTTCGACTATCAGTGCGGACGCTTGGAATACCGCAGTTTGCGTTTTGACCATAAACGTCTGGAGATAGAAGACTTTCAGGGAAATGCCGTGGTGAATTATACGGAAGGTAGTGTTCCTTATACGCGAATAATTGAGCACAAACATTTTGAGTACGGTACGCAGCCTACAACCGTCATTACCTACGAATATCCTGATTCATTCGAGGCTGGTAAAGAGCCTTATTATCCGGTAAACGACGAACGTAACTCTGCCATGTTTGCCGAATATCAGAGACTGGCAGCGAAGAAAGAGAATGTGTTGTTCGGAGGACGGTTGGGACAATATACTTATGCCGACATGGACGATACCGTGGCTGCCGCATTGCAGCTCTGTGCCCAAGTTTTATAATCATCTTATTTAGTCTGATAAAAATATGAAATGCCTTCATGTACTAACTCCCGTAAAAGATTCGATTGATTTCACTCTCGAAACCATTGAAGCCATCATGCAGTCGGAGGTAACCGTACCTTTTACTTATACCGTCTATAACGACTTCAGTACCGAAGAAAATACCCGGCGGCTGGAAGAGGCTTCTCGCCGTTATGGTTTCCGTTTGATAAATTTGTCGGATGTAACAAGCCACCCTTCTCCTAACTATTTGTTGGTGTTGCAGATGGCGCAACAAGAAGCCCTTGCAGCCGATGCAGGAATGTTGATTGTCGAATCGGACGTAGTCGTGAAGAAAGATACGCTTCAGTCACTCTTTAACGGTGCGGCAGAGCGAGGCGACTGTGCGATAGCCGCAGCCGTGACCGTAGACGAAACGGGAGCGATTAATTATCCTTACCTTCATGCGAAAGGCAACGAAGGGAAAATATATCCGGAAAAGAAGCATTGCAGCTTCTGCTGTTCGCTGCTTACGCCGAAATTTCTGCAAACATACGATTTCCATCAGTTAGACCCGGCAAAGAACTGGTACGATGTAACCATCTCTCACGAAGCGTTGAAGAAAGGATTCCGAAACTATCTTTTCGCCAACCTCCCCGTATGGCATCGTCCGCACGGAAGTCGTCCGTGGAAACAATTGAAATACAAGAATCCGCTGAAGTATTATTGGCTGAAGTTCACGAAAGGGCTGGATAAAATCTGATAGTAGGAAGTTATGAGTCTGTTCAATCACCGTACACTTGTCGTACATGCCGCATGTAAAGACTTGGAATCATTCGTGTTGTCCGTCCCCGAACGTTTCGAGCGGGGAGAGGGAACCGTGATTCACAAGGGACGTAACGAATTGCGCAAAATAACCTACGGCGGACGCTCGTTTGTGGTAAAGTCATTCCACCGACCCAATCTCATCAATCGTTTTGTATACGGAGTGTTTCGCCCCTCCAAAGCAAAACGTTCGTATGAACACGCCCAACTGTTCTTGGAGGCAGGCGTAGGAACTCCCCGTCCGGTAGGTTATCTGAATATCCGCAAAGGCTTGCTGTTCGACCGCAGCTATTACGTCACTTACGCCTCCGAGTGTCCGTATACCTACGAAGCCCTGTTTAAGCAGAAGTTTGATTACGAAGACGATGTAATACGCGCCGTTGCCCGCACCACAGCCATCCTTCATGAGCATGGCTATGCCCATAAGGACTACGGACGCGGAAACATTCTGTTCGGTAAAACAAGCGAAGGAATCAAGATCGAAATCGTAGACCTCAACCGCCTTTCGGTAGGTAAACTCGACCTGCGTGCCGGATGCAAGAATTTGGAACGCCTGCCCGCCACGCCCCACATGCACCGGGTTTTTGCCGACGAATATGCCCGTTTGCGCGGCTTCGATGCCGAAGAGTGTTATAAGCTGTTGGTTGCATTCCGCAGCACGCAGCCCGGAAAAATTGACGGACTTTATTAATACTGGCTTATGAAGATTATAGCTGTGGTTGTAACATACAACCGGAGAGAATTGCTGAAGCGGAATATCGGTTGCCTGCGGCAGAATACACCGCTCCATTCCATTGTGGTAGTAAACAACGGCAGTACCGACGGAACGAAAGAGTGGTTGGACGAACAGACGGACTTACGTGTGATTCACCAAGAGAATGTTGGCGGTTCGGGTGGCTTTTATACCGGTATCCGATACGCTTTTCAGGAGGGAGCCGACTGGATTTGGTGTATGGACGACGATGTGTTTCCGCGCCCCGACTGCTTGGAACATCTGCTTCCGCACACTGCCCGTCCCGATGCGGGGATTCTCGCACCGCGCCGGCTGATGGAAGGCAAGATATTCACCAACGATTTCCGGCAGGTCAACCTCACCAATCCGTTCGCATCCATGTATCAGGACAAACTGAAAAAGCAGGTGGTAAATGCTCCCACAGAGATATGCGGCACAGCTTTCGAAGGACTGTTTATCCGCCGGGAAGCGGTAGAGAAAATCGGTCTGCCCAACAAGGAACTCTTTATCTTCTGCGATGATACCGACTACTGCCTGCGCGCGGTATTGGCAGGATATAAAATATGGTACATACCCGATGCGCTGATGGATAAAGAAAAATTCTTTTCAAATGATACGTGGAAAGAGCGCAATCGGAAAAAGAAATGGAAACGATTCTACCAAGTACGTAATGCAGCCTATCTGAACCACCGTTACGGGCGTAACTGGGCGGTAAAATACCTCCGCAGCTTCAATGCCGTATTGGGTTACATGCTGACGGTTCTGCTTACAGCCCCCTTTACCGATGCTTATCGGTTCAGCGACCTTGCCAAATTCTGGAAAGCCTATACCGATGGGGTTAACGAGCGGTTAGGCAAGTATTAACGAGCGGTTTAAGAGCCAAGAAAATTCCTTGCGGTTTGTGCCGCAAAATGCTACGGTTAGTATTTTAAATTCATGCCGATAAACGATGCAGTTCTATTCGGAAGACTGACGACTCTTCCGAATAGAATTTTTGAGCCTCGTGCGGAAGCAGAAAACTCCCTCCGGATGTCACAGCGCCTGCATATCGTTCAGACGCTTGTAATAACCGTTTTTGGCGAGCAATTCCTCGTGCTTGCCGTGTTCCACGATTCTTCCTTCGTAAAGCACATAAATCTGATTGGCGTTCTTGATGGTCGACAGGCGGTGGGCGATGGCTATCGTAGTACGGGTTTTCATCAGCCGCTCCAGTGCCTCCTGTACCAAGCGCTCGCTTTCCGTGTCAAGGGCAGAAGTCGCCTCGTCTAATATCAGGATTGCAGGATTCTTCAGGATGGCGCGGGCGATGGAAATACGCTGGCGTTGTCCGCCCGACAGACGGCATCCTCGGTCTCCGATGTTGGTGTCGTAACCTTCTTCGCTTTCCATGATGAAATCGTGCGCATTGGCTATCTTTGCCGCCTCGATGACCTGTTCTTTCGTAGCGTTGTCTACACCGAAAGTAATGTTGTTGTAGAACGAGTCGTTGAACAGGATAGCTTCCTGATTCACATAGCCTATCAGCGAACGTAAGTCCATAATAGACAAGTCTTTGATATTAACGCCGTCGATAAGAATTTCGCCGCCTTGAACATCGTGGAAGCGCGGAAGCAAATCAACCAATGTCGATTTTCCCGAACCGCTTTGTCCTACCAGCGCGATGGTTTCACCCTTGTTGATATGCAGGTTAATATCGTTCAAAACTTGGTGCTGCCCGTTGTAGCTGAACGTGATATGATTGAAATCGATGCCGCTTTTCAGTTCCGATATATGGCATGGATGCTGTTTCTCTACGATGTTGTTCGGCGCTTTCAATATCTTATCCACACGCTCCATAGACGCCAAGCCGCGCGGAATCATATAGCTTGCTTTCGAGAAATCTTTCAGCGGGTTGATGATGCTGTACAGGATAACCATGTAATAGATAAAGGTAGAAGCATCTATCGAAGAGTTATTGCCCAATATCAGCGAACCGCCGAACCACAATACGAAAACAATCAGCACCGTGCCCAGAAACTCACTCATCGGGTGAGCCATCGACTGGCGGGTAGATACGCGGCTCGTAGCGTCGCGGTATTCGTTGCTGCACTTGTTGAAGCGGTTAATCATCTTTTCTTCGGCGGTAAAGGCTTTGATTACGCGCATACCTCCGAGGGTTTCTTCAAGCTGCGACATGGTTTCGCTCCATTTTCCCTGAGCTTCAAGCGATTGACGCTTCAGCTTACGCCCGATCTTTCCCATCAGCCATCCCATTGTAGGCAGTACGAGGATGGTAAACAGCGTAAGCTGCCAACTGATGATAAGCAAGGTGGTGAAATAAGAAATAATCAGGATGGGGTTTTTCAGCAGCATGTCTAATGAGCTGGTTATCGAATTCTCTATCTCCGAAACGTCGCCGCTCATGCGGGCTATGATGTCGCCTTTCCGCTCCTCCGATAAGAAACCCAGCGGAAGATACATTACCTTTGAGTAAACCATCGTGCGGATATCCCTCACGATACCCGTACGGAGAGGAATCATTACTGCCGACGATCCGAAATAACAAGCCGTTTTCAGGAACGTCATCAGCGCAAGAAACAGTCCGAGGAACAGCAAGGTAGTGGCAGGACCAAACGAAGCAATCAGTTGGTTAACGTAATAATAAAAGTTATTGACCGCCGTTTCTTTCAGCGAATCAACCGTCCATTCCCACTCCATGTAAGTATAAACCTGCTCTTGCGCATTGGTCTTAAACAAGATGTTCAGGATAGGAATCAGCAGTGAAAAAGAAAATACATTGAATATGGCCGAAAGAAGATTCAGAACCACAGCCCAGCAAACATATTTTTTGTAAGGCGCGACAAAACGCCCCATGAGTTGGAAAAATTCTTTCATAACGGAGGATGTAACTTCTTGTATTCGGCAAAGATAGTGCAAAATCCGATAGGTAACGTTATGTTGTAACCCATATTTTTTGTAGTTTTGCCCAAAATTGTAACCGCTTGTTTGTAATGAACTTTGCATACCGTATACTGTTTGCATTTCTTTATTTGTTGTCTTTGCTTCCGCTGAGGCTACTTTACGTTGTGTCCGATATCTTGTTTTTCCCCCTGTTCCATTGGATTAAGTACCGCCGCAAGGTGGTAGAGAAAAACCTTACGGAGTGTTTCCCCGAAAAAAGCCCGTCGGAGATACTGAAGATAGAGAAAGATTTTTACCATTTCCTTTGCGATTACGTGGTAGAAGTAATCAAGCTCTTTTCCATATCCCATGAGGAGATGCGCCGGCGCATGGAGTTTGTGGGGCTCGACGAGGTGCGCGCCAACATGGAGCGCGAAGGAAAAAAGTTCTGCCTGCTTTATCTGGGGCATTACTGCAACTGGGAGTACGTGGCTTCGCTGAGCGGCTGGGTATCTGAAATGCACGGCGGACAGATTTACCACCTTATCTATAACCGCGCGTTCAACGAGCTTTTCCTGCACTTGCGCGGACGGTTCGGCGGCGAATCCATCCTGATGAAAGACACGTTGCGCCGCATCATCGAACTGAAACAGCAACCTAAAAAAGTGATGATAGGATTCATCTCCGACCAAGCGCCCAAGATAGAGAACATGAACCATTGGACTACTTTTTTAAACCACGATACATCTTTTTTCATAGGAACCGAACGGATAGGTAAACAAATTGATGCCGCTATTTATTATGTAAGAGTAGAGCGCATCAAGCGCGGATATTATCGGGGGACGTTCGAACTGATGTCGCTTCATCCGAAAGAATATCCCGACTATGAACTGACGGACATGTATGCCCGCCGCTTGGAAGAACAAATCCGCCGCGAACCGGCTTACTGGCTGTGGACGCACAAGCGATGGAAACGTACGAAAGAGCAGTGGCTGGCGTGGAAGGAGAATAAACATAATCCCTAATAAACGATATTTTATGATAATCAATTGCGTGGTTGTAACCTATAATAGGTTAGCCTTATTAAAAGAATGTTTGGATGCGTTAGATAAGCAAACTTATCCCATTCATAAAATAGTTATTGTTGATAACTGTTCAACAGACGGAACAGGTGCTTTTTTAGAAAGTTTGGCTAATCAGTCACGCTATATGATTATCCGTACCACAGAAAATATCGGTGGTTCCGGAGGATTTTCTTTAGGATTGAAAACTGCAGTTTTAGACGGTTGCGATTATGCTTGGTTAATGGACGATGATACGATTCCACAACCCACTGCATTAGAAGAGCTGGTAAAGGCTGTTTCATTGGATAAAACGCCGGGATTTATTTGTAGTAGGGTTAATTGGACAGACGGTACGCCTCATGTTATGAATAAAGCATCGGTTATTCATGAAAATGGGAATCCGGTGAAAGTGACTAAAGGAAATGTATCGGCTTTTCGCTGTAATTTGTGTTCGTTTGTATCGGTTCTTATAAATTCGGAAGCTGTCTACCAATTAGGTTTACCCGTTAAGGAATTTTTTATTTGGTGTGATGATATAGAATACACTTTGCGCATCGCAAGAGCCGGATATCCATGTTTTTATGTTGAAACAAGCGTTGTTTATCACAAAACGGTTTCTAATTATGCTCCATCTATTGATAAAGCTCCGGCAACGATGGCATGGAGGTTTTATTATCAGGCGCGCAACCGTTGTTACATGAAGCGTCAACAAATCAAAGTGAAGTTATTCTTTGTTTTATCTGTACTTAATATGTATCGGGTTTATAAACATCGGATAGGAAAACGTAAGGATAATCATTCTGAAGAGTTTTTGAAGGCAGTAAAAAAAGGATGTATTGACGGATTACATTTTGCCCCTTCCATTGAGTATTTAAATAAGCCTAAATAAATTGTGGTTAATAAACGGAAAGGTCATGGCAGCGATTTTTATCAAATGCTGCGGTTACCGAACAGTAGGGGCGTATCGCATACGCCCTGAATGTGTAAAGTTATCCACGTGGGTGTTTTCGGGCGTATGCGATACGCCCCTACATTGGCGAATGTCGGACATTCGTTAATCGTGCTTTCCGACAATCGGAGTCAAACAGCCTGCTCTTTGGGGAAATAATTCTCCATGATGTGTCCGTAGAATGTCTTTTTACCTTCGGGCGTTGTCTTATGAAGTTGGATTTTATACGTCAGTTTGTGGAAATCGTAGTCGGTGCAGAAACGTTTCCATTCGGCTTCGGTGTACTCGTCATTCAGACACTTGCCCAATGGTCCCATTACCGTGATGGGGACTTCCTCTATCATCCGATGGATGGCGGGGATGTACTTGCGGGCGATGGCAAATGTGTAGTCTAACAGCAGGTAATCAATCAGTTTATCGAACCGTTTCCAGTAGCTGATGTGTAGGTCGGCAATGAAAGACGGCAGCAGGTTGTTCTTTCCGCACGCCCAAAAGAAACTCGTCCATCCGCCTCGTGACACGTTGTGGTAGATGGGTAGATGATGGCAACTCCAGAACGTATCGGACGCATGGATAAACTCATCGATGTTTTTTGCAGGGAGCAGCACGGTGCTGTCCATCCAAATGCCTCCGTGCCGGTGGAGCAACACGGCGCGAAGTATATCCGAAAAATGGGTCAAATCAATGATGCCTTTCTGTTGCTTCTCCACGATTTCGGAAGGCAACGTTACATATTCCTTATAATTTTCGCCCGTTATCAGAATTACCGGATGCGTGCCGGCGTGCATCTTTATCGAGTTGAAGCACGCTTTGGCAATGTCGGGCATGGCATCCGCTCCCTGCCACCAGCATACCCATATCGGCGCGTCGGCTCCGAGAGGACGGCAGTCGTCGTTCGTGCGTCGGGCATAGCGGGCAATCAGTTCCTTGCCTCCGGCTTTGGTTAAAAGGTAATTGATGATATAACGTTGTTTGAAAGAGGCGAAAAATCCCTCGATGCGTTTAAAAAAACGTTTCGTTTTACTCTGTTTCTTTATCATGGCATTATAAATCTGTCATCCGTATGTATTTGGGTTTTCTCAGATGGATGTAGAACGGCAGCAGGCGGAAGAAACGCTTGATGCGGTTCAGCGGATTATTTAACGCGCGCTGTCCTTTCCACGGAGTGAGGTCGAGGTAACGGAAATACTCGTTGCGCAGCGGATGCTGGCTGTCGTAATCCCACGGCTTTCGGTTGGTGTAATGCAGGATAACGGGATGCTTCAGGCACGCTCCGTATTTCGCGCGCCACGCCTCTGCATCCTGCGGTTTCGGTATCCGGTAAAAAGCGTCCTGTACGTTCCAGCGCAGGTCAACGAATACCTTATGTTTATACAATATGCTGTTTAACAAATCTTGGTCGTTATAGACAATTCTTTCGGGGTATTGGTGGAAGTATTCGATGCAAGCCCGTGCCACATCGTGTTTACGCCAGTACTCCAAGTTAATCAGCAGCACGCCCGCGTTAAAGTAACCCTCTTCCATCGGATATTTCAGAACTTCGTAACGAGGTGCGTCGGTGCTTCCGATGTCCTCTACCGCCGCTACGCCGATACCGTCTAACGGCGTGTTCCAGAACGGGCGTATGTCTCCTAATACCACGATGTCGCAATCCAGATACAGCAGGCGGTCAATGTCGCGCGGCAGCAATTCCGACAAGATACAGCGGTAATACGTAGCCATCGAGATGCGCTTGCTGAACTTGCGGATGGTGAATCCTGCCAGCATTTCGGGCATCGGCTCGTAAAAAAATACCCGGTTGCCGTAGCGTGCAGCAAGGTCGGTCAGTGTCTGCTGTTCCGCAGCCGAAAGTCCGCGCTCAAGAATGTGTACCGAAAAAGTCTCTTCCCGATTGTTCTCAAATAAAGATACCAGCGTTACGGCGCAATGGCACACGTAATTGCTGTCTATGTTACAAGCAATATGTATCATGCCTTTAATAATTCAGGTTTTTGCAAACATAAGAAAAATCTGTGATATAATAGCATGAAACGTCCGGATTTGAACGGACGGGACGCGGACAGGGGAGAGCGCGTCATTTCTTGCGGGCTTTCTTCCGGTCTTTCATGATAGCGTCTTTGTTTTCTATCGCCCATCCTATCAGTGCGTTGATATGGGGCAGCAGCGAGTAAGTGCGCGGGGTCAATGCGTATTCCACTCGCGGAGGAACTTCGGGATATACGGTGCGTGTTACGTAACCGTCGTCTTCCAACGTGCGCAGGGTAAGCGTCAGCATTTTTTGCGATATGTCGGGGATTTCGCGCTGCAATTCCTTAAACCTTACCGGAACTGTGTCTGCCTTGTTGAGCGTATAGATAACCAAAAGCGACCATTTGTCGCACAGACGTGCTAAGATATTCCGTATCGGGCAGTCGGGATATAAGGCATCTTCTATCATTGTTCTATCCATAATGCATTGTGTTTCATATTACTCTACAAAGGTAAGTAAACTTCTTTTAATCGGCAAGGTAAACAATTGATTGTGCAGGCTTTCGGCAACGCAATGACGGAAAATTGCCCACGGGCAAGGCTTCGGAAACGGAACTGTTTACCGGCGGTCACGGAGGTACTCCGAAGCCCGAGAAGTCTTTCGGTTAGAAAAATTTTTTCTATTCGAAGCGTGGGGCAGTTCTACCGCATGTGTCACCCATCTCATGCGGTAGCGTAAAAGGGTATGACAAATGGTTGATAATCAGATGTCCTTTTTCCTGTCGATACTCTCTGGGGGAGACACCCGGTTCGCGCCGTACATACTTCCCGAAGAAAGAAAGATTGTCGAACCCGGCTTCGTTTGCCACCTCCTTCACACTCTTGTTGCGACCAATATGTGGAAGCATACACCGACTATGCCGTCAAAAAGCGTGAATATCTGCAAGTTACAGGGCGGTAAAACGCTTCGGGTAGAAATTTTATTTTATGCGGATGAATCTCTCTGTTCTATTCGGAAGACTCATTGGTCTGTCGAATAGAAATTTTCATGACTGACAGAAGGGCCTGTTTGAGTTGCCGGATCGGTAAATTCAAACAGGCTTTGATTTTTTTATAGGTATAATAGAAAAATAGTATCTTTGTCCTCAATGATTTACTAATATACACTCATAATGGCGGATAATATTCTTTATAAGTTCCGAAGCGGAAAGCCCATAAAGTTTCTCGACTTCCTGAAAAACTTCATCGGGCTGGCTGTGCCCGACGCATGGTATCGGCATCAGTTAAGCAAGAAATTGGAAAAAGTGCGTCGGCGCGCGGATTACGACTACCTGAAACAGCGTGTAGATTACTACATACGAATCAACACGCCGTGGAAGATTTCAGGGCAAGACAAGCTGGAGCGTTCGCGGAGCTGGATTCACTATACGGGAGCCATCGGCGATTACCGGCGGAAGATGTTTCATACGGCGTATTACTTCGACCAGCACGACGTGACCCGTTATTTCCCGAAACGGCTGCGCTGGAACTTCTGTCCCGGCGACGTGTATTTCACCCCCGACGTACCTACGGTGGTCAAAAGCAGGCTGCTGGTGGCTGATAACCAAAATTCGGTGGTTCTGAAGTTAGACAAGCTGCGCCATTTCATGTATGTGCATGACGCGAAGCCCTTCCGTGAGAAAAAAGATTGCGCCATCTTCCGGGGCAAGATTCGTCAGAGCCGCTTGCGCACGGCTTTCCTTACCCGGTTTTTCGGCAATCCGATGTGCGACTGCGGGGTAGTGGGACGGAACGAAGGCTGTCCGGATGAATGGATGACGGCAAAGAAGACCATCCGCGAACATCTGGACTATAAGTTTATTATCGCATTAGAGGGAAACGATGTGGCTTCGAATCTGAAGTGGGTCATGTCATCGAACTCACTGGCAGTCATGACGCGCCCCACGTGTGAGACTTGGTTTATGGAGGGGACGCTGATACCCGATTATCACTATGTGGAGGTGAAAGAAGACTTTTCGGACTTTGAGGAGAAGCTCCGCTTCTACATCGACCATCCCGAAAAGGCAGAAGAAATTATCCGTCATGCTCACGAATACGTGTCGCAGTTCCGCGACGATGAGCGCGAAGAATTGCTGCAACTGATGGTTATGGAACGTTACTTCCGCACCAGCGGACAGTTGTAGTTGGAATAAAAAGAAACGCAGGTTCATTCATCCTTTTTTGAAGGTCTTGAGTGAACCTGCGTTTGTTATGTTTACGCACTAAGCTGCGTCGTCCGCGATTACTGCTTATGCTGTTTCGGCTGACGGTGTTCGCGCTTAGGCTGAGCTTCGTTCATGTTTTCAGGTTTCGGAAGCAACACCTTGTGCGACAGTTTGAACTTGCCCGTCTTCGGGTCGATGTCCAACAGTTTCACTTCTATTTCGTCGCCTTCCTTCAGTCCTGATTCTTCAATGGTTTCCAAACGGCGCCAGTCGATTTCAGAGATGTGAAGCAAACCGTCCTTGCCCGGCAAGAATTCTACGAATACGCCGTAAGGCATTACCGAACGAACTTTTCCCATGTAAACCTCACCGATTTCGGGTACGGCGACAATCGACTTAATCATACGCATTGCGTCATCAATGCTCTTCTTGTTCGTTCCGGCCACTTCGATGCGTCCTACTCCGTCTACTTCTTCAATCGTGATGGTAGCTCCCGTTTCTTCCTGCATACCCTGAATAATCTTTCCGCCCGGGCCGATTACTGCTCCGATGAATTCTTTCGGGATAGTCATCGTTTCGATGCGCGGAGCGTGCGGTTTCAGTTCGGCACGCGGTTCGGCGATACATTCGGTCAGTTTGCCGAGGATATATTCACGTCCTTGCTTAGCCTGAAGCAAAGCCTTTTCCAGAATATCGTATGTCAGTCCGTCGCACTTGATATCCATCTGTGTGGCAGTGATACCATTGCGCGTACCGGTAACTTTAAAGTCCATATCACCCAAATGGTCTTCGTCGCCGAGGATATCCGACAGAACAGCATATTTATCTTCACCGGCATTCTTGATCAATCCCATTGCAATACCAGATACCGGGTTTTTGATAGGTACACCTGCATCCATCAGAGCCAGCGTTCCTGCACATACGGTAGCCATAGATGACGAACCGTTTGATTCAAGAATATCCGAAACTACACGTACGCAGTACGGATAGTCGGCAGGAATTTGTCCTTTCAAAGCGCGCCATGCCAAGTGACCGTGTCCGATTTCGCGACGGCCTACGCCACGCTGTGCTTTTGCTTCGCCGGTAGAGAACGGCGGGAAGTTATAGTGAAGCAAGAAACGTTCTTTGTGCTGGTCGAGTACGTCGTCTACTGTTTTTTCATCCAGTTTCGTACCCAGTGTAACGGTACTCAGTGACTGTGTTTCGCCACGGGTAAAGATAGATGAACCGTGAGGACCGGGCAGCGGGCTTACTTCGCACCAGATAGGACGGATTTCGGTAGTGGTACGTCCGTCCAGACGCTTGCCTTCGTCGAGGATGCAGCGGCGCATTGCTTCTTTTTCCACATCGTGGTAATAACGGTCAATCATCGCTGCTTTTTCTTCCAGTTCTTCTTCTGTGAATTGTGCTTTGAACTCTTCGCAGATAGCGTCGAAAGCATCTTGGCGTTCGTGCTTATTCTTGTTGCCCGAAGCAGCTACGGCGTAAGCCTTGTCGTAACAAGCATCGTGAACCGCCTTGCGCAAGTCTTCGTCGTTTTCCTCGTGGCAATATTCGCGTTTAACTGTCGAGCCTACTTCCTCCATCAGTTCCATCTGCGCTTTACAGTGAACCTTGATAGCTTCGTGGGCACATTTCATGGCTTCCAGCAAGTCTTGTTCCGAAACTTCTTCCATTTCGCCTTCCACCATCATTATATTTTCATACGTAGCAGCCACCATCAAGTCCATGTCGGCTTGTTTCAGTTGTTCGAAGGTAGGATTGATAACAAACTTTCCGTCGATACGCGCTACACGTACTTCTGAAATCGGGCCTCCGAACGGAATGTCGGAAACAGCCAATGCTGCCGAGGCAGCCAAACCTGCCAGCGCATCGGGCATGTCTACGCCGTCTGCCGAGAACAGGATGATATTTACGTAAACTTCTGCATGGAAATTGTCCGGGAAAAGCGGGCGTAACGCACGGTCAACCAAGCGGCAAGTCAGGATTTCATAATCCGAAGCCTTTCCTTCGCGTTTGGTGAAACCACCCGGAAAACGTCCGAACGCTGAATATTTTTCTTTATATTCTACCTGAAGAGGCATGAAATCTGTACCGGGAACTGCATCTTTTGCTGCACAAACAGTAGCCAGCAACATGGTGTTACCCATGCGTAGCATAACAGCCCCATCTGCCTGTTTTGCCAGCTTTCCCGTTTCGAGCGTGATGGTTCTTCCATCACCAAGCTCGATCGTCTTAACAATAGGATTGATCATAAAATTGTGTTTAAAAATTTTTTGTCTAAAAGTACGCGCAAAGATAGGAATTTATTTTGGAGTATCAGGAGGTTACGATATAAAAGTTTCATTTTAAAGTCTTTTTCAGCCGCTTATAGGTGTTTCAGGAGCAAGGAGGAGCCTGATTTTCGGGTTCTGAACAGGGCGAAAAAAACATGCGGATGCGTTGCCCAACGCAAGCGGATGTTTGTGCTTGTCCATGCGGATGCGTTGACCAACTCTTCGGCTTGCGTTTTTGACCCCCTTCCCACGGTTGAAACCTCGTGGCAGTTAACGTATTTTGTCGGGCAAAAACTTTGTGAAATCATGAAAAGCCGTATCTTTGCAAATCGTAATAAACATTTTGTAACAAAACGTTGCATCTTAATGAATTGTATATAAATGAAGCGAAATTTTTATATCGTAATGGCGGTATTGGCAGCCGTATTGACGGCTTGTCATAAAGAGCCGGCTTTCAAGGTAGAAGGCGAAGTGACCGGCGCAACCGATAAAATGTTATATTTGGAGCAGAGCGGCTTGAGCGGAATTATCCTGCTCGATTCTGTAGAGCTGGGCAGCAGCGGTTCTTTCTGTTTCGAGTCTCCACGCCCTGCATCGCCGGAGTTTTACCGTCTGCGTGTAGAAAATAAAGTAATCAATTTCTCGGTCGATTCTACGGAAACCGTAACCGTCCATGCCGAATATCCTGCATTTGCCCTGCAATACCGGATTGAGGGTTCGGAAACGAACGAAAAGATTAAAGAACTTACCTTGCTTCAGGCAGAGCTGCAAGACAAGGTAACCCGCTTGGGACGCTCCGGAATCCCGGCTGGTATTGCACAAGACAGCCTGCTGAAGTTAGTCAACGCTTATAAAGACCAAGTAAAGCGCGAGTATATCTTTAAAGGTCCTAACAAGCCTTATGCTTATTTCGCCCTGTTCCAGCAGCTGAACGGCTACATGATTTTCGACCCGCTGACGAGCAAGGAAGACGTGAAATGTTTTGCAGCCGTGGCTACCAGTCTGAACAACCTTTACCCTCACGCCGACCGTTCGCGCAACCTATATAATATGGTAATCAAGGGAATGAAAAACACCCGTGCACCGAAAGTTACGCAGGTGTCGGTTCCCGAAAACATCGTACAGGAGACATCGATTATAGATATCGCACTGAAAGACGTAAAAGGAAACACGCGCCGTCTTACCGACCTGAAAGGGAAAGTCATCCTGATAGACTTTACGGCTTATGCTACTCCGGCATCGGGAGCACGTAACCTCGCCTTGCGCGAACTGTATGATAAGTACGCTTCACGCGGCTTGGAAATCTATCAAATCTCGCTCGATACAGATGAACATTTCTGGAAAACGGCAGCCGATAACCTTCCGTGGATTTGCGTGCGCGACCCTCAAGGTCCTTATTCCAGCTTCGTTTCGCTTTACGGAGTAACCCAGCTTCCGGCGGCATTTATCGTAAACCGTAACAATGAGTTAAGTTTGCGCGTCGACGAGAAAACCAATTTGGAAGATGCGATTCAAAAATATCTTTAACATGTTGAAAAGCATATACGCAAATACTTGATTAGTATCATAAAAAGGCTTATCTTTGTGCGAAGATAAAGAAAGGAAGGGTTCCGACATATCGAACATGTCGGAATTCTTTTTTGTTTTATAATATAGTAATAACGAATATTTAGGAGGAAAATTATGGCTTATATGTCAGAAGAAGGCTACCAGAAACTGGTTGCCGAATTGAAACATTTGGAATCTGTAGAACGTCCGAAAATTGTGGCTGCCATTGCGGAAGCACGTGATAAGGGCGATTTGTCAGAAAATGCAGAATACGATGCGGCAAAAGAAGCACAAGGCTTGCTGGAAATGAAAATCAATCAGCTGAAAGCTACCATTGGCGACGCCAAGATTATTGATACGTCAAAACTCAATGCCGACACCGTTCAGATTCTTACTCGCGTGGAACTGAAAAACGTAAAGACAGGCATGAAAATGGCTTATACTATCGTGTCTGAAAGTGAAGCCAACCTGAAAGAGGGAAAGATTTCTGTTACTACTCCGATTGCACAGGGCTTGTTGGGTAAAAAAGTAGGCGATATTGCAGAAATCACTATCCCGCAGGGTAAAATCAGCCTCGAAGTTACAGGTATATCTTTTTAAAAACATAGCAAGGCAGGTCTGCTTCGTGCAGGCTTGCCTTTTTAATATTTATCACTATGGCAACAATATTCAGTAAAATCATTGCAGGAGAAATTCCTAGCTACAAGGTGGCAGAAAACGAGTCGTTCTATGCTTTCCTCGATATTAACCCGTTGGTGAAAGGGCATACGCTGGTAGTGCCGAAACGTGAGGTAGATTACCTTTTCGATTTGAACGACGACGAAGTGGCAGCAATCCATGTATTTGCCAAATCTGTGGCAAAAGCAATCCGGAAAGTTATCCCTTGTAAAAAGGTAGGCGAAGCAGTTATCGGTTTGGAAGTGCCCCATGCACATATTCACCTGATTCCGATACAGAAAGAATCGGATATGTTGTTCTCTAATCCGAAACTGAAATTGAGCGATGAGGAGTTTACCCAAATAGCAGACGCTATCCGTAACGCATGGGAAGCAGACAATACCCTGTAATGTAAGACCAATTTTCCTATTTGAAATAAATAATTCACCCCGAAAGGCGCATATAACGGATTTGTCCGCTGCCTTTCGGGGTGAATCTTTTTTATGTCGGGAAGAATGTTTATGAATATTTTTCTCCGAATTTCATTTCTACATCATTAACAAATTTGCGGATGGCGTTTTGGTCGTCTTTCTTACAAATCAGCAAGGCATTCCCCCGTTCAACTACCAGATACCCTTCTAAATCCTGAATCACGGCAAGTTTGTCTTCCGGCATCAGGATGATGTTTTCTTTGCAGTTATATAACAGCGTATTGCTGTTGACGATGACATTTCGGTTTTCATCTTTCGGCGAAGCGTCGTACAGCGAACCCCATGTACCGATGTCTGCCCATCCGAAGTCGCAAAGCTGTACGTAAACATTGTTTGCCTTTTCCATGATGCTGTAATCAATGGAACTGTTCGGGCAGGCACTGAAATCAGGAGTGTCACATTCCACGCGCGGACAAACTTCTGCCATCATTTCATGGAATGCTTGCAGTATCGTATTGACGTGCCAGATGAATATGCCCGAATTCCAATAAAATTCGTTGCTCTGTACAAATACTTCGGCAAATTCGCGTGCCGGCTTCTCGATGAATGTCTTTACCTTATAAAAATTATCTTTTTCTTTTTCGTCTATCTGGATATATCCATATCCCGTTTCAGGATAACTTGGCTTGATGCCTAAAGTCAGCAGTTTACCGGAGTGTGATGCAAATTCCATTCCTTTCAGGATGGCTTGCTTAAATTCGTCCGTCTTCAGAATCAGATGGTCCGAAGGTGCTACTACAATGGTAGCGTCCGGATTAACTTTTTGGATAACGTGCGACGCATAAGCGATGGCGGGAGCCGTGTTCCGGCGTTCTTCTTCAACAATCAGCCTGCTTTCATCTACTTCGGGGAGCAGATTCTTTACCAACTCTTTGTAATCTCGGTGAGTAGTGATATAAATGTTTTCGGGAGGAATGATTTGTTTATACCGGTCGTAAGTTTGTTGCAGTAACGTGCGTCCTGTTCCGAAAAAGTCAAGAAACTGCTTGGGCAATGCTTTCCGACTGTAAGGCCAGAACCGACGCCCTATTCCGCCAGCCATAATGACACAATAATAGTTAATATTGCTCATGGTGAAATCAAGGTTTTCGTTAATCTTTTGCTAAGATAGGGCTTATTTCAGAAAAAGCCATCAGAAGCATTTTAAAAAATGGAAAAATACCCAAAAGTAATGATTGATTAAGCAGTTTTGACTATTTCGGAGAGCAATGTTAAAGATAGAAATACGTATTTCCGTATGCGCGTATCGCCGGATAGAAGAAAGCGCGGACATAGCTGGCTATTCCTTTCTGGCGCGGATAGAAGTAGATATGTTGTTTGTACTTCATACACAGGCGGCAGAGGCGCAGGAAGCTCAGCACATCCCGTTTCAGCATCAGGTGGCTCAGCGCATGGGGAAGGGCGAATTTCGGGTCGGAGGTGCGGCGTTCGATGTATCCGTAGAAAAACTTCCATGTAGGCAGGAGCTGCTGTTCGCGGTATTTGCGTATGCCGTAAACGTAGGGTTGCCATGTGGGTTTCGGCGGAATGTGGGAGGCATACCGTTCCTTGAGGCGGGTCATGGCGGAAGCATTGTGAGGGCGATGCCAGTTTAAGGGACGGTCTACGCATACGATTCCCCTGCCTAAATGGGCGTTTACCGAGAGCCACCAGTCGTAAACGATGTGTCCGTCCCATTGGGCGAATACATCCTGTAAGAAATCCCTGCGTATCAACATGCTGTGTCCGGGCGTACTGTCGTAAAAGAGGAGGTAGGAAAGCTCGTAGCAGGGAGTGACCGTCTGCATCGAACCGTCTGTCCGGTAAGTGCTTCCCGTATGGTAGGCAGATATGCAGATGTCGTGTCTGCCGATGGTTTCCGCTTGCTTCTGTATCTTTTCGGGATACCAGATGTCATCTTGGTCGGCAATGGCAACAAAGTCTCCCGTGGCTTTCGATAGCGCGTCTTGGAAGTTGCGGTTAAATCCCAAGTTCTGCGTGTTCCGGTGAAAGCGGATGTACGGATAACGTTGGGCATATTCCGTCACGATTTCGGCTGTGTGGTCGGTAGAGCAGTCATCTTGAATAATCAGTTCGTGTATGGGGTGGGTTTGTGTTACGATAGAGTCTAATTGCTCGCGTAAGAAAACCTCTCCATTATACGTACACATTACGACAGAAACGGTCTTCATAATCTATATGTCTATGTCTTCTATTATATGTTTATGCTTTCTTTTTCAATAAATATTGCAGGCTCTCTTTAAACGTTACCGAGCCGCTCGCCCAAAGAATAATGATATAAAGCGCGGCGGCGGAAAGTATTTTGGCAAGAGCCAGCAGGTAGATATTTTCTATCGGGCGGGTGATGAACGCCACGCCTGCCATGACTGCGGCGGCGATGATGCCGAACGAGAAAATATCTTTCAGGGCGTGGAAGAAGCCGAGGCGTATCTCGCGCCATACGAAGTAATGCCACACGCCGAGCCATGCTATGTTGACCGCTACATACACCGCAAGCATCGTGTGGATGCCGTAAGGGTAGAGCAGGTACATGGTTATCAGTTGCACCATTCCTTGTGCGATGGTGTTCCACATAAAGATGTTCGATTTCCCTTTGCTGATAATCAGATTGGTGTAGAGGTTCGTTACGGGGATGAACGCGCCGCCTACTGCCAAGAGTTGCAGGATGTGTGCGCTGGGCAGCCATTTGTCGGTGATGGCGATGGTGATGAGTTCCGGAGCCACGAGCGACAGCCCTAACATGGCGGGAAACGACATAAACGCCGTAAATCGGAGCATCTTCCGGAATACCCGTTGCTGGCGGCCGGTGTCGTCAGACACTTGGCGCAATACCGGCAGCGCCACGCTGTTTACCATGCCGCTGATGAGCGAGTGCCCCATCAGGTTCCATTTGTTAGCTTGATTAAACTGTCCTACTTCCCGTTCCGAGTAGTAACGCCCCAAGATGATGGAAAACAGGTTGTTGTTGATGTGTGTAAAGATGTTTGTTACCAATAGCTTGCTGCTGAAACCAATCATTCCTTTCAGCGGACGGAAATTAATGTTCCACGTGGGACGCCACGGCGAAAAGTAGAGGTAGCAGAGATTTACTGCCGCCACGTAAACGATGCTTTGGGTGGCGATACCCCAATAAGAAAAGCCTGTAAGGGCTAACACGACTCCTGCTATTCCGGAAACCGTCAGTGCGATGATAGAGGTCAGCGCCTTTTGTTTCACCATCAGGTTACGGAAAAGGTACGCGCTGTGTGAGATGCCTAAACTGGCTATCAGGAAGCCTAAAAACGAGTAGCGCGCCAGCGGAACCAGAACCGGCTGGTTATAGAAGCCGGCGATGAGCGGAGCGCAGAAAAACAGAATCAGATAGAGCGCGAGGCTCACGCCCGAACAAAACCAGAACACGGCGTTATAATCTTCGTGGCGTATGTCTTTCTTGTTTACTAATGCGGCGGTAAAACCGCTTTCTTGCAGCGAGCCGGCTATCAGCGAGAAAACGCTGAGCATACCCACCATGCCGTAATCGGTGTCGTTGAGGATGCGCGAGGTGATGATGCCGAATATCAGGTTCAGCAGTTGCATCGCCCCGTTGTTGATGCCTCCCCACAGGAGGCCTTTGGCAGTTTTGTCTTTCAGCGAGCGTTCCGGCATGGTGGGTTTTCAGCAAATCATTATTTTACTTCGCTTCCGGGTTTCACCTCTTTCAGCAGCGAAGTCACGGCGAGCGATCCGTCGAAGTTTTCGGCGCTCAGTATCATACCCTCGCTCACTAATCCGTTCTTGAATTGGCGCGGGGCAAGGTTGGCGATGAACAATACCTGTTTGCCTACCAGCTCTTCGGGCTTGTAGTGTTGGGCGATGCCGCTCACGATGGTGCGGTTTTCCAGTCCGTCGGCAATCTTGAATTTCAGGAGCTTCTTCATCTTGGGCACGTTTTCACACTCCAGTACCGTACCTACGCGGATGTCTAACTTCTCGAAGTCTTCGAACGAGATGACGGGCTTAATCGGGTTTGCCTTGTAGTTGGCAGCCTCGTTAGCCTTCTTCGTGTCGAGCAACTTTTGTACCTGAGCTTCGATTACGCTGTCTTCTATCTTCTCGAACAGCAGTTCCGCCTTGCCCAACTCGTGTCCGGTAGGCAGCAGGTCGGTACGTCCCAACTGTTCCCAGTCGAAGCTGTCTAAGTTCAACATCTTGCGCAGTTTTTCCGAACTGAACGGCAGGAACGGTTCGAAAGCGATGGAAAGGTTAGCCACTAATTGAAGTGCGATGTTCAGGATGGTAGCCACGCGGTTCATGTCCGTTTTGGCGAGCTTCCACGGTTCGGTGTCGGCAAGGTACTTGTTGCCGATGCGTGCCAAGTTCATTGCCTCCTTCTGTGCATCGCGGAACTTGAATACGTTAAGCAGCTTTTCTACTTCCGTCTTTACGTCGGCAAATTCTTTCAGCGTCTCGCGGTCGTAGTCGGTCAGTTCGCCGCAGGCAGGCACTTTCCCATCGAAATACTTGTGGGTAAGCACCATCGCGCGGTTCACGAAGTTACCGTAAACGGCCACCAGCTCGTTGTTGTTGCGTGCTTGGAAGTCTTTCCACGTAAAGTCGTTGTCTTTCGTTTCCGGAGCGTTGGCAGTCAGCACGTAGCGCAGAACGTCTTGCTTGCCGGGGAAATCGCGCAGGTATTCGTGCAGCCACACCGCCCAGTTGCGCGAAGTCGAAATTTTGTCGCCCTCCAAGTTCAGGAACTCGTTTGCCGGTACGTTGTCGGGCAGGATGTAACTTCCTTCGGCTTTCAGCATGGCAGGGAACACGATGCAGTGGAACACGATGTTGTCTTTTCCGATGAAGTGTACGAGGCGGGTTTCAGGGTCTTTCCACCATTTTTCCCACGAGTCGGGCAGCAGCTCTTTCGTGTTCGAAATGTACCCGATGGGCGCGTCGAACCATACATATAATACTTTCCCTTCAGCTCCCTCTACCGGAACGGGGATTCCCCAGTCCAAGTCGCGGCTCACGGCGCGCGGTTGCAGCCCCATGTCGAGCCAGCTCTTACACTGTCCGTACACGTTCGGCCGCCACTCCTTATGGTCTTCCAGAATCCATTTGCGCAGCCAGCCCTCGTGCTTGTCGAGTGGCAGATACCAGTGTTTGGTTTCTTTCATTACCGGTTTGCTTCCGCTGATGGCACTCTTCGGGTTAATCAGTTCGGTAGGCGAAAGCGTGCTTCCGCATTTCTCGCACTGGTCGCCGTATGCGCCTTCGGCATGGCAGCGCGGACATTCTCCCGTAATGTAGCGGTCGGCAAGGAAAGTATGCGCCTCCTCGTCGTAATACTGTTCCGAGGTCTTTTCGATAAACTCACCCTTGTCGTACAGCTTGCGGAAGAAATCGGAAGCCGTCTGGTGATGAATGGCCGAGCTGGTACGTCCGTACACGTCGAACGAGATGCCGAACTCCTTGAACGAATCTTTGATAAGCGTGTGGTAACGGTCTACCACGTCTTGCGGCGTAACGCCTTCTTTCTTGGCGCGGATGGTGATAGGCACACCGTGTTCGTCCGAGCCTCCTATGAAGAGCACGTCTTCTTTCTTCAGGCGCAGGTAGCGCACGTAAATGTCGGCAGGCACGTAAACCCCTGCCAAGTGTCCGATATGAACCGGTCCGTTAGCGTAAGGCAGTGCCGAAGTAACGGTGGTTCGTTTGAATTTCTTTTCCATATATTATATAAGAGTTTTGATTGCTTGGGTGTTTCGGTTACGTTGCGTTTGCAAAGTTAGTGATAATTTGCGACCTTTTTCCGCATCGGCAGACAAAAATAGCACCTCCGGAGCGGGGTAAAAATTCATGCGGATGCGTAAGCCGGTTCTACCGCAAGCGTTACCCGGTTCTACCGCATGTGTTGGGCAACGCATCCGCTTGCGTTTTCGGGTGTTCCGCAGGCTGTCCGAAGCCTATGGTTTGGGGCGGGAAATTGAGGCGGATGAGGCGGGTGTGCAATGTCCGCCCGACAGCATTTTTACACTTTTCTTTTTTTGTCTTTTCATATTTTTCTTTAAATAAAGAACAGTTGGAAGTTGTTGATTTGTAGGTTAATACATTTGATTTGTCAATACGTAAACTTAAATATACGCTTCGACAAACAGCAATGTATTAGCATAAGTTACATTTGTCCCCTGAAATCTTTGAAATAGGGGCAAAGACTGTTCGAAGCGAACGCAGGGAGACAAAAAGAAGCTATCTGATGTAAGCAACCAATCTCCATTTAGCATAAGATATTAAGTTCTCCTTCTTTCCTGTCAAACTGCGTTCCTTTTCTTTTACAGCACGCTTGCCGGATATGCAAAGATAGCAAACATAAAATAGAAGCAAAAGGTAAAGAATACATTATTAACTTTCTTAAATTATCTTTTTTTATGAACAAAAAATTTGTAGGTGCTCTTCTGTTGGGTAGTCTCATCATGGCGGGCGGAACATTCACCGGATGTTCTGATTACGATGATGATATCAACTCAGTAAACGAGCGTGTAGATGAAGTGAGAAGTACTTTAGAAGCACTTCAAACACAAGTCAACGAAGGTGCTACTATCAGTGGTGTAGAGAAAACCGACAACGGTGTAGTCGTTACGTTGAGCGACGGAACTACTTTCGAATTGACGAACGGTAAAGACGGCGCTGATGGTGCAGCCGGTACTCCGGGTTCGGTTATTACTATCGGTGAGAACGGTAACTGGTTTATCGACGGTAAAGATAGCGGATGGCGTGCACAAGGCGAAAAAGGTGAACAGGGAGAACAAGGTCCTCAGGGAGAACCGGGAACTCCGGGTTCAAGTGTAGCTGGTGGTATTTATTACTATCCGGGTACTGAAGGCGAATTTGAAGGTTTCTGGGTAAAAGTTGAAATCGACGCCGAAGGTAACAAAACAGAATCTAATTCAGGAGTTGCTTGGACGAACCCTGTTGCAGGCGGTGTTTCTGTTGTATGGGATATTTACAATGAAACTTTGACTGTTGATGGAGTAGAAGAAGGTACAGTAGTTATCAATTTGAGCAGAATCCTGAAAGCTTTGGTATTTGCTCCTGAATTGTATCTCGACGGAGTTGAAGCTACTAAATATGAATACCTTGATGGTAACTACGTAACTTTGGAAGGTCAAGTTGCCGGAGACTATTTCGATGAATTGAAAGGTGAAGTGGTTCGCTATAATATTCCTGATTTGAACCGTCCGGTTGCTGCCGGTGCTTATACCCTTGGTTCTAAGGATGAAGTGGTTTACCACATGAATCCGTCAAGCGCAGCTGAAGACGATTATAGCTATGAATTCTTGTATGACAATCCGGAATACATCTCAACACGTGCTAACGGTGCCGGTGTAAAGGTGAACTACCTTAACAAGGTAAAAGAAGACGGTGATTTGAAAGTTACTTACCAACTTCAAAGCCCGGAATTGTTGGCAGGTAAGGGTGGTGAACATACCGAATCTTCTAACATCTCTGTAATGGCTCTCGAAGCAAAGACTCTAAATGCAAGTGAAGAAAAGACCATTACTTCTGACTATGCAGCGCTTGTTCCGGTAGTTGAATCACTGCAAGCTATTGCATTCATCGACCATACTACATCGGAAAACCCTGCTTGTCCGAAAGATTTGTATAATACCGGTGAAGAAGCATTGAAGAATGTTGCTACTTTGGATTGGGAATACAATGGTGGAACATTGGATTTGAGCAAATTGTTGCAAGTTCACTACTTGTCTCAGAACTGGACATTGCCGACTTCAGGCGTACATCAGAGCATGGGTTATGATGAAGTTGTTAAAAGATATGGTTTGAAATGGCAATATCAAATGTTGCCTTACACTTTGGGTACAAACCAGACTTCTGAAAGCATGTACGGTATGGTTGACCAGAACACTGGTGAATTTACTCCGTGTATGGTAGTAGGTGAAAACGATGGAGCAGGTGATGAAACCGGAAACGGCAACATTACACAGCAACCTATTCCTGAAGGTTCTGATGAAGATGGTGTATCAGCTATCGGTCGTCGTCCGATTGTTCTTGTTACATTGGAAAATGAAGCCGGCGATATCGTTTTGGCAGGATACATTAAGATTAACATCACTCGTGAAATGAACGAAAAAGATGTAGTAGTTGACAGCTGGGAAGCTCCTTACGTATGCGACGGCTTCAGCAACACATTCTCTTGGGCAGACATGAGCGATGAAGTAATCGAAATGTTGCACATGAGTATCAAAGACTTCCGTGATGCTTACTCAATGGTTTCGGGTGAAACTTACATTAAGGACGCTAACAACGAAATGAAGTTAGTATCAGGTAACATCTATGGTACAATGATCGAACACAAAGATGCTCCAGTTCCGACTACGAACGATGTAGTAGAATGGGCTGGTAGTATTATCGAATTGGATAACATCATTGCTGCTGCTACGAACCGTGAGTTTACATTGTATGCTAAGTTCATCTCTAACAAAGACGGTGGTATCAACTATGTATACGTTGGAATGACTATCAAGGTTGTTAAAGCTCCTGAAGTAAAATTCGTTGAAAGAATTGACCGTTACTGGTATCCTGAAAGCTTGACTAATAAGGAAGAGAGAGATACAGTACGTATGAATGTACCGCGTCCTACTAATTCGGGTATTGGTTCATGGGAAGTTCTGGATTACTTCAAAGACATTGATGAATACTATGTAGGAAACCAAGTTCAGATTGTTCCGACAGATGCTGAACAGAATGCGTTCTATGATTTGACAACTTTGGGTACGAACTATTACTTCAGATTTGCTAAAACTCAAGACAATCTCGAAGGTCCTGATGGAACTACATATATCTTGACTGTAAGTCCGAGTGGTTCAGTATTGTATGCTAACGGTACTGCTATTGCTGAAATTAATCCGGCAACAGGCGTTTTGGATTACCAAGACAATGCAACCGCTAAAGAAGTATTGAACTTGTGGGGTCATGCTTATCCTAACACTTATGCGAAAGTAACTCTTGTTGCTACTTACGATTATTGTGACCTGCCTTTGGGTGATGAAACATTCAATGTTCGCTTCTTGCGTCCGTTGGATATTCTGCCGGGTAACGATGCTAACTTCATCGATGCACAGGCTAACGGTTCTACAGTAATCTTGGGTGACTTGTTCGGATTGAGCGACTGGCGTGATCAAGTATTGATCGTTGGTACAAGCGGTGCTTATACATCAGCTGTTGAAAACGGATGTCCGTTGTATGATTACTACCACATTGAAAGCATGAATGTTCTTTTGGACGAAGTTACTTGTAATTTGAACGGTTCATGGGCTAAGTTATCTCAGGTTGCTCCTGCAGTAGAATTGTCTGTATTCGATGCAAGAAATGGTAATCGCTATACAAGCGGTGTTGCAACTGTTGACATCAGCGGTGTAAGCGAATTGAATACTTCTTCTATCACTTACAGAAACAACGAAGCTAACGTTCGCGACTTCGATATGATTATCCCGGTTGAAATCGTATACGCTTGGGGTACATTGAAGGGTGAAATCAAAGCTCATGTTGATGCTACAATGGCTAATGAATAATAATCTTCCACGATTATAACTAAATGTAAAAGGTGTGCCCCGTATGGGTACACCTTTTATTGTCTTAACGAATCATTATGAATAAAGTAATAAAATTAATTTTGCTTGTTTCCGTGGTAGGCTGTCTTGCCTCGTGCGGCGGAGAAAAGGCGAAAGAAGCCGCGCGCCCCAAGTCACTGGGCGATGCGAAAGCCGAGTTTGCGGCTACACTTACCGCTGCCGACACATCGGCAGTGAAAACCCAAGCTACACGCTGCATGGAGCTGCTGAAAGCCGATAGCGTAGAACAGGCTATCGACATGCTTTATACCGTCGACGGTACGAAGCTCCGCAAGCTGTCCGACGAAGAAAAAGCAAACATGAAAAAACGTTTCACCCGTTTCCCCGTGGTAGATTATGCGTTCGAGTATCTGGCATTTGCCACTCAAGGAAACAACGATATGAAATATACTACGTATTCTCGCCTGCGTGCGGCAGATGAAAGGCCGTCGAAAGGTGTTTCGCTGATGTTTAACCCCGTCCGCATAGACGGACAGTGGTATCTGGCGATAAAAACCGCAGGACAGGGAAGCAAGGAAATCAAAACCCTTGCCGGCGACAGAGCTTTCGCCCCGGCAGAGGTTACTTTTTAAGGGAATCGTTTAACCTTTAAATGAATGTCTGTCATTCGTGTTTTCGGGCGTATGCGATACGCTCCTGCATGGGTGAAATGCGATATTCATAAACCTTTAAAACCATATAATTATGAAACTAAGAAGAGACTTAACCGCATTGGTGCTCGGACTGTGCGTTTCGGGTACGGCATTTGCACAGACCACCGACACGTCGAATCTTCGTATCAAGGAAGAAGGAAAAACCGTGTTTAATCCGCATTGGTACATGCAGGTACAGGCGGGCGCGGCGTTTACCAAAAGCGAAATCAAGTTTGGCGACATGATTTCACCGGCTGCCGCCATTTACGGAGGCTACCAGTTCACCCCGCTGTGGGGACTTCGTGCCGGCATCAGCGGATGGCAGGCAAAGGGTGCTTGGGTGTGTCCGCAGCAGATTTATGATTACAACTACCTGCAAGGAAACATCGATGCCACATTGGATTTGAGTGCGCTGTTCTGCCGCTACAATCCCGACCGTGTGTTCAACGCCTACCTGTTTGCCGGAATCGGCTTGAACGGTGCGTTCAACAACGACGAGGCGGTAGCGATAAACGACGCGGGCAATACGCTGGCATACCTCTGGCGGGATAACAAGTTCAACGTGACGGGCCGCATGGGACTCGGTACGAACATCCGCCTGAGCAAACGCCTTTACTTCAACCTCGAAGTAAACGGAAACGTACTTTCCGACAAGTTCAACTCGAAGAAGGCAGGAAATGCCGACTGGCAGTTCAACGCTTTGGCGGGATTCACCATCAAGTTCGGCAAGACCACCCGCAAGACCGAGCCGGTTTATTACGACCCGGAACCCGTTCCCGCTCCTCCCGCAGAGCCTAAGGAAGAACCGGTAGTGGAACAACCCGCACCGCAGCCGGTAGTGGAAAAGGTTACGACCACCGAAAACGTATTCTTCCGGATTGATTCGGCAACCATCCGCGAGAGCGAACAGGGCAAGGTGGACAAGCTCGCCGCATTCATGAAAGAACATGCCAACTGCAAGGTAACCATCTGCGGCTATGCCGACAAGCAGACAGGAACGGCGGACTACAACCTGCAACTCTCAAAGAAACGCGCCGAAGCTGTTGCCGCTGCACTGAAGGCGCAAGGTATTGAAGCCAACCGTATAACGGTAGACTATAAAGGAGATACGGAGCAACCGTTTGATTCTGCACGCCAGAACCGCGTAAGCATCTGTATTGCCGAATAAACATTTCTTTATCATGATGGGCGCGAGTGCGATGCGATATCGGATTCGCGCCAATTTATTTTCCGTGCGAAACGTTGCATACATGAAGCCGATTCGTTACCTTTGCTTTTCAGGGATATCCCGTTAACCAAGCTAAAAATAAAAAGTAATGAAAAAGCTATTATTACCCCTGCTGCTCTTCTTGGCAGGAGTGCCGACGATTCAGGCACAAGAAACGGAATCGTATTATGTAAAACATGTAACCTTTCCTACCGGAGCCACAGTAGAACAAAAGGTAGATATTGCTGCCCGTTTGGTTCCTACACCTCAACAGTTGGCGTGGCAGCAGCAGGAGTTGACTGCCTTCCTACACTTTGGTATCAATACATTTACTGACCGGGAGTGGGGCGACGGAACGGAAGACCCGAACCTGTTCAATCCTACGGAACTGGATGCCGACCAGTGGGTAAGAGTATTGAAAGAATGCGGCTTTAAAATGGTTATCCTGACAGCCAAACATCACGATGGCTTCTGCCTGTGGCCTACGAAGACCACGAAACATTCGGTAGCTTCGTCGGCGTGGAAAAACGGCAAAGGTGACGTGGTGCGCGAACTTCGCGATGCGTGCGACAAATACGATATGAAGTTTGGCGTATACCTCTCGCCGTGGGATAGAAATGCCTCCTGTTATGGTGATTCGCCGGCATACAATAAATTCTTCGTTGAACAGTTGACCGAACTCCTGACAAACTACGGGAAAGTACACGAAGTATGGTTTGACGGAGCGAACGGCGAAGGCCCGAACGGTAAGAAGCAGGAATACGACTGGGATACCTTCTACCAGACCATCCGTAAGCTCCAGCCCGAAGCTGTCATGGCGATTATGGGCGACGATGTGCGCTGGGTAGGCAATGAAAAAGGATTGGGACGTGAAACCGAATGGAGCGCAACCGTACTGACACCGGGAGTATATGCACGCTCGGCAGCCAACAAAAAAGCGCTTGGTATTTCTGAAACATCCTCCGACTTAGGTGGCCGCGATATCTTGGCAAAGGCAAACGAACTGTTCTGGTATCCTTCTGAAGTCGATGTATCCATCCGTCCGGGATGGTTCTATCATTCACGCGAAGATAATCAGGTAAAGAGCCTGAAACACTTGTCGGATATCTATTTCCGTTCGGTAGGATATAACTCCGTGTTGCTGTTGAACATACCGCCCGACCGCCGGGGATTGATTCACGAAGCAGATGTAGCCCGTCTGAAAGAATTTGCAGCTTACCGCAAATCAATATTCGCTCATAACCGCGTGACCGACGGAGAAGGGCTGAAACAGGTGGCTTCGGGCAAAGAACAAGTCTATACCCTGACTCCCGACTCTGTAATAAATGTAGTGATGCTGCAAGAAGACATTGCGAAAGGGCAACGTGTAGAAGCATTCTCCCTCGAAGCCCTTATTGACGGCGCATGGCGCGAAATAGCTACCGGAACCACCATCGGTTACAAGCGCATGGTGCAAATACCCGATATGAAGGCAGAGAAACTGAAAGTGAAAATCCTTTCTTCACGCCGCAATGCAAACCTGAGCCGTGTGGCTGCTTACTATGCAGCTCCCTTGCAGGAAGCCGTGGCGGAAAACAAATGGAATAACCTGCCGCGCGAATCGTGGAAATTAGTAAGCGAGACTCCGCTGGTTATTGATTTGGGCAAGAGCGTTACGCTGCAATCGTTTACATACGCACCCGAAGGCGCGCAGGCAAAGCCCGATATGGCGTTCCGCTATACCTTCTCGGTCAGCACAGACGGCAAGACATGGAAAACGCTGAAAGCCGACGGCGAATTCAGCAACATCATGTATAATCCGCTTCCGCAAACCGTAAGTCTCCCCGCCGGGACAAGTGCGCGTTTCATTAAGTTGGAAGCAACTTCTCCCAACGGTTCGAAAGCACACGTTAAGCCGGGTGAAGTAGGAGTGATGGTGAAATGATGTCATGCGGCAGAGATAAAAAAAACGCTGCATGGGCTAATAGGTAAGATTTTGATTTAAAATAAGAGCCTGTTTAAACTGCCTTATCGGGAGTTTAAGCAGGCTCTTACTGTTTGGCAGAGAAAAATTGCAGGGCGTGATTCTCGGCAAATCGCGGCAAAAAGCGTATCTTTGCCCGGTTGACAATGTTGTGATTGAATATCTAACCCCTAATAAAGAAAGGACTTAACTGTGGCAAAGGATAATGAGGTAGTATTGACCCCCATGATGAAACAATACTTCGACCTGAAGGCAAAACACCCGGACGCAATCATGCTGTTCCGGTGCGGTGACTTCTACGAAACCTATTCGGAAGATGCTGTATCGGCTTCCGAGATTCTGGGCATTACGCTGACCAAACGTGCCAATGGGCAAGGGAAGACCGTAGAAATGGCGGGTTTTCCACATCACGCGCTTGACACCTATCTGCCCAAACTGATACGGGCAGGACGTCGTGTTGCCATCTGCGACCAGCTGGAAGACCCGAAGACCACGAAAAAGCTGGTAAAGCGAGGGATTACCGAGCTGGTGACTCCGGGGGTAGCTATCAGCGATAACGTTCTTTCGTATAAAGAAAATAACTTCCTTGCCGCCGTTCATTTCGGTAAATCGGCGTGCGGCGTGGCATTCCTTGATATCTCTACGGGCGAGTTTATGACAGCCGAAGGTACATTCGACTATGTAGACAAGTTGCTGAACAATTTCGCTCCGAAAGAAGTGCTTTTCGAGCGGGGCAAGCGCGGCATGTTTGAAGGAAATTTCGGAAGCAAGTTCTTCACTTTCGAGCTGGACGACTGGGTATTTACCGAGACTTCTGCCCGCGAAAAACTGCTGAAACATTTTGAAACCAAGAATTTGAAGGGGTTTGGCGTAGAACATCTGACGAACGGCGTCATTGCGTCGGGGGCTATCTTACAATACCTCGATATGACCCAACATTACCAGATAAGCCATATCACTTCGCTTTCGCGCATCGAAGCAGACCGTTACGTGCGTCTGGACAAGTTTACCATCCGCAGTCTGGAACTGGTAAACAGCATGAACGAAGGAGGTACGAGCCTGCTGGATGTTATTGACCACACCATCAGTCCGATGGGGGCCCGCTTGTTGAAGCGGTGGATTGTATTCCCCCTGAAAGACGTGAAACCCATCAACGAGCGTTTGGACGTGGTAGACTACTTCTTCCGCGAACCCGATTTCAAGGATTTCGTAGAAGAACAACTGCATCGGGTAGGCGATTTGGAACGCATCGTTTCGAAAGCCGCCGTAGGGCGCATCTCGCCTCGCGAAGTGGTACAGTTGAAAGTGGCGCTGCAAGCCATCGAACCCATCAAAAATGCTTGCCTGAACGCTGATAACGAAAGCCTGAGGCGCATTGGCGAGCAACTGAATCCTTGCGTTTCCATTCGCGACAAGATAGCCAAAGAAATAAAAAATGATCCGCCGCTGCTGGTCAACAAAGGCGGGGTGATAGCCGACGGGGTAAACGAAGAATTGGATGAACTGCGTCGGATTGCTTATTCGGGGAAAGACTGCTTGCTCCAGATTCAGCAACGCGAAAGCGAGCTGACCGGCATTCCCAGCTTGAAAATTGCTTATAATAATGTGTTCGGTTACTACATCGAGGTGCGTAACACGCATAAAGACAAAGTTCCGGCAGACTGGATTCGTAAACAAACACTGGTCAACGCCGAGCGATACATCACTCAGGAGCTGAAAGAATACGAAGAAAAGATATTGGGAGCGGAAGATAAGATATTGGCGTTGGAAACCCGGCTGTATAATGAGCTGGTTATGGCACTGTCGGAATTTATCCCCGCTATTCAAATCAATGCCACGCAAATAGCCCGGTTAGACTGTCTGCTTTCGTTTGCCAACGTAGCCCGTGCAAATAATTATATACGTCCGGTTATAGCTGAAGACGATGTGCTTGATATTCATCAGGGAAGACACCCGGTAATCGAAAAACAGCTTCCCCCGGGTGAACGATACATTGCCAATGACGTTTATTTGGATACCGAGACCCAACAGATCATCATCATCACCGGCCCGAACATGGCAGGTAAGTCGGCTTTGCTCCGCCAAACGGCGCTCATCACGTTAATGGCGCAGATAGGTTGCTTCGTTCCGGCGGAAAGTGCCCATGTAGGACTGGTAGATAAGATATTTACTCGCGTAGGAGCCAGCGATAATATATCGGTGGGCGAATCGACCTTTATGGTGGAAATGAATGAAGCTGCCGATATCCTGAACAACCTCTCTCCGCGCAGCCTTGTCTTGTTCGATGAATTGGGGCGTGGAACTTCTACTTACGACGGTATTTCCATCGCGTGGGCTATCGTAGAACATATCCATGAACATAAGAGAGCCCGTGCGCGTACGCTTTTTGCTACCCATTATCACGAACTGAACGACATGGAAGCACAGTTCAAGCGCATCAAGAATTATAATGTATCAGTGAAGGAAGTGGATAACAAGGTGATATTCTTGCGCAAGTTGGAGCGGGGCGGCAGTGAACATTCCTTTGGCATACACGTGGCAAAGATGGCTGGAATGCCGAAAACCATTGTCAAGCGTGCCGGAGAAATCCTGCGCCAGTTAGAGTCGGAAAACCGTCAGGAAGGCATCTCCGTAACTCCCAAAACCGTTTCTTCGGATGGAGTGCAACTTAGCTTTTTCCAGTTAGACGACCCGGTATTGTGTCAGATACGCGATGAGATTCTGAATTTAGATGTAAATAATCTTACTCCATTAGAAGCATTAAACAAGTTGAACGATATTAAGCGGATTGTTCGCGGCAAATAGCGATTCGGTACGGATGTTTGAAAACTCTGCATATCCGTGTTTGTCGTGTAGAAAAAACTCCTAACTTTGCAAAAACATTCCAGATAGCTGAACATGAGGGTACTTATTATTAACACGACGGAGCGCATCGGAGGAGCGGCGATAGCTGCAAACCGACTGATGGAGGCGCTGAAAGACAATGGCATCAAGGCTAAGATGCTGGTGAGGAACAAGCAGACTGATCAGGTTACTGTCGTGCCATTGAAAAAGTCATGGAGAAGAATCTGGCAGTTTACGTGGGAGCGGATTGTAATATGGGCTGCAAACGGATTCAAGCGTGAAAACTTGTTTGCCGTAGATATAGCCAATATGGGTACGGATATAACTTCGCTTCCGGAGTTCCGCCAAGCCGATGTGATTCACCTTCATTGGATTAATCAAGGAATGCTTTCGCTGGGGGATATTCGCCGTATCATTGATTCCGGTAAACCGGTGGTATGGACGATGCATGACATGTGGCCCTTTACGGGCATTTGTCATTATTCCGGAAGTTGTGAAAAATATACAGGCGAATGTCATAATTGCGAATTACTCATAAAGTCTCACAAGCACGATTTGTCTTCGCGCGTGTATCGTAAGAAAGAAAAGCTCTATGCAGGGGCTAACATAACGTTTGTGGCTTGCAGCCACTGGCTGGAAGCGATGGCGAAGAAAAGCTCTCTATTGAGTGGACAGACTATCCTGAGTATTCCCAATGCCATTAATACGAATTTATTCCGTCCGCGTGCCAAGAAATTTGCCCGTGAAAAATTGAATCTTCCTCTTGATAAAAAATTACTTTTGTTCAGTTCGATGAAAATAACCGACAAGCGGAAAGGGATAGAATATCTGATAGAAGCCTGCAAATTGTTGTCACGCGACTATCCGGAATGCAGCAGCAAGATAGGAGTGGTGGTTATGGGAAAACATTCCGACCAGTATGATGCGCTGTTTCCGTTTCCTACTTACAAGATTGATTATGTAAGCAACGAAAAAGAGTTGGTTAATATCTATAATGCCGTCGACCTTTATGTTACTCCTTCTTTGCAAGATAATCTGCCTAATACGATAGTGGAGGCTATGGCGTGTGGCATTCCCTGCGTAGGATTTAATGTAGGGGGAATTCCGCAGATGATTGACCATTTGCATAATGGCTATGTAGCTCAATACCGTTCGGCGGAAGACTTGGCAAACGGCATTTACTGGACGCTAACCGAAGGCGATTATGAGACTTTGAGCGATGCGGCTTACCGGAAAGCGGTAACCACTTATTCAGAATCAATCGTGGCAGGACAGTATATTCGGATTTATAATCAGATAACAGGAAATCATGCATAATTTACACCGCGTACATCCGAAGTTTTCCATTATTACGGTAACCTATAATGCCGGAGCTGTATTGGAAGATACCATTCAGAGCGTGATTACTCAGTCGTATCGTGACGTAGAATACATCATTGTAGATGGTGGCTCGAAAGACCGAACGATGGAAATCGTAAATAAGTATAAAGAACATATCCAGACTGTAATCAGCGAACCGGATAAGGGTTTATATGACGCAATGAATAAAGGGATTCGGCTGGCTACGGGCGATTATTTGTGTTTCCTGAATGCAGGCGATGCTTTACACGAAGACGATACGCTTTTGTCGATGGTACACTCTATTACGGGGGCAGAATTGCCCGACGTTCTTTATGGTGAAACGGCTATCGTAGACGAGGATGGACATTTCTTGCGGATGCGCCGTTTGTCAGCTCCCGAAACACTGACGTGGAAAAGTTTTAAAGCAGGAATGTTAGTTTGTCATCAGGCATTTTTTGTGCGCCGTGACCGTGTGGTATTCTATGACCTGCGCTATCGCTTTTCAGCCGATTTCGACTGGTGTATCCGCATAATGAAACAAAGTACCAATTTGCATAACACCCATCTGGTACTGATTGACTATCTTAACGAAGGGATGACGACGCGGAATCATAAGGCTTCGCTTCACGAACGCTTCCGTATCATGTGTCGTCATTACGGTTTTCTGTCTACCGTATTCCGTCATGCGTGGTTTGTAGTAAGAGCTTTCATCAAGAAGTAAGCAGCCCGCTTTTGTTTGTCGAAAATGATGATATATGAGAAAAGCCGACGTACCGCAAGATACGCCGGCTCTATTTTATTGGGTAGCATGAAGTCTTTCTATCCGTATTGTTCCGTATAAGAAATTTATGTTGGCAAACTCGGTATATAGTGTTTCTTTAACGATGGATGACATGTATGTATACATTCTTGGCATGTATATATACAGAGTTTGCAACTTGGCTGTGCCTTGTTTTTTTATGTATTACATGATTGTCAGTTTTGGATATAGAAAGCCATATTCATTCACTTATCTTTGCTGTGCTTAAAAAATATAATGCCTATGAAAAACTCATTTTACGTAAAAAGTTTATTGTTGGGAACTGTTTTGGGGGGTGCTTTGATACCAGCAGATGGCTATGCCCTTTCCCTGACGGATACTTATCCGGTTGCCGTTTGTGAGAGTATCCGAGATTATGTATCACAACGCCCCGACCCGTCTAAACGCTTGTTTCATTCTGAAGCGGTAGAAGCCAAAATAAAAGAGGTGAAAAAGTTATTGACCAATCCTTATCTGAGATGGATGTTTGAAAATTGTTTCCCTAACACGCTTGATACTACGGTACATTATCGAACTCAAGATGGCGATGATGATACATTCGTCTATACAGGAGATATCCATGCCATGTGGTTGCGGGATTCGGGAGCTCAAGTATGGCCGTATGTAGATTTGGCAAACGAAGATGAGGCTTTGAGAAAAATGATTCGGGGGGTTATTCTCCGTCAGTGGAAATGTATCAATATCGATCCCTATGCAAATGGTTTTAATGATGGGGCAGTAGGCGGAGAATGGATGAGCGACAAAACCGATATGAAGCCCGAACTCCACGAGCGTAAGTGGGAGATAGATTCGCTGTGCTATCCTTTGCGGTTGGCATATCATTATTGGAAAACTACGGGTGATGCTTCTGTTTTTGGCGACTTATGGTTGGAGGCTATTCAAAATATCCTGATAACGTTTAAAGATCAGCAACGTAAAGACGGCCGCGGTTCTTACTCTTTCCAAAGAAAGACGGAGCGCGCTTTAGATACGATGACGAACGACGGTTGGGGTAACCCTGTAAAACCTGTAGGTCTGATAGCTTCTTCTTTCCGTCCTTCAGACGATGCCACAACATTTCAGTTCTTGATTCCTTCCAACTTCTTTGCAGTTACTTCACTGCGAAAAGCTGCCGAAGTTTTAGAGCAGGTGAATAAGAAGCCGGAATTGGCTAAGCAGTGTACCGATCTGGCAAATGAGGTAGAAACGGCACTGAAGAAATACGCTATCTACAATCATCCTAAATACGGTAAAATATACGCATTCGAGGTAGACGGATTTGGCAATCATCTGCTGATGGACGATGCTAACGTACCCAGCTTGCTTGCAATGCCTTATTTGGGCGATGTGGATGTAAACGACCCGATTTATCAGAACACGCGCCGTTTTGTATGGAGTGAAGATAATCCTTATTTCTTTAAAGGAAAAGCGGGGGAAGGAATAGGCGGTCCTCATATCGGTTACGACATGGTATGGCCCATGAGTATTATGATGAAAGCATTTACCAGTCAAGACGATGACGAAATCCGCTCGTGCATAAAGATGTTGATGAGTACCGATGCTGGTACGGGCTTCATGCATGAGTCTTTCCATAAAGACGATCCGTCTAAATTTACCCGTCCGTGGTTTGCATGGCAAAATACACTGTTCGGCGAACTGATTCTGAAATTGATTACAGAGGGTAAGTTAGAGGTACTGAACGGGATAGAGTAAGGAACTGTATTTCGATGTTGAACCTTATTTCTGAAATTAATAGAATGTGCATAACTTTAAATCAGTAAAAATGAATACTAATCTAAAAATGTTAGCTGCTCTGGCGGCCATTACATTGACTTCTCCTGTCGATGCTATTTATGCAGCGGTAAACAGTCAAGAAGTGTCACAGGCTATTGTGACAATTCGAGGCAATGTGAAGGATATGAATGGAGAGCCGTTAATCGGGGTCAGCATTTCTGTAAAAGGTAGTTCGGGGCAGGGAACTGTTACCGACGTAGATGGAAATTTCACTCTTCAGTGTGAAAAGGGAGATGTGTTGTCTTTTTCTTATATCGGTTATAAGACAACGGAAGTAAAGGTAGGTAATAAACCAGACCTTATCGTAACATTATCGGAAGATACGGAGCAGCTTGATGAAGTGATTGTGGTAGGATATGGTACTACTACGCGGAAAAGTGCGGTAGGAGCTGTCAGTCAGGTGAAATCTGAAACGATAACCAAGCGTCCTGTTGCTAATGTTACACAAGCCTTGCAAGGGGCAGCGCCGGGTGTAATTGTTCAGCAGACGAGTTATAATCCCAATGATAATAAGACAAACTTTAATATTCGAGGTATCAGTACGCTGAATGATAATAGTCCGTTAATAGTAATTGATGGAATAGTGTCTGATGGAGGCAGCTTTAATAAATTGAATCCTAACGATATTGAGAATATTTCTGTGTTGAAGGATGCAGGTACTGCAGCTATTTACGGTTCTCGTTCGGCAAACGGTGTGATTGTGGTGACCACCAAAACAGGTAAAAAGAATGAAAAACCCACCGTGCGTTTGAGTGGTTCGGTAGGATGGCAGAATCCGGATATTTTGTTTTCTCCATTGGCGGGATATCAGAATGCGACGTTAACCAACTTGGCATATACCAATGTTGGAAGTGATCCGAAATTTACTCCTGAGCAAATCCGCGACTTGGCGGCACATCAGAGTGAAGAAAGCTGGTTTTATGATCAGATTATGCGCACAGCTTTGCAACAAAACTATAATCTTAGTGTTTCGGGAGGCTCTGCCAATACTACGTATATGATTTCGATGGGATATTTCGATCAGGAAAGCAATTACGTAGGTAATAAGAATTTCGGGGTAGAGCGCTATAATTTCCGTACGAATATCAGTACTGAAGTAGGTCGCTTTAAAATAAACGCCATTCTTGCCTATACGCGAAATAACAGTCTCAGTACCACCGGTAGCAGTCTGGAAATTGATGCCGAACGTGTCCCTACTTACTACTATTATAAGATGAAATCGGCAGATGGGCGTTATTTGTTAAACGATATCTTATCGGAGTTTAATCCTCTTGGCTCATTGGAAGCTGGCGGAACGAATAAGTACCGTAATAATTACCTGAATGCAAATGTATCTGCCGAAATGAAGATAATCGACGGATTGTCTTTAAAAGGGGTTTTAGGTGCAGATGTAATCAACGATACACGGTTTACCCGGAATAATGCGGTTGAATATTATGCAAGTGAGGATGCAACTACTCCGCGTCCGGTTAATCTGGCTAATAATAAAACCAGTAATTGGAACAGTAATGCCTACCTGATAAATTCTCAGCTGTTATTGAACTATAACAAAACTTTTGGTAAACATACTGTTAATGGCTTGTTGGGTGTGACGAATGAATCATATACCTATACTGCCAATGAAATAGAAAAGAAATATGTTGACCCGGATTTAGGCATAGGAACAGATGTTACTACGGGAGAAGCTGGTAATATTACAGGGAAAACTTCGGTAGATGATACAAACCGTACCAGTCTTACTTCTTTGTTGGGACGTGTAGGGTATTCTTTTGCTGATAAGTATTATGGAGAGTTTAGTTTCCGTTATGACGGTTCATCCAAATTCCATAAAGATTTCAGATGGGGCTTCTTCCCTTCCATATCTTTGGGATGGCGCTTGTCTGAAGAAAACTTTATGAGTACTTATAAAGACAAGGTGGGTGATTTGAAATTACGTACTTCGTTCGGTATACTGGGTAGTCAGGCTATTGGTACTTATGACCGCTTTACCACTTATACGGTATATGACAATAATTATGCTTATAATAATTCTGTCGTTTCGGGAACTGGTTTTGCATTAGGACTGAATGATTTGACTTGGGAAAAGACAAAAACCTTTAATGTCGGAGTCGATGCATCGTTTTTCCACGGTCAATTGAACCTGACTTTTGATTATTTTTATAAACGTACGACCGATATTTTAATGAAACCCATAGTTCCCACTGTTTTCGGAACGGATATGCCGATGGATAACATTGGAGAAATGCAGAATCAAGGATGGGAAATAGGCATTAATTATAATTTACAGACAGGACAAGTACAGCATCGGTTTGGTTTCAATCTGAGCGATTCTTATAATAAAGTCTTGACATATCCCGGTCATGAGCAGATTACAAAAGTTGATGAGTTGGAACGTATCATCCGTGAAGGTGTACCTTTGAATTCATATTACGGTTATAAAACAGACGGATATTTCCAAAGTTATGAAGAAATAGAGGCTTCGGCTATACCCGTAGGCGGTAAAGTACAACCCGGAGATGTTAAGTTTGTCGATAGAAATGATGATGGAGTAATCGATTCGAAAGACCGATTTATTTTAGGTAATGCATTCCCGCGGTATACGTTTGGCTTTACTTACGACCTCTCTTGGAAAGGTCTTGACTTCAGTATGTTTTGGCAAGGTGTAGGAAAGCGTGATATGATGTTGCGCGGTGAGTTGATTGAGCCGTTACATCAAAATTATTCATATAATATATTTAAGCATCAACTCGATTTCTGGACTCCGACCAATACAGATGCCGAATGGCCGCGTTTGGCTGCTCCCGGTTCTGATTCAAACAAGAATAACTACGGAACTGGTTCGGACATGCAGATTCTGGATGGTAAATATATGCGCTTAAAGAATTTGGTAATAGGATATACAATACCCAAATCATGGTCGAAGAAATTAGGCATGGAAAGACTCAGATTATACGTAAACGCTGAGAACTTGCTTACTTTTAGTAATAATAGTTTTATTGATCCTGAATCTACCGAGTTCGACTCGAAGATGTCGGCAGGTGGAGCCAATAGCGGACGTTCTTATCCCACATTGCGTTATTATGGCTTTGGTATCGATGTAGAATTTTAATAATGTGATTTTATGAAATTGAAAACATATATGCTGTCTGTTGCAAGCACATGGCTGTTGTTGGCGGCTTGTAACGACATGGAAAATTTGCCTACAAATAAATTTACCGATAATAGTTATTGGACTTCGGAAGCAAAAGCTCAGAATGTGGTTAATATGGCGTATAGCCAGATGTATGACGCTGGAAAGATGTGGTCGGATGAGAGCTTGAGCGACAATGTGATTGACGGGCGTACGGTTACCGACCAGCGTGCCATACGTAAGGGACAGGCAACTCCTTCAATCGGGCTTTTTGACAGTGAATGGAAAAATCTGTATGGAGGAATCAAAACTTGTCATGTCTTTTTAGATAAGGTAGATTTGGTTGCCAATATGGACCCGGCTGTAAAAGCTCGTATGACAGCCGAAATTCGTTTTATTCGTGCTGCCATTTATTTCCGTCTTGTTAATTTTTATGGTGATGTACCGTTTTTTACGACAGACCTAACATTAGATGAGGCGAATTCGATTGGGCGTACTCCTGCCGCTACGGTTTTACAGTTCATTCATGATGAATTGACTGATATTGAAGATGCTCTTCCTGTCAATACGTCTTTATCAGATGCTGAAAAGGGTAAAATAACAAAAGGTGCGGTAAGTATGTTGCAAGCACGTGTTTATCTGATGGAAGGTAATTGGGATCAGGTAATAACTTATACAGAAAACCTTATCAATAATCAGGGAGAGTATGGTACTTATGATTTATATCCTTCTTATCGAGGATTATTTGAGGAAGAAAACGAATATAATCAGGAAGTGATAATGGATCGCTCGTATGTAAAGAAACTTCTTACTTGGGGAGATATGGTAGATATGGCTCCGTTAAGTGTGGGAGGTAGAACGATTAATCGGGTTCCTCAGCAATCTTTGGTAGATAGCTATATTATGCTGAATGGAAAGGGTATTAAGGAGCAAGGAAGTAATTATAATGAGAACTATCCGTATGCTAACAGAGACCCTCGTATGACGGCTACGATTATATATGATGGATATGATTGGAGTGGTAATGTAAACGATGGAAGTCAGGGAACTGTTATTCATATTGACCCTAATACATCAACAACTGTCGATAAATATGTTTATGGAAGTAATAATACAGCTACTGGTTATTATGTACGCAAATATTACAGTCCGCAGGACGTTGGTGATTTGAACTCTGGTCAGAATATTATCACCATGCGTTATGCAGATGTGCTATTGATGTATGCCGAGGCTAAGTTTGAGAAAGGTGAGTTTACCAAAGATATTTGGGATATGACAATCAAACGTATCCGTGAGCGTGCCGGATTTACAGATGCTGGTGCATTGGAATATCCTTCTTTGTCTGAAGATGATATGCGGAAGTTGATTCGCAATGAGCGTCGTTGTGAGTTGGCAATGGAAGGATTAAGATGGTTTGATATCAAACGTTGGAAGGCCGGTTCTGAATATCTGGCAGGAGACGTTAACGGTGCTACTTTCGAAGGCGTAGGAAAAATTCGTGTAGATACCTATAACTTTAATGAGCAAAGAGATTATTTATGGGCAGTTCCTCAAAGTCAGATTGACTTGAATCATAATCTGGCTCCCAATAACCCCGGATATGCTAATTGATTAACTTTAAATACTTATAATGATGAAACTGAGATTTTTTTATGTATTCGTTGTATGCATGAGCATATTATTTTCTACCTCATGTACTAAAGATATGGAATATAAAGATGTACAGGTGAGTCCTGTAACCCAACTGTATGAACCGACAGATGGGCAAAGTGTAACACTGGTTGCTTCGTCTACGGCCTCACTGTTTTTTGAGTGGGCAGCAGCTAAAGCCGAAGATAGTGGTTCGCCCTTGTATGAAGTTGTTTTTGATAAAGAAGACGGCGATTTTACAAATCCGATCTATCGTGTAATAGCTGATAATAATGGTGTGCGTAATTATGCCACGATTACGCATAAGGTATTGGATAAAGTGGGCAAAGCTGCAGGTATCAATGGGGGTGAAACCGGAACGTTGAAGTGGACGGTAGTGGCTTCCCGGGGATTAAACTCTGCAATGTCTACGCAGTCGAGAACGCTTGCTATAACTTGCTTGAAAGGATTTACCGAATTGCCTAACCAAGTTTATTTGACGGGTGAAGCTACCGAAGGAGGTACGGATATTACACAAGCTGTTCCTTGTTCTATGCCTAATGAATTGGGGGTATTTGAAGTGTTTACCAGACTGGAAGAAGGCAAGTCTTATCGGTTGGTTGATAATAATTCAGATGGAGCCAAATCTTATTACGTTAATGAAAGTGGTGTTATAATTGAAGGCGAAGGTGAAACAACGGTATCTAAGGGTGGTATTTATCGTATTGTATTCGATTTTACAACGGCTTCGATTAAGATGACTGAGATACAAAGCTTGGGATTCTTCTTCTGCCCGAGTAATGAGGTTACCTTTGAGCTTCCTTATAAAGGAAAGGGTGTATTCGAAGGTGAAGGTATAGTTGAATTTAAGCAAGAAAGTTGGGGAAGAGACCAGCGCTATAAATTCTTAATGATATATGCCGACGGAACAAGACAGATGTGGGGAACTAAAAATACGACGGATAGTAATCCGGGAGATATTTCGGCAGATGATCCTTATTTCTATATTGCAGAGACTCCTGATAACCAATGGGACCAAAAGTGGAAATTGAATAACGAATTTGATGGAGCCGCTGACGGAGCAAATCCGGGAGCTGTAACACGGATTTCTGTGATTTTTACGGGAGAAAATTATACACATCATGTAGAACTTGCAAACTGATTGAGTTATGAAATATAGGTTATTATTCTTTTTTATTACAGGATTGCTTTTGGCTTCCTGCAGTAAGATTGAAGATGAGTACGTATATGATACCGGTTATGTGATAGACTGGAGTGCTGCTGCTGATAGTGCCAGTTCAACATTGCCCGACCGTTTTTGGAACGAAGAAGGCTATTTTAATTATGAGAACGATGGAAACGGAACAGGGTTTCAGTATTGGCCGCAGGCTCAGGCTATGGATGTGGTTATTGATGCTTATTTGCGCAGTGGAGATACTAAATATTCTGACCTGTTTACTCCGTGGTACGAGGGTATCAGAGTGAAAAATGGAAATTCCTATTGGAATAATTTTTATGATGATATGGAATGGATTGGTCTCACTATGGTACGTTTGTATGAAACCACTCAGGAGGAAAAATACTTGAACACGGCTAAGGAGCTGTGGGGATACATCGAAGGCGGATGGGACGAAGAGTACGGGGGCGGCGGAGTATCGTGGAAAGCCGACCAACGCTGGAGTAAGAATGCTTGCTCAAACGGACCTGCCGCTTTGCTGGCTATGCGTCTTTATGCCGTAACTCAGGATGAAACTTATAAGGATTGGGGCGTGAAGATTTATACATGGTTGCGAGAAAACCTTTTTAACAAGGCTACCGGGGCTGTTTATGATAATTTGAATGGGGAGACTGGTGAAATTGGCGGCTTTTCATTAAGCTATAATCAAGGTACATTTTTAGGGGCTGCCCATGAACTTTATAAAGTGACCGGAGAAGCTAATTATTTGAAAGATGCACGTAAAGCTGCTTATTTCTGTATCAGCGATGCTGGCATGATTGACAGTGGAAACAATGTGTTGCGGGATGAAGGAACAGGCGATGGTGGCTTTTTCAAAGGAATCTTTATGCGTTATTTCGTCAAGCTGATTATGGAACCCGATCTTGACGAGGTATACCGTAAAAAGTTTGTTACTTTCTTCAACAATAATGCCGATGTGTTATGGCGGAAAGGTGTGAATAAGCTGGATATTCTATTTGGTACAAATTGGACTACTCCTGCTTCGGGTACTACTGAGCTTGGAGCACAGGCGAGCGGATGCGCGTTGATAGAAGCAAAAGCACTTTTGAAATAAAAATTAAGAGCCTGTTAAAATATCCCTATCGGATAATTTAATCAGGCTCTTAGGTTTAAAAGTATGACAGTAAGTATGTAACATTGAAATATAATAGGACATTATTGGAAGCCTGTTTAAATTTTCCAGCTTAACGGTTGAAGAGCAGAAGAAATACGGTTACAGTTTGTTTCTTTCTTAAAAAACAATGGTTAGTTGTTTATTTTGAACTTATTAAAGCTATCTCGCCAATGAAAATATAAGAAGAAATTCTCCGGCAGATATAGTGAAAAAACGCTACCGTTAGTGTTGGTCATTTCATGCGGATGAGTTGACCATTTCTACCCATAGTGTTGATGGGTTCTATGGGTAGAATTTTTCGAGTTTCTGACAGAGCTTAAATTAGGTTCTTTATGGAGATAAACATTCCCGTTCTATGCGAAGAACTTGCTCATTCATCGGAACGAAATTTTTATGTTCCGGACTGAGGCTGAACAAATTTAAACAGGCTTTTGCATGAATAAAGTGAGATTTAGAAAACATTTCATTTATTATTACTTGTTGTTGGTATGAATCACAGAATAGTCTTCATTTTGGCATATTTATTTGTAATCCATTTTGGAGTTGCAAGTAAAAATTTGCCTGAAAAATCTAATATCAATATTGAATCGAAGAACCTTTATGAGGTATTTCAGAATCCGGAGTCGAAATATCGTCCTTTTGTTAGATGGTGGTGGAATGGGTTACGTTTAAATGAAAAAGAAATATTACATGAATTGGATGTAATGAAACAGATGGGAATAGGAGGAGTGGAAATTAACTCAATCCGTTTTCCGGATGAGGCGGATACTCTGGGTTATAAAGTTATGCCTTATCTTTCAGATGAGTGGGTGAATATGGTGAAGGTGGCCGCAAAAGGCTGTAAAGACAGGGGTATGGTTTGCGATATGATTGCCGGTTCCGGATGGCCTTTTGGCGGAGAGTTTCTTCCTGAAAAACATCAGTTGCAGATGCTGACAGTAGAAACGATGAAGATAGATGGAGGGACTCAGGGTGTTAAAGTATCAGTTAAGAAAAGTGAGGTACTGGATAGGGTAGATCCTCCCATTATGTCGAAAAATCGTGATTCGAAAAAAGAGTTGATGTATATCCGGCTGATGCCTGAAAAGGTTGACACTTTTACTCCCGGTACATCGTTCGATTACTTGGCCGACAAATCCGATTTTGAGATAAACGTGCCGGCAGGAAAATACGTGTTATATTTCTTTGTCAAAATGGTAGGATATATGAGCGTGATAGAAGGTGCTCCCGGAGCTTGCGGTCCGGTATTGAATCATTTCGACAAGAATGCTGTTATCGCATACCTGAATCGTCTTTCGTCGGCTTTGCCATATAAATCGCCTGAATTGAAGAATGCCATTAGAGCAGCGTTTGTCGACAGTTTTGAGTTGGAAGGTGCAAATTGGAGCGACAGTCTGTTAAAAGAATGGGAAACATATTACGGTTATTCACTGCTGCCTTATCTGCCTTATGTGATAAGGAAGGTGGGAAGCATGGGAGAGCCTTTGCCGGATGATTACGGATGTAACTTTTCGGAAAAAGTGAAGAAAGAGGTGATTGAGAGAGTGCGGAATGATTTTGAACATTTTCAGATTAAACTGTTTCAGGAAAACTTTATTGATACGTTCAATAAGTGGTGTCATGACAATGGTATTCAGTCGCGTGTGCAGGCGTATGGCAGGGCCTTACACCCGATAGAGTCATCAATGTATATTGACATTCCCGAATGTGAGACATGGTTCAGAGACGGTCTTGGAACCGAATATCCCGACAAGGAAATTTATTTGGGACATGCACATTCGATGATAAACAAATTTGTTGCATCCGGCTCTTTGCTGGCAGGAAATGGTATCGTAAGTTGCGAAGAAATAACCAATACAGGCGAGATATTTCAGTCGACTTTGGAGGAAATCAAGATAGCCGGCGATATGAGCAATATTTCGGGTGTAAATCATTCCATTTTGCATGGATTTAATTACAGTCCAGTTGAAGCTCCTTTCCCCGGTTGGATAAAATTCGGCGAGTATTTCAGCGAGAAGAACACAATGTATCCGTACTATCGGTTATGGACAGATTATAAAGCGCGTCTTTCTGCCGTGTTGCAAAACAGTATTCCGCAAGCAGATATTGCCATTTTGCCGCCATTGGAAGACATGTGGTCAGAGTTAGGTCAGCAGCGCGAACCCTATCCGGTTCATGTTTATCCGGATTATGCCCATGATTTGTGGCAGAATCTGCATCAAAATGGCAATGGGTGTGATTATGTCAGTGAGAACATTATTAAACAGTCGAAAATAAAGGGTGGTAAGTTGTCGTTCGGTCCTCGTTCCTATAAAACGTTGATTCTTATGGAAGTGAAGAGCTTGTCTCCCGAAACGGCTGGCGTTATCGAAAGATTTGTAGCCTCCGGAGGCCGTGTAATCTGCATAGGGTGTACTCCGTGGCAAAGTATCGGAATGAATGATTTTGAAGCTCGTTCCCGCAAGGTAAATGATGTAATAAGTCGGATTCAAGTAAAATATCCGCAACGTTTTATCAAAATAGCTTCTCCGCGCGGAAGTCTTACGGAATGGTATAGACAGGTTCAAGACAGTTTAAGCATTACGCCTTATGTAAAAATTGACAATCCCTCAAAATGGGTGTTTGGTAATTACTATAAATCGGGCGATAAAGATATTTTCTTTATAACCAATTTCAGTCGGGTATCCTCACATCATACGATGGTTAAATTTCCCGAAAGTACCGAAGGTAAGAATGCTTGGATATGGTTGCCCGAAACCGGTGAGCGTTACAGGCTATCCGACGGCGGAAGGCAGATGGATATTATGCTCCGACCTTCCGAATCCAAGTTAATCGTATTTGATTCGGATGCAGTTGGCGACTGGTACACACCGATGCCATGTCGCCCTGACAATGCTGTTGAACTGACGGGAAAATGGAAAGTAGAAGCAAACCATTTCGACGGCAGTCGAAAAGAATTTTATATGGATACTCTGACCGATTTTAATTCACTGCCATTCCCGTGGCTTAAAACCTTTGCGGGCGAATTATCTTATACTTTGAATAAAGAATTTGCAAATCCGGACAGTTACTCAGTTATTGATTTGGGAAGCGTAAGAGGGGTATCGGAAGTGTATGTAAACGGTGAAAAGCTCGGTACAGGTTGGTATGGAGATCATCGCTTTCGACTTAAAGGTAAAATGAAGAAAGGGAATAACATCATTACGATTAAGGTGATAACTCCTCTTGGTAATTATGCAAATTCGTTGAAAACGAATAAAACAGCAAAAAGATATGCCCACAGTATGAAAAGTTTGGGTTTGGAGCATGGGGTGTTTGTTTATTAAGATAGTCGGGGAGATTGGCATCGGATATAATGCAGACAACCTTTATAATAACTAATAGATTTTAAATGAATAAAGAAAAGTGTGAATAATAAGTGTGGATAAAATGATTAAATATGTTATTTATATAGGAGTAGTTCTCCTATCTTTAATTTGTACAGAAGTCAATGCGCAAAATCGTGATTTTGGCGGTTTAAACCGTTATGCTCAAGAAAATAAAAACGTGCCGATTCTTGGGAAAAAATCAAAGCGGGTTGTCTTTATGGGAAACTCCATCACCGAAGGGTGGGTGAACGCACATCCTGATTTCTTTACCGACAACGGCTATATAGGGCGTGGTATTAGCGGACAAACATCTTATCAGTTCTTGTTGCGTTTTCGCGAAGACGTTATTAAGCTACTTCCGACATTGGTTGTTATCAATGCCGGAACTAATGACATTGCAGAAAACACATGTCCTTATAATGAAGAATATACTTTTGGCAATATTGTTTCGATGGTAGAGTTGGCCCAAGCACATAAAATTAAAGTTATATTGACCTCTACATTGCCTGCCGCTTCTTTTGGCTGGAATCCGTCTGTGCTGGATGCACAAGCTAAGATATTGTCTCTTAATGCACGTCTTAAGAAGTATGCTCGTAAGCATAAGATAATGTATGTTGATTATTACGAGAAAATGGTTTATGGAGAAAATGGGGCATTGAATCCTCAATACACGAAAGATGGAGTTCATCCTACATCTGAAGGATATTTGGTCATGGAAGAATTGATAAAAAAAGCTATTGATAAGGTTTTGTAATATATCTTTTTAAGAAAACGTCAAATAAGATACAAAATGAAGAATCGTATTTTTATATATATAATTTCTCTCATACTATTTACGAATTGTGAGAATCAGAGTAGATTGACGGAGTATGTAAATCCTTTTTTAGGTACTGCAACGTTGTGGGAAAAGGAAGATTTGGGATACGAGCGTAAAAAAGAAGCCCGGACTTGGGGAGCAGAAACGTTTCCCGGAGCTACTTTGCCTAATGCTATGGTGCAAGTAAGTCCGGTAACTCAATATCGTAGTGGGGCTGGTTATCAATATGAGGATAGCGTTATTTATGGATTTTCTCATACGAACAAGGGGCATTGGAATTTGTTGCATGTTCCGATGCTTCCTGTGGTCGGTAAGGTTTCTCCAAGTGATTACTGTTCGCCTTTCAGTCATGAGAACGAAACGGCGCATCCGGGTTATTATCAGGTTTATTTGAGTCGGTATGGTGTAAATGTGGAACTTACCAGTACGTTGCGGTGTGCCTATCATAAATATACCTATCGTAAAGACGATGATAAAGCTTTGCTGGTAGATATTCGTCGTTCAAACAATGCGGTGACAGAATGGAACATTGAGAAATCCGGTGAAAAAGTGCTTACGGGGTATCAGGCTGGAGAAGGTAAAATTTACTTCTATGGTATAACCAATTATCCAATAGCGGATGTGACGATGGAGAAAGACGATAAACATGAAGTGGCTATCGTTCGCTTTGTTGATAGTAAAGGTACTCAGCCATTGGAAATGAAAATCGGATTCTCGTTCGTCAGCGTAGAGAATGCGAAAATGAACCTTGAACAGGAGATGCTGAATAAAGATTTTGCACAAGTGGCTCGTGAAGCGGATAATACATGGGAAAAACTGTTGTCTAAAATCAAAGTTTCAGGAGGTACAGAGCGCGAAAAGAATTTGTTTTATTCCTGTCTGTATAACTCTTTCAAATGGCCTGCGTTGCGTAGTGATGTGAATTTTGACTACACAGACATTCAGGGCAACGTGGTTAATAACGGATTTAATTACTATACAAATCCGTCTTTTTGGGACGATTATCGCAATAAGCTGATTCTGTTAGGGATGCTCTCGCCCGAAGTAACCACAGATGTAATTAAATCTATCATTGACAAAGGAGAAAAGAGCAATGGATACATGCCAACATTTTTTCATGGCGATCATGCCTCAACTTTTATTTCGGGAAGCTGGTTACGTGGATTACATGATTTTGATCTTAACAGGGCATATAAGCTGATTCTGAAAAATGCTACCGTTCCGGGTGAGGGAGGACGTCGATATTTGGATGAATATATTGAGCGTGGTTGGATAGCCGAGAAAGATACAGTGAATGTCCCTACGCAGGACGAATATAAAGGTGCGGTGACGAAAACCGTAGAGTATGCTTATGACGATTATGCAGTGGCACTCGTAGCGAAAGAATTGGGCGATGAGGCTAATTATAAACTACTGATGAAACGTTCTGAAAACTATAAGACGCTGTTCGATCCAAGTACAGGCTTTTGGAGAGGTAAGATTGATGACGGCAGTTGGATAAAAGACTTTGACCCTTATTATCCTTACTATCAGTATATGTATCGCGAGGCTAATGCTTGGAATGCACTCTTCTTTGCACCACATGACCCGGAGGGAATGATTAAACTCTATCCTGATAACGCTGCGGTTGAGGCCAAATTAGACTCTCTTTTCACAGAACCGTGGCGCGGATATGAAGTGGATAACATGACGGGATTCATCGGGAACTATTGTCATGGAAATCAGCCGGGGCATAGCATCCCTTATACTTATTACTTCATAGGTAAGCAGGAAAAAGCACAGGCGGTACTCGATTCGTTGATGGGACATTACTACGATATGGGGCAAGACAAGTTGGCATACGCCGGTATGGACGATGCCGGAGAAATGTCGTCGTGGTATGTGTTTAATGCCATTGGTCTGTACACATATTCTCCTGCCGATGCCGAGTATATTGTTACCGTTCCGCTGTTCGACAAAGTTACTTTTGAATTGCAAGGCAAGCCTTTCACCATTACCAAGCAGGGAAGCGGAAAAAAGATTCGGCAGATAACTTGCGGAGGTAAGGTTATCGACGGCTATTTTGTGTCCCATGCCCAACTGCAAGAGGGGAAAGAACTTGTGATAACCGTGGAATGAAATTTAATATAAAGATAACTGATTATGAAAAAGACTTTTACAATTTTATTTGCGCTCTGTCTGGCTTTGGGAGCATTTGCGCAGAAAGATAAGGCGTATTGGAACAAGATGGCGGACGGTACGTCGGAAGCGCTTATCAAGCATTTTTGGGGAGCAGGCTTCGAAGATTATGAAGACCGTTTTTATTTCAACTATGGCAGCGATCTTTCCGATATGTCGACCAATAATTATTGGCCGCAGGCACATGCGATGGATGTGCTGGTTGATGCGTATATGCGTACAGGCGACGTACGTTACAAGGAGATTTTCCCTTTGTGGTGGGAAGGGATGCCCCGGTATAACTTCGCCGGAAAGATGAACCCCAAAGACCCGTGGTGGAATGTGTTTGTCGATGATATGGAGTGGATTGTATTGGCGCAAATCCGGATGTTTGAATGTACGGGAGAGAAACAGTATATAGCAAAGGCAAGGCAAGTATATGACGATTGGATTTGGCCTACGTGGGGACCTGAAGATGAAGCGCCGTGGTATGGAGGCATTACATGGAAAACGGATGTGGCAAAATCGAAGAATGCTTGTTCAAACGGACCGGCGGCTCTGATTGCAGCTCGTCTGTATAACTTTTTCGATAAGGCAGGGTTTACCGGCGGGAAGGTGAAAAATGCTTATCTGAATGAGGCTATCAAGATTTTCGTATGGGAGAAGAATTATTTGTTCGACCGTGAGACCGGTGCTGTTTATGACAATATCAACGGAAAGGGTGAAATCCAGAAAAACTGGGTGTTTACTTACAATGTCGGGACGTTTCTGGGGGCGGCGCATGAGCTTTATAAAATTACGGGCGACAAACAGTATCTTGACGATGCGGTAAAAGCGGCTAATTACGTTGTTGAACACCTTTCTGATAATGACGGCGTGCTGTCTGATGCGGAAAAAGGTGACGGCGGTTTGTTTCATGGAATCTTTTTCCGTTATTTCGTGAAACTGATAAACGAATCGGATTTAGATATTACGTACCGTAAAAAGTTTCATGATTACATTACCCGTTGCGCTACGGTTATGGCTACTCAAGGTATTAATTCCAAAACTATGTTGTATGGCGGACGTTGGAGAAAGGCACCCGAAGATAATGAAAGCGTAGGGCTGACTCCTCATCTGACCGGCTGTATGTTGATGGAGGCCATGTGTGTGCTTCAGCCCTTATGATTAGCAGTCAATGACGTGATAATTAATTCGGTAGGTGTGTCTGAAACATACGGATGAGTATGTCGAAACAATGGTTGGGATACACTTTTCTGCTCACGGAAGTACGGCAGAAATTCTACGTCTGTTATGTCGTCAAAACGCTACCGTTAGTGTTGGTCATTTCATGCGGATGGGTTGTCCTGTTCTACCCATAGAACAGATAAGTCCTATGGGTAGCGTTTTTTCAGGTTATTGATTATGCAGGATTAAGTTAAAATAAGCCCATAAATTAAAAAAAGTAGGCATTTCTTTCCATAGGCGAGATGGGCGTTTCCGTAAGGTTCGCCCATTTTTTTGTACTTACTGTAAAGTCGGAATATTTGTTAATTTTCTATACCTTTGTATCCGGTTATTGATAAAAATGATGCTATGAATACTGTGTTGAAATTTATGGGAGGATTGTTTGTTCTCCTTTTATGTACAATAAATTCTTTATCGGCTTATAACATCAGGCAAATAACAAATGCCGACGGACTAACCAGCAGCGCTGTGCTTTCTTTGTTGCAAGATAACAAGGGCTTTTTATGGATGGGAACGTGTGACGGGGTGAATATATACGATGGTACGAAAGCATATAGTTGGAATGGCTGGGGGCAGCTGAACCTCTCAGGCTATGTGATAGAGGAAATGCTTGAAACTCATGAGGGTGTGATTTGGGTGCAGACCAATTACGGACTTACTAAGGTAGACCGGAACAAACATCGGGTAGAAGAGTATTCTCAGTTTAAAGGCAGCGACATGATGGTGAAGAACGAATTGGGCGATTTGTTTTTCTTTTCGAGCAGTAATATTCTCTATGCTTTCAACGCGATGAAGCAGGAGTTTTACCAACTTCCGATAGGCACCTTGAATAAAGAAGACATTGTTAATCTTTACGTGAATGAGCATTATTTGGTCCTTTTCCTGAAAGATGAGATTGTATGTTACCAAATGGAGCATTCTCCGGAGGGAGAATACAGGCTTTCTGCTGTAAGTAATCGTGAGAAAACAGATGTATGTTATGGATTCGGGGATAATAATCAGATTTATTGGCTCGACGGAAATTGTAATTTGTTTGGATATAACTTGGTAAGACAAGAAAAGCAGTTTGTTTGTAATTGGGAAAAAGCTTTGAAGGGAAGGGGTACTGTTGTAGATATACTTCGCGATGGCACATCTTTTTTTGTTGCTTTTCAGACGAATGGTTTGCTGAAAATATCTTTGCAGGCAAATAATGAATATGCTGTCGATGATTTAGGAATTAAATCAGGGGTTTTCCGGATTCTGAAAGACCGTTTTCAGGATATTGTTTGGATTGCTACCGACGGGCAAGGTGTATTTGTTTATTCTGAAGGAAAATATTCTATTTTGTCTGTAACTTATCAGGATTTGAATCAAAGTATAGGAAAACCGATCCGTTCAATCTTTTGGGACGCCAAAGGAACACTGTGGCTGGGTACGAAAGGAGAAGGCATTCTTAAAATTTATGATTTCTCCCCAAAACGGCATGATGTGAGATACAAGACAGAACTGATAAATTCGCCAGAGAGTGGATTAATAGATAATTCGGTCTATTCGTTTGCTGAAAGTCGCAGGCCTTTGTTTTGGATAGGGCATGATTCGGGACTCAGTTATTATTCTTATCGTGATGGAAAAATCAGGAGCGTATCTTCGTCTGAAAAAATCAATTACGTTCATGCCATTTATGAAGAAAGTGATTCGGTGCTTTGGATAGCCACAGTAGGCACAGGCGTTGTTCGTGCACTTGTGTCAGATAGGGCGGGCATACCTTATATTCGTTCATTGAAGCGTTATACGATTGATAACGGTAATTTTTCCTCGAATTATTTTTTCACTCTATTTGCCGATGTCCGGCGTAACGTATGGTTTGGTAATCGGGGGTATGGATTGTTTCATATAAAAGGCGATAGTTTGTCTGCCATCCCTTTACAGGGTGAATATACAAGTAAGGTGGTAAGCGATATCTTTTCAATAATCCGTGATAAAGACATCTTTTGGTTAGGAACAGGAGCGGGTTTGATAAAAAAGCAACACGATAAAGAATCCTATTTTAATCAGTCGGTGGGGTTTATAAACAGTACCATACATGCCATGCTTCAAGATGAAAACGAGCGGTTATGGGTTGCTACCAATGGAGGGCTGATTGGTTTCGATGTTTTGAATAATAAATTCCAGAATTATGGTAAAGGCAGCGGACTGAAAGTTTTAGAGTTTAGCGACGGTGCTTCATTTAGCCAGAATGATACGCTTTTCTTCGGAGGATTTAATGGTTTTGTGGTTATAACCAATAATAAAAAGTATGTATCTGATGAAGAATTGACTAATCCACCGTTGCGTTTCACTAATATTAATGTGTTGGGTGAACAGAAAATGTGTATTGATGTGCAGAACTGGGGAGATAAGCCTTCTCTTTTGTTGGAGCCTGACCAGAATAACTTTACTTTGTCTTTTCTTGCTCTTGATTATGTAAATCCAACCAATTATAGCTATCAGTATCGTTTGAACGAAAAGACAGACTGGATAGACAATGGAGCAAATAACAGCATATCTTTTACTCAAATGAATCACGGGAACTACCTTCTTGAGATTCGTTATAAAAATCAGGCGACAGGAGAATTCAGCCATGCTTATCCGGTATATATAACAATTGCTTCTCCGTGGTATTTAAGTACGTTGGCTGTCATTATTTATTCATTGTTAATTTTGTTGGCCGTTTTTATTAGTATTCGTTGGTTCTTGCTTAAACAGCAGCGTAAAAAACTACTGGCGTTAGAAAAAATGGAACAAGCGCATAAAGAAGAATTATATGAGGAAAAACTGCGTTTCTTTACGAATATAACCCATGAATTTTCTACTCCTCTTACGTTGATTTATGGTCCGTGTGAACGTTTGTTGCAATATGACCATTCGGAATATGTGCATAAGTACGTGTCGTTGATTAAGGCTAATGCAGAACGGTTGAATGCGTTAATTCAAGAAATCATTGACTTCCGGCGCTTGGAAACAGGACATCAAACTTTGTATATTAAGCAAATAGATGTTTCTTCCGTGTGTAATGAAATTATTCATTCTTTCTCTGAGCTGGCAGAGCAGAATCAGATTCGGGTAGAGAATGTAGTTGCGGCAGACATTCTTTGGAATACCGATAGCAAGTGTCTGATAAAAATACTGAATAACTTGATATCGAATGCTTTTAAATATACTTTTATTGGCGGATTGATTCGTGTGACGGTAAATATTACTGTCGATCGCAGATTGTGTATCAAGGTATATAATACGGGAAAAGGAATCAGGCAAGAGGATATTCCTTTGATATTTAACAGATATAAAGTGTTAGATGATGTAGAAACTTCTTCTATTAAAGGAATGTCTTCGCGAAATGGTTTGGGACTGGCCATCTGTCGCAGTATGGTTGAATTGTTAGGCGGAGAAATTCAAATTAAGGGTGAGTATAAGAGTTATGCTGAGTTTGAAGTGTTGCTCCCTATGTTGGATTTAACACCGGAAGGTGGAGAAACTGAAAGTTTTAATACAGAAAATATTCTGCCGGTAATGAAATCTGCGCAACCGGAACGACTGCCAGAGTTAGCTTCAGATGTGGTGGCGCCCGGTCCTAAGATTCTGGTGATAGATGATAATGTAGAGGTCTTGATGTTGTTACAAGAAGCCTTTTCAAACGAATTTAGGGTAGTTGTTGCCCAAAATGCTGAACAGGCATTGGAAGAGATTAAAAATGATATGCCTATTCTGATAATAACAGATGTTATGATGCCGGGGATAGACGGGTTTGAATTAACCAGAAGATTGAAACAGAACAAACATACAATGTCTATACCGATTGTTATATTGTCTGCAAAAAACTCCAGTCAAGAAAAGATTATCGGTTTAGATGTTGGAGCGGATGCGTATATCGATAAGCCTTTTAATATTAATTATCTGAAAGCGGTGGTAGAGCGTTTAATTGAGAATCGCAGTCAGATGAAAGACTTCTTCAATTCTTCGGCGTGTGCGTATGGCTTTTCTCACGGGCATTTAGTTAAAGCCGAAGACAAGGATTTTTTATTGAAGATAACAGAGTATATAGAAAAGCATGTCGATTCAGAAAACCTTTCGTTAGAAGAATTGGCAGAATATATGCAAGTAAGTGTACGAACGTTGTATCGGCGTTTTAAAGAAATGGATTTGGAGTCTCCTAAAGATTACATCAAAGAGTATAGAATAAAACTGGCTGCTAAATTGTTAAGAACTACATCTTTAACGGTTCAGGAGATTATGTATAAGACTGGCTTTGTGAATCGTTCACACTTTTATAAAGAATTTTCAAAACATTTTCAGATGACTCCTAAAGACTATCGGAATGAATATAATAAGAAAGAAACAGAAGTGATATAATGATTAGCGTTACATATTGTTATGTTATGAGAAAAGCCGACGTACCGCAAGATACGCCGGCTCTATTTTATTGGGTAGCATCAATTGTTTTTATTGGCACGTTTGCGCTCCGTTTCGTCAAGGATTATTTTGCGCATACGCATACTTTTCGGAGTTACTTCTACGTATTCATCCTCCTTAATATATTCAAGCGCTTCTTCCAGAGAGAAGATAACCGGCGGAATGATACGCGCTTTATCGTCTGAACCCGAAGCACGCATATTGGTCAGCTTCTTCGATTTGGTGACATTGATAACCAAGTCGTTTTCGTGGACGTGTTCGCCTACTACCTGACCGGCATATACCTCGTCTTGCGGATAGATGAAGAATTTGCCCCGGTCTTGCAGTTTGTCGATGGCGTATGCAAACGCTGTTCCGCTCTCCATTGCAATCATCGAACCGTTGGTGCGGCGCGGAATTTCGCCTTTATAAGGCTGGTAGTTTTTGAAACGGTGAGCCATGATCGCTTCTCCCTGCGAAGCCGTCAGTACGTTGGTTCGCAAACCGATGATACCGCGTGAAGGCATGTCGAACTCAATGTTAACGCGGTCGCCCTGTGTTTCCATCGAAACCATTTCGCCTTTGCGTCGGGTAACCATGTCAATCATCTTGCTGGCAAATTCTTCGGGAACGCTGATGGTAAGTTCTTCAATCGGTTCACATTTCACTCCGTCTATTTCTTTGAAGATAACCTGCGGCTGTCCTACCTGCAATTCGTAACCTTCGCGGCGCATTGTTTCGATAAGCACAGAAAGATGAAGCACGCCTCTACCCGAAACAATCCATTTTCCGTCTTCGTTGTCTGCTTTACGTACCCGCAGTGCCAAGTTTTTATCCAACTCTTTCATCAAGCGGTCGTGAATGTGTCGTGAAGTAACGAATTTACCTTCTTTTCCGAAGAAAGGAGAATCGTTGATGGTAAATAGCATACTCATCGTAGGCTCGTCGATGGCAATGGGCGGCAATGCTTCCGGGTTTTCAAAGTCGCAAATCGTATCGCCGATTTCGAAGTTGTCGATACCGATAATGGCGCAGATATCACCCGATGAAACCGATTCCACCTTTTTGCGTCCGAGGCCTTCGAACGTATCTATTTCCTTGATTTTTGATTTTACCATCGACCCGTCGCGTTTGGCAAGTGTGATGTTCATGCCTTCTTTGAGCGTACCGCGATGGACGCGGCCTACGGCAATACGTCCGGTATACGATGAGTAATCCAGCGAAGTAATAAGCATCTGGGGTGTTCCCTCCAACTGCTTGGGGGCCGGAATATATTTCACGATGGCATCCAGTAACGGGGTAATGGTTCCGGTAGGAGTTTTCCAGTCTTCACCCATCCAGTTGTTCTTTGCAGAACCGTAAAGTACCGGGAAGTCTAATTGGTCTTCGGTAGCGTTGAGGCTGAACATGAGGTCGAATACCATTTCGTAAACTTCTTCCGGGCGGCAGTTGGGCTTATCCACCTTGTTTACCACCACAATAGGTTTCAATCCGATTTGTAAAGCCTTCTGCAATACGAATCGGGTTTGCGGCATCGGGCCTTCGAATGCGTCGACCAGCAGGATACATCCGTCTGCCATATTTAACACGCGCTCTACCTCTCCGCCGAAATCGGCGTGTCCCGGAGTATCAATAATATTGATTTTCGTACCATTGTAATTAATCGAAACGTTTTTAGAAAGAATCGTTATTCCTCTTTCGCGTTCCAAATCGTTGTTATCCAACACCAGTTCACCATTGGTTTGGTCATTGCGGAACAGATGTCCCGCCAGCATCATTTTATCGACCAGCGTAGTTTTTCCGTGGTCTACGTGGGCGATGATGGCAATGTTTCTAATGTCTTGCATACTATACCTATTATTTGCGTGCAAAGTTACGACTTTTTTCTGAAAATGTATTGCTATCCGAAAGATTATCACTACCTTTGCAACCGCAAATCAAATTTATATATTTTTTAAAGGTCAAAATTATGTATTTAGACGCAGCTAAAAAACAAGAAATCTTTGAAAAGTACGGAAAGTCTAACACTGATACTGGGTCTCCTGAGTCTCAGATTGCATTGTTTTCATACCGTATTTCTCACCTGACTGAGCATCTGAAGCTCAACAGAAAAGATTATAGCACTGAAAGAGCTTTGACGATTCTGGTAGGTAAACGCCGTTCGTTGCTGGATTACCTGAAATCACGCGACATCGAAAGATATCGTGCTATCGTTAAAGAACTTGGTCTGCGTAAGTAATTCAGTTTTACTTGCTGCAAACGAAAAAAGAGAGGTTGCTTCGATAAAACGGGGCAACCTCTCTTTTTTTGAGCCCGATTCGTTATCGGGGATATTCCAAGTTGGCATCGGTAATCTGTTCCAATACTTCGCGGAGGAATTTGGCAGCTTCCCATTTCGCCATAGGAAGATTCATCATCAGGTAATTGCCGCAGTCTTTCGGCGTTGCACCCGGTATTTCTCCCTCGTATCCGGCTATAAAGCGGAAAGTCTCTGTTACCAGCGGAAGCACATCGCGTGAAGTCAAGTCGCCTTTCATTACCAGATAATTTCCGGTGAGGCAACCCATCGGACCCCAATAAATGATTTTATCGGCCCATACGGGATGATTGCGCAGGAAGGTGGCGGCAAGGTGTTCGATGGTGTGGATTTCCGGCTGTCCCAATACCGGTTCGCGGTTGGGTTCTTTCATGCGGATGTCAAAAGTTGTGACGGTTTCTCCGCCTACTTCGTCTTTGCGCGAAACGTAAATGCCACGTAACAGGCGAATGTGGTCAATGGTAAAACTCGGTATTTTCTGCATAAGTCAATCTGGTATAATCTTTGATTTAAATCGTTGTTTGTTAATTGATTAAACGCTGAAGGCACAAGAGGATGATTTCATCGGCATATCCCGAAAAACGCTACCGTTAGTGTTGGTCATCCCATGCGGTAGCGTTGCCCGGTTCTACCCATAGAATTTATCGGTGCAACCGTTAGCGTTTTTTTCAGGCTCTAAACAAGCGTTATAATTTGTTTGGCAGCGACTTCAGGAACGTTTCGGTTACGTGGAAAGAGCGGTCTGCCATTTCTCCCCAAAAGTTCTTGTATTGTTCAAGATGTTGTTCTGCACCCGGCGTGTCGCTGATGATCCGGAAACTGATAAACGGAACTTTATAGAGGTAACAAATCTGTGCGATGGCGGCTGATTCCATATCTACGGCAAGTCCCTCAGGAAAGTTTCGTTTGATGTCTTTCAGTTCGTTGGCATCGGTAATGAATTTGTCGCCGGTACAGATGAGTCCGCCGTGAATCGGGGTTTCGGTATCTAACGAGAGCGCACAGTCATACAATGTATCGTTTCCGCTGAAGAAGAGGGGGAGTCCCTGTATCTGTCCGTAAGCATTTCCTTCGCCGCACCATACGTCATGATATACTATCTGCCGGCTTGCTACCACATCCATTACGTTCAGACACGTATCAATGCCCCCCGCCACTCCGGTGCTGATGATACAGTCTGGGGCAAAGTTGCGTATCAGTTCCACCGTTCCGGCAGCTGCGTTTACTTTTCCGATGCCGCATTGCATCAGTACCACGCTGTTGTTTCGTATCTTTCCCTCAATGTAATTAAAAGCACCTTCGCTGCGTTCGGTTTTTTCCGTCAGTTGGTTTGCCAGTTGTCTTTGTTCCGACGACATGGCAGTGATGATTCCTATTTTCATGTTTTATTATGATTTTCGCTGACAAATTTACGACTTTTCAGAGAGTATTATACTATCTTTGTCGGTCGAAAACAATTAATTATTAATAAACTTATCCTGATATGAACCAGTTTAAGAGATTTCTTCCCGATGTGATAGCCATTGTGCTTTTCGTGTTGATTTCGTTTGTTTATTTTCTTCCGGCTGTGAGTGAAGGACGTATTCTGGCGCAACACGATGCCGTAGCAGGTATCGGGGCAGGTCATGAGATGCAAGACTACTTGGAAAAAACGGGTGAGCGTACGCGGTGGACGAATGCTATTTTCGGAGGTATGCCTACTTATCAGATGTCGCCCAGTTACGATTCTACCGACACGCTGAGCTTTATCCAAAAAATCTACCATCTTTTTCTCCCCACTTATGTATGGTATGTATTCGTCATGCTGTTAGGCTTTTATATCCTGCTTCGCGCTTTCGATTTCAAGGCTTGGATGGCGACATTGGGAGCCGTGATATGGGCTTTTTCTTCTTATTTCTTTATAATTATAGCCGCCGGACACATTTGGAAGTTCGTGGCGTTGGCTTATATTCCGCCCACCATAGCCGGTATGGTACTGGCATATCGCGGTAAATACCTGTGGGGAGGAATCGTTACGGCACTGTTCGTAGCCCTTCAGATTACGGCCAACCATCCGCAGATGAGCTATTATTTCTTATTCGTCATGCTTTTTATGGCGATAGCTTACGGCGTTTCGGCATGGAAGGAGAAACAAATGCCGCGTTTCCTGAAAGCCAGCGGAGTGTTGGTGATAGCCGGATTAGTAGGCGTTTGCATTAACCTTTCGAATCTTTACCATACCTATGAATACAGTAAAGAAACCATGCGCGGCAAAAGCGAGCTGGTAAAGGAAAACACAGCAGACCAGACCGACAGTGGGCTGGAGCGCAGCTATATTACGCAATGGAGTTACGGAATAGGCGAAACTTTCTCATTGCTTGTGCCGAATGTGAAAGGAGGAGCTTCCGTTCCGTTGGCGCAGAACGAAAAAGCAATGGAAAAGGCCGACCCTGCTTACATGGGCTTATATAGTCAGTTAGGACAGTATTGGGGTGAACAGCCCGGAACGTCCGGACCGGTTTATGTAGGAGCTTTTGTTATGTTTTTGTTTATTCTGGGACTGTTCCTTGTTAAAGGCCCGATGAAGTGGGCATTGGTAGCGGGTACTGTCTTTTCCATACTTCTTTCATGGGGACATAATTTCATGGGACTGACCAATTTCTTTATCGACTACATCCCGATGTACAGTAAGTTCCGTGCCGTTTCTTCCATACTTGTCATCGCAGAATTTACGATACCTTTGTTGGCAATCATGGCATTGAAAGAAGTCGTAGAGCGTCCCGCCCTGTTCCGCGAGCGTTCACGGGCGTTCTATATCAGCTTCGTGTTGACCGGAGGGCTCGCTCTGCTGTTTGCACTGGCTCCATCGTTCTTTTTCCCGTCGTACGTCTCGACAATAGAAATGAGTGCATTGAAACAAGCTATTCCTGCCGACCAGTTGGCACCGATTCTGATAAATCTGGAAGACATGCGTCAGGCTATTTTCACATCCGATGCTTGGCGTAGTTTCTTCATCGTGCTGATAGGATTCGTGTTGGTGATAATCTATTGTACGAAGCGTATGAAAGCCTCCGTTCTGATAGCCACACTCACGTTGCTCTGTCTGGCGGATATGTGGAATGTGAACAAGCGTTACCTTTATGATGAGCAGTTCGTGGCGAAAGGTACGGAAATGCAACCCTTCATGCAGCCTTCGCCCACCGATAAAGAGATTCTGAAAGACCAAACGCTGGATTACCGTGTGCTGAACTTGTCGGTCAATACCTTTAACGAGAACAATACGGCGTATTGGCATAAAAGCATTGGCGGTTACCATGCGGCAAAACTCCGCCGTTACCAAGAAATTATAGAAGAACATATTCAGGGCGAAATAGCCTCGCTTTATGATAAATTGCCGACAGTGGGAGGTGACATGGAGCAAGTGGATGCCACGCTGACTCCGGTTTTGAACATGCTGAATACGCGCTACATCATATTCCCCTTGCAGGGAGGCAATACAGTACCGCTGTTCAATCCTCATGCCTTAGGCAATGCTTGGTTTGTGGATGAAGTTAAATACGTGGATAATGCCAATGAAGAGATAGAGGCGCTGCATCACAATAATCCGGCTCTGACTGCAGTGGTAGATAAGAAATTTGCCGCACAAGTGAAACAGACGGATGCGCAGCGTGACAGCCTGAGCGTAATAACGTTGACCGATTATCAGCCGAACGCATTGCGCTATGAGGTTGATTCGCCCCAAGGAGGAACGGTTGTGTTTGCCGAGATTTATTATCCGGGATGGCGTTCGTACATCGACGGTCAAGAGGTGGAACACGGGCGTGCAGATTATATTTTGCGTGCGATGAATGTTCCGTCGGGCAAGCATACGATTGAATTTAAATTCGATCCCCAATCGCTTCATGTAACCGAAGCGGTAGCGTTTACCGCGCTTGCGCTCTTGGCGTTGGGCGTTCTGGCAGCCGTTTTACTTCGGATATGCAAGAAACGTCGGGCAGAGGTGAAGCAATAATCCGTCGGGCAATACCCTAAAAAACAACCCATGCAATGGAGGAAACAGCGTGTGTTCACCATTGTATGGGTTTGTTTTTTGTGAATGGAAGCCGTAAGATTTCCGTTTTTACTTCTTGCCCAAAAGGAACTCGTCGATAGCCTTTTTCAGCGTAGCTTTAGGCATCGCCCCCTGTCCTATCTGCGGTTCTCCTTCCGCGGGGATGAAAAGTAAGGTAGGAATACTTCGGATGCCAAAAGCAGCCGACAGCTCCGGTTCTTTGTCCGTATCTACCTTATAAATTACGATTTGTCCATCGTACTCTTTAGCCATTTCTTCCAATAGCGGAGCAATCATTTTACACGGGCCACACCATGTAGCGTAAAAGTCTACGATAGCGGGTTTGTCCCCTTCGTATTTCCATTCGTTCGGATTTTTCTCATAGTTATAAACTTTCGTCAGAAAGTCTGCTTTATTTAGGTGAATAACCTTGCCATTTTCTGTTGTTTCCATATTCTTTTCAGTTTTCGTATTGTCGTTATGGTTCGTGCTGCTGCCACATGCCGTATTAACGGCAAGTATGGCAAGCGCGAAGAATATAAACTTTTTCATATCATATAAACAATTAGTTGGGTAAAAAGGTTTAGAGCCTGTCTGATTTTTTGCAGAATAACCCGTTTGTAAAAAAATCACCACAAAGAATACAAAGAGGCACACACTTTTTCAAACTATTAAATTCGATGTGAGACTCTGTATCCCCTGTGGTGAAAACTGCATCATCAGCAGGATGTTGTGCTGAAGTTAATCAATATTCCTCCTCGTTGAAAAAGAAATCTTCCTTGCTGGGGTAATCGGGCCAAATATCTTCAATGCTTTCATATATTTCGCCTTCATCTTCCATCTCTTGCAAATTCTCAATTACTTCCAACGGAGCGCCTGAGCGCATTGCGTAATCAATCAATTCGTCCTTTGTTGCCGGCCATGGAGCATCCTCCAATTTTGAGGCCAATTCTAATGTCCAATACATAGTATATCAGTTTTTAAAAGTTTCACACGTTTCTGATTATTGAGCCACAAAAATATAACAAATTCTTTCATTCGCAATTCTTATCCCAATAAATTTCCTCACAATGTGTTAAATCGTTTAGTTTTCTTGATAAAACAAACAAATAATCTGACAATCTGTTCATGAAGCGTTTGACTTTTTCATCGAGGATTTCACTTCTTTCTTCGGTTTCTAATGCAAGAATCCGCCGTTCCGAACGTCGGCATACGGTCCGGCATACGTGACAAACGGCAGCTGCTTGCGAGCCGCCGGGTAAAATAAATCCCGAAAGTGCCGGCAGCGATGAATTGATTTCATCAATGGCTTTCTCCAGTTTCGTTATACTGTCTTCTGATATACGGCTTTCTATGCGAATTTCTGTTCGCTCAGGGTCGGTGGCGAGGTATGAGCCTACGGAAAATAGCTTATGTTGTATGTATTGTAAAAATTGTTTGCTTTTTTCATCTTCCGTAACGGTTATCAGCCATCCGATGCAAGCATTCAGTTCGTCTACGGTTCCGTAGGCTTCCAAGCGTGCATGAGTTTTCGGGACACGTACTCCTCCTACCAGCGAAGTCATGCCTTTGTCTCCCGTGCGGGTATAAATTTTATCCAGTTTCATGGTCTGTTTGATTAAAGGAAGTTTACAATGCGGTGTTCTTTCGTACGCTCTTTGTTGAAAAAAACCAATCCGATGTCGTATAAGTCGAAAGTAACTCCGGTTCGTTTATCGGCTATTATTTCTTTCCACCAGCGTTTTTTCTCCTCATTTTCGTAAGGTTTTCCAATAATGAAACAAGTCTTTGCATCGGCAAGAGGAAGGAGCAGCTCAAAAATTTCCCGATAGTAAGCAGTATGAGCGATGTGTACCACATCGGGCTTCTTTCCTTCTTGTATCAGAGTTTGGATTTTTTTTATGATGTCTCCCCATTGATAATCTATGGCAGCTTTGGTAGATAAGATACGTTCTACTGCGTCTTGTCGTTCGCTTGCGTATGAGTGGATGTGCAGCTTGGTACAGGCTTCTGCCATGTATCGGGTGCTGATTCCACTGCCTGTTTCAGCCTCGATAAGTAGCGAAGGCTGTAGGTAGTTGATAAGACGGAATAGAAGTTTATCCACTTTCTCGCGATAGTGAGGCAAGTGGTTGACAACTCTTCTCAGGTGGTGTAAGGGGGCATAAGCGTAAAAAGGCATTTGTTCGTAAATGACAAAGGTTGTCAAAAAAAAGTCGGAAGGTGAATGTATGCCATATCCTTTCCGATGACGAAAGCGTTTACACCAGTTTAAACTTCGTAAGAGGATGTCTTCCATGCTGCTATTGAGTTTATAGGTAGAGTGATTTTGGCGGCAAAGATAATAAAAATGCAGATTGATAGATAAAAAGAAAGCGCGGATTACGCTTATTTTTCAGGAAATATCCGTAAAAATTCCTTTAAATTACGCAATCCGCGCTTAGAGCCTGTTTGAATTTTCCGATAAGTTGTTTTTATCAGCTTCCCTTTTTCAAACTGGAGCAGGGCAAAATTTAAACAAGCTCTTAGGGGATAAATGTTTTATTGCGAAAAATTATTGGCGAGCACCCAATTTGTCGTCCATGTACAACAGGCTTGCTTGATCGGTGCAATGTTTCAACTTGTCAACAATGCTTTGAGCCGTAGCCTCTTCTTCCACCTGTTCGCGTACATAACCCCACAAGAAGTCTTGCGAAGCCTTGTCTTTTACTTCCGAAGCTACGTTTACCAAGTTGTCAATCAGTTCAGATACGTGGCATTCGTGGTTGTAAACATGTTCGAATACTTCGAGGATGCTTCCCCAGCCTTGCGGAACAACATCAACTTTGTCAACTTTGGCTACTCCGCCACGTTTGGCAATGTAATCTGCAAGGTCGTAAGCGTGTTGCAGTTCTTCTTGTGACTGTAATTTCAGCCAATGAGCGAATCCGTCGAAACCCTGACTTTTCAAGTAGAAAGACATAGAAAGATAAAGGTTAGACGACCACATTTCTGCTGTGATTTGTTCGTTGATTGCGTTTTGTAATTTTTCTGAGATCATAATCGTATGTTTTTAATGAATATTTTCTTTATCTTCTATATCAACAAATGAAATGCCATTATTCCTATTTTGGCTATGAATTTTATTTCTCTGTCAACTTGTCATTCCGCCCGGGAAAAGGTTGTAACATTGTTTGCTTTCCCCAGAAAAAGGGAGAAAGATGGAGGCGGTCGATGACCCACGCCAGAGCGAAACATCCTGTAACGGTAATAGCCAAAGCTGTAAAGAGGAAAAGCATTCCGGAAGGGTCAAAACCGAACATGCCTGCCAGCGGTTTTACTGTGATGGTAAAAACCGGAGAGAATATCAATAAGACCAGTGTGTGCGAACCGATGTATGCGCATATTGTTTTCATTCGGGCAGGGAGGAAGCGAAATAATGTCAGTGTCAAACTAACAGCCAAATAGGTTATTGCTATGCCTCCGGGAACCGATTTGTTCAGATTTTCAGGGAAACAGGCAAGTATCGTGAAGGGGATAACCGACCATACAGACGGGCGAAAAAAGGACGTAAAACGCAAGCCGTAGCGTTGCATTACGCAACCCATAGCGAAGTATAACGCATTGGGTAGCGATACGATGTCTAACCGCATGGATTCGGCAGCATAAATTAACGACAAAATAATGGGTAAAACAAGCGGGTCGCGCGACTTCCGGGTAAGGCGGTCGACGGCAAAATAAGTGATGCCGCATACCATCAGTGTATGCAGATACCAGTACGGCCCTAACGGATGAAGCAATAACTTCTCTATCCAAACGCCGAAGCTGAGTTCTTCTACCCGTTCGCGTACCGGAAGTATGGCAGACATCACGATGTATCCGCTTTCCATGATTGCATAAGGGATGAATATCCATACCATCGTATGCAGGAAAGCGCGCAGGCTTTTGTTGATGTTCATCAAATACCCTGAAATGATTAAGAAAGCAGGCATGTGGAAGGTATATACCAGCTGCTTGGCATACGGATATTTGTCTCCGATGTAGACCAAATGGAAAACAATCATCAGGAGTATAAATGTACACTTCAGGTAATCAATTTCTTTTATGCGCTGTTTCATTGGAGACTTTTTATTGCAAAAATAATGAAATCAGGAAGAATATTTGTATTTTTGAAAACAAATTGTAACACATGGGAAAATATTGTTTTATATTGCTATCATTTCTTTTTGTTTGCTTCGGATGTTGGGGACACGCTTCTTCGGAGAATGAAATAAAGAGTCTGCTGGAAAAGGCTGAACAGAGTTTGTATTCCAATCCGGTTCAGTCTGCCTTTTTCGCACAGCGGGCTTATAAACAGACGTCCGATGTTTCACAGAAGATTCATTCGCTTTCGCTATATGCACAGGCAGAGCGATTATTGGGGAATTACGATGGAGGTATTCAAGCTCTTTATGAAGCTGCGGAAATGATTCCCCAAGACGATCATTCGTGGAAAGGCAAAATCTATAATCAGATGAGTATCAGCTATTGCAGCTTGGGAGATTATACTAAGGCAATCGAATTGAATGACGAAGCGATGGCTTGGTCGAAGGTTGAAAACGATTCGGTAAATCTGGCACGGGTGTATAATAACAGGGGCATAATCCATATATACATCAATGAGTTTCAGCAGGCAGAACGTTTCTTTAACTTGGCTTTGGAGATAAACCGGAGAAACAAGGATTTAAAGAATATCGCCGCCAACTTGAATAATCTTTGCCTGTATCCCGGAAAGCTGGATATGCAAATCCGTTGGATAAGCGAAGCCATTGTGATTAACCGCAATTTAAACGCTACTTGCTCGTTGAGTGAGAATTATAATAATTTGGGGCGGCTGTATTATTATCAGAAAAAATATCCTCAAGCCATCGTTGTTTTAGACAAGGCTTTTAAGCTGGCTTCAAAGGTCGGAGCGAAAGGGATTATATGTGATAATTATGAATACTCTGCGATGGTGTATGCTGCCATAGGCAATTATAAGAAAGCTTACGAAAAACAGGTGGCATTATATACGCTTAGCAAAGAGATACAGAGCAGTAATAAGTTACGTATGGTGGAGCAAAATATGGCAGAAAAACGCCTTTTGTTCCAGCAGCAAGAAACGGAGCGTAAAGAGCAGGAGTATAAAATAGCGCAGTTGAGAAGAAATATCCTGACCATTGTGATCGTTGCTTTTTCATTGGCTATTATCGGGCTGTTGCTCCATCAGCGGTTTAAACGTAAAAAGAAACTTCAACTGATTAATACCCAGTATTTGCTGGAACAGTCGGAGCATGAAGTGGCGAAGCTGAAGGTGCAACAGCAGAAGATGGAGCTTGACAAAACGCAGGCGGAGCTGGAAACCAACAAGCAGGAGATAACAGACTTTGCCGTGTTTCTGCAAAGCCGTAACGAGGTGTTGGATAAAATCCGCGACCTGATAAAAGAGAGCTACAAAATGGAAGGTACGGAGCTGATTACTCATCTGAAGAAAATCAATGCGTTCATCAGTCAGCACCAGAATGGCGAAAAGACCAATAACATGACCTTGCAACACATTGATGAAAAGAATCAGGAGTTTATTAAAAGACTCACCCTGCGTCATCCTAATCTGACACAGGGCGAGATACATCTTGCCACGCTGCTGCGCGTGGAACTTTCTACCAAAGAGATTGCCATGCTGACCGGAACCACTCCGAAAACCATCAACATGAATCGTTATCGTCTGCGGAAATCGTTGGAGCTTTCTGCCGAAGATGACTTGGTGACTTATATCCGCTCGATTTAGAACCGTACACTGATACCTGCCATTACGTTGAATTCCTGTACCGGATAACCGGTTTCAGTAATGTAGTTCTTGTTCAGCAAGTTGTTAAGGCGGGCGAAGACCGTGATGCGGTTCAGCAGTTCATATTCTGCACTTACGCTTAAAGAGTTTATGGGGTCGGTTATACTTTGTCCGGCAATGTCTTTCCGCCCTTCGTAACGGTAATCCAGCGCAATGTGTAAGTCTTTCATTATCCGGCTCCGAGCATAGAAACCTACTGCGAATTCGGGCTTCAAAGCCAGCAGCAATTCGTTGTCGCTATTGGTGTTCCATCCGTAATAAGTTCCTTGCAGCGTAAAGTCAATCCAGTCTTTGTAAGCATAGCTGATGGATGCACCCCCATAACCCACTTTGGCTTTGTCTTGTAACAGGAAATTATAGGTGTAGTGCGTAGCGTCGGCAAGCGCGAAACTTTCAATTTCGGGGAGTGAGAACAATTCGTTTTTAGTGATGCGATAACCACCGTATAAATGGAATCCCAATCCGGATACGGGAGATGCTTTCAGTCCGATGCCGGCATCCAGCGGCGTAGACGAAGTGCGGAGCTGGCTCAGTTGCGCCCAATAAGGCGACATGTCATTCAGCGTACGGAAATCGTTCAGCCGACTTCCTCCCAATGCCTGTACGTAGATTACGTAAGAATCGGCAAACGTATAAGCCAGTTTTACATCGGGAGCAAAGTTTACTCCTCCGTCATGCCCTGCCTGTACATCGACGTGTGCTCCAAGACGGAGGCTCACATCATCATTCTTAATCGTATAATAAGGATTTAGCTGTACCAATGTATAGTTCTTCAGCGCAGCGTCATACATCAGGTTATCCATTACCAAGCCGACTCCCACTTGTTGTTCTTCGTTAATGTTTCCGGCGATGAATCCTGAAGTGTGGATAATCTTCTCTGCCCCTGAAGCAAGTCCATAAATATCATACTTGCGGTTAAAACTGCGGAATCCGCTTTGTAACGCAAATTCTACCGGCAACTGCCCTTTCTGTGAAGCAACGCGGACATAACCTTCGCCCAACGTATAGTGCTGTCGTCCTGTCGTGGTCGGAGCATCCGGATTCAGATCAGTGGAAGCAGGCATGTAATTAAATACCTGCGATGCAAAATCCCCACCGATTTTCAGTGAAACCTTGCGGAAATCGTGGGTATAATCTAACGCTGCATCTGTGCGGTAAAAGCGCGATTTCCAGTCTTGTGTACCGGTCAGGTTAGAGATGTCACCATACATGCCGTAGAGTGATGCCATAACGCCCAGACGGTCTCGCTTGGTAATGTCCCAAAGATAACTGCCTTTTACATCGGTATTATTCCGATTCCCATACGAAATGCGTGCATATCCCCTGTGTGCGTTCTCTTGTCTCATCTCCGGGTTAAAGGGCTTCATCGGATTTACTTCCCATGCAGCAAACGGGTGAATCCCTGCAGCATAGTTGATTTCCTGTTTGGCTACAGCCGGTTCTTCCACTTTCGGAAGAATGTTCACCTTAAAGGCATCCATCACTTCCGGATTATATTGATTTTCTACTACTACCGTACGATTAAGCGTAGAGTCTTTAGCTTGTTCTTGTGCTGCAAGCGTAGTAGCAGCACAAATACCAGCACATATAATTATAACCTTTCTTGTCATTGTTTTTCCAGTTTTTTCAGTCGGCTTTCAATCATTTGTTCAATATCGTCATTTGCCTGATAGTTCTGTTGCAAAGACAATAAGTATTGTTTTGCGTCAAGATTGCGCCCTAACTTCATGTAGACGTCAGACAGCAAGACAAAGCTGCGTGCCAGCCAGTAAGCATGAGGCGTACTGACTTCGATGTATTCCAACACCTCTTTTTCGGCTTTTGCTGTTTCGTTATTGTTGAAATAGATTTGAGCAACGAGGTATTTTGCCTCTGCACCGTAAACATTGCGCGTATCTTTTGCCAGTACAGTCAAATCGTTCAGAGCTTCCTGTTGTTTTCCCATCTGCATACAGGCTTTGGCGCGATAGTAACGAGCCTCGTTTTCCAGTTCGGGAGCCAGCTTGGATTGTGCCAATAAAGCAGAAGCGGTAGAAATCGTTTCTTCTGCATTTTTAAGCAGGTAAGCACTGCGCAAAGCTCCGGTTTCGGCCTCCAAGCGTTCTTCTTGCGTATTTGTACGGTCTGCCATGCGCTTGTAAAGCGTTAATGCCCTTTCATAATTCTTTTCGTTATAAGCCATGTCTGCGCATATCTTCATAGCTTCAGAAGAGAACTTGCTGTCCGGATATTCAATTACTTTGTCTAAATATGCTACGGCTTTGGCATAATCTTTCTGGTTATATGCTATCAGTCCCAGATAGTAAGAAGCATTTACGCTGAAAGCTCCCTGCGGGAACGACTGCAAATAGCGGGTAAAGCTGGTTTGGGCTTCGGCGATATTTCCACGCATGTAAACTTTTTCGGCGGCTGCATACGTAAGCGAGTCGCGCTCGTTCACATCGAAGTTTGCCCCGCCGGGCAGCGAGGAAACAAAAGCCATGTAATCGTCTACTTTATTGAGATCGATATAAATCGATTTCAAATCGCGTTGTGCCAGTCTCGCTTCTTCACTTCCCGGATATTTATTGATAACCTCTTTATAAGCAGCTATGGCTTGGTTATATTGATCGTTTTGATAATACAGCAAACCGATTTCATTGGCAGCCTTACGAGACAGGGCACTTTCCGGATATCGCTGTACCAATAATGTATAGCGGTTAATGGCATTATTGTTATCTTCCAGCAATACGAAAGCACGCCCTTGTTCGTACAAGGCATCATCGATATACTGTGACGAAGGATATTCAGAAAGTAACCGGTTCAGGGTTTGTATCTTTCCATTGTAATCGCGCTGCAAACCTTTTACGAATGCTTCTTGGAAGAGTGAATAGTCTCCCAATGCCGGATTGACGGAAGTAGCCTGTGCATAGTGAGTACGGGCTTCATCGAATCGACGGTCGTAGAAGTAACAGTCTCCCATGCGGTTATGCGTATCGGCAATTACAGACGCATCTTTTACCGTACCCGATGATGCACAGCGTGCAAACCACGTCAGGGCGCGGGTATATTGTTTTTGCTTGAAAGCCGTATAACCTAAATTATAAAGCGCAAGCCCGTATTCGTCGCTGCTTTTGTCGGGGGTAAATTCCAAGTAAAGCCGATAATCGTTGGCAGCTTGCGAGTATTGCTCCAAGCGATATTTCGATTCGCCCCGCCAGTAGTAAGCATCAGCTTTGGTTTGTTGGTTGTATTGTCCCAACTGCAAAGAGCGGGTGAAATAGTCGGTTGCGTTCTCAAATGCTCCTTGCGCGAAAGCCTGTGTCCCGAGACGGAACAACAGTTTTTGCTTGGCTTCCAAGATACGCTTGCCGGGATGACTGATTTTTTCAATAGACTGTAACGCCGCCATGTAGCTGCGCGTATTCATGTAGACTTCAATCAGGTAATCGTTAACCTTATCCGTATAAGCTGAGTTGGGGAATTCATTCAAGAAACGTTCAAATACCGTTACCGATTCGGCGAAAGGAGAGTAGGAGGTTTCATGGATACAAAGCGCGTAATTGTAAAGCGCCTGTTCCTTGATGCTGCGGTCGAAGTCGCTTGATGAGGCTTGTTCGAACGCCATGCGAGCCTGAGTATGTTCTTTCAGTTGCAGGTAAGCCAATCCTGTATGGAGATACGCATTCTGGGAAAGTGCATCTTTTTCTCCCACGGCTTTTCCCAGTGTGGCAGCAGCTTTCGAGTAAACCTGTGTGTGGAAATAACTCATTCCCAATTTATAGAGCGCATTCCGTTCGGGATGCTCCGATTCATTCTGGTAAGCAGACAGCAGACGGGTAGCCGAAGCATAATCGTTCTGTCCGTAAGCCGCTTCACCTGCCACACGCTTCATTTCCGTCACTTGTTCCTCGTTCGGGTAAGCAGCAAGGTAAGCCTCCGCTATCCGGCGTGCCGTTGGGTAATTGCCTTTTATCAGATAGATGTCTGCTATATAGTAAGGAGCAAGCGTACGGTATTTGCGGTCTTCTTCCACGGCGCGGAATCCCTCCAACGCCTTGTCGTAACGGCGTTCTACGTAATCGATGTAAGCCAAGTTATAAACAGCATCGTTTCGGTAAGCAGAACTTACTTCTTTTAATACATTAAACCAAAAAGCTGCTTCGCTCAGGTTATTGGTCTTCAGGTATGCTGTAGCCATGCGTAACGTACAGGCATCCCGTTCTTCCTGACTAAGCATTTCGATGTCGCATGTTTTGAAATAGGCTATTGCCTCCGGATATTTGCCTTCAAAGAAATAGGCGGAAGCGATGAGCGACTGAATGCGGTTTGCGTATCGTGATTCGGGATAGTCTTCCAAATATGTTTCTAACGTATGGATACAGTCGGGCATTTTTAATTCGTATGCGGTACAAGCCAACATATATGCAGCTTCATCTCGCAGGCTTGCTTCGCCTTTCTGCTCCATGTAGCGCGATAAGGTTTGGCGCGCAGCAGCGTAATCTTCGCGTAGAAATAATTGTTTTCCGTCATCAAACAAGCGTTCCGTTCCGGTGAGCGGTTCCGTCTGTTGTGCCGGAAGCGATAGGGGGAGGGCACACAGCCATCCGGCTATCCAAAGATATTTTTTATTCTTCATGCCTTATGGTGTTTATATAAGTCCAAGAAAAGGGTAATGCCTTTACGTACCGAGTCTAATCCAAATTCGTCAGGGTTTATTCGGTCGAGTGGCATCCAGAACGAGTCTGCCACGTCATCCATCGCTTTCAGGTGGCTGTCGTCTGCTACCGTGCATAAGAAAAACTGGTCAAGCGTGTGTACCAAGAACCCTGAATATAAATATGTATTGGGCAACGAAAACAAATATTTGGCTTCGGTAACGGTTAGTCCTGTTTCTTCCTTCACTTCGCGGGCAACGCCTTCCTCTCCGGTTTCATACATGTCGATGAATCCGCCCGATAAGTCGAGGGTTCCCTTTGCAGGTTCTTTTCCGCGTCTGCAAACCAACAGTTCGTTCCGATGGTTCAGGATAAAAGCTACGGTTGCCGCACTGGAGTTGAAGTAATACGTAAATCCGCAATCCGCACATTTCTTTGATTTTTCGTTATGGATTTCAAAGCGGTGCGAACCGCACTTCGGACAGTATTTGAACAGTTCTAACGGATGCATGTCTTTTTCGTTTAATAGGTTAATTTCGCAAATATACAGATTTACCCCAAGTGCATGGCTATATTTTTTATATTTAACCAAAAAGAGGCGGTTACTCCTGTCATATAAGCTGTATCAGCGTTGTTTGTCAGCGGATTGTTTGCGAATACACTCCCGTGATACCGTTGGTGGATATGCCTTCACAGTGAACAGTAATTTCTTTGTTCTCGCGTTCGTTGAGGAAGAATGATATTTCTGCCCGTCCGTCGGCGCCGGTAGTAACCGTTGGATTCCAATAGTACGTATTGCGGGCTTGGGGGAGATTGAAAAAATCGTTGTCTGTCGCTGCGGGAAGGTAAAACGTTTTGGCCTGATTGTATCCTATCCATTGGCAAACGGCTTGCCGGGTGGTTTCTTTTTCTCCGCCGACAGGGCGTCTGTACAGACAAATGACACCTCCGGTATTGAATCCGCCAAACATGGTGGCGGTTGGCTGTAACACTTCGATGCGCTCTATTTGTGAAATATCCATGTCGAATACAAATTCCGGCATCCGCTGCAGGCTGCCATCTAATACGATGGAAGCCGGCGTTTTTCCGGGAGTTCCGTTTACGTGCGGAATCATCGGGTAGGCAGGGTCTCCACCATATATCATTGATATGCCCGGCACACGTCGCAAGTAGTCGATTACGCGACCACTGGCTGTGTTTGCTTCGATGTTTACTGCGTTTTTCACGAATCCTGCTCCGTATGTTCTCCGCTTTTCCATCGGGTCTGGTTTCCGTGCCGTAATTTCTACTTCGCCTAACAAAATCGGGGTTTTACCGATACGGGGTTCGATGTACCGGTTGACTTTCCATGCGGTAGCGAATGACTGTTTGGCATCGAACGGCGTTGGCCGGTAATGCCCGGCAGGAGAGGAGTGGGGAACGTCAAGAACAATGGGGTAGGCTTTCTCTTTCTTGTCGCGTGCAGTTAAAATGACATCTTTAGTACCTGTAAATTCAATGCCGTCTAAAACAAAACGTTTCTTTTCGTCGGGCTTTAATTCGGCATATTCCCTCAAACTATCTTGGCGCAAAATGGCTTCTATGGTAATGTCTTTTAGCTTTTTGTTGCCAAGTACATCTACCTTGCCGCTTAACGATAGTCCTAATTCCATAGGGAACGAGGGTGGTTGGGGTGTTTCGGTAAGCTGGTCTAATTCATACCGCCGCCATCCTTGTGTGAGGAGCAACAGGTTGATACGCTCCATCGCATCGGGGCGGGCAGGATTCCAGTAGTCCGGCAGGTAGCGGAGGTTACCTTGCAGTTCGCTACCTAAAAACAAATAAGAGGTGAGGTTAGATCGTTTGCTGGTTTGTTCTAAGGTGGCATCGACAGCTGCTAATGAGAACGCTCCCGGCTGCGGATGCCCGTTCCGGTCTGTAGAATGTAATATTAATTTTACGGATTTGTGTCCGTTCTGCTTTTCATACTTTGTACGAATCGACAAATTTAATTGTTCCGGAAAACGTACAAAAGCAAGCCTTTCCCACCATGCCTGATAAGATTCGTCGATTAGTGAAACGGTGAATGTTCCCGCCGGTAGTTCGTCGATTGGAAAACTGATGAGACCAATCTTATTGCGGGTATCTATCGGCACTTCTACGATAAGCTCCCCCTCGCGGTGTAATACGATAAACCATTGATGTGCTGATGCTTCTTTCTCTGTCAGGTTATGAGCCATTCTGATGCGGAATTTCCCGTCCCGATGCTCTGTTGACAAAACAAATCCCCGTTCCTTGCATTGGGGAAGCGGATAGGTCTGACGTATGTTGGGTAAATGAGCCTCGTAGCGCATACCGGGTTGGGGCAGGAATGAGAACAACCCTTTCCCGTGCAGGCTTGGTGAAGCAATGGCTACGGTGTCTTTCTTCTCGTTTGTAATGAAAATTTCTTTGATATCTTCGGCATATCTTCCTGTGATTTCAAAAGCCACCCGGTTGGTCAGTCCCTCTATCATCCAGCCTCCTTCGGGAAAGAACCGGATAGCTGCATCTTCCTTTTCGTCTGCATCTTTGCCGGTCGGTTGAGGGCCGTACACAGTCAACTCTTGGTGAAAGAACCCTTCAGGAGCGAAGTTTTGCATCCATCGGGTGTAGGCACGTAACTGGTAATGTCCGGCAGGTAAATCTTCAGGAAGTTCCAAGCAAGCCTCTGCCCGCCCGTCCTTGAGCTTCCATCGAGTCTGTAATACAGCGTTTTGCTGCGGGTCGATAAGGTCTGCGTAAACAATTTGGCTGGCGGCGGAAGCATTTGCCGAAGAAGTTTGGTAAATTTTCATCCAAACCGTCTCTCCGGCGTAATAATCCGTTCGGTCATGATGTATGTACACTTTTTCGATGGGCATCCGTGCTGTGTAATCGTACAGTGCTTGTTGCAAATTGCCATTGGAGGGTTGGGCGTTGACGATTTGCGTAAAAAACAGAAGAAAAAGGCAGGTGAATGGTAAGAAACGTTTCATAATTTTTTAGCTTTATAGCCTCTGATTTCAGTAGTTGATGTGATAGGCGGAATCGAGTCGGGGCGTGATGGATCCGGATAGCCGACTGTTGCAAGGTAAACACCTATTTCAAATTGTTCGTAAATTAATTCTTTGATATAAAAATATCCATCTGTTGATTTTTGTGTATATTCTTTAGGATATCTGTTTGAGGGTGTTCCCGTATATATCCAGTCAATCCTGACGTGACTTATATCTTGGTGGCATTTTATTCGGAAATAAGCAGGTTCTTTTCCATCGTCTGATGTACTTATATTGCGAGGCTCTACGGAATAAATAAGTCCACTGCCAGATTTATAGAGTAATTCTAAAGAAATGGAAGGTGGATAGTAACTGAACGGTGATTTGTTTATTGTTGTGTCAATTTGTGTGTTTATACTACGACTTGTAATCGTAGAAGATTTTCTGTTGTTGTTAATTTCATAGAAATCATTATTGTTACAAGAAAATAATGTTATTATGAAAAAGAATAAAAATAATGGTTGTACGGTGGATGTATTGTTGAATGTTTTCATAATTTAGAGATTTAGTTGATAGCTTTGTAGATGTTGACCATTGCCAAACTATCTGATTCGTTTAAACGGGGAGATGAGGAGGCGGGTGGGGTATCATCGTCCGAAGAACAAGAGAAGTTGAACAAACAGAATAATAAACATACCCATCCGATAGCCGGGCTTCTGAAAAGAAAATGGATTTTCTTCTTCAGAAATTTGAAGTTAATGATTCGCATAGTGATTATTGATTAAGAGGTTAGATTTTTATAGGATTTTTCTTGGACTTGTGATTTGTAATTGAACAAAGGTTTTCCTGAATGATTTTTGGCAATTTTAATAAAAATATTTAGAAAAATCAAGAAGATAAGCAAGAAATCTTATACGCTTAATCAACTTATCTGATTAGGTGTATAAGTTAAATTGTTTCTAAGGGATACGTGTAAATTGCGGCATAAAATTCATTGGGATGGATGCGGGTGTTTATCCGCATGTTTACCCCAATTCATCCGCATAAGTTGGTCAACGCAAGCCGTAGTGTTTTGACCTGTCCGAATATTGGAAAAATGTTGTCGAAAACTCTGCTTTGATGCTTGCAGGTTATAATTTGTTAGAAGATTGCCGCTAAGTTGATAAAATCGGGCGGCAAGGAGAAGGGAAGGAAGGGATAGCGAGCATAAAAAAAGAGGCGCTTCTCACGAAGTGCCTCTTTATAGAATAAGAGAGTTTATGAATGTTTCGTTTAATGTTACTTATCCATTGTGATTGTCATTTCGGGAACCAAAATGAAATCTTTCTTTCTTGCATTCCATTTGTAATATTCCGTGGTAATGCTCTTGTTACTATAAGTATAACGGATGCAGAGGTCGTTTTCCCAACGGTTCTTCATGCTGTTCCATTTCTGAGAAACGTTTTCCGTCATTCTTTGGTTGTCGTCATACTTATAATTATATTTCATATAGTTTGTCAGCATATTGCCGTCCATCTTGTAAACGGTTTCTGAAACTTTCACTCCGTTGACTTCTTCTGCGTTATAGATTAAATTGTTATCTGGATTGGCAGAAAAAACTGTAACGTTAGCAACAAATGCAATTACTGCAACCAATGTGATTTTAATTAAATTCAAAGCTTTCATATCTTTATAACTTTAAGGTTTTACTTTCTTTTTGATTATCTTTACGCTGCAAATGTAGTAAAATACTTGATAATACACCTAATTTTTGCCTGAAAAAATGCAATAAATTAGCAAAGTGTTACCATTTAAAGATATGTTAACAGTTTGAACCGTTTAATGTGCTTCCAACCAATTTTTACCCCAACCGCAGTCTGCTTGCAAGGGAGCTTTCATTTTGTAAGCACTTTCCATTTCGCTTATCACGATTTGCTCTACTTTCTCTCGTTCTGAGGGCACTACGCTAAAGTTTAATTCGTCATGTACCTGAAGAATCATCTTCGATTGCAGACCTTCTTCCTTGAAGCGGCGGTAGATGCGTATCATGGCTACTTTGATGATGTCGGCAGCGCTTCCCTGTATCGGAGCGTTGATGGCATTTCGTTCGGCATACCCGCGAACCACTGCATTGTGTGAGTTGATATCGGGCAGGTAGCGTCTGCGCTTGAATATGGTTTCGATGTATCCTTTCTCGCGTGCCGAGCGAATGCTTTCATCCATGTATTCTTTTACGTGCGGGTAATTCTGGAAATATCCGTCGATTAGTTCTTTCGCTTCTTTGCGGTCGACGTTCAAGCGTTCCGCCAGTCCGAATACCGAAATGCCGTAAATGATACCGAAATTAGCCGTTTTCGCCTTGCTTCGTTGCTCGCGTGTTACTTGGCTCAGGTCTATCTTATAGATTTTGGCAGCCGTGGCAGCATGGATGTCTTGCCCTTTTTGGAAGGCTTCTATCATGTGGGGGTCGCCGCTCAGGTGAGCCATGATGCGCAACTCGATTTGTGAATAGTCGGCAGAGAAGAACTCACACCCGTCGTCGGGTATGAACGCTTTGCGTATTTCTTTTCCGTCTTCGTTACGGATGGGGATGTTTTGCAGGTTGGGGTTGCTGGAGCTCAAACGCCCGGTAGCCGTAACGGTTTGGTTAAACGACGTATGGATGCGCCCCGTATGCGGATTTATCAGTTGGGGCAGGGCGTCGATGTACGTACCTAACAGCTTTTTCAGTCCGCGGTGTTCCAATATCTTTCCTACTATCTCGTGTTTGCCCCGCAGACTTTCCAACACTTCTTCCGAAGTTACATATTGTCCGGTTTTGGTTTTCTTCGCCTTGTCTACTATTTTCAAGCGGTCGAACAGCACTTCGCCGACTTGTTTGGGTGAGGCGATATTGAATTCCACTCCTGCCAGTTGGTGAACCTCTGCTTCGATTTGGTTCATGCGCGCCGTGAAATGTTTCGATGTCTCTTTCAGGGCATCGGTATCTATGCGCACGCCGTTTCGTTCCATGTAGGCAAGTACCGGGACGAGCGGCATTTCTATCTCCTCAAACAGCGGCTTGGCATTGCTTGTTTCAAGTTCCTTTTCCAAAACGTGTTTCAGCTTCAGCGTTACGTCAGCATCTTCGCAGGCATACTTATATACATCCGATGGCGGAAGGTCGCGCATGTTTTTCTGATTCTTTCCTTTGGCTCCTATCAGTTCTTCTATCTTGATGGTTTCATATTTCAGATAGATTTCGGCAAGGTAATCCATTCCGTGCCGAAGCTCAGGTTGAAGAATGTAGTGGGCAATCATCGTGTCGAACATCGGACCTCCGATTTCTACGCCGTAGTTGGAAAGTACAAGCATATCGTACTTGATGTTTTGTCCCACCTTTAAAGTTTTTGGGTTCTCAAACACGGGCTTGAAAAGATTAACAATTTTTTGCGCTTCCTCACGTTCAGCCGGCACCGGTACGTAAAAAGCCTGATTTTCGGCGTAAGCGAAGCTCATTCCTACGAGTTCGGCGGTAATCGGGTCAGTTCCCGTAGTCTCCGTATCCAGACTGAAAATTTCTTTTGTAAGTATCTTTTGTAATAATTCTTGTCTTTTTTCTTCTGTATCAATTAGTTGATAGTCGTAAGACAGGTCTTCTAAGCGCGTGAGATTTGAATTTTTAATTTCATCTGTATTCTCGTCCGCAAAAAATCCAAAGAGATCGGCTTGTGGAGCGGCAGGGGTAGGGGTGGTTTTCTTCTCGTTTTTAAATACCCGCTCCATCAGCGTGCGAAACTCCATTTCCTCGAAAATTTTCCGCAAGGCTTCTTCGTTCGGAGTTTCGCGCTTCAGCGCATCCATATCGAGCGCAATGGGAACATCGGTTTTAATTGTGGCAAGAAATTTCGAAAATTCGATTTGCTCGCGGTTGGTCTCAACCTTTGTTTTGATAGAGCCTTTCAGTTGGTCGGTATTGGCAAGCAGGTTTTCGATGCTGCCGAATTGGGCGATGAGTTTCTGAGCTGTCTTTTCGCCCACGCCCGGACAACCCGGAATGTTGTCGGAAGCATCGCCCATCAGTCCCAGCATGTCGATGACTTGGGTAGGCGACTGGATGTTGAATTTCGCCTTTACTTCCTCCACCCCCATCACGTCGAACTCTTTGTCACCGTATTTCGGGCGATACATAAATACATATTCACCCACTAACTGTCCGTAATCCTTGTCGGGAGTCATCATATACGTGCGGATGCCCCGCTTGCCCGCTTCGGTAGCCAGCGTACCGATTACATCGTCTGCCTCATATCCCGGTACTTCTAAGATAGGTATGTTATAAGCGCGGATAATATCTTTTATAATCGGAACCGAAAGCCGGATTACTTCAGGAGTTTCTTCCCGCTGAGCCTTGTATTGCTCAAAGGCTTCATGGCGGAAGGTCGGTCCGGCAGGGTCGAAGGCTATCCCGATGTGTGTGGGGTTCTCCTTTTTGAGCACATCTTCCAGCGTATTGACAAAGCCAAGCACGGCAGAAGTATTGAAACCCTTTGAGTTAATGCGCGGGTTTTTGATAAGGGCGTAGTAAGCACGATAAATCAGTGCGTAAGCGTCGAGTAGAAATAGTTTATCCATTTCGTTATAAAAATCTTAGGTTTTTAAGGCATAAAAGTACAAAAAAATACGCTATTAGCTGTTTTATTATTACTTTTGTGCGATAATTAAATGCTGCATGGATAAACTGGAACTAATTAAATTACCGATAGAAAAAGAACTGGGCGAATTTAAAACGCTTTTTGAGATGTCGCTGCGCAGTGACAATCCGCTGTTGGGCGAAGTATTGGGATACATCAGGAAGCGTAACGGAAAGATGATGCGCCCCATTCTGGTGTTGCTGATGGCCAAGCTTTTTGGTGAAGTGGCGGATGCTACTTTACATGCTGCCCTATCGTTGGAGTTGCTTCACACAGCCAGTTTAGTTCACGACGATGTGGTGGATGAGAGTGACGAGCGGCGCGGACAGTCATCGGTAAACGCACTTTATAACAACAAAATATCGGTTCTGGTAGGCGATTACATGCTTGCCACCAGCTTGAAACATGCAGCGCATACGGGTATCTTGGAATTGGTGGAACTGGTGGCACGTTTGGGACAAGACCTTTCGGAAGGGGAGATTATCCAGCTGGAAAACACCTCCAATCAGAATTTCTCGGAAGAAGTTTACTTCAACGTTATCCGTAAAAAAACAGCGGCTCTGTTTACGGCAAGTGCCGAAAGCGGTGCGGTTTCGGTACACGCGGGAAAGACGGAAGAACGGAATGCGGCATTATTTGGCGAGATGATAGGCATTGCGTTTCAGATTAAAGACGATATTTTCGATTATTATACTTGCCCGGAACTGGGCAAACCTACCGGCAATGACATGCTGGAAGGCAAACTGACATTGCCTGCCCTTTATGTGTTGAACAAGACGAACGATGAATCGCTCCGCGCATTGGCACTCCGGATTCGTTCGATGGAAGCCTCTAAGGAAGAAATCGCCTCGTTTGTTGAACTGATAAAGCAGGAGGGAGGTATCGCTTATGCCGAAAGTGTGATGCGTTCGTATCGCGACAAGGCATTAGACCTGCTCCCGGAATCTGCCGAGCCTTCCATTCGCGAAGCACTTACCGCGTATATCGACTACGTGATAGAGCGTGAAAAATAAGCGGAATAAAATTCGTTATCTTCACTATACGGCCCGATGAACCCCTGATTTCATCGGGCTTTTTTTTATGCGTATAGAGCCGGAAAACGCTACCGTTAGTGTTACTCATCCCATGCGGTAGCGTTACTCTGTTCTACCCGAAGCGTTGATGTGTTCTATGGGTAGCGTTTTATCTCACAATCAGAAGAACTTTGTTTCTTCATCCACGATGTCCGACAGCAAGAGATTAGCCAGCCGGCTTGTTCCCAAACGGAAAAACTCGTTGGTCAGCCATTCCTTTCCTAATACTTCTTTTACGATGGTGTAATAGGCGAGGGCATCTTCTACCGTGTTAATGCCTCCGGCGGGCTTAAAACCTACTTTCCGACCGGTTTCGAGGAAGTATTCCTTGATGGCTTGACACATCACGTATGCAGCTTCGGGCGTAGCGGCAGGTTTCTCTTTGCCGGTAGATGTCTTGATGAAATCTGCCCCCGAATACATCGCCAAGATAGAGGCTTTCTTGATGTTTTCGGAACTGCCCAATGCACCTGTTTCGAGGATTACTTTCAGATGCTTGTCGCCGCATACGTCTTTCAGTTCCTCGATTTCATCGCACATTCCTTCGTAATCTCCGCTCAGGAATTTGCCTACCGGGATAACGATGTCGATTTCATCGGCTCCGGCGTGGAGTGCCATTGCGGTTTCGGCAACTTTCACTTCCGTGAAGGTTTGCGACGAGGGGAAACCACCCGAAACGCAGGCTATCTTTACATCGTCCGCCTCCAGCGTGCTGTTTACGATTTCCGCCATGTTGGGGTAGACGCAGATGGCAGCTACGTTTTTCAGGTCGGGATATTTGTCTACAAATTCATTAACCTTTTCGGTGAAACGCATCACGCTTTCCTCGCTGTCGGTACATTTCAGCGTGGTCAAATCAATGCAGTTGAAAAGGAATTTCTTTACCTCCTTCGTATTGTTTTCTTGCATGTATTTGTTGAGAAGATTCGCCGTTTTCGCAGCGATTTCATCGTCATGGAGTGCCGTATTGTATTTGCTGAGCGCAAGTTCATACTTGTTGGCTTGCCCGAGGTTTTCGCGGTCTTCTTCGTAATATTCCATATCTTATTTCAGTTTAGGGTTGTTTTTATGTCTTTCCTTGTCTCGTGAGGTTTTCTTTTCCAAATTTTTCCGGAAGGCTTCGGTCAGGTTGACCCCCGTCTGGTTTGCCAAGCACAGAAGTACCCAAAGTACATCCGCCATTTCATCGCCGAGGTCGTGTTTCTCGCCCTCCTTAAACGACTGGTCGCCATAGGTGCGCGCCATAATCCGCGCCAGTTCTCCTACCTCTTCAGTAAGGACTGCCATGTTGGTCAGCTCGCTGAAATACCGTACGCCGTATGTCTTTATCCAGTCGTCCACGCTTCGTTGTGCTTCTTCTAACGTCATGATTATTCTTTGTTTTTCGTATCCATGCAGATGGTTACAGGTCCGTTATTCAACAATTCTACTTTCATATCGGCTCCAAACTCTCCGGTTCCTACTTCTTTTCCCAGTCCGATGCTAAGCTCGTTGCAGAAATATTCGTAGAGCGGAACAGCCGTTTGGTGTCCGGCAGCCCGGATATACGACGGTCGATTTCCTTTCTTGGTCGACGCCATCAGTGTAAACTGGCTGATCACCAAAATTTCACCGTTTACATCGGTGACGGAGCGATTCATTACGCCGTTTTCATCGTCGAATATCCGCAGGTTAAGCACCTTCTTGCAGAGCCAGTCGGCGTCTTCGCGTGTGTCTGCTTCTTCAATGCCTACTAATATCATGAGCCCTTCTCGGATGGCTGATTTGCATACTCCGCCGATGGTGACGGAAGCATGGCTTACTCGTTGGATTACTACTCTCATCGTTTTAAATCTTACTTTGACAAATGTACGAAATTAATCGGGATTGCTGAAACGAAGTGTTGAATTTTAGATGTGCTGAGCTTAGCGGTTCTTTCTGTTTACTTTTCGCCGTTTAAGCTCTCTTTAATGTTTCTGGCAGCCACCATTCCCACCGTTTCGGCAATATCTTCAAGGCTTGCTTCTCTGATGCGGGCAACGCTCTTGAACCTTTTCAGCAGTGCGGTTTTCCGTTTCTCGCCCACACCCTTGATGTTATCCAGCGCCGAGGCAATCTGACTTTTGCTCCGCTTGTCGCGATGGAACGTGATGGCAAACCGATGCACTTCGTCTTGTATCCTTTCCAGCAGATGGAAAAGGGGAGTGCCTTGCTTGATTCCGATGCTTACGGGCGGAAAACCAAACAGAATCTCCGAAGTGCGGTGGCGTCCGTCTTTAGCAAGTCCAGCTATTGGAATCTGCAAATGAAGCTCATCTTCGATAACCTGACGTACTACCTCCATTTGTCCCTTTCCACCGTCGGTCAGGATTAAATCAGGCAGTTCGCCCTGCTCCTGCAATACACGTGTGTAACGCCGGCGCACCACTTCCTGCATCGATGCGTAATCGTCCGGCCCTACAACCGTTTTTATGATGTATTTCCGGTAATCTTTTTTGCTGGGTTGTGCTTTCTTGAATACCACACAAGCGGCTACGGCATCCGAACCCTGTATGTTGGAATTATCGAAACATTCGATTCTTACGGGCATTTTATCTATATGTAACTGGTCTTGGATTTCCTTCATCAGACGTACGCTGCGCTGTTCCGGATTCAACTTCTCGGCTTGCTTCAGGCGGTCTACCTTATACTGTTTGACGTTCATAATCGAAAGCTCCAGCAAATGTTTCTTCTCTCCGCGTTGCGGAATGGTAAACGTTACGCCCTGCATTTCCATATCCAGTTCAAAGGGAACGATAATCTCTTTCGACATACTCTTGTAACGTTCTCTCATCTCCACGATGCCTAATTGCAGAAGTTCCTCTTTCGTTTCGTTCATACGCACTTTGTATTCGAAAGTGAAGGCCTGATTGATGCATCCGTTCGTGATATGGAGGTAATTGATATAAGCAGCTCCTTCGTCGGTTTCAATAGAAAATACATCAATGTTGTGGAAGAACGAGCTTACTACCTCGCTCTTTGCCCGGTAGCTTTCTATCAGCTCGTATTTCTCTTTGATTTTCTGAGCCTCCTCAAACTTCATTTCCGCCGCCAGTTGCTGCATCTCTTTCATCATGATGTTGCTGATGGCTTGCGTATTTCCCCTTAGTAATTCTCTTGCAGCCGAGATATTTTGCATGTATTCATCGTGCGATTGCAGTCCCACACACGGAGCTTTGCAGTTCTTGATATGATACTCCAAACACACTTTGAATTTGCCGTCGCGAATGTTTTCCGGAGTAAGTGCAAATTTACAGGTACGTAGCGGATACAGTTTCTTGATGAGTAACAGCACTGCCTGCATGGAGGGGATATGGCTATACGGCCCGTAATATGTAGAACCGTCTCGGACGATGCGCCGTGTGCTGAAGATACGGGGAAAGTATTCGTTGGTAACACAAATCGATGGATAACTCTTGTCATCTTTCAGCAGAACGTTATAACGCGGCTTGTATTTCTTGATTAAATTGTTTTCGAGTAGCAGAGCGTCTTCTTCTGTCTTTACTACGATGTAACGTATATCGGCAATCTTGTTTACCAGTATACGTGTTTTGGCGGAATGGTGATCTCTTGAGAAATACGAATAAACACGACGTTTCAGATTCTTTGCCTTTCCTACATAAATAATCGTCCCCTCTTCGTTCAGGTATTGATAGATGCCCGGACTGTCTGGAAGGTTCAGTACGATGCCCCGCAAGTATTCGTTATGGCTGAGTATTTCGTTGTTCTCCATGTGCAGAATATGAAGCACAGATTCCTCAGGCGTATCGGAAAGCAGGCTTACCGGAACAATGGAATCTGTGCTTCTTTGAAATGGTTTATAGTTGTAAGAGGGTAGTGATGTCTACATCGCTGGTGAAAGCTTGTCGTCCGTTTAAGTTCTTCAACTCGACCACGAAGTTGACGTACGACTTCTTCACTCCGAATTTTCCCATCAAACGGCAAGCGGCAGCCATCGTTCCTCCCGTGGCAAGCAGGTCGTCGTGCAACAAAACGATGTCGTTTTCGTTGATGGCATCTTTATGAATCTGTATCGTATCGGTTCCGTATTCTTTGGCGTATGTTTCTTCAAGAACCTCTGCGGGTAATTTGCCCGGCTTACGTGCCATAATAAATCCTGCTCCCAAGCGTGCCGCCAAAGCGCCGCCCAAGATGAATCCTCTTGACTCAATGCCTACCACTTTGGTGATGCCTTTGTCTTTATACATTTCGTATAGTTCGTCAATCATGCCCTGTAAGCACTCTGCATTCTTGAAGAGGGTAGTCACGTCGTAGAACAATATTCCCGGTATGGGGAAATCCGGTATCTCACGTAAGTTTTTCTTTAATGTTTCTTTGTTCATATCCAATAGTTTATAAGTAATCTTTAAATAAATTGTTTCACGTGAAACACGCACCTTTATCTGCCGAGGAGGACGAGTAACACGTTGATGTCGCTGGGAGATACGCCCGGTATGCGGCTGGCTTGTGCCAATGTCTCAGGATCTATCTTAATCAACTTCTGTCGTGCTTCGGTGGAGAGGGATTGCAGGTTGGCGTAATCGAACTTGCCCCGGATGCGGATGGCTTCCAGCCTATGTATCTTGTCGGCTATCATTCGTTCGCGGTCGATGTAGCCTTTGTACTTTATCTGCACTTCGGCTGCTTCGATAACCTCATCTTTCCGCTCCGTTATCCGGTCAAGCTCTTCCTTGAATGCCGAAACGTGAGGGGCTATGTTCTCAATGGTTACCTGTGGACGGCTGAGCAAGTCGATGAGTTTGCAGCCGTGAGCAAGGCGTGCCGTGCCGATGCTTTCCAGTGCGTCGTTGATGCGGTCGGCCTTGATAGAGTAATTTTTCGCGAACTCTACGATACGCTCTACTTCGGCACGCTTTTTACAGAGGAGGTCGTAACGGCTTTGTTTAGCCAAGCCGAGGCGATAAGCGCGTTCGGTCAGCCGCATGTCGGCATCGTCTTGGCGGAGCAGGATGCGATACTCGGCGCGTGAAGTAAACATACGGTAAGGCTCGTCTACACCTTTTGTTACCAAGTCATCGATAAGAACACCGATGTATGCTTCGTCTCGCCCTAATACGAATGGCTCACCGCCGTGGCAGTTCTGATGTGCATTGATACCGGCTATGATTCCCTGACCCCCGGCTTCTTCGTATCCGGTTGTGCCGTTTACTTGTCCGGCAAAGAACAGGTTTTTGATTATCTTCGATTCCAACGTATGTCTTAATTGGGTAGGGTCGAAGTAGTCGTATTCGATGGCATAGCCGGGACGGTAGATAACCAAATCTTTGAAACACGGGATTCGTTTCAGTGCTTCGATTTGGATATCCATCGGCAGCGATGAAGAAAATCCGTTTAAGTAAAGCTCGTTGGTCGTTTCTCCTTCCGGTTCAAGGAACAGTTGGTGTTGCGGCTTGTCGGGGAAGGTTACGATTTTTGTCTCAATACTCGGACAGTAGCGAGGCCCGATGCTTTGTATCTGTCCGTTGAAAAGGGGAGAATCCGCCAGTCCGCTGCGCAGAACTTCGTGTACCTCTTCGTTGGTATAACACGTCCAACACTGAAGTTGCTTGAGTCGGCGCGGCTCGCTGATAAACGAAAAGCTGTGGAAATCATTTTCTCCATCCTGAGTTTCCATCAGGTCGAAACGGACGCTTCGTGCATCGATGCGTACGGGAGTTCCGGTTTTCATGCGTCCGGCAGTTACGCCGTGGCGCGTGATGGATTCGGTCAGATGATAAGAAGCCGGCTCGGCGCAACGTCCGCCCGCCAACATCTTGTGTCCGATGTGCATCAATCCGTTGAGGAAAGTTCCTACCGTAAGGATGATACATTTGGCGCGAAACGTAACTCCCCAACACGTAACCAGTCCTGTCACTTCTCCGTTTTCAACGATAAGTTCTTCCACCGTATCTTGCCAGATGTGCAGGTTGGGAATGTTTTCAAGAATCTCGCGCCACGTCCAGATAAACTTCTGCCGGTCGCATTGTGCGCGCGGACTCCACATAGCCGGTCCTTTCGAGCGGTTTAACATCCGAAACTGAATGGCAGTGCGGTCGGTTACCAAGCCCATGTATCCGCCCAGTGCATCTATTTCGCGAACGATTTGTCCTTTGGCGATACCGCCTACTGCCGGGTTGCAGCTCATTTGCCCGATTTTATTCATATCCATCGTGATGAGACACGTTTTCGAGCCGAGATTGGCAGCCGCAGCCGCAGCTTCGCATCCCGCATGTCCCGCACCGATTACTATTACGTCGTACTTAAAATCCATTGATTTATTTAAATTTATACCGGTTGCAAAAATACAAAAAAAGTGGGAGTATTCGAAAGCGGCCGGTAGTATTGCTGTTGTTTTATATACGGAGAATCTGTGAACGTTTTTGGGTTGCTAATTGTTGAGCACCGGCTTCGAATTGTTTTGAAATCACCTTCATTATGCCCCGGAAAACGCTACCGCAAGCGTCAGTCATCTCATGCGGTAGTGTTGACCGGTTCTACCCATAGGACGGGGCAACGCTTCCCATAGAGTTTTTCACGGTTTTTGCCAAACCATAAAAGGCTTAAAATAAGCTCACTGTAAGTCCGGGTAACTCCGCCCGAAGAAAGTGGTGTTTTCATTTTTTCGCGAAAGGATTTTATTTTTAAATTTGCATCGGTTTTTAGAATTTATGTGCTTATGTATGGCTTGATAATACTGAAGTTGATAATTTATGTGATAGTGTGTACACTCTTCTATATCGGACTTACCTTGCTCTTGCGGTGGCTCGGAGTGCACGAAGGGGTGATTATTGTTATCGCCACACTGCTTACGGGATGTTTAGGAGGATATGTAGGATTTGTCCTGAAAAGGAAGAAATAACCGTGTACTCCTTATACATTAAAGTATAAAACAGAGGCGGGACATTCTACACAAGCAGATGTGTATAAATGTCCCGCCTCTGCGATTTGGTAAGAGTCAGAACGGTTATTCTCCTTTCTTCCGCCGCAGGAAATCGGTCGGGCTTTCTCCGAAGTAATCTTTATAGCAACGGGTAAAGTAAGAAGGGGAGGTGAACCCCACCTCGTATGTAATTTCGGAAATTGTTTTTTCGGTAGAAGCCAACAGTGCAGCCGCTTTTTTCAGGCGGGCAATGCGGAGCAGTTCGTTGGGCGAATATCCGGTGAGCACTTTGGTTTTACGATAAAGTTGCGTGCGGCTCAATCCGATTTGTTCCCCCAAATCCTCCACGCTTACGCTGGCATTCGCCATGTTGGTTTCTATCAGCCGGCGCAGCTTTTCCACAAACCCTTTGTCTGTTTCGTTGAGCGGCGTTTTTTGGGTAGGAGAGGTTTGGTCGCCGAAAAAGGTTTGCAAGCGGTGACGGTTCTCTATCAGGTTGCGCAGCCTGACTTTGAGCATTTGGGCGCTGAATGGTTTGGTGATATACGAATCCGCCCCGCATTCGTATCCTTGTATCTTTTGTTCGTCCATTGCGTAAGCGGTCAGCATCATTATCGGGATATGCGACGTTTGAATCTCACTTTTCAGTCTCCGGCAACATTCCATACCGTCCATGATGGGCATCATCACATCGCAGATGATTGCATCGGGCACGTACTTCATTGCCTGTTTTATTCCCTCCTGTCCGTCTGCCGCTTCGATAACCGTATATTGTGTTTGTAGCAGCAACTTCACGTAATTACGCACGTCTTGATTATCGTCTATCACCAATATAGTCTCTTTGTTTCCAGACATTACGGTCTCGGTATTTCTCCGTATGGTTTCAAGGTCGGCATCCAATACTGCACCCTCTTTCAGGTTGGTTAAAACGGCGTTTCTTTCCAGTCCTTCGGCGAGAGTTCCGGCTTGCTTCATGGGAATTTCGATGGTAAATGCCGTACCTTTTTTTTCGCCGCTTTCTACTTGGATATGTCCGTGGTGCATTTCTACAAATGCTTTCACCAATGCCAGTCCGATTCCTGAGCCGGCATGATGAACGTCTATCTGATAAAAACGCTCAAAGATGTGTTGTACATGCTCTGCCGACATGCCTATGCCCGAATCGGTAACTTGCAGGCGAAGCCAGTCGTTCCCCTCATGGGAAAACTGCGATAAGGCCACACTGATGTGTCCGTTTTCGGGTGTAAACTTAAAGGCGTTAGAAAGTAGGTTGTACGTAATGCGTTCCAGCTTTTCCGCATCGGCTATCATTTGATAATCCTTTGGGGAGTTATCGGTCGTTACCTCGAAGTGTATATGTTTGCGGTACGATAAAGTGCGAAATGCCTCAGTCCATTCTTTCATCTCTTTGTCAATATTAAATTCAGAAAGATGGAGGCTTAATTTGCCGTTTTCAAACTTGCGGAAGTCGAGTATCTGGTTTATTAAACGGAGAAGCACGGTTACGTTTTTGCGTACGATGTTTAACAAAGCACGTTCATGCTCGTTTAAGTTCGTGCTTGATTCCAGCTGACTGACAGGGTCGGCTATCAATGTGAGCGGCGTACGGAAATCGTGTGACACGTTGGTGAAAAAAGCCAATTTTGCATGTGTGGCTTCTTCTAACTGGTGAGACAAACTGATAAGCTGGTCACGCTGTTCTTCTAATTGCGATTTCTGTTTCGACAGCTCTGCATTCATCCGGTTCTTGGTCCAAAAGGCCTTTGTCATTAATACCAGCAATGCACCCACCAATACTAAAATAATAATGCAAGCATAAAGAAACATCCGTTGGGCAGAGTATCGAAGGAAGTAAGCATCCAACTGGTTGTCTAATATTTCTATCTTTTGGTCTAATTGGAGGATATGCTCGGTTTGCATCTGCATGATGCGTGCGTTCGAACGGTTGACCAGCGCCGTGGATAAATTAGTGTCGCGCACATACGGTTTTCCTTGCAAGATAGCCATTGCCACCTGTATTACACGGTCGCCTCCCGTGGGGTAAATAAATGTAGCATCCAGTTCTCCTGCCGCCACGCGGTCTACCCCGTAACCTTCGCTCCACACAGCATCAATACCTACGAAAGCAATGTCTTTGGTTTTTCCCTGACGGGCAGCAGACCGGTAAGCCCCGATAGCCATACGGTCGTTTTGTGCAAATATCAAGTCGATTTGCTTGTGTTGGGGAAGAATGCTGTCAACCGCTTTTTCGGCATCTTGCTGAAACCATTTTGCATCTGCCGTGGCTATAATCTTAATGTCGGGTGTTTCGGCGAGCGATTCCATCATGCCGCGATGCCGTTCTACGGCAGGAGTCGAACCTTTTAGTCCGGTAATTTCTACAATTTGCCCTTTCCCTCTTAGTCGGTTTGCAATGTATGTTCCTACCCGTTTGCCGATTTCATAATTATCAGCTCCAACATAAGCGGTATATTTTTCGGAATGTATTTTCCGGTCTACCAGCACGACAGGGATACCGGCATCAAACACCTCTTCGATTATCGGCGCAATGGCATCCGCTTCATTGGGAGCTACCACCAGCAAGTCTACACCTTCACGGATGAACTCTTTAATATCTTCAATTTGTTTCCGGTTATCATCTTTTGCAGTTTTGATTTTTACCTCTGCTTGCGGATAAAATAAGGCTTCGCGGGTAATTTCCTTATTCATCTGTGTGCGCCATTCGTCTTCACTGCATTGAGACACCCCGATTAAATAATGTTCATCTTTCTGCGAGCAGGAAGAACACAGAAAGAGAAAAGTAAAACATAATGCGAAAAATTGTTTCATGGTATTTCGGTTTGTAAGGGTACAAATATATTAATATTTGTCAGAATGAGAGATATAAAATGGATGTAATTGCCCAAATAAATGCCGGAATGTAGGTAACATTTTCTGTGGAGACGGTTAGGTGATTCTATCCATACGATGAGCTGCTTACGGGCTGAAGCGATACCTTCCATCGGGGAGCGTTGGAAAAAGAAAAAACGGGTTGAACCTTATGTGTCCGGAAAGGCTCAACCCGATGAAAATAACTTTATTGACGCTTATTTTTGTGTCAGGTAGTCGGGCAGGAGAGGCATTGCTCCATTCTGCGTACAAACAAATGCCGAAACTTCTACCGCCAGCCGGTGTGCTTCGTCTACGGATTTCCCTTTCAGAATGGATGAAACGAAAGCAGCGGTAAACGAGTCGCCTGCACCCACAGTGTCGGCAACTTCTACTTTCGGCGTCTCGACGAATGAAATGTTTCCCGGCGTAAACACATAGCTTCCGTTTACTCCGCAGGTAAGAATCAACATCTTCAGGTTATATTTAGCAATCAGAATCCAACATTTGTCTTGCAAGTCGATGCCCGGATAACCGAACATGCGGCTTACGGTAACTAACTCTTCATCGTTAATCTTTAAGATGTTGCACTTCTGCATTGAGTTGCAGAGGATGTCTTTTGTGTAAAACCCCTGACGCAGGTTGATGTCGAATATCTTGTACTGTCCTTCGCCTTCGGGCATCGTGTCGAGGAAACGGTTGATTGTTTCGCGCGACACCACGCTGCGTTGCGCCAACGAGCCAAAACATACCGCCCGCGTTTGTTTGGCCAGCCCTTCCAGTGCCGGAGTAAACGGAATATTGTCCCATGCCACTCCCTCTTTAATGTCGTAACAAGGAACTCCCTCAGCGTCCAGCTCCACCTGTACCGTTCCTGTGGGATAAGGTACTGTCTCAATCATGCAATTCAGCTTTTTTTCACGGAAATTCTCTAAGATTTCCATGCCTAACTTGTCTTCGCCTACGGCGCTGACCACGCGGCTCTCTAATCCGAACTGTGAAACATGATACGCAAAATTAGCAGGTGCTCCGCCTATTTTCTTACCTTCGGGAAGCACGTCCCATAGTGCTTCTCCCATGCCTACTACAATATGATTCATAATATCTCCTGTTGTAAATGATGTGTTTGATAATATGCTGTGATTACTTTTTGATTTTAAAGGTATAAAAAAACAAATAAATAACTCCGATGGTCATAACGGCAACTGCTCCGTCTTGTCCGATGGCGTCGCTTGCAAACCCCATCAGCAGCGGGAATACCGTTCCGCCGAAAAGTCCCATAATCATCAGTCCCGAAACCTCGTTCTTCTTGTCGGGCTGAGCAAACAAAGCCTGCGAGAATACGATGGAAAACACGTTTGAGTTTCCAAATCCGATTAGTGCGATGCAGATATAAATAGCAGTCAGCGAATGAAACGTAAACAGTCCTGCCATAGCCAGCAACATACATATTACACTAATCAGGAAGAACACCTTAGCCCGCAATATCCGCAGGATAAACGCTCCCGAAAAACATCCTAACGTACGGAAGATGAAGTAAAGGCTGGTAGCAAACCCGGCTTCCGTCAAGTCCATGCCTACCCTTTCCATCAAGAGTTTAGGAGCAGTGGTGTTTGTTCCCACATCAATGCCCACATGACACATAATACCGAGAAACGAGAGTAAGATGAAAGGTTTGCCCAACAGCCTGAAACAATCGGCAAATCCCGACGCACGGTCGCTCTCTTCTTCCTCGATGGGAGTGGCAGACAGCATCAGTATCGCAAAGATAGCGATTACCCTTGCTGAGTAAATTTCTTTTTGGTTCTCATAGCATTAATATTGTTGCATGAAAATAAATTTTTTGTTTGCTGTAAATGTATGGCTAACATCTTGAATTACTATGTAATAATGTTTCATCCTCTTGCACAAATGTTTCAATGCAACATTTGTGCAAGAGGATGAAACATGAAGTCAAATTTGACTTAGGAAGAATGATGGTGCGGGGTAACTGTGTAATTCCTCAATTCTCCCCAAACGCTTCCATAATCGCCGTAGGATATCCGTCGGCAGTGAAAGCCCCCAGCACGTATGGGGTGGGTTTACATTCGGGTTCCCAGTAAAACACACCTCGGCATTTGCCTTCGGTTTCCGTGCGGGCTTGGCGGATGATGCGGGCGAGCAATGCTTTTCCCTCTTCCGGTTTTGCCGATTCCATTCCCGTCTCAACAATCATGACGGGGCAGTTGTATTTTCTGCTTACCCGGCGAATGTTGTCCATGCAGCGCGTGATTGCTTCATCGGCATCCTTTACATGTTTGTACATGATTGACCAGTAGGGATAGAGCGACATGCCTATCATATCCCACTTGCCACCGTTGGCTTTCAGTCCGTCGAAGATATAGTTGTAAAGGTCGTTGTTGAATCCGTTATCAAGATGGACGATGACCGTGGCGTTCGGGAAGATGTCTTTTACGGCATCGTATCCCGCTGTGGTCAGTGCTGCATATTGGGACATGTTGGTGCTTGCGCGTCCTGCCTCCCAAAGGAAACCGTCGCTGGTTTCATTGCCCACCTGTACCCAACGCGGCTCGATGTTGTTGTTCTTAAGCAATAGCAGAACATCGCGTGTGTGCGTTGCCACAGCTTTCTTCAGATCCTCGAAAGACAGATTCTGCCACTCGCGGGGGATGGTCTGGTGGGCAGGGTCGGCCCATACATCACTGTAATGAAAGTCTACCATCAGCTCCATGCCGTTTTCTTTGACTCGTTTTGCCATCCGGAGCATATCTTCTTTGTTGCTCCATTTGTCTTCCGGGTTTACCCATACGCGCAGACGGATGGCGTTAAGTCCTAATTCTTTCATCAGAGCCGTACATTCACGTTCTTCGCCCTGTGTGTTGTAGAAACGGTGTCCTTCGGCTTCCAGTTGGGTCGTCCAACTGATATCGGCTCCTTTGTAAAAAATCGTATCGGTTTGTCCGTAGGCGGAGAAAAAGCTCCAAAGGGCACACACTATGGATAATAATTTCTTCATGGTTGTTGGTTTAGGGATTTTACATCAATTTGTATGCTACCGCTTTTCAGACCTTTAGCCGAGGCTTTCAGTTCCATCGTACCAGCCTCTTTGGAGGCTTGAAGAATAACCGTCAGCATTCCGTTAAAGGCGTGCATACGCGGCAGGTGGAAGAGATCGAGGCAAGTAGGGTCTCCGTTGGCTGAAGCACGATAGCGCCCCGCTCCTTTTACGTTGAAGTTCACCAAACGCCCGTCAGTAGGACAGAGATTACCATCCTTGTCTACGATGCGAAGCGTTACATAAGCAAGGTCTTTGCCGTCGGCATTCAGCGTATGGTGAGGCGTGGAAAGCTCGATGTGGTGAGGCTTTCCTGCGGTACGGATTACTTTTTCCGCCATTGCTTTCCCATTGCGGTCGTAAGCTATGACTTTTACCTCGCCCGGTTCGTAAACCACATCGTGCCACATCAGGCGATAACGGTTCTCTACCGTCTGGTTGTTCTTGGTCTGTTTGCCATAGCTTTTGCCGTTGACAAACAGCTCGGCAGAGGAATAGTTGGTGTAAACGAATACAGGTACTTTTTCTCCTTCGTGTCCTTCCCAGTTCCAATGGGGGAGAATGTGGAGTGTTTCTTCATTCCGGTTCCACAGACTGCGGTAAAGATAGTACCGGTCTTTAGGAATGGAAGCAAGGTCGATGATGCCGAACATCGAACTGTGGTTAGGCCATGCGTCCGTATCGTAAGGGCTGGGTTCGCCCAAGTAATCGAATCCTGTCCATACGAATTGCCCTAACGTCCAGTTGTAATCGTCGGCAAGAGCGAAATCCATGTCGGGGATGTTCGACCACGAGCAGTATTCCAAGTCGTAGGAAGACGATTGGTGATCGTCGTATTTGGCATCGGCTTTTCGTTGTGCCGGGAATTTGTACACGCCGCGCGAACTGACCGTCGACGAGGTTTCCGAACCTAATACCAGATTTTGCGGCAAGCGTTCGTAGGCTTCAGTATAGCGGTGGGCGCGATAGTTGAATCCCGGAATGTCGAGCATTGCCGCAAACCCGTTGTCGAGTACGCAATCTACTTGGTCCATTCCGCAGGTTACGGGACGTGTCGGGTCTTCTCGATGGCAGATGTCTTGTAAAAATTTTGCTACTTTATATCCTTCAGGGCTGCATTGGGTGGGGACTTCGTTGCCGATGCTCCACATCACCACGCAGGGATGATTCCGGTAATGGCGGAGCATGTTTACCATGTCGCGTTCCGCCCATTCGTTGAAAAAGCGGTGATAACCGTTGTCGCATTTGGCAATGTCCCATTCGTCGAAAGGTTCTATCATCATCATGAAACCCATTTCGTCGCAAAGTGCTACCAGTTCGGGCGCAGGCATGTTATGTGCCGTGCGGATGGCATCGCACCCCATGTCTTTCAGCAGGGTGAGCTGATGGCGTAAAGCCTTGACATTGATGGCAGCTCCTAACGGCCCGAGGTCGTGATGATTGCATACGCCTTGAAATTTGCGCAGTTTCCCGTTCAGGTAAAAACCTTTGTCAGCCACGTACTCGATGGAGCGGATGCCGAAACGGGTAGTGTAGGTATCGGTCAGCTTATCTTCCACGTATACTTTAGTGACGGCACGGTAGAGCGAGGGCGATTCGGGCGACCAAAGTGCGGGGCGTTCCACTACGAAGTTCTGGGTAAACGGTTGCCCGTGGTTTATGAATCCCTTGTTTTCTTTCGTTGCTACGGTTTTGCCTTCGGGAGAAAGGATTTCCGTTACCAAAGTCAGCTCTTCTTGTCCTGAATTTTCAACGGATGTGCGAAGGCAGACAGAGGCATAATCATCCGCCACGTGGGGGGTGGTGATTTGCGTGCCCCATACGGGGATGTGAATTCGATTGGTAGTGATGACATGTACATTGCGGTACAGACCGGCACCCGGATACCAGCGCGATGATTGTGGACGGTTCTCCAGCCGTACAGCCAGCGTATTGTTGCGTCCGTCGGGATTGATGAGGCGGGTTACATTGCAGTAGAATGAGTTATAACCGCAAGGCCAGAAACACGCCTCCTGTCCGTTCACATAAACGCGGGCTTCGCTCATGGCACCATCGAAAACCAGTGTCACTTCTTGGTCGGGCTTTGTGTCGAACGTGGTACGATACCATCCCACACCTACGTAAGGCAGTCCGCCGGTGCGTCCGGTTTTGATGGATGCTTGCGTTTCGAAATTTTGTGTGACTGCCACGTTCTGTAAGTCGTTTTCGCGGCTGAACGGCCCGTAGATTGCCCAATCGTGTGGAACGGTTACCGACTCCCATCGGCTGTCGTCGAATCCCGGAGTTGCGGCATCTGTCACATCGCCTTTGGTAAACCGCCATCCTTCCTCTAAGAGTTGTTCGTTGCGTTGCGCTCGCGTAGAGAGGGATGTTGCGGCAAACGTTGAAAATAGGATGAATATAAAAAGATTCTGGAGTCTCATATCGTTTGATTTTTAAGCTGTTAATAAGGGAAAGAGATTCCGGACCAACACTCGTTTTGAGGCTTGAGAATTTCTACCCATAGAACCGGTGAATCCTATGGGTAGCGTAAGGCAATTCTACCGCATGAGATGCGTAACGCTAACGGTAGCGTTTTTCACCCTCCGGCGGTGGAGTCCGAACGTCTGATTCTGCCACCTCTGAACCGGTGTCTCTTTCCCGTTTACTGAGTCAATCACGGGCAAATGCGTTAAATGAAGCGGTCGGTTTTCCCGTATCGTCGAACATCCCTTTCTGATAGCCGTTCCATCCACCGTAACATTCGGGTTCCCAAGCAAACACTCCTAAACATCCGTCTACTTGTTTGGCTTTGGTTACGAAGTCGGTATAAAAGGCTTCTGCCTGCTCATAGTTCCACGGAACACCTATTTCGCACACCATGACTTGAGTCTGATAGGTATCGATGAGGCTTTGCATGTTTGCGATGCAGGCATCGTTCTGCTCCTGCCATGTCTGTCCGTTCTCATCCACCGGATTCCATTCGGTCAGTCCGTTGCTGTCGTCAGGGTCTTCGCCCGGATAGAGCGACATGCCGATGATGTCCCATTTCGCTCCGTTCTCCTGCAATCCGTTGAATATCCACGTGTAGTGCGTCAACTCGTTGCCTCGGTCTAAGTGAATGATGACTTGCGCATCGGGATAAACGGCTTTGGCTGCATCGTAACCCGCATTGACCAAAGCGGCGAAATTTGCCATGTTGGTGCTTGCCATGCCTTCATCCCATAACATGCCGTTGCTGGTTTCATTGCCTACCTGCACCCATTCAACGTCGATGCCCTGATTCTTGAGTGCGGTCAATACTTCGGTGGTATGTGTGGTTACGGCTTGGCGCAGCTCATCGAACGTGTAATTTTCCCACGCGGCGGGCTTGGTCTGACTTCCGGGGTCTGCCCAAGTGTCGCTGTAATGGAAATCAATCATCAGCCGGTATCCCAAATTGTGTGCCCGCCATGCTTTTGCTATTACGTCGTTCTGATTACACCATCCGTCGGCAGGGTTCACCCATACGCGCAGGCGGATGGCGTTCATGCCGAGTTCGCGGAGCAGAGACATACATTCCCGCTCTTTTCCGTCGGCATCGTAAAATGTGCGTCCTTCGGCTTCCATTTCGGTCAGCCAGCTTACATCGGCACCGCGGGCAAATCCCGTCATATCGTATGTCTCTTCCGGAGCTTCCGGGAATACCGGTTTATCATCGTCGTTGCAGGAAGTGATGGCAACCCCCGCCAAAAGGAGTAAGCCCATCCACCAGTTTTTTATCTTTTTCATGGTTGTTTCGTTTTTTAGTTTGCTGTGTAATTCCAAGTCATGTTAGTAAGGTCGACGGTAAGGGTAACCGCTCCGGTTCCGTCGAACCATATATTCCATTTGTCGTCTTGTGAAGACAGTTGCGAGTTTTCATCCGGGTCGCATCCATACCATACCGAGTTCGTCCGGTCTACGATGTTGATTTGGTCTCTTACTTCTCCGGAATAAGTGCCTGTGTACACACCGCTTTCGCTGCCGGTAGGATAGAGTGTAGTCAGGATGACTTCGGAACCGGTGGAATAAGAAACCACGTCGAGCGATTCGGGAAGCGTGATGGGAGTCTCTTCACCGGAGTCTCCTCCGCCCGGCAGTTCGGCTGCTCCTGCCTCTACGCTGACCGTGCAGTTTGTCGGGTCATACAGATTCAGTCGGACGGTACATTCTCCTGCCTGCGGCACATCAACCGTAATGTTTCCGGCAGTTTCGGCTAATGCGACATGCTCTCCATCGGCGGCAAACGCAATGCCGGTGGCTGTGCCCGAGCCGTCTCCGGTTTCCACATTATACTGTTCTCCCTGCCCGTTGATGGTTATCGTGCGGCTTCCGGCAGCGTCGGCAGTAAATGTGGCAACCCATTGGTTTGTGGTTTGGTCTAATGTAAGGTCGATGCTTTCGCTTGTCAGTCCGCTGACAGAGAGCGAGCTGATATGAAGCGCACTCCATTGCGCTGCCTGCGTATCGATGATAACGTAGTAACATCCTGCCGTTCCGGGGAACCACATATTCTGAAGCGAGTTGTTCGCATCGTCGGTAAGGTGGAACGCTCCTTCGCTTCCCGATGTTCCCCATATCGAGCCGTCGCCTTCCTTGAACAGAATGTGATACCACGCTGTGGGGATGGCAATAAACCCGTGATAAATACCGTCGGCATCCGGAGAATGGAAGGTAACTCCGGTTTCTCCCAAGTTCTCGGTCTGGTCGTTCGACAAGAGAACGATGCCCGTATTCATATCCATCTCATACGGCGTAACACTGACGCTTACCACGTTGCTGTATGCCGCAGGAATGTTGATTCCGGTAGTTCCCGCCAAGCGGAAATAAATGGTGTTCGCCTGTCCGTTGGTAGCTCCAATCTGGCTTGCCAGTGAGTTTAATTCAAGTCCGGTAAAAGCGATGGAAAGTCCGGTTGCTTCGGTTTGGTAAACAGAAGCCGTGAAATCTTCAGACAGCGATGCTTCCACGTAATTGGTAACTGTGGTAGTTGTTCCTACCGACGAATCACTTAGCTGGATGGTTTGTTCAGTCCAAGCCAGCGACAATACGATATTTTGAGCCAAGTCAGCATTCAGTTCAACCTTGTCGGCAGTAGCCATCAGCTCATTGCCTTCTAAACTTTGCAAGTATATTTTGTCGCCGTCTTTCTCGCAAGCCGAAAAGGAGAGCAAGGCAAGCAGCGTGACAAACAGACTTTTTATAGTTTTCATACCAAAAGAGTTTAAGCGTTAATAGTTTTCATTATATAAGTTCGGGTTGGCTGTGAGTTCGGTAGACGGGATGGGGTAGATGTTATAGCGGTCGTCTACGCCTGTACCAGCCTGCGTTCCTCCTTTCCATTCCCATACATACGTATTGGTGGTAAAGCGGTTAAAGCGAATCAAGTCCGTACGGCGCGTACCTTCCCAGTAAAGCTCGCGCAAACGTTCGGCAAGGAAGAAGATGCAACCGTCGTTGGTCATGGCTGCCCAATTCGGGATAGGTTCTGCACCTACACGGTCTCGCAGTTCGTTTACAAACCGGTATGCCTGATCCATGCTGCCTCCTTGTCCGCCGCGTGCCGTAGCCTCGGCATACATCAGATACACATCAGCCAATCGGAATAAAGGGAAGTCGGTATTCACACCGGATTGTGCCGTATTGGATGCCGTTTCTCCGGCGTCGGTAACGTTCGACCATTTGGTAACTACCCATCCTTCCCCCTCGTTGGTCATGTCGGAAATCTCCTGTGTCTGTCCGTCGGTAATAAACATGCCCCTGTTGTCGTTATTGAATTGGGCAGAAGCGGCACCGCGCATTCGCATGGAACCCCAACCGCTGGCAACTCCGACCGAATTCTGTGCCATGCTGGTGGGTACGGCTCCGCATACCACGTATGTGGAAGCGCCCCATGAAACAGTGGTAGTAGCATCTACGGGAAGCGTAAAGATGATTTCGTTCGTACGCTGGTCGTTATCGGCATTAAACAGCTTACTGTAATCCTGCTCCAACGTATAACCTTGTTCGATGGCATGGTTACAAGCCGTGATACATTCGGTATATCGTGCCTCGCCGATATAAGTTTCGGCGTTCAGATACATTCTTGCCAGCAGCGTATAAGCCGCTCCTTGCGAAGCCCGTCCGTAAGGACATTCGTCGCGGTTCAGCAAATCGCCTTCGTCTCCGGTAATGTCATTTAACTCCGATTCGATAAATTCGAATATTTGTTGGGCTGTATAACGCGGAGGAATGTAGCTGCCCACAGGGTCGTTTTCAGAAACAAACGGAATGTTACGGAAGAAATCAAGCGCATGATAATAGAACAAGGCACGGAGGAAACGCGCTTCGGCACGGTAAGTGCGCAGCGTAGCCTGTTCTTCTCCGCTGAATGAAGCTATGGCATCATCCGTAGCGTGGCGTAGAAACTCATTGCAAAGCGCAATGTTATAATAGATGCGGTAATACATATCGGATACCCATACATCGGTGGCATCCCATGAAAGGTTGCTGATGTCGGTCAGTGTTTCGCCCGACAGCCATGTGTAGGCAACCTCGTCAGTACCTACTTCCTGCAGGTTAAAGTAACAACGCATGTAATCAAACCCTTTGTTGCTTGAAAGGTCTTCACTGCCGCTCTGCTCCTGTCCGGTAGTGACCATCGCCGTATATATTTTAGCTAATACCTGATAATAACTGTCTACGCTGTTATAAATGTTTTCGGAAGTAGTTTCAGTATGTGGAAACTGATCCAAATCTCCTACACAAGAAGGAGTAAGGAGGCATCCGCAGCAAATCAATGCTGTATATAATATTCGTTTCATGGTTTTATGGAATTGAGGGTTAGAAATTAAGTCCGATGTTCAAAGAGTAAGTACGCGGACGCGGATAGAACGTATTGTCTACACCATTCGGTACTTCCGGATCTACGCCACTGTACTTGGTGATGCAGAATACGTTTTGAACCATCGCACTGACGTTGAGATTGCATCCTTTGAAGATTTCTCCGAAGTTATACCCCAATGTCAGATTATCCATTTTCAGGAACGATGCATTCTCAACATAATAATCAGACAGATGCTGGCGGGTCTGGAATCCGGTTTCCAGATAGCTGGTTGAAAGATTGTTCAACTGGTAAGCGTTGTAACTCATCGTTTCAAAAGCTCCGGTAGTCATTGCCATTCCATTGTAAACATAGTTGCCTATATTGGCACGGAAGCTCATCCCCAGATTCCATTTCTTCCATTGTAATGAAGTGCTTAATCCCATAATAAAATCGGGGGCAGGAGAGTGGTAGCGGTACAAATCACCTTCGTTAATCATACCGTCATTATTCAAATCGGCATAAGCTCCCTCAATGGGTTTCCCGGTATTTGCATCGTATAGCTGTTTGTACACATAAAACATATACGGTTCATATCCTTCCGACAGTGTTTGTACATACTGCCCGTCTACAGTCGGTCCTACACTCGTATTGGTGGCCTGTCCACCCTCTACGATAGACAGGTTTTTGACTTTCATTTGCTGCCAAGTCATGTTGAAACTTACATTCCACGTAAGGTCTTTGGTTTGAATAGGCGTTGCATTTACTGACAGTTCGATACCCTGACTGTCTACGTTACCCACATTGGTCGTAATGTTACGGTCGAACGTAGAACCGGCAGCAGCAGGAACAGTGGCAATCAAGTCTTTGGTTTTACGTGTATAATAATCGAAGCTACCGGTGATTCGGTCTTCCAAGAATCCGAAATCAAAACCAAAGTTCCACGACGTAGTGGTTTCCCATTTCAAGTCGGATACATAAGCCTCCGGACGATATGTGTAAATGGGAGTACCTCCTACAATACCCTGTGCCCCGTCTTGGCTGATGGTATAAATCGGCAAATAGTTATAGTTCCTGATACCGTCTTGCTGACCGGTGACACCGTAGCTTGCGCGCAGTTTCAAGGTGCTCAATACTTGTTGGTCTTTCATGAATGACTCTTCGGTAACCCTCCATCCCAACGCTACGGAAGGGAAAGTACCCCAGCGCTGAGGCTTGGCAAAACGAGAAGTAGCATCCCGTCGTACAGTTGCAGTCAGCATATAGCGTGAACCGTAAGAATAGTTCAAACGTCCGTAGTATGAAAGCAATACATGACGCTGGTCGGAAGCGCGGTATTGAGTCTGTACATCTCCTGCTGCATTCATTTGCGCTGTTGCCGGAGTGGTGGATTTCCAATACTGGTAATCGTATCCGACTGTGGCATCGAAACTGCTGTTAATGGCATCCACCATCTTGTTATAGTTGGCATATAAGGTAAGCAGTCTGTTTTCATTCTTTTGCGGTCCGTAAGGATAGTAATAACCGCCTGTTGTGTAATATTGAGCAGCTTCGGGAGCAACATATTCCGAGCCCTTACCTTCTGCATAATCATATCCCAATGTAGCGTGGAGTTTTAAATCAGGTAAAAAATGTACCCGATAATCTACATCGAAATTACCGATAAAGCGCACTACCTTACTGTGAGCGTCCCGCTGTTCCAATAATCCCAACGGATTCAACACGCCACCCGTTACAGGGTTTCCATCGCCGGTTATAGCTTCGGTAAATCCTCCGAATTCATCGTTCCCCGAATAGACAGGTATGGTAGGATTCATGGTTGAGGCTCCCCAAATAGCCGAGGTATTGGCAAACTGGTTTTTGTTGAGTGAACCTTTAGCATTCAGAGTAAGTTTCAGATGGTCATCGAAGAAAGAAGGAGAAAGCGAAATACTTCCCGTAAAGCGGTTTGCGTTATCTGTTTTAAGCAGACCGTCTTGGTTGTAATAACCTACAGATACGCGGACAGGCCAGTTGGGGGCAATCCGTCCTGCCAGACTCAAGTTGTTATCCGTACCGAACGCATTGTGATAAACATAGTCATTCCAATCGGTATGAGCCGTACCCAGCAGGGCTTTTTGTGCTGCACTTCCCTGCGTGTTTACTACGTTGACAAACTGGTCATAGCTCAGCATGTCTGCCATTCTCGTGCGAGTCTGGATGGAATTGGTGGTGCTGAATGTGACTTTCAGCTTATCCGAGTTCCCTTTTTTGGTTGTAATGATAATGACACCGTTAGAAGCGCGCGAACCATAGATAGCCGTTGAGGAAGCATCCTTCAGGATGGTCATGCTTTCAATGTCGTTCGGGTTAATCAGACTGAGGAAGTTTCCATCGTTTCCGCTGATACCTCCTTGTTCCAAAGGCACACCGTCTAACACGATAAGCGGGTCGTTGCTGGCATTCAGTGAAGCTCCGCCACGTACACGGATGGTACTTCCTGCCGTGGGCGAACCACTGTTCGACATAATCTGTACACCGGAGATTTTTCCGTTGATGAGTTGCTCCGGCGAGCTGACAAGACCGGTGTTGAAATCTTCGCTGGATACGTTGGTAACCGAACCGGTCAAATCACTTTTGCGTTGAGTTCCGTAACCGATAACCACCACGTCGCTCAACATTTCAGAGTCTGATTCCAGTCGGATGTTTAATACTTTATCAGATACATCAACCGTTTGGGTTTTATACCCGATGTACGAAAACTGAAGTTGTTTGCTTCCGGCGGGAAGTTCTACCGAATAGTTCCCATCAAAATCGGTGATTGTACCAATGGTAGTTCCTACCACCAGCACACTGACTCCAATAAGAGGTTCTTGATTCTCATCATCGATAACTTGTCCGGTGATGATTCGGTTTCCGCTTTGCTGTGCGGAAAGCGTGAATGTATTTCCACTTCCTATGATTAGCAGGGTGAGGAAAAATACCTTCAACAGAGTAAGAATGTTGTTTTTCATGTTGCGTATTATGTTTTTTTGTTCGCAGGCAAAGGTAGAATATGCCTTGCAGCCTCAAAGAAACATATCGGACATATAACAAAAGAAATTGGACAAGTGTTGTAAAACAGCTTTTTATGCTTCAGATGCATATTGTTTTGGAGTCTTTCCAAACACGCCTTGAAAACATTTGGAGAAGTAAGAGGCATTGGAGTAGCCCACCATATACATTACCTCCGATACGGTAAATTTCTTTTGTTGCAACAGCATGGCTGCTTTTTTCATGCGGATAGATTTGATATACTCTATCGGAGACATGCCGGTAAGTTGTTTCACCTTTCGGTAGATTTGTTTGCTTCCTATGCCGGAAAGATTGCAAAGCGCATTTACGTTCAAGTCGGAATCTGATATATGGTCTTCTATCAGTTGGGTAATGGTGATTAAAAACTTTTCGTCTTGCGAGGCTACCTCTTCCACAGGTTTGGGAGCAGCGATGTTTTCCATCCGCGCTTTTGTTTCGTAGGCTACTTTGTTATGCAGTAATTGAGAAACTTTGAAGTAAAGAATCTCTGCATCGAACGGTTTGCTTATGAAAGCATCGATCTGCGACTGTAAACTTTTCCGTTCTGTTTGCTTGTCATCTTTTGCTGTAAGCATGATGATGGGAATAACGGCGGTGGTCAGGTTCTTTTTTAAGATGCGGCTCATTTCAATACCGTCCATTACGGGCATTATTAAGTCTGAAATGATTAAATCGGGCTGTTGGCGTGCCACTACATCCAATCCTTCTTTTCCGTTTGAAGCGAAGATACACCTATATCCGTCTGCTAAGATGGTTTGAATAACGTCACGCATCTCCGGGTTGTCATCCACAATCAGTACCAGCGGTTTGGATGCGTTGTCGTCTGTTGTCTGTTGCGCGTCTGATTCTTCGGTTGCAGCGATTGGTTGATTGAGGGTCTTGTCAACGGGGAACGTCAGAGTAAAAGTCGTCCCTGCATGAACATCAGACGTTACATTTATTTTGCCATGATGTAGCTCTGTGTATGTTTTTACTAAATAAAGTCCGATGCCGGTTCCTTCGTATTGCTTCTTGGTACGTGGAGACTGGTAGAAACGTTGGAAAATATAAGGAAGTTCGTTTGCTGTGATGCCTATTCCCGTATCCGAAATCCGGATGTCAACTGTTTGCAAATCCTTGTCGTATTCGAGGGTTATGCCGATGCTTCCTCCTTGCGATGTGTATTTCGTGGCATTCGACAGGAGATTACCCAAGATGGATTTCAGCTTGATTACATCCATATCCATATACAGTGAGTCGGTGTTACACGAAATGTTCCATTGGTATTTTTCTTCCACATCTGCTTCTTTGTACGTGGTATAGATGTTTTTGATGAAAGATACCAGTTCGATACGCGACACGATGAGCAGTGAATCTTCTTTCCGGTTGATGCGGTTAAACTCAAGCAACTTGTGAATCAGATCGTTTAAGTTGACTGCATTCCGGTAAACGACCTCCAGCATAGATTTTTGCCGATGGTCTTTTACATCGACCAACAGTTTGCTTATCGGAGTAACGATCATGCTGACCGGAGTTTTCAGGTCATGCGAGATATTCGACAGGAAGTCCAGTTTCTGTTGCGTCTGTTCCAATATCTGACGTTTCTCTAATTGCTCCAGTTTCAGTCGGTTTTTTACGGTGAAGAAATTGATAATCCAACCTACCAGCCCACCGGCTATTAAAAAATAAGCGATTTTTGCCCACAAGGTTTGATACCACGGCGGAAGGATGGTGACCGACAGCATGGAAGCTGCCTCTTCCGTGTCTTCGGTGTGGCGTATCATCAGATTATACGTTCCGTAAGGAAGGTTGGTATAAAGGATGCGGTTCGAACGCTCATCTACCTGATGCCAATTCTTATCCAGTCCTTCGAGTTTATATACGAAAGTATTTTTCCTTATATTGGCATACGAATAGTCTGAGAACTCAAAAGCCAAGTTATTTTCATTGTGGCTTAACTCGACAGATGTGGCGTAGCGGATGCTTAACGCAGTATTTACTTTGTGATTGTTGGCAGATAGAGCCGTGAGATGGATGGGAGGAAACTTCTCTGTGGCATTGATGACAGCAGGCGTACAAAGCCCGATTCCATCGTAACCGCCCAAAAATACGCGGCGGTCGGTCTGGTCGTAATAAACGCAGGTAAATCTTTGGTCTCCGATGGGGATTCGGGAAACCTTGAAACTGTTTTTCCCGATGCTCCATAACCCTTTGGTGGTAGAAATCCAGATATTGTCTTCTACTTCGGTCATGGAAAGAATGTTGCAGTTTTCCTGATTGAGGTATATTTCTGTAACTGTATCTGTGGCGGGGTCGATGCGTAACACCTTATTGTGACAACCTGCCCAGAGGTAACCTTCGCTATCGTCCATCAGAAAGTCGGTACTTACCTCCTCGTTGGTTCTTGGGAGGCGGAAGGTCGTGAATTTTCCGGTTTTCGTGTCCAGCTTCTGAATACCGTTATTATATAGCATTATCCAGACATTGCCGTTATGGTCTGCCACTACCTGATTGATGAACATGCTTTTCAATCCGTCTTGAGTTGTATAGTTCTTATCGGCAATGCAGTAACCCGACGCAGAATGTAACAGTTTGTCTTTCCGGATAACGAATAATCCGCCTAAGCAGGTGCTTATCCACATATTTCCGTCATGGTCTTCAAACATATAGTATGCCCAGTTCGCATTGTAAGAGCGGGTGCGGTCTACTATCGTATAAGGAATGAATTGTTTCGAGGCTTCATCGTACCGTTCTATGCCACCGTCCGTTGCAATCCACAGATAACCTGTGCGGTCTTCGTAGATGTGGCGGATGCGGTTATGCGAAAGCGGATAGTCTTTTTTGCTCATCTTATACCAGCGCGTTTTCGGGTTGTGGTCTATTGAGCCTTGCTCAACAAACAGCAGTCCGTCTGTGCCACCCAGCCAATGGTTGCCTTTGCGGTCACGATAAACCGAGTAAAACAAGTTACCCTCGCCGCTGTTAGTCAGTTGCCAAATCGGGATAAAAAGGTAAGGATGCGTGTTGCGGGCAAGCGAAACCCCGTTGTCAGTGCCTAACCAAATGTTGGAATCTCTGTCAGAAAAAATACTCCACACGATGTTGTTCGACAGCGAGCGGTTGTTTCGTGAGTCATGAAACAAATGGGTATGCCGCCCAGTGGCAGGATTATAGATATATAACCCGTTATCTGTTCCTATCAACAGATTCTTGTCGGCATCAAATACTAATGATTTAACGGAATTATCTTGAAACAGCGAAATGCTTTCCGTCTGTCCGTATCTTAGCTTGTAACAGATTAACTCGCCTTCGGTTCCTATCCATAAACACTTGCGCTCTTTATCTTCCAGCATCGTATTGGCGAAGAAATTTTTCTCTCGGCGGGCGGCAGGGATGCCGATAAGGTAAAAATTGTTTCCCGTTTCATCCAGCCTGCAAAATCCGTCGTAAGTCCCGATGTATAGCTCACCTTCCGAAGTGTGTAGCAGCGAGTAAACCGCAGCGTGAGGGAGTTGACTGTTATGCGGAGTAAATGCTTTTAGTTCGCGGGTTTCGGAATTGTATCGGTAAAGTCCGTTCAATGTACCTATCCACAGGTTGTTTTCGTGGAAAACGAGGCTGCGCACATCGCCCGGAAAATCGACATCCGGAGTAAGATACCGGTCGGTGCGGTAATTGTAAACCAACAAGCCGTTATCTGTTCCGAGGAAGATGGAATCTCCCGCCGTTACGCCGCAATAAATCCGTACGTTGTTACTCTTTCCATATTCAAAGTGCGGCTGTAAATTATACCCGTCGTAACTGAACAGCCCCGCATTTGACCCCATCCAGATGAGCCCGCTTTTGTCTTGCAGGATGCAACCGATGGTCGAGGCATCGGTTTGCATCGGGAGGCGGTCTAATTGCATATATGACATTTGTTGAGCGCGTCCCGATACAGTAACCCAGAGGATGTATAGGATAAAAAATAGGTACTTTTTCATGCAACGGAGATAATAAGGTACGAACAAAGATATGAAATCTTGCCGAATCTTACAACACTTATTCTGCCGTCAGCACCACCTCAGTTCCTTTCAGCAGAGGCGAAGAGAAAGATACACGGATGGTTCCTTTTTCGCCCGTGGTCTGGATATACGCCAGCAAACGTCCGCGGAAAACCCGGTGGTGATTGTCGGTATAGTCGCTCATGTCACTGTTATTCGAGCCTTCCAATCCCAGCAGTCGGGCAGGACCTTCGATGCGGCAGGTGATGTCGTTGTCGCTGAGTTTCACCACCGTACCCTCTTTGTCTACTACCTCTACCGTGATGTGTGCAGTGGCTTTATTTGCCGAAAGATTACTGCGGTCTGCACGTGCCCGTAACGCATACGGATGCGTTGATGAACTTATGCGGTAGGACGAGGCAACACTACCGTTAGCGTTACACCCTTCTACCCATAGCGTTCCGGGGCGGTATGGAATGTCCCAAAAAATGATACCTGTCTTGTCATCGTAAGGCTTCATTTCGCCCACTTCTTTGCCGTCTAACAAGAGGCGGGCTTGTGGAGCATTGGTATAGCAAACTACGCGAATCAACTCGCCCGGTTCATAATTCCAAGTATCCCATGCGTCCATCGACAACCAGTTTTCTCCTTTACGGATGGGGTATGTACCAATATACGCCATCGGTTGTTCGCTCCACAGCGAGGCACGGAAATAACCACGCGGTTTCGGGAAACTGCCGAAGTCGAGCAGCCCGGTATATAGCCCGCGTGAAGGCCAGCGTCCGGCTTCGCCCAAATAATCCGTCCCCGTCCAGAGAAATTGGCCGAAGATGAAATCCTTATCACGAACGGCGTGCCAAGCCTCGATGCCCACACCTGTTTCGCTTCCATAGATAACGCGGTCGGGGTAGGTGGCGTGGTCGATGTCATATCGGTTTTCGGTATAGTTATACCCCACTACGTCTACAGCTTCCGGATATTCCGTTTGGTTCGACATGACCACGCCTGCCAAAGCTCCGGTAACAGGACGCGAGGTATCGACGGCACGTACACATGCGGCAAGTCGTTTGGCAATGACACCGATGCGCATTGCACTGGGAGCTTCAGGTTTGTATCCGCCGAACATGGGCTGATTAATGGTGGTTCCGTCCAGCACCGGATGTGAATACGGGTCGTTCGGGTAATCCACCTCATTGCCTATACTCCATAAGAAAACGCACGGATGGTTGCGGTCACGCCGTACCATGTCAGTCACGTCGCGCTCTATCCATTCTTCGAAAAAGTCGAAAGAGCCATCGTAACTTGGTTCGCCCACGTTCCATCCTTTTACCCATTTCCGTTTCGGGAACTCCCATTCGTCAGACGCCTCGTCCATCACTAAAAATCCCAGACGGTCGCATAAATCGTAGAGTACGGGAGCTTGCGGATTATGGCTCATACGGATAGCATTGACACCGATTGCTTTCAGGTTTGTAAGGCGACGTTCCCATACCTCCGGAGGAACTACCGCACCCAACACTCCCGCATCGTGATGCAGGCAAACCCCTTTCACCTTCATCCACTGCCCGTTCAGCGCAAAGCCCTTGTTGGCATCAAACTGAAGCGTACGCAGTCCGACATTTGTCTCGCAGCCATCAATACGTTCACCGTTGCGGTAGATTTCTGTTTTCAATGTATAAAGGTAAGGGTCGGTTAAGTTCCAGCGGTGTGGTTTCGGCACATTGAGCGAAACAGTCTGTTTGGTAATGCCTTTTGCATTGTCCGACAAGCGTGAACGGCGTTGGGCAACTTGTTTCCCCTCTGCATCGTATAAAGTAGCCGATACCTCCAGCCTTCCTTTTTCCGTTTCATGCTTTTCTACCTCCATGTCTACCGTTACGGTGGCACGCCGGTCGGTAATCGAAGCAGCTTGCCAAGCCACTCCCCACTGTGCGAAATGGGTTTGCGGAGCGGAAATCATCCAAACATCGCGGTAAATACCCGACCCCGTGTACCAGCGCGAATCGGCATACCGGCTGTGGTCTACGCGCACGGCTATTACGTTATCGCCTTCCTGCAAGTAAGGGGTAAGGTCGTATAGAAAAGAGATATACCCATTCGGACGTTTCCCTAACAGGTGTCCGTTCAAGTAAACCTCGCTTCGGTTATAAACGCCTTCAAAGTAGATATAGTGACGAGCCGCACGGTCTGTCACCGTGAAATGTTTACGATACCATCCGATGCCACCCGGAAGATACCCCGTACAGCTTGCCAGCGAAGGTGAGAGCTGTGCCTCGATAGACCAGTCGTGTGGCAGGTCAAGCCGGCGCCACTTCCCGTCATCATAATCGTTGCGCAGACTGAGTGAATCATCGGAAAGGCTGAACAGCCATCCGTCGTTGAACTTACGGGCATCGCCAAAAGAAACTTGCGCCCGTAGCGGCATCAGAGAAAGCATTGCGATAATGAGCAAAGCCGATGCAAAGAGTTTGTTTTTCATGCTTCTGTGTTTTTAAGGTTAGATGTATGGTTATGACATTTCAATACCCGGTGGGGCAGGTTGCCATGTCCTAATAAATCAATGGGACAACCGAAATGTTCTTCAATCCATTCGGTAGGGATTTCCGTGTCGGGATGATAATCCAACGTACCGTTTACACAAGCGATAGACTTTACGTTTTGAAGTACCGAACCAATGTCGTGGCTGACAAGGATAATTGCCCGCTCGCGGTTGATTTCTTCTAACAATGCATACAGTTTAGCCTCGAAACGCTTGTCGATATACGTGTTAGGTTCGTCGAGTATGATTACTTGAGGGTCGGACACCAATGCACGCCCCAGTAAAGCCCGCTGGAGCTGTCCGCCGCTAAGTTGCCCGATAGGACGTTCTTCCAGCCCTTCCAGCCCCATGCGTGAGATAATCCGGCGGACCTGTTCATGTTGTTCTTTAGTGAACGGCCGGAACAACGATTTCTGCTTGTTAAGTCCGGAAAGCACCACCTCGTACACAGAGATAGGAAATTTCTTGTCAATGGAATTGTATTGCGGCAGATATCCCATGCTGATTTCAGGGACTTTCTTTCCCTCCTGAAAGAAACACACCTCTCCGGTAGACGGTTTGAGCAGTCCGAGGATAACTTTCATCAGCGTAGTTTTTCCGCCTCCGTTCGGACCGATTACGCCTAAAAAGTCATACTCATAAACAGTCAAGTCAATTTGCTCCAATACCGTTTTGCGGTCGTATGCAGCAGAGATTCCGGTTAGTTGGATAATAGGTCGGTTCATGATTGAATTATTTAACTAATGCTTGAGCTACTCCTACCATTTCTTTTTCCCATTCGTAACTGAGTGGATTGATAGATACAGTCTGCGCTCCTAATTCTTTAGCGATGACCTGAGCATTCCGAGTGTCAAACTCCTGTTGGACGAAAATAATCCGCACGCCGGCATTTCGAGCCTTACGGATAAGCTGTTGCAACTGGGCAGGAGAAGGCTCTTTCCCTTCTTCTTCTATGCAGATCTGCGTCAGTCCATAATCGCGGGCGAAATAGGTCAACGCCGGATGATAAATAAGAAAAGCACTATCGGCTTGGGGTAACAAAGCCTTGATGGATTGGTCAGTGCGGTCGATACAAAGCATCACACTGTCTAATCGCGCCTGATAGTAAGAAGTATGTACTGTATCCAATTCGCATAAAGCCCGGCATATATTTCCGGCGATAACCCGCGCATTGCGAGTCGAATTCCAAATATGCGGTTCTATGGCAACTTTACTGTCGTGCGAGTGTCCTTGCATCAGTTCGACATTCTTTGAAGCATCAAAAACAAGCATATTAGGCACATTTGTTTTGATACGTTCCATCCATGCCTGTTCGAAACCGATATACCCGATACGCAAATAAGCTGCACTTTGGGAGAGCGCAATCAACTGTTGAGGAGTAGGGTCATACGTTTCAGGATTACTTCCCGCCGGCACCATGCTTACCACCTTATATTTATCTCCAGCAATAGCTTGTGTAAAAAATCGCAGAGGCTCGATAGTAACCGTCAGAACCGGTTTCTCGTCAGCCTGTTTCTGTTTGCTGTTACATGCCGTAAAACAAAGCAGACAGAGTATTATTATAGGTAAGAAGTATCTCATGCTTTAATGATTATATAAAATTTGTATTTGGGCAAAGATACATAAAACTTTCGGCTTTCTTTATATATCATTTATTGAAATCTTCTTGACCAGATAGCAAGTGCGCATGTTCTATTATTAAATAACGTCACTATATTTTATCATAAACATTTTGCACTTTTGTGTAAAAGTCATCAAAACGCAAGCCCATAAGTTCCTTAAAACATCCGTATGCGTTGCTTAACGCATACGGATGTTTTCACTATAAATGTTCAATGGTAGTTACTTTCCTATAAATGTATTTATTTCTCGGATAATCGTACCATAAGCACTCCGTGGGGAGGAATATCGCATACAGTATTTGCTTGGGTAGTACCGATGTTTTGATGTTTCCAAAGGTCGCGTATCGTATATTCTTTCTTATGAATATTCACTTGGTCGGCAAAGTAAATAGTTTGTTTGTGCCAGTCGTAGTTTAAATGCCATGTGGTTTCGGTACGATTCAAGAAGCAGACAGCAAGTTCACCGTTGGCAAGCGGTTTCGCCCAAATTTCTTTTTCTCCCATGTCCATAAAACGGCGTGCTTGTTGTCCCAATTTGTCTTGGTTGACAGATATGACTTCTTTGTTGGTTAGAATCTCTTTGGTTTCAGCATCCATTTTCCGTAAGTCATTGCCTGCCATTAAAGGAGTTGCTAACATACACCACATAGAAAAATGCGTAATGTATTCATCTTTTGTCATACCTCCGTTTCCGATCTCTAACATTTCAGCATCATTCCAATGTCCGGGACCGGCGTATGGATAAAGGTCTGCCATAATGTCTATGATATCTAATACACCGACACCACCCCAGTCGAATTTGCACTGGAAACAATCGCGAATGTCGGGAGTAACGCGCCACATGTGTCCGATACCTTTTCCCCATTTCCACGGTTGGTTTTCTCCCCATTCGCAGATACTGAAAACGATAGGACGACCACTTTGTTTGATTGCATCGCTCATTGTCTGATAAGCAGCTTGGGCGTTTTGACCTTCATTTGAGCACCAGTCATATTTTAAATAATCGATTCCCCATGCTGCATATTGGCGTGCGTCTTGGAATTGATACCCTCGGCTTCCCGGGCGGCCTTGACAAGTGTAAGAACCGGCACAGGAGTATATTCCTAATTTAAGTCCGCGTGAATGAATGTAATCTGCAAGTGCTTTCATGCCGTGAGGGAAATGTTTCGGATCGGGGATGATGTTGCCTGTCGAGTCACGTCCTACCTGCCAGCAATCATCAATGACGATGTATTCATATCCCGCGTCTTTCATGCCCGATTCAACCATTGCATCGGCCATTTCTTTTATCAAATCTTCACTGACATTGCAACCGAATTTATTCCAACTGTTCCATCCCATTGGAGGAGTTTGAGCTAACGAATTAAAAATGGAGTCTGGGATTGCCTTTTCTTCTCCGAAGAACATTTGTGCGTGTACATTGCATCCAAGTAATAAAGCTATTCCTATGATAAAAGTTTTTAGTTTCATATTTATTGATTTGAAGTTAGTGTGAGGTTTTAAAACAGCAACTGTATCCGCCAATTCAGATAAAACTATCTTTTACTTGGACGGATACAGTCTTCGTTTTTACCAAAAGGTACTTACTAATACCCGAATCCTTAAATACAGAATTTATTGAATGGATGTATTAGTCAGTTTTACTTTATACGGCCATTGTGCCATTGGGAGTGCGCTCAGAGTCCAATGGTCGGTAGAAGGCCCTGCTGTGACTACAAGCCATAAGTAGGCCAGTTTCTGGTCTGAGGGAACAGTCCATGAAGCAGTACTCGTTTGATTGTAATAATCAGTACTTCCCGAAGTTCCTAAAACCGTTTCTCCGTCTTCCGTAACTCCTACGAACCCATATCGGTAATACGGTATATAGTACCACGCATTATCATATCCCGGACATCCGTTAGGCGCAACATCTTCGCCTTGTAAGCCTTTGAAGTCGGCTGTAACTGTTGTGCCCGCTTCGGGTACACTGAGTTTGATGACGTTGAAACCATAGTTCTCCGGACAGCGTTCGGCTTTTACTTGGTAATAACCGTCATCCTGAATATCCATGTACGGACTGAAGTTTTCGAAAGAATTGGCAAAGGCACGTGTTTCATCATATACCCGTTCGAAGTCTAAATTTACCAAGTGACAATAACAATCAAACATCTCATCCACAAATTTATAATTCTCGCCTGCCTGATATCCCTTCATGCGCTGGTACGTTTGTACCGGGTCTTCGTAAGATAAACTTTGCCGATACATGTCGGCTATGAATGTTTGCCCGTTCTTTTCGCTCCAATATTCCAATACGTATGGTGAGCGGTAGATGTTTTCTTCGTGTAAGAAAGCCTTGTGCGTAGCCTGTTTGAAGGCCTCCCAATGGTATTGCTCTTCGGCTATCCAGTTCGGATTAACTTGCCATAGCATCCATTGCGAGGTCATTTCATAGAATCCGGCTCCTTGTCCGTCACCCCAGCATGAGCTTCCGTCGGCAATCATCTGAAGCTGGAAACTGTGTCCCAGTTCATGGGCAACCGTGTTCAGGTTTTCGTCCTGCAAGCGGTTGGGAGCTGCCCAGAATGCCCCTATGGTGTTGTCATACGTTCCGCCGTAAGCCGTACCTTCGAGTGAATACTGAATCATCACCATCATACGGTATCGTTCGCTAAGAGAACCTTCGTTGACAAAGTTCAGGTCATCTCTGTAAAAAGTATAAAACTGTTCGAGTTTGTTTTTGAGATTTTCTAAATCAACGTGCATGTCGTTTCCCTCTAATTGAGGCGGATTTGCCAAATCATCTCCGAATCCTTTTTCCCAAAAGATAGCCAAGTTATCCGTACATGCCATTCGGTTGTAACAGTAGGCAAACGTATCTACCCGCCAGTCTTGACCGGAATATTCTAACGGACGATAAAGTTCTTTTCCCTCGGGCAAAGGATACTGTTCGTTATACGAAACATGTTCGCTATAATCCGTACAAGAGAGTATCGCTGTACCTCCTATGATTGCGCTGATATATTTTATTAATGTTTTCATAATAATTCGTATGGTTAAATTATTCGTATGGTTGAGCGTCGATAGCCGGAGAGCGTCTTAATTCGTAGCGGGGAACAGGAAGCCAGTAATGTGCTTCAGCTCCGGCTACCCCTGCAAAGTTACGGGTTGAAACAGTATTCCCTGTATAATATTGTTTGTGTCCATCGGCGTATTTATAGATAACGATACCTGTTACAGGATGGCTATAACATTCTTCCATTTGTTCCCAACGGCGAAGGTCGAACCATCGTTGTCCTTCGAATACCAGTTCGGCTTGGCGTTCGTAATAATAAGCGTCCCAAATATCGTCACTTGCTTGTATTTCAGGCAAACCTACGCGGCGACGTACTTTGTTGATGTATTCTCGTGCGCCTTCTGCTCCTTCTATATTACCTAATTGGATTTGACATTCGGCATAGTTCAGATAGATTTCGGATAAGCGGATGAAGAACCACGGAGTAGTGTGCATTGTTGTTCCTGCCGAGTTATAGTTCGGATCGAGGAATTTACGCATAGAGTAGCCCGTATTGCTGGCATTCCAGTAATATTCTCCCTGATCGCTGTCTCTTCCGGCGGTTACACCCGATTCGCCGGGACGGAATACTTCGACTTCACGTCGGCCGTCTCCGTACCCCCACATATCTCCGTCAAGGATGAAAGCAGCGTAGAATCGAGGCTCACGACCTTTCCATGCATCGGGCATGTCGCCTGCCGCTGCCCAATATTCTGCCTGTGGAACGAAATCGCTGCCGTCGGAGTTCTGGAAGAAATCGGCAATTTCTTGCGTTGGGTTAAAGTTCCCCCATCCTTGAAATCCGTTGCCGATACCGCAAGGAGCCTGATAGAGATAAGACATATTTTCGCCTGCTCCGTATTGAGGGTCGTATAGTTTTTCGAAGATGACTTCCGGATTCTCAGGATCAAGGAACAAAGCCCCGTATTCATCGCTTACGGTTTTGGGGTCGGTAACTACGTTGCTCGTATTGATATCCTGTAAGTGATATATGTTTAAATCGAATACGGCATGGGCAGCGTCGGCCGCAGCTTGCCATTTTTCAGGAGACGGCGTACCGAATAACGGACTTGCCTGATAAAGCAGCACTCTTGATTTCAAAGCCAATGCAGCCCCTTTGGTCGCCCGTCCGAAATCGCTGTTGTCGGGATAAACATCGGGGAGAAGAGAAGCAGCATCATCGCAATCTTTTACAATGAAAGCAGCCACATCATCCATATCGGCACGTGATTCTTCAAACTGATCGTTCAAACCGAATGTATGGTCGATGAGAGGAACACGTCCGTACAGACTGTATAACATGTGGTAATTCCAAGCTCTGAGGAATAAAGCCTGTCCTTTTTGCCAGTTTTTCCATTCTTCATCTCCCGGCACTTCATCAATGCGTTCCAAGAACAGGTTAATGCTTTTGATATAGCCGTAATATGTTCCCCATGGGTCCCACATGGTCTCATCCCAGCCGATACTATATGTATCGCAGTTTAGCAGGCCTTGTGTTACATTTTCAGAGCCGTAGGTATGTTTCTGATAAACCTCGTCTGTAAAATGAGCGAAACGAGTCCCTTTCATGGTTTCTGCCCATAGGTTGACGTATTGTGCGTTCAGGTAAGTTTCAGAAAGAGCGAGGTCGCTCCAGATTGCTTCATCAGAGAAAGAGTTGAGAGGTTCGACATCTAATATATCTGTACACGATGTGCTTCCCAAACTCATGCAAGCCAAAGCCAATGTATATAAGTAATGTTTTGTTTTCATGGTTGTCGATGTTTTTTTTAGAAAGTAATGTTAGTACCGAAAGTAATCATACGCTGTAACGGGTATGCCAAGATACCGTTTGAGTTGATTGCGTATCCGTTTTCATCTTTGGATGTGCCGACTTCGGGGTCACATATTTTCATTTTATCAAATGTAAACAAGTTGTTTCCGTTTACGTAAAAACGCCACTTTTGGATACCGATTTTCGAGGTGAGCGACTGAGGTAGGGTATAACCGATTTCCATTGATTTCAGACGGAGGAAAGCGGCATTGCGGAGCCACCATGTAGAAGCACTTCCATTCCATGTATCACCGTAAGTCTGTTTGATGAAGGCTTTCGGCCAGCGGGCGTTCAGATTTTCTTCGGCAGTGTTTTCTGTGCGCCAACGTCCTTCGTAAAAGTCTGTTACCATATTCATGGTGGGTTGTACTAACTGTACGGCTTTAGCCTGTCCTTGAAAGAAGATGTTCAGGTCGATGCCTTTCCATGAACCGTTCAGTGTGAAACCGTAGATAATTTTCGGCGTTGCAGATGCGTTGATACGGATAGCGTCATCCCATGTAATTGTTCCGTCGCCGTTTGTATCCTGATAAATCAAGTCGCCGGGCGCGGCATTGTCCATGTGAGGCGTGTTGTCTACTTGTGCCTGATTCTGATAGATACCCAATGCTTTGTACAATACCAGTCCGTCTATCGGATTTCCCGTTGTCCGTTGCCATTCGGGGGTAGAAATAGCTTCGTCCATGTAAACTACTTTGTTTTCTGCGTATGTAAAGTTTCCGGTAATTCCCCATTCGAAGTCGCCGGCGCGGTCGTGATAAGAAGCCACGATTTCTACTCCCGAATTATTTACCTTACCTAAGTTTTCGGCAGGGAGCACCAATCCTGTATACGCCGGTATAGATGCGCTACGGGTAATTAATATATCGCTACGCTTGGATTTGAACCAGTCGAAATCCAATGTAAATTTACCGTTCAAGAACGAAGCCGAGAATCCGAGGTTGGTAGTGTTTGCTGTTTCCCATGTAACCAGCGGATTGGCCGTACGGGTTAGATAAAAACCTTTGTTAACCGCAGCGGCATCGCCCGTACCGAAGTAAGCTCCACTGTCTGCAAACGCATATTGTGAAAGATATTGGTAAGCAGTGATGTTGTCGTTACCCATCTGTCCCCATGAAGCCTTGAGCTTAAGGAAATCGATGTAAGGTTTCACCGGTTCGAAGAACTTTTCTTCAGAGATAACCCACCCCAAAGAGAATGACGGGAACAAGCCCCAGCGGTGTCCTTTGGCAAAGTTCATAGACCCATCGTATCGCATGGTTACTTCTGCCAGATATTTGTCCATGTACGAATAGTTTACACGTCCGAAGAAGTTTACACGTGCAGTTTTGTCTGAAGAACCGTTGTTGTCCTTATCAGCCGGTACGTCGCTTCCGGCAAATAAATCCATCAGCGTGTTCGACAAGAAGTTGGTACGATATCCTGACAGCGTGTGGTAGTTATATTTGCTCTGTTCGTAAGCTACAAAAGCATTTACTTTATGACTGTCGTTAAAAGTACGTTCGTAACCGATACGGGCATTCAGGGTGATGGTCGAATAACGGGTAGCCCAGTCGTTCAGGCTGATTTGTCCCGTGTCAGAACGCCTGTTCTGATACTCTTGTGTAGCGTTGTCATAATAATAAAGGTCGTATGGCTGATTGATTTGTTTGCCATCGCTAAACGTATAGTCGATGGCGGCATATCCTTCGGCATACAGTCCTTTCGTGATAAAGTCAAGGTCGACATGCAGTAAAGGCTTGATGTTGATGACATTCGTCGTATAGTTATTCGACCCCGGCTGATCGGTTACCATGATTGCCGCATTACGGGTTACTCCGTCATAGCCTACTCGCGGCAGTCCGTTCGGGTAATAAGGCGCACTTCCGGGGAAGGTACTTAAGAAGTAAGTAAACAAATACGGAGTAGTATAAATTCCGCGTTGGCGCTGTTCCTGTCTGCCCAATATGTCTAAACTAAAACGTATCGACTTGTTTATTTGGGCATCGATATTAGACATCAGTTGGAACTGTTTGTAATCTTGTGCCGAGTTCTTATAAATCGCGTCCTGCCACATATATTGTGCGGAAGTGTAAAATGAAATTTTGTCTGTACCTCCGCTGATAGACAGGCTGTGCTGCGTTTTACCCGCCCAGTTTTTTGCAACCTCGTTCCACCAGTCTGTATCCGGATAATTAATCGGGTCATCATGGTTCAGATAATGTTGCAACACCTCATCGGAATATGTAATACCGGCCTGATCATGACGCGGGTCGGCATCATACTCATTTACATACGTAGCATATTGATATGCATTCAGCATTTCAGGGATTTTGGTAGGCTGGGAGATTGAATAACTTCCGTTATAGTTCACCGAAATTTTCCCTTCCTTTCCGCGTTTGGTGGTGACCAAGATAACACCGTTTGCCGCACGCGCTCCGTAAATGGCTGCCGATGCGTCTTTCAGTACGGAAATGCTTTCAATGTCTTCAGGATTCAGGTGACTGAACGAGCGGTCGGCAATACCGTCTACCACAATCAGCGGCGAAGTGCTTCCCAAAGTACCTTTACCGCGAATCAATATATCCGCATTGTCTTCACCCGGTTCTCCCGAACGGGTATTGGCTATGATACCGGCCGTTTTTCCGGCAAGTGTATTGGTCAGGTTTGCCGCTGCAACTTTTTTCAAATCCTCACCTCCTACTTGTGATACAGAACCTGTCAACGTGGCTTTCTTTTGCGTACCATATCCTACCACGATGACTTCATCCATAATCTCTGAATCTTCTTTCAGTGTGATTTTTTGTTTTCCACCTTGTAATTCTGCCGCCGATACCTCCTGCGATTTATATCCGATATAGCTGATTACCAGTGTGGCATTAGGCGATACGTTAAGGCTGAAATTTCCGTCGATGTCCGTAATCGTTCCGTTTGTAGTACCTTTTTCCATCACGTTTGCCCCGATAATCGGTGTACCGTTGGCGTCTGTTACATTACCTTTTACTGTTCTGTTTTGTTGAGTAATTTCCGAGACTTGAGTCATGCTTTCTTCAGAATATGCCATTGCGCTGAGAGTACAGGCAGAAAGCACGATGCAAGCAGTGGTTTTCATGAATGCTTGACAGAAAAGCATTCGTTTTAGTTGTGTTTTCATCATAAGTAAGGCTTTTAATGTGATTTATACTTGCATTATGTGTTTTTCACGCACTTGCAAATTTAAATTCATACAGTTGCTTTTTATGACAAAATCGTCCGTTTTGATAGAAAAATCGTCTATTTTGATGAAGATATTCCTCTTTTGTGGTCGTTTTATTTCTTTGTATTGATGCCCGGTAAAAAATAGAGAGGATAATTGCAGCTTTTATTCGTAATGAGCTTGTTTTCAGCTTTATCCGGTTTTGGGGGAAGTATGAAAAAACGCTACCCATAGAACAGGTAAGTTCTATGGGTAGAATCGGACAGTTCTACCGCATGTGTTGGCCGACACTAACGGTAGCCTCATGCTTTGACGGCACGCAATATTTCCCGCTTTCCTCCCGGAGGACCGGGCAAGCGCTCTACTGTAAATCCGGCGGATTGCAGCATACGGCGCACGACTCCTTTGGCGCAATAGGTGGTTAGGATTCCTCCGCGGTTGGTCTGGCGGAATAGAGTTTCGAACAGAGTCTGACTCCACATTTCAGGTTGTTTTTCGGGAGCAAATGCGTCGAAGTAAATTACATCGTAATTGTCTTCAAAATGATAAGTCGTGAAGTCGGTTTCTATTTTGCAAAGTGTGAAATGGGGAGAAATGGCAACCGGGATGTTCCACTCGGCTTGGTGGAGAGCATAATAACTTGCGGCATGTTCGGGCGCGATGTGTTCGGGATAGTTCAGGCTGCGGACGACGCTTTCGGCAAGGGGATAGCGTTCGAGGGTTGTAAACCGTATGCTGCGTTTGCTTCGTTCGGCTTCCAACAGTGTGAGAAATGCGTTTAGTCCCGTCCCGAATCCGATTTCGAGTACGTGAGGGGCAGAAACTGCGGAATGTTTCAACCCCATATTAATAAATATGTGTTCCGATTCGGTGAGTGCCCCTTTTACGGAATGATAATGTTCGTTCAGTTCGGGGACGAAAAGCGTATTGCTGCCGTCGGCAGTTTGTTCGATTTGTATCATGAGGCTAAAATAATTTATAAATGCCCAAAGCTGTAGCCACGAGGATGGTGTAACGTCCTAATTTGCCAATGCTCATCGAGAGGGTTACTATCCAGACGTTGGCTCGCATGAGACCTAAAACAATCAGGATGGCATCGCCGATAACGGGAAGGAAAGAAAATAGAGCAATCCATGAACCGCGTCCGTGGATAAATCGCTTGGCACGCTCCATTTGCTTTTGGTCTACTTTGAAATATTTCTCTATCCATTCCATTTTCCCGAGGTGACCTATCCAGTAGCAAGTCAGGCCTCCCAAAACATTTCCTGCCGTAGTAGCGAGTGTAGAACCTACCGGGTCGAGTCCGAATCCGATACATGCCAATAATACGGCTTCGGAACTGAAAGGAAGAATTGTTCCCGCCAAGAAAGCGGATATGAACATTCCCCAGTAGCCCCAGTCGGTCATGAATTGAATAAATGCGTCCATAAGTTGAATAAGAAAAGCAATCCCCACAGTGAGAGCACTACGGGTAGGAAGATGCGGGTGAAACGGTTAAATGTAAGTGCCAGCAAATGTCCGCTGGTGATGCTGCCCGTAATGAGCAGTATCGGAAGAAGTGCATTCAGGTGCTGAGGCTGTAAAACGGTCAGCAGCAGGATGCCTCCGCCTATCGCAATCAGGCTGCGCAACAGGATACGGGTTTGTACTTTATCCTGATAGGTATGCGTAAGACTTTGGGTACTGCTTACGGCGGTTATTACAGCGATTGTTGCCCATGAGATGATTTGTGATAGTGTGAGTGCGGAATAATCGACAGGCATGAAATGTATCACTTCCACTAAGGGGGCGTAGGTAACTTCTGGCGTGTGTGTAATGTAAAGATGATAGCAAAGCAGCATGAGGTAAGGCACGCATAACCCCATAAGTCCGGCAAAAAACGTGCGCCAGTTGAACGAGCGCAGGCTGCCCATTAAGATGTAGAATAGCGGGATGAAATACATGATATGCGGCATAAACAAGCTGCCGATGCTCATGCAAAGGAAAGCATGAAATATCGTTGTTGAGGCATACCGCGATTCATAGCTTTGGAATAAGCTATATATCGCAGCCAAGAAGAGCAAGGGAACCCACGTTTGTGTAGAGAAAGAATAAAGGAAAGGACAGGCTGCGAAAAAAAGCATGAACATGGCGGGAGGGAATGCGGTACGTGTACGTATCAGGGCAAACGCCGTATTCATTTCGATTAGCATATACGCCATGACCGCACATACGCCAAGTGTGATTCCGTCTGTCAGCTGTTTGGTATTTATCAGGCAGACAATCACAGCCAGTAGGATAGCAGCGGGAAGCGTGATTCTTCCCGTTGCTATGCGGTATTGAAATTTGTTTCTTCCAATCATCAATAGAGTGGGTTAGAGGTCGAACCCGATGTCTGAACGGAAATATTTCTTTTCGAACTGAATCTTTCCGGCGTTGTTAAACGATTGTGCCAATGCCTCTTCTTTGTTCGACCCGTATGAGCTGACGGCGATAACACGTCCTCCGGCTGTAACTACCTGTCCGTCTTTCAAGGCTGTTCCGGCATGGAATACGATGCTGCCTCCGGCTTTTGCCTCTTCAATGCCCGTCATGGGGAATCCTTTTTCGTAGGCTTCGGGGTATCCGCCCGATACCAACATCACGCAAACAGCAGCGCGCGGGTCGATTTCCAGTGTCTTTTCGGCAAGGTTTCCTTCGGCAACCCCTTCCAAAAGGTCAACCAAATCGCTCTTGATGCGGAGCATTACGCTTTCTGTTTCGGGGTCTCCCATGCGTACATTATATTCGATGACCATCGGTTCGCCTTTCACGTTTATCAGTCCGAAGAAGATAAAGCCTTTGTAGTCGATTCCCTCGGCAGCCAATCCTTCTACTGTGGGACGGATGATGCGGTCTTCTACCTTTTTCATCCATTCGGTATCGGCAAACGGAACCGGAGAAACCGAACCCATGCCGCCGGTGTTCAGTCCTTTGTCTCCCTCGCCAATGCGCTTGTAATCCTTAGCTTCGGGAAGAATTTTGTAGTCTTTTCCGTCGGTCAATACGAATACAGAACATTCTATACCGCTTAAAAACTCTTCAATAACCACGGTTGCCGAGGCATTGCCGAACATTCCGCCCAACATTTCCTTCAGTTCTTTCTTGGCTTCTTCAAGCGTAGGCAGAATCAATACACCTTTTCCGGCGCACAGCCCGTCGGCTTTCAGTACGTAAGGAGCTTCCAGAGTTTCAAGAAATGCCAATCCTTCTTCCAAGTTATCAGCCGTTACGCTTTTATATCCGGCTGTGGGGATGTTATGACGTTGCATGAAGCCTTTGGCAAACTCTTTGCTTCCTTCCAGTACGGCGCCCGCTTTCGATGGACCGATAACGGGAACATGCTTCAGCGCTTCATCGTTTTTGAAATAATCGTAGATACCTTTTACCAGCGGGTCTTCCGGTCCTACCACTACCATGTCGATGCCGTTGCTCGTAACAAACTGTTTGATTGCGGCAAAGTCATCGGCTTTGATAGCAACATTTTCGCCCACTTCAAGCGTTCCGGTGTTTCCCGGAGCGATGTATAGTTTCTCGATTTTCGGACTTTGTGCGATTTTCCATGCCAATGCATGTTCGCGTCCGCCTGAGCCTAAGAGTAAAAGTTTCATAAGTATGTTGGTTTAAAAGTAAAGTTTCTTGTTGTTATTTCTTTTTTAAGTGGTCTTCAAAGTAGCGCGTAATGTGTTCGTGCAAATGTACGCGGTCTCTTCCTACCATGTTATGTCCGTCTTCCGGATAAACAAAGAAGTCGGGATGGGTTCCTGCGTCGATACATGCACGGAGGAACGTATAGCTATGTTGGGGAACGCAGGTAGGATCTGTTCCTCCGATAATGATTTCCAGCCGTCCTTTCAGATTGCCTGCCTTCTGCTTCAAATCAGAGCCTTTGTAACCTTCGGGATTGGTTTGCGGAGTGTCCATGTAACGTTCGCCGTACATTACTTCGTAGAATTTCCAGTCGATAACAGGACCTCCTGCCACACCTACCTTAAAAATGTCGGGATAGGTAAGCATCAGATTGGTAGTCATGAATCCTCCGAAGCTCCATCCGTGTACGCCAATGCGTTCGCCATCTACGTATGATAGGGATTTCAGAAACTCCACGCCTTTTACTTGGTCTTTCATTTCTTCTACTCCCAAATGACGGAAAGTACAGTTTTCAAATTGCAGACCTCGGTTATCGCTTCCCCTGCTGTCTACGGTCAGCATTACATAACCTTCCTGAGCCATGTATAAGTCCCATCCGCGTGCATCGTAGAAGCGGGTATTGTGAATGAGTTGGGCATGAGGGCCACCGTATACATAGATTATTGCCGGATATTTCTTGTTCGGGTCGAAATTCACCGGTTTGATGAGGCGGTAATATAAATCCGTAGTCCCGTCTGCCGCTTTGATGGTTCCTACACTGATTTCGGGCAGGTTGAACTGTTCGCGCATCGGGTCGGTGGCAGTCAGCAGCGTAACGCCTTTCTTCCCGTTGGTAGGCAGGATGCTGATTTCGCGTGCCACTTCAAACGAGGTGAAATTATCTATCAAGTATTTTCCGCTTGCCGATAATTTGGCACGGTGTGTGCCGTCTGTTCTTCCCACCGGCGTACGTTTTCCCGTCTTCACGTTTACGGCAAAGATATTGGTTTGTAGGGGAGACACCTCCGTGCTTGCAATGATGACTTCTTTCTTATCCGGATTGAAGCCAACGATGTCTTGCACCAACCATTCGCCTTGCGTCAGCGGCGTGGTCTTTATAGACTTAGTAAAACTTGTTTCATTATCTTTTCCCTTTTGCCATTCAGGATACAGGCTTGATTTCGTATCCATCAGATACAGATGATGGAAACCGTCGCGCTGGCTCCAGTAGATAAATTTCGTGTCGTCCCACGGTAAGAATACGATGGGATGTTGAGGCTCTACGTATTTGGGATGCTCTTCTTCGTATAACACACCTTCTTTCTCTCCGCTTGCCGCGTTGTAGCGAACCAGTTGTGCGTGGTTTTGGTCGCGGTTCAGTTCGATAACATAGACGCTCTGTTCGTCGGGCGACCAACTGATGTTGGTAAAATAGCGGTCAGTCGGGTCGCCTGCTTTCAGATAAACAGTTTTCGCTGTCTTTACATTATATATACCTACGGTTACTTTATGACTCGTCATACCTGCCATCGGATATTTGTCCGGCTCAAGCGTGGCGATGCGCGTAGAGGTATTTACTTGCGGATAATCCGTCACCATGCTTTGGTCCATGCGGTAGAAAGCAAGATATGTTCCTTTGGGACTCCAGAACGTGCCTTTCATGATACCGAATTCGTTGCGGTGAACCGACTGACCGTAAACCACGCCTTCTTCCGTTTCGTTCGGATTGATTTGCGTACCGTCAACAAACAGGCTGTTTCCTATGGTGTAAGCCGTATGGCTATTTGCCGGGCAGAAGTCAGGGTTTGCCGGTTCTTTTTCTTTGCCGAGCTGCGTACACAGACTGATGTCCTTGCTTCCGAAGTCATATATAACAGAATAACGGTCGTGTCGGAAATAAATCTTTTTTTGTTCCGCCCACGGAAAAGATACACTCATCAGCGAGTAAAGCGGTTTTAGCCCTTTCGATTTCAAGGCATCATTCACCTCTTCCAGCGTAACGAGCGTGGTTTCTTCGCCACTCTTTACGTCTACCGTCTTTATGTCTTCCACGTCGGCGCGTACACATACATCGCCCCACCAGTCCAGCCCCGGCATGTTCTTCGGAGTCAGATTAAAGTAATTAGCTCCCCCCGGAATCACGTCTTCCAGCGTGTACGGGCTTTTCTCTTGGGCAGATAAAGCAAATGTAGTCATACAGTATAAAACGAAAAGTTGGAATATACGTTTCATTTTGATTCGTTGTTTGGATTGATGTTTTTGAAGATTCGGGCAGACTCGTGAGCCTGCCCTTACCCGATTTATTGTTGTTTGTTATTCATCGCTTTTATCCGTCTGTCTGCGCCGATGTATGTATTGCGGAACATTGGGCTTGCGGCGGCGTCCTTCCGATGACGGACGAAAATCCCTGCGGCGTTCTTCACGGGAATCATCTCTGCGGCGTCCTCCGCGTGAGTCATCCCGTCGGCGTTCGTTGCGGAATCCGTCGCGGCGTTCCCGTTTGCCGTATTCCACCTTTTCACCGCGTCGGCGAGGACGGAACGATGCTTCTTCACGCTTAGGCTTGAATTCTTCACCCTCATGTTCCGTGCGGAATTCCTTGTATTTGCCGTCGAATATTTGATATTTACGGAACTGACATTCCAATGCACCGTTAAACAGAGGCACTTTCACCGATGGTTTCAGCCCGATTTGGTCGAAACACTCATCGCGATAACTCAAAATCCAAGCATCGTTGCCTACGAAAGCATGTTTCAACCGTTCGCCTATCATCTGATACAAACCCAACAAGTCGTTTGCCGAGATGCGTTCACCGTAAGGCGGATTCGTGATGATGATACTCTTTTCGGTCGGCTGTTCAAACTGCTGGAACGGCTGAATACGCAATACAACGTCTTTGCTCACTCCCGCCGCCTTTACGTTATGCGTGGCTATTTCGTTCGCTTTCGGGTTATTGTCGTATCCGTAAATCTTGTGTGTAAATTCGCGTTCCTTCGAGTCATCATTATAAATGTTGTCGAAAAGTTCTTGGTCGAAGTCTTTCCACTTCTCGAATCCAAATTCTTTGCGGAAAACCCCCGGAGCAATGTTTCGGGCTATTAAGGCAGCCTCAATGGGGATAGTACCCGACCCGCACATCGGGTCAATCAGGTCGCATTCGCCGCGCCATCCCGTCATCAGAATCATTCCTGCCGCCAGTACCTCGTTTAGTGGAGCTTCTACCTGCTCTTGGCGATATCCGCGCCGGTGCAGCGATTCGCCCGAACTGTCCAGCGAAAGCGTACACTGGTTTTCAGCAATGTGTATGTTAATCGCCAAATCCGGGTTGTTGATGCGTACCGACGGACGGTTGCCCGTACGTTCGCGGAAGTAATCCACGATGGCATCTTTCACCTTGTACGCTACGAATTTAGAGTGTCGGAACGTTTCTGAGAACACTACGGCATCTACTGCAAAGCTGTCCGTGTTGTTGAGAAAGTCCGTCCATTCGATACTTTTTACCGCGTCGTATACTTCGTCTGCGTTTTGAGCTGTAAAATGTTTGATAGGTTTTAAGATGCGGATTGCCGTGCGTAAGCAAAAATTTGCGCGATACATCATTTCTTTATCTCCGGTAAAAGAAACCATGCGGCGTCCGATTTCAATGTTGTCGGCTCCTAATTCAGTGAGTTCTTGTGCCAACACCTCTTCCAGTCCCTGAAAGGTTTTGGCGATAAGCTCAGATTGTTGATTCATTTCAATTAAATTACGTAATTTCTGTTTGACGATGCAAAAATAGAAATTTCCGCTCAGCTAATCAACTGTTTGAAAGTGTTTTTAAATACGCGGTTTAAATTTAGCCGGCTATTTGGGCGTGCAGACATTAGTGCTTTATTTTATGCGGATAAGTTCTTTCCATTCGGACTATTTTTCATGCGCCGATCGGATTTCTCATTTTCCTCTTGTGTTGAGCTGCAAGAGCCTGTTTTAAATTTTCCGATAAAGTGATTTCATCCGCCCTTTTTTAGCTTGTTACCTGTCTTTTTTCCCGTTTTCACTCGTCAGATAGCCCGCTATCCAGAAAAACAGACCGGAAACAATTCTCAAACTGAGGCAGAGCAAAATTTGTACGACAGGCTCTGAAAAAGGAAAATTTTAAGCGTTTCTGTAATAATTTTATTCTTAAAATTTTAGGTTTTATAAAAAACATTATATTTGCGACGATTAAAATATTAACCATTATCAACACTGATTTACTATGAGTTTAAAAACATGTTTCTCAGAGAGTAGTTGCATTTTATTGGCGAGTGCTTTATTCTGCACGTCTTTGCCTGCTTTTGCAACCTCTTCCTCAGCTGGTGCAAACTTGACAATTCAACAACAAGAGCAGAAATTGAAAGGACAAGTCATTGATGCCAAAACAGGCGATCCTGTTATCGGAGTAAATGTACTTGTTAAAGGAACTGCAACCGGAACGATTACAGACATTGACGGAAAATACGAGTTAAGTGCTCCCGTTGGTTCCATCCTCCAAATTTCTTTTATAGGTTATAAGACCGTAGAGATAAAGGCTACAGCCACCGAACAAACCGTCCAACTGCATGAAGATGCAGAAACACTGGACGAAGTTATCGTGGTAGGTTATGGTGTACAGAAAAAGGAGAGTTTGACGGGTGCCATGTCTACGTTGAAAGACAACAGGCTGAAAGATATTACTACGCCGACCGTTGAAAACATGTTGAATGGCAAGGTTTCCGGAGTATATGTAGCGCCGGGATCAGGACAACCGGGTTCTAACGGGGCTGTGCAGATTCGTGGACGTGCCACTCTGAGCGGCAGCACCTCTCCGCTGTGGGTTATTGACGGCGTGATTGTTGGCGAAGACCCCGGTGTGTTAAATCCGTCGGATATTGAAAGCATGACTATATTAAAAGATGCTGCTTCTACTGCTATCTACGGTTCACAGGGTGCCAATGGTGTCATTATTGTGACAACCAAGATGGGAAAAAGTGAAAAAATGAAGATAAACGCTTCTGTTAAGTTGGGTGTGAGTACAATGACCAACGGAAAGATGGAAGTAATGAACGGAGCAGAACTATACGATTATTATGCATCTTTTCCCAATCAAGAAGATATCAAATTCTCACGTTGGAATCCTGATTTGAGAAATTCCAACTTCGACTGGGGGGAATTGGCTTCACAAGCAGGATTTACTCAAGACTATAACATCTCTTTATCAGGAGGAAGTGACAAAATGAGTTCTTATTTCTCATTGGGATATTATAGCGAAGAAGGAACTGTAAAGGGATATAAGTACGACCGGTATAGTTTCCGTTACCGCTCTAACTATAAACCATTTTCTTGGTTGACCATAAAGCCGAACATCTCAGGCTCTATGAAAAACACAGATGACTCTCAGTACGACTATACTGCCAAATATACCATGTTCCCGTGGGATAGTCCGTATGATGAAGAGGGTAATTTGGTTCCCGACCGATACAGTGGATGGGTGGATAGTTCTGACTTGAATTACCTGAACTCCATTTCTTACGGAAATCATACTACACGGAAAACCTACGAATTTTCCGGTAATTTCGACTTTGATATCAGATTTACCGACTGGCTGACTTTTACTTCGGTCAATAACTATCGTTGGACGGGATATTTCCAGTCTATCTATACAGACCCCCGTACAGACAGTGCTTCCGGAGTGCAAGGACGTGTAGAGGAAGAACAAACCAATTATATACAGCGCTACACTAACCAGTACCTGACTTTCAACAAGATGTTTGGAAAACACTCCGTACAAGCATTGTTGGCTTATGAGTTTATGGATACTTCATCCAAAGTAATCAATGCCAAAGGTACCGGTATCGTTTCCGGATTTGAGGTGTTGGATGCCACTGCCACTCCCGAATCAGTAGGAGGAAGTCTTACCGAATGGGCAAAACAGTCTGTATTTGCCAAAGTAAATTACAACTATGATAACCGTTATCTTGCCGAAGCATCTATCCGTCGTGACGGTGCTTCTAACTTCGGTGACGACAAGAAGTATGGTAATTTCTTCTCAATCAGTGCCGGATGGAACATCAACCGTGAGAAATGGTTCAAGGCTGATTGGGTAGATGTATTGAAGCTGCGTGCCTCTTACGGTTCGGTAGGTAATGTGCCGTATTCTAAATATCCGCAATATGGTTTGTATTCCGTATCTTCTAATTATAACGGTATTCCTGCCATCCTCATCAGCCAAGTAGGTAACAAAGACTTGACATGGGAGCAGACTTATACAACCGGAGTAGGTATTGATGCCAACTTCTTCGATAACCGTTTGCGCTTGGTATTCGATTATTACAACAAATACACCTCTAACATCTTATATCAAGTCCCGGTTTCCGGACTGACTGGTATCACCAGCCGTTGGCAGAATGTAGGAGAGATGCGTAACTCCGGTATCGAAGTAACCATTGGAGGTGACATTATCCGTACCAAAGACTGGTTATGGAGCCTTGACCTGAATATGGGTTATAACAAAAACAAGTTGGAAAAACTGTATGGCGATGACCCGAACATGATGATTATCGGCGGCGGTGGAAATGATACTACAATAGCCGGAGCAGCCGACAAGGTATTGAAGGTGGGTTATAGTACCGACAGATATTATTTGCGTGAGTGGGCAGGGGTTGACCCGAAAAACGGAGCTCCTTTATGGTACAAGAACGATGGCAGTGGAGAAACAACCAGCAATTACTCTGAAGCAAAACAAGTAATGACAGATGCCACATCGCCTAAGCTGTTTGGTGGATTCAATACTTCTTTGGTTTGGAAGAACATAGATTTGAATGCTTCATTCGGATTTTCACTTGGCGGCAAAATCTATAACTATTCACGTCAGGAATACGATTCAGACGGTGCGTATACAGACCGTAACCAGATGAAACTGATAGACGGATGGTCACGCTGGGAAAAAGAAGGCGATATTGCCACACACCCTGTTGCGTCTTACGGTAACAGAAGCAATTCAAACAAGGCATCTACCCGTTATCTGGAAGATGGAGATTACCTGAAGTTGCGCTCATTGTCTATCGGTTATAACTTAGACCTGTCTAAGTATTACATTCAGAATATGCGTATCTACTTTACAGCCGAGAATGTGTTTACCATTACGGGATTCTCCGGTATTGACCCCGAAGTTCCTGCTTACTATGATTCAACAACCGGTACATACAAATCAATCGGTACTGCAGGAGCAGACCTTTATCCGTCTACACGCAAATTCATGTTCGGTATTAATCTAACCTTCTAATTCGCAATTTTATGAAAAAGATAACTTCAACCATACTTTTATCCCTCGCTATCACAGGAGGAGCGCTTACTTCTTGCGACATAGACCGATTCCCTAACAGTTACATGGAATCAGACCAAGTGTCAGACAACCAAGAGGTACTATTTGACAATATGCTTAATGGCATGTACGCACAGTTGAAAACATGGTCAGACCCGATGCACCGTCTGGGTGAATATGCCGGCGATAACATGATGATTCGCGGTTCTTCTACCGATGCTTTTTATGAATTTATCACTTATTCGCGTACGCCGGACAATTACCGTTTGCAGAACTTCTGGGACTACGGATACAAGGCGATTGCACAGGCATCAAACATCATCAATATGGCGAAAGAGACCGACGATGCAGAATTTAACAGCAAGTTGGGAGAATGTTACTACGTGCGCGGTATGATGTATTTCTATCTCTGCCGTGCTTTCGGACGCCCGTATTACCAAGCACCCGACAAGAATCTCGGAGTACCTATCGTTAATGGAACTCCCAGCGAAGACGAAATCGGAAACTTGTCTTTGCCGGACCGTTCTACTGTGAAAGAAACCTACCAGCAAGCCATTAATGACTTGCGTACGGCAGAAAAATTGATTACCACTTCGTTTTCAAGTCCCGACTATGCCTCTAAGGAAGCAGCCCAAGCCATGCTGTCGCGCGTATATCTGTACATGAGCGGAACTTATGAAAATCCGAACAGGGAATATGCTGATTCGGCAATCTATTACGCCGACCGTGTGATTGAATCGCCCAATTTCCATCTTGTTTCCCGTGAAGACTATATGAAGTCTGCCCGGACAATGCCTGAAAACTATTCCGAAGCAATCTTTGTCATCAAGCGTCTGGCTGCCGACTTCCCCGGCTCAGACTACTATTATGGTATCGGAGGTATGTACTCCAACATCGGGGGTATGGGATGGGGCGAAATGTACGCCAGTGCCAAATACCTTGAATTGTTAGACGAAACCAAACGTAACGACTGGAGAAAAGGCGACGAAGGAATCGTAGACGCACGTGCCAAATTTATCGAACCGCAATATATTACGGACGATAACGGAGATTACACCGAAGTATTGCGTTTCATCACTCCCAATGCAACCGGTACGGGATATACTTACGTGCAGCTTCCGGTCAATGCAGACAGAACGAAGTGCAGTGAGGGAAATGAAACTTATACTATCACTCCTTTTTTAGACGGAAGAGCTCCCGAAGAAGAGTATTACACCATCAATTATAACGGAGCAACATACACCGGTGTAATCGACTATCAGATTGCTTTGAACAACGGTTATCCGATGTTCTATATCACCAAATGTTCGCGTGAAGACGGATTGGAGTCACAACTCCATTCACCCATCATCTCCCGTTTGGATGAAATGTACCTGAATCGCGCTGAGGCATACGTGAAGAAAGGCTTGCTTGAAGAAGCAAGAGCCGATGTCAATATGATTCGTGAGCGTGCCATCAATGCAGAAGCCAGATACGACCAAGCCACTTTTGCTGCTGATGCCGCTAACTTGGTGGACAAGGAACGTCAGTTGGAAATGGCTTATCAGGCAGAGCGTAGCTATGACGTGTTCCGTAACGGCGGCACGCTGACCAGACGCTATCCCGGTCCGCATCCTATTGATGACGTACCTGCTACCGATTACCGTGTGACTTATTATATCCCGCAGACGGCTATCAACTCTTATCCGAGCGGAAGTACATTGACTCAGAACCCGACAAGTGATAGCGGAGTAATTCTTAATTAATCTGATAACATTTTATACGGGCTGCCTCATCCATCAGGGTGGGGCAGCTTTTTTTATATAAAACTTTTCCTCTCGGAAAATTTTCTTTCCATCGGCATGGGATTGATTTTCCCTTGCCGACACATTTTATAACCCGGCATGGCGGGTCGTATAACTCACCGTGCCGGGTTATATAACCCACCATGCTGGGTTTTACGACTCGGCAAGGTGGGTTATAAAATTCGATAGGCGGCGAAACTGTTTTCTTTCCCGAAAAGTGCTATCTTTGCCGCGTGATGACAGAAAACAAAACAGTTTTATTGGGCATGAGTGGCGGAACTGACAGCTCGGTTGCCGCTCTGCTGCTTCAGGATGCCGGCTACGAGGTGACCGGCGTTACGTTCCGGTTTTATGAAAAAGACGGTGATACGGAATACCTCGACGATGCGCGCGACCTTTGTAACCGTTTGGGGATTCGGCATCTGGTACACGATGTGCGCGAAGTATTCGCCGAGCGCATCATCAGCTATTTCGTTCGCGAGTATATGGCAGGGCATACCCCCGTGCCTTGCACATTGTGTAACAATTACCTGAAGTGGCCTTTGCTGTCTCAAATAGCCGATCGCGAGGGCATTGCCCGGTTTGCCACGGGACATTACGTAAGGCGGCGGCTTATCGACGGTTACTGGCACATCACTGCGGGGGCAGACCCCGATAAAGACCAGTCGTTCTTTTTATGGGGACTTCCCCAGTCCATCCTGAGCCGGATGTTGCTGCCGATGGGCGAACTGACGAAAACACGAGTGCGTGAGTTGGCTGCCGAACGAGGCTTCTTGAAAGCAGCCCGTAAGCGCGACAGCTTGGGAGTATGCTTTTGCCCGATGGATTACCGTACGTTTCTGAGGGCTCGTGTTCCGGCGAGTGAAATCATTCCCGGCAGTTTTTACGACGAGCAAGGGAACTACCTCGGCAAGCATGAAGGCTATCCTTTTTACACCATCGGTCAACGCCGTGGTCTGGGCATCTATCTGAACAAAGCTCTGTTTGTGAAAGAGATTCTTCCCCAAGAAAACAAGGTTATCGTCAGCGACCGCTTGCAGTCGCTCGAAAAAACAGAAATGTATCTCACCGACTGGAACATTGTTAATCCCGCCGCGCTGTTGGGATGCGACGACGTAATCGTAAAAATACGCTACCGCAAGCAAGCCAACCGCTGTACGGTGACTCAGACTAACGACGGCAGACTGCACGTCCTCCTTCACGAACCGCTTGCCTCTATCGCTTCCGGTCAGGCAGCCGCCTTTTACCGCAACGATGTCGTGTTGGGAGGGGGGATTATCGTTTGATGAAATGAAATAAATCCCTTTCCATATCCGGCGATAGGATTATTTTTCATACATTTGCCGCAACCGAATTTGTAACCATGTATAAGAAACAGCCGTTTTATACCGTCCGTTCGATACGGTTCCGCCGATGGAGCCGCAAATCGTATGCTGCTTTTCTCAGCTTGAAGCGGCATGTCACGATAGGTTGTGTGGGGAAGAGTATCGCCGAGGCTTCGCTGCACAAGGGCGGCATGTTCCATGCGGAAAAAAATCAGGGCGCAAGCGGGTTGTACATTGGCAGCGACACGGGGTGCGAAGAACCCGATACAGGGGAAACGGATGTCCGGCTGTTGATGGGAGAACTATGCCCGCAGGTTACGTTGGTAATCGGTCCGGCGAAAGAATATGCGTATTCATTGGTAAAACATATCCGTAAGCACGCCGGTAATAACGGCATGTTTACGGGGATTCAGCGCAGGTTAATGCAGGCTTTTATTGACCGGGAAAAGGTTGGTGAAGCAGGCGTTAACCTGCGTTTTTTTATTCATTAAAAATAAAAGTTATGGAGAATCGTTTGAAAGAGCTGAAAGATAAAGTTTGTGCAGGCGGCAGCATATCGCTTGACGAGGCACGCTGGCTGATAGCAGACGCACCTTTCACGGAACTGTGCGATGCGGCGCACGAGGTAACCGAACGCTGTGCATCACGGACATTCGACCTATGTTCCATCATTAACGCCAAGTCGGGGCATTGTTCGGAGAACTGCAAATGGTGTGCCCAGTCAAGACATTACCGGACGAATGCAGAAACTTACGGTATCGTACCCGTAGAAGAATGTTTGCGCCACGCCCGTTATAACGAGCAACAGGGAGTGCGCCGCTTCTCGCTGGTTACAAGTGGCAGGCGTCCCACGGCAAAAGAAATAGACGTACTGTGCCGGCATTTCGCTCATCTGCGCGAACATTCCGGGATAAGCCTGTGCGCTTCGTTGGGCTTGGCGGATAAAGAACAGTTGGAACGGCTTCACCGGGCAGGCGTGGAACGCTATCACTGCAATCTGGAAACCGCTCCTTCATTCTTCCCTACGCTCTGTACGACCCATACTCAGGAGGAAAAAGTGGCCACCCTGAAGGCTGCACGCGAGGCGGGAATGGATATTTGCTGCGGCGGAATCATCGGGATGGGTGAGACTGCCGTACAGCGCGTGGAGTTTGCTTTCATGCTGCGTGAGCTGGAAGTGAAATCCATTCCCATAAACCTGCTGCAACCCATAGCAGGCACACCGCTGGAACATACCCCCGCACTGACTTCCGAAGAGATTGTTCGCACGGTGGCAATGTTCCGCTTTGTGAATCCGGATGCCTACCTTCGCTTTGCCGGCGGGCGTTCACAGATGGATGAAGAAACCCTCCGGCTCGCACTGCGGGTAGGGGTGAACGCTGCCATTGTGGGCGATTTGCTGACTACGCTCGGCTCGAATGTGGAAGAAGATGTGATACGAATAAAACAAGCTGGCTATGAACTTTGAACAGATGACCGATTCATTCGACAGGGAACACCTGTGGCATCCCTATACTTCTGCCACTCATCCGCTGCCTGCATACAAAGTGCGCCGTGCGGAGGGTTGCGTCATCACGCTCGATGACGGTACGGAACTCATCGAAGGCATGTCGTCATGGTGGTGTGCCGTACACGGTTATAATCACCCCGTGCTGAATCATGCGATAGAAGAACAACTGAAAAGCATGTCTCACGTCATGTTTGGCGGGTTGACCCATGCCCCTGCCATCGAACTGGGCAAACTGTTGCTCCGGATTGTTCCGCCCTCTATGCGGAAAATCTTCTATGCCGACAGCGGTTCGGTGGCAGTCGAAGTGGCTCTGAAGATGGCTGTTCAGTATCAGTACGCCAAAGGATGTCCCAAGCGTACTAATTTTGTAACCATCCGCTCGGGTTATCACGGCGATACATGGAATGCCATGTCGGTATGTGACCCCGTCACCGGAATGCACAGTCTGTTCGGTACAGCCTTGCCGGTACGTCATTTCGTGCCTTCGCCTCAGAGCCGTTTCGGGGGAGAGTGGAACGAACAAGACGTTCTTCCGCTGAAAGAAACCATAGAGACTTACGAAGGCGAGCTTGCCGGACTTATCCTTGAACCCATCGTGCAGGGTGCCGGCGGGATGCGTTTCTACCATCCCCAATACTTGCGCGAAGCCGCCCGCCTGTGCCGGGAACACGGTTTGCTGCTGATATTCGATGAAATAGCCACCGGATTCGGACGAACCGGTAAGTTGTTTGCATGGGAACATGCGGGAGTAGAGCCGGATATAATGTGTATCGGTAAGGCATTGACCGGCGGATACATGACCTTTTCGGCGGTACTGACCACCGATGAAGTAGCTTGCCGTATCTCAGACAATTATCCGAATGCCTTTATGCACGGGCCTACCTTCATGGGGAATCCGCTGGCGTGTGCCGTGGCAAGGGCTTCGGTGGAACTGCTTTTGTCGTCGGGGTGGGAAGCGAATGTAAAGCGGATAGAAACGCAACTGAAAAACGAACTGGCTCCGGCTGCGGAGCTTCCCCAAGTGGCAGACGTACGTGTATTGGGAGCTATCGGAGTTATAGAAACTCGCAAGGAGGTGGACATGGAATGGATGCAGCGCAGGTTTGTGGAAGAAGGCGTATGGGTACGTCCGTTCGGCAGGTTGGTTTACATCATGCCGCCTTTTATTATCTCCGAAAGTCAGCTTACCAAGCTGACTTCTGCGCTGTTGAAGATTATACGTGAAATAAAAGAACAGAAACCTATCGGATGATGAACAGATACGAACAAGAGCTAAGTCGTTTGCAGGCTAAAGGCAATCTGCGTACGCTTCCCGAAGTGGAACATTCCGGCAAATGGATAATAGCCGGAGGCAAAAAGTTACTGAATCTTTCTTCCAACGATTATTTGGGGTTGGCTGCCGATAAAGACTTGCGCCGTCGGTTCATGGAACAGTTGGATGAAGCGGATTTCTTATTCTCTTCCTCCTCCTCACGCCTGCTGACGGGGAATTATCCGGTATGCGAACGATTGGAAAGTTTGTTGGCACGCTTGTTTCAGACGGAAAGTGCGTTGACGTTCAGCAGTGGCTATCACCTGAATACCGGTATTCTGCCTGCTGTGAGCGATAACCATACGCTGATACTTGCCGACAAGCTGGTACACGCCAGTCTGATTGATGGCATCCGCTTGGCTTCGGCAGAGTATATCCGCTACCGGCATCAGGATTACGGACAGTTGGAAGCATTGGTAAGCAAGCACCATGCTGCTTACGAGCGCATCATCATCGTGACAGAGAGTATTTTCAGCATGGATGGCGATGTGACCGACCTCCGCCGATTGGTAGCAGTCAAGAAAACATACCCTAACGTGATGCTTTATGTAGACGAAGCCCATGCCGTCGGGGTGCGTGGAGACAAAGGCTTAGGTGTAGCAGAAGAACAGAACTGTGTGTCGGACATTGATTTCTTATGCGGAACATTCGGCAAGGCAATGGCTTCGGTAGGAGCTTATGTGGTTTGCAGGAAAGAGTTGCGCGAGTTTTTGGTGAATCGGATGCGTACGTTTATCTTTACCACTGCGCTTCCGCCTGTCAATGTAGCTTGGACTTGTTTTATGTTCGAACGCTTGCCGTTGTGGAAAGAACGGCGTATGCACCTTGCAAGGATGGGGCAGCGTTTGCGGAACGCATTGGCGGAACAAGGTATTCCGTGTGTTTCCGGCAGTCATATCGTGCCGCTTGTTGTAGGCGATAGTGCGGATGCCATTCTGAAGGCGGAGGCGTTGAGGCGGAAAGGCTTCTATGTGTTGCCCGTCCGCCCGCCCACAGTCCCCGAAGGCACTTCTCGCTTGCGTTTCTCGTTACGGGCGGACATAGACGAAAGCGAATTGAATGAATTGATAACCTGTTTGCGTTAAAAACGATGGAACAACGATTTTTGAAGAAAGAAAATAATCCTCACCTTTTGTTGTTTTTTGCCGGATGGGGAGCAGACGAACACTTGTTTAATCTTTCCGTTGCCGAAGGATATGACTACCTGCTGTGTTTCGATTATCGGTCACTTACGTTCGATTACACACTGCTGGCTGGTTATCGTTCCATTCGCCTGCTGGCATGGTCAATGGGCGTATGGGCTGCATCGCAAGTATTTGGCGGGAAAAACTTTCCGTGGGAGCGGCGAATCGCGGTAAACGGTACGCCGTTGCCGATAGACGATAACTTGGGCATCCCGGAAGCTGTATTTGCAGGAACGCTGAATAACTTCTCGGAGTCTACGTTGGTGCGATTTCGTAGGCGGATGTGCGGAACGGCAGCCGAGGTAAAACGCTTCTTGGCACACGAGCCTTACCGGAGCGTAGAAAGTTTACACGAGGAGTTATCCGTTTTACAAACGATGGTGAGACAGTCGCAGGAGTCGGCGTTTGGCTGGGATGAGGCTGTGGTAGGGAGTAACGATAAGATATTCCTGCCCGGCAATCAGCAACGCTATTGGCTGGGAAAGGCAACCGTCAGGATGCGCGATATGGAGCATTATGACGATGATTTCTTTGCCGCTTGCATCGGTGGAAAGGAGGCGATATGGACAAAGGACTGATTCGCAGACGTTTCGCTCGTGCGGCTTCCACTTATTCGGAACGGGCGGATGCCCAGCGCCGGATTGCCGAACAGATGACGCGGCTTATCGTGCGCTACGTACCCCGTTCGGCTTACCGCAACGTGTTGGAAGTGGGATGCGGTACGGGAGTCTTTACACGGATGTTGCTTCATCGTACGCATCCTTCCCGCCTGTGGCTGAATGACATTTGTCCGGAGATGGAAAACCGCCTGACCGACGTATTGAATGAGCGGATTCGCTTTTGTGCCGGTGATGCGGAACAGATGGATTTTCCCGGGAATCAGGGACTGATAGCTTCTTGTTCTGCTGTCCAATGGTTTGATTCGCCTGAACGGTTTTTCCGCCGGTGTTCCGACTTACTGACGGACAACGGTTACTTTTCGTTCAGCACATTTGGCAAGCAGAATCTCTGCGAAGTGGCTTCCATCACGGGAAACGCATTGGAGTATCGTTCGTTAGAGGAACTGAAAGATACCCTCCGCCCGCACTATGAATTGCTGCACGTCAGCGAAGAGCTGATTCATCTTTCCTTCCCGTCGCCATTAGATGTTTTGAAACATTTGCAGGCTACGGGCGTAACGGGAGTAGGTTCGCAGCGGTGGACCAAAGGAATGTTGACCGATTTTTGCGACCGTTATTCGGCTGCCTATCGTCTGCCCGACCGCAACGTCCGGCTTACTTATCATCCTATTTATATCATTGCTAAAAAGATTGCATCATGAAAAAGACCGTTTATTTTGTAAGTGGTATCGATACCAATATCGGCAAAAGTTATGCTACGGGGTATCTGGCACGGGAATGGAACCGGCAGGGCATCCGTACCATTACTCAGAAATTTATCCAGACCGGGAATGTGGAAATCTCGGAAGACATCGAACTTCACCGCAGGATTATGGGAACCGGACTGTTGGAGGCAGATTATCAACACCTTACCATGCCCGAAATCTTTACCTATCCTTGTTCGCCGCATCTGGCTGCCGAGATAGACCGTCGGGCTATCGACTTTGCGAAGATAGAGCGTGCTTCCGAAGAGTTATTGACACAATACGATGCCGTATTGCTGGAGGGGGCAGGCGGACTGATGGTTCCGCTGACGCGCGATTTGCTTACCATCGACTACGTTGCCCGGAAAAACTACCCGCTGATACTGGTCACTTCAGGCAGGTTGGGCAGTATCAACCACACATTGCTCAGCCTTGAGGCGATACAGCGTCGCGGAATCCGCCTTGATGCAGTAATGTACAATCTGTATCCGCAGGAAGAAGACAAAGTTATCCAAACCGATACGGAAAACTATATTCGTATCTATCTGAAGAAGAATTTTCCGGACACAAAATTCGAGCGTGTTCCTTGCCTGTAAATGGCTTGCGGAAGGGCTGAAAAATTCTATTCGGAGCGTTGACCAACGCTCCGAATAGAATTGAGTCACTTATCCGCATAGACATAAGAACGCAAGCGGTAGTGTTTGGGTAAATAATTTCGGATATCTATCTGTTTGTTTATCAATGGATTATGAGGCTATTTCAATTTACGTTGAAATAGCCTCATAAGTTAGGTAAGATTACGGCTTGCGTAAGGTAACTCTTGCGGTAGAAATCCGGCGGTTGTCAGATTCGGTTGGAAAAGAAAAGAGAAAAGCTGGGTTTATTTGTGTTTCAGTTCCTCGGCAGGTACTACCCGATACAGCTTGTCGCTGGGACGAATACGCGATGGTACTTTGAAGGAAACGTGCACTCCTTTCTTTACCACATCTACGGGCTTCAGGTTTACCCGTGCTTCTTCTAATGTTACATACATGGCACCCGTAGTAGGACCTGTTATCAACAGTTTGTCGCCTACTTTGATTTCGGTGGCTTCGATTAGAAATTCTGCTACGCCGATGTTTGAGAAATATTTGATGCCCCGTCCGGCATATACCTTGCGTTCCGTGGCTTCCGAACCGTAGTTCTTGCTCCACTCGCCGAGGCGTTGCCCCAAATAATAGCCGTTCCAGAATCCGCGGTTGAATACCGTTTTCAGGCGCGTATCCCAGTTGTCTTTCTTTTCTTCGGTGAAAGTTCCGTCGAGATACGACCGGATGGCTTCTTTGTAACATTCTACCACGGTTTTTACGTACTCAGGCCCGCGTGCGCGTCCTTCTATCTTGAACACCCGAACGCCTGCTTCAATCATCTCGTCCATGAAACGGATGGTTTTCAGGTCTTTGGGCGACATGATGTATTTGTTATCCACTTCTAATTCGATGTCGCTCTCTTTATCTTTTACAATGTATGAACGGCGGCACACCTGCATACAGGCACCCCGGTTGGCAGAGGCGTTCAGCTCGTTGAGGCTGAGGTAGCATTTGCCGGATACTGCCATGCACAACGCTCCGTGGCAGAACATTTCGATGCGTACCGGCTCGCCCATCGGACCTTTGATTTGTTCACGCTGGATGGTGTCGTAGATGGCACGAACCTGTTTCAGGTTCAGCTCACGCGCCAGTACCACCACGTCGGCAAAGCGTGCGTAAAATTTCAGTGCTTCGGCATTGCTGATGTTCAGCTGCGTAGACAGATGCACTTCCTGACCCACTTGGTTGCAGTAAGCCATTACAGCTACGTCGGCAGCAATTACTGCGCTGATATTCGCTTCTTTGGCTGCGTCTACAATCTTGCGCATCAGCTCAATGTCTTCATCGTAGATAATCGTATTGATGGTGAGATAGCTTTTTACGTCGTTTTCGGCGCATGTTTGGGCTATTTCTTTTAAATCGTCGATAGTAAATGTGCTTGCCGAGCGGGCACGCATGTTCAGGCTCTCGATGCCGAAATAGATAGAGTCTGCTCCGGCATGGATGGCGGCAGCCAACGACTCGCGCGAACCGACCGGAGCCATGATTTCAAAGTCTTTTATTGAATAGTTCATTGTTAGTAAGTTGATTTCGGATGCAAAGTTAGTGAAGTTTATCGAGAACAACTCTGTTCATCAGCCGTTTTGTGGGACTTTGCTTTTAAAATACTCGTATCCGATGCGGCAATAAAGACATTTCTTCGGGTCGCAGTAATTCTTTTTCAGTTGGATGAGCGCTTGACTGTCTCCTGCATGGGCAGCCTCCAAGCCACATTCTTTCCATAGCCGGATGATGTAATTATTTTCGGGTTTCAATTCTTCCAACAAAGCCGAAGCCCGGTTATACAGGCGTTCGTCTCCTTTATATTTTCCGTAAGCATACAGAAACGGAATCACCGTATTGATAATGATTAAATCGACGGATGACTGGCTGAGTGTCTTAGGGCGCGAAGGCGAAGTTTCGCCAAACACATAATGAGTTAACCAGTAAATCGAAGTACCCCCTTTCAGCATATCCCGCAATTCTTTCAGCGTTTGCATCTCCATTAATCGGGAAAATAATCCTTGCGAGCGGTGGTACAGGCAAGCTAATTGGGCGATGCGGACGTGCGGAAAATTTCCCGGACGCATACGTAGCAGTTTCCAGCGGCAGCTTTCGGTGAGGTGCAGGTTAAATTTGTGGCTCAAAAATTGATATTCTTTGATGAGTTGCGCTGTATATTCATCCCTCGGCGGGTCTTCGAGTAATCCGGCTTGTCCGAAAAAGAAAGCCTCTATCTGAAACAAACTGTCGCGATGTTTCCCCACGGCTTGCAAAGGTATGGTTTTTGCCCAAAGTTCGAAAGCATCATTGTTTACGCCGAAGCCGAAATTTCGGGCAAGTGTGACGAAAAAAGCATCTTCCCAATTCTGGTTACAGATGTTTAACCGTTGGTAAATCTGTTCGGTCTTCTGTTCGAAGCGTTCGGTTTGCAGGCTGGATAGAAAACTGTGGACCATGAGCGGTGGAAGGTGAGGTATCAGACGGTAACACGCCGGATAATGAGTGGTTTGAAGCAACTCATTATAATTGTCCGATAACTGAGGCGGGTAATGAAACTCCAGTTGCGGTATCGGTTTGCCGTCTGTACGGAAAGTAGGAGAGTCGGTGCAGGACACCACATGCAGAATCACCGAATCGTAAGCCTTGTCAGTTTGGTGATTATGGCGTTGCCAGTCTGAAGCCCGTTCGTGAATTTCAATGTTTCCCACCCATAGAATGCCGTTCAGCTTGATTTTTGCATTGAAAAAATCCGGTCCCGAATTCGGATTCGGCAACCCCGGGTCGATAATTTCCACCAACTGCCCGTCGGTAGTATAAAGAGGATTAAGCGGGAACATTTTATGTTTCCACGCATAATGTAAGAGCTGTTCCATTGTTAATGAAGATGTAAATGTTTGTCAAAAGTAATGATTAATAGCGAAAAACGTTATCTTTGCGATTAAATTTAGCGACAGATTATGAAAATAGCATTGATTGGATATGGAAAAATGGGGAAGGAAATCGAACAGATTGCGCTTTCCCGCGGGCATGAGATTGTTTGTGTGATTGACATAAATAACCGTCAGGACTTCGACTCAGATGCATTCCGTTCGGCAGACGTGGCAATCGAGTTTACGGCTCCCTCTGTGGCATACGGTAACTGCATGGAAGCTTTCCGTCAGGGCGTGAAAGTGGTTTCGGGCAGCACCGGATGGATGGGCGAGCATGGCGATGAAATGCGCCGTTTGTGTGAGACGGAAGGGAAAACGCTGTTTTGGGCATCTAACTTCAGCTTGGGTGTTGCCATTTTCTCTGCCGTAAACAAGTATCTGGCAAAGATTATGAACGATTTCCCGAACTACGAGGTGTCGATGGTAGAAACTCACCACGTACATAAACTGGATGCTCCCAGCGGCACGGCTATCACACTTGCCGAGGGAATTCTGGAGAATATCGACCGAAAAGACAAATGGGTGATGGGTACGCTGACTGCCCCCGACGGTACGGTGAGCGGTACAACCCAGTGTGCTCCCAACGAATTGCCGGTGAGTGCTATCCGTCGCGGAGAAGTCCCCGGAATCCATACTATAAAATACGAATCGGAAGCCGATTCGATAGTGATTACTCACGATGCGAAAAACCGGAAAGGATTTGCGTTGGGAGCTGTGTTGGCAGCAGAATACACCGCTACGCACACAGGTTTTTTAGGGATGAATGACTTATTTCATTTTTAAGATATGAAGATAGAAGCTTCGCGTAAACAGTGGATAAAGTTAAGCATCGTAATGGTGCTTTACCTGTTATTCCTACTTTGGTTGAAAAGCTGGTTGGGGCTGATTGTTGTTCCGTTTATCTTCGATGCTTATATCACGAAAAAAATTCCGTGGACGTGGTGGAAGAAATCGAAAAATAAAACAGTGCTCACTGTTATGGGATGGGTTGACGCCATTGTGTTCGCATTGGTGGCTGTTTATTTTGTCAACCTTTACTTCTTTCAAAACTATGTGATTCCATCTTCTTCGCTCGAAAAATCATTGCTGGTGGGCGATTACTTGTTTGTCAGCAAGATGAGTTATGGAGCACGTATTCCGCAAACACCGCTTCACATGCCGTTGACACAACATACATTGCCAATCCTAAATTGCAAATCGTATCTCGATTATCCGCATTGGGACTATAAGCGTGTGGAAGGACTGGGTGAAGTAAAGCTGAACGATATTGTGGTATTCAATTTCCCGGCAGGCGACAGTGTGGCAGCTAAAGCACAAGCAGAAGGATTATACCAACTGGCATATCCCATTGGTCAGAGTATTTCTCAGCCTGTAGACCTTTCGAAATTGTCACCGGAGCAACAGCTTCAGGCGTATGATTTCTATTATCATACCGGTATACAATATATAAAAGAACATCCGGAAGATTTCGGGGAAATCCTGTCTCGTCCGGTAGACAGAAGGGAAAACTACGTAAAACGCTGCGTCGGACTGCCCGGACAAACACTTCAGATTAAAGATAAGATTGTTTATTTAGACGGTCGGCCTAATAAAGAACCTGATAACGTACAGTATCGATACGATGTGAAATTCAAACATTGTCGTGCCGAGTTGTGGACTTCTTTATTCTGCGTTAATAGCGTAGGCAGCGGATATACTTTGCAGCCGGGACGTACGATGGCCGATATTACGGCTTATATTGGAATACCTGAAGAAATCATTGATGAATTTAACATCAGTGCCGATGATTTGTCGGGAACACCTTCGCAGGATGGTGTGATACGTATGCCTCTTACCGAGGGTGCCAAGCAAGCACTACTTGCGCGGAAAGACATTGTAGTCTCTATCACAGATGTTCCGAGTGATAATATGGGCGGATTGTATCCTATGAATAAATTAACCGGTTGGACGGTAGATAATTACGGCCCGGTATGGATACCCAAGAAAGGGGAGACCATTGATTTGACATTAGATAACTTGCCTGTTTATGAACGTCCTATCCGTAATTATGAAGGAAATACGTTGGCTGTAAAAGACGGAAAGATTTACATTAACGGCAAAGAAACAACGAAATACACCTTTAAGATGGACTATTACTGGATGATGGGCGACAATCGGCATAACTCTGCCGACTCTCGTTTTTGGGGATTTGTGCCCGAAGACCATATTGTAGGTAAGCCCATCTTTATCTGGCTGTCGCTCGACCAAGACCATGGATGGTTGGACGGCAAGATTCGTTGGGACCGTTTGTTCCGATTCGTGGATTCGATAAAATAATGATTGTTAACCGGTGGAAAACAGACGCTGGACGGTATGGCTGAAAGCAATAGGCGGGGCGATTGTCGCGGTATTGCTGGTTAGAATGTTCCTTATCACTTCTTGCGTAATTCCTTCTTCGGGTATGGAAAACAGCTTATACGAAGGCGAAGGAGTATTGGTGAATAAATGGAGCTACGGTCTGCGTATGCCTTTTCCGTCTGTTTTCGGATACCATCGGTTGGCGGAATCTCCGGTAAAGCGGGGAGATATCATTCTGTTCAATAACCCCAATCCTACAGATAAAACGATACGCATCGAGCAGAGAAAACTGTTTATAAGCCGATGTATCGGTGTATCGGGTGATACACTGATGCTGAACCGTGAACTGATGGACGTGAAAAGCGAGGTATTGAGTCCGGATAGTAAAGCGCTGTATGTTTATCCTTCAGCGGCAGAAGATACGGTATTGGCTGTGCTTGATTCGTTAGGGATAACCGGAAATGTACTTGCCGGATATACTCCCGAAGGGAAATACATCCGCAGCTTCAGCCATTATGAATATTACCTTATCCGTCAGAAGTTAGAAGGGAAGGTGAAGATAGCCCGGCTGGACGAGAAAAACGAACAGGAAGTCCACCCGTTTATCGTGCCTCGTAAGAATGTGCCGGTAAAAGTTTATCCGTGGAATGTAACGCTGCTTTGTAATATCATAATTAATCACGAACATCGGCAGGCAGAAGTCCGTCGTGATACACTTTGGGTAGAAGGTAAGCCGGTGTCTGCTTATACGTTCAGTAAAAATTATTATTGGGTAGCTTCGAACGACCCGGTGAACTTACAGGATTCACGCCTTTTTGGTTTCGTGCCCGAAGACCATGTGATTGGTAAGGCATGGCGCATTTGGCTGACCTCACGCAAAGGACGCTTCTTTCGGCGTGTGCAATAAATACAAGTAAAAGATGAATGGTAAACAAGTAATATTAAGTTCTGCATATTTAGCTCCGATAGAATATTATACAAAACTGCTCGCTTACGATACGGCATATATTGAGCGTTACGACCATTATATGAAACAAACCTTCCGTAACCGTTGTGTCATAGCATCGGCAGGTGGAGCTTTGGCATTGACGATTCCTACGGAAAAGAGCGACGAAGGGAAGTGTTTGATGAAAGATATCCGGATTTCCGACCACGGGAATTGGCGGCATGTACATTGGAATGCTTTTGTAGCAGGATATAAGCATAGTCCTTTCTTCGATTATTATGCCGATGAGTTTCGGGGATTCTTCGAACGGAAATATACGTTTCTGTTCGATTTCAACATGGAACTGTGTCAATGGGTGTGCGAACAGATAGACATGCAGCCCCGTCTTGTTCCAACTTCCGATTACCTGACCGCTCCGGAGGGAATGGACGATTTCAGAGAACGTATTCATCCCAAACATCCGTATGCCGAAACAGATCCCGATTTTGTTCCGGCGGTTTATTATCAGGTGTTTGACCAGAAACAAGGTTTTATCCCCAATTTGAGCATTGCTGATTTACTGTTCAATATGGGGCCGGAAAGTCTTATCGTACTCCATTCTTCATATAATTGTTAATTCTTTCTCCTTCGTTCTGCGTTCTTCATTTTAATATTGTACCTTTGCGACTGATTATCAACGATAGAAAATATGAATAATTTACCAACCGTAACCAAAAACTTACTTATTATTAACCTGTTGTGTTTTTTAGGCACAATAGTGGCACGGCGATATGGGATAGATGTGGAGAATATGTTGGGACTCCACTTCTTTTTAGCATCCGACTTTAATCTGGCGCAGTTCTTCACTTATATGTTTATGCACGCCAACTTCTCGCACATATTCTTTAATATGTTTGCGGTATGGATGTTCGGGCGCGTACTGGAGCAGGTATGGGGACCGAAACGTTTTCTTACTTACTACTTGGTTTGCGGAATCGGAGCAGGTGTGATACAAGAGCTGGTGCAATTCATCGAATATACGATGGTATGGTCGAATTATGAGAGCGTAAACACCGGTCTCGATATCATTCCGATGAGTGTATTCTTAAACGAACTGACTACCGTCGGTGCGTCGGGAGCCGTGTATGGCATTCTGCTGGCTTTCGGTATGTTGTTTCCCAATAGTCAGATGTTTGTTTTCCCGATACCCGTCCCGATAAAAGCCAAATACTTTGTTATCGGTTACGCGGCGCTTGAGCTGGTTCTGGGTATCACAGGAGGCGATGGCGTAGCTCATTTCGCCCATTTGGGAGGCATGTTGTTCGGACTGATATTCATTATATATTGGAGGAAGAAAAATGGCGGTGGGCAGATTTATTACTGATTTGAAAGAAAATTTCCGCCGGGGCGATATTGTCACCCAGTTACTTTATATCAATGTGGCGGTTTTTCTTGTAATGGCAATCGTCAATGTAGGGTTGCTTCTCTTTAATGCCGGTGCGCGAGAGTGGGAAAGCTATTTCGCACTCACGGCTTCGCCCGAACGTTTTATCCTCCAGCCGTGGTCGCTTTTCACTTACATGTTCATGCACGGCGGCATCCTGCATATTCTTTTCAATATGCTGTGGCTGTATTGGTTCGGACGTTTGTTCTTGAACTTTTTTTCGGCAAAACACCTGCGCGGACTTTACGTTCTGGGCGGAATTTGCGGCGGCTTGCTCTATATTCTGGCATATAATGTGTTCCCTTACTTTGCCCCGTTTGTTGAGCGTTCGATGTTGGTGGGAGCTTCCGCCTCTATCTTGGCGATAGTGATTGCCACTGCCGTACGTGAGCCTAACTATCCGGTGCAATTTATGTTTATAGGAACGGTAAAACTGAAGTATGTGGCATTATTCATGGTGGTACTCGATTTGCTGTTCATGCCTTCCGGAAATGCAGGCGGACACATCGCTCATTTGGGGGGAGCATTGGCAGGATGGTGGTTTGCAGCAAGCCTGTCAAGCGGACATGATGTAACGAAATGGATAAACCGGGTGTTGGACTTCTTGTCGGGCAACGTGAAATTCTCATCCCGCAAGCCCAAGATGAAAGTACATTATGGCGACAAGCAAAAAGATTATGATTTTAATGCCCGTAAAAAAGAGCGGGCAGAAGAAGTCGACCGTATTTTGGATAAACTGCGTAAGTCGGGATATGGAAGTTTGACCGAGGAAGAAAAAAAACGACTCTTCGATGCCAGTAAAAAGCAGTAGGCAATGAATGTGATAGGCTGCACGTTACGTTTTTTATTGTTTCTTGTCAATGCGGGGGTAGGAGTAGGTTTTCTGATATGCGCTTACAGCCCTTACCTTTCTCCCGTATCGCATCCGCTGTGGGCATGTACGGGGTTATTGTTTCCTGTTTTCCTGTCCTTGAATTTCCTTTTCTTCCTTGTTTGGCTGTTATGGAAGCGTAACTACGTATGGCTGCCGCTGCTTGTTTTTGTGGCAGGCTGGGGAGCCGTCAGAAACTACATACCTGTAAACATTGCCCGTGAGCCCGAAACGGAGACTCCGATAAAACTTCTCACCTATAATACATGGGGCATGAAAACCGAAACAGATGAAAACGGGAGCAAAACAAATCCCGTACTGAATTATCTGAAAGGCTGTGGAGCCGACATCGTGTGCCTTCAAGAATATCCTGTAAACGATAAAAAGATACATAAAGAATTGGTTTCGGTATATCCGTATATCAAGTCTTATTCCATTGCGAAAGGATTAGGCGTGGCATGTCTGTCTAAATATCCTATCCTTGAATCGGAGTTGATTCGCTTCCCGAGTGCTTATAATTGCAGTGCTTTATTCAGGCTGAAGATGCAAGACGACACGCTTGCCGTGGTGTGCAATCATTTGGAATCGAACAAATTGTCGTCGGAAGATAGGAAAAAGTACAAAGAACTGCTGAAATCGCCGAGCGAGCAACAATTAACCACCAGCGGGCGTTATTTGTTGCGAAAATACGCCGAAGCCGTAGCTGTCCGTGCGGTGCAGGCCGATTCGGTAGCTCAGGTTATAAAAAACAACCGCAGCCATTACATGGTGGTTTGCGGTGATTTTAATGATTCTCCTATATCCTATGCCCATCGGGTGATAAGCAAAGGACTGAAAGATGCCTATGTAGAAGCAGGTTGCGGTCCGGGTTTCTCATACAACCGGAATTATTTTTATTTCCGTATCGACCACATCTTGACGAGCGACGCTTTTCGGGTGTTAGATTGCAGGGTAGACCGCTCCATTCGTGCGTCCGACCATTATCCCGTATGGTGTATGTTGGAAAAGCGTTGAATATGTTGCAGTTATAAGCCATTCTTAGAAACACCGTACCTCCTTTCAGGGCCTGAAAAAATTCTATTCGTAGCGTTGCCTTACGCTATGGGTAGAAAGGGTCGACGCATCCGCATGAAATACCTTACGCTAACGGTAGCGTTTTACGCCACAAATCGTTGTTGTATTTCTTCCGCGTTTCGGCTATTATGCTACAAAATTTAAACAGTTTCTTATAATTATAGACCATTTTATCGGTCCGATAGCATGATTTTTGCCCTCTAAAGTCTAAATATTCAGAAACCTTTCCTTTTGTGAATGAAAAAAAAACTATATTTGCAACCTTGAATAAAAGCATATAATCAGAAAATTAAAAATAATAAATTAAAGTAACATGCAAAACAAAGGATTTGTAAAGCTTTTTGCGTTATTACTGACCGTTGCTTGCCTTTTTTACCTTTCGTTTTCTTTCGTTACCCGCTACCACATGAGTAAGGCGGAGAAAGACCCGCAAGGTGTTGAGCATTATCTTGATTCGATACAAGGCAAGAAAATATGGCTCGGTGCATATTCGCTGAAGCAGTGTCGTGAGATGGAAATTGGGTTGGGACTTGACTTGAAGGGTGGTATGAATGTCATCTTGGAAGTTTCAGTACCTGATGTAGTGAAAGCGCTGGCAGACAACAAGCCGGATGAGGCGTTTAACAAAGCAGTGTCTGAAGCTGCAAAACAGCAAGTAACAAGTCAAGAAGATTTCATTACTCTTTTCGTAAGAGAGTATAAGAAATTAGTCCCGAATGGAAAATTGGCTGAACTTTTTGCCACTCAGCAGTTGAAAGACAAAGTAAATACGCGCAGTACCGATGCCGAAGTGGAAAGAGTATTGCGTGAAGAAGTTAAAGCTGCCGTAGCCAATTCTTATAATGTGTTGCGTACACGTATCGACCGTTTCGGTGTGGTACAGCCCAATATCCAGACTTTGGAAGGAAGCATGGGACGTATCATGGTGGAATTGCCGGGTATCAAAGAGCCTGAACGTGTGAGAAAATTGTTGCAAGGTTCTGCAAACTTGGAATTTTGGGAAACATACGAGGCTAAAGACGTTCTGCCGATATTGATGTCAATCGACGGGAAAGTGCGTACGCTGCTGGCAGATGCTGATACAACGGCTGTGAAAGAAGAAGTGGCAGAAGCATCGGCTGTTTCTGCGAAAGACAGTCTGACCGCAGCCCTGAAAGGCGAAACTGCCGAAGCCGGACAAAATACGGCAAGCGACGCTAAAAACTATCCTTTTACTTCAATCTTTGCATTGAACCAAAGCGGTATGGGTTCTACGGTAGGATATGCTGATTATCGTGATACGGCTGCCGTAAACCGTATTCTTGCCATGCCCGAAGTTAAGAAAATGTTGCCGCGCGATTTGAAATTGATGTGGGGCGTTAAGGCTTCGAGCTTGGACAAGACAGGACACATGTTCGAACTGTATGCCATTAAGTCTACTGCCCGCAACGGACGCGCTCCGCTGGAAGGCGACGTAGTAACCGATGCGCAAAGCTCGTACGACCAGTTCAACAAGCCTTGTGTGACCATGCAAATGAACACCGAAGGCGCTCGCCGCTGGGCTACATTGACGAAGAACAACATCGGTCATCAGATTGCTATCGCATTGGATGGCTATATTTATACGGCTCCGAACGTAAATTCTGAAATTACGGGCGGTAACTCTGAAATCTCTGGAAACTTTACCGTAGAAGAAACCAAAGACTTGGCGAATGTGCTTCGTTCAGGTAAGATGCCGGCTCCTGCGCGTATTGTTCAAGAAGACATCGTCGGTCCGTCACTGGGACAGCAGTCTATCAATCAGGGTCTTATCTCGTTTATCGTAGCATTGATAGCATTGATGGCTTACCTTTGTGTTATGTACGGTTTCATTCCGGGTATGGTTGCCAACGGTGCGCTGATTTTCAACTTCTTCTTTACGTTGGGAATCCTGACCTCGTTCCAAGCTGCTTTGACTTTGTCTGGTATTGCCGGTATGGTGCTTTCTCTGGCTATGGCGGTCGATGCGAACGTGTTGATTTATGAGCGTACGAAAGAAGAACTGAAATCCGGAAAGAATATGAAAGAGGCGATTGCCGCCGGTTATTCGGGTGCGTTCTCTGCCATCTTCGACTCTAACTTGACTTCTATTATCACAGGTGTCATCCTGTTTTACTTCGGAACCGGTCCTATCCGTGGTTTCGCCACGACCTTGATTATCGGTATCCTCTGCTCATTCTTTACAGCTGTATTCATGACCCGTTTGGTTTATGAACATTACATGAAGAAAGAAAAATGGCAGCATCTTACATTCTCTACGAGTGTTTCTAAGAACCTGTTCCAGAATGTACACTATAACTTTATGGGAACCATCAAACGCTCGTTTACCATCTGGGGTGTTCTGTTGCTGGTTTGTGTGATTTCATTCTTTACCCGTGGCTTGTCACAAAGTATTGACTTTACGGGTGGACGTAACTTCGTGGTACAGTTTGATAAGGTAGTTCAGCCCGAAACCGTTCGCGACCTGCTTGATGCAAAGGTAGGTGATGCAAACGTGCAGGCTATTGCTTTGGGTACAGACGGAAAGAGAATCCGTGTGATGACTAACTACCGTATCGAAGAAGAAGACCCGAAGGTAGATACCGAAATCGAAGCGTTGCTTTATTCCGTACTGAAAGAGGGCAATTTGGTTCCTGAAGGTATTACGCTTGAGCAGTTCATTGACCGCGATAACCAGAACGGATGTTCGATTATCAGTTCACAGAAAGTAGGTCCGAGTGTTGCCGATGATATGAAAGCATCTGCTGTTTGGGCTGTTGTGTTTGCATTGATTGCCATCGGCTTATACATCCTGATCCGGTTTAATAACATCGCTTACAGTATCGGTGCAACGGTGGCATTGGCGGTCGACGCAGTGCTGGTGATTGGTGCTTATTCACTGTTCTATGGCATCATGCCATTCTCTTTGGATGTAGACCAGACATTTATCGGTGCCGTATTGACGATTATCGGTTACTCAATCAACGATAAGGTGGTAATCTTCGACCGTGTGCGTGAGTTTAACCATCTGTATCCTACCCGTGAACACACGAAACTGTTTAACGATGCACTGAATACCACATTGGCTCGTACGTTGAATACAGGTCAGAGTACGTTGATCGTATTGCTTATTATTATCCTATTGGGTGGCGACAGCATCCGCAGCTTCTCATTCGCGATGATTCTTGGTGTAGTAATCGGTACGTTCTCTTCTTTGTTTGTGGCTGCTCCGGTAGCTTACCTCATGTTGGGAAACAAACTTCCGAAAGCTGCTTCCGAAGAAACAGAAGTTCAGAAAGCATGATAAACGCGGGGTTGTTTTAATCAATCCCCAAGTTTGTATATATTATTTGTCTCAAGGCAGGAGAGGACCTTTCTTTCCTGCCTTGAGACTTTTTTGTACTTGATATCGGTTACTTTCTGTTGCTTTTATAGAGGGTGTGCAACAATCGTGCTGTTTTCTGAAGATATTCGAATCTTTTTTCTTTATGGGGTTTTGTACATTTGTAATGTAGGCATAAGTAAAAACGTAACTTAATTCTATATTATCATGAAAAAACTGTTTGTTGTATTGTTCCTTCTCTGTGGCATATCCGTGTGCGCTCAAATACGAGTGAACGACCGGGAACAAGATTCGTCCGATTTCCCTTTATGTGTGGGAGGAAAGGCGTGTGATATTTATATTGATTCGTCCGATTTCGAAGTCGTAAAAAAGTGTCTTCGCTCTTTGCCGAAGATGTGGAGCAAGTGACTGGACACCGGAATAGGGTTGACTCAAAAAGAACTCCTGAAGGCAAAGCGGTCATGGTCATTGGTACGCTGGGGCATAATCGTTTTATTGATGAATTGGTGGAGCAGGGCAAGCTGGACATCGCAACGATTCGGAATGGTTGGGAACAATACTTGATTCAGACTGTAGATAATCCGGCAAAAGATGTGTCTCGTGCCTTAGTGATTGCCGGGTGCGACCGTCGCGGAACAGCCTATGGGACGTTCGCCTTGTCCGAGGCGATTGGAGTGTCTCCCTTATATTGGTGGGCAGATGTTCCGGTAATGCAGCAAAAGGCTCTATACGTACGAGCCTTACGGTATGTGTCGAAAGCACCGAGTGTAAAATATAGGGGGATATTTATAAACGATGAAGGTTGGGGAATTACCCCGTGGGCTGCGAAAACATTCGATCGGGAATTGGGAGACATCGGTCCTAAAACGTATGCCAAAATCTGCGAATTGTTGTTACGTATGAAGGCGAATATGCTGGCTCCGGCAATGCATCCGGGGTCGGGAGCGTTTAACAAATATCCTGAAAATAAAATCGTGGCAGACAGTTACGCGATTGTTATGACCTCTTCCCATTGCGAGCCTTTGCTCTTTAATAACGTTTCAGAATGGCATAAGGAAACAATGGGCGAATGGAATTACATGACAAACAAAGCGGGAATCAACAAACAGCTTGACAAGCGGATTGCTGAAAACGGGAAGTATGAGAACTTCTATACATTAGCGATGCGGGGTATTCATGATGCCGGATTGGTTGGAGTTCCTAAAGATAAGGAAGTCAGCGTAGTAGAAGAAGTTATAAAAGACCAGCGGGAGATATTGTCGAAACATATTCCCGAAAATATTGATTCGATTCCGCAACTGTTCGTTCCTTATAAAGAAGTGATGGATATCTACGAACGAGGGTTGAAAGTGCCTGAATACGTAACACTGGTTTGGCCTGATGATAATTGGGGATACATGAAGCGGTTGAGCAACAAAGAGGAGCAGAAGCGTAAAGGAGAAGCAGGGGTATATTATCATATTTCGTATTGTGGAGAACCTCATGATTATTTGTGGCTGAACACTACGCCTCCTACTTTGATTTATGAAGAAATGCGCAAAGCGTATGATACGGGAGCTAAGCGTTACTGGTTGTTGAATGTGGGCGATATTAAACCGGGTGAACTGGGTATGAAGTTCTTCATGGATATGGCTTGGGATGTAAATCGGTTTAATATGGATACGGCTTATGAGTTTAATACAGACTATCTGACCTCTATCTTCGGCGAACAATATCGGAACGATTTAAAAGATATAATTGACACTTATTATTTATTGGGATTCCAGCATAAGCCCGAAGCAATGGGATGGGGATATGTGTGGAATAATTATCGCGACCGAGAGCGAGTGGTTGATACGGATTTTTCGTTCGTCAATTACAACGAGGCAGAGAGCCGTATGAAAGAGTATGACCGGATTGCTGCCAAAGCTCAAAAGATGTTACACGCACTGCCCGAAGCTTATCAGGCTGCTTTTTATGAACTGGTTTATTATCCGGTGAAAGGGGCCGATTTGATGAATAAGAAAATGCTTACGGCACAAAAAAGCCGTTGGTACGCCCGGCAGCGGCGTGCAGCTACAAATGAGTGTGCCGAGCAAGCCAAAATCTATCACGATAGCCTGACGTATTATACTGACCGGTATAACTCTTTGCTGGATGGTAAATGGAATCACATGATGGCAGTTTCGCCCGGATGGATGGGAGAGTATCAAAAAATGCCGCCCGTAGATACGTGTGCAGCTGCCCAAGATGCGGATATGCAAGTATTCATTCCGGGACAAGACTGTACGGTAGGAGTATCGAGTGTCAATGTACTCCCCACGGTAAACCCATACATAAACAAAGATTTGTTTATCGAGTTATATAACAGGGGGAGCCAGTCTTTTGTATGGAAGGCAACGCCGAAAGCCTCATGGATAAAGTTGAACAAACATTCCGGACAAACAGCCTTGCAGGAGCGTATCGGTGTGTCTGTCGATTGGCAGAACGTCCCGAAAGGAGAGCGTATAACCGGAGAAATTGAAATAACCTCAGGAGATAAGATTGAGAAAGTTTATTTGCCGGTCTTTAATCCACAGTCTCCCACACGCGAAGAGTTGAAAGGACTTTATGTGGAAGATAACGGATGCATATCAATAAATGCCGGAGCCTTCCATCGGAAGAAAGAGCCTAACGAAATCAAGATTCGTACCGTAAAGGGCTTAGGATATGAAAATACTTGCGTACAGTTAGGTGAAGCTACACAGGCAGTACAGGAAATGTGGTTTACCGACCGAACTCCGAGAGCCGAATACGATTTTTATACTTTTAACGGAGGCAGGGCTACGGTATATGTCTATGCGTTGCCCGTATTCCCGATTGATTCGAAACACGACACACGTTTCGGAATTATGGTAGACGATGGTATGGTACAATGGTTGACAACCTCGGCAAAAGAATATTCAAGCCAGTGGAGGCTGAATGTTTTCCGTAATAGTGCTGTAAGTGTGATGACCGTAAATATTGGCCGTCTCGGTAAGCATACGTTTAAACTGCTGTGCGCCGACCCCGGCATGATAATTCAGAAGATAGTAATTGATTTTGGTGGTATGAAGCGTTCGTATTTAGGGCCGAACGTAACGCGGGTAGAGTAATATTGATGGGTATTACAAATCGGTCTGCAATCCTTTTGAGGATATAATTTTGCCGCATGGAATTGATTAATCCATGCGGCAAATTATATATATGGTTAGAAAAAGTTATCCGAACCGCTTTTCCAGTTTCTCCAGCATGTCGCGCGTCATGGCATCAAGATCATATTTCGGCAACCATCCCCATTCCTCTCGTGCACAGGTATCGTCCAGCGAATTCGGCCATGATTCGGCAATGGCTTGGCGCAACGGGTCTACTTGATACTCCATCTCAAAATCAGGACGGTATTCTTTAATCTTTTTGTAGATCGTGTCAGGCTCAAAGCTCATCGAAGCAATGTTGAACGAATTACGGTGGATGAGTTTATCCGGATTGGCTTCCATGATTTCGATGGCGGCACGCAGTGCATCGGGCATGTACATCATGTCCATGTAGGTACCCTGAGCTATCGGGCAGATAAACTTTTCTTTTTTTGCGGCAGCGTAATAAATATCCACAGCGTAGTCGGTTGTTCCTCCGCCCGGAGGAGTGACGTATGAAATCAATCCCGGAAATCTTACCGAGCGGGTATCTACTCCGAAGCGAGTGAAATAATAATCACTCAGCAATTCGCCGGCTACTTTGGTCACGCCATACATGGTTTTGGGGCGTTGAATCGTATCTTGCGGAGTCTTATCTTTGGGAGTTCCTCCGCCGAACGAACCGATGGAACTGGGGGTAAATACCGCACAATGTTTTTCGCGTGCTACCTCCAGCGTGTTGTATAACCCGCCCAAACCGATTTTCCAAGCTAATTGGGGCTTTTTTTCTGCCACAGCAGAAAGAATGGCAGCCAAATTATAGATGGTATCTATATTGAATTGGTCTACGGCATCTGCTATCTGTTGCGGATTGGTGATGTCAACCAAAGCTGACGGACCTGAATCTTTGAGTTCTCCTTTTGGTTCCGCACCGGTTATGTAACCGGCTACTACATTTCCCTGATAATGTTTTCTGAGCAACATGGTAAGCTCCGAACCTATCTGGCCGGTAGCTCCTATTATCAAAATGTTTTTCATTTTATGTTTATGGTTAAATTAAGATGCGGCAAATGTAGCAATTTGGCGTAAAGTATAGCGTGAAAAAGTGTTATTTCTTTTGGCTTTGTTTCTTTTTTCAGAAAAAAATCCCATCTTTGACTTGAAATAAGAACCTTAATTCACTACTATTATGTATGGTAAATTTAAAGAATTTCTAACCAAAGAGCTTGCCGATATTCAGGCAGCCGGGTTGTATAAGAACGAACGTGTGATAACTACTCCTCAAAAAGCAGACATTAAGGTTAATGCCGGCGAAGACGTCCTTAATTTCTGTGCGAATAACTATCTGGGGCTATCGGACAATAAGCGGTTGATTGAAGCTGCTAAAGCAGCGATGGATACACATGGTTACGGAATGTCATCCGTTCGTTTCATTTGTGGTACGCAAGATTTGCATAAACAGTTGGAGGCAGCTATTTCCGATTATTTCCATACGGAAGATACAATTCTTTATGCAGCTTGTTTCGATGCAAACGGCGGTTTGTTCGAACCGTTGCTTACCGACGAGGATGCCATTATTTCGGATGCGCTGAACCATGCGTCTATCATTGATGGCGTACGTCTGTGCAAGGCGAAACGCTATCGTTACGCAAACGCTGATATGGCCGATTTGGAACGTTGCTTGCAAGAAGCACAGGCACAGCGCTTCCGCATCATTGCTACGGACGGCGTATTCTCGATGGATGGCAATGTGGCTCCGATGGATAAGATTTGCGAGTTGGCAGAGAAATACGATGCACTGGTAATGGTTGACGAATCGCATTCAGCCGGAGTTGTAGGACCTACGGGACATGGCGTGGCAGAACAATTCGGCGTTTATGGGCGAGTTGATATCTTTACCGGAACATTGGGTAAAGCGTTTGGTGGCGCTATGGGTGGTTTTACTACCGGCCGCAAAGAAATTATCGACATGTTGCGCCAGCGTTCACGTCCGTACCTGTTCTCCAATTCCGTAGCGCCTGCCATCGTGGGAGCCAGCTTGGAAATGTTCCGTATGCTGAAAGAAAGCAACGCGCTTCATGACAAGTTGATGGAAAACGTAGCTTATTTCCGCGACAAGATGATAGCTGCCGGCTTCGACATCAAGCCTACACAGAGCGCAATTTGTGCCGTGATGCTTTACGATGCCAAACTGTCGCAGGACTTTGCTGCCCGTATGCAGGAAGAAGGCATTTACGTAACAGGCTTCTACTATCCGGTAGTACCGAAAGGACAGGCACGCATCCGTGTACAGCTTTCTGCCGGCCACGAGCGCGAACATCTCGACAAAGCGATTGCCGCTTTCATCAAGGTGGGCAAAGAGTTGGGCGTCATTAAAGGTTAACCTTCCCGACGGCTTACACAGCGTTACACACAAGAAAATCAAAGGCTTGTTTTCGGAGAATATACAAATGTGTTCCCGAAAACAAGCCTTTGATTTTATACATTCAACGCTACCGTTAGTGTTGCTCATCTTATGCGGTAGTGTTTACCGGTTCTACCCGTAGCGTTGAGTGGTTCTACCGCAAGCGTTTTTTACGCTCCTGACCAAGTCGGAAAGGGATTAAAACAAGCCCGCTATCAGTCTAAACCATTTTATGTATAGCGCAACTTGAAAGTAGCTCCGAGGGGAATCGAACCCCTATCTAAAATTTAGGAAATTCTTGTTCTATCCGTTGAACTACAGAGCCGCTTTGTTTTTATGAGAATTATCGAATGTAGATGCAAAAGTAATGCTTTTTGCGTAAACTTTTCTATTATTATTCGGAAAAAACTCATAACTTATTCATTTTGTTTGTCATTCAATAAAATAACTACCGATTTATTTTGTTTTTTGAAGGAACTTCGCCAATTTTGTGCCTATTGATTTTGTGAACTTTAAACTAAAAAGATTTCTATATGGCAGAAGAAATGATTGTCAAGGAGCTGGACGACGTGGTTGTTCGCTTTTCTGGCGACTCTGGCGACGGTATGCAGTTGGCGGGTAATATGTTTTCGAATATTTCGGCAACTGAAGGAAACGATATCAGTACGTTCCCTGATTATCCGGCAGATATCCGCGCACCGCAAGGTTCATTGTCCGGAGTTTCCGGATTTCAGGTGCATATTGGTTCGGGAAAGGTTTATACTCCGGGCGATAAGTGCGACGTGTTGGTGGCTATGAATCCTGCTGCGCTAAAAACACAGTATAAATTCTGTAAACCCCAATCTGTTATTATTATAGATACAGACTCGTTTACCAAACGTGATCTGGAGAAGGCTCAGTTTGTTCTTGAAAATCCGTTCTCGGAATTGGGCATAAAGAACGAAGTGGTTGAGGCTGCAATTACAACCATGTGTAAAGAGAGCCTGAAGGAAAGCGGACTGGACAACAAGTCGATTATGCGTACTAAAAATATGTTTGCGCTCGGACTGGTGTGCTGGCTGTTCCATCGAGATATTACGGTAGGCGAGAAACTTTTGAGAGAGAAATTTGCCAAAAAGCCCGAAATAGCCGAAGCCAATGTAAAGGTGTTGTACGACGGTTATCACTTCGGAGAAAATACTCACGCTTCGGTTTCGATGAGTTATGTGGTTCCGAGCAAAGAACAGAAGGTTCCGGGACGTTACATGGATATCAATGGAAATAAGGCTACGGCTTACGGATTGATGGCGGCTGCCGAAAAAGCCGGACTGCAACTGTATTTGGGCTCATATCCCATTACTCCGGCTACGGACATCCTGCATGAGCTGGCTAAACACAAATCGCTTGGCGTGAAAACCGTACAGTGTGAAGACGAGATTGCCGGATGTGCATCGGCTGTCGGAGCGGCTTTTGCTGGAGCATTGGCGGTAACTACTACCTCCGGACCGGGCATCTGTTTGAAGAGTGAGGCGATGAACTTGGCGGTCATTACCGAACTTCCGTTAGTGATTGTAGACGTACAGCGTGGCGGACCTTCTACCGGTTTGCCTACGAAATCGGAGCAGACCGACTTGTTGCAGGTGCTTTACGGACGTAACGGAGAGAGTCCGATGCCTGTTATTGCGGCATCTTCTCCTACCGACTGTTTCGATGCTGCCTATACTGCTTGTAAGATTGCTCTCGAACACATGACTCCCGTTGTATTGTTGACCGATGCTTATATTGCAAACGGCTCGGCAGCATGGCGGCTTCCCGACTTGAGTGAATATCCCGATATCCGTCCGCCTTACGTTACTCCCGACATGGCAGATACGTGGACGCCTTTCTTGCGTAATCCGGAAACCGGCGTGCGCTACTGGGCGAAACCCGGAATGGAGGGATTCATGCACCGCATCGGTGGCTTGGAAAAGAGTAACGAGACGGGCGCTATTTCTACCGAACCTGAAAATCACAACCTGATGACGCGCTTGCGTGCTGAGAAGGTGGAGAAGATTGCCGACTCAATTCCACCGTTGGAAGTAGAAGGGAATCCGGATGCCGACTTGCTGATTGTAGGGTTTGGAGGCACTTACGGACATTTACATTCGGCAATGGATACGCTGAATGCACAAGGAAAGAAAGCTGCGTTGGCTCATTTCCGCTTTATCAATCCGTTGCCTAAAAACACGGAAGAAGTATTGCGGAAGTATAAAAAGATAGTGGTTGCCGAACAGAATATGGGACAGCTTGCTGGCTATCTGCGTATGAAGGTAGAAGGTATCCATTTACATCAGTTTAACCAAGTAAAAGGTCAGCCTTTTGTCGTTCAAGAGTTGGTTGAAGCCTTTACTAAAATCATGGAGGACTAAGTAAAATGAGTGAAACAAAATATACCCCTGCTGATTATAAAGCCGGACAGCCACGCTGGTGTCCGGGCTGCGGCGACCATGCTTTTTTGAATTCTTTTCACAAGGCATTGGCAGAATTGGGCGTGCCGCCTCATGAGATAGCGGTTATCTCCGGTATCGGTTGTTCGTCGCGTTTGCCTTACTACATGAATACGTACGGAATGCACACCATTCATGGGCGTGCGGCTGCCATTGCTACCGGGGCAAAAGTGGCGAACCCCGACCTTACGATTTGGCAGATTTCGGGTGATGGCGACGGACTGGCTATCGGCGGAAACCATTTTATCCATGCCATTCGCCGTAACGTAGATATTAATATCGTGTTGCTGAACAACCGTATTTACGGACTGACCAAAGGACAGTATTCGCCGACGTCGGCACGTGGTTTCGTAAGCAAATCATCGCCTTATGGTACGGTAGAAGACCCGTTCCGTCCGGCAGAACTTTGTTTCGGTGCGCGCGGACGTTTCTTTGCCCGTTGTGCGGCGGTAGACGGAGGTCCTTCGGTGGAGGTTTTGAAAGCTGCGGCACATCATAAGGGAACTTCGGTAGTCGAGGTGTTGCAGAATTGTGTGATTTTTAACGATGGAACCCACAGCGCGGTGGCTAAGAAAGAAGACCGTGAGAAGAACGCCATCTATTTGGAGCATGGCAAACCGATGCTGTTCGGGCCGAATCGCGAATTTGGTTTGATGCAGGAAGGCTTCGGACTGAAAGTGGTGAAGCTGGGCGAAAACGGCGTGACGGAGAAAGACATCTTGGTACACGATGCACACTGCGAAGACCATACGCTCCAGTTGAAACTGGCGTTGATGGAAGGTCCTGATTTCCCGATAGCGCTCGGCGTGATTCGAGATGTAGAAGCTCCTACCTACGATGAGGCCGTCGAAGCACAGATAGAAGAGGTTTCGGCGAAAAAGAAATACCATACATTTGCCGAACTGCTGGATACGAACGATACGTGGGAAGTGAAATAGCTTGTCTGCCCTAAGCGGATAGAACAACGGATATGTGACGGTTTTCTGTCGTTACATATCCGTTTTTTTATTCTGCCAAACCGATAGCCTCCGGTGAAGTTTTACGGCAAAAAAAATGTTTTCATCCGCATGTTTTGGCTTTGCGTGCGAAAAAAATTATAACTTTGCCCATTATAATACATTGACTTATGGAGAATAAACTGATTATTTACAATACGCTGACCCGTAAAAAGGAAGAGTTTGTTCCGCTTCATGCTCCCCATGTAGGCATGTACGTATGCGGACCTACGGTGTACGGCGATGCTCATTTAGGACATGCCCGTCCTGCAATAACGTTTGATATTCTTTTCCGCTACCTGAACCACTTGGGATACAAGGTGCGTTACGTGCGTAACATTACTGATGTGGGTCACTTGGAACACGATGCCGATGATGGTGAAGACAAGATTGCCAAGAAAGCCCGCCTCGAACAGTTGGAACCGATGGAGGTGGTACAGTATTACTTGATTCGTTACCACAAGGCAATGGAAGAGTTGAACGTATTGCCGCCCAGCATCGAACCCCATGCTTCGGGGCATATCATCGAACAGATTCAGCTGGTAAAAGAAATCTTGAACAGTGGATATGCTTATGAAAGCCACGGTTCGGTTTATTTCGATGTAGCGAAATATAACAAAGACCACCATTACGGAAAGTTGTCGGGACGTAATCTGGATGACGTGCTTAACACCACTCGCGAGCTGGACGGACAGGAAGAGAAACACAATCCTGCCGACTTCGCACTGTGGAAATCGGCGCAGCCTGAACACATCATGCGCTGGCCGTCGCCGTGGAGCAACGGTTTCCCCGGATGGCACTGTGAGTGTACGGCTATGGGACGTAAGTATCTGGGCGAGAACTTCGATATCCACGGTGGAGGCATGGACTTGATATTCCCGCACCATGAATGCGAAATCGCTCAGAGCGTTGCTGCGATGGGGCATGACATGGTACACTATTGGATGCATAATAACATGATTACCATCAACGGACAGAAAATGGGTAAGTCATTGGGTAACTTCATTACGCTCGAAGAGTTCTTCACCGGCTCCAACAAGCTGCTTACCCAGCCTTACTCGCCGATGACCATTCGTTTCTTCATCCTTCAGGCGCATTACCGCAGTACGGTAGACTTTAGCAACGAGGCGCTTCAGGCTGCCGAAAAGGGATTGGAACGACTGATGGAAGGCATCAAGAACTTAGAGCGCATCACGCCTGCCGGAGCTACCGAAGGCATTAACCCGAAAGGGCTGCGCGAAAAGTGCTATGAAGCTATGAACGACGACTTGAATACGCCGATTGTTATCTCTCATCTGTTTGAGGCAACGCGCATGATTAATACGGTTATCGACAAGAAAGCCACTATCAGTGCCGAAGATTTGGAAGAACTGAAAGAAGTATTCCGTCTGTTTGCATTCGATATTCTCGGCTTGCGCGCCGAATCAGAAAACAATGCAGCCCGTGAAGAGGCTTACAGCAAGGTGGTCGACATGTTGCTGGAGCAGCGTATGCAAGCTAAAGCCAATAAAGACTGGGCTACGAGCGATAAGATTCGCGATAACCTTGCGGCATTGGGCTTTGAAGTAAAAGATACGAAGGACGGTTTTACTTGGCGTTTGAATAAGTAAGGAGCGAATACCCCTTATCTGACACGGATTATACGGTATCTTACACTATTTTTTCGGTATAGGTCTGAACACTAGGCTGTTATCGATTGTTGTGATACCGTTTAATCCGTATTTTTTTATCCTGTTTTTCTCATGCGGTAGTTTTTATCATTTTTATTGGTAGAAACAGCGAACCGTTCGGGTAGAAAGTTTGTTTTCTATGGGAAGAATTTAGCGAGGGTAACGCTTGTCGGAACAACTATTAATATCAAGCATTAGTGGCTTTAACTGACTGGCAGAAGCAATGTTATAAAAACACTTATTTTAGAATGGTTTTTTAATATTATTTTTGTATATTCACTAAAAAACGTTATCTTTGTGATGGCTTTAACAAACTAAGGACTATAACGAGACTAAAAAAGACTAAAGAAAAAAGCTATGAATAAGTCCGGCTTTGTGGTAAAGGCGGATTCGTTTATCGCTTACTTTTATGGTATATAGATGTATTAACTAAACTAAACTTTGTATTATGGTAAAGAAAATGTTTTTAGGTGCAATCCTTTTGGTTGCAGCAATCTCTGGCAACGCCCAGAAAGCGTATGAAGGTACATCCTTCTTTGATAATTGGTATTTAGGTGTGAATGGCGGAGGTGTTACTCCGGTTTCTCATGCTGCATTCTGGAAAAACATGCGTGGAGTGGCAGGCTTGGAATTAGGCAAGCAGGTAACTCCGGTATTGGGTATTTCGTTTCAAGGACTGACGGCTGTCAATACTTCAATGAGCCGTACTGCGTTTGACGCTTTAAGCCTTTCTGCAAATGGAAAAATCAATCTGAATAACTTATTTGCCGGTTATAACGGCGAACCGCGTTTGTTTGAAGTAGAGGCAATCGCCGGTATCGGTTGGGGACATGATTTCGTAAATTCCGGTTACGGTGACGACCATAGCTACGTGATGAGCCGCTTCGGGGCAAGCCTCAATTTTAACTTGGGCGAGGAAAAAGCATGGTCAATCAATGTTAAGCCTGCTGTGGTTTACCGTATGGATGGTAATAAACCTCACATGCTGAATGTTAACAAAGCCGGTTTCGAACTGTTGGCGGGAGTTACTTACCATTTCTCAGGAAGCAACGGCAAGCATTATATGACAATTCAGCGCCCGTATGATGCAGACGAAGTTTGTGCATTGAACTGCAAGATAAACGCTTTGCGTGATGAGGTGGCTGCCAAAAACGCTGCCCTCGATGAAAGCAATGCCAAAGCAGCTCAATTACAAAGAGCATTGGCTGATTGTGAAAACGCACCGAAACAAGTTGAAACAGTTGTGAAGAACCTGAACTCAATGTCACTCGAATCAGTGGTTACTTTCCGTCAGGGACGTACAACGATTGCTTCCGACCAGATTCCGAACGTAGAACGCATCGCTACTTACATGAAGAACCATCCGGAAAGTAAAGTTTCCATCAAAGGGTATGCATCTCCGGAAGGTAGCGCAGAAGTAAACGAACGCATTGCAAAACAGCGTGCTGAGGCGGTAAAGAATATGCTGATAAATAAGTATAAGATTAATGCCAACCGCATTACGGCTGAAGGACAGGGTGTAGGTAATATGTTCTCTGAACCTGACTGGAACCGTGTCAGCATCGCTACGCTGAGCGAAAAAGAAGTAGAATAATACTTTTTTATCCTGAATCTTGAAGGGTGGGACTTGTATGTCAAGTTCTGCCCTTTTTATTTTGTCATCAGGCTGTAACAGACGGGAGATGAACGGGATTCACGCGATTTGTAAGGAAATCTTTTTGTAATTTTATTGAAATTTATATTTAAATATCCTGCAACTCCGATGTAAATAGACACTTATACCTTTGCCGCAGTTTAATAGAAACAAAGGTATGAGAAAAACAGTTTATTTATTACTTCTGACATTGAGCTTGTTATGGGTATTCAACGTGCCGATGCAAGCAGCAGACTCTTTTGATTATGTGGTAAAAGGAGTTGTGACCGACGAAAGTGGAATGGCGATTATTGGTGCCAGTATTTTTGAGAAGGATACGCAAAATGGAACAATAACCGACATCGACGGAAGATTTAGTTTGAAAATCCAAGACGATAGTCATACATTGGAGATTTCGTATATCGGCTATGCCTCGCAAAGCATAAAAGCAGAGCGGGGGAAAGAATTGCATATCATATTAAAGGAAGATAGCGAGACGCTTGATGAAGTAGTGGTGGTGGGTTATCAGACCATGCGTAAGACCGACCTTGTGGGTGCTGTCTCAAGTGTGAAGGCTAACGAACTGAACGTGACAACGCCTACCGTAGGACAAAGTTTGGTAGGAAAAGTATCGGGTGTTCAGATTTCGCAAGTGAGCGGAGCGCCTTATGGGAATACCAAAATACGTGTGCGCGGGGTTGCTTCTATTAATGCCAGCTCAGACCCGCTTTATGTTATCGACGGATATCCTTCGAACGAAGATCTTATGCTTAATCCTGAGGATATCGAATCAATTGAGGTCTTGAAAGATGCTGCTTCTGCCGCCATTTATGGTTCGCGTGCAGCCGGCGGTGTCGTGCTGATTACAACCAAACGCGGAAAAGAAGGCAAAGCCACGGTAAACTATAATTTTCAAGTAAGTGTTAATCAGCTTGCCAAGAAAATCGATTTGCTCAATTCCGCTCAGTTTGCCGACCTTGTGGTAGAGGGACGTAACAATGCTTATCGTAATTTGTTGGGCGATGCGTGGGATGATTCGTATATTCACGATACCAATGCCATACGTGCACAGCGAATCGGATCGGCTAATAGCGCGGCTATGATTCCGGAGTTTCTTTACGATTTTGAGAAAGGAGAAGTAATCACTCCGCAGTATGATACCGACTGGCAAGATGAGCTTTACCGCAATGCGGTTTCACAGCGCCATCATGTTTCTGTTAACGGAGGTACAGACAAAGTGCGTTATGAAGTGAGTGCGGCGTACCAGAATCAGGAAGGTATTATTCTTTCTACCGGACAAAAAAGATTGAATTTGCGTGCCAACCTTGATGTGGAAATTAGCTCGAAGTTTAAGGTAGGAGGTAATTTCTCAAGCACGTCAAACTGGAACCGTGAGGTACAGGAAGGACGTTTCAATCAAGGACCTATTCTTGGTGCATTGATTTATGCTCCTATTTTCCGCTGTTATGATGAAAACGGTGAGTTGGTGAAAGGAGAAATGACTTCTTATTCGAGTGATTATGGTTTTCAGCAGATAGAAAACCCCGTAGCGCTTGCCACCGAAACCAAAATACGCCGGAACGGAGTGAGAAATACATATAATCTTACTGCCTCTTACGAACCGATAGAAAATTTATTCTTGAAGGCGAACTTAGGAATGTATACATACAGCGAGAAGTATGAGTTCTATCGTCCTACGAGCTTGTCGGATGGTGCAAATCCGCCGTATTCCGACCAAGCAAAAGCAGCAGCCAATGCCATCGCAAGAACCATGTTGCAGTCAGATTATCTGGCAGAGTTTACTGCAAACTATAATAAAACATGGAATGATGTACATAACTTCAGCAGCGTAGTGGGGTATTCTGTTCAGAAAGATATGTTGGATGTATTGGGGGTAAGAGCAACCGGATATGAAGACGACCACATTACGGAAGTAACCGGACATGGTGCCGACCCCAGCAATATCCAATTGAACAACACGTATAAATCCAATTGGACGATGCTCTCTTATTTTGCCCGTATAAATTATAACTTTGCTAATAAATACTATATTACGGCTTCGTTCCGTGGCGATGCTTCTTCGCTGTTCGGTCCTGATAACCGGTGGGGATACTTCCCTTCAGTTTCTGCTGCATGGACTCTTTCCAATGAAGATTTCTGGAAAGATAATTTAGGAGAAACTTCGGCGCTGAAGTTGCGTGCAAGTTGGGGTATGAGTGGGAATAATAATATCGGTAACTACCAGTATGCAGCGCTTATGAGTTCGCCTACCGGTGTGGTATTCGGTACCGGAACCATTGGCTCGGCAATGTATCCCGGAGGTGTGAAAGACAATGCCATCGGATGGGAATCGACTTCGCAATACAATGTAGGTTTCGACTTGTCATTGTTCAGTAACCGACTCTCTATTTCCGGAAACTACTATCTGAGCCATACGCAGGATTTGCTGTTCGAACAACCGATCTCGGCTATTTCGGGAGCTACTTCAATGATGACCAACCTGCCTGATTCGAAAATCCGCAATACAGGTTTCGACCTTCAGGTAGATGCCCGCATTCTGACAGGTAGAGACTATAACCTTAATGTTAGCGGTAATATTTCAGTCAACCGGAACAAGGTACTCAATTTAGGTGGAAACTCTATCATAACCAATGGTGCTGAACGTTCGTATATGACACATATCACTGAAGAAGGACAACCTATCGGTATGTTTTACGGATTTAAGGTAGCCGGTATGGTAAGCGAAGCTGATATGGCTGGTTTGGCAGCCGATGATGCCGTATATGCAGCCAACGGAAACAGCTTCCCCGAAGGATATGAATTGCAAGGGCCTCCCCGCTCGTTATCTCAATCAGTTCCTTTGCAGCCGGGCGACCTTTACTTCGAAGATGTAAATGGAGACGGTGTAGTAGACGATGACGATAAAACAGTAATAGGAAACCCTCATCCGAAATTTACTTACGGATTTAATCTGAGCGGAAACTACAAAGACCTCGACTTGAGCGCTTCATTCAACGGTTCTTACGGAAACGAGGTTCTCGACGGACAGGATTATTATCTGTTTAATATGGAAGGTTCGGGTAACCAGTACGCCGTGGTTGACGAGCGTTATCGCAGTCCTGAAAATCCCGGAAACGGATGGGTTTACAAAGCTTCACGTGGCGGAACTCAGAGTAACAGTACACGTCTGTCTACCTTCTATCTGCAAGACGGTTCGTTCTTCCGCTGTACCAATATCACCATCGGATATTCGCTTCCTAAAATCAGCCAGTGGTCGAAAGGAGTAATCAGTAATCTGCGTTTGTATGTAGCGGCAGATAACCTGTTTACAATTACCAAATATAAAGGTTATAATCCGGAAGTGGACTATAACGACGGTTCTAATCTGACTCCGGGAGTAGATTATGGTAAATATCCTTTGATGAGAGCTTATAACATGGGTATTCAATTAACATTCTAAAAAAGCAGCATTGAAAATGAAAACAAATATATTTTTAGCATCACTGTTGGTGTTCGGAGGTTTGTCACTTACTTCATGTGAAGATTTCCTCACCGAAAATGACCCCAACCATATTGTTGCAGAAAACTTCTTTTCAACCGAAAACGATGTTGAACGTGCGGTAAACGGAGCTTACTTGGCGCTCCGTTCCGGCAGCTGCATGGGAGAGGGTAGTACCGCTTACACCGAAGAACGTTCGGATAATGCCGGACGTTGGGATAACCAGTCGGCGGCAGGTGAGCCGTTTCAGTTTACCGATTTCTCATTGCTTGCAAGTAATACTTATTTGCAGAGCCATTGGAATGCAATGTTCGAAACAGTAAACAATTCTAATTTCGCGATCAAGGGAGCTGAAGAAATCACATTCGATGATGAGTCAAGCAGAAATAACTATATAGCTGAGGCAAGGTTTGTACGTGCGTTGGCTTATTTCGATATCGTACGCAAATGGGGAGATGCACCGCTTGTTACGGAATATCTTTCAACACCTGCCGAAATCGAAGCCCATACATATCGCGAGGATAAAGCGAATATTTATAATCTGATTGTGGATGATTTGAAGTTTGGTTTAGAGAATAGTACACTCCCTGACCACCAGTCTGAAAGCGGAAAGGGACATGCCAGTAAAGCTGCTATGGCAGGATTATTGGGTAAAGTGTATCTTACAATGGCGCATGTACTTGACGACGGTAATCGTACGACCTATCTGGAGAATGCAAAAACTTATCTGGAACAGTGTTATGGCATGAAGACCTTTGATAGGCTGAGTGAAATTTCGTTTGACCCGGAAGATTCTAACGGCGTATTCAATGTGAATAATAAATCTACCTGTCCTGAAATCCTGTTCCAGATTGTGTATCGTCAGGGCGACAGGGATTACCATTCTTCTATCGCTGCCGATACACAGCCGGGAGGCGAAACAACAAACTCGCTTTATGCTTCGCGCGGCGTACCGATGCTGAAAGTTACACCCGATTTGGTAAAAGAATACGAAACGGTAGAGAATGGTTTCGGATGGACTGACCCGCGCCAGAACTGGTCGGTAGGACATTCAGAAACACAGAACTGTTATTATGTGACCAAGTTCCGCGATAGAAGCGAAGCTGCCGGAACATTGGGTTATGGCGGCAACGACTGGATTATCCTTCGCTATGCCGATGTTATCTTGATGTTGGCAGAAGTAAACGAAGCGTTGGACGATGAAAATACGGCAATCAGTTACTTGAATGAGGTGCGTGAGCGTGCCGGAATTCCGGAATACAGTGTTGCACAAAACGATGCTGCTTACCGTGCTAAATTCCCTACGCTGAAATTGGCGATTTTGCACGAACGCCGTATTGAGTTAGCGTTCGAAAATCAGCGTTGGTACGACTTGCTGCGCTTCTTCACCCCGTCAGAGTTAGTTACCTATATGCACAGCAAGAGTCAGGCGGATTATAACGAATCAAACTTACAGAACTTTACCGAAACGGATATTTATTACCCCATTCCTTATGATGAATGGTTATTGAATCCGGAAGGAATGTATCAGAACGAAGGATATTAAGTATACAGCTAATCTTTATATTATGAAGAAAGTAATTTGTGTGATGTGCTTTCTCACTTCAGTCTTTATGCTCTCTGCCCAAGAGGGCGTAAAGACTCTTGTTCATGAGTTGAAAGACATGAAATCGGAGAAAGTTTTGGTGGTTGCCCACAGAGGTGATTGGAGAAATGCGCCCGAAAACTCTTTGCAGGCGTTTAAGAATTGCATTGAGATGGGGGTGGATATGATTGAAATCGACTTGAAGAAGACGAAGGATAACCAACTCATTATTATGCACGACGGGACCATTGACCGTACTACAGACGGAAAAGGGAAACCTTCTGACTATACGTTGGAAGAAATCCGGAAGTTCCATCTGAAAAATGGTTTGGGGCGTCCTACTTTTCATACGATACCTACGTTAGAGGAAGTGTTGACTTTGGGGAAAGGAAAGATTCTTATCAATATTGACAAAGGGTATGATTACTTTAAAGACGTATATGCACTGTTGGTTAAAACCGGAACGGTGAGTCAGGTGGTTATTAAGTCGGGCTATTCGTATGAAAAGGTGAAAGCCGAAAACGGGGAGGTGCTTGATAAGGTGATTTATATGCCTATTGTCAATTTAGATACGCCTGAAGCAGAAAGCCTTATCGATGGATATGCTGCTTTGAAGCCGGTAGCCGTAGAGTGTTGTTTCAGCGAAGTGACTCCCGATGTCATCCGCCTGCTGAAGAAGGTAAAAGAGAACGGTTCTAAAATCTGGCTGAATTCTTTATGGCCTTCGCTGAATGCCGGCCATGATGATGACCGGGCGGTAGAGTTGGATGAGGCAGATGAAAGTTGGGGATGGCTGCTCGAACAGGGAGCTTCGCTGATACAAACCGACAGGCCGGCTGCATTGTTGAATTATTTGGGAGCGGAAGGAAGACGATGAAACTGTTTTATGCTTTTTGTTTAGCTTGCCTGTGTGCTTTGGCTGTACAAGGACAGGTGAGGAGGGATTATCGTTTAGTGGCTCCGCATACGGTTGAGAGCAAGAACTATTACTTTACTTCTTTATTAAGCCATTCCGAAAAGGCAGACTCGTTACTTCATGCCTCTTCGTTGTTAGTCGAAATTTCGCAGGCAAAACAGCAACGCCTGCTTGATGCAAAGACTACGGCAGAGCGTATTGCTGCTATGAAGTTTTCGTCTGAAGAGATAAAGCAGATAGGAGAAGAGTTGGCGCGATTGTATGAAAAGGGAAACCCGTTGGATGAATTGCTTACTTTTCATGTTTTGCCGTCCGGCTGTTACCGCCAATATAAAGAAACCGGAGCCGAACTTATCCGGAAAATATGGACACAGGATGCCGAAGGAATGAACTATGCCGTTGAGGTATATGCCGCAGGACGTAAGCCTAACTATCCGGCTATCGACTCTATCGGGTTCGATGTGAACAGCCGTCGGTTTACTGAAGAAATCCTGCCGGCTTGCCAAGAAAACGTAGCGCTTTGGAATCAGAAGTCCCCCGCTTTCTATTCCATTCCGTTGAAGTCGGTTTGTATGTTGTTAGATGTGAACGACCGCCGTCAGTCGCTCGACTATGAGCCACTGGGTGAAACGGAAAATGCGGAGGCTTACAGGCAAATAGGGCAAACCGACTGGGAGGCATACCCTTATACGGCAATCCTTGTTCTTGGCGCAGGGCCGGAAGACCCGCGCGAGCGTATCAGTCCCGAAGGAAAACTGCGTGCGGCGTATGCGGCAATGCTCTACCGTCAGCATGAAGCTCCTTTCATTATACTGTCGGGCGGGCGCGTGCATCCGTACCACACCCCTTATAACGAGGCGTATGAGATGAAGAAATACCTGATGGAGGTATGGCAGATACCGGAGAGTGCTTTAATCATGGAACCCCACGCGCGCCATACGACGACAAACTTCCGTAATGCCGCCCGCATCATGTTTCGCGCAGGATTCCCGATGAATCGGTATGCGATAGCTACTTCTTCGGCGTCGCACATCGACGATGTGGCAACAGACAGTTCGCTCCCCCGCAGGTGTCAGAGAGAATTGGGATACGTCCCTTATCGGGCAGGGAAGCGGCTCGCTCAGCGTGTGGTTGAGTTTATGCCGTTGGCAGAATCGCTGATTATTAATCCGAAAGAACCTATCGACCCGTAATGCTTAAAATAAGTCTGCCACCACCACTACCGGTCGGTGGTCAGACTGTACCGGAGCATTTACCGTATATGCCCGCTGAGGCTTTATTTTCGAAGCGGTTGACTTGCTTACGGCAATGTAGTCAATGGTACTGTCGGGGGTATCGGCAGGGAAAGTAGGCTGGCTCATGTCGGTAAGAATCGTGAAATCGTTTTGCATCGCTTTCAGGAAATCCGATTCCGGAGTAGCATTCCAGTCGCCGGCAATGAGTACAGGTTTCTTAAATCGGGTTATTTCTTCTTTGATGATGGGCAGAGAAGCCATGCGGTCTTCTTCCGTCAGCGACAGGTGGGTGCAGATATAAACATAGTCGCTGAATTCCGTGATGAGCATCGTGCGTGCTTCTTCTCTTCCCGGCAATGCCCTGCGGTATACGTTCAGCGGCTTTTCTTTCGACAAGATACCGATGCCGTATTTTCCTCCATCGAAATCAATGGCAGGTGCATACGTGGCATACATTTCGGTATGTTTGCCCAATTCTCCCAGCACATACGTTCCGTGGCTGCGTCCTGTCACGCTGTCGAGTTCCTGTATGGCTACCACATCGGGAGCTTCTTTCCGAATCACTTCCGCCGTGCGGACATAATTGGTAGAGTCATCAAGCCCGTATCCGTTTTTCACATTGTAACTCATAAAGCGTGCCTCTTTTGCTTCCGGCTGGCAGGCTGATAAACCCAAGCAGGCAACTGCCGCCATACCCATCCATAGTTTGTTTTTCATGTTCTTCTTATTTTATGATAAATGAGATTCGTTTTTATATCCCGTAAAGGTAGATAATTTTTCGCAAAATAGCTGCCCGTTTGAGGCGGTAGAGTGGTTCGAATAGAAAGATGAAGTCTTCCGAATAGAAATTAGTAGTTCATTGGGAAGCGATGGTGAAAACTACCGCATGTGTTTCGGAGTGTAAAAAAGCCTGTCCAAATTGTCATGTAAAGTAACTTGAACAGGATGGTAATGAGTGATTTCCGCTTTTTATTTGCTGAATACCTGTGTCATGGGTCTGCCTATCCATGCTTGCGGCTGTTTCAGCCCGAAGATGCAGGCAATGGTAGAAGCCGTATCAAACTGCATCATGGTTTCTTGGAATGCTCCGCCCTGTTTTACGTTTTTTCCGGCAATGATGAAAGGAATTTCCATTTCGGCAAGTGTTATTCCCCCGTGACCTTTGTTGATGCCCCCATGGTCGGAGGTCAGGATAATAATCGTATCATCATAGATACCCGCATCTTTCAGTGCGGCGATGATGCGTGCCACATAACCGTCCAGCGTGTTCAACATCCGGTAGTAAGCCGGCGTATCGTGCCCATCGACGTGTCCCACATGGTCCAGTTGGTCGAAACAAACCGCCACGAAATTCGGCTTCTTTTCCTTGATATACGTTTCCGCCATGCAACAGAGTTGGTCGGGCTGTTCGTTATACCCCATCGCCTGTGCCACATGCGAGATAGCCAGCGTATCTACCAGATATTTGATACCTTCCCATTCGAACATACATCCGGTTTCTGCCTGCGGACACTGTTCGTACATGAGTGAATAAATCGTAGGGAATATTCCGCGTTCGTTTACCACCATCGACGGTATTTCGGGTGTGCGAGACCCCCACGTGGTGTACCCGTGCATTTCAGTACCCGCCCCGTTGAACATCGATGCCCAGTTGATAGCAGATTCGGACGGTAATACCGAACGTTTTTTCAGCGTATAACAGCCGCTGTCCATCAACTGCTTGATTGTAGGAATATCCGCTTTAGGAACACTGTACGCTCCCCATCCGTCGATGCCAATCATTACTACATGTTCGGCTTTCCATTTTGAAGCGTTTGCCGTGGTAAAGAAGCAGCCTAACGCCATCAGAAGTAAAATAATCTTTTTCATACTTTATTGAATTAATGTTTTGTTTTGCAGGTTATTCATTTTCGCCGCAGTAAATAAATTCCAGCACTCCACCTTTTGCGATGTCATGGTGCGAGATGCGATAATCGGATAATTTCCGATTGTTCAAACGGATTTCAAGTACGGGCTGTTCCTTTGTTTCCCGTCCCACGGTGCGTATGACAAAACGCTTTCCGGCGGGAAGATGAAGCACGGTTTCGTCAAACAGCGGTGAAACCACCTCATAAGAAGGTTCTCCCACGATGAGCGGATAAAGCCCCATTGCGCTAAATACATACCATGCACTCATAGCCCCATCGTCTTCGTCCATTTCCGGACAGTAAGCCTCCGGTGCATTTTTAAAGGCTTTTCCGATATAGGGCGAAGCATACTCGGCATTTCCTCCGTAGATGTGTGTCATCGGTTGGGTTAGAAGCTGGAAGATGGTTTGCTGTGTTTTTCCCGGACTGCCCAACCGATTGAACAGGTAGGGTACGTGAATGTCTGGCTCGTTCCCCTGATTATATAAGTTTTGTGCAAAGAAAGTTGTGAGCTGAGCTTCCAGCGAGTCTTTCCCCACTCTTTCAATCATTTGAGGGAGAAACTGTGGAGCTGCCCAACGGTATTGCCAGCGTGTACCCTGATACAGCCCGTTCTGCCTCATGCGCGTGTACGTACTGTCCACGTAACGGAACTCCCTGTCCCACACAGTGCAAAACAAACTGTCTCCTTTCCGGCGGTAAAGAGCAGCGTCGGCAGGCTTGTCTAATAGGTCTGCCACGCGAGACAATGCCCATAAATCCGTACTTGCCTCCATACATTGGTCGGGCGACTTTAGCGGCAGGTTTGCCACTTCATGTTTCATGCCTGCGTATGCTTCCGCCAGATTCGGTATTTCGATGCCCTTTAAACGGCTGTCAAGTAAAAGTGCGATGGCATGTTCTGTACGCACGGTAGGCACACATTCAGCATCGGTAGACCAGTCTCTTTTTCCCGTGGTATAAAGTACGGCGAGCGACTGCATCATGTCCGACATCCGTTCGGGGACAATTAGAGTAAGCAAGGGAAACTTGGTGCGATACGTATCCCACAGCGACCATGAGCTGTAATAATCGAATCCCTCTGTGCGGTGGAGCTTTCCGTCTGTGCCGGGATATTCTCCGTTTTTCCCGGTTGTTACCTGAAGCGGACTTTGACAGGTACGAAATAGTGAAGTGTAAAACAGCGTCCGCTCGTCTTTATCTCCACCCTTTATCTCTACACGCGATAAGATGCTTTCCCAAGCCTCGGCAGCTTGTTGGCGTATGGTCTGAAAATCGTTTTCGCTTGTTTCCAAAAAACACCGGCGGGCCTCTTCTATGCTTAAAGGCGAAACGGCGATGCGTACTTCTACAGGCGAATCCTCTGTAAAGGTCAGCTTTTGCCGATTACCTGCCGGCTCAAGATGAAATGGCACATCGGTATGCAGGTAATAATATAATGTATAGCGTCCGTTTCCGCACGTATTGGCTGCCGCAATCGTTCCGCCGATTTCGTTGGACGACAAAGTCTGATAGTCGGAATGGAAAACCCGTTCGAAAGCAGAAGCAGGAGCAAAGAGCAAAACAGGTTGCAGTCCCGGCTGCCATGTGAAGCGTTCGACAGCCGTAGTGCGTGTGGCCGTTAGTTCGATGTTCACTCCGTTGCTCAGCTTTGCGTGATAATATCCCGGCTGTGCCTTTTCCGTCGATTTGACGATGCGGACATCCACCCCAGCAGTATCGGGCATCAGGCTCAAGTTTCCTCCACAACCTTGTCCGCCCACTCCCGAAAGGCGGTTGACGGAAATGCCCGAAATGGTAGGAACGGCATAGTCGTACCCCGCATGTTGGCGCGGATGGCTGTCCGGACATACTTGTACCATCCCGAACGGAACATTGGCGGCAGGTGCAAGCTGTCCGTGGTCGCCCGATGTTCCTAAAAACAAATTAACTTCCGGCAGCAGGCTTTGAGCGGAGAGCATACACGTTTGAAGAAGAAAAGCAATAAGTAAACAGGAAATAGCTTTCATATCATGTTTTATTAAGTTTCACGATACAAAAATAACTGATTAGGGTTTCATAATTGTTACAATCGGCTGTTTATTCATCGTCGAGCGTGTAATGTATTGATAATTAGAGTGGTCTTCACTACCCGTTTGCCGAGGAAAATACTACCGTTAGCGTTATCCATTCCAAGCGGTAGTGTTGCCCCGCGCTACCCATAGTGCAGGCAAGTCCTATGGGTAGCGTTTTTTCGCCCCTCAGCATGGAGCCGGATGAAATAACGTTATCGGAAAATTTAAACAGACTCTAAGAATTTGAACAAGTTTTAATGTAAAATCTGTTTCTCTCTTTTCATGATTTATCAAGATTCATTATATTTGCTACGCAAACAAGATAAAATGTATGACAGAGACCAGTATTTATACATCCGAGGCAATAACACTGCTTCAAGCATTAATAGGAATTCCTTCTCTGAGCCGCGAAGAAGATACGGCAGCTGATTTTTTACAGAATTATATAGAAGAAAGCGGCATTATGACAGGAAGGTCGGGAAATAACATCTGGTGTATCAGTCCGATGTTTGATGTAAACAAGCCGACTATTCTGTTAAATTCGCATATCGACACCGTAAAGCCGGTTACAGGGTGGCGCAGACAGCCGTTTACTCCTAAAATAGAAAATGGCAAACTGTATGGTTTGGGGAGTAACGATGCGGGAGCAAGTTTGGTTTCTCTCTTTCAAGTCTATCGTCATTTGAGCGCAACTCAGCAAAGCTATAATCTGATTTATTTGGCTTCGTGTGAAGAAGAAGTCTCAGGCAAGAATGGGATAGAGAGTGTATTGCCTAAGTTGCCTCCGATTACGTTAGGCATAGTAGGCGAGCCTACCGAAATGAATCCGGCGATAGCCGAGAAAGGTTTGATGGTATTAGACCTGACAGCGCGCGGGAAAGCCGGACATGCAGCCCGAAACGACGGCGAGAATGCGATTTATAAGCTGATGCCCGATATTGAGTGGTTTCGTTCGTTCCGCTTTTCAAAAGAATCTCCGTTGCTGGGAACGGTAAAGATGAGTGTGACGCAGATTAACGCCGGCACGCAACATAATGTGATACCGGATATATGTACGGCGGTAGTGGATATACGTAGCAATGAGTGTTACTCTAACGAAGAATTATTCGAGGAAATCACCAAGCACATCAGTTGCGAGGCGAAAGCTCGTTCGTTCCGCTTGAACTCATCGAGTATCCCTGCCGATCATCCTTTCGTAAAGCGGGCTGTGGAGTTGGGAAAAGTGCCGTTCGGTTCTCCCACGCTGTCCGACCAAGCTCTGATGAAATTCCCGTCAGTAAAAATAGGGCCGGGAAAATCTTCACGCTCGCATACGGCAGACGAATACATCCTGTTGAATGAAATAGAAGAAGCAATCGGTTTATATATCCGTCTGTTAGACGGGCTGAAACTGTGATTGAGGGAGAACTGCATCCAAATAACGGAAGACGGTTGTTTGGATGCAGTTCCCGTCTTTATTCTTTTACTATCAATACCGTGGCATAGGCAGAGATACCTTCTTCGCGTCCGGTAAATCCTAATTTTTCAGTAGTCGTTGCTTTGATAGAAACATCGTCGGAGTCAGTACCCATCACGCGGGCAAGCGTTTCCTGCATGTCGGGGATGCGCGCTTTCAGCTTCGGACGTTCGGCACATACCGTGGCGTCGATATTTCCTATCCTGTATCCTTTCGTTGCAATGAGGTCTACCGTTTTTTTCAGTAGAATCTTACTGTCTATATCCTTGTAAGCTCCTGCCGTATCGGGGAAGTGATAACCAATGTCGCGCATGTTTGCCGCTCCCAGTAAGGCATCGCAAATCGCATGAATCAATACATCGGCATCCGAATGGCCCAACAGCCCCTTTTCGTGTTCTAACTTGATTCCTCCCAGCCATAAATCGCGTCCTTCCACTAAGCGGTGGACATCGAATCCGAAACCAACTCTTATTTTCATCTTACGTAAAAATCCAAAACTTTATTACTTTCTAAATATCCTTCCAAATGATTGCCGATGGATACCGGTCCTACGCCCACCGGAGTTCCGGTAAAAAGGAGGTCGCCTATCTTCAGCGTACAAAATTGACTGACATAGGCTATAATTTCGTCTACGCGGAAAAGCATGTCTCCGGTATTTCCGGTTTGAACCGTTTTCCCGTCAATGTCTAAGTGGAATCCAATCTGTTGGATGTCGGAAAACTGTTCTATCGGACTCCAGTCGCCGATGGCAGCCGAGTTGTCGAATCCTTTGCAAAGCTCCCACGGCTTGCCTTCGGCACGGAAACGGCGTTGCAGGTCGCGTGCAGTAAAGTCGATACCCACTGTTACCGCATCGTAATAGCGATGGGCAAAACGTTCGGCAATATTTTTTCCCAAACGGTTAATGCGTACCACCAATTCGGTTTCATAATCTACCTGATTGCAAAAGTCAGGGATAAAAAAAGGTTTGCTATCTTTCAGCAGTGCAGAGTCCGGTTTCATAAAAATAACCGGTTCTTCGGGCAGCGGTTCGCTGGCGTGGAGTTCACGGCAATGCTGAGGATAATTCATGCCAACGGCTATAATCTTCATGCTACTTATATTATTCTTATAGTTTTTCGTTCAAACGGTTAAACATCACGGCAAGATGAGCGTAGAGTGACGTATTCTGTACCACGATGTACTCCGGGACGCGAATACGGAAAGGAGTAAAGTTCCATACCGCTTTGATACCTCCCGCAATCATTTTGTCGGTAATCTCCTGTGCGATATTGATGGGCACGGTCAATACGCCGATATTTACACGGTTCTCTTTCATGAGACTTTCAAATTCATTGCTGTGGAAAACCGGAACACCGTTGATGGTTGTTCCCACCAATTCCGGCTTTACGTCGAAAGCCCCTATGATTTTCAATCCGAAATGCTCCAGACCGGAATCGCGCAATAAAGCTCCTCCCAAACTTCCCACTCCGAAGAGGTAGGCTTCGTGCAGGTTGGTGAATCCCAAGAAGTCTTCGAGCACCCGGATAAGCGAATCAATTTCATATCCTACGCGCGTACGTCCCGATATGTCAACAAAAGACAGGTCTTTGGCTATTTGAGAAGCATCGATATTGATTTGTCTTGATATTTGAGTAGAAGACACATACTTTTCGCCCCGCTCTTTCATCAGCTTGGCGTTTGAAAGATACCACGGCAATCTCCGTAGGGTAGGTTCGGGGATTTTATCTGTATGCTTGTTTATCCGTGTTGTCATTGTAGGGTTCGCTCTGTTTCTTCACATTTGCAAAATTAAGCTATTTATTCGGTAATACCGAACGCTGAGATTTAATTTTATATAATCCCGTGGAATCGCTATCTTTGACCTGATTATTTATTGAACTTGGAGTGATATGAAAAAGAATGACTGGAAAGACCGTTTGAATATTGTGTATTCTACGAATCCTGATTTTGCGTACGAAACAGAGCGTGATAACGAGGTGGAAACCTTGCCTAAAAACCAACAGAAACTACGGGTGTCTGTGGAGAAAAAGGGCAGGGGAGGCAAGACCGTAACCGTAGTGAGTGGTTTTGTGGGAACGGAAGACGACCTGAAAGACTTAGGAAAGTTTCTGAAAACAAAATGCGGCGTGGGAGGTTCGGCGAAAGATAACGAGGTGCTGATTCAGGGAGAGCTGAAACAGCGTGTCATCGACTTGCTGAAAGCCGAAGGATATACGCAGACGAAGTGATTTCAAGGGGTGAAAAACGCTATGGGTAGAAAGACGAAATTCATGCTGATGAACTCCTGCTTCCATGCGGAAGCGTTGGACCGTTCATCAGCATGAATTTCTTAGCCGTCAAGCGAATAATGTATCCGTAAGATAATCAGATGTTTACTCTTGAGCGGGGAGACGGCTGCTTGCTGTCTTCTTCTCTAAACCAATCGGCATACATTAAATAGCCGTTTGCGGTGCGTTGGTTCAGGTCTTTGCTTTGTTGCGGGTCGATTTTCTTAATAAAATGTGCCGGTACGCCTCCCCACATCGTGTAAGGTTCGATGACGGTGTTTGCCAAAACCAAAGCTCCTGCCGCAACAATGGCTCCTTCGCCCACTACTACATTATCGAGCAGGGTAGACCCCATGCCGATGAGTGCACAGTCGTCCACACGCGCTCCGTGAAGGGTAACGTTATGTCCCACGGATACATCGTTTCCGATTTCAACGACCGATTTGCCGTAAAGTGTGTGAAGAACCGAGCCGTCTTGGATGTTCACGCGGTCGCCAATCCGGATGGTGTTGACATCGCCGCGCAAAACCGCATTAAACCAGATGCTGCAATCGCGCCCTATCGTCACGTCGCCGATTATCGTAGCATTGTCGGCAAGATAACAATTCTCTCCAATTTTCGGGGTAAATCCCCGTACCGATTTGATTAATGCCATAAATGTATCGTTTGAAGGTTATCATTTGAGGGGAGCGGTAGCTTCTTTCAGCCACGCTTGTTCATCAGAGCCAAGCATCGGGCTAAGCTGCTTGTACACCAGTGCGTGATAATCGTTCAGCCAGTTTGTTTCTTCAGGACTCATCATTTCGGTCAAGATGGCTTCTTTGTCAATCGGGCAAAGCGTAAGCGGCTCAAATTTATAAAAATCGCCGAACTCCGTTTCCTTGCTTCTCACAATCAGCATGGTGTTTTCGGTACGTACACCGTGCTTGTTGCTCCGGTAAATACCCGGTTCGTTGGTGACGGTCATGCCGGGCAGAAGCAGAGCAGGTACATGATTCATGCGGAATTGATGAGGCCCTTCATGAACATTCAGGAAATGTCCCACGCCGTGGCCGGTGCCGTGTCCGTAATTGATTCCTGCTTTCCACATAAATTGTCGGGCAAGCACGTCCAACTGTGTGCCACACGTGCCGTAAGGGAACTCAGCCATAGAGAGCTGGATAAACCCTTTCAATACCAAAGTATAGTCGAGTTTCTGTTCGTCTGTCAGTGCGCCAAGCACAATGGTACGGGTAATGTCGGTGGTTCCGTCTAAATATTGTGCACCACTGTCTAACAGCAACAAACCTTCGGGGTGCAGCGTTACGGCCGTATCTTCCGTAGCTTCATAATGAACTATCGCCCCATGTTCCTGATAGCCGGCAATGGTGTCGAAGCTGATACCCTTGAAATCCCGTTGTTCGGCACGGAACTCATAGAGCCTGTTGTCGATAGTCAGCTCGGTTTCTTTTCCACTTTTAACGGCCTCTTTGAGCCAAATCAGGAATTTTACCATCGCCACCCCGTCGCGCTTCATAGCCTCGCGGAAACCGTTGATTTCGGTTTCGTTCTTGATAGATTTCAGGTAAAGAACCGGAGACTCGGCACGGACTACCCGTGTAGCAACTGAGGCTGTTTCATAGAGCGCATAATTCGTATCCGCAGAAAGCTGGAGACACTTGCCGGCATACGTATTCAGGTCTGCCTCCACATTTTCGTAAGGCTTTGTCTGTATATCATTCTCCTTTAAGTAATCAGCTATTTCCGGAGTTAATTTTTCGGGTAATATATATAATGTACAAGCATAGTCGGTAACCAGCAGGTAGCTGACGAAAACCGGATTGCAATGAACATCGCTTCCACGCAAGTTAAGCGTCCAAGCAATTTCGTCGAGGGCGGAAATCAAAATGCCATCAGCACCATTCCGGTGGATTTCTTCCCGGATTTGACCGATTTTATCACGGCATGACACGCCGGCGTACCGTAACGGTAAAACGAATGGAGGATTCAGCGGAAGCGACGGACGGTCAGTCCATAACGTGCGGAAAGGGTCTTCCACAGCCACTAATTGCAGACCATACGTATGTAAATACGCCTTCAGGCTTTCTGCATCGGCAGTAGTATTCACCCATCCGTCGATACCTACTTTACATCCGGTTTCGAGTACACTTCCCAGCCATTGGGGAATGGAAGGCGTTTCGGGCAGACGGTCTTTAAACAATTCGATGCCCGTATCTTGCAGTTGGTCGGCAGCCTGTAAAAAATACCGTGAATCTGTCCATAATCCGGCTTTATCAGCAGTAACGACAACCGTTCCCGCCGAACCCGTAAAGCCCGAAATCCACTTGCGAGACTCCCAATGGGCCGGTACATATTCTCCTGAATGCGGATCGGTGCTGGGGACGATAAAAGCAGCAATACCTTTATCGCGCATAAAGGCACGGAGCGAAGCTAATCTGTTAGTTATTTCTTGTTTCATAGGATAAGATTGATTATTAGAGATAATATCGGCAGACAAAGTTACAATTTCTATGTAATTCTTGATAAAATCTGCCGGAAAGTTTTGTGAATAAAGAAAGTATGTGTAATTTTGCGGCGCATTTCGACTGTAAATATTTTTAATAACAACTATATTTTAATAAACAAAAACATGATTGTAGTACCAGTAAAAGAAGGCGAAAACATTGAAAAAGCGCTGAAGAAATTCAAAAGAAAATTTGAAAAAACAGGTGTTGTAAAAGAATTAAGAAAGAGACAACAATACGACAAACCGTCTGTATTGAAGAGACTTAAGATGGAACGTGCTATTTACGTTCAGAAAATCCGCCAAACAGAAGAATAATAATTTACGGCAAAACTCTTGAATTATTGAATTCTTTTTCATAAATTCGTTGCAGAATATAATAAAAGCGATGTTTTTATGCTGAAAGAATCTTTCCTGAAGTATCTCTTGCTGGAGCGCAATTATTCCAAGCAGACGGTAGCTTGCTACGGTGCGGATATTGCTGCTTTTGAAGAATACTTTAAGAGTGTGGACGAAACGCTTGATTTTACGAATGTAGACGGAGATCTGGTTCGCTCGTGGGTGCTGAAGCTCATGGAAAACGGATACGAGTCTGCTTCGGTGAATCGGAAGTTAAGTTCGCTGAGAGCTTTTTATCGCTATTTGCTTCGTAAAGGCGAGGTGACGGCAGACCCGACACTGAAAGTAATTGGTCCGAAGCGGAAAAAACCGTTGCCCGTTTTTGTGAAAGAAGCCGATATGAACCGCTTGCTTGACTCTACGGATTTGGGAAGCGGGTTTAAAGGAGTTCGTGATCGTATGATTCTGGAAATGTTTTATGAAACAGGGATGCGAGTTTCTGAATTGATCGGGTTGGCAGATGCGGATGTAGACTTTTTTGCTTCTACGATAAAAGTGACAGGAAAGAGAAATAAACAACGTTTGATTCCTTTTGGCGAAGAGCTGAAGGAGGATATGCGGAACTATCTTTCAGTGAGAGATGAACATTGTGCGGAAGGGTGTGAAGCCTTTTTCGTTCAGGAGAACGGAAGGAAAATGACTCGTGCCGCCGTTTATGTTTTGGTAAGACGAAATTTGTCGAAAGTTGTTACGTTGAAGAAAAGGAGTCCTCACGTGTTGCGCCATTCTTTTGCGACTTCGATGCTGAATAACCATGCAGGACTGGAGGCAGTGAAAGAATTGTTGGGACACGAAAGTTTGAAGACAACGGAGATTTATACGCATACAACTTTTGAAGAATTGAAAAAAGTTTATGAACAAGCTCATCCCAGAGCGTAAAGAAAAGGAGGTTTTTATGGAAGTAAGAATTCAATCAATTCATTTTGATGCATCCGAAAAATTACAGGCTTTCATTCAGAAGAAAGCAGAGAAGCTCGAGAAGTTTTGCGATAATATAAAGAAAGTAGAGGTGTCTTTGAAAGTAGTAAAACCTGAAACAGCAATGAATAAAGAGGCTGGAGTTCGCGTATTGGCGTTAAATTCAGAGTTTTACGCAGAAAAAGTAAGTGATACATTCGAAGAATCGATAGATGTGTGCATGGAAGCACTCTCTAAACAACTGTTGAAAGCAAAAGAAAAACAACAGGGTAAATAAAAAAATCACGGAAAAGTTTTGTGATTAAAAAATTATATCTAACTTTGCAGCCGCTAAGCCGCCTCTGTGTGATGATTAGCGGCTGTAAATTTTGAAATTGCCTCTTTAGCTCAGTTGGCCAGAGCACGTGATTTGTAATCTCGGGGTCGTTGGTTCGAATCCGACAAGAGGCTCGAAGAGAGAAAGGAGAAGATACTTCTTTTTAATCTTTGAAGTTGGGCAAATACCAGAGTGGCCAAATGGGGCAGACTGTAAATCTGCTGGCTTACGCCTTCGGTGGTTCGAATCCATCTTTGCCCACTTAAAAAAAGTTGCGGAAGTAGCTCAGTTGATAGAGCATTAGCCTTCCAAGCTGAGGGTCGCGGGTTTGAGTCCCGTCTTCCGCTCTTCTTCTGATATTTCTTCTTTTGCTGTTATAGCTCAGCGGTAGAGCACTTCCTTGGTAAGGAAGAGGTCCCGGGTTCAAGTCCCGGTAACAGCTCGTGAATTTGTAAAGCTGATTACTAATCAAAAATAAATAAGTAAAGCTATGGCTAAAGAGAAATTTGAACGTTCAAAACCGCATGTTAACATCGGTACTATTGGTCACGTTGACCATGGTAAAACAACTTTGACCGCTGCTATCACTACTGTGTTGGCAAAGAAGGGTCTGTCTGAAATGCGCTCTTTCGATTCTATCGATAACGCTCCGGAAGAAAAAGAAAGAGGTATCACTATCAATACTTCTCACGTAGAATATCAGACTGCTAATCGTCACTATGCACACGTTGACTGTCCGGGACACGCCGACTATGTGAAGAACATGGTAACTGGTGCTGCTCAGATGGACGGTGCTATCATCGTAGTTGCTGCAACTGACGGTCCGATGCCTCAGACTCGCGAACACATCCTGTTGGCTCGTCAGGTAAACGTTCCTCGTTTGGTTGTATTCTTGAACAAGTGCGACATGGTAGACGACGAAGAAATGTTGGAATTGGTTGAAATGGAAATGCGCGAACTGTTGTCATTCTATGACTTCGACGGCGACAACACTCCGATTATTCGTGGTTCTGCATTGGGCGCTTTGAACGGTGTTCCTCAGTGGGAAGAAAAAATCATGGAATTGATGGACGCTGTTGATACTTGGATTCCGCTGCCTCCGCGTGATGTTGATAAACCTTTCTTGATGCCGGTTGAAGACGTATTCTCAATCACTGGTCGTGGTACTGTTGCTACAGGTCGTATCGAAGCTGGTGTTGTTAAGGTTGGCGACGAAGTTGAAATCCTTGGTTTGGGTGAAGACAAGAAAACTGTTGTAACTGGTGTTGAAATGTTCCGCAAATTGTTGGATCAAGGTGAAGCTGGTGACAACGTAGGTCTGTTGCTCCGTGGTGTTGATAAGAACGAAATCAAACGTGGTATGGTTCTTTGCCACCCGGGACAGGTTAAACCTCACTCAAGATTCAAAGCAGAGGTTTATATCTTGAAGAAAGAAGAAGGTGGACGTCACACTCCGTTCCACAACAAATACCGTCCTCAGTTCTACTTGCGTACTATGGACTGTACAGGTGAAATCACTTTGCCGGAAGGAACTGATATGGTAATGCCGGGTGATAACGTAACTATCACTGTAGAATTGATCTACCCGGTTGCATTGAACGTAGGTTTGCGTTTCGCTATCCGTGAAGGTGGACGTACGGTAGGTGCTGGTCAGATTACTGAAATTCTTGACTAATATTTTATAACCGACAAATAAAATTAATAGTTCCCGAATCTTTTCGGGAACTATTTTTACGGGAATAGCTCAGTTGGTAGAGCATCGGTCTCCAAAACCGAGTGTCGGGAGTTCGAGCCTCTCTTCCCGTGCTAAATTGAAAAGAATATGTTTAAAAAGATAACGAATTATTGTAAAGAATCTTATGACGAACTGGTCCATAAAGTATCATGGCCTACTCGTTCAGAACTTTCAAGTAGTGCAGTGGTTGTTTTAACTGCTTCCCTTCTCATTGCACTCGTTGTTTTCCTTATGGATTCTGCCTTCCAGTTTATTATGGAAGATGTTATCTATCCGCGCTAAAACGATAATAAAATGTCTGAGATTGAAAAGAAATGGTACGTATTGCGTGCCGTAAGTGGAAAAGAAAGCAAAGTTAAAGAATATCTTGATGCTGACATCAAGCATAGTGAACTTGGCGAGTATGTATCTCAGGTATTGATTCCTACCGAAAAAGTTTATCAGGTTCGCAATGGTAAGAAAATTGTGAAAGAAAGAAGTTATCTTCCTGGTTACGTATTGGTTGAAGCTGCATTGGTTGGTGAAGTTGCTCATCATTTGAGAAACACACCGAATGTAATCGGCTTTTTAGGAGGACAGGATCATCCGGTTCCTTTGCGCCAGTCGGAAGTGAATCGTATTTTGGGTACGGTGGATGAACTTCAGGAAGTAAGTGAAGAAAGCATTCCTTACACCGTTGGAGAAACAGTGAAAGTAAGCGTCGGACCGTTTAGCGGCTTTAGTGGAATCATTGAAGAAGTAAACGGAGAAAAACGCAAACTGAAAGTGATGGTCAAAATATTCGGGCGTAAAACTCCGCTTGAATTAGGCTTTACGGATGTTGAAAAGGAATGATGTATTTTGTTACGTGCATTCATTCTATTCGTTAAAACACTTATAAAAATTAAAGAAAATGGCTAAAGAAGTTGCTGGACTAATCAAATTACAGATTAAAGGAGGCGCTGCAAATCCATCACCTCCCGTTGGACCTGCTTTGGGTTCTAAGGGTATTAATATCATGGAATTTTGCAAGCAATTCAACGCCAGAACCCAGGACAAGGCAGGTAAGGTATTGCCTGTAATCATTACTTACTATACGGATAAGTCTTTCGATTTTGTAATCAAGACTCCTCCTGTAGCTATTCAGTTGCTTGAGGCTGCCAAGATTAAGAGCGGCTCTGCTGAACCTAACCGTAAAAAAGTTGCGGAACTTACATGGGATCAGATTCGTGCTATTGCTCAAGACAAATTGGTTGACTTAAACTGCTTTACTGTTGAAGCTGCTATGACAATGGTAGCAGGCACAGCTAGAAGTATGGGTATCGCTGTAAAAGGTGACTTCCCGGGTAATAATTAATTAACTTCAATTGAATAATGGGTAAACTGACAAAAAATCAAAAGTTAGCTGCAGAAAAAATTGAAGCAGGGAAAGCATACTCACTGAAAGAGGCGTCTGAATTAGTGAAAGAAATTACTTATACTAAGTTTGATGCTTCATTAGATATTGACGTACGTTTAGGTGTGGATCCGCGTAAGGCTAACCAAATGGTGAGAGGCGTTGTCTCTTTGCCTCATGGTACAGGTAAGCAGATTCGTGTGCTTGTTCTGTGTACGCCGGATGCTGAAGCTGCTGCAAAAGAAGCTGGTGCTGACTATGTTGGTCTTGATGAATATATTGAAAAGATCAAAGGTGGATGGACTGATATTGATGTAATCATCACTATGCCGTCTATCATGGGTAAGATCGGTGCTTTGGGTCGTGTGTTAGGTCCTCGTGGATTGATGCCGAACCCGAAGAGTGGTACTGTGACTATGGACGTGGCTAAGGCTGTTAAGGAAGTTAAGCAAGGTAAGATTGACTTTAAGGTTGATAAGAGCGGTATCGTTCATACATCAATCGGTAAGGTTTCTTTCACTGCTGACCAAATTCGTGAGAACGCGAAAGAATTTATCGCTACTATCATTAAGTTGAAACCGACAGCAGCTAAGGGTACTTATATTAAGAGTATTTATCTTTCAAGTACTATGAGTAAGGGTATTAAGATTGATCCCAAATCAGTAGACGAAATCTAAAATTAGGAAGTATCATGAGAAAGGAAGATAAAGGCGTAATTATAAGTCAGTTGGCTGATACCATTAAGCAATACGGACATTTTTACTTGGTTGATACGACTGCAATGGATGCAGCGAAAACAAGTGCTTTGCGTGCAAAATGTTTTAAGGCTGGTATCAAGCTGGTAGTTGTGAAGAACTCTTTGCTTCACAAAGCTCTGTTGAGCTTGGATGTTGATTATTCACCGTTGTTTGATTCTCTGAAAGGTATGACTTCAGTAATGTTTAGCGAAGTGGCTAATGCTCCTGCTAAATTGCTGAAAGAATACAAAGACGAGGTTCCGACCTTGAAAGCTGCTTATGCAGAAGAAGGTTTCTATGTTGGTGCTGATCAATTGGAAGCTCTCGCTACTATCAAGAGCAAGAACGAAGTTATTGCAGAAATCATTGCTTTGTTGCAATCTCCTGCGAAAAATGTTGTTTCTGCTCTTCAATCAGGTGGTAACACCATTCATGGATTGCTTAAGACTTTGGGTGAACGTGCTGAATAATTTGAAGGGTATTTCACTTGAAAAGGCAATTCTTACAACTTAATAAACAAATTAGTAACAAACAATTAAATTCATACAAAAATGGCAGATTTGAAAGCTTTTGCAGAACAATTAGTTAACTTGACAGTAAAAGAAGTTAATGAACTTGCAACTATCCTTAAAGAAGAATATGGTATTGAACCTGCTGCTGCAGCTGTAGCTGTTGCTGCTGGTCCTGCTGCTGCTGGTGCAGCTGCTGCTGAAGAAAAAACTTCATTCGATGTAGTTTTGAAGAGCGCAGGTGCTGCTAAATTGCAGGTTGTTAAAGCCGTTAAAGAAGCATGTGGTCTTGGCTTGAAAGAAGCAAAAGACTTGGTTGACGGTGCACCCAGCACAGTAAAAGAAGGTTTGGCTAAAGACGAAGCTGAATCTTTGAAGAAAACTTTGGAAGAAGCTGGAGCTGAAGTTGAACTTAAATAAAATATCCTGTTTATCAGGTAGTTCGGTTAAGAGTCCTCTGTCAGGAGGATTCTTAACCTTTTTGCGTCTATATTAAGTTGACAAATTTGGATGCCACTGATTATTAATTGTCAATTTTAAAAATTCAATTCTAAGATAGATGTCTTCAAATACTCAAAATCAACGAATTAACTTTGCTTCCATTAAGAATCCGATGCAGTATCCGGATTTTCTGGAAGTGCAATTGAAGTCATTTCAAGACTTCCTACAGTTGGATACCCCGCCCGAAAAACGTAAGAACGACGGTTTGTTCAAGGTATTTGCAGAGAATTTCCCTATTGCTGATACACGTAACAACTTCGTGCTCGAGTTCCTTGATTACTATATAGATCCGCCTCATTATTCTATTGATGATTGTTTGGAGCGCGGATTGACATATAGTGTTCCCTTGAAAGCCAAACTGAAACTTTATTGTACCGATCCCGATCACGAAGACTTTGACACTGTTATTCAGGACGTTTATTTGGGACCAATCCCGTATATGACTCCTAAAGGTACTTTTGTTATCAATGGTGCGGAACGTGTGGTTGTTTCTCAGCTTCATCGTTCGCCGGGTGTATTCTTTGGACAAAGCATCCATGCTAACGGTACCAAGTTGTATTCGGCACGTATTATTCCGTTCAAAGGTTCATGGATTGAGTTTGCAACGGATATCAACAATGTGATGTATGCGTACATCGACCGTAAGAAAAAATTGCCTGTTACTACACTTCTGAGAGCGGTAGGATTTGAAAATGATAAGGATATCCTTGAAATTTTTAATCTGGCAGAAGATGTAAAGGTAACAAAGACTAATCTGAAAAAAATTGTTGGTCGCAAATTGGCTGCTCGTGTCTTGAAGACATGGACAGAAGATTTCGTTGATGAAGACACCGGTGAGGTTGTTTCTATTGAACGTAATGAGGTAGTAATCGATCGTGAAACGATTATTGAGCCTGAACATATTGATTTGATTATTGAATCGGGTGTTCAGAATATTCTTGTTCATAACGAAGAAGCAAACTCTTCTGATTATTCTATTATTTTCAATACCCTCCAGAAAGACCCGAGTAATTCGGAGAAAGAAGCCGTATTGTATATTTATCGTCAGTTGCGTAATGCAGACCCTGCCGATGATGCCAGTGCGCGTGAGGTTATCAATAACCTGTTCTTCTCTGAAAAACGTTATGATTTGGGAGATGTTGGGCGTTATCGTATCAATAAGAAGTTGAATTTGGATACGCCGATGGATGTGCGGGTATTGACAAAACAAGATATTATCGAAATCATCAAATATCTGATTGAGTTGATTAACTCGAAAGCAGATGTGGATGATATCGACCACTTGAGTAACCGTCGTGTACGTACGGTAGGCGAACAGCTTTCTAACCAATTTGCTATTGGTTTGGCTCGTATGTCTCGTACAATTCGTGAACGTATGAATGTGCGTGATAACGAAGTGTTTACTCCGATTGATTTGATTAATGCTAAAACGATTTCGTCGGTTATTAACTCATTCTTTGGAACAAACGCTTTGTCACAATTTATGGATCAGACAAACCCGTTGGCAGAAATTACGCATAAACGTCGTTTATCTGCATTGGGACCGGGTGGTTTGTCACGTGACCGTGCCGGATTTGAGGTGCGAGACGTTCACTATACTCATTATGGACGTTTGTGCCCGATTGAAACTCCTGAAGGTCCGAACATCGGTTTGATTTCTTCTTTGTGCGTATATGCTAAGATTAATGAACTTGGATTTATCGTAACTCCTTATCGTAAAGTAGCAAACGGAGTGGTAGATTTGTCACCTGAGGGAATTGAATACTTATCGGCAGAAGAGGAAGAAGATAAGATTATTGCGCAAGGTAATGCTCCGCTGAATGATGATGGAACATTTGTACGAGACAAAGTAAAGGCACGTCGTGATGCTGACTATCCGGTTGTAACTCCCGATCAGGTAGAATTGATGGACGTTTCTCCTCAGCAGATTGCCTCTATTGCGGCTTCATTGATTCCGTTCTTGGAACATGACGATGCTAACCGCGCGCTGATGGGTTCTAACATGATGCGTCAGGCAGTACCTTTGTTGAGAACGGAAGCTCCGATCGTAGGAACCGGCATCGAAAAGCAGTTGTGTGAAGACTCTCGTACACAAATTACTGCAGAAGGAGACGGTGTTATCGAGTTTGTTGATGCTACTACCATTCGTATCCTGTATGACCGTACCGACGATGAGGAATTTGTAAGTTTCGAACCGGCATTGAAAGAATATCGTATACCGAAGTTCCGCAAAACGAATCAGAGCATGACAATAGACCTGCGTCCGATTTGTGAGAAAGGACAGCGGGTGAAGAAAGGCGATATTTTGACGGAAGGTTATTCTACCGCAAATGGCGAGTTAGCTTTAGGTAAGAACTTGCTGGTAGCTTACATGCCGTGGAAGGGATATAACTATGAGGACGCTATTGTGTTGAATGAACGAGTAGTCCGTGAAGATATTCTAACTTCTGTGCACGTTGACGAGTATACGCTTGAAGTTCGCGAAACGAAACGTGGTATGGAAGAATTGACTTCAGATATTCCGAATGTCAGCGAAGAAGCTACTAAAGATTTGGATGAAAACGGTATCGTTCGTGTTGGTGCTCGTATTGAGCCGGGAGATATCTTGATTGGTAAGATTACTCCGAAAGGCGAGTCTGATCCGTCTCCTGAAGAAAAATTGTTGCGCGCTATCTTCGGTGACAAGGCAGGTGATGTGAAAGATGCTTCATTGAAAGCTTCTCCGTCATTACGAGGTGTGGTTATTGATAAGAAATTGTATTCACGTGTTATCAAGACTCGTAGTGAAAAGAATGCAGATAAGGCTATCTTGCCAAAACTGAATGAAGAATTTGAAGAAAAAGCAGCTGCACTGAAAGAGATATTGGTTAATAAACTGTTGGTTCTTACCGATGAAAAAGTTTCTCAAGGAGTGAAAGACTATTTGGGAACGGAAGTTATCGCTAAAGGAGCTAAGTTTATGAAGCGCGATTTAGAATCATTGGATTATACAATTATCCAGTTGAGTAAATGGACGGCAGATGCTCATAAAAACGATATGATTCGCGACTTGGTTATGAACTATTTGAAGAAATACAAAGAGTTGGAAGCCGAGTTGAAACGTAAGAAATTTGCCTTGACTATTGGTGATGAATTACCTTCAGGCATCATGCAGATGGCGAAAGTATACATTGCTAAGAAACGTAAAATTGGCGTTGGTGATAAAATGGCAGGTCGTCACGGTAATAAGGGTATTGTATCGCGTGTGGTTCGTCAAGAAGATATGCCGTTCTTGGCAGACGGAACTCCGGTAGATATCGTTTTGAATCCGTTGGGTGTGCCTTCTCGTATGAACATTGGTCAGATATTCGAAGCCGTTTTGGGTCGTGCGGGTAAAGAATTAGGTGTAAAATTTGCAACTCCTATTTTTGACGGTGCAACACTGGAAGATTTGGATAAATGGACAGATAAAGCCGGATTGCCACGCTATTGTAAGACGTATCTTTATGATGGCGGAACGGGTGAGCAGTTCGACCAGCCGGCAACAGTTGGTGTTACTTACATGTTGAAACTTGGTCACATGGTTGAAGATAAGATGCACGCACGTTCTATCGGTCCGTATTCATTGATTACTCAGCAACCTTTGGGTGGTAAAGCGCAGTTCGGTGGTCAGCGTTTCGGAGAAATGGAGGTTTGGGCTATTGAAGCATTTGGTGCAGCTCATGTACTTCAGGAAATTTTGACCATTAAGTCGGATGATGTAGTAGGACGTTCTAAGGCTTATGAAGCTATTGTGAAGGGCGATCCTATGCCTACTCCGGGTATACCTGAATCTCTGAATGTATTGCTTCATGAATTGAGAGGTCTCTGCTTGAGCATTACTTTAGAATAAATCTTTTTAATGGAGAGTGAAGGAGATAAAATCTTATTGTGGATAAAACCCGATTGGCTGTTTTTTCAACTTCCTCCATTCTCCATTCTTAATACTTCATTATATAAAACATAAAGTATGGCTTTTAGAAAAGATACTAAGATAAAGAGTAATTTCTCGAAGATTACTATCGGACTGGCATCACCGGAAGAAATTCTGGAAAACTCTTATGGTGAGGTGCTGAAACCCGAAACCATCAACTACCGTACTTATAAACCGGAGCGCGACGGTTTGTTCTGCGAACGTATCTTCGGACCGGTGAAAGATTATGAGTGCCATTGTGGTAAATACAAGCGCATCCGTTATAAAGGAATTGTTTGCGACCGTTGTGGTGTAGAGGTTACTGAAAAGAAAGTACGCCGTGAGCGCAGTGGGCATATCCAATTAGTAGTTCCGGTTGCACATATCTGGTATTTCCGTTCATTGCCGAATAAAATCGGTTATTTGTTAGGATTGCCTACAAAGAAACTGGATGCCATTATTTATTATGAACGTTATGTTGTTATTCAGCCGGGTGTAAAGGCTGAAGATGGCATTAATAAATATGATTTACTGTCGGAAGAAGAGTATTTGGATATCTTGGATACGCTTCCGAAAGAGAATCAGTTCCTTGAAGACAGCGACCCGAACAAGTTTATTGCCAAGATGGGAGCGGAAGCTATCTATGACTTGTTGATTGGTCTTGACCTTGATGCGCTTTCTTATGAACTTCGTCATAAAGCAAATAATGATTCTTCACAGCAGCGTAAAAACGAAGCTTTGAAACGTTTGCAGGTTGTCGAATCGTTCCGTGCTTCGCGTGGACGCAACAAGCCGGAATGGATGATTGTACGTATCGTACCGGTTATCCCGCCTGAACTTCGTCCGTTGGTTCCGCTGGATGGAGGTCGTTTCGCAACTTCCGACTTGAACGACTTATATCGTCGCGTTATCATTCGTAATAATCGTTTGAAACGATTGATTGAAATCAAAGCTCCGGAAGTAATCTTGCGTAATGAAAAGCGTATGTTGCAGGAAGCTGTTGATTCATTGTTCGATAATTCTCGTAAATCGAGCGCAGTGAAGACCGATGCCAATCGTCCGTTGAAGTCATTGTCTGATAGTTTGAAAGGTAAACAAGGACGTTTCCGTCAGAACTTGTTGGGTAAACGTGTTGACTATTCTGCACGTTCGGTTATCGTTGTCGGACCTGAGTTGAAGATGGGTGAATGTGGTATTCCGAAGCTGATGGCGGCAGAGCTTTACAAACCGTTTATTATCCGTAAGTTGATTGAACGCGGTATTGTAAAAACCGTGAAGTCTGCCAAAAAGATTGTCGACCGTAAAGAACCGGTTATCTGGGATATCCTTGAACACGTAATGAAAGGTCATCCGGTACTGTTGAACCGTGCCCCGACACTTCACCGTTTGGGTATTCAGGCATTCCAGCCTAAGATGATTGAAGGTAAGGCTATTCAGCTCCATCCGTTGGCTTGTACAGCATTTAATGCCGACTTCGACGGTGACCAGATGGCAGTACACTTGCCTTTAAGTAACGAAGCTGTTTTGGAAGCTCAGATGTTGATGCTTCAGTCACACAATATATTGAATCCTGCTAACGGTGCGCCTATTACTGTGCCTGCACAGGATATGGTACTCGGTTTGTACTATATCACCAAGTTGCGTAAGGGAGCAAAAGGTGAAGGTTTGATTTTCTACGGACCGGAAGAAGCCTTGATTGCTTATAATGAAGGAAAAGTAGATATTCACGCCATCGTAAGTGTGGTTACGAACGATTTGGACGAGAACGGCAATATCGTCAAGAAGATGATCAAAGAAACTTCTGTAGGACGTGTTATTGTCAACGAACTGGTTCCTGATGAATGTGGTTACTTGAATACTATCATATCTAAGAAATCTTTGCGTGATATCATCAGCGACGTAATTAAGGCAGTCGGAGTGGCTCGTGCCTGCGAGTTCTTGGATGGTATCAAGAACTTAGGATATAAGATGGCATTCGAAGGTGGTCTGTCATTCAACTTGGGAGATATTATTATCCCGAAAGAAAAAGAAGAACTGGTTAAGCGTGGAAATGAGGAAGTGGAACAAATCATGATGAACTATAACATGGGTTTCATTACCGACAACGAACGTTATAATCAGGTAATTGATACTTGGACACACGTTAACAGCGATTTGTCAGACATCTTGTATAAGACTATTAAGAACGATGATCAAGGATTCAACTCTGTATTCATGATGCTTGATTCTGGAGCCCGTGGTTCTAAAGAGCAGATTCGTCAGTTGTCTGGTATGCGTGGTTTGATGGCTAAACCTCAGAAAGCAGGAGCTGAAGGAGCACAGATTATTGAAAACCCGATTCTTTCAAACTTTAAAGAAGGGTTGTCTGTGTTGGAGTACTTTATCTCTACTCACGGTGCGCGTAAAGGTCTTGCCGATACTGCGTTGAAGACAGCCGATGCCGGATATTTGACTCGTCGTTTGGTTGACGTTTCTCACGATGTAATTATCAATGAAGAAGACTGTGGTACATTGCGTGGTCTGGTTTGTACGGCGTTGAAGAATAACGATGAAGTTATCGCTACACTGTACGAACGTATTTTAGGGCGCGTATCTGTACACGACGTTATACATCCTACTACCGGCAAACTTCTTGTTGCTGCCGGAGAGGAAATTACGGAAGATATTGCTGAAGAAATCGAAAAATCACCGATTGAAAGCGTTGAAATCCGTTCTGTATTGACCTGTGAATCGAAGAAAGGCGTTTGTGCAAAATGTTACGGACGTAACTTGGCTACCAGCCGTATGGTTCAGAAAGGTGAGGCTGTCGGTGTCATTGCTGCACAGTCAATCGGTGAGCCGGGTACTCAGTTGACTTTGCGTACTTTCCACGCCGGAGGTATCGCGGGTAACATGGCTGCCAATGCAAGCATCGTGGCTAAAAACGATGCCCGTCTGGAGTTTGAAGAATTGCGTACGGTAGATGCTGTGGAAGAAACAGGCGAACCGGTTAAGATTGTGGTAGGACGTTTGGCTGAAGTTCGTTTTGTCGATGTGAATACAGGTATTATTCTTTCTACCCATAACGTTCCTTACGGTTCTAAGCTCTATGCTTCCGACGGTGATGTGGTTGAAAAGGGTAAACTGATTGCAAAGTGGGATCCCTTCAACGCCGTAATTGTTACCGAAGCTGCGGGTAAGATTGATTTCGAAGCAGTAATTGAAAACGTAACCTATAAAGTAGAATCAGATGAAGCTACCGGTTTGCGTGAAATCATCATTACTGAATCGAAAGACAAGACCAAAGTTCCGTCGCTCCACATTAACGATGAAAACGGTAATATTATCCGTACTTATAACTTACCGGTGGGCGGTCACGTTGTGGTAGAAGACAAGCAAACCGTTAAGGCTGGTGATATCTTGGTTAAGATTCCGCGTGCCGTAGGTAAGGCGGGCGATATCACGGGTGGTCTTCCCCGTGTTACCGAGTTGTTCGAAGCACGTAATCCGTCGAATCCGGCAGTGGTTTCTGAAATTGACGGTGAGGTAACAATGGGTAAGATTAAGCGTGGTAACCGTGAAATCATTGTAACCTCTAAGGCAGGCGATGTGCGTAAATACTTGGTTGCATTGTCAAAACAGATTCTGGTGCAGGAAAACGACTACGTACGTGCCGGAACTCCGTTGTCCGACGGTGCGATTACTCCGGCCGATATTCTTGCAATCAAGGGTCCTACGGCAGTACAAGAGTATATCGTAAACGAAATCCAAGACGTATACCGTTTGCAGGGTGTAAAGATTAACGATAAGCACTTTGAGATTATCGTACGTCAGATGATGCGTAAGGTTCAAATCGACGAACCGGGTGATACTCGCTTCTTGGAACAACAAGTGGTAGACCGTATCGAGTTCAACGAAGAGAACGACCGTATTTGGGGTAAGAAGGTAGTTGTAGATGCCGGAGATTCTCAGAACTTGCAGCCGGGACAGATTGTTACAGCCCGCAAGTTACGCGATGAAAACAGTATGTTGAAACGTCGCGACCTGAAACCGGTTGAAGCACGCGATGCCGTTCCTGCAACGTCAACACAGATTCTGCAAGGTATTACCCGTGCGGCTCTGCAAACTTCAAGTTTCATGTCGGCAGCGTCATTCCAAGAAACTACGAAGGTCTTGAACGAAGCCGCTATCAACGGAAAGGTTGACAAACTGGAAGGTATGAAAGAAAACGTAATCTGCGGTCACTTGATTCCTGCCGGTACGGGTCAGCGCGAGTTTGACAAGATTGTGGTAGGCTCGAAAGAAGAGTACGATCGCATCATGGCAAACAAGAAGAATGTACTTGATTATAGTGAGGTAGAATAATCTTTCCTTGCTGTTGAACGATAATGAAAAGCTGTGCCAGTTCGCTGGTGCAGCTTTTTTTGTTTGTATATGGGGAGGGATAAAAGATGTCTGCGATTCGGTTTGAAAAACATACGGAAAGACTCATCAACCCATGCGGTTATTTTCATCAAAGCATCCGCATGAGTTGAGCAGTTTATCCGCATGAGTTTCTTCTATCGTTAATGCTTACTTCTAAAGGTTTTGAGTCAATAGGGAAGAGAGGGGTGGTAGAACGAATTTTCTCATGGTTTGACAATCATGGAAGACTTGCTGCCATAAGCATGTATTGATTGAGCTATATAGGCTTTGAATACAAAGAGAAAGAAGAAAATTTAAGCGGCAGGCTCTAAAGTTGCAACAACTAGATACATTGTCTTAGAGCCTGTCGCAAATTTGTACTACGACTTTCACCTGAATCAAAGTTGACAACGAACAGTGACGAAAACATCGCCCTTGCGCAGTTTTAACTTGTCGCGCCCTTCCAAATCCACAGTGCCTGCTCCATCCATATCGAACGAAGAAGCATTGCCTCCCATAAACGAAGCACCTATGCCCAAATACACATGGTTGTAAATGCGGTAGAAAAAGGAAGCATCAAAATTGCTTGCACAGAATCCCTTAGTGGCTTTATATTCGTTGCCGCCATATTCACCTGAATTTTTGTAGTGCACATAGCCGGCTCCCACCATGAATTCGCACAGTAACTTATTCGTTATATTTTTCCGGATGCCAACCTGCGGGGCGATATAGTTCAACTCCGCATCACTGACCACCATCGATCCGTTAGAAAGGGTAAAATCTCCGGCAGATTGAAAGAAATCATATTTGACTCCAATCTGGAAAATCCGGTTAACCAAATAAGCCGCTTTCATATTCGCATCGAAACCTTTGTCGTATGCCGAACGATATTCGCAGCCCATTACTGAGAGATTGGACTTACCAAATAAATTACCTTTACCTGCGCTTACCGAAAACGAAAAGCGTTCTTGCTCTTGTGAATGAACCGTCATGCACAAACTTAAGAAGAACAGAGCTAATAATAAACGAAACTTTCTCATGACTAATTTTAAGGTTAATAAAAAATATGTTGACTTTCGTTAGAACGAAGGTTTTGCCATCTTGATTTTATTAATAAACATTCTTGAATCTGCATTATGGTGTGCAAAGGCTGGCAAGACCTTATACGTTTACATAATCCTTGTAGCAAAATTATAAAAATATTTGTAAAATAAAAGATTGTTTACATGAATTTGTTGGCCGAGCAGTAAAAATATGAGGATATTATTAATGAACTCATGGCAAATGCTACATTCTGTTATTTTGGGAGACGGTTTGATTGACTGCCATAAGAATGTTAGGACAAAATTTGAACAGGTTTGAAATATTTTCAAGGCTTATATGTTTGCCGTATCGACTTTTTTTTTACATTTGCTTCCGCTAACAAAAAAAACATATCAAATATCATGGAAAACGAAAACAAAAATAACCAGCTCCAGATTGAGCTGAAAGAAGAAGTGGCTCAAGGAACGTATGCTAATCTCGCGATAATCACTCACTCTACTTCAGAGTTTGTTATCGACTTTGTACGTATTATGCCGGGATTGCCGAAAGCCAACGTGCAGTCACGTATCGTGATGACTCCCGAACATGCAAAACGCTTGATGTATGCGTTGCAAGATAACGTTAACAAGTACGAAAAGAATTTTGGTCCGATTCGTATGCCGGAAGAACAGCAACAGGGCGGTAAGACTTTTGTTCCGCCTTTGAGCGATTTCAAGGGTGAAGCATAACGTTTTGCTTATAGAATATGAGGTATTTGCCATTCCGTTTTCTTTGGATGCAAAGAAAGCGGAATGGCTTTTTTTATGGGTAAGGGGTGTTCCGGTGCTACTCAGAGGTGTTTCCTATTTGCAGCACTTGGTCCTCAAATTCATCGCGCGGGCATCGTGCCTTGTTCCTCAACTTGGTGCGCGTGTTATAGATGGTGCTTACCGAACACCGCAGGAAACTGGCAATCTTCCCGCTATCGTTGATACCCAGTCGCAGCAGGGCATATATGCGCAGTTCCTTGTTCATCAGGCTGCCGGCTTTCGGGGTGATTTGTTCGCCTTCACGCAGTAGTTCATTGAAGTCGGTTACAAACGTAGGGTAGAGGTTGAGAAATATACTGTCGAAATGTTCGTAAAGCGAGTTCAATTCTTTATCGATAACCGTAGTCGATTTGGTCTGTTTGATTAATGTTTCGTAATGGCGGTTGATGGCAAGTTTATAGATTTCGTTCTGATATTGCCCCATCTTGTCGATGTAGTTAGAACAGAGGTCGAAGAACTGGGCGATATATCGTTCTTTGATGGTATTGATTTCCTGCAGTTGCTGATTGCGGCCGTTCAGCATTTGGTTGGTTTCCTTCAGCGAGCGACTTAACTCTTTCAGTTTGTCATTACTTTGGGTCAGTTCTTCTTTCATCCGCAAAGTCTTTCTCATTTGCTTGTAAGTAAGACAAACCAATATGGCCAGTGCGCCGGCGAGCAAGCACACCACTGTAAGATATATGGTGAGGTTTGTCCGCACTTTGGTCTGTTCCGTTTTATAAGCAGAGGTGATGATAGAGTAGAACGGGTGCATCTGGAGGGCACGGAAATGGATGCCGGAGGCGGCTGCATCTTCTATGGCCGATTGACTGAAACGGAAAGCTTGGTCTAAGTTATTTTCTTGGTAAGCTATCATGGCAAGCGATTGAAGTGAGACCGTTTCACGTGTGGCGTTTTGAATGTCGGCAATGGCAGATAACATGAAATATTTTTTTTCTTCCTCTCGGTTCCCCAATCCCCGGTAAGCGTATGCGATACCACAAGTTATCATCGCATACTCGGGAGTTCCCACCTGTTCAGTCGCAAGTAAGTTAGTCAGTAGCTTTTCTGCTTTTTCCGGATTCGTTTCCATGAGTCTGAACCCCTGTTCTAATCTGGCGTTAACCGATGTGGTCTGGGATGCCGTCAGTATCGAGTCTTGATATATCCTGCATTGCTGGCGGGCGTAAGGGGTGTTTCCCGTCGAGATGGCATAATATTCCCAAAAGCGGTAGTAGGCATTATAGTATGCAGCCTTCAGGTCGGCAGGAAGTTTTATCGCCTGAAGTCGTTTTAAGATTTCCTCTGCTTCGCGGTATTTCCCGCACATTGAGTAAAGCAATGAGAGTTTCAGGCAGGAGTCGTATTCAGCATGTTCTTTCCCTAACGCCACAGCTATTTCGATATTCCTTTGAATGTATCGTGCGGCCGAATCAGTATTGAATTTCTGGTATTTTTCGTAGAGGGTTGCGTTTATCTCGTATTCTTCTCCGATAGAAAGCGTAGAATCTTTTAGCGTCTGCTTGATACTTTCTATCTGCTTTTCTTTCAGTGCAACGTAATATTGCTTCTGTTCGAGTATGGCGTTGAGCGAATCCGATAGCGTTTTCAGGTCGTTCTCTCCCGAAGCGCATAGCGGAAATAATAGTAGTATTGCCAATAAGTATTGCTTTATCATAGCTCTTGATTTTTAACAAAGATGTCCGCTGTCAAAAGTACGAATTATTTTGTTTATATGTAAGCTATAATCCGGAAAAGTCTGCAAAATATCTTTTAAGCAATCTACTCTTTTTTTGTTGTAATTTTTATTAAAATATTGTGTGTCAGCTTGTTTTTTCTCTCAACAATCTACTACTTTGTATTTAGTTTGAAGAGATAGGCTTTTGTTTCTTATTTTTGCAATAAAAGCCTTCGGGAACCGTAAACACATTGTTTTATTTAAAAAGATTTTATTATGAATACACTACTCTTTTTGGGTTCTATCGGAACATCGGAGATTCTTCTGATTGTTTTTATCGTACTGTTGCTGTTCGGCGGTAAAAAAATACCGGAATTAATGCGCGGAATAGGTAAAGGCGTAAGAAGTTTTAAAGAAGGCGTGAATGGAATAGAAAAAGACATTAACAAAGACATCAACGTTGACGAACCGAATCCGGGAACGACGCAAGGCGTGGAAAAGAAATAATATTTCAGTGTAGAGGAGATTAGGTATGGCAGAGCAGTCGGAAATGTCTTTTTGGGATCATCTGGAAGCCCTCCGGTGGATGTTGATAAGGGTATTGGTGGCATGGGGAATCTTTATGTTGCTGGGATTCATGTTTATACCCTATTTGTTCGACCACGTGGTGATGGCTCCGTGTAGCAATGATTTTTTTCTTTACCGTTGGATTGCAGAAGCGGGAACGGCTTTCAGCCATTGGACGGAACAGGAAACAGGAGTTGCATTTTCGATGTTGCCTGATTTTATCGGCAAACCTTTCCGCGTAGATGTGATAAACATCAAGCTGGCTTCACAATTTTTTATTCACATGTCGTTGTCGTTCTGGCTGGCGTTGCTCATCACCTTCCCTTATCTTGTTTATGAGGTGTGGAAATTTGTTTGTCCGGCTCTGTACGACAATGAAAAGAAAGGGGTGAGATGGGCGTTCGTGTTTGGGACGGTCATGTTTTTCATAGGCTGTGTGGTAGGCTATTCTGTGGTGTTTCCCTTGACGCTGCGTTTTTTATACTCGTATGAGTTGAGTCCGAATATCTCCAATCAGTTGTCGTTGGATTCGTATATGAGTTATTTCCTGATGCTGATTTTTATGATGGGTATTATGTTCGAATTGCCATTGCTGTCGATGTTGCTGTCGAAACTTGGCATTTTAAACCGCAGCTTTTTCAAGAAGTACCGTCGCCATGCCGTGGTGGTACTGATGGTGGTGGCGGCTGTCATAACGCCTTCGTCAGATCCTTTTACACTTATGGCTGTATTTATACCTATATATATATTATGGGAAATAAGCGCATTTCTGGTCAAGCCAGAAGTAAAAACCGAAAATTAATATAAGAGCCTGTTTGAATTTTCTGATAAAGTAATTTCGTTTAAATGGGCTCTGAGGCACAAACAATCTTCTTTGTTAAATTATGAAAAATACAAAAATTAGGGTAGGGCTTATAGGCTTCGGCAGAATGGGCAGGTTTTATCTGGACGAAATGAAAAAGAGCGGCAGATGGGATGTGGCATACATTTGCGACATCAGTCCCCGTTCACGTGAAGTGGCGAAGGAACTTTCGCCCGAATCTCGGATAGTAGACGATGAAAATATTGTGTTCGAGGATGAAAGCGTTCAGGCAGTGGGACTGTTTACGCTGGCTAATAACCGGAAAGAGCAGATAGAAAAGGCACTCCGTTACGGGAAACACATTTTGTCGGAGAAACCGATAGCCGACACCATTGAACGCGAATGGGAAGTTGTCGGCATGACTGAACATTCAGACCGAATATCTACGGTTAACTTGTATCTCCGTAATTCATGGTATCATCAGCAGTTGAAAGCATTTGTCGAGGCAGGCGAATTGGGTGAGCTGGCTATTATTCGTGTTTGTCACATGACACCCGGTTTGGCTCCCGGCGAAGGACACGAGTACGAAGGACCTGCTTTCCACGATTGCGGTATGCACTATGTAGATATCGCCCGCTGGTATGCCGGATGCGATTATAAGACATGGCACGCACAGGCTATCGACATGTGGAGCTACAAGGAACCGTGGTGGCTGCAATGCCACGGCACGTTCCAGAATGGCATTGTGTTCGATATCACGCAAGGTTTCGTCTACGGACAACTTTCTAAAGACCAGACTCATAATTCATACGTTGACTTGATAGGGACGAAAGGAATCGCCCGTATGACGCACGATTTTAAGACGGCGGTTGTCGAACTTCATGGGGTTAATCAGACTTTGCGGATAGAGAAACCCTTTGGTGGGAAAAACATTGATGTATTGTGTAATCGGTTTGCCGATAGCATTTTGGCAGGCGAAGCGTCTCCGCTGCTTCCCAAGATGCGTGATTCTGCACTTGCATCGGAATATGCATGGAAGTTCTTGGCGGACGCCAAATCGCACGACCTGCCTGCCATTGGCACTTTGGAGACCTTAGAAGAAATTCGCGAACGCAGGCGTACGATGAAAAACGGCTATGGCCTGTTGCCAAACAGATAGATGAATCAATCGGGGGACACATAAAATAAAGATATAGGCAATCATTAACTTTTTATATTAACTTTAAATGTAAGATTATGTCAAACGTTTCAAGAAGAGATTTTCTGAAAACGGGAGCTGCGGCGCTTGCCGGCATAACCATTGCTCCCAGTTCAATTTTAGGTAAGAGTTTCGGGCATGTAGCACCTTCAGACAAGCTGAACATTGCGGCTGTCGGTATCGGTGGAATGGGTCATGCCAACATTTTGCATGTGAAAGATACGGAAAATATCGTAGCGTTGTGTGACGTTGACTGGAAGTATGCCAAAGGTGTATTTGATGAATTTCCGAATGCAAAAAGATATTGGGACTACCGGAAGATGTACGACGAAATGGGCAAGTCGATTGATGCGGTTATCGTAGCAACGGCCGACCATACACATGCCATCATTACCGCTGATGCTATGACGATGGGTAAACACGTATATTGCCAGAAACCGCTGACACACTCGGTATATGAATCACGTTTGCTGACCAAGCTCGCCGCTTCTACGGGTGTGGCTACGCAAATGGGTAATCAAGGCTCATCGGATGAAGGAACCGATTTGGTTTGCGAATGGATTTGGAACGGAGAAATAGGTGAGGTGACGAAAGTAGAATGTGCTACCGACCGTCCGATTTGGCCGCAGGGGTTGAATGCTCCCGAAAAAGAAGAGCGTATCCCCAAAACCCTGAACTGGGATTTGTTTACCGGCCCTGCAAAGATGAATCCGTATAGCTCGATTTATACACCGTGGAACTGGCGTGGATGGTGGGATTACGGAACCGGTGCGCTGGGCGACATGGCGTGTCATATTCTGCACCAACCGTTTAAAGCCTTGCATTTGAAATACCCGACAAAGGTAGAAGCGTCTTCCACCTTGTTGCTGAACGCTTGTGCTCCACAGGCACAACATGTGAAAATGATTTTCCCGGCTCGTGACAATATGCCGAAAGTAGCCATGCCGGAAGTAGAAATACATTGGTACGATGGAGGCATGATGCCCGAACGTCCGAAAGGTTTCCCGGCTACCATGCAGCTGATGCAAAGCGGTGGCGGTCTGACTATTTTCCACGGAACCAAAGACACGCTGATATGCGGTTGCTACGGTGAACATCCGTTCTTGCTTTCCGGTCGTGTACCGAATGCGCCGAAAGTATGCCGTCGTGTACCGAATGCGATGTCGGGTGGTCATGAAAAAGATTGGGTGCGTGCATGTAAAGAAAGTCCCGAATCGCGTGTAAAGACCAAATCCGACTTCTCGGAAGCAGGTCCGTTGAATGAAATGGTAGTAATGGGTGTATTGGCTGTACGTCTTCAGGCATTGAACCGCACGTTGGAATGGGACGGCGAGAATATGAGATTCACGAATATCGGTGATGATGAAACCATAAAGACTTGCATTAAAGACGGCTTTACGATTCACGATGGACATCCTTCATTCAACAAAACATGGACGGAGCCGGTTAATGCGCGTGCTTTCGCTGAAGAATTGATTAAGCATCAGTATCGTACCGGTTGGAATTTGCCGGATATGCCCCGATAAAATAACACAGAAGTATAATTCATCATTAAAAATAACAATATCATGAAAAAAGTATTTTACACATTGACCTGTTTGGCTATTACAGGTGCATTGACCGCATGTGGCGGAGGAAACAAGAAAGCTGCTGAAACAACTGCAGAAGAAGCACCCACAACTCAAATGTTGTCTTACTCTAAATCAATGAAAGCTGCTGAAACAGACAGCTTGTCACTGCCGGTAGATAAAGACGGGTATATCACGATTTTCGATGGTAAGACTTTCAACGGATGGAGAGGCTACGGAAAAGACAATGTGCCTTCTCGCTGGGTTATCGAAGATGGTTGCATCAAATTTAACGGCAGCGGAGGCGGTGAAGCTCAGACTGCGGAAGGTGGCGACTTGATTTTCGCTCACAAGTTCAAAAACTTTGAGTTGGAATTGGAATGGAAAATCTCTAAAGGCGGTAATTCCGGTATCTTGTATTTGGCTCAGGAAGTCACATCCACAGATAAAGACGGAAAGGAAGTTTTGGAACCGATTTACATTTCAGCTCCGGAGTTTCAGGTATTGGATAATGCAAACCATCCTGATGCGAAATTAGGTAAGGATAATAACCGTCAGGCAGCTTCATTATACGACATGATTCCGGCTGTTCCGCAAAACGCAAAACCTTTCGGAGAATGGAACACGGCTAAAATCATGGTATATAAAGGTACGGTAGTGCACGGACAAAATGGAGAAAACGTTTTGGAATACCATTTGTGGACTCCGCAATGGACGGAGATGCTTGAAAACAGTAAGTTCAGTAAAGAAAAATGGCCGTTGGCATTCGAATTGCTGAATAATTGCGGCGGTGAAAATCATGAAGGTTTCATCGGATTGCAAGACCACGGCGATGATGTTTGGTATCGCAACATTCGTGTGAAAATCTTGGATTAATCATAGCCTATGAAAAGTCGTCTTCTTTATCTATGCCTGTTTGTTGCTTTGGGAGTGATATGCTCTCAATGTACAAAGGTAGAACAAAGTGAAAAAGTGACTAAAAAGGAAGTGTCCATCCAACTTTATTCAGTCAGAAGTCTGTTGGATGGGGTGAATAAGGATGGGCAACCTTCATCTGAATACATGGACGTGCTGAACAAATTGGCTCAAATGGGATATACCAGCGTGGAGGCAGCCAATTATGCTGACGGAAAGTTTTACGGGAGAAGTCCGGAAAATTTCCGGAAAGATGTTGAAAGTACCGGAATGGAAGTCTTGTCTTCTCATTGCAGTCGTATGTTGACAGCCGAAGAACTGACTTCCGGAGACTTGACCGAAGCCTTGAAATGGTGGGATACATGCATTGCTGACCATAAAACCGCAGGAATGAAGTACATCGTGTTTCCGTGGCTCGGCGTACCTGAGACAGTAAAAGACTTGGCTCTGTATTGTCGTTATTTTGATGAAATCGGCAAGCGTTGTAAAGAGGCAGGAATCCTTTTCGGGTATCATAACCACGCACATGAGTTTCAGAAAGTAGAAGATAAAGAGGTGATGTACGACTACATGCTTCAACACACCAATCCCGAATACGTATTCTTTCAAATGGATGTGTATTGGACCGTGCGTGGGCAAAACAGTCCGGTAGATTATTTCCATCAATATCCCGGACGCTTTAAGATGCTCCACATCAAAGACCATCGGGAAATCGGGCAGAGCGGCATGGTAGGTTATGATGCCATATTCGGGAATACCGATGTGGCAGGAACACAAGATCTTGTAGCCGAAATAGAAAATTACAGCACTTCTGATGTCCTGAAAAGTGTTAAAGAAAGTTTGGATTATTTGCTGGAAGCTCCGTTTGTAAAGGCATCTTATCGCAAATAACCTCATAAAAGCTCTATAAAAAGAAGTCCATCATTCCAAAAAATGGGATGATGGACTTTTTTGTTAGAAAACTGTTTGTCAATTAAAAAGTTATTTGTAATTTTGCAGCCCGAAATGTATAGTTTCGACAAGGATTGGAAAAACAATAAACAATATAATAATAATTAAAAATCAAACAAAATGCCTACTATTCAACAGTTAGTAAGAAAAGGAAGAAAGGTTTTGGTTGACAAGAGTAAATCTCCGGCGCTGGATTCATGTCCGCAGAGACGTGGTGTGTGCGTGCGTGTTTACACTACAACTCCGAAAAAACCGAACTCAGCAATGCGTAAAGTTGCCCGTGTACGTCTGACAAACTCTAAGGAAGTGAACTCTTATATTCCGGGAGAAGGTCACAACTTGCAGGAGCACTCAATCGTATTGGTACGCGGTGGTCGTGTGAAAGACCTTCCGGGTGTACGTTATCACATCGTTCGCGGTACATTGGATACTGCCGGTGTAGCAGGACGTACGCAAAGACGTTCAAAATACGGCGCTAAGCGTCCGAAACCGGGACAAGCAGCTCCGGCAGGAAAGGGTAAGAAATAATAAACCTGCCGAGTCAATCCTTTAGAAAAGACTTTTATTAATTCGTTTTGGTTTGCAGGAAAGGCTTTAAGGTTGAGTAAATGCTTCGGAGGAAGCGTTGAAGAAAACAAAAATGCAGCCCCAAACTTAAACATTATTATCAAACAAAATGAGAAAAGCAAAACCTAAAAAACGTGTGATCCTGCCGGATCCGGTATTCAATGAACAGAAGGTTTCAAAATTCGTGAATCATCTGATGTATGACGGTAAAAAGAATACTGCTTACGAAATCTTCTACAATGCACTGAAAGCAATTGAAAACAAACTTCCGGGTGAAGAAAAATCAGCTTTGGATGTTTGGAAAAAAGCTTTGGATAATGTAACTCCGCAACTGGAAGTTAAATCTCGCCGTATCGGTGGTGCAACTTTCCAAGTTCCGACTGAAATTCGTCCTGAACGTAAGGAATCGATTTCAATGAAAAACTTGATTTCTTTTGCCCGCAAACGTGGCGGTAAGTCAATGGCAGACAAATTGTGTGCTGAAATTCTTGACGCTTACAACGAACAGGGTGGAGCATTTAAACGTAAGGAAGACATGCACCGTATGGCTGAAGCTAACCGTGCATTCGCTCACTTCAGATTCTAATCAATCAAGTATAACAATAAATTAAAGAAGGAAACAAAATGGCTAAACATGATTTGCATTTGACCCGTAACATCGGTATCATGGCGCACATCGACGCCGGTAAGACTACGACTTCTGAACGTATTCTGTTCTATACCGGTTTGACTCATAAAATCGGTGAAGTTCATGATGGTGCGGCTACGATGGACTGGATGGAGCAGGAACAAGAGCGTGGTATTACCATTACTTCGGCTGCTACAACCACATATTGGAACTATGCAGGTAATAAGTATAAAATCAACTTGATTGATACTCCGGGACACGTGGACTTTACTGCAGAAGTTGAACGTTCATTGCGCGTGCTTGACGGTGCAGTGGCAACTTATTGTGCGGTAGGTGGCGTTGAACCTCAGTCAGAAACCGTATGGCGTCAGGCTGATAAATATAATGTGCCTCGTATCGGTTATGTAAATAAGATGGACCGTTCAGGTGCCGACTTCTTTGAAGTGGTTCGCCAGATGAAAGACGTGTTAGGCGCTAATCCGTGTCCTGTAGTAATTCCTATCGGTGCAGAAGAAAACTTCAAAGGGGTAGTAGACCTGATTAAGATGAAAGCTATCCTGTGGCACGATGAAACGATGGGTGCTGATTACGACGTAGAGGAAATCCCGGCAAATCTGTTGGCTGAAGCAGAAGAGTGGAGAGGCAAAATGTTGGAAAAAGTTGCCGAGTTCGACGATGCGCTGATGGAAAAATACTTCGAAGATCCTGAAACGATTACCGAAGAAGAAATCTTGCGTGCGTTGCGTGCCGGAACTTTGAAGATGGAAATCGTTCCGATGTTGTGTGGTTCTTCATTCAAGAACAAGGGTGTTCAGACTTTGCTGGATTATGTGTGTGCATTCTTGCCGTCGCCGATGGATACTCCGAACATTGTCGGTACAAATCCGAATACAGGTGCTGAAGAAGACCGCAAACCGGATGAAAACGAAAAAACTGCGGCTTTGGCATTTAAGATTGCCACTGACCCGTATGTAGGACGTTTGACATTCTTCCGTGTTTATTCAGGTAAGGTTGAAGCTGGTTCTTATATCTACAACTCTCGCTCTGGTAAAAAAGAACGTGTTTCTCGTTTGTTCCAGATGCACTCAAACAAACAGAATCCGGTAGAAGTAATCGGAGCAGGAGATATTGGTGCCGGTGTTGGATTTAAGGATATCCGTACAGGCGATACGCTGTGTGATGAAACAGCTCCTATCGTTCTTGAATCTATGGACTTCCCTGAACCGGTTATCGGTATCGCTGTTGAGCCTAAGACTCAGAAAGACCTTGATAAACTTTCTAACGGTTTGGCTAAATTGGCAGAAGAAGACCCGACATTTACAGTTCGTACCGACGAACAGACAGGTCAGACGGTTATCTCTGGTATGGGTGAGCTTCACTTGGATATCATCATTGACCGTTTGAAACGTGAGTTCAAGGTAGAATGTAATCAAGGTCGTCCGCAAGTTAACTATAAGGAGGCAATTACGAAGACTGTTGAACTGCGCGAGGTTTATAAGAAGCAGTCTGGTGGTCGCGGTAAGTTCGCCGATATTATTGTAACCGTAGGTCCGGTTGATGAAGACTGGAAGCAAGGTGGTCTGCAATTCATTGATGAAGTGAAGGGTGGTAATGTGCCTAAGGAATTTATTCCTTCTGTACAGAAAGGTTTCCAAACAGCTATGAAGAATGGTGTTTTGGCAGGCTTCCCGCTCGATTCATTGAAGGTTGTGTTGAAGGATGGTTCTTTCCACCCGGTAGACTCTGACCAGTTGTCTTTCGAAATCTGTGCAATCCAAGCCTACAAGAATGCGTGCGTGAAGGCAGGACCGGTATTGATGGAGCCCATTATGAAGCTGGAAGTTGTAACTCCGGAAGAAAACATGGGTGATGTTATCGGTGACTTGAACAAACGCCGTGGTCAGGTAGAAGGTATGGAAACCAGCCGTTCTGGTGCTCGTATCGTTAAAGCAATGGTTCCGCTGGCAGAAATGTTCGGTTATGTAACAGCTTTGCGTACGATTACTTCAGGTCGTGCTACGTCTTCAATGACTTATGATCATCATTCACAGGTTTCAAGCTCTATCGCTAAGACTGTGTTGGAAGAAGTTAAAGGTCGCGTAGACTTGGTATAACAATAGAAAATTTGAAGCTGATGAGGGTTAGCGAATGACTCTTAACCCTCATGCTTCATTTATTTATAACATTTAATTATTTAATAAATAACACATGAGTCAGAAAATCAGAATTAAACTGAAATCTTACGATCACAACTTGGTAGACAAGTCAGCTGAAAAGATTGTAAGAACTGTGAAGGCTACGGGTGCTATTGTAAGTGGTCCGATTCCATTGCCTACACACAAGCGTATTTTTACCGTAAACCGTTCGACTTTCGTTAACAAAAAGTCACGTGAACAGTTTGAATTGTCTTCTTACAAACGGCTGATCGACATTTATAGCTCAACTGCAAAAACAGTAGATGCTTTGATGAAATTGGAATTGCCGAGTGGAGTAGAAGTAGAAATTAAAGTTTAATGAATTAAAATTTAATTGAAATGCCAGGATTATTAGGAAAGAAAATCGGAATGACATCCGTTTTCAGTGCTGATGGCAAAAATGTGCCATGCACTGTTATCGAAGCTGGTCCTTGTGTAGTTACTCAGATTAAGACTGTAGAAAAAGATGGCTATGCTGCCGTTCAGGTAGGTTTCCAAGACATGAAAGAGAAACATACTACCAAACCGTTGATGGGTCATTTTAAAAAGGCAGGAGTAACTCCTAAGAGACACTTGGCCGAGTTCAAAGATTTCTCAGAGGAATTGAATTTAGGTGACACTATTACCGTAGAACTGTTCAACGATGCAGCTTATGTTGATGTTGTTGGTACTTCTAAAGGTAAAGGTTTTCAGGGCGTAGTAAAACGTCATGGATTCGGTGGTGTGGGTCAGACTACTCACGGTCAGCACAACCGTGCCCGTAAACCGGGTTCTATCGGTGCATGTTCATACCCTGCAAAAGTATTCAAAGGAATGCGTATGGCAGGTCACATGGGCGGCGACAGAGTAACAACTCATAACTTGCAGGTATTAAAAGTAATTCCTGAACATAACTTGCTGTTGATTAAGGGTTCTGTTCCGGGTTGCAAAGGTTCAATCGTATTAATTGAGAAATAATGGAAGTTAACGTATTAAATATCAAGGGTGAAGATACCGGAAGAAAAGTGGCTTTGAATGAAGCTGTTTTCGGAATCGCTCCGAATGACCACGCTATCTATCTGGACGTAAAGCAGTACATGGCTAACCAACGTCAAGGAACTCATAAGTCTAAAGAAAGAAGCGAAATCAGCGGGTCTACGCGTAAATTAGGACGTCAGAAAGGTGGCGGCGGCGCACGTCGCGGTGATATTAATTCTCCGTTGTTGGTAGGCGGTGCTCGTGTTTTTGGTCCGAAACCTCGTGACTATGGCTTCAAACTTAACAAGAAAGTTAAAGTTTTGGCTCGTAAGTCAGCATTGTCTTATAAGGCTCAGGCTAATAACATCGTAGTTGTTGAAGACTTCTCTTTTGAAGCTCCTAAAACAAAAGATTTTGTAAATGTTGTGAATAATCTTAAAGTAGCTGGCAAAAAGCTGCTTATGGTTTTGCCTGAAGCAAATAAAAACGTATATTTGTCGGCTCGTAATTTGGAGCGCACTAATTTGGCGATAGCTTCTGCACTGAATACATACGCTGTATTGAATGCGGAAACTCTTGTCGTTACAGAACGTGCTTTGAAAGCTATCGAGGAAACCTTAGTTAAATAAAAGGAGGCAGAAGTAATATGGGAATGATTATTAAACCGTTGGTTACGGAGAAAATGACGAAGTTGACCGATAAACTCAATCGTTTTGGGTTTATTGTTCGTCCTGACGCTAACAAATTGGAAATTAAGCGTGAAATCGAGGCTTTATATAATGTGACTGTTCTTGCTGTAAATACGATGCGTTATGCAGGCAAGAATAAGACTCGTTATACAAAATCGGGTCTTATCAAAGGACGTACAAATGCTTATAAGAAAGCGATTGTTACGTTGAAAGAAGGTGATACTATTGATTTTTATAGCAATATTTAAGTAGAAGATGGCAGTACGTAAATTTAAGCCCACGACACCGGGGCAGAGACACAAAATTATTGGTACTTTTGAAGAAATTACTGCATCGGTACCAGAAAAATCTCTTGTATATGGAAAACGTTCTACGGGTGGCCGTAACAATGTAGGAAAAATGACCATGCGCTATATCGGTGGTGGTCACAAGAGAAAATATCGTGTTATTGATTTTAAGAGAAATAAAGACGGTGTTCCGGCAGTGGTTAAAACAATTGAATACGATCCGAATCGTTCGGCTCGTATCGCTTTGTTGTTTTATGCTGACGGTGAAAAACGATATATTATTGCTCCTAATGGATTACAGGTAGGTAGCACAATATTGTCTGGGGCAGATGCGGCGCCTGAGATTGGTAACGCTCTTCCTTTGGAGAATATCCCTGTAGGTACGGTGATTCATAATATTGAATTGCGTCCGGGACAAGGTGCTGCTTTGGTAAGATCGGCTGGAAATTTTGCTCAGTTGACTTCTCGTGAAGGTCAGTATTGTGTGATTAAATTGCCTTCTGGTGAGGTAAGAAAAATCTTGAGCTCTTGTAAGGCTACTATCGGTAGTGTTGGTAATTCTGACCATGCTTTGGAAGCTTCAGGTAAGGCTGGACGCTCTCGCTGGTTAGGACGTCGCCCGCACAACCGTGGTGTGGTTATGAACCCTGTTGATCACCCGATGGGTGGTGGTGAAGGACGTGCTTCTGGAGGACACCCGAGATCACGCAAAGGTTTGTATGCTAAGGGCTTGAAGACAAGAGCACCTAAGAAGCAATCTTCTAAGTATATTATTGAGAGAAGAAAGTAATAACTGATTAATTGAGTAAATTATGAGTCGTTCATTAAAAAAAGGTCCATATATTAATGTAAAACTGGAAAAGAAGGTGCTGGCTATGAATGAAAGCGGCAAGAAATCAGTTGTTAAGACTTGGGCTCGAGCTTCAATGATTTCGCCTGATTTCGTAGGGCATACTATTGCAGTTCATAACGGAAACAAATTTATTCCTGTTTACGTTACTGAAAACATGGTTGGACATAAGTTGGGTGAGTTTGCTCCAACACGTACATTCCGTGGTCATGCTGGTAACAAGAAAAAATAATAGCAGGATACTTTAAATTGAAATAATAAAGTAATAAATATAATGGGAGCAAGAAAAAGAATATCGGCTGAAAAAAGAAAAGAAGCCCTTAAAACCATGTATTTTGCAAAATTGCGAAATGTGCCTACTTCTCCGCGTAAAATGCGTCTCGTGGCTGACATGATTCGCGGTATGGAAGTAAACCGTGCACTTGGCGTTTTGAAATTCTCTTCAAAAGAGGCTTCTGCAAGAGTGGAAAAACTGTTGCGCTCTGCTATTGCTAATTGGGAACAGAAAAACGAACGTAAAGCTGAAGACGGCGAATTGTTTGTATCTAAGATTTTTGTTGATGGAGGAGCAACTCTGAAAAGAATGAGACCGGCTCCGCAGGGTAGAGGTTACAGAATTCGCAAACGTTCAAATCATGTGACTTTGTTCGTTGATTCTAAAAATACTAATGATAAAAATTAAGAGTAGATGGGACAGAAAGTTAATCCGATAAGCAACCGTTTAGGAATTATCAGAGGATGGGATTCTAACTGGTACGGTGGCAAAAATTATGGCGATGCTTTGGTTGAAGATAGCAAGATTCGTAAGTATCTGAGCGCCAGACTTGCAAAAGCCAGCGTTTCAAGAATTGTTATTGAACGTACGCTGAAATTGGTGACAATTACTGTTTGTACTGCTCGCCCGGGAATTATCATTGGTAAAGGTGGTCAAGAAGTTGATAAGTTGAAAGAAGAGTTGAAGAAGATCACCGATAAGGATATCCAAATTAATATATTTGAAGTAAAAAGACCGGAACTTGACGCAGTGATTGTTGCTAATAATATTGCGCGTCAGGTTGAAGGCAAGATTGCTTATCGTCGTGCTATTAAGATGGCTATTGCGAATACCATGCGTATGGGTGCTGAGGGTATCAAGGTGCTTATTTCTGGTCGTTTGAACGGAGCAGAAATGGCGCGTTCTGAAATGTATAAGGAAGGACGTACTCCGCTGCACACTTTCCGTGCTGACATCGACTATTGTCATGCAGAAGCGTTGACTAAAGTTGGTTTGTTAGGTATTAAGGTTTGGATTTGTCGTGGTGAGGTTTATGGAAAACGTGAATTGGCTCCAAACTTTACTCAAACAAAAGACAATGGCCGTGGCGGAAACGGTAACAATGGCGGAAAGAATTTCCGTAGAAAGAAAAACAACAATCGCTAACGAATTTGAATTTTAGGAATTATGTTACAACCGAAAAAGACAAAATTCAGAAGACAGCAGAAAGGTAGCGCGAAAGGCAATGCCCAGAGAGGTCATCAGTTGGCTTTTGGTTCATTTGGTATTAAGTCATTGCAAACGAAATGGATCACAGGTCGCCAAATTGAAGCAGCTCGTATTGCTGTAACAAGATATATGCAACGTCAAGGTCAGATTTGGATCCGTATATTCCCGGATAAACCTATTACTCGTAAGCCGGCAGACGTACGTATGGGTAAAGGTAAAGGTGCTCCGGAAGGTTTTGTGGCTCCTGTAACTCCGGGTCGTATATTGATCGAAGTAGAAGGTGTATCTTTTGATGTAGCAAAAGAAGCTCTGCGTCTTGCAGCTCAGAAACTTCCTGTTACTACTAAGTTTATTGTTAGACGTGATTACGACGCAAGTCAAAATGCTTAATGAATTATGAAGATTGCAGAAATTAGAGAATTAGCTACCAACGAATTGGCAGAAAGAGTTCAAACTGAAATCGCCAATTACAATCAGATGGTTTTAAATCATGCGATCTCTCCGTTGGAAAATCCTATGCAGATTGCGAAGTTGCGTCGGACGATTGCGCGTATGAAGGGTGAGTTGCGTCGGAGAGAACTTAACAAATAATAATGGTCCTCATGGAAGCTAGAAATTTAAGAAAAGAAAGAACGGGTGTTGTGGTTAGCAATAAAATGGACAAGACCATTACTGTTGCTGCTAAGTTTAAAGAGAAACACCCTATTTATGGAAAGTTCGTTTCTAAAACGAAGAAATACTATGCTCATGACGAAAAGAATGAATGTCAGATGGGTGATACCGTTCGCATTATGGAAACTCGTCCTTTGAGCAAAATGAAGAGATGGAGATTGGTTGAAATTATCGAAAGAGCTAAGTAATTATGATACAAGCAGAATCCAGACTTACAGTATGTGATAACAGCGGCGCAAAAGAAGCTCTTTGTATTCGTGTTTTGGGCGGTACAAAAAGACGTTACGCCTCTGTTGGGGATGTTATTGTTGTTGCTGTAAAAAGCGTTATCCCCTCAAGTGATATTAAAAAAGGTGCGGTATCTAAGGCCTTGATCGTGCGTACAAAGAAAGAGATTCGTCGTGCTGACGGCTCTTATATTCGTTTTGATGATAATGCTTGTGTTCTGTTGAACAACGCAGGCGAAATTAGGGGAAGTCGTATCTTTGGCCCGGTAGCGAGAGAATTGCGTGCTGTCAATATGAAAGTGGTTTCACTTGCACCTGAAGTACTTTAATTTTGTAAAAGATTTAAGTAATGAGTAAATTACATATTAAAAAAGGCGATACAGTTTATGTAAACTCCGGTGAAGACAAGGGGAAAACTGGCCGTGTGTTGAAAGTTCTCGTTAAAGAAGGACGTGCTCTGGTAGAAGGTATTAATATGGTATCAAAGCATACCAAACCTAATGCTAAAAATCCTCAGGGCGGTATTGTGAAGCAGGAAGCTCCTATTCACATTTCCAACTTGAATCCGGTTGATCCGAAAACGGGAAAACCGACTCGTATAGGTAGAAGAGAAAGTTCTGATGGAAGAACATTTGTTCGTTATGCTAAAAAATCAGGAGAGGAGATTTAATAATGAGTAATACTGCAAGCCTTAAGAAAGAATATGCAGAGCGCATTGCTCCTGCGTTGAAGAATCAGTTCCAATACTCTTCATCTATGCAGATCCCTGTTTTGAAAAAAATTGTTATTAATCAGGGTTTGGGTATGGCTGTGGCTGATAAGAAGATTATAGATGTTGCTATCAATGAATTGACTGCAATCACGGGTCAGAAAGCTGTTGCGACAGTATCTCGTAAAGATATCGCGAATTTCAAGTTGCGTAAAAAAATGCCTATCGGCGTGATGGTAACTTTGCGTCGCGAGAGAATGTACGAATTCCTTGAAAAATTGGTTCGTGTAGCTTTGCCGCGTATTCGTGACTTCAAAGGTATCGAAAGCAAATTCGACGGAAGAGGTAATTATACGTTGGGTATTCAGGAGCAAATAATTTTCCCTGAAATCAATATTGATAGCATTACGAAGATTCTCGGAATGAACATTACCTTTGTAACTTCTGCGCAAACAGACGAAGAAGGTTATGCTTTGTTGAAAGAGTTCGGTTTACCGTTTAAAAACGCTAAAAAAGATTGATAAGATATGGCAAAAGAATCAATGAAAGCTCGCGAAGTCAAGAGAGCTAAGCTGGTAGCCAAATATGCTGAAAAACGTGCTGCGCTGAAGAAGATTGTACGGACAGGGGATCCTGCAGAAGCTTTTGAAGCTGCTCAGAAATTGCAGTCTATTCCTAAGAACGCTAATCCGATTCGCTTGCATAACCGTTGTAAGTTGACTGGACGTCCGAAAGGTTATATGCGTCAGTTCGGAATTTCACGTATTCAGTTCCGTGAAATGGCCTCTAATGGTTTGATTCCGGGGGTAAAGAAAGCAAGCTGGTAATTTTTTATTATTAAATATTGTCAGGGTAGTCCTGATTAATTTAACAGTTAAATATATGACAGATCCAATCGCAGATTATCTCACTAGATTGAGAAATGCAATTAGTGCTAAGCACAGAGTAGTGGAAGTACCTGCTTCAAACTTGAAAAAGGAGATCACTAAAATCTTGTTTGAAAAAGGTTATATTCTGAACTACAAATTTGTAGAAGATGGTCCTCAGGGTACTATCAAAGTTGCTTTGAAGTATGATGCCGTTAATAAAGTTAACGCTATCAAGAAACTTGAAAGAGTATCTACTCCGGGTATGCGTAAGTATACCGGCTACAAAGACATGCCGAGAGTTATTAATGGATTAGGTATTGCTATTATATCTACTTCCAAAGGTGTGATGACAGACAAAGAGGCTTCAGCTTTGAAGATAGGTGGTGAAGTTCTTTGCTATGTATATTAATGTAGGAGGATAAGCAATGTCAAGAATAGGTAAATTACCCATTAGTATTCCTGCTGGAGTAACAGTTACTCTGAAGGATAACGTAGTAAACGTTAAAGGCCCTAAAGGTGAATTGAGCCAGTTTGTAAATCCCGCGATATCAGTAGAGGTTGCAGACGGTCATGTGGTGTTGAAAGAAGATGAAAATGCAATGCTTGATAACCCGAAACAGCGTCATGCTTATCATGGTTTGTATCGTGCTTTGATTCACAACATGGTAGTAGGTGTTTCTGAAGGTTACAAGAAAGAATTGGAGTTGGTAGGTGTTGGTTACCGTGCTTCAAATAATGGTAATGTTATTGATTTCGCATTGGGTTATACGCATAATATCTTTATGCAGTTACCGCCTGAAATCAAGGTCGAAACAAAATCAGAAAGAAACAAAAACCCACTTATTATATTGGAATCTTGTGACAAACAGTTGCTTGGTCAGGTTTGTGCAAAAATACGTTCTTTCCGTAAGCCGGAACCTTATAAAGGAAAAGGTATTAAATTTGTTGGTGAAGAGATTCGTAGAAAGTCTGGTAAATCAGCTGGCGCTAAGTAATTCACATAAAATCGTATAATTATGACAACAAAAATAGAAAGACGAATCAAGATTAAATATAGAGTACGCAATAAGATTTCAGGAACGTCTGAACGTCCGCGTATGAGTGTGTTTAGAAGTAATAAGCAGATTTATGTTCAGCTTATTGACGATTTGAGCGGTAGAACGTTGGCTGCTGCATCTTCTTTGGGCATGGAAGTTATGCCGAAAAAAGAACAAGCTGCTAAAGTTGGCGAACTGATCGCAAAAAAAGCTCAGGAAGCCGGTATTACGACTGTCGTATTCGACCGTAACGGTTACTTGTATCATGGGAGAGTAAAAGAAGTGGCTGATGCCGCTCGTAACGGTGGACTTAAATTTTAATGAATTATGGCAGTTTATAATAGAGTTAAGATCACTAATGATATAGAATTAAAGGATAGATTGGTTGCAATCAACCGTGTTACTAAAGTTACTAAAGGTGGTAGAACTTTCAGTTTCTCTGCTATTGTAGTAGTTGGTAATGAAGATGGTATCATTGGTTGGGGACTTGGTAAGGCAGGTGAAGTTACAGCAGCTATTGCAAAGGGTGTAGAATCTGCAAAGAAAAATCTGACTCGTGTTCCGGTTTTGAAAGGAACTGTTCCTCATGAACAATCTGCAAAATTCGGTGGTGCAAAGGTTTTCATTAAACCGGCTTCTACCGGTACTGGAGTTGTTGCTGGTGGTGCAATGCGTGCCGTTTTGGAAAGTGTAGGTATTACTGACGTTTTGGCAAAATCAAAAGGTTCGTCAAACCCGCATAATCTTGTTAAAGCTACCATCTTGGCTTTGAGTGAAATGAGAGATGCTCGCATGATTGCTCAAAATAGAGGTGTAAGTTTAGAAAAAGTATTTAGAGGATAAGGAGGATAAACACATGTCAACTATTAAGATCAAACAGATAAAAAGTAGAATTGGTGCTCCGAAAGATCAGAAGAAGACTTTGGATGCATTGGGACTTCGTAAGATGAATCGTGTGGTTGAACACGAAGAGAATCCTTCAATTTTAGGTATGGTTGAAAAGGTGAGACACTTGGTTACCATCGTTAAGTAATAGTTATTTAAAGAATTTTGCAATATGAATTTAAATAGTTTACGTCCTGCAAAAGGTGCTGTCAAAACAAGAAAAAGAATTGGTCGTGGTGCTGGTTCTGGTTTAGGCGGTACTTCTACGAGAGGTCATAAAGGCGCAAAGTCAAGATCGGGTTATTCTAAGAAAATCGGTTTTGAAGGTGGTCAGATGCCTCTTCAGCGTCGTGTTCCGAAGTTTGGTTTCAAGAATATTAACCGTGTTGAATACAAAGCCATTAATCTTGATGTGGTACAGAAGTTAGCAGAAGCTAAAAATCTGTCTAAGGTCGGATTGAAAGACTTTATTGAAGCTGGTTTCATTTCTTCTAATCAATTAGTGAAAGTTCTTGGTAACGGTAGTTTAACTGCCAAACTTGAAGTGGAAGCAAACGCTTTCTCTAAAAGTGCGGTAGCTGCAATCGAAGCCGTTGGTGGTAATGCAGTAAAACTCTGATTCAATGAGAAAATCTATTGAAACATTAAAGAATATATGGAATATTGAGGATCTGAGAAAGCGGATCCTCATTACTATATTGTTTGTTGCAATCTACAGGTTTGGTTCGTACGTGGTTTTGCCCGGTATTGATCCTACTATGTTAACAAGATTGCATGAACAAACGAGTGAAGGTCTTCTTGCTTTGCTGAATATGTTTTCCGGTGGAGCTTTCTCTAATGCTTCCATCTTTGCATTGGGAATTATGCCTTATATTTCTGCGTCTATTGTGATTCAGTTGCTGGCTATTGCTGTTCCTTATTTCCAGAAACTTCAGCGTGAAGGAGAAAGTGGACGTCGTAAGATTAATCAGTATACACGTATCTTGACGATTATTATTCTGATTTTCCAGGCTCCTTCTTATTTGATAAATTTGAAAATGCAAGCAGGTCCTGCCCTTAATGCTTCATTAGATTGGACATTCTTTATTATTACTTCTACCATCATTTTGGCAGCAGGTAGTATGTTCATCTTGTGGCTTGGTGAGCGAATCACGGATAAAGGAATTGGTAATGGTATTTCATTGATAATTATGGTGGGTATCATTGCCCGTTTGCCTCAATCATTTTCCGGTGAATTTGTATCACGCTTAGCTTCTCCGGGAGCGGGTGGTATCATCATGTTCTTGATTGAACTTGTTTGCTTGCTTGCTGTAATAGCTGCTGCAATTTTATTGGTTCAGGGAGTTCGCAAGATTCCTGTACAGTACGCAAAAAGAATTGTAGGTAATAAACAATATGGAGGTGCTCGCCAGTACATTCCGCTGAAAGTAAATGCTGCAAACGTAATGCCTATTATTTTTGCTCAGGCAATTATGTTTATTCCTATTACGATTGTTGGATTTTCTAACATGGAAAGTGCAACGGGTGTGGCTCGTGCTTTGATTGACCATACCAGCTTTTGGTATAATCTGATTTTTGCAATTCTTATTATTGTATTTACCTATTTCTACACAGCTATTACGATTAATCCTAATCAGATGGCGGAAGATATGAAGAGAAATAACGGTTTCATTCCGGGGATAAAGCCGGGTAAAAGTACTGCCGATTACATTGATACGATCATGTCACGCATTACGTTACCGGGATCTATCTTCTTGGCTATTATTGCTATTTTACCTGCATTTGCAGGAGTCTTCGGAGTTCAGGCCGAGTTTGCTCAATTCTTCGGCGGAACATCGTTGCTGATTCTTGTAGGTGTTGTTCTTGATACGCTGCAGCAAGTTGAAAGCCACTTGTTGATGCGTCACTATGACGGTCTCTTGAGTTCGGGAAGAATAAGAGGACGTTCAGGAAATATAGGTGCATATTAAAATAATATCGAATGATATTTCTTAAGACAGATGATGAAATAGAGTTGCTTCGCCAAAGTAATCTCCTCGTGGGGAGAACTTTGGCCGAAGTGGCTAAAATGATAAAGCCGGGTGTAACAACGAAACAGTTGGATAAGGTAGCGGAAGAATTTATTCGCGATCATGGTGCTGTTCCTACTTTCAAGGGATTTCCTAATCCTTATGGCGGTCCTTTTCCGGGTTCGATTTGTGCTTCGGTTAATGAACAAGTTGTTCACGGAATCCCCAATGATATTCCTTTAAAGGAGGGTGATATTATCTCTGTTGATTGTGGCACGTATATGAATGGTTTCTGTGGTGATTCCGCCTATACTTTTTGTGTAGGAGAGGTTGCTCCGGAGATATTGGAACTGTTGAAAACAACCAAAGAAGCTCTTTATAAGGGAATTGAACAAGCTGTTCATGGCAAGCGTTTAGGTGATATTGGGTATGCCGTTCAGCAGCATTGTGAAGCTCATTCTTATGGTGTGGTACGTGAATTTGTCGGTCATGGTATTGGTAAAGAAATGCATGAAGACCCTCAAGTGCCTAACTATGGAAAGCGAGGAACAGGAACGATGTTGAAAAAAGGAATGTGCATCGCCATTGAGCCGATGATTACACAAGGTAATCGTCAAATTGTAATGGAAAGTGATAATTGGACGGTACGTACACGTGACCGTAAGTGGGCTGCCCATTTTGAACATACGGTGGCTATTGGTTTGGATAAAGCTGATATATTGTCATCATTTGAATTTATAGAACAAGTATTAGGAGATAAAGCAATTTAATATGGCAAAGCAATCTGCAATAGAACAAGATGGAGTTATCGTTGAAGCATTGTCGAATGCAATGTTTCGTGTTGAGCTGGAAAACGGACATGAGATTACCGCTCATATTTCTGGCAAAATGAGAATGCATTACATTAAAATATTACCCGGAGATAAGGTGAGGGTAGAGATGTCTCCCTATGATTTGTCAAAGGGACGAATTGTTTTTAGATATAAATAAAAGAAATATAAGATATGAAAGTAAGAGCATCATTAAAGAAACGTACGCCGGAATGCAAAATCGTTAGACGTAATGGCCGTTTGTATGTTATTAACAAGAAAAATCCTAAGTATAAACAACGTCAAGGATAATTTATTATTTTTGCAAAAAAAATAATCTTAGTATATGGCTATAAGAATAGTTGGTGTAGATTTGCCTCAGAATAAGAGAGGCGAGATTGCGTTGACATACATTTATGGTATCGGACGCAGTAGTTCAGCAAAAATTTTGGATAAAGCAGGTGTTGACCGTAGCCTGAAAGTTATGGAATGGACTGATGATCAGGCAGCTAAAATCCGTGAAATCATTGGTGCTGAATATAAAGTGGAAGGTGATCTTCGTTCAGAAATCCAATTGAACATCAAACGTTTGATGGATATTGGCTGTTATCGTGGCATACGCCACCGTTTGGGTCTGCCCGTTAGAGGTCAGAGCACCAAGAATAATGCTCGTACACGTAAGGGAAGAAAGAAAACCGTTGCAAATAAGAAAAAAGCTACTAAATAATAATTGTTAATATGGCAAAAAAAACAGTCGCAGCTAAAAAAAGAAATGTGAAGGTTGATGCTAATGGACAGTTGCACGTTCATTCTTCATTCAATAACATCATCGTTTCTTTAGCAAACAGTGAAGGTCAGATTATCTCATGGTCTTCAGCAGGTAAGATGGGATTTAGAGGTTCTAAGAAGAATACTCCTTATGCAGCGCAAATGGCCGCTCAGGATTGTGCAAAAGTAGCGTATGATCTTGGCCTGAGAAAGGTGAAGGCTTACGTAAAAGGACCGGGTAACGGACGTGAGTCTGCTATCAGAACTGTGCACGGTGCAGGAATTGAAGTTACTGAAATTATCGATGTAACTCCGTTGCCGCACAATGGTTGTCGTCCTCCGAAGAGAAGAAGAGTATAATAAAGGTAACCTATTTTAATTAGATGTAACTTGATTTTGTTAATAATGGATTGCATTTCCTTTCTGTAATCGCGGCTGCAACAAATTGAGTTCATGAGTAACAATTAAACATTAAAAAGAAATGGCTAGATATACTGGACCAAAAACAAGAATTGCACGTAAATTTGGTGAAGCAATCTTTGGAGCAGATAAAGTTTTATCTAAGAAAAACTATCCTCCCGGACAGCATGGAAATAACCGCCGTAGAAAAACTTCTGAATACGGTGTCATGCTGGCTGAAAAGCAGAAAGCAAAATATACTTACGGAGTATTGGAAAAACAATTCCGTAACATGTTTGAAAAGGCTGCAAGAATGAACGGTATTACCGGTGAACTTTTGTTGCAGGGCCTTGAATCTCGTTTAGACAACGTTGTGTTCCGTTTGGGTATTGCTCCGACACGTGCTGCTGCCCGTCAATTGGTCGGACATAAGCACATTACTGTAGATGGTAAAGTGGTTAATATTCCTTCATACGCAGTAAAACCGGGACAGTTGATAGGTGTTCGTGAGAGATCAAAGTCTTTGGAAGTTATCGCAAACTCATTGGCTGGTTTCAATCACAGCAAATATCCTTGGTTGGAATGGGATGAAAACTCTAAGACGGGTAAAATGTTGCATGTTCCTGAAAGAGCCGACATTCCTGAAAACATTAAAGAACACTTGATCGTTGAATTGTACTCTAAATAATAATTAATTTCATGGCGATATTAGCATTTCAAAAACCTGATAAAGTATTAATGTTGGAAGCGGATTCCAAATTCGGTAAATTTGAATTTCGTCCGCTGGAGCCCGGTTTCGGTATTACCGTAGGTAATGCTTTGCGCCGTATTCTTCTTTCTTCATTGGAAGGTTATGCTATCAATACGATTCGTATCGATGGTGTAGAACATGAGTTTGCTACCATTCCGGGAGTAAAAGAAGATGTTACTAACATTATCTTGAACCTGAAGCAAGTACGCTTCAAGCAAGTAGTTGAAGAATTTGAAAACGAAAAAGTAAGCATTACCGTTGAAAATTCTACTGAATTTAAGGCAGGTGATATTGGTAAATATTTGACCGGATTTGAAGTGTTAAATCCTGAATTAGTTATTTGCCATTTAGATTCAAAAACAACTCTTCAAATGGATGTTACAATCAACAAAGGTCGCGGATATGTTCCGGCTGATGAAAACCGTGAATTCTGCACCGATGTGAATGTAATTCCTATTGATTCTATTTACACTCCGATTCGTAACGTGAAATATGCGGTAGAAAATTACCGTGTAGAGCAAAAGACTGACTATGAAAAGTTGGTACTTGAAATTACGACGGATGGTTCCATTCACCCGAAGGAAGCACTGAAAGAAGCTGCTAAGATATTGATTTATCACTTCATGCTCTTCTCTGACGAAAAGATTACGTTGGAAACTGCAGATGCAGACGGCAATGAAGAATTCGATGAAGAAGTATTGCACATGCGCCAGTTGCTGAAGACCAAATTGGTTGATATGGATTTGTCAGTGCGTGCGTTGAACTGTTTGAAGGCTGCCGATGTGGAAACACTTGGCGATTTGGTTCAGTTCAATAAGACCGACCTGTTGAAATTCCGTAACTTCGGTAAGAAATCGCTCACGGAGCTTGATGATTTGCTCGAGAGTCTGAATCTGTCGTTTGGAACAGATATTTCTAAGTATAAATTAGATAAAGAATAAAAACTAATGAGACATAATAAGAAATTTAACCATTTAGGTCGTACTGCTTCTCACAGAAATGCAATGCTGTCAAACATGGCATGTTCTTTGATTAAGCACAAAAGAATCACTACGACTGTTGCGAAGGCTAAAGCTTTGAAAAAGTTCGTTGAACCGCTGATTACAAAATCGAAGGATGATACCACGAACTCACGCCGTGTTGTATTCAGCTACTTGCAAGACAAGTTTGTTGTTACTGAACTGTTCAAAGAAATCTCTGTAAAGGTTGCAGATCGTCCGGGTGGTTACACTCGTATTATCAAGACCGGTCACCGTTTGGGAGACAACGCTGAAATGTGTTTCATCGAATTGGTTGACTATAATGAGAACATGGCTAAGACTGCTGCTAAGAAAGCAACTCGCACCCGTCGTTCTAAGAAATCTGCATCTGCTGTTGCTGCTGAAGCTACTGAAGCACCTGTTGCAGAAGCTACTGTTACAGAGGAAGCCCCTAAAGCTGAATAATTCTGTAAAACACTATATGATAAAAACCGAAGCTCGAAACGGGCTTCGGTTTTTTTATTGCTTAAACTGTCGTATCTTTGCCGGTAAAAGAGTGTGAGATGTTATTACCGTATTTGCATAAAGAGTTGATTGAAGCCGGATGTGATGAAGCCGGACGAGGATGTTTGGCAGGTGCTGTATATGCGGCTTCTGTTATTTTGCCTGCCGACTATAAGAATGAATTGTTAAACGATTCGAAAAAGCTGACAGAGAATCAGCGTTATAAACTCCGTGAGGTTATTGAGCGTGATGCTTTAGCTTGGGCGGTAGGTGTTGTCTTGCCGGAGGAGATAGATAAGATTAATATCCTGAATGCCTCTTTTTTAGCTATGCACCGTGCGATAGATCGGCTTGTTTTGCGTCCCCAACACTTGTTAATTGACGGAAACCGATTTAATCCCTATCCGGATATCCCACACACCACGGTTGTTAAAGGCGATGGCAAATATCTCTCCATAGCTGCGGCATCGGTTCTCGCCAAGACCTATCGTGATGATTATATGAATCGGCTTCATGAAGAATATCCCATGTACGACTGGAAGGACAACAAGGGATATCCTACAAAGAAACACCGCGATGCCATTCACCGTTACGGTGTCACTCCTTATCATCGGATGAGTTTCAACTTGTTGGGTGACGGTCAGCTCTCTTTCGATTTCTAATACCCCGTTGGTAAAGACATTTCTTTTGTTTAAGGTTGTTGCATATTCTTGCGGCAACCTTTCTGCTTTTTATGCGGTGGAAAAAAGACGGACAGTGCCGTAATCTTGCCGTTGTCTTTATTGTTTTGATGGAGAAAAACATTCTTCCATCCCGGATATTTCAATTCCATTACATGTAATAATATTGTAACAGATTTCTTCCCCACAGGAGTTCTATACGGCGGGGCTTTACTATTTTCCCCTTATTTTGAACTATTTTCTCCCTTATCATCAATAAAAAATTCCAAATTTGCGTTAAGGGCTTCCGAAAAAGAAGTTTAAAAAACTCTGTTTGAAACCAAAGTAACCGAATTAGATAATCAAATCCTTATTATTAATTAACGAAAACTGAATTCTATGCTGAATGTACATTTATTACAGGAGGGGAAAATTATGAGGAAACTGTTCTTCGTAATGTTTCTGCTGAGCAGTACCTTGATTTTCGCGCAAAACAAGGTGACTGGAGTTGTGACCGATAAGTCGGGAATGCCGTTGATAGGTGTCAACGTGGTAGAAAAAGGTACTACGAATGGTAATATTACCGATGTCGACGGAAAGTATTCTATCGACGTACAGAATGGCAAAACGCTTGTATTCTCGTTCATTGGCTTTACGCCACAAGAAGTGAAAGTAACGCAGCGGGTAATCAACGTTGTGATGAGCGAAGATACACAGACGCTGGATGAAGTCGTAGTAGTGGGTTACGGTAGTATGCAGCGTAAAGACGTTACAAGCTCTATTACCACAGTGAAGTCGGAAGATTTGAACATCGGTGTTTATTCAAATCCGGCTCAGTTGCTTCAAGGAAAGGTGCCGGGATTAACCATTACCCAAAGCAGTGACCCGAATGCTACTCCTTCTATTACGCTGCGCGGTGCGTCTACCATCCGTGAGGGAGCTGCCCAAGAACCTTACTACGTGATAGACGGTGTTCCGGGCATGTCGCTTTCGCTGGTATCGCCCGATGACATTGAGAGCATTGATGTGCTTCGCGATGCCTCTGCCACAGCCATCTACGGTTCGAAGGCTGCCAACGGTGTTATCATCGTCACAACCAAGAGAGGCAAGGCAGGAAGCGCCCAAGTGAGCTACAATGGCTATGTTGCCATAGATAAGATTATGAAGAATTATGATATGATGAATGCCGACCAGCTTCGCAGTTACGCTGCGACGGGTGAGAATACGATGCTGCCCAACGATTTAGGTTATGATACGAACTGGGCCGACGAAGTAGAACGTGTAGGATTCAGCCATAATCATAATGTTTCGATTAGCGGAGGAAACGAGCATACGGTGTATAACGCCAGCATCAACTTCATGGATCAGCAAGGTACTATCCGGGGTACGGATATGGACCGTTTAATCGGGCGTGCTTTTGTTGAAACGAAAGCCTTGAAAGACCGTTTGACACTGTCGTTCAATTTGAATGCAAGTGTAACAAATCAGAATAATGTTCCCAGCGGAAATCCTGCCGATGCTCAGGGCTCAAGTATCTATGACGCGATGTACTATTATTCTCCGCTTGTTCCGGTGCGTAACGAAGACGGAAGCTGGTACGAAGATCCGGGTATCTCTCAAAACTATAACCCGGTAGCGCTGTATAGCGAGAATATCGACAAGACCGAGTCAAAACGTATTCAGGCAAATGCGAAGGCGTCTTTAAAGATAATCGATGGTCTGGTGTATAATTTAAGCTTGGCTTATCAGAACGAGCAGTATAATTACAATAAGTATAATACGCATAACTCTCTGATTGCTAATAATATGAACGGTAGAGCCCAGCGTGCTTCGGTAACCAATAACAGAAAAGTGCTGGAAACTTATCTGAATTATGACAAAACGTTTAACGATGTTCATAAGTTGGGAGTCATGGCAGGATATTCATGGGAAGAAGGAAATGATAACGACGGTTTCCAGTTGACTACCTATGATTTCTATAACGATGCGCTGACTTATCACAACATGGGTATGGCGAATAAAGTAGATTTGAATGGCTTTGGCGATTATAACCTGTCTACCTTGCGTATGATTTCTTTCTACGCCCGTGCCAACTATTCGTATAACAGTAAGTATTTGCTTCAGGCAACAGTCCGTCGCGACGGTTCTTCGGCTTTTGGAAAGAATAACCGCTGGGCTACCTTCCCGTCTTTCTCTGCTGCATGGCGACTTTCAGAAGAAAAATTCATTAAAGATTTGAATGTGTTCGACGATTTGAAACTGCGCGTGGGTTACGGTGTCAGCGGAAACTCATTGGGATTTGATGTGTTTACAGCTTCTCAGCTTTATGGCTCAACGGGTTGGTTCCAACATGTAAATGCGTCGGGCGATATTGAAAACATCCACATTCTTGGTGCTATCCGTAATGCCAACCCCGATTTGAAGTGGGAACGCACGGGGATGTTGAATGTCGGTATCGACTTCGGATTCTTCAACAACCGCTTGAGCGGAACAATCGAATATTATGACAAGCGTACCAAAGACCTGATTGCCGATTATGCCGTATCTACAAGCCGCTATCAATATAACTGGCTGACGGCTAATGTGGGCGAAATCAGCAACAAGGGTATCGAAATTACCATCAATGCCGTACCGGTACAGACGAAAGATTTTACGTGGACTACCTCTCTGAACCTGTCGCATAACAAGAATAAGGTGGTAAAACTGTCAAACGAAATGTATTCTACCGAATATATGGATAAAGGTAATGTAGATGCTGCCGGATATTCAACCGCCTGCAACCAGCGTATCATGGAAGGTTATCCCATCGGACAGTTCTACACATGGCAGTGGGCAGGAGTGAAAGACGGACGTTCTCACTTCTACGCCTACGATAAATCAACGGTAGAAACGGTTTACGCTGATGCGGGAGGTGCCGATGCCAACGCCGTTCAGCAAGAAAACGGACGCTGGATAGACAAGAATACCGGAGAATACGTAACCACAACCACTCCGGGAGATAAAGACCGTGTAGCTACGGGTTCGGCACAGCCGAAGCTCAACCTCGGATGGAACAATACGTTTACGTGGAAGAAATGGACTCTGACAGCTTTCTTTCAAGGTGTGTTCGGCAACAAAATCTTGAATGCCTCACGCGCTTATCTGACCAATGTGGGTAATGTGGTTTCCGGAAAGAATGTATTGGCTTCTAACCTCACAGATATTCCTATCACCGACGGTGGCGCACATGCTCCTTCCGACCGTTATTTGGAAAACGGCAGTTACCTGCGTTTATCAAGCCTTTCATTGGGTTATGACTTTGGTAGAATCAATGAATGGGTAAAGGGGCTTCGCCTGTATGCTACTTGTAATAATGTCTTTACTATAACCGGTTACGACGGACTTGACCCCGAAGTAAACTTGGGAGGTATCGAACCGGGTATCGACAACCGCCAGACTTATCCTCGCACACGTACTTTCATGTTTGGTGTTAATATCAACTTCTAATAAAACAACAGAGTCTTATGAAAACTAAATACTTAAAATCAATATTACCGGCAGCTTTGCTGACGTTCGCCGCAAGCTGTACCGACCTTGATGTGGATATTCAGTCACAATACACGGAGTTCCCCGACTCGGAGCTGGCAAGTGAGGCAAGAGCTGCCAATGCGTATTATGCAATGCGTGGCCCGTTGTCGCGCGACTATAACCATGCCCAGTCACTGTCGTCTGATGAAGTAACTCCACACTCATACGGTGCGAACGATTATTACGACAACGGACGTTATACCCACATGTTCCTTCACTCATGGACGCCGGACGACCCCTGCATCGGCTATTGGGAAACAGTGGCGGGAGGTATAACCACTTGTAACAATCTGATAGCAGAATTCGGAGATGCGGAAAACGTTGCGCCTACCATCGCATCGCTGCGCGCCGTGCGTGCTTACTATTTCTTCGTGCTGATGGATAGCTACGGCGATGTTCCGCTGTTAGACCATAAGCTGGCAGACGATGAAAGGATAGACCGTTCTCCGCGTGCAGACATAGCCCGCTTCATTGAAAAAGAGTTGCTGGAGGTAAGAGACCAGCTCAGCGAAGAGGTGAATGCTTCTACCTACGGAATGCCGACGCGCTGGATGGCGGATGCCTTGCTTGCCAAACTGTACCTGAACTGGGCGGTTTATACTTGTGGCGATGTAACCCAATATACACCCGACCTGCCGAACGAGAAGCTGAACGACCTTGTGGCAGTATGCGACGAGATTATTGCTTCGGGGCGGTTTGACTTGAGCGACGATTACCGTTCTAAGTTTTATCCTGATAACGGTTATCAGATTCGCGACTTCATTTACGCCATGCCTTTCGACCGTGAAACCCAGCAAGGTATGACTTATGCCCGCTGGTGGACACACCGTTCGGGTAACATCGGTTTCTACGGTGTGGATTTGCCCAGCAGCGTGGGAGGTATCTTCGGTGTTACTCCGGATTTTCTCGACCTGTTCTGTCTGACTAACGATGAGCGTAATGAAACCATTATCGGCGGACCGCTTTACGTGCGCGACCCGTACACTTACGAAGAAACCGATACGCCGTGGATGGTAGACGGACAGCAGGTGGTTCTGACGCGCGACATACCTTTGAATCCGGTAGACGAAATCATGGGGGTAGACAATACACCTCACGGCGGACGTTCTGTGGGTTACCGTTCCATCAAATTCTACATGGACTTGCAGACCACGGCAGCCCAATCGCGTAGCCAGAGTAACGACGTGCCTATCTTCCGCTATGCCGACGTGTTGCTGATGAAGGCGGAAGCCATCCTGCGCGGAGCTACTGCCACAAACGGCGATACCCCGATGTCGTTGATAAACCAGATTCGCGATTATGTGGGAGCAGAAGAAAAAGTAACGGATTCGGTAACGCTCGATGACCTTCTCGACGAACGCGGACGTGAGTTTGCCGATGAAAGCTGGCGACGCAACGACCTGATTCGTTTCGGTAAGTTTGAAGACGACTGGGGATGGAAACACATCATCAATCCGGCTGCCAAAACACAGCTCTACCGCCGTATCTTCCCGATACCTACGGGCGTTATGAACACCAATACCAACTGGGAGCAGAATCCGGGGTATTAAGCTGAAAGTGTAATTGCATTTGTTTGATAAACAGATGCTTATCTTTTAGAAAATTCTACCCGTAGAACAGGGGAATTCTATGGGTAGAGTTAGGTAACTTATCCGCATGAAACAACAAACACTAACCGAAGCGTTTTGCGCGGCTAATTGTTGTGGGATAAATCACAATATCGGGTATAGAAAGAATGCAGAAGTCTCGCTCTTCACATCGCCGTGTGGTTCATGGCGCTTGTTGAGGCGAGACTTTTGCATTTTTTGCATCATCGCCTGTTCCTGCCTACTAAAAATAGTAAAAAGTTTCGCGCTCAGCGGGATATTTTGTATTTTTGCATGTTGGAAAACATACAGCTAAGTATAACTTTTAAAAACAATATAACTATGGCTAAGAAAGCTCTTTTAATGATTCTTGATGGTTGGGGATGTGGCGACCACAAGAAAGACGATGTAATCTTCAACACTCCGACTCCTTACTGGGACTCTCTGCTGGCTACTTATCCGCATTCTGAACTTCAGGCAAGCGGTGAAAACGTAGGTTTGCCCGACGGACAAATGGGTAACTCTGAAGTAGGTCACCTGAATATCGGTGCCGGACGTATCGTTTATCAAGACTTGGTGAAGATTAACCGTGCTTGTGCAGACGGCAGTATCTTGAATAACAAGGAAATCGTTTCTGCTTTCTCGTATGCGAAAGAGCATGGAAAGAGTATTCACTTCATGGGATTGACTTCAAACGGCGGTGTTCACTCTTCTTTGGACCATTTGTTTAAACTGTGTGATATCGCGAAAGAATACGGATTGGAAAATACTTTCATCCACTGTTTCATGGACGGACGTGATACCGACCCGAAGAGTGGTAAGGGATTCATCGAACAGCTGACTGCTCACTGTGCACAATCGGCAGGCAAAATCGCTTCTATCGTAGGACGTTTCTATGCTATGGACCGTGACAAACGCTGGAACCGTGTAAAAGAGGCTTACGATTTGCTGGTAGAAGGCAAAGGAAAACAGGCTACCGACATGGTACAGGCTATGCAGGAATCATACGATGAAGGTGTAACCGATGAATTTATCAAACCGATTAACAATGCCAACTTCGATGGTACTATCAAGGAAGGCGATGTAGTTATCTTCTTCAACTACCGTAACGACCGTGCCAAAGAGTTGACCATCGTACTTACGCAGCAAGACATGCCGGAAGAAGGCATGAAAACTATTCCGGGCTTGCAGTATTACTGCATGACTCCGTATGATGCTTCGTTTAAAGGCGTACATATTTTGTTCCCGAAAGAAAACGTGAAAAATACGTTGGGCGAATACCTGTCAAAGAACGGCAAGACTCAACTTCACATCGCAGAAACAGAAAAATATGCTCACGTAACGTTCTTCTTCAACGGCGGTCGCGAAACTCCGTACGATAACGAAGACCGTATTCTGGTTCCTTCTCCGAAGGTTGCCACTTACGATTTGAAACCGGAAATGAGCGCTTACGAAGTAAAAGATAAACTGGTTGAGGCTATCAATACTCAGAAGTACGACTTCATCGTTGTTAACTATGCAAACGGCGATATGGTAGGCCATACGGGTATTTACGAAGCCATCGAAAAAGCGGTTGTTGCCATCGATAACTGCGTACGCGACACGGTAGAAGCTGCCAAAGCTAACGACTACGAAGTGATTATCATTGCCGACCACGGAAATGCCGACCATGCTTTGAACGAAGACGGTACTCCGAACACGGCTCACTCACTGAATCCGGTTCCGTTTGTGTATGTAACCGAGAACAAGGATGCGAAAGTAGAAAACGGAGTGCTTGCCGATGTTGCTCCGTCTATTCTGCACATCATGGGAATGCCTCAGCCGGCAGACATGACAGGAAAGGATTTGATAAAATAATAATCAGATAACGATTTAAATTATTACTTGTCATTCCGGGCAAAGCAGAGAGCCTTATATACATCTGCGAGATGTTTTTAGGCAGATTCTTCACTTTGTCCGGAATGACTTTTTTATTGGCTATGGTACAGATAGGCGATGTAGTAGTAAGTTTCGATGTGTTCAGAGAAAAGTTTCTTTGCGACTTGGATGCCTGCAAAGGGAAATGCTGTATTGAAGGAGATGCCGGAGCGCCGGTAGAAGCGGATGAAGTAGACAAACTGAAGGAAGTGCTTCCGGTAATTTGGGAAGAATTGTCGCCCGAAGCCCGTGCGGTTATTGAAAAACAGGGAGTGGTTTATACCGATGAAGAAGGCGATTTGGTTACTTCGATTGTAAATGGGAAAGACTGCGTTTTTACTTGCTATGACGAGCGCGGATATTGTTATTGTGCCATTGAGAAGGCTTTCCGCGAAGGACGTTGTGATTTCTATAAGCCCGTTTCCTGTCATCTTTACCCCATCCGTATTGACGATTACGGTACGTTTAAGGCGGTGAATTACCACCGCTGGGACGTCTGTAAGGCAGCAGTTCTGCTGGGTAAGAAAGAAAACCTGCCGGTTTATAAGTTTCTGAAAGAACCGCTTGTCAGGAAGTTTGGTCAGGCTTGGTACGATGAACTTGAAACGGTGGCAGCCGAATTGCAAAAACAAAAGCTGATTTGATTGGCTTGTTTCCGATAGAGGAGAGGAAGAATCCGTTTATCAGTCTGTACGTAGGTTGATAGGATTCTTCCTCTTTTGTGTATGTAACAGACAATTTTAGCAATTACTTTTGAATGATTCTCACTCTTTTTACTCCTCGCAGGTAGTATTTTACAGTTTTTCCTGCCTTTATAATCCGGTCGTTACTGAAGCTGAACGTCGAATCGGAGTTGCAGCATAGATAACGTCCGTCTTTTTTCAATCCGTAAATTCCGTATGGCTCTACAAACTCATTGAATCCGTTTACATCTCCTCCGTATTGGTCCCGAAAGGTGCGGGCTTCTTCGGAAGTAAATGTGCGCCAGTTGTCGAACACATCTTCTTGATAACCGGCAAGTGTGGCAGATGCATCTTCGGCGTATACATACCACTGGTCGGGACTGATGAGCGTGGCGATAACTTCTTCGTCAGCGATGACGGTATCGGTTTTCCAGACATAAAATCTTCCCCAAATACATTCGCTTTCGGGAAGTTGTACAGCATAGAATGTTTCTAAATCTTCTTCTTCGTCTGTTCCGGGTAATTGGTTGCCTCCCCCTTCGGTTGTTTCATCCAATGTAAACTCCACGTCAATGGCGGGTTGCCATCCTGTTATTTCAAATTCACCTTCCAGTGATATCCCGTCCTGAAAACTTCCGGTAAACCGATACGGCTGCCCTTCTTGTAATGCTTTTTTGTAGGTGTAGTTATAGACTTTCGTGTCGGTGCCTGTTTTGACTTCGACAGAAAGGCGTGTCCGTGTGCTTTCAGAAGGAAAGACGTAGATTTCTCCAGCCGTCCATGTATTGCCGTTCTTTTGGCATTCGACGGTACACATCCGATTGTCGTTTTCATAATCTCCATTGAACGAAACAGACGAACTGACGGGCGAAACATGCAGAATGACAGATTCTGTGGTTTCGGGCAGAGAAAGGAAAGTAAAATAAAGTGAGGCGACCGCCGGGTTAAGTGTCAGGTTTACTTCTGTTTCTTTGTCGGGATGAATGGCTGTATTTCCTATAAAAAGCGGAGTTGTGGCACAACCGGTTTGGCGGAGATTTATAGAGTTGGCAGACACTTCATATACACTTTCTGCAAGTCCTGAGCACAGTGTTAGTGTATAGTCCGCCTGTTGTAAGAAGAGTTGGATTGGCAAATCGTTTTCTGCGATTTCTTTTTGCTCGGTTTCTTGTGTTTCATGGTTGAAGATGAATAGCGAAAGCGGATAAGTGATAAGCAAATCTTTTTCATTAGACAAACTGAAAGTAACCGGATGGCTTTCTTTATCATCTTCGGTTTCGCTTATCGGGTATTTGCCACAGGAAGCAAGTACGGCAAGCAACAGAATGAGGATTATTTTCTTCATTGTTTTTATTTACAGTAAACGTAGGTTGCCGGAAAATGTATACGCTTCGGATAGATATTCTTTCCCATAGAAATAAAAATCTGTCGGGTAGGAATTACATGATTCGCAATAGAAAAATGCCGGAAGTGACAAGCTTTTGTCAACTTCCGGCACGCAAAAAAGGAATTTAGAAATGAGTCCGTTTCACAACGGTATCTGTCACTCCGCGTTAAGGAGTAACGGTTATTTGTAAGGTATTGATTGTTTTTATGTTGTCTGCGGCATGGTCGGGGCGTGTGTCTCCCCATTCAACGTTACAGGAACTTAACTTGATGTTTGAAGCAGTATGCAAGTAAAAACCGTAAGTGTTTCCTTTCAGAAAATCTTCGCCTTCGCAAGGACGTTTGTCGTAGGTTCCTCCTTCAAAATTCGTCCGCTTGTGTAAGTTGAGCGAAACTTGGTCGAAGTAGATACGGTTAACCTTTTCCGGAGTATCTCCTCCCACGAAGATACCGTTCTCGCTTGTACACAAAATGTTTTTAAAATAAATCTGGCTTACTTCTCCGCAAGCTCCGTGTGTCGCCCCTTTAGGAAAACGCCAGCCTGCATCCTTGTGGTTGCCTACCGCGCGCGGATAAGAAGTGACGTAAATCGGTTCTGCTTTTCCCCACCATACATCGGAGAATAAGCGGCAGTCTACTATCATGTTTGTAAAAGCAACGTTTGTCACTGTTCCTTCATCACGATTCTGGATTCCGATACCCCGGTTACTGTCTTTGATGATGCAATTAGTAAACAAAACGTTATTTATTTTATCCATGTTCTCTGAACCAATCTTGATGGCACACGAGCGGGAGGTCATAGTACAGTTTGTTACTACAATATTTTCACAACTCCCGTATTGTTCAAACTCCCGTCGGTTTTTCAAACAGATACAGTCGTCGCCCGATTCGATGAAGCAATTAGATATGCGTACATCTTTTGAATGGTCAACGTCAATGCCGTCCCCGTTTCGTATTTTTAAATTGTTCCGGATGCAGATACCGTCGATCAGCGCGTCCCGGCAACCAATGAGATGCACCGTCCAGTATGCGCTGTTCCGGAATGTAACGTCGCGGATAATTAGTTTCTCTACGTTGGTCAGCGTCAATACATGCGGGCGCGGGTCGAAATCGGTAATCGGTTTCAGTTCATACGAATCGTCTAATTCTTTGCCCATAAACGAAACTCCGTTCCCATCAATTATTCCCGTTCCGGTGATGGATACATTCGTCAGGTCTTTCCCGCTTATCCACATCATGCCTTCTCCCCGGTTTTCTCCGAATGCGCTTTCGGTATAAAGACTTTCGTCAGGATGAGCCAGCAGGCGCGAGTTCGGTTCAAGATGCAAGTTTACATACGATGACAGTTTGAACGGACTGCACAGAAACGTATGACCAGCCGGAACAAGAACCGTACCTCCTCCTTTGCTCGCACAGGCTTCTATGGCTTTCCGTATCGCTTGTGCATCGTCAGTCTTTCCGTCTCCTGTAGCACCGTAATCCATGATATTGTATACATTCGTTTCGTGATGTTGACATGCGGCAAACATGAAAACACTGAGAAGAAAAAATATCAGTTTTGTTGTTTTCATATATCAATGACTTCTTGTAAGTTTTAATAAATCCTTGTTATTCTAAAATGCGAGGCGGACAATCACTGGCGGCTGCACCCCATTTCTTATTCGGTTTGTCGCCCATGATAAATACCATTGTTCCTCCTTTTATAATATCTTCGTGCGTAATGTAATTTCGTGTGTAAGGCTTTCCGTTCAGTACGGCATCTTGTATGTAAATGTTCTCTTTCGAAGCGTGGTGTGCTACAAGGCGGAATGTATTGCCGTTTTCAATATGAAGGACAGCCGTTTCAAACGATGGGCTTGCCAAAGCGTAATACGGTGTTCCCGGACATACGGGATAAAAGCCCAAAGCAGCAAAAACGTACCATGCCGACATCTGCCCTGCGTCATCATTCCCTGAAAGTCCGCCGGGCGCATTTACATATTCGGTTTCCATGATATGACGGACCGCTTTTTGAGTTTTCCACGGTTGTCCGGCGTAGTTGAACATAAAAGCCACCTGATGGCAAGGTTCATTGCCGTGCCAATAACGGTGTTGGCTGAACATCGAATCCAATTTGGCTATATACCTGTCTGGTCCGCCCATACATTCCATCAGTCCGTACGGGTCTTGCGGAACATACCATGTATAGTGACAAGGGGCACCTTCGGTAATAAAACGGTTAAAGCTGAACGCATTTGTTTCATTCAGAAAAGTTCCGTCAGCATGTCTGCCTTGCGCATATCCCGTACGCGGGTCAATGACATTCCGATAATTTTTCGCACGTGAGGAAAGCTGTTCGTAGTCCTTTGTCTTATCCAGTAGTCGGGCCACTTGTGCAAGTACAAAGTCGTCATAAGCATATTCCAGCGTGCGCGAAACTTGCTCATTGGTATGGAAAGCATCGGGTACGCTGTCTTCCAACGGAATATATCCGTATTTCAGGTAAGAATCCAACGCACGGCGTCCCATTCCATTTTTATAATCTTCTTCCGATGCCGGATGTTCGAACGCATTCTTTCTCATGGCTTCGTAGGCTTTCTGAATATCGAAATTGCGTATTCCTTTTATATAAGCATCTCCTAACGCCGCAATGCAATGGTCGCCAATCATCGCAGTCGTATAGCTGTTCCAGCATGGGAAAATAGGAAGCCATCCTCCCTCTTCGTATTTATAAACCAATGACTGCATCATATCTCCTCCCTTAGAAGGATGAAGCAGGTTTATGAGCGGGTGCAAGGCGCGGTACGTATCCCACATGCTATAATCCTCGTAGTAGGTTTTCCCTTGAGCAAGTTGCCGGATCGGGCTTCCCGAAGCGAACGACGGGTAACGCCCGTCAGTATCGTTGAACGTGCGCGGAAGAAAAGACGCACGGTATAATGCTCCGTAAAACTTTTGTTTGGCAACGGTATCTGTAGTCTCTATCTCTATACCGGCAAGATGATGCTCCCATATTTCAGTCAGTTCTTTGCGGGTAAGGTCAAAGTCCCAATGCGGTATTTCGTCAGTAAGATTCCGTATCGCTCCTTCCTTGTCGGTAAATGATGAGGCTGCTTTGACCACTACCTGTTCATTGGCTTCTACGTGGAATCGGATGTAAGCCCCAATGCCTTTTCCTAACCGTATGTTGGTTTGTTGAGGATATAAGCTGTCATTCCGGAACATACCGAAATCGCTGATGCTCTTTTGATATTCGATGATAAAATGTCCGCTATATCCTGCTGGTTCTCCCCATCCCTGATAAATGCGGTGTACGGGGTTGTATCCATAGATTCGCTTATGTATCGTATCTACTTCGATATATCCTTCTCCTTCATCGCTGTTCGGATTGACTACGAGATAAGCATCTCCTTCTTTCCCGTATGTGAAGCGGAAGATAGCTGAGCGTGAACGTCCGGTCATTTCTGCTTGTATCTGTTCGTGGGGAAGGTAAACCGAATAGTAAGCAGGTGTGGCTTCTTCGCTGTCGTGAGTAAATAGCGTGGCTCGTTTTTCAGGTGTACAACTTAACTTGCCAGCCAGCGGCATCAAGGTCATTGAACCGTAGTCTTGTGTACAACCTCCACTAATCCAATGCGAATTTCTGAATCCCTGAAACAAAGAATCCCGATAGTAATAAGGGGCGATGCATTTCAGTTCCGTATCTTGTGTTTGAGGTGTCCAGAAGTTCATGCCGTTCGGTTCGAGAACAGCCGGTATGGTCTGTCCGTATTCTTCGGTATGCTTGCCAAACATGCCTGCGGTTTTCGTAACACTCGCTGCCGTGCCCACCCTCGTATCAATATAGCTTAACAGCGATACGGTGAATGTTGCAGGATGCGTGCAGGCTGTAAAGACGATAACCGGCAATAAAAACAACAGGTATGTAGTAGGCTTCTTCATCATCGCTTTTGTTATATTTTAATGTAGATTTTTCTTTTGTATAAAGGATAACCGATAAGCCCCATCACGCCTACAAACAGCAACGAGTAAATGGCTGAGGCGGCATAAGGGTCACTGATACCGGCGTGGATTCCTTCATAGATAACCGTTTTCAGTTCCGTAACATTTAGCATTACGGTAGTGAGTTCGCTCAACACATAGAGAAACAATGGATTGACACCGAATATTTCGAATGTTTTGCACCATGATTTCTTTTGTTTCTCATCGATGAAATAAAGTAACGTAGCTTGTAACATGGCTGCCAGTCCGCAGGTTACCAGTGCGTAACTGGGAGACCATATACGTTTGTTTAAAGGTAGCCATTCTACCAATAAAAAGCCGCATGATGCCAAAAGGAATCCGGCAACGAACAGCTTGATTATTTTTTGCTCTAAGTCTTTTGTCTCTAAAATAAGCCGTCCGCAAAGGAAACCGATAATGGTATGAGCGATGGCAGGAAGGGTGCTGACCAATCCTTCCGGATCGACAGGACTTTTGTGATACAGATGTTCATAACCTAATATCTTTGTATCAATGATGCTCAAGATATTAGTACCGTCTGCGGCATATCCGTTCCCGAACTGAAGCAAGAAAGCATATCCCAACAGCAGGGCTCCGGCAATCCATTTCAAATAATTGTGGCCGACGTATAACGACAACAAAGACACGATGCCATAACATAGTGCAATGCGCGGCAGTACGCCCAAGAAACGTATGTGATCGAAGGGGAAGAAGTCGCCTTCACAAGCAAATTCGAACCAATAGATTCCCCATCCGATGAAGAAGATAATTACGGTACGTTTCAGTATTTTGCGGATGACGCTTGCCGACGGGCGGAAATTAAATTTACGCAACGCGATGTAGGTAGATATTCCCATGATAAACAGAAAGAAAGGAAAAACCAAATCGCAAGGAGTCAACCCGTTCCAAACGGAATGACGCAAGGTGTCGTAGGACAATTTACCTCCGGCATTGTTTACCAGAATCATCCCGAAAACTGTCATTCCGCGCAGTACGTCTAATGATAAGAGTCGTTTGGATGGGGTTGTAGTCGTCATACTTTACTGAAGTTATTGGTTTAGAGGAAATGCACTGTTGAATACCGAGCGAGCCGTGTCGATACAGTCGCCCTCCGCCTGACTTGCATACGTGTTGTGCATCAGCGTCCACGGTTCTTCCATCGCGTAGTAATCCAAATTCACCATCGGTTTACCGTCGAGTACATCTTGCAGCACGTTCCAGTAGGCAGCCCAACGCTTGTAATAAAAATCTTTCAGGATGCCATTCCATTCTTTATGGGCATAATCGCGCAATCCGCCTTCATCGGCACAGGTACGGTTTCCCCATGTGGTAATTTGTACGCGGGCATTCCATTCGTACAGGTCTTTTTCTTCGTTTGTGGTGCCCAGACTGCGTGCCTGATTAATCCATCGCCCTACGCGGAACTCGCTGCGGGTTGCCAGCAGGCGGTCTTGCGCCAGAAGCAGGTTGAGGAACTCTTGCGAATGGCGTGCGAAACTGCGCTTGTCGAAGCTCTTGAAGTCGGCAATCGTCTGGTTATATACGATGCGCCCGCGGTCAGACAGCGATTGGCGCACGATGTCTACCAAGTCATACTCAAAGTTATTGTTCCCCCGGTATTTGTCGGCTACCTCCAACATCAGGCGCGCTGCGGCTTCCGTGGAAGTCGGGTCGTAGTAATTTTCCATTTTCGACCAGCTCGACACTTGGAAGTTATTCAGCCCCGGACGTCCGCAGAAGATGGATTCGTGAGGACCCTGCTGGTTGTTACCAAACGGACAGTTGTAGATGCCGTTGGCAAGAATCGTCCATGCCTGTTCTATCTTTTCGTCTCTTGTGCCGTATCGGGCGAAAAGATAGTCTTTCAGCCATGCTTCTTTGGTAATCTTTTCCGGGCGCCACGGCAGTTCACACATCAGTTCAAACATAACGGGATTATTCTCACTGCCTTCCATCGTCAGCCCGATACCTTTCAGATGAGCAGCCAGCGGATTGTTTTTCGTCAGATAAAAATTATTCAGCAGTTGGTCGAAACGTCCGTGCAGGCCCACGTTTCCTCCGAAGTTTTCCAATAAGCAGAACAGCCAGTCGTGTTGTTCATACCCTTTTTCACGTTTCCATATAGAAGGTATTCCCCACATGGGTCGACATTCACTGAATAAGTCGAGTATAAGTAAGTCGCCGTTTTTTAAGTTCTTAATCATTTCGGGGCGCGGGTTTTCCGTCCATCCCTGAACCACCCATACAGCTTTCGGATTAACTTCGTGCATGGCTTTTAATACAGCTTTCCCGGCAGCGTCGAAGTCAATACTTCCGGCGTTTTCACATTCGTGGAATGGGTCCATGGAATAATAATTCGCTTTGCCGAATAGCTTTTTCTGTTCGTCGTAATACAGCGCAGCAATTTCAGCAAACCGCGAGTCGGTAGGAAGCAGGAACGCCGGGCGGGTAAACCCATTCCATAATTCCGGTTCGGTAACGTTCAGTCCCAACTTCTTATTGGCATCGTGGGGAACCATGCCCGAATAGCCCGGCAGAACGGGTTCGATGCCGTATTCGCGCATACGTTTTAATATTTTCTTTTGTAGCGCTTCTTGCTGTGTGTACCAACTGTCGGGATTCGGACCTCCCCATCCCTCAAGGTTATTCATTGCCCACCATGCTAAAAACGCCGGACCGGCAATGAAGCGGTTTATTTCTTCTTTCGTATATCCTAATTTAATCAGCATATTGCGCCACACGCATTCCTGACCTACGGCTGCAAGTGGCAGGTTGATGCCGTGTAACGCCATCCAGTCTATTTCCTTTTCCCAGCGGTTCCAGTCCCAGAAAGCCATCGTATACGAGTATGTGCAATAATTGAAGTCGTAACGCAGCGTCAGGTCCGTTTCGTGCCGTTCAGGGCGGGCAACCTTTGGCAATGAGGCAGGCAGGTGAGCCTGCATGTTGTTCCACGAAAGATGAATACCGGCATAATACTTCAGATACCAGTTCAGTCCCGTAGCAATATTGACGTAAGTATTTCCGCGTATAACCACTTTGTCTCCCTTTTGGTCGAGTTCAAAGAAATCTTTTCCCTCGTTTTTTTCAAGTTGAACGATAAATCTGCCTGACGCACCCGGTTCGATGCGTTCCAATAAATCTTTTATCGGGTTAGCCGACAGCATAAAAGGGAAACATGCAACAATCCCTATCAGTAGAAAATGTTTTATTCTCATGGTAGTGAAATTAGGTTTTTACAAAAGTAGCAGATAGAAATATTAAGCAGGGTGAAAATAGTAAAGAAAAAGAGGAATATAGTGCAGAAGTTTTAACCCGCTTTAAATTATGCGGTTTATCCCCTCGTGTATCTGTCTGAAACACAGCCGTGTTTTTCGTCGTAAAACGCAACCGTTAGTTTTAAGTGTTTCATGCGGATGAATCATGCAGTTCTACCCATAGGATTGCCCTGTCTTCCGAATAGAAATTTTGACTGTTATCAGACATAGAATAACGGAGGGTGTATTTGTTTTTAATTTGCTACATTTGTGATGTAAATAGATTGGGCTTGTGGTAGAATTTAAGCAGCCAGAAACAGTTTCAAAGTTATGTAATAAAGACAGAGGGTAATATGAATCTTAAATCTTTATCAGTATTAAATGTATTGACGCTTCTTCCGGTTGGATATATTGCGGCACAACAGCAGCCAAGTGCGGCAGAATCGTCTGGACAACGTCCTAATATCCTTTTTATTTTGAGCGATGACCATACCTCGCAGGCGTGGGGCATTTACGGAGGTGTGCTGGCTGATTATGCGAAGAATGACAACATCAAACGTCTGGCGTCTGAAGGGGTGGTGCTGGATAATTGTTTTTGTACTAACTCTATTTCGGCTCCCAGCCGGGCAAGTATTCTGACAGGAATGTACAGTCACCGGAATGGTCTGTACACTCTAAATGATTCGTTGGCTACTTCCATCCCTACATTGGCTACTGCCTTACAGCAGGCAGGTTATCATACCGGGCTGGTAGGGAAGTGGCATATCCAGTCGCAGCCTCAGGGATTTGACTACTATTCTGTGTTCTATGACCAAGGAGAATATCGTGACCCTGTTTTTATAGACAGTAAAGACCCGTGGCCGGGAAACCGACGCTTCGGTGAGAAGATATTGGGCTTTTCTACCGACTTGGTTACGGAAAAGGCTATAAAATGGATGAAAGAACAAGACAAGGATACGCCTTTCCTGATGTGTTGTCACTTTAAGGCTACTCACGAACCGTATGATTTTCCCATACGGATGGAGCATTTGTATGACGGGGTGACATTCCCCGAACCGGAAAATCTGTTGGATTGGGGACCTGAAACAAACGGGCGTTCGTTTGTGGGGCAAACGGTTGAGGAGTTGGCGCGCCGCTGGGAGATTGCCTCTAAAGACCCTGACAAATGGTGGTGTCGTTATCCGGAATTGCCATTCAGTATTAAAGGATTGCATAAAACGGCGGCACGCAAGGCTGCTTATCAGAAGTTTATCCGCGACTACCTGCGCTGTGGAGCGACTGTTGACGATAATATAGGGAAACTTCTGAAAGCCTTAGACGAGATGGGCATCGCTGATAATACGATAGTGGTGTATGTGTCTGATCAGGGATATTTCTTGGGCGAACACGGTTTTTTTGACAAGCGGATGTTTTACGAAGAATCGGCTCGTATGCCTTTCGTTATTCGTTATCCGAAGAAAATCCCTGCCGGAAAACGACTGAAAGATTTGGTGTTGAACATTGACTTTGCTCCTACTTTGGCGCAGTTTGCAGGAGTGGAGATGACCAATGTACAAGGGCGCAGCTTTGCTGATAATTTATGTGGTAATACGCCGAAAGATTGGCGTAAGGAGATTTACTATCGTTATTGGACTAATCACGCCATCCGTCCGGCACATTTCGGCATTCGTTCCGACCGTTATAAGCTGATTTTCTATTACGGACGGAATCTGGATATGACAGATACAGAAGATTTCTCTTTTGTTCCCTGCTGGGATTTCTATGATTTGCAGAAAGATCCGAAGGAAAATCATAATGCATACAATGATAGAGAGTATGCACCGATTATTAAGCAGATGAAGCAGGATTTGCTCCGCCTCAGAAAGGAATTTGGTGATACAGACGAAAAATATCCGGAGATGAGGCAGATAATGGAAACTTACTTTTAACTGTGGCAGGCTGTTCCGTGCGAGGGTAATGCTTTTGTACAGATTCTTTTACCGCAGAACCTTTAGGGCTTGTTGAATTTACCTTCTCGGAAAATTTGAACAGGCTCTTGTTTTTTTTGTAGAATTGCGTCTTGCAGATAGAATCGGGGACGAAAAAAAGTAGTAATTTTGCACCCCGAAAAAAGGTAAAAGAAGTGGAACAGGTTATTCAACAAGCAAATGTCCGCAAAGGATTGACAAAATTAGTCGTACCGATATTCATTGAAACATTGCTGATTATGATGCTCGGCGCAGTTGACACGATTATGCTGAGCCAATATTCTGATGAGAGTGTAGCGGCAGTGGGTGTGGTAAACCAGATTGTTATGTTTGCTTTCCTCGTATTCGAGGTGATAAACATTGGTACATCTGTGCTTTGTTCGCAATATTTGGGTGCAAAGATGCGTGAAAAGATGGTGCAGGTAGTGGGTGTATCACTTTTGCTTAATCTGGTTGTAGGATTGATAGTGAGCGGTATCCTGTATTTTGGTGCGCCTACCTTGCTTGGATGGATGGGATTGCGTCCGGAGTTGTTGAAATATGGTATCGGTTATATGGAAATCGTGGGAGCGTTTGCTTTCTTTCAAGCCATATCGCTTACTATCTCTGCTTCGTTGCGTAGTGCAAACAAGGCGATTTATCCGATGCTTGTTACGGTGTTGGTAAACATTATGAATATTGTTGGAAACTATTCGCTGATTTTCGGTAAATTCGGCTTCCCCGCTTTGGGAGCAGAGGGGGCAGCTATCTCTACGGCATTCGCCCGCGGGGTAAGCATGGTCGTTTTGTTTGTGATTCTTTTCCGTAAGCATATACCTTCTTTCCCTCGTGCCTATTTCCGTCCTTTCCCGTGGATTGAATTGAAGAATCTGTTAAAGGTAGGACTTCCTTCGGCTGGAGAGAATATGTCGTACAGCTTTTCGCAAGTGGTCATTACTTATCTGATAAACATACTTGGAAACAGTGCGCTTGCTACACGTACGTATACTGTCAACACGACGATGTTTGTGTATTTGTTTGCCATTGCGATGGCTCAGGGTGGAGCAATCAGCATCGGACATCTGGTAGGGCAGAAAAAAATTCGCGCTGCTTATCTCTTGGGCAAATACGTGATGAGGCTTTCTATCCTTGTGTCATTAATTCTGTCTTGCATTTGGGCGATATGCGGTCATGCTATCTTCAGTTGGCTGACTGATAACGAAGAAATCATCCGGCTTGGCGTCACAATCTTGATTGTGGATGTAGTAGTGGAAATCGGGCGTGCCGTAAATATTTATGCCACTAATGCGTTGCGCTCGGCAGGTGATGTGAATTATCCTTTCTATGTCGGGCTGATTGTTCAGTGGACGGTATCGGTCGGGTTCAGCTATCTGTTCGGCATCCACATGGGATGGGGATTGGTAGGTATGTGGTGTGCTTTTCTGTTGGATGAAAATATCCGTGCCATTATCTTCGTGAAGCGTTGGAATAGTTTGAAGTGGGCGAAGAAAGGATTTGTGAAGTAACATTTGTAAGCATCACCCGGAAATACAGGTCGGGATACGGGCAAGTCGCGTGGTATGATAGTCGGTTACAAGGCATAAATATCATGTTACAAGTTTTTCTTTCTTTCATAGCCTGATAATCAGAATATTATATAGTCGGTTTACAAGATGTTAAACAGGTTTTACCAATGGCGTTGTCAGCTATTTGGCGTAACTTTATAACGTTTAAATCGACTATAATTATGATAAAAAAAGGATGTTTATTTGTTTTATTGGCACTGTGTGTTTCAGTGGGGTTTGCTCAAAAGAGTGATTCGGTAGCCCAAAAAAAGAATAAAAGTATTTATCTTGAACTGCTGGGAGCTTCCACTACAATCGGAGTTTCTTACGATTCGAGGGTGAAGTCCGGTTCTAACTGGGGATATAGGGTAGGAGTGGCATACTATCAATCCTTAGAATCATTGTTCTCTGATGGAGCTTTGAACAAGGGTGTATTTTTCCCCGTAGGGGTGAACTACCTTATCGGAAAGAAAAAACATAAATTTGAGTTGGGCTTGGGAGTGAGTCCCGGATTCTATAAATGGGAAGAAGTCTATATGTGGGACACTCCGTCGGGAGACATGGAAATCCGATCATTTTCGCAAAAGAGATTTGCGTACTACTTTTTTTCGGACATCGGTTACAGATACCAGTCGGCAGGCGGATTCCTGTTCAGAGTGGGCTTGAACCCATCTTTCAGCTTTAAAGGGCAGCACGCCATAGACCGATCTCCTGATATATTCCCTTACTTTGGTTTTGGTTATTCATTTTAAGAGCCGTTCCGTATCTTCAGGTGAAAGCATATCCGTTCTGCCGTAAGGGGCGGCAGAACGGCGCTGTAAAGTCAATCGTGCTTACTCGCTGGCTTGCACAGGTTCGGCAGGCTTTTCAGTCGTCTTTTCATTTATCTTGGCGAGTGAAACCAATCCGCCCATTGCTCCCAAGTTCATGGTGTCTAACGCCGAGCTGGGTACGATAACCATCGAACCTTTTTCCTTGAGTCCTTCGAACAACATATTCATGCCTCGCAGATGGAGCGCCACCGGATTGTCGGTATATTCTTTACTGGCTTGTGCAAACTTCTCGGCAATCTCTGTTTCGGCAGTACCCAAAATCACACGGGCTCTGCGTTCGCGTTCCGCCTGTGCCTCTTTACTCATAGCCTCTGCCAAGTCTTCAGGGATGGCGATATCCTTAATACCTACTGTCTGGCAGGTAATGCCCCACGGATTGGTATTGTTGTCTAAAACCTGTTGCAAGTCTTCCGCTATTTTGTCACGCTCTTGCAGCAGAGTGGCGAGTTCGTGTTTGCCTATCGTGTCTCTCAGTCCGGTTTGGGCGATGTGCTCAATAGCCTTCTGGTACTCTTGTACCTCTAAGGCTGCTTTTTCCACATCCCAGACCGTCCAGTATACTACGGCATCCACGTTGACCGGTACGGTGTCTTTAGTCAATGTTTGTTCGGCTTTAAACGCGCTGACTCTTACACGCTGGTCGATGTATGCTGATATTTGGTCGATAATCGGCACGATGAAAAACGGGCCGGGTCCTTTCAGTCCATTGAATTTACCCATGCGGAGCACTACAGCGCGTTCCCATTGGTCGGCTACGCGGATAGACGCAGACAGCAAACCGAATACCAAGATTCCGGACAGTGCCACAATCGAGTTGATAACCATCAGGCTGTGCAGGGCAAACAGGATGAGGGCGGGAATTACCAGTACGGAAATGGAGATGGGGTTGGCCCATCCTTTGTTTTTTACATTCACATTCATAGTTATAAGGTTTTAAAGTTCTTGATGCTTTTTAGTTCACGGATAATTTCTTCGATGCTGAATCCGTAGCTTAACGCCACAGATGAGAACTGAGAGCAGATTTCTTTCAATTTGTTTTCGCGCTCTCCTTCTTGGATTACATGGTCTGCTTGATTGATAAACGTCCCCGAACCTTGTTGGGTAGTGAGGATGTTTTTAATCTCCAGTTCCTTGTAGGCTTTAGATACCGTGTTCAGATTAACCTTCAGTTCGACGGCAAGGGCTCTTACAGTAGGGAGTTGTTCACCTACTTTCAACTGACCGGAAGCTATCCCAAACCGTATCTGGTCGATGATTTGGCGATAGATGGGAGTTCCGTTTGAGTAATCTAATATAAACTTAATCATATATTGTATTATTTGAATATTACAAATATATATTATAGCATTGAAAAAAGCAAGTCTTTATCCGTTTTTTTGTTTCTTTCAGATAAAAACTTGCTTTTCCTATGCTAAGAAGCTGTTTTGAATTTCTCCAAAAAGTTTTTCTTGGCTTGATGTGTTTGTTTTCGTGTGTGCTTTGGGCGATTTTTTGGTCCTTTTCGCTCCTGTTCTTCGTCAGATAGCCCGCTATCTTCCTCATCACAGAAGCGAAAATTCCTCAAAAACTCATCCCAAATCATCGCACGATAAATTCAAAACAGCTTTTAAGAATGCAGGGAGTGGCCGTAAATTTATAATGTTCTTGTTTTAAGCGTTTTACAGATAGGGCGGAAGCATGAAAAATTCTATGGGTAGAACCGGTCAACTCTACCCATAGAAATGGTCAACGCATCCGCATGAAATGCATAACGCTAACGGTAGCGTTTTTGGGTATATTTCACATATCAGAATTTATCAGCCCTACATAGAAAAGGATAACACAGAGAATTGTGATAACCAGTGTTATGGAAGACCACTTTACGAGTAGTTTATCTCGTTTCATCGCTCCGTATACGACTCCGATGATAGAAGCGACAAATATTCCTGCCACAGCTCCGAAAATTCCTTGTACGGCAAATCCTACCAAGATGAGGATGCCCATTGTTATGAGAATATTTCGTTTCATAGTCGACGGTTAATAAAGTTATACGCTTGCTTTCAGTGCCTTGATGACGGCAGAAGTAAAGCCTTCATGCTCCAGCGCGTTTACTCCTTTGATGGTAATTCCGCCCGGTGTAGTTACTTTCTCGATTTCCAGTACGGGGTGTGTATGTTCGTTTTTCAGCAATAACTGTGCAGCCCCTTCTACGGTTTGGGCTACCATTTTCATTGCGTCGTTAGGGCGAATCCCCATTTCCACACCCGCTTGCATGGCTGCCTGTACATATTTTAATACGTAAGCGATACCGCAAGAAGTAAGTGCCGTGGCTGCAGCAAATTGTTTTTCTTCAATCAGAATGGCAAGTCCCATTTCGTTGAACAGGTCAATCATCATTTTTATCTGTTCGTCTGATGCGTTACGTGCCGCGATGGGCGTCATGCTTGCACACTCAGCTATTGCCGTGTTGGGGATAACGCGGAATATCGGCATTTCGGGGTCGACGAAGTGGGCAAGGTTTTCGAATGTAAGTCCTGCTGCCACCGATACCAGTATTTGCGGCTGGCGCAGGCGCAGAGGCTTCAGTACTTCTTCCACTTTCCACGGTTTTACGGCAATAATTACAATGTCTGCTCCTTCGGCAGCCTCCTTGTTGCTGTTTGTAATATGAATATGGGGATGCTCTGCTTTCAGTAGGTCCAGCTTAGGCTGGCTGGGGTTAGATACAGTGATTTCTTCCGCCTTGATGTAATGGCCGTTAGCCAGTCCGCGTGCGATGGCTCCGCCCATGTTGCCTGCTCCTATAATCGCTACTTTCATGATGTTTCCGCTTTTTATGTTTGTTACAAATATAATCGGAAAAGAAATAGGTTGGGCGCTTTGAGCCGATTTTTTCGCCGGAGGAAAGATTTTTTCAAATGAAGTCCGCAGTGTCTGACGGCAAGGGCGGTGAGGGGAGAGTGTGGGTAGGGCCGACGTCCGTTTACCAGAACTTGTTTTGTTCGGGGTTATACTCAAAACCAGCTTCTTTCAGGCGGCTGACAATGTCGTCTTTACTCACATGGAGGTCTTCACACAGCGCGTCGAGCGAAGGATAAAAGTCGCGCAGCTTCATGTTTACCACGCTGAACAACATCATGGGGTCTTTCGGTAATTCCATATTCTTTCTCAGTTAATTGTTTCGGGGGCAAAATTACAAAATATCCCGTTCCGTTATTCGCTTCGGCGCGAATTTTTCGACAGTGCGCCACACGGATTGGAAAATAGGGAATATTCATGAAATAAATACTAAAGTTTCGGCCGCAAGTCCTGTCAAATCAGGAAAAAGCATTACCTTTGTAACCTAAAATTTACGAGGTTATACAGATATCAAATCTTAAAAATATGATGGAACTTGATTTACTCACTGCCGTATCTCCCATCGACGGACGATACAGGGGCAAAGCGGGAGCTTTGGCTGCCTATTTTTCAGAATATGCACTGATTAAATACCGCGTGCGAGTAGAAATAGAATATTTTATCGCACTTTGCGAGTTGCCGTTGCCGCAACTGCAAGGGTTGGATTGCGCTCGCTTTGAGCAGTTGCGCGACATTTACCGCAACTTCTCGGAAGCCGATGCAGCGCGCATCAAAGAAATAGAGAGCGTGACGAACCACGACGTAAAGGCTGTGGAGTATTTCATAAAAGAGCAGTTCGACAAGTTGGGCGGACTGGAGGCTTATAAAGAGTTTATCCATTTCGGACTCACTTCGCAGGATATCAATAATACTTCTGTACCCTTGTCGATAAAAGATGCGTTGGAAGAAGTGTATTATCCGCAGCTTCAGAAGCTGATAGACCAGCTTACGGCTTATGCCGAAGAGTGGAAAGATATTCCTATGTTGGCTAAAACTCACGGACAGCCGGCTTCTCCCACTCGCTTGGGAAAAGAAATCATGGTGTTCGCATACCGCTTGAACCGCCAGTTGGCAGTGTTGAAAGCTTGTCCGATTACCGCAAAATTCGGTGGGGCAACGGGTAACTACAACGCCCATCATGTGGCTTATCCGGCATACGACTGGAAAGCATTCGGTAATAAATTTGTAGCCGAGAAATTGGGCTTGGAACGCGAAGAATATACCACTCAGATTTCGAATTACGACAATTTGGGAGCCATATTCGATGCCATGAAGCGTATCAATACCATCATGATAGACATGAACCGCGACTTCTGGCAATATATTTCGATGGAATATTTCAAACAGAAGATTAAAGCAGGTGAAGTAGGCTCAAGCGCAATGCCTCATAAAGTAAATCCTATCGACTTTGAAAATGCTGAAGGAAACTTGGGTGTGGCAAATGCCATTCTTGAACATTTGTCAACCAAGCTGCCGGTGTCTCGTTTGCAGCGCGATTTGACCGACTCGACTGTATTGCGCAATGTAGGCGTTCCGTTCGGGCATACCTTGATTGCCATTCAGAGTTCGCTGAAAGGACTGGGCAAACTGTTGCTGAACGAGCATAAGATTTACGAAGACTTAGACAACTGCTGGAGCGTGGTGGCAGAGGCCATTCAAACCATTCTGCGCCGCGAGGCTTACCCGCATCCGTATGAAGCACTGAAAGCGCTTACTCGGACTAACCAAGCCATCAACGAAGCATCTATCAAAGAATTTATCGAAACACTGAACGTTAGCGAAGAAATAAAAAAAGAACTGCGTGCGATTACGCCGCATAACTATACAGGCATGTAATAAAATGATTTACCCCGAGAGGGGGATGATAAATAAAAACTAAACAGTAAAAAGATTATGGAAGAAAAAGAGAACAGACAGGAAGGCGGATACAGCCGTTCTAACCGTGATGGTTACAAGTCTTACAACAACAGAGAAGGTTATAACAGAAACAATCGTTATGAAGGCGGAAGCTACGGACGTCGCCCGAATTACAACAACGACAGAAATGAGCGTCCGTATCGTTCTTCGTATAATCCGCGCTTTAACAACAACGACGGCGAAAACCGTCAGCAGCGCAATTACGGCGAACGCCCGTATCGTCCGCGTTATAATAATGCGGAAGGTGGAGAGCAACGCCCGTTCCGTCCGCGCTTTAACAATGCGGAAGGTGGAGAACAACGCCCGTATCGCCCGCGTTATAACAGCGGACAGCAAAACGATAACGGCTATCGTCCGCAGTATCGTCCGCGGTTCAACAATGAAAATCAAGGAGGTTATGGTCGCCCGCAAGGAGGATATCGTCCGCGTACTGCCGATTATAACCCGAACGCCAAGTACAGCAAGAAGAAACAGATAGAATATAAAGATATACTGACCGACCCGAACGAACCGATACGTTTGAACAAGTTTTTGGCTAACGCAGGTATCTGTTCGCGTCGTGAAGCAGACGAATATATCACCGCAGGTGTGGTATCGGTAAACGGTGAAGTGGTAACAGAACTGGGAACCAAAATCAAACGTACCGACGAAGTGAAGTTCCACGATCAGCCTGTATCTATCGAACGTAAGGTGTATGTGCTGCTTAATAAGCCTAAAGACTGTGTGACTACCTCCGATGACCCGCAAGAACGTAAAACCGTGATGGATTTGGTAAAAGGAGCTTGTAAGGAACGCATCTACCCGGTAGGCCGTCTCGACCGCAATACTACTGGTGTGCTGCTGCTCACAAACGATGGCGATTTGGCTTCTAAGCTGACTCACCCGAAGTTCTTGAAAAAGAAAATCTATCATGTATATTGTGATAAAAACGTAACGAAGGCAGACCTTGATAAGATTGTTGCCGGAATTACGCTCGACGATGGCGAAATCCATGCCGATGCCGTAAGCTATGCTTCGGATACAGACAAATCACAAGTAGGTATCGAGATTCACTCAGGTAAGAACCGTATCGTCCGCCGTATCTTTGAATCGCTGGGATATCGTGTGGTGAAGCTCGACCGCGTTTATTTTGCCGGACTTACCAAAAAGGGATTGCGTCGGGGCGACTGGCGTTACCTCACCGAAAAAGAAGTCAACATACTCCGCATGGGGTCTTTTGAATAATTGATAAAAATAAACTTGAAATGGAAACAATTCGTAGAACAAAAATTGTTGACCTGCTGAAACGCCGCGACTTCGGCAGCATGGTCAACGTAAAAGGATGGGTTCGTACCCGCCGTGGCAGCAAACAAGTAAACTTTATTGCCCTGAATGACGGTTCTACTATAAATAATGTGCAGGTTGTAGTAGATCTTGCAAACTTTGATGAGGAACTGTTGAAACAGGTTACTACCGGTTCGTGTCTGAGCGTGAACGGCGAGTTGGTAGAATCGGTAGGAGCAGGACAGGCTTGCGAAATTCAGGCACGCGCCATCGAGGTGCTCGGAGTATGTGACAACACGTATCCGCTTCAGAAGAAAGGACATTCTATGGAATTTCTTCGCGAAATAGCACATCTCCGTCCGCGTACCAACACCTTCGGAGCCGTATTCCGTATCCGTCATAACATGGCTATTGCCATCCATAAGTTCTTCCATGACCGTGGTTTCTTCTATTTCCACACACCGATTATCACGGCGTCGGACTGTGAAGGAGCAGGTCAGATGTTTCAGGTTACTACGATGAACCTTTACGATTTGAAAAAGAACGAAAACGGTTCGATTATCTACGACGACGATTTCTTCGGAAAACAAACCAGCCTGACGGTGTCCGGTCAGTTGGAAGGAGAGCTGGCAGCAACGGCATTGGGAGCCATCTATACATTTGGTCCTACATTCCGCGCCGAAAACTCGAACACACCCCGCCACTTGGCTGAGTTCTGGATGATAGAACCTGAGGTTGCGTTTAACGACATCAACGATAACATGGATTTGGCAGAGGAATTCATTAAATATTGTGTACAGTGGGCATTAGACAACTGTTACGACGATGTGAAATTCCTGAACGATATGTTCGACAAAGGTTTGATTGAACGCCTGCAAGGTGTATTGAAAGAGACCTTTGTACGCCTGCCTTACACGGAAGGAATTAAAATACTGGAAGAAGCCGTAGCCAACGGACATAAGTTTGAATTCCCTGTATATTGGGGAGTGGATTTGGCTTCGGAACATGAACGTTACTTGGTAGAAGACCATTTCAAACGTCCGGTAATCCTGACCGACTACCCGAAAGAAATCAAGGCATTCTACATGAAGCAGAACGATGACGGAAAGACTGTACGCGCCATGGATGTCTTGTTCCCGAAAATCGGAGAAATCATCGGCGGTTCGGAACGTGAGGCAGACTACAACAAACTGCTGACTCGCATTCAGGAATTGAATATTCCGATGAAAGACATGTGGTGGTATCTGGATACACGTAAGTACGGATCATGTCCTCATTCAGGATTCGGCTTGGGATTCGAGCGTCTGTTGCTGTTCGTTACCGGTATGGCGAATATCCGCGACGTAATACCTTTCCCGCGTACCCCGCGTAATGCAGAGTTTTAATACTCAGGACTTTATTGTTTCCTGATAAAGGAAGATATTCACCCTCCGTATGCATTGAAAAACACTACCGTTAGTGTAGGGCATCGCAAGCGGATGAGTTACTTAATTCTACCCATAGGACACGGTTGTCCTATGGGTAGAATTTTTTATGCCTTACAGCAGCGTTTGAAAACGATTTAAACAGGCTCTTTGAAAAAATACTAATAAAAGTAGCGAGCTTTCAAAATAAATGCTTATATTTGAATATCAACTCGATTGGATTGTAAACCAAAAAGCAATATTATGAAAGTCCGTCATTTTTTCCTGTTAGCAGCGATGTTGCTTACTGCTGTCGGTAGTTTGGCAGCTCAGGATATTCAAGAAAAAAGGCCGATAAATTTGAGCGGCGTATGGCAAATGTGTTTTTACAGTTCTGCTTCTCCCGATATTCCCGGTGAGTTAAAGACCAGTAACTCTTTGAAAATTCTTTCCGAAGACGGTTGCTTTACTAATGTTGTCATGATGCAGACCGGAGCCGTTGTTATCGGTTATGGTACGTATGACGTGAAAGACGGTAAAGTGTATAACGAGTATGTGACGAGAAACATTCACCTGCCTCAGTTGAATGGGCAGATTAATGAAATGTATTTTACGTTAGAAGATGATGGCGATTTAATGTATGTCAAGTATTACCTAACCAAAGATGCGGATGGTAATAAAATAGATTCTTGGCAACATGAAATTTGGAAACGTGTAACAATGCCTGATACATATCCAAGTAACATTGTCCGTTAATAAAAGCGAGGCTGCTTCATTCCCGAAGTAGCCTCGTTTTATTTGACAGCTATTATTTCTGTAAAGGATTCCAGCCCTGCGCTTTAATCTCCAATTCATTGCCGTCGCGGGTAACCAAGACATTGCCCAGCTCCGGTTTGGTGATGTGCCCGATAACTTTCACGTCCTTTATCTGAGATACCTTTTCGTGGTCTGTTAGTGGAACGGTAAACAGAAGTTCATAATCTTCGCCGCCGTTTAGGGCGCATGTCGTAAGATTCATGTTAAATTCCTCTGCCATCACAGCCGTTTGATAGTCTATTGGGATACGGTCTTCGTAAATGCGGCATCCCGTATGGCTCTGTGAACAAATGTGCATCAGTTCCGAAGACAATCCGTCCGATATATCCATCATGGCAGTAGGTTTGATGCCTGCCTTGCCTAAAGCCTCTATGATATCTTTTCGGGCTTCGGGCTTCAATAAGCGTTCCAGCAGGTATTCCTTTCCGGCAAAATCCGGCTGAACATCTTTTTCTCCCTGAAACACAGCTTTCTCACGTTCCATGAGCTGAAGCCCCATATACGCCGCACCCAAATCTCCGCTTACGCAAATCAGGTCGGTCTCTTTGGCTCCGTTCCGGTAAACCACCTTGTCTTTGTCAGCTTCGCCGATACAGGTTATTGAAATTGCCAGCCCCGTAACCGAAGAAGTGGTGTCTCCGCCTACAATGTCTACCTGATGCAACTGGCAGGCGAGCTTTACTCCTTCGTAAAAATCCTCTAAGTCTTCAATGCAGAAACGTTTCGAAACAGCCAGCGATATGGTAATCTGTTTCGGGGTTCCGTTCATCGCATAGATATCAGAGAAATTAACCATTGCCGACTTATAGCCCAGATGTTTCAGCGGAGTGTATACCAAGTCGAAATGAACCCCTTCCATCAGCAGGTCTGTGGTTACCAGTACCTGTTTCTCTGCGAATTCCAATACGGCAGCATCGTCACCTACCCCGTATTTGCTCTCATTGTTTTGCAGCGTGATATCCTGAGTGAGGTGTTTGATAAGTCCGAACTCCCCTAAGGTTGAGATTTCTGTTCTATTTCCTTCGTGCATAATTTATGATCTGTTGATAAGTTCTCGCATGATTGTTGTCATTTTCGGTTGGGCAGCGTCAGCGGCTTTTTGTACTTCCTCATGAGATACCTCTACTATTTTTCCTTCCACACCCAAGTCGGTGATGACTGAAATGCCGAATACCTTGATGCCACAGTGGTTGGCAACGATAACTTCGGGTACGGTAGACATACCCACTGCGTCTGCCCCTAAAATGTGGAACATCTTATATTCGGCAGGAGTTTCAAAAGTGGGTCCTTGCGTACCGATATAGATGCCTTGCTGCACGTTGATGCCTTTCTCTTCGGCTATCTGAAGAGCCTTGTTAATGAGTTCTTTCGAGTAGGCTTCGCTCATGTCCGGGAATCGTGGACCGTATTCGATGTTCTTTCCGCGCAGCGGGTGTTCCGGGAAGAAGTTGATATGATCGGTAATAATCATCAGGTCGCCGATAGAAAAATCAGGGTTCATGCCTCCGGCCGCATTCGATACGAATAAGGTTTTGATACCGAGTTCGCGCATTACGCGGACGGGGAAAGTTACTTCTTGCATCGAGTAACCCTCGTAGAAGTGAAAACGTCCTTGCATTGCCATGATGTCTTTGTTACCTAATTTCCCGAAGATCAGTTTCCCGCTATGTCCCTCCACGGTTGAGATAGGAAAATTGGGAATGTCTTTGTAGCTTATTTCGTAAGCGTCGGTGATTTCGTGTACCAAACTTCCCAAACCTGTACCTAAGATGATGGCGGTTTCGGGCTGGGTGTGCATCTTACTTCTTAAGAAATTTGCTGTTTCTTGGATTTTTTCTAACATACTCGATAATTTGATTGTTAAATAATTGTTTGTCTTCGTCTAAAAACTCCACTTTTATGGGGAGTATGTAAAGGTTGTTTTTTAAAGTTTCCGTCAAGTTGGGATGATTGGTGAGGCGCGCTGCGTCTTTTTCGGTTGTAACAATCATCCTTTTGTCTGTCTTGCAGCGGTCGAAAGCCTGTTGGATGCGGGCAATATCGGTTGCGCTGAAAGCATGGTGATCGCCGAATGTAACCGGATATACGTATGGCGTATAAGCCGATAATTTCCGGATAAGCGGGGCAGGGGAGGCAATGCCTGTCACTATGATGATGCTTTCATCGGTTTTCAGCGATTCGATGCGTAGCCGTGGCTTACCGGATACAAAGGGTTGTAATTCTTCGTAAACGAATTTCGTAAAATACAACTTTTGGTTACTGAGCGGAGCTATCCGGTTTTGCAACGCTTTGGCTTCTTCTTTACTTAAAGAGTCGGGACATTTGGTTACGATAATGATATCGGCTCTTTTTTTCTCTTTTACAGGCTCGCGCAAGCGTCCTGCCGGAAGCAGTTTATCCCGAAAAATCAGCCGGTTATAATCGGTCAGCAAGATAGACAGCCCCGGTGTGACGTAACGGTGTTGGTAAGCATCGTCTAAAATGATAACTTCTGCGTCGGAGGTTGCAGACATATTCATGAGTTGCTCGATGCCATGACACCGGTTACGGTCTACCGCCACATAAATGTTCGGAAACTTGCGTGCCATCTGAAAAGGTTCGTCTCCAATGTCTGCCATCGTAGTGCGGTCTTGGTAAAGCACAAATCCTTTCGATGTCCGCTTATACCCTCGGCTCAGTACGGCTATCTTGAATTTTTCGTTCAATAGCCGTATTAAGTATTCCGTATGAGGGGTTTTCCCGGTACCCCCCACACTCAAATTTCCGATGCAGATAACCGGAACGGGAAAACTTCTCGATTTCAGAATACCCAAATCGAAAAGTTTGTTTCTGATTCTTACCCCGATACCGTATAAGAAAGCAAAAGGCAGCAAAGCATAATATATCCGGACTTTTTGTCGATTCATAAAAGAAGTCCCGGTTATTTTATTTGATATTCAAACGGCATACGTGCTTGCAGGCGATCTGCTTCGGCTGCATGATTCATCCACATGAAAGCGTTTCCGTAATTGCCGAGCAAATTTTTTACTTTGCTCTTTATGTAACGCTCGCCGTTGATGTTCAGCAAACTGGTAAATATATCTTCTTTTGCGGGGTAAGACAGGATGGTATAATTCTCTACATTCGCCGTGTCTGCTGCTATTGCGACGGCCCTGTCCAGTCCGCCCAATTCGTCTACCAAGTTTAATTCTTTGGCCATGGCTCCGGTCCATACACGTCCCTCTGCTATCTTCTTGAGTTCTTCTATCGGAATGTTTCGACCGTCGGCACAGCGTTTGGTAAACAGTTCATACCCTTCGTTTACCATGTTCTGTATCAATGCTTGTTCTTCCGGGTTGAAGGGGCGGTTAATAATGCCTATATCAGACAGTTGGTTCGTCTTTACTCCGTCAATATGTATATCAAGTTTCTCGTTGACTAACTTCGATACGTCCGGAAACATTCCGAAGATACCGATAGAGCCTGTTAGCGTTGTTGGTTCGGCTACTATCTGTGTGGCTGCACATGAGATGTAATAACCGCCCGAAGCCGCATAATCACCCATCGAAACAATAACAGGCTTTTCTTCTTTCAGCAGAGATACTTCGCGCCAGATTTGTTCAGAAGCGTATGCGCTTCCTCCGGGTGAGTTTACACGCAGTACCACCGCCTTGACATCCTTGTTTTCACGCAGTTTGCGTAAGTCTTTTATTACTTTCTCCGAGTTGATACCTTCATCGTAGGCAATGTCTGCTTGGCTGTCTATCTCCCCGTAGGCGTAATATACGGCTATGATGTTCCCGCTTTTGTCTTTGGGCGTATTGCGTTTCACATTGGTCATGTCGTTTAAAGTCAGAACAGAAAGTTCTTGGTCTTCTTTACAGTCGGTCAATTTTTTCAGATACGTTAATACACCGTCTTTATACATGAGCGTGTCTGCCAGTCCGTTTTCAATGTAAGTTTCAGCCGGCTGGAAATCCATGTTCAGGTCTGCCAGCTCGTTGAGTCTTTCGGGTGTCAGGTTGCGCGAAGCCGATACGTCTGTTACAAACTGTTCCCACAAAGAAGATACAAAAGCCTGCGTTTGTTCACGGTTTGCTTGGCTCATTGCAGTTTCCGTAAAAGGTTCTACGGCAGATTTGTATGTACCTACTCTGAATATTTGCATCTCGATGCCTACTTTTTTCAGCAAATCCGTAAAAAACATGGTTTGTGCCGATAATCCGTGCCACATAATGTTTCCCGAAGGGTTTACAATAATTTTATCGGCAACACTGGCAATGTAGTATGCCGATTGGGTATACATTCCGCTGTATGCCACTATAAATTTCCCGCTTTCTTTAAAATCCACCAATGCGTTACGTATTGCCTGTAACGATGCGGTAGAGCAATTATAGGCTCCGGCATTCAGGTAAATACCTTTTATGTTTTCGTTTTCCTTTGCCTTTTTGATGGAAGATAAAATATCATCCAGTCCGTAGGTCGTTTGTTTTTCGCCTAAAATTTGGTCCAACGGGTTTTGCTGATAACGTTCCGAAACGTTTCCTGTCAGGTCAAGTAAGAATATAGAATTTTCACGAACTGTCGTTTCAGACTCTGACATCGCGATAAATCCGGTTATCGTGAAAAGACTTAGTATAAAAAAAATGAATCCGACTACAATAATCCCTGCTATGGTAGCCAACATGCTCCGTAAAAACTCTTTCATCGTTTGATATATTAAATGTTATTAAGCAAAAATACGCTTTTCAGCGGAAAAAACAAAAGAGTAACGCTAATTTTCAATAGAAAAAACCGTGTTGCGGATGTTGTTTTAGCCCTGTTTTCTCACTTCCAAAAACGGAAGCCGAAGCGTTGCCTGTTCCTACCGCATGTGACAGGCTACGCTCCGAATAGAAATTTTCGTCCTTCCGGGTAGAAATTTCTCCGTGTTTGTGTCGCATAAATAAATGTAATCGCGTACGCCCGTATATATAGATGTGCTGTTTTTCCTTCTTCTCGGCTTCCCTTCCAAAAAGTTTCCGTTGTAAAACCCTGTTTTACAGCATATTTTCCACGAATATCAAAAAAAGATGAAAAAAAGTGTGTGGAGTGTGTTGCGGAATCGGATAAAGTGCGTACTTTTGCACCCGCTTTCGGGAGCGAAAGC
>NZ_JACSPQ010000017.1 GCF_014837055.1 Phocaeicola faecium
ATCATAACTTGGCTTTTTGGACGTAAAGTTAATGATGGAAGTTGGAGACGAAAATACGTGGTTTACCGAATGCTTACAATGATACAGGTTTAGATATTCTTCCTATTAAAATCCATAAGAAATTTCTGCAATTCTATGAAATTTCAAAAGGTCACTTTCACAAAGTTTTGCTTCAAAAAGGTCACCTGAGGGTCACCAATAAAAGAAAAAGCACCTACAAAATCTTTGTAAGTGCTTGATTCTTAATGTGGACCAGCCAGGGCTTGAACCTGGGACCTCCAGATTATGAGTCTATCAAAACTTTTGCCTGAAACTACTGTATATCAGTTAGTTAATTCTCTCTTGAAAAATCAATAGAACAACTATTGAACAACAATGGCTGAGTTTATACTAAGCCAAAGAATGCACTTATTAAGGTGCTAAGTTTCTATTTCCTGCTTCTTCATAAATCACTTAGTTATTACATTATTGGGTTAATTTCAGTCCAGAAGAGGTGTATTATTAGCTATCGTAATATCATTAGTCTACTTTAAGCTAAATGTAGGCATCTCTTTCTTCTCTGGTATAATCTGAACAAATGAGAGTGTCCAAGCATCTGTGTCAAGTGTACCTATCCACTTCTTATTGCTGTTGCTTAATACCACTTCATTGCCATTCCTTTGATAACTGAAAGTCTCCTCTTTAGGGTTTATACAGGATTCCTCTGTGTCAGAAGAAATGGTTTCTTCCCAAGTTCTGGTATGCTTGAAGTTATCCAGCTCAAGGTAGACATGTTCCATTTGCTGGCCAGTATAAGGGTTGGTCTGATATAGAGTGATTGCATCTTTGGTGACTTCAAGACTGATATATGGATTGACGGTGCTTGTATAGTTCTGTGCCACATAAGTAGTGGTCTGACTGTAATGTCTGATGACCTCTACCGTGGTATATGAAATGCCCTCATCACTATAATAAAGGCATTCTCTATTGGTAAAGGTCAGCTTAGCCCGTGAGCCAACAAAGGGAAGTTCACCTTGTGTTTTCTCTTCTTCATCAGTTGTGTTGACTTCACCTGCGGTACATATCAGCTCTACATTAGGAAAGTATTTATCAAGCAAATCTACATTTTCAGGAGTAACCTGTTCTATTGGTGGAACATCAAGGTAATCATCATCATAGAATGTACCATACCTCCATTCAGTACCAGCAAGTAGTTCATCTGCTGGGAAGTTTTCCTCATCATTAGAACTACAACTCATCATTATCAGAGCCATAGCAGCAAATAAATATATCTTCTTCTAATATTATTGGGTTTTTACTACTAATCTGTCTAAGTCTACAATCCACCTGTTGGCTCTCAGGAAAGGCATACCAAGCACCCCATGCACTTGTATTCCAGATTCATTCTCTATATGCTTCATTCCCTTGTATTCCTCTATGACTGAGAACACTCCAGAATATTCTTTCCCCTCCAGTTGAAAAGTTATTCCCATATATTGGGTCTTATGCTCCTTGCCCTCAAAGCCTATCATAGAACCGCTGCCTTCAAGCTCAATGAAAGACTTGGTGAAGTGCTTGCATACAAACCTGTATATGATGTTTATGGTTGCTCCTGTATCAATCAGAAAGCATAGGTTACCTTTATTTCCATCATCAGTTGTCAACTCAATAGTAATCAGAGGTAAGCCTGTCTTAGCAATGCTCCAACTTAAATCCTGTTCCATGTTATTTTATATTAGTCCTTTGGGTTAAATTACTTGTGTCAAACTTGATAGTCTTGTTATCTTTTATTGCATAAACCACACTTCCATTGCTTCTAACAGGTAATATGTTATCATAGATGGCAGGAAGTATCTCATTACCTCGTGTATCTAAAAGCCCCCACCTCTTTATTACAGTATCATCTGTTTTCTCTTCTATGATAACTCTAAGTGACCCATATTCAACCTTTCCAATCCACTTGTATTGAATAGGTGTAATTAACTTGCCGGTAGGAGTGATTAACCCTTTCAGGAGTTTCTTGCGAGCTGTTAAAATCTTATTGTAATAGTTGAAGCTGTCATACTCTCCAAAGGGTACAGTCATTTGGTTAGTCATGATTTCAATGATGCCTTTCTGATATTCGGAGTTCATGACTATGGCATATTGAGCACCTATCAGAGATATGCTTTGATACTCCCCCATAAGCATTTCAATCCCATTGGTATTCAATACTCCACACATATTGTCTCTATATGCAACAATCATGGATTCAACCTTATTGAACTCTCCTATAAAACTGTCATATTTAGGTGGTATAACAACTTCTGCGAAGCTGTTGATAAAGCCTATCTTACCATTCTGCACCACAGGACACAAGTAGCCTTTACATGCACCAATTAAGTCTTTGGTGATATAGAGGGAGATGCCTTTGTCTCTAAGTATTTTGACATCTCCGTCACTACATATATATGGAGTGATACTTATCATCCCATACTTCCCTTGCATTCTCTTAGTTCCATTATTGTAGGGCTTCATATGATTACCATTTATATTTGATACTATTCTAATAAAACTCCTTTGAATTGTAACCTCCAGTTGGAACCATTCATTCTAATCATCAAGCAGCGAGCCATCCAGTTCTTATAATAGCAATACCAACTTCTGATAAACAAAGCATTGAAGGTATTTATTTTTATAGAAGGATTAACCAATATAGTATAGTAGGTGTAAATCGCTATTCCTATTGATACTGTAATAGGATTTAATGATTCCCACTGAGTATGTTCATCTATTATTGAAATATCTGGCTGATTCTTAAATTGAGAGTGCATGGCAAGCATACTTATTTGCTGGGATAACATAGTCATATCTGTTAAGCTATAAAGCCATTTCATTGCAGGGTTTATTTGGTTTGCAGGATTAGCTTTATATGAACTAATATGGTCTTTTATTAATAGCACAAAGTTGCTGTCTGGGGTCTCATTTGGCAAGCTGTCTGAACATAGCTTTTCCTTACTCTTTAAGCACCAATAAGCATATTGAGATTGAAGCTCTGCTAATTCTGGCATATCAGATACCTCATCAGAAGTTGGCATATATGTGGTATAACAGTCTTTGAAAGATGACTCAAAGTAGTATTCCTCAAGTAAAACATCATCTAATTCATCTATTGTTCTCATAAATTCTCCTTTTGCAGCCATACCACAAAAAGAAAGGTGTGATACTTTCCTGTTTTAGTCCAAGGTATCACCACAACACCTACAATCACAAACAGAGAAAGCCCACACCTTATGGTATGAGCATTCACTTGCTTACTGCTGTGATTGTTAGTCTTCAAAGTGGTGATTTTAGGACTGTCACAAGTAAGAAGCAAACACTTCTTTTTCCAATATGTCTTTGTTAAACTTCTACTTCATTCGCTATTCATTTAATGTTTCATGCCACAAAGATACTACTTTTCAGCAAGAACCAATCATGTAAAAGCCACTTTTTCAAAGTTAAACTCCAGCATATCAGATACCATAGGTATGGGCTGTGCCTTAACTACATACAAAGGTACTCTTATTCCCTGTTCCTGCTATACACAAATGCAAGTAATGTGACTACTGCAAGTGGTATAATCATGAACCTTAGTAATAATATCAAATCTTCCATAGGTAGATACATTAAAAGCCCCAACCTGTAATAAGCTGGGGCTTGTACAACAATAAACTACAGACATGGGCTGCTACCAGTCCAATACCTTAGCCATTATGAAGAGACCAATAAAGAACATGGCTATCTCTCCTAAGATACTTAATACAATATCCATTTCTTAAATCTGTTATTTGTTCAACATTACTCAATACAAGCGGCATTCTTATGGTCAAGAAAGGGATTAAGTTAAGGATGAGGGAATAGCCACATATCCTAACTTCCTTAAACAAACCTCTTCCTGACCATAATAGCCAACCTCTTTAATGACCAAATGCACATCTAACTCTGTCTTTATATAGAGAAATCTCAAATTAGATGTGCAATTTGTGCTTGCCTTCCTTATCCTTATAGCAGGTGTACTCACTTTCCTATAAATCAGAAAAGAGAAGTGAGTATAATCCTGTTCTGCTGTAAAGCTAATATGTTATAATATATAACATTTATAACTTAGTGCGCAGATGTCGATTTTTACTTTAATTCCTAATAAGACAGTCCAGTATTTTTCGACACAGCAAGAATTTCCTACCATAATGGATAAGGGAGGTAAGGGGAGGGAAAGTTTACTAATCAAAGTAATTACTGGATAAACCAGGAATATTCATTTTCTCCATAGAGAGCCTTATTAAGCCCCTCAGCAAGTTGGTTGGCATTGTAGGCTCTATCCAAGAAGTTATCAATATAGCTGCTCTTATTAGCTCCTGTAAGCAGGTTATACACATTCCACATGCTGATTCCGCTATTAAGGTCTTGAAGAGGTGAAAAGTTATCATCATGATAATATGCCTTGGCTACAAGGTTCACCTGTGTATCAGTCATAAGCATCAAAGGCAGTTTCCTCTTTTGCTCATTGGGCAGGTATTGATACAGCCTGCTCTTGCCCAAGAACTGTGCAAACTGCTGTTCAGTCATGTAGCTGTCCTTAAAGGCTGACATATAATAAAGGTGCTTTGATATGTTGTACTCTTGGAACAGTTGCATAGCTGAGGTAAAGAGGTCATTGATGCTCATTACCTTTAGCTCTGACTTGTAACCATCAGTGGACACACACATATTGCAGCATACCATGTTCTTGAAGCCTATGAAAACCTTGAACTTCTCTGTTCCTTTCTTACTGTAAAGGTTCTCATGGTTGTATGCCCTTACACCACCTATTGTAAGGTTAAGCCTGTTACCTGCAATGTCCTCATGAATGGTGGGTATCTCGAAGCAGAACATCATCCTCTCATAATAGATGGTCTTGTCTGTTTCCAGCAAGTCCTTTACTGGCTTGTGGATGGCTTCAGGGGTTCTTCCCTTAATCACATGGCTTACCCTTATAGCTGGGCATTCAATGGTCTCATTGGGGAATACTCTATTGGCAGCTTCCCACACAGTTTCTATAAAGCTGGGGTGTGAGATTGTTATCTCATTATCCTTGCTGAATACAGGCACTACACAGTCATTCTTCAAATGTTCAATAGTGACTTCTTTTGTATTGGCTTCTATAAAAGGTAACTTATGCCCACTTCCTGACTGTGGCACTTCTGCTTCTATTATCTCTATTGGAGTAATGACCTCCGCATCATACTTCAAACTTCTGTTCATCCTGCTTGGATAAACCAAATCAGCCCTGACAGGCTGCAACTGCATTGCTTCCATATCTTGTAAAATTAGGTGTATAGTTGATACTCTTGTTCTTTATCTCCTGCAACTCTGATTTCTTGTTCATGAAGTCAGAGGTAAGCTGCTGGTACCATTCAGGGTACTGGTGATAGATTGAAGTAAGTTCCTCAATGGATTTGGCTTGGTTTATCTTACCTCTAATCATTTCTACAGTAACCCCGTCATTGCACCAGTCATTGATAATTTGCCCTGTAGTAGGGGTTATCATGAAGTCAGGTTTGTTAATGAAAAGATTTGTCCTGTCCTTAGATACCACACACTGGTGTTTCATATTGATGTCAAAAACTATGGTAAACTCATAATCTATTCCATCCCTCATGACAGCCTTTAGACCTACCTTTTCAGGTACCATCTTGCCATTCTTCTCATTCAGCACATAATCCTGCTTGCACCTCATGGTACAGATAATATGTCTGTCTGACTGCAATATCTTCTGCATGAAGCTGTTCATTCTTGGTGTTATCTTCTGCCAGTTAGTGAAGCTGTTCCCTTGTAAGTTGGCATGGTACTCCAGCAGGTTATCCCAGCATTGGGATATGCTGTCTATGATGATTACCTCCATGCCTGCATCCTCACATACCTTTATGGCTTCCGTATAGGTTTCTGGTGTGAAGTTCTCATTCAAGCTCAATACATTGTAACTGCCCAGATGTGCATATAAATCTGCACTTCCATTCTCTGAATCAATGACTGCTATCTTAGTCCAGTCATTGCAAAGTCCATAAGCCAGCAGCAGTGCTGAATAGGTCTTTCCACTACCTGCACAGCCTTGAAGAGCAAGCTTTATCTTAGCCTGCTTCTTGGATGATTTCCTTAGATTCATCATATCAAAAAATACATTTAGTTAAACTCCTGTGGTAAATAAAAAAGGTGGCAAGCTATTCACTCACCACCTTCCTGACCTTCCTGACTACATTACAAAGTAGCCAGAGTTGGTGCTCCTCCATCCCCTTTCTGATGGAGCATGTAGAACATGTCACCTGTATCAGGTGAACATACTTGTGAAATGACAGGATTGGTGATTTCACCGTTGATGAACTTCTCACTCACAGCTCCTGTCTCAATGCCATACACGAAGAAGCATTTACCTGTATAAGGATTCTGCTTCACTTCAATCTTGTTTACACTCATCTTGGACTTGAACTCTTCAACAGTCATAGTCTCCAAAAACTTTAACTTTTCCATTTGTCTGTAATTTTAAGTTGTTAAACATCAGTTGCAGGGGGAGAGTTAGTACCCAATAGAGTTAATGCCATTCATCAGTCTAAACCTCACTACTGGGGGTATCTCCCACTCCAAAGCAAGGGGAGGGAGGGTAAAGGTGGTTAGAGCTGGCTCATGGAAGTCCAGAAGAGGTGAAAAAATAAAATAAAAAATTTTTGTAGTATAGCAGCTTGGGCAGTAGAAACAGTTATCTACTTCTATGTGTAGATATAATAAACCCCTGCTTTCTGTGGTGAAAACAGGGGCAGTTTCGGTCTCTCACGTATGTGATAACATATTGTGATATTTCACTTCGCTTGGCTTCCAATAGTCTATACTTAATGTTGGAGGTATTCCTATGGCTTTGTTGAGTTCCTCTCTCATTACAGCTTGTACATACTCCCTATGTTCAACCGTTGTCGCAATAGAGTCATGTATAGTGAACACTGGAACTTGATGGTTGCACTCCTCCCATATCTTTTTACAGCACCTATGGAGTATAATCTCACTCTCCATTGATTGCAGCAGGCAAGCTAACCTATTGTGCTGTTTCTTGACAGGGACTCCTTTATACCTATGCTTAATGATTTTAATGAGTTGGGCTACTTTGGGGAATAATTTAATGCTGAATATATTCTTCATACTGTTAATAGTGGAATTGTCATGCTTCCCCTGATTGCTTGAGAACAAGAGATAGAACATCAATACCTTTGCCTCATCTCTACTAATAGGACTCTGCAAATGGGATTGGCATACTTCTGCTATGGTTTCATACATCCTGCCATTAGCTACAACCTCTTTGTATTGAATGAAATCATCATTAGAGCACTTGCCAAAGAACTTTTCCAGTTCCAATGGTAGAGCTACAGAGGTTATACTTCTTTGTATATCTTCTGGAAGTGAATAGAGGCTTAATGATAGCTCATTATTAACATGCCAGAACATTGGGTTAAGCAATGCACAGATAAGGTATGGTTGACTATTTTTTATATCAATACATACCAATTCTTGACCACCATAAGTAAGGAAATTTCTGTAGTCTTTCTGTATATTGGTTATAGCTGAATGCAGCCTATGTACATGGGTATCAATGGAAACCTTATAATCTCCTATATCAATGCTGTTGATATTGTATAGTGCAGCTTGATATTGGGTCAATGGGTGCTTCCTGACTATTACACTCTCATTTGTCTTATCTTTATTAATATCCCATGACTGTATGCCTTGACTAAGCTTGTATTGCATAAGGTCTTGGGCATAAGAGATTGCTGCATGCTTGTCTATATGCAGCTTTTGTGTGAGATACCAATGGGACAGATAGGGGGAGTCTTCACTTAGGGTATTAGTTATAAAAGTGCCATTTTCCTCACTATAGACTTCTTGTGGAATAGCTTCTACCTTGCCTTGAAAGGCATGGTAATCATATCTTTTTAATGGCACATTGGCATACTGCTTTGTGAACTTGTAGCCTTTTGACTTCTCACCTTGAATATACTGCCCATCAGTACATAACACTCCTGTTCTTATGAGATAGTCAAGATAAGGTAAATAGTCCTTGAAAGCATTCCTTATGAGCTTGGAGTTAATAGACACATAACCATCTTCTGTAATGGAATCCTTATTCTTAGCAGGTATGGAACTGATAAGCCCTATTATATAGATAAGTCTGTCAGGGTCAAAATAAGCCCCAAGAGTTCCATTGATATTGACAGATTTTACATGTCCTGAATTATCCTTTACAAAGAAATAGTCTGTAACTGGATATTGAGCTAAATGGGCTTCTAAATCCAAATTACTTGGAATCATAGCAAAGTAACCTGAATATTTTAATTGAATACCTAAAGAGCTTACTATAGCATGCTTAGGCTCTAAGGAAGCAAAGTAGTTGACAAACTTTTCTTTTATATCACTCCACCTCTTACAGAGTATATAACTAACTGTATTATCCCTATTTATTCTATCCATTATGGTAGGAAATTTTTTTATTTCAAAGGTAGCTAAGATTTTTCAGACTGAGGCTTCTTTGACTTCTTATTAGCCTGAGTATCTGATATTATAAATAATTTTAACAAATCATCCTCATTCTTGTCTATCCTGTCCTTGTGACACTTGAAGCTAAGCTCTGACTTAATGATATACTCTCTCTTAGGTCTTTCTGTCTCAAAAAAGCACTTGAATAGAGTAATGGGCTTTCTGGTATTCTCTGACCAGTCCCTATGAAAGTGATACTGTATGATGGAGTTCATTTTCTCTCTGATTTCAGCATTGGTGTACTTCTCTCCGACCTTGAACGCTTCATTTACTGACAGCCTTAAAGGATGGTTCTCAACTAAAGACCAGTATATGACCTTGTTATTAAAGTTATTGAAGCCTATCTTATTGCCACTTTCAATGTGTTTCAAGTTGTCTATAAGCTCTTCTGTTCCCATGTAGGAGTATAGCTTGGCTACCTCCTTATAAACCTTTCTATGAATACTGCTACCTTTCTTACCTTTCTCATCAAGATATTCTTGATTGAGTTTATTATTTATATGAAGTTTCAATATCTCATCCAGTATGGCTATCCTTTCTTTGAGTTTCTTGGCACTCTGACGCTTTTTCTCCTCCTTTTCTATCTCTTGCTGAGCTTCTGGAATCTCCTCATTATTATTGGGTTCTGAGGAGGTAATGCTATATAGCTCTTTGAGTGCCTTAGCTAAAGCTGTAGGTTTGCTGTAATAGGTATTGCTGAGGTTTACCCTTAACAGTAGGCTGTCTATGTTCATGTAAGCCGCTGAATCCTTGCTCCAGTAATCCCTTCTAATCAACTTGATATTGGGCAGTCTGCCTCTTATTCTGCCTGTAGCCTTGTTTCTCAGGGTGGTGCCTACAATAGAGAACAGCCTTTTCAAACTGTTATCCCCCTCACTCAGCTCATCAGCAGTATTCAACAGTTTCACTATCTTTTCAGCCCTTTCTACAAGTACATTAATTTCCATTTCCCATTGCCAATGGCAGGCTGCCTCATTATGTATTACAGTGTCACTTAATATATTAGTTGGTTTGCACAGGCTATAGACTTTGATTATATCCTTGATTGACATCAAAGTGCTGCCCTTATTTGTATCAGACACAATAATCAGATGGCATTTGCCTTTTATTTGCAGGTTATAATCTCTATAACCCAAGAATGTTATTCTTTTAGGCAGGGATTTAGATTCACCTATTGCTTTGAAGAACTTTCCAGCCTCCTCTTTATTGAACTCCCTACACCATATACAGCACTCTTTCTGCATATCCTCTTTTAAGTTGAGTATGGCTAATCTTGCCTGTTGTATAGAGGTATAAACCACCAGTACCTTGTCTTTAGCTGGCAGCTTCTCTATAGCCTCCTTTAACGCTCCAATAATATTGCTGCATGATATGACCTTGATGTTCCTCTTGGGCAGGTTCTTCCACTTGATGACATGTACTTCCTCATTATTCAGGACAGGATGAGTAAATGCTCTATAGTCTGTGGTGTAGATACACCTTTTGCCTTTGGGGAACTTCAAGTAGAAATCCAGCACCTTGCCATTGTCAGCCTTATATGTACTTTCAGCTTGTAACTGTTCCATATCCTTGACCATGAAGAAGTACTTCTTCACTACGTCCTCTTCCTGACCCTCCTTGCTTAGCTGGTACAATAACTTGCCTGCACTATTAGGGGTTGCAATAAACTTGTGCCTTGATTGCTTCTGAATATAGTCAGATATATCCTCTTCTCCTATTTCCTTGCTGACATACAGGCTATTTGAATATTTCTTAGAGTTTCTATATGCTTCACTTTCATCAGGGAATACTATAATGGAATCCCTGTCTGAGCACATTTCCAAGTAGGTAGCTCCTATATGTGGCACCTGACATTCTATGATGCCACAAGGTGTTTCATTCCATATCTCAGATATGCACCTGACACTTTCATCACATTCAATCACCTTTATTGATGGGGGAACTTTTTCAATTTTAGAGGACAAAGGCTGCTTCTCCTGTTCTATATCTTTTGAAATAGAAAAAATACTGCTGGCAGTAGAATGCAGGGCTTCTATTCTTGGTATGTCCTTACTGAAGCTGGCTATTTCATCAAATAGGTTGCTTTTCTTTGACTTTTCTAATGCTGGTGAAGTATCTGACTTGTTGCTATTGGTTGTACTTTCTACAGGGAGAACATCTGTTGAACTATCTTTCTTAGAAGTAGAATTTGAAGTGCCCTCTTTGTCTATATCTAATGAAGGGACAGATGGCATATCTGCTGGAGCAAACATAGCATCAAGACTGCTGAATATATCTTCCATTTGTCTTGCCTTGGCTTCACGCTCCAAGTCCTTGTCTGTGGTATTCCCACCTACAGATAGCTTAAATAAACTTTTCTTATTGCTGTTGCCTTTCATCACTACTACAATATCATTATATTATATATAATACTTAGTGCGCAAAGATAGAAAAGAATCCCCATAATACAAGTGGTGAATACGGAGATTCTTTACTACAATCCACTTCTGGACTTAAATGTAAGCACCATTACCAAACACATATTCCATTACCAACCTGTTAGCCTCATTTTCAGGTTCAAAGTCTCTCTCAATATAGATGTCTGTAACTTTCATAGCCTCATCTATATGATTAAGGGCTGAATGAACTGTGTACTTGTCAATGCCTACCTTATTCACTGCTAAAGTAGCCCAACTATGCCTCGCAGCATAATATTCCAAGTCATCTACTCCTATCAGTTTGCCTATCTCTTTCAAACCATAGTTGATAGCTTTATTAAAGCTGTCTGCTGTACTGTAATGGTGATAGAAGTTGAAAATCCTTTGCCCTTTAATATCCCTATATTTCTTCAATAAAGGCATTATCAAAGCAGGTACCTTCACTTGCATTTTGGCTTTATCAACTCTTCTGCTGGTGGTCTTAGTTCTATAATAGGTAATTACATTACTATCCAACTCACTACAGTTATACAAATCTGCTGAATTTATCCCTATCAAGCAGAAAGATAAGATAAAGCAATCCTTAGCAAGGTTATATCTGCCTTGAGTTTCTTTTCCTCTACTGTTGTAAAGGTAAGGCAACTTATATATCTGCCTGATGAGGTCTGCTGATATGGCTCTCTTACGGGTAGCTTCCTGTTTTGGTATTTTAAAGTTCTCAAAGGGAGAACTGCCAATAAGTATGATATTCCTGTCATAGTCATTATAATGCTTCTTGGCTTCATTGAACAAGTGCCTGATACTTCCTAAATAGAGTGATAAGGCTCTATTAGAGGGTACTCTTTTGCCTTGTCTTATCAGTTCCTTTACCTTAACTTCCCTTCTTGCATTGATGTATGAGGCAAATCTCTCCAGCAAACCTTTAGTCAACTGACTTATCTTTAGCTCTTCTTGACCTAAGAAAGCCACTAAAGCATTGATAGCTGTAGTATAGTTCTCAGCTCCTTTAATGGTCGCATGAGTTATCCACTCTCTGCTGAATTGAATGAAGTCTATCTCTTGGGATTTTATCTGTTCACCTTTCAGATGAGCTATGATGTCATCTAAGGTGTAGTGATTGATGTCAAGCTGTAGCCTTGCACACACTTCCTGATAATACCTTACTATGGTATCTGCCTCTTTAATAAACTTGGGGTTCTTTAGTTTGAATGATTTAGTTAAATCTTCTTGCCTAACAAAGATATTGGTAGACAGTCTTTTGACCTCCCTGTTATAGGTCATTCTAATCTTTACATTGTAAGTACCATCACTTTTCTGCTTGCTCTTTAGTACTTCTGCTTTGAATGTCAACATGTTATCTCAAATAATTTGGGAACAACAATAGACCAACATCAGCAGATTTCAGGCATATTCCTGTCAAGATTCATAAACAGAGGATAAAAATAAAACTCCCATAAGCATTTAACTTACAGGAGTTTATCAGTGGACCAGCCAGGGCTTGAACCTGGGACCTCCAGATTATGAGTCTGTTGCTCTAACCAACTGAGCTACAAGTCCGGTGTTTCATTTGTGTTTCAGAAACCGAGTGCAAAAGTAATAGTTTAAAAGAAAACAAACAACATTTCGGCGGAAAAAATTAATAAAAAAAACTAATAAGTTCATTGCTTCCAATATATATTGTATTTTTGCGTCACTGAATATTTTAATTTTAGACTTATGTCACAGAATGTTAAAGACTCTCATTTGACCGGACTTACTGATAACGAAGTTCTCGAAAGTCGTCAGCGGTATGGTAGTAATCTTTTAACTCCGCCCAAACGACCTTCCATGTGGAAACTTTATTTGGAAAAATTCAATGACCCTGTGATACGGGTATTACTCGTTGCGGCTGTTTTTTCTCTGATTATTTCTATCATTGAGAATGAGTATGCTGAAACGATTGGTATCTTTTTTGCAATATTCTTGGCTACAGGGATTGGCTTTTATTTTGAGTATGACGCAAATAAAAAGTTTGATTTGTTAAACGCTGTAGGTGAAGAAACGCCGGTTACGGTACTTCGAAACGGTAAGGTACATGAAATACCTCGTAAGGATATTGTAGTGGGCGATATCGTTATTCTGAATACCGGAGAAGAGGTGCCGGCAGACGGTACGTTGGTTGAGGCGGTTTCATTGCAAGTTAATGAATCGAGCCTTACCGGGGAATTGATGGTGAATAAAACCACGGATGAAGCGCATTTCGATGAGGAGGCTACTTATCCTTCGAATGCGGTGATGCGTGGAACAACGATTACTGACGGACACGGTACGATGCGGGTTGAACGGGTAGGAGATGCTACAGAAATTGGAAAGGTGGCTCGTCAGGCTACGGAGCAGAGTCAGGAGCAGACGCCGTTGAATATCCAGCTTACCAAACTTGCCAACTTGATCGGGAAAGCCGGATTTACGATTGCTGCGTTGACTTTCATTATTTTTACCAGTAAAGATTTATACGTATATTTTAATAATAACACGGTTACCGATTGGCATCAATGGTTGGAAGTTGCCCGTATCGTGCTTAAATACTTTATGATGGCAGTGACATTGATTGTGGTTGCTGTTCCCGAAGGTTTGCCGATGAGCGTGACGTTGAGTTTGGCTCTGAATATGCGTCGGATGCTGAAGACCAATAACCTCGTGCGTAAGATGCACGCTTGTGAAACGATGGGTGCCATTACGGTGATTTGTACAGATAAGACGGGTACGCTGACGCAGAATCTGATGCAGGTCTACGAGGCGAAGTTAGATGATACCAAATCTGACTTGATAGCCGAAGGTATATCGGCTAACTCAACGGCTTTCTTGGAAGAAAAGGCAGAAGGAGAAAAACCGTCAGGGGTGGGTAACCCTACGGAAATAGCATTGCTCTTGTGGCTGAATGAGCAGGGGAAAGATTATATGGCGTTGCGCGAAGGAGCGAAAATCGTCAATCAGCTGACGTTCTCAACCGAGCGTAAATACATGGCTACGCTGGTTGACTCGCCCTTGCAAAATAAGCGTGTACTTTATATTAAAGGTGCTCCTGAAATCGTAATGAGCAAGTGTGATTTGAGTGCCGAACAGGTACGTTTGAATAATGAACAGCTATTGGCTTACCAGAACAAGGCGATGCGTACGTTGGGGTTGGCATATAAATATGTAGATGCAAGCGATCCGACCGACTGTGCCGAACTGGTGAAAAAGGGAGGCATGACTTTCTTGGGCATTTTTGCCATCAGCGATCCGATTCGTCCGGATGTGCCCGATGCCGTGAAGAGATGCCAGTCTGCCGGAATCGGAATCAAGATTGTTACGGGAGATACGCCGGGTACGGCTACAGAAATAGCACGCCAAATCGGGTTGTGGAAACCGGAAGATACAGAGCGTAACCGGATCACCGGAGTAGAGTTCGCGGCTCTGAGCGATGAAGAAGCCCTCGACCGTGTACTCGATTTGAAGGTAATGAGCCGTGCGCGTCCGATGGATAAGCAACGACTTGTACAGTTGTTGCAACAAAAAGGTGCGGTGGTTGCCGTTACCGGAGACGGTACGAACGATGCTCCGGCGTTGAATCATGCTCAAGTGGGATTGTCGATGGGAACAGGAACATCCGTAGCAAAAGAAGCCAGTGATATTACCTTGTTGGATGATTCGTTCCGCAGCATTGCCACGGCAGTTATGTGGGGACGTTCGCTTTATAAGAATATCCAGCGGTTCATCGTATTCCAGCTTACCATCAATGTGGTTGCTTTGCTTAGCGTGTTGTTAGGCGCATTCTTCGGAACTTCCCTTCCGCTTACCGTTACCCAGATGCTTTGGGTTAACTTGATTATGGATACTTTCGCTGCTATGGCGTTGGCTTCTATTTCGCCCAGTATGGATGTTATGAACGAAAAGCCACGTAAGCGCACCGATTTCATCATTACACCTGCCATGCGTAACAACATCTTCGGAGTAGCTTTCGGATTCCTTGTTATTTTAATGGGACTGTTGGTTTATTTCAAAGGATTGCCCGATGGCTTGTTGCCCGATGGAGAGATGAATGTTCATTACCTCACCATATTCTTCACCATCTTCGTGATGTTGCAGTTCTGGAATCTTTTCAATGCCAGCGTGTTCGGAACCAATCATTCTATCTTTAAGGATGCCGGTCATGCGTTGGGTATGCTGAGCGTGGCGATTATCATCCTTATCGGACAGATTATCATCGTTACATTCGGTGGAAAAGTTTTCCGTACCGAACCGCTTTCGTTGGTCGAATGGGGTTATATCATCGGTGGAACATCCATTGTATTGTGGATAGGAGAAATCTGGCGTGGTATCAAGAGACTTAACAAGGCGTGAGTATGAACGGTAATGCTGTGCGGAATGTGGTTTTCGACTGGGGAGGCGTGTTGGTCGATCTCGATGTGGAAGGCTGCATAAAGGCTTTCGAGAATGCCGGGGTAGCAGACGTGCGAACGTTGATAACCGGAACGAACGAAGCGGGACTTTTCCGCCATTATGAATGTGGGGATATCAGTACGGCTGAGTTTCGGGAGGGCGTGCGCCGCCTTACCCGCCGGTCGTTGCCGGATGAGGTGATAGACCGTCTTTGGAATATGGAGGTGCTTGATATTCCGGAGGAAAAGTTGCGTTTATTGCTGGATTTGTCCGGACGGTATAACCTGTACTTGCTGAGTAATACGAACGAATTACATTGGGAAACAGCTTCCCCGCGTGTGTTCCGTTACGAAGGTACGGACGTGAGAAGCTGTTTCAAGCAAATATTTCTTTCTTATCGTATGCGCATGGCGAAACCCGACCCGGCTATTTTCAGGCAGCTGCTGAGCGAAGCCGTGCTGAATCCGGAAGAAACATTGTTTATTGACGATGCCGAGGTTAATTGCCGGTCGGCTGCTTCGGTGGGTATGCAGACCGTTCATTATGTTCCCGGTTCCGATCTGTCGGACATATTTCGATACATTTCATGAAAATAATCACAGACGATATACAAATATCACTACCTCCCTGTGTCGCTACCATCGGGTGTTTCGACGGGGTACATCGCGGACACCGTTATCTGGTCCGCCAGTTGTGTCAGGTGGGGGAAGAGCGCCGGATGCCGACGGCTTTAATTACTTTTCCCGTGCATCCGCGTCAGGTGATGCAAGCCGATTACCAGCCTCAATTATTGTCCTGCCTTCCGCAGAAAGAGGCCCTGCTGCAAACGCTGGATGCGGATTATTGTATCATGTTGCCCTTTACCCGCCAGCTTTCGCAACTTTCGGCACGTGAGTTTATGGCGTTGCTGCGTAACCGTTTCAATGTCCGTGCGCTGGTTATCGGTTACGATCATCGTTTCGGTCACAATCGCAGCGAGAGCTTTCACGATTATTGTCGTTATGGAGAAGAGTTGGGAATGGAAGTCCGACAGGCGCGGGCATTGGTGGAAGAAGGTGTTTCCATCAGCTCGTCGGTCATCCGCGACCTGCTGAAAAGAGGACAGGTGGAAGATGCCAATCATTATTTAAGTTATCATTATTATTTAGACGGGGTAGTGGTAGACGGATACAAGGTAGGACGCAAATTGGGCTTTCCTACAGCCAACCTGCGCCCGTCGTGTGCCGACAAGTTGGTTCCTGCCGAAGGCGTCTATGCGGTAGCCGTCTATATCGGCGGGAAACGTTATGCGGGTATGTTGAACATCGGACATCGTCCTACGGTGGATAACGGCGCTGAACGGAGTATCGAGGTTAATATCTTTGATTTTTCCGAAGACATCTATTATAAGCAGATGCGCGTTGAATTTTTACATTACATTCGGGGCGAGAAAAAATTCGACAGTCTTGATGCGCTGATATCTCAGTTGCGGCGCGACAAAGAAACAATTATTCACTTGCTGAATCTGCAATCTTAAAATATTATATTATGAGAAACAAAAGCATTAATAGTAATAAGCAATTCATGATAGGCAACGGGCTGTTGGCGTTTGGGGTTTTCTTTGTGGTTTGTCTGTTCTTGTATTTGGGCTTCCGTTCCCGTTCGAAAGGCGAACAGCGGGCGTTTGAAGGTGTTTATACTGTAGAAATCGCATCCGGGTTTGCAGGCGACAGCCTGTCGGTTTTTGTGAACGACAGTCTGCTGATGAACCGCACGATGGGCAGTGCCGATGTTACATTACAGATAGAACGGTTTGCAGAAGAAAGCGTGTTGATGGTGGTCGATAACCGTACGGAAAACATCACGCCGTTTAATCTGAATCCCAAAGGAAGTAAGGTTAGCGTATCCAAGCGGAACGGAAAAGTGTTTATCGAAGAAGAGGGCAACTGATTGTTATCGCACTAATGAGAAAACTTCCGGTGACGGATAAGTCATAAGGTGAACCCTGAAAGTTGGATGGAAAAACTTTCAGGGTTTATTTTTTATTATTGGGCTGATTGATTTAATGTGTTGATTTTTAGGAGGTGTTTGCTTTCGCTTGGAGCCGAAAAATTCTACCCGTAGAACCAATGAACTCTATGGGTAGAACCGGGCAACGCTACCGCATGGGATGACCAACGCTAACGGTAGCGTTTTTCCGGTTCTGTCATCATGGTTTTCTTCCGTTTGTTCGGCTGGGTTTAAAAATTATTCAGTATCCAATCGCAGGTTATTACGATACAAATTCGTACTTTTGTGACAACTAAAAATTATGAAGGATATGGCACAAAGTTCACGTCAGGTACAAACTCAAGCACAGCAACAAATACAGACTTTATCACCCCAACAGATTTTGGCGGTGAAATTGCTGGAACTCCCTACCGTGGAGCTGGAAGAGCGTGTCCGTGCGGAACTCTTGGATAATCCTGCATTGGAAGAAGGTAAAGACTCTGCCGATTCGTCGGATGAGGCGGAAGAAAACTATGCCACCGACGAGGACGGAGAACCGAATACCGATTATGGAGAAGACCTCTCGCTGGGCGATTACCGGAGTGAGGATGACATACCGGATTATAAACTTCAGGAAAATAATCATTCAAAAGATAATAAGCCCGAAGAAATCCCTTTTTCGGACAGCGTGTCTTTCTATGAGACACTGAAAGAACAGCTTGACATGCAGAATCTTACGCCGGAGGAAAAACAGTTGGGCGAATACCTTATCGGTTCGCTGGACGATGACGGACTCTTGCGTAAGTCTACCGAAACGCTGATTGATGAACTGGCTATTTATCAGGGAGTTTACGTAACATCAGAACAGTTGGAGCATGTTCTGTCGGTCATCCAAGATTTCGACCCTGCCGGGATAGGCGCACGCAGTTTGCAGGAATGTCTGTTGCTGCAAATCAGGCGCAAGGAAGATTCCCCGTTGAAGCAGATAGAGTACGACATCATAAGCAAATGTTGCGACGATTTCACGAAAAAGAATAAAGATAAAATCATCCAGAGACTCGGCATCACCGAAGAACAGTATAATCAGGCAGCGGCAGAGCTCACCAAGCTGAATCCGCGTCCGGGCAGTTCGTTGGGTGAAACGATTGGTAAAAATATGCAACAGATAGTGCCCGATTTCATCGTGGAGACGGAAGAAGACGGAACCATCAACCTGAGTCTGAATAACCGCAATGTGCCCGAACTGCGGTTGAGCCGCGAGTTTACCGAAATGTTGGACGAACATACGCGCAACCGGGCAAACCAAAGCAAGGAGTCGAAAGATGCACTGATGTTTTTGAAACAAAAAGTAGATGCTGCTCAGGGTTTTATCAATGCGGTGAAACAGCGTCAGCAAACCCTTCTCAGCACCATGCAGGCGATAATCGACCTCCAGCGCCCCTTTTTCCAAGAAGGCGATGAGTCACTACTCCGCCCGATGATTCTGAAAGACGTGGCTGAACGTGCGAAACTTGACATTTCAACGGTGTCGCGCGTGAGCAACAGCAAATACGTACAGACTAATTACGGCATTTATTCGCTGAAATTCTTTTTCAGCGACGGCTATACGACGGAAAGCGGTGAAGAACTTTCCGTGCGCGAGATAAAACGCATTTTAAAAGAATGTATCGACGGTGAAGATAAGGCGAACCCTTATACCGACGACGAACTTGCCGATATGTTGAAATCGAAGGGTTACCCCATAGCCCGACGTACGGTGGCAAAGTATCGGCAACAGTTGAACATCCCCGTGGCACGTTTAAGAAGATAATCATGGAAGAAACGAATATCCCCGACCAACTGGCTTACCATCGGTTTAATAGGAACCCGCAAGATGGAGCTGCAAAAGGCAGACTCTTTATGACGGCGCGGATTATTTCGGCTGTTTTTACTCCGTTTATGGTTCCTTTTGTAGCCTTTTTGCTGCTCTTTTTGTTCACTTATTTGCGCATTATGCCCCTCGGTTATAAGGTGACGGTACTTGTTCTGGTTTATTGTTTCACCATTTTTCTGCCGATGCTGGGCATTTACTTGTTCCAAAAAATAAACGGGTGGAGCATCCACGAATTAGGGAATCGCAAAAAGCGTTTTATCCCTTACGCAATGACGATTTTGAGCTACATAGCCTGCCTGATAACGATGTACCGCATCCATATCCCCCGTTACATGAGCGGTATCGTTGTCGCAACGCTGATTTGCATGATTCTGTGTGCGGTAATCAACATCAAATGGAAAATCAGCACCCACATGGCGAGTTGCGGCATCATGGTAGGCGGGCTGCTTTCGTATAGTTTTATTTTCCAGTTCAACCCCGTAAGCTGGCTTTGTTTCTTTATTTTGCTGGCAGGTTTGCTGGGTTCGGCACGGATAATAGTCCGTCAGCACACGCTTAACGAAGTAGGAGGCGGTTTTTTAGTCGGTTTGTTTTGCGGAGTCGTCGGAATTTTGTTTATTTGAAGCTAAATTGTTTAATCCCTTAAAAGATAAAATTATGAATTTCCCAACCAATGTAAAGTACACCAGCGAACACGAATGGATTCGCATGGATGGAGAAGAGGCTTATGTAGGCATTACTGATTATGCGCAACAGCAATTAGGCGACATCGTTTTTGTTGACATCACTACCGAAGGCGAAACGCTGGAAAAAGGCGAGACGTTTGGAACCATTGAAGTTGTAAAAACCGTGTCAGACCTGTTTATCCCCGTCGGCGGAGAAGTATTGGAAGTGAACCCGGCTCTGGAAGAACATCCCGAACTGGTAAACCAAGACCCTTACGGCGAAGGATGGCTGATAAAGATGCGTCCTACCGACCCCAATGAACTTTTGGGCTTGCTGGATGCAGAAGCATATCAGAATATAATAAATGAATGATTTTTTGAATTTTAAAACCAAGTAATTTGAAATGAAACCCATTGTAAGTATCATTATGGGCAGTACGTCTGACCTTCCTGTTATGGAAAAAGCGGCAAAACTGCTTGATGAGATGCAAGTTCCGTTCGAAATGAATGCACTTTCAGCTCATCGCACTCCTGCCGAAGTGGAGAAATTTGCAAAAGAAGCGGCCGGAAGAGGCATTAAAGTAATTATCGCCGCTGCCGGAATGGCGGCTGCTCTGCCGGGCGTAATCGCTGCAAATACAACCCTGCCGGTTATCGGAGTTCCGGTAAAAGGTTCGGTACTCGACGGAGTAGATGCACTTTATTCCATTATACAGATGCCTCCGGGCATTCCCGTGGCTACGGTTGCCATAAACGGAGCGATGAATGCAGCTATTCTTGCCGTGCAGATGCTTGCATTGGCAGACAGTGAATTAGCTCAGAAGTTTGCTGCCTATAAAGAAGGGCTGAAGAATAAAATCGTGAAGGCTAACGAAGAATTGAAAGAAGTGAAGTTTGCTTTCAAGACGAATTGATTATGGATCTTTTCAACTATTCACGAAGACAGGCGGATGAGGTGAACGTCGGGGCAACTCCGATGGGTGGAGACAACCCTATCCGCCTGCAAAGCATGACTAACAAACCTACCACGGACACGGAGGCTTGTGTGGAACAGGCTATACGTATCATCGAAGCAGGAGGAGAGTATGTGCGCCTCACCACACAGGGGACGCGCGAGGCTGAGAATTTGAAAAATGTAAACATCGGCCTGCGTGAAAAAGGATATGATACCCCTTTGGTGGCCGATGTGCATTTTAATCCTAACGTAGCCGATGTTGCTGCTCTTTATGCTGAAAAGGTGCGGATTAATCCCGGAAACTACGTGGATGCCGCGCGTACCTTCAAGTCGCTGGAGTATTCCGACGAGGAATATGCCGCCGAAGTGCAGAAAATACGCGACCGCTTCGTTCCCTTCCTCAATATCTGTAAAGAGAATCATACGGCAATCCGTATCGGAGTAAACCACGGTTCGCTGTCCGACCGCATCATGTCGCGCTATGGCGATACGCCGCAAGGCATGGTAGAATCGTGTATGGAGTTTTTGCGCATCTGTGTGAGCGAACATTTCACTGATGTCGTTATATCCATCAAAGCCTCGAATACCACCGTCATGGTGAAAACCGTGCGTCTGTTGGTACAGCAGATGGAAGCTGAAGGCATGGCTTTCCCGCTTCATCTGGGAGTAACCGAAGCCGGCGACGGCGAAGACGGGCGCATCAAATCGGCATTGGGTATCGGTGCGCTGCTTGCCGACGGTTTGGGTGATACCATCCGCGTTTCGCTGAGCGAAGAACCCGAAAACGAAATCCCCGTAGCTCGGAAAATTGTGGATTACGTTATCCGTCGGGAAAATCATCCTTATATTCCCGGAAAAGCCGCCCCCGAATTTAACTACGTGGATTCGGCACGCCGCAAAACGGTTGCAGTAAAAAATATCGGCGGAAATAATCTGCCCATAGTGATTTCTGCACGCTTGGATAGCGACGACATGGCGGTAAATGAATCCTTTAAGCCGGATTACATCTATTGCGGGCAAAAACTGCCCGAAGTGATGCGTGCGGATATCGGCTACATGGTAGACGCAACGGCATGGAACGGAACAGAAAATACCTATCCGGCGTTTACCGGTCAGCAGTTAATCGAGCTGCATTATTCTCCGGCACCGCTGAAGTTTCTGTTTACTTCTTATATGGGGATGAACGATGAGGTGATAGCCTGCTTGAAACGCCATCCCGAAGTTGTGATTATTGCACAAAGCAATCACCCCAACCGGTTGGGCGAGCTGAGAGGAATCGCACACCAACTGATGGCGGAAGGACTGATGAATCCGTTGGTATTTTTCCAACATTATCAGGAAACCGCGCTCGAAGACTTCCAGATAAAGGCAGCTGTAGATATGGGTGCGTTGGTGTTTGACGGGCTGTGTGACGGTATTTTGCTCTATAACCTTTGTGAGAGCGAATTTACATCTGCTCAATCCGATGAAACAGCCTTTGCCATCTTGCAAGCCGGACGCTTGCGGACTTCGAAAACGGAATACATTTCATGCCCCGGATGCGGCCGTACGCTGTATGACTTGCAGGCTACCATAGCCCGCGTGAAAGCGGCAACGTCTCATCTGAAAGGCTTGAAAATAGCCGTTATGGGATGTATTGTCAACGGTCCCGGTGAAATGGCAGATGCCGATTACGGTTATGTAGGTGCCGGACGAGGAAAAATCAGCCTCTATAAAAAGAAAGAGTGCATCGAAAAAAACATTCCCGAAGAAAAAGCAGTAGAAAAACTCGTAGAGCTGATCAAGGCAAACGGAGATTATCACGAGAAGTAAGCACTTCGATATAATGAAAAGGCGTGTACATTACGAAACTTAAAAAAAGAAAGTCGGTACACGCCGTTTTTCTGTAATCAAATCTGAAATAGCGTTTTCGGAGAAGCGAATATCCTAAGAAGCTATAAAAATCAATTCTTTACCAGCAAAAAAAGTAGAAAATTTTTGCCTGTTCACGGAAAAGCCGTACCTTTGCACGCCGATTATTATCAAAAGTGACAAAATTTAATCCGAAACGTTTTGTTTGTCTTTGTCCGAAGATGAATGAGACGCGAGGAAAGTTGTTTTTTAGTAGTAACATTTTAAAAAAAGATTTAAGAGTGGATACTTTAAGTTACAAGACCATTTCAGCAAACAAAGAAACTGCAACGAAAGAATGGGTTGTAGTTGATGCTACCGATCAGGTCGTAGGCCGTCTCGGTGCGAAAGTTGCAAAATTGTTGAGAGGAAAGTACAAACCGAACTTTACTCCTCATGTAGATTGCGGCGACAATGTAATCATTATCAATGCAAGCAAAGTAAAATTTACGGGTAAAAAATGGACCGACAAGATTTACCTGCGTTATACAGGCTATCCGGGCGGACAGCGTGAAATGACTCCGGCTGCTTTGATGGCGAAACCCAACGGCGCTGAGAAGCTGATGAAGAAAGTCGTAAAAGGAATGCTTCCTAAAAATCGTTTGGGCGATAAATTGCTGGGCAACTTGTATGTTTATGAAGGAAGCGAACATACACACGAAGCTCAATCTCCGAAAGTAATTGATATTAACTCACTTAAATAATAGAAATGGAAGTAGTAAATGCATTAGGCAGACGTAAAAGCGCGATAGCTCGCGTTTTCGTAAGCGAAGGTACGGGAAAGATTACTATTAACAAGAGAGACCTTGCACAGTACTTTCCATCATCCATCCTACAATATGTAGTAAAACAGCCGCTGAACAAATTGGAAGTTGCTGAAAAATATGATATCAAAGTAAATCTGCGTGGTGGCGGTTTCACCGGTCAGTCACAAGCTCTGCGCTTGGCTATCGCTCGTGCGTTGGTGAAAATCAATCCGGAAGACAAGAAGGCACTTCGTGCTGAAGGCTTCATGACTCGTGACTCACGTGCCGTTGAACGTAAGAAACCGGGACGTCCGAAAGCACGCCGCAGATTCCAGTTCAGTAAACGTTAAGCTTTTGAGTTTGTTAGTTTTTAAGTTTGTAAGTTTGTTTAAGTAATCGGTTTCCCCAGACTTACGCCGACTCAAGAGCTTAAAAACTCAAAAACTTAAAATAAAAGCGTTTAGTATCTAAACCGTCGGGATTTTCCCTACATGGTTTGCGGAGAAACTACCCGGCAGTTGGTTCAATTAACAAAAAAGAAAGTAAACGATTTAAAGATTAAAACAATGTCAAGAGTAAATTTTGATACATTATTGGAGGCTGGTTGCCACTTCGGACACCTTAAAAGAAAGTGGAACCCGGCAATGGCTCCCTATATTTTCATGGAACGCAACGGAATCCATATTATCGACCTTAACAAAACCGTTGCTAAAGTAGATGAGGCTGCTGAAGCCCTGAAGCAAATTGCAAAATCAGGAAAGAAAATCCTGTTCGTTGCTACTAAGAAACAAGCAAAACAAATCGTAGCTGAGAAAGCTACATCTATCAATATGCCTTATGTTATCGAACGTTGGCCGGGCGGTATGTTGACTAACTTCCCCACCATCCGTAAGGCTGTGAAGAAAATGGCTACTATCGATAAGTTGACTAACGATGGTACATTCTCTAACTTGTCAAAAAGAGAAATTCTTCAGATCTCTCGTCAGCGTGCTAAATTGGAAAAGAACCTCGGTTCTATTGCTGATTTGACTCGTCTGCCGTCTGCATTGTTTGTTGTTGACGTATTGAAAGAAAATATCGCAGTACGCGAAGCTAACCGTTTGGGTATTCCTGTATTTGCTATTGTAGATACAAACTCAGATCCTTCTAATGTAGATTTCGTAATCCCTGCAAACGATGACGCTACCAAGTCTATCGAAATCATTCTCGATGCTTGTTGCGCAGCAGTAGCAGAAGGATTGGAAGAAAGAAAAGCTGAGAAGGTAGACATGGAAGCTGCAGGAGAAAATACTCCGAAAGCTCCGAAGAAAAAAACGGCTAAAGCGCGTATGGATAAGGCTGAAGAAGATGCAATCAACGCATCTAAGGCTGCCGCTTTCATCGACAAAGAAGAAGAGGCTTAATATTTATTCAAGAATAGAAGATTGAGAATTGAAAATTAAAGGAATTGATTTTATTATCCTTTTTCTTTAATTCTCAATTCTCAATTTTCGTATATGACGTTCTTGAACATTCATTTTTAATTTTCAATTTCTAATTTAAATAAGATTACTATGGCTGTAAGTATGGCTGATATCCAGCACTTGCGTAAAATGACAGGAGCTGGTATGATGGATTGCAAAAACGCTTTGACCGAAGCTGAAGGAAACTTCGATAAAGCAATGGAAATTATCCGTAAAAAAGGACAGGCAGTAGCTGCTAAACGTTCTGACCGTGAAACTTCAGAAGGTTGCGTTTTGGCTAAGTCTACCGGAGATTATGCCGCTATGATTGCGCTGAAATGTGAAACTGACTTCGTGGCTAAGAACTCAGACTTCGTGGCTTTGACTCAGGCTATCCTCGATGCTGCTATCGCTAACAAATGTCAGACTATCGACGAAATCAAAGCTCTTCCGATGGGTAACGGTACGGTAGCTGATGCTATTGTTGAACGTAGCGGTATTACGGGTGAAAAAACAGAATTGGATGGTTATAACTTCGTTTCTGGAGCTTGCACTGCTATTTACAACCACCAAAATAAGAACCAATTGTGTACGTTGGTTGCTTTCAACAAGGCTTGCGACGAAAAGGTTGCACACGAAATCTGTATGCAGATTGCAGCTATGAGTCCGATTGCTATCGATGAAGCAGGTGTTCCGGCTGACGTATTGGCTCGCGAAAAAGAAATCGCTGCCGATAAAGCACGTCAAGAAGGTAAACCTGAAAACATGATTGAAAAAATCGCAATGGGACGTTTGGGCAAATTCTACAAAGAAGTATGTCTGCTGAAACAAGAAAGCATCATGGATCCGAAGAAAACGGTTGCTGATGTTTTGAAAGCTGCTGACCCTGAATTGGCAGTAGTTGACTTCAAGCGTTTCACTTTGCGTGCTGAATAAAATCAGTCCTTGCGAGGGACTTTAAGATAAGGCATGGATTTTATAAATGGGAGCCTCTCACTTGTAAATTCCATGCCTAATTTTTTATCCGGATAATTTGTTTTATTTTTTAATCTAAATACATGAAATACATTTGGCTATTTGTTTTGATTTGCTGTGTTGGCGGTAATTTGGCAGCAAAAGAGATTGTTTCCTTACTCTCTCCGAACGGAAAGATAGAAGTAAAAGTGCGTGCTTCGGATAAAATTTATTACGACATCTTTCTGGAAGGAAATCCTGTATTAGAAAATAATGTACTGAGCCTGACTTTGCGTGGCGAAACTTTGGGATTGAATCCTGTGGTAAGAAAGGTTCAGAAGACACAAATTAATGAAGAGTTACATCCTGTTGTTCCCTTAAAATATGCTACGGTTGCGAATCGGTGTGCCGAAGCCTTTATACAGATGAAAGGCAACTGGGGAATACGGTTTAGAGCGTATGACGATGGGGTAGCCTACCGTTTTGTGTTGCAGCGGAAGGGGGAGGTTGAGGTTCTGACGGAGGAGATGAATTTAAACGTTCCTGACGACTGTTTGCTTCACTTGCAGCAGCCGGGAGGTTTTAAGACTTCGTACGAAGAAGCCTATACGCATGTGGCTTGTCGGGACTGGAAAACAGAGAAACGTTTGGCTACTCTCCCTGCGTTGTTTGAAACGGCAGATTCTGTTCATATCTTGATTTCCGAAGCCGATTTGCATGATTATCCTTGCCTCTTTCTTACAGGAGACAAGGAACGGGGAATAACTTCTGCTTTCCCGAAAGTTCCGTTAGAATTTGGCGAAGACGGAGACCGGAGTTTGAAGATTCTTCAAGAGGCGGATTATATAGCCCGTACATCCGGAAAGCGAGATTTCCCGTGGCGGTACTTTGTTGTGACGGCAGACGATAAGGTGATTGTTGAGAATACGATGAATTGCAGGCTGTCGGGACAGAGCAAGCTGGAAGATGTTTCGTGGATACATCCCGGACAGGTGAGCTGGGAGTGGTGGAACGGAGCTTCGCCCTACGGCGATGACGTGAATTTTGTTTCCGGATTTAATCTGAATACATATAAATATTATATTGATTTTGCTGCCAAGCACGGAATCCCTTATATCCTTTTAGACGAAGGGTGGGCAGCAAGCACGTACGATCCTTATACCCCGAATCCGGAGGTAGACGTACACGAACTGATCCGATACGGAAAAGAAAAGAATGTAGGAATTGTGTTGTGGCTTACTTGGCTGTGTGTCGACCGTCATCCCGAATTGTTTGCTAAATTCCATGAGTGGGGAGTGAAAGGCGTGAAGATTGATTTCATGGACCGTAGCGACCAATGGATGGTTAATTTTTATGAGCGTGTAGCCCGTGCAGCAGCCGAAAATCATATTTTGGTCGATTTCCACGGTTCGTTCAAGCCTGCCGGGTTGGAGTATAAATATCCCAATGTGCTGTCTTACGAGGGAGTGCGCGGTATGGAACAGATGCAGGGATGCACACCCGACAACAGCCTTTATTTCCCTTTCATAAGAAATGCCGTGGGCGCGATGGATTATACACCGGGAGCCATGATAAGTATGCAGCCGGAGGTATATAGCGGTTGCCGCCCTAATTCGTCGAGCATCGGGACACGTGCTTATCAGTTGGCACTGTATGTTGTGTTCGAAAGCGGTTTGCAGATGCTTGCCGATAATCCTACTTTATATTATCGCAACGAAGACTGTACCCGTTTCATTACCGATGTCCCTGTTACGTGGGATGAAACGAAAGTTTTGGCTGCCGAAGTGGGGAAATATGTGATAGTGGCAAAGCGGAAAGCCGGAAAATGGTATATAGGCGGCATTACGAATAACGAAGAGAAGGAGCGTAGTTTTAGCTTGAACTTCGACTTTCTGCCGGAAGGGAAACAATATAAAATGACTTTGTTTGAAGATGGCATCAATGCCGGTCATCAAGCCATGGATTATCGGAAAAAGGAGATTACGGTAAAGCGTGGCGATAAGTTATCGGTAAAGATGGTTCGTAACGGCGGTATGGCTGCCGTGTTGGAGTGATTATAAAAACAGCAGCAGATGTGTATTCGTATGCACATCTGCTGCTGTTTCCCGCTTACGGTTTTAACACCACGCGGTCGCCGGCATTTTGTGCCATCAGGCTCTGTGTTTCGTGCAGTTCCTTGTAGTGTTTCATGATTTCCGCACAGCGCACCGGGTCGTTGGCGATGGCAGGGTCGGTCAGCGCCTGAAGCGTGTGCTTCATTTCCTCGTCTACGATAGACAGTTTGAAGTCGACCAACAGGCGGGGAATCAGTTCGTACAAACGTTCTTCGTCGGTCACTATTTTCTGCCCTTTCGAGTGGTATTTGCTAAGTTGGTAACGCTCGCTTATCATGTCTACGGCAAGTTTGCTTACCTGCGGGTCGGGGTGGGCGATGAAATACCGCTCGGCGGTAAAATGTTCATCGTGCAAGTGGGCTTCCGCTTCTTTCAGAACCCGGCGGTGGAGTGCGTCGTGAAACTGAAGTTCGTCTTCTTTCAGGCTTGAAGCGATACATTCGATGACAGTCAGCGGGTGCTGCTCGCCGTTCTCGTCTTCTACGTAACACATGATTTTCTCTCCGTGGCGTATCAGCATCCGGATTAATTCTTCTTCTTTGGCATAGAAAACGCTTTGTTCGTTTCCCGTGGTGGGGATAAACGAAGTGTAATTGTCCGGTTCTTCACTTTGAGGCGCGGGCGAGATAACAGACGCGGGTATGTCTTCCGGAGCGGGAGGAGGCGGAACGGGTGTCGATGCATCCGATGGGGGAAGCGTGCCGGCAGGTTGCGACTGCCGTGTTTCGTCAGCAGGCGAAAGGGCGTTGCGCTGCTCCCGTTCCCGTTTGCGCTGTTCTTCCTTGAATTTTGTTTCGCGCGCCTGTTCGATAAGTTTCGCCGTGGCTTCCACCAATATTTTTTCTTCCATCTGGAGCAACTGGCTGCATTCGCGGATGTATACCGAACGCACAATGGCGTCGGGTATCACCGAGATACTCTTCACGATGCTCGAAATCAGTCCGGCACGCTTGATGGGGTCTTTCCCGGCTTCTTCCAACAGCAGGTTGGTCTTGAAGCGGATAAAATCCACCTCGTGGGCGTTGATATAGGCTTGGTAATCCGTAGCGTTGTGCTTGCGGGCGAAGCTGTCGGGGTCGTCGCCGTCGGGCAGGAGGCAGACTTTGACGTTCATGCCTTCCTCTAACAACATGTCAATGCCTCGGATGCTTGCCTTGATACCCGCTCCATCGCCATCGTAAAGCACGGTGATGTTATTCGTAAAGCGGTGAATCAACCGGATTTGGTCGGACGTAAGCGCCGTACCCGATGAGGCTACCACGTTCTCAATTCCGCTTTGGTGCATCGAAATCACGTCGGTGTAACCTTCTACAAGGAAACAGCGGTCTTGACGGACGATTGCTTGCTTGGCAAAATAAATGCCATACAGCTCTTTGCTTTTGTGGTAGATTTCCGATTCGGGCGAGTTGACGTATTTCATCTGCACGTTTTTCGTTGCCGCACTCAACACACGCCCTCCGAACGCCACCACCTTTCCCGAAATGGTATGTACCGGGAAGATGACACGTCCCCAAAAGCGGTCGCGCAGGGTCCCGTCGTCTTTTTTGTAACACAGTCCGGTTTTAATCAGGAAATCTTCTTTGTAACCTTTCTGCAAGGCAGCCTTTGCCAGTGCGTCGCGGCTCTCCGTGCTGTATCCTAATTGGAATTTCTTGATGATGTCATCCCGGAATCCACGTCCGCGCAGGTACGTCATTCCGATGCGTTGCCCGTCGATGTGATTATATAAAATGTCTTGAAAATATTCGGAAGCAAACTGGTTGACCACGAACAGACTTTCGCGCAGGCTGTTTGCCTGCTTCTCCTCGTTGGTCAGTTCGCGTTCCTTGATTTCGATGTTGTACTTCCGCGCCAGCCATTTCAGTGCTTCGTAATACGAGAGCTGTTCATGCTCCATAATGAAGTGAATCACGTTTCCTCCCTTTCCGCAGCTGAAACATTTACATACTCCCTTGCTGGGCGATACGCTGAACGAAGGGGTTTTTTCGTTGTGGAACGGGCATAGCCCGATGTAGTTGACGCCCCGTTTGCGTAGCGTTACAAATTCGGAAACCACATCAACTATTTGTGCGGCGTCCAATATACGGTCTATGGTGGCTTGGTCTATCATAATCAAACGACAAATGTACGGAAAAAACTGGAACAGACGTTTTATTTTTTGTGCGAAGATGAGCATTTGTTTTTATTTTCATCCGGCTTTGTCAGAGGCTTAAAACACTATGGGAAGAACCGGGCAACGCTATGGGAAGCGTTGGTCAACGCTACCGCATAAGATGACTGACACTAACGGTTGCGTTTTGGGGCGGAACTGCACCGGTAAATTTGAACCGGTGCTGATATTTCAGGTGCTGAAAGCTGTAAAAAAGAACGGAAATATATCAGAAATCGGTTGTGTTTGTATTTATATGATTATCAGTATGTTACTGATTTATTTGGACAATAGAGGCAGGATTTTGGACAATAGAGATAGTGGTTTGTACTTTTCTGACCGTAGTTTGTACTCTTCGTTTCATGGGTTTTACTTCTATCTTATACCTTTGCCATCAAAGTTAACTAATCAAAAAACCTATTTATGAAAAAGACTTTATTGATACTTTCGTTAATCTTGTGCGGAGGCAAGATGATGGCGGAAAATTACACCGTAAAATCTCCCGATGAAAACATTGTCGTAAATGTGGAAACGGGAGCGATTACCACCTATTCTGTGAGCTTTAAAGGGCAGGTCGTATTAAGTCCTTCTCCTATCTCAATGACATTCGATAACGGTACGGTTATCGGCCGGAATATGAAAGTTACCGATGTGGATTACCTTTCAGAAGATAAAACGCTGACTCCGGTCATTCGTCAGAAGAGCAAAACGATACGCGACCATTATAATGAAATGGTGTTGAGCGCAGATAAATACCAGCTTCGTTTCCGGGTGTACGATGACGGTCTGGCTTACCGGTTTCATACCGATTTTGCCGATTCTTTAAAAGTGCTGAGCGAAGAAGCTACTTATTGTTTCCCGAAAGACTATAACACATTGTTCCCCGAAGAACGTACCATGCTGTCGGCACAGCAACCTTTGTTTAAGCCGATGAAACTTTCTGAAATTCGTCCGGAGCAGTTTTGCAGCACTCCCATCCTGATAAAGATAGACGATAAGGCGCGTATCTTCATCAGCGAATCCGACTTGGAAAGTTATCCGGGAATGTTCTTGAAGAAACAGGGCAAATACGAACTGGCAGGCAAGTTTGCCGCTTACTCGTTAGAGGATGAAAAAACCGACGACCGTCAGATATTCCCCACCAAGCGTGCCGATTATCTTGCCCGCGTGAGCGGAACGCGCAACTATCCGTGGCGTGCGATGATTGTGGCCGAAGATGATGCCAACCTGATAACCAATCAGCTTATCTATAAGTTGGCTCCCGAATCGGAAGGAGACTACTCATGGGTACGTCCGGGAAAAATCGCATGGGACTGGTATAACGCTTTGGCGCTGTATGATGTAGATTTCAAAGCGGGTGTGAATAATGAGACGTATAAATATTATATCGATTTTGCTTCGCGTTACGGAATCGAGTACGTGGTGCTCGACGACGGATGGTCGGAAGCATGGGATGTAACCAAGACCGTTCCCGAAATCAACATGGAGGAACTGGTGGCTTACGGAAAGAAAAAGAACGTCGATCTTATTTTGTGGGTATCTTGGGCTCCGTTCCGCGAAAAGTTGGATGAAGCATTCGACCTGTTTAGCAAATGGGGTATCAAAGGTATCAAGATGGACTTCATGAACCGCGATGACCAAGAGATGGTTGACTTCTATTACACCGTAGCTCGCAAAGCAGCCGAACACAAACTGTTGGTAGACTTCCACGGAGCTTACAAACCTACCGGATGGTTACGTACTTTCCCCAACGTGCTGACTTCGGAAGGAGTAGCCGGTCTTGAGAATCATAAATGGGGAAGTTTCGTTACTCCGGAACATAACGTAACGTTGCCTTTTACACGCATGGTGGCAGGTCCGATGGACTATACGCCGGGAGCGATGCTCAACTTCCACGAAAAAGACCACAAGATATGGTTTAACCTTCCTGCCTCTGTGGGTACGCGCTGCCATCAGTTGGGCATGTACGTGGTATACGAAAGCCCGTTGCAGATGTTGGCCGACTCTCCTTCAAACTACTACCGCGAAGAAAAGTGCATGGAGTTCTTGAGCCAAGTGCCCGTGGTATGGGACGAGACCCGCGTGCTGAAAGCATCGGTAGGAGAATACGTGGTAGTGGCCCGCCGTTCGGGAGACACATGGTTTATTGGCGGCATGGTAGGTAAAAAAGGACAAACCTTCGACATCAACCTCGACTTCATCAAAGGAACAAAAACGATGACCAGCTGGGAAGACGGAGTAAATGTCGACATACAGGCAAGAGACTTCGCCTGCCGCACCAAGAAAGTAAAACAAGGCGATACCGTAACCATCAAGATGTATGATGGCGGAGGTTATGCGGCTATCATCAAATAAGTATTTGCGGGAGTTATCCAAACTCCCGTAAAGCCCATTGATTAATTATCTAATCGTGTGAACACATACTTACTAAATCTAATTACTTATCTAATGAAAACATTTCAATCAAGTTCAAGTAGCAAGCATCTCTTGATAGCGGGTATGCTTGCATGGGGAATTTTGCCGACGTTTGCAAGTCCCGCTACCGCCCATGAAGCAACGGATGCTGCTCCTATCGTTCAGCAGGATGTTACGCTGAAAGGAACAGTTGTAGATCAGAAGACGGGCGAACCTATCATCGGTGCTAATGTGGTTGTAAAAGGTACTACCAACGGAGTGATTACCGACATCGACGGTAACTATATGTTACAAGCTCCCGTAGGTTCTATTTTGGAAATATCTTATATCGGATATCAGAGTTTGGAAATCAAGGCTACGGCTCAGCCCCAACACATAGAGCTTGGTGAAGATACGCAAGCGTTGGAGGAAGTAGTGGTGGTAGGTTATGGCGTACAGAAGAAAGCAACCGTAACCGGGTCTGTGGCTACGGTAAAAGGAAGCGAACTGAAAGCCACCGGTACACCGAACGTTACCAATATGTTTGCCGGTAAGATTCCGGGTGTAATTACTACCTCGAATTCCGGTGAACCGGGCAATGACTGGTCTGATATTTATATCCGTGGTAAAGGTTCATTGAATAGCAATAGTCCGCTGGTTGTAATCGATGGTGTGGCAGACCGTAACGGCATCAGTAACTTGGAGCGTTTGAATCCGAACGATATTGAGTCTATCAACGTATTGAAAGATGCTTCTGCCGCTATCTATGGTGCGCAGGCTGCCAACGGTGTTATCTTGGTTACTACCAAGCGCGGTTCGTCTGCCAACGGCAAACCGGTCGTAAACTATAACGGTTCGGTAACGCTGGCTCAAAACACCCGTACACCCGACTTGATGAATGCCTATGAGTACATGGTTTACGATGATGAAATCAAGCGGTATAACAATCAGACTCCTCTTTGGGAAAGCGTGAAAAACGGTTATTTGGACGGAACGATTGACCGCAACCAGTATGGCGATACCGACTGGATGGACGTATTGTTCCGTGGCGTAGCTCCCCAAACCCGTCACTCTCTGTCTATCAACGGAGGCACGGATAAGGTAAAATATTACGTTTCAGGCGACTATTCTTATCAGGAACCGATGTATGAGAATACGGTATTCAACTATAATACCTATCAGGTACGTTCGAATATTGATGCTCAGGTAACAAAAGATTTGAAAATCAGTGTAAACCTCGACGGACGTAAAGAGCGTCGTAACCAGTCTATCTATCCTACGTCTACCATCTTCTGGGAAGCGATGCAAGTTCCCCCTCACATGTACGATTATTATCCGAACGGATTGCCGGGACCGGGTATCAATAACGGAAATAACATTGCTATCCTTGCTTCCGGAAAAGATACGGGATACGATAGAGTAGACGATTACTTTATAAACTCGAAGTTTGCTTTCGAACTGAACATGCCGTGGATTACCGAAGGACTTTCTTTGTCGGGTTACGGAGCGTTCAACTTCCATTTCCGCAATGAAAAGCAGATGTGGGATGTATGGGATACCTATACTTATAATACACTGACGGGTAATTATGATAAGCAAACCACTAACCCCGAAGGAGGTACGATTAAGTTGGACCAGTCGCATGAGAACAACTTGTCTCGTACGCTGCACCTGAAGTTGGCTTACGACCGCGTATTTGGCGATCACCATGTAAGCGCATTCGTGGCTTACGAACAAAACAAGTACGATGGTGAAGTATTTGCGGCAGAACGTAACTATTTCTTAAACAGTAAGCTGGATTACCTAAACTTTGGTGGAGACCGTGAAAAGACCAACTCCGGTAGCGGCTATATTTCAGTGCGCCAGAACTTCTTCGGACGTTTGAACTATACGTTTAAAGACCGCTATATGTTTGAGTTCTCTATCCGTCGAGACGGTTCAATGAACTTTGCTCCCGGTCATCGTTGGGGTACATTCCCCGGTTTGTCTGCCGGTTGGCGTATCAGCGAAGAAAAGTTCATCCGCGAGAAAGCTCCTTTCATCAACGACCTGAAGTTGAGACTTTCTTGGGGTAAGTTAGGTAACGATAACGTAGACGCTTTCCAATACGTAAGTCCGTATGTGATGGAGAACGGTGCCATTTTAGGCAGAACTCCGGCATTGGGCAAAGCCATTTACCCGGGCGTGCTTGCCAATCCGTATATTACATGGGAGAAAGTAGACTCGAAGAACATCGGTGTCGACGGAACTTTCTGGGATGGCATGTTAGGATTTACTGTTGAATATTTCTTCCAGAAGCGTACCGATATCCTTGCTCCGCGTCAGGCTTCTATCCCTTACTACACCGGATTGGGAAATACGCTTCCCGATGAAAACTTGGGTGAGGTCAATAATCAAGGTATCGAATTTATGTTGAGTCACCGTAATAAGATAGGAAACGTAAATTATTATGTAAGCGGTAACTTTACCTTCGCAAGAAACAAGATTGTATATTTCGATGAAGCTGCCAACATTCCCGACTGGCAACGTGAAACGGGAGGCCCGATGGATACGTGGTTGATGTATAAAACCGACGGTATTTACCAGACTTGGGATGAGATTAACAGCACTCCGCATTTGTCAGGAACTCAGCCGGGTGACATCAAATACGTAGATGTAGACGGTAACGGAGAAATAACGGATAACGACCGAATCCGCAGCAATACCAGCAACGTTCCTGAAATCGTGTACGGCATCAACTACGGTATCGAATGGAAAGGATTGGAAGTAAGCATGTTGTGGACAGGACAAGGGAGAGCCAGCCAGATGATTGTGCCTTACTCTTATAACTTGGATAAGGATTTCTATGAAAACCGTTGGATTTCTGCCGAAGAAACTCCGAACTCCAAATATCCGAGAGCTTTCAATAAAGACGACCAAATCAATACGAAATGGAGCGATTTCTGGCTGTATGATGCTTCGTTCATCCGTTTGAAGAATGTGGAAATAGCCTATAATTTGCCGCAACGAATCGTAGAACGCTTGAAGATGCAGAACATCCGCCTGTCATTGACGGGTACAAACTTGCTGACGTTTGATAAGATTAAGATACAAGACCCGGACTCAAAAGCTACCGGCTTTAATCAGGCATATCCGATGGCAAAAACTTATTCGTTTGGCGTTAATGTCACTTTCTAACCTTTAAAAGAATACGTATATGAAAACAAAAATATTTAAAACGATTGGTCTTGGGGCATTGATAGCTTCTGTAGGAGCGTGCGACATCTTGGATGTTGAGCCTTTAGACACTTATACAAAAGAAGATGTGTTTACTGATGTAAGCCTGTTACAGTCATACGTACACCGTAATTATAACCTGCCTCAAACCGGTTGGGATCAGAGCGCTTTGCGCTTCTCATGTGATGAAACGTATAATAACTTTAACTGGCAATCTTCGTACACGGTACTTGAAGGAAGCGTAACTCCCGACCAGTTGGGTAACTTGGATATCTGGAGTGCGTATTATGAGAACATCAAGAACTGTAACATCTTCTTCGAAAACATGGACTATGTAAATCAGGTAGACGAACCGGAAAGAAGCTACCTGATAGGCGAAGAAACCTTTTTCCGCGCTTTCTATTACATGTCATTGGTAAACCGTTACGGCGGTGTGCCTATTATAACGAAGTCTTATAATCTTGAAGATACCGACGAGATGATGGATGTGAAACGTGCAAGCTATAAGGAATGCGTAGACTCCATTATTACATGGTTTGACCGCGCTGCAAACTATTTGCCTGAACAATATAGTGATGACGCTGACTTTGGACGAGCAACAAGTATTGCGGCAAAGGCGATGAAGAGCCGTATGTTGCTGTATGCAGCCAGTCCGTTATGGGCTTCGGAAAGCGGTAGAACCTATCAAGAGGCAGCTGATGCAGCCAAAGAGGTTATCGACTTGTGTTTAGCCAATGGTATGGATTTGGATCCCGATTATGGAGGTATGTTCTTGAATCCTGAAAGTCAGGAAATCATTTTCGAACGCTTGTATGACCAAGAGCACGGACATTATTTTGATTGGGATAACTCACCTAACGGGTACGGTGGCTATTCCGGTACTTGCATTACTCAAGAAATGGTTGACAGCTATGAATTGCCGGGAAGAACATTCCCTGACAGGACATGGTATACCACAGGCGATTCAACGGATGTTAATCCGTGGCAAAACCGTGACCCGCGTTTCTATGCATCTGTCTTATGCGACGGACAAGAGTTCAGAGGACGTGAAGTTGCTTTCTATGTGCAGGAAACCGAAAATGAGAAAACTCATAAGATTGAAGTTGTATCAGGTGGTATAGATAGTGAATTCGGAAATCAAAACTGGAACTATTCTAAGTCTCACTATACCATTCGTAAGTTTATGGATGAAACCTTGCGTGTGGCTTGGACAGATAAAGGAAGTCAGCCGTGGATCTATTGCCGTTTGGGTGAAATTTACTTGAATTATGCCGAAGCATCTTATTTTGCCGGAGATGAAGAAACGGCTCGTAAATACCTGAACTTGATACGTCAAAGAGCACGTAACTACGGTGTACAGTATTTGGAACAAGATATCCCCGATATGCTTCCGGATATTACAGCGAGCGGTGACGAACTGTTCGAGGCTATTCAGCAAGAACGTAAGGTTGAATTAGCCTTTGAGGAACATCGTTTCTTCGATGTACGTCGCTGGAAAAATGCTGAAGAAAATCAAGTCGGGCAATTCCACGGCATCCGAATCTTGAAGAAATTGAATGGTGTAAAGAACTATAAGATAATAGAGTTAGGAAAAGTACGTAGCTTTATAGCTCCGAACCACTATCTTGTCCCGATACCGAACTATGAGCGTCGCAAGAACAGTGCGTTGGAACAAAATCCGGGTTACTCTGACTTGTAATCGTACAGAATCAGAACAACATGAACCGATAGATGTGTAGGGTTAGGTTATAGTAGCAATAAACGCTGCCGCGTTTATAAATAAATGTGCCCGCGTTTTGAAAAAAATACGGGCATATTTTTTATTTTTACCCATCGGAAAACACTACCGTTAGTGTTACTCATCTTATGCGGTAGCGTTGACCGGTTCTACCCATAGTGTTGATCGGTTCTTCCCATAGCGTTTTTCAAGCCGCTGACAAAGCCTGATAACGTTTGGACAAACCTGTTGTTCGAGATAAATCATAGAATAGTAACTGAATAAAAATTAGAATGTTATGAATGTGTTTAAAACACTGGCTGTAGCCGGATGTTCATTGCTTGCCTTAAACGGGGCGGCTGATGAATCTCCACGTTGGCATATTGCACCGGATAATAAAATCGTGTGGACAGTTGACGGGCAGATTCCTCACGAAGACCATATTGAAATGAGCGGCAAACAAGTATCGGTGGTATTGCGATACGGAGTGGATTGCAACGGAGGATTCACACTGAATAAAAGCATGGTATGGCCTCTGCTGCGAACTATCCCCAACAATACCCATGCCAGCCTGATGCGTCGTTACGATTGGAATCCGCTGAGCGGCATCACGGTAAACGGACGCAGCTTTACCAACGAGAAAGTAAAAGATATTACGCTGAAAGGAATGCTTACGGTAAAGAGTACGTTCGATCAGGGTTATTACGGACAGTGGGAGCTGACCCGCGAATATCTGCCTTCGGCAGAACTTCCTGCTTTGGTGGAACTGTATCAGGTGGTGAATACGGGTAAGGACAACCTTTCCATTGAAATACCGGAAGACGGTTTTGTGGCTCATACAGACCCTGCCAAAGGGGTGACAGGCTCGTATACCATCGAAGGAAAACTTGACCGCAACGGATTTTTCACCTTGCAGCCCGGCGATACCCTGCGCTTTACTGCTTCTGTTTCTGCACATCGGCAGAATGAAAGTCCGGTAAAGATTGATGCTGAGGCTGAGAAGGCGAAACGCATGGATTTGGTAAACGGATGGATGGATAAACTGGTGTTAGAAACTCCCGATTCTGTTATCAACCGCATGTTTGCTTTTTCTAAAATCCGTGCTTGCGAAAGTATCTACGAAACACAGGGCGGGCCCATGCACGGCCCCGGCGGAGAATCGTATTACGCGGCTATTTGGGCAAACGACCAAGCAGAGTATATCAATGCTTATTTCCCTTTCACCGGGTATGAATACGGCAATGCTTCCGCACTGAACTCGTTCCGTCATTTCGCACGCTTTATGAACGACGAATGGAAACCCATTCCCAGTTCGATAGTGGCCGAAGGGCTGGACATCTGGAACGGAGTAGGCGACCGCGGGGATGCGGCAATGATAGCGTACGGAGCATCGCGTTATGCGTTGGCTTACGGAAACCGTGAGGTGGCGGAAGAATTGTGGCAACTCATTACGTGGTGTCTGGAATACTGCAAGCGCAAACTGAATGCCGAGGGCGTGGTGACATCGGATACCGACGAGCTGGAGAACCGTTTCCCGTCGGGCGATGCGAACCTCTGTACGTCGTCACTCTATTACGATGCGTTGATTTCGGCTTCTTACCTTGCAAAAGAATTGAACAAGGGTAGTAAGATTGCCAATACATACCGCAGCCAAGCAGCCGAACTGCGTAAAAACATCGAAAAATACTTCGGAGCCAAAGTTGAAGGATTTGATACCTACGCTTATTATAAGGGTAATGACATTCTCCGTTCATGGATTTGCATCCCGCTCACGGTGGGTATCAACGAACGTGCGCAAGGAACCATCGATGCTCTGTTCTCACCCCGCTTGTGGACGGAAAACGGGCTGCTGACCCAAGCAGGCGACCAAACTTTCTGGGACCGTTCTACACTTTATGCTCTGCGTGGCGTCTATGCGGCAGGCGAAACCGAAAAGGCTACCGATTACCTGCACCGTTATTCGGCAACCCGTCTGTTGGGTGAACACGTGCCTTATGCCATCGAAGCATGGCCGGAAGGCGGACAGCGTCACTTGTCGGCAGAAAGCGGCTTATACGGGCGCATCATCACCGAAGGCATGTTTGGCATTCGTCCGGTCGGATTTAAGGAATTTATCGCCACTCCCCGGCTTCCGCAGGCATGGAATGAGATGAGGCTTCGCAACATTTGTGCTTTCGGAACTACATTCGACATGGAAGTCAATCGCTTGGCTAATGGAAAGTTGCAAGTGTCTGTTTGGCAGAAAGGGAAAAAGAAAACTTATACAGTGAAAGACGGAAATTCTATTAACATCAAATTAATGTGATTTTATGAAACACACTTTACTTATTGGTTTGTCGGTTTTATGCCTGATGGGGTGTGGCACTTCTCAAAAGGAGAATGACGGACAACTTACTCCGGAGCAGATTTCTGTATTTACATCGTCCGACAAGGATTTGGAAAATGTGTATATGTGGGCGAAAAAGACGGCATTGTCGTATGCTCACGACGGAACGGATTCGGTAGGCTATTGGTATGAAGCGGCTTTGCCGCAGCGTGAGGCGTTTTGCATGAGAGACGTGTCTCATCAGTCGGTCGGAGCCCAGATATTGGGACTTGGGCAGCATAACAAAAATATGTTTACCCGCTTTGCGGAAAACATCAGCGAGAGCAAAGATTGGTGTACGTACTGGGAGATAAACCGTTATAACAAACCCGCTCCCGCCGATTACCTGAACGACAGCGAATTTTGGTATAACCTGAATGCCAACTTCGACGTAATGCAGGCTTGCCTGAAAATGTACGAATGGACGGGCGATAAGGATTATCTTACCGATTCTTGTTTCACCAATTTTTACGACAAGTCATTGAATGAATACATCACTCGCTGGAAGCTGGAGCCTGAGAATGTAATGGCTCGCCCGCGCTATATGAACCAGCCGGACAACTTTGATGTGAATAACAATTTCCATACTTGCAGGGGACTGGCTTCGTATGTCGAGAATTTCAGAGGATTGACGATGGGGGTCGATTTGCTGGCATCTCTGTATGCCGGATATAATGCCCATGCCCGGATTGCTGCATTGTGCGGCAATGAAGAACAGGCACAGCAGGATATGTTGCGTGCGCTTCAGTATCGCGACATCATGGAAAACCAGTGGTGGAGCGAAGACAGTTCGTATTATCAGACTTTCTGGACGGAAGACCGCAAATTTTATCGGGGTGAGGGAGTTCCTTTCATCTTATGGTTTGGGGCTACAGAGAATCCCGACCGCATCCGTGCTTCCGTAAAAGATATTCTGAGCAGGGAGTGGAACGTAGAAAACTTGTCGGCTTTCCCGGTTCTGTTGTATCGGTTAGGATATTATAAAGAGGCTTACGATTACATGGTTACTTTGCCTCAGATGGACCGTTCCGAATATCCGGAAGTATCGTATGGTATTGTCGAAGGGATGGTTAGCGGCATGATGGGTGTGGTTCCTTCTGCCAGCCGGAATACGATTGCTACTTGTTCGCGCTTACCGGAGGGAGTAAATGAAGCACAGATAGCAAATGTTCCTGTAATGGATGGCTATGTTACGGTGAAACATACGGGACGTTCGGCTACTGAAATAGTAAACAATACCGGCAAGGATTTGACTTGGGAGGTTTCGTTTGTAGGCAACTGTCCGCAGGTTGAGGTAGACGGGAAAACTTATTCTACCGTACAGACGCAAGACAACAATGGCAATACGATTGCCACGGCTTCTGTAGAACTGCCTGAAGGAAGCACGCTTACGGCTAAGGTTATTTCTCTTAATTGATTACAGACATGAAGAAAATAGTTCTATTTTTATTTTGTTTGGTAACGTTTGGCGCGTATGCGCAGAAAACGTTTGAACTGAAGTCGCCCGACGGACGACTGGTCACTACTGTTAAGATAGGCGAACGGCTTACTTACGATATCCGCTGCAACGGGAAGCAGGTGTTGGCTGATTCTCCGTTGGGTATGACATTAGACGACGGCACGACGTGGGGCGAAAGTCCCCGCTTGTCGGGTACTTCGCGCAAGAGTGTGGATGAAGTGATAGCTTCGCCTCTTTACCGCCGCGCGCAGGTACGCGACCATTACAACGGATTGACCTTGAAATTCAAGAAGGGATGGAACGTAGAGTTCCGTGCCTACAACGATGGCATTGCCTACCGTTTCGTAAGCCGTGTAACGAAGCCGTTCAACATATTGGATGAAGAAGTAAGTTATTGTTTCCCTTCCGATGTAAAAGCCACGGTTCCTTACGTAGTTCCGCGGGCAAAAGACGGTACGCTCGAAGCACAGTTTTACAGTGCATTTGAAAATACGTATGTTACCGACAAACTCTCGAAACTGGATAAAAAACGCCTGATGTTCCTGCCGCTGGTGGTAGAGACGGAAGACGGGATAAAGGTATGTATCACCGAGTCTGATTTGGAAAGTTTTCCGGGACTGTATCTGTCGGCTTCCGAGGGTGGAAACAAGCTGACGGGGGTTCATGCTCCGTATCCGAAGAAGAGCATACAGGGCGGACACAACATGTTGCAGATGCTGGTAAAAGAGCGTGAGGCTTTCATCGCAAAGGTAGATGGCAGCCGTTCTTTCCCGTGGCGCATGGCGATTGTGGCTGCCGAGGACAAAGCGTTGGCTGAATGTGATATGACTTATTTGCTGGCTTCTCCGTCGCGCATTGACGATATTTCATGGGTGAAACCCGGAAAGGTGGCATGGGAATGGTGGAGCGACTGGAACTTAGACGGAGTGGACTTTGTGACAGGCGTAAATAACGATACCTATAAGGCATATATTGATTTTGCTGCACAAAACGGTTTGGAGTATGTAATTCTTGATGAAGGATGGGCAGTAAACCTGAAGGCAGACTTGATGCAGGTGGTAAAGGATATCGACCTGAAGGAGTTGGTTGATTATGCTTCCGCTAAGGGAGTGGGTATCATCTTGTGGGCCGGTTATTATGCTTTCGAACGCGATATGGAGAACATTTGCCGCCATTATGCCGAGATGGGGGTGAAAGGCTTCAAGGTAGACTTTATGGACCGCGATGACCAAGAGATGGTAGACTTTAACTACCGTGCGGCTGCGATGTGTGCGAAGTACAAACTGCTGCTCGACCTGCACGGCATGTACAAACCTTCGGGACTGAACCGTACTTATCCGAATATCTTGAATTTCGAGGGCGTCCACGGACTTGAAAACATGAAGTGGAGTACGGCGGAAGTCGACCAAGTAGAATACGATGTAACCCTGCCTTATATTCGTCAGGTGGCAGGCCCGATGGACTATACGCAAGGAGCAATGCGCAATGCAGTGAAAGAAAGTTTCTATCCGTGTAACTCCGAACCGATGAGTCAGGGAACACGCTGCCGTCAGTTGGCATTGTACGTGGTGCTGGAATCGCCGCTGAACATGCTGTGTGATACGCCGCAAAACTACGCACGCGAAGCTGAATGTGCGCAGTTTATCATGGATATTCCTACCGTGTGGGACGAAACCCGTGTACTCGACGGACGGATGGGCGATTACATCGTGACTGCACGCCGTAAAGGAGATGTTTGGTATATCGGCGGACTTACCGACTGGCAGGCACGCGACATTGAGATAGACTGCTCTTTCTTAGGCAACAAGAATTATGAAGGAGTTTTATATAAAGACGGAGTTAACGCACATCGCACAGGTAAAGATTATCGGTGTGTACCCGTTGAACTTAATGGAAATACTCGCCTGAAAATACATTTGGCTCCGGGAGGTGGTTTTGCTATCCGTGTGAAATAAAATTACTTTATCTGTTGTATTCCCCGTTTCTTACAGCGGAAGAGTTTCTCCTTCTGTAAGAGCGGGGATTATTTGTACATGCAAGCTGGATTTCTATATCGTACGACGTGATTCTTCTGCCAAATAACTGACTGATAAATATTCAACCGCGAAGACTTGAATTTAAAATCTTGTCAATAAAGATGCAAGATTGCGCTATTTTTCGTATTTTTGTAAAGAGAGAGTTGTTAATCATACGTCACGATGCTAAGAATTACTCATATATTATATTTCGTCCTGTTTAATCTTTGTCTGCTGTCATTGCACGGTCATGCCAATAATTTCAGATATTATACGATAAGTGAAGGTCTGTCGGTCAATGCGGTTTATTGCATTATGCAAGATTCGAAAGGCAGAATGTGGTTCGGAACGATTGACGGACTGCACAGTTTCGATGGCAATCAGATACAGGTATGGAGAGATTCGCAGGTAAAAACGTTAGGGCCTTGTATCTATACCGTGTTTGAGCACGAACAACAGCTTTATGTAGGCAGCGATGAAGGTTTGTCTGTATTTAATCTTTGTATGGAAAGTTTCTCGGAATTCGATGTCCGTACCGAAGCAGGCGAAGGCATTCGCACCCCCGTGAGGCAAGTAACGAAAGACAGCAAGGGAAACCTGTGGATATCGACATTCGGACAAGGCGTTTTCCGTTTCGACGTGCGGCAGGGGAAATTGTATCAGTACGTGTCGCCCGGCAAGTCAATCTCCGATTTCGTTTATTCGGTTACGGAAGACAGCTCCGGTACGATATGGCTCGCCACACAAGATGCAGGCATCGGGAGGTACATCCCTTCTAAAGATGTGTTTCAGCCTATTGCTTCCAATACGGTGAAAAGCATACGGGTGATATTCGAAGATTCGCGGAATAATCTGTGGGCGGGCAGCAATACAGAGGGGCTTTTCCGTTTGGATAAATCGAAGAAGCAATTAGTGTCTGCCGTAAAGCCCTTTGGGGTCAACCGTCCGCTTCAGGTCCGTAAAATCGTTGAGAAAGGTATAGGAGTCCTGCTGTTTGCTTCCGATGAAGGATTAACCGAATATGATACGAATACTGGGACAGTAACCTCGCTCAAGGTTGATAGCAGGCATCCCGACGGATTGAATGACAATTATTTGCATGAACTGTTCTTCGACCGTGAAGGTTCGTTGTGGATAGGAACCTATTTTGGAGGCGTGAATTACGTTTCTGCCACCGGAGACAATTACAAACATTATAACCGGAAAAACTCGCAGTTGAACGCACGCATCGTGAGCGTGTTTGCGAAGGCAGATAATGACAATTTATGGATAGGAACAGACGATGCCGGATTTTTCTACTGGAACAGGCAGGATAATACGTTTAAATCGTATTATTCGGCATCGGGTAAGTCTGTACCTTCTTATCATAACATTCATGCGCTGATGCAAGACGGGGATAAACTGTATGTGGGGATGTATATGGGCGGGTTAGACATTCTCGATTTGAAAACCGGAACATTTAAGAATTACAAGGCTACCTCTTCGCCGTATTCTCTTTATTCTTCGGAAGTATATGCGCTTTATAAAGATAAACGGAATCAAATTTGGGTAGGTACTACATTGGGCTTGAATAGATACGACGTGCAGAACGATAAGTTTGAACGTATCTATGAAGTTAAGTCGGCAGATGTTTCGTGTATCTTAGAGGACGCGGATGATTATTTATGGGTATGCTCGCTGAATAACGGCATCTTCCGCTTCAATTATAAAGCAGAGAAATGGGAACATTTTCATCGTTTTTCAGACAAAGAATCCCGGATTGCCACTGACCAGATTGTTACGGTATGTAAAGATGACAGAGGTGGCCTGTGGTTTGGCACTTACGGAAACGGATTGATGAAATACGATTATAAGAACGGAAACTTTGTAAAAATAGATTTACCTTCTTACATTCGGGTTATTCATAAAATCATTGCCGATAAGGGGCACTTATGGCTTACCACTAACAACGGACTGTATTGTTATGATGCTGCAACGGGAGAAACGAAATCGTATAACAAATACGATGGCTTGCAGGAGAACCTGTTTCTGCCCAATTCAGGAATCCAACTGTCCGACGGTACGATTATGGTAGGAGGCATTAATGGTTTCAATGAGTTTCATCCCGATAAAATCCGGAATAATATTCAGGTTCCAACCGTTATTCTTACCGATTTCCAGTTGTTTAACCAGCCGGTTAAGATTGGCAGCGAACATTCTCCGCTGGCTGCGTCGATTACCTATTCCGACCGTCTGACCCTGCGCCATGAACACTCCATGTTCAGTTTTACTGCCGTAACGTTAAGTTATACCAATCCGTCTAAAAACCTGTATCGGTATAAATTGGAGGGATTTGAAAAAGAATGGACAGAAACCGACCTGCCTCCTCGCGTAACTTATACCAATCTGCCTGCGGGGAATTATGTATTTCGGGTTAGTGCGTCGAATTCCGATGGAGTGTGGAATCAGGATGCGATAGCATTGCCTATTCAGGTGCTTCCTCCGTGGTGGCGGTCTATGCCTATGATTTTCTCTTATATTCTGATTTTCATCGGTAGTCTGGTGTATGTGTTTTATCGGATAAACCGGAAGCATCGTAACCGGATTGCGATACTGACCGTAGAGAAAGATAAGGAAATTTACCAAAGCAAGATAGAATTCTTCACCCATATCATGCACGAAATCCGTACACCGCTGACGCTTATATTGGCTCCGCTTGAAAATGTGATGCAGATGGATGGCTCGATAAAAGACGCACTGCCGAAACTGCAAGTCATAGAGCGGAACGGAAAGCGGCTGCTTACGCTGGTCAATCAGCTGATGGATTTCCGGAAGATAGAGTCCGGGCGCATGGATTTGGCGTTTACGGTAGTCGATATCAGGACATTGCTTGCCAATGTTTATCAGCGGTTCCAGCTTTCGGCAGAAGTAAAACAGATCGAACTGCTTACTACCATGCCCGACGAGGCTTGTTACGTGAAGGTAGATCAGGAGGCTTTTACCAAAATAGTAAGCAATTTGTTATCGAATGCCTTGAAGTTTACCGGCTCTCACATCTGGATTGACTTGGCGATTACCCCGGAAAGGCGTGTAGAGCTTTGCGTGAAAGACGACGGACAAGGTATTCCGGCAAAAGACCGTGAGAAAATATTCATGCCGTTTTATCAAGTAGCCGAAAACCGCAAAAGTGATTACGTGGGTACGGGCATCGGTCTTTCTTTGGTAAAGAAGCTGGTAGATATGATGAAAGGTGAACTGACCTTAGAGAGTGAGCCGGGCAAGGGAACCACGTTTGTTATTCGCTTTGACATGGCGGAATCGCCGGAAGTGAAACCCGATGAGGCATTGCCCCAAGTGAGTGGCCCGTCTGCTTCCAGCGGTGCGGCAGATACCGGGCGGTATCACATTCTGGTGGTAGATGATAATCAGGATATGAGGAATTATTTGCAGGCGTTGTTGTCTGATTATCGGGTGACGTGTGCGTCTGACGGCAAAGAGGCATGGGAACTGTTGCCGAAAATCATGCCCGACTTAATCATCAGCGATGTGATGATGCCCGTAATGAGCGGTATCCAGCTTTGCCGCAAAGTAAAAGAAAACCTTTTGGTTAGCCACATCCCGGTAATTATGCTGACGGCAAAGGCTACAGCCGACGATTACGTGGAAGGTTTTGAAAGCGGCGCCGACATTTATATCGAGAAGCCATTCTCTGCCGATGTGCTGAAAGCCCAAATAGCCAGCCTGTTCAAGAACAGGGAGCGGAGCAGGAAGGAGTTTAAGTCGGAACCGATGGCTTCGCCGGCAGGCATGTCGTGCTCGAAGTTAGACTCCGCCTTTATGGAAAAGGTAGCCAAGATAGTGGAAGAACGGATGACCGATCCTGATTTTACTGTAGACATCTTGGCGCAAGAGGCAGGCATATCCCGTTCCGGCCTGTTCAACAAGCTGAAAGCCATAGCCGGCATGACCCCGAACGATTACGTCCGCCTGATCCGCTTGAAAAAAGCTGCCGTGCTTTTGGCGGAAGAAGGTTTGTCGAGCAGTGAAGCCTGTTTCCAAGTGGGCTTTTCTTCACCTTCTTATTTTGCCAAATGCTTCCAGACCCAGTTTGGTGTCTCGCCCACCGAGTTCAGAAAGAAATATACGGCACAATAGCGGCAAGCTGAACCGTATTTGTTGTTTTTTGCACCGTTATTCTTATTTCCCTTTGTTCTTCTTTGTTAGTTTTGCGGCATGAAAAACATTCAGGGCCTGTATTTAAACAGGCTCTGAGTTTCTGCAAAAAGTTTTTCTTGACTTGATGTATGCGTCCTGAGTGTGCAGGGCGGATGTTTTCGGGCGTATGCGATACGCCCCTACATCGGTAAACGGATATTCATCAAACAACATTTTATAATCGAAAAACAGAAAAGAAGAATGAAGCGTATTGTTTTCTTAGATTACTTGCGAGTGTTTGCTTGTTTCCTTGTAATGGTAGTTCATGCCAGTGAGAATTTTTACGGAGCCGCCGGTTCGACGGATATGGCGGGGCCTCAGTCTTATCTTGCCAGCGAAGCCGACCGCCTGTGGGTTTCTGTTTACGACGGACTGTCGCGCATGTCTGTGCCGCTGTTCATCATCGTTTCCGCCTATCTGCTTGTGCCGATGAAAGAAGATGTTACCCCGTGGCAGTATTACCACCGGCGTTTTAAGCGCATCCTGCCGCCTTTTATCGTGTTTATGATACTGTACAGTACGCTGCCTTTGCTGTGGGGGCAGATAAGTGCGGAAACCTCTGCCAGATACTTGTCGCGTATTCTGCTGAACTTCCCCACACTTGCCGGACACCTGTGGTTCATGTATCCCCTTATCAGCATTTACCTGTTTACGCCGGTCATCTCGCCGTGGCTGCGTAAGGCTACGCCGAAAGAAGAACTGTTCTTTATCGCGCTGTTTGCCCTGTCTACCTGTATGCCTTACCTCCACCGCTGGTTTGGGGAACTGTGGGGAGAATGTTTCTGGAACGAATACCATGCGCTGTGGTATTTCTCAGGCTATTTGGGTTACGTGGTGCTGGCGCATTACATACGGGTACACCTGAAGTGGGGCCGCTCTAAACGCTTGGCGGTAGGAACGGCGCTTACCGTTGTGGGAGCGTTGTGGACCATCGGCTCGTTCTACGTGCAAGCCGTGCCCGGTGTCGTACATTCTACGCCGGTTATCGAGATAGGCTGGGCGATGTGTACCATCAACTGCGTGATTGTAACCGCCGGAACCTTCCTGCTGTTTACGTGCATCCGCTCAGAGGAAGCTCCCAGAATGGTTACGGAAATGTCGAAGCTGAGTTACGGTGTGTACCTGATGCACATCTTCTGGTTAGGGCTGTGGGTAACCGTGTTTAAGGTCGATTTGGCTCTGCCCACCGTAAGCGCGATACCGTGTATAGCGTTTGCCACGTTCGTATCTTGTTTCATTACTGCCAAAATCATTTCGTACGTACCGGGTAGTAAGTGGATTATCGGGTAACAAATCAGAATTGCCGCCAAAAGTTTGCTTGTAAGGAAACAAAGCGGTAACTTTGTACTCGCAATCAAGGAGCGATGGAAAAATACATAAAGTTGATAATGAGCGATGAGGCTAAGGATTTTGTAAGGCAACAGCCTCTGAAAGCACAGCAGAAGATAGCGTATAATATCCGTAAGTTGGAATGCGGAATTATGGATAAAGAACTTTTTAAAAAACTGGAAAATTCTGATATATGGGAATTACGGACTCTGTTCAATGGCGTGTGTTACCGACTTTTTGCTTTCTGGGATACGGAAATAGAAGCATTGGTAGTGATAACCCACGGGATAGTGAAGAAAGCGCAAAAAACGCCTAAAAAAGAGATAGAAAGGGCAGAGGCGATAAGAAAGGAATATTTCAATAATAAAAACTGAAGGTTATGGCAAAGATGACATTTACTCCTGCCGATGATTGGGTAGATGAGGTTTGGGGGAAAGTAGGTACTCCTGAAAGGGATGAAATGGAAGCCCGCATAAAAGAGGAAGCTCAGGCTTATTATATTGGAAAGGCTATCAAAGACGAACGGCTTAAGCAGCACCTTACCCAAGAGGAGTTAGGAGCTAAGATCGGTGTGAAAAAATCTCAGATTTCCAAACTTGAAAGTGGTAAATGTGTTATTACCCTCCCCACCATGAGCAAGGTTTTCAAGGCTCTGGGATTCGGTTCTGCTTCTCTTGATTTGGGCGTTGGCGGTAAAGTGGCTTTGTGGTAAAAGGGCTTTGAATTTTCAAAAAGGGGCTGTCTCAAAGACAGCCTCTTTTTTTGTCTTCCGAAAAATTGTTTAACTTCGCGTTTAGAGCTTGTTTGAGCATTGTTCCGGCTCCGTTTCGGGGCATGAAAAACGCTTCCCATAGCGTTGGTCTGTTCTACCCATAGAACCGGATAACTTATCCGCATGGGTTAGGCAACGCTTCCCATAGCGTTTTTTGAAGGAAAATGGAGGTCGGTTTCGCCCCTGCCAAGCCGGAAAATCGGAACAGCTCTGAAACCACAAGGTGATGTCCGCATCCCGCCAAATGGCTTGTAGGGGCGTATCGCATACGCCCGAATCCATCCGCGTTTACATGGGCAGGTGGCGGATATCCATAACCAAAATATGAACAAGACAAAGTAGGAAGCCATGAAACGATTGATATGGGGGATTATTAGCGTGCTGGTATGCTCTTGTGCAGGTTGCGGCACGAAGCAAGAGGGCGAAGTTGCCTTACGGGAACTGACGCGGGCAGAAAATGTGATGTTCGATTATCCGGACAGCGCGTTACACATCCTGCAAGCCATGCCTGTACCCGCAGGCGAGGAGCAACATGCCCTTTGGTGTCTGCTCACCACGCAGGCTGCCTACAAGCAGTTCCTCCCCATCCCTTCCGACTCGCTTATTCGTATCGCCTACGATTATTACCGGAATACGGACGATGCACGCCGCAAGGCGATGGCGGCACTTTATATGGGCGGGGTAAATTATGATTTGGGGCGTGCCGAGCAAGCGATACGTTACTATGCGGAAGCCGATAAATACGCCGCATTGACAGATGATTATACGCTTCGGTATTTGATCATGTCGTCGCTCGGTACTGTTTATTTGTATCGTGATTTGGCGGATTATGCGTTAGAAAGCGGCAGGAAGGCTTATGAATATTCGCGTAAATCTCCTTATAGGAGGTATGAAGTCGATGCTTTAATAGGTTTGGGAAGGGCTTATTGTTTGAAAAACAGTTTAGACACGGCTATCGTTTATTATCATCGGGCGATTGATCTTGCATCGATTTCAGATTCTGCAAGTGTGACAGCTATTGAAAGAGAATTAGCCGGTATCTATATCAATAGAGGTGATCATCGGCAAGCCCTGTCTTTGCTGCAAAACATTATTACCAAAGACAAAAGTCCTCAGTTTTTCTATTGTTTGGGAGAAACCTATCTGAATTTAGAGCGATACGATTCTGCTCATTATTACCTGACGCAAGCCTTACATGGGGCTAATCTATATACCCGCACCGCCACGTATGAATGTTTGTTCCGTTTGAGCCATCAGCCGGCATACCGGAAATATATGGGCGCTTATGGCGACTCGCTGTTTGTTTATCAAGATTCTGTGCTTGAGTTAGATAAAGGCAAAGAGATTATTGCCTATAAAGAGAAATACAAGCATCAGAAGTTGGTTAATGAAAACCAGCGGTTGGAATTGGAAAAGGCGAAAGTCGTTTATTGGTTGATGCTGTTTGTTATCCTTGTCCTGTTTTTAGTGGCTTTGTTTATTTATATTCATTTGCGCCGCCAAAAGGCTTTGCGCCGGAAAGAAGAAGAACTGAATAAGCTGGTTCTGTCGCTTCATGAAAACGAAGCCCTGATTAAGCGCAATACCAATTACATTGCTGCGTTAGAGGCTGAAATAGCTCAAAGCAGCGATACGGCGGAACAGTTGGAAGAACAACAGAAATTGGTATCTACCCTTCAGGATGAAAACCGCCGGTTGCAGACGGAAAACGGTAAACTGAAAAACCGGATAGAGCATCAGGACGTATCGTCGTACGACTCTACGGAGATAAAGCGGATTGCGGAGGAACTTTATGCGGTGAAACAGCAAAAAGAACATCTGTCTGCTTGGCTTGTGGAAAAACATCCCTATTTGTCTGCTTTACACAGCCGCCCCGTTTACCTGAAAGATGAAGATTTGAAGCAACTCCGGCAGCTTACCGATGTGATATATGCCGAGTTTTGCCGGCGGCTGCACACGGATGTACCGGCATTGAGCGACAATGAAATCACGCTTTGCTGCCTGATAAAACTGCGTTTCACGGTTTCAGAAATAGCAGTCTTATTAGGCATATCCGCATCGTCTGTCTCTACGGGAAAGTTCCGCATCAAAAACAAAATCTATACGGCATTGGGTATTCCTCCAAAGAAGATTAGCCTTGATTTATGGATTTGGGGGTATTGAAAGATGATGTATAGATTGCTTTAAACGGGTTTTATTGTAAGTGGCTTATTATCATTATAATACGCTTTTTACTCTTTCTTCATTTGTCTATATGAAGTCTATATGAGTTTCTTGTAATTTTAGGGCTTCATACTTAATTTTGTCTTATTCAAAAACCAATTATTATGAGACCAAAGTTAAGTATTTTATTCTTTTCCATTTTCCTTTTTAGCATGGAGAGCGTGATAGGGAAAATGGGAGCTTCTTGTTTGGAATGGGAAGGAAAATGGAAAAATTATGAGCGTAGTTTGGATGGTATTCCTATAAGCGGTCAAGTAGCGGATAATCTTTTAATTTTATCCAATGACCGTCCGGATAGGGATATTGTTATCACTTTTATGGATAGTTCGGGAATAGTTATTTTAGAAAAGTATGTTCCTCAATCCCAATCAGCCTATGTAATACTTCCCTTAGAGGAATTGCCCGATGGCAATACCTATATGATAGTAGTGACCAGTTCGAATCCTTCGGATAGGATTTATGCGACTTTTGAAAAGTGATATGCCTTTATTAAAATAAGATTGTTAACATTTAAAAAGGAGGTTTTTATGAAAAAAATTGTTTATTTATTCGTTTGTTTAGGTGTCATCTTATTTAGTGCTTGTGCAAATGATGTACCTACCAGTGTAGAGGACAACTCAGAAACAAGAATAGAGTTGAGCGAATATGAAGATGCTTCTGCATTGCATAGTATAGTATTGGATTGTGCTGCCGAAATAGTCAAAGAGCAAAATGTTACTTTAGATCAATTAACACAATATCAGGCATATACGGTAACCCAAGATGCAGTGCTAAGAGGAGTCCAAAAGTATATCTCACAAAGGGAAGGTAGAAGTCTTACTTCAACAGAACAAAACACACTAAAGGCAGAAGTAAGTAATTATTGGAACGATTCAAGTAGTAGAGCTTTAATGAAGAAAATTGCACAAAGTTCTACTCCTATAAATCCAAATACCGGGAATGCTGATTTAAACACTTTATACACGAGATGTAAAATTAAGCCGGAAGCTCAAAAATATCTAAATAAGATGTTTGGTAATATGGATCTTCCAAATTATGAAAGTTATCTTGATGGTTTGGTTATGGATGTATGGTCTACCGCATCCGGGCTATCTAGTGATGAAAAGTTAAGTTTGATAAATGTTATAACGGTAACTAAAGATAGTTATCAATATTGGAATCGGAATGTACCGATGACACGTTTAAGCAGAACTGCAAAAAGTATTATTATATCTGATGCTGTAGGTGGAGTTTGGGGATTTTTCAAAGGGCTTGGTAGATCAGCTGGAAGTCTTATATTTGGACCCGGTGGAGCAGTGCTGACCATAACAGGATCAGTAATAGTAGGTGCTGCAGAAAGTTCTGTAGGAGCAGCTATTACGGAAGGCTTATTAAGGATATGATGATTTCGGCTCCTTTAGATATTTATGCAGTTTTGTTTCTGACATTGATTCCTATAACGTTAATTTTGTTGTGCTTTAACAAGAAAGTAAAGGCATATTTGAAAAAGCACGAAATCATAGATGGCTTTGTAGATACTACATTGTTATTGTCTATTTGGTTTATAGGTAATCATTTTGTAGACTGGAAACTGTCTGCAATAATAGCAATAGCTTTGACATGGATAGTATGGAAAAAAAGGTCTTAGAGATATTTCAATAAAAAATGCATCCCTGATTTCGTTGCTTAAAAGCCTATCTGTATTTATAAATATTTATAGAAGATGTGTTTTTAGTGATGAAGTCAGGGGTAAACAATAAGGTAGTCAAGCGGAAATTCGGACTCACCATTTAAGGTAAAGTATGTGCGGAATTATTTTTGTACTTCTTGCTTTTATTTGAGTTGTTGATATAGAGAAAAGGTATTTTAAAAATGTTTTGCAAGTTTGATATCTATGCAAATACAGCAAGTGAAAACTGTAACGCTTACTTTTGATTGAAATAATGATACTTGAAATTAGTCATTAACACAGTATATTATGTATAAACAGAAAACACGCTTTTATTCGGTATTACTACTTATTCTTTGTAACATTATTCTTATAAGTTGTAGTAATGATGATGAGTTACAAACAGATAGTTTGACTCCGCAAGACTTGTATCAAACATCTTGGAGAGGAAGAGGACACTGTGATGCTTGGGCATATCCTGATATGGCTGTCGGTATGCAATTTATTAGTACGGAGAAAGGTAAAGTTATTTGGGAAAATTATAATCCGATAGATGTTACTTACACGATAGAAGGGAAATATATTACCTTCAATAGCACTGCGCAATATTTGGCAGGTTCTCCGTGGCTGATTAAAAGTTATACCAAAAACCATATAACGCTTATACAGAATGAAGCAAGTCCGGATAAAGAAAAAATAGCGGTGATAGAACTTGACAAGATTGAGTAAAATGATGGATAAGATTAAGCTAATGTAAATAAAAACTGTGTATCTTTGACCTATAAAATAGATTCAGGAAAAAAAGTTATAGTATGCAACAAAGGCATTTAGACAGGTACGCCTATTTTAATGACCTTGCCGTAACTTCCCGCGATTTCTACATCGGTTATCTCGGGAAGTTCATCCGTTTATACCCGGGAATGAAGGTCTTGGAATTAGGCTGTGGAGAAGGAGGAAACTTGCTTCCGTTTGCTGAGGCGGGATGCGAAGTAACCGGCATTGATATTGTGAAAACCAGAATAGAGCAGGCGGTGGAGTTTTTTGCACGGAAGAAAGCAAAAGGGACTTTTATCTGTTCGGACATTGCTGATGTTTCAGAAGACATTGGAAAGTTCGAACTAATTATAATACATGATGTTATAGAACATATTCCGGGGGGAGAAACTTGCCGTTATAACTAAAGCCAAAAGTCTGTTGAAAGACGGCGGCATTATCTTTTGGGGCTTCCCTGCTTGGCAAATGCCCTTCGGCGGTCATCAGCAAATCTGCCGGAACCGTATCCTTTCGCATCTGCCCTATATTCACTTACTGCCCGCGCCGCTATATAAACTGTTGTTAAGGATGGGGAAAGAAGACGACTCTTGTGTACGTGAACTGTTAAGCATAAAGTCTTGCGGTGTTTCCATCGAACAGTTTGAGCGGATGATGAGGCAGACAGGCAGTGAAGTTATCGACAAGATTTATTGGTTCATCAACCCGCATTATAAGCGGAAATTTGGGTTCACCCCTAAGAAACTATACGGTTGGGTAGGGAAGCTAAAGTATCTGCGGAACTATTTCTGTACTTCTTGCTTTTATTTGAGTCGTTGAAATAGAAGAAAGATGTAAAAATTGCCACCATCAAGTTAGAAGTGCCACTTGATGGTGGTAATTTTTCGACCGCTTAAAATGACAATATATTGTTGGTCGTTTTTTTCAGATACTTTATTCTTTCAAATGATAAATGCAGAGAGTTGATTCATTACTGTTTTCATTCTTGTCAGGAGTCCAAGTGACGAGACAATTATACAGATTTGAAGATATGGGTATGCCTATTGAGGAAGTTGAATTAGTATTGATGGACAGTTCCTTGAATATCTTCAGATTGTTGTCTGTTTGTGAGTAAAGCAAATAGAATGCTTCTGGTTTGTCGTAATATCCCCATACAGACAGCAGATAACGTTTCCCGTAGATGAACCATATCGGGAAAAAATACCCTTCTTGTACATTTACGCAAGTGGCAATCCCCGGAAAAGAACGGGCTGTCTTCTGTTTGATATCCAGTAAGATATCAGCATACAGTGAATCATTTCGGTAAGTATAAAAACAGTTCTCTTGCGGTGAGAATAAGCCAATAGAATGGTCTCCATGCAGATAGAAGTTGCGCCACGGCATAGATAGAATGGGATATTTGGTCTCATTATTGAGTATGTTCGAGGTAAGCTTTCCCTCTGTGTTCATTTTCCATAATCCGTTGGGATTGTTATGCACATAATAGGATGTAAAGCAAAGCAGGGTACTGTCAGTATCCATAACAATATCCGAACTGATTTTCCCGTGTTTGATGGTTTGTACGTATTGCCCATCGAAAGTATAGATGTTTATTTTTAGGCTTTTGTTGTCTGCTATGTAAATATAGTCTTGTCGTATCCAAAAGTGATTTATATCTATATATTCCTCCGGTCCTTCTCCTCGTTTATCCAAAAGATATAGTAGCGTCCCTTTGTCGTTAAAGCAGAATATTTTCTTTTGTTTTCGGTCTAATATGAAAATATTAGAATTATCGATAAATGCTTGTCTGGCTTCTCCTATGAACTGTTCTTTGGGGAGCTTTAAGGAGATGTTTTGTACAGAAGATGTGATATCGGAAATATATAACGTATTTGAAGTTTGGTTGAAATCTACTTGTACTGTTTGTTCTGCGGAAATGGATTGTTGCTTATATGAGGTTGAGGTACATCCACATATTATTAAAAGTAATAAACCTGTGTAATAAAATGCTTTTGTTTTCATAGATGGCTGTGTGATGATACACATGGCTGAAGATATTGGAATTGTTTTTTCATCATAATATGATTTGAGGCTTGAGTAAAGGTTATAGTATAAGTGTAATATAAGTATGATAGTTTATGATATTTAGATACACTAACTATCCCTTATATTACACTTAAATGGTAATCTTATGTAAGATTATTTAATGTTCGGGTTCAAAGCATTCCATTCTGCTACCGGAGGAAGAACGCCCATAGCGATAACTTCGTCACGCAATTCGCAGAGGTGAGCGTAGCTCTTATCCAAAGCAGCTTGTTCTTCCGGAGTTCCGTTCAATTCTGCGCAGTGGCAACCATCGGCAGTGATTGAAGTTTCCCATGCCATCATGATGTGGTCGTACTTGTCGTTTGATACGTAAGTACCTGCCGGCCAACGGAAAGCCTTGCCGCCCATAGCAGCACCAATCATTTCGATTGATACGTAAGCCGGGCTTTGGAATGAAGAACGTCCGCGCAATGCGATGATGTTTGCACCGCCTTTAGTTACTTTCTGTTGGATTTCTGCCCATTGTTCTTTAGTCAAAGCGTCAGTACCGATGATGTCGGTCAACGGTTTGCCGTTTACTTTAGCCGTAGAAGCGAATACTGCCATCTGTTCGCCGTGGCCACCGTAAGTACGGCAGTTTTCAACAGCGTCCATAGAAACACCGAAATGTTTAGCCAATTCGCTGCGCAGACGAGTAGAGTCAAGAGCAGCCAAAGTAGTAACCTGACCCGGTTTCAAACCAGAGTACAGCAAAGTAATCAAACCGGTAATATCAGCCGGGTTGAAGATAACCACGATGTGTTTTACATCCGGGCAGTACTGTTTAACGTTCTTACCGAATTCTTCAGCGATGGCAGCGTTACCTTTCAGCAAGTCTTCACGAGTCATACCTGCTTTACGGGCAGCACCTCCTGAGTTTACGATATATTTAGCACCTGTCAGCGCTTCTTTGATATCTGAAGTGAAAGTTACGTTAACGCCTTCGAAACCGCAGTGGTATAATTCTTCAGCTACGCCTTCCAAACCCGGAGCATACGGGTCATACAAACAGATGTTCGGAGTCAAACCCATCATAATGGCTGTTTGAGCCATGTTAGAACCGATCATGCCGGCAGCACCAACAATGGTAAGCTTTTCATTTGTTACAAATTCCATAATTCTTATTATTTAAGTTTGTTATAATATGTGATTTCTCTTTCACGGCTACAAAGATAAAAGTTTCTGGGATAAAAATGAATTTTTGCCTTGCCAAAAATAAATTCGAACGGGTGGCTTTCACGTTAATTACGGAATAATTTCACTATTTTTAATCGGTACCTTCCCCGATTTGCAAACAGCAGGTTGCATTTTGTGTGTTTAAGAGGCGGTGATTCGAAGTGGCGGAGGCTTTTTGGATGCTTTGCTTTTCCACCCGCCCGTTTTTTTGTAATTTTGTCGCCTCATATAATAAAGTTGAATATATACATGGAATTAAAGGAACACTTCAGCAGCAAGATATTCAGTTTAATCTCTCAGACGGCAGACGAACTCGGATTGGAATGTTACGCCGTAGGCGGATACGTTCGTGATATATTTCTGAATCGTCCTTCGAAAGACATTGATATCGTTGTTGTGGGGAGCGGAATCGAAATAGCGGAGGCATTCGGCAAAAAGTTAGGTAAAGGTGCGCGGGTGTCGGTTTTTAAAAATTTTGGAACGGCTCAGGTTAAGTATCATGATACGGAGGTGGAGTTCGTGGGAGCGCGCAGGGAATCGTACAGTCACGACAGCCGGAAGCCGGTGGTGGAAGATGGTACTTTGGAGGATGACCAGAACCGGCGAGACTTTACGGTAAACGCCATGGCGGTGTGTCTGAACAGTGAGCGCTTCGGAGAGCTGGTAGACCCGTTTGGCGGACTGGAGGACTTGAAAGAACGCACGTTGCGTACGCCGCTCGACCCCGATATAACCTTTAGCGACGACCCGCTGCGTATGATGCGTTGCGTACGTTTCTCGGCGCAGCTTAACTTTTACATCGACGATGAAACCTTTGCCGCGCTGGAGCGTAACCGCGAGCGCATTAAAATTATCTCGCGTGAACGTATTGCAGATGAGTTGAACAAGATTCTTTTGTCTCGTACGCCCTCAAAAGGCTTTGTGGAACTCGACCGCTGCGGATTGCTGGAATTGATATTCCCCGAACTGGTGGCGCTGCAAGGTGTGGAAGTGCGTAACGGACGCGGGCATAAGGACAATTTCTATCATACGCTGGAGGTAGTAGATAATATCTCGAAAGTAACCGATAATCTTTGGTTGCGCTGGGCGGCATTGCTTCATGATATCGGAAAGCCACGCACCAAACGTTGGGAGCAACGCGCCGGGTGGACGTTCCATAACCATAACTTCGTGGGCGAAAAGATGATTCCCGACCTGTTTCGCCGCATGAAGTTGCCGATGAATGAAAAGATGAAATACGTACAGAAGTTGGTAGGGCTTCACATGCGTCCCATTGTGATAGCAGACGATGTGGTAACCGATTCGGCGGTGCGCCGTTTGCTTTTTGAAGCCGGCGATGACATCGACGACCTCATGACCCTGTGTGAAGCAGACATTACTTCGAAGAACGAAACCCGCAAACAGCGTTTTTTGGATAACTTCCGTCTCGTACGTCAGAAACTGAAAGACTTGGAGGAAAAAGACCGTATCCGGAATTTCCAGCCGCCCGTAGACGGAGGAGAAATCATGCACGTATTTCAGCTTCAGCCTTGTCGGGAAATCGGAAAACTGAAAAGCAGTATTAAGGATGCAATTCTGGACGGGGTAATCCCTAACGAACACGATGCCGCTTTTGCCTATATGCTTGAGCAGGCTCGCGGTATGGGGTTGCAACCCGTGAATCTGCCCGAAAATTTCAGTAGTGGACAAGGATGACTGTTGATGCCCGGCCATGTATGGTGAAAATAGTTTGGGATAATTAGGCTCGGATTTGTTATATAAAACTTTTCTGTTTTTGCAAGATTAAAATGTAATATAAATAACAAGTTGTCCGTTTATCGCTCTCAGTGTACCTTAAAAGGTGTTTTTACTATTTGAAGTTGTCTAATTTAGATAATCCGATAAAAACTCTGTTTTATTTTCAGGAAAACTTGATTTATCTTTGTCTTGCCTTCCAGACGATGAATGTCCGTCATTAGGCAGGCAGAGATAAACCAATGTTTTACCCTTTCAGAGTAAGAAACGGATTATGAACCTATCAGAGATTTGCATCATCAAGCGCGACGGAAAACAGGAACGTTTTTCGGCAAGTAAAATAACAGGAGCCATCGGTAAAGCGTTCGAAGCGACCGGGTTGGACAAACACGATGAGTCCATCGAAGAAATCACCCGCCGGGTTATTGCTCACTTTACGGGGAATACCGTAGGAGTGGAGGAGATACAAGACCTTGTGGAAACCGAACTGATGAAGGTACAGCCCGAGGTGGCGAAGAAGTACATCATCTATCGCCAATGGCGAAATACCGAGCGCGAACGCAAAACTCACATCAAGCATGTGATGGATGGCATCGTGGCGATTGACCGTAACGATATCAACCTGAGCAATGCCAACATGTCGAGCCATACGCCTGCCGGACAGATGATGACTTTTGCTTCGGAAATAACCAAAGATTATACGTATAAATACCTTCTGCCCAAACCTTACGCCGAAGCACATCAGTTGGGCGACATCCATATCCACGATTTGGATTATTACCCCACGAAAACCACTACCTGCATCCAGTATGATTTGGACGATCTGTTCGAGCGCGGGTTTCATACCAAGAACGGAAGCATCCGTACCCCGCAGTCCATCCAAAGTTATGCTACGCTGGCTACCATTATTTTTCAGACCAATCAGAATGAGCAACACGGCGGGCAGGCAATCCCTGCTTTCGACTTCTTCATGGCGAAAGGTGTGCTGAAAAGTTTCCAAAAGATAGTTGCCTCCATGCTTTCGTTCTGCATCGAGATGAAAGGGCAGGCGGTAGACGAACGCACGTTGCTTGAGGTGGTAAGGCTTCACGTTGCTACCATCCTGCTTGGTGAGTCGGAAAAGTCGGCGTTAGTCTCCGTTCTGAACGGGCAGGGTTTCGACGTAACCACCGATGAACTGACACATATATTATATAAGGCGTATGCCCAAACGCGCAAAGATACTCATCAGGCAATGGAAGGGTTTATCCATAACCTGAATACGATGCACTCGCGCGGTGGCAATCAGGTGGTGTTCAGCTCCATCAATTACGGTACGGATACTTCGGCGGAGGGACGCATGGTTATCCAAGAATTGCTGCGTGCCACGGTAGAAGGACTTGGCACGCGCGGCGAAGTTCCCGTGTTCCCCATCCAGATATTCAAGGTAAAAGACGGTGTATCGTATTCGGATGCCGATTATGAACGTGCGATGAAAGACTTCGATGCGGCACTCGCAGGAGAAATGACGTTCGAAGCCCCGAACTTCGACCTTTTCTTGCAAGCCTGCCAAACAACGGCTAAAGCTCTTTTCCCGAACTTCATGTTTCTCGACACTCCCTTTAACCGGCATGAGAAATGGCGTGCCGACGACCCGAAACGTTACCGCTACGAGTTGGCTACGATGGGATGCCGTACGCGCGTATTCGAGAACCTGAATGGCGAGAAAACCTCTTTAGGCCGGGGAAATCTCTCGTTTACCACCATGAATCTGCCGCGCCTTGCCATCGAAGCACGTATCAAGGCAGAAAGTATGGCAGACAACCATACCCCCGACGCCGTGGAGCGTGAGGCGAAAGCAATCTTCCTTGACGCAGTGCGAGAAATGTCGGGCTTCATTGCCGAACAACTCTATACCCGCTACCGGTATCAGCGCACGGCGTTGGCACGACAGTTTCCGTTCATGATGGGTAACAACGTATGGAAAGGCGGCGGACAGCTCAACCCGAACGATGAAGTGGGCGACGTGTTGGATCAGGGTACGCTGGGCATCGGCTTTATAGGCGGGCATAACGCAATGGTGGCACTTTACGGGAAAGGACACGGACACAGCCGCAAGGCGTGGAATACGTTATACGAGGCCGTAGAGGTGATGAACGAAGTGGCGGATGCCTATAAGCAGAAGTACCGTTTGAACTATTCGGTTCTTGCTACGCCGGCAGAAGGACTGTCGGGACGCTTTACGCGGATGGACAAACGGAAGTATGGTATCATCGAAGGTGTGAACGACCGCGATTATTATGTCAACTCCTTCCACGTAGATGTGAAAGAGCCTATCAGTATTATCGAAAAGATAAAATGCGAGGCACCGTTTCATGCTTTGACGCGCGGCGGACATATCACCTATGTTGAACTGGATGGCGAAGCGCAGAAGAACGTGCGTTCCATCGCTAAAATCGTGAAAGTGATGCACGACGAAAACATCGGCTACGGCTCGATTAACCATCCGGTGGATACTTGTCATCATTGTGGCTATAAGGGTGTTATCTACGATAAGTGCCCGATTTGCCGTAGTGAAAACATCCTTCGTATGCGCCGCATCACCGGTTATCTGACGGGCGACCTGAATAGCTGGAACTCGGCGAAGCGTGCCGAAGAGCATGACCGCGTAAAACATGCCTGACTTTGTAGATAGCCGTTATGCTTCATTATTTATATACCTATCCTGAAACCATTGTCGATGGCGACGGCATCCGTTATTCCATTTATCTTGCCGGATGCAGTCACCGTTGCAGGGGATGCCACAATCCGGAATCGTGGAATCCGCAGGCAGGAAAACCGTTGACCACCGACGTGTTAGATGGAATGATAGCTGAAATCAAGGCTAATCCGCTGCTCGACGGCGTAACTTTTTCGGGCGGAGACCCTTTCTTTAATCCCGAAGAATTTCTCGTCGTGCTGCGCCGGGTGAAAGAACATACGGGGATGAACATCTGGTGTTATACGGGCTACGTGTACGAAGACCTGCTGGCAGACGCCTCGCGGCGTCCGCTGTTGGATTATATCGACGTGTTGGTAGACGGGAAATTCATCGCCGAGCTGTATTCTCCTTATTTGGAATTCCGGGGAAGCAGTAATCAGCGCATTTTGAAACTTGCCGGTTTGCTCCGGAAAAACGCTACCGTTAGCGTTACTCATCCCATGCGGTAGCGTTGCCCGGTTCTTCCCATAGCGTCAGACTGTTCTATGGGTAGCGTTTTTAGAGCCATCCCAAGAGCTTGTTCAAGCCTTCTTAAAATTAGGATAATTAACATTACCGCCCGATTGCGGCAAACGAGGTTGTTTTTTCGTTAACTTCGTTTGCCGCATTTTTATGTTGTAGCGCATCTTTTTTGTTTTTGCCCCTTCAGCAGGCAGATAGAAGGCATAGATAGGCGTCTCTTCTTGATATAAATCATGAAAACGCTATATTATCTAAAAAACAAGTACCTGCTTATTGCTATATACAAATAAATCCCTACCTTTGTATCGTGGTTGTGAAACCAGAAGATATAAAAGATACAAAAAGGTATTAGACTTTGATATTAAGGTAAATTAAGGTATTAGGTTTAAGGTAAAAAAGAAGATTTGTTTAGTATTAGCTTAAGGTTAGTAAAAGGTATTAGTTAAAAGAAAAAGGTAAAAGTTTTCAGGTATTAAGTTGAAAATAGGTTTTTAAGATTGTTTTTTAAGGTAGAAGAGAAAAGGATAACAAAACCTTTAATGATCAAATCTAAGATGAAAAAAGAACCCATTAATGGGGGTTCTTTTAAGAAGTCGGCGGGTCTCGATACGGTAGACACGCCTTTTTATTTTCCCTTATTTCCAAGAAGATGCTGTGCCGGTCGCTAAAAATTGTGACTGAAAACATCCGTTTTTACGGCGAAATGCTTACTTTTGTAACAGTTCTAACCCTAAAAACTATAAATAGTATGTATCCATTAAAATTTAATCCGATTTTAAAATCTACCATTTGGGGCGGAGATAAGATTATTCCTTTCAAACACCTTGATTGCCAGCAGGCACAAGTGGGAGAAAGCTGGGAAATATCGGATGTTCCGGGCGACGAATCAGTAGTAGCCAATGGAGCAGATGCCGGTAAAAACCTCACTCAGATGGTCGATGAATATAAGGGAGCATTGGTAGGAGAAGCAAATTACAAACGTTTCAACGGAAAATTCCCTTTGTTGATTAAGTTTATTGATGCGCAAGACGATCTTTCTATTCAGGTTCATCCTAATGATGAATTGGCTATGAAACGCCATAACTCAATGGGTAAAACCGAAATGTGGTACGTTATCGACAATGCCAACGGCAAGGCTCACTTGCGTTCGGGACTGAGCAAGCAAATCACGCCCGACGAATATGCAGCCATGATTGCCGACAATACCATCTGCGACGCATTGGCAGATTATGCTGTGAAGCCGGGTGATGTGTTCTTCCTTCCCGCCGGACGTATTCATAGCATCGGTGCCGGATGTTTCATTGCTGAAATCCAGCAAACCTCAAACATCACTTACCGTATCTACGACTTTAACCGTAAGGATAAAAACGGCAACACCCGCGAACTGCATACGGAACTGTCGAAAGATGCTATTGATTACAGCGTGGAAGCCGATTACCGTACACACTACGAGCCGAAGCAGAACGAGCCGGTAGAATTGGTAACCTGTCCGTATTTCACCACATCGGTATACGACCTGAGCGAAAACATGACGATGGATTACAGCGAGTTAGATTCGTTTGTTATCTATATCTGCATGGAAGGAGCTTGTTCGATAACCGATAACGAAGGCAATACGGTAGAGCTGCAGGCAGGAGAATCAGTACTTTTCCCGGCAACAACGAAGACACTCGAAGTAGTTCCGCAAGGAAAAGTAAAATTCTTGGAAACTTACGTATAAATGAATAATTCAGGCGCAAATTTTGGAGAATCGGAATAAAACTCTTAGCTTTGCGCCTGATATATACAAAAACATCCGGGGTTGTTTGGTTTTGACAGCGAGAGATGTGGTATGTAAGCATGCAGTGCGTCGGTGATTTGCACTATAATCTCAGTTACTCAACAATTATCTGGCAACGAAAATTACGCTCTCGCTGCTTAATCGAAGTACAGTAGATTAGCTTTATTTCCGTCACAGTGATGGAAACGAGACATCGCTCAAAAGCTCTTGTTCCGAAGCGTTTGATCCAGCGGTGCAGCAAATTCGGGAATAGTTCCGGCATAGTCCCGCAGTCGGAATGAAGTTTTAGGGACTAAGGTACAGGTTGGTGGCTCTGGTCTTGCCTGTACACGAAAACCGAAGGCAGAGATAAGCATGTAGAAAGCATATGGCTTCCTTGTTTGGACGAGGGTTCGACTCCCTCCAGCTCCACGGAAAATAAAATCCGCTTCATTCTATCAAGATGGAGCGGATTTTATTGTAAAATTAACTTGTCTCATTAAAACCTCAACCGATTCATGATTCTTGTTAAAGCGCCGGCATTATCTCTTACATAATTACCGGCTCGTTTTCCGGATTTGTCGAGAAAACTGTAATTGGAAAGTAGCTTATCCATCAGTTCGTTGAAGTCTTTTTTTCCATGTATTTCAAGTCCTCCGCCGCAGGATTTTAATCCTTGAGCCTCGCTGAACTTCTGATTGTTCGGTCCGAAAATAACGGGAATGCCATAAACGGCAGCTTCGAGCGTGTTGTGGATGCCTACGCCGAATCCTCCTCCGATGTAAGCTATTTCTCCGTAGCGGTAGATGGAAGACAGTAACCCGAAACAGTCGATGATGAGGCAGTCTGCCTGACGGATGTTTTCTGCCGTGGCGTGTGTGTAGCGTACGGCAGGGCGGTGCAGTTTGCTCATTATTTCTTTCAGATGACTTTCATCGATTACGTGCGGAGCGATGATAAGTTTCATTTCGGGGTGGGCATTGAAGTAGGGGATGAAAATATCCTCGTCCGGAGCCCACGAACTGCCGGCAACGAATGTTTTTTCGTTCGTTCCTTTAAATGCTTCTACCAAAGGAAGTTCTTTGGCTTGCCGACAGATGTCTATCACGCGGTCGAAGCGAGTATCGCCGGAGATGGTTACGTCGGTCACTCCGATGCTTTTCAGCAGGCGTACCGATTCTTCATTCTGAACGAACAGGTGGGTGAATGTTTTAAGCACTTTGCGATAACCCGTTCCGTACCAACGGAAAAAGATTTGTCCGGGACGGAATATGGATGATACGCTATATGTGGGGATATTTCGCCGATGCAGTTCATTCAGGTAGTTCTGCCAAAATTCATATTTGATGAAGAACGCCATGCAGGGCTGTGCAAGCTCGATAAAGCGTTTGGCGTTACGGGGCGTATCGAGCGGCAGGTAGCACACCACATCGGCACCTTTATAATCTTTACGTACTTCGTAGCCGGAAGGCGAGAAGAATGTTTGCAGGATGCGGTATTGCGGATATTGTTTGCGGATGGCTTCGATAAGCGGACGTCCTTGTTCAAACTCTCCGAGCGAGGCAGCATGAAACCAGATGTATTTTTCTCCCGTCTTGATTTGGCTTTTCAGGATAGAGAACGTTTCTTTTTCTCCTTTCACCATCCGGGATACTTTTTTATTGAAAAGTGCTGCCACGCGGACAGCACTTATATATAAGGTAATGATGAGATTATAAATCATAGTAGTTTCTGCTGAAGTTTATTTAAGCACTTCTATCGCACGGCGCATACGTCTTACGGTTTCTTCTTTGCCCAATACGGCAGAGATGTCGAACATGTGCGGCCCTTTTCCTTCGCCTACCAACGTCAGACGGAAAGCGTTCATGATATTTCCCAAATGATAGCCTTTGTCTTCAATCCATTTCATAACCACTTCTTCTTGGTGTGCCAGTGAGAAGTCATCAAGCGATTCCAGTAAGTCGGCAAGTTCGGTCATACGTTCTGCCGAATCCTCTTTCCAGCGTTTTTTTACTGTTTTCTCGTCGTATTCGGTTGGAGCCACGAAGAAGAATTTGCAGGTATCCCACAGCTCTTTGATGAAACTTACACGGCCTTTCATCAGTCCTACCACCGTTACCACGGTTTCCATCGGAGCTTCGATGCCGTGTTCGCGCAGAATCGGCATAAAGAGTGTAGCGATTTCTTCATCGCTCTTCATCAGAATGTATTCGTGGTTGAACCATTTCCCTTTTTCGTAGTCGAACTTAGCTCCTGCCTTGCTGCAACGATGCAGGTCGAACAGCTTGATTAGTTCGTCCATCGACATGATTTCTTGGTCGTTTCCCGGATTCCAACCCAACAGCGCGAGGAAGTTAATCACTGCTTCGGGCAAGTAGCCGGATTCGCGGTATCCTGAAGACACTTCACCTGTTTTGGGGTCGTGCCATTCCAGCGGGAATACGGGGAATCCCAGACGGTCTCCGTCGCGTTTGCTCAATTTCCCGTTTCCGTCGGGCTTCAGCAACAAAGGCAAGTGGGCAAATTGCGGCATTGTGTCTTCCCAGCCGAATGCACGGTATAACAATACGTGCAGCGGGGCAGACGGCAACCATTCTTCGCCACGGATTACGTGAGATACTTCCATCAAATGGTCGTCTACGATGTTTGCCAAGTGGTAAGTAGGCAGTTCGTCTGCCGATTTATATAATACCTTATCGTCGAGGATGGAAGAGTTTATAACCACTTCGCCGCGAATTAAGTCGTGTACGTGTACGTCTTCGTTCGGCTCTATCTTGAACCGCACTACGTATTGTTTGCCTTCGGCTATCAGTTGGTCGACTTCTCCTTTGCTCATCGTCAGTGAGTTGCGCATCGAAGTACGTGTCGAAGCATCGTATTGGAAGTTAGGGATTTCCTTGCGTTTTGCGTCCAGTTCTTCGGGCGTGTCGAAAGCGATGTAGGCTTTGCCGTTATCCAGTAATACCTGTACATATTTCTTATAGATGTCCCGGCGTTCCGATTGGCGGTACGGACCGTAATTACCTCCGAAACTTACCCCTTCATCGAACTTGATACCCAGCCATTTGAACGATTCGATGATATACTCTTCTGCTCCCGGTACGAAGCGGTTTGAGTCGGTATCCTCGATGCGGAATATCAGATCGCCTCCATGTTGGCGTGCAAACAGGTAATTATACAGGGCAGTGCGTACACCGCCGATATGCAATGCTCCGGTCGGGCTCGGAGCAAAACGAACTCTAACTTTTCTTTCAGACATAGTGGAGATTTTATCTAATTTCTTAAAATTCAAAATTGGTTGTTCCTTTAATTGCCACAAAGATAGATATTTCTTTTTTAATTCTTTACATATTTTAGGACAGGCTTTGTTTTCGGGTAGCAATTTGTCGGAATTTAAGATTTTATAGGCTGATTCGATGACTTCCGGATAGCTTCTTTATACTTTTATCCGGTTTTGTCAAGACCTGAAAACGCTTCCCATAGTGTAAGGTCGTTCTATGGGAAGAACAGGCAAACTCTACCGCATGGGATGAGTAACGCTAACGGTAGCGTTTTCGGAGGTGTTTCCTGAGAATTTTTTCTTTTGTTTTTGCAGGGGACGGGATAGTTTGAATGGCTTCACTGCGCAAAAAAATACCCGCACCTTATCGGGGTGATAAAGTGCGGGTATTTTTTAGTGTACCCAAACTAAACAACGGCAGCTGCTTAGAATGTAGCCACGTCGCTAAGCAACTGGTAAATGCTGCTGAACAAACCTAACACGATGATACCTGCCACGCACAGCAAGAGGCTGGTGCGCATCAGGGCAGAACTGCGGAAAGTGGGTACCGGATTGTCGTTCGGCGTGATATACATTGCTTTTACTATCAGCAGGTAGTAGAACAATGAGATGATGGTGTTAATCAACGCCAAGAACACAACTAACCAGTGACCGTCGTGGAAAGCGGCAGCAAACACGAAGAATTTAGAGAAGAATCCGGCAAACGGCGGGATACCTCCCAAAGAGAACAGTGCAAGTGTCATTACCAGCGTCAGGTGTGGATTCGTGCGATACAAACCTGCGTATGCCGAACGTTCTACACATCCGTTGGTACGCTGCTCTACGGCACTGATAACACCGAAGATGGCGAGGTTTGCCACAATGTAAACCACGATGTAATATACCAGTGAAGACATTCCCTGACCGTCTCCTGCCAGTGCGGCAAGCATGATGTAACCTGCCTGCGAGATACTACTGTACGCCATGAAGCGCTTCAGGTCGGTTTGCAGGATGGCAAAGATGTTTGCTATGGTAATAGTCACTACGATAACGATGCTAAGCAGCAGGCTCCACTGTTCGCACATTCCGCCGAATACTTTAACCAAGATGCTCATCAGCGCAAAAGCGGCTGCACCTTTCGAGATAACCGACAGATAACCGGTAACGGCAGTCGGCGCACCTTGATAAACGTCGGGCGTCCACATGTGGAACGGAACGAGGCTGAGCTTGAATCCCAGTCCGGAGAAGAAGAATACCATCGCCAAGATTTGGAGCGGTGTACCTGTCAGAGCCGAAGTAAGGTCGGCGAAATATACCGTTCCGCATGTTCCGTAAACCATTGAGATACCATAAAGCATCAGGGCAGACGAGAACATGGCGTTCAAGATGAACTTGGCTCCGGCTTCGGCGCTGTGGTGACGGTATTTGTCGAGTGCAACAAGACATGCCATCGGGATACTTGCCAATTCCAGACCTATGTAGAAAAGGATAAAGCTTCCAGAGCTTACCATGAAGTACATACCTAAAAGCGTGCTCAGTGTGAGCAGGTAAAATTCGCCCGATTTGCGGCGTGAGTCTTCACGTTCCAGCCATTCGCCTGACTGCAGGAAAACGAGCAACGTTCCGGCCGTCAGGATTGTTTTAACTACAGATGCCATTTCAGTGCTGTGATACATGCCTCCGAAAGCTTCTCCGGCGGTGGGCACGATATTCAACGCCAACTGTACTACCAGCAGGATGCAAGACACGGACTGCATCATCCGCGGATTCGATTCTTTCAGAAACAAATCCGTGAGAAGTACGATTATCAATATTGCCACGAGGCTGACTTCAGCCTGCATGGAAAGTAATGCTGTTGTTATATCCATAAGTTATGCTTTATCTAAAAACTTAATTGCGAAATAATCGGTTCTACGCTGCTGCTGATAACATTGCTTACCCAGTACGGCGCAAGTCCTAATCCGGCTACGGCTACGATTAAGCAGATAACGGCGAAACGTTCGTCCCACGTAGCGTCGGTCAGCTTCAAGTGTTCTGGATTCTTGCAAGTTCCGTAAAGAATCTTGCCCACAACACGAAGAATATAAACGGCTGTAATCACAATACTTGTAGTAGCGATAATGGTACAGATGCGGTGGAACGAATCTGTGTGTTGGAATGAACCTACGAATACCGTCATTTCTGCGATAAATCCGCTCAAGCCCGGAAGTCCGAGGTTGGCAAGACCGGCAATCACGTAACCTACTGCCAAGAAAGGCATAATCTTCATCAAACCGGAAAGTTGGCGGATGTCACGTGTATGTGTACGTCCGTAAATCATACCGATTAAAGCAAAGAAGAGGGCTGTCATCAATCCGTGGCTCAGCATCTGGAGGATAGCTCCGGTTGCGCTGACACGGGTCATCATCAATAAAGCAAACAATACAAGTCCGCAGTGGCTAACAGAAGAGTATGCGTTGATGTACTTCAAGTCGGTTTGTACAACGGCGCTGAAAGCTCCGTAAACTACCGAAATCGTAGTCAGAATCAGGAAGAGGTCTCCCCAAATTGCAGCTCCGGTAGGCATCAGATACATCGCAACGCGGAAACATCCGTAACCTCCCAGCTTCATCAATACGCCGGCGTGGAGCATACTTACCGCCGTGGGGGCAGAAGCGTGACCGTCGGGGCTCCATGTATGGAACGGGAACAAAGCTCCCAGTACGCCGAATCCGAGGAATACAGCCGGGAAGAAAATACGTTGGATTTCTGTCGGGATGTATTTGTTTGCTATTTCGAGAACGTTCATCGTTTCAGCTCCGGCTCCGTAATAGATACCCAAGATACCGATAAGCAAGAAAGCCGAACCACCCATCAACATCAGTGTAAGTTTCATTGCGGCATATTCCTTGCGTCCGCTACCCCAAACGCCGATAAGCAGATACATCGGGATAAGGGCAACCTCGTAGAACATGAACATGGTGAACAGGTCGGTCGAAATAAAGAAACCGAACACACCGGTACTCAATAATGTAAACCACAAGAAGTATTCTTTAGTAAGCGGCTGGAGCTTCCAAGATGCAAATGTTCCGGTAAATACGATAATGGCACTCAACAGAAGCATTACAACTGAAATACCGTCGACGCCGACCGAATAGCAGATATGGAGCGGAGCATACCACGAGATGCTGTCGGTGAAAAGCATTTCGTCGGTAGCGCCCGCGTTACGCAGACCAATATATGATACCGTGAGGTAGGCAGAAAGAATCAAAAGCAAGGTTGAGCCTGCCACCATCACTCCCCGTACCTGATTCAGGTTCCGGGCAATCCACAGCCCGAGGAGCATCAGCAACGGGATTAATACGAAAAGACTCAGTATATTCATTTTTTTAGAAAATTAATAAGATAATAGTGAGTACGACGATTCCTCCTAAGAACCATTGTGTATAACTCTGAATGCGGCCGTTCTGGATGGGCTGTGCACTTTCGCCTGCCGCATTTGTACTCCATGCCATGAAGTTCATGAACTGGTCTACCACGTGGCGGTCGAACCATGCCAGCGGTGTAGAGATGCAGCGGAAGATGATTCTCTTTGTTACGAACATCCAGATTTCATCCATATAGAAGCGGCGGTATGCGGCACGATGCAGGGTGCTGAAACGTTTTGCAAGCATTTCGGCAACAGGCTGCTTTTCGCGGGCGTACATCCATGTTGCAAGTGCAATGGCGATTACGGCAACCACGATGCTTGTACCCGCCACGCTCCAGTCGAGGTGAATGTCGTAAGCATGACCGTTAGAAGAAACGTAATGTCCGAACGGAATAAATCCGGCAACAAGCGTAATCAGAGCCAAGAACATCAGCGGGAAAGTCATAGACAGCGGACTTTCGTGCGGGGTATGATGTTCGTGCAATTCTTTGTTTTCTTTTCCCCAGAATATACCGTAGTACAAACGGAACATATAGAAAGCCGTCATTCCGGCAATGATGGTCATCACCCATCCGATAACCGGGCTGAACTGGAAACATGCAGTCAGAATTTCGTCTTTAGAGAAGAAACCTGAGAACGGAGGAATACCTGCGATGGCCAAACATGCGATAAGGAAAGTAATATGAGTAATAGGCATGTATTTCCGAAGTCCGCCCATTGTTTCCATCTCGTTGCTGTGGACTGCGTGGATAATACAACCGGCTCCCAAGAACAAGAGGGCTTTGAACATGGCGTGAGTAAAGAGGTGGAACATACCTGCCATATATCCCAAACCACCTTCATGCGGGTCGGCAGCAGTACAAACGCCTAAGGCTACCATCATGAAACCTATCTGAGAGATGGTAGAGAATGCCAACACACGTTTGATATCGCTTTGCGCACATGCAACGGCTGCGGCGTAGAATGCTGTGAAAGCTCCCACGTATGCAACCATGTGTAAAGCGTTCGGAGCAAATCCGATGAACAGCGGGAACATGCGCGCTACCAAGTATACACCGGCAACCACCATCGTGGCAGCATGAATCAATGCAGAAACCGGGGTAGGGCCTTCCATTGCATCCGGTAACCAGATGTGTAACGGGAACATGGCACTTTTACCTGCTCCACCTACGAACATCAATCCCAATGCCCACGGCAGAACCATGCCGGCGTGCATTAATTGTTCTTCGGTAGGAGTGAATGTAAACGTGTTCATGTAGTATCCGTAGATTAATATACCGATCAAGAAGCCCAAATCGGCAAAGCGGGTAACGATAAATGCTTTCTTGCTGGCTGCAATCGCTTCGGGTTTGGTATAGTAGAAGCCGATAAGCAGGTAAGAAGAAACACCCACCAATTCCCAGAATACATACATTTGGAAAATGTTCGTAGCTACAACAAGTCCCAACATTGAGAATGTAAAAAGAGAAAGGAAAGCATAGTAACGTTGGAAACCTACTTCTCCCTTCATGTAGCCGAATGAATAAATGTGTACCATCAAGCTGACGGTAGATATTACCACTAACATCATAACCGAAATCGGGTCAAGCAAAATGCCCATGTCGATATGAAGTGATGAAGTGAACGGAAGCCATTCAAAGTTCCACGGTTCAAGCGTGGGGTAGACGCCTTCGGATGTGCGCTCAGCAGTAAAGTAGCTGAAAGCCGTCATATAACTTAGTACAGCCACGATACCCAATGATAGCGTACCGAGCATACCAGCTACGCGGTGCGACATCTTCATGCCGGCCAAAGCCAGTACTAAGAAACTTAGTGCGGGCAATGCTAGTATCAGAATTGTATAGTCCATAATTTTTTCACTTTAATAGTTATCCTTTCAGATCAGTTATATCGTCAGTAAGCACTTGCTTAACGTTACGATATACGTTAATAATAATGGCGATGGCAACGGCTGTTTCGGCAGCGGCGATAGCGATACCGAACAGGCTGAAGAAATGTCCTTCTAATTGGTCAGGGAAAAGATAACGGTTGAAAACGGCAAAGTTTATGTTTGTCGCGTTCAGCATCAGTTCCACCGAAATCAGAAGGGCGAGTAAGTTTCTGCGTGTGAAGAATCCGTAGATTCCGCAGAACATCATCACCGTACTGATAATCAGGTAGTGTATTACATGTATTTCCATAATTCTCTTTTTAATTGTTTTTTTCTTTTCGGGCTATAAGAAGAGCACCTACCATACATGCCAGCAACAATACACTGACTACCTCGAAAGGCAGGATGAACTCATATTTATCTGTACCGATTAGCGCATGGCCGACTGTTTCCATCGGAAGTTCTACACCCTGCGGAATTGTATTTAAAACAAATCCGTTTGATAGAGTCAAGAATAAAACCAAAACAGCACCCACAATTACGGTTGCTAAGACACTAATCAGTTTAGCACGGTTTTGTCGATATTTCATATCCTTATCAGAACGTGTTAAAAGGATAGAGAACACGTACAGAACTACGATACCTCCGGCATAAACCATCAACTGGACTGCACCGAGGAAAGTATAGCCTAAAATTCCGTAAATGGCTCCTGTTCCGAACAACACGAACAACAGGTAAGTTGCTGCACGCAGTATTCGTCCCGTAGTTACCGCAAGTATCGAACACAAGGCGATACATGCACCTACGACATAGAATGCGATTTCTTGAAGTGATATACTCATAATCTTACTTATTTTATTTTATTCAATGTCAGTACGAGCTTTTCTTTCTGGAACACGGCATTTTCGAAGTCATTCGTGAAACGGATGGCGTCATGCGGACACGCGTTCACACACAGTTGGCAGAACATACATGAACCCAAGTTATATTCATATTTCACAAGGAATTTCTTTTTCTTTCCTTCTTCCGTTTCGCGCATTTCGGTTGTCAGGCGGATGGTTCCGTTCGGACAAGCCATTTGACACAATCCGCAGGCGATGCAACGGTTGTTTCCTTCTTCGTCATGAGGCATGACGAGCATGGCGCGATGGCGTTCCGGGATATGGAGGGTAGTGTGGCGGTTTTCCGGATACTGTTCCGTCACTTTCTTCTGGCAGAAAACCTTCATAGAAGTACGCATACCCACCAAAAGCGTCTTCGTACCCCAGAAGTATCCTTTTATATATTCGCTAAATTTACTCATCTTTTTTATTTTTTAGGCCACCGAGATGGTTATGTTTACCAATCGGTTTCCTGTCAACTGATTAAAACGTTAACCCTGCTACCTTGCATACAGTCATCAGTATCAATACTACTAAAGATGTAGGCATGAGGTATTTCCATTCGAATGTTAATACTTGATCGATACGCAGACGGGGGAATGTCCAGCGAATCCACATCAGCAGGAATACCACGAAGAATGTTTTTCCTAAGAACCATACGATTCCCGGAATGTAATCCATGACGGCGTTAAATCCGTCCAGACCTGATATGTGGAATGGCATCCATCCTCCGAGGAACAGTGTAGTGGCGATACCGGCTACGATGAACAAGTTCAGATATTCTGCCAGATAGAAGAAGCCGAAATGGATACCCGAATACTCGGTATGATAACCGGCTGTCAACTCTTGTTCTGCTTCTGCAAGGTCGAACGGACCGCGGTTGGCTTCAGCGTTACCTGCAATCAAATAGATGATAAAGCATAAAATGGCAGGGATATGTCCTTTGAATATATACCAACCGTTTGCTTGGTTTTCAACGATTGCCTGAATATCGGTGGTTCCGCTTAACACAACCATAGTCAGCACAGATATACCCACTGAGAGTTCGTAGCTGATAATCATGGCTCCGCTTCGTACCGCACCGATGAGCGTATACTTGCTGTTACTACTCCATCCGGCGAGCAGGATACCTAAAATACCGATGCTCGAAGCGGCAATAACGAAGAAGATACCGATATTCATGTGAAGGATTTCTCCGCCTTTGTGCCACGGTAAGCAAGAGAAAGTCAGGATAGAAGCTAAAATCACCAAGAAAGGAGCCAAATTATAAAGGAAACGGTCGGCATCTTTCAGTTTGATGACCTCTTTTATCAGAATCTTGATTACGTCGGCAGGTACTTGGAGCAAACCTCCTTTTCCTCCTACACGATTCGGACCGAGACGGCATTGGAAAGCTGCGCAGACCTTACGTTCCATGTAGATAAGGATGATGGCAAGCACGGCATACAATACCAAAATAATGACACCTACAACAACGCACTCAAGGAAAATGGCAAGGCCTTCGGGCATGATGCCGCACAACCACGAGTGGATGGCTGTCAAGAGCGGTTGTAGGTTATAATAATCTAAAAATGCTTGGTTCATATTTGTAATAATTGGTTTTGAACGTTGTGTTTATCTTATCGGTCGATGTCTGGAATCACAAAGTCTGCCGAAGCACCGATGGCAATCAGGTCGGCAAATTTCCATCCGCGACACAGGGTGTCCATTGCTTGTACCAATGGCAGACCGGTAGACCGGAAGTGCATACGGTACGGCGTTTTGTCTCCGTGACTTTCTATCATCACGCCGAATTCTCCACGGCTTGATTCTACTGCCGATGTCCAGATACCTTCGGGTAACTTGATGATGGGTTTAGTCTTCACGCGGAATTCACCTTCCGGAATGTTATCAATCAATTGTTCGATGATGCGGCATGATTCCATGATTTCGTTCATACGAACCATGTAGCGTGCGAATGTGTCACATTCAGTCAGGGTGATTTCCTTGAAGTCCACTTTATCATACAGTCCGTACGGATGACGTTTACGTACGTCGTTAGCCCAGCCTGTGGCACGTCCTGTACCTCCGGTACATCCTAACGAGATGGCTTCTTCTTTCGTCAGTATGCCCACGCCTTTCATACGGGTGTCGGCGATGACATTGTCTGTGAAAATAGCATGGTAATCTTTGATGACACTACGCAAGTGCTTGATGAATTCTTTCACTTTCTGGCAGAAAGTGGGGTGAATGTCATCCTGTACGCCACCTATCACGTTATAATGCTGGATGAGTCGTCCGCCGGTGGTTTCTTCGAAGATGTCAAGTATCATCTCTCTTTCACGGAATCCGTAGAAGAACGGTGTCATGGCACCCATATCCAATACCAAACAAGAATAGAAAAGCAAGTGCGAATCAATTCGTTGCAATTCGTCCATGATGGTACGGATATATTTGGCACGTTCGGAGATTTCGATACCGGCAGCTTGTTCGATACACATACACAGGGCATGACGGCTTTGGTGTGCGCTCAGGTAATCCAAACGGTCGGTCATACCGAGAGTCTGCGGATAAGTCAGGCTTTCGTTCATTTTTTCGATACCGCGGTGGATGTATCCCAATATCGGATCTACTTTTTTCACAATTTCTCCGTTCAGGGCAATACGCATACGCAATGCACCGTGGGTAGACGGGTGTTGAGGACCCATGCTCACTACGAAGTCATTCTCGCCGAATACTCTGTGGTCAATGCCTTTTAATGTTCCGTCGGGCAGCAGGCGGTATTCTTTTGTAATATCGCTGTTGTATTCATTGTCCAAACGCAGCGGGTTCGAATTCATGTCGTAATCCTTACGCAGCGGCCATCCTATCCAGTCTTCGCGCAAGAAGATGCGGCGCATGTCGGGATGTCCTTCGAACAGGATTCCGAAGAAATCGTATGCTTCACGTTCTTTGATGATAGCAGTTTTCCACAGGTCGCTCACCGTGGGCAGTACGGGTTGTTCGCGGTCGGTCGTTGCAGTACGGATGGCAACGGTGTCGCCCGTCACAGTCGATTCCATGAAATAAACAGCTCCCAAACCTTCTTCTCCCCAGTCCATACCTACTACGTCGCGCAGGAAATCCATAGGGCTTTGTGGGTCATTTCTCAGTCCTTCGGCAACCTTGCGGAAAGCGCTCAAAGGTACTTTGATTACTCCGGCGTTTCCCGGGCAAACTTCAGCTCCTTGTATGTTTTTTATTATATCGTCACGTTTCATTGGTTACCTCCTTTCGCCTTTTCGGTATCGTTGCCTTCTTCGTCGTGTGCATGGCTGCGGTTCAAGCCTCCCAAGTAGCGTTCTACCTTCATCTTGCGTTGTAACTGCATCAGTCCGTAATAGAATGCTTCAGGACGCGGTGGACAACCGGGGATAAAAACATCGACCGGAATTACCTTGTCGATACCGTTTACTACGTTGTAAGACTTGATGAACGGACCGCCCGAAATGGTACATCCTCCTACGGCTACCACATATTTCGGTTCTGCCATCTGGTCGTACAAACGTTTCATTACGGGAGCTGTACGATAGTTGATGGTTCCCATAACCACCAGAACGTCTGACTGGCGAGGAGAGTTACGTGTTACTTCGAAACCGAAGCGTGCCATGTCATAACGTGCAGCACCCAGCGCCATAAATTCGATGGCACAGCAACTGGTTCCCAACAACAAACTCCATACCGAGTTGCTTCGTCCCCAGTTAATCAGTTCGTCGAAAGTAGTCAGAATAACGCCTGCTCCGTCTTGGTTCACCTGTTCTACGAGTTGTTCCAAGTAGTCGTTGTTCTTAAATTCGTCGTATTTCATCGAACGAATCTTCGTACCTTTTTCTACTTCCATTCCAATGCTCCTTTCCGCCAAGCATAAGCAAGGCCTAAAATTAATACTACAAGGAAGAAACTGACGCTGACAAGTGCGTAAGTTCCAATCTGACTTGCCACTACTGCCCACGGAAACAAGAATACTGTTTCGATGTCGAACATCAGGAACAGAATGGCGAACAAGTAATATCCCACCTTAAACTGAACCCAAGAGTTACCGCGGGTAGGGATACCACATTCATACGGCTCGCCTTTTTGCGGGTTAGACGAACGCGGAGATATAAGCTCTGCAATCGCCAACGCTGCAACCACAAGGGTTATTGCCGTCAGAATTACTACTATGATAAATGTGAAAAACATATATAGAAAGATTTATAATAATGACATTTTCGGGTGTGTCTGATGCGGGTCTCATCGTTTTGTCCGGACGGCTAAATCTGAATTTTCTGAAGCCGGTAAAGATAATTGACCGAACTGTGAGTATGGTGAGACTGAATAAGACGTATCGCTGTTCTTATTTGTCTGAATAGAAAACGGTATATTCGGAAAACGCTGTTTTCTATTCGCTTTTGGCTGGTAAACTGTTGTGATTCAGCTGCTGATGGCGAAGTGAAAAGGAATGAAACAAGGGCATAGATGAACCTGACTCTTATTGAAACGACAAGAGCTACCCTAAACGTTAAAAGTTGTTTTATCCCTTTTACCATCCTCGAAATATTAAAAAGCGTGGCAAATTTAGGCATTTATTTTTATTCTTTACCATAAAATTAGTTCAAAAAATAAGCAATCATGTAGATTTTAAAGCAGACGGCAAAAGCTATAAAAACGGGCAGGGTGATACATTAATAATAAAGAGAAAGAGCAGACGGGAGTGTAAGTTTTTATGAATATCGAAGTAGAAGATTCCGGTTTTTGTAAGAGCTTGAAAATGTGTGTGTAACGACTTTCGGCGGATGCTGCCGGAATTTATCCGCATGTGTTGCTGAAAATTAGCCGTAGTGTTGGTTAACGCTACCCATAGCATACCGCTGTGCTATGGGTAGCGTTTTTTATGTATGTTTATATTGAAAAAACGGCGGTAATATTGTTTTATTTTTGAGAGGTGGAATTACTCGTCGTCTGAGCGTTTCCTTTTACGAAATATTGGTTGAATATGATGCCGACCACAATCAGTATCAAACCGATATAGGTAGTGAATACGATTTTTTCGCCCAATACCACTGCGATGAAAAACAGCGACATGAACGGCGAGAGGTAACACAGTTGGTTCACCAAAGCAGGGTTGCTGGTTTTCCGCATTGCCAGCCCGAAGAAAATAAACGGAATACCCATTTCGAACCCTCCCACGTAGATTCCTGAAAGGATGCCCGGAAGTGTGTTTAGGTCAACCCCGACAAAAGCGGCTCCTATTACCAAGTAGACCGACCCGAACAGGAATGTCATAAATAAAACCACACTGCTGTCTGTCTCATTTTTTTGCTTGTTGTTAATCAGCCAGTAACTTGCCCATAACACGGCACTGAGTGCGGCAAGCAGCAATCCGACGGGGGCTATATTCATTCCGCTTGCATTGCCTGTTCCGAGTGAAATCAGAACAACACCTGCCAAAGAAACAAACATGCCGATGTATTTCTTTTTCGGAATGGGTTGTCCGTCGAATAGAGCCAGCAAGATGAGCAGTACGATGGGCCATGCGTAGTTGATGGGCTGGGCCACCTGTGCCGGTAGGAAGGAATACGCGCTGAACAGCGTAAGGTAATAGGACACCGGGTTAAGCAGTCCCATTCCCGCAAAATATCCCCATTGTTTGCGGGTGAGCCGGGAAACGAGCCGCCATTTCCGCTGAACGGTGAGCAAAATGGTAAATATGACGAGCGAGGTAAGGCTTGCCACCAACAGTAATTCAAAGTAAGTAAGATTCTTTAAAGCTATCTTAAAGGCGGTAGCTACGGTCGACCAGCTCAATACGGCGAGACAGGCGTATACAATCGCTTTGTTGTCGTTTTTCATCGCAGTGCCTCCACTTCTTCGGTTGTCAACGGAATTTTCTTACCCAAGCGGCGTGCTCCGGTTTCGGTTATCAGATAATCTTCCTCGTTACGCAGTCCGGTGAAATCGCGGTAACTTTCCAGCTTATCGTAGTTAATGAAATCGGTGAAGCGTTTCTCTGCTTTCCAGTAATCTATCAGTTCGGGGATGAAATAAATGCCCGGTTCGATGGTCAGAACGAATCCCGGTTCGAGCGGGCGTGCCAAACGCAGTGATTTGCGTCCGAACTGTGTGCTTTTAGGTTCTCCGTTGTAGCCTACCCATACTTCGCCGAGGTTTTCCATGTCGTGAACATCAAGCCCCATCATGTGTCCCAGTCCGCAAGGGAAGAACATGGCGTGCGCTCCGGCAGCCACCGCTTCGGCTGGGTCTCCCTTCATCAGTCCTAACGCCTTCAGTCCCTCGCAGATTACGCGGCATGACAATTCGTAAACCTCTTTAAACGGTACGCCCGGCTTTAACGCATCGACGGCAGCCCGGTGAGACGCTACCTGTATATCGTAAATTTCTTTTTGGCGCGATGTAAATTTCTTACCCGCGCAAATCGTAGACGACATGTCGCCGGCGTAACCCATAGCGGTTTCTGCTCCCGCATCTACCAATAACATATCGCCCTCTTTCACGGTATGTCCGTGATAATGGTTGTGTAAAGTCTGTCCGCATACCGTTGCAATCGTGGGGAAAGACAAAGAGCAACCGTGTGCCTGAGCCACTGCTTCGAGGGCGGCAGACACTTCGCATTCTTTCATCCCGACGCGCAGCGTACGCATGGCGGCAAGGTGCATTTCGGCGGTAACGTCGCAAGCCCGCTCGATTTCAACGATTTCTTCGGCTGTTTTATAGTTTCGTAAGTTTACGATTGCTTTGATGAACGTAACCGAAGGCTGTTCGGTGCCCGGTTTGATACCCAACAGGTCGAGTAGCTTCAAGCGATGTTCGGCGCGATAAACGGGCAGGTAATGAATCGCCTGTCCCTTTTTCCGTGCTTTTTCAAGATACGTTTTCAGGTCGGCAGAGGGGCGTGTCTCGCCGATGCCCACCCGTTGCGCCTTTTCGTGCAAAGTAGGTTGCGTTCCCATCCACACGATGTGGTCGATGGTCAACTCGTCACCGAATATAATTTCACGGTCTTCATCAATGTCAATGATGGCATTTAATCCGGCATACGGAAGTCCGAAAAAGTATAAAAAAGAAGAATCTTGACGATACGGATAGGTGTTGTCTTCATAATTCATTCCGCTTTCATCGTTTCCTAAAAACAGTAAAAGTCCGGAGCCGACACTCTTTTTGAGCGTATTTCGGCGGTTCATATAAGTTTCTTTTGCAAACATGGTTATAATAATAAAAAGTGATGCGACAAAAATAGTGAAAAATCAATTCTTGGGCGTAGTGCCTTTCAGTTTTATACGATAAGGCCATTGGGCATCTTTCTCTTTGCTCTCAGGAGACGGGTTCATCCAATGTTCGGTAGGCGCGCCCATAACCACCAGCCAGAGGTAAGACAGTTGGGCGTTATCGGGTGTTTGGAAACTTAGTTTCCCGCTTGGAGCTGACTCCATGTCTCCGTAAATGCTTTTCCCCTCGGCAGTCACTGCTACGAATCCGTATCTCCATCCTGCTTTGTCAGAATTGACGGCGGTGTACCCCTCAATGGGTTGGCTTATTCCTTCGAAAGTGACTTCCACTTTTTTACCGCTTTCGGGCACAACAAGCGGGATGGCATTGAAACCATAATTCTCCGGACAATTTTCAGCGGCTACCTGATACCATCCTTCAGGTTGCGCTATCAGTCGGCAAGTGTACTGATTCGCATACGGCCGGCTGTTTTTCCATACCCGGTCGAAGTCCCAGTTGATGAAATGCCGGCAAGCATCAAACATCTCATCACAGAAGTCGCCTTGTGAGAGTTTAGTCATGCGCTTGTAAGTAATCACGGGGTCTTCTCCACGTTTTCCCTGACGAAACATTTCAGCTATAAACGGCTTGCCGTGTTTGGTACTCCAGTATTCAAGTACGTAAGGAGAGTGGTAAATATTCTCCAAATGCAAGAAAGCCTTGTGGGATAGTTTGGTGAATGCTTCCCAATGGTAACGCTCATCGGTCTGCCAGTCGGGGTTTACTTGCCAAAGCATCCATTGCGATGCCATTTCAAAAAATCCGCATCCTCCCCATGCTTCTCCCGCACCGTCGCAGGTAATTTGCGACTGGAAACTATGCCCCAACTCATGTGCCACACAGTTCAGTTTTTCATCCTGAATACGGTTTGGTGCTACCCATAAGCCCCCGATAACCCCGTCATAGTCTCCGCCGTACGCTGTTCCTTCGAGCGAATAATTCAGCATCACCATCATCCGGTACCGGTCGCTGTTTGAACCGGGCTTGGTAAATTGAAGGGTATCTCGGAAGAACGTGTAGAAATGCTCCAACTTCTCGGTAAGGTTTTTCATGTCTACTTTCATTTCCTGCCCTTCTAAGCGGGGAGGGTTGGATAAATCATTGCCGAAGCCTTTTTGCCAGAATATAGCCAGATTATCTGTACAGCACAAGCGGTGGTAACTCCATACCGAAGCCGTGTCTGTTAAATCCATTCCCTGCAAGTCTTTTGGAATGTATATTTCTTTGCCTTTGAAGTTTGCACACGCTTCTTTCGGGCAAACATGCTGCGCTGCTGCCGGCAAGGTGAGCGCCGCGCATAAGAATGACGATAATAATAGTGAGGGTGTTTTCATAGAACCTATGCTTTTTTAAGGCAAAAGTAGGCGAAATGAAACGGAAGGAATGAAAGAAAAGTCTAAAAAGATGACACTATGGTATATTTTAGGCAAGCAGATATGCCGGGGAGGGTTTGGGGGATAAAAAAGACACGGAACCAACAACGTGTCTGAGCTATGGTTGTCTGTTGGTTCCGTGTCCGGATTACTATTAATGATGGAACAAGCGGATTCCTGTAAATGCCATCGCAATTCCGTACTTGTCACAGGTTTCGATAACATTGTCATCGCGTACCGAACCTCCGGCTTGCGCTATATATTCTACACCGCTTTTGTGTGCACGTTCGATGTTGTCGCCAAATGGGAAAAATGCATCCGACCCCAGCGATACACCCTTCAGTGTGTCCAGCCATGCTCTTTTTTCTTCGCGAGTTAAAACTTCGGGTTTCTCGGTGAAGAATTGCTGCCAAACGCCGTCAGACAATACGTCGTCGTGGTCATCGCTGATGTAAACATCAATAGTGTTGTCGCGGTCGGCACGGCGGATTTTCTCTACCCACGGCAGGTTTAATACCTTCGGATGCTGGCGTAAATACCAGATATCGGCTTTGTTTCCGGCGAGGCGCGTACAGTGGATGCGGCTTTGCTGACCTGCACCGATACCGATAGCCTGTCCGTCTTTAACGTAGCAAACCGAGTTCGATTGTGTATATTTCAGCGTGATGAGAGCAATCATCAAGTCGCGCTTGGCTGCATCGGTAAAATTCTTGTTTTGTGTAGGGATGTTTGCAAACAATTCCGGCGTATTCAGCTTGATATCGTTTCTTCCCTGCTCGAAGGTTACACCGAATACGTCTTTGTGTTCGATGGGAGCCGGTTTATATTCCGGATCTATCTTGATAACGTTATAAGTCCCTTTACGTTTGTTTTTCAAGATAGCCAGTGCTTCGTCGGTATATCCCGGAGCGATAACTCCGTCAGACACTTCGCGGTTGATAAAGCGGGCGGTTGCTTCGTCGCATACATCGCTAAGTGCTATAAAGTCGCCATAAGAAGACATACGGTCCGCTCCGCGGGCACGTACGTATGCGTTGGCAAGCGGGGAAAGCGGCAGACCGTCGACGAAATAAATCTGTTTCATCGTATCATCCAGTTCAAGACCGATAGCAGCTCCCGCCGGACTAACATGTTTAAAAGAAGTAGCAGCAGGCATTCCCGTAGCTTCTTTCAGTTCTTTCACTAACTGCCATCCGTTTAAAGCATCCAGAAAATTAATATACCCCGGACGTCCGTTTAATACTTCAATAGGCAGTTCGCCTTCTTGCATAAAAATGCGTGCCGGCTTTTGGTTAGGATTACAGCCGTACTTAAGTTCTAATTCTTTTGACATAATTCGCTTGTTTGGTTTGAATTTTCTACAAAAATACAGATTATTTGTTTTTTGTCAAATAAAGTATGTACTTTTGCCAAAAACAGGAAAGAAAGGAGCAATTATGATAGACGATTTGTTGGAATACAATAACGCATTTGTCTCTCAAAAAGGATATGAAAAGTATATCACCAATAAATATCCGGATAAGAAAATAGCTATCGTAACGTGTATGGATACACGCCTTACGGAATTGCTTCCGGCTTCGTTAGGGATAAAAAACGGCGATGTGAAGATGATAAAGAATGCCGGTGGGACGATAACTCACCCTTTTGGCAGTGCAATGCGGAGTCTGTTGGTTGCCATTTATGAACTGGGGGTGAAAGAGGTGATGATTATCGGGCATTCCGACTGCGGAGCACAACACATGGACAGCGAAACCATGCTGAACCACATGCGCGAGAGAGGCGTTTCGCAAGATCATATTGACATGATGGAATATTGTGGGGTGGATTTGCGGGCATGGCTGAGCGGTTTTGACGATGGCTGCGAGGCTGTTCGCCGCAGTATGCACATTGTTGAACATCATCCGCTTATCCCGAATGATATTGTGGTGCGTGGTTTTATTATAAATTCTACCACCGGAAAATTGACAGAAGTAGAACATTCAGACAAGTAATTTATAGAATAAAGTTATGACATTGGCAAGCATTGTATGGGATGTAGACCCTGTATTGGTTCATTTAGGCTCTTTGGAAATCCGCTGGTATGGACTGATGTGGGGATTGGGATTTATCTTTGCGTACGAAATGGTATCGCGCCTGTTTAAAAAGGAAGGTTATCCCGATAATTGGGCAGACAAACTTTTTATTTATTGTATTGTGAGCAGTGTGATTGGTGCCCGATTAGGACACTGCCTGTTTTACGAATGGGATTACTATGGCGCACATCCCGCCGAGATCTTCAAAATATGGAAAGGTGGACTTGCCAGCCATGGCGGAGTATTTGCATTGATTCTGGCACTTGTCTGGTATTCGAAGAAAGTCACGAGGAAAAGCGTGTGGTGGCTGTTCGACCGCATGATACCTGCCGTAGCTGTGGTATGTATGTGTATTCGGTTTGGTAATCTGATGAACTCTGAAATATTCGGTTATCCTACTTCATTGCCGTGGGGATTTGAGTTTGTCCGTTCGCGTGAGTGGCAGGAGCTATATAACCAGAACGGAGCATCGTTACCCTGCCATCCTACTCAAATTTACGAAATGCTTTATTGTTTCGTTGCCCTGATTGTTTCGTGGGTGATGTATCATAAGTACAGTTTACAGCGGCACGTGGGATTGATAACGGGCGTTTCGTTATTGATTTTCTTCGGTGCACGTTTCGGATTGGAATTCATGAAAAATCCGCAAGTGGCAGAAGAAGTAGGCATGACCTTGAATATTGGTCAGTGGTTGAGCGTGCCACTTATTGTTTTAGGTCTTTATCTGATACTGACAAGCAAAAAGCGCAAAGAGGCTTTCTGAGAAGATAATCATCTGTTTTTCTGAAAAAAAATAACGCAGGGGCTTTCCTAAACTGATGTTAGGATAAGTTCCTGCGTATTCACTCTCTCATTTATTACCCAATAGAATAAAATTTTTAGCCGACAAGCTATTCGTTGCTATGAGTAGAGTTGACCTGTTTGTCGGGTAGAATTTTTATAGTACCGCTTGTAATTTTGCGGCGATATATTCCCAGTTAACCAGTTCCCAGAATGTTTTAACAAAATCGGCGCGTCGGTTGCGATAATCAATGTAGTAAGCATGTTCCCAAACGTCGATAGTCATTATAGGAGTCAAGCCGCGTTTCAATGGATTACCGGCATTGGATTCGCTGATAATTGATAAATGTCCGTCTTTATCTGCCACCAGCCATGTCCAGCCCGAGCCGAACAGTCCGATTGCAGCTTTTGTAAATTCTTCTTTAAAAGCATCTACCGAACCGAAATCGCGTGTAAGCGCATCTTTTAGTGCAGCAGGCATTTGAGGCTGATGAGGCGTCAGGCTTAAGAAGAAAAATGTATGATTCCACGTTTGAGCCGCATTGTTGAAAATGCCTCCATCGGCTTGCCGGATGATATCTTCCAGTGTCGAATTTTCAAAAGGAGTACCTGCGATAAGTTTGTTCAGGTTGTCTACGTAAGTCTGTAAATGTTTTCCATAATGGAAATCAAAAGTTTCTTTGCTCATTTTCGGAGCAAGTTCTTCCGTCTTATACGGAAGTTCCGGCATTTTATGTAACATAATTGTATGGTTTTAAGTGATTATTACTAAAAATAAAACACGCTATGCTATCGGAAAGTTTTCCTTATCTGCCTATATTTTCCTAAAGTTATAAAAAATAGTTCAGATAGCCTCTTATATTGGGAAATAAATTAATTTTGCAGCAGGATGGTTTGTTTCTTTTTGATACAAAATAAATAGATAACCAGAATATATGATGCTATTATGTAATTATTTATAATATTTGGTTAAATAAACAGCGTATTATGTGTGGAATTGTAGGTTATATAGGAAGGCGGAAGGCTTATCCGGTATTGATTGACGGATTACGCCGGTTGGAGTACAGAGGTTATGACAGTGCAGGCGTGGCATTGATAAATGAGAAAGACGAGTTGAATGTTTATAAATCGGTAGGAAAAGTAGCCGATTTGGAACGGGAGACAGAAGGTAAAGACGTGTCAGGGCATGTGGGAATCGCACATACGAGATGGGCTACCCACGGCGAACCGAGTACAGCGAATGCGCATCCACATTGTTCTTGTCATGGTAATCTGGCTTTGGTGCATAATGGGATTATAGAAAATTATGCTACGCTAAAAGAGAAACTCTGCGCAAAAGGTTATGTGTTTAAGAGTAACACCGACACAGAGGTGTTGGTACAGCTTATTGATTACATTCAAACCCACGGCGCACCCGATTTGTTGACCGCAGTACAGTTGGCTTTGCGTGAAGTCGTAGGGGCATACGCCATTGCGGTTATCGACCGTAACCGCCCCGACGAGATAGTTGCCGCACGCAAAGGCAGTCCTTTGGTAGTAGGCATAGGCGAGGGGGAATACTTTTTGGCATCCGATGCCACTCCGATGGTGTCTTATATTAATAAGGTGGTTTATCTGGAAGATGGCGAGATAGCTGTGCTTCGGGCAGGCGAAATTTTGAAGATTGTCGATTTAAATAATGTTGAGTGTGCTCACGAAGCACAAACCGTAGCCATGAATTTAGGGCAGTTGGAAAAAGGAGGATATGCTCATTTCATGCTGAAGGAAATCTTCGACCAGCCTGATTGCATCAGCGATTGTATGCGCGGAAGGATTAACCCGAATACGTGCGAAGTTCTATTGTCGGCGGTAGATACGCACAAAGAAAAACTGGCTGAGGCCAAGCGTTTTGTGATAGTGGGCTGCGGAACTTCATGGCACGCCGGACTGATAGGAAAGCAGTTGATTGAAGCATTCTGCCGTGTCCCGGTAGAGGTAGAATATGCTTCAGAGTTCCGTTATTGCAATCCGGTTATCTCGTCGGATGATGTGGTGATAGCCATTTCGCAAAGTGGGGAAACAGCCGACACGCTTGCTGCCATCGAACTTGCCAAACAGCGTGGGGCTTTTATATATGGCATCTGCAACGTAGTGGGTTCTTCTATCGCACGTGCCACTGATACAGGCTCTTATATTCACGTAGGTCCGGAAATCGGGGTGGCTTCTACAAAAGCCTTCACAGGTCAGGTAGTAGTACTGGCTTTGCTGGCACTCGCTCTCGGTAAAGTAAAAGGTACGCTTCCTGAAAAAGAATACCACGATACGGTTGCTGCCCTGATGGAAATCCCCGGTAAAATGAAACAGGTGTTATCGGAAAATGCTTTCATTGCCGACTTGTCTAAAATGTTTACTTATGCGCGTAATTTTATTTACTTGGGACGTGGTTATGCTTATCCGGTGGCATTGGAAGGAGCCTTGAAACTGAAAGAAATATCTTATATTCATGCCGAAGGATATCCTGCCGCCGAAATGAAACACGGCCCGATTGCGCTGATAGATGCGGAAATGCCGGTGGTGGTAATCGCTACTCAATCGGCACTTTATGAAAAAATAGTCAGCAATATTCAAGAAATCAAGGCACGTAAGGGGAGGGTAGTGGCCATTGTTACGCAGGGCGATACCGTGATTCGCAGCCTTGCCGATTACAGTATCGAACTTCCGCCGACGCTGGAGTGTTTGAATCCGCTGATAGCCGCTATTCCGTTACAGTTGTTGGCATATCATATTGCAGTTTGTAGGGGCATGAATGTTGACCAGCCTCGTAATTTGGCAAAATCCGTGACCGTAGAATAAAAAGTGTCTGGTGTTTGCGTTTTTTTATAACTTAAAACCTGATTACGTATGAAGTTCTGCGTGAATCTTATTACCTTTGTCCGGTACTCATTTATATAATGTATTCTATTTTATTCCGTTATGAGAAAAAATATCTTGTTTGGAGTCTTGGCGTTAACTGCGGTGCTGACGGGTTGTAACAGCGATGAGCAGAAAGCGGGACAGTTATTTCAACGTGCCGAAATAGCTTATGCTACCGGAGATTATAATTTGGTAAAACTTCAGATAGACAGCATTCGTACGCTCTATCCGAAAGCATTTGAAGTTCGTAAGGCAGGAATTGCATTGATGCAGCGTGCCGAACTGGAAGAACAGAAGAAAACATTGGCGTATTTAGACAGCATGATGGCAGTCAAGCAGGCATCGCTCGACTCGATTAAAGGAAATTTTGTTTTGGAAAAAGATACGGCTTATCAGGAAACGGGTAATTATTTTTATCCTACTCAGGTCGTTGAACGGAATATCGGGCGTTCGTTCTTGCGCGGACAAGTAAGCGAAGCGGGTGAAATGTCTGTTACTTCTATATATTGCGCTGGAGGAAGTATCCATCATACGGCGGTGAAAGTCAGTGTTGGCGACATGTTTGCCCAGACTCCTGATTCGCCGGACAGCTATGAAACTACCGATTTGGGGCGGAATATCGAAAAGGCTGACTATAAATTGGGTAATGACGGTGGCGTAATTGCCTTTATAACAGCAAACCGTGATAAGAAGAATATACGTTTGGAGTTTATTGGCGACCGTAACTATACCACTTATATGCAGCCGAATGATGTGAAAGCAATAGCTGAATTAAGTAATCTCGCACGTATTTTGTCGGGTATTGAAGAAATAAAGAAAGAACAGAAAGAAGCCAATCTGAAAATTCAGTTTGTAACCCGTAAAATGGAAGAGCAAGAAAAAAATGAGGCAAACGAGTAACCGAAAATGGATAAGCGGAGAGTGAACCTGCTTAAACGTTCTTGTCTTGCACGGTCACAGGAAGAAATACTTGGTCTGTATATCTCCCTAAAAAACGCAACCGTTAGTTTGGCATATCTCATGCGGATGCGTTAACCATTTCTATTCGGAGAGTTACTGGGTTTTACCGTTAGTGTTTTTCAATGTTCCTGACTAAACCGGAAAGCGCTGAAAACAAGTCTGTTAAAAGTTGGAGTCACTTCAATAAAAAAACGGGATGTAGAACAAATGCTGCATCCCGTTTTTTTATGTATCAAGTTATTCGCTTCTCTCGTCTTTTTGGCGAATTTCTACGCGGCGGATTTTTCCGCTGATGGTTTTCGGAAGTTCGTCGACAAACTCAATCACCCTCGGATATTTGTAAGGAGCCGTTACGCGCTTAACGTGGTCTTGAAGCTCTTTTATCAGTTCGGGGCTTGCCTTGTCTTTATAATCCTTAGCCAAAACGATGGTTGCTTTAACCACCTGACCGCGTATTTCGTCGGGCACTCCCGTGATGGCACATTCAACAACTGCCGGATGAGTCATCAGTGCGCTCTCTACTTCAAACGGTCCAATCCGGTAGCCCGAACTTTTAATCACATCATCCGCACGTCCCACAAACCAATAATAACCGTCTTCATCGCGCCAAGCCACGTCGCCCGTATAATAAACATTATCGTGCCAAGCCTCGTGAGTAAGTTCAGGGTCGCGATAGTATTCTTTAAACAAGCCTAACGGTTTTCCTTTATCGGTGCGAATCACAATCTGTCCCTGCTCGCCGTCTTCTGCCGGACGTCCGTCGGGTTTCAGCAAATCAATGTCGTATTGCGGATTAGGTACGCCCATGCTTCCCGGTTTCGGTTCCATCCACGGGAAAGTAGCCAGTGTCAGTGTCGTTTCTGTCTGTCCGAAGCCTTCCATCAGGCGTATGCCCGTTATCTTTTTAAAAGTCTCGTAAACCGAATAGTTCAATGCCTCTCCTGCCGTAGTACAATACTCTAATGATGATAAATCATACTTCGATAAGTCTTCACGTATCAGGAAGCGATAGATGGTTGGAGGCGCACAAAGCGATGTAATACGATAATCATGTATTTTTTTCAGAATATCTGCCGGGGTAAACTTCTCATGGTCGTACACGAAGATGTTGGCTCCGGCTATCATCTGACCGTAAAGTTTTCCCCATACAGCCTTGCCCCATCCCGTGTCGGCAATGGTGAAATGCAGGCTGTCTTCATGCAGGTTATGCCAGAAGCATCCCGTAGAAATATGTCCTAACGGGTAAGTAAAGTCATGAGCCACCATTTTAGGCTCACCCGTAGTGCCGGATGTGAAATACATCAGCGAGATGTCATCGTTTGTGTTTACTTGAGCCGGACGTGTGAAAGGAGCAGCATGTTCGATGCCCGTGTGGAAATTCTCGAATCCTTCCGGATATTCCGGTCCTACGCTTACCAGTTTCTCTACCGAAGGAGAGTCCGCCATTGCGTCTGAGATATGTCCCGTGATGACCGGTTCTCCGGCTGCGACGATTACTTTTATATCGGCAGCATTACAGCGGTATACGATGTCTTTCTTTGTAAGCAAGTGAGTGGCAGGTATTGTTACCGCCCCCAGTTTATGTAAGGCGATGATGGAAAACCAGAACTCATAGCGACGCTTCAGGATAAGCATTACCTTGTCACCACGTCCGATGCCGAGGCTTTGAAAGTAAGAAGCCGTCATGTCACTATACTTCTTCAAGTCGGCAAAAGTGAATTGGATATGTTCTCCTTTATCGTTTGTCCAAAGCAATGCTTTCTTATCCGGACATTCTGCTGCCCATGCGTCTACTACATCGTATCCGAAATTGAAGTTTTCGGGTACTTTTATTTTAAAGTTCTTTATGAAATCCTCTTGTGAGGTGAAATGGGTCTGTTCTAAGAATCTTTCTAACATGGATGTATCAAGTTGTTTGTTATTGCATAACGATAGCTAAAAATTTAACCGTTTTCCCGTCTAATGCTTTCATGCCGTGGGGAAGGGAAGAGTTGAAGTAAAGGCTGTCGCCGGGATTTAAGACCAATTCTTTTCCGTTGATGCTGAGTAACAGCCGTCCTTCTATAACTAAGTTAAATTCCTGTCCGCTATGCGTATTGTAATACATTGGTGTATCATCGGGTTTAGGCTCTACTGTAACGATAAACGGGTCGGCTTTCCGGTTGCGGAATCCCGAAGCCAGCGACTCGTATTTGTAGGCTTTGGTGCGTTCTACAGAGATGCCTGTTCCTTTGCGTGTGAGGAAATACGAACTCATTTTCGGTTCTTCACCGAACATCAGTACATCAAGGGGAATGTCAAACCGGTGAGCTATGCGCTGCAAGGTACTTACCGAGATGTCACTTTCGCCCGACTCGATTTGCTGATATTGTTTCAAATCAAGCTGACAATCTGCTGCCATTTCTTCGATGCTCAAGTCTAAAGCGTCACGCAATCCGCGTACTCGTTCGCCTATTTGTTTTATTTGTTCGTCCATGGTGTGATTTAGTTTGTTTCGTCAAAAATACGAAAGATTTCGATAAATACCACAAAACAGGCACGGATTTCACTCTAAATACATTCGCTTTTGTAAAAAAAACGTGTATCTCAGTAATCCGTGCCTGAATGATTTGAGGTATCAACCTCGTATGTCAGTAATGACTTTTCAATCGTTAATCGTCAATGCGAAGGATTTCGCCGGTTTCATCAAGAAGGACATCCATCTCATCCCATACTTCTACTTCATAGTAAGTTCCTTTGGGTGTTTCGTAACATTCGGCATCTTCGTCAAGGTAAGAATGTGTGCCGTACTTGTTGTTCAACGTTGACTTAACTGCTTCCGGAAGCTGGCTTGAACGAATGTCGTAGTTGGTATATACCCAAGTTTCATCGCTGTGGGTAAAGTATACATCTTTTTCTTTACCGTCATGGCGGATTTCTATTTCAATCAGTCCGTCGTCGAAATCTCTGTCTGTGATGCGGTAGCCCGGATACTTTTCATTCAGTACATTCTCAATGCCTTTGAGCGTACCTTGCGAGTCTCCGCCATCGGTGGGGATGTCGCTTACCGGACGTTGGATTTCATTGCCGGCTGCATCCATATAAACCTTATGTTCGCGGTCGCCTTGCTCTAATTCGATACAGTAATATCCTTCCGTGTTGTCTGGTGTGAAGTATTGGTCCACATCATCGATTCGGTAGTTCGGATAATTAGTATTGACAAACGTCGTTACTACATCGGGGATATTCCGCTTTCCGTATTCTCTCTTAGTCCGTTGCCATGTTTCCGACTTGTCGAACCAGATTTCATACTTTGAGTTGTCATAGATGATTTCCACTTCCGTTCCGTTATCTTCCTTGTCGATATCCACGATTCTCGCTCCCGGATAGTTTTGTTCTATCCAACTGTTGATACCGGTTGTCGGAGCTTGAGGCAGGTAACCTGTGTAGTCGTTCGGCTTGCCGTCCGAGTCCACCTCTTCGCTTATCATAATGCCATCTTCTGTGTAGCAGATATCGAATTCCAATCCGGCGTTATTCACTTCAATCACGTAGAGAGTGGGAACGCCGTTTCTTTCCAATACATCCACGGTGTCGTCGTGCGTCCACGATGCGTAAGTACTGCTACTGAACGCTGTGTTCACAGCCTCAGGCAGCGAAGCAAACGGGATTTCAGTTTTCGTCATTCCCCAGCTTGCGCTGTTCAGTTCATACCATGCCGTAGCTTCTCCTCCGTCATCCGTGAAGTTGGCAACGGCATATCCGTCTTGTATCGACCAGCTTGCACGTGTATCTCCAAATCGGGTTTGGAAATCGTCTAATACAGCTTGTGGCACGTTACCATCGTTGTTTGTAGGCTCATTGTCATTGCTACATGCAGCCAATGTGAGCATTCCACTGATTAACAGTGTCCAAAAAGATACTTTTTTCATAACCCAATCCTTTTTATGTTTCTGCGGCAAACTTATCATGCAATTCTGAAAAGAAACTGAAAACTATCCATCAATTTATTTTTTAATGCGAATCAGGAAGCCAATTTCTGATTCGCATTATAAATTATTGAGTAAAATCAAAACTGTTTCTTAATGCAAGCTCAGTTAATCCAAATACAGATAATCGTAATGCACCAGCGGACGCTGACCGTGTTTACCCAACTGTTTGCGGGCTTCTGCCGAGTCGGTAGCAATACGTCCTACACCGATAGGTTGCCCCTCGGCATCCATTATTTTTACGATGTCATCCTTCTCAAAGTCGCCTACGATGCGTTCTACCCCGATGGGCAATATACTCACCGCCTTGTCGCCCCGGATAACCTCTGTGGCATGTTGGTTCAAGTGCAGTTCGCCTTTGGCGAAGCCTTCGCTGTGGGCTATCCACTTCTTAACGCTCGAAACCTCTTCCGATGCGGGAATGAACCGCGTGTGTACCGTTTCGTCGGGGCGCAGCAGCAAGTCGGGCAGTATGTTGTCTCGCTTTCCGTTGGCTATGATTACCGTAATACCCTCGTCGGCAACCTTGCGGGCAATGGTGGTTTTGGTCAGCATACCGCCCCGCCCGAAACCCGACTTCTCTGTGCGGATGTAGTCCGACAAATCCTTGCCCTGTTCCACCTCCCGGATAACCGACGTACCCGGTTCGGAAGGAGAGCCGTTATAAATACCGTCAATGTTGCTCAGAATAATTAACGCCTGCATGTCCATCATCGAAGCAATCATGCCCGACAGCTCATCGTTATCGGTAAACATCAGTTCGGTGACGGAGATGGTATCGTTTTCGTTGACGATGGGGATAACCCCGTTTTCCAACATCACCCGCATACAGTTCCGCTGGTTCAGGTAATGTCGGCGCGTGCCGAAACTCTCTTTCGTGGTAAGCACCTGCCCCACAGTGATGCCATGTTCGCGGAAGAGTTCGTAATAACGGTTAATCAGTTTTGCCTGACCCACGGCGGAGAAAAGCTGACGCTGCTCCACGCTGTCTAACCGGCGTTGAGGCTTCACCTCGCTGCGTCCCGAAGCAACCGCTCCCGATGAAACCAACACCACTTCGACGCCCCCCTTATGAAGCTCTGCCACTTGGTCGACCAGTGCCGACATCCGCGTAACGTCCAGCGTCCCGTCGCGGCGTGTTAATACATTGCTGCCTATTTTTACGGCAATTTTATGAAACTGATAGTCCATCGTTTTTCCTGTTTTTTTTGATGTGTATGCAAAGATACAATTTATTGTAAAACAAGTACCTGAACCTCCCGTAAAAAACTACCGCATGTGTTTGCCTGCGCATCCCATAGCGTTGGCCGGTTCATGCGGTAGTTTTTTACGGTTCTACCCCATGCGTTTTTTGAGCATGTTGTTACCGCCCGTAACGTGTAGTGGAGCGGCAAAATGCTTTGGCATTTTATTCCCATCGCTCACATTGCGGATAACGGATTTTGTGGTAAATTTGCAGCGGAATCTAAAGCTGTTTTTTCTTATGGTAAAAGCAATTTTCTTTGATGTGGACGGGACACTGCTTTCGTTTAAAACCCATAAAGTACCTGCGTCTACGCGCGAAGCGTTGAGGCTGTTGCGCGCAAAAGGCGTTAAAGTGTTTATCGCTACGGGGCGTCCGAAGATGCTGATGATGGAGGCTGTGGGCGACCTTGAGTTCGACGGTTATGTTACCCTGAACGGTTCGCACTGTTTCACTGCCGACCATCAAGACATTTATAAGAACTGTATTCCCAAAGACGATATCGAACGCCTCACATCCTATTGTCGCCGCTATCCGGAAATCCCGTTCGTTTTTGTAGACGAAAGCGGATGGTATATTACACATATTAATGACGATGTGGAAAACGTGTCCCGTCTGCTCGAAGTATCAGTTCCCCCGCTTATGTCCGCCGAAGCGATGCGTAATAAAGACGTGTTGCAGATAATGGGCTATTTTGGCGAAAGCGAAGAACCGAAATTTTTCTCAGAAGTGCTGACACACTGTGTACCCATGCGCTGGCATCCTCTCTTTGCCGATATAATCGTGCGGGGGAATAGCAAGAGCGAAGGCATCGACCGCGTGTTGGCTTATTACGGCATTGACCTGAGCGAAACAATGGCATTCGGCGATGGGGGCAACGATATTCCGATGCTGCGCCATGTGGCGTTGGGCGTGGCAATGGGAAACGCGGCAGAACCGGTTCGCAGCGCGGCAAATTATGTGACGACCTCGGTAGACGATGACGGCATACTGAACGCACTGAAACACTTCAATGTATTGTAATCCCGCCCGCTCAAACATGTTCTTCTGAGCCTTGACATACAGAAAGTATAAAAAAAACCTTTAATATTTTGGCGGAATAAAAAAACTTACTACCTTTGCATCCGCAAACGAGAGATGTGTGTCCTCGTTTCAAAAAGAGGGATTTCCTCTGGGCTTAAGGCTTGGCCCGTTCGTCTATCGGTTAGGACGCAAGATTTTCATTCTTGAAAGGGGGGTTCGATTCCCCCACGGGCTACAAAATAAACAAAATCAAGAACAATATTAAAGATTAGTCGAGATGGCAAATCACAAATCATCTATTAAGAGAATTAGACAAGACGAAAAGAGAAGACTTCACAATAGATATTATGCAAAAACCATGCGTAATGCAGTGAAGAAACTTCGTGCTACAACTGACAAGGCAGAAGCTATTGCCATGTATCCGAAAGTGCAGAAAATTTTGGATAAGTTAGCTAAGCGTAACATTATTCACAAGAATAAAGCTGCTAACTTGAAGTCAAAATTGGCTGTACATATCACAAAATTGGCTTAATAACTGCTTTATTTGCAAAAGATAATAAGGTCGGATTTAAAATCCGGCCTTTTGTCGTTTTAGGGTTTTTGTTTATCTGATGCCCGGATCAGAGATGACGGGCACGGATCAGATTCATGAATTCTTCGCGGGTTTTGGCTTGGTTGAAAGCACCGGTGAAGTCAGAAGTTGTGGTTACAGAGTTTTGTTTTTCTACTCCTCTCATCTGCATACACATGTGTTTGGCTTCTATCACCACCATTACACCTAATGGATTCAACGTTTCCTGAATACATTCTTTGATTTGTAACGTCATGCGTTCCTGCACTTGCAGGCGGTGTGAGAAGATGTCTACCACGCGGGCTATTTTGCTCAGTCCTGTAATGTATCCGTTAGGGATGTATGCCACGTGTGCTTTGCCGTAAAAAGGCAGTATATGATGCTCGCACATGGAAAAGAAGTCTATATCTTTAACGATGACCATTTGGCTGTATGGCTCCTTGAATTTGGCAGCATTCAATACCTCTTTGGGGTCCATTTCATAACCTCTCGTTAGTGTCAGCATGGCTTTGGCTACCCGTTCAGGAGTTTTTATTAATCCTTCTCTCTCAGGGTCTTCACCCAGCAGGGACAATATTTCTTTGTAATGCCCCATCAGTTTGCTTATTTTCTCTTCATTCCACTCCATTGGATTTTGGTTCATCGTAATCATTAGTCTAAAGGAATATTAATTTGTTCGCGTACGATGGATACTTCTTTAAAGTTTCCCGTACCTTTCAGTTTCCGCATGGCTACATGTGCTTCTTCCATGCTTTTAAAGTCTCCCACCCGGCATAGCCAGCGAGGTGGTTGGAAATAGGTATATACCGGCATGTCAGGAAATTCTTCTTTTACTTTTTGGGCTACTCTGTTCGCCTCGTTACGTGCCTGACGGGAGTTGTTCCCGGCATAAACTTGTACACGGAACCCGCGTGCTTTTAACGTGCGTTGCGGTTCTGCCGTACTGGTAGGTATATAGCGTTTTCCTATCAGATTGGTAATCTGTTTGTCTTGATGGATGGTTACGACACCTTCTCCGGGCTGGCGGATTTGTAAACTTTCCACGATGCTTTGCTGGGCGTTTGCCATGCCTGCCGTAAGCAAGAACGCAAGAATCAGAAGATTTTTCATCATGACCGGAACGATTAATATGATGTGGTTATTGATAATAGTTACCGCTCAGGTAAAGAATCCGACAAATGTAAACATTCATCGGACTCTTCTTTCCTATGCGGGATGGTTAGAATTATTATTTAAAAGCGTCGATAATGCCTTTGAAGTCTGCTGCTTTCAAAGCTGCGCCACCAATCAGACCGCCATCAACGTCCGGATTAGCGAACAATTCTTTTGCATTTGAAGGTTTGCAGCTTCCGCCGTACAAGATAGAAGTATTGTCTGCTACTTCCTGACCATATTTAGCAGCAACCAAAGAACGGATGTGAGCGTGGATTTCCTGAGCTTGTTCGGGAGTTGCGGTTTTGCCTGTACCGATAGCCCATACCGGTTCGTAAGCCAAGATTACTTTGCTGAAATCTTCGGCAGACAAAGAGAATACAGAAGCCAACTGAGCTTCTACTACTTCGTTCTGTTTGTTAGCTTCGCGTTCTTCCAATACTTCGCCGATGCAGAAAATCGGTTTCAGGTTATTAGCCAGAGCCAGTTTTACTTTTTCTTCAAGGATTTCTACTGTTTCGTGATAATAAGCACGACGTTCAGAGTGACCCAAGATAACATATTGTGCGCCCGTAGAAGCTACCATTTCAGCTGAAACTTCTCCTGTATATGCGCCAGAAGCCTTGTCTGCACAGTTTTCTGCACCTACGCCGATGATGTTTTTGTCAACAATCGGAGTTACAGAAGCCAAGTGGATAAACGGAGTACAGATAATAACGTCGCAGTTCGGTTTGTCGGCGGTTAAAACTTCGTTTAATTCTTTTGCCAAAGCGATACCTTCTTGCAGGTTCTTGTTCATTTTCCAGTTACCTGCTACAATGTTCTTTCTCATTTTATTTAATTTTTAAAGGGTTAATATATAAATTTTAGTTGCTTGCTTCTTGTTCTTTCTTTTGCCGTCGGTTGCGTATCTTTAGCCATATCAGATCGCCCACAGTAAGTACGAGCAACGGAGCAATAAACCAGATAAACACTTCCAGCAGTTTATGTATCGTGGTTTTTTTGTTCAAGTGTCCGAAAGGAAGTTCGTCAAGCGGAGCTTTCAGTTGATATTCGTCCGGAAGGTTAGATACGCTCCATTTTTGCAGTACCGTTCCTTTTTTCAGCAATACCAATCCCGGATTGGAACGCACGATGGTTTTTAGTGTAATTTCATCCATGAGTGCAAAGGGATATTCGGCTCCGGTATTTTCTTGCCACGCGGCAATGTCTTCCTCGGTCGATGCAGTGAGGCAGAGGAAACGATATCCGTGTTCAATGCTGTAATCATATATTTCATTGATTAAGTCCATGCCGCTGTCGTCTGCTATATGAAGCCACGGGGCAATGAGCAGGAATGTATAACTGCTGTCATTCAATATTTCTTCGGTAAGATCGGTTCCGTCTTCCATCGAAGTTATGGCAAAGTCGTGAATAGGAGGTTCGTATCCCTTTTCTTTTACAACCGTTTGAGAGCTGACAAACGTCCACGTCGTATCGCTCGGAAAGTTTTCGATGGTAAAATCTTTCTTTTCCCCGTTTTTTTCGTACGTAAATATGGTTTCATACGTGGTAGGCTTTTCCCCTTCGGGGATTTCCATGCTTTGAGGAATGTTTGCACCGATGTGGTAGGGGCGAAAATCGAATATGGGTAAATATTGGAGGCAGAACAGCGAGAAGAAAATGATAAATACGGCACTATATAGCGATATGAGCCAATCGACTTTCCGTGTTACGAGCTTGAACAGACAGTCGTTATGCTTGAAAACCACGATGGCGGCGGCAAGCAGAACGATGTTTTTAAAAAAGGTTTCCCAGTTGGTAAGCACAACGGCATCGCCGAAACACCCGCAGTCTGAAATCGGGTTGTCGATAGCCAGCCACAGCGTAAGCGGAGTCATGAACGACATGAACAGCAGCGTGAGTAAAGGCGCTACCCTCCGGCGGATTCCGAAAAACAAATAAATGCCGATAAGGAACTCAAGCACTCCCATGGCTAAAGCAAAAAGATAGGGGACAACACCGGTACTCAGGCTGAACAATCCCCACGCTTCCAGATAGTCTTGTACTTTATATACAGTACCTAAAGGGTCATTTGCCTTGACAAAACCGGAAAACAGAAACGTTCCTGCCAGTAAGAATCGGCAGACGTTTGTTCCTATAACCATTGCTTTATGTAAATGTTTACTCTCCAAATTCCAATTTGATTAGTCCGAATACGGCATAGTTAATCATATCCATGTAGTTGGCATCAATACCTTCGGATACCAGCGTTTCGCCACTCAGCGATTCAATCTGCTTCGTGCGGTATATTTTCATCAGAATCAAGTCTGTATACGAGGTGGTACGCATACTGCGCCATGCTTCGTCATAATCATGATTCTTTCGTAACATCAGTTCAAGCGTTTGCTTGGCATATTTATCATAAAGCTCCAATGCACGTTTCTCATCCATATCGTCGGTTTCGGCATATCCCAGCTCCAACTGGATAAGTCCGATGATTCCGTAATTCACAATACCTATAAGCTCCGGACGTATTCCTTCGTCTACTAAAGTTACACCTTTTACTTCGATGCTTCGTATTCGGTTTGCTTTGATAAACAGTTGGTCGGTAACCGAAGACGGGCGCATGATGCGCCATGCAGCGCCATAGTCGTGCAGCTTTTTTGCAAACAAGTCGCGGCAAACCGTCATGACATGTTCAAACTGTTGCTTGGTATCTTTCATGTGTTATACTTTATATATAATATATGGTTGGGCAAAGTTACTTATTTTTCGGGGAGCACGCAATAAAAGAATAGCTAAATTACGCACATTCGTTTTACCCTGTTTGAAGGGGGGCAAAACGCTATGGGATGTTTTCCCTATTCCATCCGCTAGTTTGCTGTAACGCATCCGCATGTTTTGGGTAACACATGCGGATGCGTTTCAGGCGGTTTTTGCCTGTTTGGGAAGGTTTGTTTCATTCAACCCCGTTTGTGCTGAATTTTTGATGCTTTTTGCATGATTTACCATTGTGATTCTTCTGTCGAAGGCTTATCTTTGCAACTGTATATAACGTTAACACATAATAATATATGAAGAACAAATTTGCATTTTTGCTCCTTTTGTTTTCTTTCCTTTCGTGGGGGACTTCTGTCCGTGCGGCAGAAGAAAAAGACTACGTGGCTTATCTTTTTACGTATTTTACGGGAAATCATATCAGTGAAGAAGCTGTCTGTTATGCGGTGAGCATGGATGGATACGCTTATTGGGCGCTGAACGATAACAAACCGGTACTCGATTCGAAAATAATCAGTTCGACGGGAGGCGTGCGAGACCCTCACATCTTGCGTTGTGAAGATGGAAAGACCTTTTATATGGTGGTAACCGACATGGTAAGTGGGAACGGATGGGACTCTAACCGTGCTATGGTGATGTTGAAATCTACCGACTTGGTTAACTGGACGCATTCAATCATCAACATGCAGAAACGGTATCCGGGGCAGGAAAAGCTGAAACGTGTATGGGCACCTCAAACTGTTTTCGACCACGAGGCCGGAAAATACATGGTGTATTGGTCGATGCTTTACGAAGGTGGGGCAGATGTCATTTATTATGCCTATGCTAACGATGATTTTACCGACCTCGTAGGCGAGCCGAAACCACTGTTTATCCCTGAAAACAAATTGTCGTGCATCGACGGGGATATTGTGTACAAAGACGGAGTTTACCATCTGTTTTATAAAACGGAAGGTCACGGAAACGGCATCAAAGTGGCAACAACCCGTTCGCTTACGTCCGGACAGTGGACCGAGGAGCCTGATTACAAACAGCAAACCAAAGAAGCTGTGGAAGGTGCAGGCACGTTTAAATTGATAGGGCAGGATAAATATATACTGATGTATGATGTATATATGAAAGGCAAATACCAGTTTACCGAAACTACCGACCTGAAACATTTTAAGGTAATAGATAGCGAAGTAAAGATGAATTTTCATCCGCGCCACGGAACAATTATTCCGATTACACGTGCGGAGTTGAAGCGCATCACCGATAAATGGGGCAAACCAGCCGAGTTAGGCGAACTTCCCAATAATCCTGCGCTTCCCGGTTTTCATGCCGATCCGGAGGTGCTTTACTCTCATCAGACAAACAAGTATTACATTTATTCTACTACCGACGGTCAGCCGGGATGGGGAGGCTGGTACTTTACCGCATTTTCTTCGCCCGACTTGAAAGAATGGACATACGAAGGAGTTATGCTCGACCTTCGTTCGCCACAGGTAGCGTGGGCAAACGGGAATGCTTGGGCGCCTGCCATCGAGGAAAAACAAATAGACGGCAAGTATAAATATTTCTTTTATTATAGCGGAAACCCCAAAACCGGGGGAGGCAAACAGATAGGCGTAGCGATAGCCGATTCGCCCACAGGCCCGTTTGTCGACATGGGCTATCCTATCGTAACCGAATCGCCGGCTGGAGGAGGTCAGCAAATAGACGTAGATGTGTTTACCGACCCTGTTTCCGGAAAGTCATACCTTTATTGGGGAAACGGATATATGGCAGGTGCTGAACTGAATGCCGACATGGTTTCAATAAAAAAAGAGACTCTGAAGGTGATGACACCCAAAGGCGGAACGCTGAAAGATTACAATTACCGTGAAGCTCCGTACGTGTTCTACCGCAATGGACTGTATTACTTCTTATGGTCGGTAGACGATACGGGTTCGCCCAACTACCATGTGGCATACGGAACATCAGACTCTCCGCTCGGTAAAATAAAGGTAGCCAAAGACCCGATTGTGTTAATCCAATCTCCCGAACAGGAGATTTATGGGCCGGCTCACAACGCTGTGGTATGTAAACCGGGTACAAACGAATGGTATATCGTATATCACCGCATCAATAAGAACTATCTGAAAAACGAGCCGGGTATCCATCGCGAAGTATGTATCGACCGTATGGAGTTTAATCCCGACGGCACCATCAAGCGTGTGAAACCTACCTTATAATCTTATTAAAATACGAATGGTATGAACGGATTAAAACTTTGGGCAGCTTTAGGCTTTTGCCTTTGTGCTTCATCGGCAGCGGCACATGTAGAAGATGTGATGAACGAGCCGGATTCAGTTTATTTGTTTTCGTATGCCACGGTATCCGACGACGGACGCAGCGGACTTAAATTTGCATGGAGTCCTGACGGAAACAAGTGGTTCGGCATCGGTAACGGTTACGGTTATGTAAAGTGCGATTACGGAGCATGGGGCGCGGAAAAACGTATGTTGAAGCCCGAACTCCGCCGCGATGAAAACGGGGTGTGGCATTGCATCTGGCAGTTGAACGGAAACGGGAAAGAGTTTGCTCATGCTGCTTCTGAAGATTTGATGAAGTGGAAACGCCAGTCGTATTTTACGGATAAGCAGTTTGCAACATACGTTCCGGAAGAATGGAAACAATACCCTGCACAAAGTGTCCTGATAGACGGAGCGCAGGAACACGGAACGGTTCAGAAAATAGCATGGGGCGAAGTCAACCGGTTGATTCAGTTTGCCGACTACCGTGCGTACAAGGCTCAGTTGCATGACGAACGTACGGAGCAAGATGCGCAACGGTTTGCCGGACTCAACACTGTAAATATGACACTGACCGCCTGCCCTGATTCGGCGAAAAATATAAGCGACAAGCTGATAGGTATTTTCTTTGAAGATATTAATTATGGAGCAGACGGAGGTTTATATGCAGAACTGATTCAAAACCGCGATTTCGAATACAGTCTGAACGATCGCCAAGAGTGGAACTCCACCTACGCATGGACGTTGAAAGGCGAAGGCACGAGGATGGCTGTTGAAACCGCTGAGCCGCTTCATGCCAATAATCCGCATTATGTAGTGTTAGATACGAAAACTCCCGGAGCTTCGTTGATTAATTCCGGCTTCGATGGTATTGTGGTGCGTAAAGGTGAGAAGTATGATTTCTCTGTCTTTGCGCGTACGCCGGGTAAAAGCGGAAAAATAAGAGTTAGCCTGCAAGATGGTAAAGGTAATGAACTTGCCTCGGAAGTCGTAACGGTTGCTTCTCGAAACTGGAAGAAACAAACAGCCGTGTTGATACCCCAAGCCGATGCCGATGATGCCGTATTGGTACTGTCTCCCCAGAAACAGGGGAAATATGTATTGGATATGATTTCGCTCTTCCCACAGCATACGTTTAAAGGGCGTAAGAATGGTTTGCGTGCTGATTTGGCTCAGACGCTTGCCGATTTGCATCCGCGCTTCGTGCGTTTTCCGGGAGGTTGCGTGGCTCATGGTAACGGAATCGACAACATCTACCGCTGGAAGAACTCGATAGGTCCGTTAGAAACTCGTAAGCCCATGAGGAATCTGTGGGGATATCACCAGACAATGGGATTAGGATATTATGAATATTTTCAGTTCTGTGAAGATATTGGCGCAGAACCTCTGCCGGTGCTGGCTGCCGGAGTACCCTGCCAAAACTCAGCTTGCATTCCGGGAAAACTCTTGAGCGGAGGGCAGCAGGGAGGAATCCCAATGGAAGAAATGGATGAATATGTGCAAGATATTCTGGACCTGATAGCTTATGCCAACGGTGATCCGAAGCAAAACAAATGGGCAAAAATGCGTGCCGAAGCCGGACATCCCAAACCTTTTAATCTGAAATACATAGGCATTGGCAATGAAGACTTGATTACAGATGTGTTTGAAGAGCGTTTTACCATGATTTATAAGGCGATAAAAGCGCAGCATCCGGAGATAACCGTAATCGGAACAGTGGGACCATTTTATGAAGGAACCGACTATGAAGAAGGATGGGAATTGGCTACACGTTTAAATGTACCGATGGTAGACGAACATTATTATAATACGCCGGGATGGTTTATCAATAACCAAGATTATTATGACCGTTACGACCGTTCCAAATCGAAAGTTTATTTAGGTGAATATGCTGCTCATTTGCCCGGTCGTCCGAACAATATTGAGACGGCATTGGCTGAGGCTTTGTATTTGACGGCAGTAGAACGGAACGGCGATGTGGTTTCGATGACTTCTTATGCTCCTTTGCTGGCGAAAGAAGGGCATACGCAATGGAATCCTGACTTGATTTATTTCAATAATAAGGAAGTAAAGCCTACTGTGGGGTATTATACGCAACAGTTGTTCGGACAGAATTCGGGCGACACGTATATCCCTACGGAGCGGAAAGTTGACAATACGCGGATGGATGTGCAGAAGCGTATTGCTTCATCGGTGATTCGTGACAGCCGTACGGGAGACCTGATCGTGAAACTGGTAAATCTGCTTCCCGTATCGGTCAAAACTGCGGTTGAATTTCCCGGTTTGGCAAACAGCAGTGCAGTGTTGCATGTCTTGTCGGGTAAACCAGCCGATCAACACGCCAAGCCGCAGGAAAGTACGATAAATGTATCCGAAAAGTTTGATTATGAGATGCCGGCATATTCGCTGAGCGTAATCCGCATACCTTCGCAATTAAAAAATAACAGATAAAACCGTAATACAAATGAAAAAGTTATTGAGCATCGGGCTTTCTTTGCTTTTCGCATTGGGAGTCGTATCCGCCCTTTCATCCTGTTCGTCTTCTCAAACAGGAGAAACTTTTGAAGTGGGCAAAAATACCTTCCTTTTAAATGGTAAGCCATTCGTGGTAAAGGCTGCCGAGATTCATTACCCTCGCATTCCCGAACCTTATTGGGAACAGCGCATTCAGTCTTGTAAAGCGTTAGGCATGAATACTATTTGTCTGTACGTGTTTTGGAACCTGCATGAACAGAAACCGGGTGAGTTCGATTTTACAGGGAATAAGGATATTGCCAAGTTCTGCCGGTTGGCGCAGAAGCACGGGATGTACGTCATCGTTCGTCCCGGACCGTATGTTTGTGCCGAATGGGAGATGGGCGGTTTACCGTGGTGGCTGCTGAAAAAACAAGATGTACAGCTCCGTACTCAAGACCCGTACTATATGGAGCGCGTAGGCATTTTCATGAACGAAGTGGGTAAACAGCTTGCCGACTTACAGATTACGCGCGGAGGAAACATCATCATGGTGCAGGTAGAAAACGAATATGGTTCATACGGGATAGATAAACCATACGTTTCGGCTATCCGCGACATGGTGAAAAAGGCGGGATTCACTGATGTTCCTTTGTTCCAATGCGATTGGAGTTCTAATTTTACGAATAATGCGCTCGATGATCTGCTTTGGACCGTGAATTTCGGAACAGGAGCGAACATTGACGAGCAGTTCCGCAAACTGAAAGAGCTGCGTCCTGAAACGCCGTTAATGTGTAGTGAGTTTTGGAGCGGATGGTTCGACCACTGGGGACGCAAGCACGAAACCCGCGATGCGGCTACGATGGTGAGCGGTATTAAAGACATGCTCGACCGGAATATTTCTTTCAGCCTTTATATGACTCACGGAGGAACTACTTTCGGATGGTGGGGCGGAGCGAATAACCCGGCATATTCGGCAATGTGTAGTTCGTATGATTACGATGCTCCTATCAGCGAAGCCGGATGGACTACTCCGAAATATTTCCAGCTTCGTGATTTGCTGAAACAGTATCTTCCCGACAGCGTTTCGCTTCCCGAACCTCCCGAAGCATTCCCGGTTATTGAAATTCCGGCGATTACTGAATGGCAGGTTGCTCCGCTCTTTGCCAACCTTCCCGAACCGAAACAAAGTGAAAACATCCAACCGATGGAAATGTTTGATCAGGGTTGGGGTAGCATTCTTTACCGTACGACGCTGACCGAAGACTTGAGTGGGATTCTCCATATTGATGAAGTGCATGACTGGGCACAGGTTTTCGCCGACGGCAAACTGCTGGGACGCTTAGACCGACGTCACGGTGAATTTACGCTTCCGCTGAAAGAAGCGTTGAAAAAAGGTACGCAGCTTGATATTTTGGTAGAAGCTATGGGACGTGTGAACTTCGACAAGTCTATCCACGACCGCAAAGGTATTACAAAGAAAGTCGAGGTAGTGAGCGGCGACAAAGCTACCGAACTGAAAAACTGGACGGTTTATAACCTGCCTCCTTTCTACGATTTTGTAAGCAAGAAAGCGTACAAACCCGGCAAAGCGGTAGAAGCGCCGGCATATTATCGGGCTACGTTCAACTTGGATAAGACCGGAGATACTTTCCTTGATATGCAGACATGGGGAAAAGGTATGGTATGGGTAAACGGACATGCGATGGGACGCTTCTGGGAAATCGGTCCTCAACAGACCCTGTTCATGCCGGGATGCTGGTTGAAGGAAGGAGAAAACGAAATCATCGTCCTCGATTTGAAAGGCCCGGCAGAAGCAAAAGTGGTTGGATTGCAGAAACCCATCTTAGACATGCTTCGCGAAAAAGCTCCGGAAACCCATCGTAAGGACGGACAGAACTTGAACCTTGCTGCCGAAAAGCCGGTTCACAGCGGAACTTTTGCACAGGGTAACGGTTGGCAGGAAGTAAAATTTGGTGCTCCTGTAACCGGACGTTATTTCTGCTTGGATGCGACTTCGAATTACGACGGAACAAACATTGCCGCCGTTGCCGAAATGGACGTGTTGGGAGCGGATGGAAAACCTGTTTCTCGCGAGTCGTGGAAAATTATGTATGCCGACAGTGAAGAAACACGCAGCGGAAACCGTACAGCCGATAAAGTGTTCGACTTGCAGGAAAGCACCTTCTGGCAAACCGTCGACAATACGGCATATCCTCACCAGATTGTTATCGATTTGGGTAAGAGTTATCAGGTAACAGGCTTCCGCATGTTGCCGCGTGCCGAAGCAGGTGCCCCCGGTCAGATTAAAGATTATAAAGTATACGTAAAGGCATCGGACTTTAAATACTAACATTCGTTTTTCATACTTGTAACCCCGGATTTTCATTGGCTTCCTTAAAAAATCAAGCCGATGGAAGTCCGGGTTTTTTCTATCTTCTTTTTTCCTCTTGTTCGATTCATCGGAATAGCTTATTTCAATTTGGTCCGGCTCGGTAAGAAGCCCGAAAAAACGCTACCCATAGAACCGGGTAACACTATGGGTAGAACCGGGCAACTCTTCCCATAGAAATGACCAACACTAACGGTAGCGTTTTTGGGGGATATAACGGCAGAAAATTCTTGCTCTGTCTGACACGCGGGAAAGTTTAAATCAGTTCATTTTTATGATATTCGGTTAATGTCCGTTGGTATATATTTCGGATAAGTATTGATTTAACTGTGGTTTGCCAAATATTGCCCATTGTAGATATGTTAACAATAATTTGTTGCTGATTAATAGTGAGTTATTGTTTTTGTTGTAGATAAAATACCACCTTCCTTCAGGCTTTTGTAGACAAGAAATCAATCCTTTTATTTCCCGCTCAGAAAAAAATACTGTTAGGTTTGCAACAGAAGTTATCAATTTTTAGTGTCAATCAACCTTAAAAGGCTTATGGAAAATAAAAGAAGTAATTTTAAAGCATGGCAATGGGCATTGCTGTTTGCTTTTATGTTTCCGGTATTGGGGTTCTCCCAAACCATCAAGGTAAGAGGAACCGTAGTTGACGCCACCGGCATGTCAATTATCGGAGCAAGTGTATTAGAAAAAGGAACTACCAACGGTGTGATTACAGATATCGACGGTAACTTTGAACTGTCTGTATCTGCCAACGGAACTTTGCAGATTTCTTATGTAGGTTTCCAGACTCAAGAAATCCCGGTAAACAATCAGACCGTATTTAAAGTAACCTTGAAAGAAGATGCGGAAGTGCTGGACGAGGTTATTGTGGTAGGTTATGGTACGATGAAGAAAAGCGACATGACCGGAGCGATTTCATCGGTAGATGTGGATGAATTGACAAAACGCACGACTACTAACCCGGCAGAAGCATTGCAAGGCAAAGTTTCTGGTGTAAACGTATTGAAAGCCGGAGGTAATGCCGGAGCAGGGATTTCGGTTAAGATTCGTGGTGTAAAATCGTTTGGAGACAATGAACCACTTTATATTATAGATGGATTTCCCGGTGATATTAACAACGTAAATCCGGTTGATATAGAATCAATGGAGATTTTGAAAGATGGTGCAGCAGCGGCTATCTACGGTTCAGTGGCAGCTAATGGTGTGGTTATCATTACAACGAAAAACGGAAAGAAGGGTGAAATGAAAATAGATTTTAATACCTATATCAGTTTTACGAATGTTGCCAAAAAACTGGAATTGCTTAATGCATCAGAATATAAGCAGGTACATAAACAGATGTTTGAGAATTATAATGCCCAATATCCTGAAAGTCCTGTATTGATACCTGCCTTTGTTACAAATGAGACGGGAGTGGACACGGATTGGCAAGATGCCATGATGCGCAGCGGATTATCTCAAAATTACATGGTAAGTATTCGTGGCGGTTCGGACAAAGCCCTTTATTCTATATCTTATAACCATGCAGACGAAAAAGGTATTTTTCTTGGCAATGATTATACGCAGGATAATGCCCGTTTGAAATTGCACATGAGCAAATATATATTCGATTTTGACGCTAACTTGAATTTTAAATATACCAATAGTTTGCAGCCTCAATATTCGTTGAAAGAAATGTATGGCATTTCTCCGTTGGTTCCTATTTATGACGATACGAAAGAATCGGGTTTTGGTTTGACGGATTTTGACGGATTGCCTAATAATCGCAACGTGATGGCGGATTATTATTATGAGAAAGCTACAGACAAGAAATATCATACGAGCGGTAATATTGCCATTACAATGAATTTTACAGATTGGTTGAGCTTTAAAACCAGCTATTCTTATCGCGGTGAGCATGAGAGACAGACTTATCACGCCCCGGCATATACCGCAGACCCTAAAGCAAAACGCGATTATCCCTATAATAGTGAAACAACAGCTTATTGGGAAGAACAGGTTTTCGATAATGTTTTAAATTTCAATAAAGAGTTTAACAAACATAGTCTTAACGTAATGGTAGGTTCTTCTATTACAGCGCGTAAATATACATGGAATTCGGTAGGAGTAGAAGGGAAAACAACCACTTATAAGGTAGAAGATGGAGTTTTGGTAACAGGTGAGACTGCCGCAGGATTCTTAGATCCGTCTTTTACTACGATTGGTGCAGGAGCAGGAGGAACGTTTGACGGCTCTGGAACAAAATGGGATTATAACAGAGCTTCTTTTTTCGGGCGTTTGAATTATAATTATAACGATCGTTATTTGATTCAGGCTACGGTTCGTTGGGATGGCTCTTCTAAGTTTGGTGCAGATAACCGTTGGGGATTCTTCCCGTCTGTTGCTATCGGATGGAGAATTAGTCAGGAAGAGTTTTTCCCGAAAGATACTTTTGTTGATAACTTGAAGCTGCGTGCGAGCTGGGGGCAATTAGGAAACGAAAATGCTTTAGGATATTATGATTTCTTGGCTTTGGTAAGTACATATAATGAAATGTATCAAGGTTATGTAAGAGGGAATGGTGATAATGCGTGGACAGGAAGTATTGCTCGTGCGTTGGAAAATCGTTCTTTGAAGTGGGAAACGACAGATACAAAGAATATTGGTCTTGATTTCGGCTTGTTTAATAATCGTTTGAACGGTAGTTTTAACTATTATTATAGTGAAACCAGAGACTTGTTGATAACTAAAGTATTGGCTCCGTCGGCAGGTTTAGATAATCCTATTTTGAATGTAGGTAAGATGCGTAACTGTGGTATCGAAATTGAATTAAACTGGGCTGACCGGATTAGAGATTTCGGTTATTCTGTTGGTTTCAATCTTACTACAACCAAGAATAAAGTATTGGAATTAGCAAATGAAGGACAGACTATCTACGGTGAGGGATTGAAATACGGAACCGAACACTTCCCTACTCAGACCCGTGTAGGTAAACCAATCGGTGCATTTTATTTGTATCGCACAGATGGAATATTCCAGTTAATGGATGAGGTAAATGCCCATGTAAATAAAGATGGAGAGTTATTACAGCCTAATGCGAGACCGGGTGATATCCGTTTTAAAGATATTAATAACGATGGTGTAATAGATGAAAACGATAAGGAATATTGTGGTTCGGGAATTCCGGCTCTTGAAGCTAATTTGAGCTTCTCGGCAGATTATAAAGGTTTTGACTTGTCTTTGTTATTAGGAAGTGCTTGGAATTATGATTTGTATAATGGAAACAAATATTTCTATGAAGGGATGAACTCAAGCACCAATATGTTGAAATCTACATTGGATGCTTGGACTCCTACTAATACGGATACGGATGTACCACGGGCTGTGTATCAAGATCCTAACGGCAACATGAAAGAATCAGACAGATATTTGGAGAAAGGAAACTTTGTTCGTCTCCGCCAATTACAGTTGGGCTATACTTTGCCGGCTGATCTAACTCGTAAGATTTATGTAGAAAAGTTGCGTTTTTTTGTAAGCGGTGAAAACTTGTTTACAATTACCGGATATGATGGTGTTGACCCGGAATTTTCAAGGAGCAGTGTATTGAATACAGGTATTGATAAACTTATTTATCCGTTCACTCGTTCGTTTACGGTTGGTGCGCAGTTAACTTTTTAATCATTCAAATGAAGGAGTAATATGAAAAAATATATTTATATAGCAGGTTTGATAGGAGCATTTTTATGTAGTGCTTGTGATGATTTCTTGACTGTAGAATCTCCGGACCAATTAAATTCGGAAAATTATTGGAGAAATCAATCGGATGTAGAATCAGGATTGGCAGCTACCTATTCGCAAATGTATTTGATGACATATAGTGGAGACCAATGGTCTTTTCCCGAAGTAAAATGGCCGGTTGAGGCATATCGTGAAGACATAATATCGATGGGTAATGATGCAATGAATTATCCGAACTGGGTAGAATTGGCATATTTTACTTATACGAACGGTAACTCTCAGTTTACTTCCATGTGGGATTCTTATTATAGAGGAATCAGTTTTGCAAATCAAGTGATAGAGAAAGCGGGAGCTATGGATGAAAGTTTGATTAATCCGGAGGTGAAAAGCGATTTAGTAAACGAAGCGCGTTTTTTGAGAGCTTTCTATCACATGCAGTTATTGTTGAACTGGAAAGAAATCATCATCAGAGACAAATATCTTACCGATTCCAATGAATTGAATAAAGAATTGTCACCGCGTGAAAGTGTTTGGAAATTTATCATTGAAGATTTGAAAGCTGCAACTGCGCTTCCTGCAAGTTATGATGCCGAAAATGTAGGTAGAGCAACGCGAGGAGCGGCATACGCTTATTTGGGTTTTGCTTATCTGACAATGGCTTATGAAACGCCGGAAAACGAAAGCACTTATCTAACTGAGGCTTTAGCCGCTTTAAATAATGTGCAGGGATATGAATTGGTCGATGACTTTAAGAGTATGTTCGACGGTTCAAACAAAAACTCTAAAGAATCAATCTTTGAAATACAGTTCTCTATGAGTTCTGCTAATGGAGCGGTTTACAGAACACAGTTACACCGTTGGATGGGTTGTTCCGAATTAGGCGGATGGGATGAAATTTTACCGAGTCAAACGCTTATGGATGAATATATGAAAGAAGGAGAAATCGCATCAACCGGCCTCTATGATTCACGTTTATACGAAACCGTATTCTTCCAATGCGATTATTTTAATGACGGAACGGGAAAAGTTTACGGACATAATTACGATGATTTATTTTCATATAACCGTCCTGCATTCAGGAAATTTATGCCTGCTACCGTAGAAGAGTTGAATCAGAATTATTCAGCTATCAATATCCCATTAATGCGTTATGCTAATGTTCTGTTAATGAAGGCAGAAATATTAAACAAACAAGGACATCCTGAACAAGCAATACCATTGATAAATCAAGTCAGAGAAGTTCATGGCGATATGCCGGCAATGAAAGGAACTTCGCAAGCCGAAGTACAAGCGCAAATCGAACATGAACGCATGATAGAATTTCCGTTAGAGAATTACAGATGGTATGATTTACGTCGTTGGGAGAAATTGTCGGAAGCTCTTCAGGCAGCAGGGCGTTCGGGATTTGAAGAAGCGAAAAATGCGTTCTATCCTGTTCCTCAAACGGAATTAAATGCAAATGAAAGCTTATAACGAATGGTAAGGATAGAAATCAGAATAGAAAATTTCTATCCTTATTAATTCTGTGATATTTGTTTTTTACATATATTTTTGCCTATCGAAAGACAAAACAGAACTATGTTTACAGTTATCAGTTTGATGTTAGGAGGTATGTGCATCGGCTTTTTGTTGCGCAGACAGCAGTTTTCGTGGATACACCGGGTGATAACCACGCTTATCTGGATTTTGCTTTTCCTGTTGGGCGTAGAGGTAGGAGGTAACCGTCAGATTATCGAAGGACTGGCCACGCTGGGCTTGGAAGCATTTTCCATCACCATAGCGGCAGTTATCGGCAGTTGTATGGCGGCGTGGGCTTTATGGTATCTGTTATATAAAAAGAAAGGAGGCAAGGCATGAAAGGCAGTTTGATTATTGTCGGATTTTTTGCTTTGGGGTGCGTTTGCGGGATATTCCATGTAATACCTGTCGACATCGCTAAGACGGATATCAGTTTTTATGCGTTGTGTGCCCTGATGTTTAGCGTTGGGTTAAGCATCGGCAGAGACCCGCAGACGCTGAAAAACTTCCGCTCGCTGAATCCTCGGCTGATCTTTTTACCGGTCATGACCATCTTGGGTACGGTATCGGCAGCGGCATTGGTCAGCTTGTTGCTTCCCCATCGTACGCCCGCAGACTGCATGGCAGTAGGAGCGGGATTCGGTTACTACTCACTGTCGAGTATCTTCATCACCGAGTACAAGGGAGCCGAGTTGGGAACAATAGCATTGCTCTCTAACATCATGCGCGAGATTATCACCTTGCTGTGTGCTCCGCTGTTAGTCCGATGGTTTGGTAATTTGGCACCCATATCGGCGGGAGGAGCTACCACGATGGATACAACCCTGCCCATTATTACACGCTATGCAGGACAACAGTTTGTTGTCGTATCTATTTTCCACGGCTTTGTGGTAGACTTCAGCGTTCCGTTTCTGGTAACTTTTTTCTGCTCGATTTAAAAAACATTATCCATGAAAAAAACACTTTACATTACTTCATTTATTCTTACGATTGCTTGTGCGTCTGCTTGGGCTGATAGTAATCAGCCGTGGCAGGATGCACGCATCAATGAAATCAATCGTGAACCCATGACGGCACACTTCCTGCCGTTTGTCTGCGAAAAGGCTGCGCTTAATCAGCAGGCGTTGCCCGATGTAGAACGTTTTGAGGTTAATACGAAGACCGAGCGTCGCGTGTCGTTAAACGGTACATGGAAGTTTCTTTATTCTAAAAACAATGATGCTTGTCCTGCTGATTTCTATCAGTCGGACTATAAGATAGACGGATGGAAAGATATCGAAGTACCGGGCAGTTGGGAGATTCAAGGTTTCGATGCTCCCATTTATACCGATACGCGCTATCCGTTTCCGCCCAATCCGCCTTATGTCCCTACGGACTATAATCCGGTGGGTGCATACGTACATGAGTTTGCTGCTCCCGATGGATGGGATGGAATGGATATATTTTTAGATTTTGAAGGCGTAGAGTCAGCATTCTATTGTTGGCTGAACGGTGAACTGGTTGGATATAGCGAAGACAGCCGGTTGCCCGCACATTTCAATGTTACCAAGCTGTTGAAAAAGGGAACGAACCGATTGGCGGTTAAGGTATTCCGTTACAGTGACGGCTCTTATCTGGAAGGACAAGACTATTGGAAATACAGCGGCATAGAGCGCGATGTATATCTGTACGCCCGTCCGAAGAGCCGCGTAAAAGATTTTAAATTGACTTCCGAACTGGTAAACGGTTATAAGGATGGCGATTTTAACTTGAGCGTGATTCTGAATCAGCCCCGGAAAGGACAGCGTGTAGAGGTAAAAGTATTGAATGCAGATAATTCCGTATTGTTTGCCAATGAGAAAAAGATTTCGGGTTCAGCCGATACGTTATTTGCCATTAAGCAGTTATTCAACGATGTACTTCCGTGGAATGCAGAAACTCCCAACCTTTATACGCTTGTAGTCAATACATTCGATGCGAAAGGTAATGCGATGGAGTCTTTTGCACATCCGTTTGGTTTCCGAACCGTAGAGATGAAATACGGCCAGCAACTGATAAACGGTGTTCCCGTCTTGTTTAAAGGAGTGAATCGCCATGAGCATAATCCTTACAAGGGGCGCAGTATTGATGTGGCAAGCATGGTGGAAGACATTCGGCTGATGAAGCAATTCAACATAAATGCCGTGCGTAACAGCCATTATCCCAACCATTACCAATGGTACAGCCTGTGCGATAAATACGGATTGTATTTAGTGGATGAAGCTAACCTTGAAAGTCACGGAATGATGTTCCATAAAGATGAGACACTTGCCAATTATCCTGATTGGGAGGGGGCTTTCATGCAGCGTATGAGCCGCATGGTGAAGCGCGACCGCAACTATACGGCTATCGTAACATGGTCATTGGGAAATGAATCCGGTTACGGCAAGAATTTTGAAACGATTTATCATTGGACGAAACAGTTCGACGGTACTCGTCCGGTACAATACGAAGGCGGAGGCTATGAGAGTGTATCGGATATCTATTGCCCGATGTATGCACGCATTTGGGCGTTGCGCCGTCACGTGAACCAGCGGGATGCCCGCCCGTTGATTCTTTGTGAGTATGCACACTCAATGGGTAACAGTACCGGCAACTTGCAGGATTATTGGGACTTGATTTATAAGTACGACCAACTGCAAGGAGGTTTCATTTGGGATTGGGTAGACCAGACTTTTGCTATCAAGGATGAAAAAGGACATGATATATGGGCTTACGGCGGAGATATGGGCTATGTAGGAGTTCATAACGATTCTAATTTTTGCTCGAACGGACTGATTGCTTCAGACAGGAGCTTGCATCCACACATTTGGGAAGTGAAGAAAGTGTATCAATATGTTCACTTCAAGCCGGTTGCCTTTACTCCCAATCGTGTTCAGGTGATAAACTGGCATGATTTTATCGACCTTTCCGATTATCAGCTTCGGTGGACCGTAGAGACAGACGGAAAAGCGGTGCAGGGAGGAGTTATGGACTTTCCGAAGATAGCGGCCCGCCAGTCGGGAGAAGTTACTTTACCCGTGCAACCCATTCAGGCAGGCAATAAAGAATATTTCCTGAAGCTGGAGGCTGTAACCCGTAACGAGGCACCGATGATTCCGGCTGGTCATGTGGCTGCAATGGAACAATGGCAGCTTCCGGTAGATAAAATTGTTCCGGCGATGGAAACGGTTAACGGCACGTTGAAAAGTCGGCGTACGAAAGATGCTCTGATGCTGACGGGAGAGAATGATTTCCGCATCGGTTTCAGTACAGAGAACGGCGAGATGACCGTATTGGAATATCAGGGAAAGAATTTGGTGAAAGAAGGTTTGCAGGCTAATTTCTGGCGCGGACTGACGGATAATGATGTGGCAAACGGCACGGCTGAACGCTGCCGCACATGGCAGGATGCCGGAAAGAACGCAGTGCTGAAAGACATTCGTCTGGAAGAGAGTGCAGATAAAAAGCTCGCTACCGTAGTTGCCACGTATGATATGAAGGAGCAGGAATCAACTTTGCAGGTTACTTACCGTATCCGTCCGAACGGGGTAGTGGGTGTAACCATGCGCTTTACTCCGGGCGAAAAACAACTTCCGGAAATGCCCCGCTTGGGTATGCGTATGATTCTGCCTGCCGAATACGACCAAATGACTTGGTTAGGCAGAGGACCGCACGAGAATTATGCCGACCGGAAGACGGGAGCTGCCGTAGGGCTGTATAGTGCCAGCGTGTGGGAACAGTATCATCCTTATGTACGCGCTCAGGAAACCGCAAATAAGTGTGATGTCCGCTGGGTGGCTCTGCGCAATGCTTCGGGCGAGGGACTTCTGGTAACAGGAGAGCAGCCGCTGAGCGTCAGTGCATGGAATTTCCCGATGGAAGACATCCTTTATCGTCCGTTTAACGTAGAGCGTCGTCACGGTGGAAGCATTGAGAAAAAAGATATCGTTTGGCTGAATATTGACCATCTGCAGATGGGGATAGGCGGTGATAATACATGGGGAGCTCAAGTACACCCCGAATACACCATTACACCCCGCCAATGGGAGTATAGCTTTACGCTTCAGCCGCTGAATGCAGAAACTGACGCGGCTGAGCTTTCACATAAAACTTGGTTCTGAATCTTGCGCGCTTATAGAACAAATAATAGTTAATTTATTTATTGAATAAACACTGATGAAACAACTGATTAGAGGTTTTGTAATCGCGGGTATGGTTGCAGGCTGTCTGGCTTGCAGCCGTTCGGCTCAGGAGATGCCTCCTAATAGTACCCGCTATGAGTTTGGAGATATCTTGAATATAGCTTTGACTCCCGATTCCACGGTTCGCCGTGCCGGGTGTTTTACGGATGCCGGTTCGTGGATGGGATTTACCATTCCCGAAACAGATAAATGGGTAAACGGCTTTTGCGGTCCGTTCAGTCTGGATAACCGCATCTGGTTTGCCCAGTCTGCCGTGTGTGTTGATTTTCTCGATGGGAACGGTACGCTGACTCCCGATTCTGCCATTTATTTCCCCGGTGAAGTATATATCGCATCTTCATCGAACGACCGGAAAATAGAGCAGCGCATGAACTTTGTCAATAGTTCTACCGCTTTGCTTCAGGTGTCAAGCAATGTGGCTGAAGGCTTTAAGTTTACGGGGAAAGACTGGAACAGTAAAGTACGTCTGGAACGGGGAGAACAAACCATTACGGCTTATCATCCGAATGGTGAAGTGGTTCAGCTTACCTTCATGCCCGATGTGGAGTTAAGTTGCGATGGAAAAAATTATGTGGCTTCTACTGCTGCTGACTGTCAACAGATGAACGTGGCCGTTTCTTTCTATTTCTCGGATAAAGAATTGGCGTCGGGCGCACAGAAAAGTGTTGCTTTGTTGCAAAATCCACAACCGGAGTTGGCGGCGAATGCCAAACGTTGGGAAGAATATTTGCAGAAAGTTTTGCGTAAAGACATGAAGCATGAGTACGACCGGGTGGCAGTAAAATCAGTGGTTACGCTGATATCCAATTGGCGCACTCACCGGGGAGGTCTGTTACACGAAGGGGTTATTCCCAGCCACGCGGTGACTTATTTCATGGGTTTCTGGGCATGGGACAGTTGGCGGTTTTCTGCCGCACTCGCCCGCTTTGCTCCCGAACTGGCTAAAAACAACATCCGTGCCATGTTCGACTACCAGTGGCCGGACGGCATGATTATCGACTGTATCTATACCAATCCGGCAGAAAACAACGCCCGCGACAGCAAACCGCCTTTGGTGTGCTGGGCTGTTGACGAAATTTTTACCCATAACCAAGATACGGCATTCGTGAAAGAGATGTACCCGCAGTTGCTTGCCTACTATAAATGGTGGTATAACAAGCGGGACCATGACCGGAACGGCATGTGCGAGTTTGGTTCGACCGACGGTACGCTGGAGGCAGCCGGATGGGAAAGCGGCATGGATAACGCCATTCGTTTCGATAATGCCAAAATGCTGAAAAACGGGAACGATGCTTGGAGTTTGGATCAAGAGAGCGTCGATTTGAATGCTTATCTGGCATACGAATGTAAACTGCTTAAAAAGTTTGCCGCGCTTATCGATACCACATTCGATGCGCCTGATTACAGCGATAAAGTGGCCGATTATTTCTTCGACGAAAAGATTGGCTATTTCTGCGACCGCCGCCTGAAAGACGGAAGTTTCATCGAAGAACCTGCATGTGAAGGTTATACGCCTTTCTGGACACAGATAGCCACCAAAAAGCAGATGGAAAAAGCGTTGGTATTATTTACCGATACGACGAAGTTTTCTACCTACATTCCGTTCCCCACGGCAGCTGCCGACAATCCGAAGTGCGACCCGAACGGTTATTGGCGCGGACCTATCTGGTTAGACCAGACTTATCAGGCAATAAAAGGATTGCGCAATTACGGTTATAACGACTTGGCAGACAAGTACACGCTTCAAGTGTTCGACCGCTGTCAGGGTTTGACCGGCGATGCCCCGATTCACGAGAACTACGGAACGCACACCGGCGAACGCCTTCAAGCATCTCATTTCAGTTGGAGCGCATCTCATCTGTTGATGCTATATGAAGATTACGGGAAATAGCATGTGCGACAGGCGCTGAGCAGTCTCGCTTTTTATATTTGGTAAATGAAAACGAGCTTGTAAAATATCCTGATTAACAGGATGTTTTGCAAGCTCGTTCTTTTTTGTGCCTTTTTGTTTGAACAGTCAGAAAACTTATGCGGAAGCGTTGCCTTACGCAAGCGGTAGCGTAACGCATTTCTATGGGTAGAAATGAGTGGTCTTACCCGTAGCGTTTTTTCGCTTAAAACGGGAAGAGCAACGGAAGCACAAATACCATTACGATACCCATGATGATTTGAAGCGGAAGCCCTACCTTTACGTAATCCATAAATGTATATTGTCCGGCGGGCATGACCAGCGCATTGGGCGGTGTGGAAAACGGGGAGGCGAAACACATGCTTGCGCCTACGGCTACCGCAAACAGGAACGGGACGGGATTGATGCCGAGCTGCTCTGCACTGTGGAGGGCAATCGGGGCAAGAAGCACCGCCGTAGCCGTGTTGCTGATGAACATGGTGAGCAGCGAGGTGGTAAAGTAAATGCCTGCCAAGAGTGTGAAAGCTCCGTAGCTGCCCAAACCGCTTACCAGTGCATTGGATATGGATGCCGATGCTCCGGTTTTCTCCAGCGCGAGCGACATCGGCAGCATGGCGGCGATTAGTACCACGCTTTCCCAGTTGATGGTTTTGTATGCCGCTTCCACATTCCGGAAACAGCCGGTTAAAACCATCAGGATGCCGGCTATCATGACCGAAGTCACGGGGGCTACGGGGATGAAGTCGAACACCATCATTACTATCATCAGCAGCATGATGGCGGCGGCTACGGGAGCCTTGTAGTCGAGGGTTACTTTGGCGGCTTCGGCAAGAGGCTGCCCCAATACCACCCAGTCGGTCCCGTCGCGTCCCAAGCGGGCAATGTTGTTCCACGTGCCTTGCACAAGCAGAACATCTCCGCTGTGCACGCGCTTGTCTCCGAGGTCTCGTAACAAGTAATCGCGCTGCCGGCGAATCCCCAGCACATTCACGTTATATTTGTCGCGGAACCCGATTTCCTTTACCGTGCGGTTTATCAGCAGTGAAGTAGGCATCAATACGATTTCAGCGATACCGATGTCGTAGAAATCCAAAGAATTTTCGTTGCGGTTGGTTTCCTCCGTAGCGTGTCCGTCGAGTATTGATACGGCGTATTCATCGGCAAACTCCTTTACCCGATTGAAATCTCCCGTAACGTAAAGGATGTCGTTTGCCTGAAGAACGGCATCGGGCGAAGCTAACTTCTGCGCAATCGTTTTCAGGAAGCGGTGGCGCGAAAGGTCGCCTCGGCGTATCTCCAAGATGTTCAGCCCATACTTGCGCCGGATGTCGAGCTCGATTACCGTAGAACCTGCCAACTTGGAAGTTTCGGTAACCAACAGACGGAACAGGTTATGCGACAGTCCGTACTCGTTGACCAGTTGCTTGAGCGATTTTCCTGACTTTGCATCGTCTTCCCGTTTCTTTCTTCCGGATAAAAACAGCTTGCTGAGAGGCATTAACACGATGATGCCTACCAGCAGGCAAACCAGACCTACCGGAAGGAATGAGAAGAAAGAGAGCGGTTCGTAACCGGCAGCCGTCAGCGTATCTTGGATAACCAAGTTGGGCGGCGTACCGATTAGCGTCATCATTCCGCCCATGCTGCTGGCAAAAGCAAGCGGCATCAGCAGGCGGCTGGGATTCATGCCCGCGCTCATAGCCAAGCTGACAACGATGGGAAGCATCAGCGCCACCGTACCGGTGTTGCTCACAAAAGCTCCGATGGCGGCAGTTGCCAAGATGACAAGCAAAAACAGCCGTGTCTCGCTCTTTCCTGCGAGTTTCAGTATACGCGAACTTATTATTTTCGCCAGTCCGGTCTGGAAGATAGCCCCGCCTACTACGAACAGTCCTATCATCATGATTACCACCGAACTTGAGAAACCCGACAGTGCTTCTTCCGGTGTGAGGATATGGCATAGAAGGAGTGCGACAAGCGCACACAAGGCAACCAAGTCGGAACGGATTTTTCCGCTGACGAAGAAAATGGCTGAAATGGCAAGAATGATAATCGTGATAAGCATGTTTCGTCTGGATTATAGTTTGTAACCCCAATCTTCAAGGGCAAACGACCAATGCTCTTCCACGAGTTTCACCGTTTCGGGTTTATACTGATATTTGTTTTTCTTGTATCCCTTTTTCTTGTCTACGTATGCTTTGATGTCGGCTTCTGCTTCTGCGAATCCGGGGATAGAGAGTTTCTCGTAAATTTCTTTCGTCAGGTCGAAAGCATTTTTCTCATAATCCTCGAATTTTACTTCTATCAGGTTTCCTTCGGGAATGTATTTCTTGTCTGCTTCGTACTTATGATACAGTTTGGCGTAAACCGACAAGATGTTGGCTTGCAACTCTTCGTTGCTGATGTCTTCGAGTTTCAACGGCTGGATGGTATTGGTAAAGAAACTGCGCGTTGACTCGAACACGGTATACGGATTGCGCATCAGGTAGATGAACTTCGCGTTGGGGAACATTTTTACCAGCTCTTTCACACGGCCCGTGTGAGGAGGGTTCTTGCTCAAGAACTGCGTTCCCTGTGTATTCCACAGCGAAATTTTTATCAGCTTGACGAATGTTTCTTCAAACACCTTCAGTTCTTCATCAGTAATATCATTGAAGAGTAAGTATTTATCAGCGTACTCCTGCATGTATTTAGGCAGGAACCAAAAGTTGTAGTAGGTGTAAGGCATCATGTTCGACAAGGCAAATTCTTCCTCTTGCGGGAGGTCTACCGCCAGCTCCATATTGTCAGTAGGGCGTTTGTCAGGCATCAGCCAGCTCATGTTTTTCTTGAAGAACGGTTGTCCCCACATCATCAGATGGGGGAATACCGTTTGGTAAGTCGTATTGTAACCGAAATGCTTGTCACAAGAAAATACGTTGTGCATGAAAGTGGTTCCGCTGCGCCAATGTCCCAGAATGAATACCGGATCATGTTCCAGCGGTTTATCGGCAAGCAGCTTTTTATAACGGCTCTCTTGCAGAGACGTCAGTGTAGAGAGTAGGCGACAAACAGCTTTGGTCAGCCGATACTTACCTCGATATGCCGGGTCGATGTCACGTCCTTTGGTTATTTGGTTAAAGGTTTTCCAGTCTGCCCCAACCAACGTGTTTATCGGAAGTTTGTTAAATTCAAGTAGTCCCATTAAGTTGATAATTGAATGTTGAAAAAAATGATAGTTGCGTGGTTATTTCTTTACTTCGATGGCAATACCCTGACGTTCCAAGTCTTTTACCGCCTTTTCTATTGCTTCGTAATGTTCGGGAGCAATGCCTAATTTAGGTAAGTTTAAAACCGGAAGTTCCATCGTCGTGTGCATGTCTTTATCCTCTACACGATTGATAATCATACCTACGGCACTGGTATTGTTGGTAATCGGGTCAATAAGGATAAACGCTCCGGTAGGTTTGTTTTGGGTATATGGGTCGAAGAATAACTCCTTAGATGAAGTCAACACCACGCGGGCTATCTGATTCAGTTGCATCGGCACGTCCTCTTTCGCCAGTCGTCCGTTCTCAACAGACAGATGTTCCATTGTGTTGATGTCCACTTTATATTTGATGGAGTCGATGCGTGTACGGCTGGTGTTGGTGGTCTGCTTCAGGAAGAACGATTTCTCCAAGTCCATCTTTTCCTCGTCCATCCATACCAGCATGGCTTCGAAGTTACGTCCAATCATCGGGACGTTATCCGGATGTACCAGCATCTCACCGCGTGACACGTCGATTTCGTCTTCGAGCGTCAGCGTAACCGACATGGGCGGATAAGCATAATCCAGCTCGCCGTCGTAAGTAACGATGCTCTTTATCCGCGATTTCTTGCCCGAAGGCAAAGCCATCACTTCATCACCTTTGCGTACAACTCCCGAAGCCACTTTGCCGCAGAAACCCCGGAAGTCCAGATTCGGACGCAATACATACTGTACCGGATAGCGGAAGTCGGTCAGGTTATGGTCGTTGCCGATGTGAACCGTTTCGAGGAACTCCAGCAGCGAAACGCCGTGATACCACGGAGTACGTTCAGATTTATCTACCACGTTGTCGCCTTCGAGTGCAGAAAGCGGGATGCACTGTATGTCGGGGATGCCCAACGGAGTGACAAAGGCTTTATATTCGGCTACGATTTTATCGAATACCTCTTGCGAATAGTCTACCAAGTCCATTTTGTTGACAGCCAATACCACGTGTTTGATTCCCAATAAAGAAACCAGATACGTATGGCGGCGAGTCTGCGTGATAACTCCCGTGCGGGCGTCGACGAGGATGATTGCCAAGTTTGCCGTCGAGCCGCCGGTAATCATGTTACGGGTATATTGTTCGTGTCCCGGAGTATCGGCTATGATAAACTTACGGTTGTTGGTCGAGAAATAACGGTAAGCCACGTCGATGGTGATACCTTGCTCCCGTTCAGCCTTCAGTCCGTCGAGCAGCAAAGCATAGTCAATGTGTTCGCCTGCGTTGCCCACCCGTTTGCTGTCGCGCTCCAAAGCGTCGAGCTGGTCTTCATACAGTTTCTTGCTGTCGAATAAGAGTCGCCCGATAAGGGTTGATTTTCCATCGTCTACCGAACCGGCAGTGAGGAAACGCAACAAGTCTTTCTGTTCATCTTTCTTCAGAAATTCTTCGATAGACATTGTGCCTCTTTCTTCACCTTCCATCGGATTCCCTGATTTGTTTTTATCTAAATGTTCCATACTTCCTTGTTTAAAAATATCCTTCACGTTTCTTTTGTTCCATGCTCGCATCTTGGTCAAAGTCGATGACGCGCGTCGTACGTTCGCTCTTGGTAGTAGTCATCATTTCCTCTACTATCTTTTCGATGGTGTCGGCTTCACTTTCCACGGCTCCCGTCAGCGGCCAGCATCCCAATGTGCGGAAACGGATTTTCTTCATCTCTATTTTATCCTTGTATTTTTCCGGCAGGCGGTCATCATCGGGCATAATCAACTGTCCGTCGATATTAACCACCGGACGTTCTTTTGCGAAATACAGCGGGACGATGGGGATATTCTCCAAGCGGATGTACTGCCAGATGTCGAGTTCCGTCCAGTTGCTCAGCGGGAATACGCGAATGCTCTCTCCTTTGCGGATGCGTGTATTATAGATGTCCCACAGCTCCGGGCGTTGATTCTTCGGGTCCCATTGATGAAACTCGTTGCGGAATGAGAAGATACGTTCTTTGGCGCGCGATTTTTCTTCATCGCGGCGTGCACCTCCGAATGCGGCGTCGAATTTGTATTTGTCTAACGCATGAAGCAATGCTTGCGTTTTCATCAAGTCGGTGTGTACTTTGCTACCGTGCGTAAACGGTCCTACACCGGCGCGGAAAGCCTCCATGTTACTTTCCACAATCAGATTCCACCCATACTTCTTGGCATATTCGTCGCGAAATTGTATCATTTCTTTAAACTTCCACTTCGAGTCGATGTGCATCAGCGGGAAAGGAACTTTTCCCGGAGCGAAGGCCTTTTCCGCCAAGCGTACCATTACGGAGGAGTCTTTGCCGATGCTGTAAAGCATCACCGGGTTTTCAAATTCGGCAGCCACCTCACGGATGATGTAGATGGATTCTGCCTCCAGTTCTTTTAAGTGGCTTAGTCTGTATTCTTCTTTCATATCATATCTTGTTTTTTAATGAAGAATTTATTCTGTTCTTTATTTCTTTATATATAGCAATGCTTGTTATAACGCAATTTTGAGCCTATTTTCAGGGGCTGAAAATTCTTGCGGATGAACCGGTAGGTCCTATGGGTAGAAATGGTCAACTCTACCGCATGGAACGGGTAACACTAACGGTAGTGTTTTCCGGGGCAAACCGCAGTTTTATCCTGCGTCATAAAATGCAGGTTATCAGAGTATTCCGTTGATGCGTATTTTAGGTAAAATAAGTTTCAACAGTTCTGCTACGGATTCTTCAACCGACAGCTTCGACGTGTCTATCGAAAGTGCCGGATGAACGGGAGCTTCAAACGGAGCCGAGATGCCGGTGAAGTTTTTTATTTCTCCCCGTCTCGCTTTGGCGTACAGCCCTTTGACATCGCGCCGTTCACACTCTTCGAGCGGCGTGCTGACATAGATTTCCATAAAATCGTTCTTCCCGATGATGTTTGCCGCCATTTCGCGCAAGGCATTGTTCGGGCTGATAAAAGCGGCGATGGTGATGATTCCTGTATCGACAAACAGTTTGCCTACTTCCGCAATGCGGCGTATGTTTTCGATTCGGTCTTCTTCCGAGAATCCTAAATTATTGTTGATTCCGCTACGGATGTTGTCACCGTCGAGAATACGGCACAGCAACCCGCGTTTCTGGAGTTCGCGCTCCAAAGCGATGGCAATCGTGCTTTTTCCCGAACCACTCAAGCCGGTAAACCAAACCATCAGTCCGCGCTGGCCCAACAAGTTTTCCTTGTCGGCTCGGGTAAGCATTTTATCAAATATCGGATAAATATGTTCCATAAATTTATACAGTTGGCGTGAAAGGCCAAATTAAAGGAATAAGTATAATAGACAATATCATAACAATCAAGTCCATCGGGATACCTATTTTCATGAAGTCGGTAAACTTATAATTTCCGGCTCCCTGCACAATCAGGTTGGTCTGGTAACCGATGGGTGTGGCAAATCCTGCCGAAGCCGCGATACAGATAGCAATGAAGAACGGCATCGGGTCTACTCCGAATTTGCTTGCCGTTTCTAACGCCAGCGGAAACGCCAGCGCCGCCGCCGCGTTGTTTGTAATCAGCTCGGTGATGATAAGCGTAACGAAGTAGAGTAGGGCAAGCGCTCCCCATGCGCCCAAAGAGCCTGAAACGTTTTTAATAAACTCGGCAATCAGTGCAGCCAAGCCCGATTCTTCCATTGCCGAGCTGATGGCAAATGCACAGGCAATGGTTATCAGGATATCCCAACTGATGTATTTCGTATATTTCTTGGGCGGAAATAATTTAAGCCATGCCATTACCACTGCCGTAACCGAGGCGAAAAAGAACATGTCTAACTTCACATTGGGGAAACGTTCTTGTGTGAAAGGCAATTCGCCGATGGTAGCTCCTATAATCATGATCAGGAGAAGCGCAAATGCCGTCCATTTTTTCCATGCAGGCACAAAGCGTGTAGGGATGTCTTTTCCGTTGGTTATCATCAAGAATACAGACGAATCTCCCCATGCCCGTGTAAAAGCGTCGTCGGCCAGCAATACCAGCGTGTCGCCTTCTTGCAGTCTTACTTCGCCGAGGTTTTCCGTGATAATCTGCCCTCCCTGACGTATCTCTTTGATTTCGGCGCCGTAGCGTCGCTTAAAGTCGAAGTTCTTCAGTTTGCGCTTTAGTCCCGGAAACCGTGAGGCAAGCACTACTTCTACAATGTGTTGTCCGCTTTCCATTGCTGCGTCTGCCTCTTCTTCTTCAAAGTTGTCCGGACGCTCCGCCGGCAACAGCTTTTTCGAAGTCAGTATAATGAAAAGGATTCCCACTATCGTGATAGGTATTCCGATATAGGCTAAATCAAACATCTTTAATCCTTCGAAGCCCCGGTCTATCATCATACCGTGAATCACCAAATTGGTCGATGTTCCGATAAGCGTACAAAGCCCTCCCAAAATAGTGGCATACGACAGCGGAATCAAGAACTTGGTACACGAAAGTCCTACCTTTTTAGACCAATGCTTGATTATCGGTGCAAAGATAACCACCACGGGCGTATTGTTTAAGAATGCCGAAAACGCACTCACGATAGGCAGTACGCGCAGTTGGGCTTTGGTTACCGTCGTGGTTTTATCGGGAAACAATTTCTTTACGATGGTAGTCAGTGCGCCGCTTTGTCTTACTCCTTCGCTTACCAGAAACAGCAATGCCACTGTTATCATGCCCCGGTTACTGAATCCGGCAACCATTTGCTTCGGAGAAATAATGCCGGCTACCATAAAAAGCACAACCACAGATAGTAAGACAATGCCCGGACGCATCTTATCCATGATAAGCGCAGCCAACATTCCTGCCAGTCCAAGTAATACAAAAAGTATTTCAAAGTTCATATATCTTGATGTAATTTAGTCTTATTCACGTCCGCCCTCTTTAGGCAAGACAATGAACCACGGATTTAACAAATCTTCTTTATTGTAACGTAAAGGAGCCTTTTCTTCTGCTTGATAGACTTCTCCTCCTGTTGCGCGTACGATGGCGTGTCCTGCAGCCGTGTCCCATTCCATCGTAGGAGCAAAGCGAGGATATACATCGGCTTTCCCTTCTGCCACCAGACAAAGTTTCAGCGAACTGCCGCTCGATACGGTAGTTACCTGTGCATGTTGCTGCTTCATCTGTTCGATGTATGCTTCCGTTTCCGGAGTAAGATGAGAGCGCGATGCCACCACCACGAATCCCTCATGCTTATCTTCATAAGGCAGTCGGCAACCTTTTTCCATGAGTGCTTCCACTGTTCCGTCAGGGGCTGCTTGCGCAATTCCGTTTACTTTATAAGCACCTGTATCGCAGTCGCCGAAGTAAAGCTCTTGTTTTACCGGAATGTAAATCACGCCCGCTTCCGGATATCCGTTCCGTACGTATGCAATGTTTACGGTAAACTCTCCGTTACGTTTTATAAATTCTTTGGTTCCATCCAGCGGGTCTACCACCCACAGTTCGTTCCAGCTTCTCCGTTCCTCGGTTGCTATTTTCCTTCCCTCCTCGCTCAGTATCGGGTAGGGTGTTTCTTTTAGGAAGGATGATATGACCTCGTGCGATTTACGGTCGGCAATCGTTAGCGGTGAATTGTCGGCCTTTTTCTCTATTTCAAAATCCGCGTCAGGATCGGTATACACTTCCATGATTTTCGCTCCGGCTTCAATGGCTGCACGGATGGCGACATATAATATCTTCTTATCCATAAAAACATAAATTGCTGTAAAATAACAGCTTTTTCAAGACTTATCGGTAGTTGAATTTTCGTTTTTTGTTGCTAATTTTATTTTATAACTTCTTTTAAGAAAATCAGGTATGTGCCTGAGTGTGTTTCCAGATTCGCCACATATAGTATGCACAGTGGGTAAAGGCAAACACAAACGAGATGGTAAGCAGGGTCTTGTCTTCTTCCCACCCTACGGTTTGCTGATGCCATAATCCGGTGATAATACTTAATACGGCAAGTACCAGCCCTAATATATTTAATACCATGTCTCCTTTCCGGTGCGCCTGATGCGGTTCAAGTTTACTGTGCTTGATGCCGTAGCCGGCGTATATATCCAGTCCGATGAGCATCCATAACACGAGGCGTATCCATGTATCGGCAGGAAGGAAACACATCATACATAAGCAGGTCAGGATTCCCAAAATGGGGATTAACGGAACGAACGGAGTCTTGAAAGCCCGATGTACGTTGGGCATCGTTTTGCGTACCACCAATACTGCGGCACAAACCAGCGTAAAGGCGAGCAGCGTACCGATACTGGTCATTTCGCCTGCCACTTGAGCGGGGACGAATCCGGCAAGCAGACTGACTACCACCATGAAGAGGCAGTTGCTGTGTAGCGGTGTGCGGAAGCGTTCGTTGATTCGTGAGAAGAATGGGGGAAGCAGTCCGTCGCGACTCATGCTGAGGAAAACGCGGCTCTGTCCTAAAAGCGTTACGATGATAACCGAGCAGTAGCCGAAAAGAATAGCCAAGATGATTGCCTTGTTCAGCCACGGATAAGCCGGCTGGATGATGCCCGAAGCATCCGGAGTACCCATCTTTTCGATGGCTACCGCTACGGGGGCGATACCCACCTGCCCGGAGAAATCCGTATAATGAGCCACTCCGGTCATTACATGGGCAAACAATATGTATAACACCGTACATACCAAGAGCGAAACCAAGATGCCGATGGGCATATCCCGTTTGGGATTCTTGGTTTCTTGTGCCGCCGTACTTACGGCGTCGAAGCCTAAGAATGCAAAGAATACGATTGCCGCACCGCGCAGGATACCCGAAAAGCCAAATTCCCCCAAGTGTCCGGTGTTTTGCGGAATGTAAGGCACGTAGTTCTCGGCTTGGATGAATTTCCATCCCAAAATCACAAAGATAAGGATTACAGATACCTTTAAGAAAACAATCAGCCCGTTGAAGAACGAGCTCCCTGCCGTTCCGCGCATCAGGATGAGGCTCATCAGCACCACGATTACCATTGCCGGAATGTTGATGATGCCGCCGTCCCACGGACATGCCGTCAGTGCGTGAGGCAGTTCGATGCCCACTCCCTGTAAGAATACCACCAAGTAACGGCTCCAACTGATGCTTACGGTAGTGGCGGCAACGGTGTATTCCAATACCAAGTCCCACCCGATAATCCAAGCTATCAGTTCGCCCATCGTGGCGTATGAGTAGGTGTATGCACTTCCTGCCACCGGAATCATCGATGCAAATTCGGCGTAACACAGTCCGGCAAAGCAACAACCGATGGCTGCAATGATGAACGACAGTGTAATGGCAGGTCCGGTATAAGCGGCCGCCACGGTTCCGGTGATGGAAAACAATCCCGCTCCGATGATTACGCCTACTCCTAAAGCCACCAGACTAACCGGCCCCAACACACGTTTCAGCGTTTTGTTTCCTGTTTCTCCCGCCTCTATCTGAAGCGCCTCAATGCTTTTTCGTATAAATAGTCCCATTCTGTTTTGTAGTTGTACAACGAAAAATGAGTTGCAAAGTTACAGAGAAATCTGATAATATTGAATTTATGAGTTTAAAAACTCAAGAATTCGGTCATTAGTCATCTTTATTGAGAGAAAATGTTCTTAGGTGTAGCTTAGAACCTATTTAAATCTTAGTATGATTTTGTTAGGAGAAATGAGGTGCTTCCAACTTATGGATGAATAAATATTAAAAGATATAGTTTGTTTTATTTTATAGATTAATTTGATATGAGTGGCGTAGCCTTTATATGTAAATATGAGAAAGTTAGTTTGGTATAACTATATTTTATTTGTTTTTTGAGAAATTCCCAAGCATAAGACTTGTAAATAATGAATCAATCTTTAAGTTGTCATTCGGGTTTCCTATAGATAAAATAGTATTAGTTGAGTCTAATAGAAATACAACATCCTTGCCTAATATAGGATTTAGCTTATAGGTATCATAAAAATTTATTGAAGAGTCTACTACCGCCATGTCGTCAAATCCGTAGATTTCAAAAAGGAATCTAGCATCTTTTATATTTTTTGTCTCACACAGAAAGAATAAGTTTACTTTGTCTCCGAATTTTTTCTTTAATTTTTTATGATAGATTTTCCATTCTCCTAATTTTAGCTGGCATGAGGTACATGAAGGATTATCAATATAGCGAAGTATAGTGAATTGTGTTGAATGACATTTATGTATATTCATTTCTATTTTTCGTCCTATAGTATCATATATCACATTATTGTTTCTTTTCTTTTTACATCCTGTAAACGTTAATATGAAAGCCGCGAAAATTAAAATAGATATAACTTTGTTCATATTGATTTAATGAATGTTGTGTATAACCAATAATCTGTTTCCTTCGTTTAATGCTTTGATTAAGCTATCCGGCATCATGTCGAAATTATAGCATTTGTCAGCTATTATTCGGTCTAAATAACTTATAATCTGATTACCGCTTGATACACAAGGAACTATCACGTCGTATATAGACATCTTATCTGCAAATTTTTTCGCACTATGTGTACCATTGGCAGGGTTTAACATTATTACATACGTTCCTTTATTCGTATAATCGGTAACTTCCATGAAACACGTTCCATTTGACAGTTCTACCGGATTATTCAATAGATGCATTCCACTTGTAAGTTTTCCTTGTTGTTCTGCATCGATGAAATTTATTTTAGCGGATGTATGAATTGTCCCATTTTTAAAATTTAGCAAACGTTTGCCTATTAGGTTGCCATCGTAGTCTAAACGATATATAGTGTCTGCAGGAGAACAATAATAAGATATCCCTTTATCGTTTTTTTGAAAAACAGCGTCAGTTACCCATCCGCCAATATAGCCATCGGGATAATGTAACATATAACTCAATGGATTCAATGCTGAGTCTGTCACACAGAGTTGGTAATTCATTTCTTTCGAGGGTTCGAGTTTAAATAATATCTTATTGTTCTTTAAGAGAGCAAATCCTTTACTGTCAAATGGAACATTTTGACTGTCAATATAATCTCCTTTGTGGTTGTATCTAAGTAATTTTCGTTGGGATATATCTAAAATATATACGTATTGGGCGTTTACGTCCACATCCCATGGGTAAATATATTCTCCGGGCCCATTCCCATGTTTCCCGTAAGATGCAAATGGATGTCCACTATGATCAAACGAAACGACTCTACGACTTCCGTATGAATCAACAATAAAATATTTATCAAATGCATCTATTATTTGATTGATGTCTGCAAACATCGTATTGTCATCTTCTTTTAATATGATGAAATCAGTTGTAGATGCATCATAATCCATTAATTCAGAATTTCCACTTTCGCTTGAAATCAAGAGAGTATCAATAATAGGTATCCCAGAAGTACAAATATAATTTTGAGATACCTGTTTCTTATTAATGCATGAGGTTGCCAAGATTAGAATGGCAATTAAAAATGCGTGTATTGTATTTCTGCTTGAAAAGAGCATTCGAGTAAAAAATTAATAGCAATCGGTTTCTGTACATTCTGGATATCCGGGCTTGCACAAACAAATTTTTTTATGCTGTCCACCAGCGCATCTTACTTCATCGGCAGGACCATAGTTTTTTCCAGACTCATAACCAGCCAATGCTTCTATATTGGCTAATACTAAATCTGATTTTTCTACTTTCTGTTGGGTAATATAAACATTATAAATAGCAACAACCACGAGGGCGATAGTTAACATTATTTTAAATATGTTTTTCATGATGGTTTATTTTTTATTTCACGCAAATATATAAAATGTCAGACTTCTTGCTGTTGTAATTTGTTTTTTTGCATTTTTTATAATTTGACCAAAATTTGTATTGCTTTGGAATATAAGAGTATTAAATAAAGTTTATATTAGCAACGTTTCTAAAGCAGTTTTTTGTATATATAAAATATTGTACATTTGTTTTTATAACTAAAAATATTTTATGATCATGAAACCGTTAAAGATTATTTTTATTTCTTTTGTTGTTGTGGCAATAGGGTATAGTCTGATTAAGACTAAGGTTAATTCACATGAAGGTATGTCAGATCTTATGTTAGCCAATTATAGAAGCATTGGCTCGTAATGAAGGTTCTGATTGTGACTATAAAAATGGCTATACTGCATTTACAAACAAATCGGGGGGAGCCTATGATTGTTGTCAAGTATGGGTGTCAAAAGCCCCTAATACAAGTGAAGGGCATTGTCGGTAGTGATTAATGAAAGATTAGAAAAGAAAGGTTACAAACAAGTGACAGGGCAACCGCATCAAAATGTCAATATGCTGATAATCAACGTTTGTCTTTAGTGTATCTTGTCAAATATTATAAAATATAATATTGGGTTATCAGCAAGTTAGGCTGCTAATAAAATTTTGATGCGGTTGCCCTGAAACAAGTGACCTTTCTTTTGGAAATTAAATAATTAATTTATGAAATTACGCACATTATCATTTTTTATTTTGTTATTGTTTGCCGTGGGATGTACTACAAGAGATAAACAAGCTGAAATTATATGGAAAGAACGGAATATTCCGAAGGCAGTTCATTTGCAGGTGGTGGATTCTCTTGTTATAAACCAGCCCTTTAATTTGCTTTCATGGAGCATAAACGGAAACAGTGTTTGCTTTGTTACGTCCGGTATGCAGGATGGCTTTCTTTCAGTTTATAGCTATCCTGAATGTATGAAACGCTTCGATTTTGGGAAAATAGGACAAGGACCGGATGAATTTATTACGCTTAATGCAGGTGAAGCGCGAAATAACCGGTTGCTTTTATACGATATTATGGGGCGTAAGGCACTTTTGTTTGACACAGATAAAGACACGCTCCGTGTAGCTTCCCGTTTATCGCTGTATAATGATGAAGAAGGTTTGTGTCGTCCTTTTACTTACATTACACAGATAGATTCTGATAATTATTTGATGAAAGTAGACGATGCTGTTTCGTCGACATGGGATATATCGGATTTGAAAGTAGGGAAGGTGAAAAGTTCTTTCAAAAATCCCAATCGGACGGAAGAGTATTCGTATACGCCGTTCGATTTTATTCAGTGCGTATGCGATACGACTTTGATAGTTGCCTATAAATACATGGACAGGTTGGAGTATTATTCCATCAAAGATTACCGTATATATCCTTTGTTTGCGATGGGAAGTCATACTAATCAGGCAGATATACAGGATTACAATTACCTGATGCAGTATTATTTGGACGTAGCACCTCATAATGGTTTCTTCTATTGTTTAAAGTCGGATGACGGAATGGAGAGTGGAAATATAATAGAAGTCTATGATGTTCAAGGTGAATGTAGGGAGAGTTATTTATTAGGCAAAAGAATCAGTTCCCTGCGTTTCGATTCGGAGGGATTGCTTATAGGATATGCCGCCGATACGGACCAAACGGTACTTTATCGCTTTAACCCCAAAGGATATTAAGCGGATGAATCTGTCTCATGTTTCCCTGAAATATTCCATACGAAAAAAGCTGCTTCAATCTACTTGAAACAGCTTTTATTTTGCTCTTCAGGTTGGACTTGAACCAACGACCCTCTGATTAACAGTCAGATGCTCTAACCGACTGAGCTACTGAAGAAAGTAATAAGTTATGTTCAATGAAGCTCTTCAGGTTGGACTTGAACCAACGACCCTCTGATTAACAGTCAGATGCTCTAACCGACTGAGCTACTGAAGAATTTCGCAATCCGGCTTATCGGCTCTTCAGGTTGGACTTGAACCAACGACCCTCTGATTAACAGTCAGATGCTCTAACCGACTGAGCTACTGAAGAAGGTTTTTCCGAATTGCGTGGCAAAGGTAGCAGGTTATTTTGAAATATGCAATATCTTTGCGAAAAAAATATTCAATTATTCATTATTTTTCGCTGTAAGGTTGTTTTTATGAAGTATGATTTAGCCTTTTTACCGGATTATTTACGGTCTTTTGTTGGCTGTCTGTGCCAGAAACAAGGCTGTAAACTGCTTGTAAAAATGCTACCGTTAGTGTCAGGTGTTTTATGCGGATAAGTTACTCGGTTCTACCCATAGAACAAGGCAGTCTTCCGAATAGATTTTTTTGTTGTTTCCGGTGTTGTGTATTGCCCTGAAAAACAATATATTACAATTTATCCGTCAGCGCGCCCGCTATTTCCCCGATATCGGCAGAATAAAAAGGCGATAAATTTACACGGATGGGGCGAAATTAAGTTAAATATTAAGCGAGTTTTGCGAGGATAAACGGAATAATGTTTTTCTTTGCAGTTTGAAATTTATGATATAACTATGTATATGAAAAAAATATTGGCAGGTGCATTGATTGTGCTGGTAGGCATCGGCGTTATCAGTTTTAAGGAAGACGACCGGAATTTCCAGATAGCAAAGAACTTGGATTTGTTTAATTCAATCTTCAAAGAACTGGATATGTTTTACGTAGACACGATTGACGCCGAAAAGATGATTCAGAACGGTGTGAGGGGGATGCTGGCACTGACCGACCCGTATACCGAGTATTATCCTGAGGAGGAAATGAGCAGCGTGAAAGAGTTGACCACCGGAAAATACGGAGGCATTGGCGCAGCCATACGTTATTACGAGGCGAAAGACCGCATTGCTGTCATCGAGCCTACGGAGGGGATGCCGGCTGCCGAGGCAGGCGTAAAGGCGGGCGATATCATTCTTGCCGTGGGAGGAAAGGAGATGGTACGTGGGGATATGAAACCGCAAGACTTTTCAGAAAAGGTGAGTCAGGCGTTGCGCGGCGAACCGGGCACGTCGTTCATCCTGAAGGTAATGCGTCCGCTGAAAAACGACAGCACGATACTTGAGTTTAAAATAACCCGTAAGAGTATCCGTACCAATCCGGTGCCTTACTACGGAATGGTGCGCGACAGCATCGGGTATCTGGCTCTTTCCAGCTTTACAGAGAACTGCTCGAAAGATTTCAAGAAGGCATTTATCGAACTGAAGCAAAAAGGAGCGAAGGCGTTGATTCTGGATTTAAGGGATAACGGCGGCGGCTCGCTGTCGGAAGCGATAGACATCGTAAACTTTTTCGTACCGAAAGGGCAGGAGATTGTGGTGACGAAAGGAAAGCTGAAGCAGGCGCAAGGTTCATATAAGACCGAAAACGAACCGATTGACACCAAAATACCTTTGGCGGTTTTGGTAAACGGAGGGTCGGCATCGGCATCGGAAATTGTGAGCGGCTCGTTGCAGGACTTAGACCGTGCCGTAATAATAGGTACGCGCACGTACGGGAAAGGGTTGGTACAAACCATACGCCCGCTGCCCTATAACGGTACGCTGAAAGTTACCACCTCGAAATATTATATACCGAGCGGGCGTTGCATTCAGGCGATTGATTATGCGAAGAAGAACGCCGACGGCTCAGTGGCACGTACACCCGACAGTCTGACGAACGTATTTCATACGGCAGCCGGTCGTGAGGTACGCGACGGGGGAGGTATTCGTCCGGATATAGAAGTAAAGGGCGACCGCATCCCGAACATTGTGTTCTACCTGATGAACGAGGACATTATCTTCGATTATGCCACGCAGTATTGCTGGGATCATCCTACGATGGAGTCGGTAGAATCGTTTAAGTTGACAGACGAAGACTACCGTGCCTTTAAGGAGTTGGTTAAATCGCGCGATTTTACGTACGACCGCCAGAGTGAGAAAATGCTGAAGAGCCTGAAAGAAGTGGCAGAGTTTGAAGGATACATGGAGGGTGCTTCCGAAGAATTCAAGGCATTGGAGAAGAAACTGAACCATAACCTTGACCGCGATTTGGATTACTTCTCGAAACAGATAAAGACGTATATTGCCCAAGAAATCGTAACCCGTTATTTCTATCAGCGCGGTGCGGCGATGGAGCGCCTGAAAGACGATGAAGATTTGGAGAAAGCCATCAGCGTATTAAAGGATGGAAAGCAATACAGCGAAATACTGTCTGTAAAGAAAACGCCGGAAGCGAAATAAGAAATTGGTTTCTTTTTCGGCAAAACATAAAGAGAAAATAAAAGTAGAATAAGAGCCTGTTTAAATTTTGCTCTGCCTGCGTTTGAGACTTGTATTCGAGGATGTTTTTCAGTTTTTACGAGGAGGACAGCGGGCCATCTGATGAGTGAAAACGGGGAAACAGACCGGAAACAAACTCAAAAAGAGGCGGATAAAAATACTTAATCGGAAAATTTAAACAGGCTCTGAGCATTATTATTCTACTTTTTTTCTTATTTTGCAGCCCAAATACGATTGGGTTATGAAAAACTTTCAAATGAAAAGGCAGTTGTCATTAAAAGAACTGCTGTATAAAGGTCTGATATTCCTCGCAACGGTGCTTGTCATCGTTTATTTTTTACCGAGGGAAGGCAAATTTAATTATGTCTTCGAAATAAACAAGCCGTGGAAGTATGGACTGTTACAGGCATCTTTCGATTTCCCTATCTATAAAGATGATGGGGAGATGGTGAAGGAGCAAGACAGTATTATGCGTAATTACGCTCCTTATTATCGGCTTGATAAGAATATAGGCGAGCAAATGATCCGGAAATTCAAAGATGATTATGCTCGAAACCTGAACCACATTATTCCGGTCGCAGCCTATAGCCATCACATCGAGCGTCTGCTTCGGGTGATTTACGAAGCGGGAGTTATTGCTCCCAATGATTTGGAGCAAATACAGAAAGACAGTTTGAATCACATTCAGATGGTTGATAAAAATACATCGAACCAAACTGAAGTGAAAGCGCTTTATACTTTTAAGCGGGCATACGAAATGCTTGTCAATGCGGATACGGTTCATTACGACAAGGCTTTGTTGCAGCGTTGTAATCTGAATAATTACATTACCCCCAATTTGATTTACGATGCCGAACGGTCGGAGTCTGCGAAACGAGACCTGTTGAGTGAATTGTCTTGGGCAAACGGTTTTGTGATGAACGGTCAGAAGATAATCGACAGGGGCGAGATAATCGACCAGCATACTTATAATATCCTGAAGTCACTGGAAAAAGAATGGGGAAAACGAAGCGAAACCGTGGCCGAAAAACGGTTGACTTTGTTCGGGCAAACGCTGTTTGTGGCGATTCTTATTTTTTGTTTCATGACTTATTTGGAGTTGTTCCGTCGCGATTATTACGATAAGCGGGGGTGTATTACGCTGTTATTTATTATTATTGTAGCTTTCCCCGTATTGTCTTCTATCATGGTCGAACATGCTATATTGAGTGTCTATATCGTTCCGTTTGCCATGATACCTATGATTATCCGCATTTTCCTTGATTCGCGAACGGCATTTATGGCACACGTGATAGCTATTTTGCTTTGTTCCATCTCGCTGCGTACCCCTCATGAGTTTATATTGCTGCAAACGGTGGCAGGTATGGCGGGTATATATAGTTTGCGTGAATTGTCTCAGCGTTCCCAGCTATTTCAGTGCGCACTGTTTGTAACATGTTCTTATTCTTTGCTTTATTTTGCACTCGATTTGATTCATGTCAGCAAAATAGCCCAGCTTAGTACGCATATATACCTTCATTTTGTAGTCAATGGCATTTTGTTGCTGTTTACTTATCCGCTGCTGTTTATTTTGGAAAAGACATTCGGTTTTACTTCAAATGTTACATTGGTTGAACTGTCTAACATTAATAACAAACTGATGAGACAGATGTCGGAAGTTGCTCCGGGAACATTCCAACACTCGCTGCAGTTGGCAAACCTCACCGCTGCTGCTGCTAATCGTATTGATGCAAACAGTCAGTTGGTTCGTACGGGGGCGATGTATCACGATATCGGTAAAATGCTGAATCCGGCTTTCTTTACCGAAAATCAGTCGGGAGTTAATCCGCATGACCAGTTAGACTTTAGGCAGAGTGCTCAAATCGTTATCAGCCACGTAACCGATGGCTTGAAATTGGCAGACAAATACAACCTGCCGCAAGTGATAAAAGATTTTATAAGTACCCATCACGGAAAAGGCCTTACGAAATACTTTTATATCTCTTATCAGAATGCACATCCGGGTGAGGAGGTAGATAAAGAAATGTTTCGTTATCCGGGACCGAATCCGTTTACGAAGGAACAGGCTATTCTGATGATGGCCGATTCGGTAGAAGCAGCTTCGCGCAGCTTGCCTCAATATACGGAAGAAAGCATTTCGGCATTGGTTGAAAAGATAATCGACAGTCAGGTGCAGGAAGGATATTTTAAAGAATGTCCCATCACGTTTAAAGACATTGCCACGGTAAAGGCTGTATTCAAAGAAAAGCTGAAAACCATGTATCATACGCGCATCAGCTATCCGGAACTGAAGAAGTAACGGAAAGGCATTGGAGGGCAGTATGATTTGCCTGAAAACGCTACCGCATGTTTTAAGGAACACAAGCCGATGTTTTAATCAATTCTTCGGTTAGTTTTCCCTAAAACATGCGGTAGCGTTTTCAGGGGTTGTTTATCTCCAAATCTGTTTGTCGGATTCCATATACGAGTTTAACAAACCAGCGCAGGCATCTTCTAAGATATCGAGCACATTCTCAAAGCCTTGCGCACCTCCGTAGTAAGGGTCGGGGACGTGGTCGACTACTTTTGTCCGACAAAAATCAGTCATACGCACTATCTTCTGTTCCGATTCCACCGTAGGGGCTTTGTCGTGGAGAGCATCAATATTTCCGTCATCCATACCTAAAATCAGGTCGAAGTCATAGAAGTCAGCCGTACAAACCGGACGCGAACGGTGGGTGATATGATAGCCGCGACGCCGGGCGTGGGCACGCATCCGCTCATCGGCATGTTCGCCCTGATGGTAACCGCTGATACCTGCCGAGTCGACTTTGATTTCGTTTTCCAGTCCTTCGCGACGAATGTAAGTACGCATGATTTCTTCAGCCGCAGACGAGCGGCAAATATTGCCTAAGCAGACAAAGAGTATTTTCTTCATGGGCTAAAACAAATAGTTTTTAAATTTTTCTACACTGGTATTCATGATTAACGCTTCCGGAAAATCGGTTTCGGCTACCAGCTCTAAAGCATAGTCGTAAGTGGCAATATCGAACGAGATATGGGCATCGCTTCCTAAAATGACAGGCACTTCGTACTGCTTGCACAGGCGGAGGATTTCCAGATTGTTTGCCCTTGCGTCTGCCTTATGCCGGCAAGGTTTCAGCGAGCTGTTATTGATTTCGAGTAATGTCCGATGAGCTTTCGAAGCCAAGACAATCGGTTCGAAATTCAGTTTGGCAGTACCGTCACCCGGATGGCTGATGATATGGATATAAGGGTTTGAGATAACTTGTATCATGCCGTGAGTGTTTTCTTCCGGCGTACCCTGCTTGTAGCAAAGCGAGTGGATTCCGGCAATGCGTAAGTCGAGCATTCTCAAGTAATATTCGTCCATGTCAAGGTTTCCTTCTCCGTCGAGTATGTTTATCTCCGCGCCCAACAAAAGTTCGATTCCGTACATTTGCCGTGGAACAACATGGAGGTTGCGGAAATAAATCGGGTCGCACGAGCCGGGTATTCCGGGAGAATGTTCGGTAATACCCAACACTTTCAACCCTTTTTCGGCAGCGGCATGAGCCATTTCTTGCAGCGTGCTGAAAGCATGTCCGCTGGCTATGGTATGCGTATGTACATCTAATTCTATTTTCATAATGGGATGTTAGTTTATTTGTGTTACATCGGGTCGACGTCGTAATACACCACAAGCGAGCGGAAACGTTCGTCTTCGATTACCGAACGTTGTACCTGAACCAAGTACGAGCGTACTTTCTTCATCGACACGGTTTGTTCGATTTTTATCACTATTTTCTTTATATACAATGTCTGCACACGCGCTACGGGCGGTTTGTCCGGACCGAGGATTCGTTCTCCTAATCCGCTTCGGAGGTAAGTCGCCATCAGGTCGGCGGCTTGGTCAAGGACATCCTCTTTGCGGTGTTTCAGATAAACATATATCAGCCGGTAGAACGGAGGATATTTGAATAAACTGCGTTCCGCCAACTGGTCTTGATAAAGCCGGTTGTAATCGTTTGCTATGACTTGACGAATCAGCGGCAAGTCGGGCGACTTGGTTTGCAGTATCACCAGCCCCTGCTTGTTTTTTCTTCCCGCCCTGCCTGCCACCTGTGCCATCAGTTGGAAGGCACGTTCGTATGAACGGAAATCCGGATAATTCAGCATCGAGTCGGCATTCAGAATCCCCACCACACTAACGCGGTCGAAATCCAATCCCTTCGAAACCATTTGCGTACCGATTAATATGTCGGTCTTTCCCTCTTCGAAATCGGCTATTATTTTTTCGTATGCGGTTCGCGTCCGTGTAGTGTCTAAGTCCATACGTGCCACCCGTGCTTCAGGGAAAAGCGTTTTAATATCGTCTTCAATCTTTTCCGTGCCGAATCCCCGGTTCATTAACTCCGTACCGCCACACGCCGGACACGATTTCGGCACTTGGTAAGTGTATCCGCAGTAATGACATGTCAGTTGGTTTAATCCTTTGTGATAAGTCAGGCTGACATCGCAATTCTTACAGCGAGGAACCCATCCGCATATCCGGCATTCTATCATCGGGGCAAATCCGCGCCGGTTCTGGAACAGAATGACCTGCTCTTTGTTTTCAAGGGCTTCGCGAACCTTTTGCAGAAGCAGCGGCGAGAATTGTGCCGTCATGTATTTCTTCCGTGCCAGCTCTTTGATATCGACTAATTCGATGTGCGGAAGCCGGATGTTCTGATGGCGTTCGGTTAATGTTACCAAACCGTATTTGCCATGTGTGGCGTTATAATAGGTTTCGATGCTTGGCGTAGCCGTACCCAGCAAGGTCTTTGCGCCGAACATGGAGGCAAGCATGATGGCAGCGTTGCGGGCATGATAGCGCGGGGCAGGCTCTTGCTGCTTGTACGTATTCTCATGCTCCTCGTCTACGATAACCAGACCTAACCGCCGGAAAGGTAGGAATACCGAAGAACGCACACCCAATATCACGTCGTAATCATGCTCGGAAAGCTGTTTGCGCCATATTTCCACCCGTTCGGCATCGGGGAACTTCGAATGGTAAATGCCCAAACGATTCCCGAAAACACGCTTCAGACGCTCGGTTATCTGGGTGGTCAGGGCTATTTCGGGAAGTAAATAAAGAACTTGCTTGCCGGTCTTTATAGTTTGGTTGATAAGATGGATGTATATCTCCGTCTTGCCGCTCGCTGTGACTCCGTGAAGCAAGCAGACGTTTTTTTCGCGGAAACAGTTTAAGATGCCCGTATAAGCCTGTTGCTGGGCAGGGCTTAACGTGTTCAGCGGGAGGGTATCGACGTTGCTTTGGGTCAGTCTGCCTATTTCTTGGAAATAAACCTCGAATACTTTTTTGGCAATCAGCTCATTCAGCGCTGCCGAAGAAGCCCCTGCCGCATCGAGCAGTGCCTTACGTGTAACCTCTTTGGGGGGATTCCCCGGCTGTGTCCAACCGGAAAGTTCGATGTATTTCATCAGCAGCGCCAACTGTTTGGGAGCACGGGCAAGCAGGTCGAACTGGAAACGCAGGTTCCGTTCGCTGCTCATGGCATCGGTCAGCCGTACGCGCGCTTCGGTGCGTGGCTTGTACACCCGCTTCAGCTCTTCCTTTACGTGGATGGCTTCTTTGTCTAACAGCGATTTGATGACCGGCAACAAATGTTTGATGCCACTCGCTTTTTCCAACTGCGTGACGCATTGTTCCGGGTCGGCACTCAGCAAGTCCAATACGCGCTGCTCCTTTTCGGACAACGGCTCGGCGGCTTCGAAGTCCGGGTTATATACTACCAGCGTTTCGCTCTCTAATTTCATCCCCGAAGGCATGGCAGCTTTATACACGTCGCCCAGCGTACACAGATAGTAATCTGCCAGCCATTGCCAGAAAGCATACTGATGTTCCAGCAAAGCCGGTTGCTTGTCCAGTATTTCAGACACCTCTTTCGTTTCGTATGCCTCAGGCGGAGTGTCGTGTACCCGTGTTACGATAGCCGTATAGTATTTCTTTTTCCCGAAAGGGACGACAACCCTGCATCCCATCCGCACTTCTGTTTCCCATTCCGGCGGAAGGGCGTATGTATATTGTCCCGCAATGGGCAAAGGTACTATAACGTCGACATACTTTTTCATGGCTGCAAAGTTACAAAAAAGCCTTCCATCTTGCTTGCCCCTTTAGCAAAGTTTTATAGCTTTGCAAGAACGGTTAAATTATATTACGCATGAAAACATATAAGATAGGAATCATAGGATGCGGCCACATAGCCCGTAAGATGGCTTTTACGTTGGGACGCATGGAGGGAGTAAGGTGTTACGCCGTGGCTTCAAGAAACTTGGAGAAAGCGCAGGCATTTGCCGCCGAATGGCAGTTCGAGAAGTCATACGGCTCTTACGAAGCGCTTGCCGACGATCCCGAAGTGGATTTGGTTTACATCGCCACGCCTCATTCGTTCCACTACGAGCAGGCGCGGATGTGCATTGAGCGCGGAAAGGCAGTGTTGTGCGAGAAAGCCTTTACCGCCAATGCCCGTCAGACGGAAGAACTGTTGGCGTTGGCTCATGAGAAAAGCGTGTTTATCACCGAAGCTATCTGGACACGCTATTTGCCGCTGTCGGCTAAGGTGAAAGAGCTGTTAGACGCAGGGACAATCGGAGTTCCCCGTACGCTGTCGGCTAATTTAAGTTACCCCATCTCCGGAAAAGAACGCATCATTCGCCCGGAGCTGGCAGGGGGAGCGTTGCTCGATATAGGTATTTATACGCTGAACTTTGCGGCAATGGCTTTCGGTGCGGATGTGGAGCGCACGGTGTCTGCCTGCACTAAAACGGATACGGGTGTCGATGCCCAAGAAAGTATCACACTGTTTTACGCCGACGGGCGAATGGCTGCCTTGCAGTCGAGCATCTATGTGCAGAGCGACCGCGAGGGAATTATTTCGGGCGATAAAGGGCATATCATCGTAGAAAATATCAATAACCCGTCGTCCGTCCGTGTGGTGGGTTCGGATTACCAGACCGTAGCCGTTTATCAGGCCCCGCCGCAGATTACCGGTTTTGAATACCAAGTGAAGGCGTGTATCGAGGCATTGGAGAAAGGGTGGTTGGAGTCGCCTTACATGCCCCATGCCGAAACGTTGCGCATCATGCGCCAGATGGATGCGCTGCGCAAAGAGTGGGGAGTGGTATATCCTTGCGATTAAACGGTCAGCCGGTTCTTTCGCCGCAAAAGGTTTTATGCAGAGCGAGAGAACCGGATGACTGTTAGTTGTTTATAGTCTGTATGAATCTTTCCGTCCGGCTAAAGCGCAAGGCGGAATTTTTCTTCCGCATACCCCGAAAAATGCTACGGTTAGAAATTTTATTCCATGCCGAAAGGTTGCCCATTTCTATTCGGAAGACTCATCGGTCTGTCGGGTAGAATTTTTCGGGCTTTCTGCTAAGCCGGAAAAGGCTTAAAAGACACTATAATCAGAACATGTAGGCAAGCGAGATTTGCCACGTGTTGTTATCGAAATCCACGTGCGTAAAGCTGCCGTTGTCGCTTTTCACCATTGCACCCGTATCCTTCAATCCGATGTTGTAGTTTGCGCCTACATGTACATGTCCTAATATTTTCAAACCGGCTCCTACGTTGAGGCTGGTCGATTTTTTATTAAATTCGCAGATGTCTTTAAACCAGCGGTGACCAACGTTGAAACCGAACTGCGGACCTACTGCCACGTAAGCTCCCAGTACACTGCTGAATCCTATTGTCCACTTCAGGTTGATAGGAATTTCGATACTTTTCTTCTTGGTAGAACCTTCTGCCGTATCAATACCGTATTGGTTATACAACGCAGAAACGTCTACACCTAAGCCCAATAAAGGCAAGGTAAGTTCGGCCGTCGGTCCGATGAAGAATCCGCTTTGGTTATCTGAGTTGAACACCTCTTTCGATATAGAAACTTTTGAAACGTTTAATCCGCCCTTTACACCGAATTGGATTTGGGCTTGCGACGGCAATGCCATAAACAAACATGCCGTAACCATCAGAATAGATAAAATTCTTTTCATAAGCAACTTTTGTTAATAATTCTCGTCGGCAAATATAGGACATTCGCCGAATAAAGACAAAAGCACAGGGTGAAAATACTCAAAATCCGGAGGAACGGAGAGTTTCCGAATCTTCCGTTCCGTCCGGATTAGGCAAAGTGTGAGAGTGAAAATAGAGAGAAATTTATTCGGTTTTCAGGTTGTTCACCGGGTTTTCACGTGTTGCCTTCAGGCTGATGAAGAATACAGATATCAGCGAGATGAGAGATACCGTTGCGATGGAAACCAGCGGAACCCACCACGGGAATACGCTGTCGAACGTCACAATCTTGTCTATCTGACGCACACCGAATATCATCAGCGGGATGGCAATAACGAGGCTGATGAGTAACGACACGAGTGAGAAGCGCATCAGGCGTTTCATTTCACCCGATGAACTGGAGCCAAATACCTTTCGTACCGCCATGTCGCGCTTGCGCTGGGCAATGAAGTAAATGCTCATAGCCGTAAGTCCGAGCAGTGAAATGAGCAGGGCAGCGCAAGTGAAAATAATCATCAGGCTGTTCATGCGGCTGAAATCGGAGTAAAGGTTGCGTATCTGTTTATCGTACCATTCCGACTCGAAAGAAAAATCTTTGGCAGCTATCTTGTAAAGCTGGTCCAGCTCTTTCTTGTAAGCATTTAGGTCTCCGTCCTGTACCTCCACCGATACGTTCCACGGATAGATGCTGTCGGGATGTTGGATTTGCATCTGGAGCGGATGAATGTCGTGGTCTATCAGGTCACGGCGGATACGGAAGTCTTTAAACACTCCTGCTATCTGAACCGGCCCGCAATTGTCACTCATAAAATGGTCGGTAACTCCGATGGTGGCAAGCGTTTTCATCGCTTTTTCGCTCATAAAGAAATTGTTCCTTCCCATCGGCGTATGGCGGTCGTCGGTAATCTTAATGTGATAGATATCTAAGAATGCCGAGTCGACAATGAAAGTCTGAAAGCTCATTTCCAGCGTACTGTCTGCCGAAGGAATGTAAGTGGTATTGTTGTTTCCCCCATCCAATGGTATGCCGCACGAGAAAGAAACACGTTTCACGAAAGGCAGTTTCTTAGCTTCGTTACGGAAAAGTTGCAGGTCTTTTTGCGAACCGATAGACGGATAGCTCAATACGTTGCCGAACTCATATCCCAACGGTGCGTGTACGATGCGGTAAATCTGTACGGAGAGATAAACCGAACAAGTAAGCAAGGCGATGGTCAGTCCGCTTTGTACGATGTTGAGCGTGCGCAGGTAAACAGATTTCGTCTTGCGGCGGAACGTACCTTTCACCACGTCCATCGGGTTGTAGTTAGAAAGCATCGTGGCTGGGATAAAGCCCGACAACAGGGTCAGTGCGGCGATAAACAGGATGTAAACCATGATGGTTACTCCGTTGAGGTCGCCCGTGATGTCGATTTTAGAATGAAGCAGTTCGATGGCAGTCGGCTCTGCAGCTTTGGCAAGCAGAAATCCCACGACGAACGAAACGAACGTAAGTAGAAACGATTCTATAATCATACGCCAGAATATGCTGGGCTTTGATGAACCGAGCAGGCGGCGTGTTGCCATCTCTTTGGCACGATAGCTGGTTTGCGCCACGCTCATGCTGATGTAGTTCAGCACCGCCATCAAGAGGATGAGTACACCTACGGTAATGAAAATGACCACCAGCTTAAAGTCGTACTGGTTCAGTGGAGCTACGGCGGGGGTTTCCGAGAAATAAAAATCATGCCACGGGATGAAACGGGCTTTTTTAAATGCGCCGGAGTTTTGGTAAATCCAGAAGAATTCTCCCAAATAAGATGCCACATCATCCGATTTCAGATTCAAGTCAGAGCCGGGAGCGGTGCGGAAAAAAAGCACACTTCCTCCCGCATTGTTCATGTGAGTACATTCGATAGAGCAGCTCCAGTTAATGTACTTCATGTTCTCAAAAGGAATGAATATCTCGATGTCGGAAGATATGATGGAGTTGTCAATATCTTCGATGACTCCGGTTACTGTAAATGTTTCCTTGTTACATGGCACTACGGTAAGCGTCTTGCCTAAGGCTTTTTCTGTACCGAACAGGCGCAAAGCAGCCGACCGGGTGAGTACGATGCTGTTATTGTCGGTTAATAACTGTTTGCGGTTTCCTTCCAGCAAAGTGAAACGGAAGAACTCGAAGAAGTTCTTTTTCACACAGGCACCCATTGTCTGTACCGGTTTGTCGTTTACCTGAACAAACGGCTCTGAAATGCTCATGGCACACCAGTCCTCTATCTCCGGATAACGACTTTGAAGGCGGTCACCCAGATTGTAATGTCCGCCTGCCCAATACTCATTGGCAAACACTGAGATGCGGTCGGCATCCGGCAAATCACGGTCAACGGTAAGCTGACGCATCACCATGTTGGCTATAAGTAATACGAACATGAGCGAGATGCTTAACCCCGCCACGTTGACCAGCGTAAAGAGCTTGTTTCGCTCCAAGAATGTAAAGTAAGTTTTCAGTCCTTTCATATTATTGGTATCTATGTAAAAAGTTACGTTTATTTTCCTTTATTTCATGTGGTAGATTTTTAAGCGTATCTTTAGGATTCGGAATCCGCTATTCCGTCTTAATATTGTTTATCGGATTTTCTCGCGTGGCGCTTCGGCTGATAAGTCCTATCGACAGCAGTGAGATGGCGGCTACGGCGATGAAAGCCACACATGCCGTCCACCACGGAAACGACTTGTCGTAACCCACGATGCGCTGGATGTAACGGAATCCTATCCCGATTATCGGGACGGCGATGAGCAAACTGGCGGCAAGCGACTGACCTGCAAATGCCAACAGACGCAGCAGTTCATGCCGGTTATCCGAACCGAACACCTTGCGTATCGCCATGTCGCGTTTGCGCTGGGCAATGAAGTAAAGGCTCATAGCCGTCAGTCCCAACAGGGAGATAAGCAGGGCAGCAAGCGTGAATATGCCTATAACCTTGTTCATGCGGATAATGTCGGCATAGGCATCCGCTATCCAGTAATCATACCAATGTGATTCGAACGGGACTCCTTCTATTATTTCCGAGTAGAGTGCGTCCAACTGATGCTTGTAGGCAGGCAAATCGCCGTCGGTTGTTTCTACCAAGATGTCCCACGGATACCCGATGCTGTCCGACGGGATAATCTGCATCAGTACGGGGCGTATGGGGTCTAATGCCGAATACATGCGGAAATCAGGGAAGCGTCCGGCTATTGTTCTCGATGCGTCCTCGCCTTCAATCTTAAACGAAACCGCATCGTCGTCCAATCCCATCTGCCGGAACGCTTCGTGGTTCAGGTAGTAATTCCGGTCGCTGTAAGTCAGGTGATAATCTCGTTCCAACGGGATGTGGAAAATATCGAGGAAAGCCGAGTCGGTTTGCAGCAAGCGGAAGTCTACCGGAACGATACGCCCCTTCAGGTTATAGGTAGTGGAGTGTCCGTTTCCGCCATCGACGGGCATACCGCGCGTCAACGATACATTTTTTACGAACGGTAACTTGCGAACCTCGTCGCGGAAGCGGTATAGATTATTCGTCTCGCTCATGTTAGGATAACAAAGTACATTGCCGTAAGTATATCCTAACGGCTCGTGAAGCAGGCGGTAAATCTGTACGCCGAGAAAGAATGAACAGGCAAGCAGAGCCACTGTCAGTCCGCACTGTACCACGTAGAGCGTACGCAGATAAACCGCTTTGGTCTTGCGCCGGAACGTACCCTTTACCACATCCATCGGGTTGTAGTGTGACAGAATCGTGGCAGGAACGAAACCCGATACGGCAGAAAGCAGCAGGATGCCCGCTATGTAGACTGCTGCAACCGGTACAGTTAAGTCGCCCGCTACGTCAATTTTGGTTTTCAGTAGCTCCATGGCGAAAGGCTCTACCGCCTTAGCCAGCAGGAAAGCAAGGGCAAACGCAATGAAAGTCATGATAAGCGATTCTGCCATCATGCGCCAGAAGATATCCTTCGATGACGAACCTAACAGGCGGCGTGTAGCCATCTCTTTGGCACGATAGCTGGTTTGAGCCACGCTCATACTTATATAGTTGAACACAGCCATCAGCAAAATCAGTATCCCCGTTACGGTAAACACTGTCATCAGCTTGCGGCTGTACTGGTTCATGTTAGCGCATTCTATTTCTGAAAAATACACCTCGCGCATCGGAACCCAAAAGGCTTTCTCAAACGAACCGTTGTGATAAGGCCATGCAAATGTCTTGAGCCACTCCAGCATGTCAGCGTTCTTGTCGTTCGGGTCTATCCCTTGCGGCACGCGGATGAACACATTCGCCCCGCCAAAGTTCTGCATCACCGTATTCTCGATAGCGGCAGCCCAGTTGATGTATTCCATTGCCTCGAAAGGAAATACCAGCTCTGTTTCCGAAGGGAATATGGAATTGCCGATGTCTTCCATTACTCCCGTTACCGTATAGGTATGCTTGTCGGTGAAGTTCACTTTGATGCTTTTCCCCACCGCTTCCTCGTTGCCGAAGATACGCTTAGCCGCTGACTCCGAGATGACTACGCTGTAATTGTCCTGTAGCACATGGGCAGGGTCTCCCTCCCGAAGCCGGAAGCCGAAGAACTCGAAGAAGTTCTTGCGTGCCAGTAATACCTTCACATCAAACTTCTTACCCTCAACGTCGATGTATTCGCCACCCACACCGGCAGCATTCGTAGCCACAGTCCATTCCTCTATATCCGGATAGCGGCTCGCGAGGCGTTCGCCCAACACGTAATGCGCACCGAAATTTTGTTCGGAGCAAAACAAATACGTGCGGTCGGCATTGCGCGTGTCGCGGTCTACGGTAAGCTGGCGGGTTACCATGTTGGCGATAAGCAACACGAACATGAGCGAGATACCCAAGCCTGCCACGTTGACGAACGTAAAGAGCTTGTTGCGCTCCAAAAATGTAAAGTAAGTTTTAAGTGCTTTCATACATCATTCCGTTTTAATCGAGTTAGCCGGATTCTCGTTGGCGTTTCTCCAGCTCTGTATAGTTACGGTTAGCATGGTAATAAGCGAAACGAGCAGGAACGAGGCAAGGAATATCCAAGCACGTATGGGAGTCTTTTCGGCAAAACCTTCTAACCAATGTGCTCCGATCCACCATCCGAAGGGTGCGGCGAAGATGAAGCATCCTATTAATATGTACAAGTACCGGCGGTTGAACATGCCCAGTATTTCGCCCGTAGTGCTGCCGAATATCTTACGGATGCCTATCTCCTTGCGGCGGTATTCGCTCTCGAACATGGTAAGCCCGAACACGCCAATGATGCTGATAACGATGGCAAGCAGTGAGAAGAGCAGGATTTGTTTGGTAAAACGCAATTCGTTACGGTAAGCCTCATCGAGCACTTGGTCGATGAAGCGGAAATTGAAGTCGTGACCCGGAGAGAACTTTTCCATCGCTTTCTGCAATGCACGGACTACTTCTACCTTGTCTGTACCGGCAGAGACACGAACGTTAATGAAGTTCTTTCCTCCCCAGCCCTGATGGTCTTTCCCGTAGATAAAGAACGCCATGGGCTGGGCATTGTTATCGTTGCGGAACGAAGTGTATTTCACATTCTCACAGAAGCCTATCACGGGATAGTCGTTCGTGGTAGCAGGCTGGTCTACGGCGAGCCATTGATATTTAGCACGCGCTGCTTCGTTGAATATGTACACGTCACCGTCGCCGGGCTTAAAGTCTCGCCCTTCGGTGATGCGGATTCCCATCAGCTTGAGGTAGCGGTAGTCTACGGGCAGTACATCGAATAGGAGATGTTTGTCATCTGCGCCCCGTCCCCAATTCATGTAGCTGTCGGCAGAACTCAGAACGAATTGCGATACCGAAGCTCCCTCTACGCCCGATATCCGGCTGACCTCTGCTATCACCGCGTCTGTCTGACTTCGGGTTTCGTCTGTCATGTTGCCCACTACGATGGCATCCTTATCGTAACCGTAATCGGTGGTACGGATGTATCGGCTTTGGGTGTACATGATGCCGATGGCAATAATAAGGGCAAACGAAACAAAGAACTGAATGCAGACCAGTCCCGTGCGCAACTTGCGTCCCTTAGGGGTTAAACCGAACGACCCTTTCAGTACCAAAGCAGGTGGGAACGAGGTAACATACCATGACGGATAAAGCCCCGCGAGCAGTCCCATCGCCAAACTCAGCACGAAAGTAGCGGTTAGCAGGTAGGGGTGACTGCCGAAACTCAGATCGGAGGCGACCAAATCCTGCATTCCCGAATCCCGAAGAGCCAGCAACAGCACAAGGGAGAGCAAGAAAGCGATAAAGCTGATTAATGCCGATTCTGCCATGAGGCTTCCGCGAAGCGAGCGGGTAGTAGCCCCCAATACTTTCTGTGTATTGATGCTTCTGATGCGCATCGGCGTTTCCGCCAATGAGAAATTCATGAAGTTTATCGTAGCAATGATTACGATAAGGAACGATACGCATATCAGCAGGTAAACCGTAGTGCGGCTGCTTGCACTCTTATCGCCTATAGTTGAAAAGTGTACATCAGTAAGTGGAGTAAGATGAATCGGACAATCTACATTGTTTTCGTCCATCAAGTCGGGAAAGAACTCCATCAACTTCTGTACGGTTGCTTTTTCGATATTTCCGGCTTCTTCCGGATTATCTATACGTATGTAGCAATGATAATTCCAGTTACTCCAGTTGTCTTTATTTTCGTTCGGAGCAAGTGCCTTAAAAATAGTATTCCTTATTTGGGAGTTTTCGGGAAAATCTTTATAAACTCCACCCACTGTAACCGGATTATTATCGGCTCGTTTTCCCTGAAAGATGGTTTGTCCTACAACATCGGTTGTACCGAAAAACCTGATTGCCATAGTCTGTGGAATAAGAATGTTTCCGGGTTGCTTCAGTGCGTCAGCAGTACCATTTATCATTTCCGGCTGGAAAGTTTCCATGAAATTTCCAAATCCTGTGAGTGTTTTCTCATTAAATAATTTACCGTTTACTTCATAATCGAAACTTGAAGAGTATGAAGTAAGAATAGAAAGTGATGTTATATGCGGTGACGTTGATTGCACCAATTCGCAAAACGGGCGTGCCAGCCATACTTGCCAGCCGTATTCATCGTTTACATGAACTTCCACACGGAATATCTTTTCATAATCCTTATACCCCTTGTTGAAATTGTAATCGTAATCCACCTGCGTCATGATAACGAAGAACGAGGCAAAAGCAATCGCCAGTCCCACGATGTTCAATACGCTGGCGGTAAAGAAACGCCGGAACGTATGCGAAAAGTTACGGATGAGAGTTTTCATTGCTTGCGTTTATTGGTTCACTTATTTCCCTATTTTCAGATTGTTGGTGTTACATACGCCTACACCGTCTTTGCTGATGCGGGCATGGTCGGCAGAGCCACTCAACACCACTTTGCCCACCCCGTCTAAGTCGGCACGGAGGTCGCGGCAAGTAACGTGTACGTCGGTTTTACCCACACCGTCTACCGACAGGCGGAGCGTTTCACACTTCAGGTCTTCCATTTCTACCGAACCCACACCGTCTACGTCGATACGGATGTCGTCCACCTTCAAGGTCTTTTCGCAACGGAACGAGCCAACCCCGTCGAACGACAACTCATCAAGGTCGGGCGCGGTAAGATAGATTTTCGTCCCCTTCTGGTTACGTTTCTTCTTTGAATCGGTTTCGATGTAGAGCTTTCCGTCTTTCACCGTTACTACCGTATTTCTGACATCCGTTTCTTCACCTTCTATGCGTACCGAGCATTTGCTGTCTTGCGTGAAGTAAACGCCCGCCACGCCGTCCATTTCGATAGAAGAAAAACTCTCTACGTCCCGTTCTTCTACCACGGTTTTCTTACTTGCCATACAAGAAGTGAAACATCCCATTCCTACTATCCCTATCAGTGTTAAAATAATCTTTTTCATAATGCGTAAATGTTTTATAATTAAATATTTATATACTTTTCTTGAATCAGTCCGATCGGATGCCGTATGTCTTGAAAAACGCTACGGCTTGTTTTTTAATTTCATGCGGTAGAGTTCCCTATTTCTATTCGTAAGACCGGTCTGTCTTTCGAATAGAATTTTGAGGCTCTTATTTCAGTATCAAAACTTCGTTGTCTTTATAGCTTTCGTAGCCGGAGATGATAACCCGTTCTCCTTTCTCTAACCCTTCGGTCACCTCGTAGAACTGCGGGTTCTGCCGTCCGATGCGGATTTTGCGGCGATAGGCTTTTTCCCCGTTTTTATCTACCACGAATATCCAGTTTCCGCCCGTTACTTGGAAGAAAGTGCCCTTCGGTATCAGAACGCTTTGGGTAGGCTCGCCCAACTGGAGGTCGATGTAATACGTCTGTCCGCTGCGGATGTTCTCCGGGCGTGTACCTTCGAACACGAGGTCGGTGCGGAAACGTCCCTCACGCACTTCCGGATAAACCTTGCGCACCTTCAGGCTGAACTGCGATCCCTGCCGCTCGAACGTGGCAGGCAGTCCGTTTGTCACCCGGTCGATGTAATGCTCGTCTATCATCGCCTCTATCTTGAAGTCGGAAAGGTCGTTAATCTGACCCACCATCTGTCCGGCAGTAATGTTTTGTCCCAGCTCGGCATCAAGCAAGCCCAGTTCGCCGTCAATGGGAGCGCGAACCTCCAACTTGTCTTTGCGTTCGCGAATCAGCAACACATTCTTGCGCATGTTCTGCAAGTTTTCTTCCATCTGTTCCATCTGGATGTTGCGGTAAATCGAATCCTGTTTCAGGCGTTCGGTTATCAGTCCGTGCTTTTTCAGTGAAACCTCGTAATCCTCTTTCGCCTGAAGATATTCTTCGCGGCTGATGAGGCGTTCCTTATACAGACGTTCGTACTGGTGGAACGTGCGCTGCTTGCGGAGCGTCTCCACATCTAATTGAACCTTTTCGGTTTCGTTTGTCAGCTTGTCTTGCTGCATGGTAACCTGCGTATTGCGTAGCAGGTTCTGCTTCTCGGCAAGCTCCGATTCGGCATTCAGAATCTGGAGGTCGAGGTTCGAATTGCTGAGGCGGAGAATCACGTCGCCCTGCTTTACATGTGCGCCTTCCTCTACCACCTTCTCGCGTACGATGCCCCCTTCCTCCGGGCTGAGCTGTACGATGGAAATAGGCTGTACCTGCCCGTTTACGCGGATGTAGTCGTTAAACTCTCCGTAAGTCACTTCGGCAATGTTCAACGAACGCCCGTCGACTTTCAGCGTCGAGGCATGATTGCCAAAGATAATCCAAACCACTAACAGAAGCAATGCAGCTCCGCCGATGAGGTAAGGCAAGTGACGCTTTTGAATCCCTTTTTTCTTTTCTAATTGTATATCCATATCCTTTATCAGTTTTCCGTTTTTACTTTAATGATGTTTTCTCCTTTATAATAGTCTACCAACCTACATTTCATTACGTACGTCAGCCGGCTTTGCAGCAGCAGCGTTTCGCTCTCCAGCCATGTAGCCGCGTTGTTCTGCACGTCGAGCGAAGTCATCAGTCCCTCTTCATACTTGCGGCGCGTTACGTGATAGGCAAGCGAGTCTGAAGCCGCTTTCTTTTCCATCTGGATGCTTTCGCGCAAATACCCCTCGCGGTCTTGCACTGCCTGTTGTACTAACTTCTGAAGCTCCTCTTTCTGCGCTTCGTACTGTTCGCAGGCAATCCGGTAATTGTTACGCGCCTGACGGAGACTTATCGAACCACTCATGCGGTTGAAAATGGGGATGCTCATCGTAACTCCGAAATATTCTCCCAAGTTGTTATCGAGCTGTGTCTTGAAATCCGGATAATCATGGTTATGCAGCTCCTTGTAGTACGAACTGGATATGCCTCCGTAGAATGAAATGGTAGGCAAGACGTTCGCCCATGCTATTTTACGGTTCATGCGCGCCACCTGTTTGTTCATTTCCGACTGGCGTAGCGTGGGGTTCACACTGAGAGCAATGCGAAGCACGTCTTGCGGATGTTCGTCTGTCAGCCGAATCGACTCGAAAGTCTGTATATCGAGTATATCCGTATTGAGCAACAAAGAATCTCCGGCAGGGTAATTCATTTTCTGTTTCAGCGTGAGCATTGCCGTTTCGTAAAGATTCCGCTGATGCGTCAGGTTATATGCGTCGGTAGCCTGCTGAGCTTCCATTTGTGCAACGTCGGCACGTCCTTTCAGCCCTAATTCTTCCTGTCGGCGCGTTTTGTAAAGTAAAGAATCACTCTCTGCCAGTTTCTTTTCCGCCAAGCGGATGGTTCCGTAGTAATAAAGTACGTCGATGTAAGCCTGAAAGGTTTCAAGAGCAGTGTTGTCTTGCGCTTCCTGCAAGGCAGCCTTTCCCAACAGCAAGGCAGCTTTCGAGCGGCGCACTTCGTTTACTAAACTTCCGCCCCGGAAGAGCGTCATTGAGGCTTCGGCAGCGTAACTGTTGTTGAAAGTCGACACATTATTATATATGTTGGTTTCCGGGTCGACCGACCGACCGAAGTTATACTGTACACCTGCGCTTGCATTGATGCCCGGTAAAAAATTGCCGATAGCCTTGAGGCGGTCAAGCCGGTAATTGTCGGCTTCTAATCGGCGCTGTTTCACCGTGCGGTTGTGTTTCACGGCGTAACTCATACAGCGGTCTACATCCCACGCCTCTTGCGCCGTGGCAGCCAGTCCGCAACCCACGGCAAGGAATAAGAGAACTGTTATTTTTCTGTATCTTTTCATTCGTTTTCTTGTTTTTATCCGTAAAAATGAAATCAAATACCGTGCCATAAATGTAAGTGCTTGTTAATCAGTAAGAGTGAGTAGAAGCAGACGATGGGAAGTGTCAAAAAATTAGACACCCGGTGTCTAAATATTTGTCACTTGCTGCGGCGTTTCCTTTTCTTTTTTTATCTAACTTTGCGCTGTAACAGTAATGGATAAAGCTCATGGCAAAACAAGGAACGCTACTTGTGGTAGACGATAACCAGAATATTTTGACTTCGCTCCAATACTTGTTGAGCGAATATTTCGACCGCATCATTACGCTTGGTTCTCCCGTAACCATCCCTTCGCTTTTCAGGCAGGAGAGTATCGACGTGGTATTGCTTGATATGAACTTTTCATCGGGTATTAACAGCGGAAACGAAGGATTGTACTGGCTGCGCGAAATCAAACGCTTGCGCCCGCAAACACAAGTGGTGCTCTTTACGGCGTATGCCGACATTGACCTCGCTGTGACGGGAATCAAAGAGGGAGCTTCCGATTTCGTGGTGAAACCGTGGGACAACGCCAAACTGGTACGCACGTTGCAGGAAGCCTACGGTAAGACGAAAGGAAAACGGCAGGCGGCAGCTCCGTCGGAACAGGCAGGAGGCTCGATGTACTGGGGAAACTCTCAGGCAATTCGCCCGCTGCGGATGTTAGTGGAAAAGGTCAGCTCGACCGATGCGAACATTCTGATAACCGGCGAGAACGGTACGGGAAAAGACATGCTGGCGCGCGAAATCCACCGCCTGTCAAGCCGGCACACGAAACCACTGGTTACGGTAGACATGGGAGCCATTACCGAATCATTGTTTGAAAGCGAACTGTTCGGACACGTGAAAGGCTCGTTTACCGATGCTCACGCCGACCGTGTAGGACGTTTTGAGGCAGCCGACGGCGGAACATTGTTTCTCGACGAAATAGCCAACCTGCCTTATCACCTTCAAGCCAAACTGCTTACAGCCATCCAGAAACGCAGCTTCATAAAAGTGGGCAGCAACACGCCCCAGCCTACCGACATCCGTCTGATTTGTGCTACGAACCGTGACTTGGAAGAAATGGTACGGAAAGGAGAATTTCGCGAAGACTTGCTTTACCGCATCAACACCATCTACCTGCACATCCCCTCGTTGCGCGAACGGAGAGAGGACATCGTACCTTTGGCAAAACGTTTCCTCGCACAATATAATACGCAATACGGTAGGGCGTTGGAAGGATTCGAGCCGGAAGCACTGCGTAAGCTGCTTGACCATCCGTGGTACGGAAACATCCGCGAACTGCAACACACGATAGAAAAAGCGGTCATTCTTTCCGAAGGCAATGAACTGAAAGCAGACTGCCTGCAATTCTCGGCTGCACAACATCAGCCGGCAGACGATACGCATCACCCGTCGGACGATATGCCGATACAAACGCTCGACGAAATGGAATGCAGTCTGGTGAAAAAAGCCATCGACCAATGCAACGGAAACCTCTCGCAAGCTGCGGCACAGTTGGGTGTTACCCGCCAGACACTGTACAATAAAATGAAGCGTTATGGCATTTAGGTGGATATCATCGACGTTTATCCGTGTGGCATTACTTATTGCCGGAACCGTATTGCTTACGTTAGGAGTCAGCCGCGTAGATGTTTGGTTTATCGTAACGGGGGGCATACTGTGTGTGCTGGCAGCCTATGTGTTTTTTAAGATTCAGAATCAGCTTCGCGAAAAAAGCCATCTCATGTTAGAGGCAATCCGTAACCGCGACTATACGTTCCGCCTGCCGGTTTACGGATTGGCGGGAGGCGAACGTGTGTTGCAAGATACCCTGAACCAGTTCGGCTCACTGATGGGCGAACAGAAACAGTTCATGGAACAGCGCGAACGCTTTTACGAACAAATACTTTCGAGTGTGACTTCAGGGGTTATCGTGATGGACGAAAACATGAAAATCGTGCAGACCAATCCTGCTGCCGCCCGCTTGTTGGGACTGCCTTTCTTAGGAACGCTCCAACAATTAGAACGTTACGGCGAAGATTTCCCCGAAACCATCCGTTCGTTGGCGGCTGGCGAGCGGTGTAACCTGCAATACACTACCACGAAAGGCGAAGTCCACCTGCTGGTGCGAGCCTCCGTCATGCAGGTAGGAGAGCATACGGTAAAGATTCTCACCCTGAACGACATCCGCAACGAACTCGATGCCAAAGAGTTGGATTCGTGGATAAAACTGACGCGCGTACTGACCCACGAAATCATGAATTCCATCGCTCCTATATCTTCACTCAGCGAAACCTTTCTGCAGCGCAGCGACGTGGTGGGAACTCCGTTGTATGAGGGCGTCCGAGCCATCCATGAAACCTCTGCCGGACTGATTAACTTTGTAGACAGCTACCGCAAGTTTTCCTCTCTCCAAAAGCCTGCCCCCGAACCGTTTTACCTGTTGGAACTGATACGTCAGGTTAGCGAACTGCATCTTTTGCCTCCCGATATAACACTGACCTTGCAGATAGAGCCGGAAGACTTGATGATTTACGCCGACCCGAATCTGATTCGCCAACTGCTGATTAACCTGATAAAAAATGCCGTCCAAGCCATAGGGACGGCAAAAGGTCGCATTCACATCCGTGCCTACACAACGGCAGACGAACACATCTTTGTCTACGTAAGCAATGACGGTCCGGTAATCCCCGACGATGAAGCCGAAGAAATCTTTGTCCCCTTCTTCACTACCAAGAAAGAGGGAAGCGGTATCGGTCTGTCGCTTTCCCGCCAGATAATGAAGCTCTCCGGCGGGACTATCAGCCTGCTTCGCCCCGGAACAAACGGATGGAATACCACCTTTGTGTTGGAGTTTGAGTAAATGTATCGTAAATCTCATTCATGCAGTAAAATTGCTTTCTGTAAGAAGGTGGTGCAGTAAGACACACACCGCCAATAAAAAAGGATGCCTGCACGTAGCTAAGCATCCTTTTCGTTATGAAGTATGATAACAAAAGTATTATTTTTCGATTTCAACCAATTCAACTTCAAATATTAACGTAGAGAACGGTTTGATGTTACGCTGCTGCTGTGAGCCGTAAGCCAGTTCCTGCGGGATGTAAAGTTCCCATTTCGAACCTACCGGCATCATGCTCAGTGCTTCAGTCCATCCTTTGATGACACGTTGCAAGTTCAATGTAATCGGTTTTTCTGACTTGTCGAATTCCGTACCGTCAATCAAAGTACCCTTATACATTACTTTTACGTTTGATGTATCGGCAGGCACTTCTCCTGTACCTTTGGTGATAACTTTGTATTGCAATCCGCTTTCGGTAGTTTGTACGCCTTCCTTGCCTTTGTTTTGAGCCAAGAACTCTTCGTTTTCTTTCTTGTATTCGGCATATTCTTTTTCGATAGCCTTTTCGCGGATGTCAGCTTGGTGCTTGCGGATGTAAACGTTAGCCGAGTCGATAGAAACCGTGCCTTCTTTCTTTGCGGTAGCAATGAATCCGGCCAAGTAGTTTTCTTTGCTCAGCGAAACGGTAGTGTCGTTACCGAACATGCGGCGGTTATTCATTTCATACATCTGTCCGCTAACCTGCTGTCCGAGTTGCAAGCCCAGCAAGTAAGCCTTTTCTTTCGGTTCCATTTCTTTCAGTCCTTGTTCCAAACCCTTGATGAAGTTGGCAACGTGAGCCGAGTCAACACCACCCTGATTCAAAACAAATTCCATCAATCCCTGATTATTGGCTACGCCCACCATATAAGAAAGCGTATCTACATCGCTCTTCAGGTTAGCCTGCGGAGCGTGATTGCATGATGCCAAGCCCGTTGCGGCTGCAAACATCATCAGTAAAGTAGTTTTTTTCATTTGCTTGTTATTTTAGTTTTGATTTTTATTTCTATAAATTGCCGATTTAGAGCACTTCGATAAGTTCTACTTCGAAAATCAGTGTGCTGTGAGGCGGAATCATTTCGCCGGCTCCCTGTGCGCCGTAAGCCAGTTCCGACGGGATGTAAAGTTTCCATTTCGCACCTTCCGACATCAGTTGCAGTGCCTCTACCCATCCTTTGATTACCTGATTCACACCGAAAACGGCAGGTTCGCCGCGCTTGATGGAGCTGTCGAACAGCGTTCCGTCGATGAGTGTGCCTTCGTAGTGGCAGCGTACGCGGTCGGTAGCTTTCGGTTTCTTGCCGTTTCCTTCTTTGATTACTTCGTACTGTAATCCGCTTGGCAGGGTTACGATGTTCGGGTTCTTTTTGTTTTCTTCAAGGAATGCCTTGCCTTTGGCTATGTTTTCGGCATTCATCTTTTCTTCTAATTCGGTAAAATATTTGTTGACGATTTCGCGTGCTTCGGTGTGCGTAATAGCGGTTTGGTTTCCTTCCAACACGTCTTTGATAGCCTGTGCAAAGTCGTTTACATCAATGTTGCGGGCGCCCATGCTCCACAAGTTTTGGCCGATGCCCAAGCCGATGGCGTAACTGAACTTGTCCATAAATAGATTTAAATTATTAAGTATATGTTTAACGGGAGGCAAAGGTATCTTTTTTCTGTGAAACAGAGGTACTTTGACTTATAAAATTTCTTATTTTTGCGATAAAGTAGAATATTTCACGGAGGTTTATCATGAAGAAATTAGTAGTTTTGACGGGAGCAGGTATGAGTGCCGAAAGCGGAATCAGTACTTTTCGCGATGCAGGCGGGCTGTGGGAACGTTATCCGGTAGAGCAGGTGGCTACACCCGAAGGTTATGCTGCCAATCCTGAACTGGTAATTAATTTTTATAACGAGCGGCGCAAGCAGTTGCTTGATGTGAAACCAAACCGAGGACATGAGTTGCTTGCCGAGATGGAGAAAGACTATGATGTAACGATTATCACGCAAAACGTGGATAACCTGCACGAACGGGCAGGCAGCTCGAACGTCATTCACCTGCACGGTGAGTTGACAAAGGTGACGTCGAGCCGGCATCCCAACGACCCGAAATGTATCCGTACCCTCCGCCCCGAAGAGTATGAAGTCAAGATGGGCGACAAGGCAGCCGACGGTTCGCAGCTCCGTCCGTTCATCGTGTGGTTCGGCGAGGCGGTTCCGATGATAGAAACAGCCATCGACTGTGTGGAACAGGCAGACATCTTCGTAATTATCGGTACGTCGCTCAACGTATATCCGGCGGCGGGACTGCTTAACTACGTCCCTCAAGGCGTTCCTGTCTACCTGATTGACCCGAAAGAGGTTGCCGTTAATTCGATGCGAAAGGTGCATGTTATCCGTAAAGGAGCATCGGAAGGCGTGGCCGAACTGAAAGCCTTATTAGAAGAATCGGGAAGCGTAGGAAAGTGATGTTCGGGGTATATATGCGATAAAAAATGTTATACGGGTAAGATGGTGAACAAATTTTGTTTATATTTGTTTTTACTTTGATATCAATGATAACGAATACTAACTTTAATAGAACAAGGACTTATGAAAAAGTACATTTGCACAGTATGTGATTGGGTTTACGACCCTGAAGTGGGCGATCCTGAAGGCGGCATTGCTCCGGGAACAGCTTTTGAAGATATTCCTGAAGATTGGGTTTGTCCGGTTTGCGGTGTAGGCAAAGAAGATTTCCAACCTGTAGAGGAATAATAACGAAATAAACAAAAGGGAAACGGTCGCTTTTCAGCAATGAGAGGCGGCCGTTCTTTTTATGAGAAAATAAAAATGGATATTTTGCTTTTGACCTTAATTGTAGCTTTAGATTTATCTGTTTTATATGCGGTAAATCATCATTCGATGTCAAAACGAAAAAAGCTCTTATCTTATTTGCTGATTCTGTTATTGCCTATATTGGGGGGTATTTATTATTGTGTTTTTTACTGTCCCAAAAAGTGATATCAGGATGCAGATCGGCAGATATTTGTGTAAAATTTCCGGGCTTGGTAAGGGGGAGAAAAACACTACCCATAGAACGGGTAAGTTCTATGGGTAGAACCGGATGGTTTATCCGCAAGAGATGGGTAACACTAACGGTTGCGTTTTTTCAGGACTGACCGGTGGTGTATTCCCTACATGATTTGAGCCGTTTCAATGACTTGGGATGGAGAATAATAAGTTGTTGTTCAGCTTTTTATAATGAATGCTTACCGTTCTACCTCTCCACTCTCGTGTTTTGCAAGCAGTGCCTCAACTTCGGCAGCTTTCACCATGTTATAATCTCCGGCAATGGTATTTTTCAGTACCGATGCTGCCGTTGAAAAATTAACACGCTTCTGTTCGTCACTGAAAGCCGTTTGCGCATAGAGCATGGCTCCACAGAAAGCATCGCCTACCCCTACGCAGTCAATCACATTGTCGATGTCGAACACGCGCGTATGCTTCATCGTTCCGTTAGAATAAAGTATGCCGGCAAACGTATGATGTTCCGAACTCATGACGTTACGCAGCGCGATATAAATGTACTTGCAGTCGGGTATTTGCCGGCTGATGGCCTGACAGAACTTTTTGTACGCCTCTATGTCGTATTCTTCCCCGTCGCGGGTAGCCTTGAATCCCGGTGCAGGGATATCCATCAGCATGGCGTATTCGCTTTCGCTGCCGAAGATAATGTCGCTGGCGGTCATCAGCGGACGCAATACTTCTTGCGCCGTCTTTCCGTAATTCCACAGATTTTTCCGGTAGTTGATGTCATACGAAACGGTCAGCCCCATTTCTTTGGCAATGGTGGTTGACTCTTTGCATACCTCGGCAAGTCCCGGTGTGAGGGCGGCATCGATGCCCGACCAGTGGAAGATGGAAGCATCTTTAAATATTTCCCTCCAGTTTATCATCCCCGGTTTCAGTTCGGAAAAGGCAGAGCCTTCGCGGTCGTAAATCACACTTGAGTTACGCATGGCGGCAGCTTTTTCCATATAATACGTGCCCAGTCTCCGTCCGCCGGTAAGGATATGCCCCGTTCCGATGTTATGCGAACGGAGTTCGGCAAGACAGGTTTCTCCCAGCGCATTATCGGGCAGGCGCGTAATGTATTCTACATCCGCTCCGAAGTTGGCAGCCGAAATAGCTACATTGGCTTCGCTTCCTCCGTAATTGACCAACATTTCATGGCTCTGCTGGATACGCAAATTGTTGGGCGTAGTGAAGCGGAGCATGATTTCTCCGAAAGTTACGATTTTCTTTTTCATAAAATGAGATTCATTAAAAAAACGCAGGCCTTCGCCCGTTCACTCAGATTGTGGATACCCTCTGTGCGAATTAGCGAAACCCTGCGTTGCAAAGTTTTATTTCAGAAATTTATTTCTGGTTCTTTAAGATTTCCATCGTGTCGGTAGCAATCATCAGTTCTTCATCCGTAGGGATTACCACTACTTTGACTTTAGAGTCGTCGGTAGAGATGATAGCTTCTTCGCCGCGTACCTTGTTGCGTTCCGGGTCGATTTTCACACCGAGGAATTCCAGCGGTTCGCAAGCAGCCCAGCGAGCCGTAGCCTGATTTTCGCCTACACCGCCGGTAAACAAGATAACGTCTACACCTCCCATCGCAGCCGCGTAAGCTCCGATGTATTTGGTAATGCGATAGAAGTACATTGCTTCTGCACGTTTAGCTTCTGCTTCTCCTTTGGCTGCGGCTGCTTCCAGTTCACGCATGTCGCTTGAGCGGTGGAAGATACCCAGCACACCGCTTTTCTTGTTCAGTATGTTCGACATTTCGTCTGGTGTCAGTCCTTCTTTTTTCATCAGATATAAGATGGCGCCGCCGTCGATGTCGCCGCTGCGCGTACCCATCATCAAACCTTCCAGCGGGGTAAGTCCCATTGTCGTGTCTACACACTTGCCGTCTTTGATGGCAGCGATAGAACCTCCGTTACCGATGTGGCAGGTAATGATTCTCGAACCTTCAGCCGGGATATTCAGGAACTCGCATACACGTTTTGACACGTAGCGGTGAGACGTTCCGTGGAAACCGTAACGGCGGATGCCGTATTTTTCGTAATATTCATACGGAATGGCATACAGGTATGCCTTTTCGGGCATAGTCTGGTGGAATGCCGTATCGAACACTGCGATTTGGGGAACGTTAGGCAACAGCTTCTGTACGGCATAGATACCTTTCAGGTTTGCCGGATTGTGAAGCGGGCCGAGGTCGCAACACTCTTCAACGGCAGCAATGACAGCGTCGGTAATCAGTACCGAACCACTGAACTTAGTGCCTCCGTGAAGCACGCGATGACCTACCGCTCCGATTTCGTCGAGCGATTTTACTGCTCCATATTCGGGGTGGGTAAGGGTTTCAAAGATGAATTGAACCCCTGCCGTATGTTCTTCAATGTCTCTTTCGATGATTTTCTTTTCGCCGTTGGGCAATGTAATCTTCAGGAAAGAGCCGGGTAAGTTAATCTTCTCAAGTCCTCCTTGTGCGAGGATTGCTTTAGTAGTCATATCAAATAATTTGTATTTGATGGATGAACTACCGCAGTTGAGTACTAATATTTTCATTGGTGTTTTTATTCTTAATTTATTTACGTTACGTGTTTCGGTCGTTAACTGTTCTTTTTAGCTGCAATGGCTTGGTTGGCAGTAATGGCAATCATCTTATATACGTCTTCGATGCAGCATCCGCGTGACAAGTCATTGACCGGGCGAGCGATACCTTGCAAAATCGGACCGATAGCGGTAGCGTGTCCCAAGCGTTCTACTAATTTATATGAAATGTTTCCTACTTCCAGACAAGGAACGATCAACACGTTTGCTTTTCCGGCGATTTCCGAACCCGGAGCTTTGCTTGCGCCGATTCTCGGAACCAGTGCTGCATCGGCTTGAAGTTCACCGTCGATTTTCAAGTCGGGAGCCATTTCTTTGGCAATGTTCAGGGCTTCTACCACCTTGTCTACCACTTCGTGCTTAGCCGAACCTTTGGTTGAGAAGCTCAGCATGGCTACACGCGGGTCGAGGCCTGCAACAGCCTGTGCGGTGCGTGCCGTACAAACGGCAATCTGAGCCAATTGATTTGCATCCGGAACCGGTGTCACGGCTACGTCGCCCATTACCAATACACCATTGTCACCACATTCGGGAGCGTGAGTAAGCATCAGCATGGCGCCTGATACGCAAGTAATGCCCGGAGCTGTTTTGATGATCTGCAATGCCGGACGAAGTACGTCTCCCGTTGTATTGCGCGCTCCGGCCAGCTGACCGTCGGCGTCGCCGGATTTGATAATCAAGCAGCCTAAGTAAAGCGGGTTTAATACCAACTTACGGGCTTCTTCAATGGTCATGCCCTTCTTTTTGCGCAGTTCGCACAACAGTTGGGCGTATTCTTCTTTTTTCGGATTTGTTTCAGGGTCTATGATTGTAGCTTTATGGATGTTTCCCAAGCCCCATTCTTTTGCCAGAGCCATAATCTCGTCGGGGTTACCCAGCAAGATAAGATCTGCTACACCGTCTGTCAATATTTGATTGGCAGCTTTCAAAGTACGTTCTTCCGTTCCTTCCGGAAGCACGATGCGCTGTTTGTCTGCTTTAGCGCGTTCAACGATTTGACTAATTAAATCCATAATCGGTTATATGATTAAAATTGAAATTGCATGTTAGGATGTTTGACTTTTTTTCCTCTTGCAAAAGTAGGCATTTTTGCAATATCAGGTTTGCAAAAGCCGATTTTTTTTGGTTTAAAGTATGCAAAAACTATATGTTTAAAGGCAGGATTTGTTAAAAGCGCCCCATTTGGTATCGCGTTTGGATAGAATCTGTAAATTTGCCACGTTTTTCAATAATTTTAGTAATAGGTATTATGATACGTCAATGTTCCATCCTTTTCGGATGTTTGGCGTTAGGTGAACTGATTGTTTATCTGACGGGTATCAAGCTGCCGTCCAGTATTATAGGGATGCTGCTTCTTACACTTTTCTTACAGTTGGGCTGGATAAAGCTCGAATGGGTTCAGGGATTGACCGACTTCTTGGTAGCCAATCTGGGTTTCTTTTTTGTTCCTTCGGGGGTAGCTCTGATGCTTTACTTCGATATCATTCAGGCGCAATTTTGGCCGATAGTGATAGCTACGTTGGTCAGTACGGTATTGGTGTTAATTGTTACAGGATGGGTTCATCAATTGGTTCGGAAGTATGGATTTTTTAGAAAATAAGTTTTTTCTGCTGGCAATAACGTTCGGCTTTTTCTTTTTAGCCAAGTTGTTGCAAAAGAAGACAGGCTCATTGCTGCTCAATCCTATCTTGATAGCGATAGCCCTGCTGATTTGTTTCCTGAAGTTTACGGGAGTGTCTTACGAGAAATATTCCGAAGCCGGTTCGCTGGTAGAGTTCTGGCTGAAGCCCGCCGTGGTAGCTTTGGGCGTACCTTTGTACTTACAGCTGCGGATGATAAAAAAACAACTGATGCCCATTATCGTGTCTCAGTTGGCAGGATGTGTGGTCGGTCTGGTAGCCGTTACGGTGATAGCCAAACTGATGGGTGCATCGCCCGAAGTAATCATGTCGTTGGCACCGAAATCGGTCACCACCCCGATAGCGATGGAAGTGTCGAACGCCGTGGGCGGAATCCCTTCGCTGACGGCAGCCGTGGTTATCGTGGTAGGGCTGTTTGGAGCCATTTGCGGATTTAAGGTGCTTCAGGTAGGGCGCGTAGGCAGCCCAATCGCGCAAGGGCTGTCAATGGGTACGGCAAGCCACGCCGTCGGTACTTCACGGGCGATGGAAGTGAGCGGAAAATACGGAGCCTATGCCAGTTTGGGCCTCACGCTGAACGGCATTCTTACCGCTTTGCTCTCGCCGACTATTCTGCACCTTTTGGGGCTTTATTAATCCGGACAGACTCTAAGTTCTTGATAAATAAAGGAGTATGATGTTGCCCAAAGCAGCGTCACGCTCCTTTTTATGCTTCTTGAAACGCAAGCGGTAGTTTCCTCTTACGCAAGCGGTAGTTTCCTCTTACGCAAGCGGTAGTTTCCTCTTACGCAAGCGGTAGTTTTCCCTTACACATGCGGTAGTTTGCTCCAATTCATGCGGTAGCGTTTTTCCTCCCTTTTTTCCGGCTTATTTCTCTGTCCGGAAAGGCGTGAATTTTGCTTGAAATCATCGTAAAAAATGAGGCCGACAAATCATACTTTGAATGGAAAAATCGTACATTTTGATGAAAGAATAATCCAATATTTTCTTTATTAAGCTGATTATCAGATGTGTTTTCTGGAGAATATCTTAATGTACACCCGACAATTTTGATAGGATGGTAGACAATATTTTTATTTGTTATCTTTAAGTTTCAATAATTTTGCAATCAAGAAACGAATGGAATACAATAAAGTCTATTAATCCTTAAATTATAGAAGTATGGATACACATCTGAATCGTGTGCTTTTCAGTAGCACATTTATTAGACTGGCAGCGTGTGCCGTTCTTTCCGCAGGTTTTTTCCCTATGGTTCATGCGGAAACGAGCGAGATTTCCACTGCCGGTATTATGCAGCAGAGTCGTACTGTTACAGGTAAGGTCCTCGACCCGAAAGGCGAAACAGTCATCGGTGCCAATGTGATGGAAAAGGGCACTTCCAACGGAACCATTACAGATTTCGACGGCAATTTTACCTTGAATGTATCTCCCAACGCTACGCTTGTAATCAGCTATATCGGTTACAAAACACAAGAGATACCGGTATCTCAGGCTAAGGCGGGGAGGCTGGAAGTTACATTGCGCGAAGATTCTGAGGTGATGGATGAAGTGGTGGTGGTAGGCTACGGTACTCAGCGGAAAGCAACTCTTACGGGTTCGGTGTCGTCGGTCAGCGGAGACGATTTGAAGAAGATATCAGCAGCGAATTTAACAAATACATTGGCAGGAAAAACAGCAGGTGTCATCGCTAATACGCGAAGTGGCGAACCGGGAGCAGATGATGCGGAAATATTGATTCGTGGTAAGGGAACATTAGGAAGTACCTCGCCGCTGATTGTGGTTGATGGGATAGCAGACCGTTCGTTTGGTCGTTTGAACCCTGAAGATATAGAATCAATATCTGTATTGAAAGATGCGTCGGCAGCAATTTACGGTGCGCGTGCGGCAAACGGCGTTATCTTGGTAACTACCAAGCGTGGCAAAGAAGGTAAAATAACGGTTAATTATAGTGGTAACGTTTCTATTTCACAGCCAACACGTGTTCCCGAAATGCTGGATGCTTACCAGTATGCTACGTATGTCAACGAGTTTGATGCAGCACAGGGAAACGCTTTGACGTATCCGGAAACAGCATTGGCAAAAATATTGGATGGAAGCGACCAGATTAATTATCCAAACACGAATTGGTGGAATGCAGTGTCGAAAGACTGGGCTATACCAATACCGAACACAGTCTTTCTATCAGTGGAGGTACTGACAAGTTCTCGTTTTATACTTCTGCTCAATATATGTATCAGGATGTGATTTATAAAGATAGTCCGCAAAATTATAATCAGTATCAGTTTACTACCAATCTGGATGCCCAAATAACCAAAGCTATAAAGTTCAGTATGGATATTCTCGGACGTCAGACGGTAAACAACCGCGGCGCTTATTCAACTGAAGATTTGTTCGGATATTTTCTGACTACAAGTCCGATGGCAGCACCTTATTATCCGAATGGATTGTTAAGAATAGGACATGACGGCATAACGAATAACGCCGTGTTAATGGTTTCCGACCTTCCCGGAACGGATAAAACCACGAATAACACCATCAATCTGAAGCCGAGATTGCGTATTGACTTGGATGTCATTACTCCGGGATTGTATGCAGAGGGGTATGCGGCATTAGACTATACGTTTAATAATGGAAAAACAATAAGAAACCCGTATGACATTTATTCGTATGACGCAACAACGGGTGAATACATTAACCAGCGTGATGCTACCGGTGCTACAAGCGTAGGCTCTTGGTCAAGTAACAGCAGTACCGTTACGGTTAATGCGCGTATCGGATATAGCCGCACCTTTAACGATGTTCATAAGGTAGATGCTTTTGTAGCTTACGAACAAAGCAAGTATAAATATAATTATCTGTATGGCTATCGCACCAATTTTACTTCGTCTGTTTTACCGGATTTGGATTTTGGAAGTACCAATAAAGACGACCAGAGCAATAGCGGTAATTCTGATGAAACAGCGCGCCAAAATTGGTTCGGACGTATAAACTATGGCTATAAAGACAAATATCTTGCCGAGTTTACTTTGCGTTATGATGGTTCTATGAATTTCGCACCGGGTCATCGTTGGGGTGTTTTCCCCGGTTTCTCTGCCGGTTGGGTAATGTCGGAAGAAAATTTCTTCGAACCCTTGAAAAACGTTGTCAGCTTCTTCAAGCTGAAAGGTTCATGGGGAATGATGGGTAATGATAATATCAGCGCATACCAATACCTTTCCATGTATGGATTTGTTGCAGACAATTCAACTCCCTCACGTTATGTATTTGGTGTCGACCCCGTGTTTGCAGAGAGTATTTATGAAACGGTAACGGCAAATCCGTTGGTAACTTGGGAAACTGCCAAAACATGGAACGTAGGTTTCTCTTCTCAATTCTTGGACGGAAAATTCGGATTGGATTTTGATTACTTCCAATCTCGCCGTAGCGATATTCTTATTACTCGTAATGCTTCTATTCCTACTTATTCCGGTTTGTCTTTGCCTGCCGAAAACTTAGGTAAGGTGAAAAATCATGGTTTTGAATTGATAGCTACTTATCGAGACCATGCCGGCGATTTTGAGTGGGGCGTAACCGGTAATGTTACCTATGCGAAAAATGAAGTGGTTTATATGGATGAGGCGGTGGATACTCCGGAATGGCAGCGTCAGACCGGACATCCGATAGATGGGGGTACTTATTATCAGGCATTGGGTATTTATCAGACTCAGGAACAGATTGATGCAACACCTCATTTGGCGGGAACTAAGGTTGGAGACCTGATTTATCAGGATACTAATGATGACGGTAGCATTACGTGGGATGATGCCGTGCGCCGTGACAAGTCTGCTACTCCGAAATGGATATTCGGTCTGACACTGAATGGAGCATGGAAGGGATTTGATGTAAATGCCTTTTTTCAGGGACAAGCCGATGCTGAAATATTGGTGCAGCCTACGATGAATATGGCAACCGACTTTTACGAAGGGCGTTGGAGCGAATCGAATACGGCCGAACAAAACATGGCAGCCAAATGGCTGCGTGCTTTCATGAAAGAATCGCAGGTAGACGGACGTAACTCACAGTCATCTACATGGTGGTTACGTGACGCATCGTTTGTACGTTTGAAATCGCTTGAAATCGGATATACATTCCCAAAGAAATGGATTACTCGTTTGGGGATAGATAATCTTCGTTTGTATGCCAATGGCAACAACTTGTTTACGATTGACGGAGTAGATATTTTTGACCCAGAAATGACAAACGGCATTAGAGGGTATTCTATTCAGCGTACATGGACATTTGGTGTCAATGTTACTTTTTAATTTCTCACTTTTAAATGGTATTTATTATGAAAACAATATATAAAGGCGCATTGTGTACATTGGTTGGAATGAGCATGGCTGCGTGTTCCGATTTTTTGGATGTCGACCCACATAATCAGATTTCAGACGCTGCGGTTTGGAGCAGTTTGGATTATGCGGAGGCTTTTTTGAACAACTGTTACAGATGGGTAGAAGGAGATAACGAACAGGGTGTTCCTTTTTGCAGTTATACCGATGAATTGTATCACCGTACCGGATATGCCACTGAAGTGTATACGTTAGGTAATGTTTCTTGCGATAATTATAATGTCGGTTATTCCGAAGGTAAAGGTAATACATGGTATTTTTATTATACCGGAATAAAGAATACAAACCAATTCCTTGAAAGAATTAATGACGTATCGGTTACCTCGGAAGAAGAAGAAAGCCAAAAAGAAGAAATGATAGGTCAGGCTTATTTCCTGCGGGCGTTTTATTATCATCAGTTGTATTCTTTGTATGGTCGTATTCCGTTGGTGTATCAAACGTTTGATATGGATTCGGAATGGACACAAACTCGTGCTGAAATGGATGAAGTAGCAGACTCTATCGTTGCGGACTGTGACCGTGCGGCGGCAATTCTTCCGGTTTCTTACACCGGTGAAGATTTTGGACGGACTACACGGGGAGCGGCATTGGCTGTAAAAGCCCGCACCTTGCTTTATAAGGCAAGCTCGTTATTCGGTACGCCTTCTACCGAAAAATGGCAGGAAGCAGCTGACGCACAAAAAGCGATTATTGATTTGGCAAATGAAGGGGTGTATAGCTTGCCTCAAGTAAGTAATTATGAAGAATATGCCGAACTGTTTTGTAATCCTCAGAATCCGGAAATCATATTCGAAAAGATGTATAGTACAGTGAGCGGGGGCGCATATTCGCAGAGCTACCCGATGTCTTCGCCTCCCGGAGCTTATAACGGTTATAACGGATGGGGCGTATGGTTGCCCACGTATGATATTGTAAATCTTTATCAGAAATCGGATGGCACAGATTTTGAAATTACCGATTGGGATAATTATACCATTCAAGTTCCGACAGTAGATAGTAATACGGGTGAAATCGTATATACTGACCAAACGATTGAAGCTACCCGGACTTCTCCTTACGAAGGTCGCGAGATGCGTCTTTACGCTAATATCTTGTATGATGGAGCTCTTTGGGGATATGGAGAAGATAATCATCCCGTTGAAATATTCGAATCGGGGGCAGAAGGTGTAGAGTCTGGCGAACAGTCTCCTACTTATACAAGTGGTGAATATTGGAACGCAACCCAAACCGGTTATTATTTGCGTAAGTTCATGAATCCGAATTATAACCAGTGGGATGAAACTGTAATGGATAATACTCCGTGGATATTTTTCCGGTTGGGAGAATTTTATCTGAACTATGCGGAATGTCTGATCGAATTAGGGAGAGATAACGAGGCTTTGCCTTATATTAACGAAACCCGTACCCGTGCTTTACTTCCGGCATTGACGGATGCAAGTAATATTCGGGAGAAATATGAACAGGAAAGAGCTGTGGAACTGATGTTTGAAGGACAGCGTTTCTTTGACTTACGCAGATGGAAACGTATGGAAGAGGCTTATGCTGCGGAAAATTGCCCTACGGCAATGAAGATTTATAAGTTGGCAGACGGAACCTTGTTGTATACTCATAACACTACCGTATTACAACAGCGTAATTTCCGTGAGGCCATGTATTGGATGCCTGTTCCTCGTTACGAGTTGAACAAATGTCCGCAACTTGACGGACTTCCTTATGAAGAATAACGTTTGTATTTAAGGGGAAAACATTCCTCGCCGGCAGCGGTCGTTGTGAAACGGGAACGCTGCCGGTCATATTTTTATAACCACATTCTATTTGTCGCAGTCAGACAGATTTTGATACTATTTTAACAGGTTTCTCCGGCGAGAAGGAAGACCGAAATTTTCCGCCGGCATATCCCGAAAAACGCAACCGTTAGTGTTGGTCATTCCATGCGGTAGAGTTGATCGTTTCTATTCGGAAGACCGAGTGGTTCTACCGTTAGAAATTTTCCGGGTTTCAAACCCAACCGGAGATTTTCTGAAACAAGTTCATAATCAGATTGATTCAGTTGAATTGCTTCTTTCGCAAGATGAAAGTCCGGCTTCATTCGTTCTCTTTGCAGAAATGTATTATATTTGCATTTCCTAATTAAAAGAGAAAGGATTTTTATGGTACCCTTTAAACCAATAGAATTGGAAGACAGAGCGCGCGTTCTGCATTATACTCTGTCCTCTCCGCGTCGGAACTGTGATTTATCTTTCGTAAATTTATATAGCTGGAGCTTTTTATATCAGACGGAAATTGCCGAGCAAGACGGATTTTTGCTGTTTCGCTTTTATGTAGACGGCGGACTGGCGTATATGATGCCGGTAGGCGAAGGCGATGTACGTCCGGTGGTGGCAGCGCTGATGGAAGATGCAAACAGGCTCAATGCCCCATTCCGTATGCTGGGCGTGTGTGTAAACATGAAAGAGACACTGGAGCAGGCTTTTCCCGGGCGTTTCCGTTTTACGTCCGACCGTGATTATGCCGACTATATTTACCTGCGTTCTGATTTGGCTACGCTGCGCGGCAAGAAGTTTCAGCCTAAGCGAAACCATGTCAATAAGTTTAAGGCTTCTTATCCCGATTACGAGTATCGCCAGCTTACTCCGGAGTTAGTGCCGGAATGTTTGCGGCTGGAGGCTTTGTGGTGTAAGGCAAACGACTGTGCGGAGAATGCCGCACTTCAGGCAGAACGCCGCTCGATGACGAATGCTTTAGAGAATATGGAGAAGTTAGGACTTACGGGAGGTGTGCTGCATGTGCAGGGAAACATTGTAGCGTTTACCTTCGGCGCTCCGATTAATAAGGAAACATTTGATACGTGCGTCGAGAAAGCCGATACAAGTATCGAAGGTTCATACGCCATGATTAATTATGAGTTTGCCAACCGCATCCCCGAACAATATATTTATGTAAACCGTGAAGAAGATTTGGGACTGGAAGGACTGCGTAAAGCAAAATTGTCTTACCAGCCCGAAACGATTCTCGAAAAATACATGGCAGAACTGGTATGACAGTAAAAGAGCAAGTGAAGCAGCTCTGGAAGTTGTGTTTCAATGATAGCGATGCGTTTATCGACCTTTATTTCCGGATGCGTTATTCCGATCGTATCAACAGCTATACAGAGCAAGACGGAAAAGTTGTGGCAGCTTTTCAGCGCGTACCCTATTGGATGAAGTTATTTAACCGGGTATTGCCTGTGGCTTACATCTCAGGAGCATGTACGCATCCCGACTACCGGAAGCGTGGTATAATGCGCAACCTGTTGGCTGATGCCCATCGGCTGATGTTCAGTGAAGGAGTTATGGCAAGCATCCTGATTCCTGCCAACAAGGGACTGGAGACTTATTATAACCGTAGCGGGTATGTTTCACGGCTTCAGCGTGAAGTCCTATTGCTTACGCTTGATAATTTGCAGCTTGCTAACGTAGCATCGGGGTTGGTTTTCAGGGATGTGTCCTTGTCGGATGATTTGCCTGAAGAAGTTTTTCCTTTTTTCAGCCGTGAGTTGGATGCCTGTTCTGCTGTCGTGTTACATACGTCGGAGGATTTTAAGGTGATACTTGCCGACTTGCAGTTGGCAGGCGGACAGCTTTGGACGGTTTATAACGGGGAAAGCCTTGTCGGGCTTGCTCTTTGCCTGAAAGAAAGAGACCGCCTTTATGTGAAAGAAATCCTTTGTGCCGATGGAGAGACAAAGGCCGCGTTACTGCTGTTTTTGCTGCATCAGTACGAAGTAGAACAGATAGAATGCGTACGGTGTGCAACCCATACGGTACATCCTTTCGGTATGATACGCATTGTTCATGCTGAGGCTTTTCTAAGATGCTATGCACAGTATCATCCGGAGAAAGCATTCTGTATTAAACTGACCGACGATGAAATCTCCTCAAACTGCGGTTATTATACGGTTTCTGATGGCGTTTGCAGGCGCGGCTACCGGTTCGGGCAGTTGTACCGTCCATGCTCTGTCGGGGAACTTGCCGATTGGTTGCTTGCCGGTGACGAACCGTATATGAATCTGATGCTGGATTGATTATCTGTCGTCATCGTTGGTCAGCATACGTTCCAGCTCTTCTGCCGTCAGCTTCAGATGGAATTGCCCGTGATAGGCGATAGAGATACCGCCGGTTTCTTCCGAAACAATGATAGCCAGTGCGTCAGTTTCCTGTGATACACCCAGTGCCGCACGGTGTCTCAATCCGAGCTCTTTCGGAATATCCAAGTTGTGTGACACCGGAAGAATGCAGCCCGCTGCTTTGATACGTTTATTGCTGATAATCATGGCTCCGTCGTGCAGCGGACTGTTTTTAAAGAAAATATTTTCTATCAGGCGTTGGTTAATGTTCGCATCAATCACATCACCCGTCCGTACAATGTCGTCCAGCGGGAAATTCTTTTCAATGACAATCAGTGCGCCCACTTTTCCCTTACTCATGTTCAGACACGCCATGACGATAGGCATGATATCCTCTTTGCTGGTTTCTGTTTTTTTGTTTCCCCTTAAAAAGCGGAACCAACTGCTGCTGTGATGGCGCGAGCCCAGTGTGAGAAGGAACCGGCGTATCTCTTCCTGAAACAAAACGATGAGCGCAATGACTCCCACACTCACCAGTTTATCGAAGATAGAGCCTAACAGACGCATTTGCAATACTTGAGAAACAATGACCCAAATTACGATGAACACCAATATTCCGGTAAAGATATTGATAGAACCGGAAGATTTCATCAGCTTGTAAGTCTTGTACAGCAGGAAAGCTACCAGCAGGATGTCCAGTATATCTTTCAGCGTCAGGATGTGAATATCGAAAGGCATATCTTTTTTAGCGTTTAGTATTTATTCTTCAGGTTTTTTCATTGCGGTCGTGATTCGGACGGCTTCCACGGCAGCTTTTACATCATGTACACGCAAGATGTCCGCTCCTTTCATCAGTGCAATGGTGTTGATGATGCTTGTTCCGTTCAGAGCATCGTCCGGTGTTCCGCCAAGCAGTTTGTAAATCATTGATTTGCGCGATACGCCGACAAGGACGGGCAGTTCGAATATTTGCAGCTCTTCCATTTTGTCCAGCAGTTCGTAGTTATGCTCCAGCGTCTTGCCGAAACCGAATCCGGGGTCAAGAATGATATCTTTGGCGCCGAGGTCGCGCAGTTGCTGCACTTTTTGGGCGAAATAGAGCATGACCTCTTTGGTTACATTCTCGTAATGAGGAGCCTGCTGCATATTTTGCGGTGTACCCTGTATATGCATCATTACGTAAGGTACTCCCAAGCGGGCAACAGTAGGAAACATGTCGGCATCCATGTTTCCGCCGGCAATGTCGTTGATGATGGCTGCACCGTATTCTTCCACACACATGCGTGCTACGTCGGCACGGAATGTATCTACCGAAATAACCGCATCCGGCAACTCGCGGCGCACGACTTCCAGTCCCCGGCGCAGGCGTGCCATTTCTTCTTCGGCAGAAATATGTTCGGCGTTCGGGCGTGAAGAGTATGCCCCGATGTCGATTATGCTTCCTCCTTCCTCCGTTATCTGATGAGCTCGTGCGGCAATTTCCGCTTCCGTCTGTTTGCGGCTGTTTGCATAAAAAGAGTCCGGCGTTACGTTCAGTATCCCCATTACCTGCGGATACGACAAATCCATCAGCCGTCCGTTTACGTTTATATATTTAATAAATGTGTGTACCATTGGTTACGCATGATTGCTTGGCGTTGCAAATGTACGTACAATAATTTATTTTTCGTTCTTTCGGAAACGATTTTTCAGATTTGAGGCGTAAAACATAGTGTCTGAAACGGGCCTAAAACGCTACCGCTTGTGTTACCTTACGCAAGCGGATGAACAGGGCAACACAAGCGGTAGCGTTCATCGGTTTATCCGTTAGTGTTTGCGGGGGTGCAGGCACAAAGTAAAAACTTGTGTAGATTCGTGACCAATCAGACCTGTAAATCGGAAGATTTTCATTAAGTTTGCCCCCTGTTTAATTGAAATGAATCATGGAATTAACCGCTTTATATGAGTGCTTTTTGGCGTGCGGCGAGGTAACGACCGACAGTCGCCGCTGTCCGCAAGGTTCGATGTTCATCGCCTTGAAAGGAGCCAATTTCGATGGAAATGCGTTTGCCGAAGATGCGTTGAAGCAGGGATGCCGTTATGCTGTGGTAGATGACTCCCGCTATGCCGGTACGGATAATCCGAATATTTTATATGTAAACGATTGCTTGTCGGCTTTACAAGGGTTGGCGAATATGCACCGGAAACGCCTGAACACGCGCATGATAGGCATTACGGGAACGAATGGAAAGACTACTACCAAAGAGCTTATCGCTGCGGTATTGTCGAAAAAATACAAGGTACTGTACACGCAGGGAAACCTGAATAACGCCATCGGTGTTCCGCTGACGCTGCTCCGCCTTACGCCCGGACATGAAATAGCGGTCATTGAGATGGGAGCCAGTCATCCGGGCGACATCAAGGAGTTGGTTGAAATAGCCGAACCGGATTACGGCATCATTACCAACGTGGGAAAAGCCCATCTGGAGGGATTCGGTTCTTTCGAGGGAGTAATCCGTACGAAAGGCGAGCTGTACGACTACTTGCGCACGAAGGACAATGCCACGGTATTTGTTCAAAATGAAAATGCCTACTTAAACCGGATAGCCGGAGGGTTGAACTGTATACGTTACGGACAAACACCGGGACTCTTTGTGAGCGGTGAGTTGGTATCGTGTTCGCCGTACCTGAATTTCCGTTGGACTGTGGGAGGAACGTCTTACGATGTAAATACACAGTTGATAGGTTCGTATAATTTAGACAACTTATTGGCGGCGGCAGCCATCGGTGTTTATTTCGGGGTAGAGCCTGTGCAAGTTTCCGAGGCGCTTGGGGATTATGTTCCGCATAATAACCGTTCGCAGCTTACGGTAACACCTCATAACCGCCTGATAGTAGACGCTTATAATGCCAATCCTACCAGCATGATGGCTGCGCTGGATAACTTCCGGCGGATAGAAGCTCCCCACAAGATGGCGATACTGGGGGCGATGAAGGAATTGGGAGACGCCAGCCGCGAAGAACACCAAAAGGTGGTAGATTACCTGTCCCGGTGCCACTTCGAGCGTGTTTGTCTGGTAGGAGAGGAGTTTGCTGCCCTTACCCATCCGTTCGAACAATATAAAGATGTGAAAGAGGTTGAGGCTATGCTGTCGGAAACCAAGCCGGAACACTGCCTGATTCTGATAAAAGGCTCGAACAGCATGAAGCTCAGCCAACTGCAAGATTATCTGTAATACAGAGTGGATGAACCCCTCTACACAAAGCGCATTAGTATGAATCCATCCGAAGAAACCCTCCGTTTTATCCGTTTGCACCGCCGTGATGATGTCCGTGCTTTGGCACTTCAGGCAGCCAAGTACCCCGACGTGGACATGGCGGAAGCGGTAGTACAGATAGCCGGCATACAGATAGCCGAGAAAAAGATTCCGCAATGGGCACAGACCGAAGGCATTCTTTATCCGAAACATTTGTCGATGGAGCAGTGTTCGTCGGAGGTAACAGCCTGTTATAAAGCCTCATTGGTGGAGGGAGACTCGTTCGCCGACCTTACGGCGGGATTCGGAGTAGACTGCTCGTTTATAGCCCGCCGCTTCCGTAGGGCGGATTACGTGGAGCGTCAGGAAACGCTTTGCCGCTTGGCTGCACACAATTTCCCGCTGTTGGGATTAAGCCACATCAACGTGCATTGTGCCGATGCGCTGACGTATCTGCAAGCAATGGCTCCGGTGGATTGCCTGTTTCTTGACCCGGCGCGCCGCGACAGCCACGGCGGGAAAACCGTTGCCATATCCGATTGCGAGCCGGACGTATCCCGACTCGAACCGTTGCTGGTTGAGAAAGGGTGCACGGTGATGATAAAACTTTCGCCCATGCTCGACATCGCTGCTGTGTTACGCGACTTGCGCTGTGTGCGGGAGATTCATATCATATCGGTGAATAACGAATGCAAAGAGTTGGTTGTTATTCTCCGTCGGGACTCAGAAGTCTCGGAAAGCATTGGGAAAGAAATCATTATAAGTTGTGAACAGCTTGTTAATAACTCACCATCCCAACATTTCGACTTCACCTACGCCGAAGAACGCGAAGCGGTTTGCCCCATCGCTGATAAGGTAGGCGCGTATCTGTACGAACCCGGTGCGGCACTGCTGAAAGCGGGAGCTTACCGCCTGCTGGCGGCACGTTACGGCGTAAGCAAGCTACATCTTAACAGCCACCTCTATACGTCGGACGAACCGGTAGCCTTTCCCGGCAGGGCATTTAAGGTAATGGCTGTATCCGGTTTCGGGAAGAAAGACCTGAAAGCATTGTTAAGCGGGGTGGAGAAAGCGAATCTCACCGTCCGTAACTTCCCGTCATCGGTTGCCGAACTTCGGAAAAAACTCAAGCTGAAAGAGGGAGGAGACACTTATCTGTTTGCCACCACGCTTGCAAGCGGTGAGAAAGTTTTGATAAAGTGTCGAAAGGCTACCGTATCCTGATTCGTTACATTGTCTAAAAATTATACATCGGGTGTCTATTTTTTAGACAGTCGGAGGTCGGCTTAATTTGTTACGTGTGCTGTATATCAGAATGTTATAAAAATGGCACGGCATTTGTATTCATACTTCGTGAGAATAAACACGAATGTTATGAATACAATCTTACGAAACCTATTTTATACGCTGCGTCGTTTTCGGACGGCTTCCTGTCTGAATCTATTGGGACTGTCTGCCGCCTTTGCCGCTTTCGTAGTCATGATGATGAAGGTAGGCTATGAGCGAAGTTTCAATACCTGTTATCCCGAAGCCGACCGGATAGCGATTCTGGATATTAATATCGACGAAGAACCTTCGTATTTCGGTTGCGTACTTCCGCGAGGTTTCCTTGATTATGTCATCGGAAATACCTCCGGCATAGAGTGTGGAAGTATCTATGCCAAAGGTATTTTTGACGTGGCTTTCTATACCGATCCCGATAAATCAATTAGTAACAATTAATAGATACCATTATGATTAAAATTGAAAACCTCAGCAAAACCTTCCGTACTACGGAAGTAGAAACCATTGCGTTGAACAAAGTAAACCTCGAAGTACGCGAGAAAGAGTTTGTTGCCATTATGGGACCTTCGGGATGCGGCAAATCTACCTTACTGAATATCCTCGGACTGTTGGATAACCCTACCGAAGGAAACTATTACTTGGGCGATAAAGAAGTCGGACATTTGAAAGAAAAAGACCGCACCAACGTGAGAAAAGGTAACATCGGCTTCGTTTTTCAGAGTTTCAACCTGATAGACGAGTTGAATGTGTTTGAAAACATCGAGTTGCCGCTTACTTATCTCCACATCCCTGCCGAGGAGCGTAAGAAAAAGGTAAACGAAATCATGAAGCGCATGGGCATCAGCCACCGTGCGAAACACTATCCGCAGCAACTCTCCGGAGGACAGCAGCAGCGTGTTGCCATTGCTCGCGCCGTGGTGTCCGACCCGAAGATTATCCTTGCCGACGAGCCTACCGGTAATCTTGACTCGAAGAACGGACAGGAGGTGATGGAACTGCTTACCGAGTTGAACAAAGAGGGGACTACCATTGTGATGGTAACTCACAGCCAGCGCGACGCAGGCTTTGCCGGACGTATCATCAATCTGTTCGACGGACAAATCGTTTCGTCTATCGCTGAAATGTAAATATTTGATAAATAGTTGGTTGTTGAGGTTTAAATTCTATGGGAAGAACCGACCTGTTTAAGCCGAAGAACTTAATAACGCAACCGCTAAAAACACCAAACACTATGGGAAGAATTTTTAAGTCCCTTTTTAGGAGGGGAGAGGCGAACGGAATCAAGATATTCTGCTTGGGCGTGGGGCTCGCCATCGGGCTGACTTTGCTTGCCGAAGTTATCTTCGAACGCTCGTATGACGACTTCATTCCACGATTGGAAGATACGTATCGGGTAGAGTCGAATTTTTTGGGGAAAGATAATGACGGTTGGCGGTCATACTCTCAAACTGCCGGAGCCATTGCGCCGGGTATCAAGAGCTACTGCCCGGAGGTAGAGGCTGCCACACGCTTTACGGAACTTATGTTCGGTAGCCCTTTCCAGTCGGAAGACAACAAGGTAATTCGAGGCAAGGTCTTGCTGTGCGACAGTTCGTTTTTCGATGTATTTCCCTTGCCGATACTGATGGGCGAATCGCCCCATACGGGATTGGAAAAGCCGGGAAACGTTTATATCTCTAAAAAGTTGCTTGACGTTTTGGGCGAAGGTATTATCGGACACACCCTGAGTTGGCAAGAGAATCCGAAGGTGAAGTTTACCGTAGTGGGCGTGTTCGGCGACCTGCCCGAAAATTCCCATCTGCCCGATTTGAATATGGCAGTAGCCTTATCCTCTATCGGATGGTACAGTTGGGACGGAAGAGATAACTGGATAGGAAATGACCGGTATAAGAGTTACGTCCGCCTCCGTTCAGGGACCAATCCGGAGCAGCTCAAGCCCAATATCAAGAAAATGATAGACGACCACGTGGGGGAAGAGCTGGAGCAAGCCGGTCTAAAGCTGGATTACACCCTTTATCCTGTGAAAAAAATATTTGTATCCTCGGATTATAACCGGGTGATGAACATTGTGTTTCTTGCCTTTGCTGTGATTATGCTGTTGACGGCAATGTTGAATTACATCTTGCTTTCCATCTCCTCAATGGTAAACCGAGCCAAAACTGTGGCTACCTACCGTTGTTACGGAGCGGGAAGCAAAGACATCTACCGGATGATACTTGCCGAATCGTTTCTGCATGTGGGTATTCTCAGTCTCGCACTGGCTGTGTTGATCATATTCGGACTGCAAGATTTCTTGCAGGAGCAGATAGGGCACAGCTTGCAGTCGCTTTTCCCGCCGCAAACAATTATAATCTGCATATTGGTCACGCTTGCGGTGGTGGTAGTTTGCGGGGTAATGCCGGGCTATCTTTATACACGCATCCCCGTAACGTATGCTTACCGGCGTTACACCGAAAGCAAGCGGCACTGGAAGTTAGGCTTGCTTTTCGTGCAGTTTCTTCTTACCACGCTTTTCGTTAATCTGCTGGCGGTAATCGGTCTGCAATACCACACCCTGACGAACTACGATGCCGGTTTCGAGTATAAAAGTGTGGCAATGGTAGGCCTTCCCAATGTTCCGATGGCAGAACGGGAAAGATGCGTTCAGGAATTGCGCCGCCTGCCCAATGTCGTATCCCTGACGTGGGGATACCAGTCGCCTGCCGATAGGTGCAGTGGTAATAATGTTTACCTTCCTGATACGAAAGAACAGTTGATGAACGTGGCAGATATGTATGACGTGGGCAGTGATTACCACAAAACGTTCCAGATTCCCCTTGTGGAAGGAGAGGTTTTCACGCCCCATCTGCAAGACACGGTGACCCGTCAGGCGATGGTAAGCCGCCGGTTTGTGGAACGGATGAAAGCATTGGCAGGCTGGGAAGGGTCTGCGGTAGGGAAGTCATTTTTCTTGAGCGAACACGGAGGACCGCTGACCATCTGCGGCGTGTACGAAGAAATCCATATCGGTTCGCAGATGACGGAACAGCGCGACGAGCGTCCTACGGTAATGTTCTACGGAGACAAACCGATAGGAAGGCTGTTCATCCGTTTCCGTCAGATGTCGCCCGAAGCCATGCAGGAAGCACAGGCAGTGGTAGACCGCACTATGACCAGTCAGGACAAGATAGTAACCAGCTTGGGCTTGGAAATGAACAGCCTGTACGTACAGTTGCTTCATGTGCGCAACAGTGTGCTCTTCGCCGGACTGTGTGTGCTGATTATCGCCCTCATCGGTTTGATGGCATATATCCGCGATGAAGTAACCCGCCGCCGTTCCGAAATAGCCATCCGTATCATTCACGGGGCATCGGTAGCCGATGTGCAACGGCTCTTTCTTACCGATTTGCTGAAAATAGCCCTGCCTGCCGTGGTAGTCGGTGCGCTGCTGGCATGGAAAGTGGGCGAAAATATCCTTCAGCTCTTTGCCGTAAAAATAGAGTTGTCGTGGTGGATTTTTACCGGCTGTACACTCATCGTACTGCTTATCGTGGTGATGCTTGCCGCCTTGTTAGTATTAAAAGCCGCCCGTGTCAATCCCACCGAAAACCTGAAAACCGAATGACCGGAACCGGTAACATCCTTACATAAATTACCACGCGCCTGTATTCCCCGGACGGATGCAGGCGCGTATCTTTTTATAAATGGTTGCCTTTTTTCAACTCTTTTTGCCGGCAAATAGAAATAAATCGTAACTTTGGCGAGATTTATAACAGAGACCATTATGAAACAGATTCTACTTATAGCCTGTATGTTATGCAGCCTGACGCTGCCCGCCCAAGATATAAAGTCATTGTTTATTGAGTTGCCCGACTCGCTTTCTCCGCTGCTGACCAAAGTTAACCGCGAAGATTTCGGCGATTTTCTTGCCAGCAACATGAAAGCAGAAGTGCGCAACCGTTTCGGCAAAACCTCTGAAATGATTACGATGACCGATGATTATCTGATGCTGAAAGTCAGCTCGGTGAGCACTGCCGAAATGAAACTGCTCCCCGTCAACGACTCAGTAAAGGTGATTTGTGTGGTGCGTACCTATACGGCTCCTGCCGCTGACAGTCAGATCGAATTTTACGATACCTCGTGGCAAGAACTTCCGCTGTCTGATTTTCTGACCTTGCCGTCAGAAGATACGTTCTACAAGCACCCCCAATCAGCTGTTCAAGCCGACTCGTTGAGAAATTTGCGGGCATCGGCAGACATGTATCTGCTGAAGGCAGAACTCTCGAAAGAAGAACCCGTATTGACATTTACCTATACTACCCCCGACTATCTGGACGAAGAAACGGCAGGCAAACTGCGTGCATACCTTGTGGCTGCTCCCTTGCGCTACAAGTGGAAAGACGGAAAATTTGTCTCCTCTCTGTAAGCCCGGTTGGAAGTAACGGTTAAAAGAGGCAGATGAAAGTTTTTGTTGTACAGAAAGTTATGTTTAACAACATATATTTTCTGCATAAATACGCTTTTCTTATAAAAATAGTTAAGTAAATAATACGCTCTGCCGAAAAAAAATTATCTTTGGAACGCTTTTTGTAAATCTGAGTATCCTTTATAGAGGATAGTCTTAAAGTTGAACCGTATGAAACCGGAAACGGTCTCTTGAATAGAAGTAAAAAAAGTAATGATTTTAAAATGTATTAGAACAGTTGCGGTGGCAGCCTTGGCGTTAGTCAGCACACATGTGGCAGGGCAAGACCTGTTGGCGCGTCAGGCTCCGGTAGACCGGAAATTGAAAGCAGTAGATTCTTTAGCATTGATTCGTCAGATAAAGGCCGAACAAGCCGTTTATCCGGCGTATAGTCTCTATCCGAATTGGAATAACGAACGTGTTCACGCTTACGGAAACACGGTAAACGTACCCGATAGCTTCCGTATTGATCTTACAGGCTTCTGTATGCCTACTACCCATACAAAGATAACATCCAAATGTGGTCCGCGCTGGCGGCGTATGCACAACGGTTTGGATATAAAAGTTTATATTGGAGATACTATCCGTGCTGCTTTCGACGGACGGGTGCGTATGGTGAAATACGAACGCCGCGGTTATGGAAAATACGTAGTAATCCGTCATGATAACGGTTTGGAAACCATCTACGGACACCTTTCCAAGCAAATCGTGAAAGAAGATGAATACGTAAAAGCAGGCGACCCCATCGGTTTGGGTGGAAACACCGGTCGTTCTACCGGCTCTCATTTACATTTCGAAACTCGTTTCTTGGGCGAAGTCATCAATCCGGAATTTATGTTCGACTTCCCGAATCAAGATATTGTAGCAGACAGCTATTTGTTTGTCCGTGGAGCCAATCGTTATGCTTACCAGCGCACACGTGCTTTGGCTGCTGTGAAATCAGGCAAATCAGGGGCGGCAGAAGCTGAAAAGGCAGCTATCCGTTACCACAAGATTCGCAAAGGCGATACATTGGGACGCATCTCGCGTATTTATCATGTATCAATCGACCGTTTGTGTAAGTTAAATGGTATCAGACGTACGACGACTCTCCGTATCGGACAGGTATTGAGATGTTCTTAATAAACATATATTAGATTTTAAGAGAGAGAATAGGGAATGTGCCGTTCGGCGTATTCCCTATTCTTTTTATATGTGTGTGCGGAGAAGGGAACAGACTCTTTTATTTTATCAGACGGTTCAGTGTTGAAGTAGGAGGAATGTTTCGTCCTGTTTCGGATGATACCTATTTTGTGCGTAATAGCAAAGCAATAAACGTTTGCCGGATTGGTTGCTGCCTTAATGAAATAATAATCTTATCCGAAGCATCTTCTGCCCCTATTGAAAGGAAGAAAAGAGTTGCCGGGCGGTAATCGAAGAGATAATAAAAGACCTCGAAAGCATGTGAGCCATGCCGACGAGGTCTTTCGATTTGTGCGACTTTAATTTATTGATATTGTTACCCTTCTACAATCCTTATGTGAGATTAATCCAAGCGGATGACAGGAGAGTAGATAGCTTGGTCGGAACCTGAAGGCCACAAGGCAATACGTCCGAAAAGCGTTCCACGATTCAGTGCCGTTTGAAACATCTGATGGTCGGTATAATCCCGTGTAGCGAACGTATAAGTTTTGCCACCGCCGGCATAATCCGCCATGTTTTCAGTTTCATCGTAGCGGTCTACGTTATGTTCTCCATCACTCAAAAATTGTGTGGTTCCTAACAGCAACATCACGCGGTCGATACCCGTTCCTGCAATTTTGTTTACGTCAAATGAGGCGTTTATCTGATTGCCGTTTCGTGTAATCTGTGCATTGTCTACCAGATAGTAGGGCACTACCTCCACATCTTGTACGGCTGTGCCTCGCAGGTTGATTTCGATGGTATCTCTTCCTTCCGAAGTCCACGGGCCGTTTCCGGCTTTCGTGATTAACTGATATTGACCGTCGAAGATGCAAATAGAAAACTCTCCGTTTTGGTTGACAAATACATCCACCGGGTCATGTTTTTCATATCCACGCTGATAAAGCTGAAGTCTCACAGCTTCATTGCCGCGTAATTGCAATGGTTCGCCTTGATAAACCACACGTCCTTTGATAAAAGATTCCGGCTCATCATAATTATCTTTCCGGCAACTTGTCAATACCAACGTTGCCAAAATAAAAACCGAGCATATCTTAAATAATGTATTCATATTATTGTTCGTTTTTGAGTTAATTATTGGAACGGATTTTTCACCAGCTTCGGGTTGTTATTAATCCATCCGTTATTTATTTCTGCATAATACTGAGCGTCAGTGCAATGGTAAGGTTTCGGCCATAAGTCGAGTGTAGCCATGTTTTTTTCGATGAATACCCATTTGCCATCGTTCGGGTCGCCCGGTGCAACTACTTTATACGGCCATAATCCTAAGCGTTGAGCTGTTCTCGTATTCGGGTTTCCGTCCCAAATTTTGTCAGCTTCCATCCAGCGTTTCAGTTGCCACCAGCGTTGTCCTTCAAATGCAAATTCCACACGGTTTTCATGCATGATTTTTTCGTGGTCGATACTTGTCAGCGGTTTTACTCCTGCGCGTGAACGTATATCATTGATATATTTCAGTGCGGTTTCATCATAGTTATCGCCACTCAGTTCCCAGCTTGCTTCGGCAGCAATCAGATAAGCCTCTGCGATGCGGAAATGTACGTTCCACATATCAGAGCCTCGGCCGATGGTTCCGGCGGCAGGTGTAGCGTCAAGATATTTGCGGACATAGAATCCGGTACGGTTGATTTCACGTTCATTGCCGCCGAACGGACCATTGTTTGCCGTAATCAGGCGATGTTCTTCATCGTATGAGTTACGTGCTCCGGTTCGTTCCACCCATTTGCCGTTTTCCTTTCTCAACTGTCCGGCTTGCAGTTCGATGGTTTGTCCTCCGAAAGTAGCCCCCGGGAAGATGATAGAGCCATTCAAACGCGGGTCACGTTCCATGAACAAATCAGTCGGATTGTCGAAGAATTTCGGGTTGTCTATCGTGCCGATGTCGAATCGTGCTCCTTTACCTCTTTCCTCTTCGCTTGCATCAATCGGTTCAAACGCCTCTACCAAGCCTAAGATTACCGACAGGCGGTCGCATCCGGTATCTTGTGCGATGCTCTTAGGCAGGTTGTTAGTGGTGAACTGATGTGTCTTTCCCGGTGCTACAAAGTCGAAACACCAGATAACTTCCGTATTTCCATCCTTCTGACATACGGCTTTATAGAAATTATCGGCATACGCTTGCGGGGTATTTTCGGTAGGATACATCAATTTATAAGGTCCTTTTTCAATTACTTCTTTTGCCGCAGCCAGTGCTGTTTGATAATATCCTTCAGCCTTTTCAGCAGGAATACCTACTTCACCTCCTTGCGTGCGTAATTGCGGATGAGCTTCAGGAGTGTTGTATCGAGCCAATGAAGCAGCAGTCAGTGCGGCGCGTGCTTCAAGCATTTTGGCTACCCAATAATTGGCACGTGCATTATGCGTGTTGGTTTCCGTAGTCAGCAACTTTCCGGCTTCTTGACATTCCGAAATAATGTAGTCGTACAGAGCTGTTTCAGTAGAACGTGGAATCTGCATGGTACTGATATCCATTCCCGGAGTATAGTCGAATATTTGGTCGCCAACGATGGGTACTCCTCCTAAACTTCTGCCCAAGCAAAAGTAAATCCATGCACGGATGTAACGCACTTCTCCGATGTAAGCCTCTTTCGTGGCATCATCAATTGCGGTAGAGGTTTTCACTCCCTCTAAGAACACATTCAGGTCGTGTATCAAATCGTAGCAATGGTCGTAATCACACCATTTGTTACGGTCGAAATATTCTGTTTCATTTCTGTCGTAATAAATAGCCTCGTCGATGCTGGTCCAAGCATCCCAGTCTTCCACTTTTTGTCCCAGCATGGTTCGTCCGTAGAAGTTGGCTATTACAGATTTTATCAATGTCGGGTCCCCGTAAGTCTGGTCTTGGGTTAATATCGTGTCAGGCTTGGTATTTAAGAAGTCGCTACAACTGTTTAACGTCAGCATAGCAGCAGCCAGTGAAGCTGCGAATAAATATCTCTTTTTCATTGTTTACTTAAAATTTAAGGTTTACACCAATATTAATGACTCGCATCGGCGGATAGTCCAAACCATTGTCGCTTGCACATTCCGGGTCCATGATACCTTTCAGGTTCGAAATCGTTAACAGGTTTGTTCCGGAGATATAAACACGCAGATTGCTGATTCCTGTGTGATTCAACCATGCTTGCGGCAGCGTATAGCCAAACTCAAGATTACGTAATTTGATGTATTTTACGTTGTGCATCCAGAATGTACTGGTATCGTAGGCACTTGTTTCGTCTGAATTTAAGCGCAGCATCGGGTATTTTCCGGGAATCAGTTCGCTGTTCGGGTCAAACGGGTCAGACAGATGCCATGCGTCTTTCAGCACTTCGCTCGGATTGTTACCGTCATTTTGGAACGGGCGTGCAGTTTCATAACGTTGAATCCATGAAGTCATGCCGGAGCCTGTCCAGTCCATAGCCAAGTCGAATCCTTTCCATGCAGCAGAGAGGTTGATACCGAAGTTAATGGTAGGTGTGCTGTCTACACGATAACCGATGGGGCGTTCGTCCAAACCATTGATGACACCATCGTTATTCTGGTCTTTATACATGATATCTCCCGGAACAACCGTGCGGTTACCTTTGCGGTCATTGTCAATCGGGTAGGTAGCGATTTGTTCCCAACTTTCAAATCTTCCTACGGCTTCATATCCCCAGTTGATGTAGCCCATACGATGCCATATACTGTTTCGGTATTCATCCCATGAATTGCTGAAACGCGGTTTGTATTGTTCCCAGTCGTAGAAACGAGAATAAGTCATGTTGGCTCCCACGCTGTAATGGAAGTCGTTGTAATTATCAGTGTAATTAATTGAAGCGTCAAAACCTTTGTGCATATCCGACCGCAGGTTTTCTTTAGGCAAGTCAATACCTGTTTCGTTAGGTATCAGTACGTCATAACGAGATTCGGAAATACCTTCACGCAGACGGCGGAAATAATCGACTTGCAGGTTCAAGCGGTTGTTTAAGAATCCCATGTCGACTCCGACGTCCAGTATCTTGGCTGTCATCCATGAAAGAACCTGATTAGGCAAACCGCGTGTAGCTGAACCAACAATCCAGTTACCGTCGAGTACAGCACCTCCATTATTATAGGTATATCCCGACAAGAAATCAAAAGCAGCATAATCGGCTACGTTGTCATCTCCTACTTCGCCGTATGAGCCACGGAGTTTCAGGTTGCTGATTATCTGGCCTATTTTGTTTTCTTTCCAGAAGTTTTCTTCCGAGATTCTCCATCCGATAGATGCCGACGGGAAGAATCCCCAACGGTGTCCCGGGCGGAATTTCCAAGAACCGTCCCAACGTCCGATTAATTCTACCAGATATTTGTCTGCATAGTTATAGTTGATACGTCCGAGGTATCCCATACGTGCTTCGGTGCGGTCTCCGTCATCGTTGAATTCTACGATTTCTTTCAGGCGGATTAAGTCCATGGCATTGGATACTGGGGTAGAGTGAATCCACATTTTGGGGCGTTTGCGTTGGCTGGCTTCAAAACTGGCTACGGCTGTAATCGAGTGTTTTCCGAATTTGCGGTCGTAGTTTAACTGGAAGTTACCAATCTGATCTTCCACTTTTTCCCGATTACGTTCTCTGTACGGATTGGTCATTGCGTCTGTAACGTAATAAGAGTCGGTGCCCGGGTCGTAAGCATACAGGTTGAATGTATATTCCTGATTGTCTAACTCATTGTATGCGTAATAATATCCTACCAATCCTTTAAACTTTAATCCTTTCAGAATTTCATATTCGGCAGTGGCGTTCAGTTGGATAACGCGCCATACGTCTGATACCTTACCCGAAGTATTGTAATTCAGGATGGCGAAGTTGGTTTCCGGCTGGTCGGACACTTTTTGCGGATAATTCGGGTTATCGTTTGCATAAGGCCGTTTGGTTGGCTGGTTTTTCAAAGTGGCGAAACGCGGCAACCAATAGTCGTCTGTTCCCGGAACACCCGGATGCCGGCGGTCTTCGATACGTCCGTTAACGGTGGCACCCACTTTCAGACGCTCGTTCACATTCATTTCGATACTCATCTGCGCGTTGGTACGGCGGAAACTGCCGTAGTTGCGAACCGTGGCATCTTGGTTGATGTGAGAAATGGCTACATAATAATTAGCCTTGTCTGTACCTCCCGAAAAGTTGGTATTGATGTAGAACTGAGGTGCAGTGACCCAAATGTAATCTCCCCAGTCCCAACCTTGATACTGTGGGTCTGCTCCCGCCATCCACTTGTCATATTCTTCCTTGCTGTAACGGCGGTCACCTCCCGTACGTCCGGAGAAAGTTTCGGCAGTGGCATAAGCATGTACGTAGTCTTTCACATTGGCAGGGTCAACGAATTTTGAGTTTTTCTGCCATCCGTAGTAAGCGTTAATCGAAACCGTGTTTTTCGTGTTTCGCGCACCTTTTTTAGTAGTTACCACTACCACACCGTTTGCGGCACGCAAACCATACAGGGCAGCCGAAGCGTCTTTCAGGATAGATATTGACTCGATGTCGTTGAAGTCCATGTTGTTAAACTGTCCTTCATCACTCACAACTCCGTCGATAACGAATAGCGGTGTACCCATGTTTCGGATTTGCAGGGCGGTAGTAGAACCCGGCGCTCCGCTTTGTTGACGTGTGTTCAATCCGGCTATTTTACCAACCAAAGCACCACTGGCGGTTACGGCAGCCGAACGTTCGATATCGCTCGATTTGACAGAAGATACGGCTCCGGTCAGCGTTGCTTTTTTTTGCGACATACCGAAACCCGTTACAACAACCTCGTTTAACACCTCTGTTGCTTCTCTCAGTGTGACTTGGATAGAACCGGAATTACCGATTTTCACAGTTTGTGTTGTGTAACCGATATATGAAATCTCCAGCTCTTCGCCTTTAGCTACGTTGATTTCAAATCGTCCGTCCATGTCTGTGATGGTTCCTGTGCTACTTCCACTGAGCCGGACTGTTGCCCCGATAACGGGTTCGCCGTTTTCGTCTACAACGATACCTTTTATCGGCCGCTGCTGTTGCATTGACTCAACGGAAGCATCAGCCATTAACTGAGAGTTGGTTCCCCATGTGTAACTATATCCGCTGGGAAGCAGGGAAAATGCGGCTGCACATAAAGGGACACGCCACAAGTTGCTACGGGTCAAGAAGCAAATTTTTTCTTCTTTTTTGCTCATAGTGACTAAATTTAGAATGGTTAATAAAAAAAGTTCATGGTATTTTTCAAATTTACCGATTGCAAATAACGGTGATTTTTGCTCTTCGGAAGATGAAAAGCTATTCAATAAACAGAAAACGTGTATATTATAATAGTGCGTTGGATTACAGTGCTTTATGTATTATGTGTTGGTCTGATTTTTTTGTTTTATGGTTGCTGATTGTTGCTGTTTTTCTGTTTTTTGTTTAAGAAGTATCGGCATAAGAAGAAAGACTGTTGTTTACGGAGTCAAAAACTCTTCGGGTAGAATTGGATAAAACATCCGCATGTTTTGCCTGACGCATACGGATGCGTTCCTATGCGCAACCGCATGTGTTCGAGCGTATGGTTTTTACAGATACATTTCGCATGAAACAGCCCGTTTGAGCAGCTATTTTTCCGGTTAAAACTTTACAGTAAAAAGAATATTCATTACTTTTGAAATCTTGAAACAAAGCATCATTATATTCATGCAATTTTTATTTTTGAAAAAAAAGGTTGACCCATGCAAACGCATGAGGCGGGAGATGAAATGCCTTCTTTTATGGTTTGCCGTGTGGGGAGTATGTCTTTCCGCAAAGGCTTCTGGCTCATTAATGTTCAGTACATATACGGTAGAAGACGGGTTGTCGCATAACACCGTGTTATGTGCCTTGCAGGATAGCTATGGCTTTATCTGGCTGGGTACAAGCAATGGATTGAACTGTTTTGACGGCAGGAAGAATATCATATACCGCAGTTCGTCGCAAGACGAAAACCGGTCGCTCGGAAATAACTTTGTCCGTTCGCTTTACGAAGACAGCCAAAAGCGTATCTGGGTAGGTACAGACTGTGGCATTTATATTTATGAGCGTAATCGGGATGCTTTTGTTCTGTTCGATGTTACTACCGAGTTCGGCGTGTTTATCAGTAGTGAAGTAAGCCGGATAGTGCAGTTGGCCGACGGTATGATAGGTATAGCTACGTTAGGGCAAGGACTGTTTTTTTATGACCCGCAGAAAAACGTTTTAACGCAGAACAATATGTATTCTTCGTTCGTATGGGACATCTGTGTGGGGCAAAAAGGAGAAATATACTGTTCTTCATTGCAAGATGATATTCTTTGTTTCGACCGTCATGGAGCATATCAGCGAACTTATCACTTATCATCTTCGGATGTAGATTGGAACAAGTCGAACCATAAGGCCAATTGCATTCAGCTTGTGGATAGTACGCTGTGGATAGGAACAAACAGCAAGTCTTTGTTCAGTATAAATGTAGGTACGGGAGAAACAAACCATTATGAAATAGGAGCAGACCAGTTCCGGATTATCCAATGTTTGAAACCGTGGAGGCAAAAAAAATTGTTGGTGGGAACAGATAACGGGCTGTATAGTTTCGACCGCATGACAAAAACGCTGGTTCCGATAGATAACTCGGTGGGCGACTCTTCCGGTAACGACCGGAGCATCAATGCGCTGATGGAAGACGCCGAAAACGGTATTTGGGTACTGACTAACATGCAAGGAGTAAGCTATCTGTCGGCACGTGCCAAGCCCTTCCGCCGTTTTGTGTTACCCGAAAGCGGTGTGGTAAATACGTTTTGCGAAGATGAATCCAACGGAAATATCTGGATAGGTACTCGTAACGGGCTGTACCGATATGATAAGGCCACTCGGAAGGTCGATAAATATCCTTTGGAAGAAGACGGCAAATCGCCTTACGATATCCGTGCCCTGTTTTTGGATAAAGGTAAATTGTGGATAGGAACATTTGCCAACGGGTTAAAAATCTTAGATTTGTCGACGAGGCGTGTAAAAAGTTATAATCACTCTTATACTACTCCGAACACGATATGTAGCGATGATGTGCAAACGATTTACGGCTGTCGTAACGGGCGGATTTATGTAGGGACAAGTTGGGGGCTTTGTTATTATAATCCCGAAGAAGACAACTTCCATACAGAAACAACCATTGGAGTCATGATATCCATTACGGATATATTGGAAGACGGGCATAACAACATTTGGATTTCGACGGCAAACAGCGGGGTTTTTCTATGTAATCAGACAGATAATTATTGGCGTCATTATGAACATAAGCGTAACGACAAGAAAAGCATCAGCCATAATTCCGTCATCACGTTGTTTGAAGACAGCAACGGCGTAATGTGGTTTGGGACAAACGGAAACGGGCTGTGCTATTTTGACGAACGCCAGAGATGTTTTGTCGATTTGAGTGAAAACAATTCATGGGTTTCCAGTCAGGTTATTTATTCGATAGAGCAAGACCAGTCGGGAGCATTCTGGCTGTCGACGAATGTGGGTATTGTGAAATTAAACCCCATGTCATCCGAAAAATACCAGCGTTTTACTGAGTCAGACGGTTTGTTGAGTAATCCGTTCCGTGAAAGAGCTTCTTTTAAGGCAGAAGACGGTACGATTTATTTGGGAGGGATGAATGGGTTTAACGCCTTCCGTCCTTCGTTCTTTCCTTCAAATGCCTACGTTCCTCCCGTATACATCACGGATATAACTTTGATGCGTGTCGATAAAAGAGAAGATGTACGTAAGTTGTTGCATCTTGACAAACCCTTCTATCAGGCCAAAGAAGTAAAGATACCTTATACCTATAATAGCTTTACGGTGTATTTTGCTGCACTTAGTTACCAAGACCCCCGTAAGAATCATTATTCTTATAAGTTGGAAGGGGTAGACAAGGAATGGTTTAACGATTTGGAGAATAACTATGTTTCGTATAACAATCTGGCTCCGGGCAAATATCACCTGCTTGTGCGTGGTTCGAACAATGACTTGAAATGGAATAATGATGTAGCTGATTTATGGATTATTGTTACGCCTCCGTGGTGGCTGTCAGGCTGGGCGTATCTTGTGTATTGTTTGCTTGCGGTTTGTTTTCTTGCGTATGCACTGTGGCGCAGAGACCGTCATCTGAAGAACAAATACCGCAAACGGATGGAAAATTATCAGATAGAGAAAGAAAAAGAATTGTATAAATCTAAAATCAATTTCTTTATCAATTTGGTGCACGAAATACGTACACCTCTTAGCCTGATTAAATTACCGCTTGAAAGTTTGCTCGTTACCGACCGGAGCAAAGAAGATAGCAAATATCTTTCGGTAATAGATAAGAATGTAAATTACCTGTTGGGAGTGACCAATGAGTTGCTGGATTTCCAGAAAATGGAGGCAGGCGTAGTACGGCTTCATCTGAAGAACTGCGATATTGTAGAGCTATTGCAAGATATTTATAACCAATTTATCGGTTCGGCTGAACTGAAGAGTCTTGTTCTGACGTTGGATGTTCCGGAAACCTCCCGGATAGAGGCGGTGATTGATGCTGATAAAGTCAGCAAGATTGTGGTAAACTTGGTTAGCAATGCCATGAAGTATGCCCATACCCGAATAGATATTCGGTTGAAACAACTCAATGAACAGTTTGATATTCGGGTAGAAGATGATGGAGACGGGATTCCTTTCGATGAAAAAGAAAAAGTTTTTCAGGCTTTTTATCAGGTAGACAATCCCAAAGCGATGTTAGGGACAGGTATCGGTCTGGCATACTCTCGCTCGTTGGCGGAAAACTGCGGGGGAAGTTTGAGGGCAGAAGACAATTCTTACGGTGGAGCATCTTTTATTCTGACGCTTCCCCTTCACGCCCGTGAGTCGGATATAGAAGAACAGATTATCGTATCAGATATGGATGAAAAGGTGGAATCGCCGGTGAAAACTGAAGAGGACGACCCGCTTTTGCAACAAAAATATACCGTGCTGTTGGTTGAAGATAACGTAGAACTGTTAGACATGGAGTATACAAGGCTTGCCAAATGGTTTAAGGTGGTAAAAGCAACGAACGGACTGCAAGCCTTGAAAGTTTTAGAAACGACTGCCGTTGACGTAGTGGTGAGCGACGTGATGATGCCTAAAATGAACGGACTGGAGCTTTGTAACAAAATAAAATCGGATATTGATTACTCTCACATCCCCGTTATACTGCTTACGGCAAAAACCTTACCCGAATCGAAAGCCGAAGGATTCAGGTACGGAGCGGATGCTTACGTGGAAAAACCGTTTACTATCGTTCAGTTGAAGATGCAGATACGAAATATCTTGAAGTTAAGGATGGTTTTCCATCAGCGTATGCAAGAGCTGAACAGTCATAACCTGCCCGAAGGACAAGAAGAAATAAGCATTACGCCTCGCGACCGCGAATTTCTTACAAAAATGCAGCAGGCGATTGAAGCGCAACTGGCTGACGAGAATTTTTCGATAGACATCTTGGCGGCAGATATGAACATGAGCCGTTCTAATTTCTACCGTAAACTTAAAGCCTTGACCGGAATGTCTCCCAATGATTATCTGAAACTTTGCCGGTTGAACAGGGCTGCTGTATTGTTGAAGGAGGGATGCCGCATTACGGAGGTATGTGAGCAGACGGGTTTCAGTTCGTCATCTTATTTTGCCAAATGCTTTAGGGCGCAATTCGGCGTATTACCGAAAGATTACGTAACTCATCTCTCGCAAGAGAAATAAGAAATTCTTCCGAAAAAAACGCTACCGTTAGTGTTACTTGTTTCATGCGGTTAAGTTACCCGGTTCTACCCATAGGACTTGCCTGTCCTATGGGTAGAATTTTTTTATGCCCGGATAAAGTTCAAACAACCCTTTTATGCGGATAAGTTTTCATTTCTATCCGAAGGAATTTTCGGCTGTTTTTCGGATGGAAATTTTTCGTATTTATTTCTGTAAGGAAACCGGACGGACTCCCTCGTGGGTGATTTTTACGGGTTTGATGTAGCCATTGGGGTCGAACTCCAATTTATCAATGCAAACCTGACGTTCGTTTATCCCCGTGTGACCTAACGGACGGCGATGGTAAATAATGTAATACTCATCTTTTCCCGGTATCTGGATAACCGAATGATGTCCTGCTCCGGTAGCTACCTGCGGGTCTTGCTGTAAAATTTTTCCGATACGTTTAAACGGTCCGAACGGCGAGTCGGCTATGGCATAAGCCACACAATAATCCGGGCCTCCCCATCCGCCTTCCGACCACATGAAGTAATACTTTCCGTTTCGTTTCAGCATGAAGGGGCCTTCTACGTAATTTTCGGGAGTAACTTCTTTGTAGTACGTCCCGTCGTCAAACGGCTCCAAAGCCAAAAGGTCGCTTCGTAATTTCACCATGTTACAGTGTCTCCATCCCCCGTAGTACATATAATACTGTCCGTCGTCATCGCGGAACACAAACTGGTCTATCGGCTGTGCTTTATTTATGATTTTCGAGATGAGCGGTTTTCCTAAAGCGTCTTTATACGGACCTTCCGGACGGTCGGCAACAGCCACTCCGATGCCTCCCCACTGCTCATCGTTCTGAATATCGTTTCCGCCGAAGAATAGGTAATATTTCCCGTTGGCATGAATTACCGATGGCGCCCACAAAGCATATTTTACCCACGGAACATTTTTGATGGATAACACCTCCGGATGTTTGGTCCAATGAACGAGGTCGGTCGATGAAAAAGCATCGAAATGCGTTTGTAAGTTATATTCTTGATTGATGGCTTCGGTTTTTCGCTCCAAATCTTTTTTATAAGTAAGGGTGTCTTCTCCGTAAAGCTGAGAAAGCGTCGGGAAAATCCAGTATGTATCGCCGTAAACGATGGCTTCAGGGTCTGCATACCATCCGGGAATTATCGGATTTCCACTTTGCCGGTTTTGCTGTGACCGGCAGTGGGCGGCAGGAATACACAGTATGGCTCCTGCCATGATTAGATGTTTGATATTCATAACGTACAAATAGAGTTACAATTCGCTGATTTCTGCAAATAATTCAACCATGCAAGCGTTTTCCAGCAAACTTTTAAATTGGTTTGACTTATTTCCCGACCAGTCGTTGCTGAACAAGCCGTTGCTGTCGCGCGTCCATCTCCAAGCAAAATCGGCGTTATCTATCATCGCTTTGATGTAAGTCGGGTTATGGTCGGTTTGATAAAGAGCCTTTAAACCTCTGAACAAGATAACATTAAACCACGGACTGTCGGGATAGAATCTCATTTCTCCTTTCGGCGTTTGCTGCAAGCGGCAGAAATACTCGTAAGCCCCTTTAGCCGTTTGCTGCGCATCCTGTAAGTAAGCCTCCTTGCCTGTAATCTGGTAAAGCAGTACGCCTGCCTGAATCATTTGCCCACTGTTGTAGGTATATTTGGCATAGCCTATTTGACCTTCTAAGCTGATATTGTCCCAATAAACAAAATCCTCAGGGTCGCGCAGGTTTTTCTTGGTCCACTCGTAGGTTTCTTCAGCCTGTTTCAAATACTTTTCATCTTTTGTGAGCTTATATAACTTCAGACACAGAACCGTAGCCGGAGCATTTGAACAAGTATTTTTGGAGGTACGTTTCTGTTCACACCAATAGATTCCTCCACCCAGTTCGTCCGACCATCCAGAGTAAATGTACCGATGCAGGGCGATAGCCTTGTCAAGATATTCTTGTTTGCCGGTAGCTTCGTAGTAATCGCAACAGTCTAAAGCTATCCAGTCGTTGTCATCGTAATATCGGTCATTTTTCCCTGCAAAGGTGGGGTATGATTGGTAACACGCCGGTTTCCGGGTATTGTCCCAATACAAATCAAGTCCCGGCTTGATTTGTTTATCCATAAGCTTCTTGTATTTGTCTGCTTTGGATATTTTGTACATGGAGACACAGCCCGAAACCATTGCCGAATACGGCCAAAGGAAAGATACTTCTTGCTGAGTAAGATTAGCATCGCTGTTGGCAGTATAAGTAATCTGTTGCTTGGGGTTACGAGGATAAGTTTCCATCAGCAGTCCGTATTTCGGAACCTGATATAAAGTTAATATCGTGTTCAGTAACGAATCTGCCCGCTGAAAGAAAAGATTACCTCCATACTGCCTTGCCGACAAGAGCAAGGGCAGTATGGTGAATAAGAAACAAAAAGATGCCTTTTTCATGATTATTTCAGGTTAGTGTGCGAAGAAGGAATCAGTTCGAAGATTGCCTTAATCCGTTTCATATCTAATTTGGGAGTACGGTTGTAATAATAAATACCGTTCTTTTCCTGTTCCACGTCAGTGAGTTGCGTGTAACAGAATCCCATAACGTGTTTAGCGTCTTTCAAGGCTTTTACCTGACTTTCCAAGCGAGTGTAGAACTCTTCGGGAGTTTGAGGTATGTTTCCATAGCCCCAAGAATTTTTGCGCTCTTCGGCCGACATCCATCCGATGCCTCCGAATTCGTCTACCATATAAGGTTGTCCTTCGTACACGGCCAAGAATTTTTTGTCGCGGCTGTTTCGGTAAGGTTCTTTTTCTTCTTTAAACTCCAGTTGTTCTGCCAGTTTGCTTCCATCCTGTTCATAATTATGTACACTCCAGATATCGGTCAGTATATGGTCGTCTCCGCTGGCATCGTTGATGGGACGGGTGGGGTCGATTGACTTCGTTATATGATAAATGTCGCGTATCAGTCGCGGATAAACTCCTTCACGGCTTCCCCAAGTTTCATTAAAAGGAGTCCAAGTAACCAGCGACGGATGGTTCCGGTCTCTCGCTACCACTTCCGTCCATTCGCCGATGTAATTGCGCACCGCCAGTTCGTCATTGATATCCATCACCCAGCTTGCACTCTCTCCCCATGTAAGATAACCCAATTTGTCAGCCCAATAATAATAACGTTCTTCGAAAACTTTCTGGTGGAGTCTTGCCCCGTTAAATCCGGCTTCCTTTCCCAGTACGATGTCGTTTTTCAAAGCCTCGTCTGAAGGAGCTGTCCATACTCCGTCGGGATAATATCCTTGATCGAGTACCAAACGTTGGAAATAAGGCTCGTTGTTCAGATAAAAGATGCCATCGGCAGTATGTACTTTGCGCATACCCGCATACGATTTCACCTCATCAATGATGTTTCCCTGCTGGTCTTTTACCTGATAAACCAAGTCGTATAAGAACGGATTCTCAGGACTCCATAACTTCATATTCTTGACAGGAAGTATGATGGTACTGCTGTTTGAGCAGGTAACGCTTTTTTTTGCTACTGTCTTATTGCCGTCTTTTAGCACGATTTCCAGCGTATTGTTAGACTCTTGATAAAATTCCGGAGTAATAATCAGTTGTTTTTGGTCAATGTCGGGGCGTACTACCGCTGTTTTTAATCCTTTCTTGTCAACAGCTTCCATCCAAACCGTTTGCCAGATACCGGTAACGCGGGTGTAGGAGCATCCTCCCGAATAAAAGTTGGTACATTGTTTCCCGCCGGTCTGTTTACCCGAACGCAGGTCATCTTTTACCTGAAGCACCAAGTTATGTGTTTGTCCGCTTTTCACGAATCGGGTGATATCTGCCGAGAATGAAGACGAACCGCCCCAATGCGACTGTACAAACTCTCCGTCGATATAAATTTCAGTATAATAGTCTACCGCTCCAAAGTTAAGCAATATCTTTTTCCCACTCCAGTCGGCAGGGATTGACAGTTTGCGCTGATACCACAGACAGTTGATAAAATCGGTATGCGCTACTCCCGACAGTTTGCTTTCCGGACAAAACGGAACAGTAATTTGCTGGCTTAGTTGTTCGGCCTTTTGTAGCGAGCGGTCTTTACCCGATTCTCCGAAATCGAACTCAAAGTTCCATGTTCCGTTTAAGTTTACCCATTGGCTGCGTTCAAATTGCGGACGTGGATATTCAGGACGCGGCTGCGGATTGGCAAATCCGTTCAAGCAAATTAATGCGAATAAAGTTGTTAATAGTTTCTTCATGATAGAATTGTAATAATAAATAGGTTAATGAATTATTCGTAAGTGTTAGGGAACGCGCTGATTCGGAGTCGGGCAGCTCCCATCGGTATTAAGGTGATTTCTTCTTTTTCCCTTTTGGGAGCATCGGCTTCGGGCAGTTCATGGCAAAGTCCGTATTGGTCTACCTTCCAGCTTGGAATCTGTCGTCCTACGGTTTTGATTTCAAGAGGAACGTTTTCCTGCGTGAAGGGGAAATTGTCGGCAGGCCATTGTTTTTTGATTACTTTGAAATCTTTCAGCGCATTGTCTTTGTTTAATACCAATGAGTAATTCCACGGCGAGTCGGGATAGATTTCATACGTAGGCCATTGGCTTGCATCGGCATCTTTTTGCCATTGTGAGTCGCCGATTGCAGTTTCTTTACTGTCGCTCTTTACATATTTCTCTTGTATTTTTAACGACATGGTGAGTGGTCCATAGTTTACGCTTACGCTGTTCTTGTTTACTTGCCATGTACGCAAACTGAGTTGCATGGGTAACGTCAGTTCCACTTTATCGTCGTTTTTCCAAGTGCGGCGGATACAAGCATATTGTCCGCTGGTAACAGGAGTCGTAACTTTCTGTCCGTTGATATGGATTTGTGCTTGGTTTGCCCAAGTAGGAATACGCAAGTAAAGCGGGAATTCCACTTCCTTGTCTGTTTGAACAGTCAACCGGATGACTTCATCGAACGGATAGTTCGTTTCTTCATGAATAGCGATTTGCTGTCCGTCTCCTACTTTCATGGTCGCTTTGCAAGAAGCATACAGAGCTAAAGCTGCTCCGTTATCGGGAGTAGCCAATACCAGATGCTCGGTATAGTAAGGCCATCCTTGTGCATGGTTATGTTGGCAGCAGCGGCTGCTGAAAGGGTTCATGGCAAGGAAAGGTCCGGAGTTATCAATGCCCGGATGATGGTTTTTCGAATCGCTTATCACATGATTCGGGCAGGTGATGTAACGCAACGCCTTAAAATCAGGCATGGTTGCTGCCGGATAAGTATTGAATGCTACATCTTCACAATGTTCAGCCCAAAAAGGATCACCCGTCATGCGGAGCATGATTTCATCCGAAGCCATTTGTTCCACCATTCCGCAAGTTTCTACGCCCTGCCGGGGATCGATATAGCCCATGCGACAATTTTCATCAGAGCCGAACATACCTCCCGGCACTTGTCCGAATGTGCGTCTGATCAGATGATGTACATTGTATGAAGCAGCTAATAAAGCAGAATCTTTATCAAGCATGTAGTAAGTGGCGGGTTCGCGGAAACATTGCGCAACGTTCACGTTATGCCAGTTGGGTAACGTAGAAGGTCTTGTCCAATCGGCAGTGTTGCGATGTATCTTCTCAGCTAACTCTAACAAGAAAGATTCACCAGTTTTATTGTATAACCAATATACGCTAAGCAAATTATCTCCACCGCGGCTATTTTCCCAGTAATCCTCTAAAAATTTATCGTCAGGCAAACTTAACTCCCATTTGAAGAAATTGGTCATTAAAGTTAGCACACGCGAATCGTTGGTATATTCATAATAAGATTGCAGACACCATAACATAATCATTTGCGCCCAGAGTTCAGGCTTATCGCCTTTCATGTTTATCGGACCAAACGATCCATCGGGACGCTGGCTGTTTATGGCTGCTTCAATCCATGTTTTAGCTTCGTTTATCATGTTCTCATCGCCTAAGATGTAAGCCAGATTTCCGTAGCCTTTCAACCAATACGGAACTTCTTCCCATCCATGATCGCCTCCATTGGTGAGCCAAGCATTATTTTCCTTTTCCAGCCATGCACTGATTTCGTTTAAGTGACCGGTCAGTCCGTCTCGTTGCAGTTCCAAATACTTTCTTAACCATCCTTCCGGCTTGATACTTCCTACCGGAAGTTTTAAGAAATGCGACGGTTGCAGTGGAGAACGATTATTCGCATAGTTTGGATTCTGTTCCATTCTGTCTGGTCGGTCTGTCATGGTTACACTAAACTCTGTAGATGTATGGTTACATGAACAACACATTGACAGTGCCGCACAAAACAGCATTCCTTTTACTTTACTGATGTTTTTCATGATAATATGTTTTTTTGATGTTTTAATCTACATACAAAGGTTGCCATTTATTTTTTCTTTTGTGGATAGGTTTTGTCAAATAAAAGATAAAAACTGACCATTTCTTCTTGAATTGTTGGTTGAAATGTATAATTTTGGCTGCATGTTACATACCCAACGAAATATTGTTATGAAATTAGTTTGTTACGTGCCTTTGTTTATTCTTATGTGTATGATGGGTGCCTGTCGGAATAATCCGAATGCCGAAAGCGGCAAAACGGTGTCAACCTTTACCAATCCTTTGTTTGGTACAGGAAGTTCTCCCAGTGCTATTTTTTATAAAGGGAAATATTATTATACGCATGAAACCAACGATATGATTTGGGTGTGGGAGACAGAAGATATTACAGATATGCAACATGCTATTTATAAAGAAGTGTGGCGTTCTGCCGACCCTAACAATAAATATAATTTGTGGGCGCCGGAGATTCATCGGATAAATGACAAATGGTACATCTATTATGCTGCCGATAATGGCAATACGGATAATCATCAGATTTATGTATTAGAGAATGAGGCTGCAACTCCATTGGAAGGAACATTTAAACTGAAAGGAGCGATTATGACGAATCCGGATTGGAACTGGGGGATTCATGCTTCAACTTTTGTTCATAAAGGAGTTCAATACTTGATTTGGTCGGGCTGGCCTCAAAGACGTATCATGGAAGAAACCCAATGCATTTATATCGCTCGGATGAAAAATCCGTGGACACTGGATACCAAGCGGGTTATGTTGTCGAAGCCGGAATATAGTTGGGAACGACAGTGGGTGAATCCCGACGGAAGCCGTACGGCTTATCCGATTTATGTAAACGAGGCTCCTCAGTTGTTTCATTCGCGCGACGGACAAAAGCTGATATTATACTATTCGGCAAGCGGATGTTGGTCTCCCTATTATTGCATAGGGATGCTCACTGCCGATACCGATGCTGATTTGTTGAACCCGGATTCTTGGCATAAAGACGATAAACCGGTATTTTCGCAGTCGCCTCAAGATAGTGTATTCAGTCCGGGAAGCCTTTCGTTTGTTCCTTCTCCCGATGGGAAAGAATGGTATGTACTGTATCATGCCCGTGCAATACCCAACGGCATAACCGGTGATAATGAGTCGAGAAGCATACGTATGCAAAAAATAGAATGGGATAAAAACGGGATGCCCGTATTTGGGAAGCCTGTAAAATTAGGAGTTCCCTTGCCTAAACCTTCCGGATTATAATTTTAGCTGGTAAAAATGTCATCTTTACCCCGACAGCCTGAGGCGGTGTTATGGGTAGAAAAAGGGAATCTGTTGGTTCGAAATTGAGATTGTTATCCGATAAAATAAGTCGTCGTCTGATAAAAGATGCCGACTTATTTTTTGCAATGGAACAAACCGGAGGCAACAGCCCTCAAGCGTAAGAAAAGGCAAGTTATAATGCCTGCGGGGCGTTAAATGGTGAAAAGACTGGTTGGTGAACTGTTTTTTCTGTTTTTTGAATGACTATTTCTATCATTCGTTACTTGCGTTCGTTAGTTTTGCAGCAGAGAATTAACACATTATCTTTATTAAACCTGAAAACGATGAAAAACGTATTTACCAATCACACTCATGCTGCAACGCCCGTAGCCTGTGTATCAATAAAGGATTATGCTCCGCTTTCGGAACAATCGAGTATAGAAATCTTCAACGTCGGGATGTTATGAATAATCATGTTCATCGGATTGCTCCTCCCAAACGCATTCATTCGATTGATGCGCTTAGAGGATTTGCATTGGTAGGTATTCTGTTGTGGCATTGCATGGAGCGTTTTGACCTGACTTTGGTGCCGGTTGTAGATAATCCGTTCTGGCAGCGGGTAGATACGGGAGTCTTTGATACGCTGAATTTCCTGTTTGCCGGAAAGTCGTATGCCATGTTTTCTTTGTTGTTCGGACTGAGCTTTTTCATGCAGATGGATTCTCAGGCAAGTAAGGGAGTAGATTTCAGAGGACGTTTTGTTTGGCGTATGGTGCTGTTGTTATTGTTCGGCTATATTAACGGACTGATGTATTTGGGTGAGTTCTTTGTAGTCTACGCTTTGTTAGGACTGTTTCTTATACCTTTATATAAAGTCCCCACCAAGTGGCTGATAGGATTGGCTGTGTTGCTGTTCCTGCAAATTCCCGCAGTAATCAGTTTTGTTTCCTTGCTGGAGAACAACGTGCCGAACCAGCCTACCGATTTGGTGGTCGAAATGAATCGCCTTTATGAAACCTGTGCTTCTGTGTTTATTCACGGTTCGTTTGCCGATGTGATTGATTTCAATCTGTGGCGCGGACAATGGGCTAAGGTGTTGTGGGTGTTTAATAATTACCGCTATTTGCAGTTGTTGGGGTTGTTTATCATCGGTATGCTGATCGGACGTTCGGGAATCCATAAAGACGAAGTTCGGATGGTAAATTACAGCAAGCTGGTTTTGCCGTATGCGTTGGCGTTTTTTGCCGTGTTCTATGCGATAGCTTATTTGCTTCCTTATTGGGGAGTAAAAGATTTTGCATTGCGGGTAGGACAGACCATGTTTAAAACATACGGTAATTTAGGGCAGATGATGGTTTACGTTTGCGGACTGATACTGTTGTATTACCGATACGGCGGACGCAAGATTTTAGATTATTTGGCTCCGGTAGGCAGAATGAGTGTAACAAACTACATGATGCAAAGTTTTGTCGGCGTTTGTGTTTTCTACGGCTTTGGGTTAAATGGGGCTGTGTCGCTGAATTATCTTGAAAGTTTTATGTTCGGTATCTTTTTCTGCATAATACAAATAGCTTATAGTAATTGGTGGATGAAACGGTTCTATTATGGACCGGTAGAGTGGCTGTGGAGAATTTGTACATGGCTCTGCAGAGTTCCGTTTAAGCGTAACACCGTAAAAGGGCTTGTTTAAGAGGGTTTATCTGGCTCGGCAGAGGGCTTGAAAACGCTACCCATAGGACGCATCAACACTATGGGTAGAACCGGTCAACGCTACCGCATGAGTTGACCAACGCTAACGGTAGCGTTTTTCGGGTATAACGGAGGAGACATTTTGCCCGCGCTTCCGTTAGCGGAAAAAATTCAATGGGTTCAATTAATGCATAGGTTTTAGTATCGATATATATAAAAACATTAGTTAGTATGAAGACAAGAAAAATATTATTGTTAATCGGATGTTGGGCCGTCGGACTTTCAGGGATGTGTGCGACGTTGCGCTATACTCGTGCAGATGTATGGGAGGCTTACGAAGGTTTTAATCGTAATTACCTTGATTCCCTGAAGTATATTTATAAAACGGATACTTCTTTTCCTCGTGCCGTAGACCGTGGAAATGGAGCAGCGGCAATTTGGTGTCAGCCTATTTATTGGGATATGGCGATGAATGCATATCGTCTTGCCCGTTCGCAGAAAGACACAGAGCGCGAAAAAAAGTACAAGGCGTTAAGTCGGAAAATCTTTGAGGGAAATAAAGCTCACTATGTAGGCTTCGATTTCCATGACAATAACGAAAACACCGGCTGGTTTATCTACGATGATATTCAGTGGTGGACTATTACGCTTGCCCGTGCTTACGAATTGTTTGGCGACAAAGAATACCTGAAACTGGCCGAGGCAAGTTTCAGTCGGGTATGGAACGGTTCGAAGCGGGTAGGGGATACCGGCTCGTACGACGAGAAAAAAGGCGGCATGTTCTGGCAGTGGCAACCTATCCATAACCCGAAACCGAATGACAGCGACCGCGACGGCAAGATGGCTTGTATCAATTTCCCTACGGTGGTAGCGGCGATGACGCTTTATAAAAATGTACCCGCAGGCAGGCGCGAACCGGAGGAGGCGGATTGGAACTACCAAACCAAAGCACAGTATCTGGAAAAAGCGAAAGAAATTTATGAGTGGGGGGTAAATAACCTGTTCGACAAATCGACGGGGCGGGTGGCAGACAGCCGACACGGAACGCATGAACCGGACTGGAAAGCCCACGTATATAATCAGGCGACTTTTATCGGAGGCTCGGTAATGCTGTATCAGGCTACGGGTGAACGCCGTTATCTGGATAACGCCATCCTTGCCGCAGACTATACGGTGAAAGACATGTCGCCTGCCGGTGTGCTTCCTTTTGAAAGCGGAATCGAGCAAGGTATTTATACGGCTATATTCGCACAATACATCGCCATGTTGGTTTACGATTGCGGACAATCGCAATACCTTCCTTTCTTGGAGCATACGATAGACTGCGGGTGGAGTAACCGCGATAAGAACCGCATCATTTGCGGAGGAATATACGATGAGGCGGTGAGCGGAAATCAGGTGATAGACAGTTATTCGGCATCCGGTATTCCCGCTTTGATGTTGCTCTTCCCTGACAATACTGTAAAGTGAAAATCATGTATCATCAAAAAAAATAAAAATATGAGACTGACAACATTAGTTTATGTAGCAACAACCGCTCTGCTGGTTGGTTGCGGAGGAGGAAAACAGCAGTCGGAACAACATGCTAAAAACGAATTACGTGCTCCGGCTTATCCGTTGGTAACGATTGACCCTTACACCAGTGCGTGGTCGATGTCTAATCAATTATATGATGCTCCGGTAAAACACTGGACGGGCAAGAACTTCCCTTTACTGGGAGTTGCTAAAGTAGACGGCAAAGCATATCGTTTCATGGGAGAAGAAGAACTGGAACTATATCCGATATGTGGAACCTCCGAGCAATGTGACTGGGAAGGAAAATATACGACTGCCGAACCCGTATCGGGTTGGGAAAAGGCCGGATTTAACGATGCTGCATGGAAAACGGCTCCGGGAGCATTCGGAACGAAAGAAAACGAGCCTACTGCAAAAACTCAATGGGGAAGTGAATACATTTGGGTACGCCGTACGGTAAACATAACCGACGATTTGTCGAAGAAAAACTTGTATTTGGAATACTCGCACGACGATGACGTAATCATTTATGTAAATGGTATAAAGGTGATCGAAACAGGCAATTCGGCGAAAAAGTATGTGTATGCCAAACTTCCCGAAGAAGCAGTTGCTTCGTTGAAAAAGGGAGAAAACATAATCGCTGCCTATTGCCGTAACCGTGTGGGAAATGGTTTGTTGGATTTTGGCTTGCTGGCAGAAAAAGACGATACCCGATTCTTTGCCGAGACCGCTGTACAGACTTCGGTAGACGCTCAGGCTACTCAGACTTATTATACGTTTAACTGCGGGAACGTTGACTTGAAACTGACTTTTACCGCTCCGCTGTTGATGGATGATTTAGACCTGATGACTCGTCCGGTTAACTATCTTACTTACGAAGTTCAATCGAAAGACAATCAAAAACACGATGTGGAATTGTATTTCGAAGCAGGTCCGCAATGGGCGATTGACCAACCCTATCAGAAATCGGTAAGTAAAACCGGAAATGAGAATGGTATCGTTTACGCCAGCACCGGAAGTGTTGAGCAGAACATATTGGCGAAACGGGGAGATGATTTGCGCATCGACTGGGGATATTTTTATTTTGCAGCGCCTGATGACAATCGTTTGAAGGTTGGCGCCGGTGACGGAGCCTTGTTGCGTCAAAGTTTCTTGGCCGATGGTACGCTGAAAGAACAGTCGACCGACGGAATGAATAAATTGGCTATCGCTTGTAAGATGGGTAATGTCAAATCGGATACGGGATATCTGATGCTGGCTTACGATGATATTTACTCACTGCAATACTTCGGTACTAATTTGCGTCCGTATTGGAATCGTAAGAACGATCAGACTATCTTTACCCAGTTGGAAAAAGCAACGCAAGAGTATAGCACATTGATGAAACGCTGTACCGAATTTGATGCGAAACTGATAGGCGAAGCAGAACAAGCTGGAGGCAGAAAGTACGCTGAGTTATGTGCGCTGGCTTATCGGCAGGTAATGGCTGCACACAAGCTGGTTGAGTCGCCCGACGGTGAACTGCTGTTCATGTCGAAAGAGAACTTCAGTAACGGATGTATCAATACCGTGGATTTAACTTATCCTTCTTCTCCTTTGTTCTTGGTTTATAATCCGAATTTGCTGAAAGGCATGATGAACGGTATATTCCAATATAGCGAAAGTGGCAAATGGCCGAAACCTTTTGCAGCGCATGATTTGGGTACTTATCCGTTGGCAAACGGACAGGTATACGGGGGTGATATGCCGATTGAAGAAACCGGAAACATGATGATTTTGAGCGCAGCCATCGCCGTGATAGAAGGAAATCCGGACTATGCGGCTAAGCATTGGGATGTATTGACTACATGGGCAAACTATTTGGCTGAGAATGGTCTTGACCCCGAAAATCAGTTATGTACGGATGATTTTGCAGGACATTTTGCCCATAACACAAACCTGTCTATCAAAGCAATTATGGGTGTGGCTTCTTATGCGTATTTGGCAGACAAGCAAGGAATGAAAGACATTTCGAACAAGTATATGGAAAAAGCCAAAGAGATGGCGGGCGAATGGTTAAAGATGGCTGACGATGGTGACCATTACCGTCTGACATTCGACAAGCCCGGTACGTGGAGCTTGAAATATAATCTGGTATGGGATGAACTGTTAGGCTTTAATCTTTTCCCGAGAGAAGTGGTAGAAAAAGAACTGGCATATTACCAGACAAAAGAAAATAAATATGGAGTTCCGTTGGATAACCGTGAAACCTATACCAAGAATGACTGGATTATGTGGACGGCAACAATGGCGCAAGACCGTGCTACTTTCGAAAAATTCATCGCTCCTATCTATACGTTTATGAATGAAACGGTAGATCGCGTTCCCATGACCGACTGGAACTGGACGTTAGAACCTAATCAGAGAGGCTTCCAAGCACGTTCTGTTATTGGTGGTTATTGGATGAAGGTGCTAAAGGATAAATTAGGAAAATAATCGGGCGGGAAGCAATGTATTTTGTATTTTTGTCTGACTTAAAAAAGATGTATATGAAAAAGAATTTGATAACCGGAGTATGTTTGTTATCAGCATTCGCCTGCGTTTCGCAAGCGAATGCGATAACGGCAGAAACGTCTTATGTGTGTACGAATGATGCGATAAAGCAGGATAATCGTCCGGCTCCGGATAAACGTTTGTTCCATTCCGATGCCGTAGAAAAGCAAATCGAAAGAGTTTGTCGGTTGCTGACTAATACCAAATTGGCTTGGATGTTTACGAATTGTTTCCCCAATACGTTGGATACGACGGTTCATTTCCGCCATTTTGAGGATGGTCGTCCGGATACCTTTGTATATACCGGAGATATCCATGCCATGTGGTTGCGCGACTCCGGCGCTCAAGTGTGGCCTTATGTGCAGTTGGCAAACGAAGATGCTGCACTGAAAGAAATGATAGCAGGTGTTATCAACCGCCAGTGGATGTGTATCAATATTGATCCTTACGCCAATGCGTTTAATGATGGGGCTACGGGCGGAGAATGGATGAGCGACCTGACGGATATGAAACCGGAGTTACACGAACGCAAATGGGAGATTGATTCGTTATGTTACCCCTTACGTTTGGCGTATCATTATTGGAAGGTTACGGGTGACAGCTCTGTTTTTGGCGAAGACTGGCTGAAAGCGATAGCCAATATCCTGCAAACGTTTAAGGAGCAGCAACGTAAAGACGGAACAGGTCCTTATAAGTTCCAGCGCAAAACCGAACGCGCATTGGATACGGTTCCTTGCGACGGATGGGGACGTCCGGTAAAACCGGTCGGCCTGATCGTATCCACGTTCCGTCCGTCTGACGATGCTACAAACATGCAGTTCTTGGTTCCTTCAAACTTCTTTGCCGTGTCTTCTTTGCGTAAAGCGGCAGAGATATTGCAAACAGTCAATAAAAAAGCAGACTTGGCTGCCGAATGCACAACGTTGGCAGACGAAGTGGAAACGGCATTAAAACAATATGCGGTTTATAATCATCCGAAGTACGGAAAGATTTATGCTTTCGAGGTAGATGGTTTCGGCAATCATATTTTGATGGACGATGCGAATGTACCCAGCCTGCTGGCAATGCCTTATTTGGGCGACGTAGATGTAAACGACCCGGTTTATCAGAATACCCGCCGTTTCGTGTGGAGCGAAGACAATCCTTATTTCTTCCGCGGAACAGCAGGTGAAGGTATTGGAGGACCACACATCGGGTATGACATGGTTTGGCCGATGAGTATCATGATGAAAGCCTTTACCAGTCAAAACGATGAAGAAATCAAACGTTGCATTAAAATGTTGATGGATACAGATGCCGGTACAGGATTTATGCACGAATCCTTCCACAAAGATAATCCGGCGAAGTTTACCCGGGCTTGGTTTGCATGGCAAAATACGCTCTTCGGAGAACTGATATTGAAGCTGGTGAACGAAGGTAAAGTAGATCTGTTGAACAGCATTCAGTGATACAAAAACTTAACTCATAGCGTGAAAGAAAGCATCGGCATGTTTTTATACATTTAAGCCGATGCTTTCCTTATTTTATGCGGTAGCGTTTCCGGCGGTAGTTGAAGAAGCCGCCATCTCATTCTTTCAGACTTGTAAGGTGATAAAATTCTGCAAAGTTCCGAAATACATCTTGATTTTATGCGTTCCGAATTGGGAATATTCCGTATATTTGCATACATGAACGGTGACGTTGCCGGGCATTAAAGTTTTATAGAAATCAATGAGTAAAGTATTAATCATCGGTGCAGGCGGTGTAGGAACCGTGGTTGCACACAAAGTGGCTCAGCATCCCGACGTATTTACGGAAGTGATGATTGCGAGTCGTACCCAGTCAAAATGTGATGCGATTGTGAAAGCAATCGGTAACCCTAACATTAAAACTGCTAAGGTTGATGCGGACAATGTGGACGAACTGGTGGCTTTATTCAACAGTTTTAAACCCGAAATCGTTATTAACGTAGCGCTTCCGTATCAGGATTTGACTATCATGGAGGCATGTCTGAAGGCAGGCGTGAATTACTTGGATACGGCGAATTACGAACCCAAAGACGAAGCTCACTTCGAGTATAGCTGGCAGTGGGCATACAAGCAGCGTTTCGAAGAAGCGGGACTGACTGCTATCTTGGGATGCGGATTCGACCCGGGAGTAAGCGGTATCTATACGGCTTATGCCGCCAAACATCATTTCGACGAAATTCAATATCTGGATATTGTAGACTGTAACGCCGGAAATCATCACAAAGCGTTTGCTACGAACTTCAATCCCGAAATCAATATCCGTGAGATTACCCAAAACGGCCGTTACTATGAAGATGGCAAGTGGGTAACTACGAAACCGCTGGAGTTCCACAAAGATTTGACTTATCCTAACATCGGTCCGCGCGATTCTTACCTGCTGTATCATGAAGAGTTGGAATCGCTGGTTAAGAATTTCCCAACCATCAAGCGTGCCCGTTTCTGGATGACGTTCGGTCAGGAATACCTTACCCATCTGCGTGTAATCCAAAACATCGGAATGGCAAGCATAGAGCCTATCAATTATAACGGCATGGAGATTGTTCCTTTGCAGTTCCTGAAAGCTGTGTTGCCGAATCCGCAAGACTTGGGCGAAAACTACGAGGGAGAAACTTCCATCGGTTGCCGAATCCGCGGTATCAAAGACGGAAAAGAACATACCTATTATGTATATAATAACTGTTCACATCAGGCTGCTTACCAAGAAACAGGTATGCAGGGCGTAAGCTACACCACGGGAGTTCCGGCTATGATTGGCGCCATGATGTTCCTGAAAGGACTGTGGAAGCGTCCGGGGGTATGGAACGTAGAAGAGTTCGATCCCGATCCGTTTATGGAAGAACTGAACAAGAATGGTTTGCCGTGGCATGAAGTGTTCGACGGCGACCTTGAACTGTAATCATTACTAAAGACAAGAACAAGGAGAATGAACGTAGGAGATAAAGCTCCCGAAGTATTAGGCTTGAACGAAAAAGGAGAAGAAATTCGTTTGAGCAGCTATAAAGGGAAGAAGTTGGTGTTATATTTTTATCCGAAAGACATGACTTCCGGCTGTACGGCACAGGCTTGTAACCTGCGCGATAATTATGACGAACTCCGGAAGGCAGGTTATGAGGTGGTAGGCGTAAGCATTAACGATGCAAAATCGCACCAAAAGTTTATCGAGAAAAATCAACTTCCTTTTACCCTGATAGCCGATACCGACCAGAAGCTGGTACAGGAGTTTGGAGTATGGGGAGAAAAGAGCATGTACGGTCGTAAGTATATGGGTACGTTTCGTACCACCTTCATCATTAACGAAGAAGGGGTGATCGAACGAATCATATCGCCGAAAGAGGTAAAGACCAAAGACCATGCTGCTCAGATTTTAAAATAATCGGCGGTGGCATTGTTCGCCGTTCGGTTTGTTACTTAAATTGAAAGAATAGATGGCAAAAAAAGACGAATTAGAGTTTGAAGGTGGAGTGGAAAACACTCCGAAGCCCAATAACAGTGAAAAGCTGAAAGCACTTCAGGCAGCGATGGACAAGATAGAGAAGAGCTTCGGTAAAGGCTCTATCATGAAGATGGGCGACGAACACGTCCAAGAGGTAGAGGTGATTCCTACCGGCTCTATCGCGCTGAATGCGGCTCTTGGTGTAGGCGGCTATCCGAAGGGACGTATCATCGAGATTTACGGTCCGGAGTCGTCCGGTAAAACCACACTGGCTATCCATGCCATTGCCGAAGCGCAGAAAGCGGGAGGCATTGCGGCGTTTATCGATGCCGAACATGCGTTCGACCGTTTCTATGCTGCTAAGCTGGGTGTGGATATCGACAACCTGTGGATTTCGCAGCCCGACAGCGGTGAGCAGGCACTCGAAATAGCCGAACAGTTGATACGCTCATCGGCTATCGACATTATTGTTATCGACTCGGTGGCAGCCTTGACTCCGAAAGCGGAAATCGAGGGAGACATGGGCGATAACAAAGTAGGTTTGCAGGCGAGACTGATGTCGCAGGCGCTGCGTAAAATGACCTCAACTATCAGTAAGACGAACACCACATGTATTTTCATCAACCAGTTGCGCGAGAAAATCGGTGTGATGTTCGGGAATCCCGAAACCACTACCGGCGGTAACGCCCTGAAGTTCTACGCATCCGTGCGTCTGGATATCCGCAAGGGGCAGCCGATAAAAGACGGTGAAGAAGTTATCGGAAACCAAACCCGCGTAAAGGTGGTGAAGAACAAAGTGGCTCCTCCGTTCCGCAAGGCAGAGTTCGATATCATGTTCGGTGAAGGAATTTCTCACAGCGGCGAAATCATCGACTTGGGAGCCGACTTGGGAATCATCAAGAAGAGCGGCTCATGGTATAGCTACAACGATACGAAGTTAGGGCAAGGTCGTGATGCAGCGAAACAATGCATCAAAGATAATCCGGAACTGGCAGAAGAGTTGGAGGGATTAATCTTTGCAGCCTTGAAGGATAAAGATTAAGATTCGGAAAATCCCGAATCAGATAACGTCCCGACTCTTTTCTCATAGAGAGTCGGGATTTTTTTATTTGCAACAAATCCGTATGGAAGTAAAAGTAGTACCTTATAATCCTGATTGGGAAAGAATGTACCGACAAGAATCTTTTTGTTTGCGTAACATTTTGAGAAACGAATTGGTGGCTATTTACCACATCGGCAGTACGTCTGTGCCCGGATTGGCAGCCAAACCGATTATTGACATCATGCCTGTGGTAAAAGACATTAACCGCATCGACCGGTTGAATCTGGAATTCGAACGGTTAGGTTATGAATGTATGGGTGAGTTCGGCATATCCGGACGCCGTTACTTTCGTAAAGGAGGCGATAACCGTACGCATCAGGTGCATGTGTTTCAGCAAGATAACCGTACAGACATCGACCGTCATTTGGCTGTGAGGGATTATTTGCGCACCCACCCCTCGGAAGCGGCTCATTACGGAGCTTTGAAGCAAGAACTTGCCTTGCGCTTTCCTCATGACATCGAAGGATATTGCGACGGAAAGGATGGATTTATGAAACAACTTGAGGCGAAAGCATTGGCTTGGTATGCCTCCGATGCAGCGGCTGTATTATCCGTAAAGCCGGTTTTGTTTATTTTATCTGGTTTGTCGGGTAGCGGAGCATTTGAATAAAAAATCAGTTTATCGAATTTTGTAATGAGCTTGTTCTTAGCCATTTACCGATAGGCTGAAAATAAGGAAAATTCTAACGGTAGAACCGGACGGTCTTCCGAATAGAATTGGCCAACGCTACCGCATGGGATGACCGACACTAACGGTAGCGTTTGGGGGAGGCACGACATCGGACGATTTCGTATTTTGCTTTCGCCGGAGAAGTTTCTTAGTTAAACCAACTTCCAAATTAACAAAATATAGATTTCTTCAATTAGAAATTTATGTATATTTGCGCCGAAACTTATAAAACCGAAAAACATTATGGCTAAAATAACAAAAGAAGCTGCCCTGCTGTATCACTCGCAGGGAAAACCGGGAAAAATAGAAGTCGTTCCCACAAAACCTTATCAAACACAACGCGACTTGTCATTGGCTTATTCGCCGGGGGTAGCCGAACCGTGTCTGGAAATCCAGAAAGACCCCGAAACGGCTTACGATTATACCGATAAAGGAAACTTGGTGGCTGTTATCTCAAACGGTACGGCAGTATTGGGACTGGGCGATATAGGAGCAGTGAGCGGTAAGCCTGTTATGGAAGGTAAAGGATTGTTGTTTAAAATCTATGCAGGCATCGACGTATTCGATATTGAAGTAAACGAAAAAGACCCGGATAAGTTTATAGAGGCTGTAAAGGCGATTGCTCCTACTTTCGGTGGTATAAATTTGGAAGATATCAAGGCGCCGGAGTGCTTTAAGATAGAGCAACGCTTGAAAGAAGAACTGGATATTCCGGTGATGCACGACGACCAGCACGGTACGGCTATCATCTCAAGCGCCGGACTGGTGAACGCTTTGGAAGTAGCCGGTAAGAAGATAGAAGATGTAAAGATTGTAGTGAACGGAGCCGGAGCATCGGCCATTTCATGTACGAAATTGTATCTGTCGCTCGGTGCACGTTTGGAGAATGTGGTAATGCTGGACAGTAAAGGTGTTATCTCAAAACAGCGTACCGACCTGAACGAACAGAAGAAGTTCTTTGCAACCGACCGCACCGACATCCACACGCTGGCAGAAGCCATCAAAGGTGCCGACGTATTCCTCGGTTTGTCGAAAGGTAACGTTTTGACGCAAGATATGGTGCGCAGCATGGCAGACCATCCGATTGTGTTCGCGCTGGCTAATCCTACTCCGGAAATCTCTTACGAGGATGCGATGGCTTCCCGTCCCGATGTATTGATGTCAACCGGACGTTCCGACTATCCGAACCAGATTAATAATGTAATCGGATTCCCGTACATTTTCCGTGGAGCATTGGATACACGTGCAAAAGCTATCAATGAAGAAATGAAATTGGCTGCCGTACGCGCCATCGCTGGATTGGCTAAAAAGCCCGTCCCCGACGTAGTGAATGCAGCTTATCATGTTAATAACCTGACGTTCGGCCCGGACTATTTTATCCCGAAACCGGTAGACCCGCGCTTGATAACCGAAGTGTCAATGGCGGTAGCCAAAGCTGCGATGGATTCAGGCGTAGCGCGTAAGCAGATTACCGACTGGAACGGTTACAAGAATCATTTGCGCGAGTTGATGGGACAGGAAAACAAGCTGACTCGTCAACTGTATGAAACGGCTCGTCAAGACCCGCAGCGTGTGGTATTTGCCGAAGGCATCCACCCCAACATGCTGAAAGCCGCTGTCGAAGCTAAGGCGGAAGGTATCTGTAACCCGATTTTGCTGGGCAACGAAGAGCGCATCGAGAAGCTGGCCAAAGAGTTGGATTTGAATCTGGAAGGCATCGAAATCGTAAACTTGCGCCACGACCGCGAGGCTGAACGCCGTGAACGTTATGCACGTATTCTTTGCGAAAAGCGTGCCCGCGAAGGTGCCAACTATCAGGAAGCTAACGATAAGATGTTCGAACGCAACTACTTCGGTATGATGATGGTTGAAACGGGAGAAGCAGATGCTTTCGTAACCGGACTGTACACGAAGTATTCGAATACCATCAAAGTAGCGAAAGAAGTAATTGGTATCCAGCCGGAGTATAAACACTTCGGTACGATGCACATCCTGAATTCAAAGAAAGGAACTTACTTCATTGCCGATACGTTGATTAACCGCCACCCCGATACCGATACGCTGATTGATATCGCTAAATTGTCGGCAAAGGCAGTACGTTTCTTCAATCAAGAACCGGTGATGGCTATGCTTTCTTATTCAAACTTCGGTTCAGATGCAGAAGGAAGTCCGGCAAAGGTACACGAAGCGGTAGATTACATGCACCGTACTTATCCCGAACTTGCTATCGATGGTGAAATGCAAGTGAAATTTGCGCTCGACAATAACTTGCGTGACGAGAAATATCCGTTTACCCGTTTGAAAGGCAAAGAAGTCAATACGCTGGTATTCCCCAATCTGACTTCTGCCAATGCTACTTACCAGCTTATCCAAAACATGAGTGAAACAGAAGTGATTGGCCCGATTCAGATGGGATTGAACAAACCGATTCACTTTACCGACATCGAAAGCTCAGTGCGTGACATTGTAAACATCACAGCCATTGCCTGCATTGACGCCATCGTTGCAAAGAAAATGAAAGGTAACGAGTAATCTTTATAAATATAAAAATAATAGATAAGAATACGGATTGACGCGGATTATGCAGATAAATAGTAATTGCTATCTGTTTAATCTGCGTCAATTTGTATTTTATAAAAAGCCTGTAATTCTATGCGAAAACCACTCAATAATACGCAATGTGTCATTCTTACGCTTTTTTGGGCGGCACTTTGTTTCATCGTTCTTACTTCTGCGTCGCGTATTGACGGACCGCTTATTATAACCATTCTTATTTCAGGGGCATTGGTTTTTATTCCTGTCATTAAGTCAATCAAAGGCGGTAGAAAGTAGCTTTTCTTCAGTTTCCTCTTGTTTTACTTTGTGTTTTGATACTTTTTTATGATTTTTCTTGAAGAAATGTTGTATAAATAAATTATTATCTATACTTTTGTCACATCAAACAAAGAAAAACAACCAATTTAAAATAAGAGATCCATTATGAATGCAGCTAAAGTTTTAGAAGATCTGAAAAGAAGATTTCCGAATGAACCTGAATATCATCAGGCAGTTGAAGAAGTGTTAAGCACTATCGAAGAAGAATACAACAAGCATCCCGAATTTGATAAGGTTAATTTGATTGAACGCCTTTGCATTCCTGACCGTGTTTATCAGTTCCGTGTTACGTGGATGGACGATAAAGGGAATATCCAAACCAATATGGGTTACCGTGTACAGCATAATAACGCCATCGGCCCGTATAAAGGAGGTATTCGTTTCCATAGTTCTGTAAACTTGGGTATCTTGAAGTTCTTGGCATTCGAACAGACTTTCAAAAACTCTTTGACAACGCTCCCGATGGGTGGAGGTAAAGGTGGTTCCGATTTCTCACCCCGCGGCAAATCCAATGCCGAAGTAATGCGTTTCTGTCAGGCATTTATGTTGGAATTATGGCGTCATATCGGTCCGGAAACCGATGTTCCCGCAGGTGATATCGGCGTAGGCGGTCGTGAAGTAGGCTACATGTTCGGTATGTATAAGAAACTGACCCGTGAGTTTAGCGGCGTATTGACCGGTAAGGGTCGTGAGTTTGGCGGTTCGCTGATTCGTCCGGAAGCTACCGGTTACGGAAACATCTATTTCTTGTTGGAAATGCTGAAAACCCGCAACATTGACATTCAGGGTAAAACTTGTTTGGTTTCTGGTTCGGGTAACGTTGCGCAATATACGGCAGAAAAACTGATTCAGTTGGGTGCAAAGGTCGTTACGATGTCTGATTCTGACGGCTATATTTACGACCCGGATGGCATCGACCGTGAAAAGTTGGATTACATCATGGAACTGAAGAACTTGTACCGCGGACGTATCCGCGAATATGCAGAAAAATACGGTTGCAAGTATGTTGCCGGCGCACGTCCGTGGAACGAAAAAGCCGACATCGCACTGCCTTCTGCTACGCAAAACGAAATTAACGGCGACGATGCCAAAGCATTGGTAGCAAACGGAGTATTCGCTGTGTCTGAAGGTGCCAACATGCCTTCTACTCCCGAAGCAATCCGTGTATTCCAAGACGCTAAGATATTGTACGCTCCGGGTAAGGCTGCCAACGCCGGCGGTGTTTCTGTATCCGGTTTGGAAATGACTCAGAACTCTATCAAGTTGAGCTGGAGCCAAGAAGAAGTGGATGAAAAACTGAAGAGCATCATGAAGAATATCCACGAGGCTTGCGTGAAATATGGTACTGAACCCGACGGTTACATCAACTACGTGAAGGGTGCTAACGTTGCCGGATTCATGAAGGTAGCCAACGCAATGATGGCTCAGGGCATCGTGTGATGAACCGTAACAGATAGTTTCTCGAACATATTATTTACTTATCATTTATGCCATCCTGTTTTCGGCGGCTGCGTAAGTCGCGAAAGCAGGGTGGCTTTTTTATTTCACTCCTTGCTGTAGCGGGACACGGGGCGGTCGAAATGCGCTCCGCAGTTCCGGCATACAAATTCCCAATGCTCCGTGCCCGGAGGGGCTGCGGCAAGGGCGGCAATGATTCCGGAGAACAGTGCCCGCAGCCGATGGCGTTTTTTCAATACAAAACGGATGTCGTCGGAATGACAGCGGGGGCAGTATTTAAGCTGTTCGGGAATCATCTCGTTTCGTTCAAGGATTTCCAGTGCACGGCTGTAGTCTGCTTCGTAAACAAAAATATCTACTCCCGCAATCTGGCTGATGGCTCCCCGTAATACGTACGAAGTATTCACATTGTGAAGCACGGATGGAATGCCTTCATTTTCAAGTGCTCCGCTGATGATTTGGGCTTGGAAGGCATCGTTGCAGGTCATTAATCGGACGGTTCTCATGCTGTGATTAGATTAGAAAATAAGGGGTATTTGAGATGTTTACAAATCTACAGAATTTAGGCGAAAAACGCAAGCGGATGCGTTCTATAACTTATGCGGATAAACAATAGAACGCATCCGCTTGTGTTGGGTAACGCTATGGGTAGCGTTTTTCAGTCTTTGCCGATGGGGTTTTGAGGGGCTGAGGCAGCTATTTTTTTCGCTGTGGCACGGTCGGGTTTTCCTGTTCCCGTTTGCGGCAATCGGGTTATGCACACCGTTTGCTTGGGACGCCAATAAGCCGGAAGCGTTTCAACCGCCTGCTGGATAGCCGGACTGTCGGGAGCAAAGTTTTCAACCAACAGCACGATGCGTTCACCGAATTTGGCGTCGGGTGCCGAAGTCACCATAAACGGGCAGGGAAGCAGCGGGCGCAGCGACGCTTCCACCTGCTCGATTTGCACTTTCACGCCTCCCGTGTTCACGGTATTGTCTTTACGCCCTAATATGCGGAATTGCCCGCGCGCGTTAAACTCCACGATGTCGTTTGTTATCAGTAGCTCCGGGTTGACCAACGGGGCATGGATGGCAAGCGTATGGTCGGGTGTGAGGCGGACATCCACATTCGAGAAAGGCGTGTACCATTCCGATGCTTCTTCGCCATTCAGTCTCCGCAGAGCGATGTGCGAAAGCGTTTCGGTCATGCCGTAGGTACTCCATACCGCGTGAGGAAACGACTTCAATGCCTTGCCCAACGCTTCGTCGATGGCTCCGCCGCCGATAATCAGGTGGCGCACATCCATCAGCCGCTTCCGTTCCTCGTCCGTTTGCAGGCTGTTGAATACCTGCATCGGAATCATGGCAGAAAACACGGGTATCTCGCCGATAGCCTGCATCGGGTGTCCGCACGGAGTGACCGGAAGGAGGTTCAGCCCTGCCACGAGCGAGCGTACCACCACCATTTTCCCCGCGATGTACTTCAGCGGCATACACAGCATGGCGGAGTCACCGTGCCGAAGTCCGAGGAAATCGACCGTCAGCATGGCGGAGTTCATCATCCGATGCTTCTCTACCCGAAGCGGTTTGGGCGCACCCGTCGAGCCGGAAGTGTGTACCGTCAGTCGGTCATCATCGTTAAACCACTCGGCAAGGAATTCGGCAACTTCGGCATAGAAGCTGTCCGTTCCGTAACGTCGGCGGAAGTCGGCAAGCATTTCTCCGGCGCAGTAATCCGCATCGTAAACCGTTCCGTCGATGGTAATAGTCTGTTGCTTAATGTCTGTAATAAACATATCCATACCGCTTCCGGTTAAAGGTTAAGGAACTGCTTTAAGTCTGGTTCGGGTTCTTCCGGATGAAACCAGAGGCAATCGCCCTCGATGTGAAGCGGATAATCTACATTGTCGGTAAAGAGCAATCCCGTGCCCAAGCCTTGAGGAATAGACGGGTGAAGCGTGGCACACCATTGAGCAATGGCGTTCAGCCCCACGTTCGACTCTAATGCCGAGGTAATCCATGAGCTGATTCCCCGTGCTTCAGCCAGCTCAATCCACTCTTTCGCCCCGTAAATTCCCCCGTGCAAGGAAGGTTTCAGGATGATGTATTGCGGACGAATCGTTTCCAGCAATTCGATTTTCCGCTGACGCTCGTTCACACCGATAAGTTCCTCATCCAAAGCGATGGGGAAAGGAGCGGCTTCACACAGTCGGCTCATCGCCTCCCACTGCCCGGCGCGAATCGGTTGCTCGATGGAATGAAGATGAAAACGGTTCAGTTCATTCAACTTGCGCGGAGCATCCTCCGGCGAGAAAGCCCCGTTCGCATCAACCCGCAGTTCGATTTCTTCCGGCGAAAAATGTTGGCGGATATGGTGGAGCAATTCCAGTTCCTTGTCAAAATCAATGGCCCCAATCTTTACTTTGATGCACCGGAATCCCAAGCGCATCTTTTCCTCAATGCGTCGGTACATCTCATCGAAGTTCCCCATCCAGATAAGCCCGTTGATAGGAATCCCCTCCGTTCCGGCTGAAAAGGGTGTCTGGAAGAAGCGCAGACTTCCGGCATGAAGGTGCAGAAATGCCGTTTCCATCCCGAAGAGCATCGACGGATAAGGGCGGAATGCCTCGTAATCAATGCCCGCTTTCTGCTCTACGTCACGACATAATCGCGACAATATCTGTTCGTATTCCGGCACGGCATCGCAACTCAAATCGGGCAGGGGCGCACATTCACCCACTCCGTAACGCCCCGTTTCCGTATCGGTAACCCAAAGATACCATACCCGGCGCGTATGATAAACCCCGCGCGACGTGCCTGCCGGTTGCTTGAAATGCAGTGTGCGGGGAATGATTTCAATATGATACATGGAAGACAAACATTAAGGGAATTTCGGATATTTCGACCAGTCGGGTTTCCGTTTCTCAAGGAAAGCGTGTCCGCCCTCTTGTGCCTCCTCGGTCATGTAGTAAAGCATGGTAGCATCTCCCGCCAATTCCTGTATGCCTGCCTGTCCGTCGAGTTCGGCATTCAGCCCGGCTTTAATCATGCGTAAGGCAAGCGGACTGTGTTGCATCATTGTCTCTGCCCATTCTACCACCTCGTCTTCCAGACGGTCGAACGGAACCACCTTGTTTACAAGCCCCATTTCGAGTGCCTCTTGCGCCGAATACTGCCGGCAGAGAAACCATATTTCGCGTGCCTTTTTCTGTCCCACGATACGGGCAAGGTAAGAAGACCCGAATCCGGCATCGAAACTGCCCACGCGCGGACCCGTTTGTCCGAAGATGGCGTTCTCGGAAGCAATCGTCAGGTCGCAGACCACGTGAAGCACGTGACCGCCTCCGATGGCATATCCGTTTACCATCGCGATAACCGGTTTCGGGAGCGAACGTATCTGCTTCTGTACGTCTAACACATTCAGGCGCGGAACACCGTCGGTTCCCACGTATCCGCCGTGGCCTTTTACGTGCATGTCTCCTCCCGAACAAAAGGCTTTGTCGCCCGCTCCGGTCAATACCACTACATTGATGTCTTGACACTCACGGCAATAATACAGCGCATCGCTGATTTCGGCAGTGGTTTTCGGAGTGAACGCATTGCGGTAGCGCGGACGGTTGATGGTTATTTTCGCTATCCCGTTATAAAAATCGAAAAGAATATCTTCGTATTCTTTAATGGTTTTCCATTCTCTCATAATCAAAGTTCAATTCGTTTATTTTAGGTTGTGATAATATTCTTTGAGCAATTCTACGTCGGCAGCTTTGTCGGTAAATACCTCAAGCAACATCGGGCGTTGGGTAATCGAGGGCTGGGTAAACTGTTCGGCAGCCGTCGTTAATTCGTCAGCGTTATGTGCCGCAAGGTATTCAAATCCGCAGTCTTCCGCCCAAGCGCGAGCCGACGTCCGGTGGGTGGCCGTAACGAAGCGGCGGGCATTCTCGTGCAGTTCCAGTCCGGGGAGTGCGTGGAATATCTCGCCTCCGCTGTTGTTCAGCAACAGGATACGCAGGTTAGCCCCGTAATTCGGATTCCAAAGCGCATTCATGTCGTAGAAGAAACTTAAATCGCCGATGAAGATAAAGTTCAGTTTCTCTGAAGCAGCGGCATATCCCACGGCGGTAGAGAGCGAACCTTCGATTCCGTTCGTGCCTCGGTTGGATAACACTTCCACTTCTTCAGGCAAGTTGAACAGTTGTGCATAACGTACAGCCGAACTGTTTGCCAAATGTAAAGCGCAAGGAGCAGGCAACCGACGCATTACTTCGCCTATGGCACTCATCTCTGAATACGGGAAAGATGCCTGCGGAATAGCTTTCGACAATGTTTCCCATTGGCGCGGGTATTCGGGCGTGCGGGTATTCATCATCGGAGCAATCTTTTCAAGAAACTCAAACGGGTCTATCTCTATTACCGTGGTGAGTGAACCGAACAGGTCTACTACCTCACCGTCAGCCGATATGTGCCAGTGTTCTACGGGCGGATGACGGCGGAGGAACTTTTTCAATCGCTTCGAGATAATGTGTCCGCCGTAAGTGATAAGCAGTTCGGGACGCATTTTCTGCTGCGCTTCAAAGTCCATCGAGCACAGTAACGGTTCGATGTTACGTATAGGGATTCCCGGAATGGTGCGGTTACTGATGTTTTCCGTAAACCAAGCGAAGTGCTTGTAAAGCATTTTGATGTATCGCTTGTCGAACAGGTATATCAGATTCATCTGCCCCACCACCATCATACGTCGCTGATACTTGTTCAGTCGGTCGATGAGCGGTTGATAATCTTTGTCGTAGATGTTGAGTCCCTGATAGCGGGTAATGACACGCGCTTCGGGCAACTCGCTGACTGGAAGTTTGAAGAACGGTTCGCTTATGGGCACATTGATATGTACCGGTCCTTTTCCGTGGTGATTTAATTCCAGCAACGCTTCATTGATAAGCCGGTTACAATACCATTCATCCTCATCGGTTGTTACTTCGGGAAGGTTTACCGATTTTTTTACCAGCGAACCGAATACTCCCGGTTGAGGCAAAGTCTGTCCGTCCATTTGCCCGATCCATGCTCCGGGGCGGTCTGCCGAGATAACTATCAGCGGAACTTGTTGATAAAATGCTTCGGCAACAGCCGGATGCAGATTCAGCAATGCCGTTCCCGACGTGCAGCAGACGGCGGCGGGTGTACCTCCGTGAAGGGCAAGTCCCAACGCAAAAAATCCCGCACTCCGTTCGTCGGTCACCGGGTAGCACGTAAATTCCGGTACGTTGGCAAGCGTTTGTACCAACGGAATGTTTCGGCTTCCGGGACAGAGAACTATTTTATGTACGCCGTGAGCTTTCAGAAGGGCGGCAAGTTGAAGTATGCTTTTCTTGTCGGTATACATAGCTGTATGAAAGGTATTATTGAATGATTTGCTTCATGGTATTCATCTTGTGGCGGGTTTCTTCCCATTCCGTATCGGCTGTCGACGACGGGAGTATGCCTCCTCCGGCATAGAGTGTGGTCTGTGCGTTGTGGATGTACATACAGCGCAGGTTGACGTACAGCGTGGTGTGTCCCTGCGAGTCGAGCCATCCGATGATTCCCGAATAGTAACTGCGGTCATAGCCTTCGTTTTCGGGAATGAACTCGTAGGCAGCCTGTTTCGGCAAGCCACATACGGCAGGAGTGGGATGAAGTTCGCTCAGGATGTCGCCCAAGTTGTCCGTATTCTTCAAACAGAAATGGAAGTCGGTTTTCAAGTGAACCAACTGTCCGGCACGGGCGGTGTACGGACCTTTTTCGGTGAGCTTCGAACCGAATTTTTTTATCGTTTTACGCAGGTATTCGCTTACGAAAGCCTGCTCTTCGCGGTTCTTGTCACTCCAGTTTTCGGGCATCACTTCGCCTTCCATCGGCATCGTTCCGGCGAGCGATACCGTATGCCATTGGTTATCCTGCCCGCTCAGTATGATTTCCGGCGTGCTGCCTATCCACGTTCCGGTGATGGGAGTGTGGGTAAGCGATATCATCATACGCGGATAGCTGTTACAAGCATTGATGAACGCCCGGAGCGGTGAAAAGTTTTCCGGCAAATCGAGCGTTTCGTTTCGTGAAAGCACCAACTTTTTAAACGTCCCCTCGCGTAACGGAACGATGAAACGATTAAACGCTTCGGTATAATTTTTCTTTCCGTGGGCAGTGCCCGTGTGTATGGTCTCTGCGGTTTCGGCTGACCGGATGAGGCTGCTGTCTGTATTCAAGTGTTGAAGAACCTCTTCTATTTGTTCCCACTCGCGTGCCGTGTGGTCGGGGCGGATGATAACCCCCGGATGCTCCGGGCTGTAACGGAAAGGAGCAAGGACAAATCCGGTCTTTCCGTTCAGTTCGCTTAAATCTTCAAAAGTTTCTACTTCCTCGGTTTCGTTCTGAAGAATTAAAATCGGCTCGTCTGTCCACGGCAAACGGTAGATGGCGAAACAGACGTGGCTTTGCGTCAGCCTGTCTATCAGTTGGTGTAATTTGGTTTCAGGTATGTTCATGAATGTTTCTTTACGATTTTGTTGACCACACGAGCCGTCGAAACCAACTGCCCGTTTTGGTTCATGATGTCAATATTCCAAGTATGCAAGGTTCTTCCCCGGTGGATGAGTGTTCCTGTCGCAGTGATGGTTTCGCCCACCGGAACCATCCTGAAGTGATTGGCGCTGACCTGTATGCCGCACGGCATTTCGCTTGCCGCACAGAGCGGGATAGACCCGTGTCCTGCTACGATTTCCGCCAAAGCCAACGAAGCGCCTCCGTTTAATACGCCGAAAGGCTGACAACTGCGTTCGTCTACCGGCATGGAGGCTTTTACGTAGCCATCTTTCATTTCTTGAAAAACGATGCCTAAATGTTCTCCCATCGAGTGCGACAAGTCGGGGAGTTCGTAGGACGTTTCATTGCTTGTTTGCATATTCTTTCAGATTATTTACTATGCAAAAGTACAAATTCCGTTTCAAACGCCCGATTACTTCTTGATAAATTACACTATGTTAATTTATTTCTTGTGTGAGAATCGGTCTCGAAAGAAAAAGCTAACTTTGTGTATATGACAGCACATTATTTTTTAACGACAGAGATATCCATTGAGTGTATCTGTATGATATTTCAAGACTCGGTAGCGCATACGTGTTGCCGTGACTACACCTCCGGGCAACTTCAGGCGTGGCTGAACCGTGCCACGGAAGAGCGATGGCAGAAGTTGAAAAACAGCGATTTGCATTTCATTGCCGCTCGATGCTGCGAAACAGGGGAGTATGCCGGATTTACTTCGGTAAATGCCGGAGGCTATCTGTACAGCATGTTTGTGCGCCCCTGTTACCAGCGTAAAGGGGTGGCCTCGATGCTGCTTCGGGCTGCGGAAACATACGCCATTGCGCAGGGAGCAGACGAGCTGCATACCGAAGCAAGCCATACAGCCCGCCCGTTTTTCGAGAAGAACGGTTTCGGCATCATTCGTAGGCAGACTGTGGACGTAGACGGGGTGAAAATGGATAACTGGCTGATGGATAAAAAGTTATGATGGAAGGCATATCGGTAAAAAACGCAACCGTATGTAACCCGTAACGCAACCGCATGTGTCAAGGGGTTTGTCGGGTAGAAATAGAATTTCTATTCGAAAGGAAAAAACGACTTCCGGATACAAAAATGCGCCAAAACGAAGTGTGTATTCATCGTTTTGGCGCATGGCTTATAAGTCTGATGCTTGGTTAGAACAATTTGGCAGGATATTCGCCGGCGTCTACCAGAGCTTGAATCTTGTCGACTACGCTTTGGCGGTCGGCAGCATACGTTACGCCGAACCATTTTGAAGTTGTATCCAGAACTTTTACCGTAGCGGTTCCGTCGTTAATCAACTTGTTAACCAGCAGCGGAATAAAGAATTCTGCCTTGATGTTGCTGATGTTTGTTTTCAGGAAGTCGACAAAATAATCTTCCGAATACTTGAAATAGTCGGGTGTAAATCCCCACATATTCATAGATACCGGCGTATTGTCTTCTACCGCTACCCATTCTCCGTTTTCGTCTTTATAGCAAACCGGTCCGTTAACGCGCATGATTTCCGTCCGTTCTACTACGGTAGTCAGATGTCCGGCATCGTTGGTAGAGCAGATACCACGTGCTACCGCACCGCTTTCCGACAGCGTGTTTCCTACACGGAAACCTACCATGCAGTAATCATTCTTTGAGCCTTCGGGCAGTTCAGACAAATATTTTCCGAGTACGGCAAAACTGTCGCGGCCATAAAAGTCGTCGGCATTGATTACGGCAAACGGTTCTTTGATAACATCTTTACCCATCAGCACGGCGTGGTTTGTTCCCCACGGTTTTACACGTCCCTCAGGGCAGGTAAAGCCTTCGGGCAGGTTATGAATGTCTTGGAAAACGACTTCTACCGGGATATGATTTTCATATTTGCTGATAATCTTTTCGCGGAAATCTTTTTCGAAATCTTTACGTATAACAAAAACAATTTTACCGAATCCGCCGCGGATAGCATCGAATATGGAGTAGTCCATGATAGTTTCTCCGTTCGGTCCCAGACCATCGAGCTGCTTTAAGCCGCCGTAACGACTTCCCATACCGGCAGCCAGTACAAATAATGTTGGTTTCATAAGTATGAATTAAAAAGTTAGTAACACAGGCAAAGATAGAAATAATTATGCAGTCGAGCGCAGACTTTATCAACAAAATGTATGTCTCTTTCGGTTATTTTTACTATTTTCGCCTTTGCAACAAAACTAACTTGGAGATTAAGGTATGAGAAGATATGCTAAATGGAGCATCGGGATTGTTCTTGTTCCGTTTGCGTTATTTATAATTATATGTGTATTGCTGTATATTCCCCCAATTCAGCGTTATTTGGTGACGACGGCTACACAGTATGTTTCGGAGGCAAGCGGCATGAATGTTCATATCGGTCGGTTGTCTCTTTCTTTTCCTTTGAATCTTGTGGTCCACGAAGCGCAGGTGGTCGATAAAAAAGACACGCTCCTGAATGTTGACCGGCTTACGGTGAAAGTCCAGTTGTTGCCGCTCATTCAAAAGCGGATTGAAATAGACGGCGTCGGGCTGAAGGGAGCATCGGTTAATACCGGGAGACTGATAGAGGGTATGCAACTGAAAGGCGAGTTAGGAGAACTCTTCCTGCGTTCGCACGGAGTGGATTTATCCCCCGAAACGGCTGTACTGAATAATCTTTTGTTAAAAGATGCGTATTTTTCACTCTGCATGGCAGATACTACCGAAAGTGCTGACACGGCAGCCAGCGAGCCTGCTTTCTGGAAAATCCGGCTGGAAGATATTGACCTCGATAACGTTTCGTTTGCCATGCAAATGCCGTTAGACTCTATGGACTTTCGGGTGAAGATAGGAAACGGCACGCTGCGCGACGGTATGGTAGACCTCCGCAAGCAGGCGTATGCGGTAAATCGTTTAAGTATCCGTGAGGGAGAAGCGGATTATAACTCCGGTACGTCGCCTGTGCTTGAAGCCGGTTTAGACCCTTCTCATATACAGATAAAAGATATTAACATCGGAATCGATTCGGTGTATTATGAAGGGAATCACATCCGTGCGCTTATCCGTGAGTTTGAACTGAAAGAGCGTTCCGGCTTGGAGGTGACATCCGGTGAGGGCCGATTGGTGGCAGACGAGAAAGTTATCAACGTTCCTTCTCTTCGTATTCAAACTCCCGATTCTTATCTGGCTTTCGAGGCTTCGGCGGACTGGAGCTTGACGAGTGCCGAAGCCGACGGTAATCTCAGGGGGCGGTTGATGGCGGAAATCGGCAAAATTGATTTGCTGAAGTTCGTTTCCGGTATGCCTGAAGATTTTACGAGGCGGTATCCTTCCGCTCCACTCCGCATACAGATGGGGGTTGATGGAAATTTGAAAGAGTTGAGGCTGACGCAAGTAAATGCCATTCTGCCCGAAAGTTTTCGGATAGAGGCCGACGGAGTGGTAACCAATCTGTTGGATAGTGTGAACCGGCAGGGGAATTTACATTTGCTGGCTGCTTTCCAGAATATGAATTTCTTGAAACCTTTGACCGGGGGAGTAGTGCTTCCTTCGGGTATGAATATAAATGGCGACATGAATCTGAAAGGAAATCAACTCAACGCAGAGCTTGATTTGCAGAAAGATTCAGGAAAAGTTTCACTGATAGCCGATTACCATTTGCTGAAAGAAGCCTATCGTGCCGACTTGACGGTCGACAAATTAAATTTGCATGACTTCATGCCTGAAGATTCTTTGTTCTTGCTTTCTGCTTCATTGCGGGCTTGGGGAGCGGGTTTCGATTTCTTTTCTCCAAAGACTTCAATGGATGCCGAAGGCGGATTGAGCCATTTGGAGTACGGGTCTGCGGTTTACTCCGGTGTACGACTGAATGCATCGCTGAAAAAATCATACGCCACGGTTGACTTGGATGTAAAAGACAACCTGATGGATATTTCTTCTCAGTTGGAAGCTGTCCTTCATCCCAAGCAGATAAAGGCGGATATGAATGTTAGCGTTCGCAATCTGGATTTAAACGGGATGCGCCTGACGGCTACGCCTCTTAAGACATCGGAAGAAATAAACCTGCATGTAACTACCGATATGAAAGCAAGTCATAAGGCTCGGCTCTCGGTAAAAGATATTCGGATTATTACGCCGAAGAAAACTTTTAAAACCAAAGATTTGCATGTGGGAATCAATACGGCGCGCGACTCTATTCGCAGCTATGCCAATGCGGGCGATTTGACTTTCTTGTTCCGTGCGCAAGGAGGAATAGAACAACTGACCCGCCATGTTGAACTGCTGTCGACACGCTTGACGAAACAGTGGAAAGAAGGATATGTGGATTTGGACGCGCTTAAAGAAAATCTGCCTAATGCGACGTTTTATATCTTTGCCAAAAAAGACAATCCATTGGCAAATATGCTTGCAGTGCAGAACGTAAACTTTAACCGTTTATTTACAAAGATTGAAACATCTCCGGCAGAGGGATTAAAAGGAAAGGCGTATCTGTATAGTCTGCGTACGGATAGTTTGGAACTTGATACCATTTATTTTAATATAGCCCAAGAGGTAGGGAAACTCGCATTCCGCAGTGGGGTGATAGCAGGAAACAAACCTTTTCAGGAGGCTTTCGATGTTTCTTTAAATGGTGAAATAGAAGCAGACGGGGCTAATATGCTTATCGAATATTTAAACGGGAAGAAGGAGTGTGGCGCACGTATGGGATTCGTGGCGAAGTTACAGAAAGATGGAATCAGTCTGCATGTTTCGCCCGATGACCCGATTTTGGTTTACCGGCAGTTTCAGGTTAATCCGCAGAATTATATATATCTGAAAAATGAAGGACGTATTGAGGCCGATTTGGGTATCTACGATAAACAGCATACGGGTATCCAATTTTATTCTACGCCAGACTCCCTTGCCCAGCAAGACCTCACTCTGGCTTTGAACCGGATAGATATAGCTGAATTTCGCCGGATTATTCCATACATGCCCGATATAGCCGGAGTGATTAATGCGGAAGTTCATTATGTAGAAGCCGGGAAACAGATGCAAGTATCTGCCGATATGAGCGTGAATAAGCTGGCATATAATCGGCAGCCTTTGGGCAACTGGGCGCTGAGTGCCGTCTATCTGCCGAAAGAAACGGGTGAGCACCGTATTGATGGCTTTGTAACATTGAACGACAGCGAAGTAATAAGCCTTAGCGGGTCTTATCTGTCGGCTGTCGAAGAAGAACAAGGGCATATCTCGGCAGAAATGGGGCTTCATCATTTCCCGCTCGAACTGGCGAATGCTTTTATTCCGAACCGTATGGCTATCCTTTCGGGGGATATCGACGGTACGCTTTCGGTAGACGGAGCGACCAATAAGCCGTTAATAAACGGTGAGATGAATCTGGATAGTGTGAATGTGTATGTCCCGCAGGCATCACTTAACTTGAGGTTTGATAATCGTCCAGTCCGTATCGCCGACAATCGTCTTACATTCGATAAGTTTCAGATATTTACTCGTGGAAAGACTCCGTTTGTTATCGATGGCGATGTGGATATGTCTGATTTTGCCGACATGAAACTCGATTTACGGATGGATGCACATAATTTTGAAGTGCTGAATGCGAAACGAACCAAAGAATCGATAGTATACGGAAAGTTATACATTGACTTTGATGCTTTGCTGAAAGGCAGTGTTACCTCGTTGAATTTGAGAGGAAATGCCAATATCTTAGGTACAAGTGACTTTACTTATATCCTTCAGGAGTCTCCGCTAACCGTGGAAGACCGCTTGGGAGAAACGGTTACTTTTGTCAATTTCAGCGATACGACAGGCTTGGGCAGGCATACCGTACCTACTATGACGTTGGGCGGACTTGACATGCTGATGACGCTTCATATTGATGAGGCCGTACAGTGTAGGGTTGATTTGGATGAGAACGGCAAGAACTATATGATGTTTGAAGGCGGAGGAGATTTATCGTTCCAATACACGCCCGAAGGGAATATGTTGCTGAACGGCCGTTATTCGCTGATGAGCGGCGAACTGAAATATCAGATGCCGGTTATTCCGCTGAAAACGTTTTATATCCGCAACGGAAGCTATATAGAATGGACGGGGAATATTATGAATCCGAATCTGAATATTCATGCTTCTGAGCGGGTACGGGCTTCGGTTGCACAGGAAGATCAAAATACGCGGACGGTAAATTTCGATGTGGGTGTAAGTATTACCAATCGTCTTGAAAACTTGGGCTTTATGTTTACTCTTGAAGCTCCCGACGATGGAACCGTACAAAACGAGCTGGCAGGAATGTCGGCCGAAGAACGTAACAAATTGGCGGTTACCATGTTGGTTACGGGGATGTATCTCGCCGAAGGAAATAATACCGGAGGTGGGGGCTTGTCGGCAAACAGCATGTTGAATTCTTTCCTTGAGAGTCAGATTAACAAGGTAGCGGGCAGCGCACTGAAAACCATTGATGTCAATTTCGGAATGGAACAGACAGAACAAGGGGGCAATACGCAGACCGATTATAACTTCCAGTTTGCAAAACGTTTCTGGAATAACCGTTTCAGTGTGATTATCGGCGGTAAGGTATCAACAGGTAACAACGCCGCCCAGCAAGATGAATCTTTCATTGATAATATATCGTTGGAATACCGGTTGGATAATAGCGGGACGCGCTATATCAAGATTTTCCATGATAAGAATTATGAGAACGTACTCGACGGCGAAGTAACCGAAACTGGAGTGGGTATCGTACTGCGTAAAAAAATCAGTAAGCTGAGCGAACTCTTTATCTTCAGGAACAAGAAAAAGAAAAAACAGCCGGATGAGGGTGCGGTAACAAATAATAAAGAAGGTATAAAAGACGAAAAAGAAGAAGAGTGATGAAACATACATTATATTTGTTGTTTGTCGGAGTATGGATGCTTTTCCTTACCGGATGCTCTACTACGAAGCATTTGGCCGAGGGCGAAACGCTTTACATCGGTATGCGTAAAACGACGGTTGATAACCTCGATGAAAGCACTATGGGGAAGAAAGCGCTTGAAGAGGCTGAGGCTGCCATTACCGTGGCTCCTAACAATGCCGTGTTTGGCAGTGGCAGTATGCGCTGGCATGTCCCTGTCGGGCTGTGGGTTTATAACCGTTTCCAACGCTACGAAAAGGGACTCGGAAAATGGATTTTCAATAAGCTCGCCTCAGAGCCGGTTTATATCTCAACCGTTAATCCCGATACCCGCGTAAAGGTGGCGAGCAACCTGCTCCACGATTATGGATTCTTTAACGGAACGGTGACTTACGAGGTAGACAGTACCGATAATCCGCGTAAGGCACGGCTGAAATATCATATCGACATGGGGCGCGGTTATAAGTTGGATTCCATTGCTTACGAAGGGTTCTCACCGCGTGCCGACAGTTTGATACGGGCTACCTACAACGAGCGTATCATTCGCCGGGACGATCATTTTGATGTTACCAAGCTGAATGAAGAGCGCGAACGCTTGGTGGCTCTTTTCCGCGACAACGGATATTATTATTACCGTTCCGATTTTATCACCTTCCTTGCCGATACTTTGATTCGTTCGGGCTATGTTAATTTGAAGATAGTTCCGAAAAAGAGTGTCCCGCCCGAAGCCTTGCGTACATATTATATCGGACATACTTCAGTCTACCTGACCGGACATAACGGCGAGCAACCTGTCGACTCGTTGAAGCGGCGTAACTTTACCGTGTATTACGCCGGAAAGAAACCGGGCATTCGGTATGGCGTATTGCGCAAACGCTTTCTTTACCGTAAGGGCGAGTTGTATTCGCAGACACGTCAAGACTATACGCAAGAGGCTTTGGCACGTTTGGGCATATTTAAGTTCAATGAATTTCAATACACACCTCGGCACGACGGCTCGGATACGCTGGATATCCGGGTAAATTCGGTGTTCGACCTTCCTTACGACAGCGAGCTGGAGTTTAATGTCACTACCAAAAGTACCAAACAAACCGGACCCGGAGCTATATTTAAGCTATCTCGCAAGAATTTCCGGCGTATGGGAGCTTCATTGAATTTGGAATTGAAAGGTTCGTATGAGTGGCAGACCAGCTCTACGGTGGATGGCGAAAGCTCTGTCATGAATTCGTATGAACTGGGGGCGGCATTGTCGCTGAACTTTCCTCGCCTTGTCCTTCCGTGGGTACGTAATCGGGTTAATCCTTTCTTGTATCCTTCGGAAACGAACTTCAAGATTTATGTCGACCAAGTAAACCGTGCGCGTTATTTCAAGATGCTTTCTTTTGGTGGAGAAGTGTCGTACAGTTTTCAGCGGTCGCGCAGTGTGAAACACACCGTTACGCCGCTTCATTTGGCGTTCAACAAGTTACAGCATCGCACGGCACGTTTCGATTCCATCGCTGCGCAGAACCCGATGTTGTTCAACAGTCTCGACGACCAGTTTATTCCTTCCGTATCTTATACCATTACTTACGATAACAGTTACCGGAAAAAGAAGAACCGTATATGGTGGGAGAACTCTGTGACTTCTGCCGGAAATGTTACCTCGCTGATTTACGCGGCTTTCGGTAAGAAGTTCAGTGAGCGCGACAAGAAGTTCCTCGGAACGCCTTTTGCCCAATTCCTGAAGTATTCTTCCGAGCTACGTTACCTGCATGAGTTTAACGAGTATCATCAGCTTGCCGCCCGCGTGATGGGAGGTGTGATTTGGGCTTACGGAAACAAAACCATCGCTCCGTATAGCGAACAGTTTTACGTAGGGGGTGCCAACAGTATCCGTGCGTTCACCATCCGTTCCATTGGTCCGGGACGTTTCCATCCGGCGGAGAATGCGAACTATTCGTATGTCGATGAGACGGGCGATATCAAGTTGGAAGCAAACTTGGAGTACCGTTTCCGCATCCTGTCGAACTTCTTGGGCGGTAACCTGAACGGGGCTGTCTTTCTTGATGCCGGAAACGTTTGGCTGATGCGTAAGGATGAGGCTCGTCCGGGAGCAGAGTTCACGCTGAACCCTTTTTTCGACAGCATAGCAGTGGGTACGGGTATCGGTATCCGTTACGACCTTTCTTTCCTTGTGCTTCGTCTTGACTGGGGTATAGCCCTTCACGTTCCGTACGATACGGAAAAGTCCGGTTATTATAATATTCCCAAGTTTAAAGACGGTATGGGAATACACTTTGCCATCGGTTATCCGTTCTGAGGTTGAACCGTTACCTTCGGAACATCGCTGGGCGGAAGATTTGCTTGGATCGTTAACGTTGGTCAGTGTATTGTTTTTGAGCGAGCAATATATGCCGTGGGGCTGGGCAGCCTTGATTTCTATTGTGTTAAACCTCGTATTGTTTGCACGATTTTGGACTCCCCGCCGCAAGAAATAATTCCTTTTCAAAGAACTGAAAAAACGCATCCGCATGTGTCGGCTGACACATACGGATGCGTTACTTGTTTCTACCGCATGTGTATCTCAACACTTGCGGTAGAATTTTGAGCCTGTCACTTGTCTGTAAAACAGGCTCTTAGGTGAAGTGTTATTGTTCGGCAGCCATATCAGTCGTAGTAGGCCAGTAAGGATTCTGATACAACGATGACAAGTCAACCGATGCATTGTCTGAAGCGGTCAGCAAGAACTGACGGATGGGTAACGGGCGGAGGTAGTGAGCCAGATGCCATACGTATCCGTTGCGGAACACGTTGTTGTTCGTCATGTTCTTTTCATACGGGCGAAGGTATTCGCTCAGGCTGCGGTTGGATACGTTTGCCGATACGCTTCCGTCATCAACGAATGTTCCTCCGTAATTCCAGCTTTCCATTGGCGTGTTCCACAGGTGGAAACCTTCTACGTGGTAAGGTTCGTTCTTCATTTGGTCGAGCGCGCGCCAGCGGGTCAAGTCCATCCAGCGTAATCCTTCAGCCATCAGTTCACAACGGCGTTCGCGGCGGATATTGTAAAGAATCGGGTCGGTCAGTTGTACGCCGGCTGAGTAAGAACCCCAGTCCAAGCGTTCGTTTGCCATGTTGGTAGCATCAATCGTAACCTGCGGGTCGACAGCATTTCCTGTAAATCCGGCAGCCGTACGGATAGCTCTCCAGTAAGTCAGAATCTTGTCGGATAATGTCTGTGTACGCTCGTATTCAGCTTCCATATAGTTGAGCAGTGCTTCGGTAGCGCGGAAAGTAATAGAACCTACGTAACCACCGTTTCCAGCAGTCAAAGCGCGGTCGAATGTTCCACCCTTGCGAATCGCATATCCCGTAGAGTATCCCCATTCTCCGTCACCACGCAGGATAGACGGTACGGGTTCGGTAGTAACTCCCTGATCGCCCGACGTATCATCCATGTTTTTGAACAAGTTGGTTTGTCCCGGTTCTTTCAGGAATATCTTCAGGCGCGGGTCGGCGTGTTGTCTTACCTCGCTGATGGTTTGGTCGGAATACGCAAATCCGTCGTGCGAAGCATAAATCGGTCTGCCGTCTTCCATTACGAAACTTTCTACCATGCTGCGTGTCAAGCCGATGGCATAGTTACCACGTGTTACGGCAACTTCTACGTTATTTGTAACACCCAGACCCTTGCTGTATTCTCGCCACAGCAATACATCGGCAAAGCCCGACATGTCTGTGCTTCCGAACATGCTGAAGTAAGGATTGTCAGGGTCAGATTCCGATTGAGGTACTGTTCCGGTGTTTTGCGTAAGGCTTCCGATGTATTTGTCGGCAACCTCCTCTGCACTTTCCGATGCTATCTGATAGAAGTATTCGATTTCGTTATCAATACTTCCCGACGGATATTCATAATTGGCATTATAGTCTTTCTCCTTGCCGGGCCATCCTTCGCCGTTGGGGACGAACGGAGTTCCTTTGAAGTATTTCAACCATGAAGCCTCGAACAGGGCGACACGTGATTTGACAAGCGTGGCAACATCGGGCGACAAGCGGTTTTTACGGGTATCGAAGTTGTCGGTCATGCAGATGCGTGCGCTATCCAGATCGTTGATGATGAAGCGTGCCACCTCGTTACGCGGACTGCGTGTTGAGGCTGCCACCAAGATGGCATTATCGTCGGGCAAAGCCTCCTTGATAATCGGCAGGTCGCCCCACTTTTGGAGCATGGTGAAATAGCTGTAAGCGCGGAAGAAATAAAGTTCTCCGATGTACTGAAGGATATTCTGTTCTGAGCCGGATATTTCGCCGTTATAATAATGTCCGAGTATCGTGTTGATAGAATAGTTGATATTCCGGATATTGGTCCAGCTCCAGTTGTCGCTATCATCCAAACCTACCAGCCACTGACCGGTGGCATATTTTCCATCGGCAGAAAGCCCCGTTTGGTTATCCGTATTATTGTCATTACCAAATGTCCCGTAGCTCCAAGAACCGTGTGAAGGAAGAACATCAGCATAAAACTTGTTACAAACAGCCTGAAGTTGGTCTTCCGTCTGATAATAATCTTCGGGAATTACATAAGAAGGCGGCTGCTTGTCTAAGAAATCTTCACAAGAAACAAGCGTGGTCGCTAATAAAGCGATAGATATATATTTTAGTTTCATAATCGTATTCCTCTTAATTAAAATGTAATGTTTAAGCCACATGATAAAGTTTTTGACAACGGATAGGCGTTACCGTTACCACCGTTACCTCCGGCAATGGTTTCAGGGTCAAACTGAGAGGCAAGGCTGGTGCCTGTCCACAAGTTTTCACCGGAGAAGTAAACGCGAAGATTCTGGATTCCCCAGCGGTTTGTGAGGCGTGCCGGGAATGTATAACCAATCTGTAAGTTTTTCAGACGGATATAAGCTGCGCTTTGCAGGTAACCCGTTTGACATTGCTGGTTCTTGTCGCTATACAGCGGACGCGGCAGATAAGAGTCGAGGTTTACGTCTTGGTAACCGTTTTGTACTGACCAGCTGTTTTCATCACGGAAATAATCAGAAACGGCTTCCAGTCCGGTAGCCCACCACTGTCCGTTGCTTGCCGCACCAAACAAGTAAGTACTTCCCTGCCAGTAATCACGTTTACCTACACCTTGGAAGAATACGCGGACATCAAATCCTTTCCAGCTTGCATTCAGGTCGAGACCGAAGAGATAACGCGGCGTGCTGTTTCCAATCACCGTACGGTCTCCCGTATCACCCAATGTTCCCGAACCTCCTGAGATTCTTCCATCGCCGTTGGTATCTGCATACATGATATCACCCGCAGCCCATGATGAACCTAAGGCATCTTGTCCTCCGTTAGGCAGAGTAGCCAAGTGGTCCGCCATTTCTTGGTCTGTCTTGGCAATTCCAATCGTGGTATATCCCCAGATTTCGTTGATGTAACGTCCCGCGATGTAAGTATCAACGGCATTGGTCGGGTTATTCGGATAGCGCAGAATCTTGGTACGTGCATCTGCTACGTTGAATTTGATTCCGTAAGAAAGTCCGTTATCCAAGCGGTCGTTCCAACCGATAGAAAGTTCCCAACCCGAAGTACGCAAGTCGGTATTGTTGGTTACCGGGACATCAGTACCCAAGATAGCCGGAAGTTCGGGAGCGTTACCCACCATGTCTTTGGTATTACGAACGTAGTAATCGAACGAACCGGTCAGACGGTTATCAAACAATCCCCAGTCAAGACCAACGTTATACGATTCGATGGTTTCCCATGTCAGTACCGTAGAAACAAGTCCCGGAGCCGTTGCCGTATTCGGTTTCACCCCATTCATCAGCCATGAACCGTCAGAAGCACCTACTGTCATGGTTTGGAATGTCTGATACCAGTTCGTTGTATTTTGGTTACCTAACGAACCGTAAGAAGCACGCAGTTTCAGTGTACCAACGATATTGTTAATCGGTTCGAAGAAGTTTTCGCGTGCGATATTCCATCCCAAAGATACAGACGGGAATGCCTTCCACTGATTTCCCTTACGGAAGCGTGAAGTACCATCGGCACGCAGGTTGGCTTCAATCAGATATTTGCCGTCGAAGTCATAGTTTACACGGGCGAAGAAACCGGCGGTAGTCCATTCATTGCGCGAACCGTTTACGTCCGGCGTAATGGGATTTCCGTTCACATCCAGTCCGGTAGTCAAGTCCACTTCCGATTTATCGGGGAACATCACACCGTTGTTCTGCAATCCGAATTGAGTTTGTTTCAAATCCTCGGCTTGGAAACCACCCATTACATGCAAGTTATGCTTGTCGTTAAATGAATGCGTGTATTCCGTATAGGCTTGGAAGTTGTAATAATTCTCTTTGTAGTAATCTTCGTGAACGTTCGAACTATCTGTATAGCGGTAAGGATTACCATTGATGTCGTGGTTATATTGCATCTGGCTGTCCCAGTGACGGTTTGCCGAATTAATATGATAGTTGAAATCAATGTGTGTAATCCAGTTCTTGATCGGTTCGATTTGGAAACTGATTTGGTGGTACGTATCATCGGTCTGTGTTTTATCTACACCACCTTCTGCCAAGCCCAAAGCCGGAGACGGAGCCGAGAAGTAATACCCGTTGCGGTCGTACAGCGGAAGAATCGGCCATCCCTGACGTGCCATATCGTTATACAGACTTTCAGTCAATGTAGCCGGACGCTTGTAATCCTCGCGAGTAAAACGCATGGTATAGTTAAACCGTAACCATTCGGTGATTTCCGAGCCAATCTTAGCCGTTGCGTTGAAACGTTTCAAGCCTTCTTCTCCCAGCTCCATGAAGCCGCCCTGATCAAGGTAGTTGAACGAAGCATAATAATTCAGCTTTTTCGTTCCGCCGTTTACGCTGAAGTTATGTTCTTGAGAGAACGTCCATTTTTTATATATAGCGTCATACCAGTCTACATCATCGATACCGTTGGCATATCCATCCAGCCACTGTCCGTTTTCGTTAGCTCCGATGCTGTATAAGATAGTTCCGTCTTCTGTGATGCGTTGTCCCGGTCCGTAAGGCTGTGCATTGTGGTAAGCTACGATTTGATCCATACGTTCCGGAGTGAAATATACGCCGTTACCTCCGTTGGCAAACGTATCGTTCATCCAGCTGGCGAAATTCACCGAGTTCATCATGTGATTCATGTTTACCGGCGTACCCCAGCGGAAACTGTTGTTATAGTTCACGGTTGTTTTTCCTTCCGTGCTGCCCGATTTGGTTGTAATTAAAATCACACCGAAGGGCGCACGCGAACCGTAAATTGACGAAGCTGCCGCGTCTTTCAAAACCGAAATGCTGGCAATATCCTGCGGGTTGATGGTATTCAGGTCGCCTTCCATACCGTCGATCAATACCAGCGGGTCTCCGCTTGTTCCTTGTCCGATGGTGGTTGTACCACGTACGTTAATGCTCGGCGTGTTTTCCAAGCTACCGTTGGTTTGTGTAATCTGCAATCCCGGAACCACACCTTGAAGGGCTTGAGTAACGTTGGTAACCGGACGCTGAGCGATTTCTTCCTGCGTAACCACACCTACCGCACCGGTAAGGTTTACTTTCTTTTGCGTACCGAAACCCACTACTACCACTTCGTCCAATACTTCAGTATCTTCTTTTAAGGTAACATTGATGGCTTTTCCCGGTTCTACTTTAATTTCTTGTGTTTTAAAGCCGATGAAAGAAATCTCCAACGTAGCGCCCGAAGATACGGATAGAGAAAAGTTTCCGTCTAAGTCTGTAACCGTTCCGTTTGTAGTACCTTTCTCAACTACGCTGGCTCCGATAACAGGTTCGCCCATAGCGTCTCTTACTGTTCCGCTGATTGAAACTTTGTTTTGGAGGGATGATTGCGTAACGGGAAATGATTCCGACGCAGCAAATACAGATGCTGGGCTTGCTATGAAACCCGCAGACAGCAACAGGGAATAAAGGACAGCCCGTTGCCGCTTGTTCATCAATACATCGTTTCTCATGTTTTTCAAGTTTAAGATATGTGATTGTTAATTCGACGCAAAGCTATTAAATTTTTGTATAATTGGATAAATAAAAATCAAGCAGAATTAGTCGAAAATCGTTCAAAGAAGAAGGGCTGGCAATCATTTTAATAGGGTGAAAATTGTGCATTACAACCCCTGAAAAGTTTGTCGGGATGAAATTTTATTTCTATTCGAAACGTTGGCAAACGCTATGGGATAGACTTGGTAACACATGCGGATGCGTTTTGGGCATGTAAAAAGGAAGGCAGACATGCTGATTCTTCGCGGTAAAAAACGTATTTTTGCAGGCAAACAACCGTAGAATATGAAAAAGGTATTTTTTTTATTATTAACCCTGACGGCTTGGAGCATGGCGGTATGCACGGGCTGTCAACAAAAAAGCAATTCCATGAACAAGGGAGATGAAACGTTGGTAAAGTTTGAAACCACAGAAGGAAACATTACGATTAAACTGTATAATGAAACGCCGAAACATCGCGATAACTTTATTAAGTTAGTAAAAAACGGTACGTATGACAGCACTTTATTCCATCGCGTGATTAAGAATTTCATGATTCAGGCAGGCGACCCGAAGAGTAAGGATGCGGCTGATACGGCAATGTTGGGAAACGGTGACGTGGGTTACACGATTCCGGCAGAAATCAATCCGAAATTTTTCCATCGCAGGGGAGTGCTGGCGGCTGCTCGTCAGAGCGATGAAGTGAACCCGAAACGCGAATCATCGGGATGCCAGTTCTATATCGTGACCGGAAGAAAGTTCAGCGAGGCGCAGTTGATTGACTTGGAAAACCAGTTGAATGAATCTCGCGTAGGCGAAGTATTCAATGAGCTGGCTCGTAAGCACATGAAAGAAATCTACAAGATGCGTCGTGCGGGCGATAACGACGGTTTGCTGGAACTGCAAGACAAACTTGAGGCAGAAGCACGTGCCCAAGTGGATAAAGAGCCGGCGTTGCAGTTCAGCAAAGAGCAAGTTCAAGCCTACACCACGGTAGGAGGTGCGCCCCATTTGGATGGAGCTTATACCGTATTCGGTGAAGTGACAGAGGGCATGGACGTGGTTGATAAAATAGGAAACGCGAAGACCGGCCGTGCCGACCGCCCGGTGACAAATATTCGAATACTTAAAGCAGAGGTGTTGGAAAAATGATTCAAGTAAACCGACATACGCTTGCCAACGGGTTGCGCATCGTACATAATGAAGATAACTCGACACAGATGGTTGCTCTGAACATACTTTACGATGTAGGTGCCCGCGATGAAGACCCTGCACATACAGGCTTTGCCCATCTGTTCGAACACCTGATGTTCGGTGGCTCGGTAAACGTGCCCGATTATGATACGCCCGTGCAGAATGCAGGAGGCGAGAATAACGCATGGACGAACAACGACATTACGAATTATTATATAACCTTGCCTTACCAAAATGTGGAAACAGGTTTTTGGCTGGAAAGCGACCGTATGTTGAGTCTTGATTTCTCTCCCCGCAGTTTGGAGGTACAGCGTCAGGTAGTTATCGAAGAGTTTAAGCAGCGAAACCTGAACCAACCCTACGGAGATGCTTCCCATTTGCTTCGGGAAATGGCGTATCAGACTCATCCTTACCGCTGGCCCACCATCGGGAAAGAGATTAGCCATATAGCGAATGCCACACTTGAGGAAGTGAAAGATTTTTTTTTCCGCTTTTATGCGCCTAATAACGCGATTCTTGCTGTGACAGGACATATTTCGTTTGACGAAACAGTCCGGCTGGCTGAGAAATGGTTTGGCAGCATACCGTCGAGAGATGTCCGTGTACGTAAGTTGCCCGAAGAAACACTCCAGACCTCGATACGCCGCATGACGGTAGAGCGTCCTGTTCCGGTTGATGCTTTGTACATGGCGTTTCACATGTGTAACCGCCATCACGCCGATTATTATGTCTATGATATGATAACCGATGTGTTGTCGAGCGGACGTTCCTCCCGTTTCATCCGCTCGCTTGTACACGACCGGAAACTGTTTACTTCCATCGATGCCTATATATCGGGCAGTTTGGACGAAGGGTTGATATTCGTTACCGGGAAACCGTCGGAAGGGGTGACGCTGGAACAGGCGGAACATGCTGTTTGGGAAGAACTGGAACGCTTGAAAACCGTGCCCGTAGCCGAAGTGGAATTAGAGAAAGTAAAAAACCGCTATGAGAGCGAACAGATATTCAATAATATGAATTATCTGAATCTGGCTACCAATCTGGCATACTTTGAGCTGGTTAATCGGGCAGAAGATATAAATGATGAAGTAGGCAAGTATCGGTCGGTAACAGCCGCTCAGATTCAGGAGGTGGCAACTCGGTGTTTCGTACCGGAAAATTGCAGTGTACTTTATTATAAGAAGCAATCATGAACTTATACCAAAAAGTGTAACAAATGAAACAATCTCATTATCGGGCGTTGCTTGAATTGGGCCTGCCTATCGTTGTGGGGCAAATAGGAGTGATAATCTTGGGTTTTGCCGATACGCTGATGGTAGGTCATCATAGTTCAAACGAACTTGCTGCGGCAAGTTTTGTGAACAACATGTTTACGCTTGCCATTATCTTCAGTACCGGATTTTCGTACGGGCTGACTCCCGTTGTGGGAAGCCTGTTCGGTCAAGGTAAGAAAGAAGAGGCGGGGAATGCTTTGAAAAACAGTCTCGCCGCAAATACGCTGTTGGCAGTTATTGTTTGCATGGTAATGTTTGCCCTTTATCAGAATATAGGCCGCTTGGGGCAGCCGGAAGAACTGTTGCCCTTTATGCGTCCTTATTATCTGGTATTGCTCGTTTCGTTGCCTTTTGTATTGTGGTTTAACGGGTTTAAGCAATTTACTGATGGCATTACCGATACGAAAGTGTCTATGTGGATTTTATTGGGCGGAAACCTTTTGAACATTATCGGCAACTATATTCTGATTTACGGTAAATTGGGGATGCCTGAAATGGGGCTGACGGGTGCCGGTGTGTCCACGCTCGTATCCCGTATCCTGATGGTACTTGCCTATCTTGCACTGTTTTTCGGCACGTCGCGTTACGACGTGTTCAAACGCGGATTCCATCGTGGTAAAGTAAACCGTAAGGATTTTATGTTGCTGAACAAATTGGGACTTCCCATTGCCGGACAAATGGGGATGGAGACGGCTTCTTTCAGTTTGAGTGCCATTATGGTAGGATGGCTGGGTAGTACGGAGTTGGCGGCTCACCAAGTTATGATTGCCGTATCTCAGGTCTGTTTCATGATGTATTACGGAATGGGTGCGGCCGTTTCTGTACGTATCAGTAATTTTTACGGTCAGAAAGACATTACATCGGTAAAGCAAATAGCCAATAATGGATTCCACCTGATGTTATGCCTGTTGGTGCTAACCTGCATTCCTATTTTTTGTCTGCGCCATTATATCGGAGGATGGTTTACCGACGATGCAGCCGTCAGTGTAATGGTTGTCCAGTTGATAATTCCCTTCCTTATCTACCAGTTCGGTGATGGATTGCAAATCAATTTTGCGAATGCTTTGCGAGGTATCGCTGATGTACGCCCGATGATGTGGTGCTCGTTTATTGCCTATTTTATCATATCATTGCCTGCGGGCTATCTGTTTGCCTTTGTCTGCGGGTGGGGAATTACCGGAATCTGGATGGCTTTTCCCTTCGGTTTAACCTCGGCAGGCATTATGTATTACCTGCGTTTCAGGTATAAAACAAAGAAAGGAGTCTGAGTTATGCTTTCTACTTCCTCGAAAATCGCTTGTGGATATATATTGCTCATAGCCCTGCTTTTGGGCGCTATCGTGTATATCTATCGCCAGATGAATTTGCTGATAGAGCCTGCCGGTGTGGAAGAAAACATCAACAACCGCAGGCATACTACCCACCATCTGATCAGCAAGCTGTATGAGGCAGAAATCATAGGGCAGACGCTTCACGTGGGACGAATTTATGAGTATCCGCGTTACAAAAAAGCAATGAAGGAAGTAGGCATTGCTCTTGATAGCCTTCAGGCACAGTTGACCGACACGTTGCAACAAGCCCGTTTGGATACGGTGCGTACGCTGCTTCACAATAAAGAGCAGAATATGAGGCTGGTGCTGGAGGCATTGCGTCAAAGTCCACCCGACGAACTTTACCGGCAGCAATTGGATAGTCTGATTGCTCAGCAAGACTCTATATTGAAAAATGCAACTCATTTAAGAAGAAAGGTTATCACTCACCAAAACACTTACACGATTCATCATCGGCGGAAGCCTTTTTTCAAACGTGTAAAAGATGTGTTTGCTCCGGGAAAGGCGGATTCAACTTTGGTGAATAACGTGATAGAGGAAGTTTATACCGATACGATAGACGAAGTGTTTAACCCGATAGACACCATCGCTAACATGCTGACCGGAATACACGATAAGGTGTTCCAGACTCGGCAGGAGCAACAACGCATGTTGACCAATCGCACAAACCGTTTGCATATTGCCGGCACTAATTTGAGCAAACGAGTAAACCAGTTGCTCGAAAGTATTGAGCAGGATGAATTGTCTGCTGCCTACCACCGTTTGCAGCAAGATCGGTCAATTCGTCAACAGGCAGCTCAAACAATGGGCATTATAGCTACACTGGCAGTTATTTTGGTATTGGTGTTTTTTATCATTATCTGGCGCGACCTGACACGCAGTAACCATTATCGCCGTGAGCTGGAAAAATCGAAACTATATGCCGAAAACCTGCTTGTAGCCCGCGAGAAGTTAATGTTGACCATAACTCATGATATCAAAGCTCCGGCAGGGTCTATCATAGGATATATAGACTTGCTTGTCCGGCTTGTGAAAGACAAGCGCCAGTTGTTCTATTTGTCGAACATGAAAAGTTCGGCTAAGCATCTGCTTGATTTGGTAACTTCGCTGCTTGATTATCACCGCTTGGAAGCGGGAAAAATGGACTTACACTCCGTCGTGTTTAATCCTCATGAATTGTTTGGAGACATTTATAACAGCTTTTTGCCGCTTGTAGAGAAAAAAGGTTTGGAATTAAACCTGAAAGAAAATCTTCCGGCATCGCTGAATGTAGAAGGTGACCCTTTCCGTATTCGGCAGATAGCCGAAAACCTGCTTTCTAATGCTTTGAAGTTTACAGCAGCGGGCAGCATAACGCTGACGTTCGGTTATCGGACCGGATGTCTTGTTTTTAGCGTAGCCGATACCGGATGCGGAATGAACCGTCAGGAACAAGAACGCATATTCCAAGAATTTACCCGGTTAAGCAGTGCGCAAGGGCAAGAAGGCTTTGGGCTGGGATTGTCTATTACTAATAAGTTAGTAGACCTGTTGAAAGGAAACATAGAGGTGGAAAGTTCACCCGGTGAGGGCAGTACCTTTAAAATATCCATTCCGTTGCCGCTTTCGGATAACGCTCCCCTATCAGAGCCGAAAGCATTTGTTCCTATCCGTGCAAGTAGAGCGCTCCGGATTCTTTTGATAGATGATGATAGAATTCAGATGAATCTTACAGAAGCCTTATTAAATAATGTGCTTGCGGCGCGTGATTCGGGGAATAAACCGGAGATATACTGTTGTGAACAGCCCGCAGAGGTTTTCGATTTATTGCATGAACACGTTTTCGATGTTATATTTACAGATATTCAAATGCCGGCAATGAACGGATTTGAGTTGTTGCGTAGCTTGCGCTACATGAATATACCTCAGGCAAAAAATGTTCCGGTGGTAGCTATTACGGCGCGTGGCGATTTGACTGAAGCCGATTTCCGGGAGAAAGGTTTTTCCGGCATGTTACAGAAACCGTTTAATCGCTCCGATTTGCAGCAGGTGCTGACGGAGGTCCTTTCGGGAATAACATTGGCTGAAAAACAGACTGCAACTTCGGCTGCGGATGAAATCTCCTCCGATGCTTCCCAACCTGCGGAAAAAACTCCGTTTAATTTTTCATCTTTGACAGCCTTTTCTGAAGATGATGCTGATGCTGCCGGTGAAATCCTTCGGACATTTGTTCTGGAGACAATGAAAAATGTAAATCAGATGAAAAAGGCTATTGAAGAAAAGAATATGGAAATGCTTTGCGGGATAGCCCACAAAATGTTGCCTACTTTTGTAATGATTGATGCGAAAGAGGCTATTCCTTCCCTCCGGTGGCTGGAAAGCAAGCGGGGAGAAACTGATTTCCAAGAGAAAGCCGGGGAAGAAGCTCGCAAGGTGATAGACGTAGCGGAAAAGATTATTGCTTGCGGCAAAGACCTCGAAAAACGCTACCGTTAGCGTTTTTTAGCTTCCCGGAAAGCTAAGAATAATGTATAAAGACAACCTCTTCGTTGGAGGAAAAAGAAGAAAAAAACAAACAAAATAAAAAAATATTCTTGTTTTGTTTGGTAGTTCAAAAAAAGTCCTTACCTTTGCACCGCAATTCAGAAGAAAAGCAAACAAAAATCGGAATGTAGCGCAGTTGGTAGCGCACTACGTTCGGGACGTAGGGGTCGGGCGTTCGAGTCGCCTCATTCCGACAGCAAAGAGCGATAAGAGAAGACTTCTTTTATCGCTCTCTCTGTATTTTGCCCCTATACGGTCCTTTCAAGCGAGTCTGGCTGCGCTTGTGTACTGATTATCCTTTTTATATTTTTTAGCTTGACTGTTTGGTAATTGTGAGATTAAACACTATTTTTGCAACCTCTTTAGTCATAAATTGGAAAATAGTAATAATTAAATAAATAAGTTCGGAAATGAATATTTCATTGCAAAACGTAGACAAGGTAAGCGCGCTGCTTACTGTTCAGATTGAGAAAGCTGATTATCAGGAAAGAGTTGATAAGACTTTGAAGACAATCCGTCAAAGAGCAAATATGCCCGGCTTCCGTAAAGGTATGGTTCCGATGGGGCTGATTAAAAGACAATACGGAACTTCTGTATTGGTGGAAGAAGTTGACAAACTGATGCAAGAAAAAGTGGGCGAATACATTCGTGATAACAAAGTAAACATGCTGGGTACTCCGCTGCCTAAAGAAAGCAATGCCAACTTTGAAACAGACGAAAATTTTGAATTCTCTTTCGATATCGCTTTGGCTCCGGAATTTGAATTAGAATTATCGAATGCCGATACGGTGGATTATTACGATATTGAAGTGACAGACGCTATGGTTGACCAGCAGGTAAAAATGTATACGCAGCGTACGGCTAAATATGACAAGGTGGAAGAATATCAGGAAAACGATATGTTGAAAGGTTTGCTGGCTGAGTTGGATGAAAATGGCAACACGAAAGAAGGTGGCGTTCAGGTAGAAGGTGCTGTAATGATGCCTACTTATATGAAGAACGATGACCAAAAAGCTATTTTCAACGGTGCGAAAGTAAACACGGTGCTGGTATTCAATCCTTCGGTTGCTTTTGATAATAATGATGCAGAATTGGCTTCTTTATTGAAACTGAAGAAAGAAGAAGTAGCAGAACATAAAGGTAACTTTAGCTTCCAGATTGAAGAAATCACTCGCATGATTCCGGGTGACTTGACTCAAGAACTGTTCGATCAGGTATTGGGCGAAGGCAAGGCTCACAATGAAGAAGAATTCCGCGCTCAGATTAAAGAAGCGATTGCAAAACAATTCGAATCAGACAGCGATTATAAATTCTTGCTGGATGTTCGTACTTACACAATGGGTAAAGTGGGCAAGTTGGAATTTGCAGATGGCTTGATGAAACGAATCATGCTGGAAAACAACAAAGAAAAAGGTGAAGAGTTTGTAAATGAAAATTACGAAAAGAGCCTTGAAGAGCTGACTTGGCATTTGATTAAAGAAAAACTAGTGGCTGCAAATAATATTAAAGTAGAGCAGGCTGACATCAACAACATGGCTAAGGAAGCAACTCGTGCACAGTTCGCACAGTATGGTATGATTAATGTGCCCGATGAATTGTTGGAAAACTATTCAAAAGAAATGTTGAAGAAGCGTGAAAGTGTAGAAGCATTGGTTAACCGCGTGATTGAATCGAAGTTGGCTGAGGCTGTGAAGACTCAAGTAACGTTGAATCATAAAGCTATTTCGGTTGAAGATTTCAACAAGATGTTTCAATAAAAAGTAAATCGTTTTATTAACGATTTCCGACTGAAAAATTATTCTTAGGCACGGCTTGCTTGGATTTCTTGGTTTTTATTGAAGAAAGACCTTGTAACTTCTTGTAACCCGTGCCTAAAAACCATAAAAGCATTATAAGAATGGACGATTTTAGAAAATATGCTACCAAGCATTTGGGAATGAATAGCATGGTGCTTGATGACGTTATCAAGTCGCAAGCGGGCTATTTGAATCCTTATATATTGGAAGAACGTCAGTTAAATGTAACTCAGTTAGACGTGTTTTCCCGATTGATGATGGATCGTATTATTTTTCTTGGTACGCAGATTGATGACTATACAGCAAATACGCTGCAAGCACAGTTGCTGTACTTGGATTCGGTCGATGCAGGAAAAGATATCTCTATTTACATTAACTCACCGGGCGGGTCGGTATATGCCGGGCTGGGTATTTATGATACGATGCAGTTTATTACCAGCGATGTTGCTACGATATGTACGGGCATGGCTGCTTCGATGGCCGCCGTCTTGTTGGTTGCCGGAAAAGAAGGAAAGCGCTCTGCGCTTACTCATTCGCGCGTAATGATTCATCAGCCGATGGGAGGCGCTCAAGGTCAGGCTTCTGATATTGAGATTACAGCCCGTGAGATTCAGAAACTGAAAAAAGAACTTTATACGATCATTGCAGACCATTCGCATACGGATTTTGACAAAGTGTGGGCCGATTCTGACCGCGATTATTGGATGACGGCTCAAGAAGCGAAAGAGTATGGCATGATTGACGAGGTGCTTTCTCGCAAGCCGGCGGTATAATTTCTTTGTAGAGATTTTTTGCATTTGATATAAATAAATGTATAAGCAAATTGGAAGATAAAAAAACATCGAAAAACAAACGGCGTTGCAGTTTTTGCGGTCGGTCGGAAGATGAAGTAGGCTTTTTGATAACAGGAGTAAATGGATGTATCTGTGACACTTGCTCTGAACAGGCATACGAAATCGTTCAAGAAGCCTTGCACCAGCATGGAAATAGCTCTGCCGGAAACTTGAATTTAAAAGAACTGCCTAAACCTAAAGATATTAAAGAGTTTTTAGATCAATACGTTATAGGGCAGGATGATGCCAAACGTTATTTATCGGTAGCGGTGTATAACCATTACAAACGGTTGCTTCAGCCTAAAGATGAAAACGACGTGGAGATAGAAAAGTCGAATATCATTATGGTAGGTAGTACGGGTACGGGAAAAACCCTCTTGGCACGTACGATTGCCAAGATGCTTCACGTTCCTTTTACTATCGTTGACGCTACCGTATTAACCGAAGCCGGTTATGTAGGAGAAGATATCGAAAGCATTCTGACACGTTTGCTTCAGGTTGCAGATTATAATGTAGAGGAAGCGGAGCGCGGCATTGTTTTCATCGATGAAATCGACAAAATAGCCCGCAAGGGAGATAACCCTTCTATTACGCGCGACGTGAGTGGCGAAGGTGTACAGCAGGGATTGCTGAAGCTGTTGGAAGGTTCTGTTGTAAATGTGCCTCCACAGGGTGGACGTAAGCATCCGGAACAAAAACTGATTCCGGTCAATACGAAGAATATCCTGTTTATTTGTGGAGGAGCATTTGATGGCATTGAACGTAAGATAGCCCAACGCTTGAATGCAAACGTAGTGGGATATAGTGCTGTTAAAGAAACGGTAAAAATAGATAGAGGCAACTTAATGCAGTATATCGCGCCTCAGGATTTGAAGTCGTTCGGTCTGATTCCTGAAATCATAGGACGTCTGCCGGTATTGACTTATCTGAATCCTTTAGACCGGACGGCCTTGCGTAATATCCTTACCGAGCCTAAAAACTCAATCATAAAACAATATGTCAAACTGTTCGAGATGGACGATGTAACGTTGGAGTTTGAACCCGAAGTCTTTGATTATATTGTAGATAAAGCGATAGAGTATAAATTAGGCGCGCGTGGCTTACGTTCCATAGTAGAAACGATAATGAACGATACCATGTTTGAGATACCTTCTCAAAATGTGCATAAGTTTGTTGTAACGTTAGATTACGCCAAAGAGCAGATGAACAAAGCTAATTTGTCGCGTTTGCAAATGGCATAATCAGAAAAAATCATTGAAAAAAAGACTTCTTCGGTAAAATATTCTCCGAAATATTTGTGTAATATGGAAAGATGTTTATAACTTTGTTACAAGAGTAATAAAGATGTTCACTTAAAAACAAAGGGAAATATGACGGAAAATATCAACTTAACCGAACAACTGAAGAAACATTTCGGCTTTGATACTTTTAAAGGAAATCAAGAAGCCATTATTCGTAATCTGTTAGCAGGAAAGGACACGTTTGTCCTTATGCCTACGGGCGGTGGAAAGTCGTTATGTTATCAGTTGCCTTCTTTGTTAATGGAAGGAACGGCTATCGTTATATCTCCGCTTATCGCTTTGATGAAAAATCAAGTGGATGCGATGCGTAACTTCAGTGAAGAAGACGGCGTTGCGCATTTTATAAACTCTTCGCTTTCCAAATCGGCTATTGAACAAGTCAAATCGGATATTCTGGCGGGAAAGACAAAGTTGCTTTATGTAGCTCCTGAATCATTGACTAAAGATGAGAATATCGCTTTTCTAAAGAATGTAAAAATCTCGTTTTATGCAGTTGATGAAGCACATTGTATATCGGAATGGGGGCACGACTTCCGTCCTGAATACCGTCGGATTCGTCCGATTATAAATGAAATCGGAACAGCTCCGGTTATAGCATTGACAGCTACGGCTACGCCGAAAGTAAAGATGGATATTCAGAAGAATCTCGGAATGATGGAAGCAACGGAATTTCGTTCTTCTTTTAACCGTCCGAATTTGTATTACGAAGTACGGGCAAAGACGGTAAATGTAGACCGGGATATTATTAAATTCATCAAGCAAAACGAAGGAAAGTCCGGCATAATTTATTGTTTGAGCCGGAAAAAGGTAGAAGAATTGACAGAAATCCTTTTGGCAAACGATATTAAGGCACGTGCATATCATGCGGGGATGGACTCTGCGACACGTAATGCCAATCAGGATGCGTTTCTGAAAGAAGATATTGATGTCATCGTTGCTACGATTGCTTTCGGTATGGGAATTGACAAGCCGGATGTTCGTTTTGTAATTCATTATGATATACCTAAAAGTCTGGAAGGGTATTATCAAGAGACCGGACGCGCAGGACGTGATGGAGGAGAGGGGTTGTGTATAACCTTCTATTCGAATAAAGACTTGCAAAAGCTGGAGAAATTTATGCAAGGTAAACCTATTTCAGAACAAGAAATAGGCAAGCAGTTGTTGCTCGAAACGGCTGCTTACGCCGAGTCTTCAGTGTGTCGTAGAAAAACTTTGTTACACTATTTCGGAGAAGAATATACGGAGGATAATTGTGGTAATTGTGATAATTGTTTAAATCCGAAAAAACAAGTGGAGGCTCAAGATGCATTATGTGCGGTGATTGAAACAATCATTGCTGTTAAAGAGAATTTTAAGCAAGATTATATTATAGATATATTATTGGGTAAAGAAACATCGGAAGTCTTGGCTCATAAGCATGAAGAACTTGAAGTCTTTGGCTCTGGAATGGGAGAAGACGAACGGTTGTGGAATGCGGTTATCCGTCAGGCTCTCATAGCCGGGTATCTTGATAAAGATGTAGAAAACTACGGGCTGTTGAAAGTGACCTCTGCCGGACATAAGTTCTTGAAAAAACCAACTTCTTTCAAGATTGTAGAAGACATTGACTTCGATGAAGAAGAAGTAGAGGAAACACCGATGAGAGGTGGCGCTTCATGTGCTGTCGACCCGGTTCTTTACTCAATGTTGAAAGATTTGCGTAAGAAAATGTCCAAACGTCTGGATGTTCCTCCTTATGTTATTTTTCAAGACCCCTCTTTGGAGGCAATGGCTACTATTTATCCGATTACGCTCGAAGAACTTCAGAACATTCCGGGCGTGGGAGCAGGTAAGGCGAAACGGTACGGTCAGGAATTTTGCGAGTTGATACGTAAGCATTGCGAAGAAAATGAAATCGACCGTCCGGAAGATTTGCGCGTAAGAACGGTAGCCAATAAGTCGAAGCTGAAAGTATCCATTATTCAAAGCATTGACCGCAAGGTGGCTTTAGATGACATTGCTTTAGCTAAGGGTATCGAGTTTAGTGACCTGTTGGATGAAATAGAAGCGATTGTCTATTCGGGTACAAAATTGAATATTGATTATTTCTTGGATGAAATAATGGACGAAGACCACATGCAGGATATCTATGACTATTTTAAAGAGTCGACGACCGATAAAATAGAAGACGCCATGGAAGAGTTAGGTGATGAATACACTGAAGAAGAAATACGTTTAGTGCGTATCAAATTTATTTCGGAAATGGCAAACTAAATGGTCTTTCAGTCTGTAAAGCATATTTGTAAAAAAGTATTAAGCCAACTGATTCGATTGGAATCGGTTGGCTTTTTTGAAAATAGAGTTGACTTAAGGCTTATTTTTACTCTATATCTTCAAATTTGTCTAAAATTATACTTTTTTGATTTTGATATTTCATGAAATTATTCTTTCTTTGTGTCGCAAAAGTATATACTATTATTATGGAATGTGAGATTATTAAAGCTGTATTGATGTCAACTATTGTTTTGTCATGAAAATGCAACAGACACGAACAATTCCATATAATAATGTTATAAAGAGAATCCATGTAAATACTTTTGTATTTGTGTGGGAAAGAATAAATGTTTAGATGTGTTGGGCTGGTTACTTTTATTCGGTGTTTTGTTAACCGGGGTATAGAACTAACCATTCCTTATTTTTTTGTATTGAGTATTTATTATACCTAAATATTAAAAGTGTGAGTTAAGTATTTTTTTATAGACCAAAACAATTAATTTTTATTTTTATGGAAACTAATAACAAAAAAAAACAGGGATTTAAAGGAATTGAAGCTGCTGGTTTAGTTATTATCGCATGCTTTGTTGTTGCTTTGTGTATTTACAAATTTGTGTTGGGTGATCCTTCAAACTTTATGAACAATGACCCGAACAACCATCCGCTTCCGGGCAACATGCTGGGTACTATCTACAAAGGTGGTGTTGTCGTGCCTATTATTCAGACTTTGCTGTTGACTGTAATTGCATTGAGCGTTGAACGTTATTTTACTATCCGTGCTGCTTTCGGCCGTGGTAAATTGGTTAAATTCGTAGCTCAAATCAAAGAAGCTTTGGCAAAAAATGATATGCAGGCTGCTCAAGCATTGTGCGACAAGCAACGTGGATCTGTAGCAAATGTAGTAGGTGCAACTTTGCAGACTTACCGTGAAATGGAACAAAACACTGAAATGGATAAAGACCAGAAGGTATTGGCTATCCAGAAGTCATTGGAAGAAGCTACTGCATTGGAAATGCCGATGTTGCAGCAGAACTTGCCGATCATTGGTACTATTACTACACTGGGTACTCTTTGCGGTTTGCTTGGTACCGTTATCGGTATGATTCGTTCATTCGCCGCTTTGTCTGCTGGTGGTGGTACTGACTCAGTTGCGTTGTCAACCGGTATCTCTGAAGCCTTGATCAACACTGCATTCGGTATCTTGACTGGTGCGTTGGCAGTAATTTCTTATAACTACTTTACTAATAAGATCGATAAATTGACTTACAGCCTTGACGAAGTAGGCTTCTCTATCGTACAGACATTCAACGCTACCCATAAATAATCCGAAGGGACTAACGGTAGGTCTCTCGTGTAGACGAAAATAGTATAACTAATTTTTAAATAGTTAATTATGGGTAAAGTTCAAGTTAAAAAGAAGTCCATGTTTATCGACATGACTGCCATGAGTGACGTGACCGTGCTGTTGCTTACTTTCTTTATGTTGACAGGTAACTTCATTAAGAAAGAACCGGTACAGGTTGTTACTCCGGGTTCGGTTTCTGAAATCAAGATTCCGGAAACGAACATTTTGCAGATTCTTGTCGAACCGAGTGGCAAGATTTTCATGAGTCTTGACAAACAGCAAGATATGGCTGCAACATTGGAAGCCGTAGGAAAGGAATATGGTTTGACATTTACTCCTGAAGAGATTAAAAAGTTCTCTGTATTCCAGACGTTCGGTGTACCGATGAAGAATATGAAACAATTTCTTGCACTTCCGGGCGAAGAGCAGGATAAAATATTGAAGAATTACGGAATTCCTTGTGACAGTGTGGATAATCAGTTCAAGTCTTGGATACGTAATGCACGCATAACAAACCGTGATTTGCGTATCGCCATCAAAGCTGATCAAAGTACTCCTTATTCTGTTATTAAGAACGTGATGAGTTCTCTTCAGGATTTGAAGGAAAACAGATACAATCTGATTACTTCATTGAAAAAAATGTCTGACGAATAAAATTAAAGGAGAAGTTAAAAATGGCTGAAATACAAGATAATGGTGGAGGCAAAAAAGGGAAAGGCTCGAAGCAGAAAAAGATGACTGTCCGCGTTGACTTTACGCCGATGGTGGACATGAACATGCTTCTGATTACTTTCTTTATGCTGTGTACCTCTTTGAGCAAGCCTCAGACGATGGAAATCAGTATGCCTACCAATGATGAAAATATTACGGAGGATCAGCAGAATAAGGTAAAAGCTTCGCAGGCTCTTACGTTACTGCTCGATGCGAATAATAAGCTTTATTATTACGAAGGCGAGCCTAATTATGAAGATTATACTTCTTTGAAAGAAACTGATTACACGGCTGACGGCATACGTAAGGTGTTGCTTCGCAAAAACTACGATGCTGTGAAGAAAGTGGAAGAGTTGAAAGTAAAGAAGGCTAATTTGGAAATTACTGAAGAAGAGTATAAAAAACAAGTTTCTGAAGTAAAAAGCGCGAAAAATACGCCGACAGTTATTATTAAAGCGACAGACAAGTCTACTTACAAGAATCTGATTGATGCATTGGATGAGATGCAGATTTGCAGTATCGGTAAGTACGTGATTGTTGATATTACAGACGGTGACCAATTCTTGATTGATAACTATAATTCAAAAGGTCAGCTGAGTAGTAATGCTGTAAGTTGAAATGTGTAACACCTTAAAAAGAAAAATATGGCAAAAATAGATTTGATTTCTTTGGAATGGTGTGAACTCATTTTCAAAGATAAAAATAAAGCGTATGGCGCATATAAAATGCGTCGTGATTTTGGTAGACGTCAGTTGGCTGCTATCATAATTGTGATTGTAGTCGCAGCTGTCGGATTCTCTCTTCCGCGATTGATAAAGATGGCTATTCCTGAAAAAGAAGAGGTTATGACGGAAGTTACTCAACTTTCTCAATTGGAAGAGCCGGAAGTGAAGCAAGAAGAACTGGTAAAGCCGGTTGAGCAAATTGCTCCTCCTCCCCAGTTGAAGAGTACCATTAAGTTTACTGCTCCGGTTATCAAGAAAGATGAAGAAGTAGCAGACGAAGATGAATTGAAGAGTCAGGATGAATTGACTGAATCTAAAGTGCAGATTTCTATTGCCGATGTAAAAGGTAACGACGAATTGAACGGTAAGGATATTGCCGATTTGCAAGAAGTTATTACTCAGGCTCCTGAAGAAAAAGAAGAGCCTTACACGATGGTAGAACAGATGCCGCAATTCCCGGGCGGACCGGCAGAGTTGTTGAAATACATTGCTAAGAACTTACATTATCCTGCTATTGCTGCAGAAAATGGTATTCAAGGTCGTGTTATTTTGCGATTTGTCGTTTCTGCTGAAGGTAATGTAGAAAATGTACAAGTATTGCGTTCTTTGGACCCGTATTGTGATAAAGAAGCAATCCGAGTAGTTCAATCATTGCCGAAGTGGATTCCGGGTAAACAGAACGGACGTAACGTTCCTGTTTATTACACTTGTCCGATTGTATTTAAATTGCAATAAATTAAGTATACGTGTATGAAGAGAGGTGCGCTTTTGTTGGCTTTATTTGTCGTTTTTTTAGCTTCTTCTTGTCATGACGCTCAAAAAAAGAGCAGTAAAGGTAGTGAAGAAACCTTGTATTCGGGTAATATAACGATTGCGGTGGATGAGTCTTTCAAACCTATCATGGAAGAAGAATTACAAGTCTATCGGGCGTTAACACCTGAAGCTGTAGTAACTCCTATCTATTGCAGTGAAGTAGAAGCTATTAATCTCCTGTTGAAAGACAGTGTGCGTCTGGTTATTGCTAACAGGCGTTTGACTGATGAAGAAATAGCCTCTTTTCATGCACGTAAATTCTTTCCCGAATCAATTCGTATGGCCGTTAGTGGCGTTGCTTTGATTGTCAATCGGGAAAATCCGGATTCTTTGATTACGGTAGAACAATTTCGTAATGTCTTGACAGGGAAAATAAAGACATGGAAAGAACTGAATCCACAGTCTGAGTTAGGAAATTTGCAAGTAGTCTTTGATAATCCAAACTCAGGAACGATTCATTATGCCATCGATTCGATTTGTCGAGGGGTACAGATGGCTTCCGATTTGAAGGCTCTGAAAACAAATGAAGATGTTATAAAATTTGTATCTGAAACACCGGAGGCAATCGGAGTAATTGGTGCTAATTGGATAGGGAATGATGCCGATACGACCCGTCTTTCTTTTAATGAGTCTGTTAGGGTGATGGCTGTAAGTAAAATGTTGAGAGCAACAAAAGAAAATAGTTTCAAGCCTTATCAAGCCTATCTTGCGTTAAGAAGTTATCCGTTGACACATGATGTATTTATCCTGATTAATGATCCGCGTGGGGCATTGCCTACAGGGTTGATGACTTTCTTGACGAGTGATAAAGGACAACGTATTATTTTGAAATCCGGTATCGTGCCAGCAACTCAGCCTGTTCGCTTAGTGAATGTAAAAGATGAATTTTAACAAATTGAGATAGATAATGAAGAATAGAAGTTTAGGTTTTATATGTTGTTGTTTTTTGTTCTCTGCTTCAATGTGGGGACAGGAACCTCTTTCTTCTGACCTGAACCAGCAGGTAACCCAAATCGCTAAAATGATTAAGGATAATCCGAAAGGTGCTGAAGAAGGATTTGATGGTTTGTTAAAGGGAAAGAATAAAAAGAATATTCCTTTGTTATTATCGATTGGAAAAGCATATTTGGATGCTGGAAATACAGATATGGCTAAGGAATATGCTGAACGTGCCCGTAAAGCTGATTCTAAATCTGCATCTGTATATATGTTCTTAGGAGATATAGCATTGGCTGGTAAAGATGCAGGAGCAGCGTGTGGTAATTATGAACAGGCAATATTCTTTGACGAAGATTGTTACGAAGCTTATTATAAATATGCACGTGCGTATGCAGGGGTGAATCCTCAGCTTTCTGTTGACATGTTGATGAAGCTGAAAGAGAGACATCCGGAAGAATTGAATGTCGATCGTGAATTGGCTAATGCTTATTATTTGATGGGTAATTACAGCAAGGCTAAGAGCGCATACGATGATTTCATGCAGAAAGGAACTCCTAACGTACAGGATTACGGACGTTATGCAATGTTGCTTTATTTGAATAAAGATTATCAGCATTCATTGGATATGGCTGGAAAAGGTTTGGCAATGGAAGCTGACAACCATTTGTTGAAACGTTTGATGATGTACGGTTTGTATGAATTAAAGTCATACCCGGCTGGTTTGCAGGCTGCTAATGAGTTCTTCAAAGATCCGAATAATCCAGATTTTGTGTATTTGGATTATTTGTATCGTGCCCGTTTGTATCTCGCAAACGGAAATAACGACGAGGCTATTGCTGAATTTGAAAAAGCATTGAAGGCTGATGAGAAGAAAGAACATCCGGAAGTGGCAAAAGAAATGTCTGATGCCTACGGAAAGATGCTGAAATATCCTGATGCGATTCGTATGTACCAAGTATACATGGATATGCTGGGTGACAAGAAAGAAGTTAGCGACTTATTCTTATTCGGTCGTTTGTACTATCAGGCTGCAGGTGCTTTAGCTCCGACAAATACGGCAGATTCTACTGCAGTAGCAGCGGCTCCTGTTGATACGGTAATGATTAAGAAACAGCAAAATGAATATCTGACACAAGCCGATACGATATTTGCAGAAGTGTCACATCGTGTTCCTGATAACTACTTGGGATATTTCTGGAGAGCTCGTACCAATGCAATGTTAGACCCGGAAACTACTTTGGGTTTGGCGAAGCCTTATTATGAAGCTGCTTTGGCGCAGTTGGAAAAAAATCCGAATGCTTCAAAATCTTTGTTGATTGAATGTGAAAGTTATTTGGGTTATTACTACTTCTTGAAGGAAGAGTACGAACAATCTAAAGTTTATTGGACTAAGATTTTGGAAATAGATCCGGAAAACGCTACTGCAAAACAGGCGATGGAAGGACTTCAATAAGCAGAAAAAGCATAATAATCCTTTAATTAATTGCCAACAGTTCTTGAGGTATCAAGGGCTGTTGGTATTTTTTTGCTTGCATTTTTAATGTATAGCTTACCTTATCTCACCGATATTCTCTTCTTTACAACCTCTCTCTAAGGTTTTTTTCGTTTTTCATGTCTTTTTATTTAATATAAAATCGTAACTTTGCCGACACTTTGTAAAGCAAATACGTGCATGATATCGGTAGAAGAATTAAAAGTGGAGTTTGGCGTTACACCTCTCTTTGAGGACGTCTCTTTTGTTATCAATAAGAAAGACCGCATCGCTTTGGTGGGAAAGAATGGAGCCGGTAAATCTACGATGTTGAAGATTTTGGCAGGATTGCAGCGTCCCACCTCAGGTACGGTGGCCGTACAGCGCGGGGTAACGATTGGCTATTTGCCTCAGGTGATGATTCTTAGTGATACGCGGACGGTGATGGCAGAAGCGGAAATGGCTTTCGAACACATCTTTGAGATGCAGGAGCGTTTAGATAAGATGAATCAGGAGTTGGCAGACCGTACGGATTATGATTCTGAAAGTTATCATGAACTGATAGAAAAGTTTACGCATGAAAACGACCGTTTCCTAATGATGGGAGGAACAAATTACAAAGCGGAAATCGAAAGAACACTTGTTGGCTTAGGATTCAACCGTTCCGATTTCGATCGTCCCACATCAGAGTTTAGCGGAGGATGGCGTATGCGTATTGAGTTGGCAAAGATTCTGTTACGGCGTCCTGATGTGCTGTTGCTGGATGAGCCTACTAACCATTTGGACATTGAAAGTATCCAGTGGTTGGAAAATTTTTTGAAAGTGAGTCCCGGAGCAGTCGTGTTGGTAAGTCACGACCGTGCGTTTATCAATAATGTGACCAATCGCACCATCGAAATTTCTTGTGGGCATATCTATGATTACAAAGTAGCTTACAATGAATTTGTGACACTTCGCAAAGAGCGCCGTGAACAGCAACTTCGCGCTTACGAAAATCAGCAGAAAGAAATTAAGGAGACCGAAGACTTTATCGAACGTTTTCGTTATAAGGCAACCAAAGCCGTTCAGGTGCAGAGCCGCATCAAGCAGTTGGCAAAAATTGTTCCCATAAAGATTGATGAAGAAGATACTTCTGCGCTTCGGCTGAAGTTTCCCCCTGCCGTTCGTTCGGGTAATTATCCTTTGATATGCGAGGGAGTGAAAAAATCATACGGCTCGCATGTGGTATTCCATGATGTCACGCTTACGATTCATCGCGGAGAAAAGGTTGCTTTTGTAGGTAAAAATGGCGAAGGAAAATCTACATTAGTAAAATGTATCATGGACGAAATTCCTTACGAAGGGAAATTGGTAATAGGACATAACGTCCAGATAGGTTATTTTGCTCAGAATCAAGCGCAGTTGCTTGATGAAAACCTGACCGTGTTTGATACCATCGACCGTGTGGCGAAAGGAGATATTCGCTTGAAGATACGCGATATTTTGGGGGCATTTATGTTTGGAGGCGAGGCTTCCGAGAAAAAAGTTAAAGTGCTTTCCGGAGGTGAACGCAGTAGGTTGGCTATGATTAAACTTCTGCTTGAGCCGGTCAACTTTTTGATTTTAGACGAGCCGACCAATCATCTTGATATGCGTTCGAAAGATGTGTTGAAGGATGCAATTCGCGATTTCGATGGAACGGTGATTGTTGTTTCCCACGACCGTGAGTTTCTTGACGGCTTGGTGACCAAAGTATACGAGTTTGGCGGAGGAGTTGTGAAAGAACACCTCGGTGGCATTTACGATTTCCTTCAGAAGAAACAAATGGAAAGTTTAGACGAGCTTCAGTTGTCCCAGTCTCCCTCGACGGCAAAAACAGAGGTTCCGGCAGCAGTAAGTGAGAATAAACTTTCATACGAAGCTCAAAAAGAGTTGAATAAGAAAATCCGCAAGTTAGAGAAACAAATTGCCGATTGTGAAAAAGAAATCGAAGATTTGGAGGGTAAGAAAATCGAAATTGAAACCCGGATGGCAACTCCCGAAGGTGCGGCAGATATGAAACTTTACGAGCAGTATCAACAGTTGAAAGAACAGATTTCGGAGGTGGAAGACCGTTGGGAAGCTGTGTCGCTGGAGTTGGAGGAGATAAAAGAATAAAGAAACACTTTTTTTAATAACGCTATATGAATAAAAAGAATTATGTAATTCTTGCAGCCGTTGCGCTGGCTGCAATGACAGGTTGTGCCGGCCAGAAGGAAGCGAAAAGCACTTCCGGCATTGATCTTGCCAATATGGATACTACGGTATCTGCCGGTACTGATTTTTTCCGTTATGCTTGTGGTGGGTGGAATGACGCTCATCCGCTTACAGCCGAATATTCTCGCTACGGAACATTCGACATGTTGTTTGAAAATAGCCAAAAGCAGTTGCGCGATTTGATTGAAGGGCTTGCTGCTCAGCAGAATAACCAGCCGGGAACACCCGCTCAGAAAATCGGCGATTTGTATAACTTGGCAATGGACAGCGTAACGCTGAACAAGCAGGGTGTGGAACCTGTAAAACCTCGTCTGGATGAAATTGCTGCAATGACCGATAAGAGCCAGATTGTTCCGATGATGACCAAGTTGCTTTACGACGGTATCGGTACATATTTCAGAAATTATGTATATGCCGACCCGAAGAACAGTGCACTGAATATCTTCCAAATGGGACAAGGCGGCATTAACTTGGGTGAAAAAGAATATTATTTGGATAATGACAGCATTACTCTGAACATCCGCGAACAGTATAAGAACTACATTGCCAAGCTGTTTACACTGGCAGGATTTTCCGAAACTGAAGCCCGGCAGAAGATGGCAGATGTGATGGAAATAGAAACTGCCATTGCAAAAGTTTCATTTAGTGCAGCTCAGCTTCGCAACCCGGAAGCAAACTATCATAAGATGTCTTACGATGAGGTGAAGAAAACATTCCCCGGCATTGATTGGGATGCTTTTATGAAAGGTTTGGGACTGGAAAACGTTACTGAAGTGAATGTAGAACAAATCGAACCGATAAAGGAGGTAGACAAACTTATCAATACGCTTCCGCTGTCGAAACACATTGCGTATTTGCAGTATAACCTGCTGGACGCTGCCGCAAGTTATCTGAGCGATGATTTCATAGCTGCCCGTTTCGATTTCTACGGAAAGGTATTGTCCGGACGTCAGGTAAATCAGCCGCGCTGGAAACGTGCTGTAAACTCGGTTGACGGCATGTTGGGTGAACTGGTAGGACAGATGTACGTTGAGAAATACTTCCCCGCAGCAGCGAAAGAGCGTATGGTGAAGCTGGTAAGCAACTTGCAGGTGGCTTTGGGCGAACGTATCGACGCACAGGAATGGATGAGCGACAGCACGAAGGTGAAAGCACACGAAAAGCTGGATGCTTTCCATGTAAAAGTGGGTTATCCGGACAAATGGAAAGATTACTCTGACTTGAAGGTGGAAAAAGATTCTTATTGGGCAAACGTATGCCGTACCGCTGCTTGGAATGTGAAAGATATGTATAGCCGTTTAGGTAAACCGGTAGACCGTGAAGAATGGTTGATGACTCCGCAAACCGTAAACGCTTACTATAATCCTTCTACAAATGAAATCTGCTTCCCCGCAGCCATTCTTCAGCCTCCTTTCTTCAACATGGATGCCGACGATGCAGCCAACTACGGAGCGATTGGCGTGGTTATCGGTCATGAGATGACTCACGGATTCGACGATCAGGGTCGCCAGTTCGATAAAGAAGGTAACTTGAAAGACTGGTGGGCAGAAGGTGACGCCGATCGTTTCCAAGAACGTGCGCAAGTGATGGTCGACTTCTTTAATGGCATTGAAGTGCTTCCGGGACTGTATGCTAATGGACAACTGACGTTGGGTGAAAACCTTGCCGACCACGGAGGTTTGAACGTAGCGTTCTTGGCATTCCAGAATGCAACGAAAGATGCTCCGCTTGGAGTGGTAGACGGATTTACTCCCGAACAGCGTTTCTTCCTTGCTTACGCTACACTGTGGGCAGGAAACATCCGCGACGAACAAATTCGCGTGTACACCAAGTCCGACCCTCACTCACTGGGCAAATGGCGTGTAAACGGAGCGTTGCCTCACATTCAGGCGTGGTATGACGCTTTCAATATTACGCCGGACGACTCGATGTACATTGCTCCCGAAAAGCGTGTGAATATATGGTAATATTGCTATAACGCAGTTTTACGTTAAGAGCTTGTTTGAATTTTGCTCGGCTTTAAAAACAACTTATTGGAAAATTTAAACAGGCTCTAATATACTTGCGCCCCGAAAGTTTTTTACCGACTTTCGGGGCGCATTTGTTTTGTTTTAGGTTGAAAAAACGTACTTTTGTCTGTGTTAGGCTTTTAAAAATAAGAAGATATGGCTGCCAAGAAAGAAACATATACCGAAGCGATGAAGCGTTTGGAAGAAATTGTAAACCGCATCGAAAGTAACGAGTTGGATATCGACCGGCTGGGAGAGAACCTGCGCGAAGCTCAGAAACTGATTAAATACTGCCGTGACAAACTCTATAAAGCCGATGCGGAAATAAAAAAGATGTTGGAGCCCGAAGGGGCGGAAGAAAGCAAAGCATAACGGAGGAGTGAATAATCGGCTCTTCTGAAAAAGATGGAAATAAAGTTGGATTTTGTAAAGATAAAACGTATTTTTGTCCAAACATGTAAGCAGAACTGAAATTATTAAAACAATATAACAATGAAAGAAATTGATTGGGCTAATCTGTCGTTCGGATATATGAAGACGGATTATAACGTACGTTGCTATTATCGCGACGGAAAATGGGGAGAATTGGAACTTTGTTCGGAAGAAACTTTGAATATTCACATGGCAGCTACTTGCCTTCATTACGGTCAGGAGGCATTCGAAGGCTTGAAGGCATATCGCGGCAAAGACGGTAAAATCCGCGTGTTCCGTCCGCAAGCCAATGCAGAACGCCTGCAAAGCACTTGCCGCGGAATCCTGATGCCCGAACTGCCTACCGAACTGTTCTGTGAGGCTGTGCGCAAAGTGGTAAAGGCAAACGAACGTTTCATTCCGCCTTACGAAAGCGGTGCTTCATTATACATCCGTCCGTTGCTCATCGGTACGGGCGCACAGGTGGGTGTTCATCCGGCGAGCGAATACCTGTTTGTTATCTTCGTTACTCCGGTAGGCCCGTACTTTAAAGGCGGTTTCGCTACCAATCCTTACGTAATCATCCGTGAGTTCGACCGTGCCGCTCCGCTCGGAACAGGTACATATAAAGTAGGCGGTAACTATGCAGCCAGCCTGCGTGCCAATAAGAAAGCTCACGACTTGGGTTATTCTTGCGAATTCTACCTCGATGCCAAAGAGAAGAAATACATCGACGAGTGTGGCGCTGCCAACTTCTTCGGTATCAAGAATAACACGTACGTTACACCGTTGTCTACTTCCATCCTTCCGTCTATTACCAACCGCAGCCTGATGCAGTTGGCAGAAGACATGGGCATGAAAGTTGAACGCCGTCCCATTCCGGAAGAAGAACTGTCTACTTTCGAAGAAGCAGGAGCTTGCGGAACGGCAGCCGTTATCAGCCCCATTGAGCGCATCGACGATTTGGAGAACCATAAATCATACGTCATTGCGAAAGACGGCAAACCGGGACCCATCAGCGAAAAGCTGTATCACAAACTGCGCGCTATCCAGTATGGTGATGAAGCCGACCCGTATGGATGGGTAATGATGGTGGAATAACCGTAAAGGCATTATTGTTTAACTTTAAAATATATTACTATGAGGAAAAAGTATTCAGAGTTGAGAGAGGAAGCCAGTAAGTCGTTAGACGGCAAATGGATGATGGCAGCGTTGGCTACATTGATTTATATAGTCATTGCAGCCGGAGTTTCCAGCATTCCTTTTATAGGAACAGTTTTGGCGTTTTTGATTGGTTATCCGTTGGTATACGGATACTACATACTGTTGCTTGACGGCTTTCGTGGGGCAGAGAAGCTCGAATTGGGCACTTTGTTCGAGGGATTTAAGGATTATGGCCGGATATTCGGTACAATGTTCCTGATGTTTATTTATCTGTTTCTGTGGACATTGTTGCTCGTTATTCCGGGTATTATAAAAGGTTATTCTTATGCCCTGACTCCTTACATTCTGAGAGATGAACCTCAGTTGAAGTTCAACGGGGCGATAGAAAAAAGTATGCGCATGATGGAAGGACATAAAATGGATCTGTTTATCCTCGATTTGACTTTCATCGGATGGGGACTTTTATGTATCATTACCTTTGGTTTGGCATACTTTTGGGTAGCTCCTTATTTCCAAACCGCCCGCATCGCTTTTTATGAGATGCTGAAGGCAGAGCAGGCAGAAGAAGAACCTGCAACCGAGATGTAATCTTACAGTTACTCTGTATATTTTCAAGAGAGGCCAGACTCGTCGGCAGACGGTCTGACCTCTCTTTTTGTTTGCCTGTTCAAAACTTTAATTGGCTGATGTGATTCAATAAGGATAGCCTTCATTGGGTGCATCTGAGAGAACCAAAAAACGCTTCGGTTAGCGTTGGTTGTTCCATGCGGATGCGTTACTCAATTCTTCCCATAGAGTTTGCTTGTTTTTCGGGTAGCGTTTTCAACCTTTCCCTCCTCCCGTGTGGATGGTTGTTACGCCGGATAAAACCATTATCATGGAAAGAAAATCCAGTAATCCTGCCATTTTGTGTTATCCCCATTTGATGTTTGTACATCTTGATAAATATGTTATCTGTTGTTTATCAATGTGTTATCTGTTGCATGATGTGCATTGCAGAAAAATGAATAAAATCGCTGATGATGTTAATTTTGCACCCAAATAACATATTTTGATATATGATAAAAAAGTATTTCTTAAAATTCATATTGCCGGGAGTTATTTTAATGCTGACATCCTCTTTGTCAGCTCAGAAGCTGGCTGTGAAAACCAATTTGCTTTATGATGCTACGGCAACCCTCAATGCCGGATTTGAAACAGGACTTAGCCCTAAATGGACGCTTGACGTATCGGGTAACTACAACGGATGGAACATGAGTAGTTGCGGATGCCGCAAATGGAAACACTGGATGGTGCAACCGGAGGCACGTTACTGGTTCTGTGAGCGTTTCAACGGTCACTTTCTGGCAATGCACGCACTGGGAGGACAATATAATATGGCAAAGGTGCATTTACCCTTCGGGCTTTATCCGGGACTCCGTAAGAACCGTTACGAAGGCTGGTTTGCCGGAGCGGGTGTGGGCTACGGTTACCAGTGGGTGCTTAACAAACGCTGGAATTTCGAGGCGGAAATCGGAGTGGGGTACGTTTATACGGACTACAAAACCTATCGTTGCTCGCAATGTCCCAAGCGGACGGATAGGGGACACAAGAACTATCTGGGCCCTACAAAGGCGGCCCTGACACTGGTTTATGTCATTAATTGATTTATCTAAAGAATAAGAAATACCTATGACAAATAGAATAATATTATCCGGAATTTTATGGGTAACGGCATTGGTTGCTGCCGCGCAGGTTTCTTATCTTGACCGCGTAGCGGTAGAAACAAAGGCGGTTAGGAAGGTTGATGATAAAGTTACGGTAGATTTGCTGTGGCAGTTTAACGGACTGAAGGTGAACACGCAAAATCAGGCAGAGTTCATACCCGTATTGGTGGCTGCCGACGGTACGGCTGAAACAGAGCTTCCTCACGTTTTTGTAGAAGGGCGCGTGCGCAGATGGGTAAACGAACGCCGCGAACTGTCTAAAGATTGGTCGCCGCGAAACGGAGAAGTGGTACGTCGGCATAAAGGGAAATACATGCCCTTAAATTATCATGCCGAAATACCGTGGGAGGCTTGGATGCACGGTGCAAACATTGAGGTACGCGAGCGCGTGACGGGCTGTGCGAATTGTCTGAACGGATATGCTGCGACTGTCATTGCTCCGTCTGTATTACCTTATCGCACCCCTGATGCTTCTCAATTCCGGTTTGCCTCTTTGGTTACGCCGGCAGAAGAAGAACTGAAAATGCGCTCCATTACTTTCCGTGGGCGATTCCAGTTCCGCCTTGACAAATATGATATTGACCCAGCCTACAAAGACAATTACAAAAAGCTGGAAGAAGCACGCGCGAAGATTGACGAGGTGGCTTCTAATCCCGATTTGAACATTGTCAGTATCGAAGTGGTAGGATATACCTCGCCTGAAGCTACCGTAGCCTATAATGAACGTTTGGCACGTAATCGGTCTACAAGCCTTGTCAACTACATGAAGAAACGTTTCCCCCAAGTGCCTTCTCAAAAGTGGTTTGCCTCTTGGCCTAACGAAGACTGGGACGAACTACGCGAGGCTGTCGAGAAAGATACCTTACTGCCCGGACGCGAACAGATACTGGATGTTATCAGCAAATATCCGGATAATCTTGACCTGCGCGAACAGAAGTTGAAGGAGCTGCGTCCTGCTACCATTTATGAAACGCTTTACCGCAAGCATTATCCGTATCTGCGCCATAACGATTATATCATTCGTTTTGCTGTGCGTCCGTTTACGGTTGAGGAAGCAAGGGTACAGCTCTTAAAACAGCCGGAGCGTTTGAGCGCCGCCGAAATCTATCGTGTGGCAATGAGTTATCCCGAAAACTCTCCGGAAAGGATTCAGGCATTACAGACCGCTGTTCGCCTTTATCCTTCGGATGATATGGCTTTACAGAATCTTGCTGTGGCATACCTGCAAGCCGGAGATCCGCTTGAGGTCTTGTCGTTGCTCGACGGCAGGGCGCATACGGCATCTTTGCAGAATATCGTTGGCGTTGCGCTTATCCATGCCAAACGGTATGAAGAAGCAGGTTTGTGGTTTGAAAAAGCGGCTGCAGCAGGTGCTTCAGAAGCGCGTACAAACTTGCAGTTACTGAACGAATGGATATCACATACCCGATGAAGTATAACAGCGTACAATATTGCATACGTATGGTCATGGCGGCATGGGCTGTTTTGTCTGTGGCGGCTTGCAGTGACAGAAACACCCTTGAGCCTGCGATATCGGGGGCGGACTTGATAATCTGTTTCACGGGTGTGGAACATGCAGACCCAATGTCCGGAACTTTCACGCGCATGTACGACGGCGAAGACATTTCCATAGAATACCGTCAGATTAGCATAGAGTTGACCGATGCACACGGAGTCCGTACCTTTTCTACCACAGAAGGTACGCTCCCGTCATCTGATGAGCTGACACCTCCGGATAACCTCTCGCTTGAGGAATTGCTCGATGGTTGGAATTCGGGTATGGGTAAAGGATTTAGGATTACAGAGGTGGATAATCCCCAAAAGTTGAGTGTATCCATCAATGGAGGGACAGACGAGTTCATGAAGCTCACTCCCGAACTGGTAAATGCAGGACTTGCCGTACCTCTTTATGCCGAAGTCACCCATTTTACTTATACCGCAGAAAGAGACGGACATCCTGTATGTGTATTGGTAATAACGCCGCAACACCGCATGGCGCGACTTGAATTTGCCGGAGTGAAAATAGAAGGTGCAAATTCGTCTTATACCGATGTGGTCTTGCAGGGAGCGTTTCTGAATAACGTCTTGCCGGCTGAGCAGGCAGCAGTTCCCTTGCATTTTGACGAGTGGAACGAAAGATTGCTAACCGGTTTGTCTATGCCGGGTGGTACACCCGAAACGCCCGTTGTTTTGCCCGACTCAAAAGGTTTTGCATTTAATATCTTTCCCACTTATGCACAGACTTCCGACGGATGGAACACGGAAGTAGTGGAACGGTGGAAACAAAAAAGTGGTACCGTAAGCCGCTGGGTACCTTCTTTAACTCTTGTGTTCAATGCCAGACGGAAGGATACCGGAAAAGAGCAGTTGCTTTACGCCGTGGTGACTAAGTATACCGAAAGTAATGGCGAACTGATTGATATGTTCGAGCCGGGATGTATCTATCGTTTTGGAACAGTTACGGTAGATGTGGCAAAAAATCTGCTGGAGGGAGTTGAACCGGTTTCATCCGGAGGTTCGCGCAGTGCCGCGTTATCCGGAGCAGGCTTACAGATACGTAGGCAGTAGCGGCGCAAACAGATTGTTACATAAGCCAATTAAATACAAACTTAAAAAAAACAATTATGAAATTGAAATCAAGCAAATTTATCACATTAGGAGTGGCGACACTGCTGCTGGGTGCATGTCAGAAGAATGAAGTGCAGCTCCAAGACGATAATAGCCTATCGGGTGCAGGAACCCGGATGATGGTATATTTCGGTAATCCGATGAGCGGTGCTTCACGTGGCGATGTCTTAACAGATAAGACACCCGGAGATAAAGGTGAGAATGTTATGGAAGTAACGTACAATAAAGTAGAGTTTACATTGATTGACAAAGACGGGGGACGTGAACGCACGATAACGTTGCAAAACGGTGAGGCGGACAAAGCGAAATTACCCTTAGGCTCTACGGTTGCTGATGCAGATGCGTTAACTGGCCAGATTAACGGAAAAGAGGGAGTGGTATTCGAGGATGTTATTGATCCCAAGAAACTTACCGTGTCTATCAATGATGGAAAAGCTGCACCTATGGTGCTGACCGCTGAGCGTGTTACTTCCGGCTATGCTGAACCCCTTTATGCCGAAACTACTGATTTCTCTAAAATAAGTACTGACGGTTCAAAGATAACTGTGGTGCTAAGTCCGGAACACCGCATGGCGCGTTTGGAATTTAGTGATATAAGTTTTAAAAACTATGATTGCGGGAGTGACTACGAAGCAGCGGAAGCCGAAGTAATATCAAGAAAGAACGAATCGGGATCATCGGAATATACCGGATTGGCAAGTCATTGCGATGGTGATTTCTATTTAACTTATACCAACCTTACTCTGAAAGGAATATTTCTGAATAACTTGTTGCTTGAAGAGGGACGGGAAGTGCCGGTGCATTACGATGGATGGACAGAGGAGAGCGGAAACAACTCGGTTGACCCCGGAAAGGTGAAAGCCGCAACGCCGATATATGTAAATAAATCCTATGAGTATAAATACGAAACAGGAGAAAATGGAACGAAAGGTTCGTCTTACAACCTGAAGAACAATGCACAATACACATTCAGCAATGCTGAAACGTATGGTGCCGACGGATTGAAAATATCATTCAATGAACCGAACCTCCCGGGTTATATTCCGTATTGGGATGAGAACAAGAGTGAATGGGCAAGTACTCAGCAAGATAAGGGCAAAGCATATACCTTTAACATCTTCCCCAATTACAAAGAAACGGATGAAAGCTATAAGAAATGGGATGCCGACGTACAGGCACGCTATTCGAAGAATGCGAATAACGTCAGCCGATGGGTTCCCAATCTGACTTTTGTGTTCTACGATGCTGCTTATGCCAAGAATTGGGACGAAGCGTCGTCTAATGAAGACGAAGACAACCACATACTTCCCGAAGGTAAAGAGGTAGGACATCAGGTCTTTGCCGTGGTAACCAAATATGTCAACATTGCTGACGGAAAAAAGATTGATAAATTCGAACCCGGCTATATTTATCGTTTTACAGGAATGACGATTGACACAAAGAAACATATCGGTACGGATGTAGACGGTCCTCAGAAAGTCGGACTGATCGCCTATGTGAGGGTATTGAAGTGGTCGATAGTAGATGGAGAGGCGCACTTTGCAGAATAAGTGCATCAAGTCCTGATAAGTGATTTTTCATAAAGCTGATAAAAACAAGCCGAAACCGCACAATGAACAAATTTATCTTTGAGCTATGGACAAAGTACCTTCCGGTCGTTATTGGACTTCTTCTGACGGTGTCTGTCACAAGTTGCGTATATGACGATAAGGCGGCAGACTGCGACAACGTGATACTTCGGTTTATATATTATGCCGACGGAGAAGAGAATGTTATTCAGGACTACCTGTATGGCATTGATGTCTATATTTTCGACGGGAAGGGCAAACTGGTGGCCAAAGCTCATCTGACGGAACAAGAGATAAGAGCCGGCACACCATTGGAATTGGACTTGCCTGACGGAACTTATCATGCCGTGGCTTTCGGTAATGACTTTGACAATACGTCGCTTGAGAATATCCTCACTCCCGTCGACCTTGAACGTATCTCGATGTATAATCCGAATAGCGAGAAGCAGACAAACGACCGCAATTATTTCGGAAAGCATACTTTCGAGGTAACTTCGAGTGAGGAGTATTTCCGTCCGGTAGTGGAAGAGACTGTGGAAATGAAAAGTGCACACACCGAGCTGCGTATAGGAGTAAAAGGATTGCCCGGACCGAAGCATCCGGATCAGATGCCTTATTACATCGAACTGTCGGGGGCTGTTCCCGGTATGGATACCAATGGAAATCCCACGGGTAGCGGAACGAACGAGTATCGGCCTGTATTGCGATGGAACCCGGATACGGGAACTTATGTTGCCGAACTTTCTTTCTTCCGCCGAAACGGGCATGGTGAAGACGGGAGAAATCCTGAAGCCGAGCTTGAGCAGACCACGCGGAATATCTATGTCCGGGTATATGCTGCAGACGGCACACCGATGATGGAACCCATTTCGCTGTGGGAATTTCTGCAAAAGAATCTGTCCGGAAAGGAAATCCGTGAAGTGGGTGCGCTGCAAGAGCAGCAACTCGATATGCGGATAGAGTTCTCTTCACCTGATAAAGAGAATCCCGGACTGATTACCTACGTGGTACTTCTTCGGTGGAGTATTACGGATGGAAGTATAGGATTTGGAGATGATTGAGAGAGTATAAGATGTATTAGGAAAGCTCGCGGGGTCGGCAATTCGTTTGCCGGCCTCGCTTTTTTATTTGCATTTGCCCCAAACTTTAATCAGTAGTTGCGATACCGAGGGGGATAGCCCGCAGGCACAAGCGCTGATAAGTCCGGCCAAAGACCTCTCACATCCTAACGCTGTAAGTATAAGCAGGGTTGTTGTAGAGAGAACAACGGCTACAATCATCCATAATCCGAAGCGTTTCCAGTTCATATCATTTACTTTATGTAGTGTGAATAAATACTCTTGTAATAATAGAGAATATAATAGTCAGGTTTTATCGATTTATTGGGGGATAAAACCTGACTTGATAGTTTATTTAAAATTGCATATTATTAATTGCTTTAGCACAAGCATTGTATCGCATTTTTTTGAGTTCTGAATATGTGATTGTTTCTCCATTTGAAAACTTTATATATTCTCCATTTGTACTTATTATCCTATCTTCTAAAGCTCCTACTATGCCATAAACAACACTTGTTCCAGCAGCAGCAACAGCTATTTTGTCCCAAAATGGAATAACCCATTGCCTGCCAATGCGAATGAAATCTATAATACATATACAATCGGCAGCAACGGCATGTCCTATTATTGTTCTAAAGGTAGATTGTTTAATAATATTAGGTACTCCCCATTTACTTATATTTTTATTCCAATATTCTTTAGAACTTTTTGCCACATTTATAGTTGTAGTAATAGCTTCTCTATCTTCTTGAGTTTTAACTTTTCTAGTCCATTTTAAATGGATTTTGTCTATTGCGAAATCTATGGAAGCAGTCGTGTAAGCATTTTTTAGTTCATTTGTTAGTTCATCAAGAAAACCTTCAAGTTCTGGACTTATATCGTTATATGTTTGAGTTAAATAATCTTTTGTGTAGGAAAAATTAGAGTCATATAACATATTGCTAATAGCTTTATATGAGCGTTCAGGGATATCAATATTTAAATAATCATTCACAAAAATTCTTAATTCTTCTCCTGAAAGTTTTTTTAATTCTCCAATCCTTCTATAAGAAGCTGCGTCTGTCTGTCCTAAAATGTTAGTAAAATCTTCTACAGTAATGGTGTTGCTTGCACGTGTATTTAATAAAGGAGAAAAATTAATCGCATTGTAAGCAGCTTCCATACATTCATTATGTATTGCTCCTACCTCCTCTATTTGTATAGAAGAATTCATTTCTGTAGATTTCCCATTTGAAGGAGAATCTATTTCATTATTTTGGCAAGCCCCAAACACTAACGATAAAATACACGTTGTAAAAAATGATGTCTTTTTCATAATTTGTAATTTTAAGAGTTAATATATATTGTTGTTTCAAATATAATTATTTTTTTTAATAAAGCAAACTTGATTTTTGAAAATAAATATTTGTTAAGCGATGGGTAGTTTAGACGTAGGAAAAAGTCGTAACGCACCCCGCTGTTTGTAAAGATTGTAAACTCGTTTTTGTCCGTTCCGCCGAAAATCTGTAATTTTGTCCGCAAACAATTAAAAGATAATGGGAAAAGGTAAATTAGCAAAGTTTGCAGATATGGCTTCATATCCGCATGTGTTTGAGTATCCGTATTCGGTGGTTGATGATGTTCCGTTCGATATGAAAGGAAACTGGAACCGTGATTTCTTTAAAAACGATAATCCGATTGTGCTGGAGTTAGGATGCGGAAGAGGGGAGTACACCGTGGGATTGGCGCGCCGCTATGCCGACAAGAACTTTATCGGAGTAGACATCAAGGGGGCGCGTATGTGGACGGGGGCTACCGAAGCCTTGAACGAGGGATTGAAGAACGCCGCTTTTCTGCGTACGAACATCGAGATTATCGACCGTTTTTTCGCGCCGGGCGAGGTAAGCGAGATTTGGCTCACGTTCTCCGACCCGCAGATGAAGAAGGCTACCAAGCGGCTTACCTCTACTTATTTCATGGAGCGTTACCGCCGTTTCCTTGTACCCGGCGGGGTGATTCACCTGAAGACCGACAGTAATTTCATGTTTACCTATACCAAATACATGATTGAGGCGAACCGCCTGCCGGTAGAGTTTATTACCGATGACCTTTATCATTCGGGCATGGACGATGACATTCTGAGTATCCGTACTTATTACGAACAACAGTGGCTCGACCGTGGCTTGAATATCAAATACATTAAGTTCCGCCTGCCGCACGAAGGAGTGTTGCAAGAACCTGATGTGGAAATCGAACTTGACGATTACCGCAGCTATAACCGCAGCAAGCGGAGCGGACTGAAAACAAGTAAATAGTAATTTATATCTGTTAGATATGACTCTTTATCCGAAATTGATTCTTGACGCACTGGCAACCGTGCGTTATCCGGGAAACGGAAAGAATATCGTTGAGGCGGAAATGGTTGCCGATAATCTCCGCATCGACGGGATGAAAGTAAGTTTCTCGATTATCTTCGAGAAGCCTACCGACCCTTTCATGAAATCGGTTGTTAAGTCGGCTGAGGCGGCAATCCATGCTTACGTATCGAAAGACGTGGAAGTGACGATTGCCACCGAGAGTAAGCAGGCGGCGCGTCCCGAACCGGGAAAGATGCTTCCGCAGGTGAAAAACGTCATTGCCGTATCGTCCGGAAAAGGTGGTGTGGGCAAGTCTACCGTGGCGGCAAACCTCGCCGTTGCCTTGTCGAAGTTAGGTTATAAGGTGGGACTGCTGGATGCCGATATTTTCGGTCCTTCTGTTCCGAAAATGTTTCAGGTGGAAGATGCGCGTCCGTATGCCGAAACCCTCGACGGACGCGATTTGATTATCCCCATCGAGAAATACGGAATCAAGTTGCTGTCCATCGGTTTCTTTGTCGACCCCGACCAAGCTACGCTGTGGCGCGGAGGCATGGCAAGCAATGCGCTGAAACAGTTGGTGGGCGACGCTAACTGGGGCGATTTGGATTACTTCATCCTCGATACTCCTCCGGGAACGAGTGACATCCACCTCACGCTGCTCCAGACGCTCGCCATTACGGGAGCGGTAATCGTCAGCACCCCGCAGGAAGTGGCGTTGGCGGATGCACGTAAGGGAATAAACATGTATACCAACGATAAAGTAAATGTTCCCATCCTCGGCTTGGTGGAAAACATGGCGTGGTTTACTCCTGCCGAACTGCCGGAAAATAAATACTATCTGTTCGGGAAGGAAGGAACGAAACGCTTGGCAGAAGAACTGAATGTTCCGCTTTTAGGTCAGATTCCTATCGTGCAAAGCATTTGCGAGAACGGCGACAAGGGTACTCCCGCTGCGCTCGACGAAAACTCGGTAACGGGCAGTGCGTTTATCGACTTGGCACGTAACGTGGTGGCGCAAACCGAAAAGCGCAATGCCGAGTTAGCTCCTACCGAGGTGGTGCATACGCATAAGTGATACTCCTTTTAAACGCAGATTAACGCGGATTTTCGCGGATTGTTTCTTTTAATAAGCATAACAATCTGCGAAAATCCGCGTTAATTTGTGTTTAGCCCTATCAGAATAAACTCCATGAAACGGTAAGCCCCGCCATTACGATGGCTACCATACTCATCAGTTTGATAAGAATGTTCAAACTCGGTCCGGACGTATCCTTAAACGGGTCGCCTACCGTGTCGCCCACTACCGTGGCGCGGTGAACCTCACTGCCTTTTCCTCCGAAGTTTCCTTCCTCTACGTATTTCTTCGCATTGTCCCATGCACCTCCGGCGTTTGCCATGAAGATAGCCAGCACGAAGCCCGACGACAGTCCGCCGATAAGCAGCCCGATGACTCCCGGAACACCGAATACCAGTCCCGTAGCCACCGGAGCGATGATGGCGAGTAACGACGGGAATACCATCTCATGCTGTGCCCCCTTCGTTGAAATCTGTACGCAGCGGGCATAGTCGGGTTCGGCTTTTCCTTCCAAGATGCCTTTTATCTCGCGGAACTGGCGACGCACTTCCTCCACCATGCGGGCAGCCGCACGGCCTACCGCGTTCATGGTCAGTCCGCAGAACAGAAACGCCATCATGCTGCCTATGAACATGCCCGACAATACTTTGGGATTCATCAGCGTGACATCGTAATACAGCATGAAGTCAGTAAAACTTGCTTCGTGGATGGCAATGCTGAGGTTGTTCGGCAATTCGAGCACGGTAGTGCCCAGACGCTCCAGCCCGATGCGGATTTCTTCGATATACGAAGCCAAAAGCGCCAGTCCCGTCAGGGCAGCCGAACCGATGGCAAACCCTTTTCCTGTAGCCGCTGTGGTATTTCCTAACGAGTCGAGCGCATCGGTACGCTTGCGCACCTCCTCACCCAGTCCGCTCATCTCGGCATTACCCCCCGCGTTGTCGGCTATCGGTCCGTAAGCATCGGTAGCAAGCGTGATGCCCAGCGTAGAGAGCATCCCTACCGAAGCAATTCCGATACCGTAAAGCCCCATCGCCACGTTCGAAAAGTCGAAGCCCGAAGCCAGCCAGTAAGAAAGAATGATACCTGCTACGACGGCGATAACCGGGATGGTGGTCGAAATCATTCCCAATCCGATACCGGAAATAATCACCGTGGCAGGACCGGTTTTTCCACTCTCCGACAGCTTTTGGGTAGGTTTGTATGATTGCGATGTATAATATTCGGTAGAGCGTCCGATGATGACACCCACTGCCAGCCCGATAATCACAGACAGTGAGAGGTTTACCCAATTATTGATATCCAGCAGCCACAGGATGACGAACGTGGCGGCAACAATCAGTGCCGAACTCAAGTTCGTACCCACCGACAGCGATTTCAGCAACTCTTTCATGCCGGCATCCTCGCGCGTACGTACGGCAAAGATACCGATGATGGAAAGCAAGATACCCACGGCGGCAATCAGCATCGGCGCAATTACAGCCTTGAACTGCATTTCCGTATCGCCCGTACCGATAAAGGCAGCGGCACCAAGTGCGGCGGTAGCCAGTATCGACCCGCAGTACGATTCATACAGGTCGGCACCCATGCCGGCAACGTCGCCTACATTGTCTCCCACGTTATCGGCTATCGTAGCCGGATTGCGCGGGTCGTCTTCCGGTATTCCGGCCTCTACTTTGCCCACAAGGTCGGCGCCCACGTCGGCAGCCTTCGTATAAATTCCTCCGCCCACGCGGGCAAACAAAGCCTGTGTCGAGGCACCCATACCGAAAGTCAGCATGGTAGTGGTAATCATGCAAAGTTTGGCGGTAGGATTCATGGCATCGGCAGGAATACACCGTTCCAGTAACAAATACCAGAACGAAATGTCGAACAGCCCCAGTCCTACCACTACTAATCCCATCACCGCCCCGCTGCGGAACGCCACGCGCAATCCCTTGTTCAGCGATTTCTGAGCGGCATGAGCCGTGCGTGCCGAAGCATACGTAGCCGTTTTCATGCCTAAATAGCCCGACAGTCCGGAGAAAAATCCACCCGTAAGAAAAGCAATCGGTACCCAGTGATTCTGTAAGTTAAATCCGTAAGCCATGATAGAAAATAGAATGACCAGTCCGATGAAAACCATCGTAACCACCTTGTACTGTTGTTTCAAGTACGACATGGCTCCCCGTCTTACGTGCGAAGCGATTTTAGCCATGATAGGGGTTCCTTCGCTCTCCCGCATCATTTGTTTGTAGAAGTACCATGCAAGCAGCAGTGCCAAGATAGAAGAAGCAGGTACTATCCAAAAAAGAAATGTTTCCATAAGTAGTATTGATTTTAAAAAGCTGTTTCAAAGATAAGAAAACCAGTGGGAAAACAGATGGCGGGAGATGAAAAGAATGTTTAAAAGCCGGCGGGTGCCTGTTTAATTATATTAATGTATGTGGGCGGAAATCAGGGCGGGGAGGTTGGTGCGCCGAAAGACAGTGAAAGCGCGGGATGACAAAACTGCTTTATCGGTTTTCTATTCGTTTTTTTCGGGCTTATGTTTTATGACCCACCTTGCCGGGTTGTATAACCCGCCACGGTGAGTTATATAACCCACCAAGCTGGGTTATACGACCCGGCAGGGTGGGTTATAAATATTGTTTCGTACAAACCTGAAATTCTTTTGATAAAAACCGAAAAACAGACCCAATAAGTTTTAAATGAAACAATAGCCTGTCTGTTCGGGGCATGAGGCAAACATTCGGCAAGTATGAAATAAGTTTACAGGAAAATCTTGTTGCCGTTTTTCGCCGATGAAGGTTGGAAACAGGTATTTTCCCCTCAAATTTTGCTTTAATATTTTAGTTTCAAGGCATGAATCCTGATGGTCGACTTTGTATTGCCGTATGTTCGACTATATTGTGTTTTTGATTGAATTTTAGTTTATTTCCTATCATTTTGCTTTGTATATATGTGTTTTTGTTATACTTTTATTTGTATTTTCGTAAACTTCTGTATATCCCCTCTCAAAAAAATATAGATTTTATCATTTAGTTTATAAATAATTATTATATTTGCACCGTAGTTGTTTAATAGATATCTTATACGGTAAGGAGAAATAAGCATATTAAAATAATTCTCTCAACAAATGTCTATTAAAGATAAATTAATCGTAATTGATTGAAATATAGGGACATACTTATATTTCAAAGCCCCAGAGGTATGCCCTTTTCTTAAATCTGTATCTACTTTTTCTATGAGCAAACTGGAGGGAAAAGTGTGGTACGCCATGCGTGCCACTTACCGAAGGGAGTTGGATGCCAAAAAACTTTTGGAAGAACAGTCCATCCAAGCCTTTGTTCCCATGCGTTACGAGCTCCGTATAAAAGGAAAACACAAAAAACGCGAAATTGTTCCGGTAATTCACAATTTAATTTTTGTTTATGCGTATCCGTCTGAAATTCAGAGCGTAAAAAAAACAATTCCATACCTCCAATATATGATGGATTTTCGCGAAGGAAACAAAATTATTGTGCCGGAAGAACAAATGCGTCGGTTTATTGCTGTTACGGGTACGTATGACGAACAGCTGATGTTTTTCAAACCTGAAGAACTTAATTTGTCGAAAGGTACAAAAGTGCGGGTTCGCGGTGGTGATTTCGAAGGACAGGAAGGAATCTTTCTGAAAGTGAAAGGTGCGCGAGACAAGCGTGTGGTTATCGCCATTCAGGGCGTGATTGCCGTTGCATTGGCGACCATCTCTCCCGATTTGATAGAAGTCATATCTGAATAACGTATAAATTCATAGAATAATCTGGCATGTTGGGTTTGAAGACTACACATATCGGCTTTCTCAGCCGTTATGTAATTTGGATTGTGGATAGCCTGCTATCCGTATTCTCTACTTATTTTTGTTTTTTGTTTTTCCACTATTTGCTGGAACTTGAAATCGCTACCCGCCAATCGTTGCAGTTATTGTTGTTGGCGATAGTGGTCAGTTTCTTGCTTACGTGGATGTGTCAGACGTATAGAGGCATTATACGCCATGCCACGCTTGCCGAACTGATGCGGATCGTTTACGCGATGCTGCTGAAGGCGGGCTTTTGGTTATGTGTGGCTTATGGCACGCAAGAATATGTGGGGCTATTTATTTATTCGCAGGTTATAGCTGATTTTATTTGTTCGGTCTTTTTGCTGATGTTCAGCCGCACGCTGATTGTCAGCTTCTATTATAATCTGTTACGGAAAATAGGCAATACGGCTCCTAACACATTGGTTTATGGCACTTCGGAGGCGGCTATCAGTCTAGCTAATTACTTGCGGAACGATAAAGAAAATGCTTACCATGTCATCGGGTTTATTACGCGGGACAAGCAGATGAAAGGTTCGCGCATCTTGGGGTGTTCGGTTTATTACATCCGGAAACAGGAAGAGTTGAGTCATTTGCTCGAAACGAACCATATAAAGTATATCCTGTTTACGAACAATGCCGACCTTCATGTCGACGAAGACTTGCTGTCGTACAGCATCGAGAAACAGATTACCCTGCGCATCGCTCCGCTGATGGAAGGCGAAGACGGGTTGTCGAAGCGTATTCAGTTGCGCGAGGTGCAAATTGAAGATTTATTAGGACGTGATGAAATAAAAATCAATTTAAGCAATATCCGCAAAGAGTTGTCTACCCGTACGATTATGGTTACGGGAGCTGCCGGAAGTATCGGTAGCGAGCTTTGCCGGCAACTGTGTAAATTCAATCCCAAACAGTTGATTTTGTTCGATTTTTCGGAGACGGCTACTTATCAGATTGATATGGAGTTACGAAAGAAGTTCCCGAATAATCGGATTCTTTCTGTTATCGGTGATGTCAGAAACAAGCAGCGGGTAGAGTCGCAGGTGAAACAGTATCGTCCCGATATTATTTTCCATGCCGCTGCTTACAAGCACGTGCCTTTGATGGAGGAATATCCTTGTGAAGCGGTGAGGGCTAATGTTTTAGGCACGCAGAATGTGGCAGATGTTGCTGTTGATTGCGGAGTGGAGAAGTTTATTATGATTTCTACCGACAAGGCGGTTCATCCCAGTAGTGTAATGGGGGCTACCAAACACATTGCGGAGATGTATGTGCAGAGTTTGGGAAATAAAATCAAATCGGGCGGGCTTAAAGGTAAAACTTGCTTTATTACCACTCGTTTCGGAAATGTGCTGGGCAGTAACGGCAGTGTAATTCCATTGTTCCGCCAACAGATATTGGAGGGCGGTCCGGTTACGGTAACCCATCCCGACATAATCCGCTATTTCATGACCATTCCCGAAGCATGTAGATTGGTGCTCGAAGCTGCTTTCTTGGGTACAGGAAACGACATTTTTATTTTCGACATGGGTAAGCCGGTGAAGATAGCCGACCTTGCTCGCCAGATGATTCGGCTTTCGGGCTTACATCCCGATGAGGATATTAAAATAGAATATACCGGATTGCGTCCGGGAGAAAAATTATACGAAGAACTGCTGTATAAGAAAGAGGATACGACATCTACCGACAATTCGAAAATATTCCGGGCAAAGAGTATTGAGGTAGATTACGACAAGATGAAAGAGCGCATCGGTAAGCTCATTGAAATAGCTTGTACCGACAACAAGGAGGAAACCGTGCGTATGATGAAAACGATAGCGCCCGACTACGTCAGCCAGCACTCGGTTTACGAAAAATTAGATACGATTTAATCCATATATGTTTAATTTTAAACTGTATTTATCATGAAAATGAAAAAGAGAGTTTATCTCGCATTGATGATGCCTTTTCTTTGTTTCGTAGGAGGGGCAGCTCAAGAGGTAACAGAAGGAGTCCCGGTGGATGAAAACCCAAACCTCGTGTTATGGGAAGATTCCTTAGTGGATAACAAGCCTGTTTTGAACCCGACCAAATTCTGGGACAACTGGTTCATTACGGTAAACGTGGGAACGTTTTATAACTTGGTAGACAACGGGGGAAGTGCTAAAGCCGGAAAGATGTTTCAACCTGCTGCCGGCTTGTCTGTTGGTAAATGGATTTCACCGTGGGGTGGTTTCCGTTTGATGGGTATGTGGGGTAGAGGCGCCGGACATACTAATCCGCAGTATGTAGGAGACAACTACTACCACTGGAATATCATTAACGGATATGGTGATGCTTTGTTTAACTTGCACAACTTGTTTGGCGGTTACAAGGAAAACCGTAAGTTCCAGTTGATGGCTTTGGCCGGTATCGGCGTTGAACACGTTGAAAGTTTTAATGTGAAAGGAACAAATATCACGACGGAAAAGAATAACCTGTTAGGTTTCCGTACCGGTTTGCTGGCTTCTTTCCGTTTGAACAAGGCGTTGGCGTTCAACCTCGAAGCCTCTATCAACATGTTAGACGACTCGTATGACGGACAAGTGTATGATAATAAATGGGACATGCACCTCAACTTCTTGGCCGGTCTTGTTTACCGTTTCAAGAATCATGACGGAACACGTCAGTTTACATACGCACGCCGTAACGAGGAAAAATACGCTATCTTGAACGACGAAATCAACCGTCTGCGCAGAGAGGTTGAAGCAATGAAGAAAGCACCGGCTGTAAACGTGGTAGAAAAAGTAGTGAAGAGTAATCAGACAACTGTCTTGATTTCGTTCGACGCAAATTCAACCAAGATTAACCGCTTGCAGGAAGTCAACGTTTATACGGCAGCCGAAGCTATCAAGAAGATTGAAAACGGTGATTTGTACATTACTCCGGCATCTAACATTACGGATACCGATTTGTTTAACGGACGTGCTAATGCCGTTCGCGATGCTTTGATGAATGAATACAACATCCCGGCAGGACATATCTTCATCGAGCAAGACAGAAAACTGGTTGATTCGCTTGACCCGTCAAAGAACTGCGTAGTTGTTTATATTGTCAAATAATTTTATAAGCTAATAAGATGAAAAAACTAATTATATTGGGTTTGGCTGCTGCGCTTGCTTTGCCTTCATTTGCTCAGGCGGAGAAGAAAGTAGACATAGCATCGATTAAGGCAGACTCTGTTACTGTATTAAAGCCTTATAAGGCAAAAGATAACTGGTTCTTCGGTGTATATGCCGGTACGAACTTCTCATTTGGCGAAAATACTCGTTTTAACAAGGGTAAGATGTTTGGACCGAGTTTCGGACTTTCAGTAGGTAAATGGTTCTCACCGGCTGTCGGCGCGCGTTTGCGTTGGGCTATCCTCCAGCAGCACCACATGGTGAATACTGAAATGGAAGCTGCATATCCTAACCTTGACCCTGTTTACAAACATGGTATGACTTCGGTATTCTTCGATGGTTTGTTTAACTTCAATAACATCTTCAGCCGTTACCGTGAAGATTCACGCTTTAATGTAATCGGTGTGCTCGGTATTGGTTTCAACTCTGCTTTCGGCTTTTCTGATAACTCGGCTGACTGGACTAACACGGGTTATGAAATAGATACCGACGGCGGTACTTACTTGGCTATTCACGCCGGTTTGATGTTGAACTACAAGCTGAACAACGCTATCGACCTGAACCTCGAAGCTACTTATAACGCTACCGACGATGCTTATAACGGTGTGCGTTATGACCGTAAGTACGATGGTTATATGTATATCGTAGCCGGTATGACTTGGCACTTCAAAGATCAGTATGGCGACCGTCGTTTCCATTACGTAACGATGACCGACCAAGCTAAGATTGATGAGTTGAACCGTCAGATTAACGACCAGCGTGCACAGCTCGTTCCGCCTCCTCCTGTAACGAAGGTAGAAGAAAAGGTGGTAGAAAACAAAGTGCTTAACATGACTGTATCGTTCATCATCGATAAGTATAACATCACCGACTTGCAGAAAGACAACGTGAAGGCAGCTGCTAAATATCTGGAAGACCATCCGGATGTGAACTTGATTATCACCGGTTATGCCGATGTTCAGACTGCTTACCCGGCATACAACTTGCGTTTGTCTAAACGTCGTGCCGAAGCTGTTTATAACATGATGGTTGATGAATTCAACGTTGATCCGTCTCGTATCCGTGTAGACTATAAGGGTGATACCATCCAGCCGTACCAGAAGAAGAACGAATGGAACCGTGTTGTAGTATTCATCACCGAACCGCGTAACAAGTAATAAATAGTATTCTTAATCATGAAGCGTATCCTTTTGTCATTGGCTCACATGAGCGGCAAAGAGGAAGAGTTTATCCGCGAAGCGTTTGACTCCAACTGGGTAGTTCCGTTGGGGCCGAACGTAGATGGATTTGAGCGCGACCTTGAAGCATGGATCGGAAAGAAAGCGGGGCGTGAGGTTCATGTCGTGGCTTTGAGTTCGGGAACAGCTGCCATTCATCTGGCTTTGGTCATGTTGGGCGTAGGGCCCGGCGATGAAGTGATCTGTCAGAGCTTTACTTTTGCGGCTTCTGCCAACCCGGTCTGCTATCAGGGCGCCACGCCTGTTTTCGTCGACAGCGAACCGGATACGTGGAATATAGACCCTCAGTTGCTGGAAACAGCGATTGAGGATCGTTTGCGCAAAACAGGGAAGTTGCCGAAAGCCATTATCCCCGTTCATCTGTACGGTACGCCCGCCCGCATGAACGAAGTGATGGACGTTGCCAACCGCTACGGAATCCCCGTGGTAGAAGATGCTGCCGAGGCAATCGGCTCGGAATACGGCGGACGCTATTGCGGCACGTTCGGGCAGTATGGCGCACTTTCGTTTAACGGCAACAAGATGATAACCACCAGCGGTGGCGGTGCCTTGATTTGCCCCGACGAAGCATCGGCAGCCCGCGTAAAGTTTTACGCTACACAGGCTCGCGAAGCCTTCCCCTACTACCAGCACGAGAAAATCGGTTATAATTACCGACTGAGTAATATATCGGCTGGCATCGGACGCGGACAGATGTTTGTACTCGACGAACACATCGCCCGTCGGCGTGCGATACACGGTCTTTACGTGGAAAAGTTAAAAAACACACCGGGCATAACGGTGATGCAACCACGGTCTACGGTAGATTTATGTCCTAATTATTGGTTGAGTACCATCTTGGTAGAACCGGAACAGGCAGGCTTTACGTATCAAGATCTTTCGGCACGTCTCGCCGAGGCGGGAATCGAAAGCCGTCCGCTATGGAAGCCCATGCACTTGCAACCCGTGTTCCGCAATGCTCCCGCCTACGTAAACGGGGTATCGGAATCACGATTCCGGCAAGGTCTTTGCCTCCCGTCAGGCCCGTTGGTAACCGACGATGATGTGGATAAAATCGTGGAAATAATAAAAAATTGATAAATTATTAATGTTTAATCCTTCTAAGTTCCGAGGGAACTTTTAAGTTCACACGGAGCTTTCGGAACAAGAAAAGTTTTGATAATCAGGTTTTATTAAGTGATTATTTATTGTGGATAAGTAACAGAAAGTAAATCTGTTACCCTCTCCATTTAAGCTGTAAGACGCATTCGCTAACTAAGTTCCCTCGGAACTGTTTGCGAATAAATCAAGGCGCAATTCTGAACTAAATTCTCACGGGATTTAGATTAAGATAATGGAGATAAAAATAATGAAAAAAGCGTATGTAAAACCTATAATGGAAAGTGAAGCATTCGTGCCTCAAGCCTATATAGCTGCTTGTGGAGATAGTGGTACTGATTATATTTTTACTTGTGATGCTGGAGGAGGAACTCCTGGCAGTGTTTATCAAGAAACTAATGGTCGGGATGGACTTCAAACAAGAGGAGGATGGGGATATCGTGCAGACCGTGAATTAACTGATTGGAGTTGGAGTTATTTTTATGCTTGTAATGAAGGTCATATAGCTTCATCTACGGATGATTTTTTGAATGGTTATTATTGTCCGAATGGTAATACACGTAATGCCCAACGAGTTGTTATTTGGCGTGGTGAACATGGGGATGACATTCACTGTACCACTAAGCTTGACAAAAATACTTGGGAAACTGCTAAGTCCTAATTAATTCAGCCTTGTAAATCAAAACTTTCTATTCACTTTTCATGTTCCGAACCAAAGAAAGATTAAACAGAAATAACAAAAACAGAGAAATCGAATTTATTAATGTTTAATCGTCTAAGTTCGCGAAGAACTTGGGCTTTCTTTACTGACAAAGAGACTCTATACGTTCTTGGAAACTTTATATACGAATAAAATACTGTAAAGTATAATGTTCTAATAATCAACTCTATCTTGATAGAATGCGAGTATAAGTTCTTCGCGAACTTTGCTCCACTCTATCCGATAGATGCGATTATAACTCTTTTTCGGGGTTTAGACAAACTTTCAAAAGGAGATATAGAACATGAAAAAAGCGTATGTAAAGCCGAGCATGGAAAGTGAAATGTTTCTCCCAAATACTTACATTGCTGCTTGTGAAATCCTTTCTACATGGAGAGTAAAATGTAATGTTCCTGACGGTATTGGATATTATGAAACTAATGGCATACCGGGATATCAACGTGGTAGTTGGAGAGAGGAAGGAGATGAGTATATAGCAAGTGGTAGTGGATGTGGTACTTGGCACGAAGGTGTTAATACTGAACCTAAGGCTAACGCTATGTGGCAGGAATCTAGGAGTGGTAAATATTATCCTGTATTTTTTTGGGAGCAATGGACTGGAGGATGGTTTACCAGTCCTGAACATTTTTCAAAAGTAGAAGATGCAGAATGGGAGCATGAAAAGAACCATAGCTAAATCTTAACTTTCCCAAGCAAACAAAAATAGAGTTTCACATAAGTCAGTAAAGATAAAAACGAGAAATCAACTTAAAATTATTAACCATTTAGTACGTTAATTTTATAAGAACTTTACGTTTGAGTCTTTATTGACGAGAATTTTGATAAAACGTAAGTTCTGTCCGAATGGAGCCTTGCAAAGTTCGGATAGAACTTAACGGTTTATCAAGCTGATATAACTTTTAGAGATGTACATCGGCATGATTAGCTAATCACAAATAGTTGTAACATGAAGGAAAAGAAGAACTTTGTGAGAAAAGTTCTATCCGGACTTTCAAGCCAATCAAAAAAAGTACATCCTTTCTAAATAATTATTTCAGACCGTCAACGCGGATAAGAGCCTAAGGCACTCATAAAGCGAGCGTACGAAAATTATTTAGGATATGGAAAAGAAAAGAGCGTATGTGAAACCAAGTTTGGAAAGTGAAGCGTTTGTTCCCAATACCTATGTAGCTGCGTGCGGAGATAGTGGTACTACTTATAAGTTTACATGTGATGCCGGAGGTGGCAAAAGTGGTACTGTTTATTTGGAAACAAATGGGCGACCCGGTTTGCAAAAAAACAGTGATCAATATTTAAGTGGTTATCATGCTTGTGGAACTACTCATGAAGCAGATAGTGACGATCCTTTCTTAAAGGGGTATTATGTTACCGAAGAGTATGTTGGTTTTTGGCCTTTCGGACATTATGAAGAGCAAATTACAGATGTAATTGTTTGGAGAGGTCCTTATGGTAATAATACTCACTGTACCACTAACCTTGACCAAGATTCTTGGGAAACAGCAAAATCATAAAACTAAAAAACATTCGGCTTCACTTCGAGTAAGCGAAGCCGAATTATCAAAATTCAACAAGAGAAACACAAACGTAAACCTTCTTATTCCATTAACGTGCTGATGAATAAAAAGCAAGAATATGGAAAAGAAAGCGTATGTAAAACCAAGTTTGGAAAGTGAAACGTTTGTTCCGAGCGCGTATTGCGCGATATGTTTTAAAATAGCATGTGAAGCAATGGGAGATGATAAGTTTGATAGCCGTTGTGAACATACTTTAAAGGGTTGTGGTACAGCAGATCATCAAGCTATACGAGAAAATAGCAATGGAAATCTTTCTATGTGGGAGAATAGTGTTGATCAAGGCTGGTTACGATGTGATGTTACCTCTCCTAATCCTTTTACGTGGGAAAATATTCAGAGAAATGGAAATCAGGTTATATGGAGAACGTATGCAAAAAACGGCGATGGTAGAGTTTGGACTCATTATGGACATGCCTATCGTGATCAATCCACTTCTAATGCTTCCTGAAATATAAAATAGCAAAGCAAGAATCTGTTTTTTAATTCTCTGTTTATATATCCCGAAAAACGCTACCGTTAGTGTTAAGAAATTCATGCGGATAAGTTACCCGATTCTATTCGGAAGACTTATCCGTTTATCGAATAGAATTTTTCGGGGCGGAAGAAGATGAAGTAAAGTTTTGAATACCTGTTATTTGTCAATGTAGGGGCGTATGGCATACGCCCGAAAACAGCCACGTGGATAAACTCGCGCATTCAGGGCGTATGCCATACGCCCCTACAAGGCAAATACAGATGTTTATAGGCGCTTTAAAATTTAACTCAGCTGTATCAATGTTACTGATATAAGTTCTTTTATTGGCGAATATTTGAATCTGAAGAATATTTCCTATCTTTGTAGAAAAGGAATGATATATGCTTATTTCGACTATAACACTATATAACTGGAAGAACTTTCAGCACTGTGAAGCTCACCTTGCCGACCGTTGCTTTATCGTAGGTGCAAATGCTACGGGGAAATCAAACCTGCTCGATGCCATTCGTTTTTTACACGATGTGGTGAAGCAAGGAGGAGGACTGCAAACCGCCGTAGATGACCGAGGCGGGATAACCCGAATCAGATGTTTGTCTGCACGTAAGCGGACGGATGTAGAAATCGGGGTAGAGCTGAAAGAATCGGTAAGCGGAGAGGTTAAATGGAAGTATGTGTTGGGGTTCAGACATACGGGAGGCGGCATCCGCAAAAGTCAGGTAAGCATCGTGACCGAACAGGTCTATTCTGCCGAGGCAGGCGGCTATGTTCTTAACCGTTCGGCAGAGTCGGAAGGCGAAGATGAAGAAACACTGAAATATACGCATCTGGAACAAGCCAACGCCAATCAGAAATTCCGAGAAGTGAAAGACTTCTTCCTGCAAGTAGAATATTTGAATATCATTCCGCAACTGATTCGCGAGTCGGACGGCAGGCAAGGCGGCAAAGACGATTATTACGGACGTGGTTTTCTTGCCCGGTTGTCGGTGCTGAATGAGGCGACACGGAATTCATATTTAAAGAAAATAAACGAGGTAGTACGGTTGGCAGTTCCGCAGTTGAGTGAACTATCGTTCGCAAAAGACGAAAACAATATGCCTCATTTGGAGGCTCGTTACCTGCATTGGCGGGCGCAAGGAAGCAAGCAGCGTGAAACCCAGTTCTCCGACGGAACCCTTCGCCTGATAGGTTTTCTGTTTGCTTTGCTCGACGGCAACGGCGTAGTGCTTCTTGAAGAGCCGGAAATAAATCTTCATCCGGGGATAGTGGCACACATACCCGAATTTATCGCCCGTATGCAGCGTTATAAAAACAGACAAGTATTGATAACCACGCATAGTTACGATATCCTGTCGGACGCGGGAATCGATGAAAATGAAGTGTTGCTGCTGACCGCAACCGATGAGGGAACGCAGGTAACGAACATTTCAAATGAGGAAGATATTTGCAACGTGTTAGGAGCAGGATTCTCCGTGGCCGATGCCTTGATTCCGCGTACCAAGCCTGACGGAATAGATGAGTTGGGGACAATAAATCTGGCTGCTGAATGAAAAACGTATATATCGCAGGCGAAGACCCCGTAACACGTGAGATAATTTACAGGTTGTTGAAATACTGTTCGCCGGATTTCTATGTGATTCAGGAATTGCCGGCTCGCGGGAGTGAAATAAAAAACAAAATAGAATCCTTTAATAAATTGGCAGCCAGTCAGCCGGTTATCTTGCTGACTGATTTGGATACGGACGATTGCGCCCCGTGTACGAAACGCAATCTGCTGAACGGATTGGTTCAACATCCGAACTTCCTGATAAATGTAGCAGTAGATGAGGCGGAAGCATGGTTGATGGCAGACCGTGTGAACTTTGCCGACTATATAGGAGTTCCGGTAACCGATGTACCTCAGGCGTGTTTACAAAAACAGGGTGGCATGAAGCCCTTGATGGAAGTTTCCTGCCCGCTGAAGTCGTCTTATTATCTGACTCACAGTATAGCACCTCATTCGGCAAAAGAAGAAATCCGCAGCCAAGTGGCGGCAACCGGAAAAGGCTGTAAAGGAAAAGAATACAATACTGCCATGCTTCCGTTTATTCGGGAAAAATGGGACATAGACAATGCCCGTCAGCACTCTGACAGCTTGTCGCGGATGATAGACCGCGTCAAAAAAATATAATCATTCATACACAAATGCTAAAACTAACCATCGGCAAACTAAACATTCAGTTAAACGGAGTGGATGCCGAGCAGATACCGGACAACACGCTGTTGTTCCGTTCCGACTTTCAGGGAGAAGCCGATTTGACCTATACGATTCGTATCGGCGAAAATCCTCCGGTTATTTCATCTCCGGTTATTTACCGCGCAAAAGACATCATGGTGTTCGGAAAGCCCGACGGCTTGGAGGCACGGTTGCTTTATATGCCCGACAGCCGTGATTGTTATGCGTATTACGAAGAAATCAGTGAAAAAGAAATTAATATATATGTCAACGGGGCTTATCTTAATCATCTGAAAATTGATACGATATTTATCTCCCTGTTGGCGCTCGAACGCCATGAGGAGCGGCGCGGGGCGTTTATCCTGCATTGCGCTTACATGAGCTTCGACGGAAAAGCTATTTTGTTCAGCGGTCCGAGCGGCATCGGAAAATCCACACACTCCGGCTTATGGTGCAACGAATATCCCGACCGTACCTGTGTGCTGAACGGAGACAAATGCCTGCTTACGATGGACGACGGTCGGCTGTTTGCCAACGGTTGGCCCGTATGCGGTTCAAGCGGTATCTGCCAAAACGAAAGACGCGAAGTGGCGGCAATCATTCTGTTGCAGCAGTCCATGATTAACCAGTTCATCGAAGAAAAACCGATGCGAAACTTCAAACAACTGCTGGCACAGATTACGGTGAATTACTGGAACAATCAGTACACCGACGATGCGATGAATTTCATCGAAAGCCTTTTGCAGCGGACGGGATGTGCCACGTATGCCTGCAACATCAGCAGCGAGGCAGTTGTCACCTTATATAATAAATTGAAGGAAAAGCGATGGATTTGTTAGACGACGCAACCAAAGTAGAGAAACGTTTGGTAGCGAAGGCTACGATGGCGCGTGTACCTATTACTGCATCTTTCGAACTTACCCCCTGTTGTAACTTGCAGTGCGACATGTGTTTCATCAGCATGAAGCACGCCGAGATGAAGGCACACGGCGGATTGAAAGACTTGGATTTCTGGCTCCGGATAGCAGCCGAACTGAAAGAAATGGGGACACTGTTTATCCTGCTTACCGGAGGCGAGCCGTTGCTCTACCCGCATTTCAAGGAACTGTACCGCTCGCTGCGCGAGATGGGATTTATCCTGACGCTGAACACCAACGGAACGTGTATTGACGAAGAAGTTGTTCAACTATTTCAAGAGAACCGCCCGCGGCGTGTCAACGTAACCCTTTACGGAGCCAGCCGGGAAACTTACGAAACGCTCTGTCATCGTGCCGATGGCTTCGACCGCTGCATGAACGGACTTACGCTGTTGACAAAAAGCGGTATCGATACAAAGCTGAACGTAAGCATCGTAAAAGAAAACCTGCATGACTTTGAAGAGATATTAGCCATAGGAGACCGTTTCGGCATTCCTTCGGTGGTAAACGGTTATATGTTTCCCTGCTCCCGCTCCATCCGGAAACAGATCGGCGTAATCGAATCGCGCCTCGAAGCGGAAGACGGCGGACGAATCGACGCACTTGCCATGCGTCATACCAAAGGAGCCGGATTTTACGATACGATACCGGTAATGCTGGAAGAATTAGAACAAGTCGTTCCCGATGACCGTCCGTTCCGCCTGACTTGCCGGGCAGGGAGCAGTTCGGCTTGGATTACTTGGCAGGGAGTAATGACCCCGTGTGTGATGATGGAGTATCCGGCTGTCAGTTTAGAACAGTTGTCCGTGCGTCAGGCATGGAACGAAATAGGGAGAATGTGTGGCTTGTTGCTTCCACACGACGACTGCAAAGGATGTAAGTTGCGCAGTCTCTGTCAGGTATGTTATGCCTCGGCAATGCTTGAAAAGCAACATTACGGAACGGTGGATTACTTATGTCGTTTCACAAAAAGTGAACTGAATACATTGAAGATTTTGACAGATGAAAAAAAATAAAGAATTTATAGTACGGAATATTGCAGACGAAACCGTTTTGGTGCCCGTAGGAGAAACCACGCAAGACTTTAACGGCATGATAACGCTGAGCGAGGTCGGAGCATTTATTTGGGAGCACATCGAAGAAGCTCCCGATTTCCAGTCGCTGGTTCGGCTTATCTTAAATGAATATGACGTAGATGAACAAACAGCCGCCACCGATGCGGCTGCGTTTTTGAACCAACTGCTCTATATGCAGATGATTGTGCCGAACAATCCCGAAAAGCAGTGGTAACGCATGAGGACAATCGATACGCGAACCTATATTGACATGCTTCGCGGGCTGACGGAAGAGGGTAAAGAAGTCACATTGATCGTGGCAGGCAGCAGCATGTCTCCCTTCCTGATTCATCACCGGGATAGCATCTGTTTCCGCAAACCCGACAGGGAGCTTCGGCGCGGCGATATGGTTTTTTACCAGCGGGCCGACGGACAGTATGTCATGCACCGCATTTGCCGCATCCGGCAGGGTGATTACTATCTGATAGGCGACGCGCAAACCGAAATCGAAGGGCCGATAAAAAGAAACCAGATATTCGCACTGGTAACCCAAGTAAAGCGCAAAGGCAAATGGATTCGTCCGGGAGACTTCTGGTGGTTCTTTTTTGCCCAAATCTGGATACGGGTCATTCCGTTGAGGCGCTTTATTATTCGGATGTATCCCAAATAAAGATAAAATGGATCAATTAACCGATATAAATCCGGTAGAAAGGCGGTTGGTAGACAAAGCCAATGCCGCATGGATTCCCATCTCCAGTTCTTTCGAACTGACTCCGCTCTGTAACCTGAAATGCGACATGTGCTACGTGCGGATGGAGCAAAGTGAAGTGAAGCAGGCCGGCGGATTACGCAGTGCAGATGAATGGCTGCATACAGCGGAAGAGTTGCGGCAGGCGGGTACGCTGTTTCTGTTGCTGACGGGTGGCGAACCCTTGCTTTATCCGGGCTTTGCCGATTTATACCTCCGGCTGAAAGAAATGGGCTTCATCCTCACCCTGAATACCAATGCCACACTGATAACCGAAGAGTGGGCACAACTGTTTCAGCGGCAAAAGCCCCGCCGAATCAACGTTACGCTTTACGGCGGCAGCAATGAAACTTATGAGTCGTTATGTCATGTTTCAAATGGTTTCGATCGTTGTATGAACGGCTTGCGGTTACTGAAGGCTCATGGCATTGATGTTAAATTGAACCTGACTCTGTTGAAAAAGAACCGCAACGACTTTTCCCGCCTGTTGGAAATAGGCCGGACGCTGGATATCCCTGTATCGACAAGCAGCTACATGTCGGTGTTTTGCAGCAAGACCTGTACCTCGCAGTTGGAGATTCCCCACATACGGATGTCTGCCGACGACGTGGCAAAGATCGATGTAGAATATCTGAAATATAAAAAAGGCGACGATTATCCTGCGTACGCTTGTGAGATGGGAAACTTTCTGAAGCACGACATTCCTACTGCCTCCGAGGGACAAGGGCTTACCTGCCGTGCCGGGAAAAGTTCGTGCTGGATAAATTGGCAAGGCATAATGACACCCTGTGTGGATATGGCGGTTCCGGCGGTATCACTGGCGGAAACGTCGGTAGCTGAGGCTTGGAAAAAGATAACAGACGAACGGAAAAACCTGCCCCTGCATACCGAATGTGCCGGCTGTGCCCTGCGGCCGGTGTGCGACGTTTGCTACGCCAATGCTTCCAACGAGAAAGCACACTGCGGCAACCTGCACTATTTGTGCGACATCGCCAAAGCTAAAAAAGAATTATTGATACGTGAATCAAACAGATATGAAACTAAATAATTTATTGAAACTTCGTCAGGTAGGCGGAGAATATATGATTATCAATCCGTACAGCGAAGCAGCAGACATGACGCAGGTTATTTCGCTCAACGAAACGGCAGCATGGCTGTGGAAACAGGTCGAAGAAAAAGAGTTTACCACAGACACGCTGGTAAATTTATTGTGTGAAGAATATGAAGTAGACCGTTCTACGGCGGAAAACGATATCCGTGAATTGTGTAACGAATGGCTCCGGAAGGGATTGGCGACAGAATGAGCAGAATACAGGAGTTGTTTTTTTTCTTGCTGAAGCGCGGACTGTGGGGCGATAAGCAAACACCGGATGAGGGCTTGTTTCCGGCAACATCTTCGGAATGGATGCTGCTGTATCGGCTTTCCCGTAAACATACGGTGCAGGGAATTGTATACGATGGCATTTGTACCCTGCCTGTCGGTTGTCAGCCCCCGAAGATGCTGCTTATCCAATGGGCGGTGGAAATAGATAAGTGGGAGCGTATCAATCACCACCAGCAACAGATGCTTTGCCGTATACAGATGCTGTTTAACCAAGCTCCCGCCATCCCGTTTGAGTTAATAAAAGGATTGGCTATCAGTTGTTATTATCCTAATCCTTTACATCGGGTTTGTGGAGATTTAGACCTTTATTTTTGCGGAAAAGAAGGGGTGGAAGCAGCCAATAAGCGTATCGAACAGACGGGAGTTTGCGTTGAGTTGGGCAACTCAGACGACTCATCGTATACTGTAAACGGTACTTATGTAGAGCAACATCCCCGATTGATAGAACTGCATAACCCGTTCATCCAAAAAGAGTTGCAGCAATGGGAGAAACAGGTTTTCGGAACCGGTGCACCGGAGCAGCGTCCGGTGTATTTCGGCATACCGATATGTGTACCGACTCCTGTGGCTCATCAGATGCTGGTTTCTACCCACATATTGAAGCATCTGTTAAATGAAGGTATCGGGTTACGCCAACTTTGCGATGCAGCGATTCTGCTGAAAGCGCAAGCATCGGTTCTCGATAAAGAAGAATTGGAGAAAAGATGCCACCAGTTCGGCATATATCGTTGGTCGAAGCTGCTGTATGCGTTGTTGGTAAAATACATCGGACTTCCCGCAGAATATCTGCCTTTCCCTACCGACGAAAATCCTGACACATTGATGGAGGAAGTTTGGGAAAGCGGCAACTTCGGATTTTACGATGAACGAAAGGCGGCACGTCCCGACGGGAAATGGAAGAACAAATGGTATACGGTAAAACAAATCAGCCGCAAAGCAAAACTGTTTTTCCTGTATGCTCCCGGTGAAACCTTTTGGTGGCCGGTATCATTGTCGGGTGTCCGGCTGAAAGAATTGATTCAAGGGAAATGAGGGAGTTGATAAAAAAGCTGTTACGTAAATTAACGAAAGAAAATATACATTCCGTTTACCATTTGGGGCGGAAAGCCATGCGCTGGGTGATGCAAGTCACAGCAGGCTATCATTGGTTAATTACCTTTTCCATTTTTTCGGGCATTTTTGGCGTGGGTATGTCGTTGTTCAACGTATGGCTCTCGAAATGGATTATTGATATCGTAACCGGCGCACGCGAAGGAAACGTTTGGATAGCTGCCGGACTGGTGGTTTTCTTTTTCTTTTTCGGTATGGCGGTGAAGCTGATTTCGCCGTGGATTTTCGGAAAAATCAGAATGCGCATCGGCATACGGATGCAGAACTCACTGTCGGATGCCTTAATGATGTGTTCGTGGAAAAGCGGACAAAAGTGGCATACGGGCGATTTGTTGACTCGTATCAACAGCGATGCTTCGGAAGTGTTGAGCATGGGCATGGGGATATTGCCTAACTTAATCGTTACCACGGCACAGCTGATCGGTTCGTTTATTTTCTTGTGGGCGCTTGAGCCTCGGCTGGCTTGGTTCATTTTGGGGGCTACGCCGCTGGTACTTTTGTCGAAAATCTATTTCCGGAAAGTACGCGAGCTGAGCAAGGCACAAAAAGAAATGAGTAGCGAGATGGGCTCGGTAATGGAAGAAAACCTTTCGCAGCGCGTATTGGTCCGTTCGTTGGGTGCCACGGATTACCGTAAGCAGAAACTCCATCAGACCCAAGAAAAACTGTTTAATCTGGGGATGGAACAAATCAAGTTCTCCACCTATTCGCAGGGAGTGATGGGATTTGTGTTTGGCGGCGGTTACTTGTGTGCGTTTTTGTGGGGAATATACCAGTTACATACCCATCAGATAACATTCGGTACGATGACCGCTTTCCTTCAGTTGGTAGGACAGGTGCAAGGCCCGTTCTTGGGACTGATAGCCATACCGCCTGCATTGGTGCGCGGATGGACTTCGGTAGAACGTCTGATGGCATTGTTTGAAGATGTAGAACCCGATGAAAATCCGAAATATTTGGATAGTCCGTTAGCTCTGACGTTTAACCAAGTTACTTTCTCTTACGAAGAAGGTCAGCCGATATTGAAAAATTTTTCGGCAGAATTCCGTCCCGGAACCTCTACTGCCGTAGCCGGGCCTACCGGAACCGGAAAAACAACAATGATCCGGCTGATGTTGGCACTGCTGTCGCCCGACTCTGGAAATCTGACTCTTACGACTGCGGGAAATACTACCTATAACGTGAACCAAGACATGCGGATAAACTTCATGTACGTACCGCAAGGAAACACCCTTCTTAGCGGTACAATTCGCGAGAACTTGTTGTTGGGAAATCCCGCAGCGCAAACATCTGATTTAGAACATGTACTGCGTATCGCTTGTGCCGACTACGTATTCGATTTGCCACAGGGAATAGATACCCGCATCGGCGAACACGGTTACGGGCTTTCGGAAGGTCAGGCACAGCGTTTGGCGATAGCCCGCGCATTGCTTCGTCCGGGAAATATTTGGCTGTTTGATGAGGCTTCTTCAGCATTGGATACAGCCACTACCGCCCGATTGATGGATAACTTGTTGCGTGAAGGCGCAGAAAAAACCTTAATCTTTATAACCCACGACCCACGCCTGATGGAACGTTGCGACCGGGTAATTAATCTGAATGAATGTAATTTAAACGATAATCGAACAGAATAAATAAAAAATTAGCTAATTGAACTTATGAACAAAATGATTCGAATCTTTTGCCTGTTGGCAATTCTTTTCTTCGGTTCGTGTGCTGGCAGAAAAAATTTAGTTTATCTGCAAGACATGGAAGAACTGAAAGAATATCCGGTTTATCAGAAATACGAAGCCGTTATTCATCGTGATGACCGTTTGAGTATTACAGTAAGCTGTAAGAATCCCGAACTTACTTTGCCGTTTAATATCCCCGGAAGCAGTGACTATAGTGTGGGGCTCGACGGAAACGTAACGGCGGTAATGCCTGCCACTCCGGGTACAGACAATACCAACAAAGGATATTTAGTAGACGTGAATGGCGAAATTGATTTTCCCGTACTCGGTAAATTGAAAGTAGAAGGATTGACACGCAACCAGTTGACCGAAATGATTAAGCAACGTTTGATTAATGAAGATCTGATAAAAGACCCCATTGTGACGGTAAACTTTCAGAACTTCAAAATAACGGTGCTTGGTGAAGTGGGCAGTCCGGGAACTTACGACATCAAAGGAGAACGAATCACTCTGCTGGAAGCGATAGCCAAAGCCGGAGATATTACAGATGAAGGACGTGTAGACCGTGTTGCCGTAATTCGCGAGTATGGTAACAAGCGTCGTATTCAGTTCCATGACCTTCGTTCAAGAGAGATTTTTAACTCTCCAAGCTACTATTTGCAGCAAAACGACATCGTATATGTAGAACCTTCTTCAGCCAAAGCGAGAGACAACGCTCAGCGTACATTCAGTATGTTCAGTATGGTATTGTCTTTCATTACAACCATAACTTCTATCGTTGTATTGGCAATACAGTAGGTGACTAACTCTTAATTTATTCTCGTTATGATACAAATGAGCGAACAGAAAGACCTGTCAGGCAATGATAAAACCCAAAGCAGCAGCGGATTTAATATCAATCCGTTAGATATGCTGATGTATTTGTTAGCCCGTTGGTATTGGTTTGTGCTGTCTATAGCCGTATTCGGAGGCTATGCATGGTATCAATATGCCAAAACGCCTTATCAATACTCCAGCTCGGCAACGGTTATGATAAAAAATGCAGGTCATAATAATTATAATTACGGATTAGACCGTTTTCAGATGAACAGTTACACTAACGTGGCGAATGAGATTTTGCAATTTCAATCTTATAAACTGATGCGCGACGTGGTGAGCCGGTTACATGCTGAAGTTTGCTACACTGTGATGGACGGTTTGCGAGAAATCGAATTGTACACACAAGCTCCGGTAAATCTGTCTTTCCTTGAAGCGGAAGAACATGAAGATTTCAGTGTAGACGTAATTCCTATTGATGACAAAACCGTCCGGCTATCGAATTTTATAGGCAATACGGTTAACAGTCAGTCAATGAATGCAACTTTGAACGATACCATTCAAACACCGATAGGAAAGTTGTTGATAACGCCTACGCTTTATTATGCCAATAAATGGTATGGCTCGACCATCACCGTACATAAGATGAGCGTAGATAACATGGCAAGTATCTTCAGTTCTAATTTATCGATTACGCAAGCAGAAAACGATGCTTCCATCCTTTATCTTAGCCTGCGCGATCAGTCTCCGGTGCGAGTAGATGATGTGCTGAATACGTTGATTACGATCTATAATGAAGAAACCGTAAAAGATAAAAATCAGATAGCCATCAATACATCGAAGTTTATTAATGACCGGTTGATTATCATCGAGAAAGAATTGGGTGGTGTGGAATCTGAAATCGAGTCGTATAAGCGTCAGCACGAATTGATTGATGTATCATCGGCAGCCAGTATGTCGGTAGCCGACAAACAGCAATATGGAAATCAGATTACCGAATTGGAGTTGCAAAAGCAAATGGCTAATTATGTGAAGAGCTATCTTACCGACCCTTCGAAGATAACGGGACTGCTTCCTTCGAATACAGGTATTGCCGATGTTAATATCGAAACCCAAATCACTCAGTATAATACAAACAAGCTGAAACGTGATAAGTTGATAAAAAACAGTAGCAATAAAAATCCGGTGGTACAAGAGTTGAACAATTCACTGATGGCATTGCGACAAAACATCATCCGCGATATCGACAATGTGATTGTAGGAATTGATGCCAAGTTGCGTGAAGCCAGAAGTCGTGCGGGAGAAGCAGAAAGCCGTGTGGCAAATATTCCGACCCAGCAACGTCAGATGTTGTCTATCGAGCGTCAGCAACGTATCAAAGAAGAATTGTATTTGTATCTGTTGAATAAACGTGAGGAAAATGCTTTGAGTCAGGCTACCACTGAAACCGATGCCCGTGTGCTTGACCCTGCCGGTGGAAGTGATATGCCGATTTCTCCGAACGGGAAAAACATGATTATGGCAGGAGTGATGAAGGGATTGGCATTGCCGGCTGTAATATTGATAGCACTCATGTTCTTCGATACGAAGATACGTACGCGGAAAGATATCGAAGACGGAGTCAGTGTACCGTTCCTCGGTGAGATACCGGAAGCAAAGAATCGTGGGAAGAACCATATTATCGTGCGCGATCAAGGGCGTGACATCGTTTCGGAAGCCTTCCGTATCGTGCGGACGAACATGGACTTCATGCACATCAAAAACAAACAAATGCAGGTTATTACCTTCAGCTCGTTCGGTCCCGGAGCCGGTAAGACTTTTGTTTGTACCAATTTGGCAGCCAGCTTTGCTCAAACTCAGAAAAAGGTAATACTGATAGACCTTGATATACGTAAGGGAACATTGAGTCGTCATCTTCACCATCAGGAAAGTGGTATGACAACTTACCTCGCCGGAAATGCAAAGATAGATGACATCATTAAGCCCAGTGAGTTTGCGCCGAATCTGGATGTGATATCTGCCGGTCCGAATGCGCCTAACCCTGCCGAATTGTTATTGAGCGAAAATCTGGAAACGCTCATTGCCGAGTTGCGTAAACGCTATGATTATATTATTGTAGATAACGTGCCGGTAGGTATTATTGCCGATGCCGCCATCACCAACCGAATAGCCGATTTAACCATATTCGTTATCCGTGCAGGTAAATTTGACCGACGCATGTTGCCGGACTTGGAAAAATTGTACCGCAGCAAGCAATTAAATAACATGTCATTGATACTGAACGGTGCGTCTGTTAAAAATAATGGCTACGGTTATGGCTACGGCTACGGTTATGGCTATGGTTACGGCTACGAAGAAAAAAGATCGAAGTTTAAATTCTGGAAAAAACGCAGTTAATCAGTTATGTTTTTCAGTTTCAAGAAAAAACATTCATTATTGGAATCCGGCATACTGAAAGGAATGACCGACATCCACTCCCATATACTTCCGGGAGTGGATGACGGCTCTCCTTCTACGGCTTCCAGCTTAGATTTATTGAATTGGTTTGAACGTTTGGGCATTGTTCAAGTATGGTTGACTCCGCACGTTATGTCAGACCTTACGCAAAATACACCTGAGCGATTGACCACCTGTTTTGAACAGTTTAAACAACAGTATAAAGGAGCGATAAAACTCCATCAGGCCGGAGAATACATGATGGACGCAGCCTTCCTGCAAAAGTTAGAAACGGGAGTCTTGCAATTGGGTAAGAAGCATCTGTTAGTAGAAACTTCATATATGCTTCCTCCTGCCGGACTGCATGACATATTGGAACAAGTACGTCATGCAGGCTATTTCCCCCTGATAGCCCATCCGGAACGTTATACTTACATGGATAAAAAAGACTATCAGAAGCTACATGAAGAAGGATATGAATTTCAGTTGAATCTGATGTCGCTGAGCGGTTATTACAATCCGGGCGCAAAAGCTGCAAGCGAATGGCTACTCAAAAAAGGCATGTACACCTACGTTGGGAGCGACTTGCATCATCTGGAGCGTTACCAGCCCATGTTGGAAACCATGAAGCTGACCAGCGAGCAACTTGAATCCCTGAGTATACTGATTGCCAATAATGAGTATATTTAAAAAGACCATTCTGCTGTTATTGTTGCTTCCTACCGTGTTGTTGGTCATTATACCTCACAGCACGGCGTCTGTAGCTTCCTATCTAACTCCGGTAACTTTAGCAGTTATTCCGATAACTTTGTTGAATGCCTTTTTAACGGTATGGGAATTTCATAAACACAGTCGGTGGACATGGCTGTTTGCCATAGCTTTTCTTGTCAGCGGTTGGCAGGTTAGCGAAACGATTGGATTCGGAATTTCAAGTCGGAAAGTACATTCGGAAATGTTTCCTATACGCATCGTAAGCTGGAATGTAAGAGACTTTCAACTAAAATCAGAAACCCTATTGAAAGCAAGTAACGTACTGTTGGCAGAAAAGCCCGACATACTCTGTTTTCAAGAACGACCGCACACCAACCTGTTGGCATGGGATACAATCAAAGCCGCTTTTCCTGATTATCCCTATACCGCGATAAACAGTAGAGAAGACGAAGTCTTAAATTTAGCAATCCTGAGCCGCTGGCCTGTTTCCGGATTAAAAGAATTTTATTTTCCGGAAAGTTACAACAAAATCATACAAGCAGATATACACATAGGCAAACAAACAATACGTTTGTTTAACGTACATCTGCAAACCACAGGTGTAACGCCCGGCATGGAAAGGAAAAGCGTGATTCAAATCATGCAAAAACACGCATTAAAGCGTAATAAGCAAGCCCAACTTTTACACGAAGCCATTCAGTCAAGTCCCTATCCGGTTCTTGTTTGCGGTGATTTTAACGACGTACCCTCTTCGTTCGCATATACACAAGTCAGTCAAGGCTTGCGCGACTGCTTCAAAGAAGCCGGTTACGGATGGGGAAACACCTACCAGTCGTTAGGCAACCTGTTTCGGATTGATTATATGCTCTGCTCCAAGCAATCCGTTGTAACAGACTACAACCTGATAAGTAATTCATGGAGCGACCATAAAATCCAGTGCGCTACCATCTATTATCCATCTAACTAAAACAGAAAAGATACATGTTCGATTTTATACCTCTATCCGATTATACAATGTATTTCAACTATACCATACTTGTTATGGTATTAGTCGCCTTTTGGCAGTGTAATACGGGTATCAGTCTCCAGAAAAATACAGCCACCTTGAATGCTATGTGGGGAATTCTATTCACTATTCTGCTTATTCTTTATATGGGGTTAAGACCAGTTTCCGGATATTTTGGTGATACAGTGAATTATGCGAAAGGTTTTTATGAGATACAACGTTCTGTAAAACCGTTTGTGTGGCAATGGGAAGGGGAGTGGTTGTTTCATAACTTGATGGGATGGTTTGCTAAAAACAGTGATATACATACCTTCTTTTTGTTTTGCGCATTCATTTATGTAGGATGTCTTTGGATGGCCATGCAGCGCATTTTTAAGGATTACTATTATATTCCTTTCTTGGTAATACTTGGTATGTTTACTTTTTGGGCGTATGGTGTCAATGGCGTTCGTAATGGGATGGGAGCCTCTTTGATTATTCTTGCAATGACGTATGTCAATCGTATTCCTGTGATGCTAATCCTTTGTTTGATTGCGACAGGTATTCATAAGTCGTGCTATTTGATGGTTGCTGCCGGAGCGTTGACATGGTTTATAAAGAATAGTTATCTTTATTTAGTCGGTTGGGTAGCATGTGTAGGAGCATCGTATGCCGTAGGCAATCGTATTCAGGCTTTCTTGGCCAATTTTATTTCTTTTGGTGATGATCGTTTTTCCGGTTATCTGACAGGTAGTAATATGGTGGGAGAAATTGTACAAATGAGTATGACATTCCGTTGGGATTTTCTTCTGTACAGTGCGATGGGCGTATTTGTAGGATATTATTTTATTTTCCGTCGTAACTTTAAAGATGAATATTACCAGTGGATTTATAATACATTTTTAGTGACCAATGCCTTTTGGGTATTGGTGATCCGTGCGGCATACAGTAATCGTTTTGCTCAAATATCATGGTTTATCATGCCGATAGTATTGATTTATCCGTTTATGAAGCAACGGTTTTGGCAGAACCATGAAAAAATATTAGGTTTAGCTTTATTGGTATTTTATTCATTTGCTTTTTATTTTAATATCCTGAAATAAGATTTTATATGGATATGATTTTTTGATGAAATATCAATTAATAGAAATAAAAACGGGAAGTTATTATCAATAATTTACTGCTTGTTGGAAAAGATAATAATAGTTTTCAATATTTACTTGAAAAATGATAACTAATTTAAAGCAGAAAGTTTTATCGGGGATATTTTGGAATTATATAAATCGATTTGGATTACAAATAGTAGGTATTTTACCTGCTATGATATTGACTCGAATATTATCTCCTTATGATTATGGTTTAATTGCAATGACGGCTGTTTTTACAGGAATTGCTTATCAATTGGCCGATGGAGGATTTGGAAATGCCTTAATACAAAAGAAAGATGCAGATCATTTAGATTATTGTAGTGTTTTTTATTTTAATATTGTTATATGTTTTTTTATTTATCTTATTATTTATATAATAGCTCCTACTTGCTCCATATTTTTTAATCAAGAAAAACTTACTTCTATAATTAGAGTATCTGCATTAGGTATTATTTTTTTGTCATTTGGACAAGTGCATGGTATTATTTTTAAAAAGAATATTGAATATCGAAAAGTAACTATTAGGAATTTGTTAGTACAAATTATATCTATTATAATAGGTATTATTTTAGCATTAACAGGTTATGGTGTTTGGGCTTTAGTCTTCCAGGGATTGGTTTATACTTTGTTATCAAGTGTTGCTAATTGGATGATATCTGAATGGAGACCTACAGTATGCTTTTCTTTTAAACGGTTAAGATTATTGTTTAATTATGGGTCGAAATTGTTGCTTACTAGTATGATTGATTATGGATTTAATAAAAGTTATGATTTTATTATAGGAAAATTTTATTCTCCCGCAACTTTAGCTCTCTATAATCGTGGGTATAGTACAGCAGGGTTATTTAGTGAGACTTTTTTTGGGGTCTTTAGTAAAGTTTCATTTCCGGCTTTTGTACAAATGCAAGATAATGATGAAATTTTTAAGAGAAATATTCGTCGTTTTTTGATAGTCTGTTCCATGAGTATATTTTTTGTAATGTTGTCACTGACTGTTGTTGCAGAGCCCTTATTTCACTTTTTATATTCTTCTAAATGGAATGATACGATACCTTTTTTTAAGTTAATTTGTATAGCAAGTTTATTATATCCTATTATTTCTATTTTAGAGTCGATTTTGTTGGCTAAAGGATTATCCGGAAAATTTTTGTTTATTTCTATTATTAGGAAGATATTGATAATAATAGTTATTTTGGTAACATGGAAGCATGGAGTTTTATATATGATTCTAGGTACTTTTATTTGTCGCTTTATTGAAATTGTGATATTATGCTATTTTATCAATAAGGTAATACAATATAATTTTTTAAATTTATTTTGTGACTTAACTCCTTATTTAGTAGTATCTTTAATTAT
>NZ_JACSPQ010000002.1 GCF_014837055.1 Phocaeicola faecium
AGTAGGTCGCCGCCGTTTTGACAGGGCAGAGTTCCGGTGGGTGTAGAAACCCCGATGCGAACTCTGCCTTTTTTTATGCCCCCGCGCGGGCAATGATAAGGGGAGCACAAGAAAAAAGCCATCCTGTGAACAAGATGGCTTTTGTAGTAATTAAGTTTAATATCTGAAACTGCTTCCGCCCAAAAATTCGCGTAGAAGGGAAGTTGGAGGAAGCTCCTTATCTTGTAGCGACGTAAAGTAAGATAAGAATTTCAGGAGTCGGTGGGCTTCTGAATATTCGGGACAGTTATTGGGTACTTTGCGCAAAATGGGTTCCGCATATTCTTTCATGACAGCAAGTTCGAACAATAAGGCCGAATTAAACATCGTATCTGCGTATTCTTGGTAAGGAAATATCCATTTATCTTCTCCTGCACGGACACTTGGCCAGCGTGCGATAGTTTCCTCTGCCGAGTAATTTCTGTATTTATAATCGCGGATAATTCGCCTTAATAATCGGTTGTCAGTTGTTGGAATATAGTTATGATTGTCTAATAAGATTGTAGTAAGAGCAGATACATAAATCTTATATTTGCTTTCAGCCGGAATATTGGGAGTCAGTGCAGGATTTAAGGCATGAATCCCTTCAAGTATTAAAACCATGTGGTCGTCGATGCGAAGTTTTTTTCCGCTCCATTCTCTTTTACCGGTTACGAAGTTAAAACGTGGTAGTTCCACTTCTTTTCCTTCAAGTAGTTCTTTTAGCTGCTCTTCAAAGAACGGTAAATCCAGCGCATAAAACGATTCAAAATCATGTTTCCCATCTATTCCGAGCGGAGTTTCCTCCCGGTTGACGAAATAATCATCCAGTGAAATAGGATAAGGCCTTATTCCGTTTGTCATCAGCTGAATGCTAAGTCTTTTACTGAAAGTCGTTTTCCCGGAAGAAGAAGGTCCTGAAATTAATACTAACTTAACCCGCTCCCCGTTTTGGTTACGCGAAGTAATCTCATCGGCTATTTGGGCTATTTTCTTTTCCTGAAGCGCTTCCGATACATTTATCAGGTCGGTAGCCAGTCCTTTGTTGCAAGCGATGTTGAAATCTCCTACGGTACTGATACCCAATATCCGGTTCCAGCGCTGGTATTCTTGAAAGACTTCCAGCATTTTTTCCTGTTTTACCACTTCTTCCAGCTTGTTGGGATTCTCCCGGTTCGGGATGCGCAGCAATAAGCCGTCGTAGTATTTTACGATGTCGAACAGCTGAATATATCCTGTGCTGGGAACCAGACTGCCGTAATAATAGTCTACCGTGTCTCCTAAGCGGTAGTAATATGAATAAAGCTGACCGGAAGTTTCCAGCAGTTTTGCTTTGTCTAACATGCCATGCTGCCGGAACAGGCGGACTATATCGTCAGTGTGCGACTCCGTGCGTTGAAAGGGAATATCCTCGTCGATGATTTCCTGCATTTTTTGTTTGATACGTTTCACATCATCTAATCCGATGCTGCGGTCAAGATGCAGGTTGCAATAATATCCTTTCGATACGGGATGTTCTAACGATATGCTTCCTTCGGGGTAAAGCTCTTCTACCGCCTTAACCAAAATGAAGCAGAGCGAACGTACATACGTACGCATACCCGAAGCGCTGGTAATGTCTAAAAACTCTACATCCTTATTATAATATACTCTGAAGTCAAGGCTTTCTACTTTGTTGTTTACTTTTGCACTTACCGTGCCGTAAGGCATCTGCAAGTCGAAACCTTTATAGATTTCTAATAATGATATTCCTTCGGGGAAATCTTTGAAGGAATTGGTGTTTTTGCAATATATCCGTACCATAATATATATGTTTATCCGGTGATTAATCAGTGCTTAATTTACTTATTAAAACAATCGGGGGATTCATTCGTACGGAATAAATAACAGAAGCGAGTGGTTTTTATGGTTTTTTAATCTTGGGATGCAGGGAAAGAGGAGATAAGAAAGACGGGGTGATTTCCGGTTATCGGAATCACCCCGTCTATATGAATAATCTGAACTTATCTGTAAGTTAAGAAGAAATTATGCGTCGATATTGGCATAAGTGGCATTCTTTTCGATAAACTCACGGCGCGGAGCTACATCATCTCCCATCAGCATGGAGAAGATGTAATCGGCTTCGGCAGCGTTTTCAATGTTTACCTGCTTCAGGATGCGGGTTTCGGGGTTCATGGTCGTTTCCCAAAGCTGTTCCGGATTCATCTCACCCAAACCTTTGTAACGCTGGGTATGGATGCCTTGCTCGCTTCCGTCGCCATATTTACGGATAAAGGCGTCGCGGTCTTCATCTTTGTAACAGTATTCGCTGATTTTACCTTTTGTGCATTTATACAGCGGCGGGTTGGCGATATACAGGTGTCCGCCCTGAATAATTTCGGGCATGTAGCGGTAGAACAGCGTCATGATAAGCGTGTCGATGTGAGAACCATCGACGTCGGCATCGGTCATGATGATTACCTTGTGGTAACGCAGCTTGTCGATGTTGGCTTTCTTGCTGTTGTCGTCGCCGTCTACGCCGAAGCGCACGCCCAATGCCTGAATGATGTTGTTTACCTCGTCACTTTCGAACGCTTTGTGCCACATGGCTTTTTCCACGTTCAATATCTTACCGCGGAGCGGGAGGATAGCTTGGAACTGCCGGCTGCGTCCCTGTTTTGCCGAACCGCCTGCCGAATCTCCCTCCACGAGGAACAATTCACACTCCTCTGCCACGCGGCTGGAGCAGTCTGCAAGTTTGCCCGGCAGTCCTCCGCCGCCCATCGGACTCTTGCGCTGTACCGATTCGCGTGCCTTGCGTGCGGCGATACGTGCCGTAGCAGCCAGTACCACTTTGTCTACTATTATTTTAGCTTCCTTCGGATGTTCTTCCAAGTAGTAAGTCAATGCTTCGCCTACGGCTTGGTTTACAGCTCCGCTCACTTCGTTGTTACCTAACTTGGTTTTGGTCTGCCCCTCAAACTGAGGTTCGCTTACTTTAACCGAGATAACGGCAATCAGTCCCTCGCGGAAGTCCTCGCCTGAGATTTCTACTTTTGCCTTTTCCAGCGCCTTGCTTTCCTCGGCATATTTCTTCAGCACACGGGTCAGTGCCGTGCGGAATCCGGCTTCGTGCGTACCGCCTTCGATGGTGTTGATGTTATTCACATACGAGTGAAGGTTTTCGCGGAATCCGGTGTTATACATGATGGCGCACTCGATGGGAATGCCCTGCTTTTCGGTGTTCAGATAGATAACATCGTCGATAAGCGGCGTATTGTTTGAGTTCAAGAAGCGTACAAACTCTTTTACGCCCTCTTCCGAGTGGAATACCTCTTGCTTGAACGAACCGTCTTCTTCCTTCTCGCGCTTGTCGGTCAGCGTGATGGTGATACCCTTGTTCAGATATGCCAGTTCGCGCATACGTGCTTGCAGGATGCTGTATTTATATTCGGTTACGGTGAAGATGCTGGCATCGGGCCAGAATGTTTGCCGCGTACCTGTAATGTCGGTCGTTCCCACTTCTTTTACCGGATACAGCGGTTTGCCGCATGAGTATTCCTGCTGGTAGATTTTTCCGTTGCGGAATACGTTGGTGGTCATGTGGGTAGAAAGGGCATTAACACACGATACACCCACTCCGTGCAAACCTCCGGATACTTTATACGAACCCTTGTCGAATTTACCTCCGGCGTGAAGAACGGTCATAACTACTTCCAGCGCCGATTTCTTTTCTTTCTCGTGGAAATCTACCGGAATACCGCGACCGTTGTCTTGTACGGTGATTGAGTTGTCTTCGTTGATGGTCACTTCGATGTGGGTACAATAGCCTGCGAGGGCTTCATCAATCGAGTTGTCCACCACTTCGTATACCAAGTGGTGCAGACCTTTTTCACTGATGTCGCCGATATACATGGCGGGACGTTTGCGTACGGCTTCCAGTCCTTCCAGTACCTGAATGCTGCTTGCCGAATAGCTGTTCCCGCTGTTTTGATTTACTTCTTCACTCATTTTTTATAACTTCTATTTTTAGCGTTCAAAGTTACTAAAAATACTTCGTTTTCCGAAGTGGTTCGATAAAAATTCAACTTCTATAAGTTTATTTCAATATCGTATCGGCGGATAAAAAATTAAGGTCTGTCGGCGAGAGCGTTTTGCCGACAGACCTTTGCGTATGGAAAAGACCTTCCTTGGAAAGTGTCTTTGGGGGATTTTCGTTAGGTTTGTTTAGGATGCGTTCGGGCGAGTGACATCGGTTCCTATAACTCGTCCCTGATGATGCCAAACTCTCCCGTCAGCAGCTGATGTTGTCCAATAGATGTAACTGCCTGCACCTACTTCACTGATGCTTTTTATTGTGGAATAAGTGGCATCCGTATAAACGGTACATTCCAAAGTACCTAAACCATCAGTACCTATTTCAGTCATGCCTTCAGCAATCCCATCGTTATTAGAGTCTTGCACAACTTGATTGCTGCTGTTTCCGCAGTGAGCCCCATCATGTGTACAGCCCAAAGCATACCATGTTTCCCACCGAGACGGTCCATGACTTTTTTCGTAGCTATTTGCTGCATCTACGCTGCAAGCAACTCCCCAACATACTGCTATATACTCATCGGGAACAAATGTTTCAATCTCCGTTCTGGGTGTAATCCATTTTGTTTTCATGATTTCTCCTCCGTTATAAAGTTATATTGAACATAATCGTTTACGAAACATCTGATTTCATTCTCCATGCTTCCGTCCTCATCATCGTGTGCAGCGCGGGCTTTCGCAAGAACCTGAGGGATGGTAGACGGCGTTTCAAACTGTTTCCACAGAAACTCCGCCGTGGGGTTAAGCGTTATCAGTGCGTTGATGTCTATTTCGAAGTTGGTGGGAACTAATACGCATTCGTCTCCCACCTTGCGCATAATCAGATTCGGATTGGCTTTATACACTTTGGCATACTCTATTTCTTTGCTTTTTTGCATGTATAAAGCAAACTCATTGTCAGAGAGAGGAATGAGTTGGGCGTTCGACAAACTTCCCATGTTGGGAAGAATGTACAACTTAGGTTTTCGGTAAATTCGTTTCATGTGCCATACTTTTAAAGGTTTTTGTTCGTGTCTTTTTCCTACTTTTGTTCTTCATTCATTCCTTTGGCCCATAGCACTTTTAAAAGCTGCCTATTTAGTATTAGTTGTTTATCTTTGCAAATTTAAATTTGTACAGATTCGACAAGTGTTAACAGATGTAAAGCATACGTAAATTTGCTTACATAACAAATAAGAAGCTGTTTTGAATTTACTGCCCGTGCACACACGAAAACGGGTACATCAAGCAAGAAAAACTTTTTGTAGAGACTCAAAACAGTTTCAAAGACAAGAAAATAGCCGGGAGTAGTTATCCGCCTGTGTCAGGAAATAGGATGTATTCCAGAAAGAAATAGAATCAGTTCAAACCGAACGCATCGGGGTAATGCACCATTCCGCTTATCCCGTTCAGCCCGTTTGCTTTCAGTTCCATCGCCATGCAACATGCGTCGAGGGCATCGAATGGGAACTTAATGCCGAATGCCGATGCCTTTTTATAGCCAAACCTCGGATAATAATCTTCATGCCCAAGCAGCAGTACGCCGCCATAGCCTAACGCCGCCGCTCTTTGGTGGGCTTCACGAAGAAGCATTCCGCCGATTCCCCGCCTTTGAAATTCAGGCAATACAGACAGAGGGGCGACAGACAAGACTGTATGCGTGCCGTTGGCGGATACGATTGTTACTTTCGACAGCAAAACGTGTCCCACGATTTTTTTGTCACCCGTTTCGGCCACTAAAGACAGCTCCGGAATGTAAGCGTCCGATTGCCGAAGCCGTTCCACCAAGATGTGTTCCGTGTGGTCGCTTTCTGGCATGTTACCGAACGCAAGGCGTACCACTTCTTCTACTTGTCCGAAATCTTTTTCCGTTTCTTGCCTGATTAGGATAGAATCATTCATTGTTTTTTTAAGTTAATCTGTTTTTACTGCCGGAGGGTGTCGTTTAAACGTGATCCGGCTTGGCGGGAAGCCTGAAAACGCTACCCATAGAACGGGGCAACCGTATGGGTAGAACCGGGTAACTCTACCGTTAGGAACAGCCAACGCTAACGGTAGCGTTTTGGGGGGCTGTGGCGGCGGTAAAAAACAAAAGCCGCAAAGACGTTGTTTTTATCTTTGCGGCTTTTGTCTTATTTTCTTTCCTGAGAGAATCTTACGCTTTAACGCCGTTGTATTCGTCAGATACGGTCAGTTTCTTACGACCTTTTGCGCGGCGTGCAGCCAATACTCGGCGACCGTTTGCAGTAGCCATTCTTTCACGGAAACCGTGTTTGTTTCTTCTCTTTCTGTTCGAAGGTTGATAAGTTCTTTTCATTGTTCGTATATGTTTTATGTTATTATTCTAAGCGTTCGGGCTGCAAAATTAGTGACTTTTTTTAAATAAACCAATAGCTAATTCATTTTTAGACAAATCTTTTTGTGTTTTTTCGTGATTTCAATTAATTTTGCATCCGAATTGTTGTCGACGAATCTATAATTACACATAATAATAAAGAATACAACATTATGATTAATGCTCAAGACATTAAAATCGGAACCGCTATCCGCATGGATGGCAAATTATACTTTTGTATCGATTTCTTGCATGTAAAACCGGGAAAGGGTAACACGTTCATGCGTACGAAGCTGAAAGACGTAGTTGACGGATACGTGTTGGAACGCCGTTTCAACATCGGTGAAAAACTGGAAGACGTGCGCGTAGAACGCCGTCCGTACCAATATCTGTATAAAGAAGGTGATGATTATATCTTCATGAACCAAGAAACGTTCGAACAAGTGCCCATCGCTCATGACCAAATCGAAGGCGTTGACTTCCTGAAAGAAGAAATGGTGGTAGACGTTGTGTCTGACGCTTCTACTGAAACAATCCTGTATGCCGAACTGCCGGTTAAGGTTCAGCTGAAGGTTACTTACACCGAACCGGGACTGAAAGGCGATACGGCTACCAATGCCACGAAACCTGCAACCGTAGAAACCGGTGCAACGGTACGTGTTCCGCTGTTCATCAACCAAGATGAAATCATCGAAGTAGACACACGCGACGGTTCATACGTAGGCCGTGTAAAGGCGTGATGAAATACTAACCGGCATCGTGCGCCACTTGTGCGCACCCCGCCGTAACAAGGACGCGGATTAGCGCGGTAACGACAGACTTTTCCGTCTGTGAAGCCGGCGTTAATCCGCGTCTTTTTGCATTCTTTCCGTGCTTATCAAGCCCGCCTGAACGCTACCGCTTGCGTTCCATTACGCTACCGCAAGCGCAGATGAAAACTACCGCTTGCGTTCCATCGTCCTACGGCTTGTATTTTTCCGCCTTCCGATTCGTTTATTACGCGGCTTTTCGCTATTTTTGTCCGGTAATGTTTTAAGAAAAAATACCCCATGCGATATTCCGTTATTGTTCCCGTATATAACCGTCCCGATGAGGTGGACGAACTGTTATGCAGCCTGACGAAACAGACCTTTCGTGATTTTGAAGTCATCATTATAGAAGACGGGTCTTCGCTGCCTTGTAAGAATGTGGCAGAGAAATACCGGGACAGTCTGGATATACATTATTATATGAAGCCGAACTCCGGGCCCGGGCAAACTCGAAACTACGGAGCGGAACGGAGCAATGGTGAATATTTGCTGATTTTAGATTCGGATTGCATTTTGCCCGAAGGCTATCTGGCTGCCGTCGAAGCCGAGTTGCAGCGTGAGCCTGCCGATGCTTTCGGAGGTCCCGACCGCGCCCACGATTCGTTTACCCCCGTACAGAAAGCCATCAACTACGCGATGACCTCTTTCTTTACCACCGGAGGCATACGGGGCGGCAAGAAAAAAATGGACAAGTTTTATCCCCGCAGTTTTAACATGGGCGTGCGTACGGAGGTATACCGGGCGTTACACGGATTTTCCGACATGCGTTTTGGCGAAGACATCGACTTCAGCATCCGTATTTTCAAAGGCGGATACCGTTGCCGCTTGTTCCCCGAAGCATGGGTGTGGCACAAGCGCCGCACCGACTTCCGCAAGTTTTTCAAACAAGTGCATAACTCCGGTATAGCCCGAATCAACCTGTATAAAAAATACCCCGAATCGTTGAAACTCGTCCACCTGCTTCCGGCAGTGTTCACCGTGGGCGTGGTTTTAATCTTGCTTGCCTCATTGGTTTGTGCATGGAGCCTGACGCTGTTGGCATTGTTTGCATTGATCATCTTTTTGGATGCTTCTTTTCAAAATAAAAGTATGAAAATAGGTATACTTTCCGTACTTGCCGCGTTTATTCAGTTAACGGGCTACGGGACGGGCTTTCTTCGTGCATGGTGGAAACGCTGTGTGTTAGGGAAAGACGCCTTTTCCGCTTTTGAAAAGAATTTCTATAAATGACGGATAAACTGAATATCAACCAATGGGCGGAAGAAGACCGCCCGCGCGAAAAAATGATGCTTCACGGTGCAGCTGCGCTGACCAACGCCGAACTGCTTGCCATCTTGATAGGCTCAGGAAATACCGAGGATACGGCAGTGGAACTCATGAGAAAGGTATTAGACGGTTGCCGGAACAGTTTGAGCGAATTGGGTAAATGTACGGTCGACGACCTCTGCCGCTACAAAGGCATCGGGCCGGCAAAAGCCGTCACCATTCTGGCTGCTTCCGAACTTGGAAAGCGCCGCAAAGAAGAAGAACCCGCCCGGAGGAAACAAATCCGCTGTTCCACGGATATTTACGACTGGTTTCATCCGCTGATGTGCGACCTTCCGGTGGAAGAATGTTGGATAATGCTGCTCAATCAAGCCTCGAAAGTGATTGATACGGTCCGAATCAGCCGGGGCGGACTGGCATCGACGCAGGTAGACGTGCGCTGCATCCTGCGCGAAGCCCTGCTGAAACGCGCCACGGCGTTTGTGCTCTGCCACAACCACCCGTCGGGCAACAGAACTCCCAGCACAGACGACGACCGCCTTACCCAGTCGGTAGCTGTGGCAAGCAAAACCATGAACATCCGCCTGCTCGACCATCTGATTGTGACAGACGGCGGGTATTATAGCTATGCCGATGAAGGCAGGCTTTGATATTCAATCTTTTTTATTACATTTGCAATACAGAATAATATAATGAATATGGATAACGAACAGAAATTAAAAATAGAGGAAAAGATAATCGAGATGCTGAAGACGGTATACGACCCGGAAATCCCTGTCAACGTATACGATTTAGGTCTTATCTACAAAATAGACTTGCAAGACGACGGTGAACTGGTTATCGACATGACGCTGACCGCTCCCAACTGTCCGGCGGCAGATTTCATCATGGAAGACATCCGCCAACGGGTAGAATCAGTAGATGGAGTAAAGTCGGCACAAGTCAATCTGGTATTTGAGCCCGAATGGGACAAAGACATGATGACCGAAGAAGCAAAGCTGGAGTTAGGTTTCTTATAACGACTAAAAGCAGGAAGGTATTTATGAAAAACGTATATTTTCTTTCGGACGCCCATTTGGGTTCGCGGGCCATTCCGCACAGCCGTACGCAAGAACGCAGGCTGGTGAATTTTTTAGACAGCATCAAGCATAAGGCGGCAGCCGTCTATCTGTTGGGTGATATGTTCGACTTCTGGTACGAATTTAAACTGGTAGTACCGAAAGGATATACGCGCTTCCTCGGCAAAGTGTCTGAACTGACGGACATGGGCGTAGAGGTACATTTCTTTATCGGCAATCATGACATCTGGTGCGGCGATTACTTGGAAAAAGAGTGCGGGATGATAATCCACCGTGAGCCGCTGACTTGTGAGATTTACGGCAAAGAGTTTTTCCTTGCCCACGGCGACGGACTGGGCGATGACGACCGCAAGTTCCGCTTCCTGCGTACGATATTCCACAGCCATACTTTACAGCGCCTGTTCTCTACCCTTCATCCGCGCTGGAGCATCGAATTTGGTCTGGAGTGGGCTAAGCACAGTCGTCTGAAACGTGAGAACGGGAAAGAGCCCCCCTATATGGGAGAAGACCGCGAGCCTTTGGTCTTGTTCACAAAAGATTACCTGAAAAACCATCCCACCATTAATTATTTCATTTACGGTCATCGCCACATCATGCTCGACCTGATGCTGAACCGTACCACCCGCATGATGATTCTCGGCGACTGGATTCATGAATTTTCTTACGCCGTATTCGATGGCGAAAACATGTTCCTCGAACAGTATATCGAAGGAGAAACGATATTGTAGATTTCCCGACAGAGACAGGCGTTTTAACCATTTCTGAAAAACAGTTGGTGTGTATGAACATAAAGAGAAACAATGTTGTTTTACAAAAAATATGATGTTGTAATTGCAAATGTTTTAACCGGAAATGTTTATTTATGAAGACTAAAATTTTATTGATGTTGGCAGTCATCCTGTCATCAGCAGCCTTATCTTCGTGTATGACCATCTTTTCAAACTCCCGTCAAACAGTCACTTTTATGGGCGAAGATGGAACCAGAATCTACGACGGAACGAATAATGTAAAGCTGTCGGAAATAAAAGACGGAGGCGTAACGACCGTGAAACTGAAAAAGAAACTGTCAGACAAAATAATGATAGCCAAGAAAGAAGGTTATAAAAACACTCCGTTTATCATCGAATCCCAATTCAACCCGAAAGCCCTGTGGAATATCTTGTTCTGGCCGGGCTTCCTCATCGATTTGGGTACGGGAAAGATTAACAAATACGACCCTGTGATCTATAATATCGAAATGGAAAAAGAGTAAAAATACTGCGGTAAGTCTTGTTCAAATCATGCGGATAAGTTCTTCTATTTTATTCGGACAACCGCTCCATGCATCAGATAGTATCTTTTCAAGTTCTGAAATGAGGTCCGGTAAGAATTAAAATAGAGATTTATCAATATAAATATCTTATATTGCCGTTTAATTTAATACGTAAAGTCTGCGGACAGTTGCAAAAAATCAGCAAACTGTCCGCAGACTTTGTTTTACCTTGAATTTTATTGTAAATTCAGTTAATGTTTTTTGCTGCTTCTCTTAGGAAAAATCGGCAAAGCATCAATTCTTATTCTCAGTAAAACTTCTCTAAAACCTCGTTCTATATGCTTATAGAGCCATTTGAACGATTTTTATATGTTTCTTGCTTATTTTTTGTTAAAGTATATGTATTGTATTTTACTATATTTGTGCCCGTAAGTTAATTTCTCAATTCATAGATTAATAAAGTTGAAAGAAGAGGAAGTTAACTTCTTGAGAACTATTATCCTTAATTTTAAAACTGAGAAAAACAATGAAATCAGATTCACTACGAAAAAATCCGAAATGGATTAACTGGATGGTATGCACAGGTTTCATGGTACTCTCTCCAATTCATTCGATGGCAACGAATTCCGTTTCGGAAATTCAAGTTAGTCAGCAGCAACAGGTAATTAAAGGAATTGTTGTTGATGAGGCAGGAGAAGGTATAATCGGTGCAAACGTGATGGTTGAAGGTACAAAAATGGGTACAATTACCGACTTCGACGGTCGCTTTTCTTTATCTATTCCAAAAGGAAGTAAGATCAAAGTTTCTTTCATTGGGTATAAAGACCAAATTGTCAGTCGTTTTAGCGCAGGTAAAGAACTGAGAATTGTAATGGAAGATGATTCGCAGTTATTGAGCGAGGTAGAAGTGGTGGCATACGGTTCGCAAAAGAAAGTGTCGGTTACAGGAGCCATTTCATCTATGAAAGGAGAAGATTTGTTGAAAACACCTGCTGCTTCTCTTTCCAACATTTTATCGGGACAGGTTACCGGTATTTCTTCTGTACAATACTCAGGCGAGCCGGGAGCCGATGCTGCTGATTTGTATGTGCGCGGTATCGCTACGTGGAACAATGCTGCTCCGTTGATTCAGGTAGATGGAGTAGAACGTGATTTTTCACAAATCGATCCGAACGAGGTAGAAAGTATTACTGTATTGAAAGATGCTTCGGCTACGGCTGTATTTGGTGTGCGTGGTGCGAATGGTGTTATCCTTATTACTACCAAACGCGGTTCAGAGGGTAAAGCCAAGATTTCGTTTTCTACTTCGGCAGGTGTTAATCTGATGACTAAACAGTTGAAGTTTGCCAATTCATATCAGTATGCTTCCTATTATAATGATATGATGGTGAACGATGGAGGTGTGCCGACGTTCTCTGAAGAACAACTTATAAAATTCCGTGACCATACTGATCCTATTCTTTATCCGGATATAAATTGGTTGGATTATTGTATGAATGATGCTTCATTTCAATCACAACACAATATAAATATTACTGGTGGAACAGACCGTATGCGTTATTTCGTTTCGGCAGGTATGTTTACTCAAGATGGTATGTTTAAGCAGCTTGCAGCTTCTGATGATTTTAACTTCAATTACAAACGATATAATTATCGTGCCAATTTAGACTTTGATGCAACGAAAACCACGTTGATTTCAGTAAATATCGGTGGGCGTATTGAGACTAAACGTACTCCAGAATCGGGAGAAGATCAGAACCAGTTATTTAGAAAACTGTATTGGGCTGTTCCGTTTGCGGGAGCCGGAATAGTTGATGGAAAACGTATCGTATCTAACAGCGATTATTTGCCGTTTACGGGGGTAGATGGATTGGATTCCTATTACGGAAAAGGTTTCCGTACTACTACTACCAATGTGTTGAATATTGACTTGATGTTAGACCAAAAGTTGGATTTTATAACGAAAGGACTTTCATTTAAAATCAAAGGTTCATATAATACAAGTTATTGGACGCAGAAAGTGGCAAGTTCTTCTATTGCGACTTATACACCCGTTATTCAAGATGATGGCTCGATAGCGTATCGTAAGAATGGTTCAGACTCTCAGTTATCGTATAGCAGAAATACCAACGGGGAAGGAAAGTCACGTGACTGGTATATGGAAGTTGCGTTGAACTATAACCGAAAATTCGGCGATCATAATGTGACCGGACTTTTATTATATAACCAATCAAAACGTTATTATCCCGGTGGAACTTACGATGATATCCCTTCGGCATACGTAGGCTTTGTAGGACGTGTAACGTATGATTGGAAAACACGTTACATGGCTGAGTTTAACGCTGGTTATAACGGTTCTGAAAATTTTGCACCGGGTAAGCGATATGGTTTCTTTCCGGCAGGTTCTATCGGCTGGATTGTCAGTGAAGAATCTTTCTTTAAACCGATAAAGAAAGTCATTAATTATTTAAAATTACGAGCTTCCGTGGGTATGGTAGGTAATGATAATAACGGAAACAACCGTTTCCTTTACTTGCCCGATGCCTATGTATTAGGAGGCGACGGCTATTATTTCGGTTCGAATGCTACAAGCGCGCAGCCCGGAGCTTACGAGGCAACCAAATCGAATATGGATGTAACTTGGGAAAAAGCTGTTAAACAGAATTACGGTATTGATTTTTCTATGTTTCATGAAAAATTAGGAGTTTCGGTTGATTATTTTATTGAAAAACGCCGCGATATTCTTACGCAACCCGATTACATGCCGGGTATTTTGGGTATGACGCTTCCTATCATGAATATTGGTAAAACTGAAAATAAGGGTTATGAAGTGCAGTTGAAATGGAATGACAAAATAGGTAACGACTTCCGTTATTGGGCAAACTTTAACCTTTCATTTGCGCGTAATAAGATTGTTTATAAAAATGAAGTCGACCAAAACGAACCGTGGATGTACGAAACCGGACGTACTATCGGTTCTCGTTCTATTTACAAATTCTGGGGATTCTACGATGAAACAGCAGATGCTCGATACCAAAAAGAATTCGGTATTCCTATTGCCGATCACGGTTTGTCTCTGAAACCGGGTGATGCCGTATTCGTTGATTTAAATAAAGATGGTGTTATTGACGGTGACGATTCTACACGTGATTTGAGTTTTACCGATACACCGGAATATACAGCCGGATTAAATCTTGGGTTTAGTTGGAAAGGATGGGATTTCTCTGCACAATTTACCGGAGCATGGAACGTTGACCGTCTGTTATCTGAGTTCCGCCAACCGTTGGGTGATACCCAAAATAAGGGATTGTTACTCTATCAGTATGAGAACACATGGCGTTCATCTGCCGATACTTATACAGCAAAATTCCCGCGCATATCAAAAGCGGCACAGGCAAATAACTATCGTGGTTCCGATCTGTATTTGTGTAATGCCAGTTATTTGCGCCTGAAGAGTTTGGAAGTTGGTTATAATTTCAGTCTGCCATTTATGAAAAAACTGAAAATGGACCAATGTCGTTTGTATGTAAGCGCTTACAATCTGTTTACGATAACCGATTTTATGTGGGGTGATCCGGAATCACGCCAGAGTGACCGTCCGAATTATCCGCTTACCCGTGTTATCAATGTTGGTCTGAAATTAGGATTCTAAATACTTAAATTTACATATAACTATGAAACATTTAACAAAGTGGTTTATAACGGCATTTGTAGGGGCTGTAACAGCTACGTCATGTGTCGATGAAATAAAGTTCGGCGACAGTTTCTTGGAGAAAGCTCCGAGTGTTGCCGTTACTCAAGATTCTATTTTCGGGAAGGCGGAATACGCCCGTCGCTTCTTGTGGACAACTTATAGCAAATTATATTACGGGTTAGCTACAAACTGGAATGATGTGGATGGAAAGATGAATACCGGTATGTTCGAGTGTTTGTCCGACTGCTTTCATAGCCATAATTCGTGGGATGGATTGAATAGACATTATTATCCCGGTACCTATACGGCTGTAACTGAAGATAATACTTCGGAAACTCGGTTTAGCTTTACGAAAGAAGAAACATGGGAGTGTATTCGTGCGGCGTGGATCTTTATTGAAAATGTTGACCGCGTACCCGATATGGATGAAATGGAGAAAGAACGTTTAAAAGCTGAAGCTAAAGTTATCATAGCTTCTCGTTATTTTGATATGTTCCGTCATTTTGGCGGATTGCCTATCGTTGAACAGGCTTTTGCGGCAGAAAACGATTATCAGGTTCCTCGCGGTACGGTAGAAGAAACGGTCAACTTTATGGTCAAGTTACTTGATGAGGCTGCATCCGTTCTTCCGTGGGATTTGACAGACGATGGCGAGTCTAACTGGCAAGGAAGAATGACTCAGGCGTCGGCTATGGGTTTGAAATGTAAGATTCTTCTTTTTGCGGCAAGTCCCTTATTTAACGATGACGAACCTTATTGTACAGAGCCTCCTCAGGAGGCGGTTACCGGACACATGGTGTGGTATGGTGGCTATAAGCCTGAATTGTGGCAACAGTGTTTAAAGGCTTGCGAGGACTTTTTCGATATGCTTGCGCAAAAAGGGCATTACGAATTGTTTCAACCTACGGGAACTACGTGTGACGATTATCGTGCGGCTTTCAATACGGCTTATTTCACACGAAATAACACTGAGTTGCTGATCTCTACCCGTATCATCGGTAAATATAATTGGGACTGGTGGTATTACTGGGGCGACTGGGTTCCCAATGGAGGATACACACCTACGTTGGAGTACATGGAAATGTTCCCGATGAGCGATGGTACACCGTTCGACTTTGACAAGGCGGTAGCCGAAAACAACATGTTCTTTGAAGATAATGATTATAACAAACCTACCCGCGACCCGCGTCTTTATGAAACCATCTTGGTAAACGGTGCTAAATGGAGTAACGGGCGTAGTATTGAATTATGGGCAGGTGGAGGCGATAATGCGAACAGTACTTCTACCGAAACCGGACAATACGCTACAGGATTCGGGCTTTATAAATTTTATAAAGAAGGAAAAGGTAGTTTGGCTGGGAATTTCTTGGAATGGCCTTACCTGCGCTTGGCGGAAATGTACTTAATCTATGCTGAGGCTTTGATGAAAAACAACCGGATAGACGATGCAATCAAGCAAGTCGACATCGTTCGCGCTCGTGTAGGGTTGAAAGGGCTGGTAGCATCGAATCCCGGAAAAGACATGAGAAATACCGATAACCTGATGGAAGCCATACTGAACGAACGGGCTTGCGAATTAGGACTGGAAGATGTACGTTTCTTTGATATGATTCGCAACAAGCGTGCTGATTTGTTCGAACGTCCGTTGCATGGATTGCTGATAGAACGTGCCGATGGAGGCAGTGGTTCATGGTTTGATAAACCGGATTCGGAGAGAGGGGAATTTCCGACTCAGTTCAAATATACTCCTTTCCAAATATCCAATGCCGGACGTTCATGGTGGAATGGATTTAATCCGAAATGGTACTTGGCTGCATTCCCGGTAAAAGAAGTAAATAAAGGATATGGATTAGTTCAAAATCCCGGTTGGTAATATAACGGCTTGCCCATTAAAAATACATGCGGTAGCGTTACCCGTTTCTATGGGTAGTGTTCAAGCATCTATGCGGTAGCGTAATCTATTTCTATGGGTAAGATTTTTGAGACCGATTTTTATGATTTAAGAATTGTCTAAGTTACTAAAAAACAGAAAACAATGAAGAAAAAGATATTGGCTTTGACTATGCTGGCATACATGGGTGTGCAAGTTATGGCTCAAGAAGAGAATAATATTACCGGCATGATACTTGACAGAGCCGGAAATCCTGTTTCGGGAGCGGCTGTCAGTATCGTCGGACAACCCGGTAGTTTGGTGTCAACAGACGCTACGGGTAAATTTGAAATTTCAGCGGCAAAGGATGATAAACTTCAAATTCTGACGCCTTATGATGCTACGAAAACAGTAGATGTAGAGCCCGGAAAAACCATGATAATTGTTATGGATTTGTCATCAGAGAAGGTGAACTATGGGTTCGGGTTGAATCAGACTTTCGCCGAATCAACGGGAGCTGTTTCAACTGTTTACAGTAATAAAATAGATAACCGTTCTTCGTATACGTTGGGAAATTCGATGTACGGAAACGTAGCAGGATTAACAACCCTTCAGAAGACTGGGGTAATGTGGGAACAGATACCTTCGATGTTTATTCGCGGACAGAAAACGCTAAATGGGAATAATGGCATCTTGATTGTGGTCGATGGATTGGAACGAGACAATGCATATAATGTGTTACGTTACCTGAATCCTGAAGAAGTAGAGTCAGTAAGTGTTTTGCGCGATGCTGCTGCCATTGCGCTGTATGGCTATAAAGGTGTAAACGGAGTATTGAATATCGTTACGAAGCGGGGAAAATACAAATCGAGGGAAATCAGTTTCTCGTATGATCACGGTTTTACTTACCAGAACCGTTTGCCCGAAATGGCGGATGCCTATACTTATGCACGTGCCATGAACGAGGCGTTGGCGAACGACGGCAGGTCGCCACGTTATACACGGGACGAACTGAATGCTTTTAAAAGCGGTAAATACCCGTATTATTACCCTAACGTAAACTGGTGGGATGAGGTATACAGAGATCGTGGAAAATCCGATATTGCTACGCTTACTTTCCGTGGAGGAGCTTCAAAGATACGTTATTTTACGATGTTGAATTTGCAGAATGGACGGGGATTTATAAACAATGCTAATTCGAATGAAGGCTTTTCAACACAAGAAAAATACTCAAAGGCTAATCTTCGCAGCAATTTGGACATTGATTTGACTCCGAAGACCAAACTTCAAGTTAACATAATGGGTACGTTGAATGAGTTCAGCCGTCCCGGTCTTGGTTCAGATGATTTGATAGGAAAACTTTATACCACTCCTGCTGCGGCATTTCCCATTCGTACGGAAAGCGGTTTGTGGGGAGGTAACACCACATGGACAGGATGGGCAAACCCTGTAGCTTTGACACAAGGCAGAGGCTACTCAAAAGGGCATACGCTTGGCCTATGGGCAGATATGACTTTAAGGCAGGATTTGTCTTCCATTACTGAAGGTTTGGGTGCATCTTTCCGTATGGGATATGATAATGTGGCATCTTATTGGGAAGATCATACGATGGAGTATCGATACGGAAGTACGTCGGTTACCGGATGGGAAAACGGAGAACCTTCTTCGTTTGCTGACTATGAAGCTGGAAAGGATACAGAAATGGCAGGTGGCAGTAAATTAGACTGGCAGTATCGTTCGTTTAATTTCATGGCAAATGTAGATTGGACTCGCCAGTTTGGAGACCATAAAATCTATACCACGTTGATGTATACTTATAAATACGATAATAACGTTAATATAAACTCTACTTTATACCATTGTAACTGGTCATGGTATACTCACTATGGCTTTAATAACCGTTATTTCTTGGATTTTGCTTTGGTCGCTTCGGCTTCTAATTTGTTGGAAACAGGTAATCAATGGCATGTTTCACCTACTGTTGGTTTAGCATGGAATCTGACAAACGAAGATTTTATGAAAGATGTTTCATGGTTGAATTTCTTGAAACTGCGTGGTTCGTTCGGAATCATTAACACTGACAATATTCCTTATAACGGTTATTGGAACACTACTATGAACGGAAGTGGAGGAGGATATCCTATTCAGGATGATTTCGGAAACGGAGGAGCTTGGCAAGAAGGTCAGCTTCCTTCATTGGGCGGAACTACAGAAAAAGGATATAAGTATAATGTCGGAATTGATGCTACTTTGTTTAATGGACTTACTTTGATGGTTGACGGATTCTACGAAAGACGCCAAGATATATGGGTATATACTGGCGGTAATGTTTCATCAATACTGGGAGCAACGTCTTCTTATGCGAATGCAGGTATAGTTGACAGCAAAGGTGTTGAAGTTGGTGTTGATTATACGAAGCGATTCGGAGATTTCCGCTTGAATTTGGGAGGTAACTTCAGTTTTACTAAAAACATTATCAAAGAACAATTGGAAGAGCCGAAAGCTTACGACTATTTGTATAGTACGGGAAAACCTGTCGGACAAATATTCGGATATCAAGCCGTTGGTTACTTTATAGATCAAGCAGATATTGATAACAGTCCCGAACAGCAATTTGGTGCGGTAAGTCCGGGCGATGTTAAGTATAAAGACCAAAATGGTGACGGTGTGATTAATGAGTTTGACCAAGTTGCTTTGGGATATAATTCCAGTGTACCCGAAATTTATTATGGTTTCAGCATCGGTGCAGAATGGAAAGGAATAGGTTTCAATGTTGATTTTCAAGGATTGGGAAATTATACGTCTTGGACAACGCTGAGTGGACTTTACCGTCCGCTGACTAATGGCAATACAATTTCCAATTACTATTATGCCAACCGTTGGACACCTGAAACCCCGAATGCACGTTATCCTCGTTTGTCTACTGAAACGGTTCAGAATAATAACCAAAACAGTTCCGTATGGCTTGAAAACGGTGCATTCTTAAAGTTGCGTAACTGTGAGGTATATTACAAATTGCCTCATTCGCTTATTAGTAAATGGCATTTGAATACGGCAAAAGTATACGTAAGAGGAGTTGACTTATTCTGTTGGGATCATATCAACGAAATAGACCCGGAATCACTTAGCAACGGTATACCTACCACGCGCTCTATTAACGTAGGTCTATCTATCGGATTCTAATATTAACCTAATTAAAGAAAAAACTTATGAAGTTGAAAAACATATTATTCGGATTAGCTTGTATGTCGTTCATGGCTTCATGCGCAGATTTGGATTATCGTGAATATACAACGTACGACAAAAGCTATGTATTTACTGATTTCGGACGAACCGGAGCGGTAGTGACTAATATTTACAGCTACTTGGATTCCGATCTTCCAGCAGACGGCTCGTTATGTTCTGCTTGTGATGAGTCTGAATATGCTTGGAGTTGGTCTACAGTACTTGGGTATACAGACGGACGCTGGAGTTCGACTAACGCTTACAGCCGTTGGAGTTTTGAGGGAATTCGTAAAGCTAATTTTTTCTTGGAAGAATCGGTTAACGCAGATTTTTCAGAATTGCGCTTTGACAAGAATTATGAAGCCGAAATGAAACGTTTCAATCGTTATCAGTATGAGGTCCGATTTTTACGTGCCTATTTCTACTTTAATTTGGCTCGGGCATACGGAGATGTACCTCTTATAACGAAAGTCTTGACGGAAGAAGAAGCTAATCAGGTCTCTCGTACTCCTGTGGCAGAGGTATTCGATTTTATAGTAAAAGAATGTGACGATATTGCTGATGAACTTCCGGTGGATTATACCAAGTTGGAGAATGATGCGGCCAATGGAACAAGTCCTGAAACCGGACGTATCACCAAGCAAGCAGTTTTGGCTTTGAAAGCCCGCACTTTATTGTATTGGGCGAGTCCTTTGTTTAACGAAGACAATGATCCAACATTGTGGCAACGTGCAGCACAAGCAAGTAAGGATGTTCTTGATTTTTGTGATGCAAATAATATACAATTAGGTAAATACTCTGAAATATGGGGTACAGAGAATTATAAAGCCAAAGAAATGATATTTGTACGCCGTATCGGTGATACTAATTCGCCGGAAACGACAAATTTCCCTGTTGGAATGGAGAATGGAAATTCAGGCAACTGTCCGTCTCAAACGTTAGTAGATGCTTATGAAATGCAGGCAACAGGAAAGGCTTGGAATGAAGAAGGCAGCGGTTATGATGCTAACAATCCGTATAGTGGACGCGATCCTCGATTGGGAATGACAATTGCTGTTAATGGTGATAAATGGCCGGATACTAATCCTAATCCGTTGGAAACATATACAGGCGGACGAAATGCTCTTCCTATAGCAGGAGCTACTCCTACGGGATATTATCTGAAAAAATATTTGGATAGTACCACAGATATCAGTTCGTCAACAGGAAGCGGCGGAAAGCGTCACAGTTGGGTTACTTTCCGATTAGGAGAATTTTATCTTAATTATGCAGAAGCTGTATTTAATTATTTGGGATCAGCCGATGCTACTGATGCTGTTTTTACAATGTCTCCGGTAGAAGCTGTGAATAAAGTACGCAATCGTGAGGATGTGAAGATGCCAGATTTCCCATCGGGAATGTCTGCCGATGAATTTATTCAGAAATATCGTCGGGAACGTATGGTAGAGTTGGCATTTGAAGGTCATCGCTTTTGGGATGTCAGAAGATGGAAAGATGGAGATTCGCAGAAGAACATTATAGAAATGCAGATTACAAAAAATGGTGATAACTATACATATAAGCGCGTTACTAAGTCTCGTTACTGGAATGATAAAATGTATTTGTTCCCGATTCCGGACAGCGAAATGCGTAAGAATCCGAATTTGACTCAAAATCCGGGATGGTGATGAGATAACTTTTATGTTGAACATCAAAATAGTAATTGTATGATGAAACTGAAATATATAATACCGATGCTGGCTGCTGTGTGGATGGGAGTTAGCTGTGATGATAAATTAGAATCCTTTGAGATGCAGGGGTATGAAGGAATTCCTGCGCCAGTTGAGGGAATGACTTCAGAAGCTTTGCCCGGACAAATCCAATTAAATTGGACTGTTCCTGAAGTGGCAGAATATGCTTATATAAAAATATGGTATGAAGATCCATTACAAAAAGAAACGATTTATAAGATTGTTTCGCCGGGAACAACTGAAATGCTTATAGACGATACCCGTGCCCGTTTTGGGGAATATGAAATTTTTTATCAGACTTTTAATATTCATGATGAAGGAGGAGAGATCAAATCGATTAAGGCTGTTTCGGGAGCTGCTCCTGCTACCTATACTTTAAGGAAATGTAATGTTACGGTCGATATGTTGAGTACGAACGCGCAAGAACCTACTGAGGGACCGATTGCGAATCTTGTAGATGGGAATAAGGGGAGCTTTTTCCACACTCGTTGGAATGAGCCTTTGATTCCGCTGCCGCATTATGTGCAGATTGATTTTGCCGAACCTCATGGAGATTTTGTAGTGAGTTATGTAAACCGAAGTGATAATACATGGACTACGGACGGACGTCCTACGGAAGTCGAACTGCAAATCAGTAATGATGGAGAGAAGTGGGAAACTATTACTACATTGACCGGTCTCCCCACAAGTGCTGGTAGTGAATATACATCGGATTATATCATGCCGGGCAAAACGTTTACTTATTTCCGTTTTAACGTAATCGCTACTTCGGGTAATACCAGTTACTTCAATATGGCAGAGCTTACGATGTCGGATTTGGAAGTGTACGACCCCGAAACAGTACCGTTGGAATAAGTTGGACGTGCTTGTGATATGAGTTTGTTAATTCATTTTCGATGTGAGCAGAAGGAGGGGATTGAAAAGTTCCCTTCTTTTGTTTTTGGAAAACCTGCTACATTTTTATACTTTTGGACAAAACTGAGAATATGAAACATTTGCAATTACTTTATTGCTTGGCGTTTGCCGCACTTTTTGCGTCGGCCCAATCCCAAGAAAATTACAAGTTGGTGTGGAGCGATGAGTTCGAGGTCGATGGGAGGCTGGACTCTACGGTGTGGAACTATGAAAACGGATATGCGCGTAACGAAGAATTACAGTGGTATCAGCCCGATAATGCCTTTTGTAAGGATGGGTTGCTGATAATCGAAGCACGGAAAGAGAGGCGGGAAAATCCGTTATATCAGGCTGGAGAAGGAGGCGATTGGCGCACTTCGAGGGAGTTTGTAGAATGTACTTCTTCATCGGTGACAACTGCCGGAAAGAAGGAATTTCTGTATGGAAGGGTGGTTGTCCGTGCACGCATTCCCGTAGGTAAGGGTGCGTGGCCTGCTATTTGGATGTTGGGCACTTCGATGGAATGGCCCTCTAACGGAGAAATCGACATTATGGAATTTTATCGGAAACAGGGTGTACCTCATATTTTAGCCAATGCTGCATGGGGAACAGACCAAAAATGGGTGGCAAAATGGAATAGCAAAGCCATTCCTTTCAGCCATTTCTTGTCGCAGAACCCTGATTGGGCTTCGGAGTTTCATATTTGGCGTATGGACTGGGACGAAGAAGCCATCCGGATTTATTTGGATGATGAGCTGCTGAACGAAATTTTGCTGAAAGATACTTATAACGGTACGATAGGGGAAGGGAAAAATCCGTTTATGCAGCCTCAATATTTGTTGCTGAACTTGGCTGTGGGAGGTATCAACGGCGGACCTGTGTCGGAGAACGCTTACCCTATGCGTTACGAAATAGATTACGTGAGAGTTTATCAGAAATAGCGGGAGAGGACGCAACATAAACAAAAAGAGGATAGACCTTTCAACAGGTTTATCCTCTTTTTGTATGGCTAAAAACCGATTTTTATTTTTTCATGCGGTTACCGTAGCGGCTCATGAACTTATCAACACGTCCTGCGGTGTCTACCAGTTTAGACTTACCTGTGTAGAACGGGTGTGAGCTGCTTGAAATTTCCAACTTAACCAACGGATAAGTTTCGCCTTCGAACTCGATTGTGTCTTTAGTGGCACAAGTAGAACGAGACAGGAACATGTCGCCGTTTGACATGTCTTTAAATACTACCGGGCGGTAGTTTTCAGGATGAATGCCTTTTTTCATTTCAGTATATACTTTTATTGTTATTATTTGCTATATACGGTAACACTTTTTCTGTAAAGTGTGTAATGGTCTGTTTCGGGTTGCAAAGATACAGCTTTTGCTTGAATTAGAAAAACTTTTACCGCTTAAAAATATTTTTTATTTTTTATGTGCCCATCTTATGGGGGAAGCCGCTGGACTTATTGAAACTTTCCTGCCCGCCGAATGTATGGGCAAGAGTTATCCCTGTTGTCCCCCCCCTGAAAACGCTACCGTTAGTGTTATCCATTTCATGCGGATGCGTTAACCATTTCTACCCATAGCGTTCACCGGTTCTATGGGTAGCGTTTTTCATGCCTCTGACCAATCCGGATAACGGCTTCCACAGCCGGTTATTCCCGGTTGTCTTTCAGCTGGAAATCTTTACGGCGAAGTACGAAACTGTTGCTGAGGTATTTTTCACGCACGATTTTGTTTTCAGCCAGTTCTTCCGGGGTTCCCTGAAACAGAATCTTTCCCTCGAACAGCAGGTAGGCGCGGTCGGTGATGCTCAGCGTTTCCTGTACGTTATGGTCAGTAATCAGAATACCGATGTTTTTGTCCTTCAGTCGCCATACGATGTGCTGGATATCCTCTACGGCAATCGGGTCGACTCCGGCAAACGGCTCGTCGAGCATGATAAACTTCGGGTCGATGGCAAGGCAGCGGGCGATTTCCGTACGCCGGCGTTCACCACCCGAAAGCTGGTCGCCTAAGTTTTTGCGGACTTTTTGCAGGCGGAACTCATTGAGCAGACTTTCCAACTTCTCTTTTTGGTATTCCACGGGCTTGTCGGTCAGTTCCAGTACCGAAGCGATATTGTCTTCTACGCTCATTTTGCGGAAAACCGAGGCTTCCTGTGCCAAATATCCTATTCCGTTTTGCGCGCGCTTATACACGGGATACGATGTAATATCTTGGTTGTTAAGGTAAATGTGACCTTCGTTGGGGACAATCAATCCGGTTGTCATATAAAAAGAAGTCGTCTTGCCGGCTCCGTTAGGACCCAGCAATCCCACTATTTCCCCCTGTTTTACGTTGATGGAAACGTGGCTTACTACGGTACGCTTCCCGTACTTCTTTACCAGATTCTCGGTACGTAACACCATGCGCCCGTCTTCGGGAAGCTGGAATTCCTCTTGCTGTGTGGTTGGTTGGTTATCTTCTGCCATGGCCTAAAAAAGTGAGAGAATATTCTTCGTTTGATGTCGCAAAAGTAGTAAAAATCTTGGGTTATGTGGTAGTTCGGGCGAATTTCGCTTCATTTTTATAATAATATAGCTAAAAAGCCTTACTTTTGTACCAAATAATTTTGTGAAAACAATATGGTTAAGCCAATCACCACTTTAGGAAAGTATCTGATATTGATGGGGAGGGTGTTTTCCCGTCCCGAACGTGTCCGGATGTATTTCAAGCAATATGTCAGCGAAATGGCGCAACTGGGCATCAACTCCATCGGTATCGTGTTGTTGATTTCGTTTTTTATCGGTGCAGTTATCTGTATCCAGATAAAATTGAATATCGAAAGCCCGTGGATGCCCCGTTTTGTAGTAGGGTATACCACACGTGAAATTTTGTTGTTGGAGTTCTCGTCTTCCATCATGTGTTTGATTCTGGCGGGAAAAGTGGGGTCGAACATCGCTTCCGAAATCGGAACAATGCGCGTAACCCAGCAGATAGACGCGCTTGAAATCATGGGAATCAATTCGGCTTCTTACCTGATTCTGCCCAAGATACTCGGACTGATGACAATGATTCCCTTCTTGGTGGTATTCAGTATTTTTGCGGGTATTTTCGGTGCGTTTTGTACGGCATGGTTCGGCGGCATCATGAATGCGACCGATTTGGAATACGGTTTGCAGTACATGTTTGTAGAATGGTACATTTGGTGCAGTTTCATCAAATCACTGTTTTTTGCATTTATCATAGCCAGCGTTTCGGCGTATTTCGGCTATACGGTAGAAGGAGGCTCTATCGCCGTGGGTAAGGCAAGTACCGACTCGGTAGTGTCGAGCAGCGTGCTGATATTGTTTTCCGATTTAATACTTACTCAACTGTTAATGGGATGATAGAACTGAAATCTGTAAGCAAGTCGTTCGAGGGGCGTACCGTCCTCGACAATATAAATTTTTCTTTTGAAAACGGGAAAACCAATCTGATTATCGGTCAGAGCGGTTCGGGAAAAACCGTGCTGATGAAGTGTATCGTGGGGCTGCTTACCCCGGAACAGGGCGAAGTGCTTTACGACGGCAGGGACTTTATCCACATGGATAAGAAGGAAAAACAATCGTTGAGGCGCGAAATGGGGATGATATTCCAAAGCGCCGCGCTGTTCGACTCTCTGTCTGTGTTAGAGAACGTGATGTTTCCGCTCGATATGTTTTCGAACGCTACCTACCGCGAGCGTGTGAAGCGTGCACAGTTCTGCCTTGACCGTGTGAACCTGATTGATGCGCAAAACAAATATCCGGGTGAGATAAGCGGCGGTATGCAGAAGCGTGTGGCGATTGCCCGTGCCATCGTGTTGCAGCCTCAGTATCTTTTCTGCGACGAACCCAATTCGGGGCTCGACCCTAAAACGTCGTTGGTTATCGACGAACTGATACATGGTATTACCACGGAATATAACATGACCACCATCATCAATACCCACGATATGAACTCGGTGATGGGTATCGGCGAAAGTATTCTCTACATCTATCAGGGACATAAAGAGTGGGAAGGTACTAAAGATGATGTGTTTACCGCCACTAACGAGCGCTTGAACAACTTTATTTTTGCTTCCGACCTGTTGCGGAAAGTAAAGACGGAGGAGAACAAAGAGAAGAAATAAATTATACGGCTTTGAGGCTCAAAGGAAAGGCGGCAAAACAATGAGATGAAAATCTCTTGCTTTGCCGCCTTTCTTTTGTTATAGAAGGATAAAAATCTTACTTCTGTCGGATGAAGATATTGATCGGAGTTCCCGACAGTTTCCAGCGTTCGCGTATTTTGTTTTCCAAGAATCGGCGGTACGGTTCTTTCACGTACTGCGGAAGGTTGGCAAAGAATACAAACGATGGAACCCGCGTATTGGGAAGCTGGGTAATGTATTTGATTTTGATATACTTCCCTTTGTTTGAAGGAGGCGGATATGCCTCTATCAGCGGGAGCAGCTCCTCGTTCAGTCGGGCTGTCGGGATGCGGGTATTGCGTGCTTTATACACTTCCTGCGCAGACTCTAATACCTTAAAGATACGTTGCTTGGTGAGTGCCGAAGCAAATATTATCGGGAAGTCGGTAAACGGAGCGAGGCGCTTGCGCACAGCGTCTTCATAAGTCTTCATGGTCTTGTTAGACTTTTCTTCCACCAAGTCCCATTTGTTGATAACTACCACAAGCCCTTTCTGATTGCGCAATACCAGTGAGAATATATTCAAGTCTTGGCTCTCTATGCCCCGTGTGGCATCCAGCATCAGGATACACACGTCAGAGTTTTCGATAGAACGGATAGAGCGTACCACCGAATAATACTCCAAATCTTCGGTTACTTTATTCTTCTTGCGGATACCGGCAGTATCTACCAAGTAAAAGTTGAACCCGAATTTGTCATAACGTGTGTAAATCGAATCGCGTGTGGTTCCCGCAATTTCGGTTACGATATTACGGTCTTCGCCGATGAAAGCATTGATGATAGACGATTTTCCTGCATTAGGACGTCCTACAACAGCAAAGCGGGGAATGTCATCCTCCAATATTTCGCCGGTCTCTTTGCGGAATTTGCTTAAAATCAGGTCGAGTAAATCGCCCGTTCCGCTTCCGCTCAAGGCAGAGATGCAAAAAGGGTCTCCTAATCCCAGCGAATAAAATTCTGCTGCATTATATTGTAAGTCGTTGTTGTCGGTCTTGTTGGCAACCACAATGATTGGAGTTTTAGAGCGGCGTAAGATGTTCGCCACCTCCAAGTCGAGGTCTGTAATTCCATTAACGATGTCTACCACAAATAAAATAACATCGGCTTCATCTATAGCCAACATTACCTGCTTGCAGATTTCTTCTTCGAATACGTCGTCAGAGTTTACCACCCATCCTCCGGTGTCTACTACTGAAAACTCTTTACCTAACCATTCACATTTACCGTATTGACGGTCGCGGGTTGTACCGGCCTGTTCGTTTACGATAGCCTGACGGCTTTGCGTCAGACGGTTAAACAGTGTCGACTTTCCCACATTGGGGCGTCCTACAATAGCTACTAAATTTCCCATATTTTCTATACTTTGTGCGGCTTCGCAGCCGGTATTAATCTAATTGATAGCCAAAGTTTTTTAATTCCTTATCAGAGTTTCGCCAGTCTTTATCCACTTTGACGAACGTTTCAAGGTAAATCGATTTCTGGAAGAAATGTTCCAGTGTTTTGCGTGCTTCGGTAGAAACCTTTTTCAGCGCCTTTCCTTGATGTCCGATGATGATTCCTTTTTGCGATTCGCGTTCAACGTAGATAACGGCATTGATATGGATACTTTTGGCTTCTTCTTTGAATTTCTCTACGACAACTTCTACAGAGTAAGGAATTTCTTTGTCGTAATACAGCAAAATCTTTTCGCGGATGATTTCAGTGACAAAGAAACGCGCCGGCTTGTCCGTCCATTGGTCTTTTCCGAAGTAAGGAGGTGAGTCGGGAAGCAGGCTTTTGATGCGTTTCATTACTGCATCGACGTTGAATTTTGCTTTTGCCGAAATCGGGATGATTTCAGCTTTTGGCAACATTTCGTGCCATTCATCGACCAGCTTTATCAGATTTTCTTGATTCGTCAGGTCGATTTTGTTGATTAACAACAAAACGGGGATGTCCAGTTTAAGCACTTTCTCCATAAACTCAGAGTTCTTGTCTGGCTTTTCGATTGTATCGGTCACATACAGTAACACATCGGCATCTGTCAACGCCGATTCCGAAAAATTCAACATAGACTCTTGGAGCTTGTAGTTAGGCTTCAATACTCCCGGCGTATCGGAAAAGACGATCTGCATATCGTCAGTATTGAGTATTCCCATGATACGGTGACGGGTAGTTTGTGCCTTGAACGTTGCAATGGAAATTCGCTCTCCTACGAGCAAATTCATCAGGGTAGACTTACCGACATTCGGATTGCCTACGATATTTACAAACCCGGCTTTGTGCATAATCTTTGTTTATTTTTGTTTGCCGACAAAAAAACGCATCGGGTTGGGATGCGTTTTTTATGTGCGTTGGTTATTTCCTTTTTTATTTTTTAGTACCGTCATAACCCCATTTCACGTAAGTGGCTCCCCAAGTAAATCCGGCGCCGAATGCGGTGAAAATGATGTTGTCTCCTTTTTTCAACTGGCTTTCATAGTCCCACAAACAAAGCGGAAGTGTTCCGGCGCTGGTATTACCGTAACGCTGTATGTTAATCATTACTTTATCTAATGGAACTTCAAGGCGAGAAGCTACTGCGTCAATGATACGCAAGTTCGCCTGATGAGGAACAATCCAGTCGATATTATCTTTATTCAGCCCGTTTCTTTCTGCAATAGCTGCTGTTACGTCCGACATGTTTGATACGGCATATTTGAACACCGTTCTACCTTCTTGGTGCAGATAGTGCATCTTATTGGCTATTGTGAAATAAGAAGGAGGACAAACCGAGCCGCCGGCTGCCATGTGAAGGAAAGGAAGTCCTTTACCGTCTGTGCGCAGAATAGAATCCATGATACCGTAATCTTCAGTGGTGGCTTCTACCATGCAGGCAGCAGCTCCGTCGCCGAAAATCGGACAAGTAGCACGGTCAGAGTAGTTGACCATAGACGACATTTTATCTGCGCCTACGATAATAACTTTTTTGCTTCTTCCGGATTGGATCATGCAAGCGGCAGTTTCCATAGCATATAAGAATCCGCTACATGCTGCCTGCAAATCGAATGCATAAGCATTTTTCAATCCCAGCTTGTCGCATAAGATAGAAGCTGTGGAAGGGAAATGATAGTCAGGAGTAGTGGTCGCAACAATTACGCAGTCGATAGAATCTGGGTCCGAATTTGTTCGTTGCATGAGTTGTTTGGCAGCTTTACGCGCCATGTAAGAAGTACCCAGTCCTTCTTCGTTGAGGATACGTCTTTCTTTTACTCCGATGCGTGTCATAATCCACTCATCGTTGGTATCGACCATTCTTGATAATTCTTCGTTTGTCAAAACATAGTCGGGTACATATCCGCCGATTCCTGTAATTACAGCATTGATTTTTTCCATCATTTCTAATGTTTGATAGTGTATTGAAAAAAAAGAAGCCGACAGAGCCGAAAGGCTCTCCGGCTTTATTCTTTCACCAACACGTTAAAGTGTCCAATGAAGTGCTTTTTATTTAGAGGGCTGCTTCTTTTACAATCGCAACTTTTCCTCTATAATAACCGCAAGCTCCACATACAGTGTGGTAAACGTGCCATTCGCCGCAGTTCGGGCAGATAGCTAAAGTAGGAGCAACTGCTTTGTCATGAGTTCTTCTCTTTGCAGTTCTCGTTTTTGACTGTCTTCTTTTAGGATGTGCCATTTTTCTAATTTATTTAATTGTTATCTAATATTTTCTTCAGTTCGTTCCAACGTGGGTCTATCTCGCCGCATTCTTCTTCTTCGTCGGCAGGATAATCCTCTTCTTCGGTAACGTTGGTAGCCAAGTGTCTGCTCAAGGCTTCCGCCATTGCTTGGTTACATTCTCCGGGGGCATGTACGTGTTTCATCGGCAGGCTGAGCGCTACAAACTCATAAATAAACCATGCTATGTTGATGTAACCCTCCTCTTCGGGAACGATAACAATCTCGTCATCGTCTGCATACTCACTGCCAAGTTTTACTTTCAACGTTTCGTCGGTGTTGACCGGCAGCGTTAAATCATCCAGACAGCGGTCGCATGAAACCACCACATTGCCCTCAATGTGGAAATTCAATATATAAATGCCCATGCTTTTCTTTACGGAAAGTGATACCTTTAAATTGCCTTTCTGTATCTCCGGGGCATCAATGTCGGTAAAGAATTGATTGGTCAGCGCATACTCATGCTGGCATGAGTCTTCACGCATGTTCTTTAATTCGATATTATATATATTGAGTTCTCCCACTTTGTAATGCCATAAAACTGGGCGACAAAGATACGAAGAATTATTTATTTAATCCAGTATTTCTACTTTTATTTCCTAAAAAATAACATAACTCAACAGAATAGCATGTCGGATTTCGTCTTATCGAGACTGATTTTTAAGCAGAAAAGCAACTGTCCGAAGTATAAGTTCCTCCGGCAGTTGCTTTTCGTCGTGTCGCTCTTATTCTGTTTTTGGTTAGAATTATTCGATGGCGATGCTGTGTTTAACAGGAGTCATGATGAATGTAAATTCATAGTCTCCATAAGGCAACATGTATTCATTCAGCGGTAAAGCTCCCCAACTGTTTACACATCCTAAGCCCATCTGTGCTTTATCAATCAAAACGTTTGTCAGGTCGGCTTCTTCTACTTCGTTGGAGTGTTCTTGACGTTTTTCCCAGCCTGAATCAAGCGATTCGATTGTATAGTGAAGGGCTGAAGCCGAGAACGGGGCTTCGGCGATGAATTGCAAGCCGCAACCTTCGTCATTTAATTGTTTCCACCAGCGGATGTCTGATTTCGTTCCGTTTTCTTGCGGGCGGATGTAGGCATAGAATTGGTCACTTACTTTTTGGTTGTAGATACCGAGGTCTGTCCATGCCTTGCGGTCGGCATAGTTTTCTATCGGTCCGCGTCCGTAATAAGAAATCTGCTCAAATGATTTCGGCATAACCAGTTGCATACCAAAGCGGAACAGGTTGGCTACTTTAGCTCCTTTGTCTGCTACCATTTTTTGGTTAACCTTTACAGCTCCTTTGTTATTGATGGTGTAAGTGAGGTAAAGTTTGGCAGATACGTTCTTCATGTCATATTCAGCAGAAACCACAATCTGGTTGTTTACCGATTCGCTCTTCAGTGAAACCAGTTTGATTCCCGGATTCTTCCAAGCTACGTATCTTTGCTGTAAGCCGGCTCCAAAGTCATTGTCGGTCGGTGCGCGCCAGAAGTTCGGTGTAAGCGCTGCTCCTTCTTTTATCATTTCCGTACCGTCTACGGTGTAGCGGTCGATATAGCCCGTAGCTTTGCTGAACTGGATGTTGAAGTTTTCACCGTTCACTTCCAGACAGTTGTAATTTGAGTCGTCTGTCTGAGGAGCAATAACGGCAAGATTACTTTCGGTAACGTTATTCAGTTCAAGTTTCGGAGCCTTGTATGGGTTCATCGTAAGCTGTGCTTTTGCTACAACATGTCCGGCAGGAATCAAGCCTTCGCGATTCTTCTGAACATACTTCACGTTGAGCAGCCATTCGCCGCAGTTGCAGGTCTTTCCTAAATCAAGCTTCAGGGTTGCGGTTTGTCTCGGTGCGACATTCAGTTTTTCTACCTGTCCGCTACGCATCACTTTGCCGTCTTTCAGCACTTCCCATTCCAAAGTATATGCCGAAAGGTCGCGGAAGAAATATTCGTTATACACTTTTATTTCGCCCTTGCTCAAATCGCCGGCAGTAGTCCAGATGTTTTGGTAATAGTAACCTACTTCATACATGTGTGGGTTAGGTTTGCGGTCGGGGCTGATTAAGCCGTTGTCGCAGAAGTTGAAGTCGCTGGCATCGAAGCGGTTGAAATCGCCACCGTAGGCGTAAATCATTTTTCCGTTCTTGCCTGTCCAGCGGCATGACTGGTCTACAAAGTCCCAGATAAATCCGCCTTGATATTTCGGATATTTGCGCACCAAGTCCCAGTATTCTTTAAATCCGCCTTCCGAGTTACCCATTGCATGTGCATATTCACACTGGATAAGCGGTTTCTGTTTGCTGTTGTCTTCGCAGTATTTTATACAGTTGTTGTAATCGTAATACATCGGGCAGAAGATATCCGTCTTTCCTGTTTGTCCGGCCTGTTCGTATTGAACCGGGCGGCTTGGGTCTTCCGCCTTAATCCAGTCGTAAGCCGCTTCAAAGTTAGGTCCGTATCCGGCTTCGTTTCCTAACGACCAGAAAATGATGCTGGGGTGGTTGAAGCTGCGCTGTACGTTACGCTGGTTACGTTCCATGTGGGCTTTTTTGTATGATGCGTTTTTTGCCAGCGTTTTATCGCCGTATCCCATTCCGTGCGATTCGATGTTGGCTTCGGCAACCATATATAATCCGTATTGGTCGCACAGGTCATACCAGAAATTATCGTCCGGATAATGGCAGGTACGTACGGCGTTCAGGTTAAACTGTTTCATTACCTGAATATCTTGAATCATGCGTTCGCGCGAAACGTAATATCCTCCGTCGGGATCCATTTCGTGGCGGTTTGCACCTTTGAACAATACGGGCTTGCCGTTAACCAATACTTGTGAGTCTTTCAATTCTATTTTGCGGAATCCTACTTTGATGGGGATGACTTCGCTTATCGTGCTGCCGTTTTTCAGTGTGGCACGCAGGGTATAGAGGTAAGGAGTTTCGGCAGTCCATTTGTTCGGATTGTCAACGTTGATGGTAGTCGAAACTTTGCCCGAACCTTTTACTTCCGAAGTGGCTACCGTTTGGTTTTGTGCATCAAGAAGTTCGAGAGTCACGTTTCCGCTACCTTTCAGGCTGAGGTCAATGGCAAGTGAGCCGTTTTTATATTCGCTGTCCAGATCGGGAGTAACGCGGATATCATCAATGCGTTTTTTGTTGCGTGTATAAAGGTAGCAGTCGCGAGCCACGCCGGTATAGCGGAAAAAGTCTTGGTCTTCCAAGTAAGTACCGTCGCACCAGCGGAATACTTGAAATGCTATCACGTTCTTTTGTCCCGGTTTCAGGTAAGAGGTAAGGTCGAATTCAGCTTCCAGCTTGCTGTCTTCGCTGTAACCTACATATCTTCCGTTAACCCACAGATACATGTTCGAGCTTACAGCTCCGAAATGCGCTACAATGTCTTTGCCTTTCCAGTCGGCAGGAACTACGATTTCGCGGCGATAAGAGCCTACATGGTTTTTCTCCGTCGGAACGTAAGGCGGATTACTTTCATATTGGTTTCTCCACGCATATCCGGTGTTTACATAAATGGGATCTCCGTATCCATTCAGTTCCCATACTCCCGGCACTTGCAGGTTATCCCAACCCTTGTCGTTGAAATCTGTTTTCCAAAAGTCAGTAGGGCGTGCGTCAGCGTTTTCCACCCAGAAAAACTTCCATGTTCCGTTCAGCGACATGAAGTTGCTTGATTTTTCTTTTACAGCCTGTGTTGCGGCTTCCGTAGTTTCGTAGGCGAAAAAGTTGGCGTGCATCGGGGCGCGGTTTACCGCATTTACCTCCGGGTCTTGCCATTCTTTGAAAGTCTGCCCGTTAGCAGCGAGGGTACATGCACCTAAAATGCCTAATAGAAATTGTTTTTTCATGATAAAAATTTAAGTTTTGTATAAATGTTTCGCCCACAAAAATAAACAATTTCTTGATATGCCACTGTATAAAAATCGGTCAATCAACTACCCAATTTTTGTCATGTGGCAGGGTCATCAGCGGATTGTAATACATTCCTTCCGTGTCGGGAAGATAAATGATATATTCCTTGTGGCTGTGGTTGGGAAGCGACTGTGAGCGCAACCACGGGTTCAGATTTCGTAACAGCGCGTAGCTTGTACCCTGACTTTTGGCAAACCGGGGCAAATCGCTGATGGTCGAGGTTACTTTTACCGTATGATAAGGAATAGGAGGGTAGAGGTCTTTGCGCTTCAGGCGGAAACCGAACTTTTTCGGGTCGGACAGCATGATCTTCACAGCCAGTATGCGGTAAACGTAGCGCGATGTTTCTTCTACCAAGTACAGATCGAGCGCATTGTCGGTATACTGCCGGTCTTGCTCGCGCGATATGCGTCCTTGTCCCGCGTTATACGAGGCTGCCACCGTTTCCCAGTTGCCAAAGCGGGCGTATGCCTGCTTCAGATACTTGCAGGCAGCTTCCGTCGATTTTTCTACATGATAACGTTCGTCTACATGATTGTTTACTTCCAGCCCGAATTCTTTGGCGGTAGTGGGCATGAATTGCCAAAGCCCCGCTGCACCGGCATACGAGCGTGCCGTAGGGTTGACGTTGCTTTCTATTGCCATCAGGTATTTGAAATCATCGGGCACACCGTTTTTCCGCAAGATAGGTTCTACGATGGGGAAGTAGCGGTTGGCACGCTTGATGATTTGTAACGACGTGCTGTGAAGGTAGGTAAACGCCATCAGCTCCCTGTCCATCCGTTCGCGGCGGTCGAAGCGCGTGAGGTCGATAGGTATGCCGCAGAAATCAATACTGTCGGGCACTTCCACGCAACTGTACGTTTCCGGCTTCACCGGTTCTTCGTGCGGCACAGCGCGGCAGTATGTAAAGCCTTGTAAAAACGGCGCAACAAGTAAGATGAAAAAAAAGATTCGCGTGCGTATATATTTCTTTATATTCATGTCGTTTCAGGAGTTATTCTTCCATTTTGAAGCTGTGTAATATCGATTCGGCAGTCTGTTCGTGAGCTTTCGGGCAAACGATGGATACATAAAAGCCGCAACTTGCGTCTTTAGCCATCAGGTAGCTGTACACACACCGTTCGGATTCACAGTTACCGGTTAGTTTGGCGCCATAAAATTGCGGCAGTTCAAACGATGTAACGTCCGTCTGTTCGGTCACCTCGTCGTCTGCCGCGATGTTTTTCAGTTCTTGCGGGAGTTCGGACACCTTAATACCTTCTCCGGCAAGCAGTTGTACCGTAATGTAATAATTCGGGTTAGAAACGATGTATCCTTCTTCCGAGTCATCCTCTACTTCGATGTCCTCCGGAGCCAGAAACGAAATGTCATACGATGCCCACCGGGTCGTTTTCAACTCTTGTGCCCCGACGGGAGCGATGCCCCCAATCAGGGTGGCAAGCGTAATCAAAATCAAATGTCTCATGCTTTTCTTTCCGCCACTACTTTCCGAGCGTATACTTCTTCTTCTTTATTAACCATTACCAATACATTTCCTGCCGTGCCCGAATAGGGTGACGTCACTACCGACAGAGTTTCATCTTTCAGCATCGCGTCAACACCAGCCGATGCCAGCAAACCTTTAACCAATTCAGCTTCCCAGAGGTCTCCTCTGAAAACTTCTACCAATGTGTCATACGCAGCCTCTTTCATAATCGTAACGTTTTTGTTTATAGCAAAGATAAGTATAAAAATTGAGATTATGAATTTTTGGCGAAGATATGTGTAAGGATTTTAGGGGCTGTTCCCGTTGTTTTATATCGAGTTGTATTTTACAATGCCGTATAAGAATTTGGGGGAATGGAAAGAATAATCTTTGTCTTTCCCATTCTTATATGTTATTGACATAATAAGGTTGTCATCCGTTTGGTAATAATCGGATGCAAACATATATTTGGTTACTATTCTTTGAAGAAAAAAGTCTTTTTTTTCTTTTGTCTCTTTTTGGTACTCATGGTCTTTTTCCAAAAACGTCGATAGTTCTGTCGTGAATTGTTCTTGCTGTTGTTTAGTTCTTACTATTTTGACAGCCTTGCGGGCTTTTAATCCTCCTTCTTCAACAGTTATGTTTTTTAGCGGATGTTCTCGTAATGTACGTTCATTATCAATGTTAAAAACTATAAAACGACCTATGAGTTGATTTAAATCATAGGCGGTAGAATAATTGATACGTTCAACAAACAATATCGACCCGTCTTTGATGCCTAAAGGTTCTAAAGAGTGTCCTTCTACGATGAGTTGGGTCAACTCTGACACATCTTTTTCAATATCACCATCTCTGTAAATGGGATTGTTTTTGGGTAGGGGTATTTCTCTGACATTGGGTTTGCCGCAACTTGGGTTGCCCGCATAAACAACTGGCATCTTTATGGTTGATTTGTTTATGAGGGAGCGTACAATGATATATGATATAATTCCTATACCTAATATAATCAAATTTGTCATTTCTAAACTGTTTTAATCGCGATTCTCGGTCGTATAATATTTAATGATGCGACTTTTAATCTAATAATATTGTAAAACAATAGTGTTATCCAAATAATTCTAATAATAACGGAGTCATTATGATATGAACTGACTGTCAGTATTATAAATATAAAACAAATGCTGATGTATGTTTTTTGTGTCCAGCTTTTATCTAATTCTTCGTTTTTAGGATTCACCATTGAAATGGTATAAATATAATCGGCGAAAAAGGCGACTGTCCACATAAGCAGAGGGGCAATAATGTCACATTGAAAATCTCCTATTTCAATAAAACTGAAATCTCCTTTGATGATGCTGCTATATGAGGAGACTAAAGAAATTATAGCCCACATAAATACATATATGCTTTTCTTATGCTTATATATTTGATGCCATCCCATATTGTTATTATACAATGTATTATTAAAAATGCGATGCAAAGTTACATTTTTATCTTGTTTTGATAGGTTTTGTTTTATCATTTTCTTAAAGAGAGTGTTTAATAACATGTTTTTTTCTATTCGGAAGACACCTCAACGCTACCCATAGGACGGCATGGTTTATCCGCATAAACACAGTAACGCTTGCGGTAGCGTTTTAAGGGATAAATAAGTGCTGTTATTCAGCGATTTATAAAAATAGTAATGCCCGGTTTCTTCCGCCGAAGAACCGGACATTGCCGAAGGAAAAGATTCAATGTTTATCTACGTAAACCGACTGAATCTAAGGTTTCTCTTTTCCGCAAAGAGGGATATTTATGTATATGAAGTTTTTGCTTCGTATTAATTAACCGGTTGTGCACTTTGGATTTCTTCATCGGTTGCATCGCGGACACAGCGGATAGGTCCACTTCCTTGTCCGGGATCCCAAGCAGAAATGATTGAACCGTTGTAGTGAAATCCGAATCGAACATTTTGGTTTGTAAATTTAGTGCTGGATAAAGTGCTTGCTTCCAAATCTAACTCGTTTGCAACTGTTGACATAACAGTTAATTCGTTTAGATTGGGAGTACGCCACTTTCCTATATCGCTCTTGTCGCTGGCTTCAAAATAGTTGTAGCATGGATTGCTTTTACCTGATGAAGCACCAGTTGCAGAAGAGTAAGTTGCATTTCTTCCTCGATTTTTTATGTAATCTTTCGCTACAATGAATGCTTTATATAATCTGTTTTGTTCACTAGTTTCAACGTGTTCTGCATACGGTCCATTAAAAACGCTTGAACGATAGATGTCTTTATCCATACGGTTATCAAAATCGAAAAGATAGTTCCTGTTGCCGTCCTGTAATCGTTTAAGTTGTTCGTAAACAGGACCGGCTAATGCTTCATCACCGTACGAGTTTTTGTCGGATTCTACATTCTTATAACTTGGTAAATTACGCACACAGCGAATCTGTGCTTTTGCTCCATACATAGGGCTACCTTTATGGTTTGAACCGTACGCCCCGACTTCTACTGCCCAATAAAGTTCCCATAAATCTTGGTTATTATCTTCGTTATTCGTCGTATTGGAATAATATAAAGCTCCTTTGTCTACGTAACTTGTCGGGTAATTATTTTTATTCATTTTATTTTTGTCTCCTGTATAGAGTCTTACATCTGTATTAAATGCATTTGTTCCTATACCCATACGTAAATATTGCGAGCGGGAAGGCAAATACCAACGAATTTCATCGTCATCAATCTGCCCGTTTCGGTTCAAGTCTCGGTTGCGTGATAAACAAGCGTAATATGCGCTGTTACGTTTATCACTTTCGTTTAATTCCTTCCATGTATGTCCGTCAGTACCTGTATTAGCTGAAAGGTAACCGATACGCCCGAAAGGAACTTCATTCCACTCCATTCCGTATGTATCCATTTTCATGTTAGCGCGTCCGTTTATCTCATTGCCTTCTGAATTTGCTTTTCGATAATACGTACTGTGGGGAGTGCCAAAACCTTCAATCACTCCGTATTCATTGTATGATTCAATACCCAAAGCATTGGTTGTTTGAGCTGCTTCCGTATTATAGAATGTAATGATGGAAGCCTGAGATATGTAAGTACGCGCTTTGGCATAGGTACTGTTTCCGTCCGGACTGGCTTTCCAGTTGCTGGCTATCAACAGTGTTCTTGGTTCTACGCGTGTAAATTTTTCCCAAGATACTTTGTTGCCCTCTAAGTCTTTAGTGTAAAAATATTCGTCTACAAAGACGGTAAAGCGAGCGTAATAGCTATTCCCGTATTGAGATACACGCAGACCGGTTATCGAAGGAGCATTATTAGGATTATCTATCAAGGCTTTTACAGCTTCACCCATTTTCTTACAAGCCTGCCACGGAGTAAGTAAATAACTTTCATTGCCTCGCACATTGGTATAAGAAGACAGTTGATTTCTTCCGGTTTGTGAATAAAATTCAACCCATTCGGTATCAATACCCGTCATGTCTGCTTCCTCGTTGATACCGGTATAAGGACGAATTAATTCTTCTGCTCCGGATTTAATGTTCATAGGAGAATGAATGGAAAGCATAAAGTTGGTGGCTATGGCATCCTCTATTTCATTTTCGCTGATGCCACTAATCTTTATATTATTGGCAACGGCTGAAAGATTATATTCTACGTACACCTGTTCGTAATGAGCATCCAGATTGAAAACTTCCGAACCTTCATCCAATTCGATTACATCTCCTTCAGCTCCGGGTTGTTCTCCATCTGTTTCTTCTTCAACTTCCACTTTGATGTTTTCTATTCCAAGAACAGACATTGTATAAGTGTAAATGCTGTTACGTTTTACAGAAAAGTTGTCGAAATTGTTATTATTCCAGTTTCCTAAGTGGAAAGTGTAAGAAGTAGCTCCTGAGTAGATTACTTTACCGCTGGCGTCGGTTTCCAAATAATTCCCTTTTATAACGATATAAGTGCCATAATCCGGTGCGTTGGTCCATGTCTTTGCATCGTCATCGGCTCCCGAATTTTCAGTGCCGTTCCATCGTTCGCGGTCATTGTAAGTAGTACATGGTTTTTTTGCGTATTGGATGTTTTCGGGAATACTGAAACCATCGCCAATCGTTGCAACCTGCCCATCGCTTACATCGAAGTTTGATCTGTTTTCAACTGCATAAAAACCTTCGGAAACGGCTGCATCTTGAGAATTGCCGTCTTCCATTACATAAGCCTTGCCCGCTACGTTATAAACTGAATAAGTTTGCGGGGTAAACGAAACCGTATTGCCTCTACGCTCACCACTTTCAACGGTATAGTTCATGTTGATGTTGAGTTTGATACGGGCAACTTCGCGCTTCATCCTTATTTCTCCGGAGGGTATTCCGTTGTCGCTTACCGTAATATCTCCACTTCCGGCTAAGGGACGGTAATTCCCCGGAAATGTAACAAATCCCCCGTTTATGACGTCTTGACGTACATTATACAGTGTCTTTAGAAATTCCGTTTTTCCGTTTTGTGCGGCAGCATCTAAGGCTTCTACAGGATTCGTCCAATAGTTTGTTTGTGTGGTAGTGTTTCCTACGGCATAAACGGTTTGCTTACCTTTATACAGCGTTGCATCTACGGTATATAACTGTCCTTCATTGGTAGCTGCTCCTTTTGTTATATTGGTAGCGTTTTGTGCTTTTAAAAAGCTGTCGCCATTAAAAATATAAAGGCGTAAGTCTCCTAACTCTGCATTGTCATTGTTTGCACGCGATACGGTTATTTCTTCAGAATTGGGCACGCTGAACTGCAATTTTACTTGCATGGCTTGGCTTGCATCCACTCCGTTTCCTTCAATCGTTAAATCGTCCTGACATGCCGATACTCCTACGGCACAGAGGACTGCTAATATGATATATCTTATCTTTTTCATAATACAAATGATTATTCAAAGGGTGGCACTGTTACATTATTTTCTTCCCACGGAGCAATAACAACTTGCAGGTTATTCACTTCAATTTCGCTTTCGTTTACCGTGGCATTAATCCGCAAGATTTGGTTACGTAAAAGTTCGTCGATGGGTTGATTGTTTTCTGTTTTTTTTATTGCGATCGGTTTATACTGCCCGTTATTCAGCCCTACTGTGTAAGCGTTGTTGCCCGCTCTCGATTCATATAAGTAATAGATAAATGTATGATCACCACCTTTGTTTATAGTTTCTGTTTCTTCGAAAGAGTGACTTGAATAGCTTGTGCTTCCGAGATTTTCCTGAGAAAACAGAGGAGTTTGGTTGGTAAAGAAAGCACCAAAGTCGACTGAAGTTATCGGCAAGTCAGCTCCTGAATTATTTGTGATGTTCAAGTCGATGCGAGCTATAGCACGGGTAACCGGAATTGTCACGGAAAATCCATCGGATATGTATTGTTGCAATAACTCGCCTGCCATAGGCAGACCGCTGTTTGCTATATCCGAATACGTAGCAGGAAAATTAGCGCTAAGCAATGTACCTTTAAAGGCAGAAGCATCGAATCTACTACCCGTAGCGTAAGAATCGAAATTCTGATTAACGCTGGCTTCATTGACCACGGCGTAAAAATCGGTGTTTTGAGCAGGTATCCCTAATATGGAAAAGGTTTCTTCTTCACTATCGGTATTGACAGAGAAAAGATGATTGATTATAACTTGACCTTCTTGCACTAAAATAAGGCGAACGGTTTTTATCCCTTCGTTAGTTAAGAAATTATCATCGTTGGCACGTGTATTTAGTTTGACATATACGTTTGCCTTTTCCTTGCTCTCCGGAGTGTAATCGTCTTTTATGCAAGAACTTGTTACTCCAATTAATAAAAGTAGTAACAGAAAACTCAGATATCGGTTTGTCTTTTTCATAAGCTATATCTCCTTAATCTGTTTAAAGGTTAGTTCCACTCCGGTTTGCCATCTACAATCACCCAGTCGGGCACAACGATTTCGGCATTCAGTCCGTGGAATTGTATTTCGATCGGAAGTGTGGCTTCTTGAAGGGTTACCGATTCTTCGATTGCATCGTTGCGCGTGATGTAGTTATAAAGATTTCCGCTGATGAGCGGTGCAGCATCTTCGCCCGCTGTCAGGTCGCGAAGCACGAGGGTGTGTTCGCAGCAGTCTGCAGTAACGTCACCGTGGTCGTCCATACGGAAAAGAGCGAGGTCTTGCGTGCGGTAACACTGATTTTCGGCATCGTATACCAATTCGGGGTAAATCGTACCTTTTTGTGAAGCGTCCGTATTGATTTCGTTATTGAAAGAACATTGGGCATTCGAGTTTTCGATGCTCAACTGGTAAGGGATGGATGCGTCTTGCTGGCGTGTGGGGGCAGGCAGACCGTAGATGCGCACATCCACATTTACGTGGGCGCTGTACAGTGTTACCGTGTCGCGATACATCACGCCTTCTTGCGAGGGCATCGTAAATTCATGCTGACCCAAATAGTTGTGGTCGTGATTGGTTACGACATCCTCGGTCTCGTCTCCCCAGTTCGGGCTTTGGAGGAAGATGTCATCAAAACTGGTAGCAGTTACGTTTACTACTTGCGTAGCGTCGTAGGCATTACCCACAGCAACTACTTTGTAGCGTTGTCCGGGTCGTAGCTTGAACGACGGTTTGGCGGAGAATGTCGCCAGTTCGTCCTGATTGTAAGTGCCGACACCTAAGATGTGCCCGCCTTCGTCGAAAACATACAGGTCTACTTTATCCATGTATTGATACAGCACATCCTTATCGCCGTCGGCGAGATATTGGAAGTAGATGGTTACGTTATCGCAATCATCGAAATCTTCCTTGATGCAGCCGGTTGCCAGGACGAGCGCAATCGCTGCGGTAAACATTATTCGTATATATCTTAGCATAAATTTCTTGGTTTTTTAGAAAACTGTATGTTTGAATCTGAAGATAACCGGGGCGGGCAGAACGAGTGGACCGCCCCGGTTTTCCTTTATGCTCTTGCTTGTGGAGCAAGAAAAAACAGTTGTTTATATGGAGGATATTAGTTCCAAGTAACAGTACCGTCGACCAATTTCCACGGTTTGATAGAAACTTCAGCAACTACGTTTACATCTTCAGCACCAATAATAGTATTACCGATAGCTTTATCGGGTACTTTCAAACCGTCAAAGTTATATACATAACCTGCTTTAAATTCGGTAATTTTACCTTCATCATTAATTCCTAATCCGGCTTGTTCTTCTGCTGTCAGATCAGCAGCGTTTGAGACAATATAATCTTTTACAGTTGCATAACCAGCACCTTTGATAGGACCATCAACCCAAACGCGGTCTGGAGTAACTGTAATATTGCTGTAACACAAAGTCAGGATAGGCTTACCCGGGAATACATTGTAGCTGTAAGGACCTGCCCATGGACCTCCTGTTTTCCAATCAGCACCAATGGCATCGCTAATTGAAGTATTAGCAGATGCTTCAGCCCAACTATTGTAAGTTGTAGATACAGCATCTTCGCTCAATTTAACGCCGTTCATAAACAAACCGTCAAAAGTAATAGTCTGGAACCAGCAGGCACCTTCGCTATCATCGTGGCTGATATTAGAGAAGTTCAGATAAGCAGTTTTATGTTCCGGATTCAAAGCTACGGTATAAGTCTTAGATGCTTCATCGTAATCTTCTGCCGTAATGTTTTCTTCTGCAAACATCGGAGCTGCAAGTCCTGTTTGAACAGCATCCAAAGTCATGGTTGCTTTACCGTCATTGATAGAAACAGCAAGTTTTTGCGGGCCACGTACTCCTTTAAATACAAATTCATTAGCTTCCTCTATTGAAGTAAATGGACCTGCTTCCTTACCACCGACACTTGCAGTCAATGTTAGTGTAATTTCTTGAATTTCTACATCTTCAGTTTCAAGTGTTGATTCACCTACTCTACTTGCTAAAGCATCAGTAGAAATGTGTACTCTTACCGAAGCGTCACCTTGAATGCCACCATTTTCTACAACATCTTCATTTGAGCACGCGAACAAACCCAAGCCCGCAAATGCTAAAAACAAACTCTTTGAAAGTTTCATAATACAAAAATTTTTAGTTAAACAGTTTGATATTAATAGTTTTCGTTCTTTATTTTGATTGACTTCTATTATTCAGCCATGTACTCGTTATAGCGGAGGAGCTGATTCAAGTTGTCGGACGCTTGTGTGTAACCGGCTTCGGCGGCGCGGCGGAAAGCGGCTTCGGCCTTTGCTGTTTCGCCCATGCTGATGTATGCCGCACCCAGCATGTTCTGCAGGGCACCGTCTTGCGGAGCACGTTCCAACATTTCGGCAGCCTCGGCAGTGCGATTGGCTTCAATCAGCGCCAGCGCAGCGTTGTTAAGTGCAGTAACATCGGTGGGATGTCCTTTCACTCCCGCTAACAAACATTCCGTATATTCGGGCGTGCCTTTTCCGTAACTGTCTGCCACCTGTTGTATTTCGCTTACACTCATCAGGTCGGGGCGAGACTGAATCATTTTCCGTCCTTCTTCGATGGTGAAATGACGCACATTATACTCTACGCGGTATTCGTTGCGGCGTACGGGAGGATACATTTCGTTGAGCAAACGCTGGTAGATTTCAGGCGGTACAAGGGCCTTCAACTGTTCTTCGCAGGCATCCTTGTCGCCTCCGCAGTTGTCTATGATGTCTAATACCTCATTCTGTTTCAACAGTTGCGGGCGTTTTTCCACTTCGCGGCGCAGCCCTTCCCAGTCTTCACCTTTCCATGCCACATGATAGATGGCAGGATCAATGTTCTCCATGTCTTTCTTTACGTATTCGGTAAAGGCTTTCGCACGGCGTTCCGAGAGGTTCATGTTATAGTCGAACTTGCCTTCGGGCGAAGCATATCCTGTAACGTAGATACCCGTAATAGTCAGGTCATCATTGTCTTTCACTACTTCGATGGAATGATGCACACTGTCAAGCTCCGAACGATTGTTTAAGTAATTCGGGTCAATCCGATGGCTGTCTTGCCGGAACTGGATATGAGCCGCGCGTGTTTCGGAACGGCGTTTCACCACCTCTTCTTTCGGAGCAATAAACGGCTTGTAATAAGTAGGATTCATGGGCGGGAAAATGTCGCCTGTGGTAGCTGTTTCGCCACCCTCATTGCAGAGTGCACATCCGATGACCTGTCCGCGTAACTGTATGTTTCCGCCTATCATCCAACGTTTGAACGGAACCGATGCCATGTATTCCACGGTTTGTTCCGAACCATTTTTACGGCGTATCACCGCTATGGCATCAGGATTCAGCCGCACATGGTCGAGCGTTTCTACGCGCTGCTGTACACGGTCGCGCACTTTACCGTTGATAATCACCGGAGGCAATTCCGCCTCTTGGCTTCCGTCTGCCGAAAGGATAACCGGCGTGAGTCGCAACGAGTGTTGCCGTTTCATGTCCAGCTCATCAAGGTTCAGCTCCATGCTCACATTCGCCTGCCGGTCGGCAGTTTTCGTCACCTCGCGGTTTGTCACTTTGATTTCACTCAGGTAAACCGTTTGCCCGAAGGCATATCCGCCTGCTGCCAGCAGGATAGCTAAAGATAGAATATGTTTTTTCATTGTGCGTTCCTCCATCATCATTTAATTATGTAAATCAGCGATACGGCAGCTTTGGTCACACCGAAATAGTCTTTCTTGTCGCTTCCTTTCCACTCCCCGCAGTGAGGGCATTCGTACTTGTCATAATCGGCATGAATCCATCCCGCTCCTATTTCAAGCCCTAAGTTCCAATGTTTACCCAGCACAAACTGATAGCCGTAGCCGATGCCTGCGCCTACCATCCATCCTTGATAACGATTGTTTTTAAAAGACGGGAAAATCCCCAAGTCCATGCCCGCTACGTTAAACTGTCCGCCCAGTGCATGGAGCGCAAAGAAATGACCGTTAAATGCCTCGCAGAGCCAGTAGCGTGCTTCGGGTTGCACGAGCCAGTGTTTCATTTTCTTGTCATTTTTAAAGTGGAAGGGATTGTAATTTCCCGATACATCTAATGTCCACTTGGGAGCTAACCGGAACTCTGCCCCTAAGTTGAGCGTGGTAGTCACGTCGTACAGCAGGTTTGTCTTGACAGCAACTTTCTGTGCCGAAGCCGTCAGTGTGACAAACAGGAACATAATCCAAACGAATACCTTTCTCATAATATTAAAATCTTTTTTTGTTCTCTTAATATTTCGTTTTCGCTGTCAAAATTAAGCTAAGGAGATAATTTTTCGTCGTGAAGCAATTCCCAATATGTCAGAAACGGATTCCTATTTTGTCATAAATACTGAAAGACAAATTGGTAAATTATTTATATATAATTGGTTATCCCATAAATCGGGCCGATTGCTTCTCATTCCGTAAATGAGACGAATTGACAAATTGGGAAATCTTTTGCTTATGAATTTTATTGAAACCTATGTAAAGAATTTCAGAAGAAAAGCTAAATTTGCCGATAAAGTGCCTAATAAAACAACAGAAATGAATTTACTTGAAACTTTTCAGAGCGTTCGTTCCGCTTCGCGCCGGTTGGCTATGGCGGACGAAAAACTTATTAACGATGTATTGCGCGCTACCGCGGATGAGGCTTTGCGGTCTGCCGATACCATTCTTGCAGCCAATGCCGAGGACTTGTTACGTATGAATCCTGACAATCCCAAATATGACAGACTGAAATTGACGCCCGAACGTTTGGAAGGCATTGCCTCCGATATGCGGAATGTGGCAAACCTGCCTTCACCCCTGAACCTGACGTTAGAAGAACGTACGTTACCCAACGGGTTACACCTGAAGAAAGTCAGTGTTCCTTTCGGCGTTATCGGTGTCATCTACGAGGCGCGTCCCAACGTTAGCTTCGATGTCTTTTCACTTTGTCTGAAGAGCGGAAGTGCCTGCCTGTTGAAAGGCGGCAGCGATGCCGACTGCTCGAACCGGGCGATAGTGGAAGTGATTCACCGTACGCTGGAGCGTTTCGGTGTCGACCCGAACACGGTGGCTCTGCTTCCGCCCGACCGAGAATCGACTGCCGAACTGCTTCATGCCGAAGGATATGTTGACCTGATAATTCCGCGCGGCAGCAGCGGACTGATTACTTATGTGCGCCGCGAAGCAACTGTGCCGGTCATTGAAACGGGGGCGGGGATTTGTCATACGTATTTCGATGCGGCAGGCGATGTTACCAAAGGAGCGGCGATTATCAACAATGCCAAGACGCGCCGCGTCAGCGTATGCAATGCGCTCGACTGCCTGCTGGTTCACTCCGCGCGTTTGGCAGATTTGCCGCAGCTTTGCGCTCCTTTGCAGGCAAGCCGCGTAATACTTTATGCCGATGAGACGGCATATCGCGCATTGGAGGGTAATTATCCTGCCGAGTGGCTCTGTAAAGCAGACGCCTCCAGCTACGGAACGGAGTTTCTGGACTACAAGATGGCGATAAAAACCGTGGGCAGCGTAGAAGAAGCGGTTACACATATATATAAATATGGTTCGAAACACAGCGAGAGCATCGTGACCGAAGACTTGAAAGCCGCTTCGTTTTTCCAGCGTGCGGTAGATGCCGCCTGCGTGTATACCAATGCCCCCACCTCGTTTACCGACGGCGCACAGTTTGGCTTGGGAGCCGAAATAGGCATCAGCACCCAGAAGCTGCACGCCCGCGGTCCGATGGGGCTGCGCGAGATAACCACCTATAAGTGGCTGATTGAAGGTAACGGACAAATCAGGAAATAAGGATTGAAACGCAGATAATAATTTAATTATCAATTCAATCTGCGTGAATATGCGAAAATCTGCGTTTCTTCGTCATATCAATTAATTTTGTACTTTATTATATGTATATTTGCCAAAACCTAATTTATAGATAGCTTATGAGAACCTATACCAATGTATTCGATTTGGGCGATTTGAAAACAGCCCTTGCCGAGGCCTTTGAAATTAAGAAAGACCGTTATAAATATGAATCGCTGGGTCATCACAAAACCTGTTTGCTGATATTTTTTAACAACAGTTTGCGTACTCGCCTGAGTACCCAGAAGGCAGCCCGTAACTTGGGTATGGACGTAATTGTGTTAGACGTAAATCAGGGAGCATGGAAGCTCGAAACGGAGCGTGGCGTAATAATGGACGGCGACAAGAGCGAACACCTGTTGGAAGCGATTCCTGTTATGGCATCTTACTGCGACATCATCGGAGTACGTTCGTTTGCCCGCTTTGAGAGCCGTGACGACGATTATACCGAAAAAATCCTCAACCAGTTCATCCGGTATTCCGGCAAGCCGGTATTTTCGATGGAAGCCGCTACGGGACATCCCTTGCAGGCGTTTGCCGACCTGATTACGATTGAAGAGTACAAACGGACGGAACGTCCGAAGGTGGTACTGACGTGGGCACCTCATCCGCGCGCACTGCCTCAAGCCGTGCCCAATTCGTTTGCCGACTTTATGAATGAAGCCGATGTGGATTTCGTGATTACCCATCCGCACGGTTACGAACTCGACCCGAAGTTTGTTCGCGGGGCACGGGTGGAATACGATCAGATGAAAGCCTTTGAGGGCGCTGACTTTATTTATGCGAAAAACTGGGCATGTCCGGGCGTGACGAATCCTGCCGATTACGGAAAAGTATTGAGTAAGGATATGAGTTGGACGGTAGATGAGGCACACATGGCGGTGACGAACAATGCTTTCTTTATGCACTGTCTGCCCGTCCGCCGTAACATGATTGTGACCGACGACGTGATAGAAGCACCCACCTCGCTCGTGATACCCGAAGCTGCTAACCGGGAGATTTCGGCAACGGTCGTATTGAAGAGAATGTTGGAAGGGCTGAAGTAATTCCGCGTATCAGCTGATGTAGGGGCGTATGCGATACGCCCTGAATACATGGGCTTATTGGCGTGGATGTTTTTGGGCGTATGCGATACGCCCCTACGTTTTATGCTTAAAAATGCGTAGGAAATACGCCTTTTTTGCCCTGCGTGTGAAGCCTGAAAATTCATGCGGAAGAGTTGACCGGTTCTATGGGTAGAAACTAACAACGCTACCCATAGAACCGGTCTGTTTTATGGGTAGCGTTTTCGCTTGTTTCCAGTCACGGGTTTATCGGCTAAGAAATCCGATTCAAGCGGTAGTGTGTGAGAATGCTTTCGTGATGCAGGCGGTGTGCTGTCGCCAGCCGTTTCGCATTGAAAGCCGTTAGTTAAGTAAGTGGTCGAAGTCGTTTATCGTCCAACTGTCTCTCCACTGGATAACCGGTTTGCCTTCGTTAAACTGAATCGGCAGCCAGATATACCGTGCGTCGCTCGGATGCTTCGGCCGCCAGTTATCAGCCATGAAAATGAAAGCATCCTTTTTACCGGGAACAGGAAGTACAAACGTACTCTGTCCGTGGAAGGTGAGTTCGGCATCCTTGCCTACACACGGATTGGGGTGTTGCGTCCACGGTCCCCAGATGCTCGGTGCGGAAAACATGCGTGCCTCGTTCGGGTCCCAGCCTGTACATCCCGAAGTAATCATCCAATACGTACCGTCTTTCTTGAACAAGGCAGGCGCTTCATTGTGTCCGGCAGGTGCGATGCGCGTATATTTTCCCGTGTGGCTTTGGTAATCGTCGCTCAATTCGGCTATATGAAGAGTCAAGTTATCTTCCGATGAATAAATGTGATATGCCTTGCCGTCGTCGTCTACAAATAACTGCATGTCTCTTGCCATCTGTCCGCCCTCCAAATCGCGTTTCACGAACAGTCCTTTGGCGATGGCGTCATACCAAGCCGGTGTCCACCATTCGGTATATTTCCCGGCATCCAGCGTATCCAGTACCGCACGCTGCTCGTCAGTCATGTCGAACGGCAATTTCCCCGGATTGATGCGTCCGGAACGGAGGTATTTGAAAGGTCCTGTCGGACGGTCGGCTACCGCCACCGCCGAACGTGCGGCCGCATATCCCTTGCCTTTCAGCTCCAAGTGAAACCACATTACGAATTTGCCCGTCTTTTCATTGTAAATCACCTTCGGGCGTTCCATGATACAGCCTTGCGTTATTTCGCTGGTCGTGTCGTTGGTCACTACGGGCAACACGGCACCTTCGTTTTTCCAATCGGTAAGATTCGGTGATGAATAACACATGATACCCACCATCGCACTGCTTGTTGTGTCCGATTTGTTTTCGCCGTACCAATAATACGTACCCTCGTGATAAAGAATACCGCCTCCATGTGCGTTGACATGTACGCCCGCATTATCCGGCCATATTTCCATCGGACGAATCTCTTTAGCCTCTTGTTGCTGTGTGCAAGCCGAAAGAGCCAGCGTGCAGATACACACGGCCCATACAAATAAAGTTGTCTTTTTCATATACATAATTAGGTTTTAGTGGAGGCAAACTTACAGAAAATCAGCAGGAGAAGCCGATAAAAATCAAGCGGAATACAATAAAAATCAGGCAACATGTATCTTTTCGGCGTTTGGAGTGCGCTTATGGGGCGGATTTCTATTTTCCGATGCGGGCGTCAGGCGGTTCTTGTTTTCATGAATTTATCTGCTTTTCGCCCCTTTTTTTCATTTATAGTTTGTACTTTTGCATTGATATGGAAGAACAATTCGACATACGAGACTATAAACCGACGGGTAAAGAACGTGATTTCGAAAATGCACTTCGCCCGTTGCAATTCGGAGATTTTAGCGGACAAGACAAGGTGGTGGATAATCTGCGCATCTTTGTAAAAGCTGCCCGTTTGCGTGCCGAGGCACTTGATCATGTGTTATTACACGGCCCTCCGGGATTAGGTAAAACTACATTGAGTAATATTATTGCCAACGAATTGGGAGTGGGATTTAAGGTCACTTCAGGGCCGGTCCTCGATAAGCCGGGCGATTTGGCAGGAGTTTTGACCAGTTTGGAACCGAACGACGTGTTGTTTATCGACGAAATACATCGCCTTAGTCCGGTAGTGGAGGAGTATCTGTATTCGGCAATGGAAGACTACCGCATTGATATCATGATAGATAAAGGGCCTTCGGCACGAAGCATCCAACTCGATTTGAATCCTTTCACACTGGTGGGTGCCACCACTCGCAGCGGTTTGCTTACGGCTCCGCTCCGTGCCCGCTTCGGCATCAACTTGCATTTGGAGTATTACGACGACTCGGTGCTGACGAAAATTATCCTTCGCTCATCGAAGATACTGAATGTTCCCTGCGACGTGGAAGCCGCCGGCGAAATCGCTTCACGCAGTCGCGGAACGCCCCGTATTGCCAACGCTTTGTTACGCCGCGTGCGCGATTTTGCCCAAGTAAAAGGCTCCGGACGTATCACCATCGAGATAGCCCGCTATGCGCTTGAGGCATTGAACATCGATCGCTACGGACTGGACGAGATAGATAATAAGATACTCTGTACGATTATAGATAAGTTTAAAGGCGGCCCTGTGGGATTGACCACCATCGCCACGGCGCTGGGTGAAGATCCCGGTACACTGGAAGAAGTGTATGAGCCTTTTTTGATCAAAGAAGGATTCTTGAAACGTACGCCTCGCGGCAGGGAAGTGACCGAACTGGCTTATAAGCATTTGGGAAGGAGTATTTATAATGGTAATAATAACAGGACTTTGTTTGATTAAGTTTTATGGCTGAGTTGAAATCTTTGGCTAAAGATACTGCCATTTATGGAGTGAGCAGTATTGTAGGGCGTTTCTTGAATTATCTGCTGGTTCCGCTTTATACGGTTGTATTGCCGGCAGCGTCGGGAGGATATGGTGTGGTCTCTAACGTGTACGCCTATACAGCTTTGATATTGGTATTGCTTACTTTCGGAATGGAAACCGGCTTTTTCCGTTTTGCCAATAAGTCGGGCGAGAACCCTGAAAAAGTTTATGCCAATACGTTGCTGTTTGTAGGCGGGCTGTCGTTAGTATTTGTGGCGCTCTGCATCATTTTCTTACATCCTATTTCGGCATTTTTAGGTTATCCCGACCATCCCGATTACGTAGGGATGATGGTGCTGGTGGTTGCACTCGATTCTTTTCAGTGCATACCCTTTGCCTATTTGCGCTATAAGAAACGTCCCATAAAGTTTGCCGCGATAAAGCTGTTTAATATCATCGGGAATATCTGTTTGAACCTGTTCTTTTTGTTGCTCTGTCCGTGGCTTGATGCACAGGGTTACGATTGGGTTTCATCTTTTTACAATCCCAATTATTTAGTAGGATATATCTTTGCGTCAAACCTTATCATGTCTGCCGTACAGATGTTTTTTTTCTCATCGGAACTGCGCGGATTTTCTTACCGCATTGATTGGGGACTGATGAAGAAAATGATAACCTATTCATTTCCTATTCTTATCTTCGGGCTGGTAGGCATTTTGAACCAGACGATTGACAAGATGATTTATCCCTTTTTGTTCGATGACCGTCAGGAAGGTTTGGTTCAGTTAGGTATTTATAGTGCAACCAGTAAAGTTGCGCTCGTTATGGCGATGTTTACACAAGCATTCCGATACGCTTACGAACCCTTTGTATTCGGGAAAACAAAAGATGCAGACAACCGTAAGGTGTATGCTGCCGCCATGAAATACTTCTTCATCTTTTCGCTGCTCGCATTCTTGGCGGTGATGGGATACATGGATATTTTGAAATACATGGTGGCGAGCGACTATTGGGAAGGGCTGGGCGTAGTAGCCATCGTAATGGGAGCTGAAATCTTTAAAGGCATTTACTTTAACTTGTCATTCTGGTATAAACTGACCGACGAGACCCGATGGGGAGCTTATTTTTCGTTGATAGGCTGTATAGTGATACTTGTATTAAACGTTTGTCTTGTGCCCCGTTATGGATATGTTGCCTCGGCGTGGGCATCAGTTGCGGGATACGGAGTGATTACGTTGCTTTCATACGTTATCGGGCAAAAGAAATATCCGGTTTCCTATCCTTTGAAGGAAATGGCAGTTTATTTGATACTGGCTGTGGTACTGTTTGCTCTTTATCAAGCAGTAGAGATACCAAATGTTGTGTTGCGTTTGATATACCGCACGCTGTTAATCCTTGTATTTGTAGCTTATATAGTAAAGAAAGATCTGCCGCTGAAAAGCATTCCGATAATCAACCGGTTTGTAAAGTAAGCCGCTTATAATGAAAGAGGGAGGAATATCCGGATAGATGCTTTTGCATGTTCCGGTATTCCTCCCTTTTTCTGCTTTTATGTTGTGATGTGAATCGGCTTATTTTTTACGCTTCTTTCCGCGTTTTCCCCAGTTTTCATCCATGAAACCTGCATCGAAATCCTCATTATCCTGTTGGAAGAACTGCTTCCAATCGTCTTTCCGTTTCGATTTGGCAGGTTTTACCGCTTCTTCTTTTTTCCGTTTGCCCGACTCTTTTTTATCGCGCTTTTTGCCTGCCTTGTCGCTCTTTCCACTATTCTCATCGGCATATTCCACTACCACTTTACGGCCGTTAACCGAAGTCTTGTTTAAAGCCTTCACTACCAGTGCGGCTTGCGGCTCAATAACTTCAAAGAAAGAAAAGTTCTGCATCAAGTCGATTCGTCCTATCTGGATGCGTTCTTTCTTGATATGACGGTTAATCATGTCGATAATCTGATTAGGGAAGAAGCCGTCCGTCTTTCCTAAATTCAAGAACAGTCTCGTGTAACCTTTCTCAGCCTTGCGCGAACGTTCGCCGCCCCGCTCTTTGCGCTCCTTGCGTTCTCCCTTCTTGTTCTCGGCATTCGGTTGTTCGATTTCAGGCGCATTCTTATAGTAATCAAGGAATCGGTTGAACTCCATTGATACCACGCGCTTAATCAAATCTTCTTTGCTCAGCCACTCGAATTTGCGGTAAATGCTTGGCAAGAACGTTTCGATTTCTTCCTCATCTACTTTTACCTTTTCGATGTCGTCGATAACCTTGATGAGCTGTTGCTCACAGATTTCCTTTCCCGAAGGCAATGTGCCGAGGTCGAATTTCTTTTTGATAATCCGTTCTATTTCGCGCATTTTCCCTTTCTCGCGCAGGTTGATGATAGAAATAGAGACACCCGTTTTTCCGGCACGTCCGGTACGTCCGCTGCGGTGCGTGTAACTTTCCGTATCATCGGGCAGTCCGTAGTTGATTACATGAGTCAGGTCGTTAACATCCAGTCCGCGGGCAGCCACGTCGGTAGCCACCAGCAACTGCAAATGACGCTGGCGGAATTTCTGCATCACCAAGTCGCGTTGCGCCTGACTCAATTCACCGTGCAGCGAATCGGCATTATAGCCGTCTTGAATCAACTTGTCGGCAATTTCTTGCGTTTCCTTGCGTGTGCGGCAGAAAATGATACCGTAAATCTGCGGATAAAAGTCGACCACACGTTTCAACGCCAAGTATTTATCTTTGGCATGTACAGTATAAGCAATGTGATGAACGTTTTTGCTTCCCTCGTTTTTCGTACCGATGGTAATTTCTTTGGCATCGTGCAGATAGGTTTTGGCGATACGTGAGATTTCAGGGCTCATCGTAGCCGAGAACATCAGCGTATTGCGGTCTTCAGGTACTTGTTCCAAGATGGCATTGATGCTGTCGGTAAATCCCATGTTCAACATTTCGTCAGCCTCGTCCATAACCACATCACGGATGGTTTCCAGACGAGCCACCTTGCGCTCCATCAAGTCGATGAGACGTCCCGGAGTAGCCACGATGATGTGTACCCCTTTTTTCAAGCTCCGTATTTGGCTTTCTATGGACGAGCCGCCGTATACAGGCAATATTTTCAGGTCGGTGATATACTTGGAATAATCTGTTAAGTCTCCTGCTATCTGCAAACACAGTTCGCGTGTAGGACAAAGGATAAGTGCTTGCGGCACACGGTTCTTAATATCAATTTTTTGTATCAGCGGCAGACCAAATGCGGCTGTTTTTCCGGTTCCGGTTTGTGCCAGAGCCACTACGTCATTACCGTTCCCCAGCAAATAAGGTATTACTTCTTCTTGTACGGGCATGGGATGCTCATATCCCATTTCTTCGATTGCTTTGCGTATTTCCGGGGAAACGCCCAATTCTTCAAATGTTTTCATTTATCGTTTCAAATATCTAATTCGGCTGCAAAGATACGCACATTTACTGATATATAGGTATTTCTATGCACTTTTTTACCAAACTATCAGCGATTGAAGAACCGGGCTTTTACTGTTCGAATGCTCAAGCCGTTTCCTCTTGCCAGTCAGCCGGTTGCGGAAGCAGCTTTTTGCGGAAAATATAGATACAGGCAAGGGTAAGCACTACGCCTGCCGCAGCGATACAGATGGCATCGGTTGTTCCGAAAGCCTCTTGCATGGTGGCATCGGGATTATCGGAATAAAGAAAAAGTACGACGGAAGTTCCGTTGTTGATGAAATGCATCAGGATGCTGGGGATGAGGCTTCCGCTACGGTAATAAATCCATCCCAAAGCCAGTCCGAGTACGAAAGCGAACGGGATTTGTGCCGGATTGCCGTGGATGGCACCGAACAGCAGTGAAGAAACAATGATTGCTGCGGCGGGTTTCTTCCATTTGCGTAACAAGTGTCCTTGAATAGCCCCCCTGAAAAGCAATTCTTCGGCAATGGGTGCCATGACAACGATGGCGATGATTCCCGCCGGGTGGTGCATCATGGTTTCAAACGTGGCTTCCATGTTGTTGGGGAGGTTGACCAGCTCGCTCAAGTAGTTACACCATAGTCCCATGCCGATGATGAACAGGATAGATACTGCCAATACGCTGCCCGAATTGTAATAAGCAAGTGTCTGTCGGTTCAGCCGGACGTATTTCCACGCAAGCAGGTGAACGACCAAAGCGAGCGTTCCGATTAATTGCGACATCAGCAGCAGAGTCACTCCGCTTGGATCTGTCAGGTTAGGAAGTTGGGTGGTGTGATGATAAACCATGTAGCCGCAGGTAAAAACTCCTTGCGTGGCAAACTGATAAATGAGATAATAGAGCAATAGTTTGATGGTACGTCCCATAATGAATAACAGTTTTTATCTTGTTAAAAATATTGAACCTCTTAAACCTTTCCTGACCCTGCGGAAGCACGAAAAAATTTCCACCGCTATGCCCTGAAAAAACGCTACCGTTAGTGTGGTCCATCCCATGCGGTAGTGTTAACAGGTTCTACCCATAGCGTTGCCCGGTTCTACCCATAGAATTTTTCAAGCCTCCGGATAGGCTGGAGAAGGCTTAAAACAAGCTCATTATAAGTTTTAATCACTTCATTACAAATGTAGGCGATATTCCTTTGCCGTAAAAATAAAAATGTAAAAATTTAAACAAGTGCAGAGAAACAATTGTTCACTCCGCTTTCTTTTGTCGTCAAAAAATCCGAAATTTGCATGTACGGAAATGTCTGCAATCGGGGTAAGTGACACAAGTCGGTTCTTTTGTCCGTTTTATCGCATGAACCAAACAGTTTATCCGCATGTTTTATCAGAGGCTTCGGATAGCGGCGGAACAGGCGCGGGAGAGGTGAGGAATGGAACCCTGAACGTTAAGTATTTCTGTGAGAAAAGTTGTTATCATTATAACCAGATGCTCTCAGCAGATTTTGGAGGGCATGTTTTATTATTAATAGTGTAAAGTAAAAATGTTAATCATTAAACCCCGTATTCTATGAGACTTATCATTTTTATCGGTATGTTGTGTTGGATGGTGGCAGGAACGGTTTCTGCGCAAACGTTGGATTCGCCCGATGGTAATTTAAAGCTGAATTTCCGCCTGCTGGATGACGGTACGCCCGTTTACTCCCTTCAGTATAAGGGAAAAGACGTTATTAAAGAAAGCAAGATGGGCTTCCGGATACGTCCGTCGTATGTATTCAATAAAGATTTTACGATAACCGATACGCGCTTTTCTGAATCGGACACCACGTGGAAACCGGTGTTGGGCGAAAACAGTGAGATTCGAGACAACCATAAAGAAATGTTTGTAGCCTTACAGCAAAACGGAACCGGCTGGCTGTTGAACATCCGTTTCCGCCTTTTCAACGATGGCTTGGGCTTCCGTTACGAATTCCCCGTACAGAAAGAACTGCGTAACTTTACGCTCGATGGCGAAACCACGGAGTTCCGGTTGACGGGCGACCATAAGGCTTTCTGGTTGCCGGGCGATTACGATACCAACGAATATCCTACCACGGTGTCGAAACTATCGGAGGTAGCCTCGCTGACCGAGAAAGTGCGTCAAGAACCTTTGGCAGCGAAAGCCTTCACGCCGGGACTTGCCGTACAAACACCGCTGATGCTGAAGTCTGCCGACGGACTGTATATCAACATCCACGAAGCTGCGTTGGTAAATTATCCGGCAATGTGCCTCGACTTGGATGACAAGGCTTTTGTTTTGACCTCTCATCTGACGCCCGACCGTAACGGAGCGCGCGGTTTTATCCAGACTGGCAGTGTTACTCCGTGGCGTACGGTGGTGGTGAGCGACGACGCGCGCGACATACTTGCTTCGAACTTGATATTGAACTTAAACGAACCTTGCAAGCTGGCAGATACATCGTGGATTCACCCGGTGAAGTACGTCGGTGTGTGGTGGGAATACTTTACCGGACAAGGCTCTACGTGGGCTTATACCAATAATCAGGACATCGTAATCGGTGAAACAGATTATACGAAAGAGAAACCGAACGGAACACACGGGGCAAATACGGCTCACGTGAAAGAATACATCGACTTCGCTGCAAAACATGGTTTCGACGGCGTATTGGTAGAAGGATGGAACGAAGGTTGGGAAGCGAACTTTGCCTACATAAAGGAACACATTTACGATTTCGACAAACCTTATCCCGATTTCGATGTGGAAGAACTTCATCGTTATGCGGCAGAGCGTGGCGTGAAAATCATCATGCACCACGAAACCACTTCATCGGTTGCCGATTATGAACGCCAGATGGAAGATGCTTTCCGCTTTATGGCAGATAACGGATACGATGCCGTAAAGACCGGTTACGTAGGCCCGATTATTCCGCGCAGCGAATATCACGACGGACAGTGGATGGTAAACCACTACCTGCGTGTGGCGAAAACGGCTGCCAGATATAAGGTGATGGTCAACTCCCACGAGGCGGTACGTCCTACCGGATTGTGTCGTACTTATCCCAACTGGTTCGCCCAAGAATCTGCCCGCGGAACAGAGTTTGAGTCTTTCAACGGCAATACGCTTGAACATACCACCATTCTTCCGTTTACACGCCTGATGGGAGGCCCGATGGACTATACGCCGGGAATCTTCGAAGGCGACCTTTCGGTTTACGGTTCGAACAAAGCGAAACTCAGTACCACGCTCGTCAAACAGTTGGCACTTTACGTAACCATGTACAGTCCGCTCCAGATGGCTGCTGATTTGTATCAGAATTATGAAAAATATCCCGACGCTTTCCAATTTATTAAAGATGTGGCAGCAGACTGGGACAATACATATATCCTCGAAGCCGAACCGGGTGATTACATTACGATAGCCCGTAAAGCAAAAGGCAAAAACGAATGGTACATCGGCGGAATAACCGATGAAAATGCCCGCGAAGCAGTCATCGACCTCAGCTTCTTGCCGGAAGGAAAGAAATATGAAGCAACGATTTATGCCGACGGAAAGAAAGCCGACTGGCGCACCAACCCGAAAGATTATGTAATATCCACGAAGAAAGTAACCCGCAAAACCGTATTGAAGCAACGCCTTGCACCGAGTGGGGGAGTGGCTATCAGCATCAGGGAATTATAAAAAGGAGTTATAAAAGAAGTATCATCCTTTGATAAGATAGTAGCAGTAAATCTGCCCGGACCAAGCTACTTTTGTGCAGAAACTTTAACCGGTAAATCTTATGATGAAACAATTTTTCTGCGCTGTGGCGGTAGCTTTGTTATGCATATCCTGTTCATCGCCCAAGCAAAAGGCGGAACAGGATATGTTTGTATCTGTAAAAAACGGTCAGTTTATCCGTAATGGTAAACCGTACTATTATGTAGGGGCGAATTTCTGGTATGGAGCCATCTTGGGTTCGGAAGGAACGGGCGGTAACCGGAAACGTTTATGCCAAGAACTGGATTCGTTGAAAGCATTGGGAGTAAACAACTTGCGTGTGTTGGTCGGGGCGGATGGAAAATCCGGCGTTCCGACAAAAGTAGAGCCTACCTTGCAAACTGCTCCCGGAGTGTATAACGATACGATTCTGGCAGGACTGGATTATCTGTTGATGGAAATGGGCAAGCGCGACATGCTGGCTGTGCTTTACCTGAATAACTCGTGGGAGTGGAGCGGCGGTTACGGGCAATACCTTGAATGGGCAGGTTTCGGAAAAATCCCCGTCCCGGCGATAGACGGCTATGAGGCTTTCATGAATTATGTAAAACAGTTTCCGCAATCGGAGGCGGCGAAAAGGCTTTTTTCAAACTATGTTAACGATATCGTGACACGTACTAACCGTTATACGGGGAAGCGTTATACCGATGACCCCACCATCATGTCGTGGCAAATAGGTAACGAACCGCGTGCTTTCTCCCAAGATAATAAAGAAGCATTTGCCGATTGGTTGGAAAAGGCAGCAACTCAACTTGATTCGCTTGCTCCCCGTCAGTTGATATCTACCGGGAGCGAAGGTAAAGCAGGTTGCGAAGAAGACATATCGCTGTTCGAACGGATTCATCAGAATGAACATATTGATTACTTGACCATCCATATCTGGCCTTATAATTGGGGGTGGGTATCGGAAGACAGTTTGCAGCAGAAGCTGGATAATGCCAAACAAAAAACCGAAAAGTATATAACGGAACATTTGTCCGTGGCAGAACGCTGCGGCAAACCGATGGTAATCGAGGAGTTCGGTTATCCGCGCGACGGATTTAAATTTGAAAAACATGCCCCAACCGTTGCCCGCGACAGCTATTATGAATCGGTTTTCGGTTTGATAAACAAACATGCCCGTACGGGAGGCCTACTGGCTGGATGTAATTTCTGGGCATGGGGCGGAAGCGCATCCCTTCCTACCGGGCATGATTATTGGAAACCGGGTGACGATTATACAGGCGATCCGGCACAAGAAGCTCAAGGGCTTAATTCCGTATTCAGCACTGACAGCACAACCCTCTCTTTGATTCGGAATATCAATGCAATTTTGTCATGTTCTGATGAGTCTTATTGATACAGGTCAAAAAAATACGGCCATTCCGGTATGTTTTTCTTTTTCGTTGGAAAGATTATCCGAAATGGTCGTATTTTTGTGTTGTAAAACATGAAATAAGTTTCTTGATAACACCTTATAAGGAGAGAAATACAAAGATTGAAAGGATAACGACTAAACTGAAAACAGAATGAAAGAGGTAAAAAGTTTGCTTCGTTCTATCAGAAAGAATCTGGAATGGAGCGCAATGGTAATGTACGGCGGAATGTATAACAAGTAATCGCCGTGTTAATTTGAGAGAATTTGAAGTTGTATAACAAGAAAAGGTTGCACCGTAGACATTCATACGGATTGCAACCTTTTTCTTTATCTTGCCTTGTTACCGAATTAACGATTAGGGGTGTCCCATACTTTTGTTTGCGTACAAGTAATGGTAGTTTGCTGATTACCGCACGATAATTTGAAGTCGCCTTTCTCCAGTCTCCACTTGCCGTCGTATCCTACGAACGCTAAGTCATTAGCTTTCAATTTAAATGTTACGGTCTTGGTTTCACCCGGTTTTAAAGAGATTTTCTCGAAGTCTCTCAAGCGGATATTGTCCGGTGTACTGCTGGCTACGAGATCGCTTGAGTATAACAATACGCTCTCTTTGCCCTCTCTGCCTCCGGTATTGGTGACGTCTACCGTTACGGTGAGTTCTTCATCGGGGTTAAAAGATGATTTGTCTGCGCGGAGGTTATCATATTGGTAAGTGGAGTAGCTTAATCCGAAGCCGAATTGCCATTGAACGTCCATAACCGAATCGTAATTGTAGTTCCCTGCCATCTGACCGATATTTTCACAAGGCTTGTAATCGTAAGTGGCTAATGAGTTGATGAGTTTCGGGTAAGTGAAAGGCATCTTTCCGCTGAAGTTCACATCGCCAGCCAATAAATTAGCCAGCGCATCCCCTCCGTAATTACCGGGGAGCATGATATTGACGACAGCTTTCGCCAGCGGAACAATGTCGTTGACAATACGTGGACGCCCTTGATTCAGAATCAATACAATCGGTTTCCCGGTAGCCGCCAATGCCTTTACCAGATTACGCTGGTTGGCAGAAAGCGTAAGGTCGGTCAGGTTTCCGGGAGTTTCACAGTAAGAGTTTTCGCCGATGCAAGCAATGATAACGTCTGCGTTGTTGGCTGCGGCTACTGCTTTATCTATTTCCGGCGTGTTTTCCTCCCACCAGTTGTCGTTTTTATAAGGAGCATAAGTCACTCCCGGTTCATAGATTACCTGTTCTTTTCCGTATTTGTTACAGAGAGCCTCGTAAATGGTATTGTAATTCTGTGCATATTCATCCGCACGATGTCCTTGCCAGCTATACGACCATCCCCCGTTGAGGCAACGCATGGAGTTGGCATTCGGCCCGGTCAGCAGAATCTTTTTCCCGCGAGCGATGGGCAGTATATGGTCATCGTTTTTCAATAACACTTCGGACTCTTCCGCTGCATGAAGTGCTTCTTCCGCAAATTCAGGCGAAGCAAAACGGTCGTACTTGCTGATGTCCCAATAAGGATGTTCGAATAACCCCAAGCGGTACTTCAATCGCAATACACGGGCTACGGCATCATCGATACGGCTCATTGGCACTTCGCCTTCTTCAACCAGCTCTTTCAGGTACGTGCAGAAGCTGACCTCGTAAGGAACCATTGACATGTCGATTCCCGCATTAATGGCTATCTTGACAGCTTCTTTCTTGGTAGCGGCGATATGGTCGCGCGTACATAAATTATTGATGTCCGCCCAATCGGTTACAATCAGCCCGTCCCAATTCAAGTCTTCTTTCAACCAGTCGGTAAGCAATTCCTTGTTGGCGTGGAAAGGCATTCCGTTATCTACGCCCGAATTGACCATCAGACTCAGTGCGCCGGCGCGGATGGCAGACAGAAACGGTGCGAAATGTTTTTCGCGCAATTCGCTGCGGGGAATAGCCGACGGTGTACGGTCTTTTCCCGAAACGGGTACACCGTAACCCATATAATGTTTCACACAGGCTGCTACCCGGTTTTCGCCGATGTGATTCGGGTCATCTCCTTGAAATCCACGGATGGCAGCAACTCCCATTTCTGCATTTACATAACAGTCTTCGCCGTAGTTTTCCCACATGCGAGGCCAGCGAGGGTCGCGTCCCAAGTCTACCACCGGCGCGTAAGTCCACGGAATACATCCCGCTTTGGTCTCATAAGCAGAGATTTCCGCTCCTCTTTCTACCAACTCACGGTTGAAGGTTGCCCCCATGTTGATGCCTTGCGGGAATAGCGTACCGTCGAGCGTATAGGTTGTTCCGTGTATTTGGTCTACTCCGTAAATACATGGAATGCCAATCTCTTTCATCGATTTGTCTTGGATTTGCTTAATCATGGCTGCCCATACCTCTTTCTTTTGAGCCACGCTCAACGGAACGTTTAGCAGCGAGCCCACTTTGTATTTCCCTATAACCGTATCGAGCATTGCTTCGCTGAGGGCAAATCCGTTTTTGCTTTTCTCGAAATCCGTAACCACATCAATGGTTATTTCACACATTTGCCCTACCTTTTCGTCGAGAGTCATTTGCTTCAGCCACTTCTGAATATTGGCTTCTATTTCCGGATCGGGTGTGATGGCAGGCGGTACGGTCTGTCCGGCGGACGAGACACAGGCACTGGCGCAAAGCATGGAAGCGAGCGCTATGTTTTTTATTTGATTCATACAGATTGGAGTTTAATCGTTAGTTTTTCATTATTATGACGTTATTGGGTGAAATGCGGATATTTATTTTTCCCAGCTATCCGTACGGAAAGGAATGAGCGGCAGTCCGCGCAGGTTTGCCACATTGCCGGGCAGAAAATCGCGGAAAGCATACCGTACGGCAACCGGGCGGTCCACTTCCTTGCAGGTAACTTTTATTTGGTTTCTTCCTGTCAGTTCGGCTTCTGCCGGATGGAACACCCTGTCTTCGCCCGCCATTTCAAAGCCTGTCATTCCGTTCATACGATTGAAACCGTTATCGGCGTGACTGAAACTGAGAATGGCAGCATTGTCTTTTATTTCCATCGATAAGAAGGAAGGGCTGTCCGCCTCGATTCCACTAACGTGATACGTTTTGCTCAACGCCTGATAAGCCAACCGTTCGCCTACGTGTTTTTTATCTTTCGGATGAATGTTGCAGGCTTCATACGGTTCTACCAAATCATTGGTAGAAATCATGGCACTGTTCGGTATCAGCGATTGGGCTTTGAACTGGGCTTCGCGCAACAAGGCACTTGTCGTTCCTTCTGCCGAACCGTATGGCGCTATCTCTACGAAATAAAAAGGCAGTTCGCCAAGTCCCCATTCCTTGCGCCAAAGCTCCGCCATCGTTTTCAGCCGTTCGGCGTAAGTGGAGTGCCTTCCCACGTTCGACTCTCCCTGATACCACAAGAACCCCTTGATGGTGTACTGCTGGAGAGGTTTCAACATTCCGTTATACATCAATACCGGACTGAGGCAATGCCACCAGTCGTGCGGAGCATCCTTGCGGATATCGCGAGACAAATCAATGTCGGGATATTGAGATACGATTTCGCGGGGAAGCCAGCCTTCCACCATCGACCCTCCCCAACTGCAATGGATGATGCCTATCGGTACGTTTAACACGCGGTTCATCATCATGGCAAAATGGAATGCTGTGGCGCTGAATCGGGGTGCATTTTCAGGAGTGCTTGTTTTCCAACTTCCCGTACAGCGGTCTACGGGCTTCAGTTGTCCGTTCTTTTCGACGGTAGCCATGCGGATTCCCTTCCACTGTCCCGCCGCGGCTATGGTTTCGTTGGCACCGGCTATCGGGCAATTATCAAATCCCGCGAGAGGCATCTCCATATTCGACTGTCCGGAACAAAACCATACTTCGCCGATAAGCACATTGTTTAACTGCACGGTCTCGCCGTCGGATATTGAGATGGTTTGCGGTTCATACGAAGCGGCAGGTGTGTCTACCGTCGCGAGCCACCGCCCTTTCTCGTCCGTACGGGTGAGGTAAGTCTTCTCGTTCCACGACGTGTGTACGGTTATTTCCGTTTGAGGTTCTGCCCATCCCCACAGCCGGGCTTGGGTTTGCTGCTGAAGCACCATGTTGTCGCTTACGATGTCCGGCAAGGTTACTTTTCCCCATGCCATAACGCTCGCCAATAACAAGACAGCAGTGCTGAATGGTCTTTTCATAATTTCAAAGTATTAGTAGTTTATATTCTATGGTAAATTTGCCTGAACTATATGCAGAAATTCTCCGCCTTTGTGTTCCCGAAAACGCAACCGTTAGTGTTAATCATTTCTATGGGTAGAACTGTCCGGTTCTACCCATAGTGTTGCCCTGTTCTATGGGTAGCGTTTTTCAGGCAAAACGCTCGTTGATTTCCAAGCACATACGTCCGTTGTGATACGGACATTTCCAGAACCCGGCTTTGTCGTCGTTGCGATTGATGCTTCCATCGGCAAAGCGGCTCCAGTACCACTCCCCGTTTTCGCGGTCAATCAGCTTGTCTTTGATAAACTGCCAGCAGCGGAGTGCGGTCGACAATGCTTCCTCGTCGCCGAAGTGCTGGTATAAATTCAAGTGACCTACTACGTTCTCGGCCTGCACCCACCAGTGAAGTTCGCGGTCGGTCTCACCCTTATCAGAAAAACGTTCGTACATCATGCTTCCGTCGGCGTTCAGTCCCTCATCCGCAGCACGGGCTATCCGCACGATAACCGGCTCAATTTGTTTCAGAACCGTTTCATCGCCCAAAACCAATGCCGCTTCATGAATCAGCCACGAAGCCTCGATGTCGTGTCCGTAAGATATAAGGTGATATTTATTCGTCCAGTCATCTTCGAAAAACAGGTTCAGGTGATACGTTTGCGTGTCTAATATCTTGGTGACGAATAACTCTATCAGGTTTTTCAACTGAGTTTTCAACCGCCCGTCTTTCCATACCCGATACAGATTGGCGTACGGTTCGAGAATGTGCAGATGGGTGTTCATGGTTTTCTTCTCGTTTTCGTCTTTATCGCTCAGACGCATGTCGGCTATCGGTTGCCAGTCGCGCGTCAGCGCTTCCACATATCCGTTTTTCTCTGCATCGAAACTGTATTTCTCAATAACCTCGAACAGCCGTATGGCATATTCCAACGCCTCTTCATCGCCGGTGGCACGGGCATATTCGCTCAGTCCGTAGATGGCGAAACCTAAGGCATAGATTTGTTTTTTAGTGTCGAGCGGATTCCCTTCGCAATCCACCGACCAATAAATGCCTCCAAACTGCTTGTCGTAAAAAAAGTCGAGCAGATAACGTTTGGCGCGTGTGGCAGTAGCCAGATATTCCGGCTTTTTCAACAAACGGTAGGCAGCGGAGAATGTCCAGAGGATGCGGGCATTCAGAATCGCCCCCTTAGGCTCGTCCGGCATTAAGACATCCTCTCCGCTGATGCGCCCGTAAAATCCTCCCCGCTCGCGGTCGGTCATCTTATTCATCCAGAACGGAAGGATATTCCCCTCTAATTCTTCTGTAACCTCCTTGCGGAGTGTGTTTATCGTTTCAGTCATTTTTCTGCGTACGTTTTAAGTTTAACTTATCAATGATATTCTTCATTTTCTGCTCGCCCAGCGGATAGCAAACGATAAAGAGCGTAGAGATGCAGGCTGCCGCAGCAGGAAGCCAGCTCAGAAACATCTTGATACCGTTGATGGTTTCCGCACTCTGTTCGGCATTGGCTTGGAATCCGAAGTAAGAAAGCAGCCATCCCGTAACGGCAGTACCGATTGCCCAGCCAAACTTCTGGCTCATGGATGAGGCACTGAATATAAGTCCGGTGGCACGGTTTCCGGTATTCAGCTCAGAGTAGTCGGCACAGTCGGCATACATCGACCACAAGAGCGGGAAGATGCTTCCGGCACAAATGCTTATCAGACATTGGAAGAGAAAAATCAGTACCAAGTCGTCTTTATCGAACCAAAAGAAGATAACGCTCAGCACGGCGGCTATCAGCATGGCAGCAGCAAAGGTAGTCTTTTTCCCGATTCGGTTACTCAGCGGAGCCGCCAGTATTACCCCGATGATGTTGGCTATTTGTCCCACGGAAAGAAACAGCCCGCTCAATACGAACGACACGCCGAACAGGGTAATGGAATGGAAATGCTCTTCTACGATGAAATATTTGAAATAGTAAACCGCAGCCCCGTCGCGGATGGAATTGAATACCAACGTCCCGATTCCCGCCCCGAAAAGAATCCACCACGGCTTGTTGTGAAACAAATCCCTGATGTCATTCTTCAGCGAAGTACGCTGTTCGTTGATCGGCTTTACGCGCTCTTTCGTCCAAGCGAAACAGCCCAAGAACAGAACGATGCACATTACGGCAATAACCGCCACCGCCATCAGCCAGCCCGTCTGCTGGTTGGCAATCTCCTTGCTATGTCCGCTAAACGCATTGACCATCGGCATGAAAAGCAACAAGGCAATGAAACTGCCGAGGTAGGCAAACATCATGCGGAACGTAGACAGCGTGTTTCTTTCTTGCGGGTTCGGGCTCATTACACCAAGCAGCGAAGCATAAGGCACGTTGATGCCGGAGTAAACCATCATCATCAGCGAGTAAGTGATGTAAGCATATACCAGCTTGCCGGCATCCCCGAACGGAGGAGTGTAAAAGGTAAGCACGCCGATGAAACCGAAAGGAACGGCGAGAAACAAGAGGTAAGGACGAAACTTCCCCCAACGGCTGCTTGTGCGGTCGGCAGCGATTCCGATAATGGGGTCGAAAACCGAATCCCAAACACGGGTGACTAAAAACATGGTTCCTACCATCGCCGCAGGCAGTCCGAATACGTCTGTATAAAAAATCATCAGGTAGGCCCCGAAGAGTTTCCAAAACATCGACGATGCCATATCCCCGAATCCATATCCTATTTTCTCCCTGAGTTTTATCATAGTGCTTACCTTTCGTTTATTTGTTTATTTCATTATTTTCATGTTTTTGTCGATTAACTTCTTCAGCGTTTCTACCGAAGCCGTGGTGGTCAGTCCGTCTTCGGGCGTATTCATACAGTAGTCTACCAACCGGTCTATCGTAGAAACCGCCACGTGCATCCGTGTATCGGAAGAAGCATAGTAAATATACACCGTACCGTCTTCGTCGGCAATCCATCCGTTAGAAAACAACACGTTGGAAACATCGCCTATGCGCTCATCGCCTTCGGGAGCCATGAAGTATCCGCCCGGCGAAGCTATCACCTGCGAAGGATCGTCTAATGAAGTCATGTACAGATAAAGAACGTAGCGCAATCCGGCAGCACAGCCACGCACTCCGTGGGCAAGGTGCAACCATCCTTTCGGGGTTTTGATGGGATGAGGTCCTTCGCCGTTTTTCACCTCCTTGATGGTATGGTAGAAACGTGCGTCGATAATCTTTTCCTCGTGAATTTCGGCATGGGTAATATCGTCAACCAACGCCCAGCCGATACCTCCGCCGCTTCCTGCATCGATAAATCCATCCTGCGGACGGGTGTAAAGCGCATATTTCCCGTTTACAAACTCCGGATGAAGCACCACGTTCCGTTGCTGACTCTTTGTTTTCAAGTCCGGCAGGCGTTCCCATGTTTTCAAGTCTTTGGTACGAGCGATTGCCGCCGTAGCGGTAGCTGCCGAAAGGTCTCCTGCAGGTGCGCTGTCATCGTGACGTTCGGCACAGAAGATACCGTAAATCCATCCGTCCTCATGCGCTGTCAGTCGCATGTCGTAGATGTTGGTGGCAGGAATAACGTCATCGGGCATCGTAATGGGATAATCCCAGAAACGGAAATTATCTACACCGTTCGGACTCTCGGCAACAGCAAAGAACGATTTGCGGTCGGCACCTTCCACCCGTACCACCAACAGGTATTTCCCGTTCCATTTGATAGCTCCTGAGTTCATGGTAGCATTCACTCCGATACGCTCCATCAGATACGGATTGGTATCTTCGTTTAAATCATACCTCCAGAACACCGGCGTGTGAGCGGCCGTTACAACCGGGTATTTATAGCGTACGTATACGCCATTTGTGTTTTCAACAGGTTCATTTTTACGTGTTATCAGTGTCTCATATTTAGCGAACAGCGTTTTTACTTTTTCTTTAAACTGACTCATAATATCTTCATTTATTGTTTTTGACTATACTTTTTATATCGCCAACGAATACGGTTTTCGGATTTTCATAAAACTTGATGAAATCTTTTTCCGAAACCTGTCCGGGATAAGGAGCATAGAAATGGTTTTCTTTCTCTCGTGCATTTCTCCAGACTAAGACATAGCTGATGGGATATTTCTCAATTACGGGCAACAGGGTTTGAGTCCACCATGTAGAATCGGGTATGGTTTCATAACCGGTCTCTGTTATTGCCATAGCCTTGCCGTGAGCTCTGCTTACCTGTGTCAGAATCTGCAATGACTTGTCTAAGTTTTGCTGATAGCTTTCATTATCCCCGTATTGATAAATATCCACACCTATCAGGTCTACGATGCTGTCTCCCGGATAGCGTTCCAGATATTCGGTAGAATCGTTAGGCTCTGTACCCGGTGAGTAAGCCCATAGCAACTGGTCGGCTCCTTTTTCCTTCATGCGGTTATAAGTCATCTGCCACAAGGCTTTATACTCATCCGTCGTACAAAGATTCTGTCCCCACCAGAACCAGCTTCCGGTATGCTCGTGCCACGGGCGGAACAATACCGGAACTTTTATGCCTTCCGAGGTTTGTATGGAGTTTAAGTAATCGGCAACCTTGTCTATCCATCCGATGAATTTGTCATGATTGGCTCCTCCCGGCAAGATGGATTTCACCACGGTAGAATCGGAAACGTCCCATGTATCTTTTCCGGTAAGCGGATTATCGGTATGCCAACTGAAAGAAACCATTCCGCCCCGTTGATATTGTGCGACGGTTTCTTTGCGGATACGGTCGAGCGAGACATTATCGAGATTCCTGTCTCCCCAGATTTCCATCCTTCCCAAATCGAATGACATGATAGCGGGATAGTCTCCGCATACGCTTTTTACATCGCTGCGGGCAGAGTCTCCGTCCCAACCTATTCCGTAAACCGGGTCATCGTGATGACCGAACATGAATACACCCTGTTCAGGTAAGGTCTTTAAGGTTTCCAGCATTGCTGAGGCTTCCGGAGTCCGGAAGTTCCCGGCAGCTTCTTCTTTAGCTGCCTGAGAACATCCGGTTAACCCCATTGTTAGTACCATAAAGATATGAATATATGTGCGGTTTTTCATAAGATTCAGAAATTTATTGTCTCCAACCAGTATAATCAGCATTCGAACCCCATCCCGGATTCTGTTCCAAATGTTCCGATAATGAAACCTGACTTTCAGGGATTTTCAAGAATCCTGCCGTTTCATTGTATCGCTGGGCATAACCACCGTTTTGAGGAACATTCTGTGTCGGTATGGCATCGTTTATCAGGATATCCACATTTTGCTGTTTTTCCAATGCTGCGGCAGCGATGTGCCAACGGCGAATGTCGTTCCAACGTACACCTTCAAAAGCCAATTCCCAACGGCGTTCGTTCTGAAGAGCTTCCAAAGAATAACTTACGGGAGGCAATCCTACGCGGGCACGTACCCGGTTCATACCCGTAGCGTCTTCTTCCAATTCAGACTGCATTAATAGTACATCGGCAAAACGAACCAGTACCAAATCATGAATGTTTCCGAAGTCGAGCGTAACGCTGTATTGCCAGTTGCTTGCCCCATACATCAGAAATTCAAATGAAGGCAGATAATCCATTCCTGGGAAACTTTCCGAATCGGTGTTTCGGCAAGAGATGGGGGCCGATTTCATATTGAAATAACCGGTTTCCTGCATATAATCGTTCCAGCCTCCGGCTCCCCGTTCGTAATTGGGCAAATCGTCAACATCGTAAATAGAAGCTGCACGGCGCGGGTCATTCGGTTCGGCGGCTTCCCAGTCGGCAACCAGATTCGGAGCTACCGGACCGGCTCCCCATCCTTGTCCGAAGGGGAATGTATTGGCATAGTTCTGTCCGCCACGTACACCGAAGTGAAGAGCATATTGATTAGACATACCGGGATATCCGTCGCCACTGCCTACGTAAGTTCCTTGCTTGTTGAACTTAATCATAAACAAGGCTTCAGGATTGATGGCATTATCGTTTTCTACCCATGACAGTCCTTGTCCTTGAGTGTAAGGGAAGTCTTCTACGGTGCAACGATTAGTATATGCCCATAAATTGCGGAAATCGGAGGTAACCAATGAGTAACCGGAATTATTGACACAATCATCAATATAGTCGATTACCTGCTGTTTGGTTAACGTGCTGCCGTCAGGAAGGGTTACTTCTGTCAGCGGATTATAAGTCGTACTGGTTAAGTCTGCCAGTTCTTCTCCGTTGCAATACATTCCGGTATAAAACAGCCAAGCACGTCCCAGCATGGCTTCGGCTGCATATTTGTCTACATGTCCGGCCTGTGCAGCATCGGTTCTTTGGTCGGGCAGTAAGTCGCAGGCATTTTTCAAGTCCTGCAAAATCTGTCCCCACGTTTCGGCAGCAGTAGCTTGCGGTTTGTCTTCAGCCTCCAATGTCGTCATTAAAGGGATGGAACCGTATTGTGATGCCAATTCATAATAGAAGAAAGCGCGTAAAAACAGAGCCTCTCCCAATAATTTGTCATGGTCGGCTTCCGAAATATCTTGGCAGTTATCCAACGATTCGATAAAAGCATTGGCACGTCCTACTCCTTCGTAACGTACTTGCCAGAATGACTCTGTCATGTCATATCCGTAATTAGTCAGAAGGTCCATAGCCTGCATCAATCCGTCGTTGCTTCCGCCTCCTCCCAAATTATCATCGCTTGCCAACATTGAGAGGTAATAGAAAGAAGTCTGAGGGGTAGAGATTGCTTGATTCAGATTCGCATAAATACCCGTCAGCATTTGCTGTGCATCTGTCAGGTTCGTGGGAAACGTACCTGTGTTCTTTTGTGTATAGTTCGTTGTATCAAGGGCATCGTCGCAAGCACCTAATGCGAGAGATGCACCTATCAATAAATATAAATACTTTTTCATATCAGTTTTCTTTAGAATTTAATGTTAACGCCTACCATATAAGTTCTCGGAGCAGGGTAATAACCTACGTCAATACCTGAAGCCCAACTGTCACCTACGCCGGCATTTGCACCGATTTCCGGGTCCATGCCTTTATATCCTGTAATGGTAAACAGGTTTTGTGCGGTAACGTATAAGCGGAGTTGCTGCATCGGGCATTTTTTCCAGATATTCTTCAGGTCGTAACCTAACGTCAGGTTTTGCAGACGGAAGTAATCGGCATCTTCTACGTAAATATCGGAAATTTGTGCGAAGTTTGTGTTACTACCGGCAGTCAGGCGCGGATATTTGTTGGATGTACCTTCACCGTTCCAGTATTCAAGCACTTCGGCAGAATAGTTGTCATACCGGTTACCCATGAACTGACGCCATGAGCGGATGTTTTGTTGTCCGAATGCGCCATAAGTAGTAAACGATAAGTCCCATCCTTTGTAAGACGCACTGAAACTGATGCCACCTGTAAAGTCGGGATGCGGGTTTCCGATTTCGGTTTTGTCGGCTTCTGTAATCGTACCGTCACCGTTTACATCTACAAACTTCAAGTCGCCCGGCTGGATGGATGAACCTTGCAAAGAGTTGGCTGCATTGCCCTGACAGTTCTTGTCCAAGTATGCCTGAACATCGGCTGCATTCTGCATGACACCTTCCGTTTTGTAACCATAGAAATAACCGATGGGGTGTCCTACCTGCATACGGTAGATAGGAGCGGTTCCGTTTGAAAGAATATTTGATTCGCCTTCGATGTAGCCATTTCGGTTATTGATTCGGGTTACTTCATTCTTGTTGTGGGCAAGGTTCAGATTGACGTTGTAACGGAAATCACCTTTCTGGTCATTCCATCCCAATGCGATTTCGAAACCTTTGTTACGTACGTCTCCACCGTTTACATAAGGAGCGTCAAGCCCGTAAGAGTCCAAGATAGGAGCCTGAACCAGTAAGTCTTTCGTATTCTTGATATAGTAGTCGAACGCAAAGTTTAACCGTCCGTTCAAGAAACGGGCATCGATACCAAAGTCCCATTGTTCGGATGTTTCCCAAGTAACCTCTTCGTTCGGTAAGTTAACGGCATATCCTCCTTGTGTAGCTCCGTCTTTATTGTTTCCGAACGGATAACGTCCGTAGGTATCGAAAGCTACCATTGACACGTAATAGAAATTGTCGATGTTACAGTTACCGTTCTGTCCCCAGCTTGCACGCAACTTCAGGAAATCCAGCCAGTTTTGCGATTTCTGCATCCATTTTTCGTTGGTCATTACCCAGCCTACCGAAGCCGACGGGAAAGTACCCCAACGGTGTCCGCGGGCAAAATTGGAAGAACCGTCACCGCGTACAATTAAACTTGCCATGTAGGTTTCTTTCCAGTCGTAGTTCACACGGCCGAAGAATGACGACAGCGCGCTGTCTCCCCACGGAGCGCCGGTAGCGTCTCGCGGTGTTGAAGCGGTACTGTTAGAAAGATAAGCCATTTCCCAATTACCGAAAAGGGTGCTTGATGCCGTGGCACTGATGTCTTCGCCCATACCGAAGCCACTCTTTTGGAAAGACTGACCGAGCAATACGTCGAAGTGGTGTTCATCTTTCACATCGAACGTATAGTTTAATGTGTTTTCAACCGACCAGTTCCATCCTGTACCCATGCTTTGCTGTACTTCATCGTCGGTACGCTGGTCGCTGATGTCGTTCAGGTGATAGATGCCGTTGTATCTTCTATAAGAGTTCGAGCTTTGGCGGTAGCTTACCTGTCCTTTGTAAGTCAGTCCTTTGATGGGCTGCACTTTCAAGTATCCTACCATGTTCAGCGAATAGTTTTTGCTGATGTTGTTACCGTGGTCGATGTAAGTCATTTTGGCGATAGGGTTGGTAGAATAAGGATTGTAACCAAACCATCCGGCATTGTTCAAATCATCGTAACCGTAATACTCGCCGCTTTCGTTGTAAACCGGAATCAGCGGATTGGCGCGGAGTATTTCCGACAGCGTGTTTGAAGATTGTCCGTTGGTGTAAATACCCGAACGCTGGTTGTGATTATAGTAGAAGTTCTCTCCGAAAGTGATGATATCTAAATCATCCTTGCGCCACAGTACATGTTCAGAGTTCAGGCGGACGGTAAAGCGCGAATAATCGGAAGCAGCCGGTTTACCCAGCGTACCTTCTTGCTTCATATATGATATACCTGTTGAAAACTTCGAATATTCCGATCCGCCTGCAAGGTTGATGGAGTGGCTCGTGGTGATAGCCCCTTTATTGCGGATAGCTTCCATCCAGTTTGTGCCGGGGTCTGAGCCATTCATATACGCATCATACTGTTCTTGCGACATGTAGTCGGTCCAGTTATACGGCTGTCCGCCCTCTGCCACGTTTACCCGGTCCATTACCTCCATGTATTCGCGTGCGTTCAGCAGATCAGGCATTTTGTAAACATCTTGCCAGCCCACGTAACCATCGTATGACACCTGCATTTTGCCTTCTTTCCCCTGCTTGGTCGTGATAAGGATGACACCGTTGGCAGCACGCGCACCGTAGATGGCTGCCGAAGCCGCGTCTTTCAATACGTCTACACTTTCGATGTCGGCAGGGCTGATGGTGTTGATGTCGCCTTCCACACCGTCGATGATGTAAAGCGGAGTAGTAGAACCGTTGGTACCCGCACCACGTATGTTGACACGGTATCCTTCGCCCGGCTGTCCGGAAGAAGCTACGATGTTAACACCGGGTGTCTGGCTCTGTAAAGCACCGAGGGCATTGGTGGTGTTCAGTTTCTGGATATTGTCTCCCTTCACCTGTACCGTGGCTCCCGTTACCAGTTTCTTTTTCTGTACACCGTAACCTACCACCACCACTTCGTCGAGTGTTTCAGAATCTTCTTTCAGCGTAATCTGTAAGGCAGATTGGTTTCCGATGGTTATTTCTTGGCTTACATATCCGATGTATGAAACCGTGATGACCGCTCCTTCAGACACGTTAAGGCTGAAGTTACCGTCGATGTCGGTAATCACTCCGTTAGTAGTTCCTTTCTCAAGGATGTTGGCCCCGATGATAGGGATGCCACTCTCGTCGACAACAGTTCCTGTGACTGTTTTGGCTTGTTGGGCAGTTTGGTAAGTATCGACCGAAACTGCGAAAGCCTGCGGAGTTCCTGCTACGATTGCCGACAGGCAGACTCCTGCAACTAAAGCTGCTTTTTTTGCGTTTACGTTCATAAATAGATATGTTTAGATTGTATTAAGGTTATAATTCGTATTTCACTGTTTTAGATTTAATTCTAACACATCGTGTCTTATTCATTACAACGAGTGCAAAATTACGGGGTTGGACGGTTATGAACAAATACAATTTTATCACATCGTAATACTTTCTTAACACGGTTGCAAAGTCGTTTTTTTGCCTGCAAATGTCTCGAAAAACGCTACCGTTAGTGTTAGTCATCTCATGCGGTAGCGTTGACTATTTCTACCCATAGCGTTCACCCGTTCTATGGGAAGCGTTCCGGGCGTACGGATAAGCCCGGTTCTACCCATAGGGTGAGACTACGCTTCGGCTTGTTTCTTGTCAGGCAAAATAAAACCCGTGTTTGGAGCGGGAAACACGGGCATGTAGTGAGATGAAGCATAAAATGTCAGATTACTATCTTTTTCTTACAGTAATTTTCCCGGAACTCTTTCGGGGAACAGTTCTTCTTCTTCTTAAAAATACGGTTGAAATTAGAAAGATTGTTGAAGCCGCATTCGTAACAGATTTCTGCTACCGACATGGTAGAGTCGACCAGTAGGCGGGAAGCATGACCGAGGCGGATGTCGATGATGTAATCAGACAATACCTTTCCTGTACGCAGCTTGAAGAACCGGCTGAAGGCTACGGCACTCATGCCTACCATGCCGGCTAATTGGTTCAGGCGTATTTCCTCCTGATAATGGTCGTTGATGTATTGTTGTATTCTCTGTACGCGGCGGCTGTTTGCCTGTATTTCTACTTTGGCAAAAGACGATGATGACAGTTTGTGGGCGCTGTCGATGAAGAAAGACAGTTCATATAATAAGGTAAGAAACTGGGTGACGGCATAAAACCCTTTGGTTTCGGGCAAGGTGTCAAGCAGTGCGTATATTTTCATGATGGCAGGCAAAGGAAAACATAACCCGTTTTGAGCATGGTTCAGCATGGTTTTCACACGGTCGAACTGGTTGGTGTCGATGAGGCTGTCGAAAAAATGCGGAGAAAACTGAATGGTAATTTCACGGATGTCTTCCGAGTGGCAGTCGGCCTGCTCCCACACGTGTTCAAGGTCGGCGCTCGTAATAAGTACAAGGTCGTATTCGGCAACGGTTTCCACCGAATCGCCCACAATGCGCCTCAGTCCCGTTCCGTGTTCGATGAAATTCAGTTCAAACTCCTTGTGGCAGTGGATAGGGTAGGTAAACTCTTTCTTGTGGCGGTCAACGATGTAAAAGCAGTCTTTGTCTGATAGCGGGGTAATTTCGCGGATGATGTGTCGTTCGGCATAGTCTTTGTTCATAAGGCAATATTCTACTAAAGGTTATGCAAACAAAGATAGTGATTATGCGGTTTCCACCGACACCGATTGGGAGGTTTTTCTGTAAAGAATTGCTTTTGTCTTTGGCTTGTATGAAAAGTATGCGTTTCCGGCGATACAGATACATGGAAAAACTGTAATTTTGTAAGATAGATAACCGAGTATTATGACATATACCTTACAACATATAAACGCCCTTATACCGCTTTCGCCCGAAACCGAGCGTGAACTTTGTGCCTGCCTGACACCGTTCCGCTTCCCCAAACGTCACCTGCTGGTAGAGAAGGGGAAACGTACGGGAGCCGCTTACTTTATTGAGCGGGGCATCACGCGCTCTTATTGGCTGGTAGACGGTGAGGAAATCACCACCTCGTTTGCCGCTGAGGGAAGCATCGTATTCAGCATGGATGAATTTTACTACGATAAGCCGAGTGAAGAATATGTGGAAACGCTGGAGGAAACCGAAACTTGGCGCATTGGTCTTGAGGACTTGCACCGCTTGTTCCGCACCAATTTGGAGTTGGCGAATTGGGGACGTATTATTCACCAAAATGAATATCATCGCTTGCACCGTTCGCATAAAGAGCGGCTGACGTTACCTGCCGCTCAGCGTTACGAAGCCTTTTGCCGGCAGTTTCCGGAAGTGGTGCAGCGTGTCCAACTGGGTTACATTGCCTCTTATCTGGGGATTACGCTGCCTACGCTGAGCCGGCTGAGAGGGAAAAGAAACGGTTAGCGTTCGGCGTTGCAGATTGTGGTTGTTTTTTGTCGTAGGACAAAACTTTATCGGAAGAAGATGCGTAACTTTGTGCCAATTATTTCTGAATACATTAAAACGAAAAACAATCTATTATGTCAAGACCTTCTTCCGCCGCATTCGCGGATTCAAAGCCCCACTACGAATTGTTAGACGGACTGCGTGGGGTAGCTGCCCTGTTAGTGGTGTTCTATCACATTTTCGAAGGACTGTCTTTCGCTGCCGGAGGCACACTCATTACTACTATCAACCACGGTTATCTTGCCGTAGATTTCTTTTTTATCCTTTCGGGGTTTGTTATCGGCTATGCTTACGATGACCGTTTGGGTAAAACCATGACGCTGGGTAATTTCTTCAAACGCCGACTCATCCGTTTGCATCCCATGATTGTACTGGGTGCGGTATTAGGCGTAGTGTTTTACGTATTGCAAGGATGCGAACAATGGGACGGTACACACGTGGCTACGTCGTTCATCATGCTGGCTCTGCTGTGTGCCATGTTCTTCATTCCCGCTGCTCCGGGTGCCTGCTATGACATTCGTGGAAATGCCGAAATGTTTCCGTTGAACGGTCCGAGCTGGTCACTGTTCTTCGAATATATCGGAAACCTGCTTTACGCACTCTTTATTCACCGGCTGAGTACGCGGGCGCTGGCCGTACTGGTAACGCTGACAGGCATCGGTCTGGCTTGGTTCACGCTGTTCGATGTAGTGGGTTACGGTATGATTGGTGTAGGCTGGACGCTGGACGGACTGAATTTCTTCGGCGGACTGCTGCGTATGTTGTTCCCCTTCTCGCTGGGCATGTTGTTGTCTCGTAAGTTTAAACCGCTGAAAAACGTGCGGGGTGCGTTTTGGATTTGTTCGGTAGTATTGCTCGCGTTATTCTGCGTACCCTATATCGAAGGAAAGCATGTCATCACCTTTAACGGATTATACGAAGCGGTTTGTATCTTCGTTATTTTCCCGTGTTTGGTATGGCTGGCAGCTTCGGGTAAGACAACCGACCGTCACTCTACGCTGATATGTAAATTTTCGGGCGACATCTCTTACCCGCTCTATGCGGTACACTATCCTGTGATGTATCTGTTTTATTCATGGTTGATAGAGAATAAATATTATACGCTTGGCGAGGTATGGCATGTTGCTCTTGTGGTTTATGTAGGCAGCATCCTGTTAGCTTACGCTGCATTGAAGTGGTACGATGAGCCGGTTCGTAAATGGCTGACCAAACGTTTTTTACCCAAGAAGAAATAAACAGATAAATTAGGTCGGTGTATAAGGGTTACTGAATCGTCTTTTCTTGAAAGATTCAGTAACCTTTATTTTTATGTATACCGAGAATACAAGAAGGGCAACGAATCAACATCTGTATTATTTTCTGCTGAAATAGTACCATTGGTTTTGTTGTTTATTCCGTACTTTTGTTGTTGTAAAAAATCTAATATCAATAAACATGAATATCAAGAAAAGTATGTATTTGTTTGCCGGAGCATCAATGCTTAGCGGCGGACTTTTTGCCCAAACCGTGGCAGTCTCTACCCCTCATACTTCGTTGGTTATTGAAGCATCAGTAGGAGGCGAGTTAAAACAGATTTATTATGGAAGCAAACTGACAGACGGCGGGTTGGAGAATATTACGGCATCGGGCAATGCTGCGTTGCCGGTTTATCCGGTGTATGGGATGAATTGTCAAAGTGAAACGGCTTTGGCTGTAAAACACGACGATGGAAACATGTCGTTACAGATGGAAGTGGTAAAAGTAGAAAGCGATAAGGATGCCTCCTCAACGCTCACCACTGTTTATTTGAAAGACAAAGTTTATCCGTTTTACGTAAATGTTTGTTACAGGGCATATCAAGACGTGGACGTCATTGAAACTTGGACCGAAATCACACACAATGAGAAGAATCCCGTTATTTTAAATCAGTTTGCTTCGGCATACTTGCCCATCCGTCGCGGAAACGTATGGCTTTCGTCGCTCTACGGTTCGTGGGCAAACGAAGGGCGTCTGCTGCAAGAATCCTTAGAGCCGGGGATGAAAGTAATAAAGAATAAAGACGGCGTTCGTAACTCGCATACGGCTCATGCTGAAGTGATGTTTTCGCTCGATGGAAAGCCACAAGAAAATACAGGAAACGTAATAGGGGCTGCTCTTTGTTATACCGGAAATTATAAATTACGCATTGATACCGATGACAGTGAGTATCATCATTTCTTTGCAGGCATCAATGAAGAAAATTCGGCATATAAATTAGAAAAAGAAGAAGTTTTCCGCACGCCGGTGCTTGCGTTTACTTATAGTAAGGAAGGATTAAGCGGAGCAAGCCGTAATTTTCACCGTTGGGGACGCGAATACAGGTTAGCAAATGGAGATGTTCCGCGTAAAATATTGTTGAATAGTTGGGAAGGTGTTTATTTTAACATCACGCAGGAAGGCATGGACCAAATGATGGCAGATATTGCTGCAATGGGAGGCGAACTGTTTGTCATGGACGATGGATGGTTTGGCGATAAATATTCGCGTGATACCGACAATTCTTCATTGGGAGACTGGACGGTAAATAAAAAGAAACTGCCCGAAGGAATCGAAGGACTGTTGCGTGATGCCAAAAAGAATGGTGTGGAATTTGGGCTTTGGATAGAACCCGAAATGACAAATACCAAAAGCGAACTCTACGAAAAACATCCCGACTGGATTGTTAATGCCTTAGGGAGAGAACCCGTAACCGGACGTGGCGGTACGCAGTTGGTTTTAGACTTGGGGAATCCCGAAGTACAGGATTTTGTATTTGGTGTGGTAGACAATCTGATGACCAAATATCCCGAACTTGATTACATTAAATGGGATGCGAATATGGGAATCATGAGTCACGGTTCTACCTATCAGACCAAAGACAATCAAAGCCATTTATATATTGATTACCATCGCGGATTTGAAAAAGTATGCCAACGCATTCGGGCTAAATATCCGAAACTTACGATTCAGGCTTGTGCCAGTGGTGGCGGACGTGCCAATTATGGCTATTTGCCTTATTTTGATGAATTCTGGGTGAGCGATAATACAGATGCTTTGCAGCGTGTATATATGCAGTGGGGAACTTCTTATTTCTTCCCGGCGATTGCAATGGCGTCGCATATCAGTGCAGCTCCCAATCATCAGACATTCCGCTCCATTCCTTTGAAATACCGCATCGACGTAGCCATGAGCGGACGTTTGGGCATGGAGATTCAGCCTAAAAACATGACAGACGAAGAGAAAGACTTGTGCCGCAAAGCGATAGCCGATTATAAAACCATTCGTCCGGTAGTACAGTTCGGCGATATCTACCGTTTGATGTCTCCATACGATAAATTGGGAGTAGCTTCGCTCATGTATGTTTCTCCCGAAAAAGACAAGGCGGCATTTTATTGGTGGAAGATGGAAACTTTTGTGAATCAACACTTGCCGCGTGTGAAGATGGCAGGACTGGATGCCGGCAAAGTGTATCGGGTTCATGAGTTAAACCGCATTGATAACGAGCCTTTGTCGTTTGAAGGTAAAACTTTTACGGGTGCTTATCTGATGGATAACGGACTGGAGATACCGTGCACACATCGGGTAGATTATCATAAACAGAACGATTATGCCAGCCGTGTGTTGTATCTGGAAGAAGTAAAATAAAGCGTTTATAACGTTTTCTTGAGTTGCGTTCCGCATGTGCGGGACGCAATTTTTATATCCCCATTAAGGATATATAAAACAAGCGGGGCTACGTCATGATTGACATAGCCCCGCTGCTTAATTTATGGTTAGTTTATTAGCATTGAGCCAATTTACCATCCGAACCCAACACGTTGATGATTTTGTGTTTGTACATCTTTTCCATGTTGTCGCGAGCCGGGCCCAAGTATTTACGCGGGTCGAACTCAGCCGGTTTTTCAGCGAATACCTTGCGGATTGCAGCAGTCATAGCCAGACGAGAGTCTGAGTCGATGTTGATTTTGCAAACAGCAGACTTAGCAGCTTTACGCAATTCTTCTTCAGGAATACCGATGGCAGCTTCCAGTTTACCGCCGTATCGGTTGATTGTATCAACTTCTTCCTGAGGAACTGAAGAAGATCCGTGAAGAACGATGGGGAATCCCGGAAGTTTTTCCATAACAGCGTCCAAAACTTCGAATGCCAAAGGAGGAGGAACCAAACGGCCGGTAGCCGGGTCAACGTGGCATTGTTCGGGTTTGAACTTGTATGCTCCGTGAGAAGTACCGATTGAAATAGCCAAAGAGTCGCAACCTGTACGAGTAGCAAAGTCGATAACTTCTTCAGGGTTCGTATAAGTGTGGTGTTCTGCGCAAACTTCGTCTTCAACGCCAGCCAATACGCCAAGTTCACCTTCTACTGTTACGTCGAATTGGTGAGCGTATTCTACTACTTTCTTAGTCAAAGCAACGTTTTCTTCGTATGGCAAGTGAGAACCGTCAATCATTACTGAAGAGAATCCCATGTCGATGCAAGATTTGCAAAGTTCGAAAGAATCTCCGTGGTCAAGGTGAAGAACGATTTCAGGATGAGCGCATCCCAATTCTTTAGCATATTCTACTGCTCCTTCAGCCATGTAACGAAGCAAAGTCTGGTTTGCATAGTTACGAGCGCCTTTAGATACTTGCAGAATAACCGGTGATTTGGTTTCTACGGCAGCCTTGATGATAGCCTGCAACTGTTCCATGTTGTTAAAGTTGAAAGCCGGGATAGCATATCCGCCTTTGATTGCTCTGGCAAACATATCTCTTGTGTTTACCAAACCTAAATCTTTGTAATTAACCATTGTTGTATAATTTATAGTTGTTAGTGATTAAATTCCATGTGCAAAAATAAGAATAAATGTTAGAATGCAAACAGCTATGAGGGGAAAAAGTTTGTGTAGCTTTGGGTTTATTAACCCGAACAGAGAAAATAGGGTGGGTTAGGGGCAAATGGATGTAATGTAGATGTTGCAAATTAGTATGTATAGAACTTTTATTTTCTATTCGGAGGACGAAGGTACGCTATGGGTAGAAACAGGGAAAACTATGGGTAGAGTTGGCAAGCGTATGCGGTAGTGTTTTTTATCGCTTCAGCCACTGTTCAGGATTCAGTTTTGCCGTTTCCTTTCGCAGTTGGAAGTGGAGGATGGTATTTCCCTCTTTGTCAGTATTTACTTCTCCCAAAATGTCGCGGGTACGTACGGGGCTGCCTTTCTTCACGCGGACGGAAGAGAGGTTGCAGTATACGGATATGTAGCTGCCGTGGCGGACCAGTACGTTGCTCAGTCCGTTGTATTGGAATACGGCAGAAACCTCTCCGTCGAAGATGGCTCGGGCATTTGCTCCTGCCTGCCCTTTTATATCGATTCCTTTGTTATCAAGGCGGACGTTCCTCAGTCCTTTCACCTGATATTGTCCGTAATGTCCTACGATGACGTATGCGCCTGTGATGGGGATGGGAAGGATGCCTTTGTTTTTCTCGAATGTGCCCGACAGCCGGCGGTCTTCCGAGTCGGTTTTATACACTTCTACCTTTTTGGCGGGAGCGGTTTCCTTAGGTGTCGAGGCAGTTTCCTGCTTGGGTGCAGATTTCTTCCGCGCTTCTTCCGCCCGTCGTTTAGCCTCCTCCTCGGCACGTTTACGCGCCTTTTCTATTTCGGCTTCGATGAGGCGGTCTATTTGTGCGTTCAGCTTATCGGCGGAGCGGCGTTTTTGGGCAAGCTCCTTCTGTATGCTGTTCTGTTTTTTCTGTAAAGAAGCCAGCAGCGTTTTGCGTTCCTGCTCCTGTGCCTGCAGTTTGGCTTTTTCTGCTTCTCCTTGTCGCAGCAATACTTCTTTAGCCTCGCGGCTTGCTTGGAGCGTGTGCGTTTTCTGTTCTATCTGTTTTTGCTTGCGTTGCAACTGCAATGCCTGTCTGCGCTGATAGTCGGCATATTCGCGCACATAGCGCATACGCCGATATATTTGATTCAGATTTTCGGCAGAGAATATGAACATCAGCTTTTCTTGAACAGACTTGTTGCGGTACATGTACCGCACAGACTGTTCATATTTCTTCTTTTTGTCTTTCAGGTCATGCTCCAGCTGTTTTAATTCGATGGCAAGCCGGTTTATTTCCAGTTGGATGGTACGGACATCGTTTTCTATTTGCCAGATGTATTTCTGGCGTTCGTCTATCTGTCCGGTAAGGAGGGCAAGGTTACTGAGTTGGCTTTTCACGTCTTTTTTTGTTGACATGAGCAGCGATTCCGACTTGGATATTTGTTGATGCAGCTCGTTACGCTGCTTTTCCAAGCGGCGGATGGTAGGTGTGGTTTGCGCTTCGGCAACTACAACCCCTATGCAGATAAGAAGTAACCCTACCCAGTGTTTCATGATTTCAGTAACTGTTTCATCAGTTCTTCCAAACCTATTTCTTTGTATTTTGACGATAATTCAGTCTTGGCGTCCCAGTTATCGTTTACCGAAAGACGCGATAGCTTCATGTCGAGCGAAAATACTTTTTTCGTATCATCGCCCGCCGTGATGAACATGTGTTGCGGAAAAGCCTTTCCGTCTAACCGTCCGAAACTTCCGTACATCCAGCTCAGGGCATACGGTGTACCCTTTACTCCGATTCGGGTGTTCTCCAGCAGTCCGTTTACAGTCTCCGTAACAAAACGGTAAGACAGGTATTTTCCCTGTTTGGCTTCCAGCACGGCCTGTTCGCCTTCGGAAGTGATTCTGAACTTCGTAACGTCGTTTGCGGTAAGCTGCGCTTTTCCGGGCAAGAAAAGTTCGTTCATGAACAGCGATTGAAGCACGTCGAAATCCAGCTCCGCATTAGCCAGCCTGCTCAGTTCGGCGAACGAAACTTTTACGTAACGCTTGTTCAGCCGGTCAATCAGCAGTACATTATCCGGTGTGATATCCATACGCGCCACCTCAATGCCCAGCAGCGGAGCTACCGACAAGCGGATAACCTCCCCCCGCCGGATACGTAGCGTGGCGTTTACTTTGGCGTTTCCTTTTGTTCCCATGTCTAAGTTTAACGCAGCTTTTGCCGTAATGTTCTGCCATTGGGGTGTTTGGCTTATCACCTTTTCCATGTAATCAGTACCCGACAGACCGCCTATGGTAGGCGTCCGTCCCAGTCTGCGCGAAGAAGAACATGCCGCCATCGTTACGATAACGACAGTTACCGACAGGTAATATAATAGCTTCTTTATCATTCTGCAATGTATCTTTTTAATGCAATTTTGCGTTTCAACCGTTTAATCTCTGCTTCAGTGGGCGGAGTAGAACCGTCGTCGGTCGATACCTCCATGCCGTCGGCCTTTTTCCAATACTCCAAAGCCTTTTCTTTTTCTCCCAATTTGTAATAGATGTCTCCGCAATGTTCCACGATAACCCGGCTGCTGTCTCCGCCGTTTTTCAGCGCCTGTTCGATGTAGATACGCGCTTCGGTGTATCGTTCTTTCTCAAACAGAATCCATGCATACGTGTCCAGATAAGTTGCATTTTCGGGTTCGGCTTTCACGGTGCGATAGCTCATTTCCTCCGCTTTATCCAGATGCTTCCGTTCTACAGACAAATAATAAGCGTAATTGTTCAGCGTGGCGATGTTGTTCGGATTATATACCAGCGACGAATCGTATGCAGCGTAAGCTTCCGCCTTCATCTCTTTGATGTTGTAAATATCGCCCAAAATGGCATAAAAATCGGATACGATGGCCTTATCGCTCTTGGCATTTACCTGCTTTACACCCTTTTGGAAAACATCGAGCGCTTTATCCGTATCCTCTTTTTGGTAATAAGCCAGTCCGAGGTAATAGTAAAACTCCATTGCGTCGGGGTTATACTCCAATGCCGGGGAAGCCACTTTTATCACTTCATCCAAGTTATTGTCTCGGATGGCATAGCTTAACAGTTGCAGGCGTGCGGGCTTGTTTTCCGGATCAAGCGCAAGTACCTGATGAAGCACCGGAACCGATTCTTTTTCCATGCGCTTGGTTATCAGGTATTGGGCGCATAACATCGCCAAGTCGGCGTTCTGCTGCGGACGTTTCAGTATTTCGTTGAACAACGATACGATTTGCGTACTGTCTTTCGTAGTCTGTTCTGACTGTACGATAAGCTGTCGCATGATGTCCATTTTCGTGGCAGATTCCACATCCTCGTTCAGCAGAATCGTGTCGAGCTGTACGTGGTACAGGCTGTCTTGCCCTGTCTTTTGGTAATACGAAGCCATCGAAAGCAATGCCGGAGCGTAACCCGGTTCTTCTTTCAGAATCTTCTGATACGTATCGTAAGCCTCTTGCGGGTGTCCGTTATTCAGGTACACATCCCCCAATATGGTTTTATAACGCATGTCGTACGGATATTCTTTCGAGAGGCTCTCGATTTCCTGAAACGCCTGTTCCTGATTGTTCATCAGTAAATACATGCGGAATTTTTCCATACTGATTTGTTCCGACTTGCCGTCCAGCTCCTCCAAGCGGTTAAGTGTCTTGATTACCTCTTGGTAACTTTTCGTTTGGTTATAAAGCTCTATCAGAGCCATAAGCGGTTCCAAGCGCGAGGGAAACTGATGAGCCATGTCCTCGTAGACGGCGATAGCCTTTGGCAAGTCGCGTTTGCTTTGATAATATGCGGCCAACGTCTGTTTGTACCAAAAATTCGATTCGTCGGAACGGACAGCCTGTTTCAATGCCTGTTCGCTCTTTTCCTCTTGTCCCAACACCATGTAAAATTGAGATATTTCGTACAGCGTGGCTGCCGAGCCGGGATAAATGTCCAGACAGTGGCGGTACAACTCGAAAGCCGCATCGTATTCCCCCTTTTGCTTCATGCGTACCGCCTCCAAAAAGTAATAATCATACTTTCTGCGCTGTTCGTACGTCAAGGGGTCTTTTTCCGTTACCGGCAAGTTTTGGGTGGCAGGAAGCGATTTCCGGCTGCTGCCACATGCCGTAAGTATCGACAGAAGACCGATGATAACTATAATCTGTTTCATGTTACACTGCTTATTTTCTTCCCGTATGTCCGAATCCGCCTTCACCGCGTTCCGTCTCGTCGAGCGTTTCTACTTCTACCCATTCTGCCTGTTCGTGGCGTGCGATTACCATTTGGGCGATACGCTCTCCATCTTCTACTACAAAGTCTTCCGCAGAAAGGTTTACCAAGATAATGCCGATTTCACCGCGATAATCCGCATCGATGGTTCCCGGCGTGTTCAGCAGCGTAATGCCCTTTTTCAGTGCCAATCCGCTGCGCGGACGCATCTGTGCCTCAAATCCGCGAGGCAGGGAAATATACAGCCCCGTAGGGACAAGGCAACGCTGCAAAGGTTTCAGCACGATGGGTTCGTTCAGATTGGCGCGGATGTCCATTCCCGCCGAACACTCGGTAGCATATTGAGGTAGAGGATGTTTGGATTTATTGATGATTTGTACCTTCATTTACGTATGTTTTTATTGTTTTTAATCGTGCGAAGTTACACATTTCGCGGAACTTACAGGCGAGTTTACCATTTTTTATATGTTTGCGGACCTTTTGGCGCAGAAAAAAGACACTCAGAGCCTGTTTTACTCCGATTTTATACCCCCAAAAACGCAACCCATAGCGCAGGTCAACGCTACGGGTAGAACCGGGCAATTCTTCCCATAGCGTTGACCTGCGCTATGGGTTGCGTTTTACGGTACGAAAACGATGCTGTTCCCTCTGTCCGGAAGAACTGTTAAGTGGTTTACTATGAGGATAATATGAAAATTCAGCAGGTGCTGCCTCGGTTTATGGGAAAAATATCCTTATATTCGCAAACAAAAAACTGATAGAGCGCAAGAATCATGATGAACTGGAAGCAACTCATTTCTAACAAACGTTTCGGACTGGAGTTTTTGCATGAAAACCGGAAAGACGACCGTACCGAGTTTCAACGCGATTACGACCGGCTTATCTTTTCGGCTCCTTTCCGGCGTTTGCAGAACAAAACGCAGGTTTTCCCGTTGCCGGGAAGCATATTTGTGCATAACCGCTTGACGCATAGCTTGGAAGTGTCGTGCGTGGGACGTTCGCTGGGTAGCGAGGCGGCTGCCGTTTTGTTGAAGAAACATCCCGAACTGGCGGATACACACCTTTCAGAGATAGGTTCCATCGTGTCGGCAGCTTGTCTGGCACACGATTTGGGAAACCCGCCTTTCGGACATTCGGGCGAGAAGGCCATCGGAACCTATTTTTCGGAAGGAAAAGGCTTGTCACTCCGTCCGCTTGTTTCCGATGCCGAGTGGGAAGACCTGACCCATTTCGAGGGAAACGCCAACGCTTTCCGTCTGCTTACCCACCAATTTCGCGGGCGTAGGGCAGGCGGCTTCGTCATGACTTATTCTACACTTGCTTCCATCGTGAAATATCCCTACTCATCTCGCCTTGCCGGAAAGAAACAGAAGTTCGGCTTTTTCTTGAGCGAAGAAGAAGATTATCGCCGGATAGCCGACGAGCTGGGTATCACGCGCATCAGCAAAGAAGGCGAACCCTTGCGTTATGCCCGTCATCCGTTGGTTTATCTGGTAGAAGCGGCAGACGACATCTGTTACCAGATGATGGATATCGAGGATGCCCATAAGCTGAAGATTCTGACAACCGAGGAAACCAAAGACCTTTACCGGCGGTTTTTCAGGAAAGAACGGTTGGGACACATCGACGAAATCTGCCGCTTGGTAACCGATACCAACGAACAAATAGCCTATCTGCGTTCTACCGCCATCGGCGTACTGATAAAAGAATGTACGCGCGTATTTACCGAAAACGAAGATGCCATTCTGAACGGAACGTTCGAGGGAGCGTTAATCAGACACATGGCAGATCCGGTGAAGGATGCCTATCTGCATTGTTCGCAAACGGCTTTCGATAAAATCTATTGTGCAAAAGATGTACTGGATATCGAACTGGCGGGTTATCAGGTTATCACTACGCTGATAGACCTGATGATAGAGGCGGTCCGCTTCCCCAACAAAGCCTATTCGAAGTTGCTGATAAACCGCGTGTCGCAGCAGTATGACGTGCAGGCTCCTACACTGTACGGGAAAATACAGGCGGTGTTAGATTATATTTCGGGCATGACCGACGTTTATGCACTCGACCTTTACCGGAAGATTAACGGTAACAGCCTGCCGGCGGTATAAGAAGTTAAAGGCTGCCGAACAGTTCTTGAAGCACACCGAGCGACTTGAGTTCGGGAAAATCGGGCAGGTGGAGGCGGTAATATTCACAGATAATTTCCAGACAGCGGTTGCGCTCTGCCCGGTTCATGGCGAAAAGGTGCATCGTTTCGTAATTCATGCGTACCAGCTTGCTGATGTGTGAAGCTTCTTGCGGGTAAAGGAACATGCCGTGAAAGGGACGGGCAGAAACGAAGCTGGCATTCAGCATATCGAAATAAGCCCCTTCGGTGTAATGCTCAAGATTGGGGTAAAAACCGAGAAAGCGAGACAGGCGGATGAGAAACACCAGATGGAAATTGGCGAATCCGGCGGTACAGGCATCCAGCCAGCGGACAGAATGAGAAAGGTAAGCAAAGAGGGGCTTATTGGCTCCCTCTTCTCTTAATATGCGGTCGAGAAACTCGGTGAGAAACAAAACAATCCCCGACTTATACGGGTCGTAAGGGAGTGACTGGAGAATATGCCAGAAGCGCGCTTCCTTTACCAGATGAATGTTGGAACGCGGACGAATATCCGCCTCACACTCTACAAAAGAGAAAGGCTGGAATAACACATTGCTGACTTTCGCCTTACGCGAGCGGGCGGCAGGAATCTGGAATGACATCATTCCTTCTTGTTCCGTATAAAGATGAGCGATGTTCGATTTGTCATTATAGCGTACCGTTGCCAGCACGATGCCTTTTACCGTTTGTAACATCTCACTAATTTCTTAAAGTCAGTTTCGCCAAATAAGCATAGTGTGAGCCTTCCTCTACCATCTCTGCCTTAAATCCATATTGGGCAGCGTATAAAGAAAGCGTATCGAAATCAATATACAGCCAATCGAACGTATCGCCCTTTACCTGCTTATATTGCATCCGGAAATCAATTTCCCCGTAATAATCTCCAGCCAAGTCGATAAGATAGCTGCCGTCTTCTTCCTCAAACAGGTATTTCAAATCGCTTGAATCCATGAGTACGTATCCTCCGGGACGCAGCAATAACTTCATCCGTTGAAAGAAATCGCCGAGATGTTCCAGTTTTCCTATAATGCCCGAACCGTTCATCAACATTAATATCGTATCGAAAGATTCGCAGAAAAGAGGGTCGAACAGATTAACCGGCATGGCGTTCAGTCCCCGCTCTTTCATTACTTTGACCGAAAGCGGAGAAATATCAATGGCAGTTGCATCTTTTCCCATTTCGCGCAATGCCAGCGTATGACATCCGCTTCCGGCTCCCACATCAAGTATCTTTCCCGTAGAGAGCCGTAGGGCAGTCTGCTCTATCGGCGGCATTTCGTTATAACTGCGGAAAAGTGTGGCTACCGGAATCTCGTCTTCATCGAACTGTGAGGAAAACACGCGCAGTCGTGCCGCTTTTCCGTACTTGAAAAAATCGTAAATCGCCGTCCCCATCGGGTCTTTGTTTTCGGGCAATATCAAAGTATTCATGCTGTCTGTAATGTATTTTGCGACAAAATTACGAAAATTAAGCGGTTATTTATACATTTAATTCGTATTAAATTTCGATAAAGCGCCTAATTTTTTTTGTTTTTATGCATGATTTTCTAAAAATATCCGTACTTTTGCGCCGATTAAAGAATAATTATACAATGAAGAACAAGAATAGCCGACTTGATTCGATTAAGATGATAATCTCCAGCAAGGAGATAGGAAGTCAGGAAGAATTGTTGCGTGAGTTGTCGAAAGAAGGTTTTCAACTGACGCAAGCTACTCTTTCGCGCGACTTGAAGCAGTTAAAAGTAGCTAAGGCTGCCAGCATGAACGGCAATTACGTATATGTATTGCCCAATAACACGATGTATAAACGAATGACCGACCCGCAAAGTGCAAGCGAAATGCTTCGTCACAACGGATTTGTTTCCATCGAGTTTTCAGAAAACATAGCCGTAATAAAAACTCGTCCGGGGTATGCCAGCAGTTTGGCGTATGATATAGATAATCATAATTTCCACGAGATAATAGGAACCATCGCAGGCGATGATACAATTATGCTTGTAATCCGTGAAGGTTGTTCACGCACAAGCGTTAAACATGCACTTGCCACTATAATACCGAATATAAATCTAAATTAAGCGATAAGAAAGAAAATGGATACTACTAAGCAGATTGATGTTATGGTAGCCGACGCCTCTCATGAGGTTTACGTTGACACAATATTAAATACGATCAGGGAAGCAGCTAAAGTACGGGGAACCGGCATAGCGGAACGTACGCATGAGTATGTGGCCACGAAGATGAAAGAAGGAAAGGCAATCATTGCCCTGTGTGGGGACGAATTTGCCGGATTTACTTACATCGAATCGTGGGGAAACAAACAGTATGTGGCTACTTCCGGTTTGATTGTTCATCCCAAATACCGTGGCTGCGGTTTGGCTAAGCGAATCAAACACGCTTCGTTTACGTTGGCTCGCCTGCGCTGGCCGAAAGCCAAGATATTCAGCCTTACCTCCGGCGCAGCCGTCATGAAAATGAATACAGAGTTAGGTTATGTGCCGGTTACTTTTAATGAACTGACTGACGATGACGCTTTCTGGAAAGGATGTGAAGGCTGCATCAACCACGAAATTCTGATGGCTAAAAACCGTAAGTTCTGTATCTGCACTGCCATGCTGTACGACCCGGCACTGCACACAGACGATAAAATTACTAATTTTTAAATTAATCCCGTCAGCAAGTCGACCACGCTGGTAGGCTCGTTGCCCAAATACATAATAACTATGGAAGAAAAGAAAAAAGTAGTCGTTGCGTTCAGCGGCGGATTGGATACATCGTTTACAGTCATGTATCTGGCGAAAGAAAAAGGTTATGAGGTTTATGCTGCTTGTGCAAATACGGGAGGGTTCAGCCCGGAACAGTTGAAACAGAACGAAGAAAATGCTTATAAATTAGGTGCGGTAAAGTATGTTACTTTAGACGTTACTCAGGAGTATTATGAAAAGAGTTTGAAGTACATGGTATTCGGAAACGTATTGCGTAACGGTACTTATCCTATTTCGGTAAGCTCGGAGCGTATTTTCCAAGCATTGGCTATCGCACGCTATGCAAACGAAATCGGAGCACATGCTATCGCTCACGGTTCTACGGGTGCCGGAAACGACCAAGTACGTTTCGATATGACTTTTTTGGTCATGGCTCCGGGGGTAGAAATCATTACGCTGACCCGTGACATGGCGTTGAGTCGTGAGTATGAAATCAACTACTTGAAAGAACATGGTTTTGAAGCCGACTTCACAAAACTGAAGTATTCATATAATGTAGGTATTTGGGGAACTTCCATTTGCGGCGGAGAGATTCTGGATTCAGCACAGGGATTGCCCGAATCGGCTTATCTGAAGCAAGTCACCAAAACAGGAAGCGAACAGTTGAAACTGGAATTTAAGAAAGGTGAGCTGTATGCCGTAAACGGTGAAGTGTTCGACGATAAGATTAAAGCGATACAAAAGGTAGAAGAAATCGGTGCTGCCTACGGAATCGGACGCGACATGCACGTGGGCGATACGATTATCGGTATTAAAGGACGTGTAGGCTTTGAAGCCGCAGCTCCGATGCTGATTATCGGTGCGCATAAATTCCTTGAAAAATACACCTTGAGTAAATGGCAGCAATACTGGAAAGACCAAGTGGCCAACTGGTACGGAATGTTTTTACACGAAAGCCAGTACCTCGAACCCGTTATGCGCGATATAGAGGCAATGTTGCAAGAGTCTCAACGCAATGTTAACGGTACGGTTATCTTGGAACTTCGTCCGTATTGTTTCTCTACCGTAGGTGTAGACTCGGCAGATGATTTGGTGAAGAATCCTTTCGGCGAATACGGCGAAATGCAGAAAGGCTGGACGGCAGAAGATGCAAAGGGATTCATCAAAGTGCTTTCTACTCCGCTTCGTGCTTATTACGCTAAACATAAAGACGAGGAGAATATATGATAAAGGCAGGAATTATAGGAGGAGCAGGTTATACGGCAGGCGAGCTTATTCGTTTGCTGATTAACCATCCGGATGTAGAAATCAAATTTATCAACAGTTCCAGCAATGCGGGAAACAAGATAACCGATGTTCACGAAGGCTTGTACGGCGAAACCGATCTGGTGTTTACCGATGAACTTCCGCTTGACACCATCGACGTATTGTTCTTCTGTACCGCTCACGGCGATACGAAGAAATTTATGGAAAGCCACAACGTGCCGGAGGATTTGCGCATTGTCGACCTTTCAATGGATTACCGCATCAAAAGTCCTGAGCATGACTTTGTTTACGGATTGCCCGAACTGAATCGCCGGCTTATCTGCCAGAGCAAGCACATAGCCAATCCGGGATGCTTTGCTACCTGCATTCAGTTGGGATTGCTTCCGTTGGCGAAACATCTGATGCTGAATGGCGACGTAATGGTAAACGCCATCACAGGCAGCACGGGGGCCGGTGTAAAACCGGGGGCTACAAGCCATTTCAGTTGGCGGAATAATAACCTGAGCATTTATAAGCCGTTCACCCACCAGCATGTTCCCGAAATCAAACAGTCGCTGAAACAGTTGCAGAACAGCTTCGATTCTGATATCGATTTTATCCCTTACCGTGGAGACTTTGCGCGTGGCATTTTCGCCACGATGGTAGTAAAAACCAAAGTTGAACTGGAAGAGATTATCCGTATTTATGAAGAATATTATGCCGAAGACTCGTTTACGCACATCGTTGACAAGAATCTTGACCTGAAACAGGTGGTAAACACAAACAAGTGTCTGATTCATTTAGAGAAGTATGACGATAAGCTGTTAATCGTATCTTGCATTGATAACCTGCTGAAAGGTGCGAGCGGTCAGGCGGTACACAACATGAACTTGATGTTTAATCTGGAGGAAACCGTGGGCTTGCGCCTCAAACCGAGCGCTTTCTAAGCAAACCTGTCGGATTGAATCCGCTTAATAAAGAAAACGATAATGAAACTATTCGATGTATATCCCTTGTTCGATATCAATATCGTGCGGGGAAAGGGATGTCACGTATGGGATGCCAAAGGAGAAGAATACCTCGACCTTTATGGAGGACATGCAGTCATTTCTATCGGACATGCGCATCCGCATTACGTAGAGGCTATCGCCAAACAGGTAGCCACGTTGGGATTTTATTCCAATTCTGTCATCAACAAATTACAGCAGGATGTGGCTGACCGTTTGGGAGCTATTTCCGGTTACGATGATTATCAGCTGTTTTTGATTAACTCTGGAGCGGAGGCAAATGAAAATGCGTTGAAGCTCGCTTCATTCCATACCGGACGTACTCGTGTGGTTTCATTTGCTAAGGCGTTCCACGGACGTACTTCGCTGGCGGTCGAAGTAACCGACAATCCTAAAATCATTGCGCCGATTAATGACAACGGGCACGTTACATACCTGCCGCTCAACGATACGGAAGCGATGAAGGCAGAACTTGCGAAGGGTGATGTCTGTGCAGTCATTATCGAAGGCATTCAGGGAGTGGGAGGTATCCAAGTGCCCACCGATGAGTTTATGCAGGCGTTGCGCCGGGCGTGCGACGATTACGGTACGGTACTGATACTTGATGAAATCCAGTCGGGATACGGACGCAGCGGTAAGTTCTTCGCACATCAGTATGCCGGTATCCGCCCCGATATGATAACCGTGGCCAAAGGCATCGGAAACGGTTTCCCGATGGGAGGTGTGCTGATTAGCACGAAATTTAAACCCGTTTACGGACAGTTGGGTACTACTTTCGGAGGAAATCACTTGGCATGTGCGGCAGCCATAGCCGTACTCGATGTGATGAAAGAAGAAGGCTTGGTAGAAAATGCGGCAAAGGTTGGAGCGTACCTGTTAGAAGAGCTGAAAGGTTTCTCGGCAATCAAGGAAGTGCGCGGACGCGGCTTGATGATAGGCTTGGAGTTTGCAGAACCGATTAAGGAACTCCGCAGCCGCTTGCTGTTTGAGCAGAAAGTATTTACCGGAGTCAGCGGTACGAATGTCATTCGCCTGCTTCCCCCGCTCTGTCTGAGCATGAGCGAAGCCGACGATTTCCTCTCTCGCCTACACAAAGTAATAGGCTGACGAAGGCTTGAAAAATTCTACCCATAGGACCGGTAAGTTCTATGGGTAAGACCGGTCAACGCTACCGCATGGGATGAGCAACACTAACGGTAGCGTTTTTATAATGCAGGCGCAGGATTTGCGAAACGTAGTCGATATGTCCGACAAGCATTCGCAAATCCTGCGCTCTTTTTATGATAACTCCTGAAAAAGAAGCTGTTACAAAGCAGCTTCTATCTTGTCCATCAACGTCTGAAATTCTTCTTTCGTGTAGCCTGATGAAGTATAAATCAGTTTTCCATCTTTGCCGAACAGGTAAGCGCGCGGAATGCTTTGGTCGGCAAAAAGCGAGAAAACTTCCCGTTTGGGGTCGGGGTAGAGCGGGAAAGTGAATTTTTTACGTTCGTTATATTTTTTCAGGTCGGCATCGGTATGCTCCCGTCCGATGACCAACAATTTGAAATCCGGATTATCTTTGTATTTGGGGTAGAGCGTTTTCTGTACATCTGCCAGTTCGAGCTGACACGGAGGACACCACGTAGCAAAAAGGCTTACCAGCACCACCTTTCCTTTCAAATCGTCGGGCGTGATATTACCGTAAGTCTCTGAGTTAAGAGTGATGGCGGGCATGGGGTCTCCCAACTTGATTTTTTCCGTCTGCGCTTGGGCGCATACCGCTACCAGCAGCATAGCCAATACGCTCCATAATTTGAAATGTTTCTTCATAATTTTCCTTTTTTAGAGTTTCGCCGACAAATATATCCGGTTTTACTGAAAATTCCGCTGCGTGTCTTATCTTTGTAAAGAGATTTAACGAAAAACAAAATAACTTATGATGCTATTCATTTCATGCGCCAAAACGATGACCGCACGGTCGCGCGTCAAGGTTCCGTTTGTGTCGGTGCCTCATTTTGAGGCAGAAGCGCGGGATAACGCGATGGATATGGCGCAATTTACGGCAGAAGATTTAGGACGATTGTTACATATCAATTCAAAGTTGGCGGCAGAAAACTGCCTGCGTTACCGCGATTTCTTTTCGCCGGACAACGCACCGCTTCCGGCTCTGTTGGCTTATACGGGTATTGTTTTCAAGCGTATCAATCCGCAAGATTTCACCGAAGAAGATTTCCGTTACGCCCAAGACCACTTGTTTATCACCTCGTTTCTTTACGGGCTGCTTCGTCCGCTCGACGGAATCAGAGGCTATCGTCTGGAAGGCGATGTCCGTCTGCCGGAGCGGGGCGACGTTACGATGTTCGATTTCTGGAAACCGCTGCTGACGGATTACTTCATAGCCGAAATCAAGCGCAAGGGAGGCGTGTTGTTTAATTTGGCAAGCGGCGAGATGAAAGATTTGTTCGACTGGAAACGGGTATGCCGCGAGGTGGAAGTCATTACGCCGGAGTTTTACACCCGAAAAAACGGACGCTTGGCTACGGTGGTGGTTTACGCCAAAATGTGCCGTGGCGAGATGACGCGCTTCATCCTGAAAAACCGGATAGAGCGGGCTGAAGACCTGAAAGCTTTCGAGTGGGAGGGCTTTGCGTTCGATGAGGCAGAGAGCGGAAGCGGCAGGCTGGTATTTGTAAACTGAACGTTTCGGATGGAAAAACCGGTGTGCCCGTGTTCGTACTGAACACCGGCACGCCGGTTTCTGTTTTGTGGCAGAGTATTTATTCTTCCGAAGCCCGCAGCAAGTCTTTCTCTAAGATGTCTGCTCCCGGAAAGCCGATGTGTTTGCTTTTCAGTTTTCCGTCGTGGCTGATAATCAGGTAAGCAGGAATGCCCGTAATGCCGTAAGCCGAACAGACATCCTTCCATTGCGTTTCCGTGAGCCGGAAGTGTACGCCCGTCATTTCTTTCAGCGTTTCTTTCCAGATGTTTTCGGGCGACGACGGTCCTGTAAGGTAAATATAAACAATGTCTTTCGATGCCAATTTCTGTCGTAACGGCTTCATGGCGCGAATGCTTTTCCGGCACGGGCCGCACCATGTAGCCCAGAAATCAATCAGGATGGCTCTTCCGCGATGAGGCGCAATAAGCTGTGGCAAGATGTCTGAACCGGCTATCTTGTCATCCAGCGTGGCGATAACTGCCTCGTGCGACGATTCGCTGCGTGCCGCTTCGAGCAAGAGTGTTTCGCTTTTCTGCTCAACGTATCGGCGGATGTCTTCGAAAGTCAGGTCTTTCAGCACCTTCCGGTCTGCCGATGTCAGTATCGGATTTTTCAGCAAGCGTTCGCAAAGCGGGCGGACGGCCTCTTTGTCTTTCCTGATAGCCGATTTTACGGCATCGTTTTGTGTCAGGTCTTTTTCCGCCAGACGGTATGATTTCAAGGCGTGCGAGGTTCCTGTCGTAGCCAGTTCGGTATTGATGATTTCCGCTGCGCCGTCAAACCATGCCTTTTGTTTCCGTCTGTACTTGTCTTCCAGCAAAGAAGATGCCGCCATGCTTAGGCGTGGAAGACTGACATAAATGGTGACTTCTTCTTCCGGGACAAGAAATATCGGCAAGATGGCTTTGTTGACCGACAAGTGTACCGTATCGGGTTGCAGCATGTCGATTTCGGCATGGAACGAACCGTCCTGACGTACGGTAACATTGTTTTTCCACGTATTGGGAAACAGTTTATCGGTATAAGTCAGCAACATATCTACCCCCATGCGTGTGTCGTATCCTAACAAATATCCGTTGACAACGGCTTTTCCGGCCGACAATCCGGGTTCAGGCAGCTCCGGTATGGTATTTTCCGGCTGCGATTTCAAAAAATTAGGTATATAAACGTAGGGTTCTTGCCGGCTGAGCTGAACGCCGTAAATAGTCCATCCCGTTTCCTCTTCCACAAAGTCGACTTCATGAACGCCCCTCGGAATGGGAGCAAACGAGAAAGTAACATTCAGTTTTCCGCTTTCAGGAATCCGTTCCGGCTCAGTGGTTCCTCCGATGGAAATATTTTCAGCTTCCCGTAAGCGGAAACTGTTTTTTTCGGTTGTCAGGTAAGTATCGGGTGAGATAACCGCTATTTCTCCCGGTTTTCCGTATATCACCGCGTCTACCTGAGTTTGTTCGTCGGTCAGAATGATTTTCTTTATTTCTATTTCTGCTGTGTTGGTCGTAATAAATCCGGGATGTTCAACCACCCGTTTCTGTATATGTTGTGCTTGTAACCATACAGGCAGACAGCATAAGATGCTCACTACGATTGTTCTTACGATTCGCTTCATGGCTTGATCACTTCCTGTTTTTTACAACAAATTGCTTAAACGTTCTATCAGTTCGTTTCCTAATTCGGTTTTTACCTTAATATGCTCGATGACTGCCGTGACAAAAGGATTGCTTTCGAATACGCCGCGCACTTCCTCAAAGTCGCGCATCTGTTCTTCCTTGCTGCCATCGGCTCCGAATCCGGTCATCGATGACAGTGAAAACTCTTTCTTGGCATCTTCATAAACCATGCGGTCGAGCCATACCACGGCTTCCTGCCAGCGTTTTACGATAGCGGCAATGTCTTTTGCCGTTATTAGCTCAGCCTGAAGTCCGTAAAACTCCAACATCTTTTCGTAAGCCCACGTCCATTCATACGTATAATAATGAGCGTGCATTTCGGCAAACCGGTCGTGTATGCGGTCTACCGAATTCAGATTGCCGGATTCGATATCGTTCATCAGCCGCTCGATTTCGCTCTTCGGAGCAATCAGTCCCGAAATATCCACCCATTCACCCGTACCGGTTTCGGTGGCAGGTTTCAGTCTTGTACGGATAGCTTCATTGCTTTCAAAACGAATGCCTTCCAAGCGTTTGATAACAGAATTACCTAAAAACTTATGGATGGCGGTTTCGTAAAAATGGATTCCTTTGTTCAGCGACGAGTTTTTGATTTTCGCGCTTTGGTAAGAATAAGTGCCCGACGTCTCGCCCGATACCCGTGCCAATTCCTTTAAGATGTTCCTTCCTGCCATCATCTTTTGGATGGTGTACGGGCTGAGCAGGTTATAATTTATCTGGTCGAGGCGGTTCGGGTCGGTACGCAAATCGCGTTTGGGCCATTTTTGTGCATCGCGGATAGTACCCACGCTGCGCAGGTTTACTCCCGGAACCAGATACGTGGTATTCTTTTCCTCTATCAGGTACGAGAACGGCAGGTTGGACGTATCGGGATGAGCCACATGGCGTCCCATTACCAGCGAAAACGCACCGATACGTGCCGGCCACAAGACGTAAGAGTCGGATGCTGTTTTGGCTCCCCGCTCCAATGCCCCTTGATGGATAGGCCCTAACTTATACATGTGGTTGCTTTGGTTCGACCCCGACCCTGCATTCATGAATGAAAACATACCGGCTATCAGCAGCGTAGACTTGTGATGGGTAACGGTGAAAGGTCCGGCAAAGATGGCACAAGCCTCTCCGTTCTCTCCCTGACAGTTGCTGAAAAACAACGAGTCGGATGCCGAATAGTTATGTCCGAGGTGACAGGCTTGTCCTACAAAGCAGCGGGTAAGCATCGTACCGTCTTCTACATGCGAGCCGCTCGATATAATGAAGTCATCACATATCACACCGTATCCGATGTGTACCGGAGCTTGCTCGTTGCTGTTGATGCTGCCGTTCTTTAATCTTCCTGCCCCTTCTATTTCACAAAAATCGCCGATGCGTACATTCTTAATATAGCCCGCATCTACAATAGTAACATGTTTGCCTATGACACCCGTTTCCGACGCATGTTCATCGGCATATTCTCCGATGATTTGTTTCATGCGTTCAATCAGGGCAGGACGATGACGGTACAACGCCATGATATAGGCTTGATGCGCCGACAAGCGGTCGTGGATAACCACTTCGCGTCCGCCCGTTTCGTTCAGAACCGATACTTCTACGCCGTTACCGAAGCGGCTGCGTTTATCCACCAAAATGATATCTACGTTTTCGATAAACGTATGTTCGCCTATCTGGTAGTTGGCTATGTAGTTCTTTACATTTTCAATGCAACAGTTGTCGCCCACCGTTACGTTATGTAGCGTAACGTAGAACAGTCCGGCATGTTTGGTCATGCCTCCTGCCAATTTGAATTCGTCTTCGAATATACCCAGACGGACTTTTCCCGAAAAGCGGGTATGATGTATGTAGTCGGTTTTAAAAGCCTCGGCTACTTCTACGCTCCCCCAGTCGGCTGCACTGCAATGCTGACTTTCCAGTTGCGCAATTTCTTCATTGGTAAGTGAGCGGTATGGTTTCATGATTGTCGTTATTTTATTCCTCGTCGTAAGTCTGATACAGGAAATCGTTGTACGGATACTTCTGTACGTGCAGTTCCCTTACTTTCGTATATAATAAAGTTCTCAGTTCTTCAATGTTGGTTTTGTTTCGTGCCGAAATAAAGATGCAGTTATCGTTTAGTTTTGCCATCCATGTTTTCATCAGCTCTTCCAGCGTAATGTTTTCTTTGGTTTTCGGCGTAAGGTCGTCGGCTGCCTTTTCTATATACGTATAAGCGTCGATTTTGTTGAATACAATCATGGTAGGCTTTCCTCCTGCACCCAAGTCGGCTATCGTCTTGTCTACTACTTGTATCTGCTCCTCAAAGTCGGGGTGGGAGATGTCTACCACATGCACCAGCAAGTCTGCTTCACGCACTTCGTCCAAAGTCGATTTGAACGATTCCACCAAATCGGTAGGCAGTTTGCGGATGAACCCTACGGTATCTGACAGCAGGAACGGCAGGTTTTCAATGATAACCTTACGCACCGTGGTATCGAGCGTGGCAAACAATTTGTTTTCGGCAAACACCTCACTTTTTGAAAGCAGGTTCATCAGCGTCGATTTCCCCACGTTGGTATATCCCACCAGTGCCACGCGGATTAGTCGTCCGCGGTTTTTGCGCTGCGTGCTTTTCTGCGTGTCGATGTCCGCCAAGCGTTGTTTCAGCAAAGCCATACGGTTTAAGATGATACGGCGGTCCATTTCGAGCTGCGTTTCACCCGGTCCGCGCAGCCCCACAGAGCCCTTTCCGCCTCCGGCTCCCGAACCGCCGCCCTGACGTTCCAAGTGCGTCCACAGTCGCTGCAAGCGCGGAAGCATGTATTTATATTGCGCCAACTCTACTTGTGTTTTGGCATGGGCAGTCTGGGCACGCATGGCGAAGATATCCAATATCAGCGACGTGCGGTCAAGAATCTTTACCTTCAGTTCTTTTTCGATGTTGCGAAGCTGCTTTGCAGAAAGCTCATCATCGAAGATAACCATACCTATTTCAGTTTCCTCGTCTTCGTTCTGCGTAGCAAGATACGCACTTATTTCTTCCAGTTTACCTTTACCTACGTAGGTAACTGAGTTTGGTGTATCCAGCTTTTGGGTGAAACGTTTTACGACTTCCGCCCCCGCCGTCTCGGCGAGAAAAGCCAGTTCATCCAGATATTCATTCGTTTTACGTTCGTTCTGGGTTTGTGTAATCAAACCTACCAGAACCGCTTTTTCGGTTTGCGCTTTTGATATTACAAATTCTTTCATTCAGCTTATTTTATTTACTAAACGTGGCAAATATAGCGAAAAAGCGCACATCTGTAATGAGATATGCGCTTTTTTTCATAACAATTTGTTTCCATATCCGACTGATGATGCCGGTCTGTCTTTCTTTATTCTTGCAAAATACGGGAAAGCATACCGGGACAGGTCAAAAGGCAGACAGGTAAAATCTTAAATCCATCGGCTCGTCTTGCTCGGTTTTTCGGGATAAAAAGTTTGTTTGAACGTTATCCGGCATTGTCGGGAGGTATGAAAAAATTCTACCCATAGAACCGGGCAACGCTATGGGTAGAACCGGACAACACTACCGCTTGGAACAACTAACGCTAACGGTAGCGTTTTTCCCGATAAAACAGGCGGTATGTAAGCATAAAAAAAGCTGCCGGATTTACAACAAATCCGGCAGCTTTTTATAGGTCGATGTGTCTCTGTTTTAATTAGAAGTCATCATTCGGGAATCCGGTACGACGGAATCCGGAAACCTTGTAAGTCAATCCGTTAGGGTCATCGTCAAACTGAATCATGTAAACGATGCTGTCTGCCGGCATTCCGCTGGGAGTAGTTGCTGCGCCTTCCATGATTTTACCTTCCGTGATTCTTACTCCTTCTACGAAATCATTGGTGGTAAAGGTGCGGGCATTGTAGTCTACGTTTACTCTTACTTTATAATTCCGAAAGTTTCCACCGTCTTCCAGCCACATTTCAGTCGGAACATTGGCTGCCGTATTGTATGTGTACATGCGGAAATGTCCTGCGCCTGAATCGCCTACCTCATTTCCGTTTTGCATTATCGTAGCAGTGACCCACCAGTCGCCTGCCATCTTTTCTACTGCCGTACCGCCCGGTTCTGTTTCGTTATCGCATGACGTGAAAGATACTGACAGTGCGGTTAATAATAGTATCAAATATTTTTTCATAATTCGTTGAATGCTTATTTAGTTAATGTTACAGAAAGAGTACTGCCGGCATAACCTATTGCTAACGTGATTACGCCTGTTGCGGGATCGTACGAGCCGCTCTGTATTGTCAACGGGTCGGTAATGCCCAGTGCATCAGATGACCAACTGCCTACTTCCTGCAAACTGATAGTGTTATCGGCGTTGAGTGTTATGATGGCTTCTGCATGGAAGTCGTAAGTCGGTTCGAATCCCGGATTCAGTCCGTACCATTGGAAACCTCCCAGCAAGTCGTCAATCGTGTAAGTTCCATCACCATTGTCGGAAATCACTACCGGAGCATCAGTATAGTGACGGGTTCCGATTGCTGTTTCTCCGAAATAAGCGCTGGCGAAGTTATTAGGATCTACTACCATTACTTGTCTTGTATCAGTAACAGAAAATCCGTCTGTATTGGCAACAGAATAAGTTAAATCGTAAAATCCCGGTGTCGTGGTATCCACCGTACCGCTTATTACAACTCTGTCCGTAATGTCTTCTTCGCCTTCGGTAGCCGTATAGCCCGGTTCTGTATAAGTATCGCCGACAGACAGTTTAATGAAATCGTCTCCATTCAGGGTCAGTTCGGCAAAATAGGTTACCACAGAGGGGTCGTCTACTGAATCTTCACAGGAAGTGGTGGCGAATAACAGCGCCCCACTTACCATGATACTATAAATAAATTTTTTCATACGTTTTTTCGTCATTTAAAGTGATTATTTGATGTCCCACCATACCGGTGTGCTTCCCGGAACTGCTGCCGGGGTGTTCGTATTGTGCAAGCGGGCACTTTGCGGATAGTTCATACGCTTTATCAATCCTCCGCCCTGCAATCCGTTGGTCCACGGTTCAATCAAGTCGCCGGGATTGTAACCCGTAGTATTGTTCTCGAAAAGGTCTTCCTGAGAAGCGGTAGTAAGTTTCGGACAGTCGGTACGACGGATTTCACTCCATGCCTCCATGTGATCCATGCAGAACAGTGCTACCCATTTCTGCATATAAATCAGTTCCAGCTTGTCGGATGCTGTATCCCAAAGAGAAAGGATATTATCTTCTTGTCCTGCCATGTCGCGTACTTCAAAGTCGTGGGCTACACCACGTTCGTAAGCCGCTTTTGCCGCTGCTTCATTATTATTAAAGCGTAATTGCACTTCGGCAATCAGGAATTGCAGTTCAGCTTGGGTAAAGAAATAAACCGGTTGGGTAGCTCCGCTATTGTCTGAATGTGTATAGTTAAACGCACTGACGTTTTTGTTTTTCCAATCGGAATTTATTTCTTGCGAGCGCGTTTTTCCGCCCGGTATTTGTCCTACGTAAGTATTACTTTCCGTTGCAACATCGAAAGCGTATGAGATACGGGCGTCTCCGGTTGATTGCAGATACGAAATAATGGGATAAGCTGCACAGTGGTTACCGGTTAAGCCGACGGCATTCGTTTCATACCACGGGTTACGTTTGTCTGTTTCGTTAGAGAAACCGGAGAAAGCAGCGTCACCTGTAAAGAATTCGTTGTTCTGAACCAATGTCTGAGCCCGGCTTATGAATTCGTCTCTGTCGATATTGGCATCGATGAAGCGCAAATACATACGCAGGCGAAGTGCGTTGGCAAATCCTCTCCACTGGGTAAGGTTTTGGTCGAATACCAAATCTTCGCTGTCCATAGCCGAATTGTCTGTCAGTTGACTTTCAGCTTCGTCCATTTCGGCAAGCACGCCTCTGTAAACGTCTTCTCCGTTATCCCATTTCGGGTTAGGATTTTCATTTCCCAACAAAGCCTCCGTATACGGAGTTTCGTTCGTATTGTCAACCATCACTTGGAGTCCGTAAGCACGCAATACGGTTGTAGCAAAGCGGTCGGCTTCATTTTCGCTGTTATCCAAAACCTCTTTTGCATCCATCAGCGCACCTGCATACATGATGCGGTAAGAATAATCCAGCACCTGTGATGATTCGTTAAACAGGTATTGAGCCAAATCATTGTATTGGTTTGATTCGGGCTTTTGGTCATAATACTGAGCGAAAAAGCCAGCATAGTTATGGATATCACCTCCTACGGCCGCAGCGATACTTCCTTCAACGGCAGGAAATATCAGGTCGGGAGTAACGTCTTCGTTGCCGGGATAGTTCGGGTCGTCATTGATGTCCAAATCGCAACTGCTCAACAACCCTGCAATTAACGTGGTATATAGAAAAAGTTTTTTCATAAATGTTTCTTTTGTTTTGAGTTAAGTTTAGAATTTAACATTCAAGTTTATACCGAAATTACGTGAACTCGGGTTAGAAGAAAACTCACCATAGTTTCCGCTCAAATCATTACCGAACGAGGTGGTTTCGGGATCGATAAACGTATTGCTTGACGGTGTCCACAAGAACAGGTTGTTTCCGTAAGCAGAGATTCTGACGCCCTGCAAAGGAGTTTTGGCAAGCCATTTCTTCGGCAAATCCCAACTCAATACGATAGAACGAAGTTTTACAAACGATTTGCTAACCAGCTGCAAGTCTCCACCGATACCTCCGGTTGAATCATAGTAATAGTTACATATATTAGAACTTGTAATCGGAGTTGTGTTTTCTACGTAAGATACCGTTCCGTCTGCATTAACGATTTCGTTTACAGAGTTCGGGATGATAAACGTGTTACGGTCGTTGTAAGCAGTTTGGATAGCATTACCGGTAAAGTAGATGTTATCCTTCGTACGTGAATACATGATACCGCCCTGACGGATATCGAAGTCGGCACTCAGTGATACTCCTTTATATGAAAGTCTGGTTGACACACCCATCTGATAACGGTTGTTCATATCGCCATAGATTTGGAACTCGTCTGCAGCAACCGGCATACCTGTGCTGGAGTTTACGATGATATGTCCTTCCGGATCGTATTTGGCAGCTTCAGCTTTAAATACACCGACCGGTTGGCCTACGATGGCATACATACTTGTACCACCATTCAAACCCTGAATAACGGTTTCTCCACCCAATTCTTCCGGCAGGCTGATAACCTTGCTCCAGTTCTTGGTAAAGTTCAGCGTAACATCCCAAGTAAAGTCACGGGTTTCAATCGGAGTTACATTAAACAGCAATTCGATACCATGATTACGAATCTTACCCAAGTTGATGTTCTGAGCCGTGTATCCGGTAGCAGGGTCCATGCTCAATGACATAATCTGTTTGTCGGAATTACGGTTATAGTAAGCAAGGTCGAAAGAAATACGGTTATGCAAGAACGCCATGTTCAAACCAAATTCATATTCGGTTGTCATTTCAGGACTCAACGTGTTACTACCTAAAATATTACCTACCGAATAAGCATTAACTCCGTTCAAAGGGAAAGTCAGGCTACCAAATGCAATCGAGTTGGCAGATGCAGCGTAAACCGGATTAATCATATAAACATCAGCATCGTTACCGGTCTTACCCCAGCTTGCACGCACCTTACCGAAGGTGATGATGTCTTTCAATTCGTCGTCAAACAGTTCGCTGAAAATGAAACTTCCTGTTACGCCCGGATAGAAGAAACTGCGGTTTTCTTTCGGCAGTGTAGATGACCAGTCATTACGAGCCGTTACTGTCAAGTAAACCATGTCTTTCCATGAACCTTCGAATTGTCCGAACACACCCATCAAACGACGCATTTCCGAATACTGTGTTACGTTCGGAGTGTCGGGAGAGTTAGACAAATTATACCATGTAGGGATGGTTAAATTTGTAACGGTAGATTGCTGATAAGAATATCGGCGTTCGTTGCCGTTGAAACCAACCAGCGCATTGATGTGGAAATCATTTACAGGCATCGTGAAAGTCAACAGCAAGTCTTGGTTGATTTCACGGCGGCGGCTTGTGCGGATGCGGTATTCACCGGTTTCGCCGCTGAACGGGCTACTTGAGCCTTGACCCACACCGTTAGGAGTTCCGTCGTAATAAAGAGCGTAAAGGTTTTCCGTTCCGAATTCGTTTTGTCCGGTAGTGCTATCCAAGCCCATACGGTACGTAAACTTGAAGTATTTCAAGAAATCGTAGTCCAACTGGAATTTACCATAAAAACGTTCCGAATTATAACTGTTCAGATTGTGATTCAATACGTAATAAGGGTTGGTTACACCGTAAGGAGTATAATAATATCCCGGAGTATTGAACGGGTCGTCTTGGTTCTCCATCCATCTTACATCAATGTCACGCGGAGTTTGCCACAAAGAGTTAATCATGGAAAGTCCTTGACCGGTTGTAGCAAACTTGTTTTCCTGATAAGCATAGTTCAATGAAGAACTGAACGTCAAGTTACCAATTTTATGGCTGCCACGTGCCGAGAAGGTGTATTTGTCATACGAGTCGGCATCCGTAGGAATCATTCCGTTATCGCTGATTTGCGAGAAAGAAACGAAATAAGTACTTTTATCTGTAGCTCCGTTGAATGACAAACTGTTGCTGTAACGGAAACCCGTATCAAAGAAGTCTCTCATGTTATTCTTTACCGGCAAATACGGTTTCATCTTCTGAGAGTTCTGATAAACATTACCATACAACTGCATAGAACCGTCGAAACGCGGACCCCACGAACCGTTTTCCAACATTGTGTGCGTACCGCTCCATCCCATACCGAACTCATTCTGCATTTCCGGAACACGGAGAATATTCGACCATTGAAGTCCACCGTTATATTCAATGCCTAATCCCTTGTTCTTTTTACCGGTCTTGGTGGTAATCATAACCACACCATTCGCCGCGCGCGAACCATAAAGCGCCGTAGCCGCAGCACCCTTCAAGATAGTCATATTCTCTACATCGTCAGGGTTCACCGCGTTTGCACCGTTACCGAAGTCGAAACCGGCATTAAGTTCATCGCTTGAATTTTCCGTATCGTTATTCAAAGGCACACCGTCGATAACATACAAAGGCTGGTTTGTTCCGCTCAACGAGCTGACACCACGAATAATAACCGAGTTAGACGCTCCCGGGTCGGATGAAGTAGCCGAAATCTGCACCCCGGCAATTTTACCCGCCAAAGCCGACATGACATCCGAGGTACGTGATTCAGAGATCTTTTCTCCACCTACTGACGTAGCCGAATATCCCAACGCCTTTTCCGAGCGTTTGATGCCCATCGCCGTAACCACTACTTCTTCCAACTGCTCTGAGTTAGAATGCAGCACAACCTTCACAATCGGCTGAATCTTAACCTCTTGCGATTCCAGTCCGATGAAAGAAATCACTAAAGTTTCCGCCGAACTACACGGGAATGTAATGTATTGATAATTAATACTATATGAACTTTAAGCAACGGAGTATGAATGTGTTGTAGCTGCTTCTATGCGAGGTTTCCACTTCGATTTTCTACCTTTTATGTACTATTTCTTTCCTATTTTGTGAATTGAGTCAGAACCTTTTTAGACTTTTATGTCTGCGAAAATGCAGGAAGAAATTCCCCACCAAAATCTCCCATAAAACGCTACGGGTAGTGTTACACATCCCATGCGGTAGAGTTTACAGTTTCTACCCATAGAACCGACCAACTCTAACGGTAGAATTTTTCAATCTGTCGGGTGGAATGTAATGTGTTTATTATAAATATATTACAGGATTAAGCGAATCCATGTAAAAAAATAGAAGTGCCGAGTATTATTTAATACAAAACAATACTCAGCACTTCTTAAAATGTTATCTTTCGGAACTCTCCGTTTCTATTAATATCCCGGATTTTGTTGTTCGCGAAGTACGCTGTTCGCATTTACCTCACTGACAGGAATCGGCAAAAGAGCACGGAAATATGTGCGGTCGAATTTACGTGAATCTGCATTCAGAGAGTAATGCCAACCTTTGTTGTTCTCGTCTTCATAGCGTACGATGGTTTCGTTATTACGCATTGCGTCAAAGAAACGCTGTCCTTCGCCTACCAGTTCTTTACGACGCTCCAGCAAGATACGTTCCAACGAAACGTTTGAAGCCGTTACTTGTTGGCTTGATGTTGTCGTACGGTTTTGGATAAGTTCGTTGAGATAGTAAGCCGCATCCGATGTATTACCCAATTTCATGGCAGCTTCGGCTGCATTCAGATACATTTCAGACAAGCGCAGGATAGGCAAATTCTGCAAACGCATATCCCCTTCGCTTCCCATCGGGAACTTATCGATGAAAATACGGTTGTCTCCATACGTTTTATACATGTCGCTGGGTGTACCGTCTTCATTCTGCTTCATTTGAACGGGCAATATAACGTTAATACGAACGTCGTTAGCATCTTGTGAAAGCATATCTACAAACGATTTTGTACAGATAGCGTCAGCATATCCATCTTCGTTATATAAGTATCCGATACCTTCACGGTCTGCCCAGTCATCAGAGCCACTGTTAATCAGTTCGAAAATCATTTCTGAGGTGTGATTGGCATCCGATTTATCCCAAGCAGCTGCATATTGGTTCATCGCCCATAACTGGTAAGGAGAATTTTTGATAACGTCTTCTGCCATGTCGAATGCACCTTTATCGTTATTCATATATAAGTATACACGGCTCAACAATGCTTTAGCAGCCCATTGGTCGATGTATCCCTGATTTTCGCCCGGTTTTGTTGATACCGGCAGGGCATTCATATCAATGGCATCTGTCAGGTCTTTCACCACTTGCGTATAAACTTCGGCTACGGTTTTACGTCCTTCTAACGCATCAATCGTCAGGGGAGTAGTTACGATAGGAATACCTAATGAAGCACCGTTATCTGCCGTATAAGGCATTCCGTAGATTTTCACCAAATCAAAGTGAACCAATGCGCGCACCACTTTAGCCTGTGCATAGATGCTGTTCACTTCAGCTTCGTAGTCATCTTTATCGGCTATCGCACCGTTGTCAACAGCTTCAATGATACGGTTGGCACGGCGGATTACGTTATAAGGTACGTTCCAAATGCTGGGTGCATCGTCTTCTCCATATCTCATTTCGTAGCATGACGAAGAACGCATTCCCTGAGTACGTGCCTGCATATCGTCGCCGCGAACGTCTCCGTAATAAAACATACGGGCTGCATAGTATTCCGTGTAGGTAGAGTTTCCCTGCAATCCGTCGTACATACCATACATGGCTGTTTTCGCATCATTATAGGTTACGATGGCAGAAGAGCTGGGAGCACCGGTCGACGGATCCAAGTCCAACCATTCGTTTACACACGATGACAATCCGATAACTGCCACCGTCAAAGCTAATGATTTATATAATGTTTTCATTTTAATTGCTGTTCTGGGTTAATTATATTAGAAACCTAATTCAATACCGAATGTAACCGTTCTTAATGCCGGAGTTTCAAACGTACACAATCCGTTAACCGGAGTTTCAGGATCTACATACAAGCCGTCCGACTTCCAAGTAAGCAAGTTGCTTGCCGATACAAAGGCTCTCAGCTTGTTGAATCCCCATTTCCGGGTAATGTTTTCAGGTATGGTGAATCCGAGTGTCAGGTTCTTGATACGCAAATGGTCAGTAGACATCATCCAGCGAGAAGACTGAACATTTGTATTACCGTATGCAAACTGCGGAAGTTTCGCGTTGTCGCCCGGTTGCTTCCAAGTATCTTCTATCTTATAATATGCCGGTACGTTACCTAAATAGTTATACGTACCACCGTTTGATTGCAACCAAGTAGCATAGTCGTACGCATGACCGCCCAATGAATAAGTCAATGTCATGTTGAAATCAATCCATTTCCAACGTACATAGTTGCTCAAACCTCCCTGTACTTTCGGTTCAACTTTTCCGATAATAGTCTTGTTGGCTTCAGCATAATTGGTAGTGGTTTCGTTCGTACCATCGTTTTTATAGAACATTTCTTTACCGGTTTCGGGGTCTACACCTGCATATTCATAAGCATACAGTGAGTAATAAGATTCGCCGATGCGGTGAATCAGCGGACCACTGATCATTTCGTTCTGGCTGCCATCCAGTTTTATCAACTCGTTTTTGTTGTGGCTGATATTGAAAGTAGTAGTCCATGTAAAGTTCTCATTATCGAAGTTGTTTGATTTCAACTCAAATTCAAAACCACGGTTTCTCATAGAACCTACGTTCATCAGTGTGTTGGCATCGCCGTCTCCGTCGATAATACCTACTACTCCGGAAATAGCTTTATCCATCAAAAGGTCTTTTGTATCGCGGTTATACCATTCGAAAGTCAAACTCAAACGATGGAACAACGTCAAGTCAAGACCTACATTGGTAGCATAGTTCTTTTCCCATTTCATGTTCGGGTTTTCGATGGTTTCTTCGGCTGAACCGGCATTTTTACCATAGTTATATCCGTAACCGTACAGTCCCATGTAAGCATAGTAATCGCTGGGCTGCGTACCGTTGACACCGTAAGATACACGAAGTTTAGCGTCTGTAATCACATCTTTTATATCTTCCATGAATGATTCACCCGAAATTCTCCATGAACCAGAAACAGACCAGAAGTCTCCCCAGCGGCTTTCTCTTGACAAACGTGAACTTCCGTCGCGGCGGTAGCTTGCGCTAAAGTAGTAACGTCCATCGTAATCATAGTTAAAACGTCCCAAGAACGAAGTCATACGATAACGATTCACAACACTTGCTGCACGAGTGTCTCCTGCATTATTGATTTCAGGCAAGTATGAAGGATAAGTATTACCGTTTGCATACACATAATCGTAACGGTAATCTTCTGTTTCGAAGCCTAACAAAACATCGATGTTATGCTTTTGGGCAATAGTTTTATTATAAGTCAACTGAGTCTGTGTGTTCAATTTGCCACGGTTACCCATTACACGTTGGTAAACACCGTTCGATGAACGTCCATCGTTAGAACGCGGATCCCACCATACACGCTCGTTGTTTTGGTTGAAGTCGTAGCTGATAACCTCTTTCACATTCAGGTTGTCCCAAATGTTCCATGTAGCAGCCATTGAACCCAAGAAACGGTTTACGGTACTGCGGTTATAGTTATAGGTTTCTGTTTGTACCGGGTTAGCTCCATTCAGTGCAGGGAAGTTTGTACTGAAAGAACCATCTTCATTATACGGGAATGTAGAAGGAGATGCAGTCATGGCATAACACATGATGGGGCTGGCATAACTTGTACCTTCATTATTTACATTCTGATTAGAGTTGGTAAACATTGCATTGGCTTCCAACGTAATTCTTCCTGCCTTATGCGTTACATTGGCTCTACCTGTGAAACGTTCGTAACCTGATACATTAGTAATACCGTCTTGTTTCATGTATGAGAATGAAGAGTAGAAACTCGTTCTGTCGTTACCACCTTGTGCACTGATTTCGTAATTCTGGTGGAAACCGTTGCGGAACAAAACGTCTTTCCAATCGGTATAGCCCGACCACGGTTCGGCAGCAAATTGGTCAATGTTTGAATCAGCAAAAGCAATTGCGTCAGCTTCTGTTTCTCCTTGATTCATCGCATAGTTTTTCAAACCCAGATGCAAGATTTCGCGACGGTCAGCTCCGTTCAGAATCGGGCGGTAGTTGATAGCCATGTTAGAAAAACCCCAGTCGCTTCTTACATTAAAACGAGTCTTTCCTGCAGCACCCTTCTTGGTCGTGATAACAATCACACCGTTTGCCGCACGCGAACCGTAAAGTGAAGCAGCCGCAGCATCCTTGATAACCGTCATTGACTCAATGTCATTGCTGTTCAGCGTAGCCATCAAGCTGTTACCAGAGTCGGCATAAGAGAACTCACTGACGTTGGTATTCAGCATCGGAACTCCATCGATTACATACAGAGGCTCGTTGCTGGCATTGATAGAACCCATACCGCGGATACGGATTGAAGCAACGGCACCGGGCTGTCCGGAAGTAGAAGTAATCTGCACACCGGAAACCGAACCTGCCAAGCGGTCTTGTACGCTGACAGTCGGTACATCTTCCAATTTTTCTGTGGTTATGCTTGAAGCAGAACCGGTAAATGAAGATTTCTTAAAGTTACCGTAACCTGTTACCACAACTTCGTCCAACACTTCAGCATCCGACTTCAGCACAACCTTCACAACCGGCTGAATCTTAACCTCTTGCGATTCCAGTCCGATGAAAGAAATCACTAAAGTTTCCGCCGAACTATTAAATATTATAATATATTGTTAATCAGCGTATTACTCTTTATTCGTCAAAGATGTTCTATGCGGCAACCCTAATTCTATAAAACTGAAAGCCCATGTCGGATAAAAAGGTTCTACCCAAAGTGTTCTTTGGGCTTCTGAGGATATGTTGACGCCCTCTAAAATTCTATGGGAAGCGTTATAAGGTTTTACCGCATGTTTTAACCAAAACAAAGGCTTGCGTTGACCAAAACATGCGGTAGAATTTTGTGAAACATAAAGTGCTGAAAATCAATCCCTATTTTGAAGGCGGGCGAGGCAAATGATGAAGCTGGAATTTATTGATGAAAGATAACATGATTGGCGGAGTTAAAACTTACACTGTTTCAGGTCTTTGATGATTGTTCCTGAGAAGATTTCGCTGTAAATTTCTGTTGTCTTTACACTGCGATGTCCTAACAGCTTTTGAACCGTGGTTATTTGTACACCATTATATATTAATAATGTGGCGTGGGTATGTCGGGCGGTGTGAAAAGAAAAATGTTTGTTTAACTTTGCCAATACTTTTATTCTTTTCAGCTCACGGTTGACGGTAGAGTTGAGCGGTAGCGAAAAAAATGATTTCAAATCAGACTTATAACGGTCTAATATAGTGAGCGCTTTCCCGTGGAAAAGCAAATAAAGAGGAAGGCTGATTTTAACTCCCGTTTTTTGTGAACGGAAACTAAGCCATTGACATCCGTCTACTGTAATGAGGTTTTGAGCCGTCAGCCGGACAAAATCAGAGTAGCGCAATCCACTGTAACAACAAAATAAAAAAGCATCAAGCGTATGCTGTAAGTGCGCGTCGTGGCTCGGTAAGGTCAACGTTTCTAACTGCTTGACTTCCGACGGAAGCAAAAAAACATGTTTGCCTTGTGTTGTTTTTATCCGATAATTCTGAAAAGGATACGTATCGTAGCTTAAATACCCCTGACGAATTGCCTCGTTGGTTATCGTACGCAAATGTTTCATGTGTTTGGCTATCGTGTTGACCTGATACCGACGGCTAATCATGAAACTTTCAAACTCAAGCAAAAAATTATAGGTCAGGTCGTGAAAACTGAGCGACGGACGGAACGCCTGCAAGATGTCGAGCGTGGTTTTCATGTTGTTTTTGGTACTGTCTTTGCGCAATGATTGTTCTACCCATTTTCTACTGAACGCCAAAACTCCCGTTGCTTTTTGTTCGTTTTTCGTCATTTCGCTTTTCAACAGTGCCAGTGAAATCGGTTTTCCTTGTTTCCAGCAGTTTAATTCTTTTGCCTGAAGACTTAATATAAACTCATCAAGCATTCGGTTCAATTCTTCTTCTTGCGGGTGTGAAACAATTTGTCCGTGTTTTGCGTCCCATTGTCGGGGAAATATATATAAATGTGTCGAAAAGTAAATCTTCTTTTTCTCCAGATATGCTTCCACCTGAATCAATGCTTTGCCTTCTTTGTTTAACTTTTTTTTGCGGTTGTACACCAGTCGGTAATTAATCTTTCTCATACGTTTGTTTTTTAATGAAATACAATAAAAAATAGGTTTCAGTTAATAAAAAAGGATTAACAGCCGTTGCTTAGTAATAAATTAAAATTATAAAGACCTTACAAAATATTTACCTTTTATAACACAGTTCGGAATGATACTTTCTAACAAAAAAATAAGTATTTTACGAAAAAATATTCATTTGAAATTCATTTTATCGAGGTAAAAGTGTTAAAAAGCAACTTTTTTGGGTATAATACTTGAATAATCGTAAAAAATAAAAATTTTATCATTATCTTTGCGCCTTGTTAGAGTGAATGAAAATTTATTAATGTAAAGTTAAACTTTAAGAGAGATTTTTATGAAAAGAAAATTGATGCTGTTAATGACCTGTCTATTCATAGGCATAGGTCTGGTAAACGCTCAGGTTTCTAAGGTGACAGGTAATGTCACTTCGGACGAAGACGGTTTACCCGTTGTGGGCGCATCAGTGTTGGTAAAAGGAACCACTGTAGGTACAGTTACCGACATTGACGGTAATTTTACGTTGAGCAATGTGCCAAGTTCGGCGGAAACTTTAGTGATTTCTTTCATCGGACTGGAATCGCAAGAGGTTAAGATTCAGCCGGTAGTGAAAGTGGTGTTGCACTCTGATTCTGAAGTGTTGGATGAAGTTATCGTAACGGGATATGGTACTTTTAAAAAGTCTTCATTTACAGGAGCTGCTTCAACTATGTCACCCGATAAACTGAAAGATGTTCCTACCGTGTCTATGGAGGATAAGTTGGCGGGTTCTATCCCCGGTGTGCAAATTAGTTCTTTCTCCGGTGCTCCGGGAGCTACTACTTCTATTCGTATTCGCGGTATGGGGTCTATGAATGCAGGTAATGACCCGTTGTATGTAATTGATGGAACTCCAATGTTATCTGGTAACATAAGTGGGTTTAATGATCCTGCTACCGGAGGTGGATATAATAGTACAGGTACAAATATATTGTCTACTTTGAATAGTAACGATATTGAGTCTATTACGGTTATTAAGGATGCTGCGGCTGCCTCCCTTTATGGTTCGCGTGCGGCAAACGGTGTGATTGTCATTACTACCAAGAAAGGTGCTGCCGGAAAAACACAGTTTAATTTCCGTAGCGACTGGGGTTTCTCTAACATGGCTATCAATTATCGTCCGGTTTTGGATGGAGATGCACGCCGTGAGTTGATTAAGACTGGCCTGAAAAATTATGCTATTGATGAAATGGGCGAAAGTGAAGCAGGAGCTTTGGCTTATGCGGAAGACAATATAGACAAGTATGCAGCTAAGCCGGCAAACGGATGGACGAACTGGAAAGATATTTTGTTTAAGAACGGTAGCCATCAGAATTATGAGATCAACGCTCAGGGTGGCAATGAAAAAACAAAATTTTATTCTTCATTGGCTTATACTAAGCAGGAAGGTATCACAATGAATGCCGGATTGGAACGCTTTACAGGTACTGCCAATGTGACTCATGAAAGCGGACGTATCCGTCTGGAGGCTTCTACCTTGTTTTCTCGTGTAAACCAAGATCAGGAAACTGAAGGTGCGGCTTTTGCCAGCCCGATTATGTCGTATGCATGGACGGCTTCTCCGTCGATGACGGTTTATGATGAGGAAGGGAATTTCAGTACGAACTTTCCGTTGACCAATGGGGCTAACCCGGTTCAGTCTGCTACATATAACTATGACCGCAGTAAGATTACACGTTCATTTAATACGATTGCTGCTACGTGGACTATTTGGGATGCATTGAAATTGCGTGAGAAGATTTCATTCGATTATACTAATATTATACAAGATGTTTGGTGGGACCCGCGTTCTAATGATGGGCGTTCTTCTAATGGTGTAATGCAGCGTTATACAGGATATAATGAAACGCTGAATACACAGACTCAGTTGACTTACGTGAAGACATTTGCTCAAAAGCATAACTTGGATGTTTTGTTGGGATTTGAAACCGAGGATTACAAAACAGGTTATACTTATGCTTCGGGTCAACAATTCCCCGGACTGTTGAACGAGTTGATCAATGCCGGAGAAACTTCAGCTGAGACTTATGCACAGTCTTCACGATTGACCTCTTATTTGGGACGTATTGACTATAATTTCGACCATCGCTACTATATCGGTGGAAGTTTCCGTCGTGACGGAAGTTCTCGTTTGGCTAAAGACAACCGTTGGGGTAACTTCTGGTCGGTTTCAGGCTCATGGAGATTTATGCAAGAATCTTTCATGGAGTCATTGCGCGATGTCATTACCGATGGTAAACTGCGTGTGTCTTACGGTGTGAACGGTACGCAGCCCAGCGATTATTATGCTTATATGAACTTATATAAGTATGGTCAGAAATATAATAATCAATCGGGTATGGGTATTATTGGTGTAGGTAATCCTAATTTGAAGTGGGAAAAGAACAAAGCGTTTAATATCGGTTTGGATTTGACTCTATTCGAACGCCTTTCTTTGACTTTGGATTATTATAACCGTACAACCAGCGATTTGCTGATGAACATGCCGATTTCGTTTGTTCCCGGTTATTATGAAGATACTAATTATTCAGCTGCTATGTTGCAGAATATAGGTTCGTTGAGAAATAGCGGTGTTGAATTTAGCATTTCTTCTACCAATATTCAGACTAAAGATTTTATGTGGACTACATCGTTGAATTTGGGACACAATAAAAATAAAGTTGTGAAGTTGGATGGTGTACAAACTGAAACAATTGATGCCGTAAATCCGGTTTTGATTCATCGAGTGGGTGAGCCTTACTATTCTTATTATATGTATGAATATGCCGGCGTAGATCCTCAAACCGGTAATGAAATGTATTATAAGAACGGTGGTACGAACGAAACCACTACCAATGTGGCAGAAGCAAAACAAGTCATCGTAGCTCATCACGACCCGAAAGTAGAAGGAGGTTTGACTAACTACCTGAAGTGGAAGTTTATCGATTTCAACTTGACGTTGACTTATTCTATCGGTGGAAACGCATACGATTATGCTACTTGGTTGCATGATAACGGCGGTTCTAATACTTCGCAGGGTTCAATTCCTGATTACTATAAACTGGAGGACATGTGGCAGCAGCCGGGGGATAATGCAAAACTTCCGAAATTCAAGTACGGGAATACACGAGTTAATTCTTCACGTTGGTTGATGCCTACCGATTATTTGCGTGTTAAAAACTTGTCACTTGGTTTTAACGTGCCGGAAAACTACCTCACAAAGTTAGGATTCAATAAAGCTCGTATTTATTTCTCAGCAAGTAATTTGCTGACGTGGAAATCGAAAGACTTGTATGTAGACCCGGAAATGCCTGTTGACGGATTGTGTACTTTCGAAACTCCAGCCTTGAGAACTTATACATTTGGTATTGAAATCGGTTTTTAATGAACACTAATTATGATAAAGTTAATATATAAAACATTAGCATTCAGCCTCGTGCTGACAGGTATGACTTCATGCGCAGGCGATTGGTTGGATCGGACTCCGGTAGACGGAGTTGAGGATACGGAGGCTATCAAGTCGAGTTCAGACCTGAATACGGCACGTATCGGCATGTATCAAATATTGAAAGGTTCGTCTACGTTCCCTGATTACTACGGTGCACGTATGTTTTATTACGGTGATGTGCGTGGTGAGGATATGCAGAACGAAGCATCGGGTTCTCGAACTAAAACTTGTTATGATTTTACTTACTCTACAGCGAATAATGCCCCGAATATGTGGCAGGTGCCTTATTTAGTCATTGGACGAGCAAACCGTGTGATTGCTGCTGCCGAAGCAGGCGGTCTGTCTGACCAAGAAACGGCTCAAGCTATCATTTCACAATATGCAGCAGAAGCGAGGGTAGTACGTGCGTTGGCACATTTCGATTTGGTAAGGATTTACGGAAAGACTTATACAGCCGATGATGGAGCTTCTTTGGGAGTTCCAGTGGTAACTTCAGTAATAGATGCGGAAGAGAAACTACCTCGAAACACTGTTGCCGAGGTATATAGGCAAGTTATTACCGATTTAACGGATGCCATTAATTCGGGGGCATTGTCTACCGATGCTTCATCAAATGTTTATATGAATGTATGGGCAGCAAAGGCGTTATTGGCAAGAGTGTATCTCACAATGGGCGAAAATGAAAATGCGTTGGCTGTAGCAGAAGATGTGATTAAAAACTCATCTTATACATTGTGGAGCAATGCTGAATATGCAGGAGCATGGCAGGAAACAAGTTCCGCCCACGGCAAAGAAATCTTGTTCGAGTTTGCTATCACGAACTCTACCGACTGGACTGACCGTGAAGGCATCGCTTATCTGTATAGCGAGGATGGCTATGCCGATGCAATCGTTACCAAAAAATTTCTTGATTTGCTAAATGAAGACCCTGATGATGTGCGTCACAGTATTTTGGTTGCACCGGTAAAGGCCGATTTTATTGATAAGTATAAAACAAATCCGGTCTTTATGATTAAGTTTGGGGATACGAACTCTCAAGATACGGATATCCGTTACAACAATATTCCGTTGTTCCGCTTGTCTGAAGTTTATCTGAATGCTGCCGAAGCTGCTGTTAAAGGAGGAGAGCAAGACAAGGCATATACATATTTGGATGCCATTGTCAACCGTGCGAACCCTACCAAACATGCTGCTTCTCCGGTAACATTGGAGGCTATATTGAAAGAACGTCGTAAAGAGTTGGTAGGAGAGGGACATCGTTTCTTCGACGCTATGCGTAATAACGAGACGATAGTACGTTATATATCTACAGCTGATCAAGGCTGGCAGCAAGCGTTAACCGAAGAAGCGCGTAGTTTTAATCGTGATTTTTATAAAACGTTACTTCCCGTTCCCGAATACGAAATGAATGCTAACCCTGAAATGAAACAAAATCCGGGTTACTGATTTGTTTCATCAGACAATGAATAATAACAGAGAATATTTCGGTTTAAGCCTGAAAGTAACTAATAAAAAAATCCTCCCGATTTCAAAATTGAGACTGGGAGGATTTTTTATAGAATTGGAATGAGATTAAAGATTCGTCTTATCGAACCTGAATAACCAGATAGCGTGATACGCTCCAGAAATCCGTGGGGTTAGTGATTTTCAGCGTCAACTGTCCTTCGCTGTCTTTCTCCAATACGTAAGAACCTTCGGGATGAGTAGTCAGCAGTTGGGCACGTTTTGAATATAACTTGATAACCTTGTCGGTACGGATGTCAATCTGAGTAAAGTAATCTTTGTTAAAGTCATTGTCTTTCAACACGTCTCCGCGTTTTAAAATCTTTTGGTCTTTCAGCTCCGATTTTGTTCCGAAAACATACCATGCCGTGTTCAGAGCCTTGTCTTGAGCCTCCACCGTGCGGGTTTTTACTTCGTTTTCAGCACTCAGCTCGTCAACGTTCTTGTTCAAGTCGCTTACAGCCTCATCAAGTTCCGCTATGCGGATATTCTTGGCAGCCAGTTCCGATTGGAGCGTTTCTATTTGCTGTTGCTTTGCGTTAAGTTCGGCAGTCAGGTTTTTGATGGCTTTTTTGAGCTGTTCCGACTGATAGTTGCTGTTAGCCAACTGTTTCTCCAATTTGGCAATCTGTTCGCGGTTCGACTTTAATTTTTCGCTGATAAAACGGATGTCTTCTTTTATCTTCTCGGCAGCCGATTTGCTTTCAAGTGTTCCCCCTTGCAGGTCTACGCGATTTTCTGCTTCATTGATTTCGCGGAAGCCTTCTTGGATTTCGTTAAATGACCCCATGATGTCATCCAACTCTGAGTCGCGGTTAGAAAGTTCAAGTCTCAAAGAGTCGTTTTGAGCTTGCAAGGTCTCGTTCTGTTTTCCAGTATTCGTACATGATGCCATGAATGCGGCAGCACATAATGAAAATAATACAACCTTCTTCATACTTATTCAGTTTAGATATTTATAATTTAGTTTCTTTCCCTCCTAATACGATAACTATTTCTCCCCGGGGAGGGGTTGCTGTGAAGTGGGCGATAACCTCTTCGAGCGTTCCTCGTACGCTTTCTTCGTGAACTTTCGAAATCTCCCGGCAAACGGAAACCGGCCGTTCTGCGCCAAATGTTTCGGCAAACTGGGTTAAGGTTTTCAGCAGGCGGAAAGGAGATTCGTAAAACACCATCGTACGTGTTTCTTCACGTAAAGCGTTCAGCCTTGTCATGCGTCCTTTCTTTTGGGGCAGGAAGCCTTCGAAGCAAAAACGTTCGTCCGGAAGTCCGGATGACACCAACGCCGGCACAAAAGCCGTGGCTCCCGGCAGGCACTGGACTTCAATGCCGTTTCTCACACATTCACGCACGATGAGAAATCCCGGATCAGATATGCCCGGCGTGCCTGCATCCGAAATCAGTGCAACCGTTTCGCCTGTCTTGATGCGCTCTACCACGTTTTCCACCGTCTGGTGTTCGTTGAATTTGTGGTGCGATTGCATGGTATTTTTTATTTCGAAATGTTTCAGCAAGATGCCGGAGGTGCGCGTATCTTCTGCCAGAATCAAATCTGCTTCTTTTAACACGCGGATAGCTCGCAGCGTCATGTCTTCTAAATTTCCTACCGGAGTAGGTACCACATACAGTATTCCCATCTGCTTAAATAATTACTATAGAAAACAAAGGTAGAAAGTTTTTGCATCCGTGGATGTCATTTACTTAATATTTAACAGATGTTGTGTTTTCCCATCTCGGAGGGGTGCTTTAATTAAACTCTGAATGAGGCTGGAATGGCTTGAAAAACACCTGACCGGCAGGTGGAAAAATTCTACCCATAGGACGTGGCATTTCTATGGGAAGCGTTGGGTAACGCTACCGCTTGCGTATGGCAACGCTACCCGTAGCGTTTTACACTGCCAACTTGAGCCTCAAAACCGCCTGTCCGACTGACAGGTTGTCAGCTAAAATGTCATACTTCGCCGAAAGAAATAAATGGCAGAGAGCCATTTGCTTTTTGGCACGCCGTTTGTGTAATAGAAAGCGTAACGTTTCGGCGTTACAGAATAAACTGATTTGAAAATAATAAAAATAGATACAATTATGGGAAAGATTATTGGTATTGACTTAGGAACTACAAACTCATGTGTAGCAGTATTCGAAGGTAACGAACCGGTGGTAATAGCCAACAGCGAAGGCAAGCGTACCACTCCGTCAGTAGTAGCATTTGTTGACGGCGGCGAACGTAAGGTAGGCGACCCTGCCAAACGTCAGGCTATCACGAACCCGAAACGTACCGTTTATTCAATCAAACGTTTCATGGGTGAAACTTATGATCAGGTTCAGAAAGAAATTGCCCGTGTTCCTTACTCAGTAGTTAAGGGTGACAACAATACTCCGCGTGTCGACATCGACGGACGTTTGTATACACCGCAGGAAATTTCGGCTATGATTCTTCAGAAGATGAAGAAAACGGCTGAAGATTATTTGGGACAGGAAGTAACCGAAGCCGTTATTACCGTTCCGGCTTACTTCTCAGATTCTCAGCGTCAGGCAACTAAAGAAGCCGGTCAGATTGCAGGTCTGGATGTAAAACGTATCGTAAACGAACCGACTGCCGCAGCGTTGGCTTACGGTGTAGATAAGTCGAACAAAGACATGAAAGTCGCTGTATTCGACCTCGGTGGTGGTACATTCGATATCTCTATCTTGGAATTTGGCGGTGGCGTATTCGAAGTATTGTCAACCAACGGTGATACTCACCTCGGTGGTGATGACTTCGACCAAGTAATCATCGACTGGTTGGTACAAGAATTCAAGAACGATGAAGGTGCTGATTTGACTGCCGATCCGATGGCAATGCAACGTTTGAAAGAAGCTGCTGAGAAGGCTAAAATCGAATTGTCTTCTTCTACTTCAACCGAAATCAACCTGCCGTACATCATGCCGGTAGGAGGAGTGCCTAAACACTTGGTTAAGACGTTGACCCGTGCTAAATTCGAACAGTTGGCTCACAGCTTGATTCAGGCTTGTCTCGAACCGTGTAAGAAAGCCATGAGCGACGCCGGACTGAACAATGCAGACATCGACGAAGTAATCCTTGTAGGTGGTTCTTCACGTATCCCGGCCGTTCAGAAACTGGTTGAAGACTTCTTCGGTAAAGTTCCGTCAAAGGGCGTTAACCCCGATGAAGTAGTAGCCGTAGGTGCAGCCGTTCAAGGTGCAGTATTGACCGATGAAATCAAAGGCGTGGTATTGCTGGATGTAACTCCGCTGTCAATGGGTATCGAAACAATGGGTGGCGTAATGACGAAGTTGATCGACGCCAACACTACCATCCCGTGTAAGAAGAGCGAAGTATTCTCAACCGCAGCCGATAACCAGACCGAAGTAACCATCCACGTATTGCAAGGCGAACGTCCGATGGCAGCTCAGAACAAGTCAATCGGTCAGTTCAACCTGACAGGTATTGCTCCGGCACGTCGTGGAGTACCTCAGATTGAAGTAACTTTCGATATTGATGCCAACGGTATCTTGAAAGTGTCTGCAAAAGATAAAGCAACCGGTAAGGAGCAAGCCATCCGTATCGAGGCTTCATCAGGTTTGAGCAAAGAAGAAATCGAACGTATGAAAGCAGAAGCTACAGCCAATGCAGAAGCCGACAAGAAAGAGCGTGAAAAGGTAGATAAACTGAATCAAGCCGACAGTTTGATTTTCTCAACTGAAAATCAGTTGAAAGACTTAGGCGATAAGATTCCTGCCGACAAGAAAGCTCCTATCGAAGCTGCTCTTCAGAAGCTGAAAGACGCTCACAAGGCGCAAGACTTGGCAGGTATCGATGCTGCCAGTGCAGAACTTCAGACTGCATTCCAAGCCGCAAGTGCTGAGATGTATGCCCAGACAGGTAATGCTCAGGCAGGTCCTAATGCCGGACAAGCTAATAACAATGCCGGTCAGAACAGCAATAAGAATGATAATGTTCAGGATGCTGATTTTGAGGAAGTCAAATAATCCTAACTAAAATATAGAAAAAATCCGTGTAGCTCATCGAGTTGCACGGATTTTTTTATGCCCTTATACCTTGTGTTTTCATTGCTTTGTCGGAAATAAGCAGAAAGCTGAACATCTCAGATTTTTAACGAAATTGAGATTAATAGAGTATTTTTACTCATTCATGGAATAAGATAATCATGAAAAATTTGCATTTTTGCAGTAAAATAGTAGTGTTAATCTTAATTGAATTAAGATATTTATGAAAAAAACTTATGTCCTCTGTCCTTTGTTGTTGCTGACTGTGACCGGTAGAGCACAAGTGAGTGAAGCAACTCGTGAGAAACCGAATGTGGTGTTTATTTATGCGGATGATATCGGCTATGGAGATTTGAGCTGTAACGGTAGTCGTACGATTCACACGCCTAATGTAGAGCGTTTGGCGGAAAGTGGTATCCGATTTACTAATGTACATGCTGCTGCGGCTACAAGCACTCCTTCGCGTTATGCCATGCTGACAGGAGAGTACGCATGGCGTCGGCAGGGGACGGGGATTGCCGATGGCGATGCTGGGCTTATCATTCGTCCGGAGCGTTATACGATGGCAGATATGTTTAAGGATGCCGGTTATGATACCGGAGTTGTCGGTAAGTGGCATTTGGGATTGGGGGACAAGCAGGGTACGCAGGATTGGAATCAAGTGATTACGCCGGGTGTCCGCGACCTCGGATTCGATTATTCTTTTATTATGGCTGCTACGGGCGACCGTGTCCCTTGTGTGTTTGTTCATAATGACATGGTTGAGAATCTCGACCCGTCAGACCCTATTCAGGTGAGCTATAAGCATAATTTCCCCGGAGAACCTACGGGGAAGGATAATCCGGAACTGTTAAGAATGCATCCTTCTCACGGGCATAATCAGAGTATTATAAATGGTATTTCTCGCATTGGGTATATGAAAGGTGGAAAGAAGGCTTTGTGGAAAGACGAGAAAATAGCCGAGACCTTGACTGAAAAGGCGGTGGGATTCTTGGAGTCGCATCAAGACCGTCCGTTCTTTTTGTATTTTGCTACGCAGGATGCCCACGTTCCTCGTGTGCCCGATGCTCGTTTCGTGGGAAAGAGTGGCATGGGACCTCGCGGAGATTGCCTGTTGCAGTTCGATTGGTCGGTCGGACAAATTCTGGATGCTTTAAAACGGTTGGGCTTAGATAAGAACACGATTGTAATTCTTTCCAGTGACAATGGTCCGGTGGTAGACGACGGTTATAAAGATGAGGCTGTAGAGTTACTTGGTAATCATAAACCCTCCGGAATTTATCGCGGTGGTAAATACAGCTTGTTCGAAGCTGGTACGCGGGTTCCTTGCGTGCTGAGTTGGAAGGGGAGAATCAAGCAAGGACAAGTATCTGATGCGCTGTTGTGTCAGATTGATTGGATGGCTTCTTTGGCGGAAGTGATTGGAGTTCGGTTGCCCGAGAGCGCGGCTCCGGATAGTGAGGCGCATTGGGAGGCTTGGACAGGCAAGGAGAAAGAAGGACGTAACGCTTTGGTGGTTCAGAATGCGCAGAATAATTTGGCTCTGCTGATGGGCAAATGGAAATACCTTCGTCCGGGCAGGGGAGAGGCTTATATCCGGAGCGTAAATATAGAAACCGGAAACAGTTCCGATGCGCAGCTCTATGATTTGGAGAAAGACCCGTCGGAGACAATGAATCTTGCGGAAAAAGAGGTCGGGGTGAAAGCGCGGATGGAAGAACTGTTGGAAGAAATTGTAGACGGCCGTTACGGACTCCCTTTGTATTGATTAATAACAGGTTGGCTCTTCCGATTCGCCCCATTGAAACGCTACCGTTAGTTTTACTCATTTCATGCGGATAAGTATCACGGTTCTATTCGGAAGGCTTACCGGTTTATCGGGTAGAATTTTCATACCTCATTATAAGACTTTTATCAACTTTAAAAATGAAATAAACATGACACGTAATTTGAAGTTTTTTTTGATAACGTTGTTGATTGGTAGTTTACAAGGTATCTATGCCCAAGTGAGCTTTTCAAAAGACGAACTTTATCATATTTCTCCGAAACAGTATCCTGAAAAAGTCCTTACTATGGAGAGCGGGAAGGCACTGCCTGCTTTGGCTGCAGTGCATGGCCACGACAAATGGCAGCAGTGGAGTGTTACAGAACTTTCGGGAAGTTTCCGTTTCATCAATCTTTTTGAGAACAAGGCGTTGTATGCTCGTGTTGACAATGTGTTGGGTGTAACGGATAACAACGGTTCGGATGAATCGCAACTATGGACGGTAAAACAAAAAGGGGATGCCGTTCTGATTATTCCCACCAATACGCCGGAATTGATGCTTGTGTGTAACCCGCAGGGAGCATTGACGCTGTTGCCTAAAAAGCAGGCAGAAAATATGCCCGAAGCGTTGTTTTTCATTAAGGCAAGTGGCATGAAGTTGCCGGCGGGGATGCGTGATAATCTGGCAAACCGTCCCAAAGTATATTGGGAAGACGAAACCCGCTTCGAAGAAAATAAAGAGAAGGGACACGCTACGTATTTGCCCTATCCTGACGAGCAGGCCATGCTGACCGATACCGCTTTTTATCGTACGCCGTGGGTAGAAAGTCGCAGCAAGAATTATTGTTTGCTCAATGGCGACTGGTATTTCCATTTTGTTCCGGAACCTTCGCAGCGTCCGCTTGACTTTTATAAAGAAGATTACGATGTCTCGGCTTGGGAAACGATTCCCGTTCCTTCAAACTGGGAAATGCAGGGATACGACCGTCCCATTTACGCCAATGTGGAATATCCTCACGCCAATGTTCCTCCCTATATCGAGGCTCGTCCGGGATTCAATGACGGGGGAAAGAATTACGGCATTAATCCGGTAGGTTCGTATGTCCGCTTCTTCGATTTGCCGCAGGGATGGAAGAATAAACGTACTTTCATTCATTTCGGTGGCATTTATAGCGCAGCTTTGGTATACCTGAACGGCAGGTACGTAGGCTATTCTCAAGGTTCGAACAATGTGGCGGAATTTGATTTGACTCCCTATCTGAAGGAAGGGCGAAACCGGTTGGCGGTGCAGGTGTTCCGCTGGAGCGACGGCTCTTATCTGGAATGTCAGGACATGTTTCGCATGAGCGGTATCTTCCGCGATGTGTATCTTTATAATACCCCGATGGTAGCCGTGCGCGACCATTATATAACCTCGCAGTTAGACAGGCTGGCGGATTACCGCAAGGGAACCATGCAGGTACGTCTGTCTTTGGATAACCGTGACGGCAGTCAGGGGAAAAAGCAGTTGCAGGTACGCCTGTTCAGTCCGCAAGGTGAGTTAGTGGCAGAAAAAGAAACCGTGGTAAACTACACCCGGCAAGACACGTTGTGTAATGTCTGTTTGGATTTCCCGTTAGACAATTTGGCATTGTGGACTGCCGAGACCCCGAATCTTTATACGGTCCGTGTGGTACAGCGCGAGGGTGGTAAAGACGAAATGGCATTCTCTACCAAGTACGGTTTCCGCGATATTGAGATTCGGGGTGCGTTGGTTTATATCAACGGTCAGCGTGTATTCTTTAAAGGCGTAAACCGCCACGATACTCATCCGCTGTACGGACGCGCTGTAACCACCGAGTCGATGCTGAAAGACGTGTTGCTGATGAAGCAGAACAATATCAATACCATCCGTACCTCCCATTATCCGAATGCGGCAAAGATGTATGCGATGTTTGATTACTACGGGCTTTATACGATGGATGAGGCCGATTTGGAGGACCATGCCAATCAGTCCATCAGCGATATGCCTTCATGGATTCCTGCGTTTGTCGACCGCATCGACCGCATGGTGTTAAGAGACCGTAACCATCCGAGCGTTATTTTCTGGAGTTTGGGGAATGAGGCAGGCGGCGGAAGTAATTTTCAGGCATGTTACGATGCAGCGAAGCTATTGGATAACCGTCCTGTCCATTACGAAGGAACACGCGACGGAAAGGCGTTTGGAGGGAATCGTTTCAGCGATTTGTATTCTAAAATGTATCCGGGGATGAAGTGGATGGACGAACACGTCAACTCCTTCGATAAGCCCATGTTTATATGCGAATACGCACACGCTATGGGAAATGCCATCGGAAACCTGAAAGAATATTGGGAAAGCATCGAGTCAAGTACCTCGACCATCGGAGGAGCGATTTGGGACTGGGTGGATCAGGCAATCTATGAACCCCATGAAATAAAGCAGGGAATTTACCGTCTGCATACCGGATATGATTTCCCCGGCCCGCATCAAGGCAATTTCTGTTCCAACGGCATTATTCCGGCTACGCGGGAAGAATCTCCTAAGCTGAAGGAGGTAAAGGCTGTGTATCAGTATGTACATTTCGGAGATTGCGAAGTAGACGATAAAGGGAAAGCGGTAAATCTGTGTTTGTATAATACGTATGATTTCTTGTCGTTGAACCGTTTCTATCTGCGTTGGAATGCCGTACTGGATGGCATCTCGTTGCCAGCCGATAGCATACAGCTTACCGATGTGCTCCCCGATGATTCTTTGCGCTTGACTTTGCCTTTGCAGGGTGTCAGTCTGCCTAAGGTCCTGAAGAAGGGACAGGAATTGTTGCTGAATGTAGAGGTTTGTTTGAAGGACGCTACCCCGTGGGCATCCGCCGGACATGAGGTTGCGCGGCATCAGTATGTACTGTCGGAACGTGCTCCTTTGGCGGTTCAGAAGGGTAAGAAAGGTAAATCTGTTTATAACGTAGAGCAGACAGACCAACAGGTGCTTATAGAAAGCAAGGGACTGAAAGCGGTATTTGCACGCACTACGGGACGGTTAACCGAATTGGTTATAAACGGTGTTTCGTTTATCAGCTCCAATGAAGGTTTTGTATATGATAACCACCGATGGATTGAAAACGATAAGTTCACGCAGGTTGGCAACGGGTTGGAGGCGACAGGCACATGCGAAGTATCCGAAACCGAAGGCAGAATAACGGTTACTACGCTTCGCAAAGGCTCGCTGTGTGCAACGGAATTGACTTATACGTTCTTGCCGGACAATACGATGGAACTGGAAGCGCATTTCTTGCCGCAAACCGACCAACTGCGCCGTTGTGGTTTAGTGTGCGGCGTTAACCCGACATTGAACCGGGTAGATTATTATGCGTATGGTCCGTGGGAAAACTATGTAGACCGTAAAGACGGCTGCCGGATCGGACGCTACTCTACCACAGTGGAACAGATGGATGGGGCTTATGTGAAGCCGCAATCTATGGGAAACAGGGAAGGTCTGCGCGAGCTGAAACTCACCGATGCATCGGGTAAAGGTATATGTATCCGTACGGAAGGAAATGTTTCTTTCTCTGCTTTGCGTTATACGGATGAAGATTTGATGAATACCAATCATACATGGGAACTGAAACCGCGTCTTTATACGATACTTCATTTAGATGCTGCCGTAAGAGGGGTAGGTAATGCCAGCTGTGGACGCGATGTAGATACGCTTCCCAAATATCAGATTCCTCAGAAACCTTTGTCCTATAAACTGGTATTCAGTTCGTGCGGGTTTTAAGAGCCTGTTCTATTTGGCTTTGTCTCGAAGTTGAGTTCAAAAAGAGGCGGATGAATTTACCTCATAATTAGAACAGGATCTAAGCGCATTGCATTTTTTCTCCGCAATCAGTCTATGTTGGGATATCGTATCGTCCTGCGATGACTGATTGCGGAGTTTTATTAAGAACTGTTTACTTCAAATTGTTGATAAACAACAGCAGGCGGTTGGTTATGTTTACTTCGCTCACACCGCTGTCGAAGTCCAATGACAGTATTTGCAAGTCGGGACATAACGTTTTTACACGGTTTTCGATGCCTTTCGATACGATGTGGTTGGCTATACATCCGAAAGGTTGCAGGCTGATTACGTGTTTTACTCCCTGATGCGACAGTGAAAGCATTTCTGCCGGGAGTACCCATCCTTCGCCGAACTGAGCGGTCAGCGATACGACTTTAGAGGCTTCTTTTGCTTCATCAAACACATCGTTAAACGGCGTGAAGTAGGGATATGAACTGCCTGCTTGGTTGAATTTTTCCATGCGTGCCCATACCCGCTTGTACAGCCAGCGTACGAAAGAGTTCGGAATGGTTCGTTTGCTTAGTTTGCTGTCTTGGTTTACGATTTGGTTAACGAAGCCTTGAAGAAAGAATTCGGTAAGCAGGGGAGGTACCACTTCTATCTGTCTGTTTACTAACCATTCGCTGAGGCTCTTTTGGGCAAAGGGGTTAAATTTCAGGAAAATCTCTCCTACGATTCCCACTTTAGGCAGATCGCGCTTTTCTGTAATCTGGGCAAAACTTTTGGATGCCATGCTCAGATAAGGAAGCAAGTCATCGGTAGCGTTCCGTTCTATCAGACTTTGTGCAACGTTCAGGTACATGTCTTTCAGTCGTATTGCGCTGCCTTTTTCCTTTTCACGAGCTGCCGCTGCATAGTATAGCTTGGCGATGCAGTCGCTGTATAACAGCGTATTTAATACAGCAGGAAGCATCTTCAACCAGTTCATCCGGAAGCCGGGCTGGTTATTTTTCAGGTTGCTGCCGAATGTGAGCGAGATGACAGGCACATCCCCGAATCCCGATTCCGTCAGTGCTCGTTTTATCAGCGACAGATAGTTCGATGCGCGACATTGTCCGCCGGTCTGCACCATAGCGACGGCGGTTTGTTTCGGGTCGTATCTGCCATGCTTAAACGCTTTCACGATGTCGCCCACTATCAGCGTGGCAGGATAACACACCTCGTTGTTGGCATATTGCAGTCCGCAGTCACACGATACGGCATCACTCATCGGCAGGTTTTCAGCCTTGTAACCGGCCAATTTCATCAGCGAGGGAATCAGAGGAGAAATAAACGGTGTGAAAAACGGAGCCAAAATCGTGCGCTTCCTGTCTGCTGCTTTGAAAGTGGGCGAAGCGATGAAAGGCTGTACGTCGGCGGATTCCCGGTTTTCTGCTGCCTTCAGTTTCAGGCTTTCGATGGCAGAGCGCACGCGCAGCTTGAGCGAACCGATGTTGTCGATGTCGTCTAATTTCAACAGGGTCAGTGTTTTGCCGTACCGTTTCATCAGATGGCGGGTTTCATCGGTAAGGAAAGCATCGGGGCCGCATCCGAAAGAAGTCATTTGCATACATTGGATATCGTTGTCTTGCATGGCTGCCCATTTCACGGCTTTCAGTATCCGGTTTATGTAAGCCCATTGCGGAAGAATGTACGTGTCGTTTGTTTCGATGTCTGTGTGGCGTACTATATCGTCTGTAAGTATATTGACACCCATGCTTGCCGCCATGTCCGACAGTTTGTGCTGTATCAGCGGGTCGGTGTGGTAGGGGCGGCCTGCCAGCAGGATGGCAAGGCGGTGTTTTTTGCGGCTGTCCTCCAATATCTGTCTGTTGTAGGCTGTCATGTCGTTGCCGAAATCCTCTTGCGCGGTTACGGCTTTCCGGAATGCCCGTTTGCAGGTAGAGGTGTCTACGCCGAACTGTTTCAAGTAGGCTTCACACTGTTTAAACAGCAAGTGTTTGTCTTTAAATGTAATGGCGGGCGAATCGATGGCGACGCTGCCGCTCTGTACGCTTTTTACCACCTCTGCATATCCCGTAACGATGGGGCAGTTGTAGCTGTTCTGTCCGCCGTCCATGTGTTCGAATACTACGGCAGGCATGAATATCCGTTCCGCTTTCCGGTTTATCAGGTCTTGGATGTGGCTGTGTACCAACTTGGCGGGGAAACAGATGTTGTCCGACATTACCAGACCGGCTTTAGCTTCGTATCCGGCGTATGTAGAGGGCGCTGAGAGTATAACCCGGATGTTGCAGTAGCTGAACAGCGCGTGCCAGAACGGATATTCTTCGTACATATTCAGACAGCGCGGAATGCCGATTGTGGCACGCGGAGTTTCTATTTCACACGAGCGGTCGAACAGCAATTCCAGTTTGCGGGCGTAGGCATTGATGCCCTGCTGAGTTTCTCCTTTGTTGGTAAACACTTTCTCACAGCGGTTGCCCGAATGGTAACGGTTTCCGTTTGCAAAGGTGTAGGTGGTGATGAAGCATTGGTTTTCGCAGCCGTGGCATTGCCGCTGTCGGGTGGTGTACGAGGCGCGTCCTAACAATTCTGTCAGGGTGGTCGGTTCCGATTGGTGCCGGCGGGCATGGAGCGCACACCCGATGGCACCCATCAGTTCCGGTCGACTGCTGCGCGATGCTTCTCTTCCTGTCAGCTTTTCAAAGGCGCGTACCACCGAGTCGTTTTTCATCGTTCCTCCTTGCACTACGATGTTCTGTCCTAACTCGTCGGTGTTTTTCAGACGCAATACTTTGTACAGGCAGTTTTTTACTACCGAATACGAAAGGCCTGCTGCGATGTCGGATACCGTGGCTCCCTCACGCATCGCCTGCTTGACTTTCGAGTTCATAAACACCGTACAGCGTGTTCCCAAATCGTACGGATGGACACCGCGGCAGGCTTCCGCACCGAATTCCTGTGCCGAATAGCCTAATGAGCGGGCAAAAGTTTCGAGGAAAGAGCCGCAACCCGATGAGCAGGCTTCGTTGATTTCTATCCGGTTGATAACGCCGCCGGACACGAACATGGCTTTCATGTCTTGCCCGCCGATGTCAAGGATAAACGATACGTCTTTGTTCAGGTGGCGTGCAGCCTCGTAGTGAGCGATGGTTTCTACGATGCCTTCGTTCAGGTGGAAAGCGGCCTTTATCAGGTCTTCGCCGTAGCCTGTCACGCTGCTGCCCGTAATGCGGAGGTCTGTAGCCGATCGCCGGCAGGCTTCCTCTAATTCCTCCAGTCCTTTTTCTACGGCGGCTATCGGGTTTCCGTTATTGTTGGCATAGTAAGTGTACACCGGTTCATCGTGAGGAGTCATTGCCACTATTTTGGTGGTGGTCGAGCCCGAATCAATGCCCAATGTTACTGTCTCCGTACCGCTGCCGAGGGATTTGCAGATGAAATCGTGCCGGTTGATGCGTGCCTTCCATTTTTCGTAGTCTTTGTCATCAGAAAAGAGGGGTGTTAAGCCACCTGCCGGTTGCTTGTCTGAGAGAATGCCGGAGCGTAAGGTCTGTATCACATCGGATAGGTGGGTGGTGTTTTCATATTCTGTTGTCAGCGCCGTGCCCCATGCCGGAATCAGGTGACTGTTTTCGGGCAGGACGATGTCTGTTTCGTTCAGGTGGAGATAATCGGCAAAAGCTTTCCGCAGGGCAGGCAAAAAGGTGAGCGGCCCTCCGCAGAACAGTACGGGCGGACGGATTTCACATCCGTGTGCCAGCGTAACGACCACTTGTACCGCCACGGCATGAAAGATGGATGCCGAAATGTCGGCACGGTTTACGTTCTTGGCTATCAGGTTTTGTACGTCTGTTTTGCTGAACACGCCGCAGCGTGAAGCGATGGGATATATACGTTCTGCTTTCAAGGCAAGTTCGTTCATCTGTTCTACGGAAAAGCCCAACAGCAGCGCCATCTGATCGATAAAAGCCCCCGTTCCGCCGGCGCAGTTTCCGTTCATGCGCAAATCAGTAGCCGTACCGTTGCGGAAAAACACCACTTTGGCATCCTCGCCGCCGATGTCGATCATCGTGGTGCAGGCATCGGAGTACTGTTTTACGTACTGTGTGGCTGCCACTACCTCTTGCACGAAAGGCAATCCGCACTTTTCGGCAATTCCCATCCCTACCGATCCGGTAAGCCGGACGCAGACAAGCGCATCGCCTGTTTTTTGCTGTATTTCAGACAACAAAGCCGATAGGCTTTCTTTTATTTTGGCATGGTGACGTCTGTATACCGAAAACATTATTTTTCCGTTTGCCGACAGCACCACGGCTTTTATGGTTGTAGAACCAATATCCAATCCTATTTTATAAACGGTATCCATATCACTTTTCTTGTTTATATATAATAAATGTATATAATGGAAATCAAAGGTTGAGCAAATGTAGTAAAAGAGTTGGTTTATTAAATTTTCATGACGGCTGATTTATGAGCTAATGACAATAAAAAGCGACATTCCGGCTATAATAAGAAGCTGTTCTGAAGCTCTCAGACACGTATTTTTCGCCCCTAAAAAACGCTATGGGTAGCGTTCATCATCCCATGCGGAAGCGTTGGCCATTTCTACCCATAGGACAGACCATCCTTTCGGGTAGAATTTTTGCCTGTTTTCAAGGGCAGGAATCGGGGCACGGAAAGCAGGCAGGATTTCTTCATTTTGTTCATTCAAGATTTATCTTATTTGTTAATAATGCTTAATGGGTATAATATTTCTTACAGCGCGATTGATAAAGATTTTAAAATATAACTACCTTTGTTTTTAAAAAATAGTTAGATATATGAAAGTTAGCCTAAAAAATAAGATATGAAAAAGACATTTCCCCTCAAAAAGTTTGAAAAGCATTGATTTTTATTCGTTTTATCAAAAAACATAGAAGATAAGTTTAATTTATTATAATCACTAAATGTTAAATTTATGAGAATTGGTAGGTTTTCACAAATGTTTTTGTTGCTGATGGCTACGGGAGGAGTTGTATGGGCTGCTCCTGAAAAATCAGCGGATGTGTCTGTTTTACAGCAGGCGGCTACAATTACCGCTCAGGGTACGATTGTCGATGCTACAGGCGAACCTTTGATTGGTGTAAGTGTTGTCGAAGTGGGTACTACAAACGGTACGATTACCGACATCGACGGTAAGTTTTCGTTGAAAGTGGCGGCAGGCGCAACGCTCGAAATCTCTTATATCGGTTATAAGAACCAACAGTTGACGGCTGCGGAAGATTTAGGCACTATCCAGATGTCGGAAGATTCAGAAATGCTTGACGAAGTGGTGGTAACGGCTTTGGGTATCAAGCGTGAAAAGAAGGCTTTGGGTTACGCTTTGCAGGAAGTAAAAGGTGAATCGTTGGTTGAATCTCGCGAAACCAACCTTGCGAACGCTTTGACCGGTAAAATCGCAGGTGTGCAGATTATCCGTTCAAGTAACGGCCCCGGCGGTTCTTCTAAAATCCAGTTGCGTGGTGCTAACTCGGTAACCGGTTTGAACCAGCCGTTGATTGTAGTCGATGGTGTTCCGATGGATAACTTTACAGGTGCTGATAATGCCGACTTCTATAACCCTTCGTTGGATATGGGTAACGGTCTTTCGGATATCAACCCCGAAGATATCGAATCAATGTCTGTATTGAAAGGTGCTTCGGCTGCCGCTCTTTACGGTTCGCGTGCAGGTAACGGTGTTATCTTGATTACTACGAAGAAAGGTACGAAGCGTGAAGGTTTAGGTATTACTGTTTCGGCTTCTGTTTCTGCGGAAACTATTTTTATGAATCCTAAAATGCAGACGTCTTTCGGACAAGGTGATAGCGGTTCGTATAATGCAGAGACTTCCAATAGCTGGGGACCTGCTATGGGTACTGAATATACTTTCAATGGACAAAGACGCATTATGCAGTACTATGATAATGTGGATGCGTATTTTAATACAGGTACTAACCTGACGGAAAGTATTTCTTTCTCTCAGCAATATGATAAAACTTCAATTTATGCATCTTTGAACCGTATGGATGATTCCAGCAAAATCCCCGGTGCTAAATTGGATCGTACCAATTTGACTTTGCGTGCTTTCTATACATTCGGAAAAGATGACCGTTGGAGTTTGGATGCAAAAGTACAATACATAAATACGAATGCGGAGAATCGTCCGATGACAGGTTCAAACGATCAGAACATGTTCCGTACTATTTATCAGTTGCCGTCTTCTATGGATATTCGCGATTATAGCAATCCGTTAACTGAAGAAGGTAAAATCTATTGGTACAATAACAGTGGTATGAACCCTTATTGGGCTGAATTGTATAATACGAACCAAGATAGTCGTAACCGTTTCTTGATGAACGCATCTTTGAAATATAAGTTTACCGATTGGTTGAATGCTGAAATCAAAGCGGGTAGTGATATGTACAACACGGAAAGTAATAATAAACTGTATGCGGGCAGTAATCGTAATAACGGTAACAGCCAGTACAGTATGGAAGAAAAGAAGTTCTATGAAAATAACTTCAGTTTCTTGATTACTGCTCAAAAAGATTATATAGTTGATAAATTTGGCGGATCTGTTACTTTCGGTGGTAACTTGATGGAAAGAAAGACTACGGGCTTGAAAGGTAGTGCAAGTAAACTTACTGTGCCTAACTTGTTTAACTTACAGAATAGTAGTAAGAATGACCGTGATTTGAACGAAACTTATAATCATAAGAAAATCAACTCATTGTATGGTACATTGGGTATCAATTACGATGGATGGGTATTCTTGGATGCTACGTTCCGTAATGACTGGTCGTCTGCTTTGAGCAAAGAAAACCGTTCATTCTTCTATCCTTCTATTTCTACATCATGGATTATCAGCGATATGATTGGAAAGATGGGTAAGACAATGCCTTCATGGTTTACATACGCAAAAGTTCGTGCTTCTTTTGCTCAGGTAGGTAACGATATGGATGCTTATCAGTTGTATAATTATTACTCAATAGGCTCAGACCCCAATGGTAATACAACTGGAAAGCCGATGGAAACTTATTATGATTCTACGGTTCGCAGTGAGTTGATTACTTCTTGGGAAGCCGGTGCTGAATTGAGATTCTTCGATAACCGTTTAGGTTTTGACTTCGCTTGGTATAAATCAAACGCAAAACGTCAGTTGATGAATATTCCGATGGATAATATGTCGGGATACGGTTCTCGTAAGATTAATGCAGGTAACATCCAGAACACGGGTGTTGAATTGATGGTTACCGCTCGTCCTGTTGAAACGAAAGACTTCAGTTGGGATACTCAGTTGAACTTCTCTAAGAACAATAACAAAATTATAGCATTGGCACCGGGAGTTGAAAAATACGAATTGGGTGGTGCTGCCGAATTGAAAGTTTATGCTGTTGAAGGCGGTAACTACGGTGAAATTTGGGGAACGAAATTTATGCGTGTGACGGATGAAAGCAGCCCTTATTATGGTAAATTGTTATTGAATGAGGCCGGTTTGCCTCAAGCTACCGGAGAGTCTTCAAAGATTGGTGACCAACAGGCTGACTGTATGATAGGATGGAATAACACACTCAGATATAAGGATTTCTCTTTTAGCTTCCAAATAGACGGACGTATAGGAGGTGATATTTATTCTTATACAAACTACTCATTGCAGCTTGCCGGACGTGCTGAATGTACAGCACCGGGCGGAAAGCGTGATAACTTTATTGTAGACGGTGTTATTCAACAGCAAGATGGTTCGTATGCTCCGAGTACGGTTGAAGTTTCTCCGCAAGAATACTGGCAGTCTATAGGTGTTGGTAATACCGGTATTGGCGAAGCAAATATTTATGACGCAACAAACATTCGTTTGCGTAATATCGCTTTGAATTACTCTTTCCCGTCATCTATGTTGAAAAAGACTATTTTCCAGCAAGTGAAATTAGGTTTCTCTATTAATAACGTATGGATGATTTACAGTGATATGAATGGAATAGATCCGGAAGCCGTATTTATTACTAATACCAATGCAACAGGTTTTGAAAACTGTGCATCTCCTACGTCACGTTCTTATTTGTTTAACGTAACTTTAGGTTTCTAATTAAAAACAGGATATCACATGAAAACTATTAATAAATTATTTTTGGGGTTAGGCCTGATTGGTTTTGGGCTAACTTCTTGTTCCGATTTTGACGAGGTGAATACAGACCCCTCAAAGACTGAATTAGGGTCTGTTAAATCATACTATGCGTTGAATTACTCGTTCAGTAAGATTCAAATGGACCCCAGTACGGGCGAACGTGTATATGTATATAACTGGGGAGAAGGTGCTCGTCTTTTTACTGAAAAGAAACATTTATCAATAGGCAATTACGATGATGACTATATAAGTTCTTTCTATTATCCCGCGATTGCTTATGCTATAAATAATGCTAATTTGGCTATTCAAATAGCAGAGAGTCCGACTATCGAAGTGGTAGACCAGCAATTTTATCCGAATATGAAGCAATTTGGTCGTATTTGGCGTGCATATTTGCTGGCACAGTTTGCAGACAGTTTCGGTCCGTGTGCTTTGCCTCAAGATTTGACGGGTGGCATTAATCCGGTATATAGCAGTGAGAAAGATACATACAATTATATCTTAGATGAATTGGCTGATGCAGTTAAATCTATAGATACTTCTATTGAACCGACCGAAGATCAGGCAAAATGCGATCCGTATTTCGGATATGATGCAGAAAAATGGGTGAAATATGGTAACTCATTGCGTATGCGTTTGTCTATGCGTTTAAGCAATCTGGAAGGCAGAGATAATGAAATGTATAATAAAGCGGTTGCACAATTTAAAGATGCGGCTTCTGATTTGAGTAAGACAATCAGTGAGGATGCCGACATCATGGAAATTGTACAGAACAACGGATGGGATGATTATTCAGGACCGTACACTCGTACTTATAATCAGCATTGCTTGTCTTGGACAGTGGCTAACCTGATGAATAATTTGGGTGGGGTTTCTATAGAAACTCAACGTCCTGATATTGATGCGAAATATATTAAGCCGTCAAACTATTTGGGCAAGCGTTTTGAAAAACATTTCGTGCAGAATACGGATAATCCGACTAAAGCATATTGGATGGATGGTCTTCCTGAAAATTTGGATCCTCGTGCATTGAAATTGTACTATTTGCCACATGATGACAAAGCAGATAACCTGATTGATATAGGTACGGATGTGAAGAAACTTAAAGGTACTTTTGGATTGATTTCTTTCGAAAATGAGAAAGATACTATAAAAATCGATGGTACGTATTGTTGGAATGGTATTCCGACAGGAACTACAACCAGTTTCTCTCCGTCTATTTCCAAAAATGAATTGGTTAATAGTAGCAGCGCACGTTTGAATAACTATCCGATATTGGGTTCTCAGGCAAGAAATGCCGAAGAAAAGATTACTTATTTCGGTCCGTGGGAAACTTATTTCCTTGTAGCTGAGGCTTTGGTACGTGGATGGGTAACTTCTGCAGAAGTTGGTGGATTGACCGATGAGGCTGCTTATAATAAAGCTATTGAATTAAGTTTCAATCATTTTGGTGTTTCAGAATATTATGATGAATATATAACTTCTGAAAATTATAACCGTGTTGGTACTTCTGTAGCTTATAATCACACAACGCCTGCTTCTACTGAAACGATGGACTACATTGATGGTTATACCAATCAGGCTCAAACTGTACAATATCAATATCCTGATGGTGCTCGTACATTGTATGGTGGTTCATTGAACGATCATTTGGCTAAGATATTCACTCAGAAATATATCGCTCAATTACCTTATTTGGTACAAGAATGTTGGTCAGATTATCGTCGTGTTGGTTTGCCGTTCTTTGATATTCCTGCAAATGAGAGAATCATGACAGCTACTGATATGACTGAATGGAGACCTACATCATGGGAATCAGGTCAGAATTGGCAATATTATCCGCAGCGTATGAGATATCCTACTACGCTTAATAATGCTAACCCGACAGAATATGAACACGTTTTGGAATTATTGGGTGGTGCTAATACCACAATGGTTCCGCTTTGGTGGTCATTGGCTCATGAGCAATAATAATTTAGTATAAACTAATCCCCTTGTTTTGCCTTGTATTGTACTTATCAAGGTTTAAAACAAGGGGATTGTTCTTTTTTTACTTGTGGTATAGGTCAAGCTGTCTTAAAACTTCTTTTGTTAATCCTATAATGAAAAATCTATGAAACGTTTACATGTCTTTTTATTCTTGTTTGCACTTTTAGGTCTTGCGGCTTGTAGCGATGATGATGGTTATTCTGAAGAATCTCCGATTTCAAGAGATTTAGCTTACGAAATGGTGAAAATGAAATTATTTACTTATGGTAAACCCTTTAATGAGATAGACCTTTATGCTACTAAAGATATACTTCCGGCAAATACACCGGTAATAATAAGTAAAGAAGAGACAATGTCATCGGATCGTAATTCATGGCTATTCTTTATAGATGAAATACCGCTTATCGCAAACTGGGGACATCCCTGTAAGTATATTTTTGTGGATGCTTTCGGAAATGTGACCGTTCATGAAAAAACGATGCCTCCATCTGCTCCTTCTTTGGAAGAGATGGATCATTTAAATTGGGCAGATATATGGGATGAGTGGGGTGGAATATATTATACAGGATATTCCCGCTGTTCATTCGAGGGCTATCCGTTCATAATTTATTGTAGCCACAAGAGAAACTATTGAGAATAATTTCTTCGGCTTTGGAATAATTATTTATCTATAAAATTTCGGAAAAAAATACAATAATAGCGCAAGATATATACATTAACGTCATACAGAACAAGTTCCAGTGTATTAAAGATATAGAATTTAATTATACTTTCCCGCATCTTGTTGTCAAATTCTTTAAATAGTATTATATTTGTAATTACAATCATAAAAAATTTTATTAACATGACAAGGAAACAGGTTATAACCTTATTTGCCGCTTTCTGTTATGCGCTTTCTCCGGTTGTGGGGCAGGCGCAGGAAAAAACGCAACAGGAGGTTGAGAAAGAAAAAAAAATGGAGTGGTTTGCAAAAGCCAAGTTGGGTATTTTCATCCATTGGGGAATTTATTCGGTAAAGGGAGTCTCTGAAAGTTGGTCTTTCTTTAATAAATATCTGCCATACGATGAATACATGAGCCAAAAAGACGGGTTTACCGCTTCGAAATACGACCCGAAAGCATGGGTGGACTTGATAAAAGAGAGCGGGGCGCGCTATACGGTTATCACAACCAAACATCATGACGGAATGGCTTTGTGGGACACGAAAGCGGGTGCATTGAGTACGGTGAAGTGTACGCCTGCCAAGCGAGATTTGATTGCTCCCTTTGCGAAAGAGGTTCGCAAACAGGGGCTGAAATTGGGCTTCTACTATTCATTGCTCGACTGGTCGCATCCCGATTATCCGAATATGACGCGCACGGAGGTTCGCTATAAGAATGATTCGGTACGGTGGCAACGCTTCGTCGACTTCAATATGGCGCAGCTAACGGAATTGAACAAAACTTGGAAACCGGATTTGTATTGGTTTGATGGCGACTGGGAACAAACAGCCGAAGCATGGAACGCCAAAGGAATCGTAGATTTGTTGCGCTCGGATAACAAAAATGTGGTTATCAACTCGCGTATTCAGGGATATGGCGATTATGCCACACCCGAACAGGGAGTACCCATTGTTCGCCCGGAAGACAAATACTGGGAGCTGTGTATGACGATGAACGACTCATGGGGCTATCAACATACCGATACCAACTATAAATCGCCATATATCTTGTTGCGCACGTTTGTAGATTGCCTTAGCATGGGAGGAAACTTGCTGCTCGACATTGGTCCGAAAGAAGACGGAACCATTCCTGAAGAGCAAATCAATATATTGAAAGAGTTCGGACGCTGGACAAAGAAACACAAAGAAGCTATTTACGACACTCGTGCCGGTATCCCCACGGAACATTTTCAAGGTTACACCACGCTGAACGAAGCGGGAGATATTTTGTATCTCTACTTGCCGTATAAACCTAACGGCCCGATTGAAGTTAAAGGATTGATGAACAAGGTAAACCGTGTTTGGGTAGTGGGTAACGGTGCAATGTTGTCATATAAAGTATATAACAAGAATTACTGGAACGAGGTGCCCGGAAACCTTTACATCGACGTGCCCGAACAGGTACTCGACCCGCAGATAACGGTGGTAGCCGTATTGCTGGACGGACCGGTAAAATTATATCGCGGAGCAGGACAGGTAATAGAAAGTAATTAATATCAGATACATTATGAAGAAGCAATTAGTATGTAGTTTGTTTGCGTTGGCAATAGGCGGACAGATGCTGGCGCAGAATTTGTACACAAAGTATGAGCGTACGCTGACTCCTCCAGAGGGCTATGTATGCTATCGCACGAACGGAAAGATAAAGGTAGACGGCAAACTGAATGAAACGGATTGGCAGAAAGCACAGTCTACTTCCTCGTTTGTTGACATCAGTGGTGAGGGATTTGCCAAACCGTGTTATGATACTTCTGCTAAAATGTTGTGGGATGACGATTATCTCTACGTAGGAGCAACCTTGCAGGAAGATGACATAAAGGCAAAATTGAGCCAGCGCGATACGATTATTTATTACGACAATGACTTTGAAGTGTTTCTTGACCCGGACTGCGACGGACAGAACTACTTTGAGATTGAAACCAACGCTAAAGGTGTGATATTCGACCTGATGCTTGACAAACCTTACCGTGCGGGCGGCAACTTCATGATTCAATGGGATTGTCCGGGACTCCAACTGGCTGTACAGCGTGACGGTACTTTGAACAACTCGAAAGATAAAGATAAACAGTGGACGGTGGAAATGGCTATTCCCCGCAAAGCATTGGCTGTGAATTTTGCCAATCCGATAGAGGCAGGGAAATACTGGCGCATCAACTTCTCACGTGTGCAGTGGCTGAAACCCGGACAGCGTGAAGAAAACTGGGTATGGATGCCTACCGGAAAGATAGATATGCACATGCCCGACAGATGGGGATTCTTATACCTTTCAGACAAAGTGGTAGGACAGGGAACAGAAACCTTTAAGTATCCTTATAACATGGCTGCGTATAAACTGCTTTGGGCGATGTATTATGCACAGTTGGATAACTATGCGAAAGAGAAAAACTATCTGCGTGCAAAAGAGAACTTCTTCCTTACAGATGCTGAGCTGAAAGATCTTCCGGCAGGGGCGGAAATCACGGTAGAGGCTACCGGCCATACGTTCCGCATGTCGGTTAGTGTTCCCGAAGAGAAAGTACGTTACGTGGTTGACAATACCGGAAGGTTCAGTCGCGAAACCATTGCTCCCCGCCAAGTAAAGAACTGGGTATGGATGCGCATCAACAAAGAAAAAGGAGATGAATATTACAAAAAATATTTCGCACTGCTGAAAGAATGTGGTATCAGCGGAGTAATGTTCGAAGGCTACGATGAAAATACGTATAAGATGTGTAAGGAAGCCGGTCTGGAAGCACACTACTGGAAGTGGACGATGAACCGCCACGAGGTACTGAAAACACATCCTGACTGGTTTGCCGTAAACCGTAAAGGTGAATCGGGCTATGATAAACCTGCGTACGTGGATTACTATCGTTTCCTTTGCCCGAACCATGAAGGCGTTGCCGAATATTTGGCTGCCGATTATTTGAAAGAGGCCAATTTGCCTTACGTAGACGGTGTGCATCTTGATTACGTGCGTTTCCCGGATGTAGTATTGCCTGTCAGCTTATGGAAAAATTACGGTATCGAACAAACGTCCGAATTGCCTGAATACGATTACTGTTATTGTGACGTATGCCGTCAGAAGTTTAAAGAACAGACCGGAAAAGACCCGATGGAATTGAAGTACCCGATGGAGAACCAGTCATGGATAAACTTCCGTCTGGATGCGATAACCCGTGTAGTAAACAAGATTACGCAGACCTTGAAGTCGGAAGGTAAGCGCGTTTCGGCTGCCGTATTCCCCGGACCGTCTATGGCACGCAAGATGGTGCGCCAAGATTGGGGACAGTGGTCGCTCGATGCTTACTTCCCGATGATTTATAACGGTTTCTATTACGAAGGTCCGGAATGGATTGGACGTTCGGTGAAAGAGAGTGTAGAAACCATTAATGGAAGAGCCAAGATTTATGCCGGATTAATGTTCCCGGATATCAAAAACACGTTTGAACAAGCATTGGATGAGGCTTTCAATAACGGAGCTTCGGGTGTATCGTTCTTCGATGGTCCGGACGAAGAATACTTGCATAAATTTAAGGCATATCTGGAAAAGAGAGGTTTTGAAGTGGTTAAATAAAGACGATTAAGATAATATGAGAATAGCAAGTATATGTTTGTCTCTGCTCATGGCTTTGAGCGCATGGGGAGCAGGACACAAAGAATTGCCGGCAAAAGGAGACTTGACATTAACCGTGTTCGATAAGGAAAATGTCCGTTTCGTTCCGGATGTATATGGCGGTTATGCTGCTGCAGAAGCCGATGGAGTTATCCATCTGGTAAACGGACGTATTATTTTAAAGAAAATACAAGTTCCCGATTATCAGCGCGACGTAACAGTGAGTCTGAAAGTAACGGTAGCGTCGAACGGCGATCGTTGGGATAAGTCGGGTTCTTGTTTCGTACTGCCGAAAGAGTCTGCCATTAATTTGCTGAATATTGCTCAGGGAAAAGAAAAGTTTCCTGCCATCGACAGTTTGAAACTGGAAAACATGATTGGTATCGTTCCGGGAAAGAACTACCTGCCTACCATTGAACTGATGCGCTTCATGACTCCTTTCGGGGTAGGACATTACAGTGAAGACGATGATTCACTATCCAGCAAGCGCCGTCCGGTGTACATTCCTAAATGGGAGAAATGCGTACAATGGCAGCAAGACATCACGGATTTGTATTCAACCTTGAAAGGGGAGGCTTACGTAGGTATCTTTATTGATACGTGGACACCCGAAGGATACATAGCAAGCATGGAACTGAAATTCAAAGAAACTCCGGTGGCTTGTGAAAAACTGGTTCGTCGCCACGTAGAACCGTTAATGAATACCGTATATTACGTGGGGCAGTCTTACCCCGACATCTTCTCACGCAAGGCGGTTTCTACCGAATTTACACTGCCCGAAGGAGCTAAGAATGTACGTTTGAAATACATCGTTACCGGTCATGGAGGACATTCGGGAGGCGACGAGTTTGTACCGAACCGCAACATCCTTTCAGTAGATGGGAAAGAAGTGTATAACTTCACGCCGTGGAGAGACGACTGTGCATCGTTCCGCCGCTTTAATCCGGCTACGGGAGTATGGTTAATCAAACGCTTGGCGGCTTATATCGGTGAGAAGGGATATGAGACAAAAGAAGTAGAAGAACCATTGGCTTCGTCCGACTTGTCTCGCTCTAACTGGTGTCCGGGTTCGGATGTTGTCCCCGAAGAAATTCCTTTGACAGGTTTGCAAGCCGGTAAACATACTTTCACGGTAGATATTCCGGAGGCACAACCGGTAAGTAATGATGAGCTGAACCATTGGTTGGTTTCTGCATATTTGGTATGGGAAGAATAAATCGGATTTGCCAATAAATCCTCTTTGAAAAGAATCCCCCTTATTTGCTTTATTGAACTGGGTAAAGTTTTCGTAAGGCAAATAGGGGGATTTTTTTTCTGATATAAGAGCCTGTTTTAACCCAAATCGGTCATTAGAAAATCGGGCTTTCATTTTGCGTGAAATACGTCATGATTATGGCAATAATTAAGGTGTGCAATGCAAATTTGGGTCATAATAAAGGTTACTGTCTTATATTTTGCTTGCAAAAATTTCTAATGACCGATTTGGGTTTAAACAAGTTCTAAAACATCAGGCAAGTTACAGATTGTAATTACTATTTCATTGGGTGGGGATTGTTAAGTGTCAATTTGATAGTCTATTCCCAGTAGTTTCATGTAAAAATACGTTTTTTGTTTTCTCTTATACCTTGAAAACTTCTTTTAAGGGAGCGTAGTGTAAATTGAACCCTTGCATGAATTTTTTTGTTTAAGAATATGAGGGATGAGTCAGTTTCTTTATCGGAAAATTTAAATAAGTTCTAAACCTTTTGTTTTAAGTTATTGTTCTTTATGGAATTTTCAACGTATGGTAAGGTATTGGTGCTTAATTAAATCCGTAAAAAAATCATGTTATCAGAGTTAATTTAAAACGTAGAATAGATGAAATTGAAAATACATATTTTTGTCGTAATGACAGTTCTATGCCTGTTTTCCTGTACCCGTCGGGGAAGTGGTGGTTATAGTATGTCATTGTTGATGCTTGAGGATTCGCTGAATGCCATGCCTGAAAAGTATCTGAATCGGATCATTGATATCGATACAGCTTCTTTGAACAAAGCCGATAAAGCACTTTACTATGCTTTGTTGGTTCAGGCTAAGGCGCTTGTTCCCGATACTCCCCTGCAACTTTCAAACCAGTCGGACGAAGCGTTATCCTATTTCTTGGGGCAAAAAGATTCTGCCCGCCTGTGCAGTCTGTATTTCTCTTTGGGGAAAGTATATGCAGACAACTATGCGTTTTTCAGAGCCAATAGCAGCTATAATCAGGCCGAAAAGTATGTAAGAAATGACAGCCGGATGCTTTTTTCCATCAAATTGGGAGAAGCCTCTATTTATCATTTTAAAATGATGTATCGGATGGAAGAAGAATGTTTGCAGCAAGCCCTGCACATTGCGGTTCTGTTAAAAGATTCTGTTCTTACGGCAGAAGCACTGCACGAGTTGGCGAAACTTCATCTGACGGAGAATAATTATTCCGAATCCGACAATTACTTACGCAGGGCATTGCAACTGTTGCCTTCCCGTAAATCGGCGTTGCGTGCTGAGTATTATAAAGATTTAGGCAAGATTTATTTGGCTATGAACAAGCTCGATTCTGCCTTATATTATGTCGATATCGCTTTACAGAATGATAGCTCATTTAATTTTAAGCTGTCGTGTAACCTGATTCAAGGGAATATTTTTTTGAAAATGCATCGGCTTAATGACGCCGAGCGGATTCTGATGCAAGACATTGACAAACTTCCTTTGAACTGGAAACGAGATACTTATTATAAAATGTCATTGCTGAAGGATGCCGAGAAAGATTATCAGACGGCTTTTCTTTATGCGAAGAAAAGTATTGGTTGCAGAGATTCGCTGGATATGAACAACAAGATAGGATATATCAGTAATCTGAATGCCTTTCAGGAGCACGACCGTCAGCAGCAGAGGATTGTCCGTATCAATATGGAACTTGCCGAACAGAAACTGGCTTATTACAAGCTGGCTGTGAGTTTGTTCTTGATTCTTGGGGTGGGAATCTTGATTGTGTATCGTGTGAAACGGGCGAAAAGAAAAATCGAGGTGACGCTGAAAGAAAAAGAAGAGATTATGGTCGATCTTCAGAATAGCAGGTGTGAGGCAGAACATCGGTACCAGCAGGAAAAAGATGACCGTGAAGCCCTTGAGGTGGAGTCGCTTAATCAGCGCACGGAGTATTATAAGAGGCTCAATGCGCTTACAGTCCCGATTTTGATAAAAAGTCAGAACTCGCAGGGCTTTATGCATCTGAAAAAAGAAGACTGGGATATTATAGTCCAGAACACCAATGCTTGTTTCAATAATTTCACGTATCGTTTGAAAGAAGCGTTTCCGCAGTTGACGTCAGAGGAGGTACATTTTATCTGTCTGTTGAAAATGGAGCTGCCACTGTCTCTGCTTTCGGATGTATATCATATTGCTAAGGGGAGCATTTCGAGAAAGAAAATGCGCTTGAAAGAAAAGATGAAAATCGAGAACATGACACTCGATGATTTTATCAGACAATTTTGATATCCCCCGAAAACGCTACCGTTAGCGTGGGTTATCCCATGCGGTAGAGTTGACCATTTCTATTCGAAAGGCTGACCGGTTCTTCCGTTAGAGTTTTTCATTCTCCTGTACTAATCGTAAAATGCTTGAAACGAGCTTTTTATGAGTTTGAATAAATTCAAAATTTTCTGTCCGCAGGTGTCATGGATTAAGTATTGGCTTTAACGGAAGGATGGGGGCAGACCGTTTTTCCGGGAAAATATAAATGGGTGTGTTGGTTGATGGCGTATATTGCCTGTTGGGGTAATGTACACGCTTGTCTTGTGTAATCATCTGCATATTAGTGTTTTATGAAATTTATTTGTCTATCACGGTTTTTTCTTTCTTCATGTAAGGGGGCGTAATTTTGCACCCGTAATTTATTGAAACAGGCTTTTAGGAGAATCCTACCAAATATAAGAGCCTGTTTAAATTTTCCAATAAGTTGTTTTTATCAGCTTCCTTTTGAGTTTGTTTCCAGTCTGTTCTTCGAAAACAATTCTCAAACTAAAGCCGAGCAAAATTTAAACGAACTCTAAAAGCGATGCAAAAATTAATGTTTATTCCCAGCATGATTTGTTACATGCTGGCGTGTTATTTCCCTTCATTTATCGTAGAAGGAGAAGGCTATCCGGAAGTGGGAGGCTGGTTTCTTTCTCTTTTCGGATGGGTGGGCTTGGTGATGGACAGCAGTTTGTTGAGCCTCTTCTATTTTTCATGGTTTGCTAATGTTACTTACCTCTTTGCTATAATTAGTTTGTTGCATAACCGGTCTAAATCTTTCCACATTTGGATGGTTTGTACGTTTGTATTAGGGATGAGTTTTCTGTTCTGTCCTTCGGTCATAAAAGACGAGTCGGGACAGATGTTTGCCATCGATTCGATGGCTATCGGGTATTACCTTTGGATAGGCAGTTTTTTCTGTCTTTGGATGGGCGGATTATGTGCCTTGAAGCGGTGAGAACAAAAGAATGTTTTATTTGTTATAATGACATAATGTTTACGTGCCTTTATAGATTAATGTAAAAATGAAAGAATTTATCCGAATGCTTAAAAGTTGGGACAATTGGTCCGGTCGGGCGTGTCGTAGAGAATACTGGATGTCTGTACTGATTCTTGTAATCTTTATTTTTGCGGCATGTGCTCTCGATGCTTTGGCAAATACAAAATTTATGTTTGTCGGAGTCTTGTTCCTCTTTTGCTTGATTCCGAGTTATGCTGTCAGTGTAAGGCGGCTGCATGATATAGGAAAAAGTGGCTATTGGTTATTCATTAACTTAGTGCCTTTCGGATGTTTTTGGTTTTTATATTTAGTGCTTCAAGATAGCGATCCCGGGAGGAATCGCTATGGGATAAATCCTAAAGAAATTAAGAGCCTGTTTTAATTTTCCGATTAAGTGTTTTTATCCGCCCCCTTTCTGAGTTTGTTTCCGGTCTGTTCTTCGAAAACAATTCTCAAACCGAGGCAGAGCAAAATTTAAATAGGCCCTGATTGAAATTGGATTTGTGGTATTTAAGAAAGTTAAAATGTTTTGCTGTCCCCTTAATCAGTTTGTACTGATGCAGGGGACAGTGTTTTTTATGGCTCCTGTTTGCGGGTAGCGATGTATATGCCTGTCAGTATCAATATCATTCCTCCCAGTGCTACGAGGGTTATTTGTTCGTTAAGAACTGCATAAGCTCCCAGCATGGTAGCAAGCGGATTCAGATAAAGATAATTGGAACTCTGTATGACTCCCATTTTGCTTACTACTATATTCCATAACAGATAACAGCCTAATGATGCTGCAATCCCAAGAAACAGCAAATTCCCTAAAATGACCGGAGTTACTAACAGGTCGAAATCCATGAACAAAGGTTGGATTAAAAACACGGGCAATATGGTTAAGATGCCATAGAAAAACACTTTGCGCGTTATGAATATCGAAGAATAGTTGTTGGTTATCCGCTTGATTATTAAGCTGTATACGCCCCATAAAAGAGATGCCGATAAAGCCAAGAAGTCGCCTGTGGGAGATAGTTTGAGCACAACGTTTCCGTTGAATATAACCAACCCTACTCCTAACAGTGCGGCTAAAGAGCCGTAAACGAATCTTTTGGTAAACTTCTCGTTGCGCGTACACAATACGGTTAGAATGGTTGCTGATAGTGGCGAGGTGCAAATAATAAAAGACACATTAGATGCTTGTGTCATCTGTAAAGACAGGTTTTGCAGGAAGAAGAATAGCGAACCACCGGTTATTCCGCCGGCCATCATATACAACTCATCTTTCCAATTATCTGCGAATAACTTTAACGGAGAAATCGTCCAGATGCCGATATAGGCTAACAAGAAGCGGTAAAAGAAAACATCTTGAGGGGAAAGTCCGTAGTTGATGAGTATTTTGGTAGAGATAAAAGTTGTGCCCCAAATAAATACAACTGCAATAGCAATCAGTTGATAATACCTCTGTTTCATTTCAAAAAAAGATGTGAGTCGTTTGTTTTTTCGTGCGAAAATATGTCTTATGCGTAAAATAATCAATCGGAATACTTGAAATGTACATGATATAAAAAGTTATATCATTGGTTTATAGTTATTTAATAATTTTATTTGTACATCTGTTTAGATAGGATTTAATGGAAAAAAGATTGGTAGTGATTCTTGGAGGCCGCTTCGTTTGTATATTGAAGCGACCTCCGGAATCACAGTTTATATGAAAAAAGGTAGGGTTTTTATCGGATGATTCCCCGGAAGGTGGATGCCGGCAGTCCGTCGCCATTCACCAGATTAGCCCGGGTAAACGGTTGCCATCCATATCGAACAAACTTCGGATGTTTTACCTTGTCTGTATAGAGGATGACTTTGTTTTTTCTTATTTCGGCTCTGGCAGGGAAATAAAAGCCTTCGTAGGTTGCCACTTCAAAATGCGTAAGCGGTTTCCCATCCGAAGTGTGTAAGCCTTCGCCGTAAGCAAACTCTACCACTACGGTATCGTTTTCCTGTGTGGCGCGTTTGAATAGAGGCCCCGACGGTACTATCGCTTTGCCATATTCGCGGCAAAGCGCCCATCGAGCCAAGCGTTCTCCTATCGGCCGTTTGTCGGTAGGATGTACATCAAGAGAATCTCCTTTGTCGGACGAAACAGCCATTCCGGTGTATGGAATATCTTGCATAAGCAGTCGCTGGCTGTCGCGGAACCACGTCCACGAAGGACGGTTAAGGCTGGAGAGCTGAACAAAATAGAACGGCAGTCGTGCATTGTTCCACTGCTTTCTCCATCCTTCCACTAACAGTTTAAACAGCCGGCTGTGTGCCTGCATGTTATGCGCGTTCGATTCTCCCTGATACCAGATAACTCCTTTTATCGGATATTTTTCGAGTGGCAGGATACCGGCTTCATACAGGTAACACGGCTCGTACGGATGCCGCTTGAAGGGTGATGTGCTTCGCTTCAGGTTCAGTAAAGCCCGTTCGCGTGCCCATTGCTGGGTAAAGTCGTTGGTCGTCCAGTCTTTGAGGATAGCCGGAAAATTTGCCTCCAATGAAAAACGGTCCGTCCATGATTCGGTAGTAGAACCTCCCACGGCATTACAGATGAGTCCGACGGGCACGTGCAGGCTGTCTTGAAGCATCTTCCCGAAGTAATAAGCTACTGCCGAAAAGTTGGCAGCCGAAACAGGCGTACATGTTTGCCATGCCGTTTCTTTGTAATACATCAGTCGGCTCGCCGAATCGATGGCTTGTTCTGTCCATTCGGAAGCATCGGTTTTCCATCTGCCCTGCATGTTAAACAGACGGATGTCCGGATTCGTAGCTTGCGGTATGGCAGACGCCGCGTTCCGGTCTTGTTTCAACATAAATTCCATGTTCGACTGTCCGGAACACAACCAGACTTCCCCCGCTGCCACGTTTCGGAACGTTTGGGAGGTTTCCGGTGTGCTGACCGTCAGCGTGTAATTGCTTCCCGCCCGTATCGGGTCTATTGTCACTTCCCATCTTCCATTCTTTCCGGCAGTTGCCGTTTTATGCTGTCCTGCAATCTTTACGGTTACATGAGTACCCGCATTCGCCATTCCATGTATGCAGAGGGCGGTATCTCTTTGTAACACCATGTTGTCTGAATAGGTGGCGGGTAGTTGCAATCCGCCGTAATTCCCCGTAATGGCAGCATATACGGTCTTTGCCAAAATACCTGCTCCCTCTTCGTTGGGATGAATGGCATCGGGAAACAGATTAGGGAAAGGGTAAAGCGGCGTATGAAAATCAATCAGTTCCGCTCCGCTGATTTCCGACACGGTTTTGATAGCCTCCTGTATCTCTTTGTGCCATTGCTGCGTACCCGACATGAAACGTGGATGTCTGTCGCCTATCGGAGTAATGTAAGCAATCAGGATGCGGCATTGCGGATTGACTTCTCTGAACGAATCAATCAGGCGAAGATAATCTTTCACGAAGTTATCTCGATAATCAGGCCAATCACGCGGGTCGGTATCGTTTACTCCCAAATGAATAACAACAATATCTGCTGCAAACCGAAGCGCATTCTGATACTCCTCCTGCTTCCGGTACGGGCGATGCCCCTTTTCAAGCAAGGTAGCTCCCGGTTTCCCGAAGTTGCCCACCCGGAATCTGTCGCCCAACATATTCTGAAGCTGAGCAGGATAAGACATCTTCATTCTGTCAACGATTCCCGTTCCATAGGTAATGCTGTTTCCCATGCAAGCCACCTTGACGGTTTCGTCAGCTTGCGTCCAGACAGTAATCCAAGAACAAAGAATAAGCAAAACAAAGAATCGTTTCATGGCTATTTTTTAATATAAGGAGTGATAATTGTTTTCCAAAGCAGATACCCTTTACCTAACAAGTGAAGTCCGTCGTTCGTATATTCGGTCTTCATCTGACCTTGTTCGTCTGCAAAATGAGAGAACAGGTCAATATAAGTCACATGTTCCTCTTGTGTCATTTGCCGGATAGCCCGATTGATATCCGGTATCATTTGCCAGCGCGAAGTGTGTTCCTCAAACATCTTGTAATGGGGAGTAACAGGAAGTAAGCTCTGTACAAAAAGTTCGGTATGTGGAGACTCGGCCTTTACTTTCTTGACAATATTCCGAATACTTTCCGTTATATTGTTCGCCGACTCTCCTCTCGGCACGTTGTTGATTCCGATAAGTAAGAATATCTGTGCGGGCTGCCCCTTGAGCAACACCGAAAGTCGGTCGTAAACACCTTCGGTGGTATCTCCGCTGATTCCCCGGTTTTTTACATGCGGATTATTGAACAGTTCGCTCCATTCTCCCCCGTCCGTAATGCTGTTTCCAATAAATAAAATATCATCGGCAGATACGGGTAACTGTTCAAATAATGTAGCCCGCTGATAGTAATATGTAGAATATTTCGGGGTGGCTTGTCCGAAAAGCGAAATATTGGCAGCAAGGCAACACAGGAGGAAAATAAGTTTTTTCATTTTCGAAAAGATATTTAGGGAAAAGCAAAAGAGTATCCTCACAAACTTAGGGAGGATACTCTTTTTCAAAGGACTACTTAATTAATTTTCATATCCGGGAGTTTGCTTCAGCGCTTCATTTTCTCCCAAAGTATTTTCATCAATCGGCCATAACAGGCGTGAAGCATTTGCGTTAGAATATTTCGTAGCATATTCATCACCCATCAGTCGGATGTCATACCATCTCTTTCCTTCGAACAAGAATTCTCTCATCCGTTCTTTCAGGATTGCTTCGAGCGGGTCTGCGTCACTTCCTACAAAGCGGTTGTTAGTGTAGAATGCAGCATCCGTATCGTTCGGATATGCCACTTCTGCTCTGTGGGCATTGAAATATTCTGTTCCGTATGCACGTTTGCGTACTTCGTTGATTTCTGCTGTGATGTCTTCTCCCAAGAATGCTTTTGCTTCCGCAAGAGCTAACAGGCAGTCGGCATATCTGTAGATGGGATAATCATCAAGCCAGCTTCGGGTAGCGTCACCTTCCAGCAATACACCTTGAAACTTATAAGGTATCGGTGCGCTGAATGTAATCTCTTTGGTATTTTCATTTTGTTGATATATACCTTTGATTGAATAACCTTTTCGGGTATCCCCGTCGCGGAACAGCTTGGTGTACAGTTCCTGTTCAACTTGGTAACGGATAAGACCGTTCATATCAGACATATCCGTTTGGCTCAGCGGGGTTCCGTTTTCATCACAATAAGAAGCAAAGAAGTTCTGGTTCATAACCATATTCAGTCTGTACTGGTCGTTCCACATCGTGTATTCGTTTCTTCCGTTGTGGATGGTGAAGATGATTTCTGAGTTCTCTTTGTTGTCATAAGCGAATACTCTGCTGAAATTGCTCTGCAATGTAACGTTGGCATTCTTTACGCTTTCCAATGCGTTTTTTGCCGTCGTGTAGTCGGTATTGCCTCCTCCCATGTGTCTGCCGCTCCACAGATAGACTTCTCCTTTCAGCATCATGGTAGCTGCTTTAGACCAATAACATTTGCCGTTTTTGAAAGAGTAATCATCGCCGAACGCATCTTCCGAACTTTGAATATCGTTCTTGATTTGCGTCATCACCTCGGTTGCGGGTGAAGCTGCTTTACTCATGTTTCCGATGTTGACAGAAGTTCCTTCCGTATAGTCAAGATGAAGAATAACATCACCCCATGAACGCAGCAGGTGGAAGTAAACGTATGCTCTCAATCCGTATGCCTGTCCCAGATAGTAGCTTCTGACATTGTCTGCCAATAAACCGGTTGATTCAGTATGGCTGATCATCAGGTTTAACTGGTTGATGATGGTATAAAATTCACCGTAGTTGCTGATTACCGGATTGGCGGCATTCAGTGTGTTGTCAATCATTCGTTCTACACCTTGTGTAGCTTCGCCGGTAAACGGATTGGTGTTGTAAATATCGGCACGCGGTTCTCCCAATTCGAAGATGGTGTACGTCCGTTCACGAAGCAAGCCGTGAAGACCCACGTTGAAGGCTTCGAATTGAGCTGCATCTTGCCAGTAGTTTGCATCCGTAATGCTGCTGACCGGTTCCATGTCCAGACATCCGGAGAAAGATGTAGCGATACATCCTGCTAAAATATAATTGAATATCTTTTTCATAACTTGTAGTGATAATTTAGAATGTTACAGATAAACCAAACAATACGGTTCTCGGAGTAGGATAACGTCCGTTATCAATACCGCGACCATAAACAGTTGAGAGTGCCGGTTCGGGTGATACACCGTCATAGCCTGTAATGTAGAACAGGTTCTGTCCGGTTACATATACTTGTGCGTCGGTCATTCCCGCTTTGCTTATCCATTTTTTCGGCAGGCTATAGCTTAATGTAATTTCGCGCAAAGCCAAATAATCTCCCTTTTCATAGAAGCGTGAACTGTTGTTGTCTACTGCCGTATTTCCGTTATTTGAACGGGTAATGTTTTTCTTGTTCAACTGGTCGGCGTAAGTAAATACCGGAAGGTCGGTGTCAGGATTGGTTTCACTCCACATGTCGTGAACTTGCGTAATGATGTTAAACTGTCCCTGATACTGTCCGAGTGAGCGGGCTTTCAAGTCATTATAAATCGTATGACCCAAAGCGTAGTCGAAACGTGCGTATAATGACCAGTTCTTATATGAGAGGGTAGTTGAAAGTCCACCGGTTACTTTCGGGAAAATGTTTCCTACCACATCGCGGTCGAGGCTGTTGATTTTTCCGTCTTGGTTGATATCTTTCCAGCAAACGTCTCCCGGTTCGATGGGTTTCCATCCATCCGATTCGGCGTAGGTCACTCCCGTGTTCGGGTTGATTTGGTCTGCCATGCCCGGTCCGTAAAGGTTGGCAACTTCATCGATAACCATGTTGGCGTTAGCACGTACATCGTCCCAGTCTCTGAATACGTGGTGTTGTACGTAACCTACCAAGTCGCCTAACTTACCACCTTCTCTATAACCGCCAATCCATTTGGTAGGAGTGGTTCCGGTTTCGGGGTCGTACGGTCCGGCTGCAACTTCGTATCCGTCTATTTGGTTAAACGGTTTGTCGCTTGTAGGAAGTTGCAAAACCTTGTTCGATACAGAGGTAAGGTTTGCCGAAACTTCCCAGTTGAACCCGTCGGGATTAGAGAGGATGTTTGCTCTTACTTCCATTTCGAAACCGGAGTTGCGCAGTTTACCCAAGTTGGTCTTCATGCTTGAGAAACCGGTATATGCCGGCAGGTTCACATCAGTAAGCAAATCATCGGTAGTTCGGTTATAGTAGTCCAAAATAAACGCCAAGCGGTTGTTGAAGAATCCTAAGTCCAAACCGGCTTCGAACGAGCGGCTCTGTTCCCATCTCAAACCGGTGTTTATCAACGTTGAGTTGTAATATCCGGTTGCACCGTTGTAGTTACCGGCTCCGATTTGTCTGTAAACTCCGTAAATGTCGAAGTTTCCGATTCCGTTTACGTTACCGTTTACACCGTAACTCAAACGCGGTTTGATGTTGCTGATAACATCGGCTACTTTAGATTCTTTCCAGAAATCTTCTTCAGTAACATTCCATCCTACGGAAACACCCGGGAAGAAACCCCAACGGTTGTCTTTCAAACGTGAGATACCGTCGTAACGTGCTACCAATGATACGAGGTATTTCATTTGATAGTTGTAATTCACACGTCCGAATACGGAAGCAATACGATACCCCGTCTTGTTTGAAGTGGTATAAGTACGTGTCGCTCCGGCGTTCAGCGTCGGGATGTCGTCGGTCGGTGAATTTTGGGTTCTTGCCTCCATAGAAAATTCATTATACCCAAAATATTCACTACCTAACATGACATCCAAGTTATGGCTGTCTTTGAACGTGTCGCGATAGTTCAACGTTCCGTTGACCTGTATCTGAGTGTAACGCTGTATCTGCGCAGTTGCTTCGCGCGTATTGGTCGGGTCAGCCGATGTTTGGAATTGGTAAGACTTGTTAAACGATTCATACTGGTAGTCATAATGATAGAGAGATGAGTTGCCGCTCAATGTCAGTTTCTTGGGGATGATGTCCAAATCGAATCCGAAATTGTAAGTTGCCTTGCGCGTTCCGTCTTCGCTGGTAAGCCTTTCTCTGTAATATTCCGGATTACCGTCGCCCGTATTCCATCCTGATGCCGGTGTGCCGTCTTCGTTATACGGATTCCATGTAGGACGTTGTGAGCGCGTACGGTAGAATAATTCGTATGAACCAATCCACAACGACGGCTGTTGAGACCATGTATAAGTAGCTCCTCCTTTTACATTTAAGAAGGGGAATATCTTATATGTTCCGCTGACAGAACCGTTGAAACGCTTGTAGCCTGTTCCCTGAATCTGACCATCTTCCTTGTAATATCCCATGCTGGCGATGTAAGTACCCTTGTCGTTACCGCCGGTGATGTTGATGTAATGGTCTTGGGTCAGCGCTGTTTTGTCGAACACGGCGTCGTCTAACATGCCGCTGTAATCCTTGTAGAGCAACTGTTGTCCTTCGTAGTACGGGTCGTCCATAACCAGCCATCCTTCATTCTGGAGGTGAGAATTTTCGCTGGTAAGGTATTGAACATCAATCAAGTTGTTTTGCGTACCGTAACCCGTTTGCGTATCTACGCTGGCAGCACCCGGCACGTTGTTGGTATACCGCTTGTAACCCAAACGGTTATAGTAGATATAATCGTGTGCGTTACAGAAGTCGTACCCCATGCGGGCAAAGTTTACACCTAATTTGAATTTATAGTTTACAGTAGCTTTCCCTTCTTTTCCGCTTTTCGTTTCAACCAAGATAACACCTCCGTTGGCACGCGCTCCGTAGATAGCTGTTGAGGCAGCATCTTTCAATACCTGTATGGATTCGATGTCTGAGGGGTTGATGTCGCTCATGCTGTCGCGGATAATACCATCGACAACGATTAACGCTCTACTGTTTCCACCCGTAATGGTTGCACCGCCTCGAAGGGTAATATCAGGTTCTGCACCCGGCTGTCCGGTGGTGTTTACTACACGCAGACCGGTTACCGAACCTTGCAGCGCCTGTCCTACGTTACTCATCGCCGCGTTTTTGATAACTTGGTCGTCCATTTTAGAGATGGCGGTAGTCAATGCCGCACGTTTTTGTGAGCCACCGTATCCGGTTACCACCACTTCGTCAAGAATTTCTGTATCTTCTTTTAATACAATGCTGAGAGGTTCGCCGTTCCAAACCATCGATTGGGTAGCATAACCGATAAATGAAATTTCGATAACGTCCCCTTTGTTTACGTTCGACAAGGCGAAATTGCCATCCAAATCAGTTATCGTACCGTTTGTTGTTCCTTTTACTACAACCGAAGCACCGATAACCGCTTCACCTGTTGCGTCTTTCACAATACCTTGACATGTGGCGGCCTGTTGTGTGATGCTGACTGCCATCTCGTCGTTAGTGGGTGTAGCGTTGACTATCCCGGTAGATATGCTACCTAAAAACAGCAACATGCTAACTGACTTAAATCTTTTATTCATACTTATTGAGTGTATTAGGTTAAAACTCATGATTGGTGTCTTGCCGAAACGTTAACAAAAGGTCAACTTTATAAAAACTGGGTTTGACAGGGCAAATATATAAATATATTTTCATAATGAAGAATATTTTGAAAGAATATTTTATTAACAACCCAACTTTTTATGTTTTATATTTTTTATTAGGGCGTTTGTATATGTTTCATTTTAGTTAATAGCTTATTTTGTCAGAATGTAATTTTGAAATTTATGGCTGTGAAAATGTTACTGTTGTTTGAGAGCCATGATTTAACATTTAAAGAGCAAGGTTGGCTTTTGGGGAGCGATGGCTTTCGTTTGTCGGATTAGGAAAGCGGCTATTGGTTTATCCCGCGAAACGCTACGGTTAGTTTGGGGTATTTCATGCGGATAAGTCTTCCGGTTTTACCCATAGGGATGACTTGCTTTTCGAATAGAAATTTTAATACTTTTGGAGGCTGAAAAGTAACAGTCTTTATATATAAGGCATTGTTGCGTATTTGTTCAATCAGAATCTAAGGCTGAAAGTAATAATCTTTGTATGCAAGAACGATGAATGTAAAAAAAACGGCAGGTAAAAAAGCGCTGTTTTTACCTGCCGCAACTGATAAATAATCACTAATGCTAAGAGCTCGTTTAAATTTTCCAATAAGTTGTTTTTATCAGCTTCCCTTTGAGTTTGTTTCCGGTCTGTTTTCCCGTTTTTACTCGTCAGATAGCCCGCTATCCTCCTCGCAAAAACAAAAAAACATCCTCGAAAACAATTCTCAAACTAAAGTCGAGCAAAATTTAAACGAACTCTAAGAGCCTGTTTAAATTTTCCAATAAGTTGTTTTGGGCTTCTTATTCTCGGATAATGTCTTTCAGCTTTATACTTTGGAAAGTCATGTGGGCTACACTGCTTTCATACAGTATGCCTATGGTTTCTTTGTCAATCATGGTAAGACATGAATAGCCCCAGTTATACCCTTCGTCTAACAGAAGTTGATGTTCCGCGCTCCAAGTTTTTCCTCCGTCGGTACTGATTTTGATGGTCATATCTTTTCGTTCGCTGGTAGAGTTGGGGTTCGAGAATATCAGCAAGTCTTTGCCAAGCGCGTTGTCTTTGGCTTTTACACTGATGAGGCTCGCCATACATACCGGTTCAATCAGTGCCGTGCGTGAAGACTCGTGTTCTTTCCACGTCTTGCCCAAATCGGTAGTAGTATATACAGCCCGGCTTCCGCCCCGGTTGTCTCGCATGTTGAGCATGAGCGTTCCCGGTTCCACTTCGGCAACTTGCGCTTCCGTGGTGTTGGTGCGGGCATGGTTGTGGATGTGCCATGTAGCTCCCCGGTCTTTGCTATACATGATGCCGGCGTTCGGGATGCGCGTTTTGTCGATATACTGTATCGGGAAAACCAGTGTACCGTCTTGCATGGTGATTCCTCTTCCCGGCCCTTGTAACAAGAAGTACCATTCGGGCTGTTTTACCTGTTCGGTAACGTTGATGGGTGCCGACCATGTTTTGCCATCGTCCGTGCTCTTCGCCATTACCAGTTGCGCTGTATGGTTCAAATCCATGCCCGGATGCGAACTCCACCATGCGCGCTGGTTGCCCATGCCGTGTGTCCATGCCGCCACAATCCAAACCGTATTGGTTTTGGTATCTACCAAGATAGAAGGGTCGCCCACTCCGTTTTGAGCCGCCGGCAGTCCGTCGTATTCACCAAACGATAGTGGCAGACGCATCTTTTCCCACGTTTTTCCTCCGTCGGTACTCCGGCTCAAACCAATGTCGATATGCTCCTGCAAATCTACGCTGCTGTTATAACGTACGTCGTACACGCCCAAAAGCGTACCCTTGTTGGTCGTAACCAATCCGGGGATACGGAAAGCCGCGGAGCCGTCATCGCCGGCATGACGCACGCCTACGCCCATTCTTCTCACCACTTTGCCTTTGCTCATGTCTTTTACGGGAATAGACTTGCCGTCGGCTTCGATTTGCGAGATTTGCGCACAAACTTTGGTGTGCAGCGAAGCCGAAGGTTTCATCTCGATGCTCACCCAAAAGAAGTTATATCCGGGGAACAGTTTTTGGTTTCCTTCCAGCTTCACGGTGTTCGAAGTAGGAGATACCTCCGATTTTTTTACGGAATAAGACGGATTTGCCGCCAGTGTACGTCCGGGGTTATTGCTTGATATGTATTCTACCGGAGCAAAGCGTTTCTTTCCTCTGTCTTGCGATGCTTCGGTGCCGCCATAATACAGTTTTACCGATTTTATCTGTGAGGTCGGTACTTCTTTGTCGAACGTCAGGGTAACGTTATCCAGCGTTTGGGTCTGCTTGGCATCGAGACGCATGTAAAGTAATACATTGTCATTCCGCTCTATCAGGATGGGCACTTGAGGAGCTTTGACAAAAACCGTGTCGGATGCCTGTAAGCCGATAAATGAAAACAATCCGAGTAGTAGGGATAATAGTTTCTTCATGGTGTTGCAGTATGATTAGATTTTTATTTTACCGATAAGTTTCTTTATTTTTCCCTCGCCGATGATGGGAGCATGAGGGTCTTCGGGGAAAGCAATCAGAAATTCTCCCGGGCGGAGCGTTACGCAGGCGGTAGGCTTGTCAGCGTACAGCGCACAGTCGCCTTCCTTTTCGTAAGGCTTGATTTCGTGGGTAAGGTCTTCTATCGCTTTCCACCCGATGGTTTCCGTTCCTTCAAGCAGCAGGTGGATGTCGATGTAATCGCGGTGTAACTCCAATACTTGTTTATCGGCAGGTACACATTCCGGATTGATATGGTTAATAAACACGTCGTCTCCCTGAACTTCGATGCGTCCGTATTCGGCATTCAGCAGGTCGTGAGTCTTGACGTAATCGAAAAAAGTTTTGAAAAGCGGATGTAACGCCTCTATTCTATCACTGTGAGTCAGGTTTGAAACTATCATAATGATTCGTGTATGTATAGGTTTTTTTATTCAACATTATCTGTTTTCGGGCGTAAGAAGTAAAGCTGTGCGCAAAGTGCCGCAGCCACTACAATCGCCAGCATGGCAAATCCCATTCCCAAGTTACCGCCGTCGGTCCACTGTCCCAGCAGGTCGGTGATAAGAGCCCCGGCAAATACGCCCGTCATGTTCATGATGCCGTATGCCGTGGCGCGTTGCCGGGCAGAAACAAACTGGCACAGGATAGGCATGTTATTCGCATCGAAGATTCCGTAACCGATACCGAATAGCAATCCCGCACCGATGACGGCAACGATGTGATGTCCGAATCCGAGCAGCAACAGCGAAGGAATGGTCAGCCCCAGTCCGATAGCTCCGGTGTAGACACGCCCACGCAGGTTCTTCTGTACCCAGCGGTCGGATAAACTTCCGCCCACTATCACACCGATAAACGAAGACACGGCGATGGTGATGGTCGAAATCGGTCCGGCTTCAGCCATCGGGAGATTCAGGTTCTCGGCAAACAGCGTGGGAAGCCAGTTCTTGGTAGCCCATCCCGGCAGGCTGGGCGCAGCGAAATAAAACAAGATAACCCAGAAAGCCACGTTGCCGAACAGTTTCTTCAAGCCCTTTCCCAGACTTTCTTTCTGAGGAGACTCTGCAAGCGGTTTGTCCGGGATGACTTCCATTTTCTTATCTTTTAAGAACAACATCAGTATGACCGCGTATGCAATTCCGATGATTCCGAACCAGTGGAAGGTAGTGTGCCAAGAAAAAGCAGCAGCCACCGTTGCCCCGAATCCTCCAATCGCCTGTCCCGTATAAAGTCCGGTCATGTGTATTCCCACGGCAAGCGAACGCGAACGTCCTGTATGATAATCGGCGATGAGTGAAAGTCCGGCAGGTATGTACAGCGCTTCGCTGATACCCATGATGGCACGCAGCCAGAATATCTGATGATATGTGTCGGCAATCCCCATCAGGTAAGTCACTCCCGACCACACGAACAAACTTCCTACTATCAGCCATTTTCTGTTAAGACGGTCGGCTATCATCCCCGCAAAGGGACTCATGATACCGTAAATCCAAAGAAATACAGCCATCAGCCTTCCGAAATTGGTTGCAGATTGTAGTTCCACGATGTCTATCTGCATGGCGTCTTTCATGGTACTCAGCATTTGCCGGTCCATATAGTTTAACAGCGCTACGCCCCACAATAAAGCCACTACAACCCACGGGTAAATTTTGGTATTTTTCATGTCGTATCAATTTTCTGTTTACAAAATGGAACTTGCCGGATTATTTTCCGGCAAGTATTTCTTGGCATAAAGTATATGCTTTGGTCATCATTCGAGGGATATGGAATGGCCCTTTGAACAGATTGCCTTTTGCCGGTTGTGCCACCGAACCGTCGCGATGCAGGTAACCATACCATTCGCCGTATTCATGGTCGGGGAAATGAGCGTATGTCCATTCGCTGATTTGACGGTGCATCTGCAAGTATTTCGGGTCTTGAGTGAGTTTATAAGCATATAGCGTAGCGATGATTGACTCGGTTTGAGGCCACCAGAACTTCATATCCTGCGAATAGTCTTGTGCGGGCAAGTTCTTGCAATCCCGGAAGTTGATGATACCGCCGAACTCTTTATCCCATCCCCATTCCCATGACCAGTCGAGGATGGTGAGTCCTAAATCAATCAACTCTTTGTCGTTGCCACGGTCACGTGCCACATCGAAGAGGAACCAAGACGTTTCGATACAGTGCCCCGGATTGATGGTTCGTCCGTTGATGGTATCGATAAATTCACCATTCGGACCTACCGTCTCCAGCAAAGCCTTAAATTCCGGATGGATAAAATAGTTCTTAAGCGCCTGTAATGATTCGTTTATTTGTTGGTCTAATTCCGGGTCACTAATCACTTTTTTGACACAGCTTGCCACATTAATCATAATCATAGTGATAGAGTGTCCCTGCATCTGTACCGTAGGCAGGTATTTGGGTTCCAATATACCCGGAGTATGAAGGAAGCGCCGCATGTCTTTAAACACTTCCAATGCCTTTTGCGCATAGCTTTGGTCTCCGGTAGCCAGTGCATATTCAGCCATGGCAATGGCGGCGAAACTTTCAGAGAATACATATCTTCTCTTTCTCAACGGCGTTCCGTCTGCCATTACTTCGAAATACATTCTTCTGTCTTTGTCAAAACAATGAGCCTCGATGAAGTCGAGTGTACTTTTCGCTGCGTCCAGCCATTCCTGTTTCTGTTCTATGTGATTATAAGCAAAACAGCAGGTAAAGGCAAATCGTCCTTGAAACCATACCGATTTGGTCGAATCCATCAGCTCTCCTTTACGGTCAACACACGTGTAAACACCCCCGTGTGTCTTGTCGAGTCCGTGTTCCATCCAGAACGGCATGATATCGTTGAGCATATCTTCTTTATACAGATTAGCCCAATAACTGAGGTAAGAATCAAGGTTCATGGCAGCTTAGAATTTATTGCAACGTTCAAAGAAATTGATAGCTTCTAGTTCCGCCTTCATGCGTGCTTCTTCCTCGTCGGTCATGTTTTGGAACGGCGTGCGGTTTTTACCCAAATCCAAACCGATGAGTTTCATGATACGCTTGCCGGCTACGATATTGCCGCGATAGTGACAGATAACATTGATTACCGCCTGCGAGAAGTTTTGCAGTTCGCGTGCCTTTTCAATGTCATTGTTTTTCCATGCCTCGATGATGCCCACCAAGTTTTTGCCGTTATAGTTTGTAGTGCCGCCTATTCCGCCTTGCGCTCCGCCCATGGCCAGTGCCGGAAGAATTGTTTCATCTTGTCCGTGAAGCATGTCGTATTTGCCGTTCTTGTATAAGCGGCATTGGTTATATTCGTAAATGCTTTCGTAAGTATATTTGATTCCGGCGAAATTCGGGATACGTCCGTCTACAGCCTCCAAGAACGCAGGCATCGGGAGGTAAGCGCCGTTGAATGCCGGAATGTGATAATAATAGAAAGGCAGGTTGGGTGCTCCTGCTGCTATCTCTTCACAGTATTTTACCAATTCTTCAATTCGGCCTACTTTGGGGAAAGGAGGAGCCATTGCGCCGATACCCCAAGCTCCGATTTTTTGTGCGTGTTCGGCAAGCATCTTGCTTGCTTTTACACAACAGCTTCCTACGTGTACGATTACTTTGAAACCTTCAGGAGCGACTTCAATCCATCGTTCAGCCAATTTCATGCGTTCTTCTTCGGTCAGCATGTATCCCTCGCCTGATGAACCGTTAATGAATACGCCTTTCAGACCGTTTTTAGCCAGCATCTGCGCATATTTTTCAATGGGTTCATAGTTCACTTCTCCATTTTCGTAAAAGGGAGTGAACGGAGCATCAATTAATCCAATGATTCTTTCCATAACAGCTTATTTTGTAAATAAATTTATTTAATAAGGCAAAAATAAGGATATTTATTTTATAATCCAATCTTTTACCTCTTTATTTTTATCTAATTAGGCTTTTTATATCCGGCAAAATAATAATCTCAGGGGTACGGATGCCCGGTTTGATTTCTCCGCATATCATATACAGGCAGTCGTTGTGATACAGCAATATGCCTCCTGCGCGGGCCATTCCGAATGTATTGGGGTGAACTGACCATTTTTTCTGTTTGAAATTAAAAAACAGAACATCATCGTTGAATTTATACCACATCGGATTTTTGCGCATGTAATCTTTATCGGTTTTTCCTTCGATAGCGTTTTTGAAAATGGTGTAATTAACTCCTCCGGTAAGGATGAAATGGGTGGACGTTTGTGTGCCTGCTCCTCCAACCAAGCAACGTTTTTCACCGTCTTCCTCGTTAGGTATTTCCGAGAAATACTCCCATTGATTACGTTCCGTATTAAAGCATAAGATGTCGTCCGACAAGATACTTTCCGTTTCTTTCGTGGGAGCTTGAAATCCTCCTGCCAAATACAAATGGCGACGGTCGTTGACAAGTATCGGCTGGGTTCGTTGCGGTCCGGGATAGGAGGGCAATGTTTCCCATCCTGTTCCTGAATTCAGATTAAACCGGAAGAGTGATTTCCCTTTATTCTGCTGGTTTCCTCCGGTTATGTAAATGACATTGTTTATTGCTGTCGCCGATGCATTGTCGATTGTTTGAGGCAATGAGGGAAGTGTGCGTATGGAAAAACCGCGTTTGTTCTTTTGGGGCTCGATCAGAAAAACGCTCGTAAGACACGAATCGGCATTCATGCCTCCTATGCAAACCAATCCTTGTGTGGTCTCTACCGCACAACCGTATGCCACAGGCAGAGGCAAGTCGGTTATTTGTGTCCACTCCGGAGCCTTTGAGCGTGTGTTTATGGCATAACATTCCTTATAATACACTTTACTTCCTCCGTCGGCGGCCGGCTTGGTGGGGAAATTACATCCTCCGCCTACTATCAGCCAATCTCCTATGAATCCGGCGAAAGGAGCTGAAACACCTTTCTCTATGGGGTAGTTGGGGAGTTGGAAAGAGTTGAAGTTGTCGGCGTAAGCGTATGCTTTCGATAAGATAACAAGGGTAAGAAATAGCATTAATTTTTTCATACTGTTAGATGATTTTTGTGATTTGGTTGCTCTAAAGTAATGAAAAAAATCTGTCGGGCGCTCATAAAAGAGATGTTTTTCTATTTTGTGCTTGATAATGAGGCTGTTCTGCTGGCTCTAAAATAATTGTTTTATCTGGACTGACCCGGCTTGAAACGCTATTCGGAGAACTGGCTAACTCTATTCGGAGAACCGGTCAACACTACCGCATGAAATGAATAACACTAACGGTTGCGTTTTTTGGGGGATGACGGTCTCTGATTTTTACGTGTGCTTTCGACGCGTGGGAAAATCTAAATAAGTTCAATTAATGTTTAAATCCGGTTGGTTCGTTTAAGATAATTGTGTATTTTAGCCTCCTCTAACTGCAAAATAACATTTTTATGGTACATAAGTTGATAGAGGAGTTAGGAAGCGGAACGAAAGGTATGATGACCCATAAGCGGATTATTTCTTATCTGATGCATAACCATTTTTCTACGATTCCTGACTTAGCGAAAGAAATTGATTTGAGTGTACCTACGGTAACCAAGTTCGTGATGGAAATGGTTGAATCGGGGTACATTGTCAACTACGGGAAACAGGAAACCAGTGAAGGACGACCGCCTAATGTGTATGGCTTGAATCCCGATGCTGCCTATACCGTGGGGGTAGACATCAAAACGTTTTGTTTGAACATCGGTTTGATGAACTTTACAGGCGATATGGTGGACTGTCAGATAGGGGTGGACTGCCAGCTTGAGAATAACCAGAACGGGCTGGAAACGCTGGTTCGCCATATAACCGACTTTCTTGACAGGCATAACAGCGTGAGAGACAAGATTCTCCAGATCGGTGTGAATATATCCGGTCGTGTCAACCCTGAGCAGGGATACAGTTACAGTATGTTCAATTTCGAAGAACGTCCGCTGTGTGAGGTGCTGAGCGACAGAATCGGCATTCCTGTCAGAATCGATAACGACACCCGTGCCATGGCGTATGGAGAGCTTTTGAAAGGTGCGGTTCAGGGAGAAAAGAACATTGTCTTCATCAATATCAGTTGGGGACTTGGAGCTGCTTTTATTATTGATGGGAAAATGTACGAAGGACGTTCCGGATTTTCAGGTGAGTTCGGACATTTCAGCGTGTTCGATAATGAGATTATCTGTCGATGCGGCAAAAAAGGATGCTTGGAGACTGAGGTTTCCGGGCAGGCGCTTCACCGTCTGCTTTGCGAGAAAGTAAGAGATGGGCAAAACTCCATTCTTGCGCAAAAGATTCTTTCGGCTACCGATGAAGTGACGTTGGAAGAAATCGTAGAAGCCACCAATAAGGAGGACATGTTGTGCATCGAGCTGGTGGAAGAGATTGGGCGAAAACTCGGACGGTATTTGGCAGGATTGATTAATCTGTTTAATCCCGAACTGGTTGTCATTGGAGGAAGTTTGGCCCAAACGGAAGATTATATATTGCAACCCGTAAAGACAGCAGTGCGTAAATACTCATTGAACCTTGTAAACCGTGATTCGGCGATTATTTTATCGAAATTGCAAAATAAAGCAGGAATGGTAGGCGCTTGCCTGCTGGCGCGGAATGACCTGTTCGAATTATAATTGCAAGCCGTGTCTTGGTAAACGGCAAACTCTATGGTAATACGGAATATGTGGCAACCCTTATCAGCCAAAAAACGGGTGGGGATTTGTTTCAGATAAAAACCGAACAAACCTATCCCGGTACGCATAAAGAACTGATTGACGCAGCCAAAAAAGAAGCCGACGGAAAGGTACGCCCGAAACTGGCTACCCATATCAGGAATCTGAAGGATTACGATGTGATATTCGTCGGTTTCCCTAACTGGTGGTATGACATGCCGATGCCTCTTTATTCGTTTTTCGATGAATACGATTTTACGGGCAAAACGCTGATACCTTTCTGTACGCATGGAGGCAGCCGCTTCTCACAGACAGAGAAAACCATTGCCTCGTTGGAGAAAGGTGCTAAAATGCGGAAAGGACTTGCCATCTCACGCAACAACGTGGGTGCATCCGAAACATCTGTACAAAATTGGTTGCAGAAAATGGGCTTCGGCCAATAGTAACTTGGCTTGGCAAGTCTCACCCCGGATGAAATATATCTGCAAATCCGGGGTGAGACAATCAGTTTTCAGTGCTACTGACGGTTTGATGCCTTGATGTCCCACAGTGAAACATGCTCGTTACGGTATCGCGCCTCCGGATTCTTCTCACCGTTTCTTACAAGCAGATTGCGTTCGCCTTTTGAAAACCCGATAGCTCTTTGCGGGCAGTTCTGTATGCAGGCGAAACAGAATTCGCAATCGCCTTCCATTTTTACACCCTGTGAAGTCATTTTGTAGTTGCCCCTCGGACATACCTCTACACAAGCGGCACAACCGATACAGCGGTCGGTTACAACGAAATAATCCTGACAAAGCAGTTGGAAACCTTTTGCCGGGTCAAGTCCGGTCCGTTGCAGAAACTCCTGATGCTGCATCCGTTCTTCTTCCGTCACCGGTTCGTGCCACTTCCGTTTATGCGAAAGGTCTTCCGATATGCGCCGGAGGTTTGCAGGGATTCCCTTATCTATCTTTATCTGTTCATTCATGTCGAAATTGGGCAGCCAGTTGTCCACCATTATCATCGTGGTGATATAATCGAACGGATTGCCTGCCTCCTGCGAAATCCGCTGCCAAATCTCTGCAGCGTCGCATTTGCGGTTGCCGTACGTTAAGATGGCAAACTTATAAGATGCCTTCAGCTTCGCCTGCTTGATGAAGTTCCGTACCATATTGGGAGGCATGTGCCCATAGATGGGATAAACAACCCCGATTTCGTCGGCTTCGAAATAATACCTGCTTTGTTTGACCATTTGAGGGATGCTGAGTATTTCCGTCTCCTTGTCGGCAAGTTGGCGCGCCACATACAGGCAGTTACCCGTTCCGGTGAAATACAGAATAATGCGTTTTCTCTGCACTTTATCGCAAGCCGTCAGTGTCGATACGCCGGTAAAACTCGCCGCCGTACCTGCCATCAGCAGCCCCATCCGTTTCAGTGCCTCTCTTCGTGTAATACCTTTTTCTTGTTTCATTTTATTCAATGGTATTTGATAATTCATATCACAAAAGTAGGAGACTGTGGCGTTACTTCGCTTATACAAAAAACTGATTATCATATATTTTTTACAGATGAGGCTGTAAGCATCCCGCATCTGTAAAAGTTATACTCTAATCTGTTATCAGGATAGTGCCGGCTTTCTGCCCATCGGCTAATTTTGCATTATCAGGAACTAAAAAGAAAAAGATTATGAGAAAGTTTTATTTATTGGTATTGGCGGCATTAACCGTATGTTTTGTAACGTCTTGTCAAGACGATTTCAACCCGAATTATCCGGCTGATGAAGTGGAGTATGATGGCAATCGCCGGATATTGGTTGCCTATTTCTCACAGACCGGAAATACGGAACGCCTTGCCAACCAAATTGTGGAAGCCACAGGTGCCGACGTGTACCGCATTCAGCCCTCCGAGCCGTATGCCGTTAATCCATACGATGACAGCGACCGTATTCAGAATGAATCGTATAACGACCTCCGTCCGGGTGTGGCAAACCTGCCCACTGATGTGGATGATTATGACGTTGTTTTTGTTGGTTCTCCCATTTGGTGGCATAATCCGGCAATGGTAGTCTGCACCTTTCTTGAGAATTATGATTTGGGCGGAAAGATAATCGTCCCCTTCTTTACATACGGCTCTACGGAATACCTTCAGCAGTCTGTCGAAAAGATACATGAAGTAACCCTGTCCGCTACCCACCTGCGAACCTACTCAGGGGGTGACGTAGAAGAGTGGTTACGTACCATCCACATAATCAGATAATTTACTTCACGAAAACACTACGGGTAGCGTTACTTGGTTCATGCGGATGCGTTACCTGATTCTACCTATAGAATTGGTTGACGGTATGGGTAGAATTTTTTATCAGAGAAAAGGCATCTCTCGTCTCTTTCCTATATGCTTTCGCGCGTGATAACTGGGGGTGATGTCTTTTATTGAAATATATTTTTACTTTTGCTGTGTTGTGTATAATATATTTTTACTTTTTGTCTAATTGTAAATCTATGGAAGAATAAAGTTGTTTCTCCCTATTTTATTGTGAGAATGGGGTGAATGAATTTTACCATAAATAAAATTATGAAAAACTATGAATGCATTATTTAACATTTTGACTTACTCCATGGGTAGTCTGCTATTAGGTATCATATTGACTATTGCGGGGATTGGTCTAATGTTTGTTTTTGTAAAATTGTGGTGGAAAGTGGATACATTTACCCCTATGAGTTTTATTTGCGGTTTTATTCTTTTCTTTTTTCTTGCTTTCCAATCTGTTTTGTTCTGTGGAGCTGTTACCATAAAATCGTATTGTGATGATATAGAAATAGCTATCAATCAAATTGTTGATAAAATACCTTTGAATAATAGATTTTCACAAGAAGATAGTCAACTTATTTTGAATCAAATAAGTGAAACATGGCCGTTGGTAGGATATTATGTTAATATGGCTGATTTTGAAGGACATACTCCAGCAACTATCGCTAAAGCAATGGCAGATGAACTGAGAAGTGTTATGAACTGGTTCATTCTTCGGCGTATAGGTTGGAGTTTGTTGTTCGTTTTTATTGGGGCTGTAGCTATAATAAAGAGTATATCCGGGCGTTATCAAAGCGGGCGCTCTTTATCAACTCGCCGTACTTATGGGGGACGTTCCGTCAGCCGTCCGAATAAACAGCGGGTCAATTATAGAAGACGAAGATAAATACTTTGATAGAATATATAAAACACAAAACAATGGATAATATAAATTTTTGCGATCAAAACCACATTTTAGTAGGCTTAGGAGGTACGGGAGGAAAAATATTACGTGCTTTCAAAATGAGAATGTTTGAAGAGTTTCCTACACAGGAAGAGCGAAAAAAGCTACCGATTTCTTTGCTTTATATTGACTCTACTTATGAAATGATGCCGAAAGATGGAAAGGCTCGCCCTGATTTTCGTGTGATGGGGCAGGATGCTTCGTTTACTAACAATGAATTTTTGAACATCAAGGCAGTGGATGTAGAACATATATTGTCTCATATAAATAATTATCCGCCAGTAAAAGGAATCGTAAATAATGTAGAAGCAGTTAGGAGTGCTATCGGCTCTTTGGGACAAGCTGCTGGGCAGAAACGTCGTGCGGGACGTTTGTTATTTGCGGCCAATGCTATAGGTTATATAAATAGTTTGAGAGATGCTTTTGCACGCTGTGTGGATATTTCTGGCGATTCATCATATAATAATATACATATATTTGCAGGATTAGCGGGTGGAACAGGCTCAGGAGCGGTTGTAGATGCGATTGTACAAGCAAGAAAGACGTATCCCAATGCTAAGATTTTAGTATATGTTATGATTCCTGAAATGGATCTTCCCAAAAGCGACATGGATCAAGGGAGGTATTACCAAAATGGCTATGCGGCAATGAATGAACTTAATGCTTTGCAGGCTGGACGTTGGAATCCACACGATGTAATAGGAAAAGATGCCGCCCAACTTTTCAGCGTAAGAATTAAAGGAGTGGCCGATGGTCTTACTGTATATAGCAATGTAAATGAAAATGGTCTTACGATAAATTCATTATCAGAATTACCGAAGATTGTAAGCGACTATGTATTTGCTCGTATTTTTTTCATCAATAAAGAAGATAAGGTAAATGATGATATGTTACGTGCTTTCAATTTTGAAAACATGGATGATTTTGCCTTTGAATATGATGAAACAGGCATTGCGGATGAAAATAAAATTGTTCCGATTGCACGAACAAAAAAAATATGTTCTTTTGGCATTAAGCGTGTGATGTATCCCGAACTCCGCGTGTTGAAACATATTACTTATACTGTGGGTGAAAGTATTCTATATCAGTTTAAGTATAATAACTGGAGAGAAAATCAAGGATTTACTAATGAAGAACGGAATAAAGATTACCGCAAAGATTATTTGAATAAGGAGAAACTGGCTCAATGGATGCTTGATGATAACCATTTGACATTGGAGCAAAAAATTCTTGAATCGGATGCTGATTACTCTAAATTTAATGATTATTGGCATGATAAAGCTATAGGTTACGCTGCAGAGGCTCAAAAAGCAAGTTGTCCACTGAATGAGCTTGATAATATTATGGGCGAATTTTACAGCAACCATTTCCGTGAAGATGGAGTAGAAAGTTTCTATCAGGGAAAAGAACGTGCAATACCTGAGATGGCTCGTGAGGTTCGTCATAAAATAGAGAATGATCTTTTTGAAAAATGGATGCTCGGTGATATTGCCATTGTAGAGTTACAGAAAATTTCTAAATTGTTACTCGAACGTATTGGTGAAATCCGTATCGAGCTTGAAGCAAAATCGAAGGAAGAGAAGGAAAACTATGAGTTATGTGACCAAGATCGCATTGATAATGCACAAGAATGGAGTCGGCTTGGTATTTTACAGCGTATGGTAAATGCAGGTGCACGACGTTATGCTGAGCATCAAGATATTCTGACAAGTTATTATACTTCGAAAACCATGTTGGTCGCATTAGAGTTCGCAAAGAAACTTGCTGCCAAAATATCTGTTGAATTAGGAAAGATGGATGCTGATATATCTGCTTTTGGCCAAAAAATTAATGAAGCCATAGAAGAAACAGAACGTCTTATTATGGCTCAGCGCAAAGTAAATAAAGGATTGGAAGACATGAAGGGTGCCATTATTGAAGTCAGTGAAGATGAAACCATGAGCGAATTTGAGATGGATGTTAAGACTGACAAAATTGAAATGCCTAATATTGCCCGCCAGCTACGCGAATCTATATTGTCTTTGAATGATTTTGTTAATTTTGGTGTTTTGGCTACAAGTATTAATGTGGAGGATATAAAAGATGCTTTTGATATCAAATTGACTCAAATCATAAAGGCCAAGCATGATGAAAAGACAGATAGCGATAAAAAAGTATTGGGACTTAATATACTTACTCAGTTGCAGCAAAAATTAAAAACTGACGATGATATTAAGGCTTTCGCTTCGAAAATTGTTAACCAAAGTGGAGTATATCTTAAATTGAATAATGATCAAATTCAGTTACATCTAAGGAATAATGAAGGCAATTTGAGTCCTACTAATCCTGCCAGCATTAATAAGAAAACCATTTTGGTGTCTATACCTTCGCCCGATAAAAACGAAGGATTGAAACGTTTTGCGGATAAGTTGGAAGATGCGTTTAAAAACTCATTCAATCAAAGTACGGCTCGTACAACAATTAATATTAATCGGAATAGCCCACGTAAAGACGAGTTGTCCATTATTACTGTTGCCTATTGCTTCCCAATGCGTGCCATAAAATGGATGGAACCATATAAGCAACGATATGAACAGTTTTTACATACAGGTAATCCTAATACCGATATGAGTAATGCCATTCTTTTACATAGCGAGGGTGACGGAAGTCAATTACCTTCACTTTTTGCTGTTGAGAATGCCGAAGAGATCGTTGCTCAAAAACTGGCGAATCGACAGACTCAGCAAATGGCAAGTGTACAACCGCCAATATCTTCACAGCCTATGGTAGGAGCTGCTGTGCCTCCTCCTCTCATTCCACAGCCGAACATTAGTCTATTTATGGCTGTTAATGGGCAACAATATGGACCGTATAATTGGGATACATGTAAGCAAATGGTACAAAATGGGCAATTGGTGGCTCAAAGCATGGTCTGGATGGAAGGACTTTCGGCATGGACTCCTGCTGGGCAGGTACCTGTATTGCAAACCCTGTTTGCTCCTCCTGCTATGCCGACAATGCCTCCCTTGCCTCCGATGAAGTAAAAGCCTGTTTGACTTTTATTGGGCTTTATAGCGATGCATTAAAATTCTATCAAATGAATGAGTAGGTCTTCTGAATAAGATCAATGAGTTTTTGCGACAGAATAGCGGCGGTTTTTTTAACGTTTTCAGTTGAACCGGAAAATTTGCAAGGTTCAAAGGGAATAAATGAATTAAAATTAAACTTTAAAACGATTGTAATCATGAATAATAGAAATAGAGAAGAACGTATACGTTTCAGATATGGAATTTGCTTAAACGAAGGGTGTTCTAAATGTAAATCAAAAGAAGTACAGAAAATACTTGCTCGTAAGGAGTTCGTATGTGAAGAGTGTGGAAAAGCGTTACGAGAATGCCCGCCTCCAACTACTTGGTGGGAACGTAACGGAAAGAAAGTTATAATCGGGGCTGTAGCTATCATTTTAGTTTGCCTTATAGTTGTTTATGTGGTGAGACCAAAGTCTCAAACGATAGTACCCCAAAAAGAACAGAAAGAAACTCCGGTAGACGTGACGAAAGATTCTGACGTTATTAATACAATGGAATCTTCCGCTAAAGCTGTTGATACGATGCAACCCAAAGTAGAGGTAAGCGAAGATAAGGTTCAAGAAACTCCTGTATCTAAACAGCCGACTGTAATTGACGGATATGGCAAAGTGGATTTAGGGTATGGCATGTATGTAGGGGATTTGAAAAATGGGAAGCCTCACGGACACGGTACCATTACTTATACATCTTCACATAAAATCGTAGAATCAAAAGATTTTATTGCTAATCCCGGAGATAAATTTGAAGGTGATTTTCGTGAAGGACGTATTAGTAGTATCGGTTATTGGTATCATGATAATGGAGAACAGACTGCTATAAAACCATGATTCAACGAAAAATAATATTGATAATGATGATGGCATACATTACGGGAATGTATGCCTCACCTTCATTTTATATTAAGCGTTTAAGTGTTATAGCAAAATCAATAGAACTTGTTCTTCCGGATACATTGAAACCTGCTCAGGATTATGACAATGTATGGACTTATAAAGGACGAATGTTGAGAGTTAGAACTAATGATTTCGGAGATGTGGTACACATCGGTTATAAATTGTTTGACCATCAGTTAGCTTCGCATTATACTCCAAGAGAAGCACTTGATTTTATAGAAAGGTATGCATTGGAACAAGATTTGGATATAGATAAGGAAGCACAAGAAAGGAAGAAACTTGCCGATAATGTAAAATGTACGCAAGGAAGTCTTTCCATGTTGGCAAAAGTAACCCCTGATACTCCTGTTACTATTGATAAAATAGAACATCGTAAGTTTCGAGTGAAATGGTCTTTGGGTGCACACGTATTAGAATTTTATTTTCCTGTTGATTATCAATCTATAATTGGCGCTAATACAATAGAATTAGAAGAAGTTTTTGAAAGAAATATAAAAAGAGTGTTACCTATTATCGATGATAATTTGCTTGTTGATTGGGAAAATGTAAAAGTTGTACATTCAGGAAACTTGCTTATAGCTAACGAAGGTACCTATTTGAATGATTCGATACGAAGCGATATTTTTCTTAAAGAGAATAGTGTCAAAAGAACGTTAATACTTGATTCTAAAATGCCTGTTTATTCTGTCAAGAACATTTTGCTTACTGGAGTTTTTCCAGATGAAATTCCACTTCGTCTTACGATAGATTGTTATGGTTACCGTAAAAAGCAGGTGGACGATATAAGTTTACAACAGTTCATTGGCTTATGTCAGTTGGAAAAATGTGAAATGTATGTAGGAATTAAAACATATAACCCAGAAGAAATTACAGCTGTGGTGTTTGCTCTTAATCGAGAAATGGCTTATAATCACGTTTTAAGCGTACGGTTTCCGTTGGGCTTATTACAGGGAGAGTCTATTTCTGTTACAGGAACAGTATATACATATATTCCACTTCAAAATGTTACGGAAAAATTTTTCACACAAGATTTAAATAATTAATCTGTTATGAAAATAGAAAGACTATTTGTTTTTATATTGGCTTGTTTACCTTTAATGGGAATAATGGCTGACAATAATGAAGATGTCAAAAAGAAACTGAACAACATCAAGAAAAGTAGTCTCTACCTTTACGGAGAGGCTACGGCCGAAACAGAAGAAGAAGCCCGAGAATTAGCTGAAGAAATTTTATACGATGAAATTAATTCATGGGCGGCTGGCAAGAAGAAACTCCAAAATAGTGCCAATTTTGCTGTGAATAATACACAAACTTTATGGAGTATTATTTCGCTTCCCCGAGGGAATATGTTCCGCTCTTTTATTTATGTAAAGAAAAGTGATATTATTCCTGTAGAAAATTCGGAAGTTATTAGCAATACAAATGTTTATTCCGAGGATTCGGATGTGGAACCTTCATCAACTTCCGTAAAAAAAATACCGGAATGTGTCAGGATATTAATGCAATATACTGACTATTATCAGTTTGCTGAGCAGATAAAGCAAATGAAAGCCGAAGGAAAGATAAAAAATTACGCACGTTATGGACAGCTTGAAAATGGAGATGTTTGTTATTTGGCCATTTATAATAAAGCAGGAAAAGTGGTTGCAATTCTTTCCCCCGGAAAGCAAAGACGAAATATAGCTACAGGAAAAACTGATGGGATAATTAATTACAGTGGTCACGGAGCTATTGGATTTGAAGTAAATGAATAATGTTTAATAAGAAAGCAATGAAAAACATAGTAAAGAATAGAATTATCTGCGTTTTGTTTACACTAATTTGCAGTATCTGGATAGGAAACAGGTGTGATGCCGTAACGGTTACGTTACTTACTGATGAATATACACCACGTCCACTTGCATTAACGGTAGCAGAAAAGAATTTGGGTGTGATTCTTTCTGAAATAAATCGGGCACAAGCTGCAAAAAGTATTCTTACTACTAAAGGGTTGCCTATGGATGATTTTTCACTTAAATCACTTCTGCGTATATGGGCAGTAACTCCTTTTTATTGTGATGATGAAGAAGTTGTGGAAAGAATATGGATTTTTAAAGATGGTTCTATGATGGTGAATCATATTCCCTTGATTATTACTCCAGAAGGTGAAGATTTTGGTTTAGGTAACTATCAAGAAGCTGTGGTAGAATTTGATGCGCAAGGAAATGTTACAGATTTTCGTTTTGCACTTGATGCCCATACTGCAGAAAGTATGGAGCGGTGTGGGAATGTAGTCGATAAAGAAAAGCAAATGATTATTTTGCAATATGTGGAACGTTTCCGTACGGCTTACAATCAGAAAGATATTGAAACGATTGAAAAAATGTTTAGTGATGATGCTCTCATTATTACAGGTAAGGTAATTATGCAGAAACAAGGGGATACGCAACTTTTGTCTGCAAAAGTGGAATATACTAAACAGAGTAAGCAACAGTATATCATTAATTTAAAGAAAGCTTTTCATCGCAATAAATGGATTGATGTTAAATTTAGTCAAATAGGTGAAAACGGAGAGAATGGTGGATGTGCAGGTATTACACAGTCGAAAATCGATCCAACCAAGTATGGTGTTCGGCTCAGGCAGGAATGGAAATCAAGCAATTATAGTGATGAAGGTTATTTATTTTTGTTATGGGAATTTCCAGAAGATGGCGGAGATCCCATTATTCATGTACGTACATGGCAGCCTGAATATGTAGCAGGGCAAAAGCAACAACCGGATGATGATATTTCTACATTGGCCGGTTTTGATTTGTAGTTTGTATAGTTTTCGATAAACTTTTAATTTGCATCATCATGAAACATATTTTGCTAATGCTGTTTTTGTTTGTTTGCTTGTGTCCCATGACGGCGCAAACCGAATATATTTCTAATAGTAGAGATTTGGATGCCGATTGCATAGAAAATCTTAATGGTCAATATGGATTACTTTTGCTTTCCAAACATCAGAAATTAATGATTAGTGTAGTAAATGCTAGTAAAAAGGTGGATATAATATATCCAACGCAGGTTGGAGAGAACGGTTTTTATGAGTATCGTGTTATTTTAGATAAAGAAGATACACATCAGGCAAAAGTAGAGGTAAATAGAAGAGGAGATGTGTATAAAACTGAATTTGTAGCCAATCTTAAACCCGATTTTATGATTGCCTATCGTATAGAAGAAATAGCATCGCCTATTCGAATGGAACAACAAACCAAAGGAAATGACGCATATCTTGATGCCACTGCTGCTGAAGTAGAGTTTACTACAAATATTAAAAATCTTATTGTAAAATGTCCTGATCTTTTGGAAGCAAAAATCACACGAAAGACAAACCTGAATGATAAAGATGTCAATATAATTTCGGTTGTTTTTCCTATCAAAAAACTTTTGTCGGCAAGGGAGAAGGTGGAAAAAGCTGAGAAAGAATATGATGAATTGACACAAAAGATAAATTCAAATCAGGCTACCGATGCTGATTATGACCGGCATGACCTTGCTGATAAAGCATGTCAAGTAGCCGAAAATGAATTAAGGATGCTGACTTCAATAGAAATTTACTCAGACAATACCAATCATTTAGTATTGGATATTAGCGACATGGGACCTCGTTCAAAAAAGTGTTATGCAGTATTACCGTTGGTTATAGAGAAAGAGGTCTTTAAAACAGAATGTAGTGCTTATATGACTGAAGGAGCTCGACTATTTGATATGCGGAAATATGATGATGCTCGTGTGGCCTATATTAATGCTATTACTTCGAAAGATGTAGTGATTAATATGAAACCTGCTATTAAAGAGAGTATTTCGCTTTGTGATTCATGTATTCGATATGAAAAATTGGCAGCGTTTTCCATAAGTAAAATTCTAAAAATGCAGAAAGAGGACAATGCTACTCAAGATGCGGTTGCAAAATATGCTTCGGCTGCCATTGCTTTTCTGGATGTGGTAAACAATTATAATCCTAACGATTTTTATACATCAAGAATTGAAAAATTAAAGAATCTTCTTGAAGACATGCCTTTAAAAATTAGCTTTACCACAGTAGAATGGCGTACCATCACAGAAGGAGATGCTATCCCTGATGTAGAAATATGGGCATATTATGGCATGGATGGCATTTCTTCCATAGCGTTGACATCAGCAAAGAAGTTTAAAAAGATTATGTCTAAAGCTCCTGAACAATATAAACAAGAAGGGCTTACCGATACGCAAGGAAGGGCATTGATAGAACTTGATCGAACAAAACTTCCTTTAGGATTTGTGTTCTGTCCTTCTACTGATGAGGATATAAAAATTACATATATTTCTTTGAATGATTTAATGAGGCAAGCTCAGGGTACTTATTTGGAAAAACAATTTAGATTGAAAATGTATAAACGCACGAATAAATATTTTTAATTTATATTAATGTTTCACTTACTTAAATTTAAAACACAATGAAAAGTATCATTAAGATGATGACTGTGGTTATCATGTTGACAACTGCTATTACAGAAGTTTCTGCTCAAGGATTTTTAAAAAAAATGACTAAAGCAATTACGGATACTACTCCAAAGACTGAAACTCTGACACCAGAAAATAGTGAAGAAAACGCCAAGAGAGATTCTATTTTAAAAACTCCGCTGAAATTCGAGGTGAAAAAAGTAATAGAGTTTAATGCAGAAGGTGACACCATAAAAAATGAAGATGGAACGGTCAAAGTTTCTTATCGTGTGGTAGATGAAAATGATAAAATATACGATCCGGCAGTAGTGCAGCAAATGGTAAATGTACGTCTGAAAGCCTATGGTAAGATATTAGCAAAAGTTGGAGGTGGAGCAGCATTAGGTGCGGTTAAGGGGTTGCTCTCAAAAAATAAGAAAGAAGCACTTACTGGAGCCGCAGTGGGTGCAGCGGCTGGCCTCGCTTTTTCTGCAAAAGACATCAAAGAAATCAGAGGTATTAACAAAGATTTGAAACAACTTAAAACTGTTTTGGAAGCCTATCAGACTACTTTTACGGAAGAGGGTTTACCGAAAATGGCAGATGCAGATCTTTCAAATGTGAATGGTATTGATTTTACACAATGTACTGAAACTACTAAATTAATGGCAGAGGTGCAATCTGATTTGGAAGAATCGAAAAATATGGATATCCCAAGTTTGGATGACCTCTCGTTATAATCGTTACTTAACGTGAGTTCGAAATAAAATTAGAAAATAGCCAGTTGTCCGTCATTGACAAAGTTAACGTCAATGGCGGGCTTCTTTTCCCTCAGGTTTTTACGTTGATCCCGTCATTTCCGGTTGAGCCGTAAATCGGCGAGTTGGACATAAAAAAAGAGAGTTATTTGTTGTAACTCTCTGATTCTTTCCGTGATCCAGCTGGGGCTCGAACCCAGGACCCCAACATTAAAAGTGTTGTGCTCTACCTGCTGAGCTACTGAATCAATCCGTATTGCAGTCATTTCCTAATTGCGGGTGCAAAGATATGTATATTTTTTTAATTGGCAAAATATTGGGTGAAAAATATTTTCTTATGGCTTGATTAAGCAAATTCCAACATCGCTTATCCCCATTAATGAAGGGGTTCTCATTAAGTGGACAATGTGTAGACGAGCGGATGATGGGTGAAGGATTTCAAACGGTTTGTCGTAGACATAGGTATGCTGGTGTAAATTCCCCGTTGTTCCGCCGTCGAGCTGTCTTCCTTCTTCATCTGCAAGATATAAATGTATCGTATCTGTTTCATACGTCAGGCTGTCTTTCCAGTTTTGGCTGACGCTTAACCAGATATCCCGATAGGGATAATTCCCGAAATTTCTTATGTTTATTTCTAACCGATAAGTTTCAGGATGCAAATGCTGAGGGAATTCATAGCTTAACGTATCTTGTTTATACCATCCTTTCTCAAAAGAGACTGAATGGTATGAACAATATACTCTGTTGTTTTGACAAGCCGTTAACAGGCAGGCAAATAGTAAAGCGTATAATAATAATTTGCCTGTCTGTTTATTAATGAGTTTACGCCTGAACATCCGGCACTGTTTTTGTTTCATTATTCGGCTTTTTGTTTCCATCGTTGTTATTTGCCCGTTTGTTTCCACCGTTACGTTTGTTGTTATTCCGGTTATTTCGGTTAGCGCGCGGTGTTTCGTTACTTGTTGCAGCTGCGGGTTGTTGAGCTTGGTTTTGACGCGGTTGCCGATTTTTGTCTTTGGGCGGATGGTTGTCTGCTTGTGGCTTAGCCTTCGGAGCAGCCTCCTGTTTTGTGGAGACGGAAGGAGGATTGGGTGTTGCCGATTTGTTCTTTTTCTTTCGGTTTTTCCCGTTTTTGCTCTTGTCAAAGCGGGTCAGACTTTCCTGTTCCAGTAAGTCTTTAGACTGTTTGGGCTCTGCGGTAAACTTCTCTTCAAGCAATTTCGCCGGCTTCTCTCCCCGTTTATTCATATTGATTATTTCAAATGCACGTCTTGCCGAAATCGTAGCTTCATTAGCTAAGAAACTCTTGTCGGTACTGTAAGTTACTGTACCTTTTAAAATGTCAGCTTTGAAATAATAATAAGTAGCATCTGCTGTCTCAAGGGTGATTTCTTTGCTTGGCAGACGCTTCAGGCACTCTACATAAGCATCTACTTCGTAGTTCAGACAACATTTCAGTTTGGCACACTGTCCTGCCAGCTTCTGAGGATTCAAAGAAATATCTTGAAAGCGGGCTGCTCCGGTAGATACAGAAACGAAGTTGGTCATCCATGTGGCGCAACACAGTTCGCGTCCGCAAGGGCCTATTCCTCCGATGCGTCCAGCTTCTTGGCGGGCTCCGATTTGCTTCATCTCAATACGTACGCGGAATGTCTCTGCCAATACTTTTATCAGTTGGCGGAAGTCTACGCGCTCATCGGCTATGTAATAAAAGATAGCTTTGTTTCCGTCGCCTTGATATTCCACATCGCCAATCTTCATTTGCAGTCCGAGGTTTTCGGCTATTTTGCGTGAACGTATCATCGTATCGTGTTCGCGCGATTTTGCTTCCTCGTATTTCTCCATGTCTACCGGTTTGGCTTTACGGTACACGCGGCGTATTTCGGCATCCGGCTTGATATTTGCCTTCCGCATTTGCAGGGGAACGAGGCGACCGGTTAGCGTAACCGTACCGATGTCGTGTCCCGGACTTGCTTCCACCGCCACGATGTCTCCTTTTTCCAGATGAAGACGGTTGCTGTTTTTATAGTATCCCTTGCGGGTATTTTTGAACTGAACTTCCACCATGTCTTGCTCTTCCGCATTTCCGGGGATGTCTGCAAGCCAGTCGTAAGTGTTCAGCTTGTTATTCTGTCGTCCGCAGCCGCCGCAACATAAACGGCCGCTTCCGTTTTTTAGTTTAAATTCGTTGTTCATTGTTTCTCTTATTGTTTTAGTTCCACTATAATCCGCAGTGCCAAGTCGAAGAATATCATTTTTGGATTCACGTTTTGTTCTACATGAATCTGGGCTTCTTCCATCAGTGCGGATATGGATAATATATTTCGTTCGTTAATATACGGCGCAAAGCGGGAGGCAAACTGGCTTTCATCGGCGTTGAGATAAACCATTTGCGGAAGGCGGAAGTTGTACATAAAGTTTTCGCGTAACATCCGTTGGCAATACTCCAAGAATGATTTCTGTCGTTCGCGCCCTATGGCTGCTACCTGTTCGCTCCATGCTTTCAGGTTGCGTACGTCACGGCGGTAAGCTGTACGCATCAGTGTGATAAATAGCTCGAAATAGTTCCGCTGCTCTTCGCTCAGCCGAATGTTTTCCATAGCCCTTAGCAGACTTCCGGCAGAGCGGCGTGCGATGTCTTGAGCATCTGTTTGGGGGAGCATGTAGCGCTGTTCCAGATACCCGGCAAGCGTGCTTTCATCAAGCGGACGGAGGTTAATGCGCTGGGTGCGGCTGACGATGGTAGGCAGTAACTGCGACGGGTCTTCGCTTACCAATAAGAATACAGTGTGCTGTGGAGGCTCTTCCAACAGCTTTAACAGCTTGTTGGCACATTCGGCATTCATCTTTTCGGGCAGCCAGATAAGCATTATTTTGTAACCGCCGAGACTGGATTTCAGCGACAGTTTGCGCTGTATCTCGTCGCTTTCGCGGACGTAAATCTGAGGCTGCTGGTTGCCCGCCTCAATCATGTTCATCCAGACACTTAAGTCGGTATAAAGCTGGCGGTGAAGCATTTCGCGCCATTGCGGGAGGAAGTCATCGCATACAGAGTCACGTCCCGCTTTTCGTTTGATAATCGGGAACACGAAATGCAAATCAGGATGAGTCAGCTTATTCATCATGACGCACGACGGACATTCTCCACACGCATCGTCGGCTTGAGGATGATTGCAGAGCAAATAGCGGGATACAGCCAGTGCGAGTGGAAGTTTGCCACAGCCTGCTGTTCCTGTCAGCAGCAAGGCATGAGCCAACTTTCCGTGACGTATGTCATGTATCAACTGTTGCTTCACGGTTTCTTGTCCGAGTACATCTCTGAAGAATGGCATATAGCGGTAATGTCTTAATCAATAAATTTCACGCGCAATGTCTCTTACGCTTTCTACAGCTCCTACCGTGTAGAAGTGGATGCTGGGCACACCTTGTTCTATCAGTTCGCGGCACTGGTAGATGCACCATTCCGTTCCCAAGATGCGTGCCTCTTGGTCGGTGCGGCACTTGATGGCTTCCGAGGCAAGCTCTTCCGGAAGGTCTACCTTGAAGGTTTTCGGAATCATGGATATTTGAGACAATTTGGTAAACGGCTTGATACCCGGAATGATGGGAACGTTGATGCCAGCTTTGCGTGCCCGTTCCACGAAGTCGAAATAACGGCGGTTGTCGTAAAAAAGCTGAGTTACGGCATATTCCGCTCCTGCCTCTATTTTTCGGGAGAGCCAATACAGGTCTTGTTCAGGGTTAGGCGATTCTTCGTGTTTCTCCGGATAACATGCCACCCCGTAGCTGAACGGTTGCAGCGGAGCCTTGATAGGTGAGCCGTCGACAAACACTCCCCGGTTGAAATCGTTGATTTGTTCTTCCAGTTCAATGGCATGGCTGTTTCCGCCCGGTTCGGGAGTGAATGACGATTCATGTTTCGCCTTGTCGCCGCGCAATACCAGCAAGTCGGTGATTCCCAAAAATTGCAAGTCGAGCAACATGTATTCCGTATCTTCGCGGGTAAATCCGCTGCACAACATGTGAGGGACAACGGTGATGTTATAACGGTTTTGTATGGCGGCAGCCACGGCAACCGTCCCCGGACGTCGGCGCAAGCGGTCGCGTCGGAACAGTCCGTCGCCCAGTTCGCGGTAAACGTATTCGCTACGGTGAGTAGTGATATTGATGTATTTCGGGTCGAATTCGCGCAATGAGTCGATGTCGGCATATACTTTTTCGATACCTGTACCCTTTAGCGGGGGCAGGATTTCGAATGAGAACGCGGTCTTTTCAGTAGATTTTATTAAGTCGATTACTCTCATCGTATCAAATATATATTCTTATTCCAAATTAGTTATTTGGGCAAAAATAAGAAAAAAAAGTGAGATAAATGCAGGAATTTGCAGAATCGGGCAGATAAATTTAAGCGACAGGTTCTGAGGTAACGTAATCTTTAATTGATGCTTGAAATCAGGATGGAGAGCGGGGAGGTTCATGCACTCGGACTTTGCTTCCGAACAGAGATTCGGCATAAATATTTATCTTTGTGTCGGGAAGTGATTAATGTTAAAATGCAATTTCATGAATATTCAAGGACAAAACAACCGGATTATTTTTGCTTTTCCCGACAGAGAAATTTGTTGTTCGGACACGGCGGACGAAAAGATTGGAAAGATGCTTGAACGGTCGGACATTTCCATTATCGGGAATGACAACCGTGTACTGATGCACTTCGATTCGGAAGAAAGTGCCGAAGAACTGTTGACGGGCGGAGGGTTTCTGCTCATCGTTAAAGGGAATGGAAACCGTGTGGACATGGGGACGGTTATCGTGCGCTGTTCCTCCATATTGGGGATGACGGGACTGAAACTTATCATCGGACAGTTGCCGGGGTTGGGAGCGGGCGTTTCGCGTACGGCTGACGGATGTAGCGTCACGATAGGGAACCGGGTGGTTATCAATGGGGTTACGCTTTACCTTCAGGAAGACGGCTCGCAGGTCAGTATCGGCGATGACAGTCAGTTGAGCTGGGGAGTGGACGTGTGGTGTACAGATGCGCATACGATAACAAACCTTGAGGGTGAGCCGGTTAATTATGCCGAAAGCATCGAGATAGGAAACCACGTTTGGATAGGAAAAGATGTAAAGATAGGCAAGAACGTGCGCATAGCCGATAACAGCATCGTAGGCTGGGGAAGCATCGTGACCAAACGGTTTGACGAACCGAATGTAATTCTGGCGGGAAACCCGGCGCGGATTGTGAAACGCGGCATAAACTGGGACCGCAAATGTATCAATAAATATCTGAAAGAATATACGTCGAAAAAGACATTGGAACAGGGTTGAAAACCCGTTTCGGGTGACTGAAAAACGCAAGCGGTAGCGTAAGGTAACGCATACGGTAAGACTTGTTATTTCTACCGCTAATGTTGCCTTACGCTACCGCTTGTGTTTCGGAGGGAAAAACGGCGTCAGTCTATGCGCAGTGCATCAATCGTGTTACGCACACGGCGTGAGGTAGTTACAGGGTGCATGTACTCGTCGGCATCCGTGCCGCCCATCGAAAGCGCCGGGTTGCGCACCTTCATGAGGCTTTCTTTGTTTTCGCGTGCCGAGAAATGAAATTCGGAGGCTTGCGTGCGTTTGGCAAGTTCGGCGATGTTCGACTCATTGACACCGCATCCCGGCATGATGATGATTCTGCCGTCTGCCTGTTTTACCAATTCGGCAAGCAGGCCGGCACCTTGCAGGGCAGTAGGTTGCTGTCCGGAAGTCAGGATACGGTTCACACCCAAGTCGATTAGCTGTTCAAGCGTCTGTTTCGGGTCTTTTACGTAATCAAACGCGCGGTGGAAAGTGACCGACATTCCTTCCGAAGCCTTCATCAGGCGTTTCATGGCAGGCATATCCAATTCGCCTTCCGGAGTAAGGCAGCCAAACACTACGCCGTCGGCTCCTGCCTCACGCGCTGCGCGGATGTCTTCTTCCATGATATCCAGTTCCAGCGGCGTGTAAAGAAAATCGCCTCCCCGCGGGCGGATGATAACATGTAAACGGATGTCGATAAGTTTGCGGGCAAGTTTGATTTCTCCCAACGAGGGGGTAGTCCCGCCTTCGGGCATTGACGCACATAATTCTACGCGGTGTGCCCCGCCTTCTTGAGCGGCGATGCAGCTTTCTGCCGAGTTTGCACAGATTTCAAACGTGTAATTCTTCATGATAACTATGTATAAAATAAAACACGGATTGCGCGTAGGCACGGAATCGTTGTCCGTGTAATCCGCGCAATCCGTGCGAAAAAATGAAAATAAGTAAGTACACCCGTGGGGAGTCGAACCCCAATCGATGGAACCGGAATCCATTATTCTATCCATTGAACTACGGGTGCAATTTTGAATTTGCTGGGCAAAAGTACAATTTATTAGTGTTTCTTCCTAATATTTCGCTTATTTTTTTCTGTTCTTTATTGAGCGGGCAACAGAAAAAGGTTGGTTACAAAATTTTATGTATAGTGAAGCATGGATATACATTTTGATTAGTTTTCTGTAAAATATATTGCAATTTTGTAAAATATATCTATCTTTGCCAAACATTATAATTAATAAACAAACTGATATGAGTTACCTTATAAAGCCTGTAAATTATCATCCTTTGCTCGATATGAAACAAACCGAGCTGGGCATTAAACAGATAAAAGAGTTTTTTCAGCAAAACCTTTCGTCGGAATTACGCTTGCGCCGGGTTACCGCTCCGCTGTTCGTATTGAAGGGAATGGGTATAAACGATGACTTGAGTGGAACAGAGCGTCCGGTTACTTTCCCTATCAAAGACTTGGGCGACCGTCAGGCGGAAGTGGTTCATTCGCTTGCCAAATGGAAGCGGGTTACGCTGGCAGATTATCACATTGAGCCGGGGTATGGCATTTATACAGACATGAACGCTATCCGTGCGGATGAAGAGTTGGGCAACCTGCATTCGCTCTATGTCGACCAATGGGACTGGGAGCGTGTTATTACGCCGGAGCAACGTAGCATTGATTTCTTGAAAAATATCGTTACGCGCATTTATTCTGCCATGCGTCGCACGGAGTACATGATTTGTGAAATGTATCCGCAAATCAAATCGTTTCTTGCGCATGACATTCATTTTATCCATGCCGAAGAGTTGCTTCGGATGTATCCCGATAAGACACCGAAAGAACGTGAAAACTTAATTACGGAACGCTACGGCAGTGTGTTTATCATCGGTATCGGATGTAAGTTGAGCGACGGAAAGCCTCACGACTTGCGTGCCCCGGATTATGATGACTATACGACAGTTGACCCGAAAACAGGATTGCCCGGATTGAATGGCGACCTTTTGGTATGGAACGATGTGTTGGGGCGTGCGCTTGAATTGTCATCGATGGGTATCCGTGTGGATAAGGCGGCACTGCTGAAACAGTTGGAGCTGTCGGGCAAAGAAGAACGTTTGAAACTGTACTTCCATAAACGCTTGATGGAAGGTTCGCTTCCGCTCAGCATCGGTGGCGGTATCGGTCAGTCACGCTTGTGTATGCTTTATTTGAAGAAAGCGCATATCGGAGAAATTCAAGCTAGTATTTGGCCGGAAGACATGCGTGAAGAATGCGCCAAATTAGAGATGCAGTTAATTTGATGGCGCATAGGTAAAAACGGCGAATGGGAAATCGGAGACACGTGTTTGACTCGATTTCCCATTCGCCGTTTTATTGTATGATGATTAGTACCATGTCACTGCACTACCCGTATTGCTTCGTTGGTCCCACTTCAGGGCATCGGTCAGCATACTTGAGTTGGCGCGGATAGAGAAGTTGTAAGAGGTAAACGGACCGAACACCAAACCGCAACTCATGTTAAAACAGTGGAGGTCGCGGGTAATGTTAAGGGTTGTCATTGACATTTCTTTCGAGGTAAAGTCATATCCCGTAGAGTAATTCATATTCCAGCGGCTTCCTATCTTGAAGTTACCCGAAACGTTGAGCGAGTGAGTGAGCGAATACGGGTAACGCATCTTCTTGATATTGAATTTCTCCCGGTCGCGGTTTTCGCGGATGCTGTAACTGTAACTCAAACTGATGCTCCACGGAAACTTGAAAGCCAAATAGCCGTCGGTATCGACAGAAGCCTTTTCGGTTTTACGCATGTTTCCTTTGTTTGTTTCTTCTTCAGTATTTTCCTCGTCTGTTTCTTCTTCGGTATTCTCTTTATCGGTGTCTGTTTTTTCTTCGGTTTTATCTTTTTTGCCGAACAGTTTCTTAAACGTATCGTTATTCAGTGTATATGAGAACGAACCGCTATATCCCTGAAAACGTCCGAAGCGTCCGTACGACCATTCCGTGCGGTCGCCTTCCACGATGTTTCCGTCTTCGTCAAACTGATAAGCATACGTAGCAAACGATGCGTTCATGTTAAACGTATAGCTCTTTGTCAGCTTCAGGCGGAGGTTCATGCTCAAGTCACTCCACCGCTTGTTGGCTACGTCGTAAGAAAGCGTTGCGCCTAATTGGTCAATCAAACTTATTTTCTTGTATCCCGTAGAGTCTTTATCAGATTTCATCTTCATCTCGATGTTGTTGTCAACCGAGAAGTTGATGCTCTGCGAAGATCCTTTTGTGGAAGGATATCCGTATACAGCCCCCTCGTAAGGAGAATACTCCACGGTGCGCACTTCGCCGTCTTCATCGGTATATGTGTACGTGTCGAAATAGCCGTAACGCTTCTTGCTGAAGTCGGGAGTATACGTATAGCTGATGGTAGGCGTAAATACGTGACGTATCTGAAGCTCTTTGCTCTTCATGAACAGCGGTTTATACATACCGTAAAGTTTCGTGTTCATCTGGAGCGAGAGATTGTAGTCGTACACGCGGTTAAACCCGTTGATGGTATCACGGCGTACATGGTCGCTCGATGTGGGGCTTGGGTCATAACTTTGTTTTACCTTACGCAAGTACCACCGTTCGGTGTAGTTGAACGAAGGAACTACATTGATATACTTAAACAGGTTGAACGTAGCAGAGACGGGTATTTTATGCTGCATACCATTTTCCCATTGCGTAAGAGGGGTCTTAAACAAGAGGTTATCTTTCGTGTTAATCGAGTTGGTCATCGTACCGGTATACTGGAACGAAATCTTTTCATACCAACGTTCGTCGCCTACCGCCTTTTTACGTTTGAACGGATAAATACGGTTTAACGAAATGTTTACGTCCGGCAAAGTCATGTTGATAGAGGAGTCTCTGGTATTCTGAGTAATGTTAAATGTTCCTGAAATATTCAAACCTATTTCCGGAAAAGTACGCGAATAACTTACACTGGATGCTTTAGTGTTTTGTGAATATGCCTGCGGATTATACAATGTACTCAAACTTGAACGGTCATAACTGCTGGTAGCAAAATTGACACTTGCCGAGAATGAGCTGTTCGGATTGGCTTTGGCATCCTGACGGTGGCTCCACTGAATGCGGAAGTCTTTCGATACTGAATAGTCGGGCATACCCTTTTCACCGGTTTTGGTTACCAGATAGCTGGCATTGAATGATCCGCTGAACTTATAACGCTTGTTGTAATTCGAAGCAGCTGAGAGTCCCCACGACCCTTTGGTAAAGATTTCTCCCAATACCTTTAAGTCCATCTGGTCGCTAATGGCAAAATAATATCCTCCGTCGCGCAGGTAAAATCCTCGGTTCATTTCATCTCCGTACGTAGGCATAATGAATCCTGAAGAATAACTGCTGTTGAACGGGAAGAAACCAAACGGGACGGCGATGGGCAGTGGAACATCTTCTACTACTAACTGCGCCGGGCCGAAAACCACGTTTTTCTTTGGGCGTACTTTCGCCATGGCGAGTTTCAGGTAGAAGTGAGGATGGTCATGGTTATCGCAGGTGGTATATTTTCCGTGACGCATGTAGATTTCATCATCTGCACCTTTTTTACCTTCCTCACTGGTAACATATCCTTCGCCCTGCTGTGTTACAATGTTGTTGATAAATCCTTTTTTGGTTTTGAAGTTGTAACGCATGATTTTCGATTCGTAAGGCGTTTCGCCATCTTTGAAAATCGGCAATCCTGTTTCTACACCGGCAGTGTCTGCCACGCCTCGGGCATATACCGTACTGCTATCCATATTCATAGATATGATAGCCGAAGTAAGTTCGATATTTTGGTATGTTACTTTTCCCTCACCATACAGATGGGCATATCCTTCTTTTGTGAATACGATGGAGTCGGCAGCTTCGTATACTACCGGCGCGTCGAGCGGTTCTTTCTTTTCATTGTCCGTAGAGTCTAAAGCCAGCGAGTCGAGCATCAGCGAGTCTGACACAAGCGAATCTCTCTGTAAGGAGTCGGTGGCAACCACTTTGTTTTGTCGTGCCCTCTTTCCCCTTACACGCTGGGCTTCGGCGTAGAACGAAAAGAAAAAGCCCACGAAAAATAAGGATATCAGAATGTATGTAGTTCTTCTAAATGATGTCATCACTAATTATTTACAGAACATAATGCCTGCAAAAGTAAGCATTCTGCCCCAAATAAAAGCGAAAGCTCCGGTTTTTAATGTATTTTTTTATTCTATAAGAACAACTTACACCATGTATCGAAGCGTATCACCCCTTCTTCGCCATGTTTTTCGATGCTTTTGCGTGCCTTTTCGATGCTTTTTTCACGGTCAAGGTGCGTTTTCGAGAAAAACTTGTCGGCGAAGCAGATAATCTGTTCTTCCAAGCTGAGCGGAATCATTTCGCGGTGAGGAATGGGAAGATTTTGTTCTTCAATACGTTGTAGTGAAATACCTGCGCCCGTATGTCGTTCGCAAACCAAAGCGTGGCGCGGATATCCTTCGGCTTTCAGGAGTTCTGAACCTAAATAGCCGTGACAGATGTAAGGGTGTGTACCGAAGCAGTATATTTCTTTCGCGTCGGTCTGGAAGATTCCGATGTCGTGCAGCATGGCAGCTTCTTCGATAAACTGCAAGTCCAGCTCCAGTTCGGGATGCCTGCGAGCCATATCCAGTGCCTTATCGGTTACCGAGCGGCTATGAGTAATCAGAATATGCTTTAGTTCGCTGTCTTCCGGGTAATATTTGTTTATCAAGTCAATCGGATTCATGGTTTTTACTTTTGGTATTTTGTTGGCAAAGGTAATGTTTTAATTGATTCCGTTGCCATACAATCTTTTTTTCGTTACTATAATCTATCTATTTCATTGAAATGGCTGCTATGCTTGCTGCTTTTTTCACGACCGAATCTGTAAGTAATGTTCAGTTTGACTTGTCTTGATTCGCTCTTGCCCCAGTTCCATAACTTGAAACCGCTGAACGAACTGTAATTATCCCAACGATTGGTCCAGAAAATATCACTCATGGCGAGGTTTATCGTCCATTTCCGGTTAGCAAAACTCTTACTGAATCCAATGTCTACATATCCCGATGGTTCGATGTATTCATTCGATGCTCCTAATCGTTTTGTGCTGTACGAACCGTTCAGTTCCATTTGGATTTGCCACGGCAGGCGGATGGTATTCTGTATTGAGAAGATGCCGGCAAAACCGTCCAGATTAAATAGACGGAATCGGTCGAACGCAATGTCGTTTTTCACGTAATATCCTATCAAGTTCAGATTCATTTCCCACCATTGTGTCGGGGTAATTCCCTGAAATAGCGTAAGCGATATACGTTGTTGCTTACCGATGTTGCGCGGCGTCATAATCACTTTATTCACCGACAGTGTATCAGTTATCTGAGCTTTGTAGTCTTTCATGTATGAGTACGATGCCGTCAGCGCCGTGCGTTTATGCGAGTATGTAACAGCGACCCGATGTGTTTTCTGAGGCGTGAGAAACGGATTCCCTTTCCAATATGAGAGTTCATCCAACAGGTATTCGAATGGATTTAAATCCTGATAAGCCGGGCGATCAATGCGACTGGCGTAACTCAGAGTCAGCGCATGATGATCATTAATCTGATAATTAAGATTGAACGTTGGAAAAAGATTAAAGTAATCACGCTCGTTTTCTTCATCTCTTTTGCCGCTTACGGCGTGAAGTTTGCCGTCAGAGAAGGTATATTCACCTCGTAGTCCTGCCTCCAGACTAAGTTTTTCTCCGATGGAATGAGTGTATAAAATATAGGCTGCCAATATTTGCTCTTTATATCGGAAGTCGTTTGACTGGGAGGCATCAATGATTTCCGCTCCATCTGCCACATTGTAAAACTGATATCCGTTGTCGGCATTGACAGACGAGAATTTAATTCCCGATTTTACTTCGCCGTTCCACAGCGGATGCTGTTGGTCGTACGACAGAGCGTAGATGTGTATATTCCGGCTATTGACCGATTTGTAGAGGTTATCTTGTGCCACTGTTCCGTTCGGCAATACGTACGTGTTCGGTTGCAGGTTGCCCGAACCGCCGTCGAACCACGCATAGTTAAAATCTGCAGTGTAGCTCACACCCTCTTTCGGAATAGCCGTGTAGTAAAGATTTCCTCCGTACCGATTTCCTTTCTGCTTGTAATAATCATTTCCGGCGTAAAGCGTCTGCTCCAGCGTATGGGTTTCAGCATCTCTGATTTTAGTTATGGTATGGGTCTGTCCCGGTCCGAACAGGGTGTTTATGTCTATGTGTCCGCCGATGGTCTGTTTGTCAGTCAGAGCATATTCCAGATTCAAGCTACCGGATATGGTTTTGCGCTTGTCTGTGTCTTGGGTAGGACTGTAATAATCTTTCCCGTTTTGGACGCGTTGCATCCCGTAATCCATGTCGTAATAACCGAAAGCATGATTGTAACTACCCGATAGACTGATTTTGTTTTGGGTGTAGCTAAACGAAAGTTCTGTATTTTCTCTTAAATTTTTCCAATAAGACACACCATTATTGATGGAAAAGAAAAAACCTTCTGACTTCTTCCGGTTCATATTGATATTAATAATTCCTCCCGAACCTTCCGCATCGTATTGTGCCGAAGGGTTATGTATTACCTCCACCGATGCGACTTCTGCCGACGGCGTAGCTTTCAACAACGTAACTAGTTCGTCTTTTTGCATGTATGTTTGTTTTCCGTTAAGAATGACCAGTACGTTGTTTTTCCCGCCGATGCTGATATTGTTTTCTCCGTCTACGAAAACGCCCGGTGTTTTTTTCAGTACCTCAAGTGCCGTACTTCCTGCAACAATGCTGCTGTTTTTTGGAATGAAAATCATTTTCCCCTTTTCGATTTTAATGGAAGGCGACTGCTTTTCACCCACTACTACCACTTCGTCTAATTTGAAATTTTCGGAATGTAACCGGATAGTTGGGATAACGGTATCTGATGCTACATAAAAAGGTTGGCTTATATAAGATTGGAAACCAAGACTGCTTATGTAGATTTGCATATTTCCTGTGGCATTCAGGGTGTATGTTCCGTCGGGCGAAGTGATACCTTGCCGGATGGCATTTCCGTTTTCGGGATTCATCAATACTACTACGGCTGCATCAAGCGGAGAACCGATTGAGTCGGTGATTGTGCCTTTTACCAGATGCTGTGCAAACAAGCTAATGCTGGGGAGTAAAAATATTAACGATAGAAGTGCTTTTTTCATAGATTGGAGATGTTCGGTTTTTATTAGATTTATATAAAATGATTTATTCGTTATGTTTTTGTTGTTCCTGCAGAGTGTATAAATGAGATGCTATATTGCTGTTCTCTTGTTTTGTAGTTTTCTTCCATTGCTGTGAAAAATAAAAATGTATCTTTGTGCAAAGATATGCTATTTATTTTATGTTGGATATGAAACTTAAAATCTTTCTGTTCTCATGTATTTGGTTGGTTACGGCGATTCAGGCAGCCGCTCTTCGTACCGGTGCCGAACGTTTGGATGTTTTGCTGCCTCTGATTGAAGGGAAGCGCGTGTCGCTGGTAGTAAATCAGACATCGCTGTGTGGCGGTGCGCATTTGCTTGATACGCTGTACAGTCGTGGAGTGAAAATCGTGCAGATATTTGCTCCTGAGCATGGTTTTCGGGGAGATGCCGACGCAGGCGCAACGGTGAAAAACGGTAGAGACGGTAAGACAGGCATTCCGATAACCTCACTTTACGGGAAAAATAAAAAGCCGCAGCCTGCCCAGCTTGCGGAAACCGATGCGGTGGTTTTCGATATTCAGGACGTGGGAGCGCGCTTCTATACCTATATCAGTACCCTTTATTACGTGATGCAGGCTTGCGCCGAACAGGGGAAAGAGGTGGTGGTGCTCGATCGCCCGAACCCGTGTGACTACGTGGACGGTCCGGTGCTGAAGCCTGCGTATAAAAGTTTCGTAGGAATGTTGCCTATCCCTGTGGTTCACGGTTGTACCGTAGGCGAGATGGCTCAGATGATAAACGGGGAAGGATGGTTAGGCGCAGGGCTTACCTGCCCGCTGACAGTGGTAAGCGTGGAAGGGTGGAAGCACGGACAGCCCTATTCGCTTCCGGTAAAACCGTCGCCCAATTTGCCCAACGACCAATCCATTGCCCTTTATCCCTCGCTGTGTCCCTTCGAGGGAACTTCGGTCAGTATTGGTCGCGGAACGCCTTATCCTTTCCAAGTGTACGGAAGTCCGCAGATGAAAGTGTTCAGTTTCCGTTTCATGCCCCGCCCCACGAAAGGCTCGGACATGAATCCGCTCCATAAAAACACGTATTGCTACGGGCGAGACCTGCGAGGTGTATCCGCTCCGAAGGGTTTTTCGTTGCGATATGTGTTAGATGCTTATCGGCATTACCGGAGCTTTACCGATAATCCGGAGAAATCATTCTTCACCCGCCCCCGTTGGTTCGACTTACTGATGGGAACCAATCAGGTACGCCTCGATATATTGAAAGGAAAGACGGAGGAAGAAATCCGCGCGGCTTGGCAGGAAGACCTGAACCGTTACCGTGAAATGCGCGGCAAGTATTTGTTGTACGAAGAAGAATAAGAGGGATTCAGAGGAGCAAAAATGTCAAGATTTGCGGTAAAGTTTTTGCTCTTCAATCATTTTCCAAACCTCCGGATGCAGGAAGTATCGGATGTCTTTCCCTGCCTCGATGCTACGTCGGATGAATGTAGCACTGATTTCCAGCAAAGGAGTATCGACGGCTTTGGCACGGGCAGGAAGCGATTCGGGAGCAACCTCATACGGACGGCGCGGATAAATCAGCAGGTGATGATGCGCCAAGATTTCTTCCGGCGACTTCCATTGCGCAAAAGAGGCCCAATTATCTGCCCCGATGATAAGATAAAACTCGCGGTCGGGATAGGCTTCTGCCAGATGATGAAGCGTATTGACCGTATAAGAAGGGCGGGGGAGACGGAACTCGAAATCGGAAGCCACGAAACGCGGATAGCCTGCCACGGCTCTGCGCACCATTTCCAGCCGCAGGTCGTCGCCCAGCAATTCCGCTTTTTGCTTGAACGGATTCTGAGGAGTGACGAGAAACCATACCTCGTCCACTTCCCCATATTCGCATAAATAATTCGCCAAAGCCAGATGTCCGATGTGGATCGGATTGAACGAACCGCTGAATACCCCTGTTCTTATAGGCTTTTTTTCCATTTCCGGTAATTCACGATTTGCCATGCCGCAACGAGTATCATGGCTACGGCGATGATATATTCTTGTTTGGCAAGTGCCACGATTCCTACCGCCAGTGCAGCCAGTCCGATGAGGATACACACAATCAGCATGAACTGCAGCATCTTTCTTGGGTTTTTTATCATATCCTTTCTTTATTGTTTGATGAAGTTACTGATTATTTTTAACGCTTCGGCTTCAGCCGCTTCAAGTTTGTCATTTATAATTCTTACATCAAACTTGTCGGCGTAGCTCAATTCAAATTCGGCTTTGGCAATGCGGCTCTCTATTACTTCAGGCGCATCCGTTCCGCGTCCGTTGAGGCGTTTGCGCAGTTCCTCTACCGAAGGCGGCTGAATGAAAACCGACAAGGCGCGGTCGCCATAATATTGTTTGATATTACATCCGCCTACCACGTCTACATCGAAAATCACATTCTGTCCTGCTTCTAACTGTTTTTCCACCTGTGCTTTCAGCGTGCCGTAAAAGCGGTCTTTGTAAACCTCTTCGTATTCCAGAAATTCGCCGTTGGCAATGCGTTGCCTGAACTCTTCCGGAGTGAGGAAAAAATATTCAACCCCGTTTTGTTCCGTACCGCGGGGCGGACGGCTGGTTGCCGAGATAGAAAAAGCAAGGTTTAAATTTTGAGTTAGCAGGTAGTTGATGATGGTCGATTTTCCTGAACCCGACGGGGCGGAGAAGATGATTAGTTTTCCCATACTTATAAAACGTTTAAAACTTGTTCTTTTATTTGTTCCAGTTCATCCTTCATCTGCACCACGATATTCTGCATTTCGGCATGATTTGATTTGCTGCCCGTGGTATTGATTTCACGTCCCATTTCTTGGGCGATGAATCCCAGTTTTTTACCCTGTCCGTGTCCGCCCGCCATTGTTTCGCGGAAATACTTCAGGTGATTCGTCAAGCGCTGTTTTTCTTCATTGATATCCAGCTTCTCGATGTAATAAATCAATTCCTGCTCCAAGCGGTTTTTGTCATAATCAGTATTCAGCGTTTTTTCCAATGCTTCGGTAATGCGTTCGCGAACTTTGCTTACCCGTTCTTTTTCAAACGGCTCGATGGATTTCAGAAGACGTTCGATGTTGTCAATTTTTTCAGTGAATTTTTTCTCTAAGGCTTTGCCCTCCTGCTTTCTGAAATCGGTAAGGTTGGTCAGAGCATCTTCGATTACCTTGCGGACTACCACCCATTCTTCTTCTTCCAATTCTTGCACATCTACCCGCGTCAGTACATCGGGCATACGAAGCAACGTTGCAAACCAGTCGGCGGGAAGCGGAATGTTACAACTATCGGAGATTGTCTTTATCTGATTGTAATAATTCTCTATTAAGGCGACGTTTATCGGGGTGGCGATTTCGGCGGTGTCTTTTTCCACCCATAAGCTGAAATCCACTTTTCCACGTTCCAATGTCTGTGATACCAAGTTACGGATTTCCATTTCTTTTTCCCGATAAAGAGGAGCGATGCGCGTAGATAAGTCCATCGCCTTGCTATTTAGCGATTTTATTTCAACATGAATCTTTTTGCCTCCGAATACGGTTGTCGATTTGCCATATCCGGTCATTGATTGTATCATAATTTCTCAATTTTTTTAGTTGCTGCAAAGGTAGGAATTTTTATTGAGTGACTGTTTAAGAGCCTGTTTAAATTTTCCGATAAGGTATTCGGTGAAGGAGGAAATCGGGTTGGCTGTTTGCCCCTGAAAAACTATGGGTAGCGTTGCTTCGTCCAAGCGGTTGCGTTGCCTTGTTCTACCCATAGAATATACTCGTCCTATGGGTAGAATTTTCAGGTTTTGTTCCTTGTTGAAACAGAGAGTGTTACGCTTTCTCCTAAAGCAGGCTGATCAGCTCGTCGATGTCTTCGGGTCTGGTAGCCCAACTGGTGGCGAAACGGACCACTGCCGTATGATTTTCATGCTTCTCCCATACACTGAAGCGTACCTTCCGGCTCAGCTCGTCGACCTTTTCCATCGGGAGAGAAACAAAAAGCTGGTTGGTTTGCGGACGGATAAAAAACGTATATCCCCGCTCGGTCAGTGCCTGACGCAGCCGTGCAGCCATTTTGATGGCATGGCGTGAAATATCCAGATACAGCCCGTCGGTAAACAATGTATCAAACTGTATGCCCAACAAGCGTCCCTTTGCCAATAATGCCCCGTGACGCTTCACGATGGTAAAGAATTGCTTTACAATGCCCGGACGCGGGAAAACGACTGCCTCGCCGAACAATGCTCCCACTTTCGTGCCTCCGATGTAAAACACGTCGCATACCGATGCGATGGTTTCGAGCGTCACATCCGTCTCTTCGGCAGCCAGACCGTATCCCAAACGCGCCCCGTCTAAGAAGAGCGGCAAGCGGTATTCCTTGCATACGGCAGCAATGGCTTCCAGCTCACTCCGCGTATAAAGTGTTCCGTACTCCGTGGGATGAGAAAGATAAACCATTCCGGGATTCACCATGTGGGCATACGCTTCATCGGCAAAAAAGTTTTTCAGATACCGGCTTAACATCCCGGCTTCCATCTTACCCTCCCGGTGCGGAACGGGTAAAACCTTGTGTCCGCCCGCCTCAATCGCTCCCGCCTCATGCTGGTTGATGTGTCCGGTTTCGGTGGCAACCACCCCCTCGTAAGGCCGGAGCAAAGCATCTATCACCGTGGCGTTTGTTTGGGTTCCTCCTACTAAAAAATAAACTTCAGCGTCGGGACATCCGCAGGCTTGGCGTATCTTGCGGCGCGCTTCCTCACAGTAACAGTCTTCCGTATAACCCGGAGTTTTTTCCATATTGGTAGCGGCAAGACGCTCCATAATCAGCGGATGTGCGCCTTCCAAATAATCACATTCAAAATTTTGCATGGCTCTTGTTTGTTTAAAATGTCAGGTAAAAGTACAGATTTTCTGTGAGACACGGCAAGAAGGCATATAAATTTTGTGTTTGATAGCATCGAAATAACAGATTATTTTGATAACTTTGCGCCCGTTATGACACAATGGATGTGCAACATACGATTAAGTCTGTTCATGACATCATGCCGAGGCTTCTTGTCGGAGGATATGAGTATATCTGCCTCGGGAATCTGTACGCTTACTTTTCTTTATCCGGACAACTCTTAATTTGAACTCTATATGGAATTTATCATTGACTTTATTTTGCATATCGACCGGTACATGATTGAAATAGTACAGGATTATCATTTGTGGACGTATGCAATTTTGTTCTTAATCATTTTCTGCGAAACCGGACTGGTTGTCACGCCCTTTCTTCCGGGCGATTCGCTGCTCTTCGTTTCGGGAGCGATTGCCGCTCAGCCCGATGTTCCACTCAGCGTGAATCTTTTAGCTTTGATTTTGTTTGCCGCTGCCGCCCTCGGAGACAGTTGCAACTACGAGATAGGGCGTTTCTTCGGGCACAAGCTGTTCAGGAATCCCCACTCCCGCATATTCAAGCAAGAATATCTGGAGAAAACCCACGACTTTTATCGGAAATACGGAGGAAAGACCATCGTTATCGCCCGTTTTGTTCCCATCGTGCGCACGCTGGCGCCTTTTGTAGCCGGAATGGGGAAAATGCACTATTATTATTTTATTGTATATAACCTGCTCGGCGCGGCAGCTTGGGTTGGCATATTCTGTTATGCCGGTTATTTCTTTGGCGACATTCCCTTTGTGCAAGAAAACTTAAAGCTGGTGCTGGTTGCCATTATTGTGATATCTATACTTCCTGCCGTAATCGAGACATTGCGCGCTAAACTGAAAGCAAATAAGAGATAAACTATAATTAAAAACTACTGCAAATGAAAAATTCATTCTTTAGCCGTTTTGCCCCTAAGGAAACTAAGTTTTTTCCGTTATTGAAACAATTGTCTGAAATCGTGTTGTCAGCTTCTGAGCTGTTAATGGAGAGTTTGAAACACGAATCTCCGGAAGAGAGAAGCGAATACTACAAGAAGATTAAAGACGTGGAACGACAGGGAGACCAGTTGACAAATCGTATTTTTGAAGAACTGGGGAAAACGTTTATCACCCCATTCGACAGAGAAGACATCCACGATTTGGCATCATCGACCGATGATATTATAGACTGTATAAACAGCGCAGCGAAGCGTATCGCCATCTATAATCCCCGTTCTATTTCGGATAGTGGCAAAGAGTTGGCTGTATTGATTCACGAAGGCGCTGTACATATATGTAAAGCGATGGATGAGCTGGAAACATTCTCGAAGAAACCCGCTTCGTTGCGCGAGTGTTGCTTACAGCTCCATCAGATAGAGAATCATGCCGACGATGTTTATGAACTGTTTATCACCCGACTTTTCCGCGAAGAGAAAGATTGCATCGAGATTCTTAAAACAAAAGAAATCATGCAGTGCTTAGAGAAGACAACCGATGCTGCCGAGCATGTAGGAAAAGTGTTGAAGAGCCTGATAGTGAAGTATGCTTAATTAAAACAACAGAAGCGGATAACATAAGTATATGGAACTATTAATAACCATCATCGTTTTAGCACTGATATTCGATTACATTAACGGATTTCATGATGCTGCGAACTCAATAGCGACAATCGTTTCTACTAAAGTCCTTACACCTTTTCAAGCTGTGGTGTGGGCGGCATGTTTTAATTTCGTGGCTTTTTTCATAGCCAAGTATATTATTGGCGATTTCGGTATCGCCAATACCGTATCGAAAACGGTTTTCGAAGATTACATCACCTTACCTATTATCTTGTCAGGAGTAATTGCCGCCATTATCTGGAATTTGTTTACTTGGTGGAAAGGAATTCCTTCTTCTTCGTCTCATACTTTGATTGGCGGATTTGCCGGTGCAGCAATCATGGCACACGGTTTTGAAGCCATACAGCTTAATATCATTCTGAAAATAGCAGCCTTTATTTTTCTTGCACCTTTTATTGGTATGATTGTGGCATTCGGATTTACGCTGATTGTCCTGAATCTGTGTAAGAAATCGCGCCCGCATACAGCCGAAATGTGGTTTAAGAAACTTCAGCTGGTTTCTTCCGCCTTGTTCAGTATCGGTCACGGACTGAATGATTCTCAGAAAGTGATGGGTATCATTGCCGCAGCGATGATAGCAGCCCATTCACAAGGGTTAGGTATGGGAATAAACAGCATAGCCGATTTGCCCGATTGGGTTGCCTTTTCTTGCTTTACAGCTATCTCGCTCGGAACCATGTCGGGAGGATGGAAAATTGTAAAGACGATGGGAAACAAGATTACGCGCGTTACTCCGCTCGAAGGCGTAGTAGCGGAAACAGCCGGTGCTTTTACGTTGTATCTCACTGAGTATTTGAAAATACCCGTCAGTACAACGCATACTATCACGGGCGCCATTATCGGTGTGGGGGCTACCAAACGCTTGTCGGCAGTTCGTTGGGGAGTTACCCGTAGCCTGATGACTGCTTGGGTTTTGACGATACCTGTCAGCGCGTTGCTTGCCGCCGGAATTTATTTGGTTGTGAATCTCTTTTGTTAAGAATATATTTATTAACGGGCTTTAAAAACATCCGAAGAAGAGACGGGAGTGCAAATAAAAATGTATATTTGCAGATTGCTAATAATTTAAGATTGTATTATGTCGTGTATTTTACATATTGAAACATCAACGGATGTATGTTCCGTAGCAGTGAGTCAGGACGGAGCTTCTATTTTTTCGAAAGAAGACTTCAACGGGCCTTCTCATGCTGTAACGTTAGGCGTCTTTGTAGACGAAGCGCTATCGTTTGCCGATAGTCATGCGATTCCGGTCGATGCAGTGGCAGTAAGCTGTGGTCCGGGGTCGTACACCGGACTGCGTATCGGGGTATCGATGGCGAAAGGTATCTGTTACGGACGTAATATTCCGCTTATCGGACTGCCTACACTGGAAGTAATGTGTGTTCCCATCTTGCTTTTTCATGACTTGCCGGAAGATGCATTGCTTTGTCCGATGATAGATGCACGGCGTATGGAAGTCTATGCAGCCGTTTACGACCGCTCTCTGAAAGCACAACGGGCTATTTCGGCTGATATTATCGATGAAAATTCATACGCCGGTTTTTTGGCAGAACATCCTGTTTACTTCTTTGGAAACGGTGCGGAGAAGTGTCGCTCGAAGCTGACGCATCCGAATGCCCATTTTATTGAAAATATAAATCCGCTGGCTAAGTGGATGTTTCCGCTTGCAGAAAAAGAGATGGCACGCGAAAACTTTAAAGATGTGGCATATTTTGAACCGTTCTATCTGAAAGAGTTTGTCACCTCTGTGCCTAAAAAACTTCTTTAAGCGGTTATAGGCGCATTGAAATCCGGTTCTGAAACCTTTAAAAAGATATTGGGATATTTGATGTAAAACATACGCTTGGTTGATGAACTTCGCTGCGTGGTCTTCATGAATTTGTCCCAATGTTTTTTTGATAGGAATAAGATACCTGCCGGAAGTTTTTACATTTAATGTCATACGTCGAACCATGAAGCCGGAAACAGGTGAGAAAACCTTTCATCTCTGTCTGATGGTTTCTATTTAGTTATAAATTAGAATGGAATACAATACGCAGAAACGTAAATTGCCGTTGCCGGAATACGGACGTAGCGTGCAAAACATGGTAGATTATGCGCTGACTATCGAAGACCGTGAAGAACGTCAGCGTTGTGCCAATACAATAATTAATATAATGGGAAATATGTTTCCACTTTTGCGCGATGCTTCTGATTTTAATCGCAAGTTGTGGGACCATCTGGCCATAATGTCCGATTTTAAGTTGGATATCGACTATCCCGTAGAAATAGTGAAAAAGGAAGAGCTGGAAGTTAAGCCTGAGCGAATCCCTTATTTACAGCATAATATTCGTTATCGTCATTACGGGCGGTTTGTTCAGGATTTGATAAAAATAGCATCTGATTTTGAAGAAGGCGACGAGAAAAAGCAACTGGTAAATCTGATAGTCAACCACATGAAAAAAGATTATGTGGCATGGAATAAAGATGGAGTGGAAGATACGAAGATATTGGAAGATCTTTATGAACTGTCGGACGGAAAGATAAAATGTTCTATCGAAGACGTACGCTTTTTCGAGCAACGCACGTTTAATTCGCGTCGTCGTCCGGCAAACAATAATCAGTCGAAGAAAAAATATAATAACCAAAACCAATAAAAACGGACGTATTATGGCTTCGTTTGTAATTGAAGGAGGACATAAGCTACACGGAGAGATTATTCCGCAAGGGGCTAAGAATGAGGTCTTGCAACTGCTTTGCGCCACGTTGCTTACCGAAGAAGAAGTAACCATTAGTAATGTGCCTAACATCTTGGATGTTAACAATCTGATTCAGATGTTGCGCGACATGGGGGTTGAAGTCTCGAAAAAGTCGGGAGATACTTATACGTTTAAAGCAGCAACAATAGATAGGGAATATTTGGAAAGCGAAGAATTCCTTACCCGTTGTTCGAAGTTGCGCGGCTCTGTGATGCTTGTGGGACCGCTGTTAGCCCGTTTCGGCAAGGCTTTGATAGCCAAACCGGGAGGAGATAAAATAGGTCGTCGCCGTTTGGATACGCATTTCTTGGGTATTCAAAAATTAGGCGCTTCTTTTGATTACGATGCTTCGAGAGGCGTTTTTAAAATCTATGCCGATCGATTGAAGGGTACGTTCATGTTGCTTGATGAGGCCTCGATAACCGGAACAGCCAATATCATCATGGCAGCCGTGTTAGCAGAAGGAACTACCACTATTTATAACGCAGCCTGCGAACCCTATATTCAGCAACTTTGCCGGATGCTGAACCGCATGGGAGCCCGTATATCCGGTATCGCTTCAAATCTGTTGACTATTGAGGGGGTTGAATCACTGAAAGGATGCACGCATACTGCTTTGCCCGATATGATTGAAGTGGGGAGCTTTATCGGCATGGCTGCAATGACAGGTAGCGAAATACTCATAAAAAACGTCTCGTATGATAACCTCGGTATCATACCCAACAGTTTCCGCCGTTTAGGTATTCAAATCGAACAGCGGGGGGATGATATCTTGGTTCCGCAACAAGACCATTATCAGATAGAATCATTCATTGACGGTTCTATCATGACTATAGCGGATGCTCCGTGGCCCGGACTTACCCCCGACTTGCTGAGCGTAATGCTTGTTGTGGCTACGCAGGCGAAAGGTAGCGTGTTGATTCATCAAAAGATGTTTGAAAGTCGCTTGTTTTTTGTTGATAAACTGATTGATATGGGGGCACAGATTATTTTGTGCGACCCTCATCGGGCGGTAGTTATCGGTCATGACCGGAACTTCAATTTACGTGGCGGAAACATGTCATCGCCTGATATTCGTGCCGGTATTGCTTTGTTGATTGCTGCCCTGAGCGCTGAAGGAATCAGCCGTATCCATAACATTGAGCAGATAGACCGCGGATATCAAAACATCGAACAACGACTGACGGCGCTTGGCGCACGTATCACCCGTATAGAATAAAGACTCATTATGATAAAGAAAGACGAAGTTTTTAAAATCGGAATTCTCAATAAGCCGCACGGAATCAAGGGTGAACTGTCGTTTACCTTTACTGATGATATATTCGACCGTGTAGACGATTGCGATTATTTGATTTTGCTGTTAGACGGTATTTTGGTTCCTTTCTTTCTCGAGGAATACCGTTTCCGTTCTGACAATATGGCTTTGGTAAAGTTTGAGGGAATTGATTCGGCAGAAGCGGCACGGAGATTCACCAATGTCGAAGTGTATTTTCCTAAGAAATACATGGATGAACAAGACGAAATCACTTCGTGGAACTTCTTTGTCGGCTTTCAGGTAAAAGATGTCCGTCACGGTGATTTAGGGTCTATTGTAGATGTGGATGATGCTACTATAAACGTATTGTTTGTTATTGAGAAAGAAGGCAAAGAACTATTGCTTCCGGCGCATGAAGAATTTATTGTAGGATTGGATAAAAAGAAAAAGATTCTGACCGTAGACATACCTGAAGGGTTATTGGATTGACAGACATGGGGAAAAGAAACCGTAAAGCGTTTTGGCATAACGTTAAGTTTAAATATAAGCTGACGATTATCAATGAAAATACTTTGGAAGAAGTAGTAGGCATCCATGTGTCTAAACTGAACGGGCTTTCGGTTTTGCTTTGCGTATGTACGGCTATTTTTGTGATTGCGGCACTGATAATAACTTTCACTCCGTTGCGCAATTACTTGCCCGGTTATATGAACAGCGAGGTGCGTAAACAGGTTGTATCGAATGCGTTGCGTGCCGATTCACTCCGGTTGGCGTTAGAACGCCAGAACCATTATATCATGAATGTTCAGGATATTATCAGCGGCAGGGTGAAAGCCGATACCGTTCTTTCGATAGACTCTCTTACAAACGTGCGCGCCGAGAATTTGATGGAACGGACTAAGGAAGAAGAAGATTTCCGTAAGCAGTATGAAGAAAAAGAACGTTATAATCTTACTGCGGTAAGAGATGTCAGCGACGCGGCGGGATTGATATTTTACCGTCCTCTTCGGGGAGTGGCAACAACAGCTTTTAATCCTGAAAAGAAACATTTCGGCATCGACTTTACCGCAAGTCCTAATGGGAGTATTCTTTCTGCACTCGATGGTACGGTTATATTGGCAGCTTATACGGCGGAAGCCGGTTATGTGATACAGATACAGCATACACAGAATTTCATTACGGTTTATAAGCACTGTGGTTCGTTGATAAAGCGAGAGGGCGACCGGGTAAAAGGAGGTGAAGTTATCGCTTTAGTGGGGACCAAAGGCGACACAGAGAATGGTAAACCTTATATTCATTTTGAATTGTGGCATAAAGGAAATCCGATTAACCCGGAAAAATATATAGTCTTTTGATAGTATGAAAAAACAAATAGCGATATTAGGTTCAACAGGTTCTATTGGTACACAGGCCTTGCAGGTGGTGGAAGAACATCCCGACTTGTATGAAGTTTACGCACTGACCGCAAATAATAAGGTGGAACTGCTGGCAGAGCAAGCCCGGAAGTTCATGCCCGAAGCCGTAGTTATAGCCAATGAAGATAAATACATTCAGTTAAAAGAGGCGCTGTCTGATTTGCCGATAAAGGTTTATGCCGGGACTGATGCCTTGTGTCAGATTGTAGAGTCGGGGCCTATTCATATTGTGCTTACGGCAATGGTAGGTTATGCCGGACTGCGTCCTACTATAAATGCCATTAAGGCCGGAAAGACCATTGCGTTGGCAAATAAAGAAACACTGGTTGTTGCCGGTGAATTGATTAATGATTTGGCTTCGCAATACCATACACCGATACTTCCTGTCGATTCGGAACACTCGGCTATATTCCAATGTTTGGAGCGTGAGAATCCGGTACATAAGATAATCCTGACGGCATCGGGAGGACCTTTCCGGACACTGACAATGGAACAGCTCCGTTCGGTTACAAAAGAACAAGCCTTGAAACATCCGAATTGGCACATGGGAGCAAAAATCACGATTGATTCGGCTTCGATGATGAACAAAGGATTTGAAGTGATAGAAGCTAAATGGCTATTTGGCGTACGTCCCGACCAAATCGAGGTTGTGGTACATCCTCAGTCGGTCATTCATTCGATGGTAGAATTTGAAGACGGAGCGGTGAAGGCACAGTTGGGAGTACCCGATATGCGTTTGCCTATCCAGTACGCTTTTTCTTATCCTCGGCGCGAACATTTGTCGGGCGAACGGCTGGATTTTGCCAAATATAGTACGCTGACATTCGAAGCCCCCGATACTACGCGCTTCCGTAATCTGGCTTTGGCATACGAAGCTTTACATCAGGGTGGAAATATGCCTTGCATTGTCAATGCGGCAAACGAAGTAGTCGTTTCGGCTTTCTTGAAAGACCAGCTATCTTTCCTGAAGATGAGCGAAGTGATAGAAAAAGCCATGTCGATGGTTCCTTTTATCAAAGTTCCCACGTATAACGATTATGTGGAAACCGATGCGGAAACACGGCGTATTGCAGCCGAATTAGTGATTAACGGGATGAATAAGTAATAGTAACAAAACAGATAATAAAGAATAACGTAGAATGGAAACATTTTTAATTCGTGCCCTTCAGTTAATACTCAGCTTATCGTTGTTGGTAATTGTCCATGAGGGAGGACACTTTTTCTTTGCGCGTCTCTTCAAGATTCGTGTGGAGAAGTTTTATATTTTTTTCGATCCGTGGTTTTCATTATTTAAGTTTAAGCCCAAAAACAGCGACACAGAATACGGTATAGGTTGGCTTCCGTTAGGAGGATATTGTAAAATCTCCGGAATGATTGACGAATCAATGGATACGGAACAGATGAAAAAGCCGGCCCAGCCGTGGGAGTTCCGTTCAAAACCGGCGTGGCAGCGTCTGCTGGTCATGATTGGAGGTGTAATGATGAACTTCATATTGGCATTGATTATTTATTCCATGATTTTGTTTACGTGGGGCGACCAGTATATTGCTTTGAAAGATATGACCCACGGCATGAAATTCAATGAAACCGCTCAAAATATCGGTTTCCGTGATGGCGATATCTTGAAATCGGCAGACGGTAAAGAACTTGAACGGTTCGATATGGATATGGTTCGCAGCATCGTTGAGGCTCGCGAAGTTACCGTATTGCGTGAGGGAGAAGAGAAAAAAATTCTCATGCCTGAACTCAGTTTGTTAGATGTGGCAAAAGAAGACCCTATGTTTGTTGACGTATTTTATCCTAACGTAGTCGATTCGGTTATAGCCGGGGGAGGTTTTGCTAAAGCAGGCATACAGTCGGGCGATTCTTTGCTGGCTGTAAACGAAACGTCCATTCATTCATGGAATGAGTTTCAAGACGAGATGGGCAAATTGCAGACACAGGCAGAATTAGAAAAGAAAGAAACAGCCTCATTTTCGTTAGTTTATTCGCGTAATGGGATGCGCGATACCGTGGAGGTGCAGACCAACAAGCAGTTTAAAGTAGAAGCTACGGGCGGATTGCTCGATTATAAGCCTACCGTCTTAAATTATGGTTTCTTCGAATCCTTCCCGGCCGGAATTACTTTGGGTGTCAATACGCTGAACGGATACGTAAGCGACATGAAGTATGTCTTTACGAAAGAAGGAGCGAAAAGCGTGGGAGGTTTCGGAACGATAGGAAGCATCTTCCCGAAAGTATGGGATTGGGAACGGTTCTGGTCTATGACGGCATTCCTTTCTATCATATTGGCATTCATGAATATCCTGCCCATTCCGGCTTTAGACGGCGGACATGTGCTTTTCTTGCTTTATGAGATTATCGCCCGTCGGAAACCAAGCGATAAATTCTTGGAATATGCGCAAATGGTGGGAATGTTCCTGCTTTTTGGGCTTCTTATCTGGGCAAACTTTAATGATGTGCTGAGGTTTTTGTTTTAATCTGATTGAATGAGAAGTATAAGTACACGCAGGCTGTGTTTCATCCTTATGGGAATTTGTTTCCGGATGGCTCTTTTTGCCTCCGGTACTTATACTTCTTTTACCATTAACCATTTACAGGGACTGTCGAACAGCGCGGTTTTAGACGTGTTTAAAGACAGTCTGGGACTGATGTGGCTGGGTACGTACGACGGCCTGAACTGTTACGACAGCAGAGAAATCACCGTCTACCGTACCGACTTCTCTAAAGAGAGAACGCTGGATAACAACATCATCTCCCGTATCCAAGATGCCGGAAACCGTAATATCTGGGTACAGAGTTTTTCGGGCATCAACTTGTTTTCCACCGATTCATTGTCAGTCATCGACAATTATCACTTTTCGGATGAGGAAACGCTGATTCACTCCAATAGGCAAGGAAACAGTTGGGTATTGGGCAATAAGCATTTATATTATTATAATACCTACCACAAGCGGTTCATCAAAATCCTTGAGTTGAATTTCCGGACGGGCAATTTGCGAAACAGTGCCTTTGTCGATTCAAAAGGAGTGCTGCATGTCATTCCCGACCGGGGAACACAGATGTTTCATTTTGCCCTGAACTCGTTTTCAAATGATTCTGCTCAAACCAAGCTCCAAGTATCTTCTTCGTCTTTACATGCCGTACCCATCGTAAAGACCTATTCACAGAATGGGATAATTTGTTTTATAGATTCCACAGACGATTTGTATTTTTACGATGTCGCCCATAAATCGAAAGTTTATATCCGTAATGTGCGCAGCTTGGTTGAAAAGTATGGTTCGTTTGTTAATATCCTGTCCTTTCATGACGATATCCTCATTATGCTTCATACCGGCGGATTGTTGCGCTTAACCGCTTCTAATCAATATTCCGAAGAGAGGTTCAGAGAAGATTTGCGTATCTTTTCTGTATACGTTGATTCTTCTCAGGGAATTTTATGGTTGGGTACAGACGGGGCGGGTGCTGTGAAGCTGGCGCAAAAGAATACGTTGGTCACGAATTTGATTTTAGAGAAACTGTCGCCGACTATAAACGGACAGGTTAGAGGGATTATGACCGACAAGGAAGGAACGCTTTGGATAGGAACTAAAGGAGACGGCTTGTTGCGTATACCTCATTATCAGGATGATACGAATTTTGAAGGAGACGTTTATTCGCCCAAAGGGAAATACTCTTTTTCTGCTTATGCGCGTAAGGCAGATTTTTATCCGGTGTTTTCGCTGAAAAAGAAGCGCAGAAGTGATGATTTTTGGGTAGGTATGGCCGATTCGGTACTCTATTACTATTCGTATGAACACGATAAGCTGTTGCCCGTAAGAGGTTCGATGGGAAATCGTGTTGCCGAAATCCACGGGGTTTACGAGGAAAACGACTCTATACTTTGGCTTGCCACGTTGGGGAGCGGAATAATCAAAGTTTCGCTGGACGGGAAAAGCGGGTATTCCCGTGCTAAAAAGACCGAACCTGTGCGCTGCTTTTCCGGTCAGGAAGAAGTGCTGGAATTTTCTTCCGTACTGGTGCAGGGCGATTCCGTTTTATGGTTCGGAAGCCGGGGAAAAGGATTGGTAAAATATGCTTTGAGGCAAGAAAAGTTTCAGGTTTACTCACTTTGCGACATGTTAGGCAAGGCAGTCGACGACATTCTGTGCCTGTGTGCTTACGATGCCGACCGTTTTTTTGTGGGGACTACCGCGGGATTGGTATCGGTTTCAGTGAAAGACTCTTGCGTACAGCCCGTTTACATCGGGCGTGAACAAGGTTTGTTCAACGAAATGATTCACGGTATCGTAAAAGACGGTACAGGGATGTTATGGTTGGGTACGAACCGAGGAATGATTAAATACGACCCCGTAAGCGGAGGTTCTTATACGTATTATTATAGCAAAGGCATTGAAATCGGTGAGTTTAGCGATGACAGTTACTATCGTTGTCCCTATACGGGAAATATCTTTTTGGGAGGGGTAAACGGGCTGTTGTGGTTAGACAGCTCGCGCTCTTCGGCGTTGGAATATTATCCGCCGTTGGTATTGCGCCGGTTGGTGGTCGACCGTAAAGAGGCTTCTTTAGACGATTTTTATTCGCCCGACCGTAAGGCAATCGTCTTGTCGGAAGGGCAAAATACATTCTCTTTACAGTTTGTGGCGTTGGATTACCTGAACCCCGACATTGAGTATGCCTATATACTTGAAGGTTACAGTGACAAATGGAGCTTTTTCTCGAAAGAAAACGAGGCCGTATTCCACCGCGTTCCGCCGGGTGAGTACCTGTTCCGCGTGCGTTATAAAAAAGACGTGCTCGATACGGTTTACGAAGAATATTCCGTGGCAGTGAAAATCGTTCCCTATTGGTACCATTCTCAGATAACCTATACCATACTGGTGGTAATTGTCGTGTTGCTGCTGACGCTTTGGATGTATCGGCTTCACCGGAAAGGCTTTTTCGACCGTCTGGCATTGGCATGGGCAGCCTCGCGCGAGGAACTTCAGGCAAAACGTCAGGCGGAAGCCGGATTGGTTGAGTCGGCTTTGGGAAAATGGGCAGCCGATTTCCCGAATTGCCGTCAGCCCGAACAGATACGTTTCGTAGAACGCTTCATCGAAACATTAGACGAGAACATCAGCCGTGAAGACTTAGGTTCTACCTTCATGGCAGAAAAGATGAACATGAGCACCCGCCAGTTTTACCGGAAAGTAAAAGAGCTGTCCGGACTTCCTCCCAGCGATTTCATCAAGAAATACCGTTTGGAACGCGCCTCCCAACTGCTGTTAGAAACCGACCTTACTATCCAAGAAGTAATAGAAAGCATCGGCATCTCCAGCCGCCCTTATTTCTACAAAGAGTTTTCCCGCCGTTACGGAACCACTCCGAAACTCTATCGTGAGCAATATAAGAACGCCCGTTGATTCCCATTTCATAAAGAGAAATTTTCTGTCGGCATACCCCTCCAAAACGCTACCGTTAGCGTTGGTCATTCCATGCGGTAGCGTTGCCCTGTTCTTCCCATAGTGTTGCCCGGTTCTATGGGTAGAAATTTTTAGCCGTTTACTAATGTAGGGGCGTATTGCATACGCCCGAAAACATCCATATAAACAACCCTGCGGCATTCTGGGCGTATGCGATTACGTCACTGCAAGCTATTGGATGTATGTCTCTTTTTATTCTCTTATTGTTTTTCAATGTTCTTTATTTGCATAAACCTGAATTTTCTATTGTTCTCTAATTTGTATATTGTATTTGTAAATAGTTGAAATACAATGTATAATAATGTTCTGTATTCGTGTACTGGATTCTTTTGTCAGACTTTTTATGAGAGCATTGGAATAATGTCTTTTTTGAGGAAACTTATAGAAGCAGAGCTTTCTAATTTTGTGAAAGTGAAAATGAAAACAACCTTTTAAAAAACCTTATTGTTTATAATATGCTACGGAAACTTGTATATTGTTTGGCTGCCGGTATCGTTGCTCTTCCGGTTTTAGCGCAATCGGAGCGTGTGTCTGATTATGTCAATCCCATTATCGGTACGAATGGAATGGGGCATACATTTCCCGGTGCTTGTGTTCCGTTCGGATTGGTGCAGTTGAGTCCGGACACGGATACGATTCCCCATAATGTGAACGGAGAATACCAGAAAGATGCTTATAAATATTGTGCCGGTTATCAGTATTCCGACCCTACGATTGTGGGCTTCAGTCATACCCACCTGAGCGGTACAGGACATTCCGATTTGGGAGACATTCTTATCATGCCTGCCACGGGTGAACTGAAACTGAATCCCGGACGGGCTTCTCATCCCGAAGAAGGTTACCGTTCACGTTACAGCCATGCTACCGAGCGTGTGTCGGCGGGATATTACGAAGTCAAGTTGGATGATTACGGGGTAAAAGCCCAGCTTACCGCCACTCCCCGCGTAGGTGTACATAAATATACGTTCCCCGCAGCTACCGACGGGCATCTTGTTCTGGATTTGACTCATGGCATTTATAATTACGACGGAAAAGTGCTCTGGGCAAACCTGCGGGTAGAAAACGATACCTTGCTTACGGGATACCGCATAACCAACGGGTGGGCACGTACCAACTATACGTATTTTGCCATCTCTTTTTCTCAGCCGATAAAAGAATACGGCTATGTGGATAAAAAGAAACCGATGTACACCGGTTTTTGGCGACGCTTCAATATGGAGAAAAACTTCCCTGAAATGACGGGACGCTCTATCGTATCTTATTTTAATTTCGATACTTCGGCTTCACCTGAGTTGGTTGTCAAAGTCGCTCTTTCTGCCGTCAGTACGGAGGGCGCTCTGAAGAATCTGGCAGCCGAAGCAGGCGGAAAAACGTTTGAGCAGATAGCAGCTTCGGCAGCCGATAGCTGGAACGGTGCGCTCAGCCTGTTTGAAGTAGAGGGTACTGAGGACGAGAAAGCCATGTTCTACACCTCGCTGTATCATACGATGATTAATCCTTCCGTTTATATGGATGTGGACGGTGCTTACCGCGGATTGGATCATAACATCCATCAGGCAAAAGACTTTACGAATTACACCGTATTCTCATTGTGGGACACGTATCGTGCCGAACATCCTTTCCTGAATCTGATAGCTCCGGACAAGGGTGCAGACATGGTAGAATCGATGGTTTGCCATCAGCAGCAAAGTGTTCACGGGATGCTTCCGGTATGGAGCCTGATGGGAAACGAAAACTGGTGTATGAGCGGTTATCACGGTACATCGGCGGTGGCGGACGCTATTATAAAGAATGTATATACTCGCGATACCAAAGGGGCTTTAAAAGCAATGGTTGAGACTTCGAATGTAGATTATTACGACCATTTGGGCGATTACAAGCGGCTGGGATATATTCCGTTTGAAAAGAGCAGTACGGCTGTTTCGTCTACGTTGGAGTTTGCATACGATGATTGGACGGTTTACCAAACCGCACTGCGTCTTGGGGACAAAGAAACTGCCGACCGCTACTATAAACGCGCGCTGAATTACCGCACGGTGTTCGATGCGGAAACCGGTTTTGCCCGTCCCCGTTACGCTGACGGCAGTTTTAAGAAAGATTTCGACCCGCTGCAAACGCACGGCGAGGGTTTTATAGAAGGTAATTCGTGGAATTTCTCTTTCCACGTTCCCCACGATGTGTACGGAATGATAGACCTGATGGGCGGTGAAAAGACATTTGTGAAGCGACTGGACGATTTGTTTGAAATGCATCTCGACAAGATGTATTACGAAAAGAATGAAGACATTACGGAAGAAGGCTTGATAGGAGGCTACGTTCACGGTAACGAACCGAGCCATCACATCCCTTATCTGTACGCATGGACTTCGGAACCGTGGAAAACGCAATTCTGGACACGCGAAATAATCGACCGCATGTATCGCAATGACATCAACGGACTGAGCGGGAACGATGACTGCGGACAGATGTCGGCTTGGTACATGTTTACGGTAATGGGCTTTTATCCCGTTTGTCCGGGAACCGACCAATATGTATTGGGTGCTCCTTATTTCCCGTATCTGAAGCTGAAATTGCCCAACGGAAATACGCTGGAGATAAAAGCGCCGGGCGTGAGCGACAGCAAACGTTACGTGAAGTCATTGCGGATCAACGGCAAGCGGTACGACAAGTTGTACGTAACTCATGCCGATTTGTTGAAAGGCGGAGTTTGGGAGTACGAGATGAGCAGCCGTCCCGACAAGAAGCGCGGACAGCAACCGGAAGAGAAACCTTATTCATTAACCAATGGAATTAAATAAGAAGATGAAGACACATTATTTTATTGCAGGAATGGTATTGGGGCTGATAGGCATGTCGGCATGTGGAAACCAGAAACAAACACAAGAAACCCCGGTTGAGGCGGTTGCTACGTGGGATAACTACCCCGTAGGACACATTGTATTCGATGATCAAGCTCCTCAAACTGAAGGGTCGAAAATCTATCACCGTATCGTAACCGACCCTCAAAGCTATATAGCCGAACAAGCCCGTGCGGTATTGGCTACCTTATACGACTCTCCGAATGACAGCATCGTACCCGTGGATACGATTCATTATTCATTGGAAGATATCGACGGAATCTCTGCCAAAGACGGAGGAAACGGGGTGGTGAGCATTTTTTACAGTACCCGCCACATTGAAAAATCGTTTGCGCAAAACGATACGGCTAAGCTGTTTTTTGAGACTCGCGGCGTGTTGCTCCATGAGTTGACACACGCCTACCAGTTGGAGCCGCAAGGTATCGGCAATTATGGAAACAGCCGTGTGTTTTGGGCGTTCATCGAAGGTATGGCAGACGCAGTGCGTGTGGCGAACGGTGGATTTACGGCGGATGCCCGTCCGAAAGGCGGAAACTACATGGACGGTTATCGCACGGCAGGTTACTTCTTTGTCTGGCTGCGCGACAACAAAGACAAGGAATTTCTCCGCAAATTCAACCGGAGCACTTTAGAGGTAGTGCCGTGGTCATTTAACGGCGGAATCAAATACGCATTGGGCGACCAATACGACATCGACGAGTTATGGCATGAATACCAAGTAGCCGTAGGCGACATCCAAGAAACCAAGTAACCATGAAACTGAGTAAGAGAATAAAAATAGGTGTGGGATTGCTTTTGTTTCCCTGCCTGCTCAACGCTGAAAACCTGACACAATACGTCAGGCCATTGGTGGGGACAGACGGATACGGCAATGTATATCCCGGTGCGCAGATTCCTTTCGGGGGAATCCAAATCAGTCCGGATACCGATTCGAAATTTTATGATGCGGCTGCCGGTTATAAGTATAACCATACTTCCATATTGGGTTTCAGCCTGACTCACTTGAGCGGGACAGGTATTCCGGATTTGGGAGACTTTCTTTTCATCCCCGGAACGGGTGAAATGAAACTTGACCCCGGCACACGCGAGCATCCCGACGACGGTTACCGTTCGCGCTACTCGCATGACAGAGAATGGGCATCGCCTAACTATTATGCGGTAGAATTGGATGATTATGGAGTAAAAGCCGAGATGACCGCCGGGTTGCGTAGCGGCATGTTCCGTTTCACTTATCCCAAGTCGGAACAATCGTTTATCATGATTGACATGAATCATACCCTGTGGCAGAGTTGCGAATGGGCGAACCTGCGGATGGAGAATGATTCAACAATAACCGGCTATAAACTGGTAAAAGGATGGGGACCCGAACGCCATGTTTATTTTACCGCCGTATTTTCGAAAAAGTTGAAGAACCTGCGCTTCATGCAAGACAAGAAGCCGGTGATTTATAATACTTCCCGCTTTCGGAGCAGTTACGAGGCTTGGGGGAAGAACCTGATGGCATGTATCTCTTTTGATACCCAAGAAGGCGAGACCGTGACGGTGAAAACAGCTGTCTCGGCAGTCAGCACCGCCGGAGCACGCGGAAACCTGCGCGAACTGGACGGCATGACCTTTGATGCTTTGAAAGCAAAAGGCGTGGCCCTTTGGGAAGAAGAGTTAGGAAAATATCAGCTGACAGGCGACCGCAAGACGAAAGAAACTTTTTATACATCGGCTTATCACGCCGCTCTTCATCCGTTTGTCTTTCAAGATTCAGACGGGCAATTCCGCGGGCTGGATAAGAATATCGAGAAAGCAGAAGGCTTTACAAACTATACCACCCTGTCGTTGTGGGACACGTATCGCGCCTTGCATCCGTGGTTTAACTTGGTGCATCAGGATGTAAATGCGGATATTGCCAACTCCATGCTGGCACATTATGACAAGAGTGTGGAACGGATGCTTCCGATTTGGTCGTTCTACGGAAACGAAACATGGTGTATGATAGGTTATCACGCCGTGTCGGTATTGGCAGATATGATAGTAAAAGGAGTGAAAGGCTTTGATTACGAACGGGCTTACGAAGCAATGAAAACCACGGCAATGAACGAACATTTCGATTGTCTGCCTGAATACCGTGCAAACGGTTACGTACCTTTCGATAAAGAAGCCGAATCTGTCTCTAAGACTTTGGAATATGCTTACGATGATTATTGCATCGCACAAGCGGCAAAAGCGTTGGGAAAAACGGACGATTACCACTACTTCCTGAACCGTTCGCTTTCATACCAGACGTTGATTGACCCGGAAACAAAGTACATGCGGGGTAGGGATACGCAAGGTAACTGGCGTACGCCCTTCAGTCCGATAGCTTATCAGGGACCGGGCTCGGTAAACGGATGGGGCGACATAACCGAAGGTTTTACGATGCAGTATACATGGTACGTGCCTCACGATGTACAGGGATACATCAATCTGGCTGGGAAGAAGCTCTTTCAGAAACGGTTGGATGAACTCTTTACGGTAGAATTACCCGATGACATCCCCGGTGCTCACGATATTCAAGGACGTATTGGAGGTTACTGGCACGGCAACGAGCCCTGTCACCACATAGCCTACCTCTATAACTATTTAGGACAGCCGTGGAAATGCCAGAAGTGGATACGCGAAATCGCATCCCGTTTTTACGGAAACGAACCGGGGTCTTTGAGCGGAAACGACGACTGTGGACAGATGTCGGCATGGTATATGTTCAACTGTCTTGGTTTTTATCCGGTAGCCCCCTCTTCGAATGTGTATAACATCGGTTCGCCGTGTGCCGCAGGTTTGACCTTAACCCTAAGTAACGGTAAGCAAATCAGGATGACCACCGAAAACTGGTCGGCAACCAACGTTTATGTCAAAGAATTGTTGGTAAACGGAAAGAAATACAGCAAATCTTATCTGACGTACGATGACATAAAAAACGGGGTTGAATTACATTTCGTAATGAGCGAAAAGCCCAATTACAAACGTGGCATTTCGAAAGAAGATATTCCTCAGTCTATTTCTTTGCCGGGAAAAACAGCTTTATATAAGAAACAGAGTGTTAATCGTTAACCCTTTAGTTATTAACCTTTAATGTAATAAAAATATGAAAACAAAACTCTTGGTGCATTCCATGAAGGGGATGCACTACAAATCCTTAGCGGCTATGTTGGTTTGTGGCAGTTTAGGAACATCTTTTGCTGCCGGATGGAGTTCTCCTGCTGAAATGTCTTTACCGGCAACAAAAATTGTGCAGCAGGCTCGTACTGTAACAGGTGTGGTACTGGATAAGGAAAACGTTCCGATTATTGGAGCTACGGTTGTTGTGGAAGGTACATCAACAGGAGTGATAACTGATTTGGATGGAAAGTATTCGATAGATGTACCGGCAGGTAAGCATAAATTGCAAGTTTCTTATATCGGCTATTCAACTGTAAGTGTAGACGTCAGTTCTCGCTCAACGGTCAATGTTACGCTGTTTGAAGAAGCTATTAATATGCAAGAAGTTGTTGTGGTTGGTTATAATACGGTAAAAAGAAGTCAGCTGACCGGTGCGGTAGATATGGTAAAAAGTGAAAAAATAGCCGATCAAACTTCTGCAACATTGGAAGACCGTTTGCAGGGAAAAGTTGCCGGCTTGATGATTTCTACCGGATCTGGACAGCCGGGAACAGCCGATGTTAAGATTCGTATTCGTGGTACAGGTTCAATCAATGGCTCCAATACACCTCTTTATATTTTAGACGGAGTGATGATTGAAGCGGCTCAGTTTGCTTCGTTGAATGCTGATGATATCGCTGATATTCAAGTGCTGAAAGATGCTTCGGCGACGGCCATTTACGGTTCGCGCGGCTCTAATGGTGTGATTGTGATAACCAGTAAAAGAGGAAAGGAAGGACGTACACAAGTAAACTATAATCTGAAATTAGGGACTTCTATCATGCGCGGGTTAAAGAATCGGATGATGACAGGGGCTGAAAATATATTGTATCAAACTTATTGCGCAGAACAGAATCCGGACTCCAATCAATATCCGTTAATGCATTTGCTTAGTCTTGAAATGAAAGAACAGCAAGGTACGATTACCGCAAGTGAGTTGGCAGAATTGGATGCCGGACGTGACCGTTTGGCTACGGCTCGTGCTACGGATACTGATTATTTGGACCTGATGACACAAAACGGTTTCTCTATGGAACATAATGTGTCGGTTAACGGAGGTAATGAAAAAACTAAATTTTATGTATCCGGTTCTTTCTTGAAGCAAGATGGTATCTTAAAAGAATCGGGTCTGACCCGTTATTCCGGACGTTTTAATTTAGACCATAAGATTAGTCGGGTTTTCGATTTCGGTGTAAGTGCCAACATCGGTTATTCAGATACCAAGTTATCCGACCCTGATTATGATGAAAGTGGTAATAGACAGAGCTGGATGAATCCGTGGTTTACTACCTATCTGGCTTATCCGTATGAAGATCCCGATAATTGGTTTAATGGGGATAATCCGACGCTGATAACTAAGTATTATCACCGTAAAAAAGGTTTGTTGCGTTTGGTTGGTTCTGCTTATCTGAATATTCATATAACGGATTGGTTACGGTTTAAAACTAATTTCGGTATGGATTACTATGGACGGAAAACAACAAGTACATTAGACCGTGAGCACCCGAAGGCTGTTTCTAATCACGGATATATGTCACAAGCTACTTCAGATATGCGCCGCTATACTTGGACTAATACCTTGAATTTTGTACAGACATTTAACGATATTCACTCTTTGTCTGGTGTCGCAGGATTCGAATTATATGATGGTGTGTATTCTGCTTTTAATCAAACAGGATATGATTTAGACCCATTTATGATGGATTCGCCGGCTGGTATTGGAGATAAGACTGGAGCATCGGATAATCCGCCTACTATCGGAGGAAGTAAAACGCATAGTAACTTGATGTCATTCTTCACTCAATGGAATTATACTTTGAAAGACCGATATAATTTCTCTGCAAGTGTGCGTTACGATGAGTCTTCTAAATTTATAGGAAGCAATAAAGGTGCAGCATTCTGGTCTGTCGGAGCTGCTTGGGATATCAGTAAAGAAGATTTCATGAGCCGTTTTGAGAAAATCAATCAGTTGAAAGTGCGTGCCAGTTATGGTACAACCGGTAATCAGGATGGTATCAGTGATTTCGGGACATTTAACGGATATTCTAAAACTTCGTATAATGGAATTTCGGGATATTATCACAGCGTTTTGGGTAATGCCGACTTGAAATGGGAAACCTCTGAGCAATTTGATCTGGGAGCCGATTTACGCATGTTTGATAGCCGTTTGAATGTTTCGGCAGATTTCTATATAAAGAATACAAGAGATTTGTTGATGGATAAGAAAATTTCGCAGACATCCGGTTTTAGTGAAATAAAAACAAATGCCGGTTCTATTCGCAATACAGGTATTGAATTGTCAATAAGCGGAACACCTATCCGTACGGCAGACTTTGAATGGAATATCGGAGCTAATATTACGTATAATAAGAATCAGATTACCGACTTGGGTACATGGGCTAATGAAGATAACAAATTTGTGAATGGAGATTATTTGTATGAAGTTGGCAAACCTTTGGGTACATGGTACATGGTAGAATGGGCAGGAGTAAATCCGGAAACGGGTGAAGTATGGTTCTATGATCAAAAAGGCGGAAAAACCGAAGATATTTCACAAGCACCCTTTGTTGATAAGTTTAAATCATCAGAAGTTCCTGTATTCGGCGGTTTTGATACCAATCTTACCTATAAAGGTATTTCGCTTTCGGCAAGTTTCACTTATGCCTTGAACTACTATATTATGAATGCTACCCGCTGGTATGTGGATAATCATAATTTCAATGGTAATAAGCCTGCATACATGCTGAATATGTGGCGCAAACCGGGTGATATAACTACAGTACCCCGGTTCGACACCCAGAACAATCCGAGTCCGTGGGCTTCTCAGTTCTTGGAAGATGCCTCATTCTTGCGCTTGAAAACATTACGTTTGTCATGGACACCTTCGCATAAACTGTTAGAGAAGCAGAAATTATTCCAGTCTATTAGCTTGTTCTGTCAGGGAGAAAACTTGTTTACTGTGACCGGATATTCGGGAATGGACCCTGAAGTTAGCGGTGATACAGATTATATGTCTTATCCTACTCCGATATCTGTAACTTTTGGAGTAAACATTAATTTCTAAACTTGTTAAAATACGATTATTATGAAAGCATTATATAAAAGTCTTGTTATTGCAGGCATGATGGCAGGGGTTTCATCTTGTAATTATACGGATTTGACTCCCACAGATCAGATTGACGATGGCGCAATTTACAGTTCGGTTTCTTCTTTGGAACAAACTGTAACAGGAGCGTATGGACAGATGTCAATGAAACAGATTGTCCGTGTAACAGCTGTTTTGTCGGATGATGTCATTAAAGGCGGACAGAATGGTGGTGCAGGAGATGATACATATCAATGGACTTATACGGCTTCTACGGGTGAGCATAATGATATTTGGTCGAAAGAGTATAGTGTTATAAACCTTGTAAACCGCATTTTGCAAGGTGCAGAAAATGTACCGGCCGAGACTGACGAAGAAATAGCCTCTAAGAACAACAGCATAGCTACGGCTAAGGTGTTGAGGGCTTATAACAGTTTGCAGTTGTTGCTGTTTTTCTCTGATATCGAAAATGGCAGTTCTTATGGTATTCCGTATGTGAAAACACCTGTTGTGTTAGAAACTCCGGGACGTAACACGGTAGATGAATGTTTTGAGTATATGATTCAAGACTTGACAGAGGCTCGACCGTTATTAGAACAGGTTGCTCCTGATGACCCGTCGTACGTGTCACAAGCGGCTGTCGATGCTTTACTGGCTCGAATTTATTTGTATAAAAAAGATTACCAGCAAGCGTATAAATATGCCGATGATGCGTTAAAACAAAAACCTTTGGCAACGATGAATGAATATGCTGCTATTTGGAGTGACGACAGTGATGTGGATGTAATCTGGAAGTTAAAACGAATGGTGGGCGAAGAAACCATCGGTACGATTTTCTGGAGTGCAGATAACAGTAGTGCGTTCGAACCTTCACCGGAACTGATAGCCGATTACACTCCGGAAGATATCCGTTTGGGCATTTTTATTGGCGACGGGGTAGATCGTGACGGAGTTCCTGTCAAGCGTGTAAATAAATATAAAGGAACTGAATCGAACGTAGGGCTGGCAGACGAAAAGATACTTCGTTCTTCTGAAATGCAGTTGATTAAAGCGGAAGCCATTGCACATACAGATTTGAGCGAAGCGAATACTTTGTTAAACGAGTTGCGTAAAGAGCGTATCGAGGGTTGGACAGACGCTAACTACGGTACACTTGATGAGTTTATGGAAGAATTGCTGTTAGAGCGTCGCCGGGAATTATGTTATGAAGGACACCGTTTCTTTGATATGCGTCGTTTCGGCAAATCGCTGTATAAACCGGTTATCAAGAAAACTCTTGATGTAGGCAACTTCCGTTGGCTGATGCCTATTCCGTTGTCTGAATTGCAGGGTAATGCAGTAATAGCCGATCAGCAGAATCCGGGGTATTAATTAAGTAGGTGGTTTTTATTGTTCGGGCGGTCTGTATATCAGGTCGCCCGATTTTTTTTGTAATTTTTTTCATAAAAGAATGAAGAAAGTAACAGCATTTAAGATGATTATTTTATCCAGCTATTTGTTGCCAAAAATGCAACCGCTTGTGTTGTCATACACATGCGCTTGTGTCACTGAAAACATCCGCTTGCGTTAAGTAAAACAAGCGGATGTTTTCAGCAGTCTGGATGGGTAAACCGAATTTGCTGAAAATAAGGATATAAATAACAGAAAACCTTGTTTCGACAGGAGTAAGGACAGACTATGTGTGAAGATTTGTGTATCTTTGTGCATCGGATTTTAAAGTATGAATTAATGAATCTAAAAAAACTATTTTTTACTGTTTTGATTGCAGGCGGAATACTGTATACGCCTTTGATAGCGCAAGAGCGTTTGCCTGAATATTTGCAGGCGGAAAAATTTACGGGAGCAAAACTGAAGACCATGTTGTTTTCTACTACCGTAGACCCGCATTGGTTTCAGAAAGGAAATTGCTTCTGGTTTGAGTATAAAACGAGCGAAGGAACTTTCTGGTATGTGGTTAACCCGGCTTCGCGAAGCAAAGAGTTGTTGTTCGACCGCGATGAGATGGCGGCACAACTGACCGAGATTGTAAAAGACCCGTTCGAGGCGCGTCATTTGCCGATTCGTAACCTGAAAGCGAAGGAAGACGGACGGACGTTTACTTTCGAGGTGGAGTCTTCGCGCGATGCGAAACCGAAGAAAGATGAAAAGGCGAAGGATAAGAACAAGAAGGAGGTCTTTTATTTCTCTTACGATTATCCGACACGTAAATTGACATGGCTGGAAAACGGCGAGGAAGAACCCAAACGTTTGGGATGGGCTTCGGTTTCGCCCGACGGACAGACGGTGGTGTATGCGAAAGACTGTAACCTGTATCGTATGAGCATTGACGATTATCGCAAGGCGCAGAAGGATGAAAAGGATAGCACGATAGTGGAGGTGCAACTGACTACCGACGGTACTCCGGATTTCGGGTACGGCATTCCGTACAGCATGTTAAACACTGATACGCTGTGTAACGGCAAACGGAGAGGCGTATGGGGATGCTGGTCGCCCGACTCAAAGCATTTCGTAACCATTGTGTCTGACGACCGGGCAGTGAAACCGTTGTGGGTGATTAACTCCGTGGCAGAACCTCGTCCTACGCTGGAAACGTATAAATATCAGATGCCGGGCGAAATGGAGGCTCCTGAAGAACATCTGTATTTGTTTGACATGACAGACAACAGCCGTAAGGAGATTAAGGTTTCGGCATGGAAAAACCAAACCTTAGGCTTGGAGTATAAGCCGTATGAGCAGCGGCAGCGCGACATGGAGTTCATTCCGTCTGTTTGGCAAGGAGATAATAACCGTTTCTTCCTGACCCGCAGCAGCCGTGACTTGCACCGCATTGATGTTTGTACCTACACCATTGGTCAAGATTCGATTGTTCCCGTGGTGAAAGAGCGAATGAACACCTATCAGGAAACGAGACCTGTTTATATTTTCAACGGTGGAAAAGAATTTATTCAGTGGAGTGAACGTGACGGATGGGCGCACTTGTATCTGTATGACGACAGAGGAAACCTGAAAAACCGCATTACGAAAGGTGCATGGCATGTAGAGCGTGTGGTAAAGGTGGATGAATCTGCACGTACCATTTATTTTACGGCAAACGGCCGCGAGAAAGGGGAGAATCCTTACTATGAACATTTATATAAAGTAAATGCTGACGGGAGCGGACTGAAGCGGCTGACGGAGGGAGATTTCTTCCATCAGGTAGAGGTAGACGATGAGGCGCGTTTCATCGTGGATAACTATTCGCGGGTAAATACCATCCCCCGTGCCGATTTGATAGACCGAAACGGCAACAAAGTAATGACGATTCAAGAAAGCGACTTCTCACAGTTACAGGCAGCCGGTTATCAGTTCCCCGAACTGTTTACGGTAAAAGCTGCCGACGGTGTGACCGACCTTTACGGAGTAATGTATAAACCTTATAACTTCGATTCTACCAAAGTATATCCCATCATCGATTACGTTTATCCGGGTCCGCAGGTTGAGGCAGTGTACTATCCGTTTACCCGCATGAGCGTTCGTACCGACCGCTTGGCTCAGGCAGGTTTCATCGTGATATCGGTAGGTCAACGCGGCGGACATCCCAGCCGTTCCAAATGGTATCACAATTATGGTTATGGAAACATGCGCGACTATCCGCTTGCCGATCACAAAGCGGCAGTAGAACAGCTTGCGGCGCGTTATAAGTTTATCGATGTCAATAAAGTAGGAATCCACGGACATTCGGGCGGAGGATTTATGTCAACGGCAGCCATCTGTCAGTATCCCGATTTCTATAAAGCCGCAGTTTCGTGTGCCGGAAATCACGATAACCGTATCTATAACCGCTGGTGGAGCGAAACCCATCACGGAGTAAAAGAAGAAATTTCAGAAAAGGGAGACACGACGTTTGCTTATAAGATTGCCACTAATCCGGAAATCGTGAAACAATTGAAAGGCCACCTGATGCTGGTACACGGCGATATAGACAACAATGTACATCCGGGCAATACGATTCGTGTGGTAAATGCCCTGATTCGTGCCAACAAGCGTTTTGAAATGCTGATTCTGCCCGGACAGCGTCACGGCTTTGGTGATATGGACGAGTATTTTTACTGGAGGATGGTTGATTTCTTTTCAGAACATTTGAAAGGTCGTAAAGAATCGTTTGTAGATATACCTCAGCGTTGAGTGAAAGATAAAGGCACGGAGTTCTTGATAGCCCCGTGCCTTTATTATGATGAAAAACAGTTTATCTTGCAGCGAAAAACAAAGAGTTTCCGGTAGCGCAACGCATGGTTGATAATCCGAATGCATCGGGAGTAACAGTTACCGGCGTACCGTCTTGCTGTTTATAGGTAATCGTACCGTCTTCGTTCATTGTAATCAGTTCGAAGCTTTGACCTTCAGAAACCGCATTCCATGTACGTTTTTCTTGATTGTATACCAAATCAAGCTGTTTTCCTTCTTCACCTTTTTTCGTAATAGTGTAACCGTCTTCGTTTGTACGAACTAAGTATTCACCGTTTTCGCCTTCGATGGTTCGCGTCGTACCTACTTCTGCCAACGGGTTAGAACCCGACCAGAATTCGATGGAATTAAGAACGATGATGTCGGCCAAGTAAGCCACTTCATAAACCGGAATGATGTGGAACGCAAGGAATACGATTTCATTTACGAATTTGTTTCCGATGTTTTGATTCCAATCTTTCAGGCTGCCCCATAATCCGAACGAGCCAATACAAGATGAAAACAATACACTTCCACCTAATACGGCACATACCGCCAATCTCTTAGTCTTTTTCATAATTTTATAGTTTTGGTTCTCTGATTCGTGTTTACTTTTCGGACAAAGTTAGAACTTATTTTGTAATCTGAAAGAAAAAAGGTGAAAAAACATTATCTTTGTCTCGTTTTTTTAAACAAAAAAGAGATTTCGATAAACAACTTTAGCAAAAATGTTTCTTAATTGATTAAATGTAGAAAAGAATGAAAGAACAGATTCAACAAAAACTGAGCGATTCGAGGGTAGCGCGGTGGACAGCCCTCATGATTGTCTCGTTTACTATGATGTGCGGTTATTTCCTGACCGACGTTATGTCTCCGCTTGAAAATTTGCTTACAACGAAAGGTAAGGTGGTATATTTTACGGATGATACATCGATTTCGGCAGATAGTTTGATCAGTAAAGTTGAACTTTTTGCTGCGGCAAATGCGCTTTCTTCGCCCGAACTGACTGTTGAAAAGCTGGAAGAAGGTGCTGAGTTGCAGTATATGGAGACGGTAGACGGCCAGCAGCAAACGGTTCAGAAAACCATCAGTTCGGTTGCTTCAGGCGAGGGATGGTCGAGTACAGAGTATGGTTTCTTTTCGGGAGCTTACGGATACATCAATGTCTTTTTATTGATGCTGTTCTTTGGAGGTATTATTCTTGATAAAATGGGAATCCGCTTTACGGGTATTATGTCGTGCGGCTTCATGTTTGCCGGAGCGTTAATAAAATGGTATGCCCTGTCGACCGACTTTGGTGATACGATGCTTTTCGGCATGAACATGCAGGTAATACTTGCTGCGCTTGGATTTGCCATCTTCGGCATGGGAGCGGAAATTACCGGTATCACTGTGTCGAAGATTATTGTAAAATGGTTTGCCGGGAAAGAATTGGCGCTTGCATTAGGGCTTCAGGTGGCTATGGCACGTATAGGTACGGCAATCGCTTTGGGAGCCAGCCTTTCGGTAGCGAGAATGATGGGTAATGTCTCTTATCCGGTATTATTCGGCGCTATAGCCTTGTGTATCGGCTTCGTTTCGTTCCTCGTTTATTGTGTGATGGACAAGAAAGAAGACGCTTCGGCATTGGCGGTGCGTCAAGAAGAAGGACAGTCGGAAGAAGAAGGTTTCCGTTTGGCAGACTTGAAACTGATTTTTTGCAGCAAGGGTTTTTGGCTGATCACGCTTCTGTGTCTGATGTTTTACGCCGGCGTATTCCCCTTCTTGAAGTTTGCTACAAAATTGATGATTTATAAATACGACGTCCCCGAATCGTTTGCTGGTATGATTCCGGCTTTATTACCTTTCGGTACTATTTTGCTGACTCCGGTGTTCGGCTCGTTATACGATCGTATCGGACGCGGAGCTACACTGATGATTATCGGCTCGGTAATGCTGACAGTAGTGCATGTCTTATTTGCCCTGCCATTGATGAACTACTGGTGGTTTGCAGTAGTCGTTATGATTGTATTAGGTATCGCCTTCTCGCTGGTGCCCAGTGCCATGTGGCCTTCTGTGCCCAAAATCATTCCGATGAAACAGTTAGGATCGGCATACGCCATCATTTTCTATATCCAGAATATCGGACTTGCAATGGTTCCGGTGCTGATAGGTTGGGTGATTGATGATTTTGCCACCCTTCGCGATACTTCCGGTGCAATAACCGGCTATAACTACAGCATCCCGATGACCATCTTTGCTGTTTTCGGCGTATGTGCAGTAGTAATATCTTTGATGCTGCGCGTAGATGATGCCAAAAAGCACTATGGTCTGGAAGAAGCCAATATGAAGAAATAAACAAAAAAACGCATTATTTTTAATTGTCACTTTGGGAGAAGTCTGCTAATCCATATTGGATTGGTGGACTTCTCTTACTTTAGAAATGAGTGAGAATGTTAGGGGCATATAAAGGTCAATACAGACACATTATCTTGAAATAATAAACTACTTCGAGAGACGTTCCACGAACGCTGCATCCGAATCATTTAATGCTAAAATAAAGAATTTTCGCTCACAATTTAGGGGAGTAAAAGATAAGGCTTTCTTTCTGTTTAGACTGTCGAATATTTATGCGTAAGATGAGAGTCCCTTAGGTTTTTACGTTGATCCGACTTGAATTAGTGTTTAATTCAGGATTTCGCCAATCCCATTTTTTTAGCGTCACTTGGGCAAAATCTGTGTTTTAGCTAAAAAATGGGATTGGTGAAATCTTAAATAATACTAATAAAAAAGATTGAAAAATTGAATAATAAAAATTGTATGGTATTGATTATCTTTAAAATAATATAGAATTTTATTTAAATACGATCTTTTGTTAATTGTGAAAAAGTCTTTCGTTTTTCTTTTGGTTAGACCTGATTTTCGTATTATAGAATAGACCCAGAGCAAAGAAAACAATATCCATAAAAAACGATAGCTGTTATGGTAAGTTTTACTATCTTTGCAAAAGTCGCGATATGTGACATAAAATAGTGAAAGTGTTTCGCTTTTATCCTGTGTAGGAAATCTGACAGTTTCAAAGAAACAGGGATGAGCAATAACATTCGTCACTTGGGTAGCGTATGTTCAAAAGACATATACTAAACAAGTGTGGAGTATTGTTTATTTGTTTCTGGGTTTTGTCAGAACCTCCTACACGGTAAACGATGGCTCCGCACTTTCTTTTTGTCGAATCTTACCGTAAAAGGGGCCAACGGTGCTTTAACTATACTATTACTATGAACGGAAAAGATTTTATTCTGTTGAAGCAACAGAATTGGGCAAAAAGGAAAGGCATTGAATTAGTGCCCGGAACTATTGGCAGTAATGGCGAAAAGAATTATGTGAGCAAGGTCGCTCAAAACTTGTTCGAACCTTTGTCGGAAGACAACTTCGCATGTTATAATCAAGGAGATGGCAATGAAACTAAAGACGGTGGGAAAAGACGTGCTAAGATGAAAGCTCTCCATTCATCATCCGCAATCGTGGTCAATCTGTTTCAATACTGGCAGAGAGAAAATGGCATACACCTCCCGTCATTATTGCGCGCCCTCAAACTTCCTGCAACGAGGTATGTGGGAAAGGAATACAAGAATGTTGGTTCCCAAACGGATTGCACAATTGTTGAAACGTCAAAGCCGCTTTCTTTCAACGGCATAAAATTTGAGGAAAAGTTTGAAATCAGTCCGGACAAGGCTTTGTTTCCTCACACGCCGAATATTGACGTGGTTATCTATGGAGATTATGATTTCGCCATTGAATCAAAATTCACAGAACCATATAGCAGCAAGCATGACGGACTAAAGACTAAGTACGTAGAAGATACTTCTTTTTGGGAAAGCCTGCCCAACCTTTATGAACTGGCAAAGGAGATATCCCCTTACAACAATAAATTCCGTTACTTGGATGCAGCACAGCTCATTAAACATGTTTTAGGTTTGAAGAAGAAATACATCAAAACTCATTCTGACATGCAAACTTCGAGCGGACACGCATTGAAGATTGCAGCAAAGCCGTATGAGTTTTATCTTGTGTATCTTTGGTATGATGTGTTGGGCGAAGACGGTTTTAAGCATCGGGAAGAAATAGAACAGTTTGCAAGGATTGCAGAAGAAGATGGCATCCGCTTCAAACACATCACCTATCAGGAGGTGATAGCAAATCTGTCGAAAGATTGCTACGAGGGAAACGAGGCTTATTGCGATTATATGACGGAAAGGTATTTGTAAACTCAATTTTAGGGCTGTTGCTTTTTTAATAATGTTTCAATGAAAAATCAATAGCCCTCATCTTATTAAGAACATTAGGTTATGATAAAAGAGTTAGAAAATCCAATTTATCTGAAATTAGAACATAGAGGAAATGTTTATTATCATGTAGGAGAAAGAAAAGATATTAATGATGATTTTGATATAAACACTCCTTATGATGAAGATATACCACAATGTATTAAAGATAGTTGTGGTTTTGATTCTGTTCTTCTTTTAACAAAGAATCAGTTTCTTAGAGAAATGCAACGTGTAGCTGATTCAAATATAAAGCCTGTTTTTATTTGATATGGCTTATTGCATAACCAAATCATAAAGCATGAAAGAAATAGATTATTACAATCTGATGAAAGGCTTTGAATCAGAAGAAATTGAACCTATGGTAGTAATCTTTTGGTATCTGCCCGAAGAACACCGATTATTTGAAGTTTATGCTTCTTCTTTGTCTCAATCAAAAATGGTGAACGGGCATACCACTTATCATAAACTACACAAAACACTCTGGCAGGCAAAAAGATGCAGGGACAAAGCAAAAGGGAAAGAAACATCTGTTTACTATCAGGATTATACCAAAATTCCCAGAGGTAGGATATTCTATGATAATGGAAAATTCATAGTAAAAGTAGGTTCTTGGTATAAGCAATATGAGAATGAATTGCGTGAACTTGTGGCAGATGTTTTTAATCTTCCTGATGATTTTGTTTTTGAGATTGGCAAGCATTGGGAATTAGGGCATGGATGGGACGAAAGCCAACTGAATGATTTTTTAGAATTATAAGTGACTGAAATAAATAAGATCCATAAACTGACATGAAATTTATCTGTAATTTCTTGCTGACCTTAAACTTCCTTGCATACGTATTGGCAGACATCGTGGCTTGGGAATATGGAATGAAAGCCGGACTTTGGTTTCTTCTTCCGTTACTGCTTTTTCCTGCCGTTATTTCATTGGCAAACAAAGTAGCAATATCGCGAGCCGATAAGTTCTTTTTATCTGAATGGAAAGTCTTTGTGAAGAAAATAGAATGGGGGAACGGTGCTGTTTTGCTTATTATGGCAATTATATACAAACTATTTTTGGAACAGGGAAATTAAATTAATCCAATAGGTAATCCTTTAGGGATAATAGAAATGCAACTTGAGTAAAGAGGATTAAAACTACTGCGAAATGCAGCAAAAGCCTGATGATATAAAATCATTCACCGTGCGAATTAAAGAAATACAGAAGACAAACAAATAATATTTCAAAGAATGAACAACGTCGTATTAGCACATTTATTTGACTATGTGAACTCAAAGTTTACTTTAGAACAGATTTCTAAAAAACTCAATATGGGCATGGATGAGATTTTGGACGGGTTGGAGGAACTCGTTAAGAAAGAAATAGCTCCTAATTTGGCCTATATAAAGGAAGGTGAAACTACTTTGTCAGAAGAACAGTTTAAAAGATTTCGGCAAATAAGAATTAAATCGATACACAATAAACTGTATCAACAGACTTGTTATGATGATACAATAGAAAGACAAAGTAAAGAATGCTTCAAAGCTATAGCAACACTTAATTCTTATTTTGATGAAAATGAGCATTTGGTTTTGGCTACTTCCGCACGGCAAGGTGCTACATTGGAAAGTTTGGAGGGAAACAGTAATTTTACAAGAGCAGAGATAATCTCTCTTATTAAAAAGGCTGTAGTGGAAGATAAAGTAAAAACAGATGTCAGGCACATGATTGCCCAATCTTCAAATGAGGAAGAAAAGAATGAATTGCTCCTTATCCAACAACTGTCTGACCAAACAGAAGAATCCATAAAAGCAGATGCGGCAGAAGAATATATCCCAGTAGAAGAACGGAAGTTGTCGAAAGAGGCAGAACAAATGTGTGGAAGCTATGCAGAGTATTTTGACCCGTATCTCAATGACGAGGATAAACAAGAAGTGACTAAACAGGTATCTATTATGAGAAAAGAGAGTCTTTGCAGCAGATATGATGTTGATTATCGCCCCAACATTACCAATGAAGAAATATGTGCAGGAATCTATTTATATTTGTTGAGCCAGGGATATAGCGATATTCGAACTATTAAGTTCTTTCCCTCTGCTTATGAAGCTATCAGTTTCTATCAAAAGAACCACGAAGGAAGCAAAGATGTCTGGGCATTTGATAATGACCCTGACTTGTTTAATGAAAACTAAATACGTTGTAGATTTGTTGTAGGGGGAAAACAAAAAGGAGCTAAGCAACCGCTTAACTCCTTCATTTTCACCAGTCGGGGTGACTGGATTCGAACCAGCGACCACACGCCCCCCAGACGCGTACTCTAACCGGGCTGAGCTACACCCCGAATTGCGGATGCAAAGGTAGAGCTTATTTTTGAAATACCAAATAAAAAAGAGATTTTTTTGATAAAATATGAACTTTATCAGAGCGAAAAATGTCCAAGCCTGCTGCGGAGGAACTTCAACGCCTTATACATGTGCGCTTCCACCGTACGCAGAGATATATTCATAATCTCGGCTATCTCCTTGTTTTTCATGTTGTGCAGATAGCTGAGCTTAAATACTTTTTTACATTTGTCTGGCAGTTCGTTGATGGCATTATGAATGGCATGGTGTAATTCGCGGTCTTCTATGCGGCGGATGATGTCCGAATGGTCGGGTTGATAAAACTCCAGCCTTTTTTGATAAAAGGCTTCTTCTTCTGCATTATGGTTTTCAACAATCGCACGATGTTTTAAACAGTTGAGCGCCTTTGTATATACAGAACGATAGAGAAAAGACTGAATTTGGTCGCCTATCTGGATGTCGTTTCTCCGACGCCATAATTCAGCGAAAACATCTTGAACGATGTCTTCTGCTTCCTCTTCTCCAACGATGCGTTCTGCGTAAAACAGAAGTCCGGAGTAATATTTGCGGAATAAATTCTTAAATGTCGTTTCAAACGTTTCTTCCATGCCCAAACCCTCTTTTATCTGCTGTAAGGTTTCTGCAAATGTAATAATTCCTTTATATATAAAGCAATAGATGACGTTTTTTTCTTTGTGGATAAAGCCGATGTGAAATCTGTGCCATTTCATCGGTTAAAATGATGGCTGTATCTCTTGATTAACGCAAGCCTTAGTGTAACGGAACGCATTGGGAAGAATCTTCCATTTCTTCCGCATGTTTTAAGGCAAACTATGGGTAGCGTTTTTCGGTAAATCAAATGCTTGTAAAACAGTCGATTGCGTAAACGGCTTGGCCTCACTGTTTCTTCTTCTCCTGAAAAGCGTTTTTGCTGAAAACGGGGTGGGTAATTTAACTTGAGAATACTTTTTTCTTTAATAATTTCATTTTCGGATAAGTGGTTTGTAAAAGATAATTCTTATTCCATTAAGTTTTAGTAAATAGAAGAGAAATTCATTAAATTTTATGTCTAACCTTAGAAAAGCAGGTATGAGAAGCAAAAACTCGTGCATGAGCTCGAAGAAAGTCGTTCGGGCATTATTGGTTTCGACACTGTTTACTGTACCCTCACAGTTAGTGTCAGCGCAATTAAACATTGCTTTAACCAATACTCAGTTGGGGACTATGATTCAGCAAATTCAGTCGCAGTCCCAGTATCAATTCTTTTACGATGACGAACTGGCTGAAATGCCTATCGGTTCGGTAGAGGCAAGCGGTTCTTCTGTAGAAGAAGTCCTTGACAAAGCATTGGCAGGAAAAGGCATCAGTTACCGTGTAGATGACAATGTAATTTATTTGTCGAAAGAATCTACCTCTGCCACTGCTTCTGTTCGCTCGACCCAGCAAGACCAGCAGCAGATTACCGGTCGTATCATTGATGCAACGGGAGAAGCATTGATTGGTGTATCTATCGTGGAAAAAGGTACAACTAACGGAACGATAACCGACTGGGACGGTAATTATACGTTAAGCGTTCCTACGGGTGCTGTCCTCCAGTTCTCTTACATCGGTTATCAGACGGTAGAAATGCCCGTTGAAGCCGGGAAGAACGTAATCGACCTTACGATGAAGGAAGACTCTGAAATGTTGGACGAAGTCGTTGTCACGGCATTGGGAATCAAGCGTGAGAAGAAGATGTTGGGTTACGCCGTCCAAGAGTTGAAGAGCGACGAACTGAACAAGACGGGCGACCCCTCGGTTACCAGTGCGCTGCAAGGTAAGGTAGCCGGTTTGTCGATGAACACTTCAGCCACCGGTTTGGGTGGTTCTACCAAAATCACCATCCGTGGTAACTCTTCATTGAGCGATAACAACCAGCCGTTGTGGATTGTAGACGGTGTTCCGTTCAGCGACAACAACAGTTCAGATGCCTCTTTTTATAGTGGTGTTGACCGTGGTGGCGCTTCTTTGGATATCAATCCCGATGATATTGAAAGTATTTCGGTATTGAAAGGTCCTAATGCCGCAGCCCTTTACGGTAGCCGTGCCGGTAACGGTGTCATCTTGGTAACCACGAAAAAAGGTTCAAAGAAAGATGGTTTCGGTGTTCGTTATAGCGGTAACTTTACTTGGACGAAAGTGGCTGAAACGCTCGAAATGCAAGAACGTTACGGACAGGGACATATTGACTCTAACGAAGGAGCTGTTTATTCAGCTACAGATGGGTCAAGCTGGGGTCCTGTTCTTGACGGCAGCATGAAAGAAGCATGGAATGGCGAAACTTATGCTTATTCTAAATACGGTGATAAGTTGAAGGATTATTTTGAAAGCGGTTTTTCACAGAATCATAACGTATCTATCAGCAATGGCACGGAAAAATCTCATTATCGTGCTTCATTCGGTGCTTCAGATAATGACGGTGTATTCCCGAACGAGGAGCTGAACCGTATCAATATCGACTTGAATGCAGGAACAGAAATCAATAAGTACTTGTCAATGGACGGTAAGATTTCACTGTCTCGTACAAAAGCTGAAGACCGTCCGATGTATGGTACTTACGGTGCTATTAATCAGTTGATGGGTATTCCTCACAATATTCGTTTGGATGACTTGAGACAGTATTCAGACGATGATCATGTACATATTAACTGGTACGGACCTACCGCCGGTGTACGTAACCCGTATTATGTATTAAATCAACGTCATAATTCGGATGAACGCTGGCGTGCATTCGGTTACTACAATGCGAAGATTAATTTTACCGATTGGTTGCATTTCTCTGCTAAATATGCGTTCGATTACTATCGTACCCGTATCGAAGAGACTAATGGAGGTGATGGTATCAATGGTGAAAGCAGTCTGGCTATGGTTACTAATGATGCTATGGATCGTAGAGAAGAAAACTTCTTCGAATCAAATGCTGAATTTATGTTCATGGCTGACAAGCAAATTACGGATAACTTCCGTTTGGGTGCTAACCTCGGTGCTAACTTCATGTATCAAAAATACGAAACCCTGAGTGCGGGTGTAGGCAATATGCTGATTAAAGGCAACTGGATGTTTAATGCTGCCAATTTGCTTCGTACGGCTGCCGAAAGTGGATATTCACGTGCCATGAACTCAGTATTCGGTTCTGCACAGTTGGCTTGGAAAGAATATCTGTCATTGGATTTGACCGCACGTAATGACTGGTCATCTACATTGCCACAATCAGATAACTCATTCTTCTATCCCTCTGCCAACTTGAGTTTCGTAATTTCCGACTTTGTCCGCTCTTTGGATAAGACGTTGCCGAGCTGGTTGACATTTGCCAAGTTGCGTTTGTCGGCAGCCCAAGTAGGTAAGGATACTGAACCTTATCAGTTGTATAACACTTATTCTTACTCATTCGATAACGGTATTCTTGTTCCGACCCGCGATAATGTGAAGATGAACGATAAGCTGAAACCTGAAATCGCTACTTCATACGAAGTTGGTTTGGATATGAAATTCTTTGAAAACCGTTTGGGCTTCGACTTTACTTACTATTACAGCAAGACCAAGAACCAGATTATGAAAGTGCCGGCTGCGGCTCCGTGGTCAGGTGGTCAGTGGGTAAATGCCGGTTTGATTTCGAATCAGGGTGTTGAATTGATGTTGTATTCTACCATTGTTGATACGAAAGATTTCACTTTCGACTTGAACGTAAACATGGCTCATAACGTTTCGAAGGTTAATGAGTTGGCTCCCGATCAAGGTGTAAGTTACATGTTCTTTAACGGCGACTCTAACTTCCCGATCAATGTAGGTGCGCGTGAAGGCGAAAAATTAGGTGAAATCTATGCAAACACTTTGTATCAGCGTGATGAAAACGGTAACATCGTAGTTGGTGCGAACGGTCTGCCTTTGACGATTACAGATGAAAGTATCCGTGTGGCTAATCCGATAGGAAACATCCAGCCAAAACTTACAATGTCTGTATCTCCTACGTTTACGTATAAAGGCTTTACATTGTCTGCTATGTTTGACATGAAGTTTGGCGGTGACATCCTTTCTTATTCAGAAATGGTTGCAACCGGAAACGGTTTGGCTAAACGTACGGAAAACCGTGGCGAAAGCGATGGCTATATGATGGTATTCCCCGGTGTTACAGAAAGCGGTGAAGTGAATACGACCAAGATTACGGCATCTCAATATTATGGCGCTTTGCTGCCGGAAGATTTCTTGTATGACGCTTCATTTATCAAGTTGAAAGAATTGTCATTGGGTTATTCATTCCCATCAAAGCTGCTGAAGAAAACTCCGTTGACTTCACTGAACGTTTCATTCGTAGCACGTAACTTGTGTTATCTGTTGAAACATACTCCGGGTACGAGCCCTGAAGGTGGTTATGATACAACGATGTTCTCTCAGGCCATCGACTATGCGGCTCTGCCGTACACCCGTACATTCGGTTTGTCAGTTAGTTTAGGTTTCTAATCTTAAATAAAATAGTTACTTATGAAATTCAATATATATAAGTCAGTGGCTGCATGTTCGTTATTGGCTATGTTAGCCGGATGTCATGACTTTGAAGAAATGAATACCAATCCGTATCAGCCAGTGTACGACCCATCAATCATTGGCGGAACGGCCGACGGAATCGATATCGATTATACCGTATCAGATAATGCACTTGAAAGTTTGCGTGCTACCGAAGGTTCGGCAGGTGCTACTTTTTCTAATTTCGTTTACGAAGGTTTGTATAACGATTACCAAACAGCAACCAATCTTACCCATGATATCTATGCGGGTTATTGGGGAAATAATGTTAGCGGATTTGTAAGCAACTCGCCTACTTATTCTTATAATGATGGTTGGTCGGCTAACCGCTGGAAACACTTTTATGATGACCGTACTGTAAGTGAATACAGTCAGTTGATTAAAACATTCTGGTTCTGCGACAAAGAGTATTATCATACGGCATTTTATATCACACGTATTTATTACGCATTCTTGATGTCTGCACAAACCGATACTTACGGTGATATTCCTATCAAGTATTACGTAAAAGGTGCTCTTCCACCGGAAGAGAACGTAGAATATTCTTCTCAAGAAGAAGTTTACGGTATGATTTTCGACATCTTGGATCAGGCTATTACCAATTTGCATGACATTCCGAGTGTGCAGCAATTTGATTTGGGAGAAGATGATTTGTGTTATGGCGGTGATGTTGAAAGTTGGATTCGTTTTGCAAACACGTTGCGTTTGCGATTGGCATTACGTGTTTCTAACGTAAATCCGAGTCTGGCAAAACAACAAGGTGAAGCTGCTCTTGCAGATCCTTCAGGTTTGATGCAAAGTCAAGACGATAACATGACGCTGATTCCGAAACGTCAATATATCACCGGAGGTAATGAAAACATTTATGCTCTGTTATTCAGTTGGACTGCTAACGTTGTTCTTCCGAAAGAAATGGAATGGGCTTATAAGAATCAAGCTCTGAAACCGGGTGTGACAACAGATACTCCGGGATTTGAACAAAAAGCTCCGAGCAGTTTGTATACAGCCGGTGGAGTAGATGAAACCATGTTTAACGCAAGTGAAGATAATTGTTATCTTGATCCTCGTTGTAATATTCTTTGGTTCCGTCCTACCGAATTTGATAAGTTAAATCAGGCTGTACCTGAAGAATCGGATAAAGATTTCGGAGGTGTACGTAATGGTGAAACTAATATTGGAGGTTCGTATACCACTACATACTCACCCAACCGCTGTAATTTGCAATCCGATGCTATGAATCCGCAGATTTGGTGGAATCTGGCTCGTGAAATTGTTTGGTTCGGTTATTCAGAAAGTTTGTTCTTGAGAGCTGAGGCCGCTTTGCGTGGCTGGGCAGGTGTAACAGAAACCGCTGAGCAATATTATCTTGACGGCATTCGTGCCTCTATGGATTATTATGGAATTACTAATTACAGTGATTATATCAATAACCTGCAAGGTTTGGAAGCATTCCGTAGTGGTACAAAAGAAGAACAGTTAGAACAGATTATTACGCAGAAGTGGATTGCCGTATTCCCGAACGGTAACGAAGGATGGGCCGAGGTGCGTCGTACCGATTATCCGCGTTATATGTTGGTGCCGCAAGGTGGTAACAACTCTAACGGTGAAATACCGAACACAAAACTGATTAAGCGTGTACAATATCCGAACAGTGAATCTCGTAACCCGTTGAAACCGACTTATACGCAAGGCGATAAAGTTTGGTGGGACGTGGCCGATACGATGGATGACAACGGAAAATGGCATCAACCTAATAACTTCAGATAATTAACCGATCTCTTGACGAGATAAATGCCATGCGGAGAGCAGTATTTTTATTGCTCTCCGTTTTTTTTATGCCAAATATTAAGCTGGTGTCGAAAAAAAACAATATTTTTGACAAGTTTGTTAAGATTAAAATACTTATTCGGCTCGTTTATTAGAAAAATTAAGAAATAAGCTAAGTGTTTTTCTTTATTCTATTGTTTTATATTAAGGTTAATACTATAATTTTAAATTTTAAGCCTTAGATATTATGAGATTTTTAACAGGTTCTGTTTGTGCATTTGCTTTTTTAATTACGGCTTGTGGCACGCAAGAAAAATCTGTAACGGGTGATACGGATTATACTCAGTTTGTCAACCCGTTTATCGGTACGGATTTTACCGGAAATACCTATCCGGGGGCACAAGTTCCCTTCGGTATGGTACAGTTAAGCCCGGATAACGGTTTGCCGGGTTGGGATCGGATTTCCGGCTATTTCTATCCCGACAGTACCATTGCGGGATTCAGCCATACCCATCTTTCGGGAACGGGGGCAGGTGATTTGTATGACATTTCTTTTATGCCTGTAACCCTCCCTTATAAGGAAGCGGAAGCTCCGTTGGGTATTCATTCGAAATTCTCTCACGACCGCGAAAGCGCGTATGCCGGATATTATCAGGTAATGCTTGACGATTATGGTATTAATGTGGAATTGACTGCAACCGAGCGTTGCGGCGTTCAGCGTTATACATTCCCGCAAGCAGAATCGGCTGTATTCCTGAATTTGGCGAAAGCCATGAACTGGGACGTTACGGAGGCATCGTTTATTGAAGCTGTAGACTCGGTAACGGTACGCGGATATCGCTTCTCCGACGGTTGGGCACGTGGACAGAAGATTTATTTCTATACTCGTTTCTCACGCCCGTTTGATAAAATGAGTCTTGACACGGTGCTTATCGAAAAAGATGGTTTGAAAATAAGCAACGGCGTAGTGGCACGATTCGATTATCAAACGCAGAAAGACGAACAACTCACGGTGGTAACAGCCATTTCGGGCACCAGTATGGACGGTGCAGCAAGAAACCTTCAGGCTGAAGCCCCCGATAATGACTTTGATGCTTACTTGGCGAAGGCTAAAGCAATGTGGAATAAAGAGTTGGCTAAGATAGAAATAGAATCTGACAATAAGGATGACAAAACTGTTTTCTATACGGCATTCTATCATAGTATGCTGGCTCCGACGATTTATAATGATGTAGACGGTGCTTATTACGGACCGGATAAGCAGGTACATCAGGCTGACGGGTGGGTGAATTATGGTACTTTCTCATTGTGGGATACTTATCGGGCTTCTCATCCTCTGTTTACTTATACTCAGCCTGAACGTACGAACGATATGGTGAAATCGTTTATCGCTTTTTATGAGCAAAACGGGCGTCTTCCTGTATGGAACTTTCAAGGAAGTGAAACAGATATGATGATTGGTTATCATTCTGTTCCGGTTATTGTGGATGCTTATTTGAAAGGCATTGGCGATTTTGATGCGGAAAAAGCATTGGAGGCATGTGTGAAAACAGCAAATATAGATGAGTATCGTGCCATCGGGGTGTATAAAGAAAAAGGCTATGTACCTTATGACTTGAAACCTTACGAAAATTGGTCGCTTTCAAAAACATTGGAATATGCTTTCGATGATTATTGCATCGCACGTATGGCTGAGAAGATGGGTAAAACAGATGTAATGAAAGAATTTGATGCGCGTGCATTGAATTATAAGAATGTGTTTAATCCGGTTACTACGTTTATGCAACCGCGTGACAGCAAAGGTAATTTCATAGAAGGCTTCAAGGCAGATGCTTATACCGAAGATATTTGTGAAAGTAACGGTTGGCAGTATTTTTGGTCGGTACAGCATGATATTGACGGACTTGTTGGTTTGTCAGGAGGAACTGAACGATTTACTCAAAAATTGGATAGTATGTTCACTTTCCATCCCTCTGCCGATGATGAACTCCCTATATTCAGTACAGGTATGATTGGCCAGTATGCACATGGCAATGAACCGAGCCATCATGTTTCTTATCTGTTTAATAAGGTAAATGAGCCGTGGAAAACTCAAAAGTATGTAGCACAAATTATGCACGAGTTTTACACGAATACGCCGGGAGGGTTATGTGGAAATGAAGATTGTGGTCAGATGTCGGCATGGTATGTATTTAGTGCCATGGGATTTTATCCGGTTAATCCGATATCCGGCAATTACGAAATAGGTACGCCGATGTTCCCTAAAGCACAACTTCATTTAAGTAACGGGAAAACCTTTACGGTAATAGCTCATAATGTGAGTCATGAGAATATTTATATTCAATCAGTCAAGCTGAATGGCGCTCCGTATGATAAGTGTTATATCACTCACCAGCAAATTATGGATGGCGCTACTTTAGAATTTGAAATGGGAAAAGAGCCGGGCACTGTTTGGTATAAATAGCAAGAAATGAAAGTAAAATATCGAATTGATAAAAAGTGGAGTCATGGCAGAATATCTTTGATTCAGCTATTTAATTTTTAATGAAATAAGTGTTTCCTTGTAGAGAATTGTTCTCTATAAGGAAACAAGGTAAAAAGGTTATGAAAAAAACAGGTTATCGTGAAATAGTACGCTTTTTCGACAACGAATGTTCGGAAGACGAACGCCAAGCGATTATTCGTTGGGTAAACGAGTCGGACGAACATGCCCGGTTGTTTTTTGCATGGGAAGAGATATACTTCTTGGGCAAACAAAATGACAGAGATGAAAAGCTGTCGTTGCAGAAAGCGGAAAGAAAGTTAGAGTATTTTATCGAAGCTGAAAAAAATAAGCATCTTGTGAAAACTCGACGCTTGTACTGTTTATTTAAATATGCTGCCGTTGTTGCTGTACTTCTTGTCGTTTCTGTATTTTCTTTTAATTATTGGAGTTCGTCGCCGCAAGAAAAATGGCTGTCTGTGGTTACCGGAAGTCAAGAAACGAAAGATATTGTTCTTTCAGATGGTAGCAGAGTTTGGTTGAACGAAAATTCAGTCTTGAAATACCCGGAGAATTTTAGCACCGCAGAGCGTGAGGTGAAGGTGGAAGGTGAAGCGTATTTTGAAGTAAATAAAGATAGGCATCGCCCTTTCACTGTCTATAACGATGCCATGAGTGTGCAAGTGTTGGGAACCAAGTTTAATTTCAAGGCAAGCCCTTCTTGCCGCATAGCGGAAGCATCATTGATTGAAGGCGAAATTAAAGTAAAAGGTAATAAGGACGAAGGGTCGATTACGCTTGTTCCCGGTCAGCGGGTAGAACTGAATACGGTGACCGGACGGATGAATGTGCGCGAAAGCAATACAGCTTTAGACGCCGTTTGGCATGATAACCTGATACCTTTTAAAAACGCAAATATTTTCAGTATTGCCGAAACATTGGAAACCTTGTATAAGGTAGATATTATTCTTTCACCCGATATCGATGGTACAGAAACCTATTCGGGAGTGTTACGGAAGAAAGAATCTGTTGGGGATGTGTTGGAAATATTGCAAAATACTTTGCATATATGCTATGAGATTCGTCAGAATACAATATTTTTGTCACAGAAAAAATAATCAATAAAATTCAAGTAATTAATTCCTTGAAGTATAATATTATGATACGAAAAGTTTTTACGATTACATGTTGCGTCGGTATGATGCTTTTTGCAGCATGTTCTACGGATGCAACTGTGGAAAAAGATTATGCTGCTTATGTTAATCCGTTTATCGGAACGGGAGGTCATGGACATACTTTCCCCGGTGCGGTAGTTCCTAATGGTATGATTCAGCCGAGTCCTGATACCCGCATCGATGGCTGGGATGCTTGTTCGGGATATTATTATGAAGACTCGTTGATGAACGGTTTCTCGCATACGCATGTGAGCGGAACGGGATGTGCCGACTACGGTGATTTCCTGTTGATGCCTACTGTGGGTGAGCAGACATATAATCCGCAGGACTTTACCAAGCAGAACCTGCCTTACGCTTCGGCTTTTTCTCATCAGAACGAAACGGCTGAACCGGGATATTATTCTGTATTTCTCGATCGTTACGGCGTGAAGGCAGAAATGACTTCAACCAAACGTGCCGCTTTACATCGCTTTACGTTCCCCGAAAGCGATAAATCCGGATTTATTTTAGATTTGGATTATTCTATACAGCGCCAGAAAAACTTGGATATGCAAGTGGAAGTGGTGAGTGATACCGAAATACGCGGACATAAATTAACTGAATATTGGGCATTCGATCAGCAGGCAAGTTTCTATGCTAAATTCTCGAAGCCTTTTACTTACACTATCGTGCGCGATACGCTGACCGACCATAACGGAAAAATGCAGCCCCGTTGCAAAGTCTTGTTGCAGTTTGCTACGCAGAAAGACGAAGAAGTGATGGTTAAGGTAGGTATCTCGGCGGTAGATATGGAAGGTGCGCAAAAGAATCTGGAGGCTGAAATCCCGGCGTGGGACTTTGAAGGTATCCGTAAGGCAGCACGCCAGTCATGGAATGATTATCTGAAGAAAATAGATGTCACCACTTCCGATGAAACAGACAAAACAATCTTCTATACAGCGATGTATCATACGGCTATCAGTCCGAACCTGTTTACCGATGTAGACGGACGTTATTTCGGTATGGACCTGAAACCGCATCAAGGAGATGTCAATAAGCCTGTTTATACGATTTTCTCTTTGTGGGATACGTTCCGTGCCCTTCATCCGTTGCTTTCTATCATCGATCCGGATTTGAATAATGAGTTTATCCGTTCGTTGATGTTGAAAGCGCAAGAAGGTGGTGTATTCCCCAAATGGGAACTTGCCGGAAATTACACCGGTACGATGATTGGTTATCATGCAGCTTCGTTGATAGCAGACGCTTATACCAAAGGATATGCGAATTTTGATTTGGATGAGGCTTACAAGGCTTGTCTGCGTACTGCTGAGTATGATACAACCGGTATCGTATGTCCGGAAAAGGTATTGCCTGTCTTGATGCCTATGGCACGTTATTATAAGAATACGTTGGGTTATATTCCGTGCGACCGTGAAAACGAATCGGTAGCAAAGGCTTTGGAATATGCTTACGATGATTATTGTATTTCGGTTCTTGCCGAAGCAACCGGAGACTATAAGAATAAAGAGAAGTATGCGAAGTTTGCGAAAGCATACGAACTTTATTTTGATCCTTCTACCCGTTTCATGCGTGGAGTTGACTCTAATGGAAAATGGCGTACTCCGTTTAATCCCCGTGCTTCTAATCACCGGAATGATGATTACTGCGAAGGAACAGCTTGGCAGTGGACTTGGTTTGTTCCCCACGATATTGAGGGCTTGGTAAAACTGATGGGTGGCGAAGATGCCTTTGTAGGAAAATTAGACTCTCTGTTTACTGCTTCTTCTGAACTGGAAGGAGATGTGGTTTCGGCAGATATTACAGGGCTTATCGGACAGTATGCTCAAGGTAACGAGCCGAGTCATCATGTTATCCACATGTATAACTACGTAAACCGTCCGTGGAAGGCTCAGGAATTGCTTGACCGGGTATTTAAGGAACAATACCGTAATAACCCTGACGGCTTGTCGGGCAACGAAGACTGTGGTCAGATGTCTGCATGGTATATCCTTAACTCAATGGGATTCTATCAGGTATGTCCGGGAAAACCGGTGTATTCTATCGGACGTCCGGTGTTCGACCAGTCTGTTATCAATCTGCCTAACGGCAAAACGTTTACCATCACTGCGAAGAATAATTCAAAGGAAAACAAATATATTCAGTCGGCTACTCTGAACGGACAACCGTTGGATGTTCCTTTCTTCGAACATAAAGACATTGTTAACGGTGGAGCATTGGAACTGGTTATGACTAATCAGCCGACCAAATGGGGTGTGAAACAATAATTAGTTGAATAGGCCATGAAAAAATTATCATTACTTATTTTATTAGCAGGATTCTTGGGCTTTGCAAAAGCGGCTACGGTGGATTATGCAAGCTATGTGAATCCGCTTGTAGGTACAGAATCTACTTTCGAACTGTCTACCGGAAATACTTATCCGGCGATTGCCCGTCCGTGGGGTATGAATTTCTGGACACCGCAAACCGGAAAGATGGGCGACGGATGGACGTATCAGTATACGGCAACAAAGATTAGAGGTTTTAAGCAAACCCATCAGCCCAGTCCGTGGATTAACGATTACGGACAGTTTGCCATTATGCCGATGGTCAATGCTCCTGAGTTTAACGAAGATAAGCGTGCAAGCTGGTTCTCGCATAAAGGAGAAACTGCAAAGCCTTATTATTATAAGGTGTATTTGGCTGACTACGATATCGTAACCGAGCTTGTTCCTACCGAACGCGCTGCCATGTTCCGTTTCACTTTCCCCGAAAACGAACATTCATACGTGGTGGTAGATGCTTACGACAAAGGTTCGTATGTTAAAATCGACAAGGCGAATAACCGTATTATCGGATATACGACTCGTAACAGCGGCGGTGTTCCTGCCAATTTCAAAAACTATTTTGTAGTTGAGTTTGACAAACCGTTTACTTATTGTGCAACGGTTGCCGACAGCGTGGTGACCGAAAATAAGGTAGAGCAGCGAGCCAACCATGCCGGAGCGATTATCGGTTTTGCTACGAAGAAGGGCGAAGAAGTACACGCACGTGTGGCTTCTTCATTCATCAGCCACGAACAGGCATTGTTGAACCTGAAAGAATTAGGCTCGGATAACTTCGACGTACTGGTTCAGAAAGGACAAGATGCGTGGAATGAAATGTTGGGCCGATTCGAGGTAGAAGGCGGAAACCTTGACCAGTACCGCATGTTCTATTCATGTCTTTACCGCTCACTGTTGTTCCCTCGCAAGTTCTACGAAATCGATGCAAACGGTCAGGTGGTACATTACAGCCCTTATAACGGCGAAGTAGTTCCGGGATACATGTACACCGATACTGGTTTTTGGGATACGTTCCGCTGTTTGTTCCCCTTGCTGAATCTGGCTTATCCTTCGGTAAACAAGGAAATCCAAGAAGGCTTGATTAACACCTATAAAGAAAGCGGATTCTTCCCCGAATGGGCAAGTCCGGGACACAGAGGCTGTATGATTGGTAACAACTCGGCTTCGGTTTTGGTCGATGCTTACATGAAAGGCGTGAAGGTAGACGATATTGAAACGCTGTACAAAGGCTTGATTCACGGTACGGAAAACGTTCATCCGGAAGTTTCTTCTACCGGACGTCAGGGATATGAATATTACAACAAGTTGGGCTATGTTCCTTACGATGTGAAAATCAACGAAAACGCAGCGCGTACGTTAGAGTATGCTTACGACGACTGGTGTATTTATCAGTTGGCTAAAGACCTGAAATGTCCGAAGAAAGAAATCAATCTTTTCGCTAAGCGTGCCATGAATTATAAGAACCTGTTCGACCCGGAAAGCAAGCTGATGCGCGGAAAGAATGCCGACGGTACGTTCCAGTCACCGTTCTCACCGCTGAAGTGGGGCGATGCCTTTACCGAAGGCAATAGCTGGCACTACTCTTGGTCAGTATTCCACGACCCGCAAGGATTGATTGACCTGATGGGAGGCGACGAAATGTTTGTAACGATGATGGATTCGGTATTTTCCGTTCCGCCTATCTTCGACGACAGCTATTACGGTTTCCCGATTCACGAAATCCGCGAAATGACGGTGATGAACATGGGTAACTATGCTCACGGAAACCAGCCGATACAGCACATGATTTACCTGTATAACTACGCTAAGCAGCCGTGGAAAGCCCAATACTGGTTGCGTCAGGTAATGAACCGCATGTATACACCCACTCCGGACGCTTATTGCGGCGACGAAGATAACGGTCAGACCTCTGCATGGTATGTATTCTCAGCCTTAGGTTTCTATCCGGTTTGTCCGGGAACCGACCAGTACGTATTGGGTGCTCCGCTGTTTAAGAAAGCAACCATCCACTTGGAAAACGGAAAGAGCGTGGTAATCAATGCTCCCGAAAACAGCCAAAGCAATATCTACATCCAAGATATGAAAGTAAACGGACAGGAGTATACGAAGAACTACTACACGTTCCCGATGTTTACCAACGGTGCTACGATTGATATCCGTATGGGCGACACTCCGAATAAGTCGAGAGGTGTGCAGGCAGAAGACCTTCCGTATTCGTTCACAAACGAGTTGAAAAAGAAATAATAAGAACCAGATTTATCTGATTTGACGGTAAAGGATTCGGTTACGCGGTAGAGCGTATTCCGAATCCTTTATTTTTTGTCCGTATGTCTGCTGGATTTCTTAGCATCGGGAGTTGAAAATTCATTGGGAAGCGTTACTTAACGCTATGGGATGAATGACATAACGCATCCCATAGCGTGGACCAACGCTTCGAGTAGCGTTGTAAAACCCTCTCAATGCTTGTCGTGTGCGATAACGAAATAACATTCTTTATAATTGCAGATTAAAAAAAAGCATTAAATTTGGGGCGTGAATACGTGGATAAATATAAAAGATGAATGAAAAACAGCTGTGTTCACATCCGGAACTTGCTATGAAATAACATAATTAAAAACCATATAAGCAATGAAAAAATTAGCAACGGCTATGATGTTGGGAGCGATAGCTCTCTCGGTAAATGCACAAGTGAACTACAAGATGCAAACGGCTTGTAATCCGCAAGACGTAAAACATTACGACACCGACAGGCTGCGGAGCAGTTTCATGATGGATAAAGTAATGGCTGCCGACGAAATCAATCTGACTTATTCTATGTACGATCGCTTTATCTTCGGCGGAGCGATGCCTGTAAGCAAAGAGTTGTCGTTAGATACTATCGACCCCCTGAAAGCACAGTATTTCCTTGAACGCAGAGAGTTGGGAGTGATTAATGTAGGAGGCGATGGCGTAGTGACGGTAGACGGAAAAGCATACGAATTGAAATTCAAAGAAGCCCTTTACGTAGGACGCGGCAATAAGCAGGTAACATTTAAGAGTAAAGATGCAGCCAATCCTGCTAAGTTTTATATCAACTCGGCTACGGCACACAAAGCGTATAAAACACAGTTGGTAACCATCGACGGACGTAAAGGTTCGCTGAAAGCCAATTCCTTTCCGGCAGGGAAAATGGAAGAAAGCAATGACCGCGTGATTAACCAGCTGATTGTGAATAACGTATTGGAAGAAGGTCCTTGCCAGTTGCAGATGGGACTGACCGAATTGAAGCCGGGAAGTGTGTGGAATACCATGCCTGCCCATACACACAGCCGGCGTATTGAGGCTTATTTCTATTTCAATGTACCCGAAGGAAACCGCATCTGCCACCTGATGGGAGAGCCGAAAGAAGAACGCCTCGTATGGCTGAATAACGAACAAGCCATCATGTCGCCCGAATGGTCTATCCATGCAGCTGCCGGAACCAGCAACTACATGTTTATTTGGGGTATGGCAGGTGAAAACTTGGATTATAACGATATGGATAAGATTCCTTATACAGAAATGCGCTGATAGCATTTCTACTTCGAGGGGGATGTGTCAGGATGACGAAAAGCGGAGAGTTTTTCCCATCCTGACACATTCTTGTATCTGTCTGAATGGTAATAGCCGAACTGTGGAATAATTCAACACTTCTCAACATTCTTCCACATTTATTGTAAATACAGACTGTAAATATTGCCTTGATTAATTTGTTGTCAAACAGTGTGTTAACATAAAATAATAATTGAGATTGTAGAATGGAATTGTTTTGGCATGAGAAATTATGTCAAATATGGAAAAATATATGAAAACAGTTCATTTTACAATTAGAAGAGTGTGTTTGTTAGTCTTTTCGTTGGTATGCCTGCAAATGTTTGCTCAGCAGCGTGTCATTACAGGAACTGTCATTTCTTCGGAAGATGGCGAACCGTTGATTGGTGCAGCTATCGCAGTTCTGGGGCATGAATCGCAAGGGGCTATCACCGATATTGACGGAAAGTTTTCGTTAGAAGTACAGCCGGATTATAAGATGGTTACGGTTTCGTACTTAGGAATGAAAACACTCGAAGTCCGTATTCCCAACAAGCGGAATACGATGAACATTGTCATGCAGCCCGATGCCGTGGCTATGGAAGAAGTTGTAGTAACGGGGTATGGTAATTTTACAAAGTCTTCGTTCACCGGGTCTGCAAATACGTTAAAGGGGAGCATGATGAAAGACATCCCCGTGATGAGTGTGGAACAAAAGCTGCAAGGTATGACTACGGGTGTGAATATTACCAGCAGTTCCGGACAGCCGGGAGCCAACCAAAGCATCCGTATTCGCGGTATGGGGTCGTTCAATGCTTCACAGGAACCTTTGTTTGTGATTGATGGTGTGCCTGTAACTTCCGGAAGCCTAAGCAGTGGAGGACTTGATGCTTCGTATATGAATAACTCGAAGACCAACATCATGGCAACCTTGAATCCTTCTGACATCGAAAACATTACGGTGATTAAAGACGCGGCAGCGGCTTCGCTTTATGGTTCGCGTGCGGCAAACGGGGTCATTTTGATTACCACCAAGAAAGGAAGCATCGGCAAGGCACAAGTTTCGTTGAACATTTCGGGAGGTTTCTCAAATTCGGCTGTCGATTTCCGTCCTACGCTGAGCGGAGACGATCGGCGGATGATGCTTTACGAAGGTTTGGTAAACTATGCGCAAGACCGAGGCATGTCTTCGCCCACCGCTTACGCCGATCAGGAAATTGACAAATATGCTTCCATTCCTTCGATGGGATACACCGATTGGAGCAAGGAGTTGCTGCGTACCGCTACCCAGCAAGATTACGAGGCTTCCGTATCGGGAGGTAACGACCGTACTACGTTTTATGCTTCGTTGGGGTATAACAAGCAGGAGGGTTTGGCAAAGAACTCGGCATTGGAACGCTACTCGGCACGTTTGAACATGACGCAAAAGGTAGGGCGGTACGGTGAAGTGGGAGGAAACATGATGTTTTCGCAACTGAATCAGGAACTGAATGAGGAACGAAGCTCTGCCATAAACCCGTTTTTCGCGACAGCCGTCACGATGAATCCGTCCATGCTGGTACGCGATGAGAACGGGAATTACGTAGGTGCATACGAAGGCACTTCACTGAACCCCTTGCGCGATATATTAACCGACTATAACCGTACCCGCATGACCCGTATGTTTGCTACGGGCTATGCTTCGGTAGAACCGATAAAGGGACTGAAGATAAAAGAAACATTAAGTTATGACTATAACATACAGAAGGATGCCCGTTATTACAATCCTTTGAGTTCTGCCGGATCAAAGAGCGGAAGCGATGCCCGCACGGCGAAAGGATTCATTGAATACGGGAAACTGATATCTTCTACTTCTGTAAACTATATCCATACCTTTGCCGATAAGCATAATCTGGATGTACTGGCTGCTTACGAGGTTGAAAGTTATCAAACGGATAAGGCAGTGGGCGAGAAATACAAACTTCCTTCCGAGATTCTTACCGAACCGGACAATGCTTCCGTTTTGAGTGCTTTCCAGTCATCTACGCAAGATTACCGCATGATATCTTACGTGTCTCGTTTGAACTATGATTACGATGACCGTTACTATGTTGCCGGAAGTTTCCGTCGCGATGGTAGCTCGCGCCTTGCTCCTGAAGGACGTTGGGGGAACTTCTGGTCGGTATCGGGTATGTGGCATATCTCAAACGAATCGTTCATGAAACCTTTGAAGCATGTGTTGAGCGATTTGAAGATACGTGCATCTTACGGTGTGAACGGTAACCAGCCCGGCTCACTGTACGGATACATGGGGGTATATACTTACGGACAGAATTACATGGAGCAGTCGGGTTCTTACGAATCTTCTCAGCCGAACCCGAATTTGAAGTGGGAAAAGAACTATAACCTGAATATCGGTGTCGATTTTTCTTTCATCAACCGCATCTTCCTGACAGTGGAATATTACAACCGCGATACGAAGGATTTGCTTTACAACATGCCGATCAGCAGCACCACAGGGTTTACCAATTACCTTGCAAACGTAGGACAGCTGAACAACAAAGGTGTGGAACTGGAGCTGCGAACATTGAACTTTGCCACAAACGATTTTAACTGGACAACGGTATTGAATTTGAGCCACAACAAAAACAAGGTGGTTTCATTGAACGGCGAGCTTGACCAGTCTATCGAAGGCAATTGGTTTATCCATAAAGTGGGCTATCCTTATTATACGTTTTACGTAAAAGAGTATGCCGGTGTTAATCCGCAGACCGGAGAAGCCCAATACTATCTGAATACGCAGGACGAAAACGGGAACTACAACCGTAGTCTTACTACAAACCCCGATGAGGCACAAGCCATTCCGTATAAGTCTGCCGAGCCGAAAGTTTCGGGAGGTTTGACCAACATATTAAGCTACAAATGGTTTGACTTGAGTTTTACGCTGACGTACTCATTGGGCGGCTATTCGTTCGATAAAGCCGGAACCTACATCGAGAACGGAACATCCTCCATTTATGGCGGGGATAGCGGAAGCAAGGGTTATAACCTGCCCGTCTATGCGTTAGACCGTTGGCAAAAGCCGGGAGACGTAACCGACGTGCCACGCTTCGTGTATGGTCAGAACGCTTCTATAAGCAACTCTTCACGTTACATTCACAGTACCAACCATCTGCGTTTGAAGAGCCTGACCTTTGGTTATACATTGCCTTCGGAGTGGACAAGCAAGGCTTTGATAGACCGGGCGCGTATCTACTTCTCCGGAAGCAACCTCCTGACGTGGGCTAAGTGGGATCAGTACGACCCCGAAACGCCGGTCAACGGAGAAGTATTCTGCGAAGCTCCCGCCATGCGCACGTTTAGTTTCGGAGTTCAGTTAACATTCTAATTCATTTAAAAAAGGTATTTTCTTATGAAACGATTATATATATATATGTTGGCGGCTGTTTCCTTTGTCGGAACATCCTGTTCGAGTAGCTGGCTTGACTTAGACCCGTCGACTTCAGTAACCACCGACCAAGCTCTCGCTACGTATAGCGACCTTGAAGTAGCCTTGAACGGTGTGTACCGCCAAACCTCTCAGCATAGCTATTACGGGGATAACCATTGGTATTATGGCGATTGCCGCGCTGCCGACGTGCAGGCGCGCGAGAGTAAAGGACCGGGCAGGCGTGTATCTCCTTACTATGAATATAATGTGTTGGCAGACGATAATCTGAACATCACTCTGCCGTGGCAACGTCCGTACATTGTTATCCGTCAGGCAAACAACATCATTCAGCGGGTAAATGAAGGAAATATTCCCGGAGGAACTGACGAAGAGGTGAATGCCATTAAGTCCGAAGCCCTCGTATTGCGCGGGCTGGCACTCTTTAACCTGACGCGCATGTTCGGTATGCCCTATACCAACGATAACGGAGCCTCACTCGGAGTGCCTATCGAGCTGAGTCCCGAAAATCCGGATCATCGTCCGGCGCGTAATACCGTGGCAGAGTGTTACACGCAAGTGGTAACCGATTTGACCGATGCCCTCGACGGGTTGAGCCGTGAAAGACGTGACGGCTACATCAACTATTGGGCGGCGAAGGCACTCCTTTCGCGGGTTTACCTGAACATGGGCAACTACCGGGACGCTTACGATGCAGCGGTAGATGTGATTAAGAACAGCGGAAACCTCTACTCGCTTTACACGCAAAGCGAATATCCCAACGTTTGGGGGCAAGATTTTCAGTCGGAATCGCTTTTCGAACTCTACATCAGCATTTCCGAACCCTCAGAGTGGGGTGGAGGTACGGGAGGTGAAGGTGCGCCGATGGTTTACGCCAACGAAGCCAAAACCGACTGGAACAACTTGATTTTGACCGAAGATTTTTTGAATCTGCTTGACGAAGATACCCAAGATGTCCGTCACTGCGTAGCCCAACCTTCTGTTATCGAAAATAACGGGGGACTGCCCGAAGCTGCTCGTAACCGCAATGTCTTTCTCGGAAAGTTCCCCGGAAAGAACGGCGACCCGCACGATAACAACATCTGCATTATCCGTCTGTCGGAAGTTTATTTGAATGCAGCCGAAGCCGGATTGAAATTGGGAGGAGCGGAACAGACTGAAGGAATGAATTACTTGAACGAACTGATAGCCAACCGTACGCCGAATGCTGCAATGCGCGTCAACTCGGCTGCCGACTTTACAATAGAACGCATCATGAAAGAACGCCGCAAAGAGTTAGTGGGCGAGGGGCTGATATTCTATGACTACCTGCGTAACCGGATACCGATAGTACGCAGCGGCAGATGGCATTTGGCGACTTTGAAAGATAATAACGCAATAACTATTCAATATAACGACCTTCGTATCGCGTTGCCCATTCCGCAATCGGAAATGGATGCCAACCCCAATATGGTGCAGAACGAACGATAAGATTACCGCGCTTATAGATTGTTTTTATTATATATGCGTATAAACATAATGACCCGGCAAGGTGAGTTATACAACCCGTCTTGCTGAGTTATATAACCCGCTTGGGTGAGTCGTACAACTCAGCCGGGCGGGTTATAAAGTTTATACGCTGAGGCTTCGGAATGGCTGCTTACCCATTCCGGTTTTCCTCCCCATCCAGTTGCTCTTTCGGCCAGTTTACTAAATATAAAGTCTCCGTAGCCCGGGTGAACGCCGTGTACAGCCATCGGAAGTAGTCGGGCGAAAGCATCTCCTCCGTCATGTATCCTTGGTCAAGAAAAACACGTTGCCACTGTCCTCCTTGCGCTTTATGGCAGGTTACGGCATAGGCAAATTTTACCTGAAGCGCGTTAAAGTATGGGTCTTCTTTCATTTTTTTCATCCGTTCGCGCTTTGTTGTCAAGTCGGCATAATCCTCAAGCACATTGTTGAATAACCGTTCGTTTTGTTCACGGGTCAGGGCAGGAGCATCGCTGTGCAGCGTGTCGAGCAGTATTTTCACCTCCAATTCCAAATCCCCGTAATCAGGAAACGACAAAACCACATCGGCAAACCGGAATCCGTACATCGAATGGCTGCGGCGTACGCGGCGTACCACGGCTACATCTCCGTTGGCAATGAAATCCAGCTCCTTACAGCCGGTACCCCAATAATAGTTGTTCTTGGCAATCATCAGTATATCGCCCGAATTCAGCTCGTCTTCCCGATACAGAATCGTATTACGGATACCGTTGTTATACAGATTCGCCCTTTTGTTCGACCGGCAAATCACAATCGTCTCGTCTGTGCCCGCTTGCTCGTAACACTCGTTCAACGTATCTATCAGTTCGTTGCCAGTTATCGTCCGGATGTCGGCAAATCCGGCGGTACGGACACGAGGCAATGAAAAACAATCCTCCGCATCGATGTATTGCCGCAGCCGCGTGGCGTTATACAGAATCCCCGACTGCTCCGCCTGTCGGACCACCTGCGTGAGGCTGCATTCCGTAACTTCCAATCCGTAGCCCTGCAGGATACCGGGCGACAGCGCAGGGCTTTCTTCTTCTCCCACGGGAGGAAGCTGGGCAGTATCTCCGATAAGCATCAACTTACAGTTCGTTCCGCTGTATACATACTGAATCAAGTCGTCTAACAGTCGTCCTGTCCCGAAGATAGTGCCCGACAATCCCTCGTTGGCAATCATCGAAGCCTCGTCGACGATGAACAGCGTCTGTCGGTGAAGGTTGTTGTTCAGTGTAAAGTTATCGGTTTCGTTCGAGAAAACACGCTGGCGGTAGATTCTCCGGTGGATGGTATAAGCCGAATGTCCGGCATTTCGGGCGAAAACCTTAGCAGCCCTTCCGGTGGGTGCAAGCAAAACACACTTGTATTTCAAGTCTTCAAGCGCCTTCACCAAAGCTCCGGTCAATGTTGTCTTTCCGGTTCCGGCATATCCTTTCATCACGAAAATCGCATCAGCAGAAGGCGAAAGAATAAAATCTGCAAAAGATTTTATAGCTTTTTCTTGCTCTACTGTTGGTTTATATAAAAATTTTCGTTTAATTTGTTGCGATAAATCATTAATCAGCATATCTGTACGTAAAAAATCACATAATACTATGAGTATGTTTCGGATAAAGTGTTTTATTTGACGCTACGAATATAAATTAAAAAAACAATATTATCATGAAAACAGTTATTAATCTTGTGTTGGCTGCCTGTGTCATTGCTTTGATTTATATATGCTATGGCAGTATAATGGGACCTATTCATTTCGATGAAGAAAGAAAATTGAGAGAGAAAGCGATTATTGCCCGTTTGATCGATATCCGTAAGGCGCAACAGGAATACCGTTCGATGCATCAAGGGGCATATACCGATAATTTTGATTCATTGATTACTTTCGTGAAAACAGCGAAGCTGCCTTTCATCATGAAAGTGGGTACGCTGACCGATGACCAGTTGAACAGCGGTATGACGGAAAAGAAAGCAATGGAACTTATCAATAAAGCCAAAAAGACGGGTAACTGGAAAGATGTAGAAAAAGAAGGTTTGCAGAACTTCCGCCGTGACACGATGTGGGTGGCAGTGATGGATACGATTTTCGAAAAAGGATTTAACCCGGACTCTTTGCCTTATGTTCCTTACGGCAATGGAGCCAAGTTCCAGATGCAAAGTCGCAGAGATACATTGGATACGGGTATGCCTTTGAACCTTTTCCAAGCAAATGTAGGCTATGATGTTTACTTGAAAGGAATCAACGAACAGGAGTTGAATAACCTGAAAGACGTACAAAGTAAGTTAGGTAAATATTGCGGTTTGAAAGTAGGCGATATCGAACAACCTAATAATAACGCAGGTAACTGGGAATAAGAGTATTATATATATGACTGTACCGATTGATTTTACCCAATCAGCTCAATACAATTTATCCATCCGTCTTAGTACGGATGGATTTTCTTTTTCTGTTTTCAATCCTCAAGACAACAGGGAGTGTTTTTATTCTTTTTATCCGGTAAACGCACGTCATTCGATGGCGGCAAACCTCAAACAGTTTCTTGCAGAAGCAGAAGAGATAAAGCATCGGTATAAACAGGTTAATATCTTGGTACATACGGAGCGTTACACATCGGTACCGTTGGAATGGTATGAAGACGAACTTACCGATACGTTGTTTTATCAAAACCTGCCGCGCCGGAATAACGAGGTAATACTTTGCAATGTGTTAGGTAAAAGCAACGTGGTTATTCTTTTCGCCTTAGATAAGTTGAGCCATTTGTTTCTTACTGAACATTTCCCGGATGCCCGTTTCTTTGCCACGATAAGTCCGCTGACCGAATACTTTTGTCAGCAGAGTAAAGGCAGTGAGCGGCGCAGGCTTTTGGTACACCTGCAGCCCGAAACGGTTGATGTCATAGCCTTTGGTAAAGACTGTTTGCAACTGGTCAACACTTATTCCGTATCTTCTACCGAAGATTGTTGTTACTATTTGCTTGGTATATGGAAGCAGTTAGGTTACGACCAAGAACATGACGAACTGCACGTATGCGGAGAGCCGGCAGCCGAACGTACGGAAGTTTTAGAGTGTTTGAAGAAATACGTGCGTCATGTCATTATTATTAATCCCCGGATGGAAGACAACATCCCATTCGATATGCAATCTTTAATATTATGCGAGTAATCAGCGGAATTTATAAGCGCAGGCGTTTCGATGTACCTCATACATTTAAAGCGCGCCCGACAACCGATTTTGCGAAAGAGAATCTGTTTAATGTATTGACTAATTACCTCGATTTTGAAGAAGGAATAACCGCGCTCGACCTTTTTGCCGGAACAGGAAGCATCAGCATCGAACTGGTTTCGCGCGGGTGCAACCGTGTGGTATCAGTCGAGAAAGACCCTCAGCATTATGCGTTTATTTGTAAAGTGATGCGTGAGGTAAATACCAACCGTTGTTTCCCGTTGCGGGGAGATGTATTCCGCTATATGGAGCGTTGCGGCGAGCAGTTTGATTTTATTTTTGCCGACCCTCCTTACGCTTTACAAGAATTGTCAACAATTCCCGATAAGGTGTTTGCACACGGTTTGCTGAAGCCCGACGGACTGTTTGTTTTAGAACATGGAAAAGATTTGAGTTTCGATGCCCATCCCTGTTTCGTAGAACACCGGCATTACGGAAGCGTGAACTTTTCGTTTTTTAAAGCAGCGGAGCAAGCAGCCGAACCACCGATTCTATGACCTTATTTTTCCAAGAACGTTTGTTCCATATCTTAGGCGATAAGAGCAAACAGCTTTTTTGGTCTTCAAGGAATATGTTTTTCAAAGTCAGTGCCGTATTCTTATCATAGAAGAAAGCATTGGCTTCAAAATTATGTTCAAAGCTGCGGAAATCCATGTTGGTAGAGCCGACGGTGGAAAGTTCGTCATCGCTGACCATCATCTTTGCGTGTAAAAACCCTTTCCGGTAAAGGTATATCTTCACTCCGGCTTGCATCATTTCATCTAAATACGATAACGAAGCCTTGTGTATCAACCATGTGTCTGCCCGTTTGGGCAACATGAGTCTTACATCTATACCGGCAAGAGCCGCCGTTTGTAATGCTGTTTTCACCTGTTCGGTGGGAAGAAAGTAAGGCGACTGAATGTAAAAGTACCGTTGCGCGCGGCACAGCGCCATCATGATTCCCTGCATGATGTCGCGCCATTCGCCTATCGGGTCCGACATGACTATTTGGGCTATGGCTTCTCCCTTAGCCTCTGTTATTTTGGGGAAATATTCGGCAGAGGTAATCAGCGAACGGTCTACCGCATACCAGTCAGTTAGAAATGCCGTTTGAAGTCCGTAAACCGCTTTCCCGGAAATTTTAACCTGCGTATCGCGCCAGATTCCCCACGAAACACCTTTCATGTAGCGTTCGGCAATATTCATACCGCCGATAAAGCCTACATTCCCATCAATGATGGTTAGTTTACGGTGATTCCGGTAATTGATTTTGCTGGTGAACTGCGGGAAGCGCACTTTCAGAAAACTCTGTACTTCGATGCCCTCGCATAACATTTGTTCGTAAAAAGCGTGGTCTACTTTCCAGCATCCGACGTCATCGTAAAGCACCCTGATTTTAACCCCTTCATGAGCCTTGTCTATCAGTGCATCGCGTAACAGCCTTCCTACGGGGTCGTCTTCGAAAATATAATATTCCAGATGGATGAAATGGCGTGCGTGTGCTATTTCGCGGAGCAAAGATTGCAGCATGGCGTATCCGTTCGTATAAAACTCCACGCCGTTTCCGCCGAAAGTCAACGCCCCGTTTACTTTGTTGAAAAAAATAGCCAAACGTTTTCCCTCTATTCCCTCTTTCAGTGCAGCCTGCGACTGGTATGCCTCCATCGGGCGTTTGGTCAGCCTCGCATATCCTTTCCGGCTTATCAGTCGTTCCTTGCGCCTGCTCTTCCCGAAGAAAATGTAGAACAGCAGTCCCACCACGGGCAAGAAGAATAAAATAAGAATCCATGCCATCGTTTTTACCGGATTCCGGTTGTCGAGAATCACGATAAAGATGGTGGTAATCACTACGGCGAGGTAGATGACATAAATAAGGGTGGAAAATACCGTACTCCACAGCATAGCGTCCATAGTTTTATCTCCCTTTGCTTATATGTATGTATAAACACGCCCGTCAGCCTTTTGGTTTGGGAAGTGCTACATAACCTTACCCACAAAGATAAACATTCGGTTGGAAATCGCAAACGGATAAGTGCCTATTTAAATAAGCTCTTATCTCCGTTTTTTCATCCGATTTTAGTCTGCGTTACGCTTTTGTTTCAAAGCCGAAACGAAACAATGAAATATCGCCTTCCTTAAAAAAACTCTGATGAAGTGTTTAAAAATTGAAATATATATTCGCAGCGTTAAAAAACTTTAGGTAATTGGTTGATTAAGTATGAAGAGACAAACTTATTATGCAGGTATTGTTTCATTGGGGTTGTGTTTGCCGGTTTCCCTCTACGGAGCGGTTGATAATCCTGAAATGAATGATGTGCGGACAACGGCTTCCGTACAACAAAGTGTAAAGCTGTACGGTACGGTGATTGATGAAACCGGTCTGCCGGTTATCGGTGCCAGCGTCATGGTAAAAGGAACTACAAATGGAACCATTACCGATGTGGATGGAAAATTTGAGCTGACGGTGGGTAACAACGATGTGTTATCCGTGAGTTACATCGGCTATGAAACGCAAGAAATACGTCCGTCGGGAAATAATTTGGTGATTACGCTGAAAGAAAACTCCCAAATGTTAAACGAAGTGGTTGTACTCGGATACGGAGCCAATGCACGTAAGCAAGACCTTTCGGCTTCGGTAGGTGTGGTCGATAATACGGAAAGTCTGGCTACACGCCCCGTAAGCTCTACCGAAGGAATGTTGCAGGGACAGCTTGCGGGAGTTACCGTACAGGCAAACGGCGGCGACCCTACGGCTACTCCGAATATCGTAATCCGCGGACAAGGTTCGCAAAACGGCGATAATGTATTGTGGGTAGTAGACGGTGTTCCCGGCGCTCCCATTGCTTCGCTGAGCGACATCGAGTCGATTGTCGTGTTAAAGGATGCTGCTTCGGCGGCTATTTACGGAGCACAATCGGGAGCCGGTGGCGTTGTACTTGTTACTACGAAAAAAGCAAAAGAAGGTGCGCCCTCGGTTTCATACGACGGAACGTATGGCATCCGTCAGGCTGTCAACTTAATCGAGCCATTGAATGCAGAAGAAGAAATTGAGATGCGTAAGCTGTCATACGGCAATGCCAACATGGATTTGCCCGACGGATGGGACGTGACCAAGAATCCGTGGATTGCTACCACCCGTACCAACTGGATGGACGAAATATTCCGTACGGCTTTTTATCAGCGTCATAATCTTGCCATCAACGTAGGTACGGAAAATAGCTCCAACCGTTTGTCTTTGTCGTACGATAACGATGAAGGAGTATTGATAAATACGTTCAATAAAAACCTTTCTTTACGCTATAACGGAAAATTCAAACTGAATAAGTGGGCAACTGTTAGTCAGGATTTTGTTTGGAAAAACACACAGAAACGTTCGAGCGATACGAATAGCGGTTATACGGGAGCTGTTATTGCTGCCATGTATATGCCGCCCAGCGCAACGGTTTATAATCCGTTAGATGGTTCGTACGGAGGTACTACCACCGAAGACCCTGCTTACATCGAAAAATACGGAAGTAACTTTGCCGATATCCACGGTGATGCCGTAAACCCGGTGCGCTTGTTGGAAGCTGACAATATCTACGACAAAACTACCAGCGTGTGGTCTACCACCAATTTGGAAATAGCCAACATCATACCGGGGCTGAAATTCAACAGCCGCTTTACGTATAATGTAGAGAACAACTATTACAAACAATTCAGCCCGATCCGTGATGAAGTAGGAAAGCCCGATTTGTCGAACTCGCTGACAGAATCGTCTTATCGTGGCGATACATGGAAAACCGAAAACACTCTGACGTACGATAATTCATTCGGTCAGCATACGGTAGGTGCATTGCTCTCTACCACGGCAGACCACTACAACGTCCGTGGCTTTGAAGTAAACGGACAAGATTTGTCTGACGAATCGGAATATCTGCAATATTTGTCGTATGCCGGCACTACCACTGCTACTGATTATCTGACCGGTCCGGATGCCAATGTTTCAGTCATTGCTCGCTTGGCTTACTCGTATGCCGACCGCTATTTCGTAACAGCTTCTTGGCGCCGAGACTATGCCGGACGTCTGCCGAAAGAAAACAATTATGGCGATTTCCCGGCTGCAACTTTGGCATGGAAGGTTTCAAACGAAAAGTTTTTCCCGAAAAGCGATGTGCTTAGCCTTTTGAAGATACGTGCTTCGTGGGGACGTGTCGGCAATTTGGGCTCTATCGGATATAATTATAAGTCGTTGGTGTTGGGTAAAGAGTTCTCTACCGATCAAGGACAATACGGAGTAAGCGGTAATACCACGTGGGGAAATGTGGTATATAACTCTACCGCCCTGAATCCCGACCTGACTTGGGAAACGTCTGAACAGTTCGACCTCGGCGTAGACCTCAGCATGTTTAAAGACCGTCTGTCTGTGCAGTTAGACTACTTCGACAAACGTACGTTTAACCTTATCCAGACCCAGACAATGAACTGGCCGAATACCATCGGTATCGATGCCATGCTGGTTAATCAGGGCGAGGTACGTAACCGGGGATTCGAGGCGCAGGTAAGCTGGAGCGACACCGTGAATAAAGACTTTTCATATTTCGTAAGTGGTAACTTCTCTTATTTAAAGAACTGGGTATCGGATATCGGTGTAAAGAATGCCGACGGCACTCCGGGCGTATGGACCGGCGGGGGAGAATTCCGTAACCTGCCATACGTATATCAAACCGCCGAAGGTGAACCGCTTAATTCATTCTATTTGGTTAAAACCGACGGAATCTTCCAAAGCGATGAAGAAGCTGCGGCTTATGTAGATAAAGATGGAAACCGTATTCAGCCCAATGCCGTAGCCGGCGATTTGAAATTCGTGGACTATAACGGGGATGGAACCATTGATGATGCCGACCGCCAATATTGCGGCAGTGCAACCCCGAAAACCACTTATGCTTTCACGCTCGGATTTACGTACAAGAAACTCTCGCTAAGCGCAATGTTTCAGGGAGTAGGAGGCGCACAGGCTTTGTATATCGGTAAATACATGTCGCTGAGTGATGTGGAAGGAAACTTTAACCGCTCGAAAGAAATCCTGAACGCATGGAGTCCGACAAACACTTCATCCAATATCCCCCGATTGTCAAAAAACGACCCCAACGGTAACTTTACCACCGTTTCCGACTGGTATTTGGAAGATGCTTCGTACCTCCGTTTCAAGAACCTGACACTGTCTTATGATTTGTCTGATGTACTCCGTAAATGGGCGCATCTGAAAGACCGTAACAGTAGTATGTCTGTTTATTTCAGCGGTGAGAACTTATTTACGATAACAGATTATTCGGGTATGGACCCGGAATGTGGCGGATATGATGCGATGAAGTATCCGGTATCGCGCGTGTTCTCTTTCGGAGTAAAACTAACGTATTAAAACCAGACTATTATATAATAAACTTAATTAGCAAATCATGAAAAAACTATATTTATCGGTTTTGGCTGTATCGGCGTTGCTTTTCGGTTCATGCAGTGATTTCTTGGACGTACAACCCGAAGGAAGTGCCATTACAAATGCTTATTTCACGAACGACCAGCAGGCTATCGATGCGATTGACGGGCTGTATAAACCACTCCATAAAGAAACCGTATTCGGGCGCGACCTGTTTTGGGAGCAGGGGGCTGCCTGCGATATCGTGTGGGGACGTACCCGTAATTTTAATTCGCTTGCTACGCTGTCGTATACCGGCGATGAGGAACCTTTGCGAAATTCATTCGATACTTTCTATCAAGTAATGTCGCGTGCCAACTGGATTATTAAGCAGTTGCTCGACAAAGAAACCCGAACGGAACTCAGCGATGTGGAAAAGCGCAGCTTGGGAGAGGCTTATTTTATGCGCGGGATGACTCATTTCTTGGTGGCATACCGTTACGGAACCGACAAGCAGGGGGTACCCTTTGTGCGTTACGAGGATTTTGAAGGAGAGTATGATAACTCAATACCTCCGCAACAGCCCACGGTGATGGATAATTACCGGCTGATTATAGAAGACATGGATAGCGCCATCGAATACTTGCCTAAATTTGAGGAATATACTGAAGATGAACGGGGAAGAGCTCATCAGGCAGCAGCCGTGGCTTATAAAGCAAAGGTTTATGCGTATTGGGCTACATGGGACGAATCGCAGTGGAACCATATCATTACGATGGTCGGATTGTTGGAAACCGAATACGGGCGTGATTTGGCTCAGACTTTCGATGAGTTATTCTCTTCTGATTTTGCCGATTATTGGAATGCTGAATACATTTGGTCTATTCCGTCGACAGGCGGAGTGAACGGAGGAGGTTCGGATTTCCCCGGTGTAGTATTGGAAAATAAAGGATGGGGCGTATATAACGGTTGGGGACAAATCAAGCCCACGCTCGATATCTACGAAGAAATGGCGAAAGACGGTGCGGGAAACGACCGCTTGGTTCGCTCTATCTTAGAGTATAACCAAGAGTTTCAGTTCTTCGGAGAAACCATGCGTTTTGCTTCTTCTTCTGATTTGGAAGCCGGTTTTCAGGTAAACAAATACATGGACCCGTTTAAATACGCCAATGCCATAGCAGACGGTTATGTAAACCCGAACGGCGACTGGCCTACGGCGCGTGTGAACTTTCCGTTGATTCGTTTTGCCGAAATGCTCTTGTTCCGTGCAGAGGCTTACATTATGACCAACCAGCCGGAATTGGCTTTATCGGATTTGAACCGCATCCGTGAGCGTTCAAACCTGACGTTATTAGACCATACGCCTACCATGACCGATTTGTATCACGAACGTCGTTGCGAGTTGGCTTTTGAGTTTACCGACCATTTGTTCGATTTGAAACGTTGGCACCGCTCTTCCAATTCCGAAATCAAGGCATTGGCTGAAAAAGAACTCAATTCGCGTCCGAGAGTACGTAATTACGAAGACCGTACCAGCCCCACTTCTGCGTTTACGATAGGTTACTATGCCGATTATCCTAATAAAGAACCCTATCAGGATTATATGATGGTATTCCCTTATTCTCCTGAACAGGTAACCAAATCGAACGGGTTGTTGAAACAAAACGAAGGATATTAAAGATAAGTTGTTTGATAGTTTAGTTACTTACGTATGAGTATTACCAATTTACAACATTTTGCTGTAATGGGAGTTTTATTGGCAGGCTGCTGTTTGCAGTCTGCCAATGCGCAATATCCCGTTAAGATACATTCGCATAACGATTATACGCGCACTGTTCCGTTTTATCAGGCGTACGCCCAAAAGATATATTCCATCGAAGTGGATATGTTTTACCGCGACGGACAGTTTTATGTGTGTCACGATGAAAAAGACATCGCTGACGGCCGCACGTTTGAACAGCTTTATCTTCAGCCGATACTTTCGCTGTATAAGCAGAACAACGGGCAGGCTTGGGCAGATGAGGCACGTCCGCTGCAACTGCTTATTGAAATAAAATCCGATAACACGTCTGCTTTTATGGATGCACTGACACGTCTGTTTGAGGAGCATCCGTCTGTTTTCAATCCTTCGGTTAATCCGAATGCGGTGCGCGTAACGATTACCGGACATGTGCCCGCTCCGGATGAATTTGCTCGTTATCCGGAGTACATCTGTTTTGACGGCGATTTAAATCAAAACTATACCGCCCGACAGTTGGAACGGGTGGCTTTGTTTAGTGTAGACTTCCAAAGCCTGTCGAAATGGAATGGGAAAGGGTTGCCTGTGGCTTCCGAAAGGGTTCGGATAGCAGAGGCTGTCAGCCGTGCCCATGCAGCAGGAAAGCCTGTACGTTTCTGGGGAGCTCCCGATGGCATTACGGCGTGGAACTTGTTTCAGTCGATGGGTATTGATTACATAAATACCGACCGCGTGGAGCGTTGTGCCGATTTCTTTTCAAACTGGCATAATAAGACGTATGTGATTGGCGGGGATGCTTCAGCCTCTGCGACCGGAGTGACGCGCACCGACCGATTAGACAAGACAACTCACGATTTTGCCGGTTTCCGTAATGACAAGCTGCAACTCGCCGAGCGTATTCCGCTGTACACTCCTTCTTACCTTAACGATGGCGCCGATTTGCCGGTGAAAAATGTAATTCTGCTGATAGGCGACGGGATGGGACTGGCGCAGATAACTGCTGCCGACCGGGTGAATAACGGGTTGAACATGTTATTGTTAAAACATTTGGGATTGATTACAACTTCTTCACGCGATGCGTTTACCACCGATTCGGCAGGAGCCGGCAGCGCATTGGCAACAGGCGAGCAGAATTCAAACCGCCACATTGCAATGAGCGACGACGGTAAACCTTATCCGCAACTGACCGATTTCTTTAAGGAAGCTGGGAAAGACTGTGGAGTAGTAACGTTGGGGAATGTGGCAGACGCAACTCCCGCAGCCTTTTACGGTCATAACGTAGAGCGTGATAATGCGGAAGACTTGACGCGCGAGTTACTCAACGGAAAGTTGTCAGTGCTGGCAGGAAGCGGTATGGAGTGTTTCGTCCGGCGCAAAGACGGTTTGGATTTGCGGAATGAACTGAAGCAGAGGGGCTACCGTTTTGTAACGCAGGCAGACGAAATAGATGCTGATACGGCTAAGGTTGTCTGCATAGACGAGGAAATGGCGAAGGCTACCGATACGGATAATTTCGATTTGCTGGCAAACGCTACCCGGCGCAGCATCGAGTTGTTGAATGGTAGAAACCCGAAGGGATTCTTTTTGATGGTAGAAGGGGCGAAGGTTGATTATGCCGGACATTCGAACTGTTTCCCGGCTTCGGTAGTGGAGACGTTGGGATTTGACCGCGCCGTGGCAGAGGCATTGAAGTTTGCCGACCGTGACGGCAAGACGCTGGTCATTGTAACGGGAGACCATGAAACCGGAGGTTTGACGCTGATAGACGGAGATAACCAGACCGGACGTATGACTGCCTGTTACGTTACCGATGACCATACGCCTATCATGCTTCCCGTGTTTTCATACGGTCCGCAAGCAGATAAATTCGGTGGGAAATATTATAATTACGACATCCCGCGGCGTATAAAAACGCTACCCATAGAGTGACTCATCTTATGCGGTAGAATTTTTGTTTCTTCCCAATAAACAAACAAACGCAACCCATACCGTTTTTCAGCTCGTTGGTATGGGTTGCGTTTGCTGTATAATCAGGGTAAAAAGGCTTTTAGAAGCGGTGCGGACGCGGTCCGAATCCCGGACCTCTGCCGTGCGGCCCTCCCATCGACGGTCCTCCGTTTTTGCCTCCGAAGAGATTCAGACGGTAAATGAAGTGTACCATGCAGTAACTGTAAATGGCATTATATTCCGTATCGCTTCGCATGGCTGCCGTAATAGCTCGGCTTACATTGCTCTGGTTGCGCAGAATATCGTAGAACTGAATACTTACCGTAGCGGCATTGCCTTTCAGGAAGTCTTGAGAAATCTGTGCGTTCCAAATCAGCTCGTCGCGGTTCATGCTGTTGTCAGAATATCCGCGGCGTGAGTTCTGAGAAAGGTCGGTGGCAATCGACATATTCCACGGCAAGCGTATGTTGGTGCTCGCCCCGTAAGAAAAGTCGTAAGTATCCATGTTGTTTTGTTCCTGATAGTTGTTTCGTGAGTGGGTATAATTTAACGAACCGTTTAGCGATACTTCCCACCAGTCTGTACGATACGTTCCGCGCAAGCGTTCGCCCAGTCGTAACTGGCGGGTCTTGTTGCGGTCGTCGTTGGTCGTTTCGGTATTGTCGCTGATGTAGCTCACGATGTTGTTGTAACTTGCCGTAGTAAACGTATTAATGGTATATTTCTTGTTCCGCAATGCGGTGTTGCTGCCCAACATGCTGAACAGATTCCAGTTTCCGTTGATGTTTTCCGGCGTAGTAATATATCCACCGGTTGTTTCATTGTATACACGCCGGCTGCTTACACTGTTCATCGTATTGCTGAAGCTGACATGAGCCACCATGCCTCGTTGGGTTTCCGTATTAAACGTGTTGTAGAATGCCCGGAACGAGTTGGTGAACGAAGGCTTCAACCCCGGATTTCCCCGACGGATATTCAACGGGTCGGTTGTATCTTCAACAGGGAGCAAGTCGGTCATGCTCGGTTGCGAGCTGCGTCCGCGGTAGTTGATGCGGAGCTGGCTTGTCTTGTTAAACTTATAACGGAAATCGAGTGTCGGCGTAAAGTTGAACACATTGCGTACGGTTACCGTATCTAAATCCCCTTTCTTGTATGACAGTTCTGTTTTTTGGGGCTGGAACGATACTCCCACGTTCAAGCGCATTTTTTCACGAATCCACCGTAAGGCTAATTCTGCCTGATGGTTATAGTATGTATAGTGTGCGCTCTTGCTGTTTTCCTTGTCCAGCACGCCCGTATATTCTCCTCCGTAGCCGTTATCTATTGTCCAGTCATTGGGCATGGTATACGTAGAGTTGTCGGTGGTAGAGTATCGGTATTGGAAATTATAGCTGAACTGTAAAAATCCTCCTTTAAAGATAGGTTCGCTATACGATACACGCGCACTGAAATTATTGTTCAGCGTAGGAGTGGAGATGTAGCGGTTCAGAATCTCCAACCGCTCTTCGTCGGTCATCTGGAAGTATTCGGTTTCTGACGTAGAAAATTGTTCGCTGCTGCTGTTGGTGTAATTATACGTACCGCGGAAGTTGATGTTACGCCCTGCTTTGCCCAAACGACGGTTGAACATCACCGAGCCGCCCACGTTGAAATCGCTCGACTTGCTGAGGCTGTTACGTATAATGGTGTTGACTATGTTTTCTTCTGCCATTAAGTCGGTCAGGTTTCCTTCCTGTATGGCAGCAATTAACTCGTCTGTCGTATTCTGAGGTTCTGCATTAAATGTTCCCGAATTGGAGCTTTCAGTATTGTCTGTATCTCCGTAGCTCAACCTCGGCCGTACGAGTAACATTGTCATTGTGTCAGGGCGCCATTCGATGCGGAAATCAGCCGTAAGCGCCGTGTTTTTGTTCCGCTGTGCAATCAATGCATTTTGGAAAGAACTGTTGTCTGAAGAAACGAACGTTTCCGATGCCTGTTTGCTGATAATGTCTGCATCTTTATAATTGAAATTAACGCTACCGCCTGTTTCTAATTTTTCGGAAGTAGTGCTGAAGTTAAATCCTCCCATTTTTATGGCGGTCAGTCCGTTTTGTCCTCCCCACCTGAATCCGCCTCCACCACCGGGATATCCTTGGTCGTTCACGTTGTTCATTGAGCCGATTACGGTAAACTGGTTGTCTCCCCAGAAGCGGTTAAGCATGATTTTCCCGCTGTAACGGTCTTCTGTTCCGGCTGCCAAGTCAGCATTGCCGAACCATCCTTTGTTCATTCCCGGCTTTACACTTAAATCGAGAACGGTTTCTTCTTCGCCATCATCAATACCTGTGGCACGTGCCAAGTCAGATTGTTTGTCATACGCACGCACTTTGTCGATGATATTCACCGGCAGGTTCTTCATGGCGATATTCGGATCGTCAGCAAAAAACTCCTTGCCGTCTATCATGATTTTTTTGATTTCTTTTCCGTTGATGGTTATTTTACCATTTTCATCCACTTCTGCGCCCGGAAGTTTTTTCACCAACTCCTCTAAAGCCGAGCCTTCGGGCACACGATAGGCTGAGCTATTATATACTAATGTGTCTTCTGCCGCTGTCACTTCGGGCGCTTGCGCTACAACCACGGCTTCTCCCAACATGATGGCATCCGCCTGCAATTCAATATTACCCACGTTCAGACGGGGCTTGTTTCGAGTCATTTCGATTTGCCGGAAAAATGTAGTATAACCGATATACGATATTTTCAGTAAATATTTTCCCGGACGTACGGATAAGGCAAAGTTTCCATCAAGGTCGCTTACATTTCCTTTTACCATCGTACTGTCTTTTAATGACAGAATTTGTACTGTCGCTTGCATGACAGGCGATTTGTCGCCCCCGTCGAGCACCGTTCCTGTAACGGTAGCTCTACCGCTGCCGCTTTGTGCAAAAGCGGAAATTGCAGAAATAGCCATCAGCAGTATCCCCAAAACCCATGTTTTCATTCTAATTCCTATGATTAAGATTGATTGTTCTTTTGACACCTTACGGGTTTAAAGGTTTAATCTCATGAATTGATTTTTGTGATTTTTCTTTCATTTTTTTTAATGTTATGCTTTTTTTGAGTGAATTTCGAATCGGTTTCTTACGTCGGTGAGCTTTCTTGTGGATTAATCCAACTTAAGCGAGTAAGTATTTATTTGTAAACTGTTCTCTGCTTTTATGTATCTTTTTTCTAAATTTGTAGCCGAAAACTATACATTTATGAGTAAACAAGAAGTGATTATTTGCCGGAATTTTGAAAAAGATTTGGAGACAGCCGTTGCGTCTCATGCCTACGACAAGCTGTTTTTACTTACCGATGAACATACTTTTCGGTTTTGTTATCCGGTCATCGAGCATATAAGTTGTCTGAAAGATGCCGTTTCTATCTGTATCGGCGTTGAGGATGTGCATAAAAACTTAGAGACTCTGGCATACGTGTGGAGCCAGTTGAGCGAGAAAGGAGCCACGCGCCATTCGTTGCTGATTAATTTGGGGGGCGGTATGGTGACTGACTTGGGAGGATTTGCAGCAGCCACATTCAAGCGAGGTATCTCTTACATTAATATACCGACTACGTTGCTTTCAATGGTGGATGCAGCCGTAGGAGGAAAAACAGGAATTAACTTTAACGGACTGAAGAACGAAATAGGGGCGTTTGCACCTGCCGACCAAGTGCTTATCGACTGTGAATTCTTGCGGACTCTCGACCGCGAGAACCTGTTGTCGGGCTATGCCGAGATGCTGAAACACGGACTTATCAGCAACGTTGCCCATTGGAGTGAACTGTTGGCTTTCGATATGGAACGGGTGGATTACGGTGTATTGCAGCAGTTGGTGGCACGTTCGGTGCAGGTAAAAGAAGACGTGGTAGCTCAAGACCCCTTTGAAAAAGGCATCCGGAAGGCGTTGAACTTCGGTCATACGGTGGGACATGCCTTTGAGAGTTTCGCTCTGAAAACCGAACATCCCGTGCTGCATGGGTATGCCGTGGCGTGGGGAATGGTATGCGAACTGTATCTTTCTCACATACAGGTAGGTTTCCCGTCTGATAAGTTGCGTCAGACCATTCAGTTTATCAAAGACAACTACGGAAGGCTGCCCTTTACGTGTAAAGATTACGATACCTTCTACGAGTTTATGAAGCATGATAAAAAGAATGTATCATCGGGTGTGATAAACTTTACTTTGCTGGGCGAAGTGGGGGATATTCGCATCAACCAGACTGCTTCGCAGGAAGATATTTACGAATTGTTCGATTTTTATAGCGAGACGATGGGATAATTCGCTCCCCGTCTCGCGTGTCGGACACATGCGTTTACAGTCGCTTCAGTGCCAGTTTGATAACTTTTTCTACCGCCGCATCCGGTTCTTCCTTCAGTATGGAGGCAACCACTTTCTGCGAAGGAGCTTGGGCAAACCCCAGCATGGTAAGTGCCGAAACAGCTTCTTCGTATATTTCGGTTTGTACAGACGATACAACGGTACTTACCGGCATTGCCGAATCAACGCCGATGGTCGCAATCTTATCTTTTAACTCCACAATGATGCGTTGGGCGGTTTTTAGTCCGATACCCTTTACGGTTTTAAGCAATTTCTCGTTTCCGCTGCTGATAACGTTGCATAGCTCCGACGGCGAAAGAGCCGAGAGTATCATGCGCGCCGTGTTTCCTCCGATGCCCGAAACGGTGATGAGCAGCAGAAACAGTTCGCGCTCCTGCTTCGAGGCAAAGCCGTATAACACGTACGCATCCTCCCTGATTGCCTCGTAGATGTATAACTTTACGTCTTTTTTCCCCTGTATGGCAGAGTAAGTGTTCAGCGATACATTCACACCGTATCCTACCCCGTTACATTCTATCACCGCCAGAGCCGGCGTTATTTCGGTAAGTTCTCCTTTGATATATTCAATCATCTTTTTCGAATAAATTATAATTTAATGTACAAAAATAGGTATAAGTAAGTTATAAATCGTAAGTTTTACGATTTTTATTTTCAAATCATCCCGAATGTTGTTGTTTGGAATGATTCTAATTCCGTATTTTTGCAACCGTAATTTAAGAATCAATCATTAAACATTCAATATCATTATGAAGAAGATTAGAGCTGCCGTAGTAGGATACGGAAACATTGGTAAGTTTACATTGGAAGCGCTTGAGGCTGCTCCCGATTTTGAAGTAGCCGGAATTGTTCGTCGCCACGGTGCAGAAAACAAGCCGGCTGAACTGGCTGACTATCCGGTAGTAAAAGATATCAAAGAATTAAAGGATGTAGACGTGGCTATTCTTGCTACTCCTACCCGTAGCGTAGAGGCATACGCTAAAGAAATCTTGGCGCTCGGCATCAATACGGTTGACAGTTTCGATATTCATACACAGATTACGCAGTTGCGCCGCTCGCTCGACGAAACCGCAAAAGCTCATAACGCTGTGTCTGTAATTTCGGCAGGCTGGGACCCGGGAAGCGACTCGGTAGTACGTGCGTTGCTGCAGGCTATTGCTCCGAAGGGAATTACTTACACTAACTTTGGTCCGGGACGCAGCATGGGACACTCGGTTGCCGTGCGTGCCATCGACGGAGTGAAAGACGCTCTTTCAATGACGATTCCCGTGGGTACGGGCATTCACCGCCGTATGGTGTACGTAGAACTGGAAGAGGGAGCCGACTTTAAGACTGTAGAAGCTGCTATCAAGGCAGACCCCTACTTTGTAAACGATGAAACGCATGTAATTCAGGTTCCGAGCGTTGACGATTTGAACGATGTAGGCCACGGTGTGAACTTAGTTCGCAAAGGCGTATCGGGTAAAACCCATAACCAGTTGTTCGAGTTTGATATGAAGATTAACAACCCGGCTCTTACGGCTCAGGTATTGGTATGCGTTGCCCGTGCTTCAATGAGACAACAACCGGGATGCTATACGATGATTGAAATTCCGGTAATCGACTTGCTGGAAGGCGACCGCGAAGAACTCATTGCCCACTTGGTATAATCGGATAATTCCGATCCCTGATTTTTAAGGGAACTATTAACCCCCCCCCTATTCTGTTGAATGACAGGCAGAACCGAATGTTCTCCTGTGAATGTCCAACGGAATAGGGGGTTGCTTTTTCATGCAGAAAGCTGCGTGATAAATTTCTACCTGATGCATCGGTTAACGCAAGCCGTAGTGTTGATTGTTTCTATGGGAAGAAAGGGGCAACGCTACGGCTTGCGTTTTTTAACCCTTTTTTCTCATTTCTGTCACGAATTTGATAATAACGGGAAGCATCTCTTGGGCGGAAGTCAAATCCCCGCAGGCAGTTTCGAGCGGACATCTTCCATTCTTGGCACGGTTGATGATGAAAGGTACTTCTTCGCCACACGTTACCTTTGCTCCTGCGTCTTCCAGCAGTCGGCGTGCAGGCGTACTGATTACGTCGGCATATACGTTTGTGATGCCTCCCAATACCATCAGTGCGGCAGCCCCTTTACCGATAACCTTGTCGGCAATGGAAGCATCTTTCAGGTACTCAGGCTTTTGGGTATATAAATCGTACAGGTCGGCAACTCCTCTTTGCGTGTAGGTATGTATGCCGTAAGCGTTTTTGATGACGCATGAATAGTTTCCCTCGTGCAAGATTCTCTTTATCTCTTCCATAATGATATTGATGGTTTAGTTGTTCTTCCTTTTCCGGAGTTCCTCGGCTATCCGGTAGTGCAGGGCGGCTTCCGTTTCTTTTCCGGCACTGTCGAGCGCATCGGCAAAACACTCGTGCGCCCCCGCGTGATGAGGCTTCAGGCTGGTAGCCTTGTCTAAGTCGGCAAGAGCTCCCTCGGTGTCTCCCGTGTGTAGGCGCAACTTCCCCCGGTTATATACCGCCTTAAACTCGTTGGGGCGGAGCTTCACCGCTTCATTCAAACATGCTTCCGCTTCGTCAATGCGGTCGGCATCAAACAGCGTAACCCCTTTTCTTACCCAAGCATCGACATACGTAGGATAAAGTTCAATCGCTTTGTTGTAATTGGCGATGGCAGCCTGCGGGTCGTGTGCTTTGGTTATACATTCATTCCCCATGAGGTAATACTCGTGTGCATATTTTTCCAGATTCTTCTGTTGCTCCTGCATCCGTTCTTTCAACCGCCGGTTTTCGGCTTTCAGTTGGTTGATAACCCCTAACTTCCGCCGGATAAGTCGTTGGATGATTGGCTTTTCAATGTCGTACCGGCTGTGGATAGCCTTAAAGAACTGATTGAGAAACTCTTCGAAGTCCCCTTTGTCGAATGCCTGTGCAGCGGCTACGTACTGAATATCTGCCTGTGCCTGCTTCATGGCGCGGTCTACTGCCTGCTGGTTGTTGAACCGCTTGGAGAAAGCCACGATTTCGGGACGCACAAAAATATCCCCTCGTGTGATTTCGCGTTTCAACTGAATCCCGTCGAGCGAAGTACAGCGGCTCAACGCCACATACGCCTGTCCGCCTGCAAACACCCCTCCCGTGAAGTCGATAACCACCCGGCTGAAGGTCAGTCCCTGACTTTTGTGTACGGTAATAGCCCACGCCAGACGGATGGGGTACTGCGTAAACGTGCCCAACTCTTCTTCTTCAATCTTTTTCTCGGTTTCATTGTAACGGTAACGCACGTTGCTCCAACTCTCCCGGTGAACGTCCATTTCCTTTCCGTCTTCGGTAATGATGTAGATATTTCCATCGTCTGAAATGCCTGAAACCGTACCGATAGTCCCGTTTACCCACCGCTTGTCCGCATCGTTTTTGATAAAAATAACCTGAGCGCCGGGTTTTATCACGAGTTCCATGAGGGTAGGAAGGCTGTTTAGAGGAAATTCTCCTTTGATTTCGCCCTGAAGCGTAACGGGTTCGCCCGGCAGCTCTGCCAACTTTTGTTCGTTGATGTAATCTACCGTGTCGCGGCGTGTGGCGAGGGTGATGTATAAATCGTTTTCGTCTTTTCGTATAGGCGTATTATAGCGCGTATTCAGTAGCTGAAGGTCGGCAGCCCCGGCAGTATTGGTACGGATGTGGTCGAGTACGCTTACAAATACTTGGTCTGTCTGTCGGTACACTTTCGTCAGTTCGATAGCCACCAGTTCCATCTCCTGAAATACCCTTGCCGAAAAGAAATAAGGATTCGGATAAAAACGGTTGATGATTTCCCTCTCGTCGCTCTTCACCACCGGTTCCAACTGAAAGATGTCGCCTACCAACAAGAGCTGTTTTCCCCCGAAAGGCTCTCGCATATTCCGCGAATATACCCGTAATACCTTATCTATAAAGTCGATAACATCGGCTCTCACCATTGAAATCTCGTCGATAATCACCAGTTCGATGTTCTGTATCAGCTTGCGGTGGTCAGACGAATACTTCAGAAAATCATGCAATTTGTTTCCTTGAAACTTCGGGTCGTCCGGCAGTAACGGATGAAAAGGCAGTTTGAAAAAGCTGTGTAGCGTACTTCCTCCGGCATTAATGGCAGCAATTCCCGTAGGAGCAAGTACCACATATTTCTTTTTTGTGTTTTGACACACATATTTCAGAAAAGTCGATTTGCCGGTACCGGCTTTTCCCGTCAGGAACACCGACTGATGAGTATACTGTATCAGCTTCAGCGCATTCTGAAATTCGGGATTATCTGTATCTATTACGGTGTGTGCCATCGTTGTCACTCTTTTTTCTACAAAGATAGATACAAAAAGGCAATAAAAAAAGCGACCACGTTGGTGATCGCTTTTCGTTTTTAATTTATTATTTACGAAAGCCTCTCGGCATTTATCAGATTCTCTACTAAAGCTGACGCTTTATAAATGGCTGTCAGCTCATTTACTTCTTGCTCACCATGTTGTCGTTGAGCATTACGTATCCCCAAATCATCGGGTCTGCGTTCATAATCTTGTGAAAAATGTTCTTTACCTTTTTCATAATGTTATCCTTTCTTTTTAGTTAATAAAAATAATACCTAAAAACTTTACCTAAAATCGGGTGAGCCTCACGGCTGACCTTCAGTGTTCACTAATCTTATTTCCTTAAAACAATCTTCGTGTTCGTTTAGTTGAGTCTAGACTTATTTTCTTTTGATTACACTGCAAAGATAGTGCATTTTTAGATAGAAAATATGTTTTACAGCATAAAACTTCTCTTTTCCCCTGTTTTATTGATGTAAATCAAATAGGAAGGCTATGGTATGACAATATTGTTACATTAAAACGCGATTTGGCAGACGGATACTGACAAACAGGCAGAAGTTTGAAATTACCGATAACTTTTTGATGAGTAAAGCGCGGTGAAAAGTAGAAATCAGAGTGTGATTCTCCGTGCTTTTCACCGCGCTTTAATGAAAATAGTATGCCTGTACAGGTCTGTATTCGTAGCGAAGGCTATAATTTCAGTTTCAGCGATACGAACTTCTTGATAAACTCCACTGTTCCGTCGATACCCAGTACCGAAGAGTCGATGCAAAGATGGTAAGTGGCAGCAGCTCCCCACGTCTTGTAACTATAATAATTATAGTAAGAAGAACGTTTCTTGTCTGCTTTCTCCATCAGTTCTTCAGCTTCTTCAGCGTCGATGTTATGAAGGCTCATCAGGCGCTGGATGCGTGCTTCAGGCGATGCCGATACAAAGACATTCGCGCAGCGCGGATGGTCGCGCAGGATATAGTCGGCACACCGTCCTACGAAAAGGCAGGATTGTTTCTCGGCAAGGTGACGGATGACATCACTTTGGATTTTAAACAGTGAGTCGTTGCTTAAATACGAGTTATAGGGATATGCGCCTTCGGTAATAAACGGAAAGCGTGTACCAAACAAACCTCCTAAAATTGTTTGCGATGCTTTCTCATCGGCTTTTTCGAAAAACTCGCGGCAGAGTCCGCTTTCTTCCGAAGCAAGGTTAATCAGTTCTTTATCGTAGAAGGCAATGCCTAATTCTTTAGCCAGCTTTTCACCGATTTCTTTTCCGCCACTTCCTAACTGACGTCCTAAATTAATAACATAGTGTTCGCTCATAGTGCTGTTGGTTTAGTTGATTGTTACAGGCAAATATATATTTTTTGTTCGAGAAACCATTGAATTGAGGCATGGATTTTATATTTCTTCGTAAATAATCTGCATTGCGTAAGGTGGGCGTGCGTATTCTTCTGAAAAACTTTCGTTATATTTGTCCGATATAAAATAATGTATTGATGAAAAGGATTACACTGATAGGTTTGTTATTGGCATGTGTACTGTCGAATGTTCATGCCGGAGAGAAGAGTTATAAGTATCGTGTGAAATTAACGGATAAGGCAGAAACCGTTTATGCGCTGGATAAGCCGGAGGAGTTTTTGTCCGCCCGTGCGTTGGAGCGTAGGGCGAAGCAGGGCATTGCGGTCGATTCTACCGACTTGCCGGTATGCGAATCGTACGTCCGCAAGCTGGTAGAGCAAGGCGGCAAATATTTGTCGGCAAGCAAGTGGAACAATACGGTGCTTGTCCAGACATCTGATGAATTGACGGCAGAAGCCTTTAAGAAGAATCCTTTTGTGGAGTCAGTAAAAAGAGTTTGGGTGTCTCCCGACACGGTTTATCCGTCGAATGCAGACCGGAAAAAGGAGGTAAAGAACGTTTGGAAAAAGCAAAAAGATTATTACGGTATGGGAGCCGGTCAGATACGGATGCTCCACGCAGACAGCTTACATGCGGCAGGATTCCGGGGCGAAGGCATGTTGATAGCCGTGATTGATGCCGGTTTTTATAATGTGGATGCGATGAAGATGTTTAAAAAACTGGATTTGAAGGGCACGCGCGACTTTGTGAATCCACAGTCGGACATCTACGCCGAGCATAGCCACGGGCTGAAAGTCTTGTCGTGTATGGCTGCCAACGTACCCCATGTGATGGTAGGAACAGCGCCCGAAGCTGCTTACTGGTTGCTCCGTTCGGAAGATAATGATACAGAACAGCCCGTGGAGGAAGATAACTGGGCGGCTTCGATAGAGTTTGCCGACAGTGTGGGGGTGGATGTGGTGAATACTTCGCTGGGATATTATTCTTTCGATGACCCTTCTTATGATTACCGTTACCGAGACCTCGACGGAAAAACTTCACTGATGACGGTTTCGGCTGAGATGGCTGCCGCTAAAGGAATGTTAGTGGTGTGCAGTGCGGGAAATTCGGGCATGGATACTTGGAAGAAGATAACGCCTCCGGCGGATGCCGAAGGCGTACTGACGGTGGGGGCTGTAGACTCGATGAGGGTAAATGCTACGTTTTCTTCCATCGGTAATACCGCCGACGGCAGAATCAAACCCGATGTGATGGCGATGGGAGTTCATGCCAGTGTGACTGGTACTGATGGAGGAACATCGTTTGCCAACGGAACTTCGTTTGCTTCGCCGATTTGCTGCGGGGCAGTGGCGTGTTTGTGGCAAGCCTGCCCGTGGCTTACGGTAAAAGAACTTATTGATGTGGTGCGCCGTGCGTCCGACAGGGCGGATTATCCGGATAATATCTTTGGTTACGGAATCCCTGATATGTGGAAAGCCTATCGGTTGGGACTGGAAATGAAACCTCGTTGAACCTGAAACATTTATCGGTATATGGAAAAAGCCGTACTGTCACTTTTCGAACTCAACCAGTTGGTGCGCCGTAGTGTACGTACCTGTCTGCCCGATGAATATTGGGTACAGGTAGAACTGAGCGACGTACGTGCCAATTATTCGGGGCATTGTTACTTGGAGTGTGTGCAAAAAGACCCGAAAAGCAATTCGCTGATAGCCAAAGCGAGAGGAATTATCTGGAGCAACGTGTTCAGCCAACTGAAACCTTATTTCGAGCAGGAAACGGGGCAAGCCTTCGTATCCGGCATCAAGGTGCTGGTGAAAGTTACAGTCGACTTTCACGAACTTTACGGCTATTCGCTGACGATAGTAGACATTGACCCCGCCTATACGTTGGGCGATATGGCAAGGCGGAGGCGCGAAATACTTTTGCGCCTGCAAGAAGAGGGCGTGTTGAGCCTGAATAAGGAGCTGGAACTGCCGGTGCTTGCGCAGCGCATCGCTGTCATATCCTCGGCTACGGCAGCCGGTTACGGCGATTTCTGTAACCAGTTGGAGAATAATGCGTTCGGCTTTGCCTTTTACCCGCGTCTGTTTCCCGCCATCATGCAGGGCGAGCGGGTAGAAGCATCGGTTATCGCGGCGTTAGACCGTATTTATGCCGAAAGCGAAAAGTGGGACGTGGTGGTTATCATCCGGGGTGGAGGAGCCACATCCGACTTATCGGGATTCGATACCTACGACCTTGCTGCCAGTTGTGCACAGTTTCCGCTGCCCATCATCACCGGTATCGGACACGAACGAGACGATACGGTAATAGACCTCGTTGCGCACACCCGCGTTAAGACACCTACCGCCGCAGCCGAATTTCTGGTAAACCACTTGCGCCAGACCGCCGAACAGCTCGAAAACTATGCTTATTATATACGTCAGGAAGTGCCTGCCCGCCTGAACCGGGAGAAAGAGCGGCTGGAACGCTGCATAACCCGCATCCCGGCACGTGTGCAGATGCGGCTTCAGCGTGAAGATTTCCGGCGCGAACGGTTGGCTAAGCGCATGGAAATGGCATGGCAGTCTCGTTTGGCAAGAGAACAATACCGTTTGGAGCTGTCATCGCGGCTGTCGGTAGCCTTGCAAGCACGCTTGTTGAAAGAAAAACATCGGTTGGATTTGTTGGAAAAGTCTGTGGAGGCAGCTTCGCCCGACTTGCTGTTAAAGCGCGGGTATAGCATCACACTGAAAGACGGGAAAGCCGTAACAGATGCTTCCCTCTTAAAGCCCGGCGACAGGGTAGTGACCCGTGTGGCAAAAGGGCAGTTCAGCAGCGAAGTTCAGGGTACGGACATGCACGCAGAGTAGGAATCGTAAACGCCATTCGGCTCTCTTCGGAGACAGAAAAAACGCTACCCATAGAACCGGTCAACTCTATGGGTAGAATCAGGTAACGCATCCGCATGGGATGGACAACACTAACGGTAGCGTTTTTTGAAATGTACCGTTAGTGATATTTGTCTTATAATGAATGAGTTATGTTTTTTTCTTAAAAACACTCTATTTTAAGTCGACCACCGTAATGCCTGCACCTCCAAACTGTACATGCTCGTCTTGGAAATGGGCAACCCCCGGAACCGTAGCCAGATACTGTCGGATAAGCGTGCGGAGAATGCCGTTTCCCGTTCCGTGCAAGATGCGTACACGGTTCATGCCCACAAGGATAGCATCGTCAATGAAATACGTAACCGCCTGTATCGCCTCGTCGCCCCGCATTCCGCGCACGTCGATGTCTTGCTTGAAGTTGAGCTTTTTCTCATACATCTGGTCCTGCGTTTCGTTGCTTACAAACGAGGTCTTGGTAGAAAGGCTGGGCTGTTTAGGTGCTTCCGTCCGCTCCAAACGCTCCGTCTTTACGTTAGTTTTCATCAGTCCGAACATCACAACGGCATTTTTTCCGTTAATTTCAAGAACCTGCCCCGTGCTGGTCTGTCCCTTTATCCGCACGTATGTACCCACTTCGATGGGCAATACCTTAGGCTCAGCGGGTTGTGCGGACGATGCCGTTTGGCGTTGCGCTTTCTTTTCTTTCTTGCGCTCCTGCTTTTCGCGCAGTTTTTCCATTTTTTTCGCAATCTTCTCTTCCAGCGCTGCCTTGCTTTCGTCCTCCATTTGTCGGCGGAAATCATTCAACTCCTGCCGTGCTTGGCGGGTACGCTCTTTTTCCGCCTGCGTTTCTTTGATGGTGCGAATCGTATTTTCAATCTTGGCATTCGATTCCTGCAACAAGCGTTCGGCATCTTCTTTTGCCTTTTTCAGAATCTCCTTACGGCTGCGCTCCAACTCCGCTATCTCCTGTTCGTAACGGCTGATGGTATCTTCCATTTGTTTTTCGCGTTTGCGGATGTTCTGGCGCTTCGTTTCCCAATACCGCTTGTCGCGAACAATGTCTTGCAGGTATTTGTCGCTCTGAATATACTCACTTCCCACAATCTCCGAAGCATCGGCAATCACCTCTTCGGGAAGTCCGATTTTCCGTGCGATTTCTACCGCGAACGAGCTTCCCGGATTCCCGATTTGCAGTTGGAACAATGCCCGCATCTCATGACGGTCGTACAGCATCGCTCCGTTAACCACCCCTTCATGGTCTTCGGCAAAGTGTTTCAGGTTCTGATAGTGCGTGGTAATGACCCCGAAAGTCTGTTTCGCATTAAACCGCTTCAGCACCGCTTCGGCAATGGCTCCCCCGATTTGCGGTTCGGTACCTCCGCCAAACTCGTCGATAAGGATGAGGCTGCGCGCATCGCAGTTTTTCATCATGATTTTCATGTTGGTAAGATGCGAAGAATAAGTACTTAAATCGTCCTCGATGCTCTGTTCGTCTCCTATGTCGATAAACAGGTTGCTGAATATCCCCGCGTGGCTGCGTTCGTTCATCGGTACGGGCATCCCGCATTGAAGCATGTATTGCAGCAGTCCCACGGTTTTCAGACACACCGATTTACCTCCGGCATTCGGGCCTGAAATCAGCAGGATACGTTGGCGGGGAGTGAGTACAATATCCAGCGGAACCACCTTCTTACCGTGTTTTGCCAGTGAAATCTGAAGCAACGGGTGGATTGCTTCAAACCAATCAATGGTCTGCCGGTTCTCGAAAGCCGGTTTGACCGCCTTAATCTCGATGCTGAACAAAGCCTTAGAGCGGATAAAGTCTATCTCTGCCAGAAACTCATAAGACTGGAGCAAGGCGGGCACTTGCGGGCGTACGACGGCAGAAAACTCGGTGAGGATGCGGATAATCTCGCGCCGTTCTTCCCCCTCCAACTCACGGATGCGGTTGTTCGCTTCCACTACCTCGGTAGGTTCGATGAACACCGTCTTGCCGGTAGCCGACTCATCGTGTACGATGCCCCGTATCTTGCGCTTCATGCCCGGCGCAACCGGAATCACCAGACGCCCGTCTCGCATGGTGGGCGTAACGTCCTTATCTACGTACCCCTCCGCCTGAGCAGCCCGAAGAATCGAATTCAAGCTGCGCGAAATACTTCCCGTAGTGGCAGACAGTTCGCGCCGGATTCGCAATAACTCAGCCGAAGCATTATCTTTAACCTTTCCGAATTTGTCGAGAATGTCGTTGATGCGGGCAATAAGTTGGGGGAAAACTAACACATCTCCTGCCAACTCCCATAAGTAAGGATAAGGAGACGACGGTTCATCCTCCGTTTCGTCGGTAACCTGTAAGAAGCGCACGATATCCCGAATCGTCTCCAGCGACCGTCGTAAATCGAACACCTCCTGTTCGTCCATATACATACCTTCTACCCGTATGCGCTTCAGCGACGGACGCACATCGAAAAAATATTGGCTTGGAAACTCATTTTCTTCTTGCAGAATGCGCATGAATTCCACCGTTTGTTCCAGCCGGCGGTTAATATCCGCATAATTATCCGAGAAAGTCATCTCTTCCACCCGCTCTTTACCGAGCGAACTCAAGCATTTTCCCGCAAGCAGTTGTTTGATTTGAGTGAACCCAATTTTTTGCTCAAAGTTCTGAGGATATATCATAATTCCTGTTTCTTAGCTGTTTATACGTGTACTGTTTTGCTTGCAAAGGTACGAAATGAAAAAAAATAATCAAAAAAGCCGTCAGATATTTGTAAATATAAAAATAATGCGTACCTTTGCATCGCTTTTGAAACAAAGCACTTCCGAAAACGGATTTTAGGAGAGGTGGCAGAGTGGTCGATTGCGGCGGTCTTGAAAACCGTTGTGCTGCGAGGCACCCGGGGTTCGAATCCCTGTCTCTCCGCAA
>NZ_JACSPQ010000004.1 GCF_014837055.1 Phocaeicola faecium
ATCATAACTTGGCTTTTTGGACGTAAAGTTAATGATGGAAGTTGGAGACGAAAATACGTGGTTTACCGAATGCTTACTTCTTATCAACGAGTATAAAGTTGACAGGAAGAGTTTGCTATTCTATAGTATCTCTATTAGACTTCAATTGGATTTTCGTTGGACTTCTTCAACTTCCAGACATCCGGAAGCAGTTCCCGGATGTTTTTACCGGAGTCCTTCTCCTGATAGTATGGAAGTCTGGCGATGACATCGTTCAGCCATTCTCTCGGATTGACTTCCTGTGCCTTGCAGCTGGCAAGCAATGAACAGATGACCGCTGTATTTTCCGCAGCTTCATGATTCCCGCAGAAGAGGAAGTTCTTTCTTGAGAGCGTCAGAGGACGTATCGCATTTTCAGCCAGATTATTGTCTATCTTTAACGTGAGTTCGATATAAAGATTAAATTTATTTCTCTGAAAAATAGGAACATAGCGATAAAAGCATTAAATTTATAGTGTCAAGTTATACCATTTAAGCGATTACCACTATGTTCTCAGAGGCTAAAGTTACGGAGAATCTCTGGAATAACCTCCAAATTTCGGAAGATTAACGCAATAGAAATTGGGAATTAAGCAGTTAGGAGAAAATCACGGAAGTTGGAAAAGGGGCTGAAAACCGTTTCAAAGCGGATTGAAGCAAAAGAACGGTTTCCTATCCGTTACCCGATGGAAGTGCAGATTTAACAGTCACCGTTCCGTTTGCGCCGCTCTGCGTAGGTTTGCTTGTCAAGGTTTAACTCGTTGATTTATAGTTTTGCAACCAAAAAAGAACGAGTATGGCAAGAAGTACATTTCGCGTGCTGTTCTATGCGAACGGCAGCAAGGAGAAGAACGGAATTGTCCCCATTATGGGACGGGTTACAATCAACGGGACGGTGGCGCAGTTCAGTTGCAAGCGGAGCATCTCAAAGGAACTTTGGGACGCAAAAGGCAACCGTGCCAAGGGCAAGAGCGTGGAGGCAAGGGAAACGAACCTTGCACTTGACAATATCAAGGCGCAAATCATCAAGCACTACCAGCGCATATCCGACCGTGAGGCATATGTCACAGCGGAAATGGTACGCAATGCTTACCAAGGCATAGGCTGTGAGTACGGAACATTGCTTAATTCCTTTGACAGGGATAACGAGGTGTTCAATAAACGTGTCGGGAAAGACAGGGTTATGGCTACTTACCAGTCACGGGTGCGGGCAAGGAATCATGTGGCGGCATTCATCAAGTCGTTTTACAAGCGCAACGACATGTCGATGCTGGAACTTACTCCCGATTTTATCAAGGAGTTCGCTGCTTATCTCTCAACCGAAGCAGGATTACAAAACGGGAGTATTTGGGCAAACTGCATGTGGCTGAAAGGCGTGGTGATGCGTGCGCACTTCAACGGGCTGATACCGAGAAACCCGTTTGCGCAGTTCCACATCAGCCCTAATGTCAAGGAGCGTGAGTTTTTGACTGAAGACGAATTGAAAGCGGTGATGACACACGAGTTCGCAGACCCGAAGCTGGCATACATCCGTGACCTGTTCGTGTTTGCGAGTTTTACCGCTCTTTCTTTCGTGGACATCAAGGAACTGACTACCGACCGCATCGTGGAGGTGAACGGCGAGAAGTGGATTATCTCCAAGCGTCACAAGACTGGCGTACCGTTTCAAGTGAAGCTGTTGGACATTCCCTTACAGATAATTGAGCGTTACAGACCGTTCCAAGAAGACAATCTCGTTTTCCCAAATTTGAACTATTGGTCAATCTGCAAACCGTTGAAGAAAATGATACGGGAATGCGGTGTAAATAAGGACATCAGCTTCCATTGCTCACGTCATGGATTCGCAACCCTGGCTCTCTGTAAGGGTATGCCGATAGAGAGCGTAAGCCGTATTTTGGGGCATACGAACATCGAAACGACCCAAATCTATGCAAAGATTACCGTAGAGAAATTGGATAACGACCTGACTATGCTGGGCGACAAGCTGAGCAAGTCATTCGGCAATATCAAAGTGGCAGGAATATGAAACGGACAACAATCACGATGGACGAGTACGGCAGGGGTGCCGTACCGTCCGATACTGCCAGCGTATGGATGAGCGAAATGGAGTTAATGGAACTTTTCGATGTAATCGCCCCGACACTCCGTGCAGCCATCCGAGCCGTATACAAGAGCGGAGTATTGAAGCCCTACGAGGTGGAAAGGCGCATTAGACTGCCCAACGGCTACTTTGTAGATGTGTACGCTATACCAATGGTCGTAGCACTGGCTTTCCGAATTGACACACCGAGTGCGTCAAGTGTTCGCAATGCCTTGTTAGAAAGGCTTTGCTTGCGAAAAGAAAAACAAGTGCTGTGGCTTTCGATAAGCAACAGACAGCCGTGTAAATGTTAGCATGTACGGTCATGCGGCAATACGCCCATGCGGTCACACAATCCCGTCAGTCCGAAGAAGTGCGGTTTCGCTTCTTCGGGCTATTTCTTTTCGCCTTTTGACGGCTGATATTACCCGTTCCGCTGCATTTTCTTATCCGTCAGTTTTTTTGCGCCGTTCTGCATCGTTTTACGTATCAATGTTTTAGCCGTCCTGCCGTAGCTTTGCACCCATGTTTAATCCGCTTGCCGACAATACGTTGGCGGCACTAAAATCTGTATTAAAGACATGGAAAAGAAAGAAGAATTCATCCGAGTAGGCACTACGCTCTACAAAATTGTGGACCAGCCCCGCATCGATGGCGGCTATGTGAGGAAACGCATCGCATGGAACTCCGAGACCCTGCGGCAGGACTACGGCAAGGATTATATGGCGAGCGTCCCCAAGTATGACGGCTTCTGCACCGTACCCGACCATGTGGGCTACAAGCCCGTAGTCGGCAAGTTCCTCAACCTCTATGAGCCGATAAGCCATGTTCCCGAACAAGGGGATTTTCCCTGCATCCGCTCGTTGGTGGAACACATCTTCGGCGAACAGTACGAATTGGGTATGGACTATCTTCAACTGCTCTACCTCTATCCCATTCAGAAGCTACCCATTTTGTTACTCGTGTCCGAAGAACGGAACACGGGCAAAAGCACGTTCCTGAACTTCCTGAAAGCCGTATTTCAGAACAACGTGACGTTCAACACCAACGAGGACTTCCGCAGCCAGTTCAACTCCGACTGGGCGGGCAAGCTGCTCATCATGGTGGACGAGGTATTGCTCAACCGCCGTGAGGACAGCGAAAGGTTGAAGAACCTCAGTACCACGCTTTCCTACAAGGTGGAGGCGAAAGGCAAAGACCGTAACGAGATAGGCTTCTTCGCCAAGTTCGTGCTTTGCTCCAACAACGAGCACCTGCCCGTCATTATAGATGCTGGTGAGACACGCTATTGGGTACGGAAGATTATGCCGCTACGGAGTGACGATACCGACTTCCTGCAAAAACTGAAAGCGGAGATACCTGCTTTCCTCCATTTCCTGCAACACAGGCAGCTATCCACCGAAAAGGAAAGCCGTATGTGGTTCAATCCGAAGTTGCTGGAAACGGAAGCCTTACGGAAGATAATCCGCAGCAACCGTAATCGGTTGGAGATAGAAATGGCGGAACTGCTGCTTGACATCATGGCGAAGATGAAGGTGGAAACGGTGTCTTTCTGCTTGAACGACATCATTCCCTTGCTGGTCTGTTCACAAGTCAAGGTAGAGAAGTCGCAGGTACGGAAAGTGGTACAGGAGTGCTGGAAGCTCACACCCGCGCCCAACGGTCTTACCTATACCGCCTACCAATACGGCGGCAATGACCGTTACCAGACCCGAAGAAGCGTGGGCAGGTATTACACCGTCACGAAAGGGCTGCTGGAAAATCTTTGATATTCTGTTGAATTGTTGAATAAGGGTAATAAAGTATTGGTATATAAGAATATGCAACCTCAACAAACCGTCAACAACACACAACGGCTGATGAAAAGAAGAAGCAACGGTACACACCATCAACCTTGCCTTTTCTTTTCGCATCCGTTTGTTGGGCGGTACGCTTTTGTTTAGAGATTGTTTAGAATGTATTTTGCAATATATCAAGCTGTTATGTGTACAATTCAACAGTTCAACGCTTTTTCACCCCTCAACAAGTCCGCCGGGGAAGCAACAGAGGTGAACGCCGCTATCCGCCGGCTGGTCGGACGGACTTCCGTCCTGCCGACCGACAAGGGAAAGCCCTCATCGCTGGCGAAACGAAAAAGGCAACCAATGTCCGCTGACATCACCACCGACACCGCCGCAGGCTTTTGGGGAACAAAAAGCCATAGCTCATTAGGGCGTTTTCTTCACGCACCGCTTCGCTCATGCTAAAAACACCCTAATGAGCCAACGGGGTTACACCCCTCTGGACACCCCGTTTACTTCTGTTGGAAGCAGCAGGTTGTCCTTTGGAGCATTCAAAGGGCTGGGTTACTCTAAAGTCGAACCTCTGTTTTTCTATGGTAGCAAGTTTGTGTTTTGGGCAGACCAAAACTAATCAGCTCTACGCTCAAATAAATTCGATGTCTAAATCGTTATTCAACTTACGACTTGTAGTTACGATTCTCTCTTGCAGTAGAGGAGGTATGTCAATAGAAGAGAAATTAGTTTCTTTATCCCTGTGAATGGGGAGAATAGCGAATCGGGGATTGGTTGATATGCAGACGTTGCGTAATGCGTCTATTGTTGCATGTCCGCTGGTATGAAGTTGTATCACATCCGTGAAGCGTTCTTGCAACTTTATATATTCTTCATTCCTTGTATCATCACGGTTGATGTAGCCCTCCCACATGGAATAGATGAGTAATGGTTTCTCTTCTATGGGCAGTATCGGAAGAATCCGATCTAAGAGTATGTGGAATTTATCACTTGCCCGTACAAACATCGTGAAGCCATTTTCTGCCATCCATTCTTTCAATTTAATGTTCCAATCTCTATAAGTGTATATGGTACCGAATTTGAAGCACGAAGAGCTTCTTCCCATCGAAGATCGCTTTTCTCCTGCCGTTGCAGAGAAGATGTCAAGAATGTCCTTTTGGTAATCATCCGCCAATAAAGGACGTTGGGGAAACATGTTCCGGGTGGCATTCTTGAAACTTGCCAACCGTTCCATGTCTGTCGACGAACAATGAACAAACACATACTTATGCTTCTTCATTAGTTCGGTGGCTTTTTGCGACAATGCTGTTTCGGTCAGAATGGTTTCATCCTTTCGGGCAAGCATGGTTCCCTCTATGATTAACAAATCTACTTGACCGATATACTTTTGAATTGTAGGAAGCAACCCTTTGCTCAGATAGCCATGTCCACGGAAATCGCCCGTATGGAGGATGCGTTTCCCCTCCGCTTCTATCAGAAACATATAGGCATCATAGGCAGAATGGCTAACGAAATAAGGAGTGACCAAGATGTCCCCGAAACGCAATGGCTGTTTTTCGTGAAACGTGTGCATTCTAGAAGCAGTCTTTAAGGCACGTTGATACTTGCATTGGTCTGATTCGTTTGGCAAGAAACATAATTGTTTGTATTTCCTACAAATTACTTGCTTGGCCACTTCGCCGATATATTGAGGAACACTGTCCGGAACGTGATGAAATAATCCGATGTGGTCGCCATGATAATGCGTGTACAATATGGCGGAACAGCCTTCCGTGATTCTAGCTATCGCACGGTCGTTGTCATAGACATCTTCATCTTCTGCACGATTGGGCAAATTATGCCCTAAATCAATGATGATGCTTGCGTGGGCTGTCGATATGCGGGTAATCTGTCCGCCTATTTGCGTGGCACGATGAATGGTTATCTGCATAAGTCCGGATAACTTACGATAATGGTTTCAAACATTGTATTCTCTTTCAGCTCCTCTATGGAGTTTTTGCGATTTTCCCTTCCTTTAGAAAGTATGCCTTTGTAAGTATTTACAATCAATAATATAGGCTTTAGAGCTATGTGTTCTATTTCGGTCTCTCCATTCCATAAATCAATCCGTTTCTTAATCCGTAACAACTTGGTATAATAATCCTTCAATACTTCCGTATGTTCACGGATGAAATGGCTGTATTTCGTCATCTGATTAATGATTTCAGGTTTCTTGTCATTGCTTCTCAAACGGGAATCAGTGATTAGCTTTATCTCGATGAACCTCAATTCATTTCCTTTCAGCTCCACCAAGTCAAATCGGATAAGATTGTTTTTCCCAATCCGATAGGCGAATTCCGAATCAATGTAGCGTTTTGGAAAACGTAATTTCAGTTCTCCTTGAACCCACTTCTCATTAGATGTATATACTCTATTTTGCTCATCCGTCTTTTCTCTTTTGGAAAGCTTATGGTATTCTTCACGGATATTTTCTTTGATGAGGTCTAAACCCTCCTTACTGTGAAGTATTTCCGTACAATCTTGATATAGGTCAGTTTCATCGGGTTTCCCTAAATACTTCCGATGTGTTTCAGCCGTAATCTTCCCACCTGTCCAACGAAGTAAGGCTACATTACCACCATAATAATAAACATTGACGTAGTTGTCTTTACGGATTTCCACATAAAGTGCCTTGTCTTCCAAAATGTTCTTCCAACATTGGGGAGGATTATTTTCTAATTCTTGCCACAAGCGGCATTCTTCATCTAAGGCATCAAAACAGCCGTTGGCATTAGGTTTGAGCATATTCATTGTTATATCGTTTATTTCTTTTTCGCTGATTTCCCGCTTGACTGGAGTTGTTTTCAATTTTCGGGATTTCATTTCTTGCTGCTCTGCTTTCATCACAGCTTCTATGGCTTCAACTTCATGTCTGTAATACCATGTTTCACCTTCATAATCGGTTTGAGGTGATAGAGGCAAGCCATGTTTTTTAGCCCGCAAATGGTATATCATAGTAGAGAAATCATCAAGATACACCACCTGATCGCTACAAATCCATTCTCCGTTATTATTGCGTACTAAATGCCACTTTTGTTTTTCTTTTTGTTCTATCACGCATATTCAAATTTAGGTGAATCAATCAAGACATTTTCTTCCTCTTGCTCATCATCCGATGTCGGTGTAGCAAGTCGCACTGTCCCATTGTGCATAGAATTGTCTATTAGTAAGGTCAATGGGAAGATACCCGCTTCTTCATCAATAACGACACTTCCATCCGGTCTCTCCATATAAGCAGAATCGATACCATAAACGAAGATGTGCCGACTATATTCTTTCATGGCGTGATTGATTTGTGGGTCTTGCTCCGCATCGAAAGCACCTCCTTGGGTTAAGTCCATGCCGTAACTTAGGAAAGAAGCCGCGCCGCACGATTTTTCGAGCAAGCGCATGGTGGCGGAATTGGCATATAAATTCAAGGCATAGTCACCGCTATGTCGCTGATGGAAATCACGCTCAAATACTTTTACCTCATCACGGAAGGTCTTGCCGTCCGACTTTCTACGCCCATCATAATAATCTTCAGGGTTGAATGCGTAAGTTTCTATAATCTCTTTTTCCATAAGCAGACGGATTTTATAGTACAAAAAAACTAAATTTTCCCTGCAATAACGAATCTTGTGCTTAAAATGTTATTGTAGTATATCCAATTTTTGTACTTTTGCGTCTGTAAGAGTTACTCAAACAAGCAAAGCGATGCAGACTACGGAAATTAGAACGGTTGCTAACTCATTACCCTAAAACGAGATAAATCTTCTAACTCTCTTGATTTCAAAGAGGTATATTCCTTATACAGATTTACAGAGATTTATTGTATGGCGGATGATTTTTGCAAAGAATTTGCCAAGATACAAGAAAAATACATGGTTGACGACAAGAATCGTAAGCATCGGAACAAGCCCAACCGGATGAGCGATTCGGAAATCATGGTCATTCTGATTCTGTTCCATTCAGGAGGTTTTCGATGTTTCAAACATTATTACAAGGAGTATGTCTGCAAGCATCTGACGCATCTCTTTCCAAGACGTGTGTCCTACAACCGTTTTGTAGAACTGGAGAAAGAAGTCCTGTTACAGTTTACTGTCTTCATCAAGGAAGTCTTGCTGGGTACTTGTACCGGTATCAGCTTTGTGGATTCCACGCCGTTGCGTGTATGCCGGAATCAACGCATATTGATTCATAAGACCTTTGAGGGACTAGCCGGGCGTGGGAAAAGTTCCATGGGATGGTTCTTCGGCTTCAAATTGAACTTGATTATCAATGACAAAGGGGAAATCCTCAATTTCATGTTCACGCCCGGAAATGTGGATGACCGTGAGCCGTTGAAACAGGAAAATTTCCTGAAGAACATAAAGGGAAAGCTCTGTGCGGACAAAGGGTATATAGGTCAGGCACTATTCGAGAATCTTTTCACGAGCGGCATACAGCTGATAACCAAAGTGAAGAACAATATGAAAAATTCCCTGATGAGCGTAGCAGACAAAATACAATACTCCCCAAAGAACCATTCCCTCTTTGGGGAGTATCCGTTTTTTAGGGTAAAATATTATTCCCCCTCCCCGTCTGCTTCCTTTAACTTATACACCCGGTGCGGGGCGCGCCCTTCGAAGGTCAGCTTACCCGCTTTAATCCACTTGTTTAACTCACGCTGTGCGTTCGAGCGCAGCAGGCCCGTCAGTTCGCTGTATTGCGTGCGGGTTATCGCGCCATGCTTCTGTAAATATGTTTGCAGGCGGGCGAACCGCTCGTCTTCGGTAAAGCGCGATGAACTTTCGCGGAACTTGCGGAAACGGTCGGCACGCTCCAGACTGCCGTCGCACCGGAAATTCTTTGCAGGTTGAAGGTTTATCTTGCCGAAGTGGATGGACTGCGCGTGAATCTCATTTTCGGCTTTTATCTCGCGGTCGGCTTGCAGGGATGCCTCGGCGTAACACATACTGCCAACCTGAACCCGATAGCCGTAGCTCAGGTGGTGAAGCACGCGGCGTTCTATCTCGGTCATTACGCCTACCACCGTCCCCGGCTCGAAGCTGGATTCCGATGCTATTTCATGCACTAATTGTTCCCACGACACCGTTCCGTTTGTTACTAATTTAGGATACAGAATACGTGTTTTTCCCCCGTCTTTCGGATTGGGAATAGAAAGAAAGTCATACTTTGCTGCCATGTTATTCGGTTTGTTATGGTTGTTTTTTTATAACCCGGCAGGCTGGGCTGTATAACCCGCCTTGCCGGGTTATATAACTCACTTTGGCGAGTCGTACGACCCACCTTGCCGGGTTATGGAATTTTTGCTTACAAATATACAACATCAACGGGCGGAATGCAAGAGCCGGTAGCGGGAAAAACCAATCATCGGAATATTAAAACAGGCTTTTAATAGTATTGTTATATTTATTCGATTCTTGCTTGTTGTGTTATCAAAATGATGTTATTTATGGGAAAATAGTTGAATGTTGTGAATATATTATTTATATTTGCGGAAAAGTGTATACAGAGATAAAAATAATCGTATGGTTTACGACATTGACATGTTAAGAAAATTCTATGCGCTCTATCCGGAGCGGGTAGAAAAAGCCCGCAAGAAGTTGGGCAGGGCGATGACGCTGGCAGAAAAAATATTGTATGCTCATTTATATGATGAGGCAAACGAGGGGTTGGAATTTCGTCGGGGAGAGGATTATGTGAATTTCCGTCCCGACCGCGTGGCGATGCAGGATGCTACGGCGCAAATGGCGTTACTGCAATTCATGAATGCCGGAAAATCGGCTTCGGCGGTTCCCGCCACCGTGCATTGCGACCATCTGATTCAGGCTTATAAAGGGGCAGGTGTGGACTTGCCTGCCGCTTGCGAGGCGAACAGTGAGGTTTACGACTTCCTGAAAAGCGTGGCGGCGAAATACGGACTCGGTTTCTGGCGTCCGGGGGCAGGGATTATCCATCAGGTAGTGCTGGAAAATTATGCTTTTCCCGGCGGTATGATGGTGGGCACCGACTCGCATACGCCGAACGCCGGCGGACTGGGCATGATTGCCATAGGCGTGGGCGGCGCGGATGCTGTCGACGTGATGACGGGAATGGAATGGGAGTTGAAAATGCCGAAACTTATCGGGGTGAAGCTGACCGGACGACTGAGCGGATGGGCTGCACCGAAAGATGTGATACTGAAGTTGGCGGGTATCCTGACCGTAAAGGGAGGAACAAATGCCATTATTGAATATTTCGGCGAGGGAACTGCCTCGCTTTCTGCAACAGGCAAGGCGACCATTTGTAACATGGGAGCGGAAGTGGGGGCTACCACTTCGGTGTTCCCCTTCGATGAAGAGATGGTTCGTTACTTGCGGGCTACGGGGCGCGATGAAATCGCTTCGCTTGCCGAGGCTTGTGCCGACTGCCTGAGAGCGGACGATGCTGTCGTAAACCGTCCTGAAGGGTATTACGACCGCCTTATCGAAATCGACCTTTCATCGCTCGAACCTTATATCAACGGGCCGTTTACGCCCGATGCCGCCTGTCCCATATCCGAGTTTGCGGCAAAGGTGAAAGCAAACGGTTATCCGCAGCGGATGGAAGTGGGGCTGATAGGTTCGTGTACCAACTCTTCGTATCAAGACCTGAGCCGTGCGGCTTCACTGGCACGTCAGGTTAAGTCGAAAGGGCTGAAGATGGCTTCCCCGCTGATAGTCAATCCGGGTTCGGAGCAGGTGTACTGTACGGCGAAGCGCGACGGGATGATAGCCGATTTCGAAGCTGTGGGCGGGGTTATCATGACCAACGCCTGCGGTCCGTGTATCGGACAGTGGAAGCGCGAAACAGACGATAACACCCGTGCCAACTCGATAGTAACCTCGTTTAACCGCAACTTTGCAAAGCGTGCTGACGGAAACCCGAACACACACGCTTTTGTGGCTTCGCCCGAGCTGGCGATGGCACTTACCATAGCCGGCGATTTGTGTTTCAATCCGCTGACCGACACGCTGGTAAACGAGCAGGGTGAGGCGGTGAAACTGGATGCTCCGCAGGGTGAAACCTTGCCCGAACGCGGCTTTACGGTAGACGATAACGGATACGTAGCTCCGGTAACGGACGGTGGCGACATCGAAGTAACCATCCGTCCCGACTCGGCGCGGCTTCAGAAATTGCAACCTTTTGCGCCGTGGGACGGAAAAGAATTGACCGACATGCCGCTGCTGATTAAAGTGCAGGGGAAATGTACCACCGACCACATTTCGATGGCGGGAGCATGGCTGCGTTTCCGAGGACATCTGGAAAACATTTCCGATAACATGCTGATGGGGGCGGTAAATGCTTTCAACGGGAAAACAAACTGCGTATGGAATAGACTGACGGGCGGTTACGAAGCCGTATCTGCCGTGGCGAAACAGTATAAAGCGGCGGGGATTCCTTCTATCGTGGTGGCAGAAGAAAATTACGGTGAAGGCTCAAGCCGTGAACACGCGGCGATGGAACCGCGCTTCCTGAATGTGCGTGTCATCCTTGCCAAGAGCTTTGCGCGGATTCATGAAACCAATCTGAAAAAGCAAGGCATGTTGGCATTGACGTTTGCAAACAAAGCCGATTACGACAAGATACAGGAACACGACCGCATATCCATTCTCGGACTGAAAGACTTTGCGCCCGGACGTCCGCTTTATGCGGTTATTACGCATGATGACGGAACCACTGAAACTTTCGAGGTACTGCATACCTACAATGAGATGCAAATCGGTTGGTTTAAGGCAGGAGCAGCACTGAATAAAGTTAATAGTTGATCATCGCGTTTCGTTTTTCATTCTTGATTATTAATTTTTAATTGAATACAGATGAGCAAAGTATATATGAAAGACGGGAAACTGGTTGTTCCCGATAATGTAACAATTCCCTTTATCGAAGGAGACGGAGTAGGAGCGGAGATAACCCCCGTATGTCAGCAAGTGGTAAAAGCCGCTGTGGAGTTGGCGTATCTTGGCAAACGCTCCATCGAGTGGAAGGAAGTGCTTGCTGGAGGCAAGGCGTTCGAGCAGACCGGCGAATGGCTACCCGAAGCCACGATGGACGCTTTCCGTGAATATCTTATCGGTATTAAAGGGCCGCTTACCACACCTGTAGGCGGCGGAATCCGTTCGCTGAACGTAGCGTTGCGCCAAACGCTCGACCTTTATGTATGCCTTCGTCCCGTGCGTTGGTTTAAGGGCGTGGTATCTCCGGTAAAAGAACCATCGAAAGTAAACATGCACATTTTCCGTGAGAATACCGAAGACATCTATGCCGGCATCGAGTGGGAGCAGGGTACGCCCGAAGCCCGGAAGTTTTTCGCTTTCCTTCGCGATGAGATGGGCGTAACGAAAGTCCGTTTCCCCGAAACCTCTTCGTTCGGCGTGAAACCCGTATCGAAAGAAGGTACGCAACGCTTGGTGCGTGCTGCCATCCGCTACGCGCTGGCACAACAACTGCCGTCGGTAACGCTGGTTCACAAAGGAAATATCATGAAATTTACCGAAGGCGGCTTCAAGCGTTGGGGGTATGAAGTGGCTGAAACCGAATTTGCCGACCAAACGTTTACCATGAATCAGTACGACCAGATAAAGAAAGACTTGGGCGAAGAATCGGCAAAAGCTGCGGTGGCAAAGGCTATAAACGACGGAAAGGTAATAATAAAAGACTGCATTGCCGACGCATTCTTGCAGAACACGCTGCTGATTCCGGAGGAATATTCGGTAATTGCTACGTTGAACCTGAACGGCGATTATATTTCCGATCAGCTTGCGGCGATGGTGGGCGGCATCGGTATCGCTCCGGGAGCAAACATCAATTACCTGACGGGACACGCTATTTTTGAAGCAACCCACGGGACAGCTCCCAACATTGCCGGAAAGAATGTGGTTAACCCGTGTTCGCTGTTGCTTTCGTCTGTCATGATGTTAGAGTATCTGGGATGGAACGAAGCCGCCCAACTGATAGTCAATGCTCTGGAAAGAGCCTTCTCGCTGGGCGAAGCCACTCCGGACTTGGCGCGTTTTATGGACAACGGAAAACCCATAGGGACGGCAGAGTTCGGTAAGCGGATTGTGGAGTTAATGTAAATGTTTTGTTAGAAACCAACTTAGTTGAAAGGAAGAAAGCATGAAAAAAGAATACATCGTATATAAACTTTCGGAGTGTGCAAAACAGGCATGTAGAATAGACAACGAACTGTTTACAAAATACAACGTGAAGCGCGGACTTCGTAACGAAGACGGAACCGGTGTATTGGTGGGACTGACCAAGATAGGTAACGTGGTGGGATATGAACGTACCGAAGAGGGACTGAAGCCCATCCCCGGAAAATTGTTTTATCGCGGTTACGACTTGGAAGACATAGCCCACGCTTTGTTAAAAGAGAAACGTTTCGGGTTTGAAGAAGTGGCTTACTTACTGCTTTCGGGTGAGCTGCCGGACAGTGAGCAGTTGGCATCTTTCAAGGAGCTGATAAACGATAACATGCCGCTGGATAAGAAAACCACCATGAACATCATCGACCTTGAAGGTCAGAACATCATGAACATCTTGGCGCGGAGCGTGCTCGAAATGTATACGTTCGATCCGAATCCCGATGATATTTCACGCGATAACCTGATGAGGCAATCTATTGAGTTAATCTCAAAATTTCCTACTATTATCGCATACGCCTATAACATTTATCGCCACAGTATGCACGGGCGTTCGCTTCACATTCGTCATCCGCACGAGAACTTGTCGCTGGCAGAAAACTTTCTCTACATGATAAAGAAAGAATACACTCCGCTGGAAGCGCGGATGCTGGACTTGCTGCTGGTGCTTCAGGCAGAACACGGTGGCGGTAACAACTCTACGTTTACCGTGCGTGTCACCAGTTCTACCCGTACCGATACTTATTCCAGCATAGCTGCCGGCATCGGTTCATTGAAAGGTCCGCTTCACGGAGGAGCCAACATTCAGGTGGTAAAAATGTTCCATCACTTGAAAGAAGTAATATCCGACTGGACGAATGTAGATGAAATAGATACTTATCTTACACGGATGCTTAACAAAGAGGCTTACGATGGCAGCGGACTGATATACGGTATCGGTCATGCCGTTTATACCATATCCGACCCGCGCGCCGTGTTGCTGAAAGAGCTGGCGGGTGAGCTGGTGGCAGAGAAAGGATGTGAGAAAGAGTTTGCTTTTCTTGAGTTGCTGGAACAACGCGCCATCGAATGTTTCAAGAAAGTGAAAGGTTCGAAAAAAAGAGTATGTTCGAACGTCGACTTTTATTCCGGCTTTATTTATGAACTGATGGGGTTGCCTCACGAAATCTATACCCCTCTGTTTGCTATGGCACGTATCGTAGGATGGACGGCACACCGTATTGAAGAACTGAATTTTGAAGGACGCCGTATTATTCGTCCGGCTTATAAAAATGTGTTGGACGAAGTAACTTACACGCCGATATCGGAACGTTAAAATGTATACCGGCTGATATGATGGGGTATCCGAAAGAAGCGACAGACTTTCTTTAGGATACCCCGCTTGGTTTATGGCTTTCGCTTTAAGGCTTCCGGTAGTTCATAAAAGCCCTTCGGCTGCATTTTGTTTTTTATTTTTACACAAAGCGCGGTAAGACGTTTTGCACAAGTGGGCTTTTTCATACCCATTTCGTCGGCTATCTTTTGGTAGCTCAAGTTTTGGTAAAAATGAAGTGCCAACATCTCTTGCTCGATTTCCGAACATTCTTCGATAACCTCATCCATCACATCGTATGCCTTTTCCAAAGTGATAAGTAAAGGAGTCGGGTTAGGCGATGCCGGCAGCCTGTCCATACGGTAATGTTCATTCCGCAGCGGTGCGTTCTGGTTCCGCCGGAAATAATCATTCAGGTAATTGTATGTAAGCCGCTTGAGCCACGCGCGGAATTGCCCGGTTTCGGTATATTTGCTTTTCAGTTTGGTGAATACATGGAGGAATACCTCTTGTATGATGTCTTCGCGTTCCTCCCGCTGTATGATTTTAGAAGCTACGATTTTTTCAACAGTTGTGTAGTATCGGTTATATAGAGCAGTTGCAGCTTCCGAAGAGTTTAGCTCACAATAAATTTTTATCAGTTCGTGGTCTGGTAAATCAAAAGAGTGGTTCATCGTGTTAATCAGAGTATAAAAAAGCACGGATTCGTCGAAAAAAAGTGTGTTGTGAATCCACCTTGTTCGATAGTCCGTGCTTGAATTAATTTTATTCTTATAAAAATGAATGCGGTTATTAAATCTTGTCTACTTCCTCCAGATTCTTTTCAATTTCTGCGTCGCTGAGTTCGTAATTCATCAGGTTGCCCGACAGATATTGGTCGTACGCACTCATATCAATCAGTCCGTGCCCCGACAGGTTAAATAAAATCACTTTTTCTTCACCTGTCTCTTTACACTTGTTGGCTTCTTGGATGGCAGCGGCAATGGCGTGGCATGATTCAGGCGCCGGAATAATGCCTTCGCTCTTGGCAAAAAGAATACCCGCATCGAACGATTCCAGTTGCTGGATATCTACTGCCTCCATCAACTTGTCTTTCAGAAGCTGAGAAACAATGACACCTGCACCGTGATAACGCAAACCGCCGGCATGAATGTTGGCAGGAGCAAAATTATGTCCCAACGTGTACATAGGCAGCAGCGGGGTATATCCTGCTTCGTCACCGTAATCGTATTCGAATTTACCTCTCGTCAGTTTCGGGCAAGAAGCAGGTTCGGCAGCGATGTATCGGGTTTGTTTTCCTTCCAAGATGGTATGACGCATGAACGGGAAACAAATGCCTCCGAAGTTAGACCCACCTCCGAAGCAGCCGATGATGATGTCGGGATATTCGCCTGCCATCTCCATTTGTTTTTCGGCTTCCAGCCCGATAACCGTCTGGTGAAGCGTAACATGGCTTAAAACCGAACCAAGAGTATATTTACAGTTGGGAGTAGTGCGTGCCAGTTCTACCGCTTCCGAGATAGCCGTACCGAGTGAACCCTGATGATTCGGATATTTAGTCAGTATATCTTTACCAGCCCGGGTAGACATGGAAGGCGAGGGAGTTACCTGTGCGCCGAACGTTTGCATGATACTGCGGCGGTAAGGCTTCTGCTCGTAACTGATTTTTACCTGATAAACAGCAGCCTCCAATCCGAATACTTTCGCTGCATAAGCAAGTGCCGCTCCCCATTGTCCGGCTCCGGTTTCGGTAGTAATGTTGGTTACGCCCTCTTGTTTGCAATAATATGCCTGAGCCAATGCCGAATTCAGTTTATGAGAACCGATGGGGCTTACACTTTCATTTTTGAAATAAATATGTGCCGGAGTGCCCAGCGCTTGTTCTAAACCGTATGCCCGTACCAATGGCGTACTCCGATAAAACTTGTACATTTCGCGCACGGCTTCGGGTATTTCTATCCACGTGTCGGTTTGGTTCAGTTCCTGATGACATAACTCTTTGGCAAAAATCGGATAAAGATCTTCCGGTTTTAGCGGTTGTTTGGTTTGAGGATTCAACGGCGGCAGCGGTTTGTTCTTCATGTCTGCCTGAATGTTATACCAATAGCGTGGTATGTCATTTTCTGATAAGAAGTATCTTTTTTGTTTCTTACTCATGGTGTGTTGTATTAAATTTCTGACAAATTTAAACAAAGGAAAGAAGATAAACAACAAATTGACTAATAAACTCGTTCTTTGTCTTCTGTTTTTCTGCTTTGTATACGGTTTGCTTTATTATTTGAATGTTTATAAATCCATCGGCTGGTAATTTTTTGCCAATCCTCCTTCGCTGGTTTCCTTGTAAAGCGAAGGCAAATCATGTCCGGTTTGCTTCATCACTTCGATTACTTTGTCGAACGAAACGCGATGATGTCCATCCGAAAAAGCCGAATAGATATTAGCATCGAGTGCGCGCGCCGCAGCGTAAGCATTGCGCTCGATGCACGGGATTTGTACCAGTCCGCACACCGGGTCACACGTCATGCCCAAGTGATGTTCCAATCCCATTTCGGCTGCATATTCAATTTGGGTAGGACTCCCGCCGAACAGTTGGCTGGCAGCAGCCGAAGCCATCGAACAAGCCACCCCCACTTCTGCCTGACAACCTGCCTCTGCTCCGGAGATGGATGCGTTATACTTAACGATATTTCCCACCAGCCCCGCTGTGGCAAGGGCACGCAGAATGCGGGCAGTGCTGAATTCACGGGTCTGTTGCAGATGGTAAAGCACGGCGGGTACTACTCCACATGCTCCGCAAGTAGGCGCAGTAACGATTTTTCCGCCCGAAGCATTTTCTTCGCTTACAGCCAGTGCGTAAGCAAATACCAGTCCGCGAGACTGCAAGCTGCCTTTATATCCCTTCGCACGTATGTAGTAGGATGAAGCCTTGCGCCGCAGGTTCAGCGGTCCGGGCAGCACACCTTCGGCATCCAATCCGCGGCGTACGGCTGCCTGCATGGTCTCCCATACTTCGGCAAGGAAATCCCATATATCTTTTCCTTCACATTGTTCTACATACTCCCAATAACTCTTGCCGGTATGTTCGCACCAATAGAGAATCTGGCTCATGCGGTTCATTTCGTAAACATCCGGAGTTGATTTGGAGTCATGTCCCTCTTCTGCCAATGCGCCTCCCCCGACACTGAATACCGTCCATTCGTCGGTAACCTTTTTGTTGGCATCGAGCGACTTAAACGTCATGCCGTTCGGGTGAAAGGGAAAGAAAATATGCGGTTGCCACAGTATTTCTACCGGGGCATGTGGCTGTATAACATCCATGATGGCGACATCCGTCATGTGTCCTTTGCCGGTAGCGGCAAGACTCCCGTATAGCGTTACCTGAAAAGACGCTGCTTCGGGATGGCGTGCAAGGAATTGTTCGGCTGCTTTTCTCGGTCCCATCGTATGACTGCTTGATGGTCCTGTTCCGATACGATATAATTCTTTGATTGATTTCATGTGTGTGTTTATTAGTTCATGCAAACTTAATAAAAATCGTTGTAACAACCGAAACAAGGGGATATAAAAAACAGAAGCTGTCTCATGTTTATGTTTGAGATAGCTTCTGTTTTTCGTGATCCAGCTGGGGCTCGAACCCAGGACCCCAACATTAAAAGTGTTGTGCTCTACCTGCTGAGCTACTGAATCAATCCGTATTGCAGTCATTTCCTGATTGCGGGTGCAAAGGTATGACTTCTTTTTGAAATATCCAAATGTTTTGATGAATATTTTTTCTATCCAGTCGGATTGTGTTCCAGACTGGGGTAGGGTATAACAAATTTCTATTCGGCGGATTCTAATATCCGCCAAATAGAAATTGAAATAGGTCGAATTTGTAATTAGCTTATTTAAAGTGTTTTACGCTTCCCCCTCGGAGCTTGAAAAATTCTACCGTTAGCGTTGGTCAACTCTATGGGTAGAATGGGCGAACGCAACCGCATGGGATAGGCAACGCTTCCCATAGCGATTTTTTGGGGGATTTTGCCGGCGGAAAAAGCATCACTGTTCGTTGTCGGGATCACCGGAGTCTTCCTGCGAGGACAGGAAGTTCAGGTTTCCTTTCTTGATGAACCGCTGGTAGTAGGATAGCAGCAGGGTGGTGCAGGGGAGGGCGATAATCATACCCAACATGCCCATAAGCGAGCCCCATACCGAAAGCGAAAGCAGGATGATGGCGGGGTTGAGGCCGGTTATCTTTCCCATGATTTTCGGTACGAGGAAGCCGTCTTGGATGAGTTGGACAACGGCGAATACCAGCAACGCCATACCTAAAATCCACCAGAAGTTTTCGCCCGTGTCGGCAGCTTTCAGCAGGGCGAGCAGGATGGTGGGCACGAAGCCGATGATTTGGAGGTAGGGAACCATGTTGAGCAGTCCGATAAACAGACCTAACCCGATGGCAAGCGGGAAGTTGATTATCAGGAAACCGATACTGAACAGGATGCCTACACAGAAAGCTACCATGGCTTGTCCGCGGAAGTATTGGTTCATGCTCACTTTGATGTCGGTGGTGATGCGTATGGCAGGAGTGCGGTATTTCATGGGAAGCAGGTTTATCCATCCGTTGGCTATCTGCTCGTAGTCGAGCAGGATGAAGAACAGATATAGCAGCATGATGAATACCGTTATGATGGTGATGATGATGTTATAGGATGTAGACAGCAGGTTCCACATTTGAGGAACTAATTTGCGGAACAGGTTGACAAGATTATCCATGTTCAGCGTTTCTTTCAGCCATGCATAATCAATGTTTTCATGCAGGAATTGGGTTATCGTATGGGGAATGGACGAACCTGCACCGCCCTCCGTGAAGTAAATGTCGAGCAGGTGTTTCAGCTTTACGCATTCTTCTATCATCGGCGGAACCAGCAGATAAAAAGCGCCTGTTACTACCACCAGCAGACTTATCATAACGGCGAAAATAGCTATGACGCGGCTGCGTATGTGCAACTTTTCTTGGTAGAAAATAACGATAGGATAGATGAGGTAGGCAATGACCCACGCTATGAAGAAAGGTAACAATACGCCGCTGAGTCTGTTTAACAGCCACAGGATGGCGATGACAACGGCTCCGCTCAGCGTTCCGCGAACAAAACTGTCGAATGTGATTTTCTTTTGAATGAACATTGTGTCTTTAATTTGTTTTAACAACTCTCGCAAATATACGATTTGTATGGGGAAATCACAGCGTTTGGGTAATCTTTTTATACGTAAATCCCTGTGTTTGTAATGCGGTGGCGATTATAAACACAGGGATTTGCAGTGAGGCTTATGCGTGCAGGCATCAACGTTTGTTTTCGTGTTTCTTTTTCAGTGTCCAAATCCACAGACTGAAAAACAGGTTTGCGATGCTCAGCACGAAGATGATTCCGAACACGATGTGTACGTTCGGGTTCGGGCAGAAACAGATAGCGGCAACACATGCCAGCATAGTGAGCAGGGTAAGGGCGTAGTTCCACGGCGAATCATAGTGGTTGATTCTGAAAAGCGTATCAAGCCTTTTGTATTCTTTGTTTTCCATACGCTATGTGTTTAAAAGGTTCTGTTTCTTGTTAACGGACTTACACGGAGGGCTGCTTGTAGAGTGTTTTTCATTGCTTGCCCGTCGCGTGTAAGTCCGAGTTTGGTTCATGTCCCTGTCACAGGGGATGCCTTTAAGAGAGATTTATTTATA
>NZ_JACSPQ010000005.1:0-67245 GCF_014837055.1 Phocaeicola faecium
ACGCTTATGACGAGAAATAACCAGTTGAGCGAGCAACTCAATTATACCGGAATCAGCCGCACACCCACTCATTTGTATCTGCACAGTTACGATACCGAAAGAGTAGATGTCCATGAAGGAGAAAACATGGATGAAATCAGCCCTTATATTCGGAGCAACGCAATTAACTGGATACATGTGTCGGGGCTTCAGAATACGGAGGCAATACAGCAGGTATGCCGTTTCTTCAACATAGACTTCCTTACCACCCAAGATATTCTTAATGCAGAACATCTCACGAAGATAGAAGTGCATGAGTCTTACAATGTGATAATCCTGAAATTGCTTTTCGCAGAAAAGGAAAACGGATATACCCCGCAGCAGTTTTGTATCATTCAGGGAGAAAATTTTGTGCTTACGTTTCTTGAGCGCGATACAGACAGGCTGAACGAAATAGTCTCCGGTTTAAAGAACAATGTGCTTAACATCCGTAACCGCCATTCCGACTTTCTGCTTAGCGTAATCCTTAACAGTGCGATGACCAGTTATATGGCTATTATTTCAGAGATAGAAGACGAGTTGGAGGATTTGGAAGAGCGGCTCCTTTCGCCGGATGAATATCGCGATTCAAGCATCAAAGACATGCAACCTTATCGGCGTAGCGTGCGGTTGATAAAGAAGAGTATCCTTCCGCTGAAAGAAGAAATGAGCACGCTGCTTCACGATAACAATAAGCTGATACATAAGGCAAATCATCCGTTTTTCAGCGATGTGAACGATCATCTGCTGTTTATTCTTCAAACGCTCGACGGATGCCGTGACATGCTTTCGGCGCTTGCCGACCTGTATCTTTCAAACAATGACCGCCGCATGAATAATATCATGAAGCAACTCACCATTGTTTCCACCATCTTTATTCCGATGACCTTTCTTGCCGGCATTTGGGGAATGAACTTCAATTACATGCCCGAACTGGACTGGAAATACGGTTATGTGTTTGCATGGGTCATTATGATTCTGCTTGGCGTGAGCGTATACATTTATTTTAAACGCAAGAATTGGAATTGATAAAACGATATTGATATGAGAAAACAAGAACTATATAATAAGGTAATAACCTACTTTCAGTCGGCTATGCCGGTGGCAGAAACCGAGCTTCATTACAAGAATCCTTTCCAACTGTTGGTGGCAGTGATTCTGAGTGCACAGTGTACCGACAAGCGTGTTAATCAGGTTACTCCTCCACTGTTCGAAGCGTATCCCACGCCCGAAGCCCTTGCAGCCGCCACTCCCGAGGCTGTTTATGAGTACATCCGCAGTGTGAGTTACCCCAACAACAAGGCTAAACACTTGGTAGGCATGGCACAAATGCTGCTGAAAGACTTTCAGGGCGAAGTGCCCGATACGTTGGAGCAACTGGTCAAACTGCCCGGAGTAGGGCGGAAGACGGCAAACGTCATTCAGAGCGTGGTATTCAACAAAGCGGCGATGGCGGTCGATACGCATGTGTTCCGCGTAAGCCACCGCATCGGGTTAGTGCCGAAAACCTGTACCACGCCGCTCGCCACCGAAAAATATCTGGTAAAATATATTCCCGAATCATTGGTTGCCACCGCCCACCATTGGCTGATTTTGCACGGGCGTTATGTTTGTACGTCCCGTTCGCCGAAGTGTGAAACTTGCGGTCTGAACGGGATTTGTCAGGAATCGCTGAAAAGCAAAATCCGTTAAGGTATCAAGAGCGAGGAGTCTCCGTAGCTCAAGAATCGGAAATCGTGGTCAAGTGCGTAGTCGTAGATGCGGTGCCAGTCTCCTTTTACGAATGCCGATACGAGCAGCAACAGCGTGCTTTGCGGCTGATGGAAGTTCGTAACCATTTTTTTCACAATCTTATAGCTGTATCCCGGAGCAATGATGATTTGCGTGCTGGTATGCAAGGCGTCTAACCCGTGGCGCTCCATGTACGTCCGTATGTGCGTCAGTGCCTCAACCACGCTGAGCGAAGGTTGTGTTTCATACGGTTGCCACTGGCGCACGTGCAGTTCCTCTTGTCCCGCATCGGGATGCTGACTGAGGGTTACGCCTATATAATATAGGCTCTCCAGCGTGCGGACAGAGGTAGTGCCCACGGCAATCGCTTCTCCGTTATGGGCTATCAGCTTTTCGATGGTCTGCCGGTTTACCGAAATGTATTCGGTGTGCATCTCGTGTCCCTCTATTTCTTCACTCTTTACCGGCTTAAACGTACCGGCACCTACGTGGAGGGTAACTTCTTCCAAGTCTACACCCTTATCTTTCAGTGCAGTCAGAACCCGTTCGGTGAAGTGCAGCCCTGCCGTAGGAGCAGCCACCGAGCCTTTTATCTTCGAGTAAACCGTCTGATATGTCTCCTTGTCGCTTTCCTGCGTCTCACGGTTCAGGTAAGGCGGAATAGGCAGTTCACCGAACACCTCCAATATATCGGCAAACGTAACCTCCGGGTTATCCCACGCGAAGTCCACCCAATGGCTCGTACCGTGACAGGCTCCGCGTGTGGCAGTCAGCGTTACAGGCTTTCCCTTGACCGTCATTTCGCGCCGGAGCGTACCCTCTTTCCATTTCTTCAGATTCCCTATCATGCAGAGCCAAGCGGAGTGGGCCGTCTGTTGGAAATTCAACGCATAATCGTTGGGTTGGATGGGTTCCAGACAGAAAATCTCTATTAATGCTCCCGTTTCTTTGCGGAAGTGCAGGCGGGCTTGGATCACTTTTGTGTTGTTGAAAATCATCAGCTCGTTGGCTTCAAGGTAGTCGGGGAGTGAAGTAAAACGGGTTTCCTCTATCGTTCCGTGGCGGTAGACTAATAGTTTCGACTGGTCGCGTACCGCGAGTGGGAATTTGGCTATGCGCTCATCGGGCAGCGGATAATTATAATCGCTTATCTTAATATGTTTGGTTTCTTCCATACGTATAAATTTATTCTGCAAAAATAGGACTTTCTATCCGATAAACCTCTATTTTCCGGACCTATTTAAACAGGCTCTGAACTTTCCCGCCCGGCGAAAAATTACCCGGCAATATGCCTCCCGAAACGCTACCGTTAGTGTTACCCAACCCATGCGGTAGCGTTTACTGTTTCTACCCATAGAACCGACCGGTTCTACCGCAAGCGTTTTTTCAGATTTCGGAAAGCCGGAATTGTTTAATGGGTTTAGATGATAAGTTGTTGATTCATAGTGATGAACACGGAAAAAGAAGGGCGTGGAGGCTCAGCGGTCTGCCAGACAGCCGGAATCCCGGTTTACATGGAAAGAATCTTCTTTTCGATTATCAAATCTTCTTCGGTCATTTGTGGAGAAGGGATGTTACACATTCGTATGATGTCCTCCGGCTGGCAGGTATAATCGTAATACGCCATTTCTTTTTCGTTCAACACCTCACGCGCTTTCAGTTCGCCTTTCAGTTTCAGAAACTCATCGCGGGCAATGCTGTCAGAGTGTTTGACGAAAAGAATCCGCCTCGCCACGGGATTATAATTATAGTCGAAACACATATAAATGCCGCGCAAGAACGGGGGGCGGTCATACATCGGTAATTTGAGGCAGATGTGAAACAACGCCAGTTGAGGCGGCTGGTTTTCGTTGAACATCAGAAACAGGTGGTTCGAACCGTTAATCATTGCCGCCCCACGGTGAGTCACGCCGTAAGCATTGTTATGAATCACCTCAACATAACTTCCGTTCTCGGCAGGGGCAATCAGGTAGGGTTCTATTTTCAGGCTTCGGCTTCCCGATGATAAACTGTAACTGATATACGTTCCGTTGTAATTCGCTGTATGGTTCAGCGTATTGCGCATTCCGTTTTCTAATTGTCCGAGGAAAGGAATCGGCGCTTCTTCCGAGTAATTTTTCGGACTTGCCTCCATAGCAAACAGCGCAGTTTTCAGGCTGGTGAGCGAGCCGAGCAGTTTTTTCTTCGAAACATTGTTTACCCATACCAGCGCGTTGGTAAGCGCTTCGTCTTCGCCCTGTCCTTTTTCCTTATTCTTGAAATAAGCCGGCAGTACGGTAGAATAAATGGCAGACAGTACGCTGGGCGAGAATCCGGCTTTCTCTGCCATTTCTTTCATTTTGATTCCCCTTTGTCGCAAGAAAGTCATGCGGTCGTATATCTCTTTCAGTTCCTTCATAACTCGATAGATGTTTTGCCGGAGTAAAGATACACATTATTCTTCCTGCGCGGAAATACTTCGTGTTACAAAGTTGTTTCAATCGGGTTTTATCTTTGTTTCAGCATTGTAAAAGTATTGTTTCATGAATATTTCTGAATTGTTACGGCTTTATGATTCCTGTTTTATTCATTTTTGCTTTGGAAGTGAGGGTTTACTTTTGCACCGGAATCAAAAAACGAAAGTGAATGGAAACATCAACTCAAACATATACCAACGGCGGAAGCAAAGAAAAGAAACCGATGCCCGACTGGATTTTCGTATTATGGGCAGGAGGTACGGCGCTTCTCTCTTATTCGTTGGTTTACGCCCTGCGCAAACCGTTTACGGCGGCAGAATTTGAAGGACTGCAAGTATTCGGTATGGATTATAAGATAGTGGTCAGTATCATTCAGCTGTTGGGATATGTAAGCGCAAAACTGCTGGGTATTAAATACATCTCCGAACTGCGTCCTGAGGGGCGGTTGAGGTTCATCATCGGTTCGGCAGCGTTGTCGGAAATCTCCCTGATAGCGTTCGGTCTGCTGCCCATGCCTTATAACATCATGGCGCTATATTTCAACGGACTTTCGCTGGGGTGTATGTGGGGAGTTATTTTCAGTTTCCTTGAGGGACGACGCACCACCGACATCCTTGCCAGCATAATGGGAGTTAGTATGGCACTTAGTTCCGGTGTGGCAAAATCATTGGGATTATATACCTTGAACGTGCTTCATGTCAGTGAATTCTGGATGCCCGCCCTGATTGGTGCCATAGCCTTTCCGCTGCTTTGCTTCACGGGATGGATGATGACCCGCTTTCCTCAACCCACGGCGGCGGATATTGCTTCTCGTTCGGTACGTGTTACGCTGAACGGCCACCAGCGATGGGCACTGTTCCGTCGGTTTATGCCTCTGCTGATTATGCTGTTTGCAGCCAACCTGCTGCTTACCGTACAGCGCGATATCAAAGAAGACTTCATCGTATGTATCATCGACGTCAGTACGGTATCTTCATGGGCTTTTGCTCAGATAGACTCTATCGCCACGCTGGTATTGCTTGCCACTTTCGCCTTGCTTTCTACCACGTACGACCATCTGAAAGTGCTTTGCATCCTGCTGGTACTATCGACTTGCGGAATGGGGACACTTGCCTTTCTCGGAGCAAACTTTGAACAGGTTGGATTGCCTACCACCATTTGGCTTTTCCTTCAGAGTCTTTGCCTCGACATGGCATACCTGAGTTTCCAGACCATTTTCTTTGAACGCTTTATAGCCTGCTTCAAGATAAAAGGAAACGTAGGATTCTTTATCATCACGATAGACTTTGTAGGCTATCTCGGAACATTGGCATTACTGCTCTTCAAAGAGTTTTACGCATCGCATATCGACTGGGCATCGTTCTATAACAGCATGAGCCTCTATATCGGTATTGTCTGCTGCCTTGCCTTTATCGGTTCGCTGGTTTATATGATTCAGGTGCGCAAACGCAAGGAAGGTCCCCTGCCCGAAAAAGCAGAGGAACCGGAAAAGAAAGAAGAAACGGATAAAGAAACAGATAAAGAAAATATTTATTTAACAACTACTGCTATATGAAAAAAATTGAATGTGTTATTTTAGATTGGGCAGGAACTGCCGTAGACTATGGATGCTTTGCTCCGGTATCTGCCTTCATTGAAAGTTTTAAGACCTTAGGTCTGGAAGTTACTGCTGCTGAAACACGCGCCCACATGGGTTTGACCAAGATTGAAGAAATCCGTGCGCTGTTCAAAATAGAGCGTGTAAGTAAGGCATTCTATGAAAAATACGGACGTGAGTATAACGAAAGCGACGTACAGGCATGTTATACCGAATTCCAACGCTTGCTGTTCTCTACCCTGCGCAGTTACTCTGGTCCTATTTCGAAGGTAGTTGAAACCATCGATGCCCTCCGCGCAAAGGGCATCAAGATTGGGTCTACTACGGGATATACCAAAGAAATGATGGACATCGTTATACCGGCAGCAGCCGAACAGGGATACCATGTTGACAATCACGTAACCTCAGACGGTTTGCCGGCCGGCCGCCCGTACCCGTATATGATTTATAAGAACATGTGCGATCTGAACGTTCCTTTCCGTACCTCGGTATTGAAGTATGGCGATACGATTTCGGATATCAAAGAAGGCATTAATGCCGGAGTGTGGACGGTTGGCGTTGTGTTGGGAAGCAATGAATTGGGTCTGACCGAAGAAGAAGTGAATAACATGCCTGCCGACGAGCTGAAGAAACGCATGATGGATGTAAGATACCGCATGTATGCTGCCGGTGCGCATTATGTAGTGGACTCAATAGAAGAACTTCCGGCGCTGATTGAGGCTATCAATACGCGGATGAATAACGAGTAAAAGAATGCATACGTTTTAAATCCATTGAGAAACAATAATCTAAATAACTGATAACGAATAAAGATAATACGCAATATGAGACCTTATTTATTATTGACACCCGGACCTTTGACTACAAGTGAAACCGTGAAAGAAGCGATGATGAGCGACTGGTGTACGTGGGATGAAGATTACAACGTGGGCATCGTAGAGGTTATCCGCAAAGAACTGGTAGAACTGGCAAGCAGCCGCCCCGAAGAATATACGGCAGTACTGATGCAGGGCAGCGGCAGCTTTTGTGTAGAAGCTACGTTAGGCTCGGTGGTTCGCCCCGAAGACCATCTGTTGGTTGCTGCCAATGGTGCGTATGGTAAACGTATGGGAGTGATAGCCGACTATTATCACCTGAACTATCACTTGATGAAGTTTGAGGAAACTCAACAGGTAGACCCGCAGGCGGTAGACGCTTACCTGAACGAACATCCTGAAGTGACCCACGTTTCTGTGGTACACTGTGAAACCACTACCGGCGTGTTGAATCCGCTGGAAGCCATTGCCGAAGTGGTAAAGAAGCACGACAAGGTACTGATTGTCGATGCAATGAGCAGTTTCGGCGGTGTTCCTATCGACATGGCAACGCTGGGAATCGACTTCATGATAAGCAGCGCCAACAAGTGTATTCAGGGAGTTCCCGGTTTCGGCTTCATATTGGCTCGCCGTTCGTTGCTGGAACGTTGCAAGGGAGTAGCGCGCTCACTGTCGCTCGACCTCTACGACCAATGGGAAACAATGGAGAAAGGACACGGAAAATGGCGTTTTACTTCGCCCACCCATGTGGTTCGTGCGTTTATGCAGGCGCTGAAAGAGTTGAAAGCCGAAGGCGGCATCGCAGCCCGTCATGCCCGTTACTGTGAAAACCACCGTACGCTGGTAGAAGGTATGCGTTCGTTGGGCTTTAAAACTTTATTGTCCGATGAAGAACAGTCTCCTGTTATCACTTCGTTCTATTATCCCACAGCCGATTTCGATTTTAAGGATTTCTATCAAAAACTGAAAGCCAAAGGTTTTGTGATTTATCCGGGTAAGATATCACAGGCAGATACGTTCCGTATCGGTAATATCGGAGATGTATTTCCTGCCGATTTCGTTCGCTTGACAGAAGCTGTAAAAGAACTTCATTTGCAGTAATTGTTTTTATTTTCCCTGCTTCGGCTTTTTGGGTCGGGGCAGGGATTTTTTTATCTGCCCAACCGGTTCACGCTGTCTTGCGGTGAAGCAAAATTGAGTGAAAACTTATAGTGAAAATTATGCATCCCCCGTGCTTCATAAAAACGGTGCGTGCGGGTTCTCAACCGGTTGCAACATACTTCTATCTGTGTACATCCCTCTTGGCGGGCATGGTGGCAAGCCTCGTCAAACAGTTGTTTCCCGATACCCCTGCTGCGGCATTCCGGAGAAACCGACAGCTCCATGATTTCGCAAATACGTTCCGCATGATGAAGCTGGTATTCCATCCGCAAATTGATGCATCCCTTTACTTTACCGTCGGATACATAAACCAGACACGCATAATCCGCATCCTTTAGTTGCTGTTGAAAGATCCGCTCGAACGCCGCATACGGAAGTTCTTTTTCCTCCATGTTACAGATGAGGGCGTACACATCCCGGCAGTCATCTGCCGTACTGCTTCTGATAAATTCTGTCTCTGATTCCATAAGTATATATTGGCATTTGCGTTGGTTGTTTTAGGGCTTATTCTGCGCCTCAAAAATTCTATTCGGAAGACGACCGGACTCTCCGAATAGAATTGAGGGACTTTTCGGGATGAAATAAAATTTCTAACCGTAGCGTTTCAGACTCCATGTTTTAACGGTAAAATGTTGAAAGAGAAGTAGCTCTTCAGAGTAATTTCAGCAAATCTTTTTCACGCTTTAAGTCGTCCACATTCTTCTCCGGCGAGACCAGCATCATACTCTTAATCACGTCGCCCGGTTCGCAGGTGTAGTGGTAATATGACAGTTGATCCTCGGTCAGTTTCTCCTTCGGAATCACCTCGGTATGCAGTTTGGCAAATTCGTCTAATGAGATTTCGTCTCCCTGCCGAATGAAGATAATCCGCCGCGCTATGGGATTACGGTTGTAATCGTGCGTCAGATAAATTCCCTTTAAAAAGGTAGGATATTCGATGATGGGCAGTTGGAGATATACCACTTTCAGCGCCAACTGCAAACGTTTCTGTTCGTTGAACATCAGGTAACCTATCTGGAAAGGAGAAAAAAGTCCCACCCCCGTGTAATAATCGCCCGACATGTTTTGCGAGTAAACTTTCGGCATCGTGTCGCCATCGGTAATGGAAGCAATCATGTACGGTTCAACTTTCAGTCCGTCAGAGAAAGAAGAGGAGCTGTATGCCAGATACAGTCCGGTATACACCCCGGCATTGGGCAGGTAATTGATGGCTTCTTTCTCAATGTCGTCCAGAAACGGACGTCCGTTGTTCTTCGAGTTAATCAGTCGCGGCTCAATGGCATGAACCTTTTCGTAGAGAGCGTCCAAACAGCCCAACAGTTTGCGTTTCGATACATTGTTTACCTGTTGGAGCGATTTGTCGAGTGCCTTTTCCTTCTCTTCCCCGTTGGAAAGCAAGTTTACATACATAGGCAATACCGAAGAATACAGCGACGACAGCACGCTCGAAGCGATGTCGGTTTCTTCGGATATGTCTTTCATTCTTACTCCCGATTCGCGGAGTTTTTTCATCCTTTCGTAAAGAGATACTAATCTGTCCATAAGCTGAGTCTTGTTGAGGCAAAAATACGATTAAGATGTTACAATAGTATTTCATTTGTTGCATTTTTATGACATTATCTTTTAATAAACATAACATTATAAATACAGGGCAGCCGGCTTTTATAATACATAATAAATTAATTCTTTCAGACGGTTTCTTGGTGTAGTTTTGCTCCCGAAAAATTTAGAAACATCTTATTATCAGGTTTATATGGAACAGATTACGAAAAACAAGAAACTTTCAGAAGTGCTTCTGATTCTGTGGGCGGGTGGAGCTGCCCTGCTCTCTTATTCGTTGGTTTACGCATTGCGAAAACCTTATACAGCCGCTTCGTTCGACGGGCTGACCTTTTTCGGCAGCGATTACAAGGTGGCTGTAACTACCATTCAGATTTTAGGATATGTGATTGCAAAGTTTTTCGGCATCAAGATTATTTCGGAGCTGAAAAAAGAAAACCGCTTCCGTTTCTTTGTCGGTTCGGCAATTCTTGCCGAGGCAGCTCTTATAGGTTTCGGTATGCTGGATACTCCGTACAATGTGATAGCCATGTTTGTCAACGGACTTTCGTTAGGATGTATGTGGGGAGTGATATTCAGCTTCATCGAAGGCCGTAAGGTGACCGATATACTTGCCAGTCTGTTGGGCGTAAGCATGGTTTTCAGTTCGGGTGTGGCGAAGAGCTTCGGTTTGTTTGCCATGAACGAAATGCACATCGATCAATTCTGGATGCCGGCAGTTATCGGCGGTTTTGCCCTGCCTCTGCTGGTTTTTATGGGATATATGTTGAAAAGACTGCCTCAGCCTACGGCAGAAGACATCGCCCTGCGCAATGAGCGTGTGGTGTTGGACGGCAAGGGACGTAAGGCACTCTTTATGAAGTACGCGCCGATATTGTCACTCTTGTTTGTCGGTAACTTCATGCTGCTCGTGCTTCGCGACATCAAAGAAGACTTCCTTGTTTACATCCTTGACATGAGTAACCAGTCGTCGTGGATGTTTGCCCGCATCGACACCATTGTTACACTGATAATCTTGGGACTGTTTGCACTGTTCATCTTCTTCCGCAGCAACATCAAAGCCTTGCTCTGGCTGATGACGCTGGTAATAGCAGGCTGTCTCACCATGACATACGTGTCGTACCATTACGAAACCCTTGACTTGGAACCGGTAACTTGGTTGTTTATCGAAAGTCTCTCGCTCTACATTGCATACCTGACTTTCCAAACCATTTTCTTCGACCGCTTTATCGCTTGCTTCCGCATTAAGGGAAATGTGGGATTCTTTATCGCAATGATTGATTTCATCGGCTATTTGGGAACCGTTACCTTGCTCTCTACCAAAGAGTTCTTAGATATCAACATCGAATGGTTTGCCCTGTTCAATCACATAGCCTGCGCGGTAGGTGCGGTATGTACTGTCCTTTTCACGGTAGCGGGAATACTGATTTATCGGAAATACAACAAGACTTTCCGACTGAAAGAAGCCGACAAGACTTACATGAATACACAATATAACATACTATCGGAATAAAAAATGGAAAAGAATTACGACATTATCATTATAGGCGGAGGGCTGTTAGGATGTGCCACGGCATATCAGCTTGCCAAGCGTAATGCTGGGAAGATATTGCTTCTCGATGGAAACGAAATAGCTTCGCAGGCATCATCGCGGGCTGCCTGCCTGTTGACGAGGGCACGCACAAAGCCGGGACTGATGGAGATTGTTCAGGAAACGTATGACTGTATCGAAGAAATCGAACACTTGTTGGGCGAATCGCTCGAACTCCAGCAGTGCGGAAGCATCACCATCGCTTCGTCGGAGGCTTCGCTGAAAGAGGTGGAGACATTGGAAAATGCGGCTACACGGTTTGGCATCCCGAACGAACGCATCACCCGTGAACGTACGCAGGAACTTTTGCCGTGGATTGATGCCGAAGCCGTAGACGTGGCGCTGTATATGCCCACCGATGCGTTTATCGATTCGGCACTGCTTTGTTCAGGCTATGCAAAAGCCGCTGCCAAGTTGGGTGTGGAACTGCGTCCGAACTGCAAGGTGAAAGAAATCGTAACCGCTGACCGGAAAATAGCTGGCATCAAGCTCTGTGACGATGAAGTTGTGTCGGCTCCCGTGGTGGTCAATGCCGCCGGAGCATGGGCAAACCTGCTGATGCGTCCGCTTGGCGTAGGGCTTCCTTTTACGCCCGTCCGCAGTCACTTCTGGATAACGGAGATTGACAAAAAACGTTTTCCGGCGGGACATCCCTTTACGGTAATCCCCGATGCACGGGCATTTACACGTTCCGACGTAGGTGCATTGATCATCGGACTGCGTGAAAGTCATTGTCAGGCATTCAATCCCGATACGCTGACCGAGAAGTTGGAAGACTTTGACTTCAATAAAGCAGCGAAATGGACGGTGCTGGATGAATGTGCTCCGCTGCTGAAACGTTACTTGCATGACATCGACGACCTGCCCATCGCTCACTACATGTCAGGACCTTCCTGTTACGTTCCCGATGCTTTTTTCATTATCGGAGCTGTAAAACCTTACGAAGGACTGTATACCGTAACAGGTTGTTGTGGCGGTGGAGTAGCTGCCGGAGGCGGAATGGGACGTTTGGCTGCCGAACTGATTCTGGGTGAACAGCCGTTTGTCGACCCCATCCGGTTTGCTCCCGAACGCTTTGGCGAGGTTAATCCTTTTTCTCCTGAATTCCAGCAGCGGTGTGCCGATGCCCGTTCCAATAAAAAGGGTGGATAACAGATACTTGTCTATTACAAGCCTCTAAACAGTTGTAACAATAAACAGAAAATCGAATCAATGAAACGCTATATTGTATTTTTAAAGCAAGTTCCCGCCTCAACAAAAGTTGGGATAGACCCTGTAACCAAAACCTTGAAACGTTCGTCGGCACTGACTCAGACCAATCCGGATGATTTGTATGCCTTGCAAGCAGCCCTCGACTTAAGTCGCGCCACGGGAGCAGAAGTCGTAGCCGTCAGCATGGGTCCGGCTTCGGCAGAAGAAGTGTTGCGCGAAGCGCTTCAGCGTGGGGCAGACCGTGCCATCCTGCTCTCTTCTCCCGCCTTTGCCGGCAGCGATACATGGTGTACCAGCTTGGTGCTGGCTTCAGCCATTCGTCGGATAGGAGAGTACGACCTCTTGTTTTTCGGGCGGATGGCAATCGACGGCGATACGGCGCAGGTAGGTCCGGAAGTAGCCGGTCAGTTAGACATCCCGCAGATAACCTGCCTCTCGGCGATTGAAAACGTATCGGCAGACCGTATTTGCGTAAGCCGGAGGGTGGGAAACCTGACGCAGCGTATGGAAGTAAAGACTCCTTGTGCCGTTATGGTGAGTCGCGAGAATGGAGAACTGGCTTCTCCCACCCTGTCGGGATGGCGGCGCGCACAGGCTCAGGAGATTACCCGCTGGAGCGAAACCGACCTCGGATTAGACCGCTCATTGATAGGGCTGTATGCTTCGCCAACGAAGGTAGTTACCACCGCCGTTCCCCAAGTAACCAAAAATATCCGGTGGCTTGACGGTGGGGGTGAGGTCTTTGCTATCATTCAATCATTTGTTCAACCTTCTTGTTAAAATACCAATCGTATGACAGACAATACTTCTTTTGCGCTTCGTGTGCTGAACGACCGTTGTACAGGTTGCGGGCTGTGTGCCGATACCTGTGCTTACCATGCCATCCGTTTTACTGATTATCCCGAAATAGACCCATACGCTTGTCGCCTGTGCGGAAGTTGTGTACAGGCATGTCCCGCTGAGGCTTTGCAAATGACCGAACCGGAAAATTCCTGCTCTGTCACATCCTCCGGACAATCGTCGAAAGGTATTTGGGTACTTGCTGAAGTAGAAAATAATGAACTTGCACCGGTTACCAAAGAATTGTTGGGTAAAGCGGTGGAACTCTCGACAAAACTTCATCAAGACGTTGAGGTTGTTTTGGTGGGACGCGAAGTAGTCTCGCTCGCACCGTGTCTGATAGCTTACGGAGCCAAACGTGTACATGTGGTGGAAAATGAATTGTTTGCTTCGTTCATCGAAGAAAACTATGCCCGTGCGGTGGTGGAGCTGGTTGGAAAACACAATCCTGAAATTCTGCTGGTAGGAGCTACGCTTCGCGGTCGCGGACTGTCGGCCCGCATAGCCTCGTTGCTGCAAACCGGACTTACAGCCGATTGTACCGAGTTGGATATTGATTCGGAGACCGGACTGCTTCATCAGATACGCCCTGCCTTTGGCGGAAACCTGATGGCAACCATTGTAACCCCCGACCGTCGTCCGCAAATGGCATCGGTTCGTCCGGGAATCATGAAAGCCATCATTCCGGATGCTTCGGCAGAAGGCGAAATCATCCGTCACGATTTCTCGGCATTTGAAGGCGATAACCGCATCCGTCTGATTAGTGAAATTACGGAAGCAATCAGCGAAGAGTCGTTAAGCAACAGCAAAATCATCATTGGAGTAGGGCGCGGCGTTAAGAATAAAGAAACGGTGGCACAGATTCATCGCTGGGCAGAGCGTTTGGGGGCTGTGGTGGCAGGTTCGCGTGCAGCTGTAGAAGCCGGACTGATTGATGCCCGGATGCAAGTAGGACAGACGGGACACACCATTGCGCCGGATTTATACATTGCCATCGGCATCAGCGGACAGATTCAGCACACGGCGGCTATCACCGGAGCTAAGAAAATCATAGCGATTAACCCCGACCGCACAGCTCCGATATTCAACGTGGCAGATTATGGGTGGAATACATCAGTAGAAGAAGCATTACCCCAACTGACAAACGGATGGTTATGAAAAAACTGTTGACCTGCATGGTTATCTTCTTTGTCGGAATGATAACACTACAAGCCCAAGAGTCTTTAAAAGTCAAGTTCCGTTCGCGTGCCTTGCTGGATGCCACGCTGTCGGGCTATGGAAAAGAAAGCACGCAGGGATATTACCGGTTGGAAGACTTCCGGGTGGGTTTTAAAGCAACCTACCAGAAGTTTGAAGTAAAAGCAGACATCGGTCTCGGGGGAGGAAAAGTCGCCATCAAGGATTTGCTGTTGAATTACCATTTCAAGAACAGCGTGCTTTCTTTCGGCAACGGCTACGAACCCTTTTCGATGGATATGCTCATCAGTACCGCCGACCTGCGTTTTCATCAGTCGGCAGCCTCGGTCTTGGCGTTTACCAACAGCCGAAAGTTAGGCGCTACCTACCATTTTTACAATAATCACTGGTATCTGGCTACGGGAGTTTATACACATAATGATATCAACAAGCTCGGCAGCGAACAGAAAAATGCTTTCGTATCGACTTCGCGCGTGGTGTGGCGCAAAATGGAAGAAGAGCATCGGCTGTTTCATATCGGCGGAGCTTTCTCATTCCGCACGAAAGAAGTAAACACCGATACACCTCCCACTGGCAGCATATCGAGTGCCGGAGTTACATCCATGTTTCCGGCATCCATGCTCGAAGCCGAAATCCCCAATATGGGTACGGAAGTAAAGGGGTTGGTTGAGGCACTGTATACAGCTCCCCGTTTCATGCTTCAGGCAGAATACTACTTCGACCGCATGAATCGCACCGCAGGCGGAAAGGCATATCGTCCGCACGGCGGATACATTCAAGGAGGTTTTTTGCTGAAAGGACGAGGATTTGAGTACGATGTCATGTATGGCGTTCCCGGTCGCCCCGTTACGCCGCAGGCGATAGAGTTGGTAGCCCGTTTCAACTATACAGACCTCAACGATGGGAGTGCCGGCATAATGGGAGGCGAAGAAAAAGACCTCTCAGTGGGTGTAAACTTTTACTTGAACCAATATTTTGGAGTAAAACTAAACGGAAGCTACGTATGGGTGGGCGACCATTGCAATGAGTTCTACCGGGAAAACTTCTTTTTGGCACAGTTGCGGCTGCAGTATATATTTTAAGTATTTTTCTTTACCTTTGTGCAAGTCCGGATAAAACCGGATGCTGAGAGAAATGAAAGAAAATACAACCATACAGTCTCCTATCCTTTATTTGCAACGTCAGTACGACTTGCTGCGGATGGAGTATGAATACGAAAAAGAACAGTTTAAACAACAGACGGAACTGATGGGCATCGGTCGCAAAATCAAGCGCGGGATGTGCTGGTATCCGTTAAACGTAGGACGCAGTTATTATAACGCATTAAATCAGTTGGTGGTAGAGGTAGAACGGCGTGAGGATAAGGAAATCGAACACCTGTTTGAGTACGGACGCCCCGTCTGTTTTTTCACGCAGGAATTGTCCGGCAAGCTGAATTATCTGAATTTTACCGCTACCGTTAATTACGTCGACGAAGACCGTATGGTGGTTATCCTTCCAAACGCCGATGCGCTGCTCGCTTTACAAAGCAAGGAAGTGCTTGGCGTACAACTTTACTTCGATGAAACCAGTTATCGGCTGATGTTTGAAGCACTGAAACAGGTCATTGCGGCAAAAAACAACCGGCTGGCAGAGCTGCGCGATATATTCCACGGCTCACAGCCTGCTTCCTCTTTTTCTTTCCAGCCCATGCGCTTCCCGTGGCTGAACCGCACGCAGGAAGAAGCCGTGAATAAGGTGTTGCACGCCAAAGATGTGGCAATAGTCCACGGGCCTCCGGGTACGGGAAAGACTACCACGCTGGTAGAGGCGATTTATGAAACGCTGCACCGCGAAAATCAGGTTTTGGTGTGCGCGCAGAGTAACATGGCGGTGGATTGGATTAGCGAGAAGTTGGTCGACCGCGGGGTAAGTGTGCTCCGCATCGGCAATCCCAGCCGTGTGAACGACAAGATGCTGTCGTTCACCTACGAACGGCGTTTCGAGGCGCATCCCGATTATCCGCAACTGTGGAGCATCCGCAAAGCCATCCGCGAATTATACTCCAGAAGCCGGAAAGGGGCGGAACGTGAGTCGGTTCGTCAGAAGATAAATTCGTTGAAAGACCGTGCCACGGAGCTGGAGATACGCATCAACGAATCGCTTTTTGCCGAAGCCCGCGTGATAGCCTGTACGTTAGTAGGCAGTGCCAACCGCCTGTTGATGGGACAGAAGTATGGGACGCTTTTTATTGACGAGGCGGCACAAGCCCTTGAACCTGCCTGCTGGATTCCCATCCGTAAGGCAGATCGGGTAATCCTTGCCGGCGACCATTGCCAGCTTCCTCCCACCGTGAAGTGTTTGGAAGCATTGCGTGCCGGATTAGGCGATACGCTTATGCAGTCGATTGTGCGCAACAAACCCGGCGTGGTGTCTCTGCTGAAACTCCAATACCGGATGAACGATGAGATAATGCGCTTTTCCTCCGATTGGTTTTACGGCGGGATGCTCCAATCGGCTCCCGAAGTGAAATACCGAAGCATTCTCGACTTCGACACTCCGATAGAGTGGGTAAATACCGAAGGAATGGACTGTAACGAGGAGTTTGTTGGCGAGAATTACGGACGCATCAACAAGCCCGAAGCCGAACTCTCGGTCAATCAACTGAAGGAATACATCACCCGAATCGGCCGCACCCGTTTCCTTGAAGAACGTATTGATGTGGGACTGATTTCGCCTTACAAAGCGCAAGTACAATACCTGCGTCAGCTACTGAAGCGCGACGCATTCTTTAAGCCTTTCCGTCCGCTAATAACCGTCAACACCGTCGATGGCTTTCAGGGGCAAGAGCGCGACGTTATCCTCATCAGCCTCGTGCGAGCCAACGAAGAAGGGCAAATCGGTTTCCTCAACGACCTGCGCCGTATGAACGTAGCCATTACCCGCGCCCGTATGAAACTGATAATCTTAGGCGATGCCTCCACCCTGACCAAACATGCGTTTTATAAGAAATTGTACGAATACATTCAGGGTTTGAATACGTAATTTCATTCTAATGACGACAAGTCAATTTTGATTAAAGTGTAATCAGGGGCAAGTACGATGGCATACATGAAGTCGGTTTTAGTATCTCCGCATATTCTCAGGATAGGGAATTTCGTATTTACGATGTGTGTCAGATTCAAATTGTAATCATATACAAATAAAGAATGGGGTAAAACCGAAAGGTCACGCGGGGATTTGCTTTCAGTTTTTTCCCCTTCTGTTACTACGTCTCTATCTAATGTTACGATAGACCTCTTGGTCAAAGCGAGTTCCATAGCGCCTCGCTTTGACTGTTTTTCTAATACGAGGTTGCCATCGCGGACACTGCTTTCTATTTCGCCGACAAACTCTTTCTCTAATGTTAATGCTTTGTTTTTCCATGCGTAAACAGCAAGGTAAGGCAAACTCATGCAATTATAAACCAACAAGTTCTTGTCCGCATTGTATGTTATCTGCCCTTGATACAGGTAGAAAGAATTTTCATATTTTTCTGACAGGGGAAATTTTCCGCATACATCAACCTTGCTGTTTGCGATAATCTTAAACAGATTATTGGCGCCGGGCGTTAAATTAACGGTAGTGTTATCATCCAAATGAGCCAACGCCGTTGTTTCCATATCCCTTTCATATTTCGCTTTCTTAATCTGGTAGGTCCCTGTTTCGTCTACCGTGTACAAGTGTTCTATACCTTTTTCAGTGTCATTTAAAAAGAAACCCTTTGTGGGAGAAACAGACGGGATAGGCAACACGAAATCATCAGGGCCATCGCCTTTATTACCGAAACTGCATAGTTCTTTACCCGACCGGATATTTACTACATGAATAAAATTTTCAATCCCGGTGGCGTCGTGCCAATAAACATTGCCATCTATGGCAGAAATCGTACCGGGCATACTGCTGTAAATGCTATCAGTAATGACTGAATAGTTGATATCGTTTATGCGTTCTATTTCTTTTTTCTCATTCGTAGTGCAATTTGCCAGTAAAAAAACGGATAGAAGGCAGTAACATAGTTTCTTCATAGCGTTGTTCTGATGATCATTCCCAAATGTACGAATTTCTTTTAGATAATATCCAAAAGCCTCATAAAATGGTAGAAACTGTTTTGAATTTCTCCAAAAAGTTTTTTTCGTCTTGATGCATTCCTTTTCGTGTGTGCTTTGGGCGATTTTTTGGTCCTTTCCGCTTCCGTTCTTCGTCAGATAGCCCGCTATCTTTCTCATCACACAAGCGGAAATGCCTCAAAAACTCATCCCAAATCATCGCACGATAAATTCAAAACAGTTTCTAATATCTTGATAATAATATCAATTTGTGAAGAAATATATTTTCGTTCATCCGCATAAATTTTATAGCCCTGCATGGTGGGTTGTATAACCCGCCTTGCTGAGTCGTATAACTCTCCATGCCGGGTTTTATAACTCACCTTGCAGGGTTGTAGAGTTTGATGGGAAGAAATGGGGATTTAATAGGCAGTGGCTGAAATCTTGTTCTTCTAATATTGGATATTAGAATGAACCACTTGTGATGAGGAAAATCATTGATAAAAAGGCTTTTGGGGATAACTAAAAGCTTTGATTGTGGATATTGGCAGGCAACTTAATAAGTTTGCGGTTTCTCCGAATAAACTTATTTGCACTGCCTCAGTCTTTCTTCCAATTCCGGGCGGGGGATTCCCTGCCTGATAGCCTGCTCGTAAGCCTTGCGTGCTTCGTCTTTCTTCTTCATCGATAACAGGATGTCTCCCTGCATGATGTAAGCCTCTGCGTCGGCAGGCGTTACGTTTATAACCTCTTCGATGTCTACCAAAGCAAGTTCGGGGTGATTGTCCTCTAATTCGATGTTGGCACGCATCTTTAAAAGCGACGTGTCATGCGGATTTTCTTGTATCATCAGGTTCAAACCATCGCGTGCCGATGCGTAACGCCCTTCTTTCTCGTCGAGCATAATGATGCCTAACCGGGCGGTACGGTTTTTGGCATCTTTCCCCAAAACCACATTGTAATCTATCCGCGCTTCTGCATATTGCCGCTGCTCCATGTAGATATATGCCCGGAAAAGACGGGCTTCTATGTTTTCGGGCAGCAGGTCGATTACGTTACAGTAGTCTACATACGCTTTGTTCAGCAGGTTCTTTTCCATGTAAAGTGCGGCGCGGTTCAGCAGGATGGAAGTGGCATACGGCGTAATGTTCAGCGCCATCGTGTATGCTTCAAGTGCTTCATCGGTCTTTCCCTGACGTTTCAGTACCGTACCCAAATTGGAGAAAAGCAAAGCGTTGCGGGCATTTTTCGGGTCGGATTTCAGTGCCTGCCGGAATAAGTCTTCGGCCTGTACGAGACTGTCGCGCTTGGTATATTCCATCGCTTTTTCAATTAACTGGTTATACGACTGGGCTTTTACGGATAAAGCCATGAAGAGGCAGACTATAATGCTAAGTATTTTATTCATCAGTATATTAATAATTTATCCGCAAAAGTAACAGATTTATCCATGCCCGGCGGATTATATTAAAAACTTTTTGTAAGTTTGAACAATCATTATACATAAAAACAAGAACTGACATGGAAACAGAAAAAGCCATATTTGCCTGCGGATGCTTTTGGGGAGCGCAACACCTGTTTGAACGCGCTGCGGGGGTAGTCCGGTCTACGGTAGGCTATATAGGAGGACATAAAGAAAAACCTACTTATCAGGAGGTGAAAGCCCACACTACCGGACATGCCGAAGCGGTGGAAGTGGAGTTTGACCCGGCGCAGACTTCGTTTACTGAACTTTGCAAACTGTTTTTCGAAATCCACGACCCGGCGCAAACCGACGGACAGGGACCCGATATAGGGCCTCAGTACCGCAGTGAGATATTCTATCTGAACGAACCCCAAAAACAACAGGCAGAGGAGGTTATCGCCCTGCTTCGCTCAAAGGGGTACGAAGTGAATACCCGCCTTACGCCTGCTTCTACATTCTGGAAGGCGGAAGAATACCATCAGCATTATTATGACAAAACGGGTGGAGAGCCTTACTGCCACATCCGTGTGAAAAAGTTTTAAGCGACTATGATACTGAAACTATACGACAAAAACAATAATCCGGACGATTTGCAGCGCATCGTCGACACGCTGGAAGAGGGGGGCATCATTATTTATCCTACCGATACAATGTATGCCATCGGCTGTCATGCGTTGAAAGAACGCCCCATAGAGCGTATCTGCAAGCTGAAAAATATTGACCCTCGCAAACATAATCTTTCAATTATTTGTTATGATTTGAGCAACATCAGCGAGTATGCTCGTGTGAGCAACGCTACGTTTAAGCTGATGAAGCGTACGCTGCCGGGGCCTTTTACATTTATTCTGAATGCCGACAGCCGTTTGCCCAAGATATTCCGCAACCGTAAAGAGGTGGGAATCCGTGTGCCGGACAATAATATCATCCGGGAGGTATGCAGGATGTTGAACGCTCCGATACTGACTACTACATTGCCGCTGAAAGAAGGGGAGGACATAGAGTATGTAACCGACCCCGAACTGATAGACGAGAAGTTCGGCGATAAGGTAGATTGGGTTATCGACGGGGGAATAGGCGGCATAGAGCCGTCGACGGTCATTAACTGTTGCGGCGACGAACCGGAAGTGGTGCGTCAGGGAAAAGGACGGTTGGAAGACTGATTGATATGTTCCGAAAAAACGCTACCGTTAGTGTGGGTTGTTCCATGCTGATAAGTCGGTTGGTTCTACCCATAGAACTTGTCTGTTCTACGGGTAGCGTTTCTTAGCATCGGGATGAATATTTTTTGCACTGAAAAACAGGCTATTATGTTTAATTGTATTTAAAGTAAAAAGATTATGTTTTTAACGACTACATTGTTAGACGCTTCGGTAAAACTTGCATCGAGAGTAAACGTCGAACAGATTATCGACAGATTGGTAAATTGGTCAATCGAGGTGGGGAAAGATATTCTTGCCGCCGTATTGATTTATATCATCGGGCGGTTTGTCATCAAGCAAATATCCCGGCTTCTTGCCAAAATATTAGAGAAACGGAAATTGGAAATCAGCGTGCAGACGTTTTTGCGCAGCCTTGTCAGCTTGTTGCTTAATCTGGTTCTGGCATTTGCCATCATCAGTAAGTTGGGGGTTGAAACCACAAGCCTTGCTGCTCTGTTGGCTTCTGCCGGTGTAGCTGTAGGTATGGCGTTGTCCGGTAATCTTTCCAACTTTGCCGGCGGGTTAATTATCTTGATTTTCAAGCCCTATAAGGTAGGCGATTATATTGAGACAAACGACGCCAGCGGCACGGTGAAAGAAATTCAGATATTCCACACCATACTGACCACGCTCGACAACAAAATTATTTACGTGCCGAACGGAACGTTGAGCAGTGATGCCGTAACGAATTACAGCCGTCAGGTGACACGCCGTGCGGAATGGGTGTTCGGAGTAGAATACGGAGAAGATTACGAAAGGGTAAAAGCTGTGTTGGAGCGCATTATCGCAGCCGATGACCGCATCTTGAAAGACCCTGCTCCGTTTATCGGACTGGGTGCACTCTCGGCAAGCAGTGTCGATATAAAGGTACGTGTCTGGACGAAAAGCAGTGATTATTGGGACGTATATTTCGATATGAACCGAATCGTATACGCCACGTTTAATAAAGAAGGTATCGGCTTTCCGTTCCCGCAACTTACGGTGCATCAGGCAAAAGATTGAGTATAAAAAATCCCGCGTTTCAAAAACGCGGGATTTTTATTGGGCATGATTCTTATTGCTCCATCAAATAAGCCTTGAACGAGGCGAAATCTTTCGTCATAGGCACGCTCTGTTTCGTACCCTTCATAAACGCCTGCAATTTTTCGGGAATGGCAACCTTGTTTCCGATAATCTCTTCCACCGTTTGCAGGAACTTGGCGGGATGAGCCGTTTCGAGGAATACGCCCGTTTCGCCGGGTTTCAAGCCCTCTTCCAGCGCACGGTAACCGCAAGCTCCGTGAGGGTCGAGCAGATAACCCGTTTCAACGTATGTTTTCTTCACCGTTTCGCGGATTTGTGCATCGGTATAAGTCGCGCCGCTGATTTCTGCCGATATTGCCGCATGGCTGTTATCATACAGAGCCAATATGCGGGCAAAATTGCTGGGGTCGCCTACATCCATGGCATTGGCAATGGTAGCCACCGACGGGCGCGGACGGTATTCGCCGGTCTGTAAGTATTGGTAGAAAATATCGTTGCGGTTATTTGCCGCAATGAAACGCCGGACAGGGAGTCCCATTCGTTTACCGAAAAGCCCGGCAGTGATATTTCCGAAATTACCGCTCGGCACACACACCACCAAGTTATCCGCTTTGCCGAGTTTCTTCAGTTGGGCGTATGCATAGAAATAGTAAAACGCCTGCGGCAAGAAACGCGCCACGTTGATGGAATTGGCGGATGTAAGCTGCATGTGTGCATTCAGCTCTTTATCCATGAATGCGTTTTTTACCAACGCCTGACAGTCGTCGAACGTACCGTCTACCTCGATGGCGGTAATATTTTGTCCTAACGTAGTAAACTGTTTTTCTTGTATTTCGCTGACCTTCCCTTTCGGATAAAGTACGTAGACGTGAATACCCTTTACGCCGAGGAAGCCGTTAGCCACCGCGCTGCCTGTATCCCCCGATGTGGCAACCAGCACATTCACCTGCTGTTTGCCTTCTTTGCGGATGAAGTAGCTCAATAACCGTGCCATGAAGCGTCCGCCTACATCCTTGAATGCCAACGTAGGTCCGTGGAAAAGCTCCAGCGAGTAAATATTCTCTTTTACCTTAACGGCAGGAACATCGAAGCTCAGCGTGTCGTAAACGATTTGTTTCAACGTATCGGCAGGAACATCTTCGCCGAAAAACGCATCGGCTACGCGGTAAGCCATTTCCTGAAACGAGAGATTTTCTATTTCATCGTAAAACGAGGAAGGAAGCGGTTTGATTTCGCGGGGCATGAATAATCCCTTGTCGGCCGCCAATCCTTTTACAACGGCTTCTTCCAACGTAGCGTCGGGAGCCTGTTTGTTGGTACTGTAATACTTCATGTTGTTCTTTTGATTATTACCTAAATGTTCATAAACAAATTCATAAACTCGTCTTTTTCCAGTTGTCCGTATGCACCTTGCCGACAAGCCACTTCATCATACGTCTGTACTCCGTCCGGCTCTATTCCCGGATAATAGATAAGAAAAGGAACAGGCTCGGCAGTGTGCGTACGAAGCTCGCAGGGGGTAGGATGGTCGGGCAGAACTGCGATTGCCACGGGTTCATCCCACGTCTTGATTGCCTCATAGATGGGAGCAATGGCACGGCGGTCGAGGTATTCGATGGTTTTCAACTTCAAATCCACATTACCTTCGTGTCCGGCTTCATCGCTTGCTTCAATGTGTAAGTAAACGAAATCATCTGTCTTTAACGCCTCGATAGCGGCAGCGGCTTTGCCTTCGTAGTTGGTGGTGTACAGTCCCGTAGCCCCCTCCACGTCGATACAACGCAATCCCGCATAGCGTCCGATGCCCCGGATAAGGTCGACGGCAGTAATGACAGACCCTTTCCGGATGGAAGGATATTTCTTGGAAAGCGGTTCCATTTGCGGACGATACCCCGGACTCCACGGCCAGATACTGTTTGCCGGGTCTTTACCTTCCGATATGCGTCTCAGGTTTACCGGATGGTTGGCAAGCAATTCCTGCGATTTGAGAATCAGTGCATTTATCAATTCTGCTGTTTCTTGAGCTTCGGGACAGAGCGCTTTCACCATATTCGGGCGGAAAGGCTGTAACGGAATATCATGCGGCGGTACACATTCCAATCGTTTGTCTCCACCTTTGATGACCAACAAATGACGGTATTGTACGCCTGTATAAAACCGGATACAATCAGTGCCCAACTTCTCATTCAGGTATTTAATCAGTTCGTCTGCCTCTTCGGTAGTAATATGTCCTGCCGAATGGTTTTTCAGCATATCGCCTTCTACGCAGATAATATTACAACGCATAGCCATATCATCCGGTTGAAGGTCGACACCGATGCTTGCAGCTTCCAGTACGCCGCGTCCTTCATACACCTTCTTCAAATCATACCCCATTACAGACATGTTCGCTACTTCGCTGCCGGGATGGAATCCGTCGGCAACCGTTTTCAGCATTCCCGTTCGTCCCATTCGGGCGAGCATATCCATGTAGGGCGTATTCGCATATTGCAGCAAGGTCTTATTTCCTAAGGAGGGTACAGCCCAGTCTGCCATACCGTCTCCTAAAATGATAATATGTTTCACGGTTATAATCCTTATATTCTTAATTAGATGTTGGCAATACTCATGATGTCGGCAAAAACTCCTGCCGCTGTAACTCCGGCTCCTGCGCCATAGCCTTGTATCAGCATGGGGTATTCATTATACCGTTCGGTGGTAAGCAAAATAATATTATTGCTTCCTTCAAGATTATAGAACGGATGATGAAACTCTACCTCTTCTAACGCTACGGATGCTTCGCCGTTTTCCAAGCGTGCAACAAAGCGCCAGCGTTTTCCTTCGCTTTCCAGTTTCTGGCGGCGCATTTCGAAATCGGCATCCAATTCTCCGATATGTTTCCAGAAGTCATCCAGAGAGCCTTCAAAGTATTTGTCAGGAATGAAGAGATGAGTCTTTACGTCTTCCTGTTCCAACCGATAGCCTGCTTCACGTCCTAAAATCACCAGTTTGCGGATAACATCCTTCCCACTCAGGTCGATGCGCGGGTCGGGCTCAGAGTATCCTTCTTCTTTTGCTTTGCGGATAATCTTGCTGAGCGGCATATCGGCGCTCAGTTCGTTGAATATATAGTTCAGTGTGCCACTCAGTACGGCTTCTATCTTCAGAATCTTGTCGCCGCTGTTAATCAGATCATTAATCGTATTGATGACCGGAAGCCCTGCACCTACGTTTGTTTCGAACAGAAACTTCACACCTCTCAGTCGGGCTATTTGTTTCAGTTCGGCATAAATGTCATACTCCGATGAAGCCGCAATTTTGTTGGCAGCCACTACAGCAATGTTATGGCTCAGAAAATCTTTATAAAGTCCGGCTATTTCCGGGCTGGCAGTACAGTCTACGAATACCGGATTGAAAATATTCATGCCGATGATTTCATCGTGCAGCACTTGCGGTGAAGACGGAATGCCTTTTTCTTCTAATTCTTTACGGAAATCGGCAAGGTCGATACCCCGGCGCGTAAAGTAAGCAAGATGACCGTTTGCTATACCTACGATACGCAGCATGAGTCCCCGTTCTTGTTTCAGCTTTTCTTGTTGGGCATGAATCTGCTCAATCAAGCTGCTCCCTACCGTACCGATTCCGCATATAAAAAGGTTTAATACCTGATATTCGGATAAGAAAAAAGAATCGTGGATGACATTGAGTGTCTTGCGCAGCGAACCGCCGTCTACCACAAACGAAATGTTTGTCTCCGAAGCACCCTGCGCACAGGCGATTACATTGATACCGTTACGTCCTAACGTACCGAACAGCTTTCCGGCTATTCCCGGAGTATGTTTCATGTTTTCTCCTACGATGGCAACCGTAGCCAGTCCGCCTTCTGCTTTCATCGGACTGATTTCGCCCATTTCGATTTCTTTCGAAAATTCTTCATTCAGTACTTCACATGCCAGAGCCGCATCTTCGTTACGCACACCGATAGAAGTAGAGTTTTCTGACGAAGCCTGCGAAACGAGGAATACGCTGATACCGTTTTCTGCCAATGTTTTAAAGATGCGATGATTCACACCGATAACACCCACCATACCCAGTCCGGTCATGGTGATAAGGCAGGTATCATTGATAGAGGAAATACCCTTAATCGGTTTCGATGAATGGTCGGCTTCCTGTTTGATAATGGTACCCGGAGCATCGGGGTTAAACGTATTCTTTATTAATATAGGTATGTTTTTATGACATACGGGGTAAATGGTAGGCGGATAAACCACCTTCGCACCGAAGTTACACAGCTCCATAGCCTCCACATAGCTCAGTTCGGTGATAGGATAAGCGGTACTGATAACACGCGGGTCGGCAGTCATAAAGCCGTCTACATCTGTCCATATTTCCAGAATATCTGCATCGAGGGCAGCGGCAATGATAGATGCCGTATAATCTGAGCCACCCCGTCCGAGGTTGGTTACTTCGTTTGTCAATTTGTCGGTCGAAATGAATCCCGGTACGAGCGATACCTTCGGAATCTCGCGGAACGTTTTGCGCACCAATTGGTTCGTCAGTTCCGAGTCGAGGATATGGCGGTTATGTTTCTTTTCGGTCTTGATGAAAGTACGCGAGTCAAACCATTGCGCTCCTTCTATCAGCGTAGCCACAATGATGGACGAAAGCCGTTCGCCGTAGCTTACAATCGTAGCCGAAGTTTTGGGAGACAAGTCGCGGATTAAGTAAATGCCCTGAAAAATATCTTTCAGTTCGCTTAACAGTTCGTTTACTTGGTCAAGCAACACCTCTCGTCCGTGTCCGGCAGGAATCACGGTATAAACCATTTCGATGTGTCGGTTTACGATTTCTTTCATTTCTTTTTCGTACGAAGAATCGCCTGCCGCTGCCATTTTGGATGTGTTAATCAGTTTATCGGTGATGCCTCCGAGGGCGGAAACTACCACGATTACTTTATCGTCTACTGCTTCGACTATTTTTTTCACGCTCAACATGCTGTTCACGGAACCTACGGATGTTCCGCCGAATTTCAATACTTTCATGTACGGTATGGTATTGTGCCTCTTCACCTGTCATAGCCAGACAGAAAGGAAGAGCCGGATTAAAATAAAATCTTGATTACTGGAAAAACGAAAAAAGTCTGCCTTTGCAGACGTGTATCGCGTAGATACACATAAACATACTATCCTTACCCCCGAGGGGTCATCCCGGTAGCCGATGTGACAGCGGGCATTCGCCCTGTCCCCGTCAAGATGATATAAAGATAGCGTTCAGTCATAGATTAATGTTTTCTCGACGGCAAATATAACAACATTTTTCTACAAACAAATACTTTTCCCGTTATTTTTTGCACAAATATGTCTATTCTTGCCGATAATGTCTTTCAAAGTATCACGATTGAAATATTCCGGTTATGCCAACTCTAATCCTAATTCTTCTTTCAGTTTGAGCAGGCTTGGGTTTTTTTTGCTCATCATCTGGAAGCGTTCCAAATGGCTGTATGCGCGCACGTTTTCTTCAGGAGCGCTGACACGTACGGTCATTTTTATCTTCCGGTTATGCAGTTGTTGGCGGAGGTAATCTTCAATCTGCGGCATCAACTGCTGCATATATTTCTGAACAATCTCATTGTCTACGGCTACTTCGAATGTTGTCTGGTCTGCTTGCAGTTGGGGGTGCATGTTCTGCATACGTCCGGCGTTGGCGGCTTCTTCTTTGGGCAGGCGTACCGCAAATTCCCGCCAATAATAATTCAAATCTTTTTCGTTGAAGATATAGTCTTCCCATTCTTCTTCCGCTTGTGTAACGGAAGAAGCTGCCGGAGCGTTTTGCTGCGTCGCAGTAGCTTGTTGGGCATGAGGACGACGGATTGACATGCCGATACTTCCTGCTTTGAGTACCGGAGTTTTCTTTCCTGTATCTGTTTTAGGCAGTGGGTTGGCATGAATGTTCGGCTGGGCAGGTTCGCGCAATGTCTCTGCCGGAGCTGCCGGTTGAGTATAGGCAGTAGCCGCCGGCTGTTGTGCGGAAGCCGCAGGTGCCGACTGTGGTTGTGGCGCCGGCGAAGCGGATGCCGCTTGCGTTTGGTTAAATACAGGGTTTAAAGTCTTTTTAGGGCGATGCCCGCCTGCCGCGTCTTCCGGTTCGGCAGTAAGTTGAGCCACCTCAATGAGGGTCAGTTCCACTAATAAGCGTTTGTTCTTGCTGACGCGATAGTTCAGGTCGCAATCGTTACAGAGCTTCATGGCGCGATAAAGGAACTTGGGAGAACACTGCTGTGCCTGTGCTTGGTAACGTTCGCGAATGGAAGCTCCAACCTCTAATAAAGGAAGGGTAGCGGGGTCGCGGCTAACCAGAAGGTCGCGGAAGTGAGAACTTAATCCGGTAATGAAGTGGTTGCCGTCGAAGCCTTTTCGCAGAATGTCATTGAATATCAGCAGACAGTCTGTTACCTTGTTATGCAAGAAACAGTCCGTCAGCTTGAAATAATATTCGTAATCAAGTACGTTGAGGTTTTCGATAACGCTTTGGTACGTAATGTGTCCGTTGGTGAAACTCACCACTTGATCGAATATCGAAAGCGCGTCGCGCATACCGCCGTCTGCTTTCTGGGCGATTACGGTAAGCGCTTCGGGTTCGGCATCGATACCCTCTTTCTTTGCCACGTTTTCCAGATGCTCTACCGTGTCGGTCACGCTGATTCGGTTAAAGTCGTAAATCTGACAGCGGCTCAATATGGTAGGCAGAATCTTATGTTTTTCGGTAGTGGCAAGAATGAAAATGGCATGATGAGGCGGCTCTTCTAACGTTTTCAAGAAAGCGTTGAAAGCCGCTTGTGAAAGCATGTGAACCTCGTCGATGATATATACCTTATATTTCCCGATTTGGGGCGGGATGCGTACCTGCTCGATAAGCGAACGGATGTCCTCCACCGAGTTGTTCGAAGCGGCATCGAGTTCATGGATGTTATACGACCGCTGCTCGTTGAACGCCTTGCAAGATTCACACTCGTTACATGCCTCGCCGTCGGCAGTAGGCTGCAAACAGTTGATGGTCTTGGCAAAGATACGCGCACACGTGGTTTTTCCCACTCCGCGCGGACCGCAGAACAGGTATGCGTGAGCCAGCTTGTGGTTGGCTATGGCGTTTTTCAGCGTAGTGGTCAAGGCGCGTTGCCCCACTACCGTATCGAATGTCGCCGGGCGGTATTTCCGAGCCGATACAATGTAATTTTCCTCCATGAACAGATTGGTTTTCGTTGCTTGACAGATGCAAAAATACAAAAATAACGGGAATATCCGAGAGATTGGATGGATAAAAGAATAATTCATTGAAATACATCCGGCATGAAAAAACCTGCTTAAATTTCCTGATGGGTTAATTTAAACAGCACCACGCAAAAAGATATTGTTATTGGCATCCGACAATATTTAGAAGCAGAAAAAAAATAAACAACTGTAAAACAGGTATATACAAAACCAAAAATCTTACCGCTTGGATTGCCTCGTCTTACCGCTTAGGCGGAGCCGTTTTACCGCATGGAAGACCTCGTGTAACCGCAAGCATTTCAAACCATATAGTATAGAGAAAAAAAGGTCGCCTTACTGCCCGTGCAGGCAATAAAGCGACCTTTGATACCATAACTGAAAAACGCTGATTTTATAGCCTTATTATCCGTTTTTCCTTATTAATCACCCGTCTTATAACAAAATATCAGATAGAAAGTCCGTCGTCCCAACCCGGGTTCTGTGCCAGACTCGGATTCAACGAACGTTCGTTGATTGGTATCGGATAGAGATAATCGCGTTCTTCATCAAACGGCGTACGGCTAATGTTATGGTGATAATTGATATATCCGTGGTTGCCTTCAGAAAGAGTTATATCCGAACCAATCCGATATATCTGCGCACCGTCAAGAACCGGTTCGTTATCTCCCTCATACAAAACCACATCAATCTGACCGTCTCCGCTCAGGTCGTATTCGCCTGCACTGGGGAAATACATACCCATAAGAGACTGGTCGATACAAGCACCGGCTTTCCAACGGACCAAGTCATCGAAACGGAAACCTTCCTGAGTCAGCTCGATAGCACGCTCACGGCGGATCTCCAAGATTACGCCCTGATTGCTTCTGGTTACGTTGGTATAACCGTATTCGGCAGACGAAAGGTAGCTGTCGGGATTGGCATTGGCTTGAGCCATATCCAAATGAGGCATATCTACACGGTCGCGGATTTCATTGACCGATTTGTCCAAATCTTCTTGGGTCAGTGTTCCTAACTCGGCTTTAGCCTCAGCAAAATTCAGCATCACTTCAGCAAGGCGGAATACCGGAAGGTCGCAAGTAGAACGGTCGTTACGGTCTACCTGACCACCCGAAGCCGACGGGTCTTGCACGTATTTAATCGGCTGGTAACCTGTTACGCTAACCGACAAATCAGGAGCCAGAATATCCGTCCTGCCGATACGGTGATAGCCCGGAGTACGGATGCTCTGCGCCAGACGCGGGTCGCGGTCTTTCACTTCCTCGGTAAACGGCATGGTTTCCCAACCGGCACGGTCGGTAAAACGTGTTCCGTCTTTCATCAGATACGTATTAATCAATTTACGGGTCAGCCCCGGACGTCCCTGCGTAGGCACCAGCGTATGCGCCGTTGCATTATGGTAAACGCTCATGCCGTAATCAAATTTGATGGCAAGGATGTATTCATCGGGATTGGCATCTTCTTCGGCAAACAGCATCAGGTAATCTTCTTCCGGATTTCCGGTAGAATACAAATGATATTCACCGCCGTCAATCAATTCTTCTGCTGCATCCGCTGCCTGTTGCAGGTAATACGTATAATCATTCCCATCCAAAGTCAGGTTATGGTATTTGCGGTAAGTACCTTCGTACAGGCAGAAACGAGACTTCAACGCCAACGCTGCCCCACGGGTCACACGGAAAGGACTGCTTGATTCTTCCGCACGGGTAGGCAGGTTCTCGATAGCATAGTCAATATCGGCAAGCATGTTGGTCATCACCAGTTCGCGCGAATCACGCGCCTTATACAGGTCGGGGTCGTCCGAAAACATTTCTTTATCATACCAAGGCACATCGCCGAAACGTTTTACCTTGTCATAATAGAAGTAGGCACGGAAGAAACGTGCCACTGCGGTATATTTTGTAGCCGCTTCCGCATCTTCACATTTATCCACATTACCTAATAAGGTATTGACACTGCGCAAGGCTGTCCAGCTCCATCCGCCTCCGCTTGCCGGGACGATACGGTTTTCTCCGCCCAATATTTCATCGGAAAGTTCTTGCTGTACATATACATCGCTCTGCTCGTCATACGGCGATTTATTGAGAATGCTGTTATAAAAACCGTTGCTGAAAAGCTGGAGGTCGGTTTCTGTTCTGAAATAGTTTTCCTCCTCTATTTCACTCAAAGGGCTTTTATTTAGCCAGTCGTCACACGATGAAAGTCCGGCGAACAATGCAAGTGCTATAAATATATTTCTTTTTTTCATAATCGTTTTGCTTTTGTTTAATAGTTCATGTTAGAAAGTGACATCAATACCGAACAGGAATGATTTCTGCCACGGATAGAATGCATTGTTGTAAGCTCCGCTCCGGTCGATAGCTCCTTCAGGGTCGACATACTTCGAATGTTTCTTCAACGGAGACCAGTAGCAAAGGTTTTCACCCGTAAAATATACACGTACAGACTCAATGCCGGCTTTCTTCGTCCACTGTTGCGGCAGGGTATAACCCACAGTCAGGTTCTTGAAACGCATGTAACGTATATTCTGCAAATAACGGTCGTTTACATTGCTCAGCACACCGCCCGATGCCGAATAAGCCATCGCACGCGGGAAATAAGCTCCCGTATTATCTTCTGACCACACATTCTGCAAGAAATCCTTCTGCAAGAAAGACAGGTACGGATAAGAGTAAGCTCCCCAGAAAGGCATGGATTCTCCATCGGGATACCAATAATGGTTTCCTGTCCCTTGGAAGAATGCCGACACATCAATGCCGTTCCAGCGCACGCTTACCGTAATACCGTATGAAAGCGAAGGCAACGAATTACCGAGTATCTTGCGGTCGCCCGGATTATCCACATTATTGCTTCCGATACCTATCTTGTTATCTCCATCCAGATTGACAAACTTCACGTCACCTGCTTGCCAACCTCCGGTTTGTCCTTTCAGTACATAACTCAAATCCAACTGTTCGGCGTATGCTTGGGCTTCTTCATCGCTTTGGAAAAGTCCGTCGGTCACGAATCCCCAGATCTCACCGATTTCCATACCTTCATAATAAGGTTGTGCAAAAGTCTTGTTTTTATTATCATACTTAGTTACGATACTCTTATAGTCGCTCAGGTTAAGCCCGACGCTGTATTCAAACGGCTTGCCTCCCAATGTTAATTGGTCACGCCAGTTCAATGTGATTTCATATCCTTTTGTACGCAGGTCGGCAGCATTCATATCAGGCACACTCGCACCGTATACAGCAGGAAGTTCCACGCCGTCGGTCAACATATCGCGTGTATTACGTATATAGCCGTCTACCGTCAGGTTCAAGCGATTTCCTAACATCGTCAGGTCGAAACCGAAATCCCATTGCTGGGCTGTTTCCCAAGTCATGTCCGAAGCTATCGGAGCACCCAATGTAGAATATTTGGGCAACACACTTCCTTCGCCGAACGTATAGCCTAAATTGGCTATCGAAACCAGACGTGCGAAAGTATAGTAAGACGATACATTTTGGTTACCCAAGCTACCGAAAGACGCTCTGATTTTCAAGTTATCTACCAAACGGCGTGCAGGCTGGAAGAAAGATTCTTCCGAAATACGCCATCCCACAGAAGCTGACGGGAAGAATCCCCAACGGTTGCCTTTCGCAAAACGGGAAGTACCATCGTAGCGTCCGCTCACTTCGAATAGGTAGCGGCTCATATAGTCATAGTTAATACGTCCGAAGATACCTAACAAAGCATATTCGTTCTGACCACCGCCTACACCGGTAATGGTAGCACCTTCGGCATTCTGACCTACCAAATCCAAGTCGTCCAAATCGGCAGATACCAAGTTCTCACCGTATCCGGAAACATTTTTGCTCTTCCATGCCTCGTAGTTCATACCGGCTACTACAGTCAAATGATGTGCATCGTTAAACGTATCGGTATAATTACCAAAGATGTTCGTAGAATAATAATTACTTGTATTCACCGACTCGTCCAAACGGTTGGCACCGGCACCGGTAGCATACGAAAGCAAATCGCCATCGGGATATTCACGGTAATACATCGGATTGGAACGGCTCGTATTGCGCGTCTGATACAAACGGTAAGTAAAGTCGCCCGTAAAGCTCAGTTCTTTTATGGGAGAATAAACCAAACGGGTAGTATTCGAGAAGTCAGTACCCCGTTCTATATTGCGGTGTGAATCTTCACCCAACAAGATATGCCGGCCATTGGCTACCTTATAATTCAAATAAGGTGTACTATACAACCACGAACCGTCAGGGTTCTTCTGAGGGAAACAAGCCAAAGCATGGCGGGCACTATATGCCAAGGTATTTTCTACGCTGCCATCGCCCAAATAATTGTATTGCGAACTGTAGAACGAAGTATTGTTCGACATTGTAAACCACTCATTGATACGGAAATCAATCTTCGAACGCAAATTATACTTCCGGAAAACATCGGGATTTTCGCGCAAGATACCGGTCTGTTTGTCGAACGAACCCGACAAATAATATTTGATATCGTCTTTTCCGCCGCTGATTGAAATATTGTGCTGCTGCATCGGGCGGTTATCGCGATACAATTCGTGCCACCAGTCGTGGTTTCCGTAATATACCCACTGGCGACGGCCGTTGCGTACATCTTCCACTACCCACGGGCGGTCGGGGTTTTCGGTCTTGTCGTTCACACGGTCCCACAATGCCTGCATGTCTTGATCGGTATAATCGACATACAATGTACCCGAATCGGCTTGCCAGAACTGATTGATGGTATAAACCGACCAATAACCGGTTGTTTCATAATCGGTAGAAGTAGTAGGCGCCTGCCAACCGAAGCGGCCACTATAACGTACTGTGGCTTTTCCGTCTTTGGCGGCTCCCGACTTGGTTGTGACCAAAATCACACCGAAGGCTGCACGCGCACCGTAAATAGCAGCTGCCGACGCATCCTTAATGACAGAAATCGACTCTACGTCGTTCGGGTTGATGCGGTCAATCTCGCCTACCGCACCGTCTATCAATACCAGCGGTTCGGCATCGTTGATAGAAGTCACACCACGCACATTGATAGAAGCCGAACTTCCCGGAACACCCGAAGAAGTGGTTACGTTCAAACCGGCTACCGTACCTTGCAGCATGTTACTCAACGAAGTAGTTACGCGGTTTTCCAGCTCATCACCTCCAATGTTGGCAACAGCTCCGGTAAGGTTTACTTTCTTCTGTTTACCGTAACCTACCACAACCGTTTCGTTCAGCAATACTGCATCTTCTTTCAGGTGGACGGTTACAGTCGACTGGTTTGCTGCTACTGTTACCTGCTGCGAAGCAAAACCGATGTAAGATACATTCAAGACCACTTTCCCTTCCGGTACTTGAATGGTAAACGCTCCGTCTATATCGGTCACAGCACCGATAGTAGCACTTTCCACCGCAACCGTCACCCCGATAAGAGGTTCTTCGTTTGCGTCAAACACTTTTCCCGAAATGGTTCTGTTTTGAGCCGAAAGCGTCATTACACTTCCTGCCACCAACAGCATCAGGAATACAACTACTGATTTTAATGTTTTCATTATTTATGTATTAAAAGAAATATGTATTTTTAGAGATTGATGGTCTGTGTATAGACTTCCCCGAAACGATTGGTAAACTCTATTTTAATCTGTTTGGCACCGTCGGAGGGCATGGCACGGAACAAATGAGCCGTAGGCTCTGCATCGCTACGCTTCTTTAATTGCGAAGCACGTTCTTCATCAAAACCGATAAACTGTTCCATGTCTCCCATCGGTTTTCCGTCTTGATACCATACCACACGGCAGGCACTGTCCCAATCCCATACATTAGCTACTACGAAACTGCTTTGAGCCGTAAACTCTCCTTTTTTATACACACGGAACTGGTAAGCAAAATTACGGCGCGTAGCCTTATAATGCCATTTCACGTCGGTACCATCGACATCTACCACCATATAACCGTTGGGCGCGCCACACTGGTTTACCCATCCTGACCACCAGCCGCCACAAGCCGCACCGATGTTATGTTCATAAAGCGTAGGAGTAACTTCATTATTCTGGAAGAAATGTGTATGACCGGAAAATACATGCACCCGGTAGTCTTTCAATACTTCTTTCAAAGCGTTTGCATTGCGGACATTTCCACCCGGCGAAACCTTGTTCCATACCGGCGCATGGAGGTTCAATATAACCAGACTGCCTTTCGGCACGTAGTTTAAATCGTTCTTCAGCCATTCCAACTGCTGACCGGTCAGGCTTTCTACATACTGCTTCCCGCCCACATAGTTGATATCTTTCATAGTTACCACATGCGCCTTGCCTATATTAAACGAATAGTCGGTAGGACCGAAATAGCGTCCGTACACCATTTCGCCATACACGGGCGTGCCTTTCGCCATATTATGAAGGTCTTGGTATTGCTTGTCGAAATCATGATTACCGATACATTGGAAGAAAACCGCACCGGTGTTTTTTACCGACTCACGGTATTCGTCGAACAACGGCATGTTATCCCACACCAAGTCGCCCAACGTCATAGCCACCACTTCGCGCGACTGTTTCAGCGAATCGATTACCTCTTTCAAATCAGGCACTGTTTCCTGTCGCCAACGCTTCATCTGGTCGGCGTTACGTACCTGAGGATCTGATATGGCAATGTAATGAAAGCTCTCTTCCGTCTGGTCTCGCTTTTCCAACACAAAATCATGCTTCCCGCCCGTTTGCGCCAACGCGCGTACAGATATATAATAGTTGTTTGCCAGCCCGTCTTGCTGAGGCAAAACACAAGATGCCGGCACTGATATACTTACAAATTTGCTTAACGTTGTATCCGAAACCAAAGACCATGCCCCTTGCGCATCGGTCTTGGTAAAGTGGATACCGTCGTTTACCACCACACCGGAAATACCCTTCCCGCTTGGGTCGGTTACCTTTCCACCAAAATCGAACACTACTTTCTGGGCACTTGCATTCAGGCAGAATCCACCCATCACCAGACTAAGAATCAACGCCTTACAGTCCATCCTTTTCTTCGCTTTATTAAAATTAACCATAGTTTTATTTTTAAATGCAAAAAAACAGATTGCAGACTTCGAAACAGATACGATAAGATTACATTGCCGTGAGGATGTTGTTACAAAACCAATACAGCAAAACCTGTTGTAAAAGAAACTGTTTTGAATTTATCGTGCGATGATTTAGGATGACTAACCCAACCAACACAGGCAAGCATCCTGCTATGTTAAGCAGCATCATACGAAAGATATTTTTTTTACGACAAACGAGGTTGCAAAAATATCGTTATCTTTGCCCACGCACAACAAAAGGATTAGTTTATGGTCACTTTAAAAGAAACCGGACGTTTTATCAGCCGATACAAATACTGGGTTACGTTGGGGATATTCTTATTGGTCATCGGGGTGTTAGATGAAAACAGCCTGATTCAACGTTTTGCGCACAAGCGCGAGATTAGCAAGCTGAATGCTGAGATAGAATTTTACCGCAAGCAGTATGAAGAAGACAGCAAGATGCTGAAAGAGATAACCTCGAATAAGGAAGCGCTCGAAAAAGTAGCACGTGAGAAGTATCTGATGAAGAAAGAAAACGAAGACATTTTTATATTTGAAGAAGACTTGAAATGACAGCGAAAAATGCGAATATATTTGGTATGACGGGAGCGGTTTTACTGTTTGCCGGACTGGTGGTTCAGTTTATGAAACTCGACTTTGCTCCATATATTTATTTGGTGGGTTCCATACTGTTTGCTTATGCTCAGTTTGTGACAAGTCCTGAAACCACGAATTTTGCAATTCGCCGTCTGCGCCGTCAGCAACTTTTAGGTGCAATGTTATTGATTATGACGGGAGTCATGATGTTGTTATGGCATCATAATGAGTGGATTATCTGCCTCACCATTGCGGCGTTGCTCGAACTTTATACCGCCTTCCGTATTCCGCATGAAGAAGCCAAAGAAAAGGGTGGAAAATGACCGGCGGAGCGGTGCTGAAATTCTACCGCAAGCGTTCATCAGTTCTACCCGAAGCGTTACTTAACGCTACCGCATGTGTAAAGCAACGCTATGGGTAGAAAAAAAGGTCGTCTTTTTTTGTTCACATCGAACATAAAGACGACCTTTTTTATCTTAGAGCTTGTCGTTTAAATATTCCAATTAAACAGGCTTTTATTGTTTTAGCCTATTTTTCAGGCGTGTTCTCCAGTGTGGCAATCAAGAAATCATAGAATTTCTTTACGCTTGCAATGTTGCAACGCTCTTCGGGAGTGTGCGGACATTGCAGGGTAGGCCCGAACGAAATCATGTCCAGTCCCGGAATGGTAGCGCCGATGATGCCGCATTCCAAACCGGCATGAATTACTTTTACTTCAGGGCTGTCGCCAAACTGAGCCTTGTAAGATTCTTTCATGGCGCGCAGAATGGGGGAATTGACGTTGGGCTCCCATCCTGAATAAGAGCCTGAACGGACAACCTGCATACCTGCCATAGAGAAACAGCTCTCGATAGAAGTGTTGAGATAATCTTTCATCGAGTCGCGCGAGCTGCGGGTCAGAATCTGGACAGTAGCCTTGCCGTTTTTGATGTCTACGATGGCGAGGTTCGATGAAGTCTCTACCGTGTCGGGGATGGTAGGAATGTAACGTTCCACTCCGTTGGGACACGCATAGATGGCATCCACCAAATTGTCGCGGATTTCTTCGGGCACCATCATCTTGGGCAATTCAACCCGCTCGGCAGTAAAGCTGAGACCGTCTTCGATGGTAGCGTATTCGTCTCTCCAAACATGTTCGCATTCTCCCACGAAAGCCAGAACATCTTCTACCTCTTCGGCAGGGATGGTAATTATGGCTTCACATTCGCGCGGGATGGCATTACGCATGTTTCCGCCTTCCCATGAAACCAGACACGCTTCGTCGTAAGCAATAACCTGATTTAAGAACCGTGCCATCAGCTTGTTGGCGTTGGCATGTCCCCATCCTATTTGGATGCCTGAATGCCCGCCACGCAGTCCTTTCAGCGTAACTTTCAAAGCCACGTCTTCGGGGTCGGTTTCTTCTTCTTTATATTCTAATGTAGCAGTCAGGTCTTCTCCTCCTGCACATCCGATATACAGTTCACCTTCTTCTTCCGAGTCAAGGTTAAGCAGGATGTCCGCTTCTATTTCGCCCGGTTTCAGTCCGAATGCTCCATACATACCCGTTTCCTCGTCTGCCGTAATCAGTCCTACCAGCGGTCCGTGTTTCAGGGTGTTGTCTTCCATCACCGCCATGATGCTTGCCACCCCCATTCCGTTGTCCGAACCCAGAGTAGTGCCTTTAGCCTTTACCCATTCGTCGTCAATGTAAACTTTCAGCGGATCGTTTTCAAAATCATGTTCCGTATCTTTGTTCTTTTGTGGAACCATATCCATGTGAGCCTGCAAAATCACCGTCTTGCGGTTTTCCATACCCGGTGTGGCAGGTTTGCGGTAAATGATATTTCCGGCTTCGTCTTGGCTTGTTTCGATGCCTACGTTTTTTCCGAATTCAAGCAAGAATGCCTGAATCTTTTCCAAGTGTCCTGACGGGCGAGGAATCTGTGTCAACGCATAAAAATGTTTCCACACATTTTGTGGAGCTAAAGAAAGAATGTCGTTCATACTACTGTTTTTTTAGTTTTTTTGTTAGAGAGCGGCAGCGCCACTAATCCGTAAATACCTAACAAAATTAATAAAAAGGTTTGAATACCATGCACTAACAGGGCAAATATTCCTGCTTCTTCTTTATTTACGCCATACATCATCATCATGGTGATGACTGCAAAGTGCCACGGGCCGGCTCCGTTGGGGGTGGGAACGGCTACGGCGATACTGCCGACAACGAACATAACCAGTGCGGGTATGATACCTAAGTCGGTAGAAAAGTCGAAGCAAAACAGGCTTACATAAAACTGAAAGAAATAGCAGGCCCAGATGCTGATGGTATAAATAATAAAGAGCGGCGGATTTTTTACGTTCCGAAGCGAAAGACACCCTGTCCAGATGTCGTTCAGTATACCTCTTACTTTGGCGAAAATGGTCAGGTTTCGTACAAGGAAAAACGCCATGACCAGTACGGCAACAATACAAATCAGCGTAATATAAAAGTTGGTAGAGGTAAACAGGCCGGAAAGGAAAGACATGTTCGTTCCCGTTTTTGCGAAGAAAGCCGCGAATACCCCCGATTGAAGAAGCAGTGTAACTCCCGTAATAAGGAGTACGCAGAGGGTGTCTATCAATCGTTCGGTAACAACCGTACCCAGCGACTTGGAGAACGAAACTCCGTCATACTTAGCCAACACGCCACAGCGGGATACTTCTCCCACACGCGGAATAACTAAATTGGCTGCATAAGATATGAAAACGGCATACACACTGTTCGACAGTTTGGGATACTCTCCGAGCGGAGCAAGCGTAAGGTTCCACCGCCATCCGCGGAACAAATGTCCGAAAACTCCGAATACCAGTGAAAAAAGCAACCACCAGTAGTTGGTTTCTCCGTTTAAAACACTCCAAACACGGCGGAAGTCGAACCCGTGATAAGTCCAAACCAAGATGGCTGCTCCCAAAAACAAAGGCAGGGCTATTTGGATGGTTTTATTAATGACAATTTTTAGTTCAGTTCGTTTCAAAATAAGTCGGTTTATTTAATATTAATGCTTACCTTTGCACGATAGCAGGTAAGACAAGTTGCAAAGATAATATCTTGGTGGAATAAACTTAAATTTTGTGGAATGAAATTGGTAAAACCCAAAAAGTTTTTAGGACAACACTTCTTGAAAGATTTGCAAGTGGCGCAGAGAATAGCGGATACAGTGGATGCTTATCCGGACATTCCGATACTCGAAGTTGGACCGGGTATGGGAGTGCTTACTCAATACCTTCTCCCCAAAAAACGTTTGCTTAAGGTTGTGGAACTCGATTTCGAATCGACCGCATACCTTCGCGAAAACTTTTCGCAATTAGGGGAGGAGAATATCATTGAGCAGGATTTTCTGAAAATGGATTTAGAGAAAGTTTTTGGCGGACAGCCGTTTGTGCTTACAGGAAACTATCCGTATAATATTTCCAGCCAGATATTTTTTAAGATGCTTGATAATAAAGAATTGATACCCTGCTGTACGGGCATGGTGCAGAAGGAGGTGGCCGAACGTATAGCGGCTTCTCCCGGAAGTAAAACGTATGGCATATTGAGCGTGCTGATACAGGCTTGGTATCATGTGGAATACCTGTTTACGGTAGACGAACACGTGTTCAATCCTCCTCCAAAGGTGAAAAGTGCGGTAATCCGCATGACACGTAACGATGTGAATGATTTGGGATGTAATGAAAAACTGTTTAAGCAGATTGTGAAGACAACGTTTAACCAGCGCCGTAAAACATTACGTAATTCGATAGCATCCATTTTGAATAAAACAAACCCGCTCAGTGCGGAACCGATTTTCAGCAAGCGTCCCGAACAGCTTTCGGTTCAAGACTTCATCGGTTTGACTAATTGGGTGGAAAAAGCATTAGAGGCATGAATAACGAGGAATTGTTGAAAGAAGTATCAGAATTGATAGAGCAGAAAGAATCGGACAAGTTAAAGGAAATCTTGCACGATTTACATCCTGCCGACATCGCTGAACTTTGTAACGAGCTGGATGCGGAAGAAGCACGTTCTGTTTATTTGCTGTTAGATAACGAGACGGCAGCCGATGTTCTTATCGAGATGGATGAGGATGCGCGAAAACGTTTCCTTGAGATATTGCCGTCAGAAACAATCGCCAAGCGTTTTGTCGACTATATGGATTCGGATGATGCGGTTGACATCATCCGTGAAATGGATGAAGACAAACAGGAAGAAGTGCTTTCGCATATCGAAGACATCGAACAGGCAGGCGATATCGTCGACTTGTTGAAATACGACGAAGATACCGCCGGTGGTTTGATGGGTACGGAGATGGTGATAGTAAACGAAAATTGGAGTATGCCCGAATGTCTTCGCGAGATGCGTATCCAAGCAGAGGAAATGGACGAGATTTATTATGTATACGTTGTAGACGATGACGAACGTTTGCGCGGTGTGTTTCCTTTGAAGAAGATGATTACCAGCCCTTCGGTATCGAAAGTAAAGCACGTGATGAAAAAAGATCCAATATCTGTTCATGTAGATACGCCGATTGAAGAAGTGGTGCAGACCATTGAGAAATACGACTTGGTAGCTGTGCCGGTGGTCGACAGTATCGGCAGGTTGGTAGGGCGAATCACCGTCGACGACGTGATGGATGAAGTGCGTGAGCAAGCCGAAAGAGACTATCAGCTGGCTTCCGGTTTGTCGCAAGACGTAGAATCAGATGATAACGTATTTCGTCAAACCACTGCCCGTTTGCCGTGGCTGCTTATCGGAATGTTGGGCGGAATCGGTAACTCCATGATTTTGGGAAATTTTGATTCGACGTTTGCCGCCCATCCGGAAATGGCTCTTTATATTCCGCTTATCGGTGGAACCGGAGGAAATGTAGGTACTCAATCTTCAGCGCTTGTGGTACAGGGCTTGGCGAACAGTTCGTTGAATGCAGAAAATACAATCAAGCAAATTCTGAAAGAATCGGTTGTGGCATTGATTAATGCTACGATTATCTCCATGTTGGTCTATACCTATAATTTTATTCGTTTCGGAGCCCATGCTACGGTCAGCTATTCTGTTTCCATCAGTTTGTTCGCAGTAGTAATGTTTGCGTCTATATTTGGTACATTGGTTCCTTTGACGTTAGAAAAACTGAAAATAGACCCGGCTATTGCCACCGGACCGTTTATATCGATAACGAATGATATTATCGGTATGTTAATGTATATGGGAATAACCGTATTGTTATCGTAGTCTTTTGCTGTTATCAGAATTTGCGGGTATAAATTAAAAAAAATCTGCAAAAAAGTATGAAAATCAGATTTTATTTCTTTAATTTGTAAGTTAGAGATAAAATTACTCTTTAAAATCTAAATACGATGGAACTGAATGAAACCAATCGCCCGTTAACTGAAGTGCCGGTAGAAGAAACATCGGCTGCTCCGGTTTCTACTGTTTCTGCAACGGAAGAAACAGAAAGCGCTACGCCGCGTACAGAGATACAAACTCAGGAAGAGGTCATACAGCGCTTGAAAGAGATAAATAAGGATGTTTGTAATGCCGATAAGCAGGAAATAGATCAGCTGAAGCAAACGTTTTATAAACTGCACAAAGCAGAACAGGACACTGCGCGTAAAGCCTTTGTTGAGAACGGAGGAAATGCAGATGAGTTTGTGCCTGTTCCCGATCCTTTTGAAAAAGAATTTAAAGAGGTGATGGGAGCTATAAAAGAAAAGCGCAACGCAATGACTGCTGCCCAAGAGCAGGAAAAGGAAGAAAATTTGCAGAAAAAGTTGGCAATTCTCGAGAAAATGCGAATGCTTATCGAATCAACCGAAGACACCAACAAAATATATAATGATTTCAAGCAATTACAGCAAGAGTGGAGTGAAATAAAACAAATACCCGCCGGTAAACAGAATGAATTATATAGGAGTTATCAGCTTTATACAGAGAAGTTTTATGACATGGTGAAACTGAATAACGAGTTTCGCGAATACGACTTCAAAAAGAATCTGGAACAAAAGACACGCTTGTGTGAAGCCGCTGAAAAGTTGGCGGAAGAGCCCGATGTAGTTTCGGCTTTCCATCAATTGCAGAATCTGCATCAGGAATTCCGGAGTATAGGTCCTGTGTCAAAAGAATTGCGGGAAAGTTTGTGGGCGCGCTTTAAGGCTGCTTCTACGGCTGTGAACCGTCGTCATCAGCAACACTTCGAAGAGTTGAAAGAAAAGGAACAGAATAATCTGGATCAGAAAACCGTTATCTGCGAAATAGCAGAGGCGATGGATTATGATTCATTCAAGACTTTCAGCGATTGGGAAGAAAAAACGCAGGAGATATTGGCTCTGCAGGCTAAGTGGAAAACCATAGGTTTTGCTCCCCAAAAGATGAATGTGAAGATATTCGAACGCTTCCGCGCCGCGTGCGATGAGTTTTTCCGTCGCAAGGCTGCTTTCTTCAAATCCGTCAAAGAGAATATGGCGAAGAATTTGGAGAAGAAGAAAGAGCTGTGCGAAAAGGCAGAGGCACTGAAAGACAGTACCAACTGGAAAGAAACCGCAGAGATATTGACCCGTCTGCAAAAAGAATGGAAAACCATAGGACCCGTAGCGAAGAAACATTCGGATGCAGTATGGAAGCGCTTTATCGGAGCGTGCGATTATTTCTTCGAGCAGAAAAACAAAGCCACTTCTTCACAGCGTTCGGTTGAGCAGGAAAACTTAGCAAAGAAAGAAGACATCATTAAGCGACTGGCTGCTTTGGAGGCTTCGGGAATTACCGATGAAAGTGCTGCCGAACAGACTCGCGCATTGATGAAGGAATGGAACGAAGTAGGTTTTGTTCCGTTCAAAGAGAAAGACCGTATCTATAAAGAATATCATTCGCTGGTAGACAAGTTGTTCGATAAACTGAATCTTTCGGCTACGGAAAAGAGATTAAGTAACTTTAAGTCGGGATTGAGCAAAGAAGGAAATCTGTATCGTGACCGTGAACGTTTGGTTCGTACTTACGAAGGATTGAAGAACGATATTCAGACATACGAAAATAACCTCGGGTTCCTTAACTCTTCTTCAAAGAAAGGTAACAGCCTTGTTACTGAAATAACCCGCAAGATTGAACGTCTGAAAGCCGATTTGGATTTGGTTACAAAGAAGATTGCTGCTATCGACGAAGTTTTGAAAGAATCGTAAATACTTATTATGTATTAAAAAGTAAGGGATGACCCGATTTTCAAGTCCGGTCATCCCTTTTTTCGTATGCTTTTCTGACTTTATTTGCGGTCGGCTTTCAGACGGTCTGCCATTGCTTTAGCCAGTGCTTTTGCCTGCAAATAGTTGTCGGCTTTCATGGTCTGTTTCATTTCTACCGGGTTTCCTACTACCTCAAACTTCAGTTTTTCAGTGTATTCGCCCAACTTCTTTACGGCTGCGCTTGCCCATGTGAACGAACCGAAGTAACCCATGATGCGGTTCTTCATCTCGCGGGCGGCAACCTTGTCTAACAGCGATTGAATTTCAGGATAGAGATTCATGTTATACGTCGTACAACCCACTATCAGACCTTTGTATTTGAATATATCAGACAGAATGAACGAATGGTGCGTATACGAAGCGTTGTGCATGATGATGTTTTTAATACCCTGTGCGCTTAATTCTTCGGCGATGGCTTCAGCCAGCTCTTCCGTGTTGCCATACATGGTGCCGTAAACGATTACCACCCCTTCTTCGCCTTCGTAACGGCTCATCTTGTCGTACATGTCGACCACCTGAGGGATGTTTTCCTCCCATACCGGACCGTGGGTAGAACAAATCATCTTGATAGGCAGGCCGCTGCATTTCTGCAATGCCTTTTGTACCGGATTTCCGAATTTTCCTACGATGTTAGAGTAGTAGCGGCGCATCTCATTCCAATAGATGTCGGTATTGATGTTTTTGTCGATACATCCGCCGTTCAGTGCGCCGAAACATCCGAACGCATCTCCCGAAAACAAGATGCCTTCCGTTTCATCGAACGTAACCATTGTTTCGGGCCAGTGAACCATCGGGATGAGGTAGAAGCGCAAGTTGTGATGTCCTATTTTCAAGAAATCGCCTTCGCCTACCACGTAACGGTCGCCCGTCAGTCCGTAATAGCCTTCTACCATGTCGAAAGTTTTTTTATTTCCTACCAGTACGATATCGGGATAGTATTGTTTAATCAGCGAAATAGAACCAGAATGGTCCGGCTCCATGTGGTTGATGATAAGGTAATCAATCTTGCGGTCGCCGATTACGCTGCGTATTTTCTTCAGATAAACTTCAAAGAAAGCTACATCTACCGTATCTATCAGTGCTACCATCTCATCGTCTGCTATCAGGTACGAGTTGTAAGAAACGCCGTAAGGCAGCGGCCAAAGATTTTCGAACAATGCTTTTGTGCGGTCGTTCACGCCTACATAATGTACTTTACCTTTTAGTTCCATGTTGTTTTCTATGTTTATAAAGTGTAATATTTCCCTTGCCATGTGTCTCGCTCGCGCATCCGTTTTCTTACCCGGCAACTGAACTCATGGTTTTTCAGTCCCCAGTCGGGTGCGATGAGTAGCTCTTTGGGAGATTGCGAGACGAAACGCTCTAAAACCAAATCCGGACGAAGCCTTTCTACATATCCGATTACCAAGTCGATATATTCGTCTGCCGTATAAAGGTGGAAATCTTCAGGCGAATGTTCGTATTCGTATGCCATGCGTGTGCCCTTTATCAGTTGCAGCTGATGTAGTTTGAGTGTAGTCAGTGGTAAAGCCGAAACCTGCGAGGCCTGTGCGAGCAGCATTTCACTGGTTTCTCCGGGCAGTCCGAGAATGATATGTCCCCCCGTGCGTATGCCTCTCGCCGCTGTGCGCCGTATGGCATCGGCAGTACATTCGAATGTGTGTCCTCGGTTGATACGCTTCAGTGTATCGTTGTTTGTGCTTTCTATGCCATATTCTACCAGCAAGAAGGTTTTTCGGTTCAGTGTTTCCAGATAATCAAGCAGACTGTCCGGCATACAGTCGGGACGTGTCCCGATAACCAGCCCCACCACGTCTTTTACCTGTAATGCTTCTTCGTACATGCGTACGAGTTTTTCCTGTTCGCCGTAGGTGTTCGTGTAGGCTTGGAAGTAAGCCAGATATTTCATTTGCGGATATTTATGGGCGAAAAAAGCCTTTCCTTCTTCCAGTTGTATCGCCACGCTTTTATCCGTATGGCAATAAGCCGGGTTAAATGTTTGGTTATTGCAGTACGTACAGCCGCCATAGCCTTTCGTTCCGTCCCGGTTAGGGCATGTAAAGCCTGCATTGACAGAGATTTTCTGTACTTTAAACGGAAATTGTTTGGCTAAGAATCCGGCAAAATCGTTGTATCGTATGCTTTCTTCCATTTCCTGATTTGATTTTAGGGTGCAAAGATACTTCTTTTTCAGAAAACAGGCAGAGGTTGAAGCCATATTTTAATCTCTATTAAGAGCTTGTTCCGGTTTGTGGCATAGAAAATTTCTATTCGTATGACACCTGCTTCCTATGGGTAGAACAGCAGCACTTATCCGCATGGGATGAGGGACGCTTACGGTAGCGTTTTGCGGGCTGTTTTGTCCCGAATACAAATTATGCACCTTTCATATATCAATATATTCCAAAATAACCCGTACCTTTGCTGCCTCTATAAAATAAATATCGGAATGAAACAATATTTGGATTTGCTCCGTCGCATCCGTACCGAGGGAGTGAAGAAAGAAGACCGTACGGGAACCGGAACTATCAGTGTGTTCGGACATCAGATGCGTTTTAATCTGGAAGACGGCTTTCCGCTGGTAACTACCAAGAAACTTCATTTGAAATCCATTATCCACGAGCTGCTTTGGATGTTGAAAGGCGATACGAACGTGAAATACCTGCAAGAAAACGGTGTGCGCATCTGGAACGAGTGGGCCGACGAGAACGGCGATTTGGGGCACATCTACGGATACCAGTGGCGCTCGTGGCCTACGTACGACGGCGGATTCATCGACCAGATAGCGGAAGCTGTGGAGACGATCAAGCATAATCCCGATTCACGCCGCATCATCGTAAATGCTTGGAATGTAGCCGATTTGAAGAACATGAACCTGCCGCCCTGCCACATGTTCTTCCAGTTTTACGTAGCAAACGGACGCTTGAGCCTGCAAATGTATCAGCGTAGCGCCGATACTTTTTTGGGCGTTCCCTTCAACATTGCTTCGTATGCCCTGCTGCTTCAGATGATGGCTCAGGTAACGGGACTGAAAGCGGGCGATTTCATCCATACATTGGGCGATGCCCATATTTACCTCAACCATCTGGAACAGGTAGATTTGCAGTTGACCCGCGAGCCTCGTCCGCTTCCGGTTATGAAACTCAATCCCGACGTAAAAGATATTTTCAGCTTTACTTACGACGATTTCCGACTTGAGGGTTACGACCCGTGGCCTCACATAGCCGGAAAGGTATCGGTGTAAGTGTGATTAATGTGTTGAGAACTTTGAATTATTAATGTTATAAAATTAAAAACTCACCTTTCATGTTTTTATCGATTATTGCTGCAATTAATAAAAACCGAGGACTTGGTTTTCAAAACAAACTACTTTACTGGTTGCCGAACGACTTAAAGCGGTTTAAGGCTTTGACTACGGGACACACCGTTGTAATGGGGCGCAAAACTTTCGAGTCGCTTCCCAAAGGAGCTTTGCCTAACCGCCGCAATATTGTGTTGACTCGTCAGGAAATTTGTTTTGAAGGAACGGAAACATTCCATACGCTGGAAGAGGCGTTGGCACACTGTGCATCAGACGAAGAAGTATTTATCATGGGGGGAGCCACGCTTTATACAGAAGCCATGCCGCAGGCAGACCGCCTGTATATTACAGAAGTAGACGATGACAAGGCTCCTGCCGATGTGTTTTTCCCTGAAATAAACCCGGAACAATGGCAAGAAAAAAGTAGAGAATGTTATCCGACTGACGAAAAACATCTCTACTCTTACTGTTTCGTTGATTATGAGCGACGCTGATTTTCAGTCTTCGCTCGTTATATCGATAATAGGCATCTGTCGCTTAATAGCTTCGCGGAACGAGATAATCGTTTCCGAGCGCGACAGCCCTAACGGTTGAAGTTTGTCGTGGATGACTTCTAATAAGTGATGGTTGTTCTTTGCATAGATTTTGATAAACATATCATACTGCCCCGTAGTATAGTGACATTCTACAACCTCCGGGATTAGTTTTAATGCCTCCGTAACAGAGTCGAACTGTTCGGGGTCTCTCAGGTACAGCCCGATGTAAGCACACGTTTCATAACCTATCTTTTCCGGGTCGATGATAAACTCCGAACCTTTCAGGATTCCCAAGTTGGTCAATTTCTGAATACGCTGATGAATCGCAGCTCCTGATACGTTACATGCACGTGCTACTTCCAAAAACGGAATACGTGCATTGTCAGCAATCAATCGTAAAATTTGTTCGTCTAAGCTGTCTAATTGGTGATGTCCCATTTTTATATCTTTAAATATTTATGCAAAGATAGTATTTTTTCGGTTTCATTCTTTAACTTTGCCGCCTATAAAATCTTAAATGCGATATGAAAAATTTATTTGTAGCTCTAATTTTATGCTTTTGTACGTCATATTCGGCTTTTTCACAAAGTTTTGATGATTATTTTGTTGATAAGACTTTACGGGTCGATTACCTCTTTACGGGCGATGCAAACCATCAGGATATTTATTTGGATGAACTCTGTTCGTTGCCCCGGTGGGCAGGCAGAAGGCAACGGCTCAGTGAGTTGCCGTTAGAGGGGAACGGTGACATCACGGTAGCTGATAAAGCTACTGGGACAGTGATTTACCGCACTTCTTTTTCAAGTCTGTTTCAAGAATGGGTGAGCGAAGATGAAGCAAAGCATGTAAAGCGGGGATTTGAAAATACATTTCTGCTGCCTTTCCCGAAACAGCCCGTAACGGTAACCGTCCGCCTGAAGGATGTCTACCATAAGCCGGTAGCTTCACTGACTCATGAGGTGAACCCCGGCGATATATTGATTCACCGGCGCGGACTGGAGCGTATTACTCCTCACCGCTATTTGCTCGAAAGTGGTCCGGCTACCGATTGCATCGACGTGGCCATTCTTGCCGAAGGCTATACCGCAGCCGAAATGGATGTATTTTATGCCGATGCACAAAAGGCGTGTGATGCTTTATTTGCCCACGAGCCTTTCAAGCATCTTAAAAGCCGTTTCAATGTCGTTGCGGTGGGAAGCCCCTCGGACGATAGCGGCGTAAGTATTCCCCGCGAAGCCCAGTGGAAATCAACGGCGGTAAGTTCTCATTTCGATACTTTCTATTCCGACCGATATCTGACGACCCGTCGGGTGAAAGACATTCACAACTGGCTGGCAGGGATTCCTTACGAACACATCATCATCCTTGCCAATACGGATACGTACGGTGGCGGCGGCATCTATAATTCGTATACGCTCACCACGGCTCATCATCCGATGTTCTGGCCTGTTGTGGTGCATGAGTTCGGACACAGTTTTGCCGGACTTGCAGACGAATATGCTTACGATGAGGCTCCCAGTGCGCAATATCCGTACAGCGTAGAGCCGTGGGAACAGAATATAACGACGCTGGTCGACTTCGACAGTAAGTGGAAAGATTTGCTTCCGGAGGGTACTCCCGTGCCTACTCCGTTGGAGACCGATTCGGCTACCATTTATACGAAGGTAGGCTTGTACGAAGGAGGCGGATATACCCTGAAAGGCATTTATCGTCCTACTACCGAATGTAGGATGAAAATCAACGAAGCACCCCGTTTTTGTCCCGTATGCGAGCGGGCGATAGAGCGCGTCATCCGGTTTTATACCGACAAGTGACTGCATTTTTAACCCTGTGTCAAAATACAGAATCGTATGTTTTACTCATAATCAGAATCATTATGTTAAACTTTACTCCAATTAAAACAGACCACAAGGCTTATTCTTTTGTAGAGAATCTTTTGCACGAATCGTTTCCTGAAGTAGAGCGCCGGGACGATGAAGACCAGCGGCGCAATGCCGATACCAATCCGCTTTTTACGTGTTACCTCATAACCGACGATGAGCTTCCGATAGGGCTGATTACGGCATGGAATCTCGGCGATTTCTATTATTTGGAACATCTGGCTACTTCTCCGGCTGTTCGCAACAAGGGATACGGAAAGCAGGTTATGGAGTATATAAAGCAGCTGCTTCCGGGTATCATCGTATTAGAAGTAGAACGTCCGGAAGATGAAATGAGCATACGGCGGATAGGTTTTTACCAAAGATGCGGTTTCTCGCTTTGTGAAAAAGATTACTTCCAGCCCTCTTATAGAAAGGGGGGAGAAGGGCTGCCGCTATACCTGATGTTTGCAGGAGCAGACAGCATCGATGCGGACTTTGAGGCAATACGCGACCGGATACACCGTGAAGTATACGGAGTTTGAAAGCATAAGAAAAATCTGCCGGTATATCCCTCAAAAACGCTACCGTTAGTGTCATTCATCCCATGCGGTAGTGTTTGCTGTTTCTACCCGTAGAACCGACCGGTTCTACGGGTAGAATTTTTTATGCTTTTTACTGAACTGTAAACCCTTAAAAATAAGTTTGTTATTTTTTTTCTTCAGGGAGGCTAATTTATAACCATTGCTATTACTTGAATGAATAAAATGAGCAGCACCATTGCAATGGGATAAACCGTAGCGTATGCCACACCGGGGATGTTGCTGTCCGTCATCGAGTCGGCGGCCGCCAAGCCCGGTGTACTGGTCATACCTCCGGTGATTGTTCCCAAGAGATCGAGCATACTGATTTTAAATACCAGTCTCCCGATAAGTGCGGCCGTCAGCATGGGTACGATGGTAATGAGCGCCCCGATGCCGAACAAAAGAAATCCGCTTTCTTGGAATGTTGCTACCAAATTTTTTCCGGCAGACGTTCCTACTTCGGCAAGGAAAAGCAGCAATCCCAACTGACGCAAAAGCTGATTCGATGCTCCGGACATTGACCACAAAATAGGTCCGGTTTTTCCTATCGCGCTCAGGAAAAGCGCCATCATCAGCACACCTCCCGTCAGCCCCGGTGAGAAAGACATGCTTCCTCCAAATGAAATGTTCAGTTTGCCGAACAAAACTCCCAGCACAATACCCATCGCGATGGGGAAGAAGTCGGTGTCGGAAAGTTTTTTCGCATCATTCCCCAGCAGGCGCGCAATGCTTTGAATCCCTTCTTTTTCGCCTACCACGGTCAGTTTGTCGCCAAACTTCAGCGCCAGTTCTGGCGATGGAGCTATGTCTATTCCGCTTCGCCGTATACGGGTAACGGTACATCCGAAGTTCCGTTGCAAGTTAAGGTCGCCCAGCTGTTTGTTAATCATATCTTTCTTGGTCAGTAACAGAGACTCGATGCTTTGTGTATGCTCTAAAGGCAGTTCTCCGTCTTCGCGCGTGCCCAACATGACGGTAAGGTTATTCAGGGCTTCTTCGCTGCCCACGGCTTGTATCGTGTCGTTCTCTTTTAAAACCGTGTGTGCTGTTGGGATAATGATAGAGCCGTCACGTTTCAGCCGGGAGATTACAGCTCCGGTTATGGCACGGATATTCAGTTGCTGGAGCGTGCGATTCAATACCGAAGGATTGGTAACGCGGAACAGACAGGTGTTTAGCTCCGGGAAATTGTTCCGGCGTTCTTTTTCCAGCTTCCGTGCTTCTTGTTCCACGTCTACTTTAAACAGCTTGGGTAAGAGTTTTACAAATAAAATAACACCTATCACTCCGAACGGATAGGCAATACCGTAAGCGATGGATGCCAATGGCGACTGTGTACTGTCGATGGCAACGGCAAGTCCCGGCGTACTTGTCAAAGCTCCGGCTATCAGTCCGACGATGCTTGGTGTATCAATATTAAACAGGTATTTCATCCCGACTCCCGTAAGACAGGCAGACGCAACAATAAGTAATGTAATAAGGATGAGCGTTTTTCCTTTGCTGCGGAACGAATGGAAAAATCCCGGTCCTGCCTGAATACCTATGGTAAAGATGAAAAGTACCAATCCGAAAGTGCCTAACTCTTTCGGTATGGATACTCCCCAATGTCCGAAAGCCAGTGCGATGAATATCACGGCAGAGACATCGAGCGACAGTCCCATGATTTTAACACGTCCCAGCATGAAGCCGAGAGCCACTATCAAGAAAATAGAGAAATAAGAGGATTGGAGTAATTCTATTAACATACGTATGATGGAAAACAAGATTGATAAATAAAATGAGCGTGGAGAAGGATTTAGGGATTTAGAAACTGTTTTGAATTTCTCCAAAAAGTTTTCTTGGCTTGATGTCTTCATTTTCGTGTGTGCTTTAGGCGATTTTTTGGTCCTTTCTGCTTTTGTTCTTCGTCAGATAGCCCGCTATCTTCCTCATCACACAAGCAAAAATGACTCAAAAAACTCATCCTAAATCATCACACGATAAATTCAAAACAGTTTCTTAACAAGTGATGCTGTTTGGGGAGCAACAAAAAATTAGGCGCATATTGTGCGAGAACATAACGGAAACAGAAAGAAGAGTTTTCGTCTGACCCGCGCAATGTGCGCCTAAAGGTTATGTAAGAACACGTTATAGTTTCCGAGACTTAGGCGTTGCTTGTACGCTTTTCTTGGATTCTTGCTTTCTTACCTGTCAGTTTGCGCAGGTAATACAGCTTAGCGCGACGTACTTTACCAATCTTGTTGACAGTGATGCTGTCAATAGCCGGAGATTCCAACGGGAAGATACGTTCTACACCAATTGTTCCTGACATTTTACGTACGGTAAAACGTTTCTTTTCACCGTGACCTGAAATTTTGATAACAACACCGCGATACTGCTGAACACGTTCCTTGTTACCTTCAACGATACGATATGCTACCGTAACCGTATCACCTGCTTTGAATGAAGGATGCTGTTTGCCGGTAGCAAATGCTTCTTCTGCAATTTTAATTAAATCCATTTCTTTTTTAAAATTAAATTGTTTCATCGTTACAACGCAACATATCAAGTAACTCCTCTTGACAGCGATTGCGCGAAAGCGGTGCAAAGTAAGTGATTTTTCGGTACATAGCCAAATCTTTACCCTATATTTTGTAAAAATGAGCGGTAAAGATGCTATCGGTATGAAGTTTTCTTGTCGAGTTTTGCTTTTTTGGTTACTTTTGAATGATAAAACGAAAAGTATGAATAAGAATTTGATAAAAAACCATTGGCTTGTTGTAGCGGCAAGCGGACTCCTGATAGGCTTGGGAAGTTGTAGTTCGGGATATTCGGTGGTAAGCGTTGAGGGAGGCAGATTCCCTATGACAGAAGCGTATGATGTAAATCCTGATGCGAGGGCTGAGGCGATTCTTGCTCCGTATAAACGTCAGGTAGACAGTATTATGTCGCCGGTTATCGGACATTCGGCGGCTACATTGACATCGCAGCGTCCTGAGTCTCCGTTGTCTAATCTGATAGCCGATGTGCTTCGCCGGAGTGCTTCATCGGTTATCGGAGGTGAGGCAGATGTGGCAGTGATGAATATGGGTGGTATCCGGAATGCGTTGCCTGAGGGTGTGGTTACTTTCGGTACGATTTACGAGATTGCCCCTTTTGAAAATGCGTTATGTGTTTTAACGATGGATGGAAAGACTTTAATCCGTTTGTTTGAACAGATAGCTGCTGTACATGGAGAAGGCTTGAGCGGAGCGCGGCTGGTGATTACGTCCGACGGAAAACTGGTGGATGCAAAGGTAGGAGGAAAGTCGGTTGACCCTCGGAAAGACTATACCGTGGCAACGATTGACTATTTGGCAGAGGGGAACGATAAAATGCCGGCTTTCCGGGATGCGAAATCGAAAACCTTCCCGAAAGACAAGGTGTTGAGAGATTTGCTTATCGATTACGTGAAGCAGTGTGAAGAGAAAGGACAGTTTGTAACCGCCCGTACCGAGGGACGCATAAAAGTATCGGAGGATTAAACCATGAAAAAGAGTTTTTTGTTATTGCTGTTGTGTTTGGTAGCGAATCTGTTGCCGGCGCAAACTGAGAAAGAATTATATATTCTTCATACCAATGACATGCACAGCCGTATTGAGCCGTTTGCTCCTTACTATCCCGATTCGGTCTTGGCGGGAAAAGGAGGAGTAGTGCGCCGTGCTACGTTTATCGCCCAACAACGTAAAGAATATCCCGATTTGCTGCTCTTCGATTGCGGCGATTTCTCTCAGGGCAGTCCGTACTATAATTTGTTTAAGGGAGAAATCGAAATAAAGATGATGAACGAGATGGGCTATGATGCAGGTACTATCGGCAATCATGAGTTTGATTTCGGACTTGATAACATGGCACGGCTGTTCAAATTGGCGAAGTTTCCTATCGTATGCGCTAATTACGATGTCACGGGCACTGTATTGGAAGGATTGGTAAAAGAATATGTGATATTGGAGCGTAACGGTATACGTATCGGTGTGTTCGGATTGGGTGCGAAGCTGGACGGACTGGTGGCTCACGCCAACTACGGGAATGTTAAGTTTGAAGACCCCGTTTCAGAAGGGCAGCGTATGGCGGATTTGCTGAAAACGCAGGAGCATTGTGATTTGGTAATCTGTTTGTCTCACTTAGGGTGGGAGGGTGAACCCTATTCCGATGTGGAACTGATAGAAAATACGCGCAACATTGATATCGTGTTGGGCGGTCACTCGCATTCTTATTTTTCCGAACCGCGATATTACAAAAATTTAGACGGTCAGGAAGTGCCCGTTCAGCAGATGGGTAAAAATTCTGTATTTATTGGTAGAATGAAGGTCGACATGCGTAAAGAGTAAGCAGTTATTCGGCATGTTTTTAGCAGTTTATTTTATGAGAGGATTTATGTATTGGTTTAGTCTGTTATGCTTGCTTTTAGTCGGGCGGACAGCAATGGCACAGTCGTCCGGACTTCGATTGAAGGCGGAAGATGAGGCAGCATGTAAACAGTGGGTGGACGAGCAGATGGCTTCGATGACCCTGAAGCAAAAAGTGGGGCAGTTGTTCATTCATACCGTAGCTCCGATAACCACGCAGGCAAACCGGAAAAACATCGAACAGGCGGTAACCGAGTATGGCATTGGCGGTCTGTTGTTTTCCGGAGGTGATATTCAGAAACAAATTCAGTTGACTAATTACGCACAGGGTTTGGCTTCTACCCCATTGCTGATAACGTTCGACGGCGAATGGGGCTTGGCGATGCGCCTGAAGGGGACTCCCTCTTTTCCGCGTAACCGCATATTGGGATGTATCGAAAACGATTCGCTGATTTACGAGTATGGTCGCGAAGTTGCTCGTCAGTGTCGCGAAATCGGGGTACAGGTAAATTTCGCTCCCGTGGCAGACGTAGATAACAATCCTAAAAACCCTGTAATCAATACGCGCTCGTTTGGCGCACTTCCGCAGCAGGTGGCGCGTAAAGTAATCGCCTACTGCCGTGGGCTGGAGGATGGTGGGGTACTGTCGGTGTGTAAGCATTTTCCCGGGCATGGGGATACGGAAACCGATTCACACAAGTCGCTGCCTGTGCTGAACTTTAGTCGTGCGCGGTTAGACAGTATCGAGCAGCGTCCTTTCCGCGAGGCGGTAGAAGCGGGTGTGGGAGGCATGATGGTAGGACACCTGAATGTTCCGGCTTTAGGAAAGAAACCGGCATCTATCTCTCCGGGAATCATTAATGGGGTATTGAAGCAAGAGTTGGGCTTTCGCGGATTGGTGTTTACCGATGCGCTGGAGATGAAAGGCATTTCCGGAAACGAGGCTGTTTGTGCACAAGCCTTGATAGCCGGAAACGATATGGTATTGGCTCCGCGTAACCTGAAGAGGGAATTGGCTGGCGTAATGAGTGCCTTGAAGACAGGTACGCTGACCGAAGCGGCTGTTGACGAAAAATGCCGGAAAGTGCTTACTTATAAATATATATTAGGACTGGCTAAGCGCAAAGATATTTCGGGCGAGGGCATCGACCGGCGCTTGAATCGTCCGGAAACCGAGGAGTTGATGAACCGGCTGAAGCGTGCAGCGGTTACCGTAATCAAGAATCAAGACGATATGCTTCCGCTGGACTTGTCTGTTTCAGAAACGGCATTGCTGAGTCTTTCGCCCACACTTACCGAAGATTATCCTTTTTACCGTCAGTTGCGCGAAGTGTTTCCCGTAACATGGATTCGTGCCAATGTCGATTCTTTGGAGTCGATACGTCGTCGCCTGAATCCGGTTCAGCAGGTGATTATTGCCATACATACATCGAAAGTAGCTCCTTATGAGTCTTTGATAAACCAACTGGCGGCAGACAAGCCTGTGGTTTTGGTTTGTTTCGATTCGTCGAAGACATTAGAGAAATTAAAAGATACCATGCAAAAAGCCTCGGCGGTTGTGCTTGCACATACCGATGTCTCCGATGTGCAACGCTATGTAGCCGATGTATTGCTGGGGCAACAGAAAGCGGACGGACGTTTGTCGGTTCCGTTGGCAGGACTTTTCCCTGCCGGGACAGGCGTTACGCTTGATCCGGATATCCCCCGTCATTATTGTGCGAAAGACTTAGGGATGAATCCCGCCGTGCTTTCCCGTTTAGACAGCATTGCTTTGGAGGGGATTGAAGTTGGTGCATATCCGGGGTGTCACGTGCTGGTGTTGCGCGAAGGGTTCCCGGTGTACGACAAATGTTTCGGCAAACACACTTACGAGGGAAACGAAACGGTAAAGGAAGGAGACATTTACGACCTTGCTTCGCTTACGAAAACCACGGCGACACTTTTGGCTGTGATGAAACTATATGACGAAGGACGGTTTGGACTAACCGATAGAATTTCTGCCTATCTGCCCTTTTTGCGTGGAACAAACAAGGCGGATATCACTATCCAAGATTTGTTGTATCACGAATCCGGACTGCCTGCTTATTATCCTTTTTATCAAGAGGCTGTCGACCTGAGTTCCTGTAAAGGAGGATTGTTTCGCAAACGTCCCGATGCGCATCACCGCATCCAAGTAGAGCCTAATCTGTATGCTTGTACCGACTTCTCGTATAAACCGGAGTGGGTTTCGCGCGTGCCGTCGGCAGATTATCCGTTGCAAGTGGCGGAAAACCTGTATATCAAGAAAGAATTCCGGCAGGTGGTGTTGGATAAAATAGCCGAAATGCCTTTGAAGGGCCGCTCTTACCGGTATAGTTGTTTGAACTTCATTTTGCTGAAAGAACTGGTGGAAGCGGTTTCGGGCACACCGATGGATGTGTATTTAGACAGTGTGTTTTATAAACCGATGGGGTTGACCCATACCGCTTTCCAGCCTTTGAAACGGTTTAAGAAAGAACAGATTGTGCCTACGGTAAACGAAGACTTTTTGCGGGGAGGCAGGTTGCAGGGCTTTGTACACGATGAGGCGGCTGCTTTCTTGGGAGGCGTATCGGGAAATGCCGGATTGTTTTCTTCGGCTCACGATGTGGCACGCATCTGCCAACTGCTGCTCGACCGTGGCGTATGCGGAAACAAACGTTACCTTACCCGCGCCACGTGCGACCTTTTCTTGAAAGCGAAATCAAAGAACAGCCGGCGCGGATTAGGGTTCGATAAGCCTAACCCGGATAATCCCGATAAAAGTCCGTGTGCAGCCGAGGCGCCGGCATCGGTATTCGGTCATACCGGATTTACGGGGACGTGCGCATGGGCAGACCCCGATAACGACATCGTTTTTGTTTTCTTGTGTAACCGCATTTATCCGCGTCCGTTCGATCGCAAGAACCTGATGAAGTACGACATCCGCACACGTATGCAGCAAGTCATCTATCAGGCTTTGACCAACTTAGCCGAATAAGCTATTTAGACAATGTACAAATTAAGCAGATTTTGTAATGTAGATGTTACAATGAAAGGCAAAAACATTACCTTTGTATCATCAAATTAGTACTAATAATAACTTAACTTTTACAACAATGGCTTACGTAATTAGTGACGATTGTATCGCTTGCGGTACTTGTATTGACGAATGCCCGGTAGGTGCTATCTCTGAAGGTGACAAATACTCTATCAATCCGGACGCTTGTACAGAATGTGGTACTTGCGCTGATGTTTGTCCTTCTGAAGCTATCCACTTGGGATAATCAACAAATCGTCTGTATGACAAACTAACACAAAGGGCTGTCCGCATGGGCAGCCCTTATTTTTTGCCAACATCATCGCTCGGTAACCATTCTGGTGTGCAGTTCTTTTATAAATGTTTCCCTGTTTTCGCAGCTAATCAGGTAGTTTTTGTTCTTGGTTAAGATGAAAACCTGCTGTTGCGGATTTTTTACATACGAGTAATATTTTCCGTAAAGTGTGCTTCCCATTATCCCCATATATCCTAAGAATCCGTTGCTTCCGCAGTAGCGGATATCCCCTTGAACTTCATTATAGATGAACGCTTCTTTGATGATTGAGTAAGGAATACATTTCTTTCCGAATGTTCTTTGTATGATTATTTCTTTTTCGCCCAGTTGTATAGATGAGGGAATGATGCTTAATGTATATACGTATATAGCCAACACACCGACTCCTAATAATAGACTTACTATTTGGTCGATGAAAGATGGTGCAACCAATGCTCTGATGAAAAATAAAATGACGGTTATTAATAGTATGGTTTTCAGGATAATAGACCAACGCTTCATTGTGGGGCGGAAATCTGATTTATAAGTCGGTATCATATTATTAAATTAAGTATGGTCCAAATATCGGAATTATTAATCAGAATAGCAATTCCTTATACAGTTTTGTTTCCATACTATTTCATGTGGTTTGGTTTGTGGTACGGGCAGTATGCCGAGTTGTTTGTAGCCCGTTCCGTACAGCTGAGGTATATACATCGGTAGTTTTCCCTCTGTATATCAGTAAGGTTGAGCAAGAAGAAAGTAGAAGAATGATGCCTGAAACGATGTTGTTTTTTTCTTATCCATAGTTGTTTTTGAGGGAAGCGTTTGCCTTATAAAATGCTACGGCTAACATTTTTATTCCATGCGGTAGAGTTCACCATTTCTATTCGTAGGATTCATCAGTCCTATGGGTAGAATTTTTCGGTTGCAGAATAGGGCTTCTGTTTGGCAGGATTAGCATACTGAAAAATTAACGGAAACGGCTTACATAACCATTGCTAAACCTTTGTTATCTGTCTGGATATCTTGAAGTTGCGCAGACTGAGGGATTTCGTTTCGTCCTTTATGTCTTTCCGGTTTTCCAGCGATTGAATCTGTTGTTGCAGGGCTGAGAGCCGGTAGGCGAACTTCATAGATTCTTTTTTCATAGATAGGCGTGTAGGCTTGGATGGCTTCGTCCGGCGACTTGCCATCCAAACTGTCGGGTATCTTAGGTATAAGGGTTAAAAGGGCTGACGGTGATTTCGGGCGGTCTATGTATTGGCACGATAGCGGTCGGGATGGAAATCCGTTCCACCGGGGCGCTGGAAGATACGCAGGTTAAATTCGCCCACCACGGCAAGCAGATGGTCGAATATCTCACTTTGAATCTCTTCGTATTCCTGCCATACGGTGGTGTTGGTAAAACAGTATACCTCCATCGGCATACCCTCTGCCGTGGGTTGCAGTTGGCGTACCATAATCATCTGTTCTTTACTTACGCGCGGATGTTGATTCAGGTAGGTGAGCAGGTAGTTTCTGAATACCTGAAAATTGACAATCGGTTTTCCGGCATCGGCTTCGCTTATCCAACCTTTTGCCATAAACTTGCTTAATTCTTCCTTTGTGCAGAAGTGTACCGAAGTAACATCGATGTTGACCGAACGCATGATGCGCCGTCCGCCCGTTTCACGCATTCCCCGCCAGTTCTGGAAAGAGTCGCTCACTAACGCATACGGGGGGATGGTGGTGATGGTCTTGTCGAAATTGCGTACCTTGACCGTGGTAAGCGATACTTCGATAACATCTCCGTTCGCTCCATACTTCGGCATCGTAATCCAGTCGCCCGGTCGCAGCATGTCGTTTGCCGATAGCTGCACGCCTGCCACCAATCCTAAAATGCTGTCTTTAAATATCAACATCAGTACCGTAGCCGAAGCTCCGAAACCGGCAAGGATAATCGTAGCATCTTCGCCGAGGATGATACTTAATATGATGACCACTCCCACACCGATTACCACTAATTTGATGGTTTGATACACTCCCTTCAGCGGACGGTTCCGCAGCGTTTCATGCTCACTCGATATGCTGTACAGCGAAGTAAGAAACGCATTAGCCAAAAGAATGATGGCAACCACGAGATAAATTTCGGTGGCTTTCATCAGGAAGTTCATCAAGGCAGGAGTTTTAGAAAACACGAAAGGCAGTAACCCGTACCACACGATGGGCGGGATGATGCGGCTGAAGTTTACCATCATCCGCTCGTTGAACAAATAATCGTCCCACGTAGCTTTGGTCTTGGCGGTTAGTTTCTTTACCGTCGGGATAATCAGATGACGGAATATTTTGGTGCAAAGAAAAGATATGACTACCACCCCGAGGATTAAAGCCAACTGTACGCTCCAGTCGAGGTTTGATTTATCTATGCCGAGGTATTCTAAAAAACGGCTTATGCTCTGATTTATTACTTCCATACTCTATGGTTTCTCTGTTTTTGCAAAGATACACAAAGAGACTGAATAATAATGGAGGATAAATCTTTAACTTTTGTCAAAACTGTTGTTGTTGGTTGCCTGCGGAGACGGGTTATGAACTTCATAACCATCTTTAATTAATGTCGGTATGAGAAACTGGGTATTTTTTTGTCGATAATTATCATAATAAGCGGATTTTATGGTTGAAATAAGTGGAAAAGGTTTGAGCTGAAGCAAGAAACCATTAATTTTGCCGCGCAATTTATGAAATAGTCATGAAAGAGTTGGTTATTGAAGTTTCTGAAGAGTTAAGACAAGCGTGGCAACCGTTCCGGGGAGCCGCCGTGTTTGCAACGGTGAAAAATTCGGCTTACAGCGAAGCCTTGTGGAAACGTATTGAAACGTTTACGGAACTTTACCGGCAGCAGTACACTACGGATTCTATCAAAGAGATGCCTGCAATTCAGGCTACCCGTCAGGCATATAAGAGATGTGGCAAAGACCCCAGCCGGTATCGTCCGTCATCGGAAGCGCTTTGCCGGCGCATCCTTCGGGGGATACCTCTTTATCAGATTGATACGCTGGTAGACTTGATTAATCTGGCTTCGATTTACAGCGGACATTCCATCGGTGGTTTCGATTTGGATAAGATTCAGGGCGACCGTCTGGTGTTGGGCATCGGCAAGGCAGGTGAGCCGTATGAAGGCATCGGCAGGGGCGAACTGAACATTGAAGGGATGCCGGTATACCGCGATGCCGTAGGCGGAGTAGGGACTCCCACCAGCGATAACGAACGGACGAAAATAACCGCCGACACTACCCACCTGCTTGCCATTATGAATGCTTACAGCGGTGAAGATGGACTGGCTGAGGCTGTAGACTATATGGTCGGACTGCTGAAAGAATTTGCCGAAGCCACAGACGTAAAAATAGTTTATTTTAAATAAGTAAAAGGTTATGGATATAGAAAAGATATTGACCGAAGGTATAGTTTTTAAGGGCGGAAAGTCGCCCGGAGGGAAAAAAGAGCAGAAAGTAAAAACCAAAGCTCAGAAGAAATCTTATATTACGGGAGCCCACGGTTCGGGCTCGGCGAAAATGAAAGCAGAGTATCGCCGCCGTCGTGCGAACCGTCATAAAAACGGATAACACACATTTATTATAAACAAAATAGAAAAATCATGAGAAAATTATTGTTGGTGGTCGCTGTAATCATGGCGGCATTATCAGTGCAGGCACAAGAAATGTATTTGGGTGGTGGAATCAGCTTATGGAGAAACACGAGCAAAGACGTTACTTCATTTTCTATTACTCCCGACTTTGGTTATAACCTGAACGAAACTTGGGCTGTGGGCGGCGAATTGGCGTACAGTCATGAAAGCGGCGATGCCAAGTCGAATACGTTTGCCATTGCCCCTTATGCCCGTTACTCGTTTTATGAAAATAAAATCGTTCGCCTGTTTGTTGACATGGGCTTAGGTTTTTCTACCTACAAGCAGAAACACCACGATGCCGTAAACGGTTTTGAAATCGGTCTGAAACCCGGATTGGCAATAAAATTAAACGACAGTTTCAGTTTCATTACCAAAGTTGGTTTCGCGGGTTATCGGAATGACTATCGGGGCGAAATGGGAGAAGGCTTTGGCGTAGATGTAGACGGAGAAAATATTTCAATCGGTATCGATTACGAGTTTTAATGGCCGAAAAAGCAGTAAAAAGAGCTGTTCTGCTTACGAACAGCTCTTTTTTTATGCCTTTTTGTTAGCATGTCAGACTAAACTTTTATACATTTGCGGATAGGAAATCTTAAAAATAAATGGCTTATGAAAAAGTTTTTGCTTATGATGGTTTGCCTGTTCTCAATGTTGACCGTAACGGCGCAAACGAAAGTAACGTGGAGCATGGAGCTGGGTTTAGGTATGAGTACATGGATGGGAAAGGATGCTAACGGCAGCAATCCCTTGTTTAATCCGAAAGTAGGAGTAGGCATTGATGTCCCTCTTACCGGATTGGTCTCTTTCCAAACCGGGTTGTCATGGGTGTCGAAAGGAGCAAGTTATAAGGAAAATGGGACAGATATAACAGTCGACCAGAATTATTTTGAAATGCCCTTATTGGCTGCTTTCCATGTAGGTACGGCTTGTAAGTTCGACATGGTATTTACCGCAGGTCCTTATTTGGCTTTGGGCGTAAACGGAAAGGTTAGCCACGAGATAGATGATGTTACCACTTCATGGGGGACATTCGATGATGTGAAAGCCCAGAGTTGGAACGGGTTGAAGCGTTTCGATGCAGGATTACAAGGAGGTGTGGCTTTGGATTTTCCGAAATGGACCGTGGGACTCGACGGAGAGTTTGGTTTATGTAAAATAGCCAGTGGAGCAGCTCCGCGTAATTTGGCATTCTTCTTTACCGTAGGGTATAAGTTCTAAAATAAATGTAACACACACATAATGGCTTCGTCTATATTAATTGTTGAAGATGATTTGACTTTCTCTACCATGCTGAAAACTTGGCTGGGCAAGAAAGGTTTCGAAGTAGAGGCGGTTGGTACTCAGTTGCGCGCAAGAAAACTGCTGGCTGCTCGCGATTTTGATTTGGTATTGTCTGATTTACGGCTTCCCGACCAAGACGGCATCTCTCTGCTTGCTTGGCTGCGGGAACAGAATAAACTTATACCGTTTATTATCATGACCAGCTATGCCGAAATCCAGAGCGCTGTACAGGCGATGAAAGAAGGTGCGACTGATTACGTAGCCAAGCCGATACAGCCAGACGTTCTTCTGACAAAAATAACAGAAGCCATAGGAAATAATACAGCCGCGCCTATTGCGCCGGTTCATTCGGCAGCTTCGGTTTCTTCTCAGAACTTTCTTGAGGGAGAAAGCGAGGCTGCGCGTCAGCTTTATAATTATGTTAATCTGGTTGCGCCTACCCACATGTCGGTTTTGATTAACGGAGCGAGCGGAACCGGTAAGGAATATGTTGCCCATCGCATCCATCAGCTCAGTAAGCGGGCAGGCAAACCGTTTATCGCTATTGATTGCGGTTCTATACCGAAAGACTTGGCTGCTTCTGAATTTTTTGGCCACGTAAAAGGTTCGTTTACCGGTGCTTTGTCGGATAAGGTCGGTGCTTTTGAGGAAGCAAACGGCGGAACTTTATTTCTTGATGAAATAGGAAATTTGAGTTACGAGGTACAGGTGCAGTTGCTTCGTGCCCTTCAAGAGCGTAAGATTCGCCGGATAGGGTCGACTAAAGAAATCGAGGTTGATGTTCGGTTGGTGAGTGCAACCAATGAAAATCTTAAAGAAGCCATCGCCAAAGGTACTTTCCGTGAGGATTTATATCATCGTATCAATGAGTTTACGCTGCGTATGCCTTCGTTGAAGGAGAGAGAAGAAGATATTTTGCTGTTTGCTAATTTCTTTTTAGATCAAGCGAATCGGGAGTTGGAGCGTAATCTAATAGGATTTGATATGGAGGCAAGTATGGCTTTGCAGAATTACTCGTGGCCCGGCAATCTTCGTCAGTTGAAGAACGTGGTGAAACGTGCTACTTTGCTGGCTCAGGGAGAATTTATTTCTTTACACGATTTAGGGGAGGAGCTGGCAGACAATGTTTTCTTGATTCAAGACCTTTCGCTTCATGACGAGGAGAAAGAGAAACAACGAATCATTAATGCCCTGCAGCAAACCAATAATAATAAAACAAGGGCAGCTCAACTGTTGGGTGTAGACCGGAAAACACTCTACAATAAATTGAAACTCTACAATATTCCACAATAAAAGTGTGGAAACCTTCTACATATTCCACACTTTTTCCACACTTTGAAAAGCAAGGTTGTGGCAAACTCTTTTCTTCGATGATAAATTTTCTCTTTTAGAATCGCTTTGATTATCAGTTGGTTTGTAGCGAGCGTGTGATTTTTTAATAGGAAATATGCCTTTATTTTGCTTTTTGGTAAGGTCTTGTCATTTGTGGCACGGATATTGTTGTTTACTTAATAACAACATAATAACGTGAGTTGATAAATAGACTTAGACTATAAACCCAACCCCATAGAATAAAGTTGGAGATTGTTTTTCATTCAATCTCTTGATAAATGAAGATGCCTATGTGTTAATTGGAGAGAGAGAACGCTGTGAAGCGCTCTCTTTTTTTATTTCTCAAAATCAAAACCACTCCAAAGATTCCCTTCAGGAAGAGGAGCTGTCAGGCTGATTTCTTTCTTTGATACGGGATGGATGAAATGTATGTAACGGGCATGAAGGCAGATGCTGCCGTCGGGATTAGAACGGGGGAATCCGTATTTAAGGTCTCCCTTTATCGGACATCCTATTTTAGCAAGCTGGCAACGTATTTGGTGATGCCGGCCGGTCTTTAAATCGACTTCCAGCAAACAGTAATTTTGTGAATGACCGATGAGGCGATAATGTAAAACAGCTTTTTTCGAGCCTTTGATTTCTTTATCGTATGCGTACGATTTATTTTGTTTTTCGTTTTTTATCATGTAATGCACCAGTTCGCCTTCCGGTTCTTTCGGGCAATTTTTTACAATCGCCCAATAAGTTTTCTTCACTTCGTTGTTACGGAACATGTCGTTTAACCGGCTTAATGCTTTGCTTGTCTTCGCAAAAACCACCAGTCCGCTAACAGGACGGTCTAACCGGTGCGTAACTCCCAGAAATACATTTCCGGGCTTGTCATACTTTTCTTTGATGTACTGTTTGACGGTTTCCGACAGCGGAGTATCTCCCGTTTTGTCTCCTTGAACAATCTCCGAGGAGGTTTTATTAACAACAATGATGTGGTTATCTTCGTATACGACTGTCATAATGGGAAAGTAAGAAATAAAAAAAGACGAAGCATGAAAACAGTATTCATCCTTCGTCTTTCCGGGAAAGTTTATTACATATTCATACCGCCGTCTACTTGGATAACCTGTCCTGATACATACGAAGACATATCAGAAGCCAAGAATACGGCAATGTTTGCTACATCTTCCGGAGTACCTCCGCGGCGCAACGGAATACGTTTGTTCCATTCAGCCTTAACCTCGTCAGACAGTTTGGCTGTCATTTCCGTGATGATGAATCCCGGAGCGATGGCGTTGGCACGGATTCCGCGTGAGCCCAGTTCCTGTGCGATAGATTTAGCCAGACCAATCATACCGGCTTTCGAAGCCGAGTAGTTACACTGTCCGGCGTTTCCGTGAACACCTACCACAGATGCCATGTTGATGATGCTTCCGCTTTTCTGGCGAATCATGATAGGCGTGCAGGCGTGGATGAAGTTGAAAGCCGACTTCAAGTTTACGTTGATAACTGCATCCCATTGAGCTTCGCTCATACGCATCATCAAGCCGTCTTTCGTGATACCGGCGTTATTAACCAATACGTCGATAGATCCAAACTCTTCTTTCACTTGTTCTACCACTTTCGCTGTGTCTTCAAAGCTGGCAGCGTTTGAAGCATAACCTTTTACTTTTACGCCAAAAGCAGCGATTTCTTTTTCCGTATTTTGGCTGTTTTCGTCAAGAATCAAGTCTGTAAATGCAATATTTGCGCCTTCGGCAGCAAATTTCAGTGCGATAGCTTTACCGATTCCGCGAGCAGCTCCGGTAATCAATGCTGTTTTTCCAGTTAATAATCCCATGATTTTTATGTTTAATAATGATTTATAAATGTTTCTTTCTGCATCCTAAAGCCCCGAATACGATTTTAGCCACATAGCGCCAGCCTATTTCTTCATCCAAATCTTCACCTATTTGCCCACGGATGTAAGGCACCTCTATTCCTTTTACGCAGTAATGAAGAATGTCGGCCGTGATATCTACGTTGTCAATATCGAATATCCCTTTTTCTTTTCCCTCCTGCAAAATGCGTTGGTAAAGTTTGGTTTCTTTCTGGTCGAAACGTTTCCTCATGGTTTCCACGCGCCAGATGTCCCGGAAGAAATGTGCGCGTAGCGTACCGTTTCGGTATACCACTACCTTTATGGCCTCTAAGTGTGTTATTATCAGTTCTAAAATCTTTTTGTCGGCGTCAATCGTCTTTTGGGCGGTTTTTTCCATACGGTCAGACAGCATTTCCAACTCCGATTCAACCACAGCCCGATAGATTTGTTCCTTATTTTTAAAATAAGTATAAAGCGTACGTCGTCCCTTCTTCGAAGCGATGGCAATGTCATTCATCGTCGTTGCTTCTACCCCCTGTTTGGCAAAAAGTTGGCGGGCTACGTCTACTAATTGGTCTCTGGTTTTAAGTACGGTCATTTTTTCGGCTCCCACAATCTGATTGACAGGCAAAATTACGTTTTTTCTTTCTACTGAGCAAATTTATGTAAATACAATCTCCGTAAAATACCACTGTCGGTACCCGAAAACGCTACCGCAAGTGTTGGTCATTCCATGCGGATGAGTTGACCGATTCTACCCATAGAACAGTCCGGTGCTATGGGTAAGAATTTTCTCGTGGCTTGTTGGGATGCAGTAGAGAGCCGGAAATTGCAAAAAAATGTATTTTTCTTTCAAAACACTTGTTTGTTTCAAAAATAAACCGTACCTTTGCACCCGAATTAAGAACTAAACATCGCGGAGTGGAGCAGTTGGTAGCTCGTTGGGCTCATAACCCAAAGGTCGTCTGTTCGAGTCAGGCCTCCGCAACTAACCGGAATAATAGAAAATCCGATTCTTTTATAACAAACATCGCGGAGTGGAGCAGTTGGTAGCTCGTTGGGCTCATAACCCAAAGGTCGTCTGTTCGAGTCAGGCCTCCGC
>NZ_JACSPQ010000005.1:67345-128634 GCF_014837055.1 Phocaeicola faecium
AACCAAGTGAAGAGAAGCATTGCTTCTCTTTTTTTATTCCTACCCAATATACCCTAAAAAGGGTATTGCCGCAGTATCTGCTTTCCCGTACCTTTGCTTCCAGATAAATTAAAAATAAAAGTTATGGCAAACATTAAAAAACAACTGACCGAACTTATCGGTAATACTCCTTTGCTGGAGTTGCAGAATATGTCAAAGTTACATCAGGCTCAGGCCACGGTAATAGCTAAGTTAGAGTATTTCAATCCGGGCGGAAGTGTGAAAGACCGCATTGCATTTGCGATGATTGAAGATGCCGAACGCAGAGGTATCCTGAAACCCGGATCGGTGATAATCGAACCTACCAGCGGAAATACCGGAGTGGGATTGGCGTGGGTTTCTACCGTAAAAGGTTATAAAACCATACTGACCATGCCCGAAACGATGAGCCTCGAACGTCAAAACCTGTTGCGTGCAATGGGTGCACAGCTTGTTCTTACTCCCGGAGCGAAAGGCATGAAAGGAGCCATCGAAAAAGCCAACGAACTGCGTGATGCTACTCCCGGAGCGGTTATCTTGCAACAATTTGAGAATCCGGCAAATCCGGCGGCACACGTGCGTACCACAGCCGAAGAGATCTGGAGAGATACCGATGGGAAAGTAGATGTGTTCGTAGCCGGAGTAGGTACGGGCGGTACGCTGAGCGGCGTAGGCGAAGGGCTGAAGAAGCATAACCCGAATATCGAAATCGTAGGTGTAGAACCGGATGCTTCGGCAGTGCTTTCGGGAGAAGCTCCGGGATTACATAAGATACAAGGAATTGGAGCCGGATTTGTTCCGAAAACTTATAATGCCGGTGTGGTAGACCGTATTATTCGTGTGACGGACAATGATGCCATCCGTACGGGCCGCGAGCTTTCGTTGAACGAAGGACTGTTGGTGGGCATCTCGTCGGGAGCTGCAACTTATGCAACCTTGCAGTTGGCGCGCCAGCCCGAATACGCCGGAAAGAACATCGTAGTCTTACTGCCCGATACGGGAGAACGATACCTCTCTACGGTGCTTTACGCTTTTGAGGAATATCCACTTTAACCCCATAAAACAAATACAACTTATGAGAACGAATGATTTACATTTTGAGACATTGCAACTTCACGTAGGACAGGAGGCGGCAGACCCGACTACCGACGCGCGTGCCGTACCTATTTATCAGACTACTTCGTATGTGTTTCACAACTCGGAACACGCGGCGGCACGCTTTGCCTTACAAGACCCCGGCAATATTTACGGTCGTCTGACCAATCCCACGCAGGAGGTGTTCGAGAAACGAATGGCTGCGCTTGAGGGCGGGGTTGCCGCTCTTGCCGTGGCTTCGGGAGCAGCTGCCATAGCCTATACATTTCAGAACATTACACGTGCGGGAGACCATATCGTGGCGGCAAACACCATTTACGGCGGAACGTATAACCTGCTGGCGCATACCTTGCCGGTTTCGGGCGTAATCACCACGTTTGTCGACCCCTCGGCTCCGGCAAATTTCGAGGCAGCCATCCGTCCGGAGACCAAACTGATTTTCATCGAAACCCTCGGTAATCCGCATTCCAACATTGTGGATATGGAAGCCGTGGCGGAAATAGCGCATCGGCATCACATTCCCCTTGTGGTGGACAACACGTTCGGAACTCCGTACTTGATTCGTCCCATCGAACACGGTGCAGACATCGTGGTACACTCTGCCACGAAGTTTATCGGCGGACACGGAACCAGCCTCGGCGGAGTTATCGTAGACGGCGGTACGTTCGACTGGCAGGCTTCGGGCAAGTTTCCGCAACTCACCGAACCCGACCCCTGCTATCACGGCATCCGTTTTACGGAGGTGGCAGGAAAAGCAGCCTTTGTAGTCCGCGTGCGGGCCATCTTGCTGCGCGATACGGGGGCAGCCATCAGTCCGTTTAACGCCTTCCTGCTTTTGCAGGGATTAGAAACCCTTTCGCTCCGTGTGGAACGCCATGTGGAAAACGCACTGAAGATTGTTGATTTCCTGAAGAGTCACCCCCGGATAGAAGCCGTTCATCATCCCGTCCTGCCCGAACACCCCGACCACGCGCTCTACTTGCGCTATTTCCCCAAAGGGGCAGGTTCGATTTTTACAGTGGATGTAAAAGGCGGAATACGCGAGGCACAGAAGTTTATCGATGCGTTAGAAATCTTCTCGCTTTTGGCTAACGTAGCCGATATGAAGTCGCTGGTCATCCATCCCGCTACCACAACCCACTCGCAGCTTACCGAGCGTGAGATGGAAGAGCAACATATCAAGCCGGGAACGGTTCGCCTCTCCATCGGTACGGAGCACGTAGACGACCTGATAGCCGACCTCGACCGCGCGCTGTCTCAAATATAATACTCCATTGCATCGACAATGCCGGCACGAAGCGCGTAACGAACCGCTTCGTGCGCATTGTTTACTTGCAGTTTCCGGAAGATGTTCTTGCGGTGAGTCATTACCGTATATACACTCAAGAAACGTTCCGATGCTATCTCCTTCGTGGTCTTGCCCATTGCCATTGCTTTCAGTATCTCTTTTTCAGTGGCAGTAAGTGGTGAATCATCCTCTTGGGTTTTCGTCTCTTTCTCCAACAGGGCAGAGGCTTTGGCGCATATAAACGGAATGCCGTTTTTAGCCTTCTCTAAACACGATTCGATTTCATCGAGCGATGAATCCTTCATCAAGATGCTGAATTTCGGATTACTGAATACCATGCGCCGGATGAACTCCTCGCTCAGTGCGTCGCTGAAAAGAATAAACAGCGAGGCAGGAAAACGCTCTTTCACCACAAGCAGCTGTTCGGCAGTGCAGTCGAAAAGCGTATAGTCGATAACCGCAACCGCCCTTTCTTCCGTCAGCAGCTTTTTAGTCAGTACATGGATGTCGTCAGCTTCCAAAACCTTGTCGAAACGTGTTATAGCGATAGTCTTCATACCCATACGGGTTATAGCTTGATTGTCGGAGAGGATTAAAGTATTCATTTTGTTCTTTGTTACGGATTGGGAAACTCGTAATCTATTTCGCGGAGCAGGAAGAAACCTTTTATGTTGGTATTTTGCGGCAGAGGCTGTCCGTTTTCGCTCATCACATCCTCCAAAAGGCGGTAAGCCTCTTTGAGGTCTTGCAAATACATGGAATCCATTAAGTCCATATATCGTCCTAAATCAATGATTGCGCCTATCACGCTCGGATTTTTAACTGACGAATACTTACGCTTGGTCGTTTTTTCAGCATATTGCAAGGCTCGCGTTGCGTTATTCTTCCAGAAATAGACTCCGTGTCCTAACCAATCATAATCATTGGTGCTTGTAGTGAGGATGTCATCACCGGATAAAACTTTGTCTACAACGGACTTATCGCATCCGTGAAAGCCTATTATCAACCCCGGACGACGGGAATATATAGTATCTTTCATGGATAATAGACTTTGGAGAGCTGATTCTTATTATCCAGCAAACCGATTTCTCTCAAGAATTTAGCGGACTCTTCCTTTGAGGACAGAATCTTCTTTCTCGCTTTCCTCATGCGTTTTTCGCGCGGGGTGAGCGATTTGCGCGCCTTTTTTGAGGAGGTTCCTTTGATAGGAGTGGTTGTTGCTGTCATGCGTTATCGATTTCTTTTCACAAAGATACTAATTTCTATGTCACTATCAAATGATGGTAGAGATTATTTCATACGGAAAGACAAACAGAAATCCTTACTGATATTTCAATATCCGTTGAGATGTTTAATAATGAATGTGTGGAAAAACTTATATTAGGAAGTGGGCGTTGACGGATTCGAACCGCCGACCCTCTGCTTGTAAGGCAGATGCTCTGAACCAGCTGAGCTAAACGCCCGAAGGGGGAAATTTTTCAAATTTACTTTTGGACTGTGGGCGTTGACGGATTCGAACCGCCGACCCTCTGCTTGTAAGGCAGATGCTCTGAACCAGCTGAGCTAAACGCCCCAAAAGCTATGTGCTTCCGAGAACAAGTTTTCGTTTTTGAGTGGGCGTTGACGGATTCGAACCGCCGACCCTCTGCTTGTAAGGCAGATGCTCTGAACCAGCTGAGCTAAACGCCCGAAGGTCTTGTTCTCATTTGCGGTTGCAAAGGTACAGCTTTATTTTAAATCTCCAAACATTTGCGGTAATTTTTTTACGTTTTTGCTGCAATTTTTTCGCGAAGGCGGTTGCGGATGCCCGCTTTCCGGTGGGTATTTTACCGTTTTTGCCGAAGATTTTTATAACCCGGCTTGGTGGGTTGTACGACTCACCTTAGCGGGTTATATAACTCATCAGGGTGGGTTGTATAACTCTCCATGCCGGGTTATAGAATGGTTGAGAAAGAAATGAGGAACAGTTGCCGACAGGCGGAGGTTTTTATGGGGATGAAGAAGAAAGAGGTCGGTATAAATGTCTGGAAGCGAGTATAAAAAATACGGATTCTTATAGAGATGTGCCGGCTCTTTGGGGTAGAACCGGAGGTGTCTGTAAGAATCCGTATCGGTATATGAAGGCTTCCCGCAGCGGCGGGAGGCTTTGCGGGATTACTCGGCAAAACGTTTGGCTTGTTCGGCTATCAGCGCTTCGTCATCGAAATAGTTAATCTTCATTGCGCGGCGCACCTCACTCATGGTTTGTGCGGCAGCTTCGCGCGCCACTTCGCAGCCCTTCTTCAGCATATCGTAGATGGCAGGGATGTCTTTTTCGTAGGCTTTGCGGCGTTCGCGGATGGGCGTAAGCTCTTCCTGCATAATGGCGGCAAGGAATTTCTTTACCTTCATATCGCCCAGTCCGCCGCGCGTATAGTGAGCCTTCAGTTCGTCCAAGTTCGGATAGTCGGGCAGGTAACGCTCGAAGTGTTCGGGGCGGCAGAAAGCGTCGAGATACGTAAACACGGTGTTTCCTTCCAGTTTTCCGGGGTCGCTCACCTTGATGTGGGTGGGGTCGGTATACATGCTCTTTACCTTCTTTTCCACCTCGTCGGCAGTATCCGACAGGTAGATGCAGTTGCCCAATGACTTGCTCATCTTTGCCTTTCCGTCTGTTCCCGGTAGGCGCAGGCAGGCAGCGTTATCGGGCAGAAGGATTTCCGGTTCTACCAGCGTTTCGCCATAAATGTAGTTGAAGCGGCGCACGATTTCGCGCGTCTGCTCAATCATCGGCTCTTGGTCTTCACCAACGGGTACGGTGGTAGCCTTAAATGCCGTGATGTCTGCCGCTTGGCTGATGGGGTAGGTGAAGAAGCCCACGGGGATGCTTGATTCGAACTTGCGCATCTGTATTTCGGTCTTTACCGTAGGATTGCGCTGGAGGCGCGATACGCTAACCAAGTCCATGAAGTAAAAAGTCAGTTCGCAAAGTTCCGGAATCTGCGACTGGATGAAGATGGTAGACTTGGCGGGGTCGAGCCCTACGGCAAGATAATCCAACGCTACTTCGATTACGTTCTGACGTACCTTTTCGGGATTTTCTATATTGTCGGTCAACGCCTGTCCGTCGGCCTCAAAAATAAATATCTTATCATACAATCCTGAGTTTTGAAGTTCTACGCGACGGCGTAACGAACCTACGTAATGTCCGATATGTAGTTTGCCGGTCGGACGGTCGCCGGTCAAGATAATTTTTTCTTTTCCCATAGTCAAATATGTTGTTTACTTTTAAATTGCAGCAAAGATAACTAAATACTTTGTTTTCTTCAAAATAAATTGTTTCTTTGCATAAATGAGGAGATGACGAATCGGCAGTTGTCCGACGGGCTATCTACCGATAGATATTGGTAACCGGAAGAAAACTTGGTATCTTCATATCCTGAAAACATACCTTTGCAGAAACCATAACAAAACTATCTATAACGATGAAAAAAGAATTAAAGAAAGTCTTAGTCTTAGGTTCAGGGGCACTGAAAATCGGACAAGCAGGTGAATTTGATTATTCGGGTTCGCAAGCACTGAAAGCTTTGCGCGAAGAAGGTATCCGCTCTGTATTAATTAATCCCAATATTGCTACTATCCAAACCTCGGAAGGCATCGCCGACCAAGTTTATTTCCTTCCCGTTACTCCTTATTTCGTGACGGAAATTATCAAGAAAGAACGTCCGGACGGCATTTTGCTGGCGTTTGGCGGACAAACAGCGTTAAACTGCGGTACGGAGCTTTATCGTAACGGAGTGTTGAAAGAATATGGTGTAGAGGTGTTGGGAACATCGGTAGAAGCCATCATGTATACCGAAGACCGCGACTTGTTTGTGAAGAAGCTGGACGAAGTGGAACTGAAGACTCCGATAAGCCAAGCGGTGGAAAACATGGAGGATGCTTTGACGGCTGCCCGCCGCATCGGTTATCCGGTCATGATTCGTTCGGCGTATGCGTTGGGCGGTTTGGGTAGCGGTATCTGCCCGAATGAAGAAAAGTTTATCGAACTGGCGGAAAGCGCATTTACCTTCTCGCCGCAGATTTTGGTGGAAGAATCGCTGAAAGGATGGAAAGAAATAGAGTTTGAGGTGATTCGCGATGCGAACGACCACTGTTTTACGGTGGCAAGCATGGAGAACTTCGACCCGCTGGGTATCCATACGGGCGAATCCATCGTGGTGGCTCCCACCTGTTCGCTTACCGCAGCGCAGGTTACCATGCTGCAGGAACTCTCCAAACAGTGCATCCGTCACCTCGGAATCGTGGGAGAATGTAACATCCAGTATGCATTCAATGCCGATACCGACGATTACCGTATCATCGAGGTAAATGCCCGCTTGAGCCGTTCATCTGCATTGGCATCGAAAGCTACGGGGTATCCGTTGGCGTTTGTGGCGGCTAAGATTGCGTTGGGCTATACGCTGGACGAAATCGGCGAAATGGGTACGCCCAACTCGGCATACGTAGCTCCGTCGCTCGATTACCTGATTTGCAAGATTCCGCGCTGGGACTTGACGAAGTTCGTAGGCGTATCGCGCCGCATCGGTTCGAGCATGAAATCGGTGGGCGAAATCATGTCTATCGGGCGCACGTTCGAAGAAATTATTCAGAAAGGGTTGCGTATGGTAGGACAGGGTATGCACGGCTTTGTGGGTAACGACCATACGAGATTCGATAATCTGGACGATGAGCTGGCTAATCCTACCGACTTGCGTATTTTCGCCATCGCTCAGGCGTTGGAAGAAGGATACAGCATTGAGCGTATCTTTGAACTGACGAAGATTGACCCGTGGTTCATTGGCAAGCTGAAGAACATCGTCGACTATAAAGCCAAGTTACAGACTTATAACTCGCTGGAAGAACTTCCGGCAGATGTGCTTCGTGAGGCAAAGGTATTGGGCTTCTCCGACTTCCAGATAGCACGCTTCGTGCTGAAGCCGAAGAGCGGAAACATGGAGAAAGAAAACCTTGCCGTGCGCGAGTATCGTAAGAAATTAGGTATCCTTCCGGCTGTGAAGCGCATCAATACCGTGGCTTCGGAACATCCCGAACTGACGAATTACCTTTACATGACATACGCAGTAGAAGGGCATGACATTAATTTCTACAAACATGAGAAATCGGTAGTGGTACTCGGTTCAGGAGCATACCGCATCGGTTCGTCGGTTGAATTCGACTGGTGTTCGGTCAATGCCATCCAGACTGCCCGTAAGTTGGGCTATAAGTCCATCATGATTAATTACAATCCCGAAACCGTATCTACGGACTACGACATGTGCGACCGTCTGTATTTCGACGAACTCTCGTTCGAACGTGTGTTGGATGTAATTGATTTGGAACAGCCTCGCGGTGTCATCGTTTCGGTAGGCGGACAGATACCGAATAACCTCGCCATGAAACTCTACCGCCAGTCTGTACCTATCCTCGGAACCTCGCCCATCTCTATCGACCGTGCCGAAAACCGTAATAAGTTCTCTGCCATGCTCGACCAATTAGGCATCGATCAACCTGCTTGGCAAGAGCTGACCAGCCTTGACGATGTAAAAGAGTTCGTAAAGAAAGTAGGCTATCCGGTATTGGTACGTCCGTCGTACGTACTGAGCGGTGCGGCGATGAACGTCTGCTACGACCAAGAAGAGCTGGAACGCTTCTTGCAGATGGCGAGCGAAGTATCGAAGGAATATCCGGTAGTGGTATCGCAGTTCATGCAGGAGACAAAAGAAATAGAGTTCGACGCTGTGGCACAAAACGGTGAGGTAGTGGAATACGCCATCTCCGAACACATCGAATACGCCGGCGTACATTCGGGCGATGCAACCCTTGTATTCCCGGCACAGAAGATTTATTTCTCTACCGCCCGCGAAATCAAGCGCATCAGTCGCCGCATAGCTAAGGAACTGAACATCTCCGGTCCGTTTAACATCCAGTTCCTTGCCAAGAAGAATGAAGTGAAGGTAATCGAATGTAACCTCCGTGCTTCGCGCAGCTTCCCCTTCGTATCGAAGGTATTGAAACGCAATTTCATAGAAACGGCTACCCGTATCATGCTCGACGCTCCGTATGCTAAGCCCGACAAATCAGCCTTCGATATCGACCGCATCGGCGTAAAAGCCTCACAGTTCTCGTTCGCCCGCTTACAGAATGCCGACCCGGTATTGGGTGTCGACATGTCATCGACCGGTGAAGTAGGCTGTCTGGGTGATGACTTCAACGAAGCCCTGCTGAATGCGATGATTGCTACCGGTTACAAGATACCTCAAAAATCAGTATTGTTCTCTTCAGGTGCAACGAAATCGAAAGTCGACTTACTCGATGCCAGTCACATGCTGAGTCAAAAAGGATATACGCTTTACGCTACGGCGGGAACAGCCGCATTCCTTAACTCGCACGGCATTCCTACCACACCGGTATTCTGGCCCGATGAACGTCCGCACGCCGAAAACAATGTAATGAAAATGATAGCCGGTCATAAGTTCGACCTGATAGTAAACATCCCGAAAAATCATACCAAGCGCGAATTGACCAACGGTTATCGCATTCGTCGCGGTGCCATCGACCACAACATTCCGCTGATAACCAATGCCCGTTTGGCAAAAGCCTTCATCGAAGCCTTCTGTCAGATGAGTCAGGAAGATATCCAGATTAAGAGTTGGCAGGAATATAAATGAAAAGTTGATATAATGTAATAAAAAGTGAGAGACCGTTTCCGAATAGGGAGATGGTCTCTTTTGTTTTTATGGGAGTATTTAAATTTTTACTTCTTAATTCTTAAATACTTCCGCACCCCATTCACTAACTTTCTGAATGCTTTTTCACCTAACAAGTCGATTAACAGTTTTCTCAGCCGATACTGCCAAGTGTTGCTTGCCTCCATCCACGTGTATGAGAAATAATGGATGGCGACAGTGTTTGGGGTGAGGGTGATGAAGCGGGACTGAAAACTCATGGGGCAGAAGTAATCGTCAGGATAGATGGTGAGATCGGGCAGATAAAGGGGAGAGCCATCTATTGTAAAACCTTTCTGCCGCAGGTCGTCAGCTATCAGATGGCTGTTTATATACTCGGTAATTCGGTCAATATGGAATGTCATGCCATCGTATCCTTTCAGCCAAGACGCAACCCATGTACCGTGTGCTTCCGAGCCTATCAGTGCAGTTTGAATAACCTTTTTACCTTTTGCGTTTATGTCTTTTTCATACCCAATAAATGCCTGATGATGTAAAAACGGGGTTAATGGTTTTAGCAACTCCACATCGGTATCCAAATAGATGCCTCCTTCGGTGTACAAGGCGTAAAGGCGGATTACGTCGGCAACGAAGGCCCACTTTTTTTCTTCCAATGCTTGTTGGGCAAAGGGGAAAAGATGGAGCGGAGAGTTGGTTTCGTTCCATTCTTTTATCTCGAAGTCGGGGCAATGTTTCTTCCACGAACGGATGCACTGTTTGGTTAGTTTGGGAAGCGGAGCTTTGCCGAACCAGCAGTAATGGATAATTTTAGGAATCATGGCGGTAAAGTGTTTGGGGCTTGCCGTTTATATATAGGTAAAAGAAGAGTCATTCCGAGGACGAACCGGAACAACTCTTCTCTTTACTTGCTATTCAAAAAAATGTTTAATTAAAACTGTTTTAACTGCCTTATTGAGCCGGATGTTCATACCAGTCTTTGTTCGTTGTTTTGTCGCTTTCTACCCATTTTACGAAATCGGGATAGAATTGATCAATTGTCATTTGCTCGGTTACAATCTGGTAATTCTGCGTCGGGATGTCTGCTGCATACGGGTGTTTATCATCTGTTGCCAATACATAGTTCAAAGCCGCTTCATCCAGCCCGTCCAATTTGGCATTTTGAGAGGGTTTCTGTTTTGTCAAATGGATTTCATAACCTTTTTCGTTTGTGGTGATAAACGGATTGAACATAGCGCCTATCGTATGGTTTTCAGCATCAGCATCCAATTTTGTTCCTGAAGGCCGGCAATCCGTGGCATCTCCTTCTCCATAACGTTCCCATGTAAATCCTAAGTCTACCGTACCCGTAATGGTTTCTTCACTCAAGCCTCCCATCGTTTGGTTCGAAGCCAAGTCGTACACATGAACCGGAGTTTCATGTACATCGTTCAGCATGAAGTCGAATGAACAGCCGTACCATGCACCGTCCCATTTCGGAGTAAAGGCGTAATCTACTGCACCTAAGTAGAGAGGAGGTGTTGAAGTACCCGTATTCGGATCGAAGTGGATATATGTTACACGTCTTAATGCATAAGTAGCTACAAAGTCGTTCATATCGTAGTCTCCAGCTTCAGGGTAATTGTCTTCGAACAACAGCGTTCCAGTCACAGGATTTTCTGTGTTTTGCAAATAGTAAGGAGGTATAGGCAGAGGCGGAACATCCTCATGGTCTATTGCTTGTTGCGGGTCGGTGGTTACAACAAATGTGAAGTCGTTGAAGTCACTTTCGTTATATTCCCAATGGCCTTCTTCCCACCACGGCCAATATGGCCAGCCTTCTTCCCAAGTATAAACAGGCTGGTCTTCAAAGGTATACACAAGCGCTCTGTTTTCGTGTGTAAAGACTGCAGATTGGCCAAGTCTGTCTTCATAAGCCTCTTGGCTTGTAAAGTAATAGTTCACACCGTTGTCATTCTCACTTTTCAATACGAAACCGATGCGGTCTCCGCTTACGAAATCAATAGGAGTGCCGTCTGCATTGCATAATTCCTTTGTTTCGTTTATATGTGGGTTCGGATCGTATCGCTTATCGTTGGTTGAATAAGGACCAAACAACTTATGATCTTCATTTACAAAGTTGCTGCGAATCCAATCTTCTGTAATGTTGTTTTGTTCTCCGTCTTTGTAAGTATAATAATACAATGTGTTATAATTCCATCCTTGTGCGTCGACAAATGTTACGCTTACATGGGCTTTAGGATAATTTTCATTGGTCTTTATACGAGTATCAATATTTACACCGTTTGTATATTGTGCAAACTGTTCCCGGTTGTCCTGATTATCAGGAAGCGCTTCTAATATACCTCCTCGGATTATGGTCATTTCATTATCAGAGAAAGGAGACTCTGTTTTTACTCCTAAACGAGAGCCTTCTGCTTTCAGTTCCAACCCATTTTCAGTCAGTGTTGCTTCTTGCCAAAGCGGACAGTTGATACCTGTTGACTGTACATATACAGTCTTTCCGATGTAAGCGGAAGGGAACGTGCTGACAGTTTGCAACTTACCGTTAGCGCCGGTAAATGAACGGAACAATAAGCGTGCGCTATTTCCTTCGCTTGGCAATTGGTCGTACACGCTGACTTGGGCGAATGACGGATAATCAATTTTCACCGGAAGGTCAGTTGTCATCTTAAAGTCAAAAGCAGCTTCGATTTCCGGATTAGTCGGTTCGTCTGTACCCGGTGCAGGAATGTTTTCTTCATCCGAACATGAAGCAAACCAAAGAGGCATTGATGCCAATCCCATGAGCATTAATGCGTTTCTCAATTGAAAATTTTTTCTCATGATTCTTTTTTTAGTTAAACATAAAAATCTTTGTCCTTCTTACTATTATAGCGGAATGTTCCACTTGCTATTTTTAATGGGATTTGTTTTTTTTGTTTTCCATAGTCAAAATAGCTTTTTACACGTGTGAATTGTAACCTTAGATTCCAATCTGTTTCTCTACTACCCTGTTTAAGTGTTATCGTGTAAGCTAACCGTTAACCAGAATAAAGATTTGTTATAACAACGTCACAAAAATAGCGGATGATTTTTCATACCATATTGTATATTCGTACAAATTTTATTGTTTTTTTGTACATTCTCCGTATTTCGATTTTTACATGTAACCTGAAAGGGTGATGTGTATGCCTTTTGGTGCGCCAAAACGCTATGGGAAGCGTTGGTCAGTCCATGCGGTAGCGCAGGCAAGTTCTTCCGCAAGAACCGGGTGGTTCTACCGCATGTGTTTTGAGGGTTGTGCGTATGAGATGGCATTCTCCATCGTTTGTTGAATAGTTATAAATAATGGGATTTTGTTTTGAAAAACAGAATTTTATATTCATCTTTGTAGCATGATAACTGAGTGACCAATGAGAATATTTACAGAACAGGCATTAAAAGAATATGCAGAAGCACATCCGGATGTCAAGGTAGCACTGCAAGAGTGGACTACCGTTGTGAAGAATAGCAAATGGACATGCTTTGCCGATGTAAAGAGAACTTTTAACAGTGTGGACAATGTAGGCAACCAGCATTATGTGTTCAATATCAGAGGGAATAACTACAGGCTTGTTGTAGTGATAAAATTTACAATACAATTCGTTTATGTCCGCTTCATTGGCACTCATGCGGAATATGATAAAATAGCAGATTGCTCTAAAATTTAAACTTATGACCAAGATAGAAACAAAAGCTCAGTATGAATGGGCTGTGAAAAGAGTGGAGGAGTTGCTCCCGGCTGTGACGGATGAAACGCCTCTTGATGACCCGAACAGCATTGAGTTGGAATTGCTTTCTAACCTTGTAGCCGATTACTCGGAAGCACATTTCGCTTTGGGGAAGCCGACGCTTGTCGATGTGCTCAAGCTTCGGATGTATGAGATGGGTCTTAACCAAAAGGCATTGGCAAAATTAATCGGGGTGAGTTCTTCACGTTTAAGTGATTATATTTCGGGTAAGTGTGAGCCTACGTTGAAAGTGGCACGCACGATAAGCCAAAAACTGAACATCGATGCGAATATTGTGTTAGGGGTTTAGAGCCTGTTCATAAAAAATATGGCCTGCAGGGAGGATAAATCCAATTCCTGCAAGCCATGACAGATAAAATATGTTTTTGCAAATCGGCTGTTAGAGCTTGTTTATGCAAACATCCGGCTCACGCGCTCAATACCCGCAGCCAGTGCGTCGACTTCTTCTTTCGTGTTGTAAAGTCCGAACGAAGCCCGTACCGTTCCCTCGATGCCCATGCGGTGCATCAGCGGTTCGGCGCAGTGATGGCCTGTACGGACGGCAATGCCCAAGCGGTCGAGCAGCGTCCCCATATCGAAAGGATGAATGTTTCCTACAAGGAACGAGATGACTGCCCCGCGTTCTGCCGCTTCGCCGAAAATGCGCATTCCGGGGATGGCTTTCAGTCGGGCGAGGGCATACGTGGTGAGTTCATGCTCATGCCGGGCGATGGCATCAATGCCGAGAGCAGAGACGTAATCGAGCGCTTTAGCCAGCGCGGTAGTGCCGATGTAGTCAGGAGTTCCCGCTTCAAACTTGAAAGGAAGTTCGTTGAATGTGGTTTTCTCGAAACTTACGTTCTTAATCATTTCCCCGCCTCCCTGATAAGGAGGAAGACGGTCGAGCCATTCTTCTTTGCCGTAAAGCACGCCCACGCCTGTAGGTCCGTAAATCTTGTGTCCGCTGAATACATAAAAGTCGGCATCCAAATCCTGCACATCAACTTTTATATGCGGAATGCTTTGCGCTCCGTCAATCAGTACTGGCACACCGTGGGCATGAGCCGTGGCGATGATGTCTTTAACCGGATTTACCGTACCCAATACGTTTGAAACGTGGGTGACGGAAACCAGCTTCGTACGCTCGGAAAACAGTTTTTCGTATTCGTCGAGCAAGAGTTCGCCACGGTCGTTTATCGGGATTACGCGCAGCACGATGCCCTTACGTGCCGCCTGAAGCTGCCACGACACAATGTTGCTGTGATGCTCCATAGCCGATACAATCACCTCGTCGCCGGCTTTCATTTGGCTGTCGGCAAACGTAGATGCCACGAGGTTGATGCTTTCGGTTGTTCCCCTCGTAAAGACAATTTCTGCCGTGGAGCGGGCATTGATAAACTGCCGTACGGTTTCGCGCGAAGCTTCGTGGAGGTTGGTAGCCTGTTGTGACAAGAAGTGTACACCGCGATGTACGTTGGCGTTTACCGAATAATATTCGTCGGTAATAGCCTCTACCACACAGCGCGGTTTTTGGGTCGTGGCACCATTGTCTAAATAAATCAGCGGCTTGCCGTAAACCGTGCGCGACAGTATCGGGAAGTCTTCTCTTATCTTATTGATATCGTACATACTGTTCATGGTAATTATTTGCAGATGGCGCATCCCTGACACTTGTTCAGTTCGCCTCGGAAACGTTTTTCAACCAACAGGTGCAGACGGTCTTTGAGCGCATCCATGCGGATGTTGTCGATAACTTCGTTGACGAAAGCAAACATCAGCAGCAGACGGGCTTCTTTGAGACTGATGCCGCGCTGACGCATGTAAAACAGTGCTGCGTCGTCTAACTGTCCTACGGTAGCCCCGTGCGAACATTTCACGTCGTCGGCATAAATCTCAAGTTGAGGCTGCGTGTACATACGTGCTTCGCGCGTAGCGCAAATGTTGCGGTTGGTTTGCTGCGCCGAAGTATGTTGCGCACCCTCGCGTACCAGTATCTTTCCGGCAAAAGCTCCCACGGCTTGGTCGTCTAACACGTATTTAAACAATTCGTTGCTCGTACAGTCGGCTACTTTATGGTCGATGAACGTATGGTTATCCACCTGTTCGTTCTTGTCGGCAATCGCCATGCCGCACAGGTTCAGTTCGGCACCTCTGCCCGATAACGTTACTTCCGTAGTGTTGCGGGTAGTTCCGTTATGAAGCGTAATACCGTTCAGCAGCACATTGCTGTCTGCCTGCTGGTCGACGTACAAATTACTGAGGCGTACGGTGCTGTTATGCGTCTCCTCCAGTTCGTAAAGGTCGAACGAAGCATTGTTGCCAACAAACACCTCGATTACTTGTGTGGAAAGGAAGTTCACCTCATCCATAGCATGGTCGCAAATCAGCAGTTTGGCTTGCGCATCATCCTCCACTATAACCAAGATGCGGCGGTTTACCATCGAATTGACATCCGCGCGCAGAATGTTTACCAACTGAATAGGCTTGTCCATTACCGCGCCTTTGGGAATATACATCAGTACGCCGTCTTGCGCGAACATGGTGTTAAATGCCGTTATTGCATCTTTCGACGTATCCGCCAGTTTGCCATAATACCGTTTCACCAGTTCGGGATGTTGTTCCGCCATATCCTTCAGGCTGCCGAAGATAACCCCTTCGGGCAACTGTCCGGTGGGCTGCACCTGCTTGTAAAACGAATCGTTCACCACGAAGTAAAGCGAGGTACTCATGTTAGGCACATCGCACTTAAATACCTCGTAGGGATTAACCGGGAAAGTCAGCCGGTTGAGGTTCAACCCATAATCCGGAGCGAAATATTTGTCGACATCCGTGTATTTATACTTTTCCTGCTTACGTGTAGGGAAGCCCAACCGCTCAAAATCGGCAAAAGCCGTGGCGCGCGGGGCATTCAAAGCCTCGGCACTGTGTCGGCAAATCATGGCTTCACATTGCGTAAAAAGGTCGATATATTGTTGTTCTGCTTTCATTGTTAAATCTCTCCCAGTTCTTTCTTAATCCAGTCGTAACCCTTTTCTTCCAACTCCAGCGCCAATTCCGGTCCGGCAGTCTTTACGATTCGTCCTTTATAAAGCACGTGTACGACATCCGGTTTGATGTAATCGAGCAGTCGCTGGTAGTGCGTAATAACGATGCAGCTCGTTTCCGGCGTTTTCAGTTTGTTTACTCCCTCAGCCACGATGCGGAGCGCATCAATATCCAGTCCGGAGTCAGTCTCATCAAGGATACTCAACTTCGGTTCGAGCATTGCCATCTGAAAGATTTCATTCCGTTTTTTCTCTCCGCCGGAGAACCCCTCGTTTACCGAACGGTTAGCCAGCTTGCTGTCCAGTTCCACGATTTCGCGCTTCTGGCGCATCAGTTTCAAAAACTCGCTGGCGGTGAGGGCAGGTAGTCCCTTGTATTTGCGGTGTTCGTTCACTGCCGCACGCATGAAGTTCACCATGCTTACGCCCGGAATCTCTACCGGATATTGGAACGAAAGAAACAACCCCTCACGGCTGCGGTCTTCCGCCGAGAGCGACAGGAGATCTTTCCCGTCGAATGTAACCGAACCTTTAGTCACTTCGTAAGAAGGGTGTCCTACCAATACATTGCTTAATGTACTTTTACCGGAACCGTTCGGTCCCATGATGGCATGTACTTCGCCCGATTTTACGGTAAGGTTGATGCCTTTCAATATCTCTTTGCCATTGATGCTGGCATGTAAGTCTTTTATTTCTAACATAACAAATCAATTAAATATTTTATCCTACACTTCCTTCCAAAGAAATGCTGAGCAACTTCTGAGCTTCTACGGCAAACTCCATCGGTAGTTTGTTGAGTACCTCTTTGGCATAACCGTTCACAATCAACCCTACGGCATCTTCGGTAGAAATGCCTCGCTGGTTGCAATAAAACACTTGGTCTTCTGATATCTTAGAAGTAGTAGCTTCATGCTCTACTACAGCAGTTTCGTTGTGGATATCCATGTAAGGGAATGTATGTGCTCCGCAATGGCTTCCCAACAAGAGCGAGTCGCACTGGCTGAAATTGCGTGCATTGTCGGCTTTTTCTGCCACTCGAACCAATCCGCGGTAAGAGTTCTGGCTCCGTCCGGCACTGATACCTTTACTTACGATGGTAGAGCGCGTATTTTTGCCCAAATGAATCATCTTCGTACCCGTATCTGCCTGCTGGAAGTTGTTGGTTACGGCAACCGAATAAAACTCAGCCGTGGAATTGTCTCCACTCAAGATACAGCTTGGATATTTCCATGTGATGGCAGAACCGGTTTCAACCTGTGTCCACGATAATTTGCTGTCTACGCCTTTACAGTTACCACGTTTGGTAACAAAATTATATACACCGCCTTTACCTTCGGCATCGCCCGGATACCAGTTCTGCACGGTAGAATACTTTACTTCTGCACGGTTAAGCACCACGATTTCTACAATGGCAGCATGTAACTGGTTTTCATCGCGCATCGGAGCCGTACATCCTTCGAGATACGATACATAACTGTCATCGTCGGCAACGATAAGTGTGCGTTCGAACTGTCCGGTGTTGGCTGCATTGATACGGAAGTAAGTAGAAAGCTCCATCGGACAACGGACTCCTTTCGGAATATAAACGAACGAACCGTCGCTGAATACGGCAGAGTTAAGTGCGGCAAAGAAGTTATCGCGATAACCCACTACCGAGCCTAAATATTTCTTCACCAAATCAGGATGTTCGCGTACAGCCTCGCTGATGGAACAAAAGATGATACCTTTTTCCATTAATGTCTCCTTAAAGGTTGTCTTTACGGAAACCGAGTCCATGACGGCATCTACCGCCATACCGCTCAAAGCCATTTGTTCCTCCAGAGGGATACCTAACTTATTGAATGTTTTGATTAATTCAGGGTCTACCTCATCCATGCTTTTCGGACCTTCTTTCTTTTTGGTCGGATCGGCATAATAAGAGATGGCCTGATAATCAATTTCAGGAATGTTCAGATGTGCCCATGTAGGCATTTCCATTGTCAGCCAATGGCGATATGCTTTCAGGCGGAACTCCAACAGCCATTCCGGTTCGCCTTTCTTGGCAGAAATCAGTCGAACCACATCTTCGTTCAGTCCTTTTTCAATAATATCTGTATGAACATCAGTCGTGAAGCCATACTTGTACTTCTCTTGCGTCAGTTCTTTTACATATTTATTGGGTTCTTGCATAATCAGTATTTATTAAGTGTTGAGTAACGTCTTTTACGACGGGAATAAAAATTCCAGAAAATCTTTTCATAGGATAATATAACACCGACGCTTGCTTTTTTGTTGGTTGAATTAAGGTATTTTCCGTATCTACATATTCGATGAAATAGATAACGATACTTGCTAACAAGCCGTACTTAATGACTCCCAATCCGGCTCCTAACCAGCGGTTGACAAAACCCAAACGGATGACATCAAGCGCTTTGGTTAGCATACCTGCAATGATGCATAAACCAATCGGGACAAGCATCCAAATGATGACGAAGGCCAAAATTTGAGAAAAAGTGACAGAAGCCCCCATTTCTGCTGCTAACCGTTTGCCCACAGAAACGAATAAGGCACGTGCTACCAAAAGTCCGGCGATTAGCCCGACTATGGATGCCAATTGATTGAGGAAACCTTTCATGAAACCCAAAATGGCTCCGATGGCAATCACAGCTATTATTATCCAGTCAAGCGTTTCCATATTCAGGAAATTGAAAGTTGAGAATCGAAAGCCGTCAATGAACGGTATGTGAAACCCCATTCATTGACAACATTCAGTTCCCAACTTCCAACTATATTATAAACTTTGTTTTACTTCTATTTCTTCGTAAGTTTCAATAACATCGCCTACCTTCAAGTCATTGCAAGCCGTTAAACTGATACCGCATTCGAAGTTCGCTCCAACCTCTTTTACATCGTCTTTGAAGCGTTTCAGTGCATTGATATTTCCGGTAAATACTACGATACCGTCGCGGATAAGACGAGCCTTGTCGCTGCGTTTTACCTTACCTGTTTTCACCATTGCACCGGCAACCATACCCACTTTGCTGATGTTGAACACTTCGCGCACTTCAAGTGTAGCTGTAACTTGCTCTTTCAGCGTAGGAGCCAACATACCTTCCATTGCCGATTTTACTTCTTCGATGGCATCGTAAATAATAGAATACTTACGGATATCCACACCTTCTTGCTCAGCCAGTTTGGCAGCATTGTTTGACGGACGGACTTGGAAACCTACGATGATAGCATCTGAAGCGGCTGCCAAAGACACATCCGATTCGGAGATTTGACCTACGCCTTTGTGGATAACGTTTACCTGAATTTGTTCGGTAGAAAGTTTAATCAGCGAGTCGCTCAATGCTTCTACCGAGCCGTCTACGTCGCCTTTTACAATGACGTTCAGTTCGTGGAAATCTCCCAATGCCAAGCGGCGACCCACTTCATCCAGCGTAAGCATCTTCTGGGTACGCAGTCCTTGTTCGCGCTGTAACTGTTCGCGCTTGTTGGCTATTTCGCGGGCTTCTTGGTCAGTGTCGAATACATGGAATGTGTCGCCTGCTGCCGGAGCACCGTTCAATCCGAGGATTAATACCGGTTCTGACGGACCGGCTTCTTTCAACCGCTGATTACGCTCGTTGAACATCGCCTTCACCTTTCCGTACGAAGTACCTGCAAGCACGATGTCGCCCACGTGTAACGTACCGTTCGAAATCAATACCGTAGCCACATAACCACGTCCCTTATCCAGTGACGATTCGATGATAGATCCGGTTGCTTTGCGGTTCGGATTGGCTTTCAAGTCAAGCATTTCAGCTTCAAGCAATACTTTTTCCAACAACTCCTGTACACCGATACCTTTTTTAGCCGAAATATCTTGCGACTGATATTTACCTCCCCATTCTTCTACGAGGAAGTTCATCGAAGCCAATTCTTCTTTTATCTTGTCCGGGTTGGCATTCGGTTTATCTATTTTATTGATGGCAAATACGATAGGTACTCCGGCTGCCATTGCATGGTTGATAGCTTCTTTGGTTTGCGGCATGACATTATCGTCGGCTGCCACAATGATAATAACCACATCGGTAACCTTTGCACCACGCGCACGCATGGCTGTAAACGCTTCGTGTCCCGGTGTATCGAGGAATGTGATGCGGCGTCCGTCTTCCAGCTTGACGTTATAAGCTCCGATGTGCTGTGTGATACCACCGGCTTCACCGGCGATTACATTTGCCTTGCGGATATAATCAAGCAAAGACGTCTTACCGTGGTCAACGTGACCCATTACGGTAACAATCGGAGCGCGAGGTTGCAAATCTTCCTCGGCATCTTCTTCTTCCTCTATTGCCTGAGCCACTTCGGCACTTACATATTCTGTTTTGTAACCAAATTCTTCCGCAACCAAGTTAATAGCTTCTGCATCCAAACGCTGGTTGATAGACACCATGATACCCACGCTCATACACGTAGAGATAACTTGCGTAACAGGAATATTCATCATGCTTGCCAGTTCGTTTGCCGTTACAAACTCGGTAAGTTTCAATACCTTGCTTTCTTCCTGTTCCAGTTCCTCCTGTTCCATTTGGCGGTTCTGGATATTTTCACGTTTTTCTTTACGGTATTTGGCAGCTTTGTTCTTTCCTTTGTTTGTCAGGCGGGCCAATGTCTCTTTTACCTGCTTGGCAACGTCTTCATCGCTCACTTCCTGTTTGATAATCGGCTTCTTGAAACGGTCTTTGCCATGTTTTCCGCCTCCTTGTTGCTGCGAGCCTTTGTTCGATTTTTCTGAGCGTGACGAAGCACCGTTTCCCGAAGCATTAACCGGATTGTTTATATCAATCCGTTCTTTGTTAATGCGGTTACGTTTTTTCTTTTTGTTAGTTGCATCGTCAGCATTTGCCTTGTCGGCTTTTTCGTCCGTTTTACGTATTTCCTTGATGATGGCATCTTTCATTTGCTTGCGCTGTTCTTGGCGCAATTTGTCTTTCTCTTCGCGTTCTTTCCGCTTTTCTTCTTTTGATTTTTTCTTCGGACGGGTAGACTGGTTCAATGCTGCAAGGTCAATTTGCCCTACTACATTGATTTTAGATTTAAACTCAGTCGGTCGGATTTTAAAAATCTCTTCTTCCTGTTTCTCAGAAGTCGGTTGGGCTTCTTGTTGAGGTGTTTCTTTCTTTTCTTCTTCCATCGGCTTTGATTTCAATTCTTCCGTTTCTGTTTTCGTCGGTATCTGTTCTTCAGTGTTATTGTTTTCCGGTTGTGCTGCGGGTACTTCTTCCACTGCTGCCGGTGTGGGCGCAGTTTCTTCTTTTTGAGGTTCGGCCGCAATTTCAGTATCTTTCGGTTCGGTAGTTTCCGCTTTGTTCTTTTTGTTAAGATTATCCAAGTCTATCTTGCCTACCTGTTTGAATTTAGGACGCACCTCTTCGGGCACGACGGTTTCTATTACCTCCGGCTTTTTCATTTCCGGATGTAAATCTTCGATAGACACGGAGGCTTTATTGCGGTCTTTGTTTTGCCGTTCTTGAAAAATCTTCTCCGACTTTATTTTCAAATCCTTGTCTTTGCTGAACTCTTTTACGAGCGCAGCATACTGTTCGTCTGTAATCTTGGTATTGGGATTCGCCTCAATGGTGTAGCCTTTTTTCTGCAAAAAATCTACTACCGTAGTAATCCCTACATTTAAGTCTCTTGTTACTTTATTTAATCTAATCGTCATACGCTTTGTTAAATTGAAAAATTGAAAAATGAAAATTTTAAAAGTCGGAGAAGAACAAACAGATTATTCTTCGAATTCGGCTTTCAAAATTCTCAATACGTCGTCTACCGTATTTTCTTCCAAGTCTGCTTTTTCAACCAACATTTCACGCGGAGCGTTCAGTACGCCTTTGGCAGTATCAATGCCGATACTCTTGATGGCGTTGATAACCCATTCGTCGATTTCGTCTTTAAATTCGTCCAAATAGATATCTTCGTCGGTTGCATCTTCGTTCAGTTCACGATATACATCGATGGTATATTCGGTAAGCATACTTGCCAGTTTGATGTTCAACCCGCCTTTACCGATAGCCAGCGAAACCTCTTCGGGTTTCAGGTAGACTTCTGCTTTTCTGTCTTCTTCGTGCATTACGATAGAAGAAATCTTAGCAGGACTCAAGGCACGCTGGATAAACAGTTGGATGTTTGACGTGTAGTTGATTACATCAATATTTTCGTTACGAAGTTCGCGTACGATTCCGTGAATACGCGAGCCTTTTACACCCACACATGCACCTACTGGGTCGATACGTTCGTCGTATGATTCGACGGCAATCTTTGCGCGTTCGCCGGGGATACGGGCGATGCGTTTGATAGTAATCAGTCCGTCGTTGATTTCCGGTACTTCCTGTTCGAACAGACGCTGCAAGAACACGGGCGAGGTGCGGCTCAAAATAATCTTCGGGTTGTTATTTTTGTTGTCAACACGTGCTACGACAGCGCGCACCGTTTCTCCCTTGCGGTAAAAGTCGCTCGGAATCTGTTCCGTTTTGGGCAGCAGCAACTCATTGCCTTCGTCGTCCAGCAAAAGGATTTCTTTTTTCCACGTCTGGTATACTTCGGCGCTGATGATTGTTCCCACCTTATCTATATATTTATTATATAAACTGTCTTTTTCCAGTTCCAGTATTTTCGAAGCCAACGTCTGGCGCAGGTTCAGGATGGCACGGCGTCCGAACTTTTCAAAGATAACCTCGTCGGTAACCTCTTCGCCGATTTCGTACGATGTGTCTATTTTGCGGGCTTCCGTCAGCGAAATCTGCATGTTGGGATTGGTCAGCTCATCGTCTGCCACCACCTCGCGGTTACGCCATATTTCGAAGTCTCCTTTGTCGGGGTTTACGATAACGTCGTAATTCTCGTCCGTACCAAACATTTTTGCAATAACGCTACGGAACGATTCTTCCAACACGCTCACCATTGTGGTGCGGTCGATATTCTTTAGTTCTTTAAATTCCGAGAATGTGTCAATCAAGCTGACTGTTTCTTCTTTCTTCGCCATGATTATTTAAAGCTAATTAAGTATTTGGTATATTTTATTTCCTCGTAAGTAAATGTCAGGTTCTGTTCTACCAATTTCGGGCGTTTCGCTCCCTCCGGTTTCACTTTAACCTCGATGGTTATCGTAAAGTTTTCCTCGTTGGCATCCGCCAGTACGCCGGTATACTTTTTACCGTCTTTAGCCAATACTTCCACGTCTTTTCCGATGTGAATCTGGTACTGCTTCAAAACCTTAAACGGTTGTCCGATACCTGCCGAGCCTACTTCCAGCTCGTAATCCTCTTCTTCGCGGTTCAGTTTCGATTCGATGTAACGGCTCAGTTCCACACAATCGTCAATCCATACTCCTTCGGCATGGTCGATTTCCACTACGATTTTGTCATCCGGATTAACGGTTACGTCTACCAGAAAATAATCTTTATCTTCCAGCCATTCTTCTACTATCCGGGTTACAATGTTTTTATCTATCATGTATAAACTATTAAGAATAAAAAAAGGAGCTTGACCGCCCCTCCACCTTTCATCCATTTCGGACGCAAAGATATAAATAATATAATGTATTGCAAAATAATGGGATAAATATTTTTTGAAACACAGCGCTCTGCAGCGCTTGAGAAATAATGTGTTGTGTGATGCGTTCTATGGGTTCGGAAATAATTGTTACCCGTAAAGATTCGTTTTTATGGCAGGGTAAAACGCTTCCGCATGTGTTCATCAACTCATCCCGAAAGACCGGATAACTTATCGGCTTGCGTTACTTGGTTTGTCGGGATGAATTTTTTGACGGTTTGCAGTTGTAAAAATCTCTTTCGTGAGAGGGTGTTTATTTCTTGATTTTCGTTATCTTTGAGCCTTACTTTAATTTACATGAGTTACTATGAAAAAAGAAGCATTGATTTTATCTGCATTTATGGCTACTGCTACGGGAGTTTTCTCACAACAACGGCAGACTCCTAATATTATATTTATATTGTGTGACGACATGGGGTATGGCGATTTGGGCTGTTACGGCCAGCGGCTGATCGAGACTCCGAATATCGACCGCATGGCGTCAGAAGGGATGCGCTTTACGCAGGCATACGCCGGCAGTCCGGTGAGTGCTCCTTCGCGTGCTACGCTGATGACGGGGCAGCACAGCGGGCATACTCATGTCCGCGGAAATAAGGAATATTGGACGCAGGCGGATAAAGTGATGTATGGCGAGAATCCGGATTTTGCAGTGGTGGGACAAGAACCTTACGATTCGGCCCACGTGATATTGCCCGAAGTGATGAAGCGTAACGGGTATACGACCGGTATGTTTGGTAAATGGGCGGGAGGTTACGAAGGCTCGTGGTCTACTCCTGACAAGCGGGGAGTGGATGAATATTACGGATATATCTGTCAGTTTCAAGCCCACTTGTATTATCCGAATTTCCTGAACCGGTATAGCCGTTCGAAAGGCGATAAAGAGGTTAAGCGCGTGGTGTTGGAAGAAAATATCAAGTATCCGATGTATGGCGATGATTATTTCAAGCGTCCCCAGTATTCGGCAGACCTGATTCACCAAGAGGCTTTGAAATGGCTGGACGCCCAGACGGACGAGCAACCGTTTTGCGGCATTTTTACCTATACGCTTCCTCACGCCGAACTGGCTCAGCCGAATGATTCGATTCTGAATGGTTACAAGAAACGCTTTTTCGAAGACAAAACATGGGGAGGTTCGGAAGGCTCGCGCTATAATCCCGTAACGTATACCCACGCTCAGTTTGCTGCCATGATTACCCGCTTGGATGCTTACGTGGGAGAAATCCTTGATAAGCTGAAAGAAAAAGGGCTGGATGAGAATACGATTGTATTTTTCAGCAGCGATAACGGTCCGCATGAAGAAGGAGGCGCAGACCCGGCATTTTTCGGACGCGACGGGAAGTTGAGAGGACTGAAACGCCAATGTACCGAAGGCGGTATCCGTGTTCCGTTTATCGTGCGCTGGCCGGGACATGTGAAGCGTGGAAGCACGAACGATTTGCAGTTGGCTTTTTATGATGTAATGCCTACGTTTTGCGAGCTGATAGGCGACGAAGGTTTTCCCGCAGCATACAAAGGAGGTTTTGATGGTATTTCTTTTGCTCCGACCTTGTTAGGAAACGACGATAAGCAGAAAAAGCATGAGTATCTGTATTGGGAGTTTCATGAAACCGACCAGATAGCGGTGCGCATGGGCGATTGGAAGTTGTTGGTGAAGAAAGGCACTCCTTTGTTGTATAATTTGAAAGAAGACATTCACGAAGACCATGATGTGGCTGCACAACATCCGTCGGTGGTTCGCCGTATGCTCCAAGTAATCCGGACCGAACACCGCCCCAGCGAGCTGTTTAAAGTTACTTTGCCTGCCTTCTGACCCTTCGGGGAAACAGAAACAGTGGGGAATCAGATGCGGTTATCCATTCCCCACATCATCTTTTCGCGCAGGGTGTTGAAGAACGAATGGTGGCAACGTTTCACGATGCGTACATGATAATCGGCGCGGCGGATGGTTAGTTGCGTACCTTCGCGACAACTTTCGCTGCGTCCGTCTACTGCCACGAGGAAATTATGGCTGCGGCTTTCTACGTTAAGTGTGATTTCCCAATCGTCGCGGATTACTATCGGGCGTATGTTGAGGCTGTGGGCAGCAACGGCTGTCAGGCTGATGGTTCCGCTTTGAGGGACCAAGATGGGGCCGCCCACACTGAGCGAATATCCCGTAGAGCCGGTAGGTGTGGCGATAATCAGTCCGTCTGCCCGGTAAGTGTTCAGCGGTTCGCCGTTAACCAATACTTCGATGGTTATCATCGAAGAACTGTCTCGCTTCAGAATGGCTATTTCGTTCAGTCCGTAAGGATATCCTTTCAGAACTTGTCCGTGAGAGGTGAGTTTCAACACGCGGCGGGGTTCGGCAAGATACATTCCACGGTGGATTTCTTCGAAAGTCTCCTCCATTTGGTCGGGCGATATGTCGGCAAGAAACCCCAGCCTGCCTGTATTGATGCCCAATATCGGAATTTCTTTATCTCCTACCCGGCTGGCAGCTTTCAGAAAAGTGCCGTCGCCTCCTATGCTCAGCGCCATGTCGGCTGTAAAGTTATTCCCTTCAAATACTTCAAGTCCCGTTAAGTTGGTATTCGTATGGTGGTGTAAGAAATCGTAAAACTCGCTACTGATGCAGATTTGTGCTTCTTTTTTTCGTAAAATATCCAATAAGTGAGCCACATGCGCCGACTTGTGTGCTTGGTAAGTATTTCCGAAAAGGGCAAATTTCATTCTCTGTTGCATAGACTTTATAGCTTTTTTATCAATCTTTTTCAGGATTATTGTTACAAATTTCTCGTAAATCCTGCTAACTTTGCACGTTGTTGATGCAAATATACGAAAAAACAAATAAACGATATGACTAAATTAAGTGTTAATATAAACAAGGTGGCTACCCTGCGCAACGCGCGTGGCGGAAATAATCCCAACGTGGCACAGGTAGCGGTTGATTGCGAGGCTTATGGTGCCGAGGGAATTACGGTTCATCCGCGTCCCGACGAGCGACACATTCGCTATGCCGATGTATATACGCTTCGCCCGCTGGTGAAAACAGAGTTCAACATCGAGGGCTATCCTTCGAAAGAGTTTGTTGATTTGGTCTTGAAAGTAAAGCCACATCAGGTTACGCTGGTACCCGATGCTCCCGACCAAATCACATCAAACGCAGGTTGGGATACCAAGACGAATCTCGCCTTCCTTACAGAACTGATGGATGTGTTTGATGAGGCAGGTATCCGTACTTCTATTTTTGTAGGAACGGATATCCCGATGATAGAATATGCCGCCAAAGCCGGAGCCGACCGGGTAGAGCTGTACACAGAACCTTATGCTTCGCTTTATCCGAAGAACCCCGAAGCAGCAGTGGCTCCGTTTGTAGAAGCTGCCAAAGTGGTTCGCAAGTTGGGGATGGGGCTGAACGCCGGACACGACTTGAGTTTGGCGAATTTGAAGTATTTCCACGACAATATCCCGTGGGTAGACGAAGTGTCAATCGGTCATGCACTGATATGCGACGCACTGTATTTAGGATTAAAGAAAACGATTGAAGAATATAAAAAATGCCTTCATTAATTATGGTAACATTGACTTTGCTGGCTGCTGCACAGACGGTGGCCGAAACTGTAACCGGTGAAAATCCGGTATTGACTCCTCTTGCTTCGGGCGAACCCCAGATGAATCTTTGGGATATGGCTTGTAAGGGAGGATGGATTATGATTGTTCTGGCTGTAATGTCGGTTATAGCCTTTTACATATTTTTCGAGCGGGCTGTGGTAATCCGTAAGGCGGGTAAAGAAGATCCGTTGTTTATGGAACGCATCCGCGACTATGTAAAATCGGGCGAAATCAAATCGGCAATCAACTATTGCAGAATGGCTAATACGCCATCGGCACGTATGATAGAGAAAGGAATTATGCGTATGAATCGCCCTACCGCAGACGTACAGGCAGCCATTGAGAATACCGGAAACATTGAGGTAGCTAAGCTGGAGAACGGACTGTCTATTATCGCAACGGTTTCCAGCGGTGCGCCGATGCTGGGATTTCTGGGTACGGTAACAGGTATGGTCAAGGCGTTCTGGAACATGGCAAACGCCGGAAACAACATTGACATCACGTTGCTGTCAAGTGGTATTTACGAGGCTATGATTACCACCGTAGGAGGATTGGTTGTAGGTATTGCTGCCATGTTTGCTTATAATCATTTGGTTTATCGGGTAGATAAGGTAGTCAGCCAAATGGAAGCACGTACGATTGCTTTTATGGATTTGCTGAATGAACCGACCGAAAAATAATTGCTTATGCCACTTAAACGAAGACAAAAAATATCGCCCAGCTTCAGTATGTCGTCAATGACAGACCTTATATTCTTGTTGCTGATATTTTTTATGATAACCTCAACAATGGTGTCGCCGAACGCCATTAAAGTTTTATTGCCGCAAGGCTCCGAACAAACCTCAGCGAAGCCTATGGCACGGGTAATTATAGATAAGAACTTGAATTATTACGGCGCGTTCGGAAAAGAAGACGAAATGCCGCTTAGTATTGATGAAGTGCCGGCTTTTTTGCAAGAATGTGCGCAGAAAGAACCCGAAATGTATGTGGCTCTGTATGCTGATGAATCAATTCCTTACCGAGAGGTGGTTCGTGTATTGAACATCGCCAACGAGAATCATTTTAAAATGGTGCTTGCCACTCGCCGTCCGGATAAAAAACAATAACTGTTGAGTCTATGAGGAAAAGTAAGGTAACAGGAATAATAGGTACAACCGTGCTTCACGTGTTGATACTGGTTCTGCTTTTTGTCCTGACGCTGGTAAAACCCGAGCCGCAGGAAGAAGGTGGTGTGCCGGTTATGCTGGGAGAGGCTGAAGAAGCGACAGGGGATGCCGATCCTTATACGCTTACGGAAGTTGATGTTATGCCTCAGCAGGAAGCGGTTCAGCCGGAGCCTTCAATACCTGAGCCGGAAGTTGAACAACCGATGATAACCCAAGCAGAAGAATCACCCATTCAAGTTAAAAAGGAAAAGCCCAAGAAAGAAGAAACCAAGCCTCAAAAGGAAGTTGCAGTTAAGCCAAAAGAGAAAACCGAAGCTGAAAAACGCGCCGAGGCTGAGCGTGCTGCGGCAGAAGCTGCTGCCAGCAAAATAGCCGGTGCGTTCGGTAAAGGTTCTAAAATGGGGAGCAAAGGAACGGCTGCATCGGGGACGGGCTTGCAAGGAAGTCCGTCCGGAAATTCCGATACGGGGAAAACCGATGGGGTTGGTGGATATGGAACATTCGACTTAAACGGGCGTTCGTTGGGGAAAGGCGGTCTGCCGGTTCCTGTCTATAATGTACAGGATGAAGGGCGTGTGGTAGTAACCATCGTTGTTAATCCTGCCGGAGAAGTTATTAGTACAAGTATTAATAAACGTACCAATACGGTTAATCCCGCTTTACGCCGTGCTGCCGAAGAAGCTGCAAGAAAAGCACGCTTTAATATGGTGGAAGGAGTAAATAACCAAAGCGGAACGATAACATATTATTTTAAACTAAAATGATTTATGCTTATGAAAACGATTTGTATTTTTTTAGCAGAAGGTTTTGAAGAAACAGAAGCACTGACTCCGTTAGACATCATGCGCCGGGGTGGATTGGAAGTAAAAACCGTATCTGTGACAGGAAATAAAGTGGTAATGGGAGCGCATCAAGTACCTGTTGTTGCTGATATATTGTTTGAAGAGCTGAAAGAGGAAGATGTTGAAATGATAGTTCTGCCGGGTGGACTTCCGGGAGCAACCAATTTGGACGCACACGCAGGTTTGGATAAACTGATTATGAATTTCGCTGCTGCCGGTAAACCGTTGGCTGCTATTTGTGCTGCTCCGATGGTGTATGGAAAGCGTGGATTGTTGAAGGGTAAGAAGGCAACCTGCTATCCGGGATTCGATAAGTATCTGGACGGAGCGGAATATACAGGTAACATGGTGGAAGTAGTGGATAATTTCGTATTGGGAAAAGGTCCGGCTGCTGCTGCGATGTTCGGCTTTGCCCTTCTTGAGAAACTTGCTGGCGCAGCGAAAGCGCAAGAGGTAAAAAACGGCATGTTATTTGCCTGATGAAAAAATATGTCATAGTCGTTGCAGGCGGAAAGGGCTTGCGGATGGGAGGCGATATTCCCAAGCAATTCATTCCGATAAAAGGCAAACCGGTATTGATGCGCACGCTGGAGGCTTTTCATGCTTACGACGATAAGATAGAACTGATAGTGGTACTTCCGGTAGAGCAGCAAGCCTACTGGAAGCGCCTTTGTGCAGATTACGGTTTTACGCTTCCGCACACCGTAGCCGATGGCGGAGAGACCCGTTTTCATTCGGTGCGGAACGGATTGGCGCAAGTGAAGGAAGACGGACTGGTTGGTGTGCATGACGGGGTTCGTCCGTTTGTATCACGTGAGGTGATAGCGGCCTGTTACGATGCGGCGGCAGAGCAGGAAGCTGTGGTTCCGGTTACGGATGTGGTAGAGACCATACGTCGTGTGGAGCCGGACGGACAGAGTGAAACTGTTCCGCGTGACTGTTATAAACTGGTGCAGACTCCCCAAGTTTTTACCGTCGGTCTGCTGAAACAGGCTTACAGGCAGGTGTATGTTCCCCGGTTTACTGACGATGCTTCGGTGGTGGAGGCGTTGGGACATCCGGTTTATTTGGTTAAGGGGAATCGTGAAAACATCAAACTTACCACTCCTTTCGATTTAAGGGTAGCCGAAGTCTTGGCTGATGCCGAGTAGCGTGTGTTTAATCTCTCATTTATTATTTTCAAAGTGCTCGATTTATCTTCGCGTGATATAAAGTATTTGCAGGGAGTAGGTCCTCAGCGGGCGGCTATTCTGAATAAAGAATTGAATGTTTGTTCGTTCCGGGATTTGCTGTATTATTTCCCTTATAAGTATGTTGACCGCAGTCGCCTTTATTACATTCATGAGATAGACGGCAACATGCCTTATATTCAGTTGCGAGGAAAAATATTAAGTTTTGAAACTTTCGGTGAAGGACGCCAGCGCAGGCTGGTGGGGCACTTCTCCGATGGAACGGGCGTAGTAGACCTGATTTGGTTTCAAGGACTTAAATACGTCATGGGGCGGTATAAGGCGAACGAAGAGTATATTGTGTTCGGTAAACCTACTGTCTTTAACGGGCGCATCAACATCCCTCACCCCGATATCGACCCTGCCGAGGAATTGACACTTTCTTCAATGGGGCTTCAACCGTATTATAACACTACGGAGAAGATGAAGCGGAGCAACCTTAATTCGCACGCCATTGAAAAATTGATGAAGAACCTCTTCAATGCTTTACAGCGCGAGGTTATCGACGAAACGTTGAGCGTTTCGCTGATAGAGTCTCACCATCTGATGCCGCTTACCGAGGCACTTTATAATATCCATTTCCCTCAGAATCCCGAACTGCTTCGCCGCGCACAATATCGCTTGAAGTTCGAGGAACTTTTCTACGTCCAACTGAATATTCTCCGTTATACGAAGGAACGTCGCAATAAATTCCGCGGACTGGTGTTCGGGCGGGTGGGAGAGATTTTCAATACTTTTTATTCACAGAATCTGCCGTTCGAGCTTACCGGTGCGCAGAAACGGGTTATAAAGGAGATGCGGCGCGACATGAAGAGCGGCAGGCAGATGAATCGCCTCTTGCAGGGCGACGTAGGAAGCGGGAAAACTTTGGTGGCGCTCATGACCATGCTTATCGCTTTAGACAATGGTTATCAGGCATGTATGATGGCGCCTACCGAAATTCTTGCCACGCAGCATTACGAAACCATTTCGCGATTCCTGCAAGGTATGGAAGTCCGTGTGGAACTGCTTACGGGGGCGGTAAAGGGAAAGAAGCGAGAAACAATCCTCCGCGATTTGCTGACGGGCGACGTGCATATCCTGATAGGTACGCACGCCGTAATCGAAGATACGGTTAATTTTTCTTCGCTTGGCTTGGTGGTTATCGATGAGCAACACCGGTTCGGGGTGGCACAGCGTGCCAAGTTATGGGCGAAAAACGTATCTCCGCCTCACGTGTTGGTAATGACGGCTACCCCCATTCCCCGTACGCTGGCGATGACGCTGTATGGCGACCTCGACGTGTCGGTTATCGACGAGCTTCCGCCGGGGCGTAAACCCATCCAGACTGTTCATCAGTTTGATAATCGCCGCCCGTCAATGTATGCGTTTATCAGAAAACAGATACAGGAGGGCAGACAGGTTTATATCGTTTATCCGCTGATACAAGAGAGCGAGAAAATGGATATCAAAAATCTGGAGGACGGATACCTGCACATCTGCGAGGAGTTTCCTGAATATAAGGTAAGCAAAGTGCATGGCAAGATGAAGCCTGCCGAAAAGGAAGAGGAGATGCAACGCTTCTTACGCAACGAAACACAGATTATGGTGGCCACTACGGTTATTGAGGTGGGAGTTAATGTGCCGAACGCTTCGGTAATGGTCATCGAAAATGCCGAACGCTTTGGGTTGTCGCAGTTGCATCAGTTGCGCGGACGAGTGGGACGCGGTGCCGACCAGTCGTATTGCATTCTCGTGACCGGTTATAAGCTGACGGAAGAGACACGCAAGCGCATCGAAATCATGGTGCAGACGAACGACGGGTTCGAGATTGCCGAAGCCGACTTGAAGTTGCGCGGACCGGGCGACTTGGAAGGAACGCAGCAAAGCGGTGTGGCGTTCGATTTGAAGATAGCCGATATAGCCCGCGATGGTCAGCTCTTGCAGTATGTGCGCGATATAGCCGAGCGTTTGCTCGACGAAGACCCCAACTGTGTCCGTCCCGAAAATGCCGTTATCTGGCAACAGCTAAAAGAATTGCGTAAAAAGAATGTGAATTGGGCTGTAATTTCTTAACTCAACAGCCTCCTGAACAGGGCATAAAATTCTACCCGTAGCGTTGATGAACGCTACCGCTTGCGTCGGTTGTTTCTACCGCTAAGACTGCCTTACGCTACCGCTTGCGTTTTGGGGGTGTTTATAAAACCAATCCAATGGTAAGCAATATGCCGAATATGAGCATGTTACGCGATGTTTCCCCCAAGATGCGGTTCAACTCTTTCCCCCGGTGAATCTTTGCCATCTTTTGAGTAGTCAGAATATGGGGTATCAGATAGATTTGCGGCAGGAGTGTGGCATAAACCTTTCCGATGAAAAGAAAGTAGAAGCAACACCAGCACGCAGCCATCCCCAACAAGAAGTAGAGTATCAGTCCTGTGCGTGCTCCGAAGCGTACCACTAACGTTTTCTTTCCGCTTATGGCGTCTTGTTCGCGGTCGCGGAAGTTGTTGACCATCAGCAGCGTGTCGATAACCAGTCCGCAGGCAAGCGATACAAACGTAACCGAACTGTTCCACCCGTGCGCCATGACATAGTATGTGCAGCCCACGGGGATGAATCCGAAGAAGATAAGTACCAGCACATCTCCCCACCCGTGATAAGCCAGCGGGTAAGGTCCTGTGGTATAGAGGAAAGCGAAAACGATGCACAGCAGTCCCACGGGAATCATTTCCCACCCCCCGTAATACAGCAGGCAGAGTCCGTCTATCCCCGATGCCACCGTCATCACGCCGATGCCCGCTTTCATGGCGCGTGGAGTAATCCAGCCCTGAGCGCAAGCACGTTCAGGCCCCAAACGGTCTTCGCGGTCGCTTCCCTTCAAGAAATCGTATAAATCATTGATAAAGTTGGCGTTGATTTGCATCAGAAATGCAAAAAGGAAACACAGCACGGCAGGTGTCCATTGGAATTGCCCGTAGATGTATGCGGTGGCACATCCCAGCATTACGGGGATGGCTGCGGCGGTCAGCGTCTTGGGGCGGCTTGCCAGCAACCATGCATTTATCGAATTTGTTTTAACGGCATTCATGTCTTTCGGTTTTATTAATCAGACGGGCAAAGTTAGTTAAATTAGGCTAATGTTACGCGGATTATTTGTTACTATTTCTTATCTTTCGCTCAACTAAAATCGAAATTTTATGATAAAACATGTATGTGCGGGGCTTATCGCCCTCTTTTTCGCTGCGCTTTCCTTGCAGGCGGAAAACAAAGTTGTCAAGCTGCCTCGTGTGGTTGCTACAAACACGGCTTCAGTGGAAATCAAACAAATAGAGTTGTCCGATACGGCTACCGTGCTCGACATGGGAGCGTGGTATCGTCCCCATTACTGGATTCGCATCAGCAAGGATACGTACCTGCGCGGAGACGACGGAAAGAAATATCCGGTGCGTTTCGGTTCGGGCATCAAGCTGGATACCGAGTTCTGGATGCCGGACAGCGGTACGGCTTCGTTCAAACTCCATTTTCCGGCGTTGCCCAAGAGCGTAAAGTCGTTTGATTTTATAGAAAGCGATTGTGAGGATTGTTTCAAGATTTATGGCGTTTCGCTGCAAGGAGACACCCCTGTTTCCGTGCCTGAAGATTACCGTTCGGCAGAAACCGGTAAACCGGAAGCCTTGCCTGAGCCGCGCATTGAAGGCGGAAACGTAACCGTAGTCGGAAAGCTGTTGGAATACCAACCGTTCTATGACTTAAAGCCCATGTTCCGAATCCCGGAATTATGGCGGGGGAGCTTTGCCGAGCATCCGGTAACGGTTAATGAAGACGGTTCGTTCACTGCTACGTTTGAAGTCGCTTCAGCCACGCAGGTTGCGTTGGTAATCGGTACGATGAACCGCATGACCATGAATCTGTTTGTCTGCCCCGGTGATACGCTGTATGCGGCTGTCAATCTGCCTGAACTTACCCGCCGGAACAGCCATTTGCGCAAAGATGCGCCTACTTTAGGTCAACTTTGTTACTTCCGTGGAAAAATGGCGGCAATCAACAACGAGATGACCACCCGTTTTCCCACGCTTCCCAAAATGCCCGAAGGTCAGGAGTTCATGCTGGATATAGCCGGAATGTCTCCCAACCAATATAAAGCATATTGCTTGGAGAAAGAACGTGCTATCGAAGAAGCCGTGCAGTCGGACGCAACACTCAGCGAAGCCTGCCGCACACTGTATTTGAACAATATCCGTCTGAATTGTATAGACATGTTGAACATGCTTCAGCCTATGTTAGCAGAGGCATTGATAACGCGCGATAAAATCTCGTGGGAAGACGCTTATGCAAAGGTCAGAACCAATCTTCCGGATGTATCTTATTTTGATTACTTGAAAACTTTGCCTGTACTGAATGACCCGCAAGCTATATTTTCGTTAAGTTATCCTCAAAATGTATTATACAGTCGGTATCTGCCCATTGACCCTTCGGAAGGAAAAACAATGTTCCGCCGTTTGCTGGAGAGCGGAAAAGTTGAGGCGGCAGACGTTCCGGTACTGGAGAAATACGATGCTATGCAGAAAGAAAACCAGAAACTGGATGAGGAAGCAGCAAGAAACTTGGCTCAGAAGTACATGGAGGTGCTTCAGGAAATAAGTAATGCAGACCGCAGTTTCATTCTTGATAACATCATTAAGCCGAACTTGAGTGAGGGGAAAGGCTACTATTTCGATTTGCTTGATGTAATGACGTATGCAGGTAAGCTGCAAGATTTCATGCCTTTTACGGAGAGCGACAAAGAGGCTGTCCGTAACATCCGGATTCCATACTTCGTAAACAAGTTGGAGGAGATGAACAACCAGCTGTTGGTAACGATAGAAGAAAACAAGAAGAAAAGCGGTTACACGGTGAACGAAGTAGGAGAAGTAAGCAACGAAGATTTGTTCTACTCAATGGTATCGAAGTTTAAAGGTAAGGTGGTGTTAGTCGACTTCTGGGCAACGTGGTGCGGTCCTTGTCGCATGGCAATGAAGCAGATGCTCCCCATGAAAGAACAGTTGAAAGATAAAGACATTATTTATTTGTTCATAGCAGGCGAAAACTCTCCGAAACAAACGTGGGAAAATATGATACCGGACATTCACGGCGAGCATTACCGCGTAACAGACGAACAATGGAACTTCTTGAGCCAAAAGTTTGCCATCGAGGGCGTGCCCACTTACATTCTGTTGGATAAGGAGGGAGCGATAGCACAGAAATACACAGGCTTCCCCGGCGTAGACACCATGAAGAACCGGCTTTTGGAGTTATGTAAGTAAAAGATTGGGATGTATAAATCTTACCTTATCGTTTTAATGGCGGCGATGGCACTGTTATCTTCTTGTGCCACCGCCTCTTTTTCGCACTACAAAGGAGTAGGGCGCATCAAGCAGTACGACTTTTACAGCGAACAGTTACCCGATTCGTTCGACGGTTTTCGCGTAGCCTTTGCCTCCGATTTCCATTATGAAAGCCGCTTTACATCCAAACGCCTGCCCGGAGCTATCCGCGCCTTGCAGTCGCTCGATGCCGATGTCTTGTTGCTCGGAGGGGATTATCGGGGACGGAACGGCGGGGATGTCGACGAACTTTTCCGCGCACTGGAGCAAGTCCGCACCCCTTACGGAACATACGCCGTGATGGGAAACCACGAGCGCGGCGAAGCAGACCGGATGGTGCGTGAAGCAATGCAGTACACGGGTGTGCATTTGCTTGAACACCGAGTCGATACGCTTCGGAAAGGAGATGCGTACATCCTGTTGTGCGGAATCCGTAACCCCTTCGACTTAAAAACAAACGGGGTTTCGCCCACGCTGAAGCTACACCCCGAAGATTTTGTTCTGATGCTGACTCATACGCCCGACTATGTGGAAGATGTGGACGTATCGAATACCGACCTTGCGTTGGCGGGACATACACACGGCGGTCAGGTAAGCCTTTTTAAAAAATGGACTCCCGCTCATTTTTCGAAGTACGGGAATCGCTTTCTTACCGGACTGCGGCACAACAGTCGGGGGATTCCCGTTATCATTACCAACGGATTAGGAACTTCCCGGCGAGACATCCGGCTGTTCACGCCAAGCGAAGTCGTTTTAATCGTACTTCATAAGAAATAATATCCCGATATGAGTGCTTTGATAAAAAGACAGAATAAACAGGTCATCAGAAACGGCTTCCGGCTCCTCCGCCTCCGAAGTCTCCACCTCCGAAGCTGCCTCCGCTGAAACCACCGCCTCCGCCGTGACCTCCTCCACCTCCGAAGAACGGACCGCCCATAAACGGACCTCCCCATCCACCCGGATGATGGTGGTTATCATTGTCTCTTGATTTGCGTTGCTGCCGCTTGATATGTCCGCAATTCGTACAGCGGTAAACCACTTCTTCGGTACGGATTCCGTTTTCTCGCGATACTGTACGCACAGAAAGTTGGCGTAGTGTGTGCTTATGACACTGTGGGCAACGGTTACGCTGGCGGACGCTGTACCATAAAGCTGCAGGAGCGAGTACGAAGCAAGATATAAATATCATCAAAATCAGCATGTCGTCTTCTTCATTGCCTGCCGATGGCTGGCGCTCCATGCTGCCATCAAGTATGCCCCGTACCGCCTGTACGCCGGCAACCATCCCCGCATCCCAGTTTCCCTCAGCCAGCTCCGGATTCATGTAACGCTGTTGAATTTGTTTGCAGAGTGCGTCGGGCAAATCACCTTCCAGCCCGTATCCGGTAACAAACTGGATACACCGCTCCGAAGTAACGAGCAAGATGACCAACCCGTTGTCGCGTTCCTTTTCACCTACACCGGCGTGTCTGCCCAGTCGGTAAGCGAAATCAAAACAGTCGCCTCCCTCTATCTGTTCCACAGCTGCCACAAGCACCTGTATGCCTGTCTGTTTCTCCAGCGCATAGAGTGTGGTATCCATCACCGATACAGCCGCCGATGAGAGAATACCGTCGGGATTGGTGACATAAACATTACCCTGCGAGCGGGGCATGGGCAGGTTTTCCACCGTATATTCTCGCGCTACCAGCGAGATACAGGCAGAGATGAACAGCAACAGGAGCAGCTTGCGCTTCATACCGCTTAGAATTTAACTTCGGGAGCTTTCTCCGAACCCTCTTCTGCTTCAAAGTACGGATGTTTCTCGAATCCGAACATCGAAGCAATGATGTTAGCCGGAAAGCGGCGGATGCTTGTATTATACTGGCGCGCTTCGTCGTTGAATTTACGGCGCTCTACGCTGATGCGGTTTTCTGTTCCTTCAAGCTGGGCTTGCAGTGTCTGGAAATTCTGGTTAGCCTTTAAGTCGGGATAACGCTCTACGGTTACCAACAGTCGGCTCAGTGCGCTGCTCAGTTCTCCCTGCGCTTTTTGGAAAGCCGCCATCCGTTCCGGGGTCAGTTCGTCAAGACTTACCGATGTCTGCGTAGCTTTGGCACGTGCCGATACCACCGCATCGAGTGTTTCTTTTTCATGGTCGGCATATCCTTTTACCGTATTAACCAGATTAGGAATCAGGTCGGCGCGTCGCTGATACTGGTTTTCTACGTTACTCCAAGCCGTTTCAACTGCTTCTTCTTTTGAAACAAGCGAGTTATAAGAGGTTACACAGAATATCACCACAAGGGCGAGTATGGCAACTACAATGATCCAAGTTTTTTTCATAACAGATGTGTTTGATTGATTTGTAAATAGTTTCGCCGACAAACATACGGAAAAATCTGAGTTTTTTGCGTATCTTTGCCCCACAATTTTTTTTGATGACATATAGTTTATGAAGAATATACGGAATTTTTGTATTATAGCCCACATTGACCACGGCAAATCAACGTTGGCAGACCGCCTGCTGGAGTACACAAACACCATAAAAGTAACCGAAGGGCAGATGCTGGACGATATGGATTTGGAGCGAGAACGAGGCATTACGATTAAGAGCCATGCCATACAGATGGAATACATGTATAAAGGAGAGAAATACGTGTTGAACCTGATTGACACTCCGGGACACGTGGACTTTTCATACGAAGTTTCTCGTTCGATAGCAGCGTGCGAGGGAGCATTGCTGGTGGTAGACGCTTCGCAGGGTGTGCAGGCGCAAACCATCTCAAACCTCTATATGGCGCTGGAACATGATTTGGAGATTATTCCGGTGATGAATAAATGTGACATGGCGAGCGCTATGCCCGAAGAGGTGGAAGACGAAATCATAGACCTTATCGGCTGTAAGCGTGAAGACATTATCCGTGCTTCGGGAAAGACCGGAATGGGCGTGGAAAACATTCTTCAGGCTGTGGTAGAACGCATCCCTGCTCCGGTAGGCGACGAAAACGCTCCGCTTCAGGCGTTGATTTTCGACTCGGTATTCAACTCCTTCCGTGGTATTATCGCTTACTTCAAAGTGGTAAACGGGGTGATTCGCACGGGCGACAAGGTGAAATTCTTTAATACCGGAAAAGAATACGATGCCGATGAAGTGGGAGTTTTGAAGATGGACATGGTGCCGCGCAAAGAGTTGCGTACGGGAGACGTAGGCTATATCATTTCGGGTATCAAAACGTCGCGTGAGGTAAAAGTAGGGGATACGATTACCCACATAGCCCGTCCGTGCGACAAGGCTATCGAAGGATTTGAAGAAGTCAAACCGATGGTCTTTGCCGGAGTTTACCCCATCGAGGCGGAAGATTACGAAAACCTGCGTGCGTCGTTGGAGAAGTTGCAGTTGAACGATGCTTCACTGACCTTCCAGCCTGAGTCATCGCTTGCATTGGGCTTCGGTTTCCGCTGCGGATTCTTGGGCTTGCTCCACATGGAGATAATCCAAGAACGCCTCGACCGTGAGTTTGACATGAGCGTGATTACCACCGTGCCCAACGTATCGTATATGGTGTACGACAAGCAGGGCGGCGTACAAGAGGTGCATAACCCCGGCGGAATGCCCGACCCGACGCTTATCGACCACATCGAGGAACCCTATATCGACGCTTCTATTATTACGGCTACCGATTACATCGGACCCATCATGACTCTTTGTTTGGGCAAGCGGGGCGAACTGATTCGGCAGGATTATATTTCGGGCAATCGTGTGGAACTGCATTACAAGATGCCGCTCGGCGAAATCGTTATCGACTTTTACGATAAGTTGAAAAGTATATCGAAAGGATATGCTTCGTTCGACTATCACCAATCAGGCTTCCGTCCGTCGAAGCTGGTAAAGCTCGACATTCTGCTTAACGGAGAGTCGGTTGACGCACTTTCTACATTGACACACTTCGACAATGCTTACGATTTAGGGCGGCGCATGTGTGAAAAGTTGAAAGAACTCATCCCGCGTCAGCAGTTTGAGATTGCCATCCAAGCAGCTATCGGTGCGAAAATTATAGCCCGCGAAACAATTAAGGCCGTGCGTAAAGACGTAACAGCAAAATGTTACGGAGGTGACGTGAGCCGTAAGCGTAAGTTGCTTGAAAAACAGAAGAAAGGAAAGAAGCGTATGAAACAAATCGGAACGGTGGAAGTTCCTCAAAAGGCTTTCCTTGCCGTACTGAAGTTAGACTAAATCTTTGTCCTGAAAATAGTCTTATAATCAGTGATTTAATTCTACCGCTTATGTTCATGGATTCTACCGTATATGTTGCCTTGTTTATCGGCATGAATTCATGAACATAAGCGGTAGAATTTTTTTTGTCATTCAAACCAGTTTTTAAGGCTTGTTTGGAGATTGTTTGCCCATCTATTTTGTAGTTTTCTTTTAAAAAGTTTGTACCATTCTTTTTAATTGGTTACATTTGCTCCACTAAAATTTTAATATTATGAATTGGCTACAAGATTTATTGACGAATCCTAACTCGATAGCCCATATCGTTGCACTTTATGCCTTTGTTATATCGGTAGGTGTCTTGTTGGGAAAAATTAAGTTCTTCGGCATTTCGCTGGGGGTTACTTTTGTCTTGTTTGTCGGGATTTTGGTTGGACACTTCGGATTTACCGGAAACACGTCTATCCTCTCGTTCATACAAGACTTCGGGTTGATTTTGTTTGTATTCTGTATCGGTTTGCAAGTTGGCCCCTCATTTTTTTCTTCCTTTAAGAAAGGAGGTATAACCCTAAACCTGCTTGCGGTGGGGATTGTAACGTTAAACATTGCTGTAGCACTGGCGTTGTATTTTGCTTTACAGGGCCGTGTGGAAATACCGATGATGGTGGGTATTCTTTGCGGTGCGGTAACAAACACTCCGGGGCTTGGTGCTGCCAACGAAGCTTTGCAGCAGTTGCATTACGACGGACCGGAAATAGCAACGGGGTATGCGTGTGCTTATCCGCTCGGTGTAATGGGAATTATTCTGTCAATGATTTTAATCCGTTACATTTGCCGTATCAACCTGAATCGGGAGGCGGAAGAAATTCAGCGCGAAGAAGATGAGAATCCACATTTGAAACCTTATACTATTTCATTGAAGGTGCAGAATGAAGCCCTCGATGGAAAGAGTTTGTTACAGGTTCAGAATTTCCTCGCTCGTAATTTTGTATGTTCGCGTATCTATCAAAACGGACATATCCATATCCCGAACGCAAATACCTTGCTTCATGTGGGCGACCGAATGTTCATCGTTTGCGCGGAAGACGACTCGGAAGCTATTTCTGCTTTCATCGGTCCGAAGATAGATGATGTGGATTGGCAGGCAACGGATAAACAGGATAAGCCGATGGTTTCGCGCCGTATTTTGGTAACGCAGCCCAGCATTAACGGTAAGACGTTGGGTGAAATGCACTTCAGCAGCATGTATGGTGTAAACGTGACGCGCGTTAACCGTTCGGGTATGGACCTCTTTGCTGCCCGTAACCTGCGCCTTCAGGTGGGCGACCGTGTGATGATGGTAGGTCCGCAAGATGCTATCGAACGTGTGGCAGGCGTATTGGGTAATCAGTTGAAGCGACTCGACCATCCGAATATCGTAACCATCTTCGTCGGTATTCTTTGTGGTATTATTTTCGGAAGCCTTCCGATAGCAGTTCCGGGTATGCCTACCCCGGTGAAGTTAGGTTTGGCTGGTGGTCCGTTAATCATATCTATCCTGATAGGACGGTTCGGTTATAAAGTAAAATTGGTTACTTATACTACCATGAGTGCCAACTTGATGTTGCGCGAAGTGGGATTGGTTTTGTTCCTTGCCAGTGTAGGTATCAAGGCCGGCGGAAACTTTGTTCAGACAGTAGTGGGCGGCGATGGATTACTTTACGTGCTTATCGGTTTCCTGATAACGTTTATTCCGTTGATAATTATCGGAGTTGTAGCCCGCTGGCATCATAGAGTTAATTATTATACGTTGATAGGTCTTATTGCCGGTAGTACAACCGACCCCCCTGCATTGGCATATTCCAATCAGATTTCCGGAAACGATGCTCCGGCGGTAGGTTATTCTACGGTTTACCCGTTGGCAATGTTCCTCCGCATATTGACTGCCCAGTTGCTCATATTGCTGATGGCAGGATAAAGACAGAAAGAAAGTTATAACTGAAATATTCTTATAAGGTGTGGATTGATGAGGTAATTCTTTTGGGTGAGAATCTTACAATCCACACCTTTTTATTTTGATACATATTTTAATGCTGGTGTTTATGAATTTTCTTGAATTAGTGAAAGCGCGTCATTCTGTACGTAGTTACAAGCAATGCCCGGTTGAACCGGCCAAATTAGATTACATTTTAGAGTGTGTGCGGTTGGCTCCCTCGGCAGTAAACTGTCAGCCGTGGCGTTTTTCTGTGGTAACCGAACCAGACAAACTGGCTCGCCTGAAAGAAACATACGCCCGCGAATGGATTCAGAACGTACCTTGTATAATCGTTGCGTGTGGAAACCATGCCGAGGCATGGCATCGGAAATCAGATGGAAAAGACCATACGGATGTCGATGTGTCTATCGCTGTGGAGCATCTGTGTTTGGCTGCCACTGAACAAGGGTTAGGTACATGCTGGGTATGTAATTTTGATACTGAGCGATGCCGACAGGTGATGCAATTGCCCGAAGAACTTGAACCGATAGCTTTGATTCCGATAGGTTATCCTTCAGAAGAGGTTATAGCGGAAAAGAAACGAAAACCGTTGGATGACATTTTATTTTAAAAGAAAAACAGATTCGCGTAAACACAGCCATGCTGGGCAGTATGCGAATCTGTTTTGTTTTTATACGGTTATTTACTTCTGGTTACGGTGTAAATAACCTTTCCGTTTTTATCAATCAAGTGTAATTTCAGCTCTTTTTTATCTGCTGTGATAAGCGAGAAGCCTGATGTGTCACTGCAAAACTGAGTTCCTTCGATGGGTTGAACCTTGCGGCTGAGCGACCCCGAAGTATTAACCACATAGTCGATGTCGCTGCCCGGCTTGCGGATATGCTGGAAGTTATGAATGTGTCCGCATAAATACATGTCTACGTTTTTATGTTTGCGCAGAATACTGTCTAAACGTTTCTGTAAATCGGTGCGTTCCGAGTCGTTCTTATCCGTGTCGGCATAAATAGGATGATGCCCTACCACCAAAACCCAATCTTCTTTCGAGGCAGTCAGTACCGAGTCAATCCATGCCAGTTGTTTGTCTATATTCTGTTTGCAAGCGTCGGGATATTTGTCGGTATCCTTGCGGTACTTGTCGAGTAGCGGAGCCGTGTCTACCATAACGAGCCGGATAGTTATGTCATCGTTTTCTTCTACACGTGTATAGTAGCGTGCAGGCATCCTCCAACGCGCACTGACGTTACTGTAATCAATTACCGCCTGTGTGTTGCCCCGGTATTCATGGTTACCAAGTATCGGATACCACGGTAACATCAAGTCAGGATGACTGTAAATCAGTTCATAGTTGGTCAGCCACAGCGGGTCGTTCACGCTGCGTACACCTTCAAAGTGGTGCACATCTCCGGCAGCCACAACGAACTCTATGTCGATGTTCTCTGCCATCTTGCCCATCATTTCGGCTATCGGTTTCTGGTCGTAATACCCGTTTCTTCCCAAGTCGTTGGCTAAGTAAAAGTTCAACGGCTTTTCCAATCCCGACCAGTCTTGAGGTGTTTGTGCAAAACCGGCGATGAAAAACAATCCCAAACAGAGTGAGATTATAAATCTTTTAATAGTAGTCATAAGAGTTTAAAATGATTAGTTTGTTAATAAATGCGTTACAAAGATGAATACTGATTCTGAAAAGATATTGAAATCGTTTTCGAGCCTGCTTAAAATATTCGGTTAAGCCGAAGAATCAAAAAAACAAGCCTTTGTGTTACCCTGAAAAATGCTATGGGTAGTGTTCCTTGTTCCATGCGGAAGAATTGCCTTGTTCTATTCGAAAGACTTGTCTACTCTATGGGTAGAATTTTCCGGGTTTCAGACATCAGGAAATTTATATTCAGAAAGCTCTCCATCCTGAAATAAAAAAGTCCGGGATAAAAGCGCGTTCCCGGACTTCCTAATCAGATATAATCACTATATCTGAACTTGGAATTTAGAAAAGGATTATTCAATTCCGTAAGCTCCGAAATGATTTGCCACAGCCGGAGAGGTATAAGTTTCTCCGTTGACGGTCAAACCCGAAGTTTGGAAGAAAGGAGCCATTGTAGCATCGGTTCCGTCATACGCACCGGTAAGAACCGGAGAACCGCTTTGTACATGGAAGTCCCAACTGTCGTTATAAGTATAGCTGGTCAGTGAAACTCCGTTGATGTCGAAGTTTACAAACATCGGGTCTTTGCCATCTTCTTGCGTAGCGATGAGGCTGTGAGCATCTACCACTCCTTGATTATAATCTTCGTGAGCGTAGTTGTATCCTTCCCAAGCGTAAGCCACACCCGATTCGTCTTCGAATACGATTTCACTTTCCTGACTTCCTGAAGCGTAGTAGTTATAGTCGATCACCGAAGCGTCGGCATAACCTTCTTCAGGGTCGTTGGCAAGTGTATAGCTCGGAGTCATGGCTCTGAACTTGCAGTTTACCATTAGGTTATTGAATACATGTACAAGTGCATTCTTTTCTACATAGATGCAGCCGCCTTTTTCTCCGTCTCTGCGCCATCCTGAGTTGATGATGGTATTGTTATAGGCTTGGATGAGCGCCTGTCCGCGTGTTTCGCTCTGTCCGGAACTTGACAGTTTCAATCCGTTTGTGTTGGGGCTGAACATGATGTTTCCGGCAACGTCTACCTTACATCCGGCTTTTACGTTAACGGCTTCGGCACCGTCGTAACCGTTGGCAGCAAACGTGTTGTTGGCAATGATGGCATTACCTCCCATCAGATAAATACCGTCGCTCCATCCGTTGCGGATAATTGAGTTGGTGATGACATAATTACCGTTGATATTGTTTGTCGTGATTTGCGGGTAAGCATCATCTCCGGCAGTATAGATGCCGGCAGAAGCAGCGGGCGAACCGTCGGTTACTTGTCCGCCGGTATATTCGATGATGGTATGGTCGATAAGCATTTCGTCGCATGACTCTGTAGCTACTATACCGCCCCACATACCTTTCAGCGTGTTGTCTTCCGTACGTTCTGCTTCAGGGATGGAAAGAAGAACCGGATTGGCTTCTGTACCCTCGCAATACAAATTACCTTCTACGGTAAACTCGATGGGCACATGATTCGTACCTACACCCGATGTGCTGAATATAACCTGTACACCTTCTTCGATAGTCAAAGATTTTCCTTCGGGGACAGTGATGTGTCCGCTTACGTTGACAACAGAGTTTGCCGTCCATGTACCTTCTACCTCGCCCGATACGGTTTCAGTCTGTTCAGGTTCGTCACCTCCGGGTTCACTACCACCGTTATTTACCGGTTGGTCATCGTCACTACAAGCAGCGAAAAATGACATAGCCATCATCGCCGTTCCTGCTAATAAATACTTCTTAAAGTTCATGTGAATATAAAATTAGTATGTAAAGTTAGTTATTGTCAGATGCTGTTTTATAGTTTATATCTCACTCCGATCATGAAAGACTGTCCGTGCCACTCTTTGCGTTCAATAACATTTCCGCCCGTACGTTCCGAGTCAACGTTTTCCGTACGCGAACTGCTGTGAATGTAGCGCAGCACCGGCATGTTGAGCAAATTAGATGCTTTGGCAAAAATGGCTATCCCGTTTTTGAAGCTCTTTTCCACCGATGCGTCTAACTGTGCATAACCTTTCTCCCATATATCGTCTTCGTACCAGTTTGAAATATCGCTCAAACGTTTTCCCGTATAGCTTCCGGCTATCTGTCCTTCCCATCCGTATTTGGTACTCTTGAAGAGGAGAGACAGGTTGGCTACATGGGCAGCCTGACCGAACAAGGGGCGCGACTGGCGGATGGATTTCACCTCTGAGCCGTCCATGATTCGCTTGTCGGTAGTAATCTTTGAGTGCGTATAGGTATAGTTCGCCTTAATGCCAAACCAGTTGAAATACTTCATGATATCAACTTCCACCCCTAAGTTCTTGGCGTTACCGAAGTTCATCGGTTTGTAGTATGTATCTTGTCCTTCGTTTATCAGTCCGTACTCAATCGGGTTTTTCAGCTTTTTATAGAAAAGCCCCACCATGAACTGTTCAGACGATTTGGGGAAGAACTCATAACGCAGGTCGATATTGTCAGCCACCGTATGCAGCAAGTCTGGATTACCTTTCTCCTTGTAATCTTCATTGATGATGGTATAAGGTACGATTTCGAAGAAACTCGGACGGTTGATGGAACGTGCGTAAGAGAAACGCAGGTTCGCATTGCGATGCACATTGTACTTGGCATGGAAGCTGGGTAGTACGTCCGTGTACTTCTGGTTGCCTTCCGGGTCAGCGTTGTCTGTCGGGAACTTCAATACATATCCCTGATTGGTGTGCTCCATGCGGACACCGGCTATAAGTTCCCATTTGTTCCATGTATATTTCACCATACCGTAAGCCGCACCGATTTTCTCCGTGGCATCATAGTTCAACGGGTCACTGATGTTTCCATACGTACGTGGAGTAAATAATATTTCATCGTAGTTGTTCCAGTCGTCTCCTTTATATTGCAAATCTCCGAGACCGGTAGCCGAATCGAAAGTATATTCGTTGAAGAAACTGTCGCGCTTTTTGTCACGGTACATACCACCGATAGAAAAATCGAATACAGAACCGCCGTCTAATTTCAATTTGTACATCAAGTCTATGTATCCCGCCTTGTCTTTATCCGAGTTATGTTCCCAACGCCGGGTAGCCGAATCGGTGTTTCGTAGGTGGCTTCCCTGCATGAAGATTTCGGCACGGTCGGGTGTTTCACTGTACGCTTTCGATAGTACCGCCGACCAGTTCAGTCGTAAAGCATCATCGTCGAGAAAAGCATGTTCGCCTTTCAGCGTTGAGTTGATGATGTATTGATGCTCCCACATCATGCGTACCGAACCTTCTTGGTCATCGTGTGCATCTTTTACCTCCACTTCACGCATATCCATGTAACCGTTATACCACGTCAGTTTATGATGCGGGTTGATATGATAATCCAGCTTGGCGTGAGCGCCGATACGTGTCTGCTGCGATGAATAATTGCGGTATTCAATGCCGTTATGACTTGTACCGGGCTGGTAATACAGATTGCTTTCCTTACCGCGATACGTGTTTAAGAAACTTCCGGCAAGCATTACTCCCAACTTATTATCGAAAAAGCGGTCGCCGTACGAAAGCCCAGCCGTAAGGTCGGGAAGCGGTTTCTGCCATTTCATGCGTAAGTTATCTGTCTTAAAGTTATCCATTGTCACACGGTTATCTTCGGGCATCCCCATCGCTTCGTAGGGAGATTTCTTTACGATGGCACCGTGGTTGAACGATTGGAAATCGCGGTCGAAATACATGGCGTTATATCCGGTTGAAATGTTGGCCGTAAACTGGCGTTCCGTTGGGGCATCTTTCATGATTAAGTTCACAGCCCCGCCAATACCGTCGCCTTCCATGTTGGCAGTGAGCGATTTGGTGACCTCTAAGCGGTCAAGCATTTCCGACGGGAATATATCCAGCGGCACAAAACGGTTTTTGTTATCCGGACTCGGTATCTTTACGCCATTCACCAGCGTGTAGTTGTATCGCTTGTCCATGCCTCGCAGGATGGCGTACTGACCTTCTCCGCTGCTGTTCCGCTCTACCGTTACGCCCGACATACGCTGAATCACGTTGGCAACCGTGATGTCGGGCGACAGTTCGATGGCTTTCGCACTCATCACATTTACTACGTTCATGGCAGCCCGTTCGATGCTTCGTGCACCCGCTTCGGTACGTCCGGGATTGGTAGCCACCACCGTAACGCTTTCCAGTAATACATCGTCGCTCTTCATCGGGATAATTACTTCCGAATCTTTAGAGCCGATTTCAATCTCGTATTTCTTATATCCTACATACGAACACACCAGCGTATATTTAGGACGGTTTACCGTCAGGTTAAAACTACCGTCCAGTCCGGTTACAGTGCCTTTCGAGGGGTCTTCCTTTACGATGACGGAAGCTCCGATGATTTCCTCTCCCGTTTGGGCATCTTTGATTTTTCCTTTGATGTCTCCCGCATACAGATTACTGCTTGCCAGAAACAATGTACATAACACTAAATTTAATTTCATCCTTTTCTTTTTTGATGTTGCAAAGGTAGAGGGGGCGTTTTACATGATGATTTCGTTCATATTTCAAAAAGAATACAGAATAGATACAGAATAAATACAAAATTTAACCAAAATTGCTTTGTATGGGCGAGATGGTCTGTGCGGACTGTTGGTGAACAGACCTCTGAGCTTTTTTAACTTTTCTGTCCGGCGAAAGAAGGGGAGAAATTCTTTGGTTACATACTCGGAAAACGCAACCGTTAGTGTTGCTCATCCCATGCGGATAAGTTGGTCGGTTCTACCCATAGAGTTACCCCGTTCTATGGGTAGCGTTTTTCAGGCTCTATATAAGGTAATATAAGCCGTAAAAAGAAAAATCCATGCGGATGTTTTTAGAGGAAGCATCCGCATGGATTAAAGAATGATTCGAATGAAACTTCGGCCCGTCAAGGAAATGTTGGGGATTAGTTGTTACTGTGTGCCGACGGCAAAGAGATAGCCGAAGTAACTTGCTGCCAATACCGCCGCACGTCTTTCCAGTGGTAATACGGAGCCTTGTCTGTCTTTACGGGCAACGTAACTTCTCGTTCGTTTAAAAGAAGTTTCACCAAAATGTCTTCGCTTCCGGCTTTGCGGTAAAAAATGAGTTGTACGTTGCCACACATGGGAATAATCCGGTATGTACGATAAGTATCGGCTATTTTTTGCCAGTCGGATGTAGCTTCGGTCAGCCGGTTGATACCCATCAGCGCAGCGAGCGGCGCCAAATTCGTATCGTGTCCGTAGCGCAGGCTGACAGCGTTTCTTTTTGAGGCAATCACCGTATCTGCCGTTTCAATAAAGTTGTCAAGCAGATTTTTTTCCAGCTTATACATACACGAACCGCTCAGCGGAGAAGCCCCCTTTTCATAATACCACTCAAAGTTGTTCCGTTGCCATAAGTCGTATCGTTCGTCATCGGTAAACAGGAAAGAAAGATTCTCCTGCCCGTAACTGCTTTGACTGATGCCATCCAGTTCAAATAAATCGGCCATCAGTTTTGAAGGCTCTTTTACATACTTGCTGTCGGTGAATAATTGTTTCATCAGCCGGTCGGGATGAATATATATGCAATCCGCCGCACGATATACACTATCAGCATTCGCTAAGTGAATAGCCTCGTAAGCCTCGTTCTTATATTTAATGTAATAAGCATCGTGTTCACTGGCATCGGTTGTAATGTTGAGTTGAGGATTTAAGCCTTTCAGCTCCACACAAGCTGCCGCCATCGACAAAAAAGCACGTGTCTTATATGTAGAGCGTGCATCGACATGCGTTCCGTTTGTAAATACCTGCGGGTAGTTTTCATACATGCGGCGTATTAACTCCCGGTGTTGCTGAGCCCCTTTCGGTGTCAGCTCGCCATACCTACCCTCCGCCTCTTTAGCTAAGGCTTCTACTATTCGTAAGGCATGTTTCCCGTCATCGGTTAATATCCCCTTGTTTGCCGCTTCCTTTAAAATGGCAAGCGGTTCATCGTATTTCTTCTTTTTGGTAAGATAACGCGACCCGTGACGTGCAAAGGCAGAGATATAAAACGGTTTGTATCCGTCGGGAGCAGCAGTGAGAGACGTTTTTGGCGCTTGATAAGCATAATACTTTCCTGCGGAGAATGCAGGATTTGCTTGAATTTCCTCTGATGCACTTTGTCCGGCAGCCGGCAAGAACGTTCCGGCAATCAACATTGAAATAATAAATCTTTTCATCCTTCTTTTAATTTTTGCGGGTGTAAAGGTAGGTATCTTTTCGGGAGTGTCCGATGAAAAAATCGGGCTGATTGACTTGGAACAGGCAAATGAAATAATGTTGTAATGTGTTTGTAATACAAAAGGATGTCACCGAAAAATAATGTTTGATTTTGTAATTAAGGGGAAAAGATATTAGAGTGGGAGAAAGATTTGTTTGTTAAAATGTGTTTAGATGAAAGTAAATATTTTCATAAAATACAATAACTTCAATATAATTTTATATATTAGCGGCACTGTTAATTGAAAGAAATCGCTTTATCGTATAAATAAATAAAATCATACATAAATTTGTATGAATATAGATTATAGATATATTAACCTTAAATTTGTTAGTTATGCAGAAACGATCATTTCTTGTAGTTGTAATGTTCCTGATAGGAACGTTGTTTACGAGTTTGTATGCGCAGACGCATACAGTTACCGGTAAGGTAACGGATAAAGAAATGGGAGAACCATTGATTGGTGTGAATGTTTTGATTAAAGGGACATCCACAGGTACTATTACCGATTTCGATGGTAATTACACGCTCGAAGCATCTGCTTCTGATGTTTTGGTATTCTCGTATGTCAGTATGAAATCGATTGAAGAACCGGTAGGCAACCGGAGCACAATCAACGTAGTCATGTCGTCTGATTCGGAAGTCTTGGGCGAAGTGGTGGTAACTGCGATGGGTATCAAACGTCAATCGGAAACCTTGACCTACTCGGCACAGACAGTGGGTGGTAAAGATGTGAACGACATCAAGAGCGTTAATATGATTAATTCGCTGCAAGGTAAAAGTGCCGGTCTTACCATTACTCCGAACTCAACCGGTGCCGGAGGTTCTTCTAAAATCCTGTTCCGTGGAAGTAAGTCTATCAGCGGAAGCAACCAGCCTTTGATTGTTGTTGACGGAGTTCCGGTTATGAACAGTGTCAGCGATGATCAGGTTGACAGTAACTATGGTGGTCAGCGAGATGGTGGCGATGTGATGTCGACTATCAATCCCGACGACATCGCTTCAATCACTTTGCTGAAAGGTGCATCGGCAGCAGCATTGTACGGTGCGGTGGCAGCCAACGGTGCAATAATGATTACCACCAAGTCTGCACAATCGGGCAAAGTAGCAATAAGCGTGTCAAGCAACACCACGATGGAAACTCCGATGATACTTCCCGAATTCCAGAACCAGTATGGTGTGAGCGACAGCGGTATGTATAGTTGGGGAGAGAAACTGTCTGCCGAAGCTCCCAACTATGCGAAAGAGTTTTATCGCGTAGGGTTCACCACTAATAACTCTATTTCGCTTTCGGGAGGTGGTGAAAATATTCGTTCTTACTTCTCTTACGGTAATGTTTATTCGCAAGGCATTACTCCTACCAACGATTACCGGAGCCATAATTTGAACTCTAAAGTGGGCTTTGATTTGTTCGAGAAAAAAGTGCATGTTGACTTTAGTGCAAAATTCACTAATCAGCATATCAAGAACCAAGCGGCTGCGGGTTATTTGTTTAATCCGCTGACGGGTGTTTACCTTTTCCCGCGTGGTGAGGATTGGAATTACTATAAAGAAAACTTCGAAGTGTACGACCCGGCTCGCGGCATTAACGTACAAAACTGGACCAATACGTTGCAGGAACAGTTTGGTAATCCTTACTGGATGTTGAACCGTCAGGCTTCCGTAGTAGACCGTAACCGTTATGAATTTGGCGGAAGCATCAAATGGGATATCAACGAAGACTGGAACATTCAAGGACGTATGCGTTATGAAAGAGGCGAAGAACATTGGGTAAACAATCTGTATGCTTCCAGTGCCGGCGATAAATACAAGATGGGACGTATGAAAGATAACCGTTACTTCAGCGATCAGCTTTATGGTGACGTATTGATTAATTATAGCCATACATTCGGCGATTTCTTTGTGACAGCTACAGCTGGTTCCAGCTTTACGAAGAGTAAAACCTCTCATGTTGATATGAATGCTGAAGGTGAAGTCTTTACATCTCCGGGTTCGGGCAACGTATATTACCCCAACATCTTTGCGCCGGGAAACTATTATAAAAACATGTTCGTACTTGGCAATAATGATTTCTGGAATACGGAGAAACGTTTGAATGCTGTGTTTGCTACGGCTCAGGTAGGTTGGAAAGACGGTTTGTTTATTGATGTTTCGGCTCGTAACGACTGGTCTTCAGCCTTGTCATTTACTGAAAGCTGCTCGTTCTTCTATCCGTCAATAGGCGGTAGTTTCCTGATGAACAAGTTTGTTGATATGGGTAAGAATGTCGATTTGTTTAAGTTCCGTGCCAGCTACTCTATCGTAGGTAACGACGTGCCTGTATTTATGACCAATTTGCTTTACCACTTCGTTAAGGATGGTAACGGAGCAATAGCAGCTCCCGATAACGCACCGTTCCGTACGTTGAAGCCGGAAAAGACCCATTCTATCGAAGTCGGTTTTGACGGTACGTTCTTCCAAAACCGCTTGACATTGGGATTAACTTACTACAAAACCAACACCAAGAACCAGTTCTTCTCTGTAGCTGCTCCTTATCAGTCCGGTTTGCGTAACCGTTATGTAAATGCCGGTAATGTTCAGAATCAAGGTTTTGAAATCTCCGCAGGATGGTATCAGCAGTTTAATAACAACTTTAGTTGGAGTACGAATTTCAACCTTTCTTATAATGATAACCAAATTAAAGAGTTGGTTGATGACCTGCCGAATGGTTTGACTTTGACTGACTTTGGCGGTGCGAAGATTATCTTGAAAGAAGGAGGTGAATACGGTGATTTGTATGTACGTCACATTATACGCAATGAAGACGGTACGCCGGTGAAGGATGCTGCCACAGGTAAACCGCAAATAAGCGGCGACAGTACTGAAGAAATGATTTATGCAGGCAACATGAATTCTAAAGTAAATGCCGGATGGACAAATACATTCCATTACAAAGATTTCACTTTGTCGTTCTTGATTGATGCGCGTTTTGGTGGCAAAGTTCTGTCAATGACTGAAGCTACATTAGACGGTTGGGGCGTTTCCAAACGTTCAGGCGATGCACGTAATGCAGGAAAAGTAGTGGTAGACGGCGTGGAATTTGATCCGAAGGCATGGTATACCACAACGGGTAGTACCAGTTACAATACTCCGTATGCGAATGAAAACTATGTTTACGATGCTACTAACGTTCGTTTGCGTGAATTAAGTTTCGGTTATACATTCCGTAATCTTTTCGGTATCGGAAAGAATCTGACAGCTTCTATCATCGGACGTAACTTGTTCTTCTTCTATAAAGACGCTCCGGTAGACCCGGATGTATCTCCCGGAACTGGAAACGGTGTTCAAGGTATAGATATGTTCGGATTACCAACTTCACGTAGTTTTGGTTTGAACTTAAAACTTAACTTCTAAATCTTTGTAACTATGAAACGAAATAAACTTTTTACATACGCTTTAATAATGGCATTGCCTGTGCTGGGCGGTAGTATCGTGACGTCTTGTACGGATAGTTTTGAAAGTTTGAATACGAGCGATGCACAAGTTAATCCGGACGATCTTCCTTTTTCTTCCCAATGGTTGGAGCCTATGACGTATTGTTATCCGCCTCAACAGAATATGTTCCAGTTCTGGACCAACTTGACCATCGACTGGTATAGCGGTTACTTTATGACTCCTAACGGAGGCTTTACGAACTGTAAAATGGCTGTTAACCGTGGACATAGCGGCGGTATGCACGAGAATTACTATTTGCATATTTTCAATAATACACGCCGTATCATTGCCAACTGCGAGGAACAAGAAGAAAATATCTTGGCAGCTGTGATGCGGATTGTACAGGCTTATGGTACGCTGATGACTACCGATGCTTACGGTCCGCTGGCTTATACGTCAGTAATAGAAGCCGACGATTATACCACTTCTTACTACTTCGACAGCCAGCAAACCATCTACACCTCTATGTTGAACGATTTGGGAAATGCTGTGAAAACACTTGAATCTATTAATGAAACCAATGATGCTACCGAACTTCAGAATTTGGCGAGTGCGGATGTATGGTGTGGAGGTGACATCGGATCATGGATTCAGATAGCCAATACGATGCGTTTGCGTATGGCACTTCGTTTGTCAAAGCGTGTTGACGAAATGAGTGCGGCAGGAGTCGACCTGAAAGCCATTGCCAAAGAAGCTGCTCGCAATACATTGGCAGCTTCCGGAGGTAAGGATATTTTAATTAATAAAGGGCTTGAAAACGAAATGTGGCTGATGTTCAACTGGGGTGACTGTGGATTTAATGCCAACTTGGTTACTTTGATGAGTGGAATGAAAGACCCTCGCCAACCGCTGTATATGACGAAAAATACCGATGAAATTTTGCATAAAGGGTATACGAAAGAATCGAAAGACGGTACTACCACCTATTACAAAGGTACGGGCGATAGCAAAACTCAGGTAGAACAAAGCGAAGCTGTGGCAGCTCCGACCAACTCAGGTTATTACGGAATCCGTTTTGCATTTGATGTTCCTAACAAACCGAACAGCTGGAGTACGCTTTCCGGATGGATTCAAGGCGATAATGGTTCTTCATACTCTATGCCGTTGCCTATATTCAAAGGAGCAGAAAGCTATTTCTTGTTGGCTGAAGCTGAACTCCGTGGATGGATTACAGCGCAAGAAGCAGGTGGCTCTGTACAGGAATTGTATGAAAGAGGTGTAAGAGCTTCCATCCAAAACGAGGTGGATTACCGTGGTCCGTATGCTAATTTAACTACTCCCATCAACGCTTCTGCCGCAGCCGATGAATACCTGAACCAAACTTCGGGTCAGGCAGATTTGGATGACCCCATTGACGATTCCCTTGACCATGAGGCTATGAATCATTTGGGTGCAAAATGGGTAGGTGGCGACCAAGAACAGCAACTGGAACAAATTATCATCCAGAAGTATTTGGCTTTGTTCCCCTTATCTACCGAGGCATGGGCTGAACAGCGTCGTACTGGATATCCAAGACTATTCCCTGCTCTTATTAATCAGGGAGGAGCCAGCTACGTAAATATGGAAGAAGGTCTGCGAAGAGTGATTTACAGTTCGAACGAATATGATACAAACGCGGCAGAACTGAATAATTCCGGACTAAAATTGTTGAACGAAGAAAATACAAGTAAAACAGGCATAACTGGCGATAACGGAGGTACTCGTGTATGGTGGGATAACGCCAATAAGGGCAACTTCTGATAACGCCGGGGAAGCTGATGGCGTTTAGCTCCCCTTTTGAATTTCTCTATTACTATAAGTCCCATGACCGGAAAAAACGTTTTTCGGTCGTGGGATTTTTTGTAGAATGAAGTTTTGTTTTATTTGCATCAATATTGTCATTTATCCGCATAAATTCATAAGTATTGCCTGTTGTATAATTTTATTGACTAATTTTTTTACATTTCTGCCCGATTTTTAAAATAGGGTTGATTGTCTACTTTTTAAATTTGCAGAGAAAATCAAACATCTACAAATAAACAAAGTAATATTATGAAATTCATTATGAGGGCCTTTGCGCTGTGTTTGTTGGTTTTTTTATCGAATGCAGCGTTGTCGGCTAAAAAGACAGAAGCCGAAACGGTGAGGGAGATAATAGATAAGGTTAACCGCCATTGGCAGAAAGAAAATGTTCCCGAAGTTCGTTCATTTTGGGATAATGCTGCTTATCATACCGGGAATATGGAGGCTTATTTTCTTACTGGCAACGAAGAATATCGGGCTTATTCGGAAGCATGGGCAGAACACAACCACTGGAAAGGGGCGAAAAGTAATCGTCGTTCGGAATGGAAATATTCTTACGGTGAGACTGATGAATATGTTTTATTCGGCGACTGGCAAGTATGTTTCCAAACCTATATTGATTTATATAATATAGCTCCCGAAGATTATAAAATACGCCGTGCCCGTGAGGTTATGGAATACGAGATGAGTACGCCTAATCAAGATTATTGGTGGTGGAGCGACGGGCTGTATATGGTAATGCCTGTGATGACAAAACTTTACAAGCTGACACATAATGAATTATATCTGAAGAAACTGTATGAGTATATCGTATATTCAGACAGTATTATGTTCGATAAAGATGAAAATCTGTATTATCGCGATGCGAAATATGTATTCCCCAATCATAAAAGCGTAAACGGGAAAAAGGATTTCTGGGCGCGGGGAGACGGATGGGTACTTGCAGGCTTGGCTAAAGTCTTGAAGGACTTGCCTGCCGATTATGAACACCGTCAGTTTTTTATCGACAAATACAAGAAAATGGCAAAGGCGGTTGCCGCTGTTCAGCAGCCGGAAGGTTATTGGACGCGCAGCATGTTAGACCCTGAATATGCTCCCGGACCGGAAACCAGCGGAACGGCATTTTTCATGTATGGTTTTATGTGGGGAATCAACAATGGTTATTTGGATAAGGCATCTTATTTGCCCGTAGTGCGTAAAGCGTGGAAATATTTGTCTGAAACAGCGCTTCAGAAAGACGGAACGGTAGGTTACGTTCAGCCTATCGGGGAAAAAGCAATTCCCGGCCAGATTTTAGATGCTCATTCTACGGCAAACTTTGGGGTGGGGGCGTTTTTGCTGGCGGCTTGTGAGTATGTACGTTACCTCGAAGCTCCCGCTACGGCTGACCGTGCTTATTGGTGTGGCTTGGCTTATCAGTTGGCTGCACCCGTATTGAGCAACATGGCAAAAGGCGAATTACAGAAAAACATGCAGGTAGAGGTTAGTCCCACATGGGACGGACGCGATAAGCGGGTGACTTACATGGAGGCATTCGGACGTTTGATGGCGGGCATTGCACCGTGGTTAACTTTACCGGATGATGATACGGAAGAAGGTAAAATGCGCAAACAGCTCCGCGGATGGGCGTTGAAGAGCTACGCCAATGCCGTCGACCCTCAAAGCCCTGATTATCTGTTGTGGAGGAAAGAAGGACAACCGCTGGTTGATGCGGCATACATAGCCGAAAGTTTTCTTCGTGCATACGAACAGCTCTGGCTTCCTCTCGATGAAACGACCAAGAAACGCTACATCGAAGAGTTTACTTTATTGCGCCGGATAGACCCTCCTTATACGAACTGGTTGCTCTTCTCGTCTACGATAGAGAGTTTTTTGGCAAAAGCCGGAGCGCCTTACGATGCTTATCGTGTCAATTCTGCCATTCGGAAGGTAGAAGAATGGTATACAGGCGATGGCTGGTATTCTGACGGACCTGCTTTTGCTTTCGATTATTACAGCAGTTATGTGTTTCATCCCATGTATTTGGAAACTTTACAAGACATGAAGGATGCCAATGCCTATACTCGTCTGCATTATGCTAAATATTACACCCGTGCCTTGCGCCGTGCGCAAAAGTACAGTTTGATACTGGAGCGTTTCATCTCGCCCGAAGGAACTTTCCCCGTATTCGGACGCTCTATTCCTTACCGGATGGCAACCATGCAGCCATTGGCGCTTATGGCGTGGTATCAGGAATTGCCCGCCGGAGTGAGCAACGCCCAAGTACGTAGCGCACTGACGGCTGTGATGAAGCGTATGTTTGCCACCGGGAAGAACTTCAATGAAGGAGGATTTCTGACCATCGGTTTTACAGGGCGTCAGCCTAACGTAGCCGACTGGTATACGAATAACGGAAGTCTTTATATGACTTCACTTTCTCTGCTTCCGTTAGGGCTTCCCGCATCACATCCGTTTTGGACGGATGCTCCGCAAGACTGGACGAGCAAACGGGCATGGGGAGAAAAACCTTTCCCGAAAGACCATCAGTGGAAAGATGAAATTCGTACTTCGGATCTGTTCTGATTATTGAGTGTTATAAAGCAAAAGCGCAGATTTTCAGCGGAAATACTCCAATGAAAATCTGTGCTTATTATGTTATTATCCCAAGAAAGCATAGGCAGAATCCTCTGCCTTTGTATCTCTGGAAACGCTACCGTTAGTGTTGGTCATTTCTAACGGTAGCGTTGCCCGGTTCTACCCATAGAGTTCATTGGTTCTACGGGTAGCGTTTTCGGGCTTTTCCCAAGCCGGATAAAGTTGATAAACTCTATATGGAAGAGGGCCTGTGGCTCTCTTTTTTATTTGTCTTTTTTCCCGAAAAGAGAAAAATGAACGTAGCGTTTCGGATGCTCTTGCAGGTCTTTCAGCAGACTGGCAGCATTGGCAGATGTAGCGTTCAGGTTATTGTAAAGCGATGAATCGTTCATCAGTAGTCCCAGTGTATTATCTTTTCGGTTCAGTTTGGCTGTCAGCGTATGAACATTTTGCAGGGTTGAATCTATTTTGGTGAAAGTCGATGCGTAGTCAATGTCTTTCAGGTTGCCGCTGATGGTTTCTAAGTTGGCGGTGATTTTTGCAGCATTATCTGTAATTTGCGGAATATCCTCAGACATCAGTCGGTTGAGCTGTTTTCCGGCAGCATCAAGCGATGCCGTCAGCTTTTCTGCATTATGTAAAGTATTGGCTAACGCCGGATCAGAAAGCAAACGGTTCAGCGACCCCATGATAGAGTCGAGTTTGGGAAGCATTTTCTGTATCTGAGGCAACAGGTCTTTTTCGGCAGCCCCTAAAATGCCATCGTTTGCTACTCCGGTAAGCGTGTCGCCCGGATTGTAAAAATCAGAAGAACCATGGTCTAAAAGCAAGTTCATCTTGACAGTTCCCAGCATTTCAGTAACCAGCTCAGCCTTACTTCCCGAAGGGATGCGCATGTTCTGGTCGATTTCCATACCTACCACCACGTGTCCCGGTTTGTTGTAATTGTACTGGATATCGCGTATGATACCAACTTTAAAACCGTTGGCAAACACAGGGCTGGATTGAGATAGTCCGTTGATGTTTGTAAACTCTACATAATAATAGCTTTCAGGTTTAAACATGTTGATACCCTTCAGGTAATTGATACCGAAGAACAGAACCACCAGTGCCGTGATTCCCGTCAAACCTATTTTCATTTCTTTCTTCATATAATTTTTCTTTTTTTATTTTCGGTTGTTCTTAAATTCTTTGATGGCTTGGTTTACATCCATTTTTTGTTCGCCCCGGAATGCGATGATAAAAGCATCGCTGAATTTGCTGTCTACTTTATTGCGTTTCAATCGGAGTATTTTGTTATAATCGGTTTCTGCTCCGTAAGTATACTTCACCAATCCGCCTTCGCGGTAATAATCTACCGGCGAAAGTCCTTTCAGTTGTCTGCTGCCTTTGGGCAAAACTTTCGAAGCGGTCAGGATTTGTATCTTAAATACGGGTCGTGAAGTAGTTGCTTCTTCTGTCACCACAGGCTGTTCGGTTTCTACCTGTCGGTCTGCTTGCTGAGGCTGTGGTACGCTTACATCTTTCCCTTTGCCTTGCTTGTAGTTAAGAAATGCTTTATAAATGCTCCGTGCCAGCGTTGAACTGCCTGCATCCGACAATAAAAAACGTTCTTCTGCCGGGTTGGTAATATATCCCAACTCTATCAGTACGCTGGGCATTGTTGTTTCGCGCAGTACGAGAAATCCGGCTTGGTGAACCCCTTTGTCCGTACGGTTTTCGGCACGGAACTGTTTCTGTACCAACTGGGCAAAATTTACGCTTTGCGCCATGTTTTTGTCTTGCAAGAATTCAAAAATGATATAGCTTTCCGAAGAGTTTGGATTAAATCCTGCATATTGTTGCGTATAGTCATCTTCGATAAGAATAACCGAGTTTTCTTTTTTTGCCACTTCCAGATTTTCCTGCGTCTGGTGGAGTCCCAACGTGTACGTTTCTGTTCCGCTCACTTGCGCTGTACGCGAAGCAATGGAGTTGGTATGTATCGAGATAAACAAGTCTGCTTTAGCATTATTGGCTATTTCGGCCCTCCGGTGAAGCGGCACGAATATGTCTTTATCGCGTGTGTAAATCACCTTTGTATCGGGGCAGTTTTCTTTAATGAGCCTTCCTACTTTCAAGGCCACGCTAAGGTTGATGTTCTTTTCCCGTCCGCGTTTGCCTATGGCTCCGGGGTCATGTCCTCCATGTCCGGCATCGATGACTACGGTAAAGGTTTTGTCTGTCGGAGAAGCATACAGGCTATCCGGCTGGAGCATAGCCAAACACGCCAAGATACCTGATAACAATATAATTATGTAGTTTCTTCTTATTCGCATAACTTTACAATCGGGACAAAGTTAATAGTTTTTTTGCGGATAACCGTTTTTCCGCCAAGAAAGAAAAGGATATTCATAAATAAAAGCTATAAAAACATCGAAAAATCCTATCAAATGCTGTTTTTTGCGTATATTTGTTGAATATAGGATGTGGCTCGGCAGCGTAAAACTCGAAACCAGTATTTTCGGTTTTCTTCTGCGCTTGCCTTTCGCTATATTTGTTGAATAACGGATTTTATAAAAATATTTATTGTTATGACATTGATTGACGGAAAAGCCGTTTCAGAACAAGTGAAGCGGGAAATAGCGGCTGAAGTCGCTGACATAGTTGCCAATGGCGGCAAGCGTCCTCATTTGGCAGCAATCCTTGTGGGACATGACGGAGGAAGTGAGACGTATGTGGCAGCAAAAGTAAAAGCATGTGAAGTTTGTGGTTTTAAGTCGACGCTGATTCGTTATGAGTCTGATGTAACAGAAGATGAGTTGCTGGCAAAAGTGCGCGAACTGAATGCCGATGACGATGTAGACGGATTTATCGTCCAACTTCCTTTGCCGAAGCATATTTCAGAACAGAAAGTGATTGAAACCATCGACTACCGTAAAGATGTAGACGGTTTTCATCCGATAAATGTAGGCCGTATGTCCATCGGCTTGCCCTGCTACGTATCGGCCACTCCGAACGGTATTTTGGAGTTATTGAGACGCTACAATATTGAAACTCAAGGGAAAAAATGTGTAATATTAGGTCGAAGCAATATCGTGGGCAAACCGATGGCTGCCCTGATGATGCAGAAAGCCTATCCGGGCGATGCGACCGTTACGGTATGTCACAGCCGTAGCCGCGATTTGGTTAAGGAATGTCAGGAGGCAGATATATTGATAGCCGCAATGGGCCAGCCGAATTTCGTAAAGGCGGAAATGGTAAAAGAAGGTGCGGTAGTGATCGACGTAGGTACCACACGTGTGCCTGATGCCACAAAAAAATCAGGATTCAAGCTCACGGGCGATGTGAAATTTGACGAAGTTGCTCCGAAGTGTTCGTTTATCACTCCCGTACCGGGTGGGGTAGGTCCGATGACCATCGTTTCATTGATGCGCAACACCTTGCTTGCCGGAAAGAAAGCTATTTATAAGTAATAAACCTCTGTTATCGGCTTGATTTCAGATAAAATATGCGGGTAGGCAATAAAAAACGTCTGAAAAATTTGCAAAGTCGGAAGAAATGTCTACCTTTGCAATCGCTTTTGAAAAGCAAGCTGACATGGTGACTATAGTTCAGTTGGTTAGAGCGTCAGATTGTGGTTCTGAATGTCGTGGGTTCGAGTCCCACTAGTCACCCTCCGAGAGAGGGATGCTTTGAGAAAGTTTTTTATTATCTATATGTTCATGGTGACTATAGTTCAGTTGGTTAGAGCGTCAGATTGTGGTTCTGAATGTCGTGGGTTCGAGTCCCACTAGTCAC
>NZ_JACSPQ010000005.1:128734-201381 GCF_014837055.1 Phocaeicola faecium
CCCGAAGGAGAGGAATTTCAGCGATGAATTCCTCTTTTTTTGTTGTAATCATTTCGTGTTTTCCAGCGGCTTTGCAAGAACCGTGAGACATCTTTGAAAACAATCGTCACACCCCAACGGAGAGATATTTGAACAAGCAAATCTTTCGAGAAGAGAAGACGAATAAATGTATTGTTTTTTTGTATTATTTAAAAAGAATTTGCTATATTTGCATCAAATACTTCTGATGACATGAAATTTCGCACGGTGGCAAAGTTGGGTATCATTCTTTCCGTTATTCTGTTTTGTATCGGAATAGGGCTTTATGGCTTTGCCCAATTAAGTGCTACGGATAAGGGACAAGATGTAGATGTACTGTCGTTTGTTCCGCAAAATAGCGTAGGAGTGCTTGAAACCGATAATCTGGAATTTTTTATGAATGAAATCCCGCAGACTGCATACGCCTCCCAGATGGATACGTTAAGTAGGGCGGGGATAACAGACGCCATATTCAGCGACTTGAGCAGGTATGCTGTTCGTAGTGCACACGGCTTGAGCGGACAAATGAACCACGTACTGATAAGTTTTCATGCACCCAGTACGGCCCAAGACATCGTGGTTTATTTCCGTGTAGGCAAAGGCGGCAAGGAAAAAGTGGTAGATGCTATTTGTGAGAAATACGGAGTAAACTTTACACCGAAGAAAGAAACTTACCGGGGCGAGAAAATAGAAATATATCCGATAGGCGCATCGAATTTTGTTGCCGTTTATGAAGAAAGCGGTTTCTTGGCGGTAAGTTACCAAAAACGTTTGATTGAAGACGTTATTGATGCAAAGCGAGACAATCTTTCTTTGCGCAACGATTCGATTTTTAATGCAGTTTATCGGGATAAGTCGACTAATTTCATGACTTTATACGGGCGTGTGCCTTCGCTTCCGTTACTTGCTTCTGCTGAAGACAGACAGCACTGCTGGAGTGAGTTCGATATTCATCTTAACAGTGATGTGTTTTATTTGAGCGGGGGAATGTATGAGCCTGATTCCTGCATACAGAAATCGGTTGATTTATTGCATGGCATCAATGAAATAAAAGAAGATAGTTTATTGGTTCTGTCAGGAACAGATAAAATAGCTTCTTATATATCCGGAGTGATAGCTTTGCCTTCTCACTCGCTGTTTGACGAATGCGTGTCTAACTTGTCGCGTGATGCCTCTTTTATTATGGTGGCGGATATGGATAAAGTATCTCGTTCGCCCGAACTTTATAGTGCTTATTTATCTCCATTTATATTGGCTCACCCTAATTTATTCCGTTCTTTCATCTTGTCTGTACAAATAACCGAAGTAGAAAACAGGTTATCTCATATTTTTGTTTTTACTTATAAAGATTGATGTCGGATAAGGCTAAGTCACTTATCTTAGTTTATACTTTTGAAAATGTGGAGTCACTTTCAAATGAAAGTATAACAGTGAAACAACCGTAAGGGTTGCTCCGAACATATAGGCAATGCGGAATGATGCTATTTCGGCAATATATCCTCCGGTTAACATTCCTATACCGATGCCTACATCCCATGAAGTCAGGTAAGTGCTGGTAGCTGTGCCGCGTTGGTTATTGGGAGCAAGGTTGACAAACAAGGTGTTGTAAGCCGGAAACATAGTCCCGAATCCTATTCCGAGCAAGAGGGCGATTGCGAAGAAAGAGCAGGTAGTAAAACTGTAACTCCAATCAATCAGCCACCCACATGCCGTTAGTCCGAAATAACAGAAGCACACCAAGTAAAGTCCGGCAGCGATAACCTGCGTAACCATGCCCTTGTCTACCAAACGTCCGCTGAATAATCGGCTGATAGCCATACCCATTGCCATACAAGTGAAAAAGAATCCGGTTTCGGCAGTGATGCCGATCTGCCGGGCATACATGGCTACATAATTGGTTGTCATTCCGTAAGGGATGGAAAGCAGCAACAAACTGAATCCGGCAGGAAGTCCTTTTAGTAAAATAAAGCGGTCGAGAGAAATCGGTTCGCGCTTTACCGGAGGTTTATATGGCGTTTTTACCAAGCAAGCGCAAAGAAATCCCAATACGCAAGAGCCTAACGCATAAGAGAAGATAGTAATATACGAAGCCCCTCCGCTGTGTAAGAATAATCCGAACATAGGGCCGATAGACATGGCTATGTTGTTTGCCAATCCGTAATACCCCAATCCCTCTCCGCGTCGTGAAGACGGCATGATGTCGATTACAATGGTATTCCCGCCCACGGTAACCATTCCGAACGAAATACCATGTATGATGCGGAAGATGATAAACATCGTCAGCATACCTGCCACCATATAGCCGGCGAATATCAGTGTGAATGTGAAATAAGCCAGCAGGTAAAGAGGTTTTCGTGCAAAAGCATCGAGCAGATAGCCGGAAAAAGGCCGGATACACAACGATGAAATGGTGTAACAAGACAGTACGATACCTATCGTAGTGTTGGACGAATGAAATATTTCAGATAAATAAAAAGGAAGTACAGGGGTAAGTAGCCAGAATCCAAAGTATAGTAAGAAATTGGCTGCCAGAATAAAGCAGTAGCTTGGAGTGACAAGTCTATCTTTTCTCATGGCGCAAAATAGTTTAAATGCGGATTAACACCGTTTTCTATTCTGTGTTAATCCGCATTTTGTTATTAATTTGCTGATTCGAATTCTTTCAGGAAGCGAGTGTCGTTTTCAGAGAACATACGCAAATCTTTTACTTTGTATTTCAGATTTGTAATACGTTCTACACCCATTCCGAAAGCATATCCGGTATAAACTTTGCTGTCGATACCGTTGGCTTCGAGTACGGCGGGGTCAACCATTCCGCAACCTAAGATTTCCACCCAGCCGGTATATTTACAGAAAGCACAACCCTTTCCGCCGCAAATGTCGCAACTGATGTCCATTTCTGCGCTCGGTTCGGTAAACGGGAAATAAGACGGGCGCAAGCGAATTTTGGTTTCAGGGCCGAACATCTCTTGTGCAAATTGAAGCAACACTTGTTTGAGGTCGGTAAACGATACATTTTTATCAATGTATAATCCTTCCACCTGATGGAAGAAACAGTGGGCACGGTAACTGATGGCTTCGTTTCGGTAAACACGTCCCGGACAAATAACGCGGATGGGAGGCTGTGAAACTTCCATGACACGGCTTTGCACAGACGAAGTGTGTGTACGAAGAATAATATCGGGATGGCTTTCGATGAAAAAAGTATCTTGCATGTCGCGTGCCGGATGGTCTTCTGCAAAGTTCATAGACGAGAAAACATGCCAGTCATCTTCTACTTCCGGACCGTCGGCAATGGTGAATCCCATTCGGCCGAATATGTCAATAATTTCGTTACGAACGATGTTCAGAGGATGGCGAGTTCCCAATTCGATCGGGTAAGCCGTGCGTGTCAAATCCAATTCTGCCGCTCCGGTATCTTTGCTGTCGAAAGCATCTTTAAGTTCGGCAATACGCTCTTGTGCGCGATTTTTCAATTCATTCAGTTTCATACCCACTTCTTTCTTTTGTTCGGCGGGTACATTGCGGAAATCTGCCATCAGCGCATTAATGGCTCCCTTTTTGCTCAAATATTTGATGCGCAAAGCTTCCAGTTCATCGGCGTTGCTGGCAGTGATATTCTCTACCTCTTGAAGCAGTTGTTCTATTTTTGCTAACATATTTCTTGTGTTTATTATCGTTAGGTGCAAAGGTAAGGATTAAAACCGAAATATCTTGTTTTTTGTTAGATAAAAAAGAAAACTTGTATTTTATGGCATAGCGAAACGAAAAAAACGGTATTTTTGCTCCGAATTATTCAGTAAGAAATGAGAGAATTAATCATCGGGTGTCTTTTGCTTGTGCTAATGGCATCCTGTGGGGGTAAGAAAAAGCAAGTTGACCCCTTTGAGACGTTGACAGAGCAAATTGATTCGGCAATGACGATACATTCGGATTCGGTTTGTGAAAAGGTAGATGCGGAAGAAGAAGCTGTCCCTGTCGCCGCTGACGAGAGTTTTGCCGATTTCTTTTATAATTTTGCTTCGGATGAAAGTTTCCAGCGTAAGCGTGTGGTGTTTCCTTGTCCATTTTATGTGGGCGAGGTGGTGAAGCGTATTGCCCGCGATGAATGGAAATATGACCCCTTGTTCAGTTGCGAACCTGTCTATACGGTTTTGTTCGATAGTGAAGAAGAAATGGAGGTAGAAAAAGATACTTCTATCCACAGTGTGCAGGTCGATTGGATTTATTTGTCGGAAGAGAAAGTCCAACGCTATTATTTCGAGCGTAAAGACAATCGCTGGTATCTGGAAGCTGTGGATATTCACCATTCAAAGGCTGTAAGTAAAGACAGTACGAAAGAAGATTTCCTTACGTTTTATGAGAACTTCTCCCGCGATTCGGTGTTCCAGCGCAGCCGTTTGCATAATCCGTTGACGTTTGTGACTTCCGATCCGGAAGATGAATTCCAGATTCTTGAAACAACTCTTGATGAAGGTCAGTGGTTTGCTTTTCGTCCTCCGATGATGAAAGACCGATTGACGAATGTGCATTACGGTCAGTCAGAGAATAAAGATTCGGATACAAAGATTGTTGAGTTCAAAGGGTTCGGCAATGGCTTCAATAATACATTATATTTTAAACGTCGTCATGGCATTTGGAAGTTAATGGAATTTGAAGATTTGAGCGATTGAAAAACAAGATTATGAAAGAATATAATAACTATTCTCTGCTTCCTTATAATACATTTGGGATAAATGTTCAGGCTGCCCGGTTCGTGGAATATGTTTCGGTAGACGAACTGGTAGCTTTTCTTTCGGCTAATGAGAAAGAGCGTTCTTCTTTTTTGCAGATAGGAGGGGGCAGTAATTTGCTTTTTACATCAGATTATTCAGGTACTATTCTTCATTCTGCCATCAAAGGGTATGAAATAACCGGGCAGACTAAAGACTATGTGGAAGTTTGCGTTGGTGCCAGTGAGGTCTGGGACGACTTTGTATCTTATGCCGTGTCGTGCGGATGGTATGGAGCCGAAAATCTTTCTTTGATACCGGGCGAGGTTGGTGCGTCGGCTGTTCAGAATATCGGTGCATACGGCGTGGAAGTAAAAGATTTAATCCGTTTTGTTGATGCGGTTTGCATTGAGACCGGAGACGTAAGACGTTTCAGTGCTGAAGAATGTCAGTATGCCTATCGTTCAAGTGTGTTTAAGAAAGAACTGAAAAACAAATATATCGTTACTCATGTAACTTATCGGTTAAGCAAGCATCCTTTATACCGGTTGGATTACGGGAATATCCGTACAGAGCTGGAAAAGGAAAAGTGTGAGCTGACGCTCGATAATATTCGCCGGCTGATTATAAAGATTCGCGAAGCAAAATTACCCGATCCGAAACGGATAGGCAATGCCGGAAGTTTCTTCATGAATCCCTTTATTGAGAAATCGCAGTACGAAGTATTGTTGAAGGCTTATCCCGATATGCCCTGCTATCCGGCTGCCGACGGACTTGTTAAGGTTCCGGCGGGGTGGCTGATAGAACGTTGCGGGTGGAAAGGTAAATCGCTCGGGCGTGCTGGTGTATATGAGAAACAGGCTTTGGTGTTAGTGAACAGGGGAGGAGCGACAGGAGAAGAAATTGTTCGGTTGGCAAAAGAAATCATCCGTTCCGTGGAAGAAAAATTTGGTATCACAATAAAACCTGAGGTCAATATTATATGAAGATTACAATATTAGGAAGTGGTACATCGGTAGGGGTTCCGCAGATAGGTTGTACTTGTAAGGTCTGCACGAGTAGCGACCCGTGCGACAAGCGGTTGCGCTGTTCGGGACTGGTGGAAACAAACGGTGTGCGTGTATTGATAGACTGCGGACCTGATTTTCGTGAACAGATGCTTCGGCTGAATGATTTCCGCCCCATCGACGGTGTACTGGTTACTCACGAGCACTACGACCATGTGGGTGGTCTGGATGATTTGCGCCCTTTCTGTTCGTTCCGTGAAATACCTGTTTGCGCCGAAGATTACGTAGCCGACCGTCTGCAAAGCCGTATGCCCTATTGTTTTGTCAAGCATCCCTATCCGGGGATTCCTCATATTCCTTTGACCCGCTTGCGTGCAGGCGAATCTTTTGCGTTGTCGAACGGCGAGGGGCGACGGGTAGAGATTATGCCTTTCCGCGTACTGCATGGCCAGCTTCCCATATTGGGTTATCGTATCGGGCAGATGGCTTGGATTACGGACATGCTTACCCTGCCCGAAGAATCCTATTCTTATTTGCAAGGGCTGGATTGCTTGATAATGAACGCACTTCGTTTTGAGAAACATTGGACGCACCAATCTTTGTCCGAGGCATTGGAAAAGGCAAAACGGATCGGGGCACGTGAAACCTATTTTATTCACATGAGCCATGATATAGGCTTACACGCTGAAACGTCGGCATTGCTTCCTGACCACATTCATTTGGCTTACGACGGTATGGAAATCATGCTGTAATCGGGCTATTTCAAGAATTTCCCGCCGATGTAAAGTCCGAGTCCTACGAAAATCAGCGCACATATTACGCTGGCGGCGATGTATATAATCCCCTCTATGCGCTGTCCGTTTTGAAACAGTTGTATGGTTTGGGCGGAAAAGGTAGAAAATGTGGTAAAGCCTCCGCAAAATCCGATGGCAGCGAAAAGATAAACTTCTCCTTTGGTACTTGCAATTAGCAGCCCGATTATGAACGAGCCGATAACATTTGCAGTGAAAGTTGCTATTTCGGATGCTATGGCAAGGTGTGCCGACAGTAAGGTCAACAGATACCTTGCTATGCTTCCCGTAGCCCCTCCAAGAGCTACTAAAAGACATTCTTTTATCATATTCAGGTAGTTTAGTTTTGTGAAACCTTATAAACGTTAGGCGTGAATCCTGTTATTTTCTTAAACCAGACATTAAATTGTTGTACGTTGGCAAATCCCAGCAGGGCAGCTACCGAAGCCGGAGTGCTTTCTTTTTCCAATAAAATTCTTTTTGCGGTTTCCAGCAGTTTTATTTGAAAAAATTCTTTTAGCGTTTTTCCGGTTTCAAACTTCAGCAAATCCTCAAAATAACAAGGAGACAGTTTTAATAAGTCAGCGCAATAGTCGGTTGTAGGATAATTTCCCCGCCGAAGCATTCCTGAACTTATGTATTTGTCTAATATTGCATCGGTTTGTTTTATTATCAGTTTGTTCTTGTTTTCCCGCGTGATAAATTGGCGTTCGTAAAACCGTGTACAATAGTCTAACAGTAGTTCTATATATCTTACTATTAAAGTTTGGCTATGCCGGTCTATCGGGTGATGCAGTTCGGCATCCATTTCTTGTAAACACTCGGTTATTTTATTTTTTTCTTTGACAGACAGGTGCAATGCTTCTTCTTTGCGGTATTGGAAAAAAGTATAACGTTTGATACCCTCTTTTAAGTGTGTACCGCACAGTAAGTCGGGGTGAAAGGCAAGCAGCCATCCCTGTTGAGGTAAAACTCGTTTATACGTCATGTCGAAAGTTTGTTCGGGCGGTAAAAACACCATCGTGGCATACGAAAAATCGTAAGGTTTGCGGCCACAGCAACAAATGTGTTCTTTCTCATTTTCTATCAGTAAAATGGCATAGAAATCGAAACGGACGCCATGTTCTTTCACGTCCGTATTGTCCAGCCGGATAACGCTTGCTAACGGATGGAGCGTTTGACAGCCGAGACATCTGTTACATTGATGCACCGTTTTGATGTCCAGAATTTCTTTCATGAAGTTAATTTGTGTTTACGGATGCAAAGGTAAGAATAAAATTAGTACCTTGTTTGCTCCGTTTATATGAATCTGTAATTTGGGTTATTATCTCTGTAATTAAGGTAAAGCGGGAGGTGAGTAAAGGTGCTGAATATCCGTGGTTTAGGTGCCTTTTTGAATCATTCAAGGCTTGCTTCCGAAGCATGGGAAAATTCTACCCGTAGCGTAGGTGTGTCTTCCGAATAGAACCGGTCAACTTATCCGCATGAAATGACCAACGCTAACGGTAGTGTTTTCAAATAAAATTCGATACACAAATAAGAATCTGTTAGAAACAAGCTATTTATAAGCTTTTCTCAAAGAGTGAGGTAATGACTTGGCAACGGTTGCTAATTCTGTGATATGCGGTGTATTTCCACCTAAAAACTCTCGCCGACTGCAAAAATACAAAAAAAAGAGGATAGGAGTGCAAGTCTTATAAAGTTTTTTCTTGCTTTTCATTCGTATATTCCATTTTGGTAGTCCGTGATATATTGCGTAAACGTCTTTCCCGTCTGTTGCTTGAAGAAACGCATCAGATGGCTGGGGTCGGAAAAGTGGAACTCGTCCGCCAACTGGCTCACGTTGCGGTCGGAGAACAACAACTCGTTTTTCAATTCCTCCAACAGGCGTTGTTTGAGCAAATGGGTGGCGGACACGCCGAACTGCGCCACGACGGAGTTGTTCAGCGTGATGCGACTCACACGGAGCATATCGGCATATTCCTGAACACGCTGCACGGTGCGGATATGCTTTTCGAGCAAGTCCTTGAACTGGAATGCATAATTGTTCTTCGGCACTTCGACCGGCAGACGGTAAGTTTTGGCGTATGCCCGGTTGATAACCACCAACAGATAGTAAAGCACAGATACGATAAGGTTGTAAGTGTCTGCCACAGGATGCAGCAGCTCCTGTTTTATCTTCCCCAAGAGGCGCATATATTCCGCCAGTTCTTCCGGCGCGGCAAACAGGTACGGTGGCGTGTCGGTCTGATAATAATACAGCAGGCGATAGACGAAGAACTTGTCGGCGATGAACGTGTGCATAAAGTCCTCGCGGAAGATAAGGAAAGTGTAGTCCAGTTCCGCTTCATCCACGTGCCATTCCTGTTGCTGGTGCGGCGACAGGAGGAGCACCATATCGTCCCGTAACTCTATTTTGCGGAAGTTTAACAGCACATAGCCATTGGCGCGGCGAAAGAAATAGAAACTGAAAAAATCCGTCTTGAACGTCCGGTGCTCGGTCAAGACACCACAGATGTCCTTGCTCTCGCCTGTGTTGATGTAGAAGTCCACGCCGCAACGTGTCTTGCTGAACGGGACGCTGACCAGTCTTTCGGGGTTGGTTATCGTTTTCATCGCTCTTGTTCTTTGCTTTCTGCAAATATACATCATTCTTTTATCAAAATGGCATATATTCCTCTTTTTAAGGCATAGAGGCATCAGGGGAATCTTCCGAACTTTGCACCCGACAAATCATAAAAGCGTAACATTATGAACGAGAAAGCTATTATCCGGTTGGTGCGCAGCGCCACCTTGAAAATCAATTATGCAGGACACACCATCCTTGTTGACCCCGTATTTGCCGACAAAGGAACCCTGCAATCCGCTCTCGGCGTGTATAAAAGTCCGAGGGTGCATCTGGTAATGCCCATCAGCGAAATCACCGAGGGCGTGGATATGGTACTGCTCACACACAACCACATTGACCATTATGAACCGAGCGTGAAACAACATTTGCCGAAAGACATCCCTTTCTACACCCAGCCGCAAGACAAGGAAACCCTCGTGCAAGATGGTTTTACAAATGTAGAAGCAATTGAAAAGAGCAAGATAATAGGCAACCTGACCATCCACCGCACCACGGGTCATCACGGTTTCGGTCAGATAGGCCAGATGATGGGACCCGTGTCGGGCTATGTGCTGATGGCGGAGGGACTTCCGACCATTTATATAATGGGCGACTGCAAATGGGAACCGTGCATCCTTGAAACCGTGGAAAAATACCGCCCTGATTATATCGTTGTAAACAGCGGCGGTGCGGTGTTCCCCGAATTTTCCAAGACAGACGGCTGCATCATCCCCGACGAACAGGAAGTGATGGCGATGCTCGACACGCTCCCCGCACAAATCAAACTGATAGCCGTACACATGGATGCTATTGACCATTGCCAGACAACACGCGAAATCCTGCGAAACGAAGCCCGCCACCACGGAGTGGATATGAACCGACTGATTATGCCGGGAGATGGGGAGAGCATTACGTTATGAGTGTTTGCATCAAATCGCTGATAAAGAATATGAACATAGTGATAGGCTGCTCAATAGGGTGCAGCTACTGCTATGCCCGTAATAACTGTCGCCGCTTCCATATCACGGACGATTTTTCTGTACCCGAATATATGGGGCGCAAGCTACACATCATCGACACTCCAAAACCTCACGTATGGCTGATGACCGGAATGAGCGACTTCTCCGATTGGAAGCCTGAATGGAACGCGGAGATTTTCGGAAGAATGAAAAGCAATCCGCAACACGCTTATATCTTTCTTACGAAACGTCCGGATAAGGTCTGTTTTTCTACGGATGACGAAAATGTCTGGATGGGCGTGACCGTCACGCGCAGTTCCGAGAAAAAAAGGTTAGAAGATTTGAAAAGAAATATCAAGGCCAAACATTACCACGTCACCTTTGAACCTATCTTTGACGAAATCGGAGAGATAGACTTCGCGGGTATCGATTGGGTTGTCATAGGCACGGAAACGGGACATCGGAAAGGCAAAGTGGATTCCCGTCTCGAATGGGTGCTTCACATTGCCGACCAAGCCAAAGCGCAAGGAATCCCCGTATTTATGAAAGAGGATTTGCTGCTTATAATGGGTGAAGAAAGGATGATTCAGGAACTGCCGGAACAATTTATCAAACGCATACAATGAATACTGAAACAATCAAGGAAATAGACGTACAGAGCGTTATGACCAAATCCGCACTGCCAGTCGGAGGATATTCGGTCAATCCTTACGTGGGATGCCCTCACGCCTGCAAGTATTGCTACGCATCGTTTATGAAACGCTTCACCGGGCATACAGAACCGTGGGGCGCGTTTCTGGACGTGAAGAACTGGAAACCGATAGCCAATCCGCACAAATATGACGGTGAGCGCATCGTGATAGGTTCCGTGACGGACGGTTACAACCCCTATGAGGAACAATTCCGCCGTACCCGCAGGCTGCTCGAAGAACTGCGCGGAAGCAACGCCGAGATTATGGTATGTACGAAGTCCGACCTCGTCCTTCGCGACCTCGACCTGTTGAAACGTTTTCCCAAAGTAACAGTGTCTTGGTCAATCAATACGCTTAACGAACAGTTTCGTGCGGATATGGACAACGCCGTGAGCATAGAACGCCGCCTGAAAGCAATGCGCCAAGTCTATGAGGCAGGCATCCGTACCGTGTGTTTCGTTTCGCCCATATTTCCGGGAATAACCGATGTAAAGACGATTATCAAGGAAGTGAAAGGATATGCCGATTTGATATGGCTTGAAAATCTGAACCTGCGCGGACAATTCAAAGGAGAGATAATGGCATATATCCGTGAGAAGCATCCCGAACTCTTCCCATTATACGATGAGATTTACAACAAGAAAAGGCTTGATTACTGGCAGGCATTGGAGCAGGACATATCCCAATATGCACAGACGCAAGGATTTCCCTATCGGGTGAACGATTTGCCCTACGGACGCTCGGAAAAAGGAAAGCCGGTCATCGTAAATTATTTCTATCACGAAAAAATCAGGCTCAAAAAATAAGATGTATATAAATTCCCGCTATGGGATGATAGCAAACAGCTTCGGTATGCCCGAAACACAAACTTGCTACCATAAAAACAGAGTTCAGACTTTAAAACAACTCATAAACTTTGGGCAACTCAAAGGACTGCTCGCAGCTTCTTTCGGAAGCAAACGGGGGCGTTCAGGGGGCAACCCCACTGGCTCATTGGGGAGTTTTTAGCATGAGCGTCAGCGGTGCGTGAAGAAAACGCCATAATGAGCTATGGCTTTTGTTCCCAAAAGCCTGCGGCGGTGTCGGTTTTCCCTTGTCGGTCGGCAGAACGGAAGTCCGTCTGGCCAGCCTGCGGATGGCGATACTCACCTCCGTTGCTTCCACAGCAGGCTTGATGATGAATGAAAATCCGATGAATTGATGAATGGGCGACTTAACATACTAAAAGTCATAGCGATACATGCTCAACATTCTTTCATCAAACCGCTTGTCAAAAGAAAAGCGATGAGTAAGGCTGTGTCCGTTTTCTCTTTTCATCAGCCATATCCTTTTGTTGAGAGTTTGATGAGGATGTAAACCGCTGTTATTCTTTATGTTTATATATACTTTCATCAATTCATCAAAATAATAAATAGCACTCATGCAAATTACCATGCCGTATTCCGGCAGACTTGCAGGCAAGTCTGAAAGTTTTGAATTATTGAGAAGTGAAGATAACGCATTGATGTTCTGTAAGATACGACCTAAACAACTGTTCAACAAACCCGTTCACAAAACATTTGGCGACGAAAAGAAAAATAGCACTTGTCTGTCTTTTCGCAAGCACAGCCTTTCCAACAGGGCGTTGCGTACCCTTGCGGCATTGGGTGTGTTGATACGGAAAGCGATTGCCACGACCATTGGTAGGGCATACGCCTCCGCACAATAACCGTTGGGAAGCCTGATGCGCCTTTCCACATCGCAAGGCTTCAGCACTCCGCTTTTGTACACGGCTCGGATGGCGGCACGGAGTGTCGGGGCGATTACATCGAACAGCCTTACCAACTCCATTTCGTTCATCCACACGTTGGCGGCATCGGACGGCACGGCAATCCTGCCGCACCCGTCCATCGTGATTGTTGTCCGTTCCATAGACTGTGCGTTATAGGACGAAACGTCCGCTTATCTTGCTCTCAAAGGCGGATATGTCGTTTTCAAGTTTAGCGTTGGTCACCTTCGCGTAAATTTGCGTGGTGGTTATATTCGTATGCCCCAAAATCTTGCTCACGCTCTCTATCGGCATACCGTAATTCAATGCCAAAACAGCGAATGAATGGCGGCTCAAATGGAATGAAACCGGCTTTTCTATCCCGCATTTCTTCGCCACAGCTTTGATGCGTTTGTTCACCATGTCAAGCGAGCCGATGTTGAAAAGTCGCTTGTCTCTTCTGAACGGCTCGTAACGCCTGATTATCTGCATGGGGATGTCCATCAGCTTGATTTGGAACGGTACGCCCGTCTTTTGGCGTTTCGACACAATCCATGATGCGCCATTCATCTCAACGATGTTGTCGGTGGTCAGGTTCTTGATGTCCGTGAACGAGATGCCAGTCCAGCAACCGAACAGGAACAAATCCCTCGCCAATGCGAAGTTGGGATTGTCCAAACTGATTGTACTCAACGCCTGAATTTCATCTTCCGTGAGAAAGCCTCGTTCCTTGTGGTCGGGGTCAACGTGGTACATCGCAAACGGGTTTCTCGGTATCTTGCCATTGTAGTGCGCCGTGGTGACGATGTGTTTCAACGGTATGGAGTATATCCACACGGACGATTGCGCCAGCCCGACCTCGTTTCGCAGGTACAGGCAGTAGTCACGGATGAAATCCTCCGTCAATTCGTTCATCGCCATGTCCGTCCGCTTGTACTGCCTCTTAATAAACTCCGCTACGTATTTGCGGACGGTCAGGTACTTCTGGTACGTACGCTTGGAGCGGTCTTTGCCCACCCGCTTGGCAAACGCCTCATTCTCCTTGTCAAGGGCCCGTAACAATGTTTCATACTCCGTGCCGATGCCTTGATAGGCGTTGCGTACCATTTCAGCCGTGACAAATGCCTCACGGTCGGAAAGCCGCTGGTAGTGCTTCGTTATCTGCGCCTTGATGTTGTCAAGCGCATAGTTCACCGTCACCGCCTCGCGGCTCTTGCCTTTCGCCCTGTTGCCTTTAGCATCCCACAAATCCTTGGAGATACGCTGCTTGCAACTGAACTGTGCGATAGTCCCGTTGATTGTAACCCGTCCCATGATGGGGACAATTCCATTCTTTTCCTTGCTTCCGTTTACATAGAAGACGGTCTTGAAAGTACTTCTCATAATCCTTGCTTTTTGTTTGGTGCAAAATTAGTTTATGGGAGTTGTAAAGGCAGAATGTAAACCTACGCAGAACGCAGAAATAGAGACCGTTAGTGTTAAATGTGCATCAGGTGTTGGGTAATGATTTGGAAGTGCATCTATTGCTGTAATCCGCCCAAATCCGTTTTTCCGCCCTTATGTCATTCCGTGCCACCCGAAGCCAAACCCTCTGACCGTCAGTGAGAATGCTCAAATTCGCTTTATTCTGCGTTTTATCCTATTATTTTCAAGAATAAACCGGCTGTGTTTGGAAGGGATGTTTTTTGTTGATTCGGAAAACTTAAACAGGAATTTAGGTTATCGGAATTTCTTTTTTCGTTTTTATCTTTGCAGCCTGTAATTATGATGATATGGAAGGCAGAGAAAAAACTAATACAGACTTATTATTGGCGTTGATACGCGAGGGGCGTCCGATGACGCTCGGACAACAATTAAAACTGACCATACAGCTTAGTATTCCGGCCGTGGTTGCACAGTTTTCTTCCATCGCGATGCAATATATCGATGCTGCGATGGTGGGGAGCTTGGGTGCTGAGGCTTCGGCTTCCATCGGCTTGGTGTCGACTACTACATGGTTGTTCAGCGGGCTTTGTGTGGCGTGTGCCACGGGGTTTTCTGTCCAAGTGGCACACGCCATCGGTGCAGGTGATATGCGTCTGGCGCGTGCTGTGCTTCGTCAGTCATTCGTGGCTACACAGGTTTTTGTTTGCCTGTTGGCTGCTGCCGGTATGCTGATCAGCGGTTCGTTGCCCCGCTGGTTAGGCGGAGAAGATGAAATTTGCGGTGATTCGTCCCTATACTTCTTCATTTATGCGGCTTTCTTACCCATGCTTCAACTCAATTTCCTTTCGGGCAGTATGTTGCGGTGTAGCGGAAACATGCGCGTGCCCAGCATGTTGAGCATGTTGATGTGTCTGCTCGATGTGATATTTAATTTCTTTCTTATTTTCCCTTCCCGTGAAGTGAGTTGGTTCGGGCTGTCGTTCTTTATGCCGGGAGCCGGAATGGAAGTGGCGGGAGCTGCGCTCGGTACCGGATTGGCAGAAATGGTAACCGCCGGTTTGGTTACGTGGTATCTTTGTACACGGTCCTCTAACTTAAAGTTATCCGGCGAGCGGGGCAGTTTCCGTATCAAGTCTGCCACCCTGAAAAAAGCGCTTCGCATCGGGCTGCCCATGGGGATAGAACATGCCGTGATATGTGGCGCTCAGATTATGACCACCGTTATCGTCGCCCCGTTGGGTATTTTCTCGATTGCAGCCAATTCGTTTGCCATTACAGCCGAAAGTCTGTGTTACATGCCCGGTTATGGTATAGCCGATGCCGCCACCACGCTGGTAGGACAGAGTTTGGGTGCGGGACGTAAAGATTTGACCCGCCGTTTTGCCCGGATAACGGTATTCATGGGCATGGCGATAATGGGTGTCATGGGAGTGATAATGTATGTGGCAGCTCCTCTTATTATCGGTTCGATGACCCCGGATGCCGAAGTGCTCTCATTGGGAGTAATGGCATTGCGCATCGAAGCGTTTGCCGAACCCATGTTTGCCGCCGCCATTGTAGCCTACGGTGTTTTTGTAGGGGCAGGAAGCACGATAATCCCTTGTTTAATGAACTTCTTCAGCATCTGGGCTGTTAGGTTGACGCTGGCTGCTGCTTTGGCTCCTTTGATGGGCTTGAAAGGGGTCTGGCTGGCAATGTGCATCGAACTGTGTTTCCGGGGAATCATATTCTTGTTCCGGATGGAAAAAGGAAATTGGATGAATAAGATATAGCAAAAGTATTGCCGGGCAGTGAATCCGTAATCAAGGTAATAACGTCAGTAATTTATGCACATCTGCATTAGGGTGAACGGTATATCTTTGCAACATGATAAAAAGGTAAGATTAATAATTTAAAAGTAAAGATTTTATGGAACATATATCAGGAAAAGAATACGGAGGCGAACGCCCCTTGTTTGCATCTCATGACTTGTATTTGGAAAACGTAACCATCCATGCCGGTGAATCTGCATTAAAAGAATGTACGAACATTGAGGCAGTAGGATGTCGGTTTGAAGGGAAATATCCTTTTTGGCACGTTGACGGCTTTGTGGTGAAAAACTGTTTGTTTACCGAAGGCGCCCGTGCCGCTCTGTGGTATTCGCGTAATCTGGAAATGACAGATACTTTGGTTGAAGCGCCGAAAATGTTTCGTGAAATGGATGGTATCCGGCTGGAGCGGGTACGCATTCCGGATGCACAGGAAACGCTTTGGCACTGCCGGAACGTGGAATTGAAAAACGTGGAAGTGGCCCATGCAGACTATCTGTTTATGCACAGCGAAAATATACGTATCGAAGATTATCGCCAGCAGGGAAACTATTCTTTCCAGTATTGTAAGAATGTAGAAATACGTAATGCCGTAATCGACTCGAAAGATGCGTTCTGGAATACCGAAAATGTAACCGTTTACGATTCGGAACTGGAGGGTGAATACTTGGGATGGCATTCTAAGAATTTGCGTTTGGTTAATTGTAAGATTTCAGGGACGCAACCCTTGTGTTATGCCCATAACCTGATATTGGAGAACTGTACGATGGCAGACGACTGCGATTTGGCTTTTGAGTACAGCAGTGTGGAGGCAAGTGTAAAAAGTCCGGTCCGCAGCGTGAAAAACCCGCGTACGGGAAGCATTACGGCAGAAAGTTATGGTGAAATTATCTTGGACGAAAACATCAAAGCTCCTGCCGACTGCAAGATAAAAGTATGGAACGAATAAATTCGGATGTATTAAAATGAAGTATGATTTCGATGAAGTGATTTCCCGCCGGGGGACGCTTTCTTATAAATGGGACAGTGCGACGGACGCAGAGGTATTGCCCCTGTGGGTGGCTGATATGGATTTCCGTACGTCGCCTGCCATCATCGAGGCTTTGCAGCGGCGTGTTGCTCACGGTATATTCGGATATACGCGCGTTCCGGATGCTTATTATCAGGCGGTGACGAACTGGTTTGCTCGGCGTCACGGATGGAACATACAGCGTGAGTGGATGATTTATACCTCAGGGGTAGTGCCGGCTGTGTCGGCAGTAATTAAAGCATTGACCGTTCCCGGTGATAAGGTACTGGTACAGACACCGGTGTATAACTGTTTCTTTTCTTCTATCCGTAATAATGGATGTACGTTGGCAGCTAGTCCCTTGCTCCGTGTCGGTAATACGTGGCAGATGGACTTTGAGGATCTGGAACGGAAAGCGTCCGATCCGGATGTAAAAGTCTTCTTGCTCTGTAATCCCCACAATCCGGTGGGACGGGTTTGGACGCGCGAAGAATTACTGAAAGCAGGAGAAATCTGTTCCCGTCACGGCGTAACGGTTGTGTCGGACGAGATTCATTGCGAATTGGTTTATCCGGGACATGCATATACTCCTTTTGCTTCCATATCCGATGACTTCTCTGCACGCGCTATCGTCTGCATCTCGCCCAGCAAGGCGTTTAACATAGCCGGATTACAGATTGCAAACATCGTAGTTCCGGACGAAGAAGTCCGGCGGAAAATAGATAAGGCGATAAACATCAATGAGGTGTGCGATGTAAATCCTTTCGGTGTAACGGCTACCATCGCTGCTTATACCGAAGGTGAGGAATGGTTGAACCAGTTGCTCGTTTACCTTCAGGCTAATTATAAATGGATGCAAGATTATTGTCGTACCCATTTGCCTGATTTCCCGATAAGCGATTTGGAAGGCACGTATTTGGTATGGATGGATTGTTCGATACTCCATAAGACCTCTGACGTGCTGGAACAAGAACTGCTGGACGAAAGTAAGCTGTGGCTGAATGCCGGAACCATGTACGGGGCAGAGGGCGAAGGGTTCATGCGGTGGAATATAGCTTGTCCGCGCTCGGTATTGGCAGAGGGGCTGGAGCGATTCCGCAGTTATGTGTATGGCAAATAGTTCTTAACTGTTGGTTTTGAAGCAGAATGCCTCTTGTGTTGATTTGCTTTTTTAGAAGGGATTCTTTATTTTTGCTGCAAATTAAATAAAGATAGTTATGGGATTTGGAAAATGGATTGGCGGAATCATGGGATTTATGGCTGGAGGCCCTTTAGGTGCGTTGGCGGGCTTTGCCTTAGGTTCTTGGTTTGATAAAGCAACCGACCTTTCCGGGCAGGCTGCCGAAGGGACGGGCAATAACAACGGTTATGGAGGATACGCCGGACAGCGGAACAGTTTCCTTTTTTCGATGTTGGTGATGGCTTCATATATTATCCGTGCCGACGGGCGTGTAATGCACAGCGAAATGGAGTTTGTCCGACAGTTTTTACGGGTGAACTTCGGTGAAGCTGCCGTGGCGGAAGGCGAGCAAATCTTATTAAACCTTTTTGAAGAGCGTAAACGCATAGAACAGACCGATGCGATGGCGTTTAAGAGAACCATTCGCGATTGCGGGGCTCAGATTGCAGCCAACCTGACTTACGAAGAACGCTTGCAGTTGTTAGGCTTTTTGGTGAAGATAGCCCAAAGTGATGGAAACGTCTGTCAGGCAGAAATCGATGCACTGAAAGAAGTAACGCTGGCGATAGGACTTTCGCTGAAAGAGGTTGAATCGATGCTCAGTTTAAGAGGCGATTCGCTGGAGGATGCTTACAAAGTTCTTGAAATTGAACCTACAGCAACGAACGACGAGGTGCGTGCCGCTTATCGTCGCTTGGCGCTGAAACATCATCCTGACCGCGTGGCTACACTTGGAGAAGATATCCGTAAGGCGGCAGAAGAGAAATTCCAGCTAATCAACAATGCTAAAGAACGGATTTACAAGGCAAGAGGCATGAAGTGACAGTTACATGCCGGATAACGGAATTTATAGCCCGTATACTTTGAAAGATAAAAGCTGTTGTTTCAAAGTATATGGGCATTTTTATGTACACCCGTCGGTAAAAACCGTGCTACGTCCGGTGTTCAGCCAATCATATCCCATAGAAGAATCGTTTCTGTTGATAACTTTTTTAGACAGGATATAGAATGTTTCTGCCTAAAAACATAGTTTAGTAACACGAAACTTTTTGTTGCTTTTCCCGATTATAATCCTTAATTTGCGCCTCGTTAAATTTGAGATATGAAAAGCATATCCTTTCGTTACTAACTAATTTATGAAATACCATGAAAGTATATCAAACCAATGAAATTAAAAACATTGCCCTTCTCGGTAATGATGGCGCAGGTAAAACCACCCTCACAGAGGCTTTACTCTATGAGAGTGGTATTATAAAACGTCGCGGCAGAATTACTGCCAAAAATACGGTAAGCGATTATTTCCCGGTAGAACAAGAATATGGTTACTCGGTTTTTTCTACGGTTTATCATGTAGAGTGGAACGGTAAAAAACTGAACATTATCGACTGTCCGGGAAGTGACGATTTTGTGGGAGCGGCTATTACGGCGCTGAACGTTACGGATACTGCCATTTTGTTGCTTAATGGTCAGTATGGTCCGGAAGTCGGTACTCAAAATCATTTCCGATATACAGAGAAATTGGGTAAACCGGTTATTTTCCTTGTTAACCAGTTGGATAGCGAGAAGTGTGACTTCGATAATGTGCTTGAACGGTTAAAAGAAAATTACGGTTCTAAAGTTGTTCCGGTTCAGTATCCGCTGGCTACGGGTCCGGACTTCAATTCATTGATTGATGTACTTTTGATGAAAAAATATTCATGGGGTCCCGAAGGAGGTGCTCCTACCATCGAACCGGTTCCGGAAGAGGAAATGGAAAAAGCACAGGCTTGGCATAAAGTGCTTGTTGAAGCTGCTGCCGAACACGATGAAACGCTGATGGAGAAATTCTTCGAATCAGAATCGCTTACCGAAGATGAAATGCGCGAAGGAATCCGTAAAGGGCTGGCTGCGCGCGGTATGTTCCCCGTATTCTGCGTGTGTGCAGGCAAGGATATGGGTGTTCGCCGGTTGATGGAATTTTTAGGCAATGTGGTTCCGTTTGTCGATGAGATGCCTACGGTTTTCAATACACGCGGTATCCCCGTTCCGCCTGATGCCAACGGACCTACTTCGCTGTATTTCTTCAAAACAGCGGTTGAACCGCATATCGGCGATGTTCAGTATTTCAAGGTGATGAGTGGAACTGTTCACGAAGGGGACGATTTGACTAATGCCGATAGAGGTTCGAAGGAACGCATGGCACAGCTTTATGTATGCGCCGGAGCTAATCGTGAAAAAGTAGACGAACTGCGTGCCGGAGACATCGGTTGTACAGTGAAGCTGAAAGACGTAAAAACAGGAAATACCCTGAACGGAAAAGATTGCGATAACCGTTTCAACTTTATTAAATATCCTAACTCGAAATATACTCGCGCAATCAAACCAGTCAATGAAGCCGATACGGAAAAGATGATGGCGGTATTGAACCGTATGCGTGAGGAAGACCCGACGTGGGTAGTAGAACAATCAAAAGAACTGAAGCAGATTTTAGTTCACGGACAGGGAGAATTCCACTTGCGTACTTTGAAATGGCGTTTGGAAAACAATGAAAAGTTGCAAGTACAGTTCTATGAACCCAAAATCCCTTATCGTGAAACAATTACCAAAGCAGCACGTGCAGACTATCGTCATAAGAAACAGTCGGGAGGTGCAGGACAGTTCGGCGAAGTTCATCTTATTGTAGAACCTTACTACGAAGGAATGCCCGCTCCGGAAGTATATAAGTTTAATGGACAGGAATTTAAGATGAACGTAAAAAGTACCGAAACCATTGATTTGGAATGGGGCGGCAAGTTGGTATTTGTTAACAGTGTAGTAGGTGGAGCCATTGATACACGCTTTATGCCGGCTATCCTGAAAGGTATTATGAGCCGCATGGAGCAAGGTCCGCTTACCGGTTCGTATGCCCGCGATGTTCGCGTAATCGTTTACGACGGAAAGATGCACCCCGTAGACTCTAACGAAATTTCGTTCATGCTGGCAGGTCGTCATGCTTTCAGTGATGCCTTTAAAAACGCAGGACCGAAGATTCTGGAACCGATTTACGATGTGGAAGTGTTCTGTCCGAGCGACAAGTTGGGCGATGTAATGAGCGATATGCAAGGACGCCGAGGCATGATTATGGGTATGAGCAGCGAAAAAGGCTATGAAAAGCTGGTTGCAAAAGTTCCGTTGAAAGAAATGTCTAATTATTCAACGTCATTAAGCTCACTCACAGGAGGCCGTGCATCTTTCATTATGAAATTTGCCAGCTACGAACTTGTTCCGGCAGACGTTCAGGCTAAACTGATAAAAGAGTTTGAAGAACAAGAAAAAGAAGAAGCATGATTTAGAAAAATTATATCTGTCAGATTAGTTTGAGAAAAAGGTATTGTCGTACGCAGTCAAACGGCAATACCTTTATTTGCTATATATAGAGCTGGCATTTGAAAGAATAAGGGCGTGTTAATTTGTGGTCAGGACAGAACATATCTTGTTTAACCGATCTTAAACAAATGCGCCATTCTTTTGCTTTTGTTTAATTTTTTATTATTTTTGCACGAAAACAAGGCTGTGAGGACTTTTAAGTTTGTAAAATCTAATGTTAGAAGGAATATTCAGTTAATATTAGAAAATCGTGGATTAAAACTTGTTAAGTCCGGTATCAGTTAGGAATTAGGCTGTTAATTTTGCCTGCATGAAAAAGTCTACTATTTGGATATTAGGAATTGTAATGGGACTGTCTTTTCTCAGTTTGCTTTACTTGCAAGTGAGTTATATTGAAGAGATGGTCAAAATGCGGCGTGGACAGTTCGAAGAGAATGTAAACCGTAGTTTAGGAAAGGCTGTACATAATCTGGAACTGGTAGAAACAAAGAAGTATTTAGAGAAAGACGTGGCTGCTCAAGAAAGAGCAATGCAACTGTCACAACAGTTGGAACAGCAGAGTAACAATCGGGTGATTGAACACCGGCAATATACCGTAACTTCTCCCGACGGAACAATGCTCTCTTCTTTCGAAATGAAAACAGTAACCAACAGCCGTCCTTCTAACGTGCCGAAAGTAACATTTTCGACAGGGAAAAATATAGCACAGACTTCACGTGCCTTGCAAGAGATACTGAAAGAACGTTATGTGTACCAACGCGCGTTGCTCGATGAAGTCGTATATAACATTCTTTATACAGCAAGCGATAAGCCCTTGAAAGAACGCATTAACTTTAAGCAGTTAGACCATTTCCTGAAATCGGAACTGTTTAATAACGGGATAGACCTTCCTTATCATTTCTCGGTGACCGACCGCGATGGAAAAGAAGTATACCGCTGTTCGGATTACATTTATAATGATGAAAAGGTTTATTCACGTTTGCTGTTCGAAAAAGACCCACCGGCAAAAATGGGGTTTGTGAACATCTTCTTTCCCACGATGGATGATTATATCTTCAGCTCGGTTCGGTTTATGATTCCGTCTTTGATTTTTACATTGGTGTTATTGGTAACGTTTATCTTTACCATTTATATTATTTTCCGTCAGAAGAAGCTGACCGAAATAAAAAACGATTTCATCAATAACATGACACATGAGTTTAAGACTCCTATATCTACAATATCTTTGGCAGCTCAGATGTTGAACGACCCCGCTGTGGCAAAGTCGCCGGTGATGTTTAAACACATTTCGGGCGTGATAAATGACGAAACAAAACGTTTGCGCTTTCAGGTAGAAAAAGTATTGCAGATGTCGATGTTTGAACGGCAGAGTGTGACCCTGAAGAAAAAAGAAGTCGACGCCAATGAGTTGATAAATGGGGTAGTAAATACATTCCGTTTGAAAGTTGAAAAATGCGGAGGAACACTTGAAGCCGAACTAAATGCCGAAGATCCTGTTATCTTTGTAGACGAAATGCATTTTACAAACGTTATATTTAATTTGCTGGATAACGCGGTAAAATACAAAAAGCCGGAGGGCGATATAGCCTTGAAGGTGAAAACATGGAATGAATCAGGCAAACTGTACATAAGTATAGAAGATAACGGAATCGGTATCAAGAAAGAAAACCTGAAAAAGATATTTGATAAGTTCTACCGTGTTCATACCGGAAACCGTCACGATGTGAAAGGATTCGGACTTGGACTGGCGTATGTGAAGAAAATCATTACAGACCACAAAGGTACGATTCGCGCCGAGAGTGAGCTGAATGTAGGAACTAAGTTTATTATTGTATTACCTTTATTTAAAGACGAATAGTATGGACGAAAAATTACGTATTTTATTATGCGAAGACGATGAAAATCTTGGCATGTTATTGAGAGAATATTTGCAGGCAAAGGGGTATGCTGCCGACCTTTGTCCGGATGGGGAAGTGGGCTATAAAACTTTCTTGAAGAACAAATATGATTTGTGTGTGCTTGATGTAATGATGCCGCGCAAAGACGGCTTTACGCTGGCTCAGGAAATCCGTCAGGCAAATGCGGAAATTCCTATTATTTTCCTGACGGCAAAAACGCTGAAAGAAGATATTCTGGAAGGTTTTAAAATCGGTGCAGACGATTACATCACGAAACCATTCAGTATGGAAGAGCTGACTTTCCGTATCGAAGCTATTCTGCGCCGTGTACGTGGAAAACGGAACAAGGAAAGCAACATTTATAAGATAGGACGTTTCACGTTTGATACACAAAAACAGATTCTTTCTATCGGCGATAAGCAGACCAAGTTGACAACAAAAGAATCAGAATTGTTAGGACTGTTGTGTGCACATGCAAACGAAATCTTGCAGCGCGACTTTGCCTTGAAAACCATTTGGATTGACGACAATTACTTCAATGCAAGAAGTATGGATGTGTATATCACTAAACTGCGTAAGCATTTGAAAGAAGATGATTCAATCGAAATCATCAATATTCACGGAAAGGGATATAAGTTGATTACTCCCGAAGAATAATGGATTTCTGGCTGTAAGCGGAAATAAAAAAGCCCGGTACACGAACATACCGGGCTTTTTTATTGCTCTGAAACTTTACTTGATAAGTTACTCTGTAATGCGTTTATTGATAATGATATGAGCAAGTAATCCGACAACAACTAATAACAGCGATGTGCCCAACGTTGTATTGTCATTAACATTACCATTAACGAAGCAGAGGATCAGGATGATTGCACCCACTATCACCAAAATCACTCCTAAATTCTTTAACAAGGTTTTCATGTGTGTTTTCTATTTTATGGTTTAATTTATTCATTATTACAAATTAAAGCATAATTCTTTAATGAACGAAATTATTTCATGAAAAAAACAGAATATTAAGCAAATATCTTTCTTCTGAAACGATCTTCTGTAAGAGTCTGCTTAAAATTTCCGGCTAAATTTCAAGGGGAGGAGGCATAAACTCCTCCGTCTGCCATGAAAAAATGCAACATCGGCTTTATTGTTTCAATCCGGTGCGTCGCCCGATATGATTCGGGAGGATTGTTCGTTTATGCCGCTTGCTCAAACGTTGTGCGCCTTGTTCGGAAGCCTGAAAACACTACCCGAAAAGCGGGTCGGTTCTATGGGTAGAACCGGGCAACTCATCCGTTAGAAATGACCAACACTAACGGTAGCGTTTGGACCGGCATAACAGAAGGGATTTTCTCCCCTGTGTTTCCGCAAACAAGAGGCATTATGGAGTTCCGGTGTCCGACATAAAGCGGATGGAGTGAAATAAGTACAGATAAAGATACTTAATCGGAAAATTTAAACAGGCTCTAAGTTTTATTCTTTTGTGTTGGTAAATATTTTGCGTAGAACTTCTTGGCTGACTTTCAGTTCTTCAATCGTTAATCCGTGTAACGCCTCCCGCAGGGTTTTGTTGGCAATGTGGCGCGCTTTCCCCTCCAGTCCTTTCCCTTTTTGGGTCAAATGGATTTTGTTGGTACGCCGGTCTTTGGGATTTGCCGTGCGCACCACCAACTGTTGGCGTTCCATGTTGTCAATAAGTCGAGTCATGCTCGGCTTGTCTTTAAACGTGGCATTACATAACTCTTGCTGGGGAACGCCATCTTTTTCCCATAAATAAAGTAAAACAGTCCATTGTTCAGGGGTAATGTCAAGTCCGTTTTGGCGGAAGTTGCGGTTTAGTTTTCGGTTGATAGCAGCAGAGACCTTGCCATTAAGGATGGCGAAAATAAGCTGTATGTCGAAATTGAATTGTTCAATCATTCGTCTTTGTCATTTAAATAATTACAAAGATACATATCTTTCATAAAAGCCCCCTTGTTTTAAGATTCTTTTTGCATAAAAAGTGGATAAAGGTTTGTTTGTTAGAGAAAAAGTCGTACCTTTGCGCCGCAAATAAAATTTTAATATTAATAATTTAATTAACGAATAAGTATGAATCAATACGAAACCGTTTTCATTTTAACTCCCGTTTTGTCTGACGCTCAGATGAAGGAAGCGGTAGAGAAGTTCAAAGCAATCCTGACTCAGGAAGGTGCTGAGATCATCAATGAAGAAAACTGGGGATTGAAGAAGTTGGCTTATCCTATCCAGAAGAAAACTACCGGTTTTTATCAACTGATTGAGTTTAAGGCAGAACCGTCTGTTATTGCAAAATTGGAAGTAAACTTCCGTCGTGACGAACGTGTAATCCGTTTCTTGACATTCAGAATGGATAAGTACGCTGCAGAATATGCTGCTAAGAGAAGAAATGTAAAATCAACTAAAAAGGAGGAAAACTAATCATGGCACAGCAACAATCAGAAATCAGATATTTAACTCCGCCCTCAGTAGACGTTAAAAAGAAGAAATACTGCCGTTTTAAAAAGAACGGTATCAAGTATATCGATTATAAAGATCCTGAATTCTTGAAGAAATTCTTGAATGAACAAGGTAAAATCCTTCCGCGCCGTATTACCGGTACTTCATTGAAGTTCCAACGTCGTATTGCGCAAGCTGTGAAGAGAGCACGTCACTTGGCGTTGCTGCCTTACGTAACTGATATGATGAAATAATTAAAGGAGGAATAAGAGTATGGAAATTATTTTGAAAGAAGACGTAGTTAACTTGGGCTACAAGAATGATATTGTAACCGTTAAGTCTGGTTATGGTCGTAACTATCTTATTCCGACGGGAAAAGCAGTTATCGCATCTCCGGCTGCCAAGAAAATGTTGGCTGAAGAATTGAAGCAACGCGCACACAAGTTGGAAAAAATTAAGAAAGATGCTGAAGCAGTGGCTGAATCACTGAAAGGCGTTTCTTTGAAAATTGCTACCAAAGTTAGTGCAACAGGCGTTATCTATGGTTCTGTAAGCAATATCCAAATTGCTGACGAATTGGCTAAATTGGGTCACAACATCGATCGTAAGATTATCGTTGTGAAAGGTCAAGTGAAGGAAGTTGGTCAATACACCGCAACCGTTAAACTTCATAAGGAAGTTTCTGTTGAAATTCCGTTTGAAGTTGTTGCAGAAGAAGCTTAATTTGCTATCTGTAAATACTTGATAAAAAATCCCGATCGGAAATCATATTTCGGTCGGGATTCTTTTTTTTGTCTCTATGTGCAGGTGAAATCTGGACCTGAATCTTTTATGTGATGAATGGAGATAACGTTTGCCGGTTGCCGGTTCTTGGTTTGTTTTATTCAATTAGGGGGAGACGTACGGACATAAAAAAAAGTCTGGCAGTGCTTTCGCACCCAGACTTTCAATTCTCTCTAATGTTCGTTAGATTATTCAGCTACAACAGCAGAGTCAGTAGCTGCTGAATCAACAACTGCTGCTGAGTCAGTTGCAACCGGAGCAACTTCTTCTACAGTAGTTGCAGTTGAATCTACGTTAGCTTCAGTGTTAGCTGCTTGGTTACCGCAAGATGCGAAAGAAATAGCAGCAAATGCTACGAACAAAAATACTAATTTTTTCATTTTCTTTGCTTTTTTAAATCTGTAATACTTATGTTGTTCTCTTAAAACGTTGCAAAGATACAGACTTTTAGAATACGTTGTTCTTTTAAAGCCTACTTTTTTTCAAAAAAATATGTTTTTAAATATAAATTTCTTTATCTCTGCCGTTTGGACGCAAGTAAATGCGTATGTAAAGCCGTATAGGGCGGTTTGTTGACGGATGGTTTTGTGGCATGGATAAAAGGATTATTTAATAATTATTGAGTATTAATGCAGGGAGTAGGTGCTTAACGCGGGAGAATCCGATAAAAATGTGTAACTTTGTAGCATCTACCAATCGAGACTAAAATTATATATGATAGATACAAATGTTTTTCAGGATAAAAAAGCTGTTTATTACACTTTAGGATGTAAACTGAATTTCGCAGAAACTTCTTCTATCGGAAAGACTTTGAAAGAAGCCGGTATCCGTACCGTTCGAAAAGGAGAAAAAGCTGATATTTGCGTGATAAATACCTGTTCGGTTACCGAAGTGGCAGATAAGAAATGCAGGCAGGCGATTCATCGTTTGTCGAAGGAACATCCCGGAGCGTTCATCGTTGTAACAGGATGTTATGCCCAGTTGAAACCGGAACAGATTGCTGATATAGAAGGGGTAGACCTTGTATTGGGGGCAGAACAGAAAGGGGAGTTGATTAATTATTTGGGCGATTTGAAGAAACGTGAACACGGAGAGGCTGTGACGACTGTTACTAAAGATATCCGTGCCTTTTCTCCGTCGTGTTCCCGCGGAGACCGTACGCGCTATTTCTTGAAAGTGCAAGATGGTTGTGACTATTTCTGCTCATACTGTACGATACCTTTCGCACGCGGAAGAAGCCGTAACGGAAAGATTGAAGACCTTGTGGCTCAGGCGCGTCAGAGTGCGCTTGAAGGAGGAAAGGAGATTGTGCTTACCGGAGTAAACATTGGCGATTTCGGAAAAAGTACAGGCGAGAATTTTTATGATTTGGTAAAGGCACTCGATGAAGTAGAAGGCATTGAGCGTTTCCGTATATCGTCTATTGAACCCAATTTGTTGACGGACGAAATTATCGAATACGTTGCTCGTTCAAAGCGGTTTATGCCTCATTTCCATATCCCTTTGCAGTCCGGATGCGATGAAGTGCTGAAGTTGATGCGCCGGCGATACGATACGGCTTTGTTTGCTTCTAAAATCCATAAAATAAAAGAATTAATCCCCGATGCCTTTATCGGTGTGGATGTTATTGTGGGTACGCGCGGTGAAATACCTGAATATTTTGACCGTGCTTACGAGTTTATAAAGAGTCTGGACGTTACTCAGCTCCACGTGTTCAGCTATTCCGAACGCCCCGGAACACAAGCCCTGAATATTGATTATGTGGTTTCGGCGGATGAAAAACATCGCAGAAGCCAGCAGCTTTTGGCGCTTTCGGAAGAAAAGACGCGGGCTTTCTATGCGCGTCATATCGGGAAAGAAGCTGTGGTATTGATGGAGAAATCGAAAGCCGGAGCTCCGATGCATGGTTTTACGGACAATTATATCCGGGTAGAACTGCCGCACGATGATTCGCTCGATAATCAGTTGGTGCGTGTGCGGTTAGGAGAGTTTAATGAAGAAGGTACGGCACTGAAAGGGACAATTCTGGCATGAAAAAAGTATCGGTAGTCATATTAAATTGGAATGGGGCTGACATGCTTCGTCGTTTCTTGCCCTCGGTATTAGCTTGCTCACAGGCAGAAGGCGTAGAGGTATGTGTGGCAGATAACGGTTCGACGGACGATTCTTGCGAAATTATCAAATGGGAGTTTCCCGATGTGCGGCTGATTCGTTTGGCAGAAAACTATGGTTTTGCCGAAGGGTATAACAAGGCTTTGAAGCAGGTGGAGGCAGAGTATGTGGTTCTGCTGAATAGCGATGTTGAGGTTACTCCGGATTGGCTCACTCCAATGGTCGATTACATGGATACCCACCCCGATGTGGCTGCCTGTCAGCCTAAAATATTAAGTTATCATGAGCGGAATAGCTTTGAATATGCTGGTGCGGCAGGCGGATTTATAGACTGTTACGGCTATCCGTTTTGCCGGGGACGTATCTTTGAATCGGTGGAGGAAGATAGAGGGCAGTATGACAAGGTTGTTTCTGTTTTTTGGGCAACGGGGGCTGCGTTACTGATTCGGCTGAAAGTTTATCAGGAAGTGGGCGGGCTGGACGGACGTTTCTTTGCCCACATGGAGGAGATAGACCTTTGTTGGCGTTTGCGCAGTCGCGGTCACAATGTGGTTTGCTTGCCTTCAAGTAGCGTATATCACGTAGGGGGAGCCACGCTGAAAAAGGATAACCCGCACAAAACGTTCTTGAATTTTCGCAATAACTTGCTGATGCTCTACAAAAATTTGCCCGAAAAAGAACTTCGTCGGGTGATGTGCGTGCGCGCCTGTTTAGATTATGTAGCGGCCGCTTTTTTCTTTCTGAAGGCAGATTTTCATAATGCTCATGCCGTAATCGAAGCGCGTAAGGAGTACCTCCGTTTGCGCCCGCAGTTCGTTGACGACCGGCGTAAGAACCTTGCTTCTACACAGTTGACAGACATCCCCGAACGTTTTCGTTTCAGTATCTTGTGGCAGGCAAAAGTGCGCGGGCGCAAGGTCTTTACAGCATTGTTCCGTTGATGTGGAAGCCGGAATACAGCGTTGACTCAAACTTTATCCGGCTTTTTCGGTAGCTTGAAAACACTAACGGTTAGACCGATTGGTTCTATGGGTAGAAACGGTGAGTTCTACCGCTTAGGATGACCAACACTAACGGTAGTGTTTGAGAGCTTTATCCGGCGATGTTTTCTTGGATATATGCTTCTATTTTATCTGTTTCATCGGGGTGGAACCATGCGATGTCTGCATCGCGCTTAAACCATGTCATTTGTTTGCGTGAATAAATGCGCGAGTTTTGCTTGATTTTTTCGATGGCGAACGGTAGCGTCCATGTTCCGTCGAGGTAATTAAATATTTCTTTATACCCCACGGTGTTCAGCGAATTCAGGTGGCGATACGGATAAACGCTCCGCGCTTCTTCCACTAATCCTTCGTCTATCATTTGGTCTACCCGCCGGTTGATTCGTTCGTACAATTCTTCACGGTCTCGTTTCAAGCCTATTTTCAGTATGTGGAACGGGCGTTTTTTGTTACTGCGTGTGCGGAACGACGTATACGTTTTTCCGGTCATGTAGCAAATTTCCAAAGCATGAACCACCCGCTTCGGATTCTTTAAATCTACGATGTTGTAATATTCAGGATCGAGCAGTTTCAGTTCGGCGCATAATCGTTCCAGCCCTTCCGTTTCGTAGCGGTGAATCATCAGTTCGCGTGTTTCCCTGTCTACGGTAGGGATGTCGTCTATACCCTTACATACGGCATCGACGTACATCATCGAGCCTCCGGTGAGTAAAACAACGGGATGGATTTGGAAAAGCTGATTTAATGTGTTTAACACATCAGCTTCGTATTGGGCTGCGCTGTAATAATCGGTAAGTTGCAGTGTTCCCACGAAATGATGGCGCACGCGCTCCAGTTGTTCTCTGGTAGGAGCTGCCGTTCCTATTTTCAAGTCCGCATAAAGTTGCCGCGAGTCGGCAGAGATGATTTCTGTGTGGTAATTCTCAGCTATTTTCAAACTGAGTTCCGTTTTCCCGACACCTGTCGGGCCGATTAGTACGATAAGTGTGGGAGTTTGCATAGAGAATGATTAAAAAAGAAGCACGAATTACACATGAATACGCAGCTTGGTCTTTATCCTGCCGCTTAGCTTTGTGTAATTCGTGCCGTGTTAAAGGGATGTTTAATATTTATCTTCGTCGTAAGGATTACCTCCTTCATTCATGTCGAACCCTTCGGGGTCGAAGTCTTCCAAATCAAATTCTTGGTCACCGTAAAAGTTTTCATCAAGGTCGAGTGCAGCATTCGTATTCATTTGCTCATCGAAATCAATGGTTTGCTGGGGTGCTTCTCCCTCTTTCCGTGAACAAACAGCCTTGTCTAAGTCTTTACCTGTGATGATTTCTGATAATTCAATGAAGAACACACGTTCTGCCAGCGGGTCGAATACGTATAACAGTTTTTGTTTTTCGTCCTCAAGTAGTTCGCTCAAGCGAGTGTCGCGCATTACGTATGTATCTTCTTCCGAGCTTCCTCCGCCCATGTCCTCCAGTGTGACTTCTGTTTCTTTTTCCCAATCGTCGTCGCAGATGAAAAAAGAAGTCATTTGGTCGTCTTTATAGCCGACAGATTTCAATATTGCTTCGTGGAGATCGTAAAACGAAGCATCAGAGTCGATTTTTATTTCTCTAAAGAAACCATCGACTTCGTCTGATATGATTCTAAACTTATATACCATTGTTACTTTTGTTTTAGTCGTTTATTGACGAGGTAAAGTTACAAAAATCTTTTCAGCGTATGATTCCTCGCTGTGAATTTTCAACAAACGAAATGATATATTCTATTTCTTTGCTCATAGGTATTTCGTTTCGGATTTGCTCTAACGCATCGCTTACTATTTTTCCGCTGTTGTAGATGATGCGGTAAGCGTTATGGATATTTTCAATCAGCTCGTTTGAAAATTCCCTGCGTCGCAATCCTACGATATTGATGCCGCAGTAGGCTATCGGGTCTCGTCCGGCGATGATGAAAGGCGGAATGTCTTTGCTGAAACGGCATCCTCCTTGAATCATTACGTAGCCTCCCACGTGACAGAACTGGTGCATTAATACGCCTCCGCTGACGATGGCGTTGTCATCAACTATAACTTCTCCTGCTATTTTGGTTGCATTTCCGATGATACAGTTGCTTCCTACGTGTGTGTCGTGAGCCACGTGTACCCCTTCCATCAGTAAGTTATTGTTTCCTACAATGGTTTTTCCTTTCGATGCAGTTCCTCGGTTGATTGTTACGTTTTCGCGGATGGTGTTATTGTCTCCTATTTCGGCGGTTGTTTCTTCCCCCCTGAATTTCAGGTCTTGCGGAATGGCCCCAATGACTGCTCCCGGAAAAATGCGGTTTCCGTTGCCGATTCGTGCGCCGTATAAAATATTCGCGTTCGGCATAATAACATTGTTATCTCCGATAACCACATTTTTATCGATGAAAACGAACGGACCTATTTCCACATTTTCTCCTATTTGGGCTTCAGGATGTATGTATGCTAACGGACTTATCATAGCTGTATATTAAGAATAAACAAAGAAATTGCATCAAAATATTGTAGTTGTAAATCGGTTGATATTGTTGTGTTCAAGCGGTTGTTTCTTATTTTGATGCAATTCTTCATTATATATTATTTGTTTTTTACGATTTGTGCCATAAATTCGGCTTCACAGACAATTTTTTCTCCTACGAATACGTATCCTTTCATAGTAGATATGCCACGTCGGATAGGAGCTGTTAACTCAACACGGAAGATTAATGTGTCTCCCGGAACTACTTTCTGACGGAACTTTACGTTGTCTATTTTCAGGAAATAGGTGGAATATCTTTCCGGTTCGTCAACAGAGTTGAGAACCAATAGTCCGCCTACTTGTGCCATAGCTTCTATTTGAAGTACACCCGGCATGACCGGTTCTTGAGGGAAATGTCCTTGAAAGAACGGTTCATTGGATGTAACGTTTTTCACTCCCACGATATGGTTTGCCCCGATAGCGATTACTTTGTCGACCAACTGGAATGGATAGCGGTGAGGAAGTAACTCACGAATGCGGTTTACATCCATCAAGGGCTTTTCGTTGCAGTTATAAATCGGTGCCTGTATTTCGTGTAAGCGGATTTCTTTTCTTAGCTGGCGCGCAAACTTATTATTGATTGTATGTCCCGGACGGGTAGCAATGATACGTCCCTTTATAGGTTTCCCTGTCAGTGCAAGGTCGCCGATAATATCAAGCAATTTATGACGTGCCGGTTCGTTGGGCCATACCAAAGGGATATGGTTTATATATCCCAGATGGCTTGCATCCATGTGTGGAACACCCATTACATCTGCAAGTTTGTCGAAGTTATCTTGCGTCATTTGTTTTTCGTAGATAACGATAGCGTTATCTAAATCGCCTCCTTTGATAAGTCCGGCATTTAATAGCGGTTCAATTTCACGGACGAAAACGAATGTACGTGCCGATGCGATTTCATTTGGAAAGTCATTCATGTTTTCCAAAGTCGCGTATTGATTATTCAATATGTTCGAGTCGTAGGAAATCAATACATTGAGGCTGAACTTATCGTCTGGCAATACAATGATGGAAGAACCGGTTTCTTCGTCGCGGAATTCAATTTTCGACTTGATGATATAATAGTCTTTCGGAGCGGCTTGTTCTTCGATGCCAACACGTTTTATACATTCTACATACGCTTTTGCACTGCCGTCCAAAATTGGGAATTCAGGTCCGTTTACTTGAATAAGACAGTTGTCGATACCTGCTGCATAGAGTGCAGCTAAAGCATGTTCAACGGTACTGACTTTCACCCCGTTTTTCCCTAAAACAGTACCACGTGTCGTATCTACAACGTTTTCTGCCACGGCATCCAATATAGGTTGGTCATCGAGGTCTATGCGTTGTATTTTATACCCGTGATGCTCTGGGGCAGGATTGAATGTAACAGTCAATTTGACTCCTGTATGAAGTCCCTTGCCGTTCAAGGAAAAACTGCCTTTTAAGGTTTGTTGTTTCAACATGGGTTTATTTATTAAGTTGTTTTTTCAGTTCTTCTATTTCTCTTTTTAGGCATCCCAATTCGGTATACATATCCGGCAATTTCTTGTAAATTACAGCCGAACGTGCGAATTGTTTGGGGTCGATAGCGGGATATCCCATCAGCGTAGTTCCCGACTTTGTGTTTCCCGGTATACCCGATTGTGCCCCCACTGTTACATGGTCGCCTATTGTTATGTGTCCTGCTACTCCTACTTGTCCGGCAAAAGTACATCGCTCTCCGATCTTTGTAGAACCGGCAATTCCTACTTGTGATGCCATGACAGTATGACTGCCTACTTCTACGTTATGTGCTATTTGAATCAGATTATCCAACTTAACTCCTTTACGGATGATGGTGGCACCCATTGTAGCGCGGTCAACGCAGGTGTTTGCTCCTATTTCTACGTCATCCTCCAGAATAGCGATTCCTATCTGGGGGATTTTTTCATAGCCATTTTCAGTAGGAGCAAACCCGAATCCGTCAGCACCTATCACCGAACCGGCATGAAGGATGCAATTATTCCCTACGCGGCAGTCATGATATATCGTAACGTTCGGATAAAGAATCGTATTGGCTCCCACTTTTGCGTTACACCCTACGGTTACGTGCGGATGGATGTAGGTATTGTCTCCAATCTCGGCACCTTCTTCAATACATGCAAAAGCTCCAATGTATACATTGTTACCTATCTTGGCGTTTGTTGCCACCGAAGCTAAGGGGTCAATACCTTGTTTTTTAGGCAGGCTCGCTTCGTACAGCATCATAAGTTTTGCCAGACTTTCGTACGCATTGTCCACTTTGATAAGAGTGGCTTTTATTTCATGCTCCGGCTCAAAATCTTTATTTACCAGTACAATGGAGGATTGCGTATTATAAATATAATGAGTGTATTTGGGGTTGGAGAGAAAAGACAATGCACCTGCAATGCCTTCTTCTATTTTGGCAAAAGTGTGTACCGTTGCGTTTTCGTCTCCAATAATGGTTCCGTGGATGTATTCCGCAATTTGTTTAGCTGAGAACTCCATAATATTTTTTTGTTCTTTTATTCCTTTTGTTCCTTTATACCTTTTGGTTAATAACTGCCTAAATTGGCATACTCATCAGATAATTATGCAAATTACGTGTTTTTTTTTCAGAAATCCGTGAAAAATGTCATTTTTTTCTCCTTGCACGCTTGAAAATCTTTGAACAGACGGCTTTTCCGGTTAGAAGATGCCTTTGAGTTGTTCCTCCATTTGGAGTTGGACTTTGTGAGCTTCTTCTCCGGCAGCTTTGGCGAAATTTTCGGTTTTGTCTGCATAGATGATCGCACGGCTGGAGTTGACGATAAGTCCACACTCGCTATTCATGCCGTATTTGCAGACTTCTTCCAAAGACCCTCCTTGTGCTCCGACACCCGGTACCAACAAGAAATGGTTAGGTACGATTTTGCGAATATCTTCGAACATCCGTCCTTGAGTTGCACCTACTACATACATCATGTTCTGGTCGTTTGCCCATTCTTGTGATTTGCGTAATACTTTTTCAAAAAGTCGTTCTCCGTTAGTGTCGGTAGTTAATTGAAAGTCGTGAGAACCTTTGTTTGATGTCAGTGCCAATAAGATAACCCATTTGCCTTCATAAGTAAGAAACGGCGTTACGCTGTCTTCTCCCATATATGGGGCAACGGTCACTGAATCAATGTCCAGCTCTTCGAAGAATGTGCGGGCATACATGGCAGAGGTATTTCCGATGTCTCCACGCTTGGCATCTGCGATGATGAATTGGTCCGGATAGTTTTTCTTGATGTAATCCACTGTCTTTTCGAATGCTATCCAGCCTTTTACACCCATGCTTTCATAAAAGGCGAGGTTCGGTTTGTAAGCTATACAGTAAGGAGCGGTAGCGTCAATGATGGCTTTGTTGAAAGCAAAGATAGGGTCTTCCTCATTTAGCAGGTGTTCCGGGATTTTCTTGATGTCAGTGTCCAGTCCTACACAAAGGAATGATTTCTTGCGTCTGATGTTTTCAAAAAGTTCTTGTTTGTTCATATTGCTGTATTTTAATTGTTTTTTATAAATAGATAACCTGATAAGTTGACCGAAGTGTGCCCTTCGTTGGCAAACCGTGTGACGTTTATATAGGTTGAAATAAATAAGTGTTCGTTTAATTTGCACTTGATTCGCTGCGGAGGCGTATCCTCACGAGGATACTTGTCGGCAAGAGAGCCGAGTGCCTTTAAATCCAGATAAACCGTGTCTGTAATGCCCTTGTCTTTATCGTTGACAGGCACGGGCAGTATACCATCCGATATATTCTTGTTGGATATATCCTCTATCTGGGAAACCTCTATAAAGTGGCCATATCCTTTCGGAATCTCAATGGTAGTTTTTGCAGACGTTCGTTGTTCTATCAGGATGTCTTTGTCCGCATTCGTTGTCAGAACTGCGTTGATTCGTTCTGAGAATAAGTCGCTGAGGCTTTCCTCGCCAAAATAACTGTGCAGGTACATTATTTTGTCATTGATTGAGCGAGCTTTTTCCGGGGGGAGTGTGTTGACCCATGCCGTGTACTCTTTTTCGGAGAGCGGCATATCATAAGCATGTAATTTCAGCTCTTTCAAAATATCATTGCGGAGCGTATTACGGGTGATGCTGCTGTAATTAACCGGCAGTACGGAGGTTAGAAGGAAAATAACCGCAAACGATATGGGAATCCAGTTGATGCGTTTTGCCTTCGTGATAAACAGTCCGATGCAGACCATGTAACACCATGCGTTGAATGTTATCAGGTAAAGACGGTTTATCGTGATACCGTAATCGTTGAAACGGCGGGCAATGCCTATCGTCATCAGTATCAGCAGCGGAAGTATCAGTACAGGAAGGTAACGCGCTATGCGGTTATCTGCCTTCTTTACATTTGCCATTCGCGACGGGTAAAGCCCGAACTCAACGGCAATACATCCTGCCATCAGCGTTGTAACGAGCCATGAAACCCACCCGATGGGTAGCTCCCATTTTACCAATATGCGGGCAGCATAAATGTAAAGTACGATAAGATAACCGCTTAACAGCGGGATAAACAGGTAATGGATAACCGTATTCAGAAAACTTTTCGACAAGGGGGTACGGTCATGTTTGACAGCTCCTTGGGGTAGTAGTCCCAAGAAAAGGAATATGGCAAGCAAAATATTACATACCACGGTAATGTAGATATACCATTTCGAGTCGATGTTCCAGTCGAATAGTTGATGGAGAGAAAAGACCAGCAAGTTGATTCCTCCGCTCATGATGCTGCCTATCGCACAAGCTGTTACGAAGTATGTGAGGCTCGACAGGGTGAAGTTCCAGCTAGCTATGTCGTTTTTTTCCTTCGTAAACGACAGGAAGAATATTGAAATCCCTAAGGCGAATATGCCGGCTCCGTGGGCAATCGTGATTTCGGTAAGCGACTCTTCGGGCGAAAGGTAATACAGAAATACGGAATCGGCGATTAATAAAACGTGGGCGACGGCTTGGGTAATGATTCGCGCAGACGGTTTCTTTATTTCCTCACACCACAGGTGGAGAGTTAGCGAAAGCAGTGTTCCGATAGAGAGGTAGTAGGCTATGATAAAAAACAGCCGCTCTTCTTTTTCTATTGTTACCCAATAAATTAAATATCCGGTAAGGGCTATCGCAAAACATACGGTAATCGGAAAACGTTTCAAGCAATTTTGAAACGCTTCGGTTAATGTGGAAAATGTTTTTGTCAGAAAAGTTCTTACCATGATATTTATTCAGATACTGTTACAATTCGCTTTCTTTTAATCTTTCTGCGTTTTCGGCTACTATCAAGTGGTCGATACAGTCTTGAATATCTCCGTCCATAAAGGCAGCCAAGTTATAGATGGTGTAATTGATGCGGTGGTCGGTGATACGTCCTTGCGGGTAATTGTAAGTACGTATCTTTGCCGAGCGGTCTCCCGTGCTCACCATCGTTTTCCGTTTCGAAGCGATGTCGTCGATGTACTTCTGATGCTCCTTGTCATAGATAAATGTACGCAGGCGCGACAAAGCACGTTCTTTGTTTTTGGGTTGGTCGCGGGTTTCGGTACATTCGATGAGGATTTCTTCCACTACTCCCGTATTCGGATTCTTCCAGTTGTAGCGCAGGCGCACGCCCGATTCTACTTTATTTACGTTCTGTCCGCCGGCTCCGCCGCTTCGGAATGTGTCCCACTTTATTTCTCCTTCATTGATTTCCACATCAAAGGGTTCGGCTTCAGGCAGGACGGCTACCGATGCCGCAGAGGTGTGTACGCGCCCCTGCGTTTCCGTGGCAGGTACACGCTGTACGCGGTGAACGCCCGATTCGTATTTCAACGTTCCGTAAACCTTTTCACCTGTAACCGAACAGATGATTTCTTTAAATCCGCCGGCAGCTCCCTCGTTGGCGCTCGAAACTTCCAATTTCCAGCCCTTCGATTCGCAATATTTTGAATACATACGGAATAAGTCGCCGGCAAAAATGGCAGCCTCGTCGCCCCCTGTTCCTCCGCGTATTTCAAGAATGGCATTGCGGTCATCTTGCGGGTCGGCAGGAACAAGCAACAGTTTGATTTCTTCTTCCAGTTCGGGGATGCGTGCTTCGCAGGCAGCCGCTTCTTCGCGTGCCATTTCCTTCATTTCGGGGTCGCTTTCTGCCATCATCATCTTGGCTTCTTCCAGCCCGTTCAGGCATTGCAGGTATTCTTTGCGTGCCTCCATGATGTCGCCCAGCTCTTTATACTCTTTGGTCAGCTTTACGTACCGCTTTTGGTCGGCAATCACCGAAGGGTCGGTGATGAGTGTCGAAACTTCCTCGAAGCGCGAAACCAGTCCGTCTAACTTTTCTAATAATGTATTGTTGTCTGTCATTGTTTTGAAGATTTTAAGTTTGTGGGCAAGTCAGCCGTTTGAAGCCCACAAACTTAAACAGAATATTAATATTTAAATTCGCCGAATTCGCTGCGGATAATCAGTTCCTTGTGGTCGCTTTCCTCAATGCGTCCGATGATTTGCGCATCGATGTTAAACGATTTGCTGATGGCGATGACTTCTTCGGCATGTTCGGGCGATAAGTACACTTCCAAGCGGTGACCCATGTTGAACACTTTGTACATTTCGTCCCAGTCAGTTCCGCTCTGTTCTTTGATGGTGCGGAACAACGGAGGTACGGGGAACAGGTTGTCTTTGATTACGCGGCAGTTGTCTCCCACGAAGTGAAGCACTTTGGTCTGTGCGCCGCCCGAACAGTGCACCATGCCGTGAATCTGCGGTCGCAGCGCATCCAGCAATTTTTTTACCACAGGGGCATACGTGCGGGTAGGAGACAGTACCAGTTTTCCGGCATCAAGCGGTGAGCCTTCCACAGCGTCGGTCAGCTTTAACTGTCCGCTATAAACCAGTTCTTCGGGTACGGCATGGTCGTAACTTTCCGGATATTTTTCGGCAAGATATTTGGCGAATACATCATGACGTGCGCTGGTCAGACCGTTGCTGCCCATGCCGCCGTTATACTCTTTTTCGTAAGTGGCTTGTCCGTACGAAGCCAATCCCACGATAACGTCGCCCGGACGGATGTTGGCATTATCAATCACATCGCTGCGCTTCATGCGACAGGTTACCGTACTGTCGACGATGATGGTACGTACCAAGTCGCCCACATCGGCAGTCTCACCTCCCGTGGCATAAACGCCCACGCCCATTTCGCGCAGTTCGGCAAGGAGTTCGTCTGTGCCGTTGATGATGGCAGAGATAACCTCGCCCGGAACCAACAGCTTGTTGCGTCCGATGGTAGACGAAACCAAGATATTATCCACTGCTCCCACGCAGAGCAAATCGTCGATATTCATAATCAGCGCATCCTGAGCGATGCCTTTCCACACCGACAGGTCGCCGGTTTCTTTCCAGTAAAGGTAAGCTAACGAAGACTTCGTGCCCGCTCCGTCGGCGTGCATGATGTTACAGTACTCAGGGTCTCCGCCCAAAATGTCGGGGATAATTTTGCAGAATGCTTTCGGAAAAATACCCTTGTCGATATTCTTTATAGCGTTATGTACATCTTCTTTTGATGCGGAAACGCCGCGTTGCATGTATCGTTGGTTGCTCATGAGTATAATAGGATATATATGTTTGTTTTAATCAAATATGCAAATTTAGCTATAATTCTGCGTATATCCATAAAGTTGGCGATTTTTAATGCGATTTATACTTTTAAACATCATCGTGATGTCTGCATAAAAAAAGTCCCTTCCCTCCTCACGGAGGAAAGAGACTACATAGATGATTAACCTTTGGTAGGTCTCAGCTTAATTGTTTTCTGTATGTTTTTATTCGAGCGCCAATCCTGCAGTTTCTGAACTCCAGTAGGGGTTCTGATACATTTGCGGTGCCAAAGTCAGTTCCTGTATTCCGATGGGTGTCAGGTAGTAAGCCTTCATCCATGTGTATCCGTCGTACAGGTCGTTGTTTGTTTGTGTACGCTGATAGGGGCGCAAATATTTGCTTACCGATTCAGGCGATGCGTTGGCATTGGTTGTTCCGTCTGCTACCAATACGCCGTTTCCGGTTCCGGCCGTTTCAGCTGTATAGTTCTGGTAAGCCTGATCCCAGAGATTGAATCCTTCGGGGATGTACGGATGTTCGAACAGTCTGTCCCAAGAACGCCAGCGTTTCAAGTCATCCCAGCGCATTCCTTCGCCGATAAATTCACAGCGGCGTTCGCGGCGGATGTTGAAGATTGTTGCGTTTACCGGACCGTCACCTGACCATGCACTCAGGTCTTGCAGTTCCAGTTCCTTGTTGATGTCGGTAGCAGCGATGGTTTTGTTATAATCTTCGTCTACACCGGCACGGCGGCGGAGTGCACGCCAATATCCGTCGGCTTTCGTGTCAATCTGTCCTGTGCGTTCGTAGCAAGCCTCGATGTAGTTGAGGTAAGCCTCTGCCACGCGGAAAATGGGGCAAGCATTGGTTCCCAACAATTCATCGCTGGTAGATTGGGTATAGTCATACGTATAATGTTTGCGCTGACGGTAACCCGTGCGGTCCAAGTTCTGGGTGGCACTGTTGGTGATGAGCGGCTTTTCGAAAAGTTCAACTTCGCCCGATTCGGCAATACCCTGTTCGGTGGGGTCGGATTTCAGCACGGTGCTTTCCGCCCATACGAAAAGTTGCAGACGCTCATCGCGGTTGGCAAATTCTTTGTCCAGTGTTTCATCGCCCTGATAGTTGGAGCTGGCGTAGAACGGCAGACCGTCTTTCATCAGGAACGAAGTAATGAAACTGCGGGTAATACCGTCGTTGTCTCCTACTTTCAGGCGGTTGGGGGCATCGTGGCTGATGCTGAGCGATTTGTTGTATTCTTTCCAGAACAATACTTCGGGAACGCTGCTCAACGAAGGTTGGCTGAACATTTCAAAATAAGGATTCCAGCCGTAAATCTCTCCGTATTCGGGATTGATGACATGGCTGTTTTCGGTCAGTGTCAGTCCGGAGTAATCAGCTACGGCGCTGGCCGCTGCCATTGCTTGGTCAAAGAAGAAATTGATTTCATCTTGGATGTTACCTTCGAATGTACCTCCCGGCCAATTTGAGTCGCCCGGCACGCGCCCTGTTCCCTGATGGTATTTTTCAAATGTACCTTCAAACAGAGCCACTCTCGATTTAAACAGTTGAGCCGTTTGCTTGTTGATGCGCTGATTATTCTGGAATCCCGCATCATTCAGTCGCTTGATAGCCTCATCCAAGTCCGACAAGATGAAGCGAGCCACTTCGTTACGCGGAGCACGCACGGAATTTTCTTGCAAGTAGCCTTCTTCATTAGGCAAAACTTCAGTGATGATGGGCAGGTCGCCGAACTTCACCAATGCGTTGTAGTAAGCCATGGCGCGGAAAAAGTATGCTTCGCCGAGGTAATGAGTCAGGTTGCCATCATCGTCCTGTATGCTTTCTAATTTGGGTTCAATCGTTGTGATGAGGTAATTCCATACACGGATGCGCCCGTAGTCTGTTATCAGGTTTTGTCCGGCTGAGGATTCCCATTGCCCGTTGAAGTACGCCAAGTTACTTCCGTTTGACACATCGCCTTCTACAAAATTGTCAGTGTATTGGTCGTTATTGGCGATACCCGCGTTCCAAGCTGTCCCGTGGTATAATGACTGTCCTTGCGAATTTTGCAAGTAGTCATTGTAATAATTGTTTACGTATGCTCCCACTTGGCTTGCCGTGGTGAAATAGGCTTCGGGAGTCACGCTGGTAATGGGTTGACGGTCCAGAAAATCTTCGCAAGAGGTCAACGCCGCTCCGCTCAAACAAAGGAGCGAATAGAGAGATATGTTTTTTATATTTAGTTTCATACTGTTTCTTTTATTTAGAAGTTAACATTCAGACCGAACGACCACGTACGTTGCAACGGATAAAGTTTACCCGAACCCCAGTCTCCGCCTAACAGTTCAGGGTCGTATACACCACTAATTTGGCTGACGGTAAATACGTTGTCGGCAGAGAAGTAAAGGCGGAGAGATTCAACACCGATTTTGTCCATCCATTTCTTCGGGAATGTATAACCCACCTGCACGTTCTTCAAGCGTAAATAAGCTGCATTTTGCAGATAACCGGTTGAGGTCTGCTGGTTTTTAGTCGTATTGAAGTAAGGACGCGGATAGTAAGCATCGCGATTATCTTCTGTCCAGTAATCCAAGTGTTGTGTGAATCCGCACGACTGCCACATACCTCCCTGAGCTCCCCAGAAATAAGTATCGCCTAACCAGTAGTCGCGTTTCATTACACCTTGGAAGAATAACGAGAAGTCGAATCCTCTCCATTGTCCGTCCAGTGTCAAACCGAACTTGTAGCGCGGAGTGTTGTTACCGATAATGCTCAAGTCTCCATGTTTATCCAGCGTTTGCGATTCGCTGTTAACGATGCCGTCGCCATTCAGGTCTTTGTACATTACGTCACCTGCCTGCCAGCCGCTTCCCCAGTTCGGGCGGTTGTTCTCTAAGTGAGCATCCATTTCTTCTTGGCTTTGCGCGATTCCTACGGTGGTGTAACCCCAGATTTCACCTATCTTTTCGCCAACGTAATACGAGTTCAAATCGCCTGTCGGGTTATAATATTTCGTAATTTTCTGTTGGTTGTCGTCCAATACGAAACGTATACCGTAATTGAAATCTGCGATGCGGTCTCTCCATGATACCTCGATTTCCCAACCGTATGACTTCAAGTCGGCATTATTCATTTTGGGAGAGCTGGCACCGAGGATACCCGGGAGGGGAGGAGCGGCTGCCACCATGTCTTTGGTTATACGGTTGTAGTAGCTGAACGAACCAGTAAAGCGGTTGTCGAATGCTCCCCAGTCGAAACCGATATCCCAGCTTTCAATGGTTTCCCATGTAAAGAGGCTGTTTACGATGCCCGGCAAACCGGCTGCATTCAGTTTTTGACCGTTGATGAGCCATGACGTGCTGTTGACACCGGTAGGCATAGACTGATAGAAAGGATAGTAGTTATCCAGTTCGTTGTTACCTAATTGTCCCCATGAACCTCTCAGTTTAAAGGTGTTAATCCATTTGTTCAAAGGTTCGAAGAACGGTTCGCGTGCCATGTTCCAACCGGCAGAGAAAGATGGGAACAGTCCCCAACGTTTGTCACCGAGAAAACGAGACGAACCATCGTAACGAAGGTTTGCTTCTAAGATGTAACGTTCGTTCCAGTTATAGTTGATACGTCCGAAGAATCCGGCAAGTGCTAATTCGTTGGCGCCGTTGCTGGTTTCTTGGTTGGCTTGTGTGGTGCTGAGTTGCGGCACGGTAGGTGTGATAAGGTCCGTTCCGAAACCGCTCAAATTGTTTCCACGGTAAAGTTCGGCGTTGAAACCTGCCAACACTTTAAAGTAGTGTCCGTTGATGGTTTTTGAATAGTCCGTATAAAGGTTGGTAGAGAAGTAGTCTTCAGCTTCGCGTACTTCCTGTGCTTCGCTGTATCCGGCAGCGCCACCGTTCCATGAAAGCAAGTAAGGTTCGTTAGAAGCATCGTAACCGTAGATAGGCAATACAGCCCAACCGTATGCACGGTGATACTGACGCATACTTCCTTCCAAATTGATGTGCCAGTCTTTGATAGGTTCGATTACTACCTGCAACTGGTTGGTACTCCAGTTCTTCTGGTCGTTCTGTTTACCACCTTCTTCCAACTGGATGATTTCCATATCGGCAGCGTAATGTCCGTGAGGGTCTATTACGAAACAGGTCGGCCAGCGGCGTGCAATGTTGTGATAGAACAAAGCCGTCAGGTAGGTGGGGCGGTCGTAATCCTCGCGTGTCCATTTCGTTGTATAGTTCACAGTCAACCAGTCTGTAATCTTGAAGTTGAACTTACCATTCAATGTGTAGCGGTTAAACTTATCTTCGCCGTGGCGCAGCAAACCAAGTTGGTTCAAGAAGTTACCGCTCAGCATGTAAGTCATTTTGTCTGAACCGCCGCTGATGCTCAAGTTATGCTCATGAGCAGGGGCATTCTTACGATAAAACTCTTGGAACCAGTCGGTGTTGGCAAACGCACCGTCGTAGTTGCGGTAGCGGTTGGTTTGCGGGTTGATGGTTGTACCGTAATATTCCGGTTGGGTAGGATCGGTGAATCCGCCTGACAGATAAGTCTTAATATTGTTCATGGCTTCTTCATTGAACACCGGGGCACTACCGTCGTTGGTGGCAGCCGCATTGAAATAGTTGGCAAAATCCAACGAGTTCATCATTTCAGGTACTTGGATGGCAGTAGAGAAACGCACGTTACCTGTGTAGTTGACACGGGTTTTACCAGACTGTCCGTTTTTGGTGGTAATCAAGATTACACCGAATGCCGCACGCGCACCGTAGATAGAAGCCGAAGAAGCGTCTTTCAATACAGATACGCTGGCAATATCGTTCGGGTTAACCGTATTCATGTTTCCTTCGATACCGTCGATAAGTACCAACGGGCTACCGCTTGAACCTGTGCCGATAGTACCGCTACCACGGATACTGAAATTTAATTCGCTATCCAGCGTACCTCCGCTGTTTCCTACGCTCATCGTCAAGCCCGGAATTTGACCTTGCAAAGCCTGAGCCACGTTTTGTACAGGGCGCGACTCAAATACTTTGTCGTCTACCATTGAGACAGCACCCGTTACGTTTACTTTCTTCTGGGTTCCGTAACCTACTACCACAACTTCGTCCAGCAACTCTGAATCTTGTGTCAGAGTAACGGTCAGCGGAGAGCCTTCCCATGTTACTTCCATGGGCTTATATCCCACGTAAGAAATAACCAACACATCACCACGCTTTACGTTTGGGATTGAGAACTTACCATCGAGGTCGGTTACCGAACCGGTAGTTTTGTTGTTTTTAATCACTACGGATGCACCAATGACACCCATGCCTGTCTCGTCCAAGACTGTACCTGTGCAGGTGCTTGTTTGCTGAACAGACCTTACACTGTGTTCTTCATTAGATGTCGCAAATGCTGTCCCGTTGATAAGGAATGAACCCACGAGCAGCGCTGCGAAAGGTTTACAATGCTTTAGCATAGTTAAAAGAGTTTTAGATAAAACAAAATAAATCGTGTCAAATTTATTAATATTTTTATAGATGCGCAACTAATTCTTTTAAAAAAAAAGAATGAACTCATATTTTTTTCGCTAAATTTGTTTTTGCACTCCTCATAAATAAATGTATAAAGATATTTTGGGAACCGGCGGAGCATTGCAGACTGAATAAGGGTGCTGTGTAAATTGTTGAAAAACAGACTTATATATTTGTCTGCCTATGACGGAAAACGCAACCGCATGTTTTGGTTGACTCTACCGCATGTGTTACTCGGTTCTTCCCATAGAAAAGCCTGACTTTCCGAATAGAATTTTTGTCTTCGGTAAGTCAGGCTTTTTATCTTATGAAAAGTAAAATATTATCTTACGCAGATACCGATGAATCGGGTTTCCCCGTCGGGCATAAGCAGGGTGAGGCGGAAGAATCCTTTCCCCAGCGTGTCGGGCAGTTGGGTGGCAGAAGAGGGCAGACGCATCAGTTCTTCGCCGGTGGCATCGGTCACGATGAGCGTGGCGCCCGGAGGAATGGCAGGCAGGAGGTTTGAAAAGATTTGCGGACTGTTTTCGCGGGGCGCGTTGAACGACAGCGGGAGGCTCTCGTTGCCGAAGCGGTCGACGGCAGTCACTGCCCAATACATGCGTTGCTGCCACGGAAATGCGGGAGCGTGAACATAGCGGGTGCTGTCAATGCGGCTTGCTATCAGGTTTTGGGGCAGATTCGTATCTACCGGATAACAGTCGGAAGCATAGATTCGGTAGTAAACGCCACCCGCCGTATTGTCTGTCGATACCCCCCATTCCATTGTAGCCTTCTTGCTATCTATATTAAATGTATAACAAGTGGGAACAGACGGGGCGATGCTGTCTCCCCACGTCATGGGAGGAACAACTGCGGGGTAGATGTAAATTCTTTCTTTTAGCTCGTCGAACAGTCCTTTGGTGTTGTCCAGCAGGTATCGTGTACGGAAGTAAGCCTGTCCGTCCAATCGGTTTTCCCGCGTGAACGCTATTTGCCGGCACACTTCATCGAGCGCCCAGTTCTGTTCGCCGGGATGCAGAAAATAAATACCCAGTCCGGGCACTACCCAGCGTTGGTTTTTATGCTCGTTCCAATCGAGCGCAAACGGATAAAATCCGTTTTTCTGAAAATACATCATCGGGAATATCAGGTCGTGAATACCCTCTGCCATCCATTTCTGTGCGTCTTGGTAAACCGTCTGGTAAGCGTTCCATCCCCTTGAAGAATAGCGTGGCGTATCTTTGTATTTCCCTATCGGCGAACTGCTTACCTTGACCCACGGTTTCAGCCTTTTGGTTTCGGTGTAAAGCCGTCGTACGATGTAAGTAATGTTGTCGCGCCTCCATTGTTCCAGTGATTTCCCTTTTCCGTACTTGCGAAACGTAGGCCGGTCGGGGAACGATTGGGCATCTTCAGGGTAACGGATGTAGTCCAAGTGGATTCCATCAATATCGTAACGCGACACAATCTCACGCACAATTCCCGCCAAATAGTCGGCCGTGGCAGGATTTCCGGGGTCAAGATACCACGCTTTCTTATACTGCTTGCAGAGTTCGGGGTGTTTCTTTACTACCGAATTCTTGCCTTGCAGTTTCACTTGGCGCAAGTTTCCCACCGGGATGGCTACTATCCAAGCGTGCAGTTCCATTCCCCGCTTATGACACTCCTCGACAGCAAAGTCCAACAAGTCGTATTGCGGATTTCCACCGGTATGCCCGGTAAGCGATTCGGCGAATCCCTCGAAAGCCGAAGGATAGATAACATCTCCGCGCAGGCGGGTTTGAAGCAGAATCGTATTGAAGTTTGCCCGCTTCAGTTCGTCCAATATATTACATAATTCCTGTTTTTGTCGGCGGATACCTTGAGGCGAACCGGCTTTGTGACTCGGAAAATCCAATGCGCCTATGGTAGTAAGCCATGCGGCACGGATTTCGAATTTAGACTGAGAGCGCATCGGCAAGATGGCAAAAATTCCCATTAATATAATCGCTATAAGTCTGCGCATGAGGTTTATTTTTTCCGGGCAAAGATATAAAGTATTTGGCGGATTTATTACTTTTGTGCGATTCTAAATACTTATTAACTAAAGATATGAAAAAACAGATACTTCTACTTGCTGCGCTTGCTGCCGTGTCATCCGGGGTTACGGCACAGAAAAAAGACTTCGGTTACAAATTTTATGGTCAGGTGCGTACCGATTTGTTTTATAACAGCCGTTCTAACTCGGAAACTGTCGACGGTTTGTTTTATATGTATCCGAATGACGTTGCGCCCGATGCCAACGGGGAAGACCTCAACGCCAAGCCCGACGGAAACTTCTATACGCTGTATACCCGTTTGGGACTGGACGTTAACGGACCTATGCTGGGCAAGGCAAAAACATCGGCGAAGGTAGAAGTCGACTTCCGGGGCTCCGGCACTACCTATTCGCTCTTCCGTATCCGTCACGTTTATTTCAATCTTGATTGGGGAACGTCGGCATTACTGGTGGGTCAGACTTGGCATCCGCTCTATGGCGATGTGGCTCCTGAAATATTGAATCTGAATATGGGTGCGCCTTACCAACCTTTTAGCCGCGCTCCGCAGATACGCTACCGATTTACGCAGAAACACTGGGTGCTGACCGCGGCAGCCATTTGGCAGTCGCAATATCTTTCCGTTGGTCCGAGCTCGAACCAGACAGGAAACACGGGGACACAGAAACACCAGCAGTTCATTAAAAACAGTTGCGTGCCGGAGTTTTATGTGGGAGCAGATTATAAGTCGCAAGGACTGCTTGTGGGTGCGGGCGTACACGTATCTTCCATCGCTCCCCGAAAACAGTCGGAGTATAACGATGCAGTATATAAAGTATCCGAACGCATCACGGGAGTATCCGGCGAAGCCCATGTGAAATATACTTATAACAAATTAATGGTTGCAGCAAAAACCGTACTTAGTTCGAACCTGACCCAAACGAGCACCATCGGCGGTTACGGAATAACTTCGGTAGACACTCGTACCGGGGAACAGGAATATACCCCCTTGCGCGTATCGCATACTTGGCTAAGCGTAATGTACGGAAAGAAGTGGCGCGGAGGAATCTTTGCCGGATACTTGAAAAACTTAGGTGCTAAGGATGAAGTCAGCGGAATCCTCGGTACGGGAACGAAGATAGACCAACTGGGCACTGCCACTGCAGAGCTGACTTATAACCTGCCCAACTGGAAGTTCGGTGCCGAATATTCATGGACCGGGGCAGCATACGGTACGAATACCGCCAAAGGAAGGGTAACCGACACCCATTTGGTGAAAAACAACCGTATCGTGTTTACCGCGCTTTTCCAATTCTGATAAATAAAATACGACCATGAAAAAGAAACAATTATTGACGCTTGCGTTGTTTTTCACTGCATCTGCCGCTGTGCAGGGACAATCGTGGAAAATGTACGAACAGCGCGCCGGGTCGCAAGAATATGCCGGTGCGGATTATGTGACGTTGCTCGATAGTACCCATGTTTCCGTCCGTCCCACCGGACAAGGTTCTTTCGCTGTCTGTAAGGTTATCAAAGTACAGAACCTGAAAGGCGCGTTAAGCAACCGGGTTTTGAAATACGATTACGACCCTCTGACGGCAGCCGCTGCGTTCCGTCGCGTAACCATTTGGCATTCCGACGGTACTTCTACCGAAATAGATGTGGCAAAGACATGCGATTATGTAGCTCCTGCCCGCGCCATTTACTGGGGCGCACGTCAAATCATGCTGGAGTTAGGTGCGCTTCGTCCCGGAGACGTGATAGATTATGAAGTAGAAAAGAAAGGATTTACATACGCCTTGTTAGCCGATTTGCCGACAGACGATGATTCGCGTTTCATACCTCCCATGCGCGGACAGTTTTACGATATCGTTCCTTTCTGGGCAACCGAACCCACGGTGCGCAAAGTTTATAAAGTGGTAATCCCGAAAGAAAAAGACATGCAGTATCAGTTTTATCAAGGTGCATGTACTTCATCGGTACGCTTTGAGGGAGAAGGCAAGGCTTATACGTTTGCAATGGATGGCCTGATGCCGTTTGCCAAAGAGCCGAATATGGTAGATTTCTTCGATGCAGCCCCGAAGCTGATGATGTCTACCACCCCCGATTGGCGCGAGAAATCCCGTTGGTTTAATAAGGTAAACGAAGATTACGGCAGTTTTGACGCTATTCCTGAAGCTCAGAAGAAGGTAGACGAACTGATAAAAGGGAAAAAGACAGAGATGGAAAAGATAGCCGTACTTACTCACTGGGTGGCAGACAACATCCGCTATGCCGGAGTAACGATGGGAAAAGGTGAAGGCTTTACGCTTCATAACCTGAAGATGAACTATACAGACCGGTGTGGAGTGTGCAAGGATATCGCAGGCACACTGATAGCTTTCCTTCGTATGGCTGGATTTGAAGCCTATCCCGCAATGACGATGGCGGGCAGTAGGGTAGAAACCATCCCTGCCGACCACTTTAACCATTGCGTGGCAGTGGTGCGTCTGTCGGATGGAACACTGATGCCGCTCGACCCTACGTGGGTGCCTTTCTGCCGTGAGCTGTGGAGCAGTGCCGAACAGCAACAAAACTATTTGCCCGGCATCCCCGAAGGTTCAGACCTTTGCGTTACTCCGCTTTCGGCTCCTGACAACCATTACGTGCGTATCCATGCCGATAATCAAATCGATGAAAAAGGAACGCTGAAAGGCTCGTTTACCATTACTGCCGAGGGACAAAGCGACAGCAATATCCGCCGTATCTTCACTACGGGCTTTCAGAGCGAATGGCACAACACGATGGAGCGCCAGCTTCTGAACGTTTCTCCCAAAGCCCGTCTGATAAGCGTGGATTATGGGAAAAGCCCCAAAGACTACCAGAAAGCGCCCATCCGCATTACTTTCCGCTATGAGATTCCTTCGTATGCCATGAAGGGTACTGACGAATTAGTGTTTAAACCCTTCGTGATGAATAATTTGTATACGCAGGTAATGAGCTATTTGCGCATTGATACGAGCCTTGAGACTCGTAAATATGCCTTTAAGGATGCTTGTTCGCGTTTGGTAGAGTTGGATGAAACACTCCGTATCCCGGCGGGGTATCAGTTACAGAACGAAGCGAAGAACGATGAAATATCCGGGCAGGCTGCCGATTTTGAAGGCACGCTTCGGCAGAGCGGAAACAAACTACAGTTGAATACCCGTCTGGCACTGAAGAAACGTGTTTACGAGGCATCCGATTGGGAGAACTTCCGTAATGCGGTAAATACAAGCAAGACTTACGGTGAATACCTTGTGATTAAAAAGTAAATTAAGAACAACAAACGATAATAATATACAGATGAAGACACTATCTTTTTACATCGGAATCTTTGTATTCCTGCTTTGTGCTTCTTCCGTACGGGCTGCTTCCGAGGCTGAGTTCCGCGTTTTGTCGAAACATTACACGCTTCATGCCGACGGCAGTCAGGAGCTTCGGGTTAAGAAAGAGCTGACACTCTATACACATGCGGCGATGAACGGTCTTTACGGGGAAACTTTCATTACTTACGACCCGCAGTATCAGGAGTTGAAAATACACGAATCATACACTCGACAGAAAGACGGAACCATTGTCAAAACTCCCGATAACGCTTTTGTGGGGGTGCTTCCTTCATCGGCGAAAGATGCTCCGGCATATAATCGCCTGAAAGAAATGGTAGTAGTGCATACCGGATTAGAGTTGGGGGCAACCATCGTATTGGATTATTCCATCGTCAGCCGTGCCGGATATTTGCCTGCGCTGGACGTTTGTTGTCCCGTGCGTGAGCTTAGTCCGATAAAAGAATTTACATGTACGGTGGAAGTTCCTTCGGGTGTAGAACTTCATACCGAGTTGCTGAACAGCTCCGTGCGTCCACAAAAAACGGATACGGGCAACGGCAAGGTATGCTGGCAGTGGAAGTTGAAGAACGTCGAGCCGCGTCCGTACGCTTACCCTTCATCTTATATAAAAGGTATGAGCACGGTACAACAAGTGGCAAGCGGCATGATGCCGGTTGTCGTGGCCTCTACTTATCCTTCGTACACCGATGCCTTAAAGAACCTTCGGGAACAGTTTGCTCTGGGAGATGAGGCGGCGGTAAAAGCGAAAGCAGTAGAGTTGACAAAGGATGCGGGCAATGACAGGCAGAAGAAGCGTGATGCCATCGGTCAATACATGATGCTCATGTACAGCCGTCTGGCTACGGTGGGTGTTTCTTTGCAGGAGGCAGGCTACCGTTTGCGTCCGGCTTCGGAAGTAATTCGTTCAGGATACGGTACGCAGGCAGAACTGGTAAACTTGGATGTGGCTCTGCAACGTGCCGCAGGACTGAATGCCGAGGTTGTGGTATGTCGGTTGCAGTCAGACGCTATGGGCTTGAGCGGCATTGTCTCCGTTTTTGCCAAAAGCGAATTAATGGCTTCGAAAGTTCCTCAGCAGGGATTGGAGGAGGCGGCTCTGAAAGATTATATGACCGTAACCGACCTGCAAGGCAATCCGGTTGAACTTACATCCTCTCCATCAAGCAGCATTACCTCTTATACATTTAAAGCCGACGATAAGCGCATCCGGACATTGCCCAACGGTTATCGCGTAGCAACGGCAGAAGGACGTAATCCGGCGTTTGGGATATTTTATTCGTATGCCACTAATACGTCTGTTCCAGCAAATATCTTGCTTCCCCAAAAGTATAACCACACGGTTGAAACGACAGTGGAATTGCCCGCAGGCATGACATGGATGAAGAAAACCGATAAAGAGGTTACGAACGCTTTCGGTAAAATAGCTTTTAAGTATGCGGAAGCAGACGGAAAGGTAAAAGTAACTTGTACTTTCGTTATCGACAAATTATTGGTAACTCCTGCCGATTATAAAGAATTTTATGCTTTGATGAGCGAATTGAAAGACGAGAATAACTACACGTTGGTTTTTATTTCACCGGACAGCATGGATTAAAATATGCCGGCAGCGTATGAAAGCCGTACTTTTTCGCGCGTAATCGGTATATAAAAAACGGAGCGGGAAGAGGTTTGCAGAAACTTCTTCCTGCTTTTTTTATGTGAAAAAATGTCCCGAAAAACGCAACCGTTAGCGTTACTCATTCCATGCGGATGCGTTGCCCCTTTCTACCCATAGCGTTGCCCTGTTCTACCGTTAGTTTTTTTTCAGGTTTCCTGCCAAGCCGTAAAAGGTTTAAAATTAAGTTTTAATCCATTTCTCTTTTGGGAATACGCCGCGAATAATTTAAATTTGTAGCAAATAACCTAAAAAGAAAATCTATGTTGCAACTCGGAATAAAACACGAAAAATGGATGTTGCTCATGACGGCTCTGTGGGTAGCGGTATCCTTGTCTGCACAACGCGAAATGAAAACCATCAACGACGGTTGGGAGTTCCGAAAACCTGCGGATACGGAATGGACATCAGTCAATATCCCTCACACGTTTAATCTGGATGCATACCGGCAGCCCAATTATTATCAAGGCAAAGGATTGTATCGGCGCGTTCTGACGTTACCCGAAGTAGACCCGCACCGTCGTTATTATCTGAAAATAGATGCGGCGAGTAAAGCGGCAGAGGTTACGGTCAACGGAAAGTCGGCAGGCAGTCATGCCGGTGGCTATACGGCGTTTGTTGTAGATGTGACCGATTATATCCAAAAAGAAAATATCATAGAAATAACGGTCGATAACGGTAGGAAAGACATAACGCCCATATCAGCGGATTTTACGTTTTGGGGAGGAATTTATCGGGACGTATGGTTGGTGTCTACTCCCGAACAGCATTTCCGTATGGATAATATGGGCTCGGACGGGGTGTTTGTCAGTACGCCCGAAGTGAACGGGCAGCGCGGAAAGATTCAGGTGAAAGGCGAGGTGACCAACGATGCCGAGACAGCGGTCACCCTCGAAGTGCAGAATCAGATTTACAGTCCGCAGGGAGATTTGTTGCAAACCCGAAAACAGAAAGTAAAACTGAAGGCGGGGGAAACGCGCGAGTTCGGTTACGTATCGGATGTAATTGCAAACCCGGATTTGTGGTCGCCGGAAACACCCTCGCTTTATAAGGTCAAGACACAACTCCTTAATCCGAAAACCAATGAGGTCATTGATGAAAAGACAAATAAAGTAGGGTTCCGCTGGTTTGCTTTCGATGGAAACAAAGGCTTCAGTTTGAATGGGAAACCTTACAAACTGCGTGGGGTGAATCGCCACCAAGACCAAGCTCCGGTAGGCGTAGCGTTAGACGACGAGGCACATCGCCGCGACATTCGGCTGATAAAAGAGTTAGGATGTAACTTCATCCGTATTTCGCATTATCCTCAAGATGACGCGATAGTAGAGATGTGTGATGAGCTGGGACTGCTTGCATGGGAAGAAATCCCCATCATCAATATCGTACCCGATACGCCGGGTTATGCAGATAATTGCGAACTGAATTTAAGGGAAATGATTCGCCAGCATTACAATCATCCTTCAATTATAGCATGGGGATATATGAATGAAATCCTTTTGACGGTTCCTCCGGTCGACAGTCCGGAATGGCAGCCCTGTAAAGAGCGTACCGTGGCATTGGCGCAGCGGCTTGAAGCTGCGCTGAAAGAGGAAGACTCAAGTAGGGTGAGCGTGATGGCGTTTAACATGACAAACCTATATAATGAAATAGGTCTCGACTTAGAAGACGTGGTAGGCTGGAACCTGTATCAGGGATGGTATGTCGATAAGCTGGAAGATTTTAATAAATGGTGTGAAGACCAGCATCGGCGTTACCCTCACCACCCTATGATAATCAGCGAATGGGGTGCGGGGAGCGACCGTCGCCTGCATACTACCGAAGGGCGGGCTTTCGATTTCAGTATGGAATATCAGCAGACTTACGTAGAACATTATTTGCCTTTTATCGAGGAGAAAGAATGGATAAGCGGTTGTACTTACTGGAATTTTATCGATTTTAATGTTGCTGCCCGTCAGGAATCTATGCCGAGGGTAAATAATAAAGGCTTGTTTTACAATGACCGTACCCATAAAGACGTGGCGTATTATTTCAAGTCGATGTGGCGGAAAGACATTCCGGTACTGCGGATAGCCAGTCGCGACTGGAAAGTACGTGTAGGAAAGGAAGGTGAAACTCAGCAGATAAAACTTTATTCCAATTTGCCGGAAGTAGAGTTATTTGTAAACGGTGAGTCGGCAGGAAAGCAGGCAACCGATAATTGCCATGCTGTTTTTAATGTTGTGCTTCCGGTGGGAACTTCCGTATTGACGGCACAAGGTGTCTATGGGAATAAACCGGTAGAAGATGTTATGACCATTGACTTCCGTCCGCTCCCGGATTTATCGGAAGGAGATGAACTGGCAATCAATGTGGGAAGCAACTGTTTCTTTACCTCGGCATTGAGTAACCTTACTTGGCTTCCCGATCGTCCTTATGTTCCGGGTAGCTGGGGATACGTAAGCGGTGAAGCACGCAGCACTACTTCCGAGATTGTTAATACGGTAGACGTTCCGCTTTATCAGACACGGCGCGAAGGCGAATTTACTTATAAGATTGACGCTCCGGACGGAAACTATGAAGTAGAGTTGCTGATGGCTGATGTAACTCGTCCGGCGGCGCAACTTGCCAATCTGTTGGGGAAAAATAAAAGCGAAGAAACAGCAGGAGAAACTCGTTTCAATATTGTTATTTGTGGAAGACAGGTCGAAACAAATTTTTCTCCGGCCGATGGAGGACGTTACCGTACAGCTTTTAAGCGTCGGTATATCGTATGCAATGAGGAGGGTTGTATAACCATCGCTCTGGAAGCTGTTAAGGGAAAACCATTTATATCCGGCATTAAAGTAAGAAAACTATAAATATTTTTGTTATGAGAAAGAATTTTGGAGCTAAGCCTCTGACTTATCCGCAACCGGTTTTCATCATTGCCACTTACGATGAAAACGGAACTCCCGATGCCATGAATGCGGCGTGGGGAGGTATCAGTGAAATGAACGAAATCAGTTTATGCCTGAGTGCAGGACATAAAACGGTAAAGAACCTCTTAAAGCGTGGGGCTTTTACGGTGAGTATGGCGGATGCCGAACACGTAGTGGCTTGCGACTACGTAGGGCTGGTATCGGGTAACAAGGTAGCCGATAAGTTTGCCAGAGCCGGATTTCACGCTACCCGGTCTGCTATTGTCGATGCTCCGTTGATTGATGAATTGGCAGTTGCAGTCGAATGTAAACTGAAAGATTACAATCCGGAGACTTGTATTCTGCGGGGCGAAATAGTGAATGTCAGTGTAGACGAGCGTGTGCTTGACGAGAACGGTAAGGTAGATGCGGCTAAGGTAGCGCCGATAATCTTCGACCCCTTCAATAACGCTTATCTGAAAGTAGGAGAGAAAGTAGGGAACGCTTTCTCGGATGGCAAACAGTTGAAATAGAACATCAGGTATCCTGACGGGTATGTAGGCCGATAAAGAAAGGGTAAGCAACGATGACAGATTTTGCGGCAATCGATTTTGAAACAGCTAATCGCAATCCTTCCAGCGTATGTAGCGTGGGTGTGGTAATCGTGCGGGGCGGAGAGGTGGTGGAACGTATTTACCGCCTGATACGTCCCTGTCCGAATTATTATGATTACTGGAATACCCGCGTACACGGACTAACCCGTCAGGATACCGACGATGCCGCTATCTTTCCCGATGTATGGCGATACATTGCACCCCTTATAGGCGATTTGCCGTTGGTGGCACATAACAGCCCGTTCGACGAAGGTTGTCTGAAGGCTGTGTTCCGGACTTATCAGATGGATTATCCCGATTATCTCTTTTATTGCACGTGCAGAGCCTCGCGCCGCGTATTCGGAAAGCAGTTGCCCAATCACCAGCTGCAAACCGTGGCGGCACGTTGCGGATTTGATTTGGCGAATCATCATCACGCTTTAGCAGACGCTGAGGCTTGTGCATGGATAGCGCGCCGGATTTTATAAAAGCCGGTTCAGACGTTTGGGTGGAATTATATAAACTCTATCCATAATAATGTAACGTCTGTTCCCTCCTTCCCCCTTATTTTTGTAATCGAAACGATAAATTAATGATACGTCATGATGAAGAAAAGTGTATGGTTTATGTTGCTTTTCTCCTTACTGACATTTACCGTTGTAAAAGCGGAAGAGGGGAAAAGTATTGTTAAAGGATATGTATTGGATAAGGAAGGTACTCCGCTGCCCGGAGCTTATGTATATAATGAAGACAAAAGTTCGGCTACGGTGACCGATGGGGAAGGATATTTTGAACTTCCCGTTTCCGGAGAAGTCCGTCAGTTGCGGGCCGATTACGTGGGGTTTGAAACGCTGACTTACGCCGTGGAGCGTCCTACGGATGTGCAGGTACTGGTTATGGTCTCTGATACCGAGCTGGATGAGGTGGTAGTAACCGCCGGCAGCATGGGTATGCTGAAAAACCGTACGGGAGTGATGAACGGCGAGAGTGTTACGGCGCAGGCGTTGACGAGGGCGGCTTGCTGTAACCTTTCCGAAAGTTTTGAAACGAATCCGTCGGTCGATGTGGCTTATAGCGATGCCGTGACGGGTGCCAAGCAGATTCAGCTCTTGGGACTGTCGGGCACGTATGTGCAAATGCTTACCGAGAATTTTCCGAATATGCGCGGAGCTGCTGCGGTGTATGGGCTGGATTATATTCCCGGTCCGTGGATGCAGAGCATACAGATATCTAAAGGTGCTGCTTCGGTAAAGAATGGATACGAGTCGGTTACAGGACAAATCAATATCGAATATAAGAAACCCAAGATTGCCGACCCGCTGTTTGTCAACTTGTTTGCCAGCGATGCCGGACGGTATGAGGGGAATGCCGTAGGAGCGGTGGAACTGAACGACCGCCTGTCGACCGCTCTTTTCGTGAACTATTATAACGAAGAGCGTTCGCACGACAAGAACGGCGATACGTTTTTGGATATGCCGAAGATGCACGCTTTCAGCGTGATGAACCGCTGGCATTATCAGACACCGAATTTTGTTTCCCAATCGGGCGTAAAGGTATTGACGGATAAGCGCGTGAGCGGGCAGACAGCCCATACACTGCATGGCGGTGAGGTTTTCGACCCTTATACCGTGACTAACCGCACGAGCCGGGTGGAATGGTTTACGAAAAACGGATTTATCCTGAATCCCGACCGGAATGAAAGTGTGGCGCTCATCGTGTCGGGCTCGTATCACGACCAGAAATCCGATTACGCTGCCCGGTTATATAATGTGTACGAAACCAATCTGTATGCTTCACTGCTCTACGAAACCGATTTCGGAAGCAAGCATAAGCTGGCGGCAGGAATGAATTTTAATTGGGATGATTACGTACAGCGCGGCGACGTGGTGGAGCGTTACGTACCCCAGTGGCGGAACATCGACGAAACGGTAACCGGGGCATACGCCGAATATACATGGACGCCCACCGATAAGTTTACGTTGATGGCAGGGCTGCGCGGAGATTACAGTTCGCTTCACCGTTGGTTCGTAACGCCTCGCCTTCATCTGAAATACGATGTAACTTCGTGGCTCCATCTGCGGGCATCAGCAGGGAAAGGCTATCGCACCACGTTCGTTTTTCCCGAAAACAGTTACCTGCTGGCAAGCAGCCGGACACTCCATGTAGCCGATGACCTCAGTCAGGAAAGCGCATGGAATTACGGAGCAAGCGCATCGTTCTACATTCCGGTGAAAGACGAAGAACTGACCCTCAGTGCCGAGTGGTTTTACACGGACTTCAATAATCAGGTGGTAGTGGATATGGATAGCGATGCCCATGCCGTTTACTTCTATAACCTTAAAGGACGGTCGACGTCTAACGTGCTTCAGGTGGAGGTAAGCTATCCGCTTTTTCGCGGATTTACGCTGCTGGGAGCTTACCGCTGGATGGACGTAAAGACGACTTATGGCGACAAGACGATGCGTAAACCGCTGACGAGCCGTTACAAGGCATTGCTGACAGCTTCGTATGAAACGCCGCTGAAAAAGTGGCAGTTCGATGCTACTGTGCAGTTTAACGGAGGAGGGCGGATGCCTACGCCGGATGCCGAACGTCCGTTATGGGAGGAAACTTTCCCGTCGTACACGCAGCTTAGCGCACAGATAACCCGTCGTTTCCGCCGTTGGAGCATCTATCTTGGCGGAGAAAACCTGACAAACTTTAAGCAAAAGAATCCGGTCGTATCAGCCTCAAATCCTTATGGCTCGGATTTTGATGCTACTATGGTGTGGGGACCTACGATGGGGCGCAAGCTGTACGTCGGTATTCGTTATAACATCCCTAAATAAAGGGGGAAAAACGCTACCGCATGAACGGGGTAACACATGCGGTAGCGTTACCCGGTTTATCGGCTTGCGTTGAGCCTTCCATGCGGTAGCGTTTCGGAACTGGTATGCAGTGCCGGTATAAGTAAATATAGAATATTGTTTAATGTTAAAAATCAGAAAATTATGATGAGAGTAAAATGGATTGCCCTGCTAACGTTGTTCGTACTGGGCTTTTCGCTGAACGTAATGGCGAAAGATGACAAGAAAGAAAAATCGGAAGTAACGTTCCTTGTTTCGATGACTTGTGAAAACTGTCAGAAACGCATTGAAAACAACATCGCTTTCGAGAAAGGCGTTACTGCCCTGAACGTCAACCTGCCGGATAAGTTGGTTACCATTGAGTATCGGAAGGATAAGACCTCGCCCGAAAAACTGAAAGAAGCCATCCGGAAGTTGGGTTACACTGCCACCCCGTTCCATCCCAAGAAGAAAGCCGAGAAGGAATAAAGCAGGCGGATAATAAAACAACAGACACGGATTTTGCATCGGCGTCGTGCGGTTTCGGTATCGTGAAACTCGCCGACAGACGGCAAAATCCGTGTCTGCTGCTATTATAGGGAAAACGGAACTTATTCCGCTTTCGGAGTAAAGTCAGTACGTCCGAACGACTTACCGGTCCATTCCACGTCCTGTCCGTAAAGGATGCGTGAGATTTCGGTAAACTCTTTCTCGTAATGACGTTCGTCGTTCAAGTCGTAAACGGCAAAATATCCCCACTTGTCGTCTTTTATGCGTTTAACAAACGTGGAATTGATTTTTACGTCTCCCTTAGCCGTAGTCACTTCAACGGCATACGGACACTGTTTGGCGGTAGCCACCGTGTCGGTGTCGATAGAACGCCATTTCCCGTACAGCCCGTAGATGGAATAATCAATCAAGTCGTTCACCGTTTTTCCTTCTACCTCTCCCGCCGGATAATCCGAACCTGTATACCAGTAAATGCCTAACGTTTTGTCGGGCATCAGTTTCCGGCATTCGTAAACCAATTCAGCATAACGCTCTTTGGTACATTCTTCGATACTCGGAGCAACGGTAGGCGCAGGAATGTACGGCTCAACCTTCTGGTCGGTTACGTAAGTAGAGTATTCGTCATCGAAATCAATACCATCGAATCCGTAAATATCCATGTAATATTTCAGCTCTTGGGCGAAAGTAACAGCCGCTTCTCTGGTCAGGCTTCTCATTCCGGCAGCGGTATGGTCGCCCAAAATAGACAGATGTACTTTCATGCCTTTGGCTTGCAGCGGACGGACGATTTGGTCGATGTTATCTAAAACAAAGCGCGTCTGCTCGTTGCACGATACGTAAGGCTGCCCCTCTTCGTTCAGTCGGATGTTGGCGGCAAATACGCTTGCAATGTCGAAAAACGGCTCTTTGGTTTCCTTCATGATATATTCACCCGTATTCAACATGCTTTCGCGGTTCACTTCTACGTAGCAAAGATTCTTGATGGTTCTGCCCTCGTTAATAGCCGGTGCAGGAGTAAGCGGAGTAACCAGATAAATGTAAGCCGCATTGTTGGATATGGTTTGAGTACCGTCTGAAACTTCGGCAGTCAGCGGCAAGGCATAGATCGCTTCCGTATTGGCACCCGACTGTATGCTGACATCAATTACATCCGAACGCTTTTTGCCGGCAGGGATGGTAATCTGTCCGTTCGCTTCGAGCGAAATCTTATCGGCAGGATATACGGTATACGATGTTCCGTATACATTATTATAAGCGGTCAGCGCCTGCTCGTTTACTTTAAACGTAATGGTTAAATCCTTGTCGTAAGGCTTGGTAAGTTCGAAATAGATGTGTCCGGTAGCAGAATTCTCTCCCCATAGAGCCAGCGGGGTAAGCATTTTGGCTTGGGCTGCCGATAACACTTTTCCGAAAGGTTCGCCCGCCGAAACAGCTACAACGTTCCCTTTTTGCGATTCGCTTCCGGTGCAAGATACCAGCCAAAGCGCAGCAAGCATAAGTAGTCCTCTTAACAATTTCTTCATAGGTACCATAAATCTTTCAGTTAATCATTCGTTCTTGTCTATTTTTACGATTCCTCCCGTTTCGGGATTAAAAATTACGCGCGTGTTTATTTTTTTGTCGAATAATCCGTCGGTCAGCACCTCCGTATAGCCGAACTGGGTAACGGGCAGTTCGCCGCTGAACAAAGTTTTCCCCTGATAGCTCACAGTAACCGAGCCTTTCCCCGGAATGTTATAGATAACCCCTTTCAGTTTCTTTTTCTTATCGTCTGTAGGTGCTGCCGGAAGCGATGAGGCTGCACTTACGTTGAGATATATCGGGTCTCCACTCAGGTTGTTCTCTCCAAGTACCCCCAATAAGCGTGAAAATCGTGCCGCTACTTTGTTGTTCATGCCATCCTCCGGAGCGATGCGGAAAGTGAATAGCTTGTCTTCGCGGTCGGTAGTTCCCGTAAACATTTCCATCATAGCTTTTTCCTGCTTGTCGAGGTTGGTGATGACCAGTTTCATCGAAGCTCCATCTTTAGGCATGGCGTCAGCCTGTCCGCGTAAAATCTGGTTCTTACTGTCGCGGATGTTGTAGATTTCTTTTGCTGCCAGTTCCGCCATCTTAGCCGTCGATCCCGCCATCAGCATGTCTTCCGTCATGTATTTGCGGGCGTTTTCATGAGGCTCTGTTTTGTCAAGCTGATACATGTCGGTTTGATTTTCAGCCGGAGAAGTCGTATTGATGGCTTTTACGATACCTTCGTTTGTAAGTTCTACATTCGATGCGACGTTTTTATCCTTTAATTTCATGATATAAACTTTCGTCGAATCGGGCACACCAACGGAGCGCACATCAATTTGCTTGATTTCCCAATGCGTTTCCGGCTGGGTGGGAATCCCGTCCATGCGCATATAACGGTTGGCATATCGGCAGAACTCTCCCGGCGTATAAGTAACTTTTGTGGCTATAACGTTCACTTCCAATGCCGTTTTTGGCAGGAAGTATACGATTCCTTCGCCTTCTCCCGGCGTATATGGGCTGAAATCCTGTGCCGATGCGTTCATACACGCCAGCATTCCCAATGCAACAAAGATTCCTTTTTTCATAATTGTATATCGGCTATTAGTTTTTCGTTAATGATTTCCATGCTTCGGGCAGTGCTTCGATAATGTCTCCTGCCTTCAAACTGATTTCTCCTACCTTGTTTCGTGCAATGTCTCCTGCCAGTCCGTGTACATACGTTCCGAGCTTGCAAGCCTCTTCCTCTGAATATCCTTGAGCCAGCAGCGCAGTGATGATACCTGTCAGAACATCTCCGCTTCCTCCCGTCGCCATACCCGGATTCCCGGTCGGATTGAAGTGGCATAAGCCTTCCGGAGTAATGACTACCGTCCACGCTCCTTTCAATACAATATAACATTGAAGGGAATTCGCAAGGTCTTTTGCTTTTGATATCCGTTCGTATGAATTGCTGCAGCGTCCGATGATACGTTCCAGTTCTCCGATATGAGGAGTAAGAATGGTGTTTTTCGGAATATATGAAAGATTATTCCGATAGGTACTGAATATGTTTAGCGCATCGGCATCCAGAACCAGCGGAATCTCACAGTCTCTTACCTGTTCGATAACAGCTTGTGCCGTTATCTCTTCCTGTCCCAATCCGCATCCTATTCCTACGGCTTGGTAATTGTCTAATTCGGCAGGTTCGGCGAAAAACCGTTCGTGAACGTCATCTTCTACCATCGCTTCGGGAACGCAGGTTTGTAACAATGTGTGGTTACACACTGGGGTATGAATAGTCAGCAGTCCCACTCCCGAACGCAGGCAGGCACGTGCCGACAATACTGCGGCTCCGCCCATGCCGTAAGAGCCGGTAATCAGCAAACCGTGACCGTAATTTCCTTTATGGGCAAACTTATGACGAGGGGTGATAAGCGGACGGATGTCTTTTTCTTCCGTAATGAGATAGCGCGTTTCGGCGTTTTCGATGTACTCTTGACTGATGCCGATATCAAGCACCTCCCATTCGCCTACCAACTCTTCGTTTTCAGGGAAAAGAAAAGCCAATTTAGGTAGTCCGATAGATAACGTGATGTCTGCCTGAACGATGTTCTGGCGGATGTTATACGAATTGTCTTCTCCCATCAGTCCCGAAGGCACGTCGATAGAAACCACTTTGGCAGCAGAGGCATTGATGTATTTAACTACGGCGGCAAAACCTCCGCTTAGTGGTTTGTTCAGCCCCGACCCAAACAGTCCGTCTATTACAATATCGTGGGCAGTGAGCTTGGGAGCATCGAACTGGGATGTCACTTCATGATAAGAAGTGAAACCACATTCATGCAAGCGGCGGATGTTAGTCAGGCAGTCGTCAGACAGTTTCCCCGTAACGTTAAATAGAAACACCTCTACCTGATAGCTTTTCAAATGTAACATCCGAGCCACGGCTACGGCATCACCGCCGTTATTTCCCGGTCCGGCGAATATAACGATGCGGTGCGATTTATCCCATCGCTTGCAAATGGCATCGGTAAGCAGCGTGGCAGCTTTTTCCATCAAATTGATAGATAATATAGAATTATGGGCGATGGTATATTCATCAGCCTCTTTCTGTTGGGTGCAAGTCAATATCTTCATTCGTTTCCTTATTTTTCTTAAATGGCTATTTGTCGGTAAAAATACGAAAAAAATCCGTAAATTTGCCGCAAATTTATAAAAGTTCTATCGTATGAATGTGATTCAGATAAAAGACAAGCGTTTCAAGACGTTTATTCCGGAGGCGGAGATACTGAAAGAAGTGGCGCGGGTGGCTGCCGAGATTAATCGTGATTTGAAAGATTGCAATCCGCTTTTTGTAAGTGTGTTGAACGGTTCGTTTATGTTTACTGCCGATTTGATGAAATGTCTTGACTTGCCTTGCGAAATATCTTTTGTCAAGCTGGCATCGTATCAGGGTACATCGTCAACCGGAAAAGTGAAAGAACTGGTAGGACTGAATGAGGACATCACAGGGCGTACGGTGGTTATTGTAGAAGATATTGTAGATACAGGGATTACGATGGAACGGGTGATAGAGACATTGCGTGCCCGTAACCCGAAAGATATACGTATTGCCACGCTGCTGGTAAAGCCTGATAAGCTGAAGGTGAATTTAAACATCGATTATGTGGCAATGAATATTCCGAATGATTTTATTGTAGGCTATGGCTTGGATTACGACGGACTGGGACGTAATTACCGCGATATTTACGTGGTAGACGAAGCCGAATGAGGGCCGCAATCTGAAAAGAGAAAATCATCTTAATTATTAATTATAAATATAACTAAACATGTTGAACATTGTTATTTTCGGCGCTCCGGGTTCAGGTAAAGGAACTCAAAGTGCCCGCATCGTAGAAAAATATGGTTTGAATCATATCTCAACAGGTGACGTATTGCGTGCCGAGATTAAGAACGGAACCGAACTGGGTAAAACTGCTAAAGGATACATCGACAACGGTCAGTTGATTCCCGATGCACTGATGATTGACATTCTGGCAAGCGTATTCGACAGCTTTAAAGACAGCAAAGGGGTTATCTTCGATGGTTTCCCCCGTACCATTGCGCAGGCAGAGGCATTGAAAGAAATGTTGAAAGTCCGCGGTCAGGAGGTTTCTATCATGCTCGACCTTGAAGTGCCTGAAGATGAATTGATGACTCGTCTTATCAAGCGCGGACAGGAATCAGGACGTGCAGACGATAACGAAGAAACAATCAAGAAGCGTCTGGTGGTTTACCATTCGCAAACAGCTCCGTTGATTGACTGGTATAAGAACGATGGCAAATACTGTCATATCAACGGTTTGGGCACAATGGAAGGTATCTTTGCCGATATCTGTGCTGCTGTCGATAAACTTTAATCAAATGGTTTCAGGTTTGTAGGTTTTCGGGTTGGCGGGTTTCGCAAGCCCTACGGGGTAACGACTCAAAACTTACAAACTCGAATACTTACAAACTTAAAATCAAATAAACATATCCTATGGCTGAATCGAATTTTGTTGATTATGTAAAAATCTACTGCCGCTCCGGTAAGGGAGGTCGCGGCTCGGTACACATGCGCCGTGAGAAATACATGCCGAATGGCGGACCTGACGGTGGCGACGGTGGTAGAGGAGGTCATGTAATATTGCGTGGAAACCGCAACTACTGGACGTTGTTGCACTTGCGTTACGAGCGCCATGTCTTTGCATCGCACGGAGGAAACGGTTCGAAAAACAAGAGTTTCGGAAAAGACGGCGAAGACAAAATCATTGAAGTGCCCTGCGGTACGGTAGTTTATAATGCCGAAACAGGAGCGTATGTGTGCGACATAACCGAACACGGTCAGGAGGTTATTTTGCTGAAAGGCGGGCGTGGCGGTTTGGGTAACTGGCATTTCCGTACAGCTACACGCCAAGCTCCCCGTTTTGCACAACCCGGCGAACCCATGCAGGAGATGACGGTGATACTGGAACTGAAATTGCTGGCAGATGTCGGTCTGGTAGGTTTCCCAAATGCCGGTAAATCCACCCTGCTTTCCACGGTATCGGCAGCCCGTCCGAAGATTGCCAACTATCCTTTTACCACCCTTGAGCCGAACCTCGGCATCGTGTCGTACCGCGAAGGAAAATCATTCGTGATGGCTGACATTCCGGGTATCATCGAAGGGGCGAGCGAAGGAAAGGGGCTGGGATTGCGCTTCTTGCGTCACATCGAACGTAACTCGCTGTTGCTTTTCATGGTTCCGGGCGATACGGATGACATTCGTAAGGAATACGAAATCTTACTGAATGAGTTGGCAACGTTCAACCCTGAGATGCTCGACAAGCAGCGCGTCTTGGCGATTACTAAATGTGATACGTTGGATGAAGAACTGATTGACATGCTGCGTCCTACCTTGCCCGAAGGTATTCCTTGCGTGTTTATATCTTCGATAAGCGGGATGGGAATCCAGCAGCTGAAAGATCTTTTATGGAATGAATTGAATAAAGAGAGCAATCAGCTTGAGGCCGTTCGTCACGAGGCTATTGTTCATCGTCCGAAAGATGTGACAAAACTCCGTGAAGAGCTGCAAGAGTTGGGCGAAGACGAAGATTTCGACTACGAATACGAGGAAGATGACACCGACGCAGACGACTTCGATTATGAGTATGAAGAAGAAGACTGGGAAGACGAACCGCAGAAATGATGACTTACAAGTTCTCTGACGATAAAAGAATGTTGGCATACGGTTTTCAGCAATCGTATTCCGGCATTTTTTGTTTCTCCACCACCCGTCACGGCGGATACAGTACGGGCGAGTACGCTTCGTTTAACTGCAATCACTATTGCGGCGACGAGCCGGAGCGGGTAAACCGAAACCGCGAACTGCTTTGTTCGCTCATGCCTGTTCGTCCGGATGGGCTTATTATTCCTCATCAGACTCACGGAACGCAGATTCGGCAGATTGACCATGCGTTCCTCCAACTTCCGCTATCCGAACAAACCATTCAGTTAGAGGGGGTAGACGCCCTTCTTACCAACATCCCCCGACAGTGCATTTGTGTTTCCACTGCCGATTGCATTCCCGTGTTATGTTTCGATGTCCGCCGCAGGGTGGTAGCTGCCATTCATGCCGGATGGCGCGGAACGGTGGAGCGGATTGTAGAAGCGACTTTGAGCGCCATGTCGGAAGCCTACGGGACGGACGCGCGAGACGTGGTGGCGTGTATCGGTCCGGGTATATCGCAAGAGGCGTTCGAGGTAGGCGATGAAGTTTACGCAGCCTTCCGTGCGGCAGGTTTCCCGATGCAACACATCGCACGCCGCTATGCGAAATGGCATATCGACCTGTGGGAAGCCAACCGTTTGCAGTTGCTTACGGCGGGAGTCCGTCAGGAAAACATCGAGCTGTCCGCCATTTGCACTTATGCCAATAATACAGATTTCTTTTCTGCCCGTCGACAAGGGATTCACTCCGGGCGTATCCTTTCCGGTATCATGCTTACCGAGTAAACCACTCTGTCTGTATTACACCTTTTGTTTGCTGCTTCCGGATACAGATTTATTACGTTTCTTTTCCGTGTTTTTCTCCACGGGAATCTGTCTTTATGCGTAAAAAAATTATAACCCGCCATGCTGGGCTATATAACTCACCAAGCCGGGTTATATAACCCACTAAGGTGAGTTGTACAACCCGGCTTGGCGGGTCGTAGAATTATTCTGTAAGAAATCGGATTGCCAGCTTGTTCCAATCGGGTTTATGTGTCGTCCGAACTTTAAAATATGTTGAAGCGCGGCATATATTTTTCTGTTTATCTTTTTCGTAATCTGAATCTTTCATTAAATTTGCCGTCAGATAAATTTCTAAATCTTAAATATTAATCGAATGAATTTGAAAATTGTAGTTTTGGCTAAGCAAGTACCCGATACACGTAACGTGGGGAAAGATGCCATGAATGCCGACGGAACGATTAACCGTGCGGCGCTTCCGGCTATCTTTAATCCGGAAGATTTGAACGCTTTGGAGCAGGCGCTTCGGCTGAAAGATGCGCATCCCGGATCTACGGTGACTATTCTGACTATGGGACCGGGACGTGCTGCGGAGATTATCCGTGAGGGATTATACAGAGGTGCAGACAATGGTTATCTTTTGACCGACCGTGCGTTTGCAGGTGCCGATACGTTGGCTACTTCGTATGCGCTGGCAACGGCTATCCGCAAAATTGGTGAATACGATATTATTATAGGTGGTCGTCAGGCTATCGACGGCGATACGGCTCAGGTGGGTCCGCAGGTGGCAGAAAAGTTGGGCTTGCCGCAGGTTACTTACGTTGAAGAAATTCAGGAAGTGGCTGAGGGACGCATCCGCGTAAAACGCCATATCGACGGGGGTGTTGAAACGGTGGAAGCTCCGCTGCCTATCGTGCTGACGGTGAACGGAAGTGCGGCTCCTTGCCGTCCGCGTAATGCAAAACTGGTGCAGAAATACAAACGTGCGCTGGGCGGACAGGAAAAAGCGGCTCTTACGAAAGACGGAGCTACGTTGGCTTATGCTGACTTGTACGAAAAACGTCCGTACCTGAACTTGGTGGAATGGAGCGTAGCCGATGTAAACGGTGATACCAAGCAGTGTGGCTTGTCGGGTTCTCCTACCAAAGTGAAGAAGATTGAAAACATCATCTTCCAAGCAAAAGAGAGCAAGACGATAAGCGGCAGCGATGCGGATGTAGAAAATTTGATTATTGAATTATTGGCTAACCATACAATAGGGTAAAGTATTATGAATAACGTATTTGTATATTGTGAGATGGAAGGCAAGCACGTTGCCGATGTGAGTCTCGAACTTTTGACAAAAGGTCGTAAGTTAGCCGATGAATTGAGCTGTCAGCTTGAAGCTATCTGTGCGGGTAGCGACCTTGCGGATGTAGAAAAACAAGTTTTGCCTTACGGTGTCGACCGCGTTCATGTGTTCGATGCTCCGGGTCTGTTCCCTTATACTTCGCTTCCTCATACGTCTATCCTTGTCAATCTGTTTAAAGAAGAAAAACCGCAGATTTGTTTGATGGGAGCAACGGTTATCGGTCGTGACCTCGGTCCGCGCGTTTCTTCAGCGTTGACCAGCGGTTTGACTGCCGACTGTACGCAGTTGGAAATCGGTAACCACGAGGACAAGAAAAACGGCATCACCTACGAAAATCTGTTGTATCAGATTCGTCCGGCATTTGGCGGTAACATCGTGGCAACGATTGTCAACCCCGAACACCGTCCGCAGATGGCTACCGTTCGCGAGGGTGTGATGAAGAAAGAAATCGTAGACGAGAACTATAAGGGTGAAGTAATCCGTCACGATGTGGCTAAGTATGTTCCCGAAACCGATTACGTAGTGAAAATCATCGACCGCCACGTAGAGAAAGCTAAACATAACCTGAAAGGCGCTCCGATTGTGATTGCCGGAGGTTACGGTATGGGAAGCAAGGAAGGATTCGACATGTTGTACGAACTGGCAAAAGAACTTCACGCCGAGGTAGGAGCGAGCCGTGCGGCCGTTGATGCCGGATTCTGCGAACACGACCGTCAGATTGGTCAGACGGGCGTAACGGTTCACCCGAAACTGTACATCGCATGTGGTATTTCAGGACAGATTCAGCACATTGCCGGAATGCAGGATGCAGGCATCATCATTTCGGTGAACAGCGATCCGAATGCGCCTATTAATACCATTGCCGACTATGTTATCAACGGAACGGTAGAAGAAGTGATACCGAAAATGATTAAGTATTATAAAAAGAACAGTAAATAAGAATGGCAAACTTTTATACAGAACATCCGGAACTCAAGTTTCACTTGAACAATCCGATGATGGAGCGTATCTGCGAACTGAAAGAACGCGGCTACAAAGACAAAGATGAATATGATTACGCACCGCAGGATTATGCTGATGCGATTGATTCATACGACAGAGTATTGGAGATTACCGGAGAAATTACGGGAGAAGTGATTGCTGCCAATGCGGAAGGTGTGGACGAGGAAGGACCTCACTGTGCGAACGGACGGGTGGAATATGCTTCGGGTACGAAAGAAAATCTCGACGCAATGGTTAAAGCCGGACTGAACGGCATGACGATGCCGCGCCGCTTTGGTGGTTTGAACTTCCCGATTACTCCGTACACCATGTGTGCTGAAATCGTGGCTGCTGCCGATGCCGGTTTCGGAAATATTTGGTCATTGCAAGACTGTATCGAAACGCTGTATGAGTTCGGAAACGAAGACCAGCACAGCCGTTTCATCCCGCGTATCTGTGCCGGCGAAACCATGTCAATGGACTTGACCGAGCCTGATGCCGGTTCTGACCTTCAGAGTGTGATGCTGAAAGCTACTTATGATGAAGCGAACAACTGCTGGCGTCTGAACGGTGTGAAGCGTTTTATTACGAACGGTGATGCGAATTTGCACCTTGTGTTGGCACGTTCGGAAGAAGGTACTCACGACGGTCGTGGTTTGTCAATGTTCATTTACGATAAGAACGATGGTGGAGTCGATGTTCGCCGCATCGAAAATAAATTGGGTATCCACGGTTCTCCTACTTGTGAGTTGGTTTATAAGAATGCTAAAGCTGAATTGTGTGGCGACCGCAAGTTGGGTCTGATTAAATACGTCATGGCGTTGATGAACGGTGCGCGTTTGGGTATCGCAGCCCAGTCGGTAGGTTTGAGTCAGGCAGCGTATAACGAAGCGTTGGCGTACGCAAAAGACCGTAAACAGTTTGGTAAGGCGATTATCGAGTTCCCGGCTGTGTATGACATGTTGGCTACTATCAAGGCAAAACTGGATGCCGGACGTGCATTGCTGTATCAAACAGCCCGTTACGTGGATATCTATAAGGCATTAGACGATATCGCCCGCGAACGCAAACTGACTCCCGAAGAACGTCAGGAGCAGAAACGTTATGCGAAGTTGGCAGACAGCTTTACTCCGCTGGCAAAAGGTATGAACTCTGAATATGCTAACCAGAATGCTTACGACTGTATTCAGGTACATGGTGGCTCAGGTTTCATGATGGAATATGCTTGTCAGCGTATCTATCGCGATGCCCGCATCACCAGTATCTACGAAGGAACGACTCAGTTGCAGACAGTGGCTGCCATCCGTTACGTAACGAACGGTGCTTATGCTGCAACGTTGCATGAGTATGAACAGATTCCGTGTGCGCCCGAATTTGAAGGTTATCTGAACCGCATCAAGGAAATGACTCGTAAGTTGGAGGCATGTACCAATGCGGTAAAAGAAGCTCAAAATCAAGAATTGCTCGATTTCGTGGCACGCCGTCTGTATGAAATGGCTGCCGTTAATGTTATGAGCCATTTGCTGTTGCAAGATGCTACCAAAGCTCCGGAACTTTTCGCTCAGTCGCTGAATGTATATGTAAACTACGCGGAAGCCGAAGTAGAAAAGCACTTCAATTTTATCCGTAAGTTTAAAGCTGAAGAATTGGATAATTATCGTAAATAAGGCTTTAATAGCTGATGTGTAAAATAATAAGGTTGCTCTTTACTTACTGAAGGGCAACCTTGTTGTTTTTTTTAAGAATCATGATTTGCTTCCGAACTGTTTTCGCAACCACCGGTTGAATATTCCCAAAAGAAGCAGCGCAATCACCATCGGGAGGTGGAACAAAACATGCTGCGCGCTTGGAGCTGTATTTTTCAGTAGCTGCCACAAGCGTAATATCTGTTCGCTGTACATCCATCCTAAATAGCCTAAGCACCCGATAATCATCAACGAGACCGTAATCGCCCATGCGATGAAAATACGCTTTTCTCTGCGCTTCTCGCGCAAATATTCCGCTTCGCAGATACGGAGCATCGTTCGGTAGCTGAAATTGCTTGGCAGCTGTATTTGCGTTCTTCTGCCGGCGGCTTTTTTCAATCCTTTATCAGTTGTAACTTCTTTCATGGCTCAATCCTCTTGTTTCATTAATAAATAGAGCTTTTTACGGATACGGTGCAGCTTTACTTTTACGTTGCTTTCCGTTAAATGCAAAATATAACCTATTTCCGTAATGGGTCTGTCTTCCTCGTAAAACAGGCTGACCAGTGCCTGCTCGTCGGGCGAAAGTCTGCTTATTGCCTCTTGCAGTCGCTGAATCTGCTCCTCATCTTCCGAGTTTAACGCCTCGTCTGCCTCTGTGTCAGACACCGTGTTCCACAGCCGTTCATCAAAAGACAGTACTTCGTTCGTTTTCTTTCGCAGTGCAGAAAGGGTCGTGTTGTAAGCAATACGGTATATCCACGTAGAAAAACTACTGTTTCCGTTAAACGACGACAAGTGTTCGAAGGCTTTCATAAAGCTGTCTTGCGTCAGTTCTTCGGCATCTTCCGGAGAATTGGTCATGCGGACAATCAAGTTGAAAACCTGTTGTCCGTATTTGTCGAGAAAGTAAGCGAAACGTTCCGTTTTCCCCGCCAATATGGAAGATATAATATGTAGTTCTTCATTTTCCATGATACCCGTTAGACGCATCTCGTTAGTAGAGGTTACATTTCTGTGGAAAAATATTTTTTATGCCGAAGTGTAACCTTGCCTGCGGTTTGGCGTCTAAAGGTGCAAAGAAACAAATTTAAAATTTAAGACGTATGAATGAATTAATGATTGTAGCAAATGTAGCTATCGTTTTCGGAGTAATTTATAAGTTGTTCGAACTCTTTGTCGGCAGAAAAGAGCGCATGATGATTATTGAAAAGTTGGGCGACAAACTGACACCCGACACTTTTAAAAACGGTATATTTTACCGCACCGGATTGTTTTCGTTCGGCGGACTGCGGATGGGATGTCTGATGATAGGTTTAGGCGTTGGCTTGTTGGTGGGGTATGGCATAATCTCAGCTACACAGTATTCTTATTTTGATGGGAACAGACCATACGAAGTAACATCGGTGGTTTACGGAGCTTGCGTTCTGTTAGGCGGAGGAACGGGTTTGGTGGTATCTTACTTAATTGAAAAGAAACAGCGTGAGGATGAGCACAATAAGTAGCAATTCTTTTTAAGGAGTAGATTGTTAATGCGGTTTAAACCCTGAATTTATATTCTTAAAATATGCTATAAAACACGGTTTCAGCGAGAAAAAATTTGCAGAAAAAGAAATCAGCCTTATCTTTGCACTGTGTTTTTCATAGTATTAGATTTAAGGTTTACAAAGGTTGGAGTACAGCGGTACTCCTTTTTTTATGTCCGTACGTATCGTAACTGTAAATGTATATAAGAGCCTGTTTAAATTTTCCGATTAAGTATTTTTATCCGCCCCTTTTAGAGTTTGTTTCCGGTCTGTTTCCCCGTTTTTACTCGTCAGATAGCCCGCTATCCTCCTCGCAAAAACAAAAAAACATCCTCGAAAACAATTCTCAAACTGAGGCAGAGCAAAATTTAAACAGGCTCTTAGTTTCCGAATTATATTTCATGTATTTCCCCCAAAAAACGCAAGCCGAAGCGCAGTTTGTTCCTACCGCATGGGACGGGCAACGCTCCGAATAGAAATTTTCGTCCTTTCGGGTAGAAATTTGCCCGTGTTTGTGCCGCATAAATAAATGTAATCGCGTACGCCCGTATATATAGATGTGCGGTTTTTCCTTCTTCTCGGCTTCCCTTCCAAAAAGTTTCCGTTGTAAAAC
>NZ_JACSPQ010000019.1 GCF_014837055.1 Phocaeicola faecium
ACTTGGCTTTTTGGACGTAAAGTTAATGATGGAAGTTGGAGACGAAAATACGTGGTTTACCGAATGCTTACAATGATTTTGCCCACTTCAAAATAATTAATAAATTTGTACGTTGTCTTTCAATATTATAGCTCTTATTTTAATTGTTTCAACGACAAAAATGAATACCTTTAAACTAATTACAGCCATCGCTTTACTACTATGTTTAGCGCCAATGCCCTACGGATATTATATTTTAGTCCGCTACATTGCAACTATTCTATTCGGAATAATGGCATACCAATACTATCGGGAGAAGAAAGAAGCACTGATGATAGTATTCGGTGCTTTGGCAATATTGTTTCAACCAATAGTCAAAATTCCATTGGGACGGGGAATGTGGAACGTGGTAGATGTCGCCATGGCTGTGATTCTTATTATTTCACTTCTGAAAAATAAGAAGACTCCAGAGGAACCCAAAATACAAGAACCTGAAAATAAATTTGATAAATATAGCGATGCAAAAGCAAACAACCCTCGCTTGGCTGATATAGGAAGCAATTTTATAACTTCCATATCAAGATTGCCTTCCATAAAAGAGTTAGCCAATCTGAATATTTTATTGGAATACTTACCCGGATTATCTCTGGATGAACAGTATGTATTGGATGATTATAATCCGTCAAGACCTCGTAGCATTGGGAAAAACTTAAGTCTTTATGCCCGCTTAAAGACTGTGGAGAAGCCTCGTGATATAGATTTCCCAGAAATTTATGATCGGATACATCGTGAGATAGAGATAAGATCGAATTCAAAAGCCAAAGCAGATGAAATGCTTGGCGAAAGAAAACCGTTACCCGAAAGAGAAGACCCTTTCAAGCACATCACTTTGCCTTTTACAGAAGAAGCTATATGGCGAGCCTATTTATTAAAGCAAACCGACCACCTGATAGGAATGTATTGGCACGGTTTATATAATAAAAGAATTTTTATAAACAAAGCTGAAGATATAGACAGCATAAGCCCAATCCACTGCGACTATGAACTGAAGAATCTGGATATAATCAAAGCCGAAGCGAAAAAATGTTGGTCGGATAACATGTGCCCCTTAGTTGTATTAGATGGAGATAAAGCATACGTCAGCCATTATTGGTTCGACCATTGGCACGGGCTGAAGCAAGTGCAATGCTTAGTCAGCTATGACCATACATCGCACACGATTACAGATTTCCAAATAAAAGAATGTGAGCCAATCATACGCTATCACGGCGGAGTATACTATTAAAATCAGGACGTTCCCAAGCACGCCAAACGCTACCCATAGAACGAGTGAGTCTTCCGAATAGAATTACCTGATTCTACCGCAAGAGTTGGTCAACACTAACGGTAGCGTTTTTCGGCATACATCGGTGGTTAAATTTCTTTGCTCCACAGCCTTGCCGCCGCGCTGGGTATGCACCAAGTATTCATGCAGAAAGGCGACATGCGTCTGACTGATTGGGGCGCATTCTAACTGAATATCCTTATCTGTTATACTCCACCCGCGTTTGAACTCCGCATTGCTGTTCAGGTGCGGGTGTTTTATTCTCAGCATATTTGGAAGGAGATACCCCGAACATGTCCATGAAATGCTTGCGGAACGTAGGTAAGTCATTGAAGCCTACCCGTTCGGCAACTTCCGTGACCGACAGGCTGGTTTCCATCAATAGGAAAGCGGCTTGCGTCATACGTATGTGGCGAATCAGCTCTACGGCAGAAAGGTCGGTGTGCTGTTTCAGCTTGCGGTAAAGCGTAGCCTGACTCATGTGTAACTCTCCGGCCAGTACTTTGACGTTGAATTCGGGATTGTTTGCGTTGCTCTCGATACACGACAGCACTTTTTGCATGAACTCACTTTCTGTTCTTTCGGGTTGCTCTGCTGATACGGTAGAAGTATGTAACAATGTGCGGGTATAGATTTGTTTAAGACGGCATCGCATATCAAGCAAATGAGCCACTTTAGCCAACAATATTTCCGGATTAAATGGTTTACGCACATAGTCATCAGCTCCGCGGTAAGAAGCCTCCACGCTGTCCTTGTCTTCCGCTTTAGCCGTAAGCAGCAGAATGGGAATATGGGCTGTTTCTTTCCGTTTGCGCAATGCAGCACAGCAGGTAAAGCCGTCCATAACGGGCATCATCACATCCGACAGAACCAGATCTGGCACTTGTTTTACTGCCATTTTCAGTCCTTCTTCTCCATTCTCCGCTTCAAGTATCCGGTAATGTTTCTTCATCAGGTCTCGCAGATAATTGCGCATATCCGTATTATCTTCTATAATGAGTACTGTTTGACGGGCGGCGGTATGTCCTTCTTCCGTTGTCTGTGGTATCTTTTCCGCTTTTTGCAGCAACATCAGGTTTGGAATACTTTCTCTGACCGTCTCCTCATCGTTTGTCTCGGAGGTTTCATCCCATGTACAGTCGTCTTCTTCAAAATGAGATTTCCCTTCGGGGAGATACACAAAAAACGAAGTACCTTGTTCCGGTTTACTCTCCACGTTTATCCGTCCGTGATGCATTTCTACGATATGTTTTACGATTTTTAGACCTATTCCCATGCGAGTGGACATTGACGGGTCTGTATCGCCGGTCACAAAAGGTTCAAAGATATGCTGCAACAGCCCGGCATCTATTCCTTTTCCGGTATCAGTCACTGAAATACAGCAGAAGAATTTCTGATCGAATTCTTTCCTTTCTACTGAAAGGCTTATTTTCCCTCCTTCAGGCGTATATTTGAAGGCATTGGAAATCAGGTTTTGAATGACTAACGACAGTTTCTCCCGGTCGGCCCATATCGTGACATGCTCCGAACCGTGCATCCATCCATACATTATATGATGTTCGGCAGCTAACGAGTGAAAGCCTTCGGATACGTCTTTCATTAAGGACAGAACGTCTATCTTAGATAAACGTAACTTTACCATGCCTGCTTCTGCTTTTTGAATGTACAGCAGGCGGTCGGTCAGAGTATGTAATCCTTCGGCATACTTGAACATAATGGATAAACGTCCATAGAACGGATGTATGGGCGAGATTCTGGAAAGTATCTCACGCAGCGGAGACAAGATAAGGGTAAGCGGTGTGCGCAACTCATGGGCAGCCATCGTAAAGAAGGCTTCACGCTCTTTGCGAAGTTCCATCTCCTTATTTCGTTCCATATTGACTGTAAATAACTCATGCTCCAGACGTAATTCATACTGTATCCGCTTTTGTTTTAGTCGTAGGCGGTGTACATATATTAATATGATACTGACCAGCCCTGTCGCAATGAGCAGACGGAACCAAAGAGTTTCGCTCCAGTGGGGAGCAATTATCACTGTCAGTGCACTGACATCACCTTCACTCTGATCTTGAAAAATAGTTTTTACTTGAAAAGTATAGCTACCGGCTGGCAGGCGGTCGTATGAGATTTTTTCTCCTTCATTGGCCATAATCCATTCCTTCTGATATGGGTACAAACGGAAAAGGTATTTTTGGAGTTTGGACAGATACAGCAAGTTGGTAAACGATAGTGAGAAATTGCGATTTTCATGCGTCAGATGCAATTTAGAGGTATAAAGCAACGACTGAGGCAATACCACTTGCCCATTAACATTTTGTCCGATTTGTACAGGGCTATGGTTCACTTCCAAGTCTGTGAAAATCACCCTTCCCTTTTCTTTTGGGTAATTAAAACGCAGGTCAGAAGGACGGAAATAAGTCAGCGTACTGTGATTTCCCCAAAAGAGAAAATCCTTTCCGAAAAATACGGAGCGGTTACTCCCTGAAATATAATAATTGTAAAACGATTGCAAATGGCGGCTCAGGCGGGAAATTCCGGAATTGGAACCCACCCAAAGAGAATGGTCACTGTCTTCAACCAATGCAGTTACGAAATTGCTGCATAAACCTTGAGTGGTAGTGTAACAGGTCAGGATGCTGTCTCCTTCCGGGGAATAGGATGCCAAACCATTTCCTGCATATCCCACCCACAATTTTTTGTCTTTTCCCCATAACAAGGCACGGACTTCAATCTCAGTGTCCGGCATACCAGCTTTTGCTTCATATCCGGCATGTGTCTGTAATACCTTGTTGCCACTCAGCCAAAGGCGCAACAATCCTCTGCCGGTTCCTAACCATAAGGTTTGATCATCTCCTGCAACTAATGTACGTACCTGTATATGATCTGGAATTTGTGGATTATTCCAGCTGATGTGCCTTGAAGTTCCTTGTCGAAAATCTACCCAATACAGTCCATTGCTGGTACCTGCCCAGCATTGATCATCCGTAACCATAAGCAAATTCCATATCACAGGAGAAGGCTGTTTGGGTATATCAATTCGCATATCATCCCACTGTTGATTCTTTCCGTAACGGAATATCCTTCCGTCTTTAGTACCAAACCAAAGACTTCCATTCTTATTTAAGGAGCTACAAATGGCAGTTTTCAGTTGGGGAATATGGGGACCAAACGATTCAAACGACAACGGATGTGTCACATCAAAAGGTTGTGTGCTACGTAAGACACCTTTATGAAAAGTAGCTAGCCAGATGTAACCATCACTATCCATTTGGATGCCACAAATCTCATTTGAACGTTTTTGAGCATATTGATGATAAAACGACTGGCGCAAGTCAGAAAATAATACTCCTCCTCCTTCTGTGCCAATCCACAGTAGTCCTTCTTTATCGTAGTAACCCGAAATCATACGGGTTTCGAAATATTGTTTCCCATTATGAAGGAAGGAGTGGAAGTCTCGCAACTCGATTTCCCGTTCTGAAGTAAGACTCAATAGCGTATATCCATTCCAAGTTACAGCCAAGTATTGGGCATTACCTATCGGGAGCAAACGAAATACATCGTTATGAGATAATTGGTTTTCCGTCTTTTCTGAAATATATTGCCAATGGTGTAATTTCCCGTTTGTCAAGTCATAACCATACAATCCGTCGCCTACAGTAGAAATCCAAATAAACGAATTGTCGTTCAGCAAAGAAGATACCCACCAGCTGGACGGTAATTGCCCGTCGCAGACCTTCTGCAATTTCCTTTGTCCGGGTGTAAAACGATAGACTGTTCCCTTCTTGCTTGCACAATATAGCATTTTGCCATCTTCTCCCGTGCACAACACTGTGAACGAATCGTTTTGCAAATTTTTCGCCACATGACGTACAGAAACAAATGCAGTATCCTTTGCAAGGGGAAATGGAAACGTTATCTTTGACAGCTCATTGGAAAATACTCCCCAGCAACTACCATTGGGAGCTGCTATAAAGTCAGAGAACATAATAGGTTGCTTGCTCACAGAATCGCATACGGGAAGGAAGCGTTCGTATTTCTTGTTGAACAGAAACAAATTCTGTTCTGAGCGGATAAGCAAGTAATCTCTATTCAGCGATACCACTTTGTCAATTCTTCGGTAAGAGCTCTCTGATATCCGGAATATTTTAAAAGTACGTCCGTCGTAACGGTTCAGTCCGCCTCCCGTTCCAAACCACATGAATCCTTCGGTATCTTTTGCTACGGAATGGATGTCATTGTCAGATAATCCGTCATTCACATTCAAAACCTGAAAATCTTTTTCAGAAAGCACTTGTGCTTTTATGGGAAAAAAGCGAAGAAATACAAAGAAAAATACAATAAGTTTAGAGTCTATGTTTTTCATACTTGAATCAAGATGTCTATTTTGTCGCAAAGGAACAAAAAAAATATCTAAAAAGTCGGAATACTAGTGAAAAAACGGTTTTTATTCGCAAACTGAGAAGAATACCGACTGTTAATGCAATGTTTACCCACTGCCTCCGAGAAGTTTATTTCGGAGATTTGTGACAAAACAAATACTTCTTTATTATCAATTAAACTAATACTTAAAATCATGAGTCGTATGAAAACACAATTCATTTCTCTGCTCATAGCTTTGCTGGCAGGGCTTTTGCCGCTGTATGCGCAACAAATGAGCATCTCCGGAATTGTTACAGACAAAAAACTGAATGAACCCATCATTGGGGCTTCAGTGGTAATTAAAGGAACCAGTAATGGTTGTATCACTGATTTGGATGGAAACTTCCAGCTTAGCAATGTAGCTGTTGGAAGTACATTAGTAGTATCCTATATTGGCTATCAAACTCAGGAAGTATCTGTACAAAAAGGAAAGACTTCCTATCCGGTGGTTTTATCGGAAGATACTCAGGCACTCGATGAAGTAGTTGTAGTAGGTTTCGGTACGCAGAAAAAAGTAAATCTGACCGGTGCCGTGGCGTCAGTAGACAACAAAAAGTTGGAGTCTCGTCCTGTAACTTCTGTAGGTCAGGCTTTGCAGGGAGTAGTTCCGGGACTGAATGTCAGTACTCCTGATGCCGGAGGTAAACTGGATGCCAATCCTTCTTTTAATATCCGTGGTACAGGGAATTTAGGGACAGGTTCCAGTGCTTCTCCCCTCGTGTTGATTGACGGTGTGGCAGGTGATTTGAACTCATTGAATCCGCAGGATATAGATAACATTTCGGTCTTGATGGATGCAGCTTCTGCTGCGATCTATGGTTCTCGTGCTCCGTTCGGTGTTATTTTAGTTACTACCAAAAAAGGTAAACAGGGTAAGACGAGTATTTCATATTCTAACAATCTGCGTTGGTCTCGTCCGACCAATATCCCCGACATGCTAGACGCTTATACATTTGCGCAGTATTTCAACCGTGCTATTGACAATACCGGTTCTGGTGAAGCGCATTTTTTCTCGGATATTACCATGGAACGTATCCAGCAGTATATGCGCGGTGAGATTACCACTACTGCAGACCCATCTCTTTCACAAAACGGAAACTGTTTTGCCTTTAATCAGAACTCTAATGACAATCAAAACTGGCCTCGTAACTTCATTGACAAGACCGCTTTCGGACAAGAACATAACATCAGTTTGTCTGGTGGTAATGAGAAAATACAATACTATGTATCAGGTGCATTCTTGAGTCAGGACGGACAAATGAACTACGCAAACGATAACAAGAAACGTTACAATGCTAGCGCCCGTATCAGTACTGAAATTACCAAGTGGATGCGCTTGGAATTCAACAGCCGTTTCATTCGTGAAGACATTGGTATGCCGACTTTCTTGAAGCTGTATGGCGATCGTTTCTTCTCAGAAACAACCAAACTTCATCCTAATATGCCGCTTTACGATAACAATGGTCACTATACCCGTAACCCGAAATTGATGCAACTGACTTCCGGTGGGCGTTCCAATACGCAAGATGATACTTACTTCACACAAGGTAGTCTGATTCTTACTCCGATGAAGGGATTGACCATTCACGGTGACTTGGCTTTGCGCACAGGTAGCTTCGAACATTTATACAATGTAGCCAGAGTATATCTTTATGACAAAGACAACAATCCCATTCCTGAGCAGTGGCTTGGCGGAGATGCTGACTTGGCAGCCGGAAAAACATGGGCTTATAGCGAACAACAGCGTGAAACAATGATTACTTCTTCACTCTATGCTGATTATAGCTTCAATTTCCTTGAAAAACATAATTTTAAAGTAATGCTCGGTATAAATAGTGAAAGTTTCCGCTACAATAATGTTTGGGCTAAGCGTTCGGATGTAATGAACGACAATAATCCCGATGTTAATACTTCTACCGGAACACAAAGCAACGGTGCTTATCGTGGAGAATGGTCTTCTTTAGGTTATTTCGGACGTTTGAACTACGACTTTGACGGACGTTATCTGTTTGAATTCAATATTCGTCGTGATGGTTCTTCTCGTTTTCGCGCAGACAATCGTTGGGCTACTTTCCCGTCTGTATCTGTAGGCTGGAATATTGCACGTGAATCTTTTTGGGAACCTTTAAGCAAATGGGTTAATACTTTGAAACCCCGCTTCTCTTATGGTAGTCTCGGTAACCAGAATACTAATTCCTACTATCCTACTTATGCTATTCAGAATGTAACTGTAGGTAGCCCTGATGCAGGTGGACGCTGGCTGCTTGATATGGCCAATAAATCAAATATTGCAAGCACTCCGGGATTAGTAAGTTCTTTGCTGACATGGGAACGTGTGTACAGTTATAACTATGGTGTAGACTTTGGTGCTTTCAATAATCGTTTAAGCGGTTACTTCAACTTCTTTATCCGTGATACGAAAGACATGGTAGGGCCGGCACAGGAAATTTCTCCAATAGTAGGTGCAGATGCTCCTAAACGGAACAATACATCTTTGCGTACCAAAGGATGGGAACTTCAATTGAACTGGCAGGATCGCATTGGTGAATTTAATTACAATGTAGCGTTCAATCTTTCAGATTCACGTACCAAAATTACGGAATATCCGAATGCCAGCAAATCACTCTCCACTTATTACACCGGACAGTATTTGGGAGAAATGTGGGGATATGAATCTATTGGCATGGCCAAGACAGACGAAGAAATGGCTAAGCATTTGGAGGAAGTAGACCAAAACACCATTCCTAATATTACCCTTGCCGCTTCCGGATGGAAGGCCGGTGACATGATGTATGCCGATTTGGATGGTGATGGAAAAATTACAAACGGAGAAAATACAGTGGACAATCCGGGAGACCTTAAAGTAATCGGTAACAGTACTCCACGTTTCCGTTTCGGTTTGAATATTGGTGCTGAATGGAAAGGTTTTGATCTGAGTATTTTTTTCCAAGGCGTAGCTAAGCGTGATTATTTATTAAGTGGCATGATATTTTGGGGAATAAACGGTGATGCATGGTCTTCTACTGGTTACAAGGAACATTGGGATTTCTTCCGTCCAGAAGGTGACCCGTTGGGAGCAAATACCAATGCATATTATCCGCGTCCTCTTTGGAAATCTAACCAGAATCGCCAAAGTCAGTCTCAGTTCGTACAGAATGCAGCCTATATCCGTTTGAAGAATTTGCAAATCGGTTATACCCTGCCTAAAGCATGGACAAATAAAGTTGGATTGGAACGTGTCAGAGTATTCTTCTCTGGTGACAACTTGTGGACGGGTACTTCCATTAATAAAAATTTCGATCCGGAGGCATTATATCAGAACGGTATGACTTACCCGTTGAGTCGTACACTCTCTTGTGGCGTAAATGTAACCTTATAAAACCAATAAAAGCATCTATGATTATGAAACTAAAATATATATTTTTATTTTCGGCTACTTTGCTGATGGGAGCTTCCTGCTCTGACTTTTTGGATAAAGCACCTATTTCAGATAATGTAGATGGTAACTTCTTTACTGCAGAAAACCAGTTAGAACCTTATTGTAACAATATGTACGGCTTATTGCCCGATCATGGTACAGGTACAGGTACTTTCGGATACTTTACTACTGATAATAATAGTGACAATATGACGACAGTCAATCAGGTAGATAATTTTCTTCCCCAGCGTGTTCAAGTACCTTCTAGTGGTAGTTATGGTGGTTTTGCCAACATTCGTAACTGTAACCTTTTTTTAGAACGTACTGAAGAGAATATAAAAAACGGTACATTGACTTCAAGTGACAACGTGATGCATTATATAGGTGAGATGTACTTCTTCCGTGCCTATGCTTACTTCAATTTGCTGAAGGCATACGGTGATCTTCCCATTTTAACTGAAGTGCTGAACGATGGTGACTATGCAGCCAATGTGGAAGCCAACAAACGCAAACCGCGTAACGAGGTAGCTCGCTTTATCTTAAGCGATTTGGATAATGCCATTGAGCGGTTATACCCCAAGACAGAAGGATTTACGGCACATCGTTTGAACCGTGAATGTGCTTTATTGTTCAAATCACGGGTGGCTTTATATGAAGCTACATGGGAAAAATATCATGCAGGTACAGCACGTGTTCCGGGTGGACCGGGATGGCCGGGTGATGCTGCTTCTTTTCATACCGATATGAATAAAGAAATAGAATTCTTCTTAGACGAAGCCATCAAATCCGCCAAAGAAGTAGGGCTTGCTTCTTCATTAGTGCAGGATTATGCCAGCTTGTATAATCAAACCGATCTTTCGGGAGAACGTAACGAAGTTTTGTTATGGCGTATGTATAGCGAAGATGCCAAAGTACAGAATCAGGTAGTAGGAGCCACTCACGGATATGGTGCCATTGACGTGACGACAGGGACTGGAGATGATGCCCGAATAGACACTTACATTTTCGTACATGGTGACAATACCGGGTTTACCCGGTCGTTGGTAGACAGTTATCTGATGGACAACGGTCTGCCCATTTATGCAGCTGGCAATTATTATCAGGGTGACAAGAGCTTAGAGAGTACCATGAAAAACCGTGACCCACGTCTGGTAAGTTCTGTTGCAAAACCGGGTGACAAACTCATCACCTCCAATGGGAAAGACATTATGTATCAGTATCCCGGATTGATTGCTGCCAGTGGTATCCGCGTAACCAGTACAGGTTATATTCCGCGTAAAGGCTGGATGGACAACGACGTGACCTATAACAGCGCCTATCCTTTGGCTCTGCCTATTTTCCGTGCTGCTGAGGCGTATCTGAACTATATCGAAGCCTATTATCTGAGATATAATACGCTGGAAGATGAAACGCTAAATAAGTTTTGGACAGAACTGCGTACCCGTGCTGGCGTAGATGCAGATTATAAAAAGACCATTGAAGCTACCGATTTGACTAAAGAAATCGACTTGGCACGTTATTCAGGTACCGAGTTGGTAGACAAGACACTCTACAACATTCGTCGCGAGCGTCGCAGTGAGTTTATTGCCGAAGGTATGCGTAAGGACGATTTGTATCGTTGGCGTGCATTAGACATGATGCAGAACTATTGGATGGAAGGAATGAACTACTGGGAAGAATTCCATACCAAGTTTGAAGATGCTTGTACAGCTTGTAAACTTGACTATACAGCTCCCAATGAAGCATCCGTCAGTAAATATCTGCGGCCGCAAGGTAAAAACGAACTGGTAAAGAAGTATAACGGATATTGTTTTGAACAAGCTAACTATCTTTCTCCTTTGTCATACGATGTATTCCGTATGTCTACTCCTGAAGAAGGTGGAGACGTTTCTACTTCTGTAGTTTATCAGAATCCGGGATGGCCTGTGAAAGCTGGTAGCTTTGCTAACCAATAATAATAGAACTCTTTTTAATCTATTATAAATGAGGCGTGCCAAAGATGGGGGAATACTTAATCGGAAAATTTAAGCAGGTTCTAAGTATTTTTCCTATCTTTGGTACGTCTCTTTTTTTACATTAGAAACTGAAATCATAAATTAAATAGAAATTTGGTTCTTCCTTAATATGAAGCTGATACAATTCGTTTATACCTCTGCTTTGGGTGTTGTATTTCCGCTTTCGGTATGTTCCCAACCGGAATCCAAGCCTTTGCGTCCCAATCTGGTTTTTATTATGGCCGATCAGTTCAGGGGCGATGCCATGGGATGTATGGGAAAGGAACCTGTGCAAACACCGAACCTTGACCGTCTGGCTTCCGAAGGTATTCTTTTCACTGATGCCGTAAGCAGCTATCCGGTATCTTCGCCTGCGCGAGCCATGCTGATGACGGGGATGTATCCGACTGCCAACGGAGTGACGGGTAACTGCAACTCACAGCACACCCCTTACGGTGTGGAGCTTTCGGAAGATGCTGTCTGTTGGAGTGATGTACTGAAGAAAGAAGGTTATCGCACCGCTTACATCGGTAAATGGCATCTCGATGCCCCTCATCGGCCGTATGTGGATACTTATAACAATCGGGGAGAGATAGCTTGGAACGAATGGTGTCCGCCCGAACGCCGGCATGGTTTCGACAAATGGATTGCTTACGGTACTTACGACAATCATCTGAGACCTATGTATTGGGATACGGAGGCCGGACGAGAGGAGTTTTACTATGTTAACCAGTGGGGACCGGCTTACGAGGCCGATCGCGCCATCGAATTTATCCGTTCTGAAGGCACACTTCCTGACCGTCCCTTTGCTTTGGTGGTATCCATGAATCCCCCGCATACGGGTTATGAGTTAGTGCCCGAATCGTATAAGCGGTTGTATGATTCGATTGATGTGGAGGCATTGGCCCGACAGTTGCCTTACATTCCGGAAAAGGGCACGCCCAAAGGCGATTATTTCCGTGAAAACATCCGCAATTACTACGCTTGTATCACCGGGGTGGATGAACACGTAGGACGTATTATCCAAGCTTTGAAAGATTGCGGTATATATGACAATACCATTATCATTTTTACTTCCGACCACGGTGTATGTATGGGCGGACACGGAGTGGAAGGCAAGGACGTATTTTACGAGGAATCTATGCGTATTCCTATGATTTGTTGCTGGAAGAACAAGCTGCATCCGCAGAAAAGCAATCTGCCTGTGGCGTTTGCCGATCTGTATCCAACCCTGCTTTCGTTGATGGGAATGGAGGCACAGATACCGGCCTGCGTGCAGACACGAAACTGGAAACGACTGCTGCTGGATGAAGAAATTCAGACGCCTGAAGATGCTTTCCAACCTTATTACTACTGCATACCTTCGGATTCCACTTCCGGAAGACGCGGTATTCGAACCTCCCGCTACACGTATGTGACGGAGGTGGAAGAAGGTCGGCCCGTGCGTGTATGGTTGTATGACCGACTTCGTGACCCGAACCAGTTACATAACATTGCGGAAAGCCAACCGGCTCTTTGTGATTCGCTGAAACGAACTCTTTCCTCATGGCTCGAACAGACCCATGACTCATTTGCAAAATACTTGAAACAATGAATATGAAAAAGACATTATTGACTCTGCTGACATTGTTCGCCTTCTGTGCGACAACTATCGTTGCCCGAAATACCGACCATGAGGGGCCCTGTCCGGCTCCCCATCAGCTTAAATGGCATGAAGCCGAACTGGGGGTGGTATTCCATTATGACCTGCACGTGTTCGACGGACTGGTGTATGGACAAGGCAACAACCGTATCAACCCGATTGAAGATTATAACATTTTCCATCCCGACCGGCTCGACACCGACCAGTGGATAAAATCGGCCAAGGCTGCCGGAGCCAAGTTTGCTATTCTCACGGCTACCCACGAAACCGGATTCGGGCTGTGGCAGAGTGACGTAAATCCCTACTGTATGAAAGCATTGAAATGGCGCGACGGAAAGGGAGACATCGTGCGTGACTTTGTGAACTCCTGCCGCAAGTACGGCTTACAGCCGGGCATTTACATCGGTATCCGCTGGAACTCTCTGTTAGGTATCCATAACTTCAAGGCAGAAGGTGAAGGTGAGTTTGCCCGTAACCGTCAGGAGTGGTACAAACACTTGTGTGAAAAGATGGTGACAGAACTCTGTACCCACTACGGAGACCTTTTCATGATTTGGTTTGACGGCGGTGCCGACGATCCGAAGGGGATGGGCCCCGATGTGGAACCCATCGTCAACAAATACCAGCCTGAATGTCTGTTCTATCATAATGTAAACCGCGCCGACCTCCGCTGGGGTGGTTCGGAAAGCGGTACCGTGGGTTATCCCTGCTGGTCGAGCTTTCCTTATCCGTACAGCCACAGTAATGCTACCGATGGAGTGGCCGACCATAACAAGTTGTTGGCACACGGTGACCCTGACGGTAAGTTTTGGGTGCCTGCTATGGCCGACGCGCCCCTGCGCGGATACAACGGGCGGCACGAATGGTTTTGGGAACCGGGTGATGATGACAAGGCCGTTTATCCGCTGGAAAACCTGATGGAGATGTACGAAAAGTCAGTAGGTCGCAACGCTACGCTGATGATAGGTCTTACTCCTAACCCCGACGGACTGATTCCGGATGGAGACGTGCGCCGCCTGCAGGAATGGGGAGCTGAAATATCCCGCCGCTTTGGTCAGCCGCTGGCGCAGACTTCGGCCACGGGCAAAAAGAAAGTGTCGCTTTCAGTCAGCAAGGCACAGCCAGTGAATTACTATCAGATTCAGGAAGACATTACCGGCGGAGAACGTATCCGTGCTTACCGGGTAGAAGCTCTGGTGAATGGCAAGTGGACCACCGTGGCAAAAGGTACTTCCGTAGGGCACAAGCGTATTGAATCTTTTCCTGCCGTAGAATCCAAATCCTTTCGTCTGGTGGTGGAACAGTGTACGGCGGAACCTCTCATCCGAAATTTCAGTATTTATCATGTAAACTCTAAATAGAAACACAGATACCATGAATAAAAAATTATTGGCACTTCTTGGAATAGCTCCCGTGCTTTCTCCATTACATGCCCTGACCGGTGAATGCCCCGATTCGCGTCCGAACATCATTTTCTTTTTGGTGGACGATATGGGATGGCAGGACACTTCGCTTCCTTTCTGGACGGAGAAGACAATGTATAATGAACGTTACGAAACACCTAACATGGAGCGTCTGGCCCGTCAGGGAATGATGTTTACGCAGGCTTACGCTTCGAGCATCAGTTCTCCCACCCGCTGCAGCTTGATGACGGGAGCTAATGCTGCCCGTCACCGCGTGACTAACTGGACTTTGCAGAAAGACAAGACCACCGATGCCTCAAGCGATGTGCTGCAACTGCCTGACTGGAATTACAACGGTATTGCTCAAGTAGAAGGTACGAACCATACTTTTGTAGCCAAGTCGTTTGTGCAATATCTGAAAGACAGCGGCTATCATACGATTCATTGCGGAAAGGCGCATTGGGGAGCTATCGACACTCCGGGAGAAAACCCCTGCCACTTCGGTTTTGAAACGAACATTGCCGGACATGCGGCAGGCGGACTGGCAACTTACCTGAGCGAACAGAGTTACGGACACGATGAGAAAGGCAATCCCACCTCGTTAATGTCGGTGCCGGGACTGGAGAAATACTGGAAAACGGGTACTTTCATCACCGAAGCACTGACAAAAGAAGCCTTGAAAGCTCTTGACAAGGCCAAGAAATATAATCAGCCGTTCTATCTCTATATGTCTCACTATGCCATCCACATCCCGATTGACAAGGACATGCGCTTTTATGACAAATACAAGAAAAAAGGCATGTCGGATAAGGAAGCTGCCTATGCTTCCCTCATCGAAGGCATGGACAAGAGTCTGGGCGACATCATGGATTGGCTGGAAAAGAACGGGGAGGCTGACAATACCATCATCCTGTTCTGCGGTGACAACGGAGGATATGCCACCGGCAGAGAATGGAGGGACGAGCCGCTCTATACGCAGAATGCACCTCTTACCTGCGGGAAAGGTTCGGCTTACGAAGGCGGTATCCGCGAACCGATGATTGTGAGCTGGCCGGGCGTGACACAACCCAACACCCGCTGCGACAAATATGTTATCGTGGAAGACTATTTTCCCAGTATTCTCGAAATGGCGGGTATTACCGACTGGAAGGCACCGCAGACCGTGGACGGCGTGAGCTTTGTTCCTTTGCTTAAGCAGACCGGCGATCCGTCGGAGGGCAGAAGCCTTTATTGGAACTGTCCAAACTTGTGGGGAGAACGAGGACCGGGCATCGGAGCCACCTGCACCGTGCGTCAGGGAAAATGGAAACTGATTTATTTCTATGAAACGGGTAAGAAAGAATTGTATGATATTCCAGCCGACATTAGCGAGAAGCATAATCTTGCCGATCGTTATCCGGAAGTGGTGAAATCTCTTTCAGCCAATCTCGGCGAGTTTCTCCGCAGTTCGGGTGCACAGCGTCCTTCATTCAAAAAAAACGGAAAGCCCTGTCCTTGGCCGGACGAAATATGACCTTGTAGAAAACGTGCTTGCGCTTGGTTTTATGCGTAAGTACATTTCCAAACACACCAAAAACGCTACCCATAGAGTGGCTGAGTCTTTCGAATAGAATTACCTGATTCTACCGCAAGAGTTGGTCAACACTAACGGTAGCGTTTTTCGGTATAAAAGAAAACATTGATATTCGCCGGAAAACTTTTATCTTTGCGTCTGACAAAACGCAATAATCATGGGTAAGCAAAGTGACAAATATGTGTGGATATTGGCGGGTGTCTGTATCCTTTCGTTATTTCTTTTTCTTGGCGAATCGCTGTTCAATACGCGGGGCGAACCGCGGGAGGCGATAGTTGCCTACTCGATGCTGGACAAGGGGAACTGGATTCTTCCGGTGAACAACGGGGTGGATATGGCGTATAAACCGCCTTTGTTCCACTGGTGCATCGCGCTGATTTCTTCCATCGTGGGTGGCGTTACGGAGTACACGTCGCGTATGCCTTCGGCACTGTCGCTGATGGTAATGGTTATGGCGGGCTATGCTTTCTATGCCAAACGGCGGGGGAAGGAGCTTGCCTTCGTCATGGGACTGATTACGTTGACCAACTTCGAGGTTCACCGCGCAGGGACGAACTGTCGGGTGGATATGTTGTTGTCCGCACTCATGGTGTTGGCACTTTATCAGCTCTATAAATGGGGAGAAAAGCGTTTGCAGGGTGTTCCGTGGATAGGTATTCTCTGCCTGAGCGGGGCGTTCCTCACCAAAGGTCCGGTAGGAGCCGTGTTGCCTTGCTTGGTGGTAGCGGTCTTTTTATGGATTCGCGGCATGAAGTTTTGGCGAATCTTCTATTCTTTCTTCGGGGTATTCATTGCCTCGTGTGTGCTTCCGTTCGTATGGTACTGGGCGGCTTACCAGCAAGGAGGCGATAAATTCTTACAGTTGGTTTTGGAAGAAAACGTACTGCGTTTCCTCGGCAAGATGACGTACGAATCGCACGAAAATCCGGCGTATTACAACGTAATTACGGTAGTGGCGGGATATGTTCCTTATACCCTGTTGGTGCTGATATCTTTATTTGCACTGAAATATAAGAAGATACAGGGGAAGCCCCGCGAATGGTGGACGCGCTTCCGCACGTATATCCGACAGATGGACGACGCCCGGCTGTTTTCGCTGCTCAGCATCGTCCTCATCTTTGTGTTCTACTGCATCCCCAAGAGCAAACGCAGCGTGTACCTGCTGCCCATTTATCCGTTCATCGCTTACTTCTTGGCAGAATACATCCTTTACCTGCTGCGCGTGCGCCCGGTGGTGATAAAGGTTTTCGGCAGCATCATGGCTTCGCTGGCAATCATCCTGTTGGCGGTATTTTTCTCGCTCCGTATGGGATGGATACCTGAAACCATTTTTTCAGGACGACATGCGGCAGAGAACGTTGCTTTCATGCGGGCGCTGGGAACGGTTCCTTTGGGATTTGTTTCCTACACCCTGATAGGAATCATGCTCATCGCCATCAAGTCTTTCTTCTCGACGATACGGAACACGAAATTCGACAATACAAGGCATTACGACGTTATAGTTCTGATATTCTCCATCTTCCTGCTGCTCGACGGACTGCTTACTCCTACCGTGCTGAATGTAAAGTCCGACAAGCCGGTGGCGGAACAGATTGCATCGTTCGTACCAGAGGGTACTCTTTATGTTTACATGCCCAACCAAGTAAAAGGCAACCCGATGCGCCCGTTTACGGTGAACTTTTATTTAGGCGACCGCATCGTACCCTTTGAAGATTTCATGCCGGAGGAAGGTTACCTGATAATCGGAGAAGAGAACATCGGAACGTTTACCGAAAATTATGGAGGCTATCAGATAAAAGAGGTTTATAACAGCCATCACCGCAGTTGCGACGACCGCAAAACCATCTGTCTGTATCAGTTCAGAAAGGAATAAGCCATGAGAAACAAACAGTGGATAGGCGAAGCGGTGCGTTTCGGCATTGTGGGCGTGGGGGCGACTGCCCTGCATTACGGCATTTATTACCTCTTACAGCAGGTTATCAACGTAAACGTGGCTTATACGGTGGGTTATGCGGTTTCGTTTGTCGCCAATTTTTACGCCACGTCTTACTTTACGTTCGGCACGTCTCCTTCGTGGAAAAAACTGTTCGGTATGGGAGCTGCCCACGGTGTGAATTACCTGCTTCATATTCTGCTGCTGAATGTTTTTCTTTGGATGGGCATCCCGAAGGTGTGGGCGCCGTTTCCGGTGTTCGCCGTGGTCATCCCGGTAAACTTTCTGCTTGTGAGATTTGTATTTAAACGTAAATAAGATACTATGAAACTGATAATTGTTGTTCCCTGCTATAACGAGGAGGCTGTGTTGGCGGAAACCACTTCGCAGCTGTCGCATGTCATTGCGACGCTGAAAGAGCAACACAGCATCGACAGCGGCATCATCCTTTATGTCGACGACGGGAGCCGCGACCGTACGTGGGAACTTATCGAACGTTTCTCTGCCGAGCACGACTGCGTGGCGGGGCTGAAGCTGGCGCACAACGTGGGACACCAGCAGGCGCTTTGGGCAGGGTTGGAATGGGCTTCGGCTCATGCCGATGCTGCCGTGTCGATTGATGCTGACCTGCAAGACGATGTAAACGCCATTTATCCGATGGTAGACTATTATAACAAGGGCATCGACATTGTTTACGGCGTTCGCAAGGAGCGGAAAACAGATACTTTCTTTAAGAAGAACACGGCATTGGCTTTCTATCGGCTGATGCACGGACTGGGCGGTGAGATTGTTTATAACCATGCCGATTTCCGGTTAATGAGCCGCCGCACGCTTCAGGCGCTTGTTTCCTTTCCGGAGCGTAACCTGTTTTTGCGCGGCATGGTTTCATCGTTGGGATATCCTTCCGCTATGGTGTATTACAACCGTAAGGAGCGGTTTGCCGGCGAATCGAAATACCCGCTGAAGAAGATGATAAGTTTTGCACTCGACGGCATTACATCTTTTTCCGTTCGTCCGCTGCGTTACATTACTTATTTGGGTTTGTTTTTCATATTGGTAGCGATATTCGCCATCGTTTACGGGCTCTGTTCTTATGCCGGAGGAACCACCATACCCGGGTGGACTTCTTTATTGGTCTCTCTCTGGTTTATCGGGGGAGCCATCCTGCTGGCTTGCGGGATAATCGGCGAATACGTGGGTAAGATTTACAAGGAGGTAAAACGCCGTCCGCGTTACTTTGTCGAGCGGGTTACCCCATCGCTTCACTCAGATCTCCCGGCGTAAGGAAAGGCGTGTTCCCTTATTCGGCTGCAATAAAAAAGGCTCGTGTCTCATCAAAAACACGAGCCTTTCTGTATCGTACGCCGTCAAGCGATTATTTCGCTATCAGCAAATAATAGTTTTTCTTTCCGCGCTGAACCAGCAGGTATTTGCCGTCCAACAAATCGGCTGCGGTAATCACTTGGTCGGGAGCAGACAGTTTCTCTTTGTTCAAAGAAACGCCTCCGCCCTGAACCAGTTTGCGCATTTCTCCTTTCGAGGGGAACACGGCAGCCTTTTCGGTAAACAAGTCGATGGCTTTCACGCCGTTTTCGATTTCAGCTTTTGATACTTCGAACTGCGGAACGCCTTCGAATACTGACAGCAGCGTGTCTTCGTCCAGTTTCTTCAACGCTTCTGAAGTAGCATTTCCGAACAGAATACCTGATGCTTCTACGGCTGCATTGTAATCTGCTTCAGAGTGAACCATGATGGTTACTTCCTTAGCCAGACGTTTTTGCAGCGGACGCAAGTGGGGAGCTTCCTTTTGTTCGGCTACCAATGCCTCGATTTCTTCTTTGCTCAGCATGGTAAAGATTTTGATATATCGTTCAGCGTCTTCATCGCTTACGTTCAGCCAGAACTGATAGAACTTATACGGTGATGTATAACGAGGGTCTAACCAGATGTTTCCCGACTCGGTTTTACCGAATTTGCCTCCGTCGGCTTTGGTTATCAGCGGACAGGTCAGCGCGTAGACTTCGCCTCCGTTGGTGCGGCGAATCAGTTCGGCTCCCGTGGTGATGTTACCCCACTGGTCAGAACCACCCATCTGGAGCTTACAGTTTTTAGTTTCGTATAAGTGGAGGAAATCGTAACCCTGCAAAAGCTGATAAGTAAATTCGGTGAATGAAAGACCATCGCGTGCTTCACCGTTCAATCGCTTCTGAACAGAGTCTTTTGCCATCATATAGTTTACGGTGATATGTTTTCCCACCGTACGGGCAAAATCAAGGAAAGTGAAGTCCTTCATCCAATCGTAGTTATTAACCAACTCTGCCTTGTTGGGAGCATCCGATTCAAAATCGAGGAATTTGCTCAACTGTTTTTTGATACATTCTTGGTTGTGGCGCAGGGTTTCTTCGTCCAGCAGGTTACGTTCTGCCGATTTTCCCGACGGGTCACCAATCATACCGGTTGCGCCGCCTACCAAAGCCAACGGCTTATGTCCGCAACGCTGAAAATGTTTCAATATCATCACGCTTACCAAGTGGCCGATATGAAGTGAATCGGCAGTAGGGTCAATACCTACGTAAGCGGTTACCATCTCTTTTTCCAGTAATTCTTCCGTGCCCGGCATCATGGTGTGAACCATTCCGCGCCATCTTAATTCTTCTACAAAGTTCATCGAATGAATTTCTTAGTTTAACAATAAAGGTAGGGGCAAAAGTACGACACTTTATCTGAATAACCAATTTTTAACGGCTAAAAAAGAGGCGATTAATATTTTCGCCGACCAAAGCCGTCAGTTTGTTTGTGTCTATGCCGCGTACTGCCGCCGCCCGGCGGTAAAGCTCGCAGATGTCGACAAGACTGTCATCGGTTTCGAGCAGCAAACGTTCTGTGGCAACCGTTTTCATCGCTTCCGACTGGTATTTTTCTCCGAAAGAGAGGTAGAAGCCTTGCGACTGGAGGCTCAGGGCAAGTTCTTTTTTACCTCGGAATCCATGAATAATCCACGGTTGTTTCGGGCGGTACTCTTTCTTCAGTGCAATAACTTCGTTAAACGACTTGACACAGTGGATAAAAAGAGGAAAGCCGTGTATCTCCGCACGTTCGATAACGCCACGGAATGCTTTGAGCTGGAGGGAGAAAGGTGTATCGCACAACTTGTCTAATCCAGCTTCACCCAATGCCACGGTACGCGGGTCAAGCATCATCTCGTCAAGCCATTGAAACTGCAACATACAATCGTCTTCGGAAAGAAACCACGGATGAATCCCCACGCTAAGAAAACGAGCCGTGGAGATATCTGCATGTCCTTTGTCATCCATGCGGCAGGAAAGAAAGGATAGCCCGGCAGACGAAGCCAAACGATGGGTATGAACATCGAAACATTCCATACGGTTCTGTTTATTGGTTAATAACAGGTCAGGGGACTGGGTCGTAACCCGATCCTCCCCACGGATGGCAACGTAAAAGACGACGGATGGCAAGGTATAATCCTTTTATCGGACCGTGCTTTTTTATTGCTTCAACAGCGTATTGTGAACATGTTGGAGTAAAACGGCAAGAAGGAGGAGTGAACGGTGAGATACAATTCCGGTAAAAGTAGATAGGGAGTAAGAGCAGAAATGTGAATACTTTTCTCATGGCAAGCGTTCGGTAATCAGTTGAAGCAGCTTTCGTACTTTCAAGTCTACCTCTTCGGAGGCATGAAGTTCGTTGTCTAACCAGATAAAAGCTATTGCCAGCTTTGTACCGGTATTTGCCAATGGTTCGGTCAATATCTGTTTGTTTTTCCGGAATGCTTCACGTATCTGGCGCTTCACCCGGTTTCGCTTTACCGCCCGTTTGAAACGCTTCTTAGGTACACTGATAAGTAATGAAACAGGAGGAAGATGATTTCCCTCCACAGGAATATACACCACACGCAAAGGAAAAGCCGGAAACGATTTGCTTCCGCCTGCAAAAAGTTTTTCTATTAAGATACGGCTGTTCAGACGTTCCTTTTTGGGTAAGGTATGTGTGTGGGGAGATTCCATAAAAGTATATTAGGCACGGATAACACATTCGTTACGGTAGAATTATGATTCATGTCCGTAAAAAGCGTGTTATCTGTGCCTATTTTGCTATCTTTACTTATTACGTTCGCGGATAAACATATCCAAAGCTGCTGTCATCGACGGAGCTACGGTAGTGGGAGCTTCCAAATCAAGACGAAGTCCTGCTTCTTTTACAGCTTTTGCCGTAGTAGGACCAAAACAGCCTATGGCTATTTCTTTTTGTTCAAACTGTGGGAAGTTTTTCATTAGCGACTGAATGCCGGCAGGACTGAAGAATACCAGCATGTCGTAATCGAACTTCTCTTCGGGAGTGAAGTCATTACTTACAGTGCGATACATGACTGCCTCCGTATGCTGGATTTTGTTTTTATCCAACAAGTCCTTCACTTCGTCGTTATGAACGTCGGACATCGGAATAAGATATTTCTCTGTATTATGCTTTACTATCAGCGGTAACAGATCGATAAATTTTCCGGTTGCTCCGAAGAACACTTTACGTTTGCGGTATTGCACGTATTTTTGGATATACAACGCAATAGTCTCAGACGTACAGAAATACTTCATCGTTTCTGGAACGGTGATACGCAATTCGGCACAAAGACTAAAGAAATGATCAATAGCATGGCGCGAAGTAAACACAACGGCTGTATGATCTAAAATAGAAATCTTCTGTTGTCTGAATTCTTTAGCAGACAAACTTTCTACTTTTATGAACGGGCGAAAATCTATCTTCACTCCGTACTTCTCAGCAATGTCGAAATAAGGTGACTTTTCCGACGATGGCTTTGGCTGAGAAATAAGTACTTTCTTTATTTTCAATGTACTAAAATTTTAAAATCAATACCTTGTTCATATAAACTATCCCTTTCCACAAAAGTAAATCGGGAACCATTTCGAGGGTGCAAAAGTACAGAATTAAATGTAAAATGCCATGAAAATGATTAAAAAAGTTCCTAATACATTTATAAAATAACAATATTTTAATAAGAAGTAGCGTTATAAGGATTAAAAGACGTGATGGAGAGCCCGACAGATTGAAAAAGACAATGAGCAAAACTGTGGGGAAAAGTAGGAATCCGGTGACGATTATTACATCGAAATAGGCTTCCGTCCAAGCTGTGGTTCGCTCTTTGTCAAAAAAAATCCGGTTCGTAAATGTATATGTCCCCCATTTGTAAAGAACAAGCAAGACAGACGAGAGGATGTAAAATCCGAGAAGCAGATGCGGAGATACGTATTCTGTCAATAGAGGAATGTCGTCTAAAAAATAATCGAACAGGCATACGCCGCTTAAAACGCATGTAACGCCTGTCAGAATCAATACGAATAATGGGGTCGATTCGGTTGCAACGTCATCGAACAGATTGGAACGCTTTTTATTCGAGAAAAAAGTCTTTATGCGCTGGTGCAGGTACTTTTGCCGGCGGTTTATTGAGTAATACAGAAAGAAGAAGCAAAGGAACATCAGGCAGGTTACTGTCCAATCGTTATTCAGGCGGTAGGGCAATAACTCTCCCTCCATGCCCGAAAGCTGTACTTCCTGCATGTGTCTTACGAGCGCACTGTCCAGTCGTTCTTGTTGTTGCGCTTGCAGTTCCTCTATCAGTTTAAATCCTGCCCGGCAAACATCGTTCATACGGCTGCAAATTTACGAATTTCTTTGTTCCAAACAGGAGTTACGTATAATAAATCGACGGCTTCTTCGGGAGTTGAGGCTACCTGCCAGATGTTTTCGTGTTCGCGGCGCATGAAATTTTGTCCGATAGCCTGTTTCAGCAGGGTGAGCAGAGGGTCATAAAATCCGTCGGTATTCAGTATGATGATGGGATTCAGGTAAAGTCCCAGCTGTTTCCAAGTGATGATTTCCAGCAGTTCTTCCATTGTTCCGCATCCGCCGGGGAGTGCGATCACGCCGTCTGAGAGTTCGGCCATCAGTTGTTTGCGCTCGTGCATGGTTTCTGTTTCGATGAGCCGTGTCAGCCCGTGGTGATGCCATCCTTGCTCCACCATGAAGTGGGGGATGACCCCTGTTACGGTTCCTCCGCAGGCAAGTGTGGCGTCGCTTATGCGGCCCATCAGTCCCTGACGCCCGGCCCCGTTAATCAGATTGATGCCCTGTTCGGCTAAGAGTTGCCCCAAACGTTCGGCGGCATCGAAATAAACAGAAGGAATTTTCGTGCTGGATGCACAATACACGCATACGTCTTTTATTACATTATTCATAGATTATCAAAATACGAGAAGAATAAATTTGTTTTTTTAATCGCCTTATTAATGCTGTTTAGGCACGAACCACACAATGCCTGCGTAATTCGTGCCTAATGTTACAGCAAAAAGCCCCTTGTCAGAGTCCGAAAGCAGCTTTTACTTTATCTACGTAATCCAGTTTCTCCCACGTAAAGAGTTCTACTTCTACGTCTTTATTGCCTTCGTAAGCCGATTCGAAGTGTTTTACCACCGTTTTCGGTTCACGTCCCATGTGTCCGTAAGCAGCCGTTTCGCTATAAATCGGGTTACGCAGCTTCAGGCGTTCTTCGATGGCACGCGGACGCATGTCGAAGATTTCGTCTACCTTTTTGGCGATTTCGCCGTCGCTCATTGCCAGATGGCTTCTGCCGTATGTATTCACATAGATGTTTATCGGGCGAGCCACGCCGATGGCGTAAGAAACCTGTACCAACACTTCATCGGCAACACCCGCTGCCACCAAGTTCTTGGCGATGTGGCGGGCTGCATAAGCCGCACTGCGGTCTACCTTGCTGGGGTCTTTGCCAGAGAAAGCTCCTCCACCGTGGGCGCCTGCTCCTCCGTAAGTGTCGACGATGATTTTGCGTCCTGTCAGTCCGGTGTCGCCGTGCGGCCCTCCGATTACGAATTTTCCGGTGGGATTCACAAAGTACTTGATTCCGTCGTTAAACAGTTTCAGAACTTCGGGGTTATGAATTTCGGCAATGACGCGCGGCATCAGGATTTCGATGACATCTTTACGGATTTGTGCCAGCATCTCTTCGTCTGCTTTAAGCTGAGCTTCTTGAGAATCGTCGGCAGGGCGGATGAAATCATCGTGTTGCGTAGAAACCACAATCGTGTCGATGCGCACCGGGCGGCGGTTGTCATCGTATTCGATGGTTACCTGACTCTTTGAGTCGGGGCGCAGATACGTCATGAACTTTCCTTCGCGGCGGATTTCAGCCAATACCATCAGCAGCTTATGTGCCAAGTCGAGCGACAGCGGCATGTAGTTTTCTGTTTCGTTCGTAGCATATCCGAACATCATACCTTGATCGCCGGCGCCCTGATTCATAGGGTCTTCACGCTCTACACCGCGGTTGATGTCGGGGCTTTGTTCATGGATGGCAGAGAAAACACCACATGAATTTCCTTCGAACATATATTCGCTTTTGGTATAACCGATTTTATTGATAACTTCGCGTGCCACACGCTGAAGGTCGATGTACGCTTTTGTTTTTACCTCTCCTGCCAGTACCACTTGTCCGGTTGTCACCAGTGTTTCGCAGGCTACTTTCGAGTTGGGGTCGTAAGCCAACAGTTTGTCAAGTACAGCGTCGGATATTTGGTCCGCCACTTTATCGGGGTGTCCTTCCGACACTGATTCGGATGTGAATAAGTATCCCATAGTTACCTTAAAAAAATTAAATGTTTATATAGATTGTATATATCCGTGTACGGACAGAGTAGGAAGGAATCAACAAGGAATCAAATTTTATGTGTTTTAGCATTTTTTTCCGTGGTTGCAAGCTACTCAAATCTTTCCACTTTTATATCGGCTGCAAAGATAGATATATAAATCGGAATAACGATGCGTATGATGGGTATTTAACATATTTATCCCTGAAAAACGCTACCGTTAGCGTTGCCCGACGCAAGCGGTAGCGTAACCCGACGCTACCCATAGGACTTGCCTGCGCTACGGGTAGAATTTTCAGGGGCATTTTATACATAAAATCAGAGTTCGTTTAGAGCCGGTTTAAATTTGGGCATACGCCGGAGGATATACGTAAAATTTCGTATTTTTGTGCGACGAAAAATAAATCATTCCGAATGAAAAAGATTATTTTAGTAACCGGCGGACAACGTTCCGGGAAAAGCGGCTACGCCGAAAAGCTGGCACATCGCCTTACCGGTTCGCCTGTGTATATTGCCACGGCACGTGTTTGGGACGAGGAATTCCGCCGCCGGGTGGAGCATCACCGGCAAAACCGGGGAGCGGAATGGACCAACATTGAGGAAGAGAAGCTGTTGAGCCGTCACGACATCAGCGGAAGGGTGGCTGTGATTGATTGCGTCACGTTGTGGTGTACCAACTTTTTCATGGAGCAGAACGATGTACGCCTCGCCCTTGAGGAGATAAAGGCGGAGTTCGACCGTTTTACGGCTCAAGATGCTACTTTTATTTTTGTAACGAACGAAATAGGACAGGGAGGCGTTTCGCCCAACCGGCTGCAACGCCAGTTTACCGACCTGCAAGGCTGGACAAACCAATACATCGCTTCGAAAGCCGATGAGGTTATTTTAATGGTAAGCGGTATTCCCGTTAAAATCAAATAAAGATGAAACAGTTTTCCATACAGCGTATCGCCAACGAGCGGTTAGAAAAAATGGTAACCGATAAGATTGACAATCTTACCAAGCCCAAAGGTTCACTGGGGCGTTTGGAGGAATTGGCATTACAGGTCAGTCTTATCCAGCAGACACCTTTCCCCATTCTGAAACATCCTTGTAACATTTTGTTTGCTGCCGATCATGGCATTACTGAGGAGGGGGTCAGCAAATCGCCTAAGTCCATTACGTGGCAACAGCTTTATAACATCCTGCGGGGTGGGGCAGGCATCAACTTTCTATGCCGCCAGCATGACTTCGATTTGCTGGTGGTAGACGCAGGCGTGGATTATGATTTTCCGCCCATGAACGGACTGCTCGACATGAAGATACGTAAGGGAACCCGAAATTTCCTCCACGAAGCAGCCATGACTTCCCAAGAAATGGAGCGTTGCATCACCGTGGGTGCACAGTGCGTAGAGCGCGTACACGTGCAGGGAGGCAATGTAGTGAGCTTCGGCGAGATGGGGATAGGAAATACATCGGCTTCGTCGCTCTGGATGACTTGCCTGACGGGGATTCCCTTGCAGCAATGTGTGGGTGCGGGCAGCGGGTTATCCGACGAAGGAGTAGCCCACAAATACCGTATTCTTCAACAAGCGCTCGACAATTTTCCCGGTACGCATACGCCCGAAGAAATAATATGCCGATTCGGAGGTTACGAAATGGTGATGGCGGTGGGAGGTATGCTCCGTGCTGCCGAATTGCGCATGGTCATCCTTGTCGACGGATTCATTATGACGAACTGCCTACTGGCGGCTTCGCAGTTCTGTCCTGAGGTGACCGATTATGCCATATACGGGCATCAAGGTGAGGAAAGCGGACACAAGCTCCTGTTAGAATATCTTCATGCCCGTCCGTTGCTGAGCCTTAACCTCCGGTTGGGCGAAGGGAGCGGAGCCGTATGTGCTTACCCGATAGTAGACTCTGCGATACGGATGATAAACGAAATGGAAACATTCTCAAACGCATCGGTCACCAAATATTTTTAGTCTCATGAATAACCTGCTTGCTGCCTTGATGTTTTTCACCCGCCTTCCGTTCTGGAAGATAAAGACGGTTCCGGCGGAATGTTTTAAGCATGTGGTAGAGTATTGGAGCCTGACAGGATGGCTTACGGGGGGTACAATGGCGCTGGTGTTCTGGCTGTCTGCACTGGTTTTTCCGGCAGATGTGGCGGTGATGTTTGCGCTTGCGTCGCGATTGCTGCTCACGGGCGGACTTCATGAAGACGGACTTGCCGACTTTTTCGACGGTTTCGGCGGAGGGAAAGACCGTGAGAGTACGTTACGCATCATGAAAGACTCCCATATCGGAAGCTATGGCGTGTTGGGGCTGATTGTTTATTACCTGTTGGGGTATGCGTTGCTTTGTTCGCTCCCTTTGTCGCTGACTCCCGTTGTACTCTTTTGTGGCGATGCGTTTGCCAAGTTTGTTTGCAGTTTTGTAATCAAGCTGTTGCCGTATGCCCGCAGGGAAGAAGACAGTAAAGCGAAAGTGGTTTATACCCCCATGCGGAGCTTGGGGATATTGTTCACAGCTGCGGGCGGACTGATACCGCTGATACCTTTTGTGGTGTTTCTTCCCTCCTTCTATGTTTGGGCGTGTGTGCTTCCTGTGCTGATATTTGCGGAGTTAGTGTATTTGTTCAAACGCCGTATCAACGGATATACCGGCGATTGTTGTGGGGCGTTGTTCCTGTTGTGTGAGCTGGGGTTTTGGACTGGAACTGTTTTTGTCACTTATTATTCACATTAAATAAATGATTGCGTATGAAAGTATATTTGATTCGCCATACTTCGGTAGATGTTCCTGCGGGAACGTGTTACGGACAGACCGATGTTCCTCTTCGCGATAGTTTCGAGGAAGAAGCCGATGCCGTTTTCAATCGTATCGAAGGAATGAAGTTCGATAAAGTATATACCAGCCCCTTGTCGCGCTGTCTGCGTCTGGCTTCATACTGCGGATATACCGATGCCAAGCGCGACCGCCGTTTGAAGGAAATAGATTTCGGTAAATGGGAAATGCAAAAGTTCAGCGAAATCAAGGATGCGCGTATCGAAGAATGGTATGAAGACTTCCTCCACGTACCGGCTACGGGAGGCGAATCGTTTATGGATTTGTACGGACGTGTGGCTTCGTTTCTCGACGAACTGAAGCAGGCTGATTACCGGAGGGTTTTGATTTTTGCCCACGGCGGCGTGCTTATCTGTGCGCAGGCTTATGCCGGAGTAATTGACATCAGCCGGGCTTTTGATGCGCTTTCGCCTTACGGAGGAATGGTGGAGATTGATTTATTATAATACGGAAAGAATGTGTAACTTTGCGTCTGCATTAAACAAGAAAGACAGATGAAGCCACAATTACTTATCGGAGCTATAAATTCAGCGAGTGGGAAAACCGTGCTGACCGCAGGGTTGCTGCGCGCGCTGAAGCATAGGGGATTGCAGGTGCAACCCTTTAAATGTGGTCCCGATTACATCGACCCGCAGTATCATGCGGCTGCTTCCGGACGCGAGTCTGTTAATCTTGATACGTGGCTGGCATCAAAACAACATGTGCAGCAAATCTATAATCAATATGCCGAGAATGCAGACGCTTGCATCGCGGAGGGGATGATGGGGCTTTTCGACGGCTATCGGCGGACGCAAGGCAGCAGTGCAGAGATAGCCAAGCTGTTGAACCTTCCGGTAGTGTTGGTGGTCAATGCCCGTTCGCTCGCCTATTCGGTGGCTCCGATGTTATATGGTTTCAAGCATTTTCATTCTTCCACACGGATTATAGGTGTAATCTTCAGTCAGGTTGCTTCGGCTTCCCACTATTCGTTCCTGAAAGAGGCTTGTGCCGATGCCGGACTGGAAAGTCTGGGATATCTGCCTGCCGACGAGTCATTGCGTATGCCCTCGAAATACACGGCACTGACGCAGGCGGCAAAACAAGAGATGGACGAACTTGCCGAACGTGCCGCCGTCTGGGTGGAGAAACATATCGATATAGACAAATTGCTGAACCTTTGCATCCGTCCTTTTCCTTGTTCTTACCGCTTGCCTTACGTGCAAGACATGCCGGCAGATTGTGCACGTCGCACCGTGCCTCGTCTGCAAATCGCCGTAGCACGCGATGCTGCTTTTAATTTCATCTATCATGAGAATTTAGACCGTTTGCAGGAGGTAGGAAAACTCACCTTTTTCAGTCCGCTGTACAGTAAAGACCTTCCGAAAGCCGACATCGTTTATCTTCCCGGAGGCTATCCCGAACTGTTTGCCCGCCAACTTCACCGCCGCAAGGCAATGATGGAGCAGCTGCGCGACTACGTAGAATCCGGTGGAAAAGTATGGGCCGAAGGTGGGGGAATGACGCTCTTCTCTCGTTCGATAACCACGCAGCGGGGCACTACTTACGAAATGGCAAATATTCTTCCATTGACTTGCACACTGGAGAACGCTCGTCTTCACTTAGGCTATCGGACCGCTGAATATAACGGAGTGGTTTTACGCGGTCATGAATGTCATTATTCCTCTCTCTTAAACTCCGATGCCTTACCTGCTGTCTCACAGCTCTATAATGTACGTGGAATAAAAGTCAACACACCTTTATACCGCTATAAAAATCTGATAGCCGGATATACTCATTGGTATTGGGGAGAAACAGATATTTTAAAGGTGTGGGAATAGTCTTGCCCGACTCAAAAATTTAAGCCGTAGAGTTACACAACGCATCCGCTTGCGTTGAAGCAAACAAGCGGATGCGTTGGCACGTGCTTCCGCATGAATTTTTCAGCGGTCATTATCGCTTATATCCCGGATGACATGACACGGACAACCGGCTGCAAGCACGCCGGCAGGAATGTCTTTGGTTACTACGCTTCCGGCGGCTATTACACTGTTATCCCCGATGGTAACGCCCGGCAGAACGCTTACGCCTGCGCCTATCCATACGTTGTTGCCTATTTTGATGGGGTAAGCATATTCCAATCCCGCATTACGTTGTTTCACATCGAAAGGATGCCCGGCGGTATAGAAACCACAGTTCGGTGCAACGAAAACATTGTCGCCGAAGGTGATGGATGCACCGTCAAGCATGACACAGTTGACGTTTGAATAGAAATTTTCTCCGATGTGAATATTATAACCGTAGTCGCAGTAAAAAGGCTGTTCTACACAAAAATCTTTTCCCGTACTGCCAAACAGCTGACGGATGATTTGTTCGCGCTCTGCTTTTTGTGAGGGGCGTAACCGATTGTAGTCGTAACAAACCTCCTTGCAATGATTGCGCTCTGCCACTAATTCGGTATCATAGTTGGCATCGTAAAGTTTGCCTGCTTTTGCTTTTTGTTTTTCTGTTTCCATTGTATCGTTTTTCTTTTGCGTCGTCTCTTTGTTGGTAGAACAAATTTATGCGTTTTTCGGGATTTTCTCGCTAATTGTCGAAAAGATAACCGTTTATTAAAATATTTTTGTACATTTGAAAGCGTTAACTACTAAAATTATGAAGCGGCTTTTTCTTTTCAGTTTGTGGATATTGAGTGTGATTCTTGTTTCGTCTTGTTCGGAAGAAGAAAGTGGTGGCTTTTCCATTGACATCACGGAGGATGTGGTGTTGACTTCCGAAGAGGGTGCAAGAGCCATCGTGAGCTTTACGAGCAATCTCGGCTGGATGGCAAGTGTATCGGCAGACTGGTTGGAAATCTCACCTGACGAGGGACAGGCCGGCAGCAACGCGATACTTATTACCGCACTGACAGAAAACGATTCAGACAATGCACGCACGGCTACGCTGACGCTGATGTCGGGAGGCGTGCGCCAAGAAATAACCGTAAGACAGGAATCTGTGAACGATATCCAACTGGAGCAGACCCGGTATCAGGTGGGTGCGGAAGGCGGTACGCTTGATATTACTTTCTCGACTGCCATCAGTCTGGACAATTTGACAATTTGGAGTACTGAAAGGTGGGTGAATCAAGATAATCTTCCGTCGCGCTCGCTTACTGACTACCAGCTCATATTAAACGTGGAAGCAAATCCCGATCATCAGAGCCGCAGCGCCTCTGTGATTTTTGCAAAGGAGGAAAACGGTGAACAGACGGTTTTAGATACTGTAACCATCATACAGGAGGGTACATCGGGAATCGAGTCGGAAGACGATTCGGAAGATGGGGTTATAAACGTCCTGCAAGAGGCTACGGTAGGAAACGGTATTCCTATCGTCATCATGGGCGACGGATTTATAGATACCGAGATAACCGACGGTACTTACCTGCAAGTAATGCAGCAAGCCTGCGAGAATTTGTTTACCGAAGAGCCGATAAGCTCGTTACGAGACTATTTCGATGTATATTCGATAACAGCAGTCTCGGCCAACAATCTTTTCGGTAACGGATATGATACGGCATTCGACTGTGAGCTGGAAGGAAACGGCACGACAGGTATCAGTGGAGATGAAAATGCGGTAAGACGTTACGTCAACCGCGTAGCGCAAGCATATAACATCAATGCTGACAAGGCTCTGGCAGTGGTTATACTGAATACCCATGAGTATGCAGGCACTACCTATTTCGGCTACACGAACACCCTGACTCAAAGCGTGATTGATTTCGCCATAGCCTACTGTCCGGTAATCGACAATCTGAATAGCGAATCATTCAGGCAAGTGCTTGTGCATGAGGCTGTAGGTCATGGGTTCGCTAAGTTGGAAGACGAATACGCCTACGAAGAAAATGGTGCGATACCTGCCTCAGAGATAGCCGATGTCCGTTACCTCCAATCCTTAGGATGGGCACAGAATGTTGACTTCACTACTGACAGGTCTGCCGTACTTTGGTCAGAATTCCTCTCCGACGACCGCTATACCTCCGAAGGGTTGGGTATTTACGAAGGATCATGTACCTATATAAAAGGAGCATACCGCCCCACGGAAAACAGCATGATGAACGAAAATACGAATGGATTTAATGCTCCGTCGCGCAGAGCCATCTACAACCGAATCATGGAAGACGGAACAGGAAATACCCCGACTTATGAAGACTTTTTAACATTTGACCAACAGCACCGTTCCCTTCTTTCCCGAGGCTCGGCAAGCACTGAAAAGCGTATTCCTTTCGCTCGCCCACGGTTTGTAGGAAAATCCATATCGGCCTCAGAATAGCTTCTAAGGTGAATTGTCACCCTACTGTGTACATTTGTCCACCGAACCGATTCAGATTCAGTTCGATAAATAACTCGGAGATAGGTAAAAGAGATACACACTGATTTTTATTAAGCGAGCCACAACCCGACTGATTCCGGTGAATCATCTGTCGGGTTCGTGGCTCGCTTTTTATATGCAATTTGTATTCGCCATCCTATGAAAACGCCATAAAAAATCCGTATCTTTGCAATTCCAAATAAAAAGATAATAAACAAGATAGAATAATATAATTATGGCTTTACAATGCGGTATTGTCGGCTTGCCGAACGTAGGCAAATCGACGCTTTTTAATTGCTTATCAAATGCAAAGGCACAGGCTGCCAATTTCCCTTTCTGTACTATCGAACCGAACGTGGGCGTGATTACCGTGCCTGATGAGCGGTTGAATAAATTGGCGGAACTGGTTCATCCGGGACGCATCGTGCCTACAACGGTGGAAATTGTAGACATCGCCGGACTGGTGAAAGGGGCAAGCAAAGGAGAAGGATTGGGTAACAAATTTTTGGCGAATATTCGCGAAACGGATGCGATTATCCACGTTCTCCGTTGTTTTGATGATGATAATGTAACTCATGTCGACGGGACGGTGGACCCTGTGCGCGACAAAGAGATTATCGACACGGAACTTCAACTTAAAGATTTGGAAACCATTGAAAGCCGCATTCAGAAAGTGCAAAAGCAGGCACAGACGGGAGGCGACAAGTTGGCAAAACAGACTTATGAGGTGTTGGTACGGTACAAAGAGGCATTGGAGCAAGGCAAATCGGCTCGTACCGTGCAGTTTGAAACAAAAGACGAACAGAAAATCGCCCATGAACTTTTCCTTCTTACTTCGAAACCGGTGATGTACGTATGCAATGTAGATGAGGCAAGTGCCGTTACAGGTAATCAATACGTAGAGCAGGTGCGTGAGGCTGTGAAAGATGAGAATGCAGAAATATTGATTGTGGCTGCAAAAACCGAAGCTGATATAGCTGAACTGGAAACGTATGAAGACCGCCAGATGTTTTTGCAGGAAGTGGGACTGGAAGAATCGGGTGTTAACCGTCTTATCAAATCGGCATATAAGTTGCTGAATCTGGAAACTTTCCTTACGGCAGGCGAAATGGAAGTGCGTGCATGGACGTATCACAAAGGTTGGAAAGCTCCGCAATGTGCCGGTGTTATTCATACCGATTTTGAGAAAGGTTTCATCCGTGCCGAAGTCATCAAATACGAAGACTACATCAAATATGGCAGCGAGGCTGCTGTGCGCGAAGCCGGAAAACTGAATGTAGAGGGTAAAGATTATGTGGTGCAGGATGGTGACATCATGCACTTCCGGTTTAACGTATAAACCGTTATTCCTTTTATTTTTTTATCTGAATTTGTAAGGAGCTTGTTTTAAGGCTTTTACCTTTTAGCCGGGAGCTTGGAAAATTCTAACGGTAGAACCGGGCGGTTCTATGGGTAGAGTTAGTGAACGCTACCGCATGGATTGGGTAACACTACCCGTAGCGTTTTGGGGGGTATTCCGGCAGGGATTTTCCGCTTGTGCTTTTGTAAGGCAAGACGGTTAAAAGAGGTTCTTTATCATACAGTCGGGCAAGTTGATTGGAACAGATTTCATCTTTTAGGAATTCCTAAAGATGTAATATGCTCTAATCAACTTGCCGATTTTTTATATGCAGGCACATCCGGCCTTTTCTTTTCACCCAATGAAGGGCGAGTTTATGAGAGTATAAACTTTATCCTGTGAGGTTACCGCTTTTATATGTCGTAGAGTTATCTATTATCCGTTTGTCCTCTTTTTCTTTTTTGCGTTTTTATATCTTAAATGTGCTTAAAATCAGAGTATTGATACATATCCCGGCGGGAGATTTTTGAACATCGGAAACTTTTTTTTATCGTCTTGACAGGTCTTGTTTTGGGTAGTTTATCCACCAATAAAGTCCATTTGTCCACCTCCCTTCCCGTTCTATTTACCTAACTTTGAGGCGCTATTAAAAACAGTTTATTACAGTTTATTGCTCATTCACAAATTCTTGACTATGAAAAACAACAAAGGAATGGTTCTTGGTACCATCAGCAGCATTTGTAGGATTCGATTTCCCTCATTTTACACTACTGATGTATGTCGGCGAAAGCGTTTTTGCCCGAAAGAGTTTGCATACGACATCGTTTCAGCAGGCTTTAAAGCGGCAAGAGCGGGCAGATAGTGTTGCATCAGAAAACAAGGCTGAACCTAAGCCGGATATCATGAAGATTAATAGCGACTTTAATTTATTGATAATTTAATTTAATACCTTTGAAAAATGAGAAAGCAATTTATTTTTTCCGCAATGCTTGGCTTGTGTGCCTTTGGCGGTACGGCGGTGTATGTTACACCTGCCATGGCTGCCGTGGCACAGTCACCAACCATCAAGGTCAGCGGTAAGGTTATCGATGAACTTGGCGAACCATTGATGGGTGCTACTATCAGAATTAAGGATGAACAAGGCGGAACGACAACCGATTTAGACGGTAATTTCCAACTGGAAGTGTCCGGTAAGGCCGTCCTTGTGATAAGTTATGTCGGTTACAAAGACCGTGAAGTTGCCATTCGTAACCGTGCCATCCTTGAACCTATCCAGCTCGACCCCGATAACCTAATGCTTGAACAGGTGGTGGTAGTGGGTTACGGTACGCAGAAAAAGGCCGACTTGACCGGTTCTGTGGCAGTAGTGGATGCCGAAGCCTTGAAACAGGTATCCCATTCTAACATTTCCAGTATGCTTGAAGGTAAGGTAGCCGGTGTGCAGATTACCTCCGACGGTCAGCCCGGTGCCGACCCTACTGTACGTATCCGTGGTATCGGGTCGTTTGGTGATACCTCTCCGCTTTATGTCATCGACGGTGTTCCGATGGGAACTTCCATCCGCGACTTCTCTTCTAATGATATTGAAACCATTCAGGTGTTGAAAGATGCCTCGGCAGCAGCCATCTACGGTTCACGTGCTGCCAACGGTGTGATTATCATCACCACCAAACGCGGTCAGAAAGACCAACCGCTGAAAGTAGACTATAACGGATACTTCGGTGTGGATTATATTCCTTCGGGAGTTTACGACGTGATGAACGCCGACCAGTACAGCCAGTATTTGGGTCAGGCAGCATCCAACTCGAATACACCGCTGCCGGGAGGATACAGCCTCGACAGTGCAACAGGTGCTTACCATTTTATGGATAATACCGACACAGATTGGTTTAAAGAAGTGTTTAAGACGGGTATCCGCCAGAACCACAACGTAAACCTTTCGGGTGGCGGTTCCAAAAACACTTATAATGTAGCGTTGGACTACTTCAGCCAGAAAGGAACGTTGGAAGGAGCAGGACCTAATTTCGAACGTTTCACTGCACGTGTCAACAATACCATGGAAACCAAATTCATAAAGTTCCAGACCAGCGTAGTTTATTCGCACTCCGACCAAGATAACATGGCATTGTCTAATGCGAACGAATACGTACAGGGATTGTATGGCGATGTGAGCAACGTATTGCGTTCTACCTTGTTGATGCAGCCTACCATCAAGGCTTACGACTCTTCTACATGGGTGCTCGATGACGTGGTGGGAGCCGCAAGCGATTATAATTACGATGCATACGGCTATGGCGTTTATTATGATAATATTCATGGCGATATTTCGGCTTCCAACCCGCTGTTGGTCAACAACCTGTTGCAGCGTAACACACGTGTAGACCGCTTCGTGGGTACAGGTTCTGCCGATGTAGACCTGCTCAAGATGTTAGGCATCGAAAACAAGAACCACAAGCTGAATTACCGTCTTAACCTTTCGTATAGCAAGACCCATTGCAAAGATTTTACGTGGATTCCCGCATGGATACAGAGTAACCGTGTCTATCTGGCGAAGAGCAACGAACGCTTGGAAAAGGCTTCACGCGACTATTCGGATGCGTTGATTGAAAACATCCTTACGTATGATGGCACCATCGACAAGCATCATATCAATGTAGTAGTCGGTCAGACTTACGAAGAAGAACATACCGAATTGCTGAACGGATGGGGACTTAACTACACCGAGCCGTATTTCCTGCAACTCCAAAACGGTGCGAATACTTATTCTTCCAGCTACGACTACAAACATGCCATTTTCTCTTATATCGGCCGTATCAATTATAACTATGACGACCGCTACTTATTCTCGGCAACAGTTCGTCGGGATGCCAGCTCACGTTTGTCGAAAGACATCCGTTGGGGAACATTCCCTTCAGTTTCTATCGGTTGGCGCTTCGATAAAGAAAGTTTCTTCCCCTTCAACCCCAGCGTGGTAAACATGTTCAAGGTTCGTGCCAGCTACGGTGAATTAGGTAATGAGAACATTGGTGAGTATGTATATCAAGCCGTAATGTCACGTAATAACATGACGTACAGTTTCAACAATTCTGCCGTGACCGGTTCTGCCGTTTCAACGTTTGTTGATAACAACCTGTCTTGGGAAAAGAAGAAGACTTATAACGTAGGTGTTGACCTTGCTTTCTTGGATAACCGCTTGGAATTTACGGCTGAATGGTATAAGAATACAAACAACGACTTGCTGTATGATGTCCCTGTCCCCGAACAGGCAGGTGTATCAAACACGACCGTTACGATGAATGCCGCTTCGATGGACAACTCCGGTTTCGAGTTTGCTGCTACCTATCGTAACCGCGACCATGCGTTCAAATATGAAGTATCGGCTAACCTCAGTACGCTGAAAAACAAAGTAACCTCGTTAGGTTTTACGGATGAAGCATATATCACCGGTGCTTATATCACAGAAGTAGGTCAGGAAATCGGTAAGTTCTACGGCTGGGTATACGAAGGAATCGCACGCACGCAGGAAGACTTGGATAACCATGCTACGCAGCAAGGTGCTAACGTAGGCGACTGCCTCTACAAAGATATAAACGGTGACGGTGTGATTGACGAAAATGACCAGACGGTATTGGGCAGCGGTCTGCCTAAAATCAACTTCGGTTTGAATGCCCGTTTCGAATACAAAGGATTCGACTTGAGCATTGCTACCTTTGGTGCTTTGAACTATCATGTAACCGATGATATCTACAATTCATTGAACTCTTGTTATGGCTATTCCAACAAGGATGTAGCAATATTGGATGCCAACCGCTGGAGCGAAGACGGAAGCACTTATATCTCTAACGTACCGCGTACTTACATTACAAACAGCGCGACATACGCATGGAACGACTTGTTCAGCCAACGTAAGATTCAGAATGCGGCTTATTGGAAGATTGCCAATGTTGAGTTGGGCTACAACTTCCCCGACAAATGGTTCGGCAAATATGTATCGGATGTCCGCTTCTACGTATCTGCACAAAACCTCTACACGTTTACCGGTTATCATGGATATAACGTAGACTATGCAGGAGGCACCTTTACTCCGGGCTATAACTTCTGTTCGTTCCCGACGGCACGTACCTTTATGTGTGGTCTTCATTTCTCATTCTAATTCTAACTGTTAAAAAAATTATTGTATGAAACTACTAAAATATTCACTTGCTTTTCTGTTCGGAGTCGGAGCACTGACTTCTTGCATGGACAATTTGGATGTGGTGAATCCTAACCAGCAAACCACAGCTACTTTTGGCAATACAGTCGATGATTTGGAGGAGTGTGTGATTGCTGCCTATAACCATATTCGTATGGAAGGGTCGTATGCCCGTGTAGGCTATACCATTGATGTATGCCGTGGCGATGAGGTGTGGAACTCTTCGCAAGTATGGTACTTGGAATTTGATGACTTTACCGTATTGGTTACGGGTGATATCGCATGGTGGCCGTGGCGTGAATGGTATTATACCATCAATGTATGTAACTTTATTCTATCGCGCACCGGTGACGATGATTCCCAGCTTTCGGAAAATATGAGACGCATCAAAGGGCAGGCGCTCTTTATCCGTGGACTGGCTTATTACAATTTGGCAGGCTATTATCAGAATCCGCCTCTGATTACGAGTTATGAAACCTATTCTTCACTGGATGGACTTTATGGCGCTAACAGTACGTATGATGAAGTGCTTGACCAAGTGGAAGCCGATTTCCAGCAGGCAATGGAGTTATTGCCTTCGCGTGATGAAGGTAGCGAATGGGCTGGCGGTCGTGCTACCTGTGGTTCTGCGGCAGGCTTTTATGCACGTACACTGATGGTGCGCCATAAGTTTAGCGAAGCGCTTACGGTGTTGGAAGACATCATTAGCGGACGCTATGGCACCTACCGCTTGATGGACAACTATGGTGATAACTTCCGTGAAGGTACAGCATACGAGAACAACGATGAAAGCTTGTTTGAAGTACAGTTCTTGGATTATGCTTCACAAGGTACCGATGATGAATGGACACCGGTGAATACCAGCCCCAATGCTACGCAAGGATCGGCTATCGAAAGTAATTTTGCTCCGGGCGATTTTGGCGGATGGGCCGACCTTTCTGCTACTAACTGGTTATATGATCTCTTTAAGAGCGAACGTACGACAAGCGGTACTCTCGACCCGCGTCTCTATTGGACATTGGGTACTTATGAAGCCGACTGGGAAGGTTTCGAATACGGAAACGTTGCTTACACGGAGACTCTTACGGCTTCCGATACCATTCGGACCAACAACAACTACGGTGGTATTCCTATCGCTAAATATACCAATCTCCGTACCGGTCTGTATAGCACGGTGGTTACCGGTTTGCACGATGGTATCAATGTTCGTTTGATGCGTTATTCGGATGTATTGCTTCGTGCGGCAGAATGTGAAAATGAAGTGAACGGACCGACTCAACGTGCCATTGACTGGATTAACGAAGTGCGTAACCGTGCTGACCTGCCCGACTTGCAACTTTCTGACTTTGCCGGAAATGCCGACAAGCTCTTCGAGCAGATTGCCAATGTGGAACGTCCGAAAGAATTCGGTTGTGAGTTTGGCCGTGGCTTCGACCTTATCCGTTGGGGATTCTTCTACGATGCCGATCGTCTGCAACAGATGAAAGAACACTCTGTAGTTCGTATCACTGCCGATAAAAGTAAAGTGCTGCTTCCTGTCAGCTACAGCGACATCGACTCTGACTCGGAACTGAAAAGTGGATTCGATACTTATGTGGCTGGACATGAGTTCCTGCCTATCCAGCAGCAGCTGACAAACAATAACCCGAATCTGCAAGGTAACTCGGCTAACTATGGTACGGACAATTCTTCTTACTTCCGTGACAACGGTTGGACGGTACGTCCGGTTGTAGATTTGGACGATTAATCATTACTAAAACTAAAAAAGAAACAGTCTCCCTCTCCTGGCAGTTTTGCTCAGGAGAGCGGACGATTTAAAATCAATCATTTTACATTTAAGACTATGAGACATTTCAAGAAAATAGCATCCGTTTGCTGTTCCATTGCTTTGGGAATGTTGGCATTGACCGGTTGCGAAGACGAACATTTCTCTAACATAAATGCACCCGACTGGCTTTCTGAAAAGGTAGACTCCATTGCCAATGCGCAGAAAGGAGACGATGAAGTGTTGGAAGGTATGATGGAAGATGTGTACACCATTGGAAATACGGATTATTCTTCCGGATGGTGGACTGTTTTTTCGAAGTATTACGTGATTCCCGAAGGGAAGAAGTGGAATGCGGTGTTTAATCTTAGCATTAACCCGGCTGCATCTAATACTTATAAGAATTTTGCATTAATCATTTGCAATGATAATGAACGTGAAGGCGAAGGATATTTGGAATATGGAGCAATACGTTACGATAACCAACCTTCAGGTAACTCTGAGTGGGGAGATTATATCGACCGCTCTTATGTTCAGAGTACACTTACTTTCGAGACTGATACCGATGAGGGGATCTCACAATTAGGAGGAAAGGTAACGCTTACCGTCGACAGGTCCGACCCCGAATCGTTCAGAGTCACAATAACCAACGGAACGGTTACCAAAACTTACAATCAGCCAAGTCCTTTGGTTAATCTGAATGCCGATGAAAGCAATACCAACATCCGTTGCTTCTTGGCACCCGAAGGTTCGTACATCAATTTCCAACAGACCAACATCGAACCTATCGGCGGATTGACCTCTGCCGAGGATAAGAACCCATTATCCATGACGTTGCAGGGAGTACCCGATGAGGTGGATTTAGGTGTGCCTCTTGATTCGGCTATGGCGGATGTTACAGCCGTTGTCACGTTCGAGGAGGGGGTAACAAAGACCGTTACGGCTGAAGAACTGAGCTTCTCTTCAATCCCCGACATGGATACCGAAGGCGAAAAGACACTTGTAGCCATCTATAACAAGACCTTTAAGGGCGAGAACTGCGAACAGCCTATTATGGCAAGCGCAACCTTTAGTGTGGTAGAAAAGATTGCTTCCATTGAGGTTACGGCACAGCCTTCACGCAAGAATTACTACTATTATACTTCGCCTGCTACCGAAGGTATGACTGGACGTACATTGGCTTTCGACCCGACGGGTATGGAGGTTACTGCAACCAGCGTGACGGGTACAGAAAGGGTTATGGATAACTCAAAACTTACTTTCTCTACCATTCCTGCAACGGTAGGCGACCACACTGTTACCATTACTGCCGCTGAGGGAGTAACCGCAACGGTAAGCGTCAACGTTTCAGAGTCGGTTGATTCGGAAGTACACAACAGTACCAACATGGTAGGGGCTGAAGATAACAGCACTGCATGGTGGACTGTGTTCTCTGATGATTTTAATGTACCTGCGGGAGAAACAAAATTTATCTCATTTACCAATTATACCAACGGGGTAAACAATTGGAATAACTATTCTGTGGTTCTTCGCAAAGCAGATCTTACAGAATATGCGGTAGTCCGCGCCGATAATTATGGTTGGGGTGCAGGATATGAAGATAATGTAAACCTTCAAACCAGCGGCGGTCAGTCTGATTGGGCTGCTTGGCTTGCCGAAATGAACGGTGCGAAAGTTACGGTTTATGTAACCAACTGCGGTAACGGTACTGCCGATGTGCAGGCTGTTATGCAAGGAGCAGCAGGAACAACCTATACTCAATATTATTTAGGTATCAATACGGTTGATCTTTCTGATCTGAATTTTGCACTGACTATGGAAGGGTGCCATCTTGTTTTCAATGAATAAATAGTTATTTTATCATTCCTGCCGTTTCCTTCCGCGTGAGGGAAACGGGGGAATTTCTAAACCTAATCATCAGATGAAAAAACAATTATCATTTATCTGGATGTCTCTACTGCTCGTCTTGGCGGCTTGCTCCGACGGCTTGGATAACATCGAATATAACAGCGACAGCGGCATAACCGTAGCTGCTCCCGAAGTAACGGAAACAACAGGTACTTCGCTCACTCTTACTGCATCGGCTACCGGTAATGTGGGAGACATCGTGCGGAGAGGATTCTGTTACAGTGCCAATGCACAAACTCCGACCATCAGTGACAACGTGGTGGATGCCGACGAAAATTTTTCTGCCAGTATCTCCGGACTGATGGGAAGTTCAACTTACTATGTACGTGCCTTTGTTTACGGTAACAGCCGTTATACTTACTCCGACCCTATTGAAGCTACCACGGGAGCCATGAGCCTTGACGAACAGCTCGCCAATTACGTAGCTCCCGCTTATCCGGATGATTACTCAAGCATCGCCGACTGGACGAACCGTTCGCAATGGAACTTGAGTAACGTTCATGACCCCACAGTGGTTCTTGCCGACGACGGATATTATTATATGTATCAAACAGATGCTTCGTATGGCAACGCGCACACTGCGGGCGGACATTTCCACGGACGCCGTTCGAAGAACTTGGTAGACTGGGAATACTTGGGCGGAACCATGCAGACGCTGCCCGATTGGGTGATTCCGAAGCTGAACGAAATCCGTACAGCAATGGGCTTGGAAGAAGTCAATCCCAGCGTCGACGATTTCGGTTATTGGGCACCGTGTGTGCGTAAGGTAAACAGCGGACTGTATCGTATGTATTATTCCATCGTATGCCCCGGCACGCTGAGCGGCGACGGCACATGGAGCGAACGCGCATTCATTGGCTTGATGGAGAACTCAGACCCAGCCAACAACAGCGGATGGGTGGATAAAGGTTACGTTATTACCAATGCTTCCGACAAGGGGCTGGACTTCAATGTTCCGGCAAACGATTGGGCTAACTGTTACTACAAGTGGAATGCCATCGACCCCAGCTACATTATTGATGGTGACGGACGCCACTATCTGGCTTACGGCTCTTGGCACAGCGGTATTGCGCTGGTAGAACTTGATGAGGCTACGGGCAAGGTGAAAGCCGAACTGCCTAACCCGTGGGGAACGGATTCAGACATTGCCGCTTACGGTCAGTTGATAGCTACCCGCCAGATGGGTAACCGCTGGCAGGCATCGGAAGGTCCGGAACTCATTTACCACGACGGATATTACTACCTGTTCTTGGCTTACGACGCGCTGGAAGTTCCTTACAACACTCGCGTGGCGCGTGCTACCAACATTGCAGGCCCGTATGTGGGCATGGACGGTACGGATATAACCAACGTGGGAGGTGATATTCTGCCTGTTGTTACTCATCCTTATAAATTCAACGGCAGCGATGGATGGGTAGGAATTTCACACTGCTGTGTGTTCGATGACGGAAACGGCAACTGGTATTTCGCATCGCAGGGCAGATTCCCTGAAAACGTAGCGGGTATCAATGCTTCAAATGCCCTTATGATGGGACATGTACGCAGCATCCGCTGGACAGAGGACGGATGGCCCGTGGTGATGCCTGAACGTTACGGTGCAGTGCCGCAGGTAGATATTACGGAAAGCGAACTGGTAGGCGACTGGGAACACATCGACCTTTCTTATTCGTACGGAAACCAGAAAATATCTTCTACAATGACTCTTTCTGCCGACCATACGGTGAGTGCAGGAAGCTGGGAGGGAGCTACATGGTCGTATGACAGCAGCAATCGCGTTCTTACGTTCGACAACGGTGTTGAACTTTACTTGCAGCGTGAAACCGACTGGGAAGCCTCTCCGCGAACCCATACCATTGTTTACGCCGGATATGGCGATAACTATAAGACTTATTGGGGTAAAAAGGTTAAATAAATCCTGCTATTCGCTGGTGTAGGGGCGTATCGCATACGCCCCGAAAGCATCCGCGCGGATAGATTTGTGCATTCGCGGCAAGGCAAACACGTGAAGCGTGGCGCCGCAAAAGAAAGAATAAGAAGTAAGTTCTGTGTAAAACGTTGGTTTTCCGGAACTTACTTCTTTCTTTTTTACCCTGAAAACGCTACCGCAAGCGTTGGTCGTTCCATGCGGTAGTGTTGACCGGTTCTACCCATAATGTTAACCTGCACTATGGGTAGAATTTTTCACCCCTGTCACATCCCTTTTTTCCGGATGCAGGTTTTCGCTCCATTCCTTGTTGGTTCGTCAATCTTTTTATAACTTGCCACGGTTTTCAGTCAGACCGATTCTTCCGATAAGTCTGCTTATTTCCAAATAAACAAAAGCTCACTACGGGCTTTTTTTATCAACTCAAAAAAACAGTGTAAAATGAAATATTTAGTCGTAGGAACAGGAGGCGTGGGCGGCTCTATTGCCGGATTCCTCGCATTGGCAGGCAAAGAGGTGGCGTGCATTGCCCGTGGCAAACACTTGGAAGCCATACGCCGCAACGGACTTCACCTGAAGTCCGACCTCAAGGGTGAGCATTACCTCCCCGTAAAGGCGTGTACCGCCGAAGAATTCAGCGGGAAAGCTGATGTGATATTTGTATGTGTGAAGGGATATTCCATTGATTCCATCAAAGAAGTGTTAGAGCGTGCTTCTACTCCCGATACGCTGGTTATCCCCATCCTGAACGTTTACGGCACAGGGCCGCGCATCGGACGTTTGGTTCCCTCGGTCACCGTGCTCGACGGGTGTATTTATATCGTAGGCTTTGTTTCGGGTGAAGGCGAGATAACCCAGATGGGAACCATTTTCCGCATGGTGTTTGGCGCACGTCCGGAGCAGGGTGTCTCACCCGCGCGCTTGGAGGGCATTGCGGAAGAACTGCGCAGTTGCGGCATCAAAGTAGACGTTTCCGATGACATCAACCGCGATACATTCATCAAGTGGGCGTTTATTTCGGCAATGGCCTGCACGGGTGCTTATCACGACGTTCCGATGGGAGAAGTGCAACACGAGGGGGAGGTAAGAAACACGTTTATCGGACTTTCTACCGAAAGTGCGGAGATAGGACGCCGCTCCGGTGTGGTATTTCCCGAAGACCCCGTGGCTTATAATCTGAAGGTTATCGACAAACTCGACCCTCACAGTACGGCTTCAATGCAGAAAGACATTGCCCGCGGGCATGAATCGGAAATACAAGGCTTGCTTTTCGATATGATTGAACTTGGCGAACGGTTGGGCGTAGACATGCCCACCTATCATAAAGTGGCACAAAAATTCAGCAAATAATGAAACATACCGTAGACATCAATACATGGGAACGGAAAGATAATTATAACTTCTTTCGAGGGTTTGCCAACTCATGGATTTCCATCACCGGCGAAGTAGACTGTACAGACGCTTATGCTTCGGCTAAGGCTTCGGAGCGTTCGTTTTTCCTGTACTACTTATACGCCATACTGCGTGCCGTAAACGAAATCAAGGAATTGCGTTACCGCTGGGATAAAAACGGACAGGTGGTTTATCACGATACCGTAGATGTTATCTCTCCCATAGCCGTTCCCGGAAAAACTTTCTATACGGTACGCATTCCGTATCAGGAAGATTTCAATGCGTTCTATGCTGAGGCCCGCCGTATCGTAACCTCCATTCCTGCCGACGGCGACCCGTATGGAACGGACAAACAGATAGCCGACCAAGGCGATTTTGATGTATTCTTGCTCAGCGCCACACCGAAACTCTATTTTACTTCGGTAACTTATACCCAGCAATCTGTGGGCCATCCGCTGGACTATCCGCTGATGAATGCCGGAAAAGCGATCAGACGTGACGGGCGGCTGTATATGCCCATCGCCCTGACCGCCAGCCATGCTTTTGCAGACGGAGCCCACATTTCGTTATTCTTTGAAAAAGTTGAGCAATATCTGAAAACCATTTAAGAGGCGGTTTGGATTTTGCTCAGTCCGTACTTTGAGTTTGTATTCGAGGATGTTTCTCCGTTTCCATCCGATAACTGCCATCGCCCTTATCAATGCGGAAAAACATCCCCGAAAACGATTTTTAATCTGAAGCAGAGACAAGGTTCTGCGACAACTCCTCTTATAAGATTCCTAATCTTTTCAAATCCTCGTCTACCGTGTTTATGCCGGATATTCCAAAGTTATCAACCAACACTTTGGCTACGTTCGGAGATAAGAATGCGGGTAAAGTAGGACCTAAATGGATATTCTTCACTCCTAAACTCAGCAGTGCCAGCAGTACGATAACGGCTTTCTGTTCATACCATGCAATGTTATAAGCAATGGGCAGTTCGTTAATGTCGTTCAATCCGAATACCTCCTTTAATTTCAAAGCGATAAGCGCCAGTGAATAGCTGTCGTTACACTGACCGGCATCAAGCACTCTGGGTATGCCGTTGATATCTCCGAGAGGCAGTTTGTTATATCTGTATTTAGCACAACCGGCTGTAAGAATGACACAATCTTGGGGCAAAGATTTGGCAAATTCCGTATAGTAGTCTCTGCTCTTCATTCTTCCGTCGCAGCCCGCCATAACGATAAACTTACGGATATCGCCGTTTTTTACAGCTTCTACTACCTTATCGGCAAGGGCAAAAACCTGTTCGTGTGCAAATCCTCCTACGATGCTTCCTTTTTCTATTTCTTTAGGTGCTTTACAGGTTTTGGCAAGTGCGATGATTTCACTGAAATCCTTTTTCCCGTTCATGTCAGAAACGATGTGTTTCCAGCCCGGATATCCGGTACTGTTGGTCGTATAAACCCGTCCGGAATAAGTAGCCTTCCCTGTGGGAGGTACGATACAGTTTGTGGTAAAAAGAATAGGCCCGTTGAATGTTTCAAATTCTTCGCGTTGCTTCCACCATGCGTTGCCGTAATTCCCCCTCAGATGAGCATATTTTTTAAGACGCGGATAATAATGAGCAGGAAGCATTTCGCCGTGAGTATAAATATCAATGCCACTGTCTTTACTCTGTTCAAGCAACTGTTCGATGTCGTTTAAATCATGTCCGCTTACCAAGATGCCCGGCCGGTTACCTACGGAAATATTAACTTCTGTAATTTCCGGGTTTCCGTAAGCCGTCGTATTCGCCTTATCCAAAAGCGCCATCGCTTTTACACCCCATTCGCCGGTTGTAAGCGCAAGTGCAGTAAGCGAAGTTGCATCTTCGTTAAGAACCAATTCGCTTAAAGCATAAAGAATGAAATCATTGATTTCTGTTTCAACCAGTCCTAACCGTGCGGCATGTTCCAAATACGCCGCCATCCCTTTAAGACCATACATGGTAAGTTCTTTAAGCGAGCGGATATCTTCGTCTTTGCAGCTTAACACCCCTACCGTTTGGGCTTTCTCATCGTATTCAGTCCGGTTTCCATTCCAAGTAAGCACATCTATGTCGGGGATAGCCACCCCCTTTTCTTTTATCCGACTGATTAACTGGTTGCGCAGTACTATGGCTTCATCTATTCTTTTGTAAATGCTCTCCTTGTCGAAATTCGCATTCGTTATGGTACAGAATAGCGAATCGTTTACAAAATTATATACATCAGCTCTCTTTGAGCAGCAACATGGTTTTGATTTACAGAGACTAACGGCTACTCCGATTCCTTTTAAAAGATATATCAAAAGGTCTTGAGCTTTAGCTACTTCCGGCTTCTTGCCACATACGCCGATGATTTTGCATCCGATACCATTGGCTGTTTCCTGACACTGATAACAAAACATATTTTTTTCCATATTCGTAAACTGTTGTTTTAATTAGAATCGGATGCAAAAATATGCCTGTAAAAATTGGAATGCCGTAACAAATGTTACGCGCTAAATATAAGGAAGCAGACGTTAATCTTTTTTAAGGATAATCTTGTTCGACAGGTTGATGACGGTTCCTTCGTTTCTTAGTTCGGATAACACTCTTGATAAAGAAGGTCTAGCTACTCCCAATATGCGTGCCACCCATTGTACATTATCTATTTTCCCGTGTTTATGAAGGTATTCGATAACGCGCTCTTTTAATGATTGCAGGTTTTCTTCGCGAATCCTTTCCGACAGGCGATAACAACGGTCTGACAATATCTTGATAAAGTTCGTCATTAACATCTTGTCGTTATGCAATAGGTTTAAGAACGCTGATTTATCAATAAAGAGAAACGTGCAGTCCGTTTTTGTCACGATATTGACAGGAAATGAATTAACTTCTCCATAAACAAAAGCCGGTGCCAATACCAGTGGAGCTGTGATGGTTTCGATTATTACCTCCTTGTCATTATTTATCATGCTGGTATATACACAACCCTCGATAAGAATGATAATATCGTTACACGTATCTCCCATGTGGGCTACGTAATAATCCGCAGTCCGTCTGCGCAGGCGGTAATAAGTAGTTGATAAAAATGTTTCTATCTGTAATTTACTACAACCTTTAAAGAGAGGTGCCCTGATTAATAAATCCGTCAGATTCATAAAGATGGTTGGTCTTTTATTAATTGATAATCCTTGAAAGCATCAGTCGGTCAGCATCAGTCCTATACCTTTTACTGTTTTGATTTGCACAGTCTCATCGGCAGCCAATAGTTTGCGGAGCCGTGATATGAAAACATCAAGGCTGCGCGAGGCGAAATAATCTTCTTCCGTATCCCATAGTTGGGCGAGGATTGCTTCGCGCTTTACTACCTCTCCTTTATTTTCACAAAGCAGTTGCAAGAGGCGGGCTTCGCGTTCGGTTAAAGTTTTGTCGGGTTCGTTCCGGTGATGTAGCAAAGCATGAGCCGCATCGAATGAGAATAGCTTGCCGATGGGATACAGTGTATGTGTGTCGCGTGCTTTTATGCCTTTCGTCAAGCGAATCAATGCCGTGATATGCGCATTCAGCTCTTCTGCCAGAAAAGGCTTTTTGATGTAGTTATTAATACCCAGTTCATAACCTTCTACCACGTCTTTCGGCGATACACGTCCGGAGGTGAACAGAATCGGTGTCGTACCGTCGGTTTCACGGATGCGGCGCACCATTTCATAACCGTCCATTACCGGCATTTCGATATCAGACACGATGACATCCGGATTCCACTCCTGCCATAAGCGTAATCCCTCTTTGCCGTCGGTTGCCGTTTTTACTTCATAACCGCCTATCATGTCTTCCAAGCCTCCCCGGATGATGTAACACAAATTGGCATCGTCTTCCACTAACAATAACTTTATCATATCTTTTCTTTTTCTGCTTTTTCTTTAGATGGCAACAGCAGCGTAAAAACGCTGTATTCGCCTTCGATGCTTTCTACCGTTATTTGTCCGTCGTGTGCTTCGGCTACTCGGAATACGTAGTTCAGTCCCAGTCCGAAGCCCGTTGCGCCTCCTTTGCGGTTACGTTCGGTAGCCGAGGCACGTTCATACTTCTCGAATATCTTCGACTGCTCTTTCAGCGGGATGCCGAAACCATTGTCGCGGATGCTGATATAGTCTGTTCCGTCTGCCCGTGTCCCCGATGAGAGAATGATTTCCACCTCCTCGCCCGAATATTTCACGGCATTGTCTATCAGGTTGCTCAGTGCCTCTTTTAAGAACTCATGGTCTGCGTATACGGTTTCTGTTGTCAGATTCCATACATAGGTTACTTTCTTCGGAGCATTGGCTTTGTATTTCTCTGCCAAATCCTCCAATAGAGGACGTAGCGGGCAGTCGGTCTTAGTCAGCTTCAGCCGATGGTTTTCCAGCTTCGAGAGCGTCAGCACCTTGTTAGTCAGCGCCAGCAAGTGTTCGCTTTCTTCCCTCAGGATGCGGAAGTACCGGGCTTTCTTTTCCGGCTGACTGTCTAATCGTCCGGTTTCGAGTATCTGCGTTCCCATCAGTATGGAGCTGAGCGGGGTTTTCATATCGTGAATCATGGCGTATGAGAAGTCTTCGCGCAGCTTGGCTATCTTGTCTTGCCGGATGATGATGCGTATCTGGTAAACGATACACCCGATGACGAGTACCATTATCAGTGCCGTGGCTATCAGCAGCATGGTCATCCGCTGTACGATCAGCCAGTAGGGATTGGTGATGATGCCTTGCAGGAATCGGCTCTTTTCGAAGTTAATGGGTACGGGACTGGTCTTTAATGTTCCGTGGGCATTGATGTCTGTTTTGCCGGAGCTGCGGATAACATTTCCCGAAGAATCTATGACGCACGAGAATACCTTTGCATGAATATCAATCGAGTCGAGTATATGGGTATAGATGGAATCCAAATCGGTTAGAGATACTTCCATCTTCAGTTCCTTTAACACGGCTTTCTGGAAAGCGATATGCAGGCTTGACATGAGCCATTGGTTTGCGCGGTTTTTCATCATATCCGCTGAAAGCGTATCGGGGTCTTCTTCAAGATATATGGTAAACGTGGTATCTTTGGAAGACATCATCTTTTTGTATTTCTCCATGCGGCAGAACACTTCCTGCAAAGCTGCATCTTTAAACAGTGCGTCGCTTTTCATCAGCAGGCTTTCTTCCGTCAGTTTATAGGTATTGGTCAGCCAGACATATTGTAACTCGATTATTGCCAGTAGTCCGATAACGGCAATCCAGCGGATGTGTTTTATCTTTCCCATATTAACCTAACATTAACCTCGCGTTAACCATGAAAGCAAAAGCTGCTTTCTATCTTTGCGAAGTCAAAGATAAAGAAAATATTAAAAACGAATTGATATGAAAAGATATTTTTTGATGAGCATCTTGTTATTGGCTGGTGTGTTGACGAGCCTGAGCATGGCACAAACGTTGTCGGGGAAAGTGACAGACAGCCGGGAACGACCGATTGACGGTGCTACGGTGGTGCTCCAGCGTATCGATTCAACGTTTGTTGATGCTGCCGTGACAGACACTGCCGGATTCTTTTCTTTGAATCAGGTGCCGGAGCATTATCGTTTGATTTTCCAGCATATTCTGTACGACACGGTGGAAAAAGAAGGTAAGGGAAGCGATGCCGGCGTAACGGTGCTGAAGGAAAAAGATTATGCGCTGGGCGAAGTGGTGGTGAAGGCAGACCGCCCGCTGGTAAAGGTGGAGGGCAGCCGGCTGACTTACGACATGCCGCAACTTACTGCCAATAAGCTCGTAACGAATGCTTATGAAGCGATAAAGGAGCTTCCGGGCGTGATGGAACAGAACGACGTACTGACACTTGCCGGAACTTCTTCGCTGAGCATCATATTAAACGGGAAACCGTCGTCGATGACTTACGAACAACTGACAACTCTCTTAAAGGCGATGCCGGCTTCGCGCGTGGAGCGGGCGGAAGTGATGTATAGCGCTCCTCCGCAGTACCACGTGCGCGGCGCGGCTATCAATCTCGTGCTGAAAGGTTATAAGGAAGGCGAAGGAGGTTTGCAGGGCGAAGTGAACGGCAGCTACGTGCAGTTGGATGAGGCGGGTGGAAACGGCGGTGTAACGTTGGCCTATACCTCGCCTAAGTTTGATGTCGACTTTATGTATAATCTTAACGACCGTTACAGCCGTCAGTCGATGGAGTTTGACGCACTGCATACGGTAGCTGGCGAAACGCATGAGATTCACCTGTCGGACAACGGCGAAGGTAGGGGCATCAGCCACTTGTTCCGCTTGGGAGGCGCCTATAAGTTCAGTGAAGGAAATCAGCTTGATTTGAATTACACCACAAACTTTACGCCCAACGGTACTAACGATTTACGGGCATGGGGAAATATTTCCAACTCGCGGAATTACCACGAAAGCGACGAACAGATGCACAATGCCGCGTTGAGCTATACATCCGACTTCGGGCTGAAAGCGGGTGCCGACTATACATTTTATAAGAATAAAGATACGCAAGATTTCTCCGATACGGGAACAGACGGGCAGGAGTCTGCATTTGTCAGTAACTCCGAGCAGCGTATCGACCGATGGAAGGTGTACGCCGACCACAGCCTGATGCTTCCGAAAGACTGGACACTGAATTATGGAACATCATTTACTTACGTCAACGACCGGAACATGCAGCGTTACAATCTGCTCGAAATGAGCAGCGATAACACCGACAGCCGCATCGACGAATATACCTATAATGCGTATGTGGGTTTCGACAAGAGTTTCAATCCACGGTGGAGTCTTAGCGCGTCTGCCGCCGTAGAGTATTACAAGATGGAAGATTACGAAAAGTGGGCGGTTTATCCCACGATGCAGTTGAGTTACGTGCCGTCTCCGTCGCATATCCTTCAGCTTTCTTTCAGCTCGGATAAAACTTACCCCGACTATTGGACGCTGAGCGGAACGGTGGGCTACCTCAACGGTTATCAGCAGTCGGTGGGAAACGCCTATCTGAAACCCTATACCGATTACAGCGCTGCGCTGACATACATCCTCAAGAGTAAGTATATCTTTCAGGTGAGTTACGATTATCAGCCCGATTATTTTATGCAGATGGTGTATCTTGATTCCGAACGCCTGCGGTCTGTGTATAACTACCAGAACTGGGATTACAACAACCAGTTGATTCTGACAGCCGTTATTCCGTTCAAGGTAGGCGGGTGGTGGGACAGCCGATTGACGCTGAATGCCCTGTTCGGACATGCCAAAGCGAGTCATTACTACGATGCACCCTTCGATAACCGGCAGTGGACCGGCATCGGTTCGTGGACGAATACATTCATCCTCAGCCAAAAGCCGAACATTAAGTTCGAAGTCACCGCTTTTGGTCAAACCAAAGCCTTGCAAGGCAGTTACCGTATTCAGCCGATAGGTTCTGTCAATGCAACCCTGCGCTATACCTTTGCCGGAGACAAAGCCATGATTCAACTGAAAGGAACCGATATTTTTAATGGATATAACCATTTCAATATGAAAGTGCGCAACGGGGCGCAGCATCTCGACATGGGTGTGGCAAACTATCAGCGCGGTATTACCCTGTCGTTCAGCTACAAGTTCGGCGGATATACCAAGAAAGAATCAAAAAATGTAGACACCTCCCGGTTTGGTTTGTAACGGTCTGTTTGGCGGTGAAAAATTCTACCCATAGAACCGGCCAACGCTATGGGTAGAATCGGTCAACGCTACCGCATGAGATGACCAACGCTTGCGGTAGCGTTTTGAGGGGGATGAGCGTAGACGATATTCCTTTGGAAATGAATCAAAAGCAAAATACTCATGTTTAGGTATTGCGCCTGCCCGAAATCACCTTTTAATACCTAAAAGTGGGTATTGCCGCAGCTGTGGGCGATTCGTACTTTTGTAAACCAAATAAAGGATGAGATGGTTTGCAAAAGTATATACGTACTTCTTTGGTTCATAACATTGGGTAATGTATCTTTTTTATGGGGGCAGACATTTGCGTTTAGAGGTGTTGTGTTAGATAAACAGACCCATCAAACGTTAGATTATGCAACGGTTCAGTTATTTGTTGGGAAACAAATTGCTTATGGAGGCATTACAGATGCGAACGGGCGTTTTGAGCTCCCCCACATCCGGCCCGAAACTTATCGGGTGGTTGTTTCGTATTTAGGATATGATACCGTAGAAAAAGAAGTAAAGGTTGTTCAGGATATTTCAGAAACGTTTTATTTAAAGTCTTCGGCAACGGCGCTGAACGAGGTTGTTGTAACCGCTTCCGAGTCGAAGTACGCCGCCAGTGCATCCATAATCGACCGCACGGCGATGAAACACCTTCAGCCCAGCAGTTTCAGCGACTTGATGGAATTGGTACCCGGAGGTAAGTCGGCCGACCCCCAGATGGGGCAGGCAAACCTGATTCGTATCCGCGAAACCGGTCAGACATCGACGCTTTCTTCGTTGGGCGTGGGGTTTTTCGTCGACGGTGTGTCCCTGAATACAGATGCCAACCTGCAATACATGCCGGGCAGCACTTCCAGCGTAAACGCCACCAGCACGATGGCGAAAGGAGTGGATATGCGTACCCTTTCCACCGACAATATCGAGAAGGTGGAGATTATCCGAGGTATTCCTTCTGTGGCGTACGGAAACGTGTCGAACGGCGCAGTGATTATCCAGCGCAAAACCAGCGAAAGTCCCTTGTCTGCACGCTTCAAAGCCGATAAAACCAGCAAACTGTTTTCGGTAGGTAAAGGAATCAGGCTGGACGGCAACGGACGTTATATTTTAAATGCCGATGTCAATTATCTGGATGCAAAGATTGACCCGCGCAACAGTGTGAAAAACTATACGCGCTTCACGGCGTCTGCCCGTCTGGATAGCAAGTGGCTGTGGAACGAGCGTAACATCCACTGGAATATCAGTACCGATTATACCGGTTCGTTCGACGATGCAAAACGTGACAAGGATGCCACCGTAAAAGAAGACGCTTACAAGTCGGATTTCAACAGCCTGAAGGTGGCAGGCAAATGGAATATGAAGTTTCCCGACCGTTCATGGATTCGGGAGATAAACCTGACCACCTCCGTCAGCCAGCAATGGGAGAAAATGCGTGAAACGAAATCGGTCTCCCTCAACCGTCCGGCAGCCATATCCATTCAGAAAGAAGAAGGAGAATCTGACGGTATCTATTTACCATACAATTACGTGGCACAAATGGAAATCGACGGTAAGCCCTTATACGTTACGGCTGCGGCACGTACCCGCTTGGCTTTTCCTGTCGGCATGTTGCGTAACGAGACGAACATGGGCGTGGAGTGGAATTATCAGAAGAATTTGGGCGAAGGACAAGTGTTCGACGTCACGCGCCCCATCAGTGAAAGCATGAGTACCCGTCCGCGTCGTTTTAAAGACGTGCCGGGGCTGCAACCTTTTGCCTTCTATGCCGAAGAGGTTTTACATCTTCCCGTACAAAGCCATAAACTGTCTCTTACGGCGGGTGTCCGCTTGCAGTCGCTGTTGGGGCTTGACAGCCAATACGAGATGAAAGGCAAGGTATATCCCGACCTCCGTCTGGATTTGCAATGGCGTTTGCCTGCATTCAATGGATGGAATATCACTTTTTCCGGCGGTTTGGGATGGATAAGCCGTATGCCTACCATTTCGCAGCTTTACCCCGACCTGAAGTATGTCGATTTGATTCAGTTGAATTATTATCATACCAATCCCGATTACCGTCGCATCAACATGATGACGTATAAGTGGGACAATACCAATTATCAGTTAGAGCCGGCACGTAACCGGAAGTGGGAGGTTCGCGCCGATATAGGCTATAAAGGGAATCGCTTGTCTGTTACTTACTTCCGCGAGCGGATGAACAACGGTTTCGGCGACCTGACATATTACAAATCGCTGGCTTATAAACTCTATGACCCGTCGAGTATTGACGGCTCTACGCTGACTGCTCCTCCCGAACTGTCGGAACTGGCTTATACCGACGAATATAATCTTGACGTATATTCTACCGTGGGCAACGTGATGAAAATGGAGAAAGAAGGCGTGGAGTTTCAATTCTCATCCAAACGAATCGAACTGCTGAAAACCCGCGTTACGGTGTATGGGGCGTGGATAAAAAACATTTATAGCTCAGACGTTCCGAAATATAAGGCTTCCTCCATTTTGCTGGATAATAAGCAGTTGGAATACGTTGGATTATACGAGGGCGAAGAAGGAACAGAAAGTCAGGCGTTTAATACCAACTTTATGTTTGACACCTATCTCCAGCGTTTGGGCTTGACCTTTTCAACTTCACTGCAATGTACATGGTACACTAATCGCCGTAATCTGTGGAACGACGGTATGCCGGTAAGTTACATCGACCAGTCGGGCGAAACCTATCCTTTCCGTGCCGAAGATGCAGAAAATATCCAGTTGCAGCATCTGGTAGAAAAGTATTCGGCTACCTATTTCGAACGTACCACCGTGCCTTTCTACATGGATGTCAACTTAAAGGCAAGCAAGCGAATCGGTAAATACCTGAATCTGTCGTTTTACGTAAACCGCATCTTGGGCATTTATCCCGATTACACCTTGAGGGGAGTATTGCAACGCCGGACACCGGAATCGCCTTATTTCGGCATGGAAATGAACTTGACTTTTTAATAATCTAAAATAAAAGAGTAATGAATATGAAAAAAAATCAATTAGCTCTGGCTGTTCTCTTTGCGGCAGCATTGGGATTCAGCGCATGTAGTGACGACGAAGGAGTAAGCATGTCCGACGTAAGTATTTCTGCCACTGTAAATACAACAATCGAGGGGTTGCAGATAACCTCCGGTACTTATACATTCGAGAACGTGAATACATCTGCTAAGACCGATGTAAGTTATCCTACCAGCCTTATTCAGTTAGCGGATGGATTATATAACGTTACTTTCATCGGGAAGGGGACGTATTCGCAGAACGGAACTTCGGTAGAGGTAAACGTGCAGGGAGTACAGCAGAACGTGACAGTTTCAGGCGGTTCGTGCAAGCTGGACTTGACGGCACACGTGGTGAATACAGGCGATGCCGACTTCGTGATTGCCGAAATATTCCTCCCCGGAACTTATAACGAGGCCGGAAAGCAGTATAACGGAGACCAATACGTGCGCATCTACAACAACTCAGATACGGTTCTGTATGCAGACGGACTGGTATTCATGGAATCGCAATTCACCACCACACAGAAATATCAGTCGGTAGACCCGGATATCATGAACGAAGCGATTGCGGTAGGTTCTGTGGTAGTAGTACCGGGTAACGGAACAGATTATCCGGTACAACCGGGAGAGTCTTTTATTATCTGCGATAACGCCATCAACCACAAAGAGGCTAACCCGAACTCCATCGACCTGAGCAATGCCAACTTTGAATGGTACATCGAATCGAAACAAGACGTAGACAATCCGGCTGTTCCCAATATGGATATCTATTATTGCTATACCAAGACCATCTGGATACTGAACAAGCAGGGTAACCGTGCTTATGCCATCGGCAGACTGCCCGAAGGAATGACGAAAGAACAGTATATCGCAGATTATACTTACGACTACACGTATGTATTGCAAAGCGGAACGGTAAGCAAGCCTCAGAGCAAATATAAATTCCCTAACGAATGGGTGATAGACGCTGTGAATATCGGTGCTACCAATGAATGGCAGTGGAATGTTACGGCTACCGAACTGGATATGGGGCATACCTATATCGGCGTAAATAACACCGTGGCAGAAAACATCGGCAAGTGCGTAATGCGTAAGGTGGCTTATACGGATAATGACCGCGAGGTACTGCAAGACACGAACAACTCTACCGTTGATTTCACGCCGGCTGCCACTCCGAGTTTGTTTGCCGAATAATCAGAAACGTTTTTGTTGACATAATAAATCTTTGTTGTTTGTTTTATGATACGAATCCGGATGCGAATAGTTATAACGTTATTGGTTGCTTTCATTGGGACGAATGTGCAGAAAACCGTCGGACAAACGGTTGCCGATACGCTTTCATTACCTGATAAGGTAAGCCGTATGGGCTCGTTCGCAACCGGATTTCGCGGTGAAGTATGGCAGAATCCGGCACTGTATTATTATTACACTCCGTATACGTGGACAAGTGTGGATGTAAACGCCGTCCGTCATGATAAGGGCAGGGCAGCTTTGAAGCAAGAAGGCGATAACGATGCTCACGTCGGAGTAGATGTACATTCGTTTGTTATTCTGTCGGAGCATAATCGGGTGTTTGGGTCTGCCGGATACCGAAGCCGGAAACAAGACAATGTATTGTGGAACGAGAACATCGACTGGGAGTTGGTGGCTCCTTATGTAACAGGCGATTCAATAGGTGGTTTCCTGAAGGGAGAGACTTATTATTTCAATGGTGGATATGCCGATGAATCGGGGCGTTGGACATGGGGGCTGACCGGAGGTTACAGAGCTTCTCATAATTATCGGGATAAAGACCCACGTCCGCGCAATACGGCTTCCGATCTTTCTTTCTCCGCAGGAGGAGGCTATCGTTTGGGTACGTATCGTATAGGAGTATCCGCCGATTTCCGGTACTACCAGCAGAACAGTGAGATTTCGTTTCTTGCCGACAAAGGTTCTACTTCAGTATACCATGTATTGGGGCTGGGGATGGATTATGCGCGTTTTGCAGGGAATCAGACCGGAACAAAATATCAAGGTATGCAGTGGAAAGGAAGTGTGGGCATCCTGCCGGCAGATGCGGAACAGGGAATATCTGCCGTGGTTTCAATGGGACACATGGCTCTGGATAAGAAACTGAGCAGTGCCAATAATCTCACATTGCTGGAGCTGGGTACTACAAACTTGGATGGGAATGTGAGTTGGCTGCGGACTTCTTGGAAGGGAAATACTTTCGGTGTAAAGCTGAAAGCGAAATATACAGTCCGTAAGGGAACGGAAAATCTCTACGGTGAGGCTGGCGGGAGTTCGTACGGAACACTGATTAGTACCTCGCCGGGGATAAAGATTGCCGACAGCAGGATTTCGGCAGAGGGACTGTGGGAAAAACTTCCGTATGGTGAACGGACATGGGGCGGAGCAATCATCCCTAACGTTACTTGTCATCGGTGGAGGGCCGATTACAACACGGTGTCTCGTTTCGTCCATCTGTCGGCATTGTCCGGTTCGTTGCGTGCCCGTTTGCACTATCAGATAAACCGTTTGCAGTTGGCGGCAGAAGCCAACGGCGGTTATTACGCCAACCTCTCGGCTGAATATGCTTTGCCGGGATTGGATACTTCGAAATCATCGGCACAAACCTTGTTGGCGAATATCACTTACTTGTCCGACAGTTACGGCTGGACAGGAGTCCGCTTGCAGGGAAACTATCCGATAAAGAAATACAGTTTGTCGTTGTCATTCCAATGGCAGGGCACTTATTATAAAAAATGCGGAACGGCCCGGTATGCCGCTTGTTCACTGGGCGTCTTTTTCTAAAACTAAAAATGATAATGTATGAAAACTAAATTGATGGTTGCTGCCGCTTTTATGGCAGCTATGGTAATGATTACCTCTTGTGGAAACAGTAATAAGCAAAGTCAGTCTGAACAAACGGAACAGGCTGCTCCGTCGGCGTTAAGCATTGATGATTTGCTCTCGGATGCCGATTCGCTGGTAAACAAGGAGGTAACGATTGAGGGGATTTGTACACACACTTGCAAGCATGGCGCTACGAAAATGTTTTTGATGGGCAGCGACGATACTAAGACGATCCGGGTAGAAGCCGGTCCGTTAGGCTCGTTTGATACCCGTTGCGTCAATGCCATTGTCACGGTTACCGGAACATTGAAAGAGCAGCGCGTTGATGAGGCTTATCTGCAAAACTGGGAAAGCCGGCTGAAAGCGCAGACCGAAAAATCTCATGGCGAAACGGCTGCCGGATGTGATTCGGAGAAGAAAGCACGCGGCGAAACAGCGAATACTCCCGAAGCACGCATTGCCGATTTCCGTGCGAAGATAGCTGAAAGAAAAACAGCTACTGGAAAAGATTACCTGTCGTTCTATTACTTGGAAGCAAGTTCTTATGAAATTCAAGAGTAAAGGAGCGGCGTTTCGCAAATGGAGTAGGACGGTTCATCGCGAACTGTCATTCTTCTTTGCCGGAATGATTCTGATTTATGCTGTCTCAGGTCTCGTAATGAACCATCGGGATAGCATAAATCCTCATTATACGGTTACGCGGAAAGAGTATAAGGTAACAGCGGACTTGTCTGACAAAAACAAGGTGAATGACAAGGTGATTCTGGCATTGCTGGAACCGTTGGGCGAAGCGGAGAATTTCACCAAATATTATTACCCGAAACCGGATAGGATAAAAGTTTTCCTGAAAGGAGGCTCCAGCTTGGTGATTGACACCCGGACGAACGATGCGGTGTATGAAGGATTGAAGCGCCGTCCGCTCATCTCCCCGATGGTGCAGCTTCATTTTAATCCCGGCAAATGGTGGACTTGGTTTGCCGATGCTTTTGCTGTCTGCCTGATTTTAATCACCCTCAGCGGCATTGTGATGATTAAAGGGCCGAAGGGATTATGGGGCAGGGGAGGTATAGAACTGGTCATCGGTATTCTAATACCGGTCATCTTCCTTGCGTGTTTTTAAAACTTGTTGATAATCAGGGCGCCAGCTGTGACGGTTAGTCCTGTAAAATTCATGCGGTAGAATTGGTCGGTTCTATGGGTAGAATTCATCAGTTCTATGGGTAGAGTTGGTTCGTCCTATGGGTAGAATTTTTCAAGGTATCAAAAAACGGAAAAAGATATAAAGAATGAGTGCAATAATAGAATGTAAAAACCTGACTCATTATTACGGCAAACGTAAAATTTATGAGAACCTGAGCTTCGATGTACCTCAGGGACGTATTTTAGGACTGCTGGGTAAGAATGGTACAGGGAAAACAACAACTATCAATATTTTGAGCGGTTATCTTCAACCGCGTTCAGGGGTGTGTCGCATATTCGGAGAGAATATTCAAACCATGAATCCCGCCCTGCGCCGGAACATCGGTTTGCTGCTGGAAGGGCATGTTCAGTATCAGTTTATGAACATTACACAGATAGAGAAGTTTTATGCTTCTTTCTATCCGGGGCAATGGAAAAAGGAGGCATATTACGACTTGATGAATAAGCTGAAAGTGGCTCCGGGGCAGCGCATCTCGCGCATGTCGAACGGGCAGCGTTCGCAAGTGGCGTTGGGGCTGATTCTTGCCCAAGACCCTGAACTTTTGATTTTAGACGATTTCTCTTTAGGGCTTGACCCCGGCTATCGTCGGCTTTTTGTTGACTATCTGCGCGATTATGCCCGCTCTGAAAATAAAACCGTTTTCCTGACTTCTCATATTATTCAGGATATGGAGCGGCTGATTGATGACTGTATCATTATGGACTACGGTTCTATCCTTATCCAGCAGCCTGTTGAAACATTGATGAAGAACCTCCGACGATATACTTGTACCGTACCCGAAGGCTATCAGCCTCACTTGCCGGAGAGCTGTTATCATCCGGCGGTGATTCGGCAGACATTGGAAACCCATTCTTTCCTTCCGCCTGCCGAAATGGAGGGACTTTTGAAACAGTCGCAAGTCCCCTATACCGATTTGCGGTACGAACACGTAAGTCTGGAGGACGCCTTCATCGGGCTTACCGGAAAGTATTAACATTAAACAGAAAAAGAGAAACGTATGATACAAGCCATATTTTATAAAGAGTGGATAAAAACACGCTGGTATTTGCTGTTGGCCACCCTGTTCATGATAGGAATCACGGGATACTCCATGCTTCGCGTCAGTCGCGTGATAGCCATGCAGGGAATCGACCATCTGTGGGTGGTTATGGTTCAGAAAGATGCCATATTTGTTGATTTGTTGCAATATGTTCCGCTGCTTACCGGTATCCTGCTGGCAGCCGTACAGTTTTTTCCCGAAATGCAACGCAAGTGCTTGAAGCTGACTTTGCATCTGCCTTACTCGCAGAAGAAGATGATTCTGGCTATTCTGGCTTTCGGGCTGCTTGCGCTGGCTGCATGTTTCGCCACGAGTTTCATCATCATGGGCATTTACCTGCCCCAGCACTTTACGGGCGAGTTGGTTCGGCACATTCTGCTGTCGGCAGTTCCGTGGTTTCTGGCAGGTGGTGCAGGCTATTTGTTCGTGGCGTGGATTTGTCTGGAACCCACATGGAAACGCCGGGTGCTGAATCTGATTATTGCCGCATTGATTTGCCGCATCTACTTCTTGGCTCCGGCACCCGAGGCCTATAACAGCTTCCTGCCCGTGCTGACCCTGTACACGCTGCTCATCGCTTCGCTTTCATGGATTTCCGTGGTGCGGTTTAAAGCCGGTAAACAAGACTGATTAATGATTAAAAAATGAAACAAAGATGATTCGATTCAGTAAAATATTTCTTTATCTCACCGTGGCGGTTCTGCTGGTATGGCAGTTGCCGTGGTGTTACGCATTCTTTACAGCCAAACCGGTGAAAACCCCGTTTACGATGTACAGCTCGGTTTTGGGCGATTTCATATTCATTCAGACGGACGCGAACAAGCAAATCCGACGCAGCGATACAAAGGGAAACACCTATACGCAGCAACAGGTAGACAGCCTGCTTCCTTCGTTTTATGTGCGTCAGCTTACGGCAGACGAGCGTTTTCCCGATACCATCTGCGGCAAAGCAGTCAGCCCGAAAGACATTCAAATGACGAACTTTACCTTTAAAAGTGTGCCGTCGGCAATCAACGCTCCCCAAACGGGAATTTATTTCCTGATGGAATCGATGTCCAAGCGGGTGGAGCTGAAGATGCCCGATGACGCTTTCCGTTTTACCGGTAAAGGCATTGAGTTTATCCGCATGGAGACAAACCGGATAGACGAACCGAAAAGCAAGCAGTTTACCGACATGTTGCTCCAAAAAGGTTTTGTTTTTCCCGCCAGCTATGCTTCGGGCAATCCTACCACCCGTAAAGATTACGACGAAGGATACTTGGTGCTGGACGCTAACCACCAACTGTTTCACTTGAAATGTACGAAAGGCCGTCCGTATGTAAAAGCCATTCGGCTGCCCGACAATGTGCGTCCGGAATACGTCTTCATCACCGAATTCCGCAGCCGTCAGACGTTAGGATACATGGTAGACAGCCGACATCATTTCTATGTGATTCAGAGCGACGGGAGTGTCATCAAATCTGCCATTCCCGCTTTTGACCCCACAAAAGATGAATTGACCATTTTCGGAAACATGTTTGATTGGACTGTGAAACGTTCGACAGACAAAGATGATTACTACTATGCCTTAGATGCCACCGACTATTCGCTGATAAAAGAATATGCTTATAAAGACATACGTCGTTCGGTTCCGGGGCTGTCGTTTACATCTCCTGATGATAAGTTCGTAAAACCCCGGTTTTGACAGGCATACTTCTGTTTCTACGGTTTGTTTTTTAGTCGGAGAGTCAGTAGCACTATTTTCTGCTGCTGACTTTCTTTGTTTATGTGAATTTGATTTTATTTGATTTACGGACATAAAAAAAGGAGTACCGCTGTACTCCAACCTTTGTTAACCTTAAAATCTAATACTATGAAAAACACAATGCAAAGATACGGACTTTTGGGTAATAGGCAAACGTTTCGTTCAAGAAAGTGTGTTTTATAACATAGTTTAAGAGTTGGCTCGTTGTCGTTTAGAGCCTTTTGTCTATTTGTACGACACGCTCTAAGACTTTTGAGATAATTTCTGACGATTGCACTTGACAGGCTGTTAAAAGTAACGCGGACTTCCACGATTGACGGTTTGTCGACCTGTGAAAGCCCGCGTTTAAATGAGCTATTAATAGCAAGAGAAAAATGTTTATTATAACTTCTTAAATTTGTAGACAGCAAAAGTCATTGCGCCGATTTCGGTATTCAAAGTATTTCCTTCGATGTTTACGGCAGATTCTTTCGGCACGATAGCATTCGGATTGTCTAACGTGTTTTCAGCATCAAGGTTGTCTGAGTGAAGCGTAATCAGTTTGCCTTCGCCTAATTTCTCTGACTTTTTCAAACCTTTAAATTCCAGATTGATGGCTTGAGCTTTGTCGGAGGTATTGGCTATTTTGACAATGTAAGTCTGGGTAGGTTCATCCCACACGGCGCTTGCAAACAGTCCGTTCTGACCTTCCTGACCGCTTACTGCCTGTTTGTTCATGGTGAGCGGAACAACGTTAGTTCCCTTGTTGTGTCCGTATAATGACTGTACGTACCAGCTGCAAGAGCGTACAGAACGCAGGTTGTCGAACCAAATCAAGTCCGGACGCCATTGCCATCCTTCTACATGAGCCAGCAGCGGAGCGTAAGTAGCCATGTGAACTACATCGGCATTGCGTTCAACCCCTGTAAGGAAAGCAGCTTCGAGCAGTGAGGCATGGAAATGATTCCATTTCTTTCCGTCGCCGTGGCAAGCATATTCACCGGCAAATACTTTCGGCCCTTTCCGGTCGTAATTATCATAGCGGTTTCCTGATTTCAAGAACCAGCTTTCCGGACGGTAGAAGTGTTCGTCTACAAGGTCTACTTTGAGTTTCTTCATTTCCGGCCACAAGTAATCGAAATCTTCGCCTTCAGACTGTGGACCGGATGAACCGATAATTTTCATATCAGGATAAGCCTTGCGGATGGCTTCGACAAACAGTTTCAAGCGTTCCGGATATTCAGGTCCCCATTGTTCGTTACCTATTCCGATGAATTTCAGGTTAAATGGAGCCGGGTGTCCCATGTCGGCACGCAGTTTACCCCATTTCGTATTGGTGTCGCCGTTTGCAAATTCGATGAGGTCGAGTGCATCTTGGATATAACTGTCTAATTGGTCTACGGGCACATGCGCTTTCGGATCATCGTTCTGATATTGGCAAGACAAGCCGCAGTTCAGTACCGGAAGCGGTTCGGCGCCCATGTCTTCGGCAAGTAAGAACAGTTCATAGAATCCCATGCCGTAAGTCTGGAAATAATCCGGGTAAAAGCGGTGTGGGAACGTATAATGCCAGCGGTTTTCGTTAATCGGTCGGTTTTCTACCGGTCCTACCGAGTTTTTCCAGTTATATCGTGTAGCCAAGTCTGTACCTTCAACGATACATCCGCCGGGGAAACGGAATACTCCCGGTTTGGTATCAGCCAAAGCCTGTACGAGATCTTTGCGCAAGCCGTTTTCGCGTCCTTTCCAAGTATCTACCGGGAATAAAGAAACATGTTCCAAATCTACGCTGCCCGGCGATGCAAGGAATATGCGCAGGTGAGCCTTTTCTTGTGTTTCGCCCGGAGTAAGGATTACTTCGTATTTTTTCCACTCTTTCGAGTTGATGGCAACGTCTTGCGAAGTGATCACCTGAGTTTCTCCCATCGAAGCATTGTTAATCAGCTCTACCTTGATTTTTTGATTCTCGCCGCGTGCCCACACCGTAAAACGGTATTTTTCGTTTGCTTTGATACCGATTCCGAAGAAGCCTTCGTTTTCGATACCCGTACGTTTGTGAGCATGTCCCGGGTCGGAAAGACGTACATAGTGCGGATTACGTTCAAACGGTCCGTCGTTTTGAAGAGTTACTTTTCCGAAGATGTCCCATCCCATGAAGTTCTGCGGAAAGTCGAACGAACGGTTTTTTACCAGTTCGGCATACAAACCTCCGTCTGCGCCGTAATTAATGTCTTCAAAAAAGTGTCCATACATGGTCGGTTGGATTTCTGCCCCGATTTTGTTGGCTTGAATGACCATGTTATTTGCGTTTTGCGCATTCAGGTTCATGCCGGCTGATAACGCTAACGCCGATAAAAATGCTAAGTGTTTGTTCATGGTTAGTAATTATTGATTATAGTGCGTGACAAATATAATAAAAAAATTATTTAAAAACTCCTTCTGTTGTCATCTGAATGCGCTTGATTGTGCCATCCGGATTATATTCTAACAGGTCGGCACAAACGGCACGGCGGAATCCGCATCCGTGAGGGTTGATGCTTCCGTTGTGATAGATGAAATAAGTCTTTCCTTTGAACTCGATAATTGCTTGATGATTGGTATTCGAGTTTCCTGCCAGTTCGTTCAATATTCCCTTATATTCCCACGGGCCGTTGATGTTTTTGCTCATGGCGTAACAGAGTTTTTCCGGAAACTCGGAAGCAAAAGACAGATAATACCATTCACCGTGCTTGTGTATCCATGGGGCTTCTGTATAGCGCGGAAGGTTAATCGGCATGATGGGACCGTCTAACTCAATCATGTTTTCTTTCAGCTTGGCATAATAACATTGTGTATTGCCCCAGAAAAGATAAGCTTGTCCGTCATCATCGATAAACACTGTGGGGTCGATGTCGTCCCACGGAATGGAAGTGTATTGGGTAGTCATGTCGTTTGTAATCAAAGCTGAACCGCGTGCATCCTTAAACGGTCCTGTTGGCGAGTCGGCCACAGCCACACCGATGGATTTTCCGGGGATGGTGGCATGTTCTACGGTAACATACCAATAGAATTTGCCGTTGCGTTCGATGACCTGACTTGCCCATGCTTCGCCTTTTGCCCATTTAAATTCTTTGGCTTTAAACGTATAGGCATGTTCGGTAAAGGTCTTCATGTCTTTGGTAGACAGGATGCACCATTCGTTCATCAGGTAATACTGTTCGGGTGCAGGGCACTCATCATGTCCGGCATAAATATATACTGTACCGTCGTATACCATAGCAGCAGGGTCGCCTAAATATTTGTAACTTACAATCGGATTGCCGGTGGCAACAAAGGTGGTGTCTTTCTCCGCAGCAGAAATGGCGGAAGTAACGGCTGTCAAAGCCAAGAAGCATAAAAGTTTTTTCAGTGTGTTAAACATGTTTTTCATTCTTTTTTTGATTTCTGTATGTAACACAGACAAGCATCATGATACTTGTCTGTGTCTATACAATTAACTAACCTCTTTCTATAAACCGGTATGAGTGGCTTATTACGGATGCAAAAATAGAGGGCAACTGGTGTTGGGAGGTGGACATTTAATTTTCTTTGGTGGACTTTTAGCTCATTGTCTGTATTTTCCTTAGATTGGATTTGTTCTGATGATTGGGAAGAATTATATTTGTTGACGGAATGAATAAAGTTGTAATATGAAAACCCACATCTTGTCGTTGTTGTTATTGATTGTATTTTCTTTTGGAATGAAAATGCCGGTTTCCTCTCAGAATGGAGACGGGCGTTATCTTTTTATGCATTTGACAATGGACGATGGCTTGCCCCAGAATTATGTGGAAGATCTGATGAAAGATAGTCAGGGCTTTCTTTGGGTTTCAACCGGCGGCGATGGGGTTACGCGCTACGATGGTTACGAGTTTGTTACTTTTAATACCTTTTCGGGAGAGACGAGGTTAAAGAATAATTTTGTCAGGAAATTCTGTGAAGACCGTTACGGACGCATTTGGATGGTGGGTGAACGGGGGCTGGATATTTTGGATGTGAAGAGTCTTCATAAAGTGGAGCCGCAAAATTTAGGAGAGAAATTCGCCGCATTCCATATCAGATATTCCACTTTTGTTTATTGTTCGGAAGCAGGGAATATTTGGATGGGGGCAGACAATGGATTGTATAAAATATCTTTCCAGCCTGACGGAAAGGTTGATGCCATCGTAAAGATTTGCGACCTTTATTTATATAACCGCAGTCTCGCTTTTTGTGAAACAAACGGATATATCTGGTTCGACTATTTAGGGCGTCTTTGCTTGGTAAAAGAGTCTTCTTCCATGCCTCAGCAGCCTTTACCCTGTCCGGAATCATTGTCTTTGCCGGTCAATACAGTAATGCTTTGTATGTTTTATTGGCAGAATGATATGTGGATAGGTACGAATACCGGTTTGTATCGGTATAGTGTCAATTCGGGAGTTATGAAAACGTATCAGTACGAGGAGAATAATCCTTATTCTTTGTCGCAGAATTATATTACAGATATAAATCTTACTCCGGACGGCATGTTGGTTGTAGCCACACTGAAAGGTCTTAATTTATATAATGCTGTAACAGATGATTTTATTAGAATCCAGCAGTCGGAGGCAGGGAATGATGTATCCGGATTGAATTGTAATTTCATCAACTGCCTGTTGGTTGACGACAACATGGTATGGGTAGGTACGGAAATCGGAGGTTTGAATAAAATGATTCCTTCACGCTTGCAAATACGTAATTATCGCCATTCGCAACTGGATAAGAGCAGCCTGTCAGGGAATCTGATAAATGCAGTTCTTGAAGAAAAAGACGGTACTCTTTGGGTCGGAACGGTAGAAAGGGGGTTGAATGTACGCCGTCCGGATACAAAGGGCTTCGAGCACTATACTACGGCATCGCCTGCGCATTTGAGTCATAATTCGGTAAGTGCATTGGCTTCTGACGGGCAAGCGCGTCTTTATATCGGAACATGGGGAGGAGGATTCGGATGGGTGAATAGTAAGAATCTGGCAGATAAAAGTTTTCATCATATAACCGTGCCCGAAACTCCCGGGTTAGAACAGTCATTTATCGGTGTCTTGCTTTTCGATTCTATCAATCGTTTATTATGGATAGGGACGAGTAATGAAATTTTGGTTTACGATCCTCAAACAGAAAAAGTAAGCGATCCGTTTGGCGGAAAACGCAAGGAAAATATTTTTGGTGCCTTAGGCGGATGTATCACTCGGGAAGGAGTGTTATGGATGGGAACATCGGCCGGGCTTTATAAAATCGATTTACATTCTTATAAGAAAGGTACGCTTGATTATGTGCTGTACGACCATAAACTGGATGAACCTTCGGTGGCGGTTGTCGAGCGTATTACGTCTGTTTTTCAGAGTAAAGACGGTAACGTATGGGTAGGGACAAACGGAAATGGTTTTTATCAGGTTACCGAAGACAAGAACAGTTGTCGGTTTAAGGCATATCGTGTTAGCGATGGACTGATAAACAATAGCGTGCGTGGCATTTGGGAAGATAATGAAAACCATCTTTGGCTGGCGACTAACAACGGATTGTCTTGTTTTTCTCCCAAAGAAGTTTCGTTCCAGAATTATACGAAACATGACGGACTTCTTTGTAACCAGTTTTATTGGAATGCTACCGGGGGCTCGTGTAACGGGGCTGTTTATGCGGGAAGCATTGAAGGGCTGTCGGAAATTCGTTTGATGCCGAGGGTAGAAGAGGCTGTGGCTTCTCCTTTGGTATTTACAAATCTGCATAGCTTCGATCGGAAACTCTCTTTGGATGAGGGTAAGCTATGCCTCCATGAACGTGACAAGTCGATTTCCATCAGTTTCGCATCGTTGGATTATAACCCTTCCACGTTAGCATGTTACACCTATCGTTTAGAGGGATTTAATGATAACTGGATTACTATGCCTGCCGGTCAGCACGCGGTCACATATACGAATCTGCGTCCGGGTAAATACACTTTCCAGTTGCGTTACTCCTCGGATGGGAAAAACTTTGTTTCTCCTGTTCGCGAACTTTCCATCGTGGTGCAGCCTTATTTTTATAAGACAATCTGGTTCAATCTGATTGTAGCATTCATCTTGCTGTTTTTCTTGTATTGGCGTTATCGCGCATTAAAGAATCAGCAGAAGTTGCTCCATACGATGGTTGAAGAGCGTACACATGAATTGGAAGAACAGAAAAAGTTACTTTCCGACCAGACTTTGGCTTTGTCTCGGCAGAACGATTTGCTGCGCGACTCGAATGCAAAGATAACGACTCAGAAAAACAAAATATTGGAGATGTCTCGTAAGCTGGAAGCGATGACGGTAGACAAATTGGCCTTTTTTACGAATATCACTCATGAGTTTCGTACTCCGCTTACGCTGATAGTGGGACCTATTGAGCGTGCGCTGAAGTTGAGTTATAATCCGCAGGTTATCGAACAGTTGCAGTTGGTAGAACGTAATTCGAAATATCTTTTGTCGCTGATAAACCAGTTGATGGACTTCCGCAAACTGGAGGAGGGACGGATGAAAATAGCCGTAAACCACGGCAATCTGAACCGTTTCTTGCAGGAATTGATGCCTTCGTTTACCGATTATGCCTTGAATCGGGAAATTGATTTGCAGTTTTATGTACGTTTGCATAATCCGTATATGATGTTTGCCGAAGATGTCATGCGCAAGGTGCTGACCAATCTTATCAGTAATGCACTGAAGTTTACTCCCAAAGGAGGGCGTATCGGAGTCTACGTGGCGGAACTGAGCGGTTCGGGAGATGCAGGGCGACTGTTTATCAGCGTGCGCGATACAGGTAAGGGGATTCCTCCTGCCGACATCCATTTAGTCTTCGACCGTTTTTACCAAGCGGACAACCAAAGTCTTGATTCGATAAGCGGACAGAGCGGCACAGGTATCGGGCTGTATCTCTGTAAGCGGTTGGTGGAATTGCTGGATGGCAGTATTTCAGTGAAAAACAACCGGAGGCATGGAGCTACATTTAGAGTGATGCTACCGATTACACGCGCTACCGACGAATCATTTAAGGAAGAAGATGAGGAAAGTGGAGAACCTCGTTTCGATATTCCGCGCAACAGTAAACTCACCATGTTGGTTGTAGAAGATAATAAGGATATGCGCGGTTATATCCGTTCGATTCTGACGGAATATTATAATGTATTAGAGGCTTCGCAAGGGGAAGAGGCGTTGCAGGTATTGAAATCGTATGATGTCGATTTCATTATCAGCGACCTGATGATGCCTGTCATGGACGGTATGGAACTTTCGCGCCGTGTAAAAGGTGATTTTGCCATCTCGCATATTCCTTTCCTGATGCTGACGGCGAAAACATCAGATGAAGCGCGCTTGGAGAGTTACAAGATGGGGGTTGACGCTTATCTGCTGAAGCCTTTCGACGAGAATATGTTGTTGGCGCGTATCTCGAATATCCTTGAAAACCGTAAGCGGTTGCAGCAGCGGTTCTCAATCGAAATGGATGCCGACCGGTTGGGGATTGAAGAAGGGTCGGGTGATAAGAAGTTCCTTGATAAAGCAATGAAAGTGGTAAAAGGGAACTATAAGAATCCGGAGTTCGAGGTAGGCGATTTCATCCGTGAGATGGGTATCAGCAAGAGCCTGCTGAATAAGAAGATGCAGAGTCTTACGGGGCAGTCGGCAGGTCAGTTTATGCGAAATTACCGGCTGAATCTTGCACGTGAACTTTTGCTGAAAAATAAGGTGAACCGTACGATGAACATTTCTGAGATTGCATACGAAGTGGGATTCAATGACCCGAAATATTTCACGCGGTGCTTTACCAAGCACTTCAACGTTACGCCCAGCAGCCTGCTGGAAGAGTAGTTTATGTATGCTGAAAACGCTTGCGGAAGCAAGGAATATTTCTATTCGGAAGGTTAAGTAACTTATGCGGTAAGACTGACCGGTTCTATGGGTAGTATTTTCCGGCGGGAATACGTTTGTCCACCCTTTTCGTTCTTTTTATCTACTTCGCGAGGGGTGAAAACTTTTAAATTTGTAGACAAAGAATCGATAACCGATTAGAAATTAATTCATTCTTAATATTTTACCATTATGAAGCATAACTTACTACTATCTGCGTGCTTGCTGGTTGCAGTAAACGCTGCGTACGCCGATACTCCGGTAAAAACGGCAGTTCCTTCGCGAGAGATTCCGATAGAGCAGGTCATGACACACGACCCGGTACTTGCACGGCAGGGAGATCGATTTTATCTTTTCGCCACGGGCGAGGGGGTTTCGGTCATGTCATCGTCCGATTTGAAGACTTGGAAGTTTGAGAAGCCGGTTTTTGAGGAAGCTCCTCAATGGGCGGTAGATGCCATAAAGGGGTATCACGGACATACGTGGGCACCGGATATTATTTATCACAACGGCTTGTATCACCTTTTTTATTCTTGTTCGGCTTTTGCCAAGAATACTTCGGCTATCGGCCATGCCACTAATCCTACGCTCGACCCTTCTGATGCACGGTTTAAATGGACGGATCAAGGAAAAATCATCCAGTCTGTACCTAACCGGGATATGTGGAATGCCATCGACCCTAATATCATTATAGACGAGGCTGGCACACCGTGGATGAGTTTCGGCTCGTTTTGGGATGGTATCAAAATGGTGAGGCTGACAGACGATTTGGCACGAGTTGCACAACCCGAAGAATGGTATTCGCTGAGTCGTCGCGAGCGTTCGTTTGAGTTAGACGATAAAGATCCGGGCGACGGAGCGGTGGAAGCTCCTTTCATCATGAAGCATGGCGATTATTACTACCTTTTTGTTTCGTTCGATTACTGTTGTAGGGGGATGAAGAGCAACTACAAAGTAGTAGTAGGACGTTCGAAAACTGTTACGGGTCCCTATCTGGATAAAGATGGGAAGTCAATGGCTCAGGGAGGCGGTTCATTAGTGATTCAAGGAAATACTGATTACGTAGGAGTGGGACATAATGCAGCCTACCATTTTGATGGAAAGGATTATTTTATCTGTCACGCTTACTCTGCGAAAGAAGACGGTGCTCCTAAACTGATTATCCGCGAAATGACATGGACACCCGACGGATGGCCTATCGTAGCGTGGTAAACATAACAATCCCCCTTCCCGATGTTTAGGCATGGAGAAGGGGGATTGTTTCAGGAAAATATTCAAATATCCTGATCGGAGAGGGTTATATCGAATCGGCGGCACGGCGGATACGATTGGATAAATCGTATAACGCCTCACGGAGTTGTTGTTTGTTCATCGTGATTCCTGTTTTATTATTCATTGGATTTGGGAGAAAGTTCTTTCAGTGGTTTGCCGAACAGCGGGTGGATTTCGTTTCCGGCTATTTCTATAAGAGGAAGCATTACGAAGTCTCGTTCCGTCATGAGAGGATGAGGCAACGTCAGCTCAGGCGTCTTGACTATGCAGTTGTCGTACATCAGTAGGTCGATGTCTATCAATCGGTCGCAGTATGTTCCGTTTACCGATTTAGTAGTACGTCCCAATGTCCGTTCTATTTCTTGGGTAAGCCGTAATACTTCAAGCGGCGAGTATGAGGTTTCCACCTCCGCCGCAGCATTAAGGAAATCGTTATCAGACGTAAATCCCCACGGAGCCGTTTCATAGAAAGATGATTGCGATATAACTTTCCCTATTTTTTCGTTTATCAGTTTGATAGCCTGTGTCAGGTTGTCCGGTTTGTTTCCTAAATTTGTTCCTAATCCTAAATATACTTTCGGCATACGTTATTACGTAAAAACAAGGGCGGGTCAACCCCGCCCCACATATAATGATGCTTAGAGCCTGTTTAAATTTTCCGATTAAGTATTTTCATCCGCCCCTTTTTGAGTTTGTTTCCGGTTTGTTTCCCCGTTTTTACTCGTCAGATAGCCCGCTATCCTCCTCGTAAAAGCCGAAAAACATCCTCGAAAACAATTCTCAAACCGCAGGCAGAGCAAAATTTAAACAGGCTCTTAGTAGATGGTTGCTCCCGAAAATTTACTTTTCCAGAATCAGCATGGCGTCGCCGTAAGTACCAAAACGGTAATCTTCTTTCAGCGCCGTCTGATAAGCGTCCATAATCAGTTCATAACCACCGTAAGAACATACCAACATGAGCATGGTAGAAAGCGGCATGTGGAAATTGCTTATCATGGCGTTTGCTACCGAGAAGTCGTAAGGCGGGAAAATGAATTTGTTCGTCCATCCTTCGAATTCTTTCAGGTGTCCGTCTGTACCTACGGCTGTTTCGATGGTACGCATTACGCTGGTGCCTACGGCGCAGACCTTGTTTCCACGGTCTTTTGCTTCGTTTACGATGCGGCAGGCTTCAGCATCCACAAACATTTGTTCAGAGTCCATTTTATGTTTAGTCAGGTCTTCCACGTCGATGTCGCGGAAATTACCTAACCCGCAGTGCATGGTGATAAAAGCAAAGTTGATTCCTTTTATTTCCATACGTTTCATTAGTTCGCGGCTGAAATGCAGTCCGGCGGCAGGAACGGTTACAGCACCTTCGTTTTTCGCATAGATGGTTTGGAAACGCTCTTCGTCTATCGGTTCTGCCGGACGGTGGATAAACGGAGGAAGAGGCGGTTCGCCCAGCGCATAAAGTGCTTTCTTGAACTCGTCGTGCGGTCCGTCATAAAGGAAGCGGAGCGTACGTCCCCTCGAAGTGGTATTGTCAATGACCTCTGCCACCATCGAGTCGTCTTCACCGAAATAAAGTTTGTTTCCTATACGGATTTTACGTGCCGGATCTACCAAAACATCCCAAAGGCGAAGCTCTTCGTTCAGTTCGCGCAAGAGGAATACCTCGATGCGCGCACCGGTTTTTTCCTTGTTTCCGTATAAACGTGCCGGAAATACTTTGGTGTCATTAAAGATAAACGCATCTTGATCATCGAAGTAGTTCAATATATCTTTGAACATAACGTGCTCTATCTCCCCGGTAGCTTTGTGTACCACCATCAGGCGAGACTCATCTCTGTACTTGGCCGGATAGAGTGCAATTTTCTCTTCCGGCAATTTGAATTTGAATTGTGACAGTTTCATCTTCTTCCTTTCTTTCCTTAATCGTTTATAACATCAATATCTTGTTTCTCAAGCCATGCTTCAAAGCCGTCAACCTGCATACAGTCTGCCAGTTTCACATCGCCCACACGGGTGCGGATAAGTCCGGTAAGGTGTGCTCCGCTGTGGAGTGCTTCGCCGATGTCGCGTGCCAATGCCCGGATGTACGTACCTTTGCTGCAAACCACCCGTATTTTAATTTCCGGCAGGTTACACTCCAGCAGCTCTATTTCGTCGATGACGAGTGTTTTCGGTTTCAGTTCCACCTCTCCGCCTCGCCGTGCAAGGTCGTAAGCGCGTTTGCCGTCTACTTTGCAAGCCGAAAAAGCCGGAGGTATTTGTTCGATTGTACCGACAAATTTCTTTAAAACGTCCTCTACCATTTCAGGAGTGATGTGTTCGGTAGGGTAAGTTGCATCGATTTCTTTTTCAAGGTCGAACGATGGCGTAGTGGCTCCCAACTGCAGTGTGGCGATGTACTCCTTGGTATGATATTGGAACTCCTCTATACGTTTTGTTGCCTTTCCGGTGCAGATAATCATAACCCCCGTAGCCAACGGGTCGAGTGTTCCGGCGTGTCCCACCTTTATTTTCTTAACTCCCAGCTTGCGACTGATGTGATATCTTATTTTGTTGACTACCGCGAACGATGTCCATCGCAACGGTTTGTCGAAATATAAAACTTCTCCTTCTTTAAAGTTCATCAAGCCAATTCCAAATTATAACCTAAAAACGACATTATCAAAATAATAGCCCCAACGATAATCCGATACCATCCGAAAGCCTTGAATCCGTATTTCGTAACGAAATTGATAAAGAATTTGATGGCAAGCAGTGCCACGATAAAGGCTACGATGTTTCCAACAATCAGCGGGGTAAGATTGTTTGCTATGATTTCCGTTCCGCCTTCCATGAACAGCTTTGCCATTTTATATACGGTAGCGGCAAACATGGTGGGCACGGCAAGAAAGAACGAAAATTCGGCTGCTGCCTTGCGGGTGAGCTTCTGTGCCATACCTCCTACGATGGTTGCCATTGAGCGCGATACTCCGGGAATCATGGAAATACATTGAAACAGTCCGATAACGAATGCCCGTTTTTCCGTCATTGGCGTATCCTCGCGTCCTGTACCGAAAATGCGGTCGCAGAACAACATGAATATACCTCCTACAATCAGCATCACAGCCACTACGGTTACGCTTTCCAGCATGGCATCAATGGCATCGCTGAACAGCAGGCCCAAAACGGCTGCCGGAATGAATGCTACCAGCAACTTCCAGTAGAAATCAAACTTATGTATAAACCGTTTTACGGCAGAAGCACCTTCGGGAGCCGGTTTGTGATTCAGACGGAAAAAGCGTTTCCAATACAGGCATACCACCGAAAGAATGGCTCCGAACTGTATGATGAAGGTGAAAGCCTTGACAAATTCCGTACTTTCTACTCCCAAGACGTGTTGTGCGATAATCATGTGTCCGGTAGAAGAAACCGGAAGGAATTCGGTAAGACCTTCTACTATCGCGATGATAATCGTTTGAAATAAGTTTAAATCTCCCGCCATTAGTGTTCGTTTTTAGAAGTTGAGTCATCGGCCGGTTTGCGCAGGATGCCGTAAATCATGAAGATAAATCCGGCAAAACATACGATGGGGGCTACTTTGACCCGCCGTACGCTGAATATGTCCGGGTTGAACGCCGTTTCCGACGAACCGGAACCACTCATCAGCAAGAAGCCGATGATGATAACTACCATGCCGATGGCAAGCAATAGAAAGTTGGTCTTATCAAAAGCAAAGTGTTTTTTATCCATAATGGTAATAAAAAAGTTTAGTGAATATCCGTTACATACAATATAATTCGTTGACTTTCATCCTCAGGTATCTGTTGATGGAAATCAGGGCACAAAGTCCGGTGATGGTAACTCCGAATATGAAGACGGCACCCATGACCACCGCCATGACAGTAGGTGTGATGATTTCTACCAAGTCGGGCTCGTATCTGACAAGGAAGTACGCCATTCCCATGAGCAGGGCGTCTGCCAGTGCAGCAGCCAAGATGCCCACCCAGATATTACGCACAAGGAAAGGTCGCCGGATGAATCCCCATCCTGCGCCTACCAGCTTCATGGTATGGATGAGGAAACGCTTTGAGTAAATGGTCAGGCGGATGGTATTGTTGATTAAGGCAAACGAAATGAGTGTCAACAGCGCCGCCAGCCCCAGTAATACCACACTTATTTTCTGTAAGTTGCGGTTCACCGAGTCAATCAAGTTTTGCGGGTAGTTTACCTCAATAATATTTTTATTGTCCATCAGTTTCTCCTGAATCCAGCTCAGGCTGTCAGAGTTGATGTATTCTGCTTTGAGCTTTACTTCGATGGAAGCCTCGAAAGGATTATACCCCAGAAATTCGGCAGGGTCTGTCCCCATGGCGCGCGTCTGCTCCTGCAATGCCTGTTTCTTGGAAATGTAGAAAGTCTGTTTTACAAAAGGTTCGGAGTTTAATTTTTCTTGAAACCCGATAATCTCCTGTTCTTTTATCTGGTCATCGAACACGATGGAAAACGTAATGTTTTCGCGTACGTACGCCGAAAGGTTTCCGGCAGCCAGTACGAAAAACACCACCATCCCCAATAAGAGCAACACCAACATGGTGCTGATGGCAGAGGTGATAAACTGCATATCGAAGAACGAACCCGTTTTTTTTTCCATCGTAATCATTGTTTTTTTCTGAAGACATAAATCATCGAGCTGCTCCGGTCTTTTTTCGCAAGAGAGGCAGCCCATGCTTTTGCTCCGGTTATCATTCCTTTCAGCACGTAGCATGGCGTCTTTTTATACTTTTCCGTAAGCATCGATACGTAGAACGCATCGAAAGGCATGGGGCGCCGCTGGGTTAAGATAAACCCATGTTTGGCCCCGAACTGCTGCATGGTGGAAGGCGTAAAATGCCATAAGTGGCGTGGAACATCGTATGCTGCCCACATTTCCTTATATTTTTGTGCGTCAAACGAATCTGCATTGGGTACGGCTATAATCAAAACGCCACGGTCTTTCAAAATGCGCCCCAGTGTTTCCCACGTTTCGTTCAGATGCTCCAAATGTTCCATCACGTGCCAAAGCGTAATGGCATCAAACGACTTGTCGGGATATGTGCCGAGCGTTTCGGGCGTATCAATGTCTAAGCCGAAATGTTCCTTTGCGAAAGCGCGTGCCTGCGGGCTTTTTTCAATGGCAGATACCCGCCAGCCTTTTTTCTGCATGAAGTGGGGGAAATATCCTGTACCCGTACCGATATCCAATAAATATCCGCGGCTCAATCCGCAGCTATGTTTGATAAGGCGGCTTTTCCTGCCCAACATGTAGCGACGAACATAATGGTAAACGCGGTTCATCAGCCCTTTGTGGGTATCAGTATGCGAAATGTAGTCCGGGCTTTCGTAATAACGTCCGATTTCGTTTTCCGCCGGAACCGATTGGGTGAATAAGAAACCACATGTCCGGCAGCGGCATATCTCGAACGGTTCTCCCGTTGCATAATGATCCTTACAGGTCATTACCGACTCAAACTGGTCTTTTCCGCAGAGCGGACATTTATTTATCTTAAATACGTTCACTTTAAACCCTAATTTGGTGCAAAATAACAAATAAATCAGGGATGGCACGATTTTCTTTAAACGTTTTTAAGAGTTAAAGGTTGAAAAGCGGGCAAACAGTGATGAAATAGGCGACTGAAAGGAGGGTATTGCCCGCCAGAGACGGGTGGCGGACGGCATTGATTTGCTAAGTTTTCGGTATGAAATTTATAACTCGGCAGGCTGGGTTGTACGACCCGCCTTAGTGAGTTATATAACCCGGCAAGGTGAGTTGTATAACTCTCCATGCCGGGTTATAAAATTTGTGCTTATGCTTTTATAAATCCATTTCGGAAAGTGCGGTTTCCTTATGGAATGCACCGGTATTGGTTTGCGGCGAAAAACGGTATTACCATTTTACCGGTTCGTTTAAGATGCATCCGTCGGCCGCATCTTCGGGTGTAAACGTATTGCCTTTATATTGTACGCAGAGCATGATGAGCGGCGATGTTCCGTTGTTGCGTACGGAGCGTTTTCCGTCCGGTGCCACACGTACTACGCTGCCCTCCTGTATCGGGAATACCTGTCCGTCTACCTGAAATTCTCCCGTACCGCTCAAGAAGAAATACAATTCTTCGTGTGTTTTGTGGGTGTGGAGGAAACCGGTTTCTGTGCCGGGTTGAAACATTTGGAATGAAAACTCTCCGCCTGTGGCTTGCAGTGCCGTGCCGCCGAATATTTTTCCGGGGATTTTTACATCCGGTCCTAATTCCAATACATAATTGTTCAGTTCGTTTAATTTGCCGATGTTGATGGCACTAAAATTCGCAGCTGTTGCGATTGGTTCAATCTGTTTCATAATCTTCTTGTTTTTATAGGTTGGTTATTCGCTTTGTATTGTATTCTTACTCTCTTTTCGATACTACAAAGGTATGTTTCATTTATCTAATAAACAAGAGGTTACAAAAGTGTGTGTTAGTTACCTCAATCTCACTTTTGCAGAAAAACAGCAGGTTATTCCGGTAAAAAAGATGAAAAAAATTTTTCCTTCCGTGCTTCTTTCGGAAAGGCTTGTGCAGAGGAAACGGGGGAATATTCGCTGCGCCGTACACGTTTATCTTTTCTTCCTTGATAAACTTTAAGACAATGAACGCTTTTCAGTAGTAATATCTTTACTATCTTTGCGGCTATTGAACAAAAAACAAGCATTTAATAATGAAACAGTACAACAAGATTAACAATCTGGTAGGTTGGTTAGCCTTTGTCATAGCGGCGGTGACGTACTGCATGACCATCGAGCCTACTGCCAGTTTCTGGGATTGCCCGGAGTTTATCACTACAGGCTATAAGCTGGAAGTCGGACATCCGCCCGGCGCACCGTTTTTTATGTTGACGGCTAATCTGTTTAGCCAGTTTGCATCCGACCCTTCGCACGTGGCGATGATGGTTAACATAATGAGTGCACTCATGAGTGCGGCGTGTATTCTTTTCCTCTTTTGGAGCATCACGTACTTGGCAAAAAAACTGATTTGTCCGAACGATGCCGACCTGACCACAGGAAAAGTTATAGCCATTATGGGTTCGGGCTTGGTAGGAGCATTGGCTTATACGTGGAGCGATACGTTCTGGTTCAGTGCCGTAGAGGGTGAAGTATATGCCTACTCCAGTTTGTTTACGGCATTGGTATTCTGGCTCATCCTGAAGTGGGATAACCGTGCAGACGAACCTCACAGCGACCGCTGGCTGATTCTGATAGCTTACCTTACGGGGCTTTCTATCGGTGTCCATCTGTTGAACTTGTTGTGTATCCCTGCCATCGTATTGGTTTATTATTATAAGAAGCATCCCCATGCCACGCTGAAAGGCAGTCTTGCGGCACTTGTAGGTTCAATGGTGCTGGTGGCTGTGGTGCTGTATGGCATTGTTCCGGGAATCGTGAAGGTAGGCGGATGGTTCGAACTGCTGTTTGTCAACGATTTCGGGCTGCCGTTTAATACCGGACTGATTATTTACATCATTATCCTTGCGGCAAGCATTATATGGGGAGTTTACGAGAGCTACACCGTGCGCAGCCGTAAACGTATGAACATCTCTTTCCTCACCACGGTAGGACTGTTGGGCATTCCTTTTTATGGTCATGGATGGGGAAGCGTGCTTATCGGTGTCATCGTATTGGCTGTTCTTGCCATTTACCTGTTCGCCAACCTGAATGAGAAATACCGCGTCAGTGCCCGTACCATGAATACCAGCTTGCTCGCGCTGATGATGATTGTGGTAGGTTATTCTTCGTATGCGGTTATCGTGATTCGTTCGTCTGCCAATACGCCGATGGACCAGAATTCTCCCGAAGACATCTTCACGCTGGGCGAATATTTAGGACGTGAGCAATACGGAACCCGCCCGCTGTTCTACGGGCAGACGTATGCTTCCAAACCTGCTCTGAAAGAAGTAGACGGGGGATGTATGTACGATGTCGTAGAAGGCGCTCCCGTTTACCAGCGTAAGGAAAAAGAATCGTCCGATGAAAAAGACAGCTACGAAGTGGTACGTAACAAGACGGAATACAGATATGCGCAGAATATGTTATTCCCGCGTATGTGGAGCGATGCGCCCGGACATCCGCAGGCATACGAGGACTGGCTGGGAGGCATCGACGGAAAAGAAGTGCCCTACGACCAGTGCGGAACCATGATGACGGTAAAAGTGCCTACCCAGTGGGATAATATCCGCTTCTTCTTTATCTACCAGTTGAATTACATGTACTGGCGTTACTTTATGTGGAACTTTGCAGGACGTCAGAATGATATACAGGGACAAGGCGAAATCGAACACGGAAACTGGATTACCGGTATTCCGTTTATCGACAATGCCTTGATCGGCGACCAATCCTTACTGCCCGACGAGCTGAAAAATAACAAAGGACACAACGTGTTCTTCTGCTTGCCGCTGATATTGGGACTCATCGGACTGTTCTGGCAGGCCTATCGCGGCGAACGGGGCATCCAGCAATTCTGGATTGTATTCTTCTTGTTCTTCATGACCGGATTGGCCATTGTGCTGTATTTGAATCAGGCTCCTCAGCAGGTACGTGAGCGTGACTACGCTTATGCCGGTTCGTTCTACGGGTTCGCTATCTGGATAGGTCTGGGCGTTGCTGCCATTGCCGAATTCCTCCGGAAGAAGATGGGCGAGAAGCCGGCAGCTGCATTGGCAAGTGTGGTTTGCTTGTGCGTTCCGATACAGATGGTAAGCCAGACATGGGACGACCACGACCGCAGCGGGCGTTATACTTGCCGTGACTTCGGACAGAACTATCTGAACTCTGTGCCCGATAAAGGAAACCCCATCTTGTTTACCAACGGCGATAACGATACTTTCCCCTTGTGGTATAATCAGGAAACCGAAGGTGTGCGTACGGATGTACGGGTTTGTAACCTGAGCTACCTGCAAACCGACTGGTATATCGACCAGATGCGCCGTCCGGCATACGACTCGCCTTCTGTACCTATCGACTGGGAACGTATCGATTACGTGTCCGGACACAACGAGGCAGTCTATGTGCGTCCCGAAGCAATGGAAACCATCAACAACTATTACAAGCAGAATCCGGAAGAGGCAAAGAAAGAATTCGGTGACAATCCCTACGAACTGAAGAATATCCTGAAGTATTGGGTACGTAATCCGAAGGACAGCGAATTGCAGATGATTCCTACCGACAGCCTCGTGATTAAGCTGGATAAGGAAGCCATCAAGCGTTCGGGCATGATGACTCCTGATTCCATTCCCGATTACATGCACATCTCACTGAAAGGCAAACGTGTGCTTTATAAGAGCGAACTCATGATGCTTGAAATGCTTGCCAACACCAACTGGGAGCGTCCGCTGTACATGGCGATAACCGTAGGCTCGGATAATCACCTGAACCTGACAAACAACTTCCTGCAAGAAGGATTGGCTTATCGCATTACGCCGTTCGATAACACGAAGACAGGACGACGTGTTGATTCGGAAAAAATGTATGAGAACCTGATGAAGAAGTTCAAGTTCGGCGGCATCGATAACCCGGACATTTATTTGGATGAAACCACACTCCGCATGTGCGATACCCATCGCCGCATGTTCGTGGTATTGGCAAGCCAGCTTATCCGCGAGGGCAAGAACGACAAAGCGCTCGAAGTGCTTGATTACTGCGAAAAAGTAATCCCCGGCACTACCGTTCCTCACGATTATATCATGAGCAGTTCGAAAGAAATGGCTGATGACTATATTAAGCTGGGACATCCGGAAAAGGCAATGACTATCTTGGAACATCTGGCTAAAAATTCTACTGAATATATCCGGTGGTATTTGAGTTTGGATGATGTGCGTTTCGCTGCCTCATACGAGAATTGTATGCGTCATTTTTACATTCTGGATGATGTATGTAAGAGCATGGCTAATGTGAAATCAGACAAGGGAGGAGAAGAAAACCATCCTTCGTCATTGCGTTATACGAAGACGTTCGAGAATCTGTACAAGCAGCTCGAACAGCGCGTAGGCAAATAACCGGATGCTATATACTTTCCTTACGGGAAGTCTGTGCAACAAATAATGAAATCATAAAATTGCAGGGGCGGGAGTTTTCCGTCCGAAACATTCGTCTTAATCGGTGTGTTCGGGCGGAAATCTCGCCCCTGCAATCGTTTTAATGGATAAATTTACGTGAGTTCGGTATAATCACCTTATGCAATAAGCCTGCTTTTATCAATGATGTCAATATTGAGTGACGGTTTCTTAGGAAGCAGGTTGTATGCGATAAGCCCTGCAATCAGGTTGGAAGCAAAGCCGTCAATGCTGCGGTGCCTGGTATGTTCAATGTAGCAGACGTTCTTGAGTTCGTCGTTTACTGTTTCAATGAGCGCCCTTTTCCGCAGCAGGATTTTGTCGTGCAGGTCCATGAGCGAGTTCTTCATGTTCTTCTTGAGTTTGGTCACAAGGTGTATGTCGTCAATGAAAAGCTTTTCAAAAAGCTCCTGGCTTATGTATCCCCTGTCGGCAAAAATCTTGCCGAAAAGCCTTTGCGTAAAGTCCTTGTCCTTCAATGGCTCACGGTCGTCCACGTTCCCGGGCGTGAGCGTCCATTGTATTATCTCGCCACGGTCGTTTATCACTATATGCAGCTTGAACCCGTAGAACCATCCCATCGTACACTTGCCCTTGGCTGCCCATCCCTTCATCGTCCTGTGGCTGTGCGCACGCTTTATATTGCATGACTTCAACGGGGTGGAGTCGATGATGGATATTCCCGTACATTTACCCAACGCACATGTCTGCAGGAACAGCAAAAGATGGAGTCCTACCTTGGCCTGACGTTCTACGAAGCGGTTGTACGACAGGCGGTGTGGAAACTCCTTGCGCATGTGGTTGCACACGTAACCGAGGTAGAACGACTTGAGGTCGCGCTGGCGCATGGTATGGAAGAGTACGAGAATGGTCATTACCTCGCTGTCGGACATGAGGCACGGGCGGTTGCGGCGGCGTTTGCCGCAGGTGTCAAGCGTGTGTTTTTTCAGTTCAGGAGTAAAATATTTGCAGAACTCATCGAGAATACAGAAAATTTCTATTATATTTGCATCAGTCATGGGAATGGATGTTTTTATGTAACTTATTGATTGTCAGCTATAAAGATACTAAAAATATTTCATTCCCACAACTTTTTCAATAGTTTTCTTATACCGAACTCACGTTAAATTTACAATTATAACAGAATTATGCTTATTGAACAACCGCCCGCGCTGTTGCGGTTTCTTTATCCGCGAGCTTTGTGGCGAATGGATAAAACGGTAAAAGCTGTTTATTTGACTTTCGATGACGGACCGATTCCTCGTGTTACGCCGTGGGTGCTGGATGTGTTAGACAAATATGGCATCCGGGCCACTTTTTTCATGGTGGGCGATAACGTGCGCAAGCATCCCGAAGAGTACCGGATGGTGGTAGAGCGTGGACATCGTGTGGGCAACCATACGTTTAACCACATCCGGGGCTTTGAGTATTCAAGTGACAATTATTTGGCGAATACCGATAAGGCAAACGACTATTTACATACTGATTTGTTCCGTCCGCCTCACGGACATTTGGGCTGGGGGCAGTACCGCACGCTCCGCAAAAAATACCGTATCGTGATGTGGGATTTGGTAACCCGCGATTACAGCAAGCGGATGAACGGGATGCAAGTGCTTGAGAATGTAAAAAAATATGCGCGTAACGGTTCGATAATCACTTTTCATGATTCGTTGAAGTCGGAACAGAATCTGAAGTACGCCTTGCCCCGCGCCATCGAGTGGTTGCTTTCGCAAGGATATGAGTTTAAAGTGTTTTAAATTCTATTCAGACCGCCTGTGAAGTGAATTTTCGCCGGAAAAGGTTATCTTTGTTTTCATAATAACCAACTTCTTTTTAACATGAACACATATACTACTACGCAGCTTGTTTTTTTCTCGCCCACTCATACCTCTGCCAAGATAGCGCGTGCCGTGGGCGAAGGCATTGGAATGGGGCGGCGCATCGAAACCGATCTCACGCTGGATGAAGACCTGACACCCATCGAAATAAGAGATGCCCTGACGGTGATAGCTGTCCCGGTTTACGGCGGACGAGTAGCACCCGTGGCGCTGCAACGCTTGAAACGTTTGCGGGGAATCAATGCTCCCGCTATATTGATAACTGTTTACGGTAATCGCGACTATGAAGACGCGCTGTTAGAACTGCGTGACACGGCGGTAGAACTTGGTTTCATGCCCCTCTCGGCTGCTGCTTTCATTGGCGAGCACAGTTACAGCACACCTGCCCGCCCGATTGCATCCGGACGTCCCGACGCTTCCGATTTGCAAAAGGCCGAATGCTTTGGTCAAGACAGTTGGAAAAAACTCTGTGAGGTTTCCTCTTTGCCGGAACTGTTCGTAAAAGGAAATACTCCATACAAAGAACTCAAAGCCGGACAGCCTGCATGTCCCGTCTGTACGGAAAATTGTTTCGTATGCGGAGAGTGCGTTGAGGTATGTCCAACTCATGCCATTCGGGTGAGTGAAGATGGAAGCCGTATTGAAACCGATGTGAACCGCTGCATTAAATGCTGTGCGTGTGTAAAGGTATGTCCGAACGAAGCCCGGATATTTGATAATCCTTTCGCCGCTATTTTGCATGAACGGTTTAATGTACGTCGCGAGCCGGAATTATTTTTATAAAGTATGAAAGAAAAAGAAAAAAGAGTATTGGTGGGGATGAGCGGCGGAATAGACAGTTCCGCCGTTTGCATCCTGCTGCAAGAACAAGGCTATGAAGTAGTAGGAGTTACCATGCGTACGTGGGATGTTCCTTCTCATTTCTCTACACCCGGTCAGGAACAACCGGATGATGTATTGGAGGCGCAACGGTTGGCTGCCCGCCTCGGTATCGAACACCATGTAGCAGATGTGCGGAAGGAGTTCCGCCAAGTAATTGTACAGTATTTTATAGATGAATATATGAGAGGGCGCACGCCTAATCCCTGCGTAATGTGTAATCCTTTGTTCAAAGAGCGGATTCTCTGTGAATGGGCCGACCGTACAAACTGTGCATATATCGCTACGGGGCATTACTGCCGTTTGGAAGACCGCAACGGCTATCGTTACATTGTTACCGGCGATGATTCGACAAAAGACCAGTCTTATTTTCTGTGGAAACTTCCTCAAGAAATTTTGCGCCGCATGATGTTCCCGCTGGGTGGAATGACCAAAGCATCCGTGCGCGATTACCTCGCTTCGAAAGGATTTGAGGCCAAAGCAAGGGGAGGGGAGAGCATGGAAATTTGTTTTATAGATAAAGATTATCGTGAATTTCTACGCGAACATTGTCCCGATATTGATGAGCGTATCGGTGAAGGATGGTTCGTCGACAGCAAAGGAATCAAACTGGGCAAGCACAAAGGTTTTGCCTATTATACCATCGGTCAGCGCAAGGGACTTGAAATCGCTTTGGGTAAACCTGCGTATGTGCTGAAAATCAATCCGGAAAAGAATACGGTTATGTTAGGCGATGCCGAACAGTTGAGAACCCGCTACATGTTGGTGGAAGATGTCAACGTAGCCGATCGTGAAGAGTTGACAGCATGTCCCGACCTGTCTGTACGCATCCGCTATCGTAGTCGCCCTATATCCTGTCGTGTTCTTTGGCTTGAAGACGGCAGACTGTTAGTAAAGTTTGCTGAAGAAGCCTCTGCCATAGCACCCGGACAGTCGGCTGTATTCTATGAAGGTAATCGCGTGTTAGGTGGAGGATTTATAGCCTCCCAACAAGGAATAAAGAAGATAGCGGCAGAAAAAGAAATGCTTTTTCAGAATTCTTTTTGATAAAATGTAATCATTTTACTTGATTATTGTGATAAATTGTTATTTGTAACGTATGTATAGATGCAAATGTTAACCAATCGTTCCATGTAAGATATTTTGTGTATCGCCTTTTTGCTTTTCTCTTTTGTCTTTAGAAAGTTATATTCTATTTTTGCAATCAAACTGTTATTGATTAGTAGTAATAAGAAGATAAAAGAAAGCAAACACCAATGAAAAGTAGTAATTTTATTAGAGAGGAAAGTAAAGGCAAGGCTACGGGTTCGCAACGTACATTAGGATTGTATGATGCTGCGAACGAACACGATGCCTGTGGTGTGGGCATGATAGTGGACATCCACGGAAATAAGTCACACGAATTGGTAGATTCGGCACTGAAAGTATTGGAAAACCTGAAGCACCGTGGCGCTGAAGGTGCAGATAACAAGACGGGCGACGGTGCGGGCATCATGTTACAAATACCGCATGAATTTATTTTGCTGCAAGGTATCCCCGTCCCCGAAAAGGGGAAATACGGAACGGGGCTGGTATTTCTTCCTAAATCGTCCTCCGAACAGTCTTCCATTTTGCGTGTGCTGATAGAGGAGATCGAACGTGAGGGTTTGGTGTTGATGCATCTTCGCTCAGTTCCGGTAAATAGTTCGGTATTGGGTGCGAGTGCTGCCGAGACGGAACCGGACATCAAGCAAGTGTTTATTACGGGTGCATCGGCCACGGAGAACCTTGAGCGTACGCTCTATCGGGTGCGCAAACGGATAGAGCGGAGGGTTACGCACAAGGATTTTTATATCGTGTCGCTGTCAAGCCGTACGCTGGTGTATAAGGGGATGCTCTCATCGGTTCAGCTGCGGACGTATTTTTCTGACCTGACACATCCTTATCTGACAAGCGGCCTTGCCATCGTGCACTCGCGTTTCAGTACGAACACGTTTCCCACGTGGAGCCTTGCGCAGCCTTTCCGCCTGTTGGCGCATAACGGTGAAATAAACACGATACGGGGCAACCGGGGGTGGATAGAGGCGCGTGAGGGGGTGCTCTCCACGCCGCTGCTGGGTGATGTGAGGGATATACGCCCCATTGTGCAACCGGGGATGAGCGACAGCGCGTCGCTTGATAACGTGTTGGAGTTTCTGGTGATGTCGGGGCTAGACCTGCCGCACGCCATGGCGATGCTTGTGCCGGAATCGTTCAACGACAAGAATCCCATCAGCGAAGACCTGAAGGCGTTTTACGAGTATCATTCCATTTTGATGGAGCCGTGGGACGGGCCGGCGGCGCTGCTCTTCAGCGACGGGCGTTACGCGGGGGGGATGTTGGACCGTAATGGCCTGCGTCCGGCGCGTTACCTGATTACGAAAGACGGTATGATGGTGGTGGCGAGCGAGGCAGGGGTGATAAACTTCGACCCGGAGGCCATCAGCGCGAAGGGACGCCTGCAGCCGGGGAAGATGTTGCTGGTGGATACGCAGCAGGGATGTATTTATTATGACGAACAGATAAAGGAGGCTCTTGCCTCGGCAAAGCCTTACCGTCGGTGGCTGGCGGCGAACCGCATTGAGCTGGACACGCTGAAAAGCGGGCGGAAGGTGGAAAACGGGGTGGATGATTGTGCCCGCAGGTTGCGTGCGTTCGGCTTTACGCGCGAGGACGTGGAGCGCACCGTGGCGCCCATGTGTACGACGGGTGCCGAGCCTGTGGCGTCAATGGGTAACGATACGCCGCTGGCGGTGCTGTCGGGCTTGCCACAGCTTTTGTTTGGTTATTTCAGACAGCAGTTTGCGCAGGTCACTAATCCGCCGGTCGACCCCATCCGCGAGGCGCTTGTGATGTCGCTCACCGAGTATATCGGGGCGGTGGGAAACAACATCCTGCTGCCCGACGAGAGCCACTGCAAGATGGTGCGTCTGCCCCATCCGATACTGACGAATACGCAGCTTGACATCTTGTGCAACATCCGTTACAAGGGATTCAAGACGGTGAAGCTGCCCATGCTCTTCGAAGCGGGAAGCGGCGAGGAGGGGCTGCGTGAGGCGGTGGCGGACTTATGTAAGGGGGCGGAAGCGGCTGTGGACGCGGGTGCTAACTACATTATCCTGTCCGACCGTGGCGTGGATGCGGGACATGTGGCGGTTCCGTCGTTGCTGGCGGTAAGCGCCGTGCACCATCATCTGATATCGGTGCAGAAGCGGGTGCAGACGGCGCTGGTAGTAGAGAGTGGTGAAATTCGAGAGGTGATGCACGCGGCGCTGCTCTTGGGCTACGGGGCAAGCGCACTTAACCCGTACATGGCTTTTGCGGTGATAGACGGTTTGGTGAAGGGGGGCGACATCCAGTTGAACTACGAGACGGCGGAACGCAACTACATACAGGCGCTATGCAAAGGGCTTTACAAGGTGATGAGTAAAATGGGCATCAGCACCATCCGTTCGTATCGCGGGGCGAAGATTTTCGAGGCGGTAGGCTTGGGCGAGGGGCTGCTGAAGACGTATTTCGGCACGCCGTGTTCCACCGTGGGAGGCATCGGGCTGAAGGAGATTGCCCGCGATTACGAGACTTTCCATCGTCGGGGGTATGCTGCCGGCGAGGTGGAGGGGCTGTTGCCTCACGCCGGGTTGTCGGTTTACCGCAAGGACGGGGAGCGGCACGCTTGGAACCCGGAGACCATCGCCACGCTACAGCTTGCCACACGCACGGGTAGCTACGCGCGCTTCAAGGAGTTTACGGCGAAGGCAGACACGGAAGGAAATCCGGTTTTCCTGCGCGACTTTTTCCGCTTCAGGAAGAATCCTATCGATATTAGCAAGGTGGAGCCGGTGGAGGAGATCGTGCGTCATTTCGTGACGGGTGCTATTTCGTTCGGGGCAATCAGCAAGGAGGCTCACGAGGCGCTGGCGCTGGCGATGAACAAATTGGGGGCGCGCAGCAATACGGGCGAGGGAGGAGAGGACTCCGCGCGTTTCCATGCCACATACGACGGCATACCACTGTCGAGCAAAACCAAGCAGGTGGCTTCGGGACGCTTCGGTGTGACGGCGGAATATCTTGTCAACGCCGAGGAGATACAGATCAAGGTGGCGCAGGGTGCCAAGCCGGGTGAGGGCGGGCAGTTGCCGGGCTTCAAGGTGGATGAGGTGATAGCCCGCACGCGCCACTCCATCCCGGGCATCTCGCTGATTTCGCCCCCGCCCCATCATGACATTTATTCGATAGAGGACCTCGCACAGCTTGTCTTCGACCTGAAGAACGTGAACCCGAAGGCGTACATCAGCGTGAAGTTGGTGGCGGAAAGCGGAGTGGGAACGATTGCCGCGGGCGTGGCAAAGGCGAAGGCAGACCTGATCGTGATTTCGGGTGCGGAGGGAGGCACGGGGGCTTCTCCGGCTTCTTCGGTGCGTTATGCCGGCATCCCGCCCGAAATAGGACTAAGCGAGACGCAGCAGACGCTGGTGATGAACGGGCTGCGCGGACAGGTGCGTCTGCAGACCGACGGGCAGCTGAAGACGGGGCGCGATGTGATTTGCATGGCGCTGCTGGGGGCGGACGAGTTTGCTTTCGGCACGGCGGCGCTCATCGTGCTGGGCTGTGTGATGATGCGCAAGTGTCATGCCAACACGTGCCCGGTGGGGGTGGCCACGCAGGACGAACGCCTGCGCCGCCGTTTCAGGGGACATTACGAGTATGTGGTGAACTATTTCCGTTTCCTTGCCCAAGAGGTGCGCGAGTATCTGGCGGAGATGGGCTTTACGAGGCTGGAAGACATCGTGGGCCGTACCGACCTGATCGACATTGCGCCGGCGAAGGGTGGGAAGGCTGCGCTGCTTGATTTCAGCCGCTTGCTGCACAAGGTGGATAACGGTTCGGCGCTCCACCACGTGACGGACCAGCACCACGACATCGACCATGTGATGGACGTGGGCATGATTGCCGCCGCTAAGGAGGCTCTGGAACACGGCAAGGAGGTTTCGCTGGAGTATGCGATAGCCAATACCGACCGCTCGGTGGGAGCCATGCTGTCGGGGGAGGTAGCTGCAAGGTATGGCAACGCGGGACTGCCCGACCAGACCATCAGCGTGAAGTTCAAGGGCTCGGCAGGACAGAGCTTCGGGGCGTTTCTGGCTCATGGCATCAGTTTCAGGCTGGAAGGCGAGGCGAATGATTATTTAGGCAAGGGACTGAGCGGCGGACGCATCTCGGTACAGCCTCCCGTGCGCAGCGGATTCGTAGCAGAGGAAAATACGATAGTAGGAAACACGCTGCTGTATGGTGCCACCGGCGGGGAGGTTTACATCAACGGCCGTGCGGGCGAACGTTTTGCCGTCCGTAACTCGGGAGCCATCGCCGTGGTGGAAGGCGTGGGAGACCACTGCTGCGAGTACATGACGGGCGGAAGGGTAGTCGTTCTGGGCGGAACGGGACGCAATTTCGCGGCGGGAATGAGTGGCGGAGTGGCTTACGTTTGGGACAAGAACCGCAACTTCGATTATTTCTGCAACATGGAAATGGTGGAATTGTCGCTCCTTGAAGATGCTTCCTCACGCAAGGAACTTCACGAGCTGGTGCGTCAGCATTACCTGTACACGGGCTCGCAGCTTGCACGCACGATGCTCGACAACTGGAATCGCTACATCGACGAGTTCATTCAGGTTACGCCCATCGAATATAAGAAGGTGCTGGCAGAAGAGCAGATGCGCAAGTTGCAGGAAAAGATTGCCGAAGTGCAGCGCGATTATTAACCGTGTGAATGACTTAAAAATCAAATCAAGATATGGGAAACCCAAAAGCATTCTTAACTATACCGCGGCAGGAAGCGGGTTACCGCCCTGTCCACGACCGTATCGCCGACTTTGGCGAGGTAGAGCAAACATTAAACAGCGGGGAACGCCGCCTGCAAGCCTCGCGCTGCATGGATTGCGGAGTGCCGTTTTGCCATTGGGCATGTCCGCTGGGCAACCGTCCTCCTGAATTTCAGGATGCACTCTGGCGGGGGAAATGGCGCGAGGCGTATGAGATACTGAGCCTTACGAACGATTTCCCGGAGTTTACGGGACGCATCTGTCCGGCACTGTGCGAGAAGAGTTGTGTGCTTCAGCTCAGCATGGGAGAGCCGGTCACCATCCGCGAAGACGAGGCGGCGATTATCGAGGCTGCCTTCCGCGAGGGATTCATCCGTCCCGGCAGTTATCCGCGCAACGGGAAGCGGGTGGCGGTTATCGGATCGGGACCGGCGGGACTTGCGGCTGCCAACCAGCTAAACCGGAGGGGCTATGAGGTGACTGTGTTCGAGAAGCTGGAGTACATTGGCGGGCTGCTGCGTTTCGGCATCCCTAACTTCAAGCTCCACAAACCGATAATCGACCGGCGTCTGCACCTGATGGAACAGGAAGGCATCACATTCAAGGTTAATTCGGAAATCGACCTGAATTGCCTGCCCGAAGGTTTCGACGCTTACTGCGTATGTACCGGAACGCCGCAGGCACGCGATCTCTCCATTCCGGGACGGGAACTGAAAGGAATTCACTTTGCGATGGAGATGCTTGCCCAGCAGAACCGCGTGCTTGCCGGACAGACTTTCACGAAAGACGAACGCATCTCGGCACGGGGAAAACACGTGCTGGTAATCGGCGGCGGCGATACGGGCAGTGACTGTATCGGTACGAGCAACCGTCAGGGAGCACTGAGCGTAACCCAGATTGAAATCATGCCCAAGCCTCCCGTGGGCGAGAATCCCGATACGCCATGGCCACAGTATCCGCGGGTACTGAAAACAAGCAGCAGCCACGAAGAGGGATGTGCGCGCCGCTGGAGCTTGTCGTCCGTCCGTTTCTTGGGAAAAGGTGGACACGTTTCGGGTGTGGAAGTGGAGGAGGTGGAATGGATTCCCGATCCCGCCGGCGGACGTCCGATGATGACTCCCACGGGACGGAAGGAAACCCTTAAAGCCGACCTCGTACTGCTGGCAATGGGATTTCTGAAACCCGAACTCCCGCCGCTGCCCGAAAACGCTTTTGTGGCGGGCGACGCAGCCACGGGAGCCAGTTTGGTGGTAAGGTGCATCGCATCCGGACGCAAGGCAGCCGGAGACATCGACCGCTATTTGAGAGAATAAGATACACGATACGAAGATATACAACATACAAATACAACGATTAAAATCATGTGTGGGATAGCAGCAATATTCAACATTAAGGAACAGACACCCGCACTCCGGAACAAGGCGCTGGCGATGGCTAAGAAGATACGTCACCGCGGTCCCGACTGGAGCGGAATCTATTGTGGCGGCTCCGCCATACTTGCTCACGAGCGGCTTTCGATAGTCGACCCGCAGAGCGGCGGACAGCCCCTTTATTCACCCGACCGCCGGCAGATTCTTGCCGTGAACGGTGAGATATACAACCACCGCGACATCCGCCGCCGCTACGAAGGACGGTACGACTTCCGTACCGGGAGCGATTGTGAGGTCATCTTGGCGCTTTACCGCGACAAGGGGATACGCTTTCTGGAAGAACTGAACGGTATATTCGCTTTCGCCCTTTACGACGAGGAGCGCGACGAGTTTCTCATCGCACGCGACCCGATAGGCGTCATTCCCCTTTATATCGGCTACGATGCCGACGGTACGGTGTACTGCGCCAGCGAGCTGAAAGCACTGGAAGGCTTCTGCGAGCGTTACGAGCCTTTCCTGCCCGGACACTACTATTCGAGCCGCGAGGGGAAGATGGTGCGCTGGTATCGGCGCGACTGGTTTGAATACGATGGAGTGGATACCGGCGGTGCAGACGAGCCCCGCGCTGCCTCCTTCCGCATCAGGGAAGCTCTCGAAGACGCCGTGCGCCGCCAGCTCATGAGCGACGTGCCCTACGGCGTACTGCTTTCGGGCGGGCTCGACAGCTCCGTCATCTCCGCCATCGCCAAGAAATATGCGTCGTGCAGGGTAGAGACCGACGGGCGGAAAGAAGCATGGTGGCCCCGCCTGCACTCGTTTGCCATCGGGCTGAAAGGTGCCCCCGACTTGGAGAAGGCGCGCGAGGTGGCCGACTTCATCGGCACCGTCCACCACGAAATCCATTACACCATCGACGAGGGACTCGACGCCCTGCGCGATGTCATCTATTATATTGAGACTTACGATGTCACCACCGTGCGTGCGTCTACCCCGATGTACCTGCTGGCGCGTGTCATCCGCAGCATGGGCATCAAAATGGTGCTGAGCGGCGAGGGAGCTGACGAGGTGTTCGGCGGATACCTCTACTTCCACAAGGCGCCCGATGCCCGCGCCTTCCACGAAGAAACCGTGCGCAAGCTCTCCAAACTCTACCAGTACGACTGCCTGCGCGCCAACAAGTCGCTTGCCGCATGGGGCGTCGAAGGGCGCGTTCCCTTCCTCGACAAGGAGTTCCTTGACGTGGCGATGCACACCGACCCCCGCCTCAAGATGTGTCCGGGCAGCGTGATAGAAAAGAAAATCGTGCGCGAGGCGTTTGCTGACATGCTTCCTCCCGGCGTGGCGTGGCGGCAGAAAGAACAGTTCAGCGACGGGGTGGGATACAGCTGGATAGACACCCTCAAGGAAGTGACCGCGCGCGCCGTGACCGACGACGAGATGGCACACGCCGCCCTCCGCTTCCCCATCAATCCGCCTCGCAACAAAGAAGAATACTACTACCGCAGCATCTTCGAGGAATACTTCCCCTCGCGCAGCGCCGCCCTCAGTGTGCCCAGCGTGCCCAGCGTGGCGTGCTCCACGGCAGAAGCCCTCGCATGGGATGCGTCATTTAAGAACATGAATGAGCCGAGCGGACGCGCCGTGACGGGCGTACACGCTGACGCTTATACCCAAACCCCTGCTGCCCATGAAAGTTAAGTTTACTAAAATGCACGGGGCGGGAAACGACTACATCTACGTCGACACCCTGCGCTATCCCATCGCCGACCCCCGCCGCGCCGCCATCGAGTGGAGCCGCCCCCATACGGGCATCGGCAGCGACGGGCTGGTGCTGATAGGCGCTTCATCGGTTGCCGACTTCAGTATGCGCATTTTCAATGCCGACGGCTCCGAGGCGATGATGTGCGGAAACGCCAGCCGCTGTATTGGCAAGTACCTCTACGAGCGCGGGCTGACGGATAAGACCGAAATCAGGCTTGAAACGCTTTCGGGCGTGAAAACGCTCCACCTCCACGTCTCCCCCCAAAGGCAGGTAGACGCCGTGACGGTCGACATGGGCGTTCCCACGCTCATCCGCCGCGTGGAGCTGGGCGCGGGCTACCCCTTCGGCGAAGGTATCGCCCTGTCAATGGGCAATCCCCACTTGGTGATATTCGTTGACGATGCCGAAAGCGTCGACCTGCCCGGAGTGGGTCCGCTGCTGGAGCACCATCCCCTGTTCCCCCACCGCGTGAACGTGGAGTTCGCCCAAATAACCGGCGATGCCGAAATCCGGATGCGCGTGTGGGAGCGCGGTTCGGGCATCACCCAAGCCTGCGGCACGGGCGCCTGTGCCACCGCTGTGGCGGCAGCCTTCACCCACCGTTCGCCTCGCCGTTCGGCAGTGCGGATGGACGGCGGCACGCTGCTGATTCACTGGAGCGAGGCCGACGGTACCGTGCGCATGACCGGGCCTGCCGTGAGCGTGTTCGACGGCGAAATCTCCCTCCCCGGATAAGCCCTTCGCAGCGTACCGTTACGCTACCGCAAGCGATGCCTTGCGCTACCCATAGCGCAGGCCTGCACTACGGGTAGCGTAACGATGCGCTTCGGGTAGCGTTCCGGCACTCCCGCCGGGACATACCGTCACAAATAAAAAACAGCAAGATCATATCAGTAAAACCGGCAAGACGGCGGCATGTCAGCCGCCGGCCTGCAAAAGAAATACACCTATGTCAACAGTAAACCCCCATTACCTGAAACTCTCAGCGAGTTACCTTTTTTCTGAAATAGCACACCGCGTAGACCAATACCTTGCGCAGAACCCCGGCAGCAGGCTCATCCGTCTGGGCATCGGCGACGTGACCCGTCCCCTGCCCGCCGCCTCCATCGAGGCGATGCACCGCGCCGTCGACGAGCTGGCATCTGCCGACACTTTCCACGGCTACGGTCCCGAACAGGGCTACGGCTTCCTGCGTGAGGCCATCGTCCGCCATGACTTCGCCCCGCTGGGCGTGAACCTCTCGCCCGACGAAGTGTTTGTGAGCGACGGTGCCAAGAGCGACACTGCCAACATCGGCGAGCTGCTCGACACCCCCGCCACCATCGCCGTGACTGACCCCGTCTACCCCGTCTACGTCGATACCAACGTGATGGCGGGCCGTGCCGGTGAACCCTGTCCCGACGGCCGCTGGAGTCGCATCACTTACCTGTCCTCCACGGCTGAAAACGGCTTCGTGCCCGATCTGCCCCGCCGCCGTCCCGACCTCATTTACCTCTGCTACCCCAACAACCCCACCGGTACCACGCTCACCCGCGCCGAACTGAAACGGTGGGTTGACTATGCGCTTGAGAACGATTCGCTCATCGTGTTCGACGCCGCTTACGAGGCATACATCACTCATCCCGACATTCCCCACACCATCTACGAGATACCGGGCGCCGAGCGCGTGGCGGTAGAAATACGCAGCTTCTCGAAGACCGCCGGCTTTACGGGCGTGCGCTGCGGTTACACCGTGGTGCCCCACGGCGTGACACTCTCTGCCCCCGGCGGCGGCCGCGTGTCGCTCAACCCCTTGTGGAACCGCCGCCAGACTACCAAGTTCAACGGCGCGAGCTACATCGCCCAACGCGGTGCCGAAGCCGTCTACACCCCCGAAGGCCGTCAGCAGGTGCGCCAAGCTGTGGGCTACTACATGGAAAACGCCCGCCTCATGCTCGCCGCCCTGCGCTCCGCCGGCCTTGAGGTGTACGGCGGCACGGATGCCCCCTACCTCTGGCTCAAAGCTCCCGGCGGGCAAACCTCATGGCAGTTCTTCGACCACCTGCTGCGCTGTGCCGGCATCGTCACCACCCCCGGCTCCGGCTTCGGTCCGTCGGGCGAGGGCTACCTGCGGCTCACTGCCTTCGGTAAACGCGACGACTGCGCCGAAGCCATGCGCCGCTTGCAGGCAGGGCTGTAGTCCTACCCCCTTTTGCGGTAACTCGCCACCGCCCACGTGCCCAGCACCGCGGCAAATCCCGCCATCACAGCAAGGTTTGCCGCCACATCGGTCACCCCTCCGCCCTTGAGATACACCGTGCGCATCACCTCCATGAAGTAACGCAGTGGGTTCAGGTAGGTAACGGCCTGCGCCCACGGCGGCATACTGGCAATGGGCGTAAACAGCCCGCTCATGAGGATGAACACCAACATGCAGAACCACATGACGAACATCGCCTGCTGCATGGTGGCAGAATGGTTCGAGATGACCAGCCCCAGCCCCGACATCACCAGCACGAACACCCCTGCCGCGAGAAACACTGTGGCAGGGCTTCCCGCCGGGCTGATGCCGTACATCGCCCGCGCCAGCCCCATGCACAGCGTCAGCACCACCGCGCCCATCGCCCAATAAGGCAGCAGCTTGGCAAGGGTGAATGCCGTGCGTCCCACGGGCGTAACGTTCATCTGCTCCATGGTGCCCGCCTCCTTCTCGCTCACCACGTTCAGCGCCGGCAGAAATCCGCACAGCATTACCAGCACAAGTGCCATCAGTGCCGGAACCATGAACACCTTGTAGTCTGAGTGCGGGTTGAAACGGTAGCGCACTGACGGGACAGGGGAGGACGTATCCATCAAAATTTGCGTGAGATACGAGCTGCCTAATGCTCCTTTCGTGCCGTTTACGGTGTTTACCGCCACCATCACTTCGGCAGTCCTTCCGTTTATTTGCTCCTTCTCAAATCCGCGCGGAATCTCCAATATCAGGTCTGCGCGGTCTTTCTCAATGGCTTCCAGCCCCGCACGATACGAAGACGGCAACTCTGCCAGCTTGAAGTAGCGCGATGCCCCGATGCGGTGTACCAACCGTGTCGACATCTCGCTGTGGTCATTGTCGATGACAGCCACACGCAGGTTTTCGATTTCCATTGTGGCAGCCCACGGCATGACGAGCATCACCATACACGGAAACAGCAGAATCAGCCTCGGCAAGAAACTGTTTCGGCGCAGTTGCCGGAACTCTTTTTCGATAAGGTAACGTAATATCATAACATGCCTCCTTTCGTGTTAATCCAATCGTTTTTTAAACAGGCGCGCTGTCAGTGCCACTAATGCCAGCGCCATGACGGTAAGCACTGCCACCTCTGTTGCCACGTATGCAGGCGGCACACCCTCTATCATGAGCCGGCGTACCGCTCCTATGTACCACCGCGCAGGTATGGCGCAAGCCACCGCTTGCAGTACGGGTGGCATACTTTCTACCGGGAATATCAGACCCGACAACAATACCGTGGGCAACAGCAGCAACAACGCCGACGCCAGCAACGCCGCCACTTGCGTACGTACCACGCACGAAATGAGCAGGCCCAGCGCCAGCGAAACAAAAATAAACAGCAGCGATACCCCTATCAGCGCAGCGAGGCTTCCTGCTATGGGAACGTCTAACACCAGCACAGCCAACAGCAGGATGGTGGTCAGGTTGACGAGCGACAACACAAGGTAGGGGACAGATTTGGAGAGGATAATGAACAGCGCTCCGGCAGGAGAAACAAGCAGCACCTCCATCGTGCTTGTTTCTTTCTCGCGGACAATGGAGATTGAAGTCATCATGGCACAAATCAGCATCAGTATCAGTCCCATTACTCCCGGTACAAAGTTGTACGCGCTCTTCATTTGCGGGTTGTAAAGCAATTTGGTCGTGACCTTCAGATGCGGTTCACCCGCTTCGGCAGACAGGTTGGCAGTAAGAGATTGACGTATAGCCGACAATACGTTTTGGGCGTATGCAGTCCGCGTCAGTGCCAGATTGGGGTCGGTGGCATCCACTATCAGTTGAACGCTCTCGCTGTCAAAACGCCCCCGTTGCAAGTCATCAGGCAAGACCACAGCCAGTTCTATCCGGTTTTGTCTGAATAATCGCTCTACTTCTTTTACAGAGCCGGTTACGTATTTTACGGAAAAATACTCTCCGGCATCGAGCCGGTCGATAAGATAATGCGCGTCTGCATTGAGATTCGGTGCTACTACCGCCGTCTTTATGTCTTTCACTTCGGTAGAGATGGCAAAACCGAATAGAATAATTTGTACGATGGGCATACCGATAAGTATCAGCATCGTGCGGCGGTCTCGCAAGATGTGATGAAATTCTTTCCAGACGAATGCAAAGAATTGTTTCATGGCTCTCAGTATCTTTATCTGTTATATACTTATTTATACTAATGACACTCAAAATCCCCGTGCCAGTTTCCTGAACACTTCGTCCATGTCTTTGGCTTCAAACTGCTTTTTCAGTTCATCGGGAGTTCCGATGGCTCGTATTCGTCCGTCTACCATCATCGATATACGGTCGCAGTATTCAGCTTCGTCCATGCAGTGCGTGGTAACGAAAAAGGTAATACCTCGGGCGGATGCTTGGTAAATCAACTCCCAGAATTGTCGGCGCGTGGCAGGATCGACACCACCCGTAGGTTCGTCGAGGAACACAAGGTGCGGGTTATGAATAACTGCTACGCCGAATGCCAGCCGTTGTTTCCATCCCGGCGGAAGTTTGCGCACTAAGGTGTCACGCTCTTCATACAGCCCGATGCTGTGTAACATCGTTTCGATTCGGGAAGCAATTTCGTTGGAAGGAACGCCGTAAATACCGGCAAACAAACGCATGTTTTCCCATACTTTCAAATCTTCGTACAGTGAAAATTTCTGGCTCATGTATCCGATGTTCTTTTTTATCTCTTCGCTTTGAGTACGTACGTCGAACCCCAAAACCTTCGCTTCTCCTCCGGAAGGTATGCTCAAACCACAGAGGATACGCATGGCGGTTGTTTTTCCGGCTCCATTGGCTCCGAGGAATCCGAGCACTTCCCCGCGTTCCACCTCAAATGAAATTCCGTCGACGGCGGTAAACGTACCGAATCGTTTTACCAGCCCTTTCACGCTAATGGCAAGTTGGTTTTCTGCTGCAGGAGGATTTCTCTCCAGTTTAGGCGGACAAAGAATTTCTTTGAATCTTTCCAGTATTTCCGGAGGTGTTCCAATGCCTCGGATATGTCCCTCATGAATAAATGCGATGCGGTGACACATGCTTGCCTCGTCCATAAAGGGCGTAGACACCACAATGGTAATTCCCTGTTTGCTTAATCTCTCCAGTATTGTCCAAAACTCTCTGCGCGATACCGGATCTACTCCCGTGGTAGGTTCGTCGAGCAGCAACACTTCCGGGCTGTGAACCAAAGCGCAGCAAAGTGCGAGTTTCTGTTTCATCCCGCCGGATAGTGCTCCCGCCCGCCGTTTGCGAAACGGTTCTATCTGCCGGTAGATGTCATTTATCAGTTCGCGGTGTGCCGCCACGGAGGTACCGAACAGTGTGGCAAAAAAGTTCAGGTTTTCTTCTACCGTCAAATCTTGATACAGCGAAAACTTTCCGGGCATGTATCCTGTGCGTCTACGGATAGCCTTATACTCTTTTTCTGTATCAAATCCGCATACATACGTCGTACCCTTTTCGGCAGAAACCAGCGTGGCAATGATGCGGAAGAGAGTCGTTTTCCCGGCTCCGTCCGGACCTATCAATCCGAATATCTCTCCCCGCTTTACGTGGAAAGACACATCGCTCAGTGCTTCGGTCACCCCGTAGTGTTTGGTAATATGATTTACTTCGATGATACTTTCCATATCCGTTCGTTTTTTGCTTATTGCTGCGTTTCGTTGTTAAACTTTACTTCGCCGTACATGCCCAGTTTGATGAATCCGTCATTGTGTACTGCTATTTTCACGGCATATACTTGGTGAGAGCGTTCATCGTTGGTAAGGATGGTTTTAGGTGTAAATTCGGCTTCGTCGGCAATCCATGTTACTGTGCCTTCGTATGGAATACGGTTGTCGTCACCAAAATCGGCGAATACTTTTACTTTGCTTCCTAATTTTATTTGCGACAACTGGGTGGATGTTATGTAAGCGCGTAGGAAAACATGCTCCATATCGGCTATTTTAAACAACGGCTTGCCGATGGATGCCACTTCGCCCGGCTCGGCATATTTGGCAAGTACCGTTCCGCTGATGGGAGCAAGGACATGGCATTTGCGCAACTGGTCTTCGATTTGGGCGACTTGGATGGCTACCGACGAACTTTGCTCGTTGAGGCTTGTCGTACTGTTGGTCAGCGTAGAAAGTTGAGCGTCCAACTGTCGGCGCAGGACGGCGAGTTGCGAATCCCAGTCGTCTAACTGCTTGCGGTTGGCAGCGTTGGCTTTCAACAGATTTGCCACACGTTCCCGTTCGCGTTCCGCTTTAGCGATTTGTTCTTGCGTAGAGGCAATTTGCTTGCGGATGTCAGGCCGTTGGCTTTTTACGGATTTCATGTTTGCCTCTAATTGCAATTTCTTCAAGTAAAGCTGTACGGTATCTATCAGTCCTACCTCTTCATGTTGTTTCAGTACGGTTCCTTCTTCCGCGTTGAGTTGAAACAGTCTTCCGTTGGCTTCTGCCGATACGATGATTTCAGTCGCTTCGAATGTCCCCGTGGCATCAAAATCCTCATTGGAGCGGCAAGCCGACAGGCCTGTCGCTATGATAGTGGCAAGGAGTAAATGTAAGCGTCTCATAAATGTATATTTTTAGGTTATCTTTAATTGGTTAAGTGCTTTTGTTCGTAAATCTCCATCAGTAACTGTATTTCGTGTTGCGCTTTTGTTTGCCGGGCAAGATTTTCGGCAGTCAGTTCCCGAAGCATCTCAGTTACAGTCAGTGTCCCGTTGGCTACTTTGGCTTCGGCTGAGCGGCGTATGTTGGACCGCAGGCGAATAATTTCATCGTCTTTTTCCATTTGTTGGCGTAAAGCATGGATGGCTCCCTCCTGTTCGGCAAGCTGCAAGTGGGTATTCAGTAAGAACACGTCGCGTTTGCTTGCTATTTGTAGCTGTTCGGTATCGAGTTTCCGTCTGTCATTCTTCAAGGTATACAGGCTTCCGAAATTCCAATTCATCCGTGCCCCTACGATGTAGTAAGCCTCGAATTTGTCTTTCAGCATGTTCAATCCCGGATTGCCGTAACCTCCTTGTGCGAACAGACTGAGTCGCGGCAAATATCCTGTGCGCAAATGTTGGCGGCGAATGTCGAGCGTATGTTCTTGCGCGTCGTATAGCGATAATTCCGGACGCCGGATAACGAGAGCTGATTCTTCGGCTGGCAGAACGGGACGTTCTAAAAGGATATCGGGCGAAAGCTCTTTTCCCGTGAGCAGCGCAAGCATCCGTACGTAAGACCGTCGGTTGGTTTCGAGAGTGATTCGCTGTTGTTTATTGTTGAGAATCTCTACGTTTACGGCATCCACATCCGCATCGTTTGCCGTACCGTTGTCGCGGTAAGCCGAAACGTTTTGCAAATTTCTTTCGAGTTCTTCGTGGAATAAGGCGTTTTGTTTCAGTTGCTCATCTATCAGTAAGATGCCGAAGAAAATCCGATTCACCTGTTCGTTGAGCGCATACATGCTTACGTCCAACTGGCGGGCTGCTTCGTCCGATTCGGCTTCTACTTGACGTTTCCGGTTTCGTATCTCTCCGCCGTCCCAAATGTTCTGGCGCACTTCCGCCACTATCTGGTACTGGTCTTTAGGCAGTCCGTGAAAGTCTACTTCGGGAATCGAAAACGGCAAAGTGGTCGCATCGCTTTGGTAAGAGGCTTTTCCGCTTATCGAAAATTGAGGCAAGTTTCCCCGTGTGGCATTCGAGAGGGTGTATTGTTCCGATAAGCGAATCAGGTCGTATTGCCTTGCCAGCGGGTAATTTTGTTGTGCGGCAGCCCGACATTCGTCCAAAGTCACCTGTCCGAAAGTAGAAAGGCAGAAGCCACAAAACAGCATCAATAAACAGGTTCGTATCATAAATAAGTCGATTTTGAGGTTCTTTTTGCAAATATAGATTGTTCTGTCCATATTAAGAAGTTCCATTGTTTGCTTTGAATGTTCTGTTTGTTTGATTTTGCACCTGACATCTCTTGTTTTTGTTGCGAATAATTATCTTTGCGGGAAGTAATATTAAAATATAGAATATGGAACAGAATGGCCTTTTTCTGCTTGCTTTGCAGCAGATACACGATTTCCCCTTTACGCGGCGTAATGAAAGTCGTTTCATTACCCCCGAACTGGGTTTTGTGCGTTCGGTAGAGGGGATGGAAGAGATTTCGGAATCTATACTGATACCGGGAAAACCCTATCGGCTGACCGAAGGAAGGATTGTTTATATCCGGTCGGGGCATATCCGTGTCCGTATTAATCTGCGTGAGGTGATTGTTTCATCAAACCAGTTAGTGGTCACATCGCCGGGAGCTGTGCTTGAGTTTGTGGAGATGCCTAAAAACATAGATGTTACCATGCTGACTTTTGTTGATGATTTTATGGAAGGTTGGCAGAAAGAGCCTTTGCTGCACGCTTACTTGCAAGGAGGAATTTTCTTTGTTGTCGATTTGAATGAAAAGGAGCGGAAGCGGTTGGTTATGTTCTTGGATTTGATTTGGGACGTGTTACACGACGAGCCTTTCCCGCGCGATACTGTCCGGAGTCTTATTTCCGCTTTGTTTCGTCAGATGGAAGTGTGTTATCATCGCGATGCTACGGTGTCGCGTCAGGAACATACCCGTCGGGAAAAACTTTTCAACAGGTTTATCAACCTTGTTAATAAGTATGCCGTTTCTGAACGGAACGTATCGTTTTATGCAGATAATCTGTATCTTACACCTCGCTATCTGAGTACGGTGATTCGGGATACCAGCGGAAAAACCGTGATGGACTGGGTGAATGAAGCTGTTATCCAAGAAGCCAAGTTGCAACTTTGTTACACCGATAAGTTGGTTTATCAGATAGCAGACGACTTGAATTTTCCGAACGCTTCGTTCTTTTGCAAGTTTTTCCGCCGCATAACCGGAAAAACGCCTTACGAGTATAGAAAAGAGAGGTCTAAATAAGGTGAAAAACGCTACCCATAGAACGGAGTAATTCTATGGGTAGAACCGGTTAACGCTACCGCATGGGATGAGTAACGCTAACGGTTGCGTTTTCCGGGGGTAATCCGAGCACTTCCGCTACCTCTGTCTGGGCTTGGAAAACGTTTCGGCTATCTCTTTACGCAGGCTGCGCCAACCGGGTATCTGTTTTAATTCGCGGCGTATGGGGGCATCGTATAGCAAAAATAAAAGAAACAGCAAGATGCAGCCGTAGATAGCCCAACCGTAAATCTGTTTGACGCTGATTTCCATCATTTGTGAGATGAATCTCTCTATGTAATCGCCGGATATGAAAGCGTTTTTCCCTAACGAAGTATGATTGATTGCCGCCCCGTAACGGGAAATGTTGTCGGATACGTAATACGACAGTCCGCGGGTGTACAGGGCAGCTCCCATTACGCCGCCTACTATCATGTGCAGCATGTTGAATACGCTTAGGGCTTGGAAGAAATGCTGAAAAGTCATGATTTCTTCCAGAAACGTCATGAAAGTTGCGCTCAAAATGGCGTACGCAAAGCCGCGGCACAAGGTAGGAAGGTAAAGTTGAGACAAATGGATGTCTGATGACACGGTGAAATAATACCCTATTAAGTAACAGCCTATACCCGCTATCCCGACAATGATAAGACGCAGGTAATTAAACCGTTTTACGTGCATCCACCAGTAGGCAAACAGGCATCCGCCGATTACGCCGATGAGCATCATCCAATCTAACTGCACGCTGACGGTTTCCTCGTATCGCATTACATCAGAGTAAAACACTTCTTCCAATACATGTTCGGTGGCGAGCAATCCTTCGACCACCGTTATCAGGAGCAGTACAGGGATTAAATGCCGATATGTCCACATCTTTGGCTCGAAAAAAGGATGACGGATGGAGCACATCCGCCCCACGCAAACCGTCAGTGTAAGCACGATGATTACGGCAAGCCGGCAGATAACCGGACTGTTCCACCAGTCGTACCAATCGGCGTAGTTGAAGAAATACGCCACTTCCAATAAAAAAGCAGACCAAAGCACTGCACCCAACCAGTCGATGCCGAATAGCGGAAACTTCTTGATAATACGGAAATGGCGGATACAGGTATGCAGTACCAGCAAATCGATTACCATGATTCCGGCAATAAACCAGTGCATGTAACTCCAGTGGAAATAATACATCAGATACACCGAACAGAGGTCGGACGCTTGCATACTGCCCAATATAATAATGTGAAGCATGGGAAAGAATACGGTGAAGTCTCGCTTCGGCGTCATCCAAAGCTGGATATTCGACATACATTCGAAAGTTCCCTGAATTTTGCAGATACCCTCCACGAAACATATCGCCCACAAAAGCGGCAGAAACCTGACGTGTGGAGCTATCAGGTTGCAACATAATACTCCCGTTGCCGCGGCTATCAGTAACGTTTTGTTCGTAAAGCGGAACTTCATGCGGAACAATAACGGAAAGTAGATTGCCATTCCCGCCAAATTTGCATAAAGACACATCATCAGGTCTTCACGCATCAAGGCAGTTTCTCCCATCATTTGGTTCAGTGTGCCCAGATACAATCCCCCCGAAAGCTGGAAAGTAATAGCAAAAAAGACATAAATCCACGGCTGAATCTTGCGAGGCACGAATGAGCGGAACATCGGCATCGTAAAAGGGCCGTTTAATACAGGCGCTCCCATACGTGTACTTAATATTTAACTTTACATTCTACATTAAATCCGGCACGCAAGCGTTTCAGCAAGGCGGCATCGTTGTTCTTCAGACTGATGCGCACCGGAACGCGCTGTTCTACCTTTACGAAATTGCCGGTGGCGTTATCTTGAGGAATCATCGAAAAGGCAGCTCCCGTAGCGTCCGAGATAGATTCTACTGTGCCTGTGTAAGTCACACCCGGAACGGCGTCGGCAGTCAGCTCTACTTCAGCCCCCTCCTTGATATGCGAGAGTTGTGTCTCCCGGTAGTTGGCAATAACCCAAAGGTCGTTGCTGTCCACAATGTCCAGCATGGTTTGTCCGGGTTGTACCAACTGACCTTCGTGGATGTCTTTATGTCCTGTTACGCCGTCGCACGTAGCAAGGATGACCGTATACGAAAGGTTCAGCCGCGCCAACTCGACGGCCGCCTGAGCCAGCCGTATGCCTGCTTCGTTTTGTTCCAACCGGTGGGCCTGTTCATCTTTAATCAGCGACGTAGACCGTTTGGCGCGCGAAAGCTGTTCGTAGCGTGCTTGGGTGGCTTCGTACGCAGTCTTCACATTGTCGTACTGCTGACGGGTTACGGCATCTTCCTCCAACAGCTTTTTGTAACGTGACAGCTCGCGCTGCGCATTCTCCATCCTTACGCGGACTTCCTCGATGCTTGCATCGCTTACGCTTAAATTATTCTGCGTGGTAGCGATGCCTACCGTTGTGGCTTGCCGTCCCGACAGCGCATTGGCCAAGTCAGCTTCCGCTTGCGCCAACCGTAATTTAAATTCGGTATCCTCAATGATGAGCAAAGTATCTCCTTTCTTTACCGGCCGGTATTCGTCAAAATAGATTTTCTTTATAAAACCCGCTATCCGGGTATTGATAGGAGTGATGTGTTGTTTTACTTGAGCATTATCGGTATACTCTACTCCCGGATGGATGAAACGCGAACATACATAAATCAGTCCGATTGCCAGCAAACAGATGATGATGCTATTGTAAGTCAGTTTTTGAATCTTTCTCGTAGTCATGGTTTGTTGTTTTTTAGTTTATAGCGTATGGGTAATGTATTTCATTTTATAATAGTGATAAATAACATTGATGCGTGCGTTGACCAATCCGAGGTCGGCACTTAGTTTGGCGTTGCTCGCATCAAGCATATCCGTAAGCAGGGCAAGTTCGTTCTGATACCGGTTATTGGTTACGCTGTAATTCTCGTTGGCAAGTTCCACACGCTTTTCCTGCGTCCGCAGGTCGGAATACGCCGTTTGCAGGTTCGTATAATTTGCCTGCACCGCGTTTTCTACCTGTTCTATGGTGAGCCGGTGTGTTTCTTGCGCTTTGCGTACGTTCAAACGGGCTTGCTTTAACTTCCGGTTGTTCTTAAATAATGATGAAATATTGTATTTCACCCCTATGCCTACATACCAATAGTTGAAGTTATTATCCAATACGGGCACTTCAATGGTTATCGGCCCGTCTAAATGTTCGGCTGCCACGAGTGCTATTTGCGGTAATCGTTCCGACCGCTCCTGCTTAACTTTCTGTTCGTTGATTTGGACTCCCGTTTGTGTCTGCTGCAAAGTCAGATTGCTTTTGCCTGCCATGTCCTGCCATTGCTGTTCGCTCAGCGTTTGTATGGGAATGTTGACGAGTGTTGAGTCTGGTATGATTTTAGTCTCACGGGGCAGATGCAGGGTTGTAACCAACTGATGGTTCAGAATCTTACATGCGTCTTTTACTTGCGTGAGCTGCTGCTTCAGTGTCTCTTTTTGCAGTTCATAGCGGGTAATGTCGTTTTTAAGCGCCGTACCCTGCTCGCGGCGTGCCATCATGTTTGCGATAACTTGGTCGGTCAGCTCGATATTCTTTTCCAACACATAGCCCTGATTCTTTAATTTGTAGAGGTCTAGATAATATCCTACTAACAGAAAACGAATATCCTGCCGGTTCTTTTGTTGGTCGAGTTCGGCTATCAGTTTGTTTAGTTCAGCCAACTCGATGCCACTGTTAATGGCGCCTCCGGCGTAAATGACCTGTTGGGCTTCGAGTGCGAAATTATTGCCGAAGTGAGGCATCTCAATTTTCGTTGCATTGCCGAAGTCCCTGTCCCACAGCCTGCCGTTCCCCCAATAGCTGGCAGAAACAGACAGGTTGATGTCAGGCAACCGTTGTGCTTTGGCAGCTTTCAACTGTTCATCGGCGGCCTCTTTGCCCGTTTTGTAAATCCGGATACTCTCACTGTTTTCGTCGGCAAGACGAAACATCTCTTCAATGCCCATCACACGGGGCTGGGCATACAAATACAAACTGCATAATGCTGTGTAACATAGCATTATGAGTCGCTTTTTCTTGCTCATAAATAAAAATAAAAAGTAAGTGTTACAGAAAAAATAACTTGATGTATGTACAGACAGGATGCCGATAAGCTGGGACATGAACCCCCTTCCGGAAGAAATTTCTCCGAAGTGCGTATCATACAAAACGCCCGACCAGTGCAGGCTTTTTGCATCCTATCAAATGTATGAAAAAAGAAACCGGTGGCAGATTAAATTTGAGCCGATGCTCCCCATGCGTGGAAGTCATGGATTTTGTTTTTGTACACTATTTGATAGTCGTAGTTATACGTTTTCATGGTTTCTTGTATTGTATTTCCGACTGCAAAGTTAGAATTTCGACCGATAAGTTGTAATCTTTAGGCTTGCTTGTTTTATTACTTTTTAACATACAGCCTCTGAAATATATGGGGAAATTCCCCTCCGGTTTGCCCCTAAAAACGCAACCGTTAGTGTTGACCAACTCTTGCGGTAGAATCAGGTAATTCTATTCGAAAGACTCAGCCACTCTATGGGTAGCGTTTTCGTTTTTTTCAAACTTCCTCTTTTACAGGCTTTTACAGGAATGCTTTCTTTGTAACAAGAAATGCGCTATCTTTGCACCTCGGCTATTTGCCGGAAACTTTGTTGTCGATTGATTTATGGAGAAAAGAACTTTACATCCGCTGATGCTTGCCGGAACGGGTAGCGATGTGGGAAAGAGTGTGCTGGCGGCAGCTCTGTGTCGTATATTCAGGCAAGACGGATACCGTCCTGCACCGTTTAAGGCGCAAAACATGGCGTTGAACTCATACGTTACGCCCGAAGGCTTGGAGATAGGCAGGGCACAGGCGGTACAGGCTGAGGCGGCGGGTATTCCCTGTCATACGGATATGAATCCGATTCTGTTGAAACCTTCGTCGGACAAAACAGCGCAAGTGGTGCTGAACGGACGCCCCATCGGAAACCGCGATGCTTACGATTATTTCCGTGTAGAAGGCAGGGAGCAGTTACGCCGTGAGGTTCATGCCGCTTTCGACCGCCTTAACACCCGGTATAACCCCATCGTGATGGAGGGGGCGGGAAGCATATCCGAAATCAACCTGCGCGATACGGATTTGGTGAATATGCCGATGGCTCGTTACGCCGGTGCGGATGTATTATTGGTGGCAGACATCGACCGTGGCGGCGTATTTGCCAGTGCATACGGTTCGGTGGCTCTTCAAACTCCCGAAGACCGCCGGCGGATAAAAGGAATCATCGTCAATAAATTTCGGGGAGATTTGCGCTTGTTTGAGTCAGGCGTAAAGATGATGGAAGACATTTGCGGCATCCCTGTCTTGGGAGTCATCCCCTACTACAAGGATATTTATATCGAGGAAGAAGATGCGTTAGACCTCCAAACGAAACAGTTGAATGCCGTACAAGGGAAAGTCAACGTGGCTGTGGTGCTGTTGCGTCATTTGTCAAACTTCACCGATTTCAACGTGCTGGAGCGTGACGAACGTGTAAACCTTTACTACACCAACAATACAGACGAATTGGCGAAAGCCGATATCATCCTGCTGCCCGGTACGAAAAGCACCCTCGATGATTTGTACGAACTGCGCCGCAACGGGGTAGCCCACGCCATTTTGGAAGCACGCCGTAACGGAGCCACCGTGATGGGTATCTGCGGCGGATACCAGATGATGGGGCAGGTGGTTAGCGACCCTGAAGGAATAGAAGGAAGCCTCCGCTCGTTGCCGGGCTTAGGCCTGCTGCCCGTTGAAACGGTGATGGAAGGAGAAAAGGTTACGCGCCGGGTGAACTTCGCATTTCCGGCAGGTGCGGATAACCGCTGTACAGGTTATGAAATCCATCAGGGAAGAACCGTTCCGGCAGAAGGAGAGGAGCAAAGAACCTTTATACAAACATCGGAAGGACGGAAAGACGGCTGGATGGCAGACCGGAAGTGTTTCGGAACATATATTCACGGCATCTTGGATAATCAGGCAGTCATCGACTGGCTGTTGGAACCGTATGCCGATAAACTTCAGAAGACCGTTTTAGACTATTCTGCCTATAAAGAAGAACAATACGACAAGTTGGCGGCTCACGTGCGGAGCCATCTCAATCTGTCTCTTTTATACCAAATACTGACAACCCATGATTAACGGACACGGAGACGATATTTACGCTTATCCCGGCATAACTTCTAACTTCAGTTCGAACGTACCGGGCGGAGTGAACCACGACGGACTGAATCGTTATCTTTATGAGAATCTTTCTTGCATCCGTTCTTATCCGGAACCGGAACCGCGCTCGCTGGAACGGGAGTTGGCTTCGTTTCACGGCGTTATGCCGGAAAATGTATGTGCAACTAACGGGGCGACGGAGGCAATCTACCTGATAGCCCAAGCCTACCGTAACAGTACGTCGGTGATTCTTGCGCCTACTTTCAGCGAGTATGCCGATGCATGTAGGCTTCATCTCCATACGGTGCGTTCCCTGTTTTCGCCCGACACCCTTCCGGCCGAAGCTGCATTGGTCTGGCTTTGTAACCCAAACAACCCGACGGGTGAGGTTATCGACCTCCGGCGGCTACGGAAATGGATAGAGACGCATCCCCGTCATCTGTTTGTTATTGACCAGTCTTACGAAGCCTTTACCGATAAACCGCTCTTCTCGGCAAAGGAAGCGGCAGATTATCCCAACGTACTGTTGCTTCACTCCTTGACGAAGCGTTTCGCCGTGCCGGGACTGCGCATCGGCTACGTAACGGCTCATCCGCTGCTGATTGACAAACTGCGCAGTAACCGGATGCCGTGGTCGGTCAATGCGCTTGCCATTGCCGCCGGACATTATTTGCTGCATCGTGCCGAGGGAGATTACGCACTCGATGTATCTGCATTGTTAAGCGAGCGGAAGCGGGTGGCGGAAGCCTTGCTCAGCGTTGGAGGTATGGACGTGTGGGAATCGGATACTCCCTACATGTTGATATGCTTGCGCAGCGGGAAGGCAGCCGCCTTGAAAGAGTTTTTGGCGTTAAACCACGGCATCCTGATTCGCGACGCTTCTAATTTCGAAGGGCTGGACGAGCGTTTCTTCCGCATTGCCGTACAGACTCCTGAAGAAAATGACCGACTTGTTAATTGCATAAAGGAATGGATGTATACTTATTAAATACGTTGCTTCCGCTGATAGCCGGATGGGTGTTGGATAAACTTTTGGGTGACCCGGCGTGGTTGCCTCATCCGGTGGTGGGTTTCGGAAAGCTGATTTCATGGTTTGAACGGCGGTGGAATCGTGGAAAACAGAGAAAAACGAAAGGGGCGGTTGCGGCTTGCCTGCTGATTGCCGGTACATTCTTTGCCGTAGCGGTGCTGCTTCATGCCTGTTTCTCATGGAATCGGTGGGCGGGAATCTTGGTTTCTGCCGTGGGTGTGTTTTATTGCTTGGCGGGAAAGACGTTGGCAGACGAAGTGCGGATGGTGTTTGTGGCAGCCGACCGCTCGGTGGAAGACGGGCGGAAGCAGGTGGCTCGCATCGTGGGACGCGACACAGCCACCCTGACAGGACAGGAAGTGCGTACGGCTGCTCTTGAAACCTTGTCGGAGAACCTGAGCGACGGCGTTATCGCTCCGCTGTTCTGGTATTTGGTATTGGGGCTTCCGGGGATGTTGGCATATAAGATGGTGAATACGCTTGATTCGATGATCGGATACAAGAACGAGCGGTACCGCGACTTCGGTTGTTTTGCCGCCCATGCGGATGACGTGGCGAATTACTTGCCTGCACGACTTACCGCACTGCTGATGGTTGTGGCTTCAGGAAGGCTTTCTCTTGTGAACTTTGTGCGGAAGTACGGAAATAAACATGCCAGTCCCAATTCCGGTTTTCCGGAGTCGGCACTGGCAGGAATATTGGATTGCCGTTTCGGTGGTCCTCACGACTATTTCGGCGAAACGGTATATAAGCCTTTCATAGGTGAGCATGAACGCACGCTTACTACTGCCGATATGCGCCTTGCCATTCGTATTAACCGCCGGGCAGAAGGGATGATGATAGCCTTCATGGTGGCAGTGTACGCTGTTCTCCGGCTCGGCTTCGGTCAGTAAGACGCTCCCGCGTTGATGCCTGCCTCTTTCAGCAAACCCACGATTCGGTCAAGCTCCTCGTGCGATGCCTTTTTGAGCGACAAGTCGGGCGTTTCACGGTCGATGGTGTAAATCATTACCTGACGGGGCGCAATTTCTTTCACCGCCTCCAGCCACGGCAATACATACTTGTCTGATGTATTATCCACGTCTTCCCCTTCGTCGGTCGTCCCCTTTAAGAACATGGTCTGGATGATGAGATTGCCTTTAAAAGCCTTCATCCCTTCTATGATGCTGCTTACATCGTAGCCACCTGTTGGACGATCTACTTTACGGATATAGTCGATGTCTACCGTGTCCAGTTTTAAGATGTTATTGTCTATCTTGTTCAGCGCATCAAATACCGCAGGCTTGTGGATAAAGGTAGAGTTACTTAACACACTCACTTTGGCATTCGGGAAATACTTGTCGCGCAGTGCCAGCGTGTCGTCGATAATCTCCGGGAAATGCGGATGCGCGGTAGGCTCCCCGTTGCCGGCAAACGTCAGTACGTCGGGCGCCACACCTTCAGCCTTCATGCTCGCCAGCCGGTGTTCCAATGCTTCGCTCACCTCTTCGCGGGTGGGCAGTTTCATCTTCGGGCGATGGTCTTTGTTATATCCACACTCGCAGTAAATGCAATCGAACGTACAAAACTTTCCGTCTGCCGGAAGAAGATTGATACCTAACGAAATCCCCAGTCTCCGGCTGTGTATCGGGCCGAATATGGGGGAAGGATAAATAACAGTTGACATAATATTTGTTTTTTGAATTGACAGTTTATTTACTGAGTTCGCGCGAGCGTTCGCCCAAATACCCCCCGTGGTGACGTTTGCTGTACTCTTCGATGGTAAATCCGGTACGTTTCATGGTCTCTACCACCAGTATGTCGCCGATAACGGTCATTACCGTAGTCGAGGTGGTAGGCGTCATACCCAGTGCGCAAACCTCGTCGGGATGTCCCGTAGCCAGACAGATGTCGGCAGCGTGAGCCAGCGGACTGTCCGGATTTCCGGTGATGACTATCTTTTTCAGCGTAGCGTCCAGATGTTGGGCAAGCTCGGTCAGTTCAACGATTTCGCGCGTTTTTCCCGAATTGGAAATAAGCAGAAGCAAGTCATTCTCTTGCAAGATGCCCAAATCTCCGTGTTGCGCCTCGCTGGGATGCAGGAAAACGGCAGGAATACCCGTCGAACAGAAAGTCGTGGCAATGTTCATGGCAATTTGTCCTGCCTTACCCATTCCGCTAGTCACCAGTTTCCCCTTTTTACGGTGTACTTGTTCCACTATCAGCTCTACGGCCTGTTCGTAAGCCTCCGTTACCGGAATGTTTAATACAGCCTGCGCTTCCCGCTGCAACAATTCTTTAATGGATGAAATCATATCGTTTTCTATTTAGTAAAGTGGTCAGTTAATTGATATAGTGAATTTTCTCTTACTTTTTAATGCTTTGAATTATAGTTGGTTAGCTTTTTAGGGTAAACAGGTAAAACGCAACCGTTAGTGTTACCCGGTTTTACCGCATGTTTTGCTTGACGCATCCGCTTAGGTTGTATCATTCTAACCGAAGCGTTTTTTAAAGGTTTTCAAGGCATGTCTGGTCTTGCAGTTTTTATTTGTCGAGCATACCGGTAAGCTCTTCGAAACTGTTTGCTGTCTGGAAGAAATTCGATAAAGGCCGATGGGCAAAATGTTGCGATTCCAAGCCTTTTAAGAAATCAAGTAATCCGTTCCAAAAGCCGCCGATATTATAAAATATTACTTTCTTGCTGTGATATCCGATGGTAGCGGAAGCGATGACATGGAATACCTCGTCCAGCGTACCTACTCCGCCCGGCAGCGCAACCAGTATCTCCGATTCCTGCAACATCAAGTCTTTGCGGTCGCTCAGGTTTACGGTGTGGAACGTTACGTCCAGTAATTCGCTTACAGCCCCTTTCTCTTCCAGTTTGGTGGGCACGATACCCATAATCATTCCGCCTTTTTCCTTTGCTGCACGCGCCGTAGCCTCCATCAAACCGCAGTTCGAGCCGCCGTAAATCAGCCATTTCCGATGTTCTCCCATCCATGCGCCCAGCTCTTTTGCCTTTTCCATGAATAGGGGGGCGATGTCATCGGAAGCCGAGCAGAATATTCCTATTTTATTCATAAGCGTTCGGGTTTATTTGTTTTTGCGAACAAATTCGTATACGCTGCAAATATCTGCATTTTTAATAAAAAGACAATACTTATTTATGTAATTTTGCCGTCGCGAATACAATTCAGAGAAAAACGATGGCATATAATACATTTACCTTTTCTAACGGGTTGCGGTTAATCCATGCTCCGAGTCCGACTAACGTGGCATATTGCGGCTTTGCCGTAGATGCGGGTACGCGCGATGAGTGGTCGGGCGAGCAGGGAATGGCACACTTCGTAGAGCATCTTATTTTTAAAGGTACGAAGAAACGCCGTGCGTGGCATATCCTTAACCGCATGGAAAACGTGGGCGGCGACCTGAATGCTTACACCAATAAAGAAGAAACGGTAGTGTACAGCGCGTTTCTGAAAGAACATTTCGCCCGCGCCGTGGAATTGCTTGCCGACATCGTGTTCCACAGCACGTTCCCGCAGCAGGAGATAGACAAGGAAGTAGAAGTAATCATCGACGAGATTCAGAGCTACGAAGACAGTCCGGCGGAACTTATCTTCGACGATTTTGAAGAACTCATCTACCCTGACCATGCGCTGGGGCGGAACATCCTCGGCAAGCCCGAACTGTTGCGCCGTTTCCGCAGCGAAGATGCCTTGCGTTTCGTAAACCGTTACTATAAGCCTACGAACATGGTGTTCTTTGTGCAGGGCGACATCGACTTCCGCACGGTAGTCCGTACCGTGGAACGTGCCGTATCGGATATTCCTTATGCCGAGGTGGAAAACTACATCCGTCAGCGCCCGTTGCCTTATTCTCCCCGCTCGCTGACCCTCGAAAAAGATACCCATCAGGCACACGTGATGATAGGCGGACGCGGATACGATGCCTACGACGAACGTCGCACAGGACTTTATCTGCTGAATAATATTTTGGGAGGCCCCGGAATGAACAGCCGTCTGAATGTAGCCTTGCGCGAGCGTCGAGGCTTGGTGTATACGGTAGAGTCGAATCTTACGGCATATACCGATACGGGGACTTTCTGCATTTATTTCGGTTGCGATACGGCAGATGCCGACCGCTGTATCGACTTGGTGCATAAAGAACTGAAGAAACTGTGCGATTGCTCGCTGACATCGGCACAGCTTGCGGCGGCAAAGAAACAAATCATCGGACAAATCGGTGTGGCAAGCGATAACTTCGAAAACAACGCCCTCGACATGGGGAAATGTTTCCTTCACTATAAAAAATACGAAGACAAGACAGAGGTCTTTAATCGCATCGACAGTCTTACCTCCTCTCAGTTATTGGAAATAGCCAATCAGGTTTTTTCCGATTCGTACTTGTCTACACTTGTCTATAGATAAAAAATAATCCATTTAGTATCAAATTTTAGACGGATATCCCTTGTTGGGTTATATATAATCCGTTTTTTCGTACTCTCTACTTTGTATTTTTTCTTTTTAATCCCTTTTTTTGTAATAGATTATGATGTTGAATATTCGTAAATCGGTTTGAAAAATAATAAATGTACGAATTGAAAAATATACGAATAGACAAATATCGTAATCGGTAGCTGCCTTAACTTTAGGACAAGATAAACACAAAGTAAATTATGGAGAAACTATTTTATACGATGGAAGTCGTATCAGGTGTCGTTTGCTTGGTTTTGGCTTTATTTTTACATTTCTCCAAAGTTCCTGAAGGGGAAATGTGCAAGCGCAACAAGCGAGGACGGGTTTATATTGAAGTGGCTTATGTCTTTTTAGGTATCGCTTCATTGATTGTAGCAGGTATTGACAGTGGACAAATATCGTCTATGGAATACATGAAAACCTTTTTTATTCAGGGGATAGCTCCTCTGCAGGTATTACTGTTCGCATGGGCGTTTATTTATCCTATTAGTGCCAGTAAGCAGATAAGGCGCTTTATGCAAAAACAATTTGCATTTACTTTATTGCTTCTTATCGCTAATCTCATTTACTACTTTTCGTTGGGCGGGAAGCCTTATACGTGGCCCGCTTACGTGTTGTTGGGTTGTTATATTGTTCTGGCAACGGTTTATATACGGATATTCATGCGGGTTTCAAAGCGATGGCTCACACGTCATCCCGACCGCGAATCCATTATGCGGAAAGATGTTTATCCGCTGTGGACAGGTATTTGCGTTTTAGCCGGACTTGGGGTCGGGATCTGTTTATATCCCGACGTAATTCTTCAATTTGTTTTTACGGCGATTTATACGGCATTTTATGTGATGCTGGCTTTGCAATATCACAATTATGCTATATCTAATTTCCAATATCCCAAAGAAAATGTAACCCTTAAACCGACAAAAGAAATCTATTCCTCAGAAGAAAAACCGATAATCCAATTAACAATAGATTCAGATACTATGGATAGCCAAAAGTTGAAGTACGAAAAGATTGATGAGAAATTGGCACGTTGGAAGGCTGATAAAAAGTTTCTCCACGCCGGAGTAACCATTCAAGATTTGAGTAAAGAAATCGGAATAAACCGTACTTATCTGTCTAATTTTATCAATGAAACGTACCACACCAATTTTAACACTTGGATTAATGGCTTGCGAATTGATGAAGCAAAACATCGCATTATCATGTCGCCGGAAGCGAGTCTGGCTGAGATTGCCGAGCAGGTAGGGTTTGCCGACCTTGCCCACTTTAGCAAACAATTTAAGTTGAAAGAAGGTATTTCTCCCTCGTCTTATCGGAAAGAATTGAAAGAATTAAAAGAAGCAGCTGCCGGATGAGCTGCTTCTTTGTTTTTTAAAGAGTATCTTTATTTTTACGCTGTACGATACGTGTTCCCGGCGGGACACTTTCTGTTACCCAGATGTTGCCTCCTATTGTAGCTCCTTTTCCGATGGTTATCCTGCCCAAGATGGTGGCATTGGAGTAAACTATCACATCGTCTTCCAGTATGGGATGGCGCGGGATTCCTTTAATCGGGTTACCTTGTTCGTCGAGCGGGAAACTTTTTGCTCCCAGCGTTACTCCCTGATACAATTTTACATGATTGCCAATGATACACGTAGCCCCGATAACCACACCTGTTCCGTGGTCTATCGTGAAGTGATGACCTATCTGTGCGCCCGGATGAATGTCTATTCCGGTTTCCGAATGTGCCATTTCCGTAATGATTCGTGGGATGAGCGGAACATTTAGCATATAAAGCTCATGGGCGATACGGTAATTTGTTATGGCGCGGATAACGGGATAGCAGCAGATGATTTCTCCGAAGCAAGTAGCTGCCGGGTCACCGTAATAAGCGGCTTCGACATCGGTGGCAAGGATGCGGCGCATTTCCGGCAACCGGCTGATGAACTTGGCTGCCAGTTCGGTTGCTGTTTTCCGGCAGGGAGTATCCCCGCATTCCTTGTTACCGTTTTCCACTCCAAAGCACAGCCCTGCCTGAATTTGTTCAATCAACAGGGCAAACAGTTCTTCTACATTCACTCCGATGTGATACTTCATGGTCTGGCTGTGAATGGTAGGATTTCCGAAATATCCCGGAAAAAGAATGGCTCTCGCTAAATCTACTATTTTACAGAGCGACCGTCCTGACGGGAGTGGTTCTCCGTCTTTGTACTGATGAAATAATCCTTGATAAGAGCGGCAGTCGGATAGTTCTTCTACCGCTCTTGTCACTGCTTGTGTGTAATGATGAGATGTATCCATAACCGTGTTTAGTTCTTGTCGGCCAGTGTAAAGTCGAGTTGTTTCTTCTCTAAGTTCGCACGGGCTACTTTAATTTTCACCGGGTCGCCGAGGCTGAATTTCCGGTGGCTTCTGCGTCCGATGAGGCAATAATTCTTCTCATCAAATTCATAGAAGTCGTCATCGAGGTCGCGCATCGGAATCATGCCTTCACATTTGTTTTCGTTGATTTCGGCATACAGTCCCCATTCCGTAACTCCGGAGATGACAGCATCGTATACGTTTCCGATGCGTTCGCTCATAAATTCCACTTGTTTGTATTTCACCGAAGCCCGTTCTGCGCTGGCTGCCGTTTGTTCCATAGCCGAGCTGTGTTCGCACAGCGATTCGTATTTGTCTGCCTGAGCCGTACGACCTCCTGCCAGATAGCGGGTAAGCAAACGGTGTACCATCAAGTCGGGATAACGGCGGATGGGCGAAGTGAAATGCGTATAATAGTCGAATGCCAGTCCGTAGTGTCCGATGTTATAAATGGAATACTTCGCTTTCTGCATGGCACGCAGCGAAACCGTTTCCACAAGGTTCTGTTCTTTCTTCCCTTCCACGTCGTTCAGCAGGCGGTTGATAGATTTCGATACCTCCATCTTGCTGCCTCCCGTACGGATTTTATAGCCGAAGCGTGCGATAAACTGGCTCAGGTTATCCAGCTTGTCGGGGTCGGGCAGGTCGTGGATACGATACGGGAATACTTTCGGTTTCTTGTTCTTCGGCACTTTGCCGATGTGTTCTGCTACGGTACGGTTGGCAAGCAACATAAACTCTTCAATCAGTTTGTTGGCTTCCTTCGATACCTTGAAATACACGCTCAGCGGTTTTCCTTTTTCATCGATTTCGAATTTCACCTCACAGCGGTCGAAGTTTATCGCACCGTTTTCCAAGCGGCGTTGGCGTAAGATTTGTGCCAGTTTGTTCAGTTCAAGAATCTCCTCCTTGTAATCGCCTTCGCCCGTTTCGATAATCTGTTGGGCTTCTTCGTACGTAAACCGCCGGTTCGACTTGATAACCGTGTGGCGGATGCGGTAATCCTTCACCACGGCGTTCTCATCCATGTTGAAGATAACGGAATACGCCAGCTTTTCTTCGTCGGGGCGGAGCGAACAGATGAAGTTACACAGCCGTTCGGGGAGCATCGGGATGGTACGGTCGACCAGATAGACCGAAGTGGCACGCTTTACCGCCTCCTTGTCGATGGCGCTTCCCTCTTTCACGTAATGCGACACATCGGCAATGTGTACGCCTACTTCCCACAGTCCCGGTTTGAGCAGACGGATGGAAAGCGCGTCGTCAAAGTCTTTGGCATCTTTGGGGTCGATGGTAAATGTCACCACGTCGCGGAAGTCTTCACGCTCGGCGTAGTCTTCCGGTGTGATTTCTGCCGGAATCTTTTCGGCTGCCGCTTCTACCGACTGCGGATAAGTGTACGGCAAACCATACTCGGCTAAGATGGCGTGCATCTCGGTCGTGTTGTCGCCCGCTTTACCCAGTACATCAATCACCTCGCCAAACGGATTTTTTGCTTCTTCAGGCCAGTCGGTGATTCTGACTACAGCCTTGTCGCCGTCTTTAGCCCCCTTGAGTTTGTCTTTCGGGATGAAAATGTCGTTGGCAAGCGTATTGGTCTCGGTCAGTAAGAAAGCATAGTTCTTGGTAACCTTCAGTGTGCCCACAAACGTGGTTGCAGCATGTTCCAGAATTTCGATAACCTGACCTTCCACTTTTTGTCGTTTGCGTTTGGCGCAAAGTGAGATTTTAACCCTATCGTTGTTCATCGCATGAGCCGAATTGCGTTCTGCAATAAAAATCGGTTCTCCTCCATCGTCGGGGACGAATGAATTTTTTCCATTGCTTTTGCGTTGGAATGTTCCCACCATTACCTGTCCCTTATCGTTCAGGCGGAAGCGTCCTTTTTCCACTTCCACAAGGAAATTGTCTTCTGTCATTTCTTCCACAATGTCGCGGCAGAGCATTTTCAGCGGATGGGTGGTTAGCTTTAATCCTTGAAACAACTGTTTGACAGTGAATGCCTCACCGGGCTTGTTGCGGAAATAACTAACGAGTAACTCTGTTAACTCTTTCTTTTTCATGCGTTTCCCGCCCTTTTTGTCTTTCTTCTTAGTCATGTCGTTTCTGCTTTTAAATGATTGATTTTACAAAGTAAATAAAATAAATGGAATAAGCCGTATTGTATCCGAAAATTCTACCGCTTGCGTTGGTTAAAACATGCGGTTGCGTTGAGGCTTTCTATTCGGAGCGTCATGGTGTCCTTGCGGTAGAATTTTCGGGGGCTTCAAGAGCCCTTGAAGAGGCATGACAATGCGATTTGTAATGTCGGTTTGTCAGTTTCAGAAAAAGCTGCATTATTTTGTTTAAAAACAGTGTTTCATAGCATCTTTTTTGTGGTAAAAGCAAGTGAGAAAAGCAAAAAACATCGTAATTTTGTACCGCACAAAATTAGGCTGATTATGAGTTTTAACATTGAACGAGAAAAAGGTAAAAAAAGAGTTGTTATCGTAGGAGGAGGATTCGGTGGACTGAAATTGGCAAACAAACTGTCTGATTCGAATTTTCAGGTTGTGTTAATCGACAAGTATAACTACCATCAGTTTCCTCCACTCATCTACCAAGTGGCTTCTGCCGGAGTGGAACCCAGTTCGATTTCGTTTCCTTTCCGGAAAATTTTCGGGAAGAATAAGAATGTTCATTTCCGTATGGCAGAGGCTCGGTTTATTTGGCCGGAACGTAACATTCTTCAGTCTTCTATCGGTAAGATAGAATACGACTATCTGGTATTGGCGGCAGGAACTACTTCTAATTTTTTTGGCAACAAGCGCATCGAGGAATCGGCTATTCCGATGAAAACGCTGGAAGAGGCCATCGGGTTGCGTAATGCTTTGCTGGGTAACTTTGAACGGAGCATCACCTGTGCTACCGACCAAGAACGCCATGAGTTGTTAAACATTGTCGTGGTAGGCGGTGGAGCAACGGGTGTGGAAATAGCCGGTGCTCTGGCTGAAATGAAGCATTATGTGTTCCCGAAAGATTATCCGGATATGGATATCAACGAACTGCAAATTTATTTGCTGGAGGCAGGCGACCGTTTGTTGGCGGGAATGTCGAACAAATCGTCAGAAAAGGCGGCAGAGTTTCTCCGTAAGATGGGTATCAACGTTTGCTTGGGCAAGAAGGTTATGGATTACCGAGACAATAAGGTGATACTGGAAGACGGAAGCGAAATACCTACCCGTACGTTTATCTGGGTGAGCGGTGTGCGTGCCAACAGCATCGGTAATTTGCCGGAAACGTCTATCGGACGCGGAGGACGAATCAAGGTCGATGCCTTTAACCGTGTAGAAGGATGCGATAATATTTTCTGCATAGGCGACCAGTGTATCATGCTTGATGGCGACAAGCAATATCCTAACGGTCATCCGCAGTTGGCCCAAGTAGCCATTCAGCAAGGAAACCTGCTGGCGTCAAATCTCGTCAATCTGGCGGAAGGCAAGGCTCTGAAGCCTTTCCGTTATCGGAATTTAGGTTCGATGGCTACCGTAGGACGAAATAAGGCTGTGGCAGAATTCAGCAAGTTGAAAACGCAAGGCTGGATAGCTTGGATGTTGTGGCTGGTGGTTCACCTTCGTTCGATATTGGGAGTGCGCAATAAAATCAATGTTTTGCTTAACTGGATGTGGAGCTACCTGACGTACGACCATTCGTTGCGACTTATTCTTTACGGCCGGAAGGCTAAGGTGGTAATCGAGCGTGAGAAACGTGAAGCCGAAACCCATTGGGGTAAAGAGGAAGAAAATCCTGATACGGCGGATTCTGCTCAGCCCGATAACCAAAAAAATTAAATAATATCAATAACAAATCCATTCTGCCACGAAAGAAGCAGCGCTTCTTTGGGCAGATGGAAAGTTATAATTATCTTTGCTCCATTCTTGTTTAATAAAAAATGAATATGGATAGAGCAGACACTTCTTCCCGCGAACGGGAACTTTATCGGGTAACGCTGATAGGGAGTGTGGTAAACGTGTTGCTGACGATAGGAAAGTTTGCAGCCGGCATTTGGGGGCATAGCGCCGCGATGGTAGCAGATGCTGTGCATTCATTGTCTGATCTGGTTACCGATGTTATCGTGATTGTGTTTGTCCGACTTTCGGGAAAGCCGGAAGACAAGAGCCATGATTACGGTCACGGAAAATATGAGACTTTTGCCACTTTGCTGATAGGGCTGGCATTGCTGGGCGTGGCAGTAGGTATCTGCTGGGACGGACTCAGTAAGATTATAGCCTTTTTTCACGGGGAAGCATTAGATTCTCCGGGATGGGTTGCTCTGGTTGCTGCTGTTATTTCCGTTGTGTCGAAAGAAATACTTTACCGTTACACCTGTGTCGTAGGGAAAAAACAAAACAGTCCTGCGGTAATAGCCAATGCATGGCATCATCGTAGCGACGCTTTTTCTTCCGTGGGTACAGCCGTAGGTATAGGCGGGGCTATCTTGTTGGGTGAGAACTGGCGCGTGCTCGACCCTTTGGCTGCCGTTATCGTGAGCTTTTTCATTGTCCGCGTATCTGTTCAGCAGTTAAATACTTGTATAGGAGAACTAATGGAACGTTCGCTTCCTGATACGGTAGAGCAAGAAATCATTTCGATTGTGTCATCGGTTGAGGGAGTGTCTCAGCTTCATCACCTGCGGACGCGCCGTATAGGAAACCGGTATGCGATTGATATGCATGTGCGCATGGATGGGAACATGTCTTTACGCCAAGCGCACGACAAGGCTACTTTAATAGAAAAGAAATTAAAAGAAACATACGGTGCCGGAACTTTTATCGGCATCCACGTTGAACCTGAGAAGTAAATGGAAAAGAAAATCTTGGTGACCGGAGCAAGCGGATTCATCGGCAGCTTTCTGGTAGAAGAAGGTTTGAAGCGAGGTATGAACGTATGGGCGGGCGTGCGTCGTACGAGCAGTCGGAAATATCTGTCAGACGCTCGTATCCGTTTTGCCGAATTGGATTTTACGGATACAGACAGGCTGGAGAGTCAGCTTGCCGCTCATAAGCGTGAACACGGTGGGTGGGATTATATAATCCACTGTGCCGGCGTTACGAAATGTTTGCATAAAGCAGACTTTGAGATGGGCAATTATTGGGCTACACGTAATTTTATCGAAACGTTGACACGTCAGGGGATGATACCCGAACGTTTCGTCTTTGTCAGTTCGCTGAGCGTGTTTGGGGCCATTCACGAAAAAGATTATACACCTATTTGTGAACAGGATACTCCTCAACCGAATACAGCCTACGGAATCAGTAAACTTCATACGGAGGACTATTTGAAATCATTGTCCGGATTTCCCTACGTTATATTCCGCCCTACGGGAGTGTATGGACCGCGTGAGCGTGATTATTTCCTGATGATTAAATCAATCAGTCGTCATTTTGACATCGCGGCAGGATTTAAGCGGCAAGACCTTACGTTTGTTTACGTAGCCGATTTGGTTCAGGCAGTTTATTCCGCCCTTGCGAAGGGAGTGGTATGTCGCAGCTATTTTGTCAGCGATGGTCAGGTATACAGCAGCCGTACCTTTTCAGATTTGGTACGGAAAGAGTTAGGTAACCCGTGGGTCATACGGTTTATCTGTCCGCTGGCTTTGTTGAGAGTCATTTCGTTCGTAGCCGAAAATGTTTCTCGTTTGAGCGGGAAGACCAGTACGCTGAATGGTGATAAATATAAGATAATGAAACAACGTAACTGGCGATGCGATATCACCCCTTTGGTTGAAGAGTTGGATTACCGTCCTCGGTATTCGTTGGAGAAAGGAGTTAAAGAAATCATAGCTTGGTATAAGAAAGAAGGATGGCTGTAAAAATAAACTTATTTGAGCGTGTAGAAAGTGGAAAGGGGCTGTTTGCTGTTGAAAGCATCAGTTTGATTTATAATGCCCTTACCACGATATTGATTTTCTTGTTATATACCCGTATGGAGCATCCGGGCATCATGTTGCTTGAGCGTTTGGGTATTGTGATTCTGACATTTGCTTTGATATTCATGTATCAGGCATTTCCTTGTCGGCTTACGGCGTTTGTCCGTATGGTCGTCCAGATGTCGCTGTTAGCTTATTGGTATCCCGATACCTTTGAGTTTAATCGCCTGTTTCCTAACCTTGACCATCTGTTTGCTTCTGCCGAACAAGCAATATTTCACTGCCAACCTTCCGTAGAGTTCAGCGAGTTATGTCCTTCCATGTGGTTTAGTGAGCCTTTTAACATGGGATATTTCTTTTATTACCCCATGATGCTGATAGTGGTGGTTTATTACTTTATTAATCGGTTTGAGTGGTTTGAAAAGATATGCTTCGTGCTGGTAACCTCTTTTTTTATCTACTACCTTTTCTATATCCTTGTACCGGTGGCAGGTCCTCAATTCTATTTCCCGGCAATCGGTATGGATAAAGTAAATGCCTGCATCTTTCCAGCCATCGGCGACTATTTCAATAATAATGATTATCTTATTCCCGGTCCGGGATACGAACACGGTTTCTTTTATAATCTGGTAGAAGCATCGCAAGAGGTGGGCGAGCGACCTACCGCAGCCTTTCCCAGCTCGCATGTAGGTATATCTACCATCGTAATGATTATGGCATGGCGCGTAAACCGTAAGCTGGCGTATATCCTCGCTCCTTTCTACGTATTGTTATGTTGTGCCACCGTCTATATTCAGGCACACTATCTGATTGATTCCATTGTAGGATTGGTGACGGCATTCTTCGTCTATCAGTTGGCTACGCTGATGTATAAACGGTGGTTTATCTCTCCGGTGTTCAAGATGCTGGGGTGATTTGTACGGTTACTTCTGTTTCTGAGCTGTTACATGCTCCCAAGATACCCGTACCTCCTTCTACATTACTATACACTCGAAGCGGCTCGCCGAAGCCCAGATTTCCCAGTGCTTCGTCGAGCGTGCTTCCAGCTACTTGGTTTAAGGAATATAGATAATGATAATATTCTTCGGAAAGGCTGTATAAGCGGATTAATAGTTGCGAAGACTGTTCGGCATCGCTCTTGTTTACCCATTCTTCGAACGACAGCGTATATTCCTGTCCTTCTATTTGTTTGTCGGTAAACAGAAAACTGTATCCGGTACTGATGCCGTCGAATCCGATCGAGCCGTCTAATGCGTTTGAGTTCTCAGACAATATGGGGTCGGATGATTCGATGTGTGGATGATAGTAAGTCTGGTAATATTCATCCGTCTTCAGGCAGGTAAGGGCATAGTAATTACTTTTTCCGCCTTCGTCTTTGAACGTTAGGTTATAGGTCAGGGCATAATACCGTTCCTTAACCGTATTTCCATATCCGTCTCCTACATTCCCTTCGTAATTGATGCGTTCCGTAATATCCACACATTCGGCTTTCCGGATAGGTACAATGGCGGGAACGGTTGTTTCGGCGGTTACGGTCTGATAGCCGTCGGCAGAGACTACGAGTCGGATACAATCTCCGGCTTTCGGCACGACGTGCGATTTGAATACCGAATCCGGTACTTCATTGAGCGAATCTACCGGGAGGTATTGTCCCCATTCCATTTGTTCCCGGAACTCATCGTTAACATACAAATCGACGCGAGCTTGCGGCAGGTTGGCGTAATGCTCTTCGTAAGGCTTGGTATCGGCGTAGAACCAAGTGTGTGTAACGCTCGCCATGATGGTAGAGTCGGACGAAATGGCACTGTTGACCACGATAACCGGGTCGGGACGATATTTCTCCATGTCGATGTCTTTGTAACATGCGCTCAGCAGTAGCAGAGCAGCCGGCAAAATGTATATATCTCTCTTCTTCATACTTTGTTAGAATTTAAGTGTATATGATACAGACGGAATAATAGGTATGAGGCGCAAGGTTTGGAATACGTTGGTAACATTATAGTTTTCATCCCATTTCCACCGCTTTTGGATGCTGGCAGGAGCCATGTAGCAATAAGCGTTGTAGATGCTTACATTCCAGATTCCTGTTCTTCCTTTTTTCAGGGGTTTATAAATATTGATGCCCAAGTCCAGCCTGTGGTAAGCGGGCAGGCGTACGTTGTTTCGTTTGGTATAATAATCCAGTCCGTTTTCGAAATAATAATCGGGCGGAACCAGTTCGCTGCCGGGAAATTGGACTCCCGGTGTGGTCGGGCTGATGCCTGTTCCTGCCCATCCTGTATAGCGGTCTCGTCCCAGTTCATAATAATTGTCGAACGAAACGGTTATGCGGTTGCCGGTCATGTACGTCCATGCGGCGTTTAGTTCCACTTTCTTGCTCACGCGCCAGTTGGCGGTGATATTCACTTTGTGGCGGTTGTCAAACTTGGCAGGGAACCACTCTCCCTGATTGATGTCTTCAAAGCGGCGGTTGTTCCAACTGAGGGTATAGCTGATGACACCGGTTATCTTCCCTTGTTCCTTGCGGGCTGTCAGTTCCATACCGTAAGACTTTCCTTTGCCGGCTGTCAGCTTGTTGCGCCAGTCTGATGTGGCAGAGAATATGTTGTATCCGTCTTTATAGTCCAGTACATGATTCATCCATTTGTAGAATCCTTCCACGGCAAATGAGTAGGTGGGGGTCATACTGAAATAGACTCCTGCCGACAGTTGGTCGTTCTGTAACGGTTTGAACTCTCTGCCTACCGGAATCCAGCTGTCGGTGGGCAGGTCGATATAGCTTTCGTTGAGCTGATGGACGTATTGGCTCATCCGTGCGTAAGAGGCTTTTACGCTTAGCCGAGGGCTGAGGCGGAATACGGTGTTGATTCGCGGTTCCCAGTTTGTGTACGTTTGTTGTTCCGCATGGTAGAGGCTGAACCGTAGCCCTCCGTTTACGATGAACCACGGGCAGACGTTCCACTCGTCTTCGGCATAAATCCCGGCTTCGTGGGCATACAGGATTTCTTGGTTGTCGTTAAGAAGGATGCCTCCGCCGGCCGATGAACGGGTTTCATCGTAATCCGGACGGAACTTATGATAAGTATATAGTCCGCCGAACCGGATGTGATGACTTGTTGCAGGCTGGTAGCTGAAGTCGGCACGGAAACTGACGTCATCAATTCCGTTTGCGGTAGAAGTGCGGTAGAAAGTAGACTTGTCTTTCTCTTGGTTTTTTAGGTCTCGCCGGATGTCGGAGCGGTAATGGGTGTACGAAGCATTCAGCGTTCCGTACAGTTTGGGGCTGAGCGCATACGCCCATCCGCCGAAAGCCGTCACGCTGCCCCAGTTCAGGCGGCTGATGTCTTCTTCTTTTGTCTGTTCGATTTCTTCTTTGGTTCCGCCTTTCAGGTAGTCTTTCCCCCAGTACACACCGGCAAATGCACGGCTGCGTGTGTTAAAATGGTGAGTCAGCTTGAAGTTTAAGTCGGTAAACGCATACCGTGCCACGGTTTTGCTCTTGCCTTCGCTCTTGGTGGCATTCCAGATAGCCAGCGCAGGAGCTGTCAGCACGTCGAACCACGAGCGCCGGAGGTTGAACTTGAAAGCTGTTTTTCCTTTGACAATCGGTCCTTCCAAATTCAGACTGCCCGATGTCAGTCCCAATGTGGCACTGCCGTGATATTCGTTCAGGTTTCCGTCTTTCAGTTTCACATCGACCACACTTGATATTCTCCCGCCGAAGCGTGCCGGGAATCCGGCTTTATAGAAATCCATTCCTTTAATGGCTTCTACGTTGAGTGCCGAAAACAGTCCGGCTACATGGTTCACCTGATAGATGGGACTTCCTTCAATCAGATAAAGGTTTTCATCCTTGTTTCCGCCTCTGACATACATGTCGGAAAATCCCGCCACACCGGGAGAAACGCCGGCTTGGGTTTGCATCACCTTTACGATGTCCGCCTCGCCAAACAGTACAGGCGTGCGTTTGATGTCGGAATAGTTGAATGTAACTTTGCCTATTTGAGGGCTCTGCAACTGATTTTTGTCGAGAGAGGCGTTTATAACCACTTCTTCAAGCTGTTGGTTGAGCGATAAGTTGGCAGTAAGTGTAGTGTCTCGGTGCAGATACGGCACGTGAAAATGATATGCACCATATCCGATGTACGTAATTTCCAAATCGGTCTCACCTTCGTTCAGCGTCAGACTGAAAAAACCATGCTCGTTGGTAATTGTTCCTGTCTTCAGATTGGTTTCAACCACAGATGCCCCGATAAGTGATTCGCCGGATAGCTTGTCGCGCACGAAACCGCTCACCGTAAATTTCTTCATTTTCTTTGGCTTTATGATAATGAACCGTCCTATCCGGTGATAGCTTATCGGAAGAATGGTACACAGTTTTTCGATACATGCCGTAAGGGGCGTTTGATGAAAATGGATGCTTATCGCAGGAAACTTTTCTAATTGCGACGATTCGTAAGAGAAAATAACGTCGGTTTGCTTCTCTAATTGGGCCAACACCTCGGTGATGGGTACACGGTTGGCACGCAGGTTAACCAGCGGTTCGTCCGTCGTACGGGCTTGGGCTTCCACGGTAAGGAAGCCAGCCAGTACGATTAGCATCATTTGTACGTAAAAAGTGAAGCGTTTTGTCATGGCTCTACTGATAAATGAGTGTCAAGTGTTTGGTTGATGATGTGAATTATGTCTGTTAATTGCATTTCGTTGAAGTCAGAAGTCAGAAACAGTTCCTCTTCGGGTATGCCTGTGATAGAACAGCCGTAGAGTTTTTCCAACTCGTCGACTACCTGACGCAGCGGCGTATGCCGGTAAGTAAGCCGATGAGTTTTCCATGCCAGTTCGTTACGGCTTGCAGCTTTGGTAACCCGGATATTTCCGTCTTTCTGTCCTACGGCACGCATGTCGGCGGTCAGGTCGCAATACGATTTCCCGGTGCTGAAACGAACTTTTCCCGAAGCCACGAAAGCGGTTGTACTGTCGGTAGCTGCCTCTACCTGAAACTGCGTACCCAGCACCTGTATCGTAACCGTGGGCGTTGCTACACGGAAAGGGTGGTCGGCTTCGTGGTGTACGGCAAAATAAGCCTTGCCCGACAGTTCTACACGGCGTTCATCCTTCCCAAAGCAGAGTCGGTCGTAACGCAGGCTGCTTCCGGGCGACAGCGTGATGTTGCTTTGGTCGGGTAAGAAAAGCTCTCGCGGTTTTGCGTCTGCCGTCACGATAACCCAGTCGGTGTGCAGGCGGTTCCAGTAGTAAGTCATCCCGATTAAGATTCCTGCAAAAACGGCTGCTGCTGCCACGGTGCGGTAAATCCACATCCGGCGGGAAGTCTTGCGGTCTCGGCGCAGATGAGGCAGGATTTTCTTCCACGCCTCCGACGTATTGTTTTTGTTTTCGCGGTAGAAGCGGCTGACGAAGCGCAGGCTCTCTTCTTCCGGCGTCAATGGGTCATGCTGATTTTTCATAATCTTATCTTGTTAGGTAATTTCTGTATGCCTTTTGTTGATAAGACCCGTTTTTTTGAAAAATCCCCTATCCGGAATATCAGATTTTATGAAAAAAAGAAAAGATAGATTCGGATGGCGGTATTACGCAAGGTTTTCAGTGCAGCGGCTATCTGATTTTCCACCGTTTTAATCGAAATATTCAGCTCTTCCGCTATTTCTTGGTAAGATAATCCGTCGCGCTTCGCCAGTAAGAAAATTTGTTTCCGCTTTTGAGGCAGGCGGTCAATGGCAGTCCAAAGTTGGGCATCGCGCTCCGAGCGCACGATTTGCTCTTCTTCGCTCGGTTCCTGCTCTTTGCAGTTTTCTTCGCACGCTTCTTCTGCATGAGGTGTGCGGTAGTCTAAGCAGTTGTTGCGCACCGTCCGGTAAAGATATGCCTTCAGGCTGCAAATGTTTTTCCCTTCGTTGAGTTTATCCCATGTGTCGATAAACGCCTGTTGAACGATGTCTTCGGCATCGTCGATATTCTCGGTGTAGCGCAGGGCATACATCGTAAGCGGGCGGTAATAACACCGGAAACTTGTTTCAAACTCAGCTATGCTTATCATGGTTAATCGGATAAATTGCCGACAAAAATAAGGAATACTTTTGATTCGGAAAGTAAAGGGATGAGGCTTTTCGGTGACTTTTTAGAAAATAGATTCGGAACCCTGAAAATTCTATGCGAAAGACTTGTCGGTCCATGCGGAAGAGTAAGCCAACTCATGCGGTAGTTTTGGGTAACGCATCCGCATGAGTTTTTTTGAATATGCGGTATGATATTATGATGTTAAAATAGGGATGTTTTGTTTTAATATATAACAATAATAAGTGTATTTATAACAATATGAAACTTTACCTATTTTTTTATCAAAAATACACCCAATATTTGTTTTTATAAATCAAAAAGATGTAATTTTGTGCTGTTGATAAACAAACAGAAAGTAAATACTTAAATATATATATCAAAAAGAAAAAAGCAACACAAAGACGTTATATAGTGAAGTAAAATGGGTATTAACTAAAGCTGAAAGCAATGAAAAAAGAGAGTTTGCAGAAAACGAAAATGTTGGCAGCAGTGCTGCTGCTTGCTGCTCCCGTAGTTGCAGGGGCTCAGGAACATGTAGAGGCAGATCTCGGTGCCGACCTTGTTAGCGGCTACCTCTGGCGTGGGCAAGATTTAGGTAACGTGAGCATCCAGCCGTCGGTATCGGTAAGCTATAAGGGCTTTTCGCTGGGGGCATGGGGCTCGGTAGGGCTGGATAAAGACGATACGAAGGAGATTGACCTGACTGTGGGCTATGCCGCGGGGGGCTTCAGCGTGTCGGTCACGGATTATTGGACGGACGGGGGCGCGGGGTATTTCCATTACGGGGCGCGGAACACGCGGCATGTGTTTGAGGCGCAGGTGGGCTATGACTTGGGCTTTCTGGCGGTGAACTGGTATACGAACTTTGCCGGAAACGACGGCGTTACCCGAAGCGGCGCACGGGCGTATTCTTCGTACTTCTCGGTGGCGGCGCCGTTCCGCTGGGGCGGGCTGGAGTGGTCGGCCGAGGTGGGCGCGGTGCCGTGGGAGACGGATTTCTATAATGCCACTGCCGGCGGCAGGGCTGGGGCGGGGGGCTTCGAGGTGGCAAGCGTGAGCCTTGAGGCTGCCAAGAGCCTGAAGATAACCGACAGCTATTCGCTGCCGCTGTTTGCACGGGTTATCTGGAACCCGGCGACGGAGGGGGCTTATTTCGTGTTCGGGGTGAGCCTTTAAGAGAGGGAGAGTTTTCAAGGTAACGGGCAGGGTGGCGGCACCCGCTTGAGGGAAAAAAGATGGTTAGGATAACGTTTTTATAATACAGCGGAATACAAAATACAAATACACTACACAGCAATGAAAAAAATTGAAGCTATTATTCGCAGAAGCCGTTTTGAGGATGTGAAGGAGGCGCTGCTGGCGGCCGGCATCGAATGGTTTTCTTATTATGACGTGCGGGGCGTGGGCAAGACAAGGCAGGGCCGCGTTTACCGGGGGGTGGTTTACGACACCAGCTCGATAGAGCGCATCCTCGTCTCGATCGTGGTGCGCGAGAAAAACGTGGAGAAGACCGTGCAGGCGGTGCTCAGGGCGGCGCGCACGGGCGAGATAGGCGACGGGCGCATCTTTATAACTCCGGTGGAGGATTCGATCCGCATCCGCACGGGCGAGCGCGGCGACATCGCGCTGTATAACGCCGAGCAGGAGGAGTGACGGGAGGAAGCAGTAACGAGGTATTAACGACTAAACGGAAAAAATTATGGACACAAACACAATTCTTGATACAGGAAACACCGCATGGATGATTGTTTCGACGATTCTGGTACTGTTAATGACGATTCCGGGCATCGCCCTGTTCTACGGGGGGCTGGTGCGCCAGAAAAACGTGTTGAGCGTCATCATGCAGTGTGTGGTGATAGTAGGGGTGGTGAGCATCTTATGGGTGGCTTTCGGCTACAGCTTGGTGTTCGGGACAAGCCTGACGGACAGCGGGAGCGGCTGGGGATGGCTGGCAGGAGGGTTCGACAAGGTGATGCTGCGCGGCATAACGCCCTCCACGCTCTCGGCGGGGCGCATCCCCGAACTGGTTTTCGTATTGTTCCAGTGCATGTTTGCCGTCATCACGCCGGCGCTCATACTGGGGGCTTTTGCCGAACGTGTGAAGTTCGCGGGGTTCCTCTTGTTTACCGTGCTGTGGAGCGTGCTGGTGTATATGCCGATGGCGCACTGGGTGTGGGGCGGAGGATTCCTGCAGCAGATGGGCGCCATCGACTTTGCCGGGGGCACGGTGGTGCATATCAATGCCGGCATATCGGCGCTGGTGATGGCGGTCATGGCGGGCCGGCGGAGCGGTTACAGGCCGGGGCAGCCCATGTCGCCGCATAACATCACCTTCGTGTTCATGGGCACGGCGTTCTTGTGGCTGGGGTGGTTCGGCTTCAATGCCGGAAGCGGGCTGCAGGCCGACGGCATAGCCGCCAACGCTTTCCTTGTGACGCATGTGGCCACGTGTGTGGCGGCGCTGACGTGGATGGCGGTCGACTGGATTCACAACCGGAAGCCCACCACCATCGGGGCATGTACGGGCGCGGTGTCGGGGCTGGTGGCCATTACGCCGGCGGCGGGCACGGCGGACCTCCTCGGCGCGTTCTTCATCGGGCTGATCACACCCATCGTGTGTTTCTACATGGTGGCGGTCATCAAGCCGCGCTTCAAGTATGATGACACGCTCGACGCTTTCGGCGTGCACGGCATAGGGGGCATCGTGGGGTCGGTACTTACGGGAGTGTTTGCCACGCAGGCGATAACGGGCGAAGGCGGCGTGCAGGGCGCGCTGTATGGCGACTGGCACCAGTTATGGGTACAGGTGGCCGCCACGGTGGTTTCGGTGGCGTTCAGCGGGGTGATGACTTTCATCCTCTTCAAGGTGGTCGACCGTCTGGTGGGCGTCCGCGTAGACAGGCGTGTGGAAGAAGAAGGGCTCGACATTTACGAACACGGGGAGTCGGCTTACAACCATTAGGAAAGTGTATAATATCAAACAAATACGGTAAAATCAACTAAAAAGAGAGGTATTTATGTCAGAGTTAAGATTTAATATGGTGGAAAAGGCATTCCGGGCAAAGCCTTTGGAGATAGCCGTTCCGTCGGAGCGTCCGGCCGAGTATTTCGGCAAGTATGTGTTCAACCGCGAAAAAATGTTCAAATACCTGCCTGCGCCGGTTTATGCACGGCTGGCAGACGCGATGGACAACGGCGCGGCGCTCGACCGCGAGGTGGCCGACCAAGTGGCGGAGGGCATGAAGCGCTGGGCGATGGAGCTGGGCGTGACCCACTATACGCACTGGTTCCAGCCCCTGACGGAAGGCACGGCGGAAAAGCACGATGCCTTTATAGAGCATGACGGCAAGGGGGGCATGTTGGAAGAGTTTTCAGGGAAGCTGCTGGTGCAGCAGGAGCCTGATGCTTCTTCTTTCCCCAACGGCGGGATACGGAACACGTTCGAGGCACGCGGATACAGCGCGTGGGACCCCTCGTCGCCCGTGTTCGTGGTAGACGACACGCTCTGCATCCCCACGGTGTTCATAGCCTATACGGGCGAATCGCTGGATTACAAGGCGCCGCTGCTCAAGGCGCTGAGCGCGGTAAACAAGGCGGCGGTGGAGGTTTGCCATTACTTCGACCCGGAGGTGAAGAAGGTGATGGCGTACTTGGGATGGGAACAGGAGTATTTCCTTGTCGATGCCGGACTGTATGCGGCGCGTCCCGACTTGCTGCTGACGGGGCGTACGCTGATGGGACACGAGGCTTCGAAGAACCAGCAGCTGGAAGACCATTACTTCGGCGCCATCCCCACCCGCGTGGCGGCTTTCATGAAAGACTTGGAGATACAGGCGCTTGAGCTGGGCATCCCGGTGAAGACGCGCCATAACGAGGTGGCGCCGAACCAGTTCGAGCTGGCGCCGATATTCGAGGAGTGTAACCTTGCCGTCGACCATAACATGCTGCTCATGTCGCTCATGCGCAAGGTGGCACGCACGCACGGTTTCCGCGTGTTGCTGCACGAGAAGCCGTTCAAGGGCGTGAACGGTTCGGGCAAACACAACAACTGGTCGCTGGGGACGGATACGGGCGTGCTGCTGATGGCTCCGGGAAAAACGGCAGAGGAGAACCTGCGTTTCATCACGTTCGTGGTCAACACGCTGATGGCGGTTTACCGTCATAACGGCTTGCTGAAAGCGTCTATCATGAGCGCTACCAACGCACACCGCTTGGGGGCGAACGAAGCGCCTCCCGCCATCATCTCTTCGTTCTTGGGAAAACAGTTGAGCAAGGTGCTCGACCACATGGAGGAAAGTTCTACTGACGAGCTGGTCTCGCTGGGAGGAAAACACGGCATGAAGCTGGACATTCCGCAGATTCCCGAATTGCTGATCGACAACACCGACCGTAACCGCACCTCGCCCTTCGCCTTTACCGGCAACCGCTTCGAGTTCCGTGCGGTGGGCTCGGAGGCAAACTGCGCCAGTGCGATGATAGCCCTGAACGCGGCGGTGGCGGAACAGCTCGTGGAATTCAAGAAAGAGGTAGACGGACTGGTGGAAAAGGGTGAGCCCAAGATATCGGCTATCATCCAAGTAATCCGTAAGTACATCAAGGAGTGTAAGCCCATCCGCTTCGACGGGAACGGTTACAGCGAAGAATGGAAGGCAGAGGCTGCACGCCGCGGACTGGACTGCGAGACGAGTTGTCCGCTCATCTTCGACCGCTACCTTACGCCGGAAAGCATCCGCATGTTCGAGTCGACCGGGGTAATGACGCAGAAGGAGCTGGAAGCCCGCAACGAAGTGAAGTGGGAAACTTACACGAAGAAGATCCAGATAGAGGCGCGCGTGTTGGGCGACTTGGTGATGAACCACATCGTCCCCGTGGCTACCGAATATCAGACGAAGCTGATCGATAACGTGTATAAGATGAAATCCGTCTTTGCGGAAGAGGAAGCCCGCACGCTTTCTGCCGAGAACATGGCAATCATCCGCAAGATAGCCGAACATGCCACTTACATAAAAGAACACGTGGACGCAATGGTGGAAGCCCGCAAGGTGGCAAACAAGATAGCCTCCGAGCGCGAAAAGGCCATCGCTTACCACGACACGATAGCGCCCATGCTGGAGGAGATACGTTACCACATCGACAAGCTGGAACTCATCGTAGACGACCGCATGTGGACGCTTCCTAAATATCGGGAACTGTTATTCATAAGATAAGCGCGAAACGACCTCTGATTTTTTATTGGATGTTTGATGAGGGCCGGGCTGTTGTTGAAACAGTCCGGCTTTTTCGTCGGTGCAGGGCTGAAAAACGCTACCGTTAGTGCAGCTTGACGCAAGCGGATGAACCGTCCGGTTCTATTCGGAGTGTCGTCCTTCTTTCCGAATAGAAATTTTCCGGCTCTTTTCCCGGTTTTTTTTATTGCTATCTGTTGCCTAAATCGTCGTACGAACTTTGCAGGATGGCTTTCCCCAAATCCATTCTCCGGCTGTTTGGGGCAGGAGAGTCTACAAGCGTTTTGCCCGAATTGTTATCCACCTGCGTAACTCCCGTGCTGTCGCAAAAAGCAAAGCCGTTATTGTAAGTGTAGTAAGCGAACGGGTAGACATATTCTTCGCCCAAAACGTTCCGGCTGAAGTTAAATTCGCTGTGGTCGATGCCGAGCTGTCCTAACAGCGTGGCTGCCATGTCGGTCTGGTTCATCAGCTTGTCGACAACCATCGGCTGTTTCACCGCTCCGCCTAACCAAATCATCGGCACGTGATGAACGCGCGGACTGTTGTTCGGCTCGTCGAGCGGGTAGTGGAATCCGTGGTCGGGCAGGCAGATGACGAGCAAATTCTTCCATTGCGGAAGTTGTTTCAGCCTGTCGATGAATTTCCCCAAGCAGTCGTCGGTGAATGCAAAGGCATTCAGAATCTTGTCGTCCAGCCGGTGATAGGGCACATCAAAAGGCTCGTGGCTGCTCAGCGTAAGGAAAGCCGTGTGCCAAAGGCCGTCTGCGGGACGCTTCTTTATCTCGTTATACAGATACTCGAACGTGATGTCATCGTTCACTCCCCACGGGTTCTTGCGCTCGCTCATGCTGAAATCCACATCTGCCGTAAGGCGTTGGTAACCACTTCCCAGCAGATAACTCTTCATGTTGGTGAAATTGATGTCTCCGCCGTATAAGAAATCGGTGGCATAGCCTTCCTTCACCAATTTCCCCGCAATGGAGGGAAGCGTGCGGCTCTTTGCCGGAATCTTCATGACCGACAGGGTAGGGAATCCCTGATATCCGCTAAACGTACAAACCGTCCCCCGGTCGGTGCGGAAACTGTTGGCGTAACAATTCGTGAAAAACACGCCTTCCTTCGCCAAGCGTTCCATGTTCGGACTCACTCCCGGCTCTCCGCCCAGCGGTTCCACGAACACGCCCCCGTATCCTTCCATCAGGATAATCAGGATGTTGGGGCGCTTGGTGTTCAGCAGCTCCACAACGGTTTTCCCTCCCGTAGGATACAGCCCGTTGAAAAGCGAGCGGCGTTTCGCCTCGTCGAAGAAATCAAACTCTTTGGCGTAATCCTCGGTTTTGCTTGCCGAAGCTATCAGGCTGAATGCCGGATTCACAGCCGAATGGTTCAGAAACTCATCGTTGCAGAAATACACCTGTCCGATGTTTGACGTCGATTCGGTCACGCCTCCCCGGATCACGATAAACAGCAATCCGCCGAGCAGTATCCACCCCACGCTGCCCGCCACACGGCGCTTGGTTCCGGCAAGTACCGCAGGCGTCAGTCTGTAAAGCCCCCATGCCGCCAAGATGGAGAGTACCAATACGCACAGGAGGCGGAAAATAACGAAACCTGCCGACACGCTTGCCAGTACATTCTTCGGAGAATCGAGATACAGGAAGACGGAAGCATCGAGCTTGAACCCCCAAAAAGGATAAATCGACATGTCGCCTATGAATATGATTGTAACCAGCAAGGCGATAACCGCATAATATCCTGCCAGAACCGCCCGCAGCGGAAACCGCTTAAACCAGATGCTGGCCAGAATCGCCAGCCACGGGACGACCGTCAGATAGCCCGCCGTGGCCGCATCGAGCGTGAATCCGTGGAGCATGACCCTCCCGTAATCGGCAAGCGGAACGCCTTTTGCCACCGAGCCGTTATAGAGCATGAACAATGGTTTCTGGATAAGGAAATAGCCCAATACTGCAGCAAAAAAGGCTGCCAAGTAAGCTGTTCTTTTTTTCATAAGTGTAGTAAAAGTAAGTGTTTCTATGTCTGGATGGGAAGACTGCCGGTGGATTCTGTCACTTCCGTCCGAAGTCCGCCGGAATTTCCCCCCACCGTTCTGTTTCCCATTTCAGCAATGGCGTAGAGTAAGTGTTTTCCTTCAGCCACTTCTCGGCACGTTCTATCAATCCGAAAAGCGCTTCGGTGCGGGCGGTGCGTTCGAGCTTCGTCTTGCATTTCTTCTGCTTCACCCACGCCAGCGCGTTGCGGCTGTCTGAGTAAACGGGCATCGCCGAGTGTTTCTGCTTCAGCAGCGCCAGCGCATGGACGATGGCAAGAAACTCGCCGACGTTGTTCGTGCCGTATACCGGACCGAAGCGGAATATTTCCTGCCCTGTGAGCAAATATACCCCACGGTATTCCATCGCCCCCGGATTCCCGCTGCACGCCGCGTCTACCGCCAGACAATTCATGTCGAAGCCTTCGGGCAACGCCGTGACCGGTTTCCCGCCCCCCTTCTTTTCGCCGGACAGGTAGAGGTGAGCCGGCATCTCCAGCGCCCGTTCCGCCTCTTCGCGCGTGTCGAACGACTTGAACAGCGCCCCCTTGTAATTCTTTATCTGCAGCTGGCAGTCCGTCCACGACGTGTAGACACCCGGATTCACCCCCTTCCACACCACATAATACTTCTGTTTGCCCATATAAGCCTTTCCGAAGAAAAAAACGAAGATTAAGAACGGAAGCAAGCCCTGCGGAGCCGTCCCCGTCCTTAACCTTTAACCCTTCATAAATAAATGAATCTTACATTCTCTCAGGCACTTCGATGCCCAGCAGCCCCATGGCCAGCTTCACAATCTTGCCCACATTGCAGCTCAGCGCAAGGCGGAACACCTTCAGCGCCTCGTTTTCCTCGCGCAAGATGCTGAAGTCATGGTAGAACTGGTTATACTCCTTCACCAAGTCGTAAGCATAGTTGGCAAGGATAGACGGGTTATAATCCGTGCCCGCCTGCCGCACCACCTCAGGGAAGTCGGCCAGCAGCTGCACCAGCCCTTCCTCCTTCGTGCTCAGTTCCACACCTGCGGGGACAACCTCCGGCACGGCGATGTCGCTTTCGCCCGCCTTGCGCAGGATAGAGCGGATCCGGGCATACGTGTACTGGATGAAAGGCCCCGTGTTCCCGTTGAAGTCGATCGACTCTTTGGGGTTGAAAGTCATGTTCTTGCGCGCGTCCACCTTCAGGATGAAATACTTCAGCGCTCCCAGCCCCACGATGCGGGCAATGTCGTCCGCCTCTGCCTGAGTCAGGCCGTCCAGCTTGCCCAGTTCGCTGCTCGTCTCCTTCGCCGTGTCGATCATCGCCTCCATCAGGTCGTCGGCATCCACCACCGTACCCTCGCGGCTCTTCATCTTGCCTTCGGGCAGCTCCACCATCCCGTAAGAGAAGTGCACCAAGTCTTTCCCCCACTCGAAACCCAACTTGTCGAGCAGGATAGACAATACCTGGAAGTGGTAGTTCTGCTCGTTTCCCACCACGTAAATCATCTTGTCGATGGGATAATCGGCAAAACGCTGCTCGGCTGTGCCGATGTCCTGCGTCATATATACCGAAGTGCCGTCGGCCCGGAGCAGCAACTTCTGGTCAAGCCCCTCGGCGGTGAGGTCGGCCCACACCGAGCCGTCGTCCTTGCGGTAGAACAAGCCCTTTTCCAAGCCTTCCAATACCTTCTTCTTTCCTTCCAGATACGTGTCCGATTCATAATACACCTTGTCGAAACTCACCCCCATCATGCGGTACGTCTCGTCGAACCCGGCATACACCCATCCGTTCATCCTGCTCCATAGCGCGCGCACCTCGGGGTCGCCCGCCTCCCATTTGCGCAGCATCCCGCGCGCCTCCTGCATCAGCGGTGCCTGCGCTTCGGCTTCCTCCTTGCTCATGCCCTTTTCCATCAGCCCGGCCACCTCCGCCTTGTAATGCTTGTCGAAGGCCACGTAATAATCGCCCACCAAGTGGTCACCCTTCTTGCCCGACGATTCCGGCGTCTCACCGCCGCCATACTTCAGCCACGCCAGCATCGACTTGCAGATGTGTATTCCCCTGTCGTTTACGATGTTCGTTTTCACCACCCTGTATCCGTTCGCCTCCATGATGTTTGCCAGCGCGCATCCCAGCAGGTTGTTACGCACATGCCCCAGGTGTAGCGGCTTGTTGGTGTTGGGCGACGAATACTCAATCATCACCAGCGGGGCCTGCGCTTCGGGCTTCCTTATCCCCCACGCGCTGTCCGCATGGATGCGGTTTAGCATATCCACCCACACGGCGGATGCGATGGTGAGGTTCAAGAACCCCTTAATCACGTTATACGCTGCAATGGCCGGTTCGTTCCTCTCCAGATACGCGCCAATCTCCGCCGCAGTCTGTTCGGGCGCTTTCTTCGATGCTTTCAGAAACGGGAACACCACCAGCGTAAGGTGTCCCTCAAACTCTTTCTTGGTTTTTTGCAACTGTACCGTCCGGGCAGGTACATCTGCCCCATACAGTTCCTTCACGCCCTTCAGGACGGATTCGGTCAGCTTGTCTTCTATCTTCATGCGTTGTTTATATGTGTGTAGTTATTGATTTGCGTGTAACAGTCTGCCTTTCGGCTTTCGATTATCTGCAAAGGTACAAATTACTATGATTACAAGCCTGCTTCGGCTTCTATTTTTTTATTCTGTTGTCTGTCCGGCTCTTTTTGTGGAGAATACGGACACTCTTTTTAGCCAGTTTAGGGAGCTTTTTTAACCAATTTTGTATATATTTGCCGCATAACCCTCTTAATCAAGCGTATTTGTATGAATATCCGCCTATTACTTTTCGCCTGTTTATTCCTTTTTGATTCTTTCGCCGCCTCTGCGCAAAAAATAGCTTTCATATCCGATGCGCATATCCAAAACATAGAAGATTATCCCGAACTCATCCGCTCTATGGAGGCGCAAGTACAGTCTACCCGTCTGTTCAACGAAAATTATTTTGCTTTGCTTGCGGCGCTTAACGATGTTGCTCAACGGAATATTTCATTGGTGGTGCTGCCGGGCGACCTGACCGATAACGGACAATTTATCAACCAAGAGAAAATAAATCAGATACTGACCGACTACACGAAGCGGTACGGAATGAAGTTTTTTGTAACGACCGGAAACCACGACCCTGCACTTCCTTTCGGTATGGAACAGGCGGGGCATGATTTCCTGAAAGCAGACGGAAGCCGGAATACATTGACCAACCGGTGTGCCGGTTACGAACAGGAAATGGCATGTTATTCTCGGTTCGGATTTTATCCTCAGCCTGAATATCTTTATTGGGAGAGTCCTTTTACCTCGTATGTTTACGAAAATTATGCGTATGATACAGCCAAGCGAGAAGGTGGTTTTGAGAACAGACACTATGTGTTGTGTGATTCGCTGACGGCAACCGATGCCAGCTATTTGGTAGAGCCGGTGGAAGGTATTTGGCTGCTGGCGATTGACGCCGGAGTGTATTTGCCTAAAACAGTAAAAAACGGAAAACTAATCTATCAGGGCTCAAGTGTAGGCTACAATAATGTATTGCGGCATAAGCCTTTCCTGCTGTCGTGGGTGCGGAAAGTGGCATCGGAGGCACGCCGCCTGAATAAAACGCTGATTACTTTTTCACATTATCCGCTGGTTGATTTTAACGACGGCGCTTCGGAACAGATGGGCAAGGCGTGGGGGAATACGAAGTTCGACTTTCCGCGCGTTCCGACCGAGGAAGTGGGACAGGCTTTTCTTGAAGCGGGAATCCGTTTCCACATAGCAGGCCACATGCACGTAAACGATACGGGGGTGCTTGAAGGGAGAGACGGAAGTCACCTGTATAACGTACAAGTTCCCTCCATCGCTACTTACATACCTGCCTATAAAATCGTAACGGCAGAGAGTCGGCAAGAATTTGCGGTGGAAACCGTGGTGTTAGACAGTGTTCCGGGCTTCGACCGTTGTTTCAGTCTTTACCAAAAAGAACATGAAGCCGACCTCCTGAGAGGAAAAACGCCGATATGGAACGCCGAAGCCCTGAAATCCGCTAATTACCAGACCTTTTGCGATGTCCAGTTCCGTGACTTGGTCCGTACGCGCTTCATTCCCAAAGATTTCCCATCCATCGTAAAAGACAGCATTGCGGTGATGAGCGGCGAACAGCTCTTGGCATACGTTTCAGGAGAACCCTCCGAAGCGAAAACCGCTGCCGGGTGGAACGGTTACGATTTGATAGTCGACCTCTGCCGGTTGCGTTACGCCGACAGATTGGCTTTGCGGGATATCCCGTCGGAACGGTTGGCCGCATACGCGCGTTTGTTCGATGCCGTGCGCACGTCGGACATGTCTTCGGAAGTTGTTACCCGATTGCGGGAGATCGCGGAAATATTCGAACATTTCCTCCACGGAGAACCTTGTGTTAATTTCCGTATCGACTTGGAAGCCGATTCGATAACAGAATGTGAATAAGCCTGTTACTTTATTCCGGAATTATTACTGAAACATTTTTCCGTTCCTTCGAAAATTCATCCGCATGAACCGTCTCGTCCATGCGGATGAACCAGTGAGTCCATCCGTTAGTTTTGCCTTGCGCTATGGGATGAATTTTCGATGCACTTCCGCTTTAAAAAAATGCAGACAAACCGCCTTTTTTACACATTTATTATATATAGCACGTTTATCACGCCTGTTTTATTCACATTACAGAAATTTTTCCTTAATCATTTGTATTATCTATGGAAAACTTCTAATTTTGCCCATAATATCGGATTTAAAGAAGGCAAATTTTAGTTTTAACAATTAAATAATTTAAATTCAATCATTTATGTGGTTAAGTAATTCATCTATTGGAAGGAAAGTGGTGATGAGCGTAACAGGTATCGCCCTTGTCCTGTTTCTGACATTTCACATGGCGATGAACCTTGTTGCGCTGTTCTCGGCGGAAGGTTATAACATGGTTTGTGAATTTTTGGGAACGAACTGGTATGCCTTGTTGGGTACGCTGGCATTGGCTGCTCTTTTTGTAATTCACATTATCTATGCTTTCTGGCTGACGATGATGAACCGCGCAGCTCGCGGAAATGAGCGCTACGCTGTGAGTGCTAAACCTAAGACGGTAGAATGGGCTTCTCAGAACATGCTGGCTCTGGGTATTATCGTAATCTTAGGATTGGCGTTACATTTATTTAATTTCTGGTATAACATGATGTTTGCCGAATTAATCGGTAACCCCATGATGGGCGGTTTGAGCGCAACAGATGGTTACGGCTACATTATGGAAACCTTCTCTAATCCGGTATTCTTCGTACTGTACATCGTTTGGTTGTGCGCGTTGTGGTTCCATCTGACTCACGGATTCTGGAGTGCGATGCAAACTCTTGGTTGGAACAATACTATTTGGATTAACCGCTGGAAATGTATCTCTAACATTTACTCTACCATCATCGTATTAGGTTTCATGCTGGTGGCAGTAGTATTTTTCGTAAAGAATTTATAAGTTTTTGAGTATTTGAGTTTTTAAACGCGAGGCTTTTATTGACAAGCCTACTTGAAAACCAAACCAACGAACAAACTTAAAAGCTAAAAACTACAAACAATTATGACTAAGATAATCGACTCTAAAATACCTGAAGGTCCGATAGCTGAAAAATGGACTAACTATAAAGCTCATCAGAAATTGGTGAACCCGGCTAACAAACGCCGTTTGGATATCATCGTGGTAGGTACAGGTTTGGCGGGTGCTTCGGCTGCCGCTTCACTGGGCGAAATGGGATTCCGCGTATTTAACTTCTGTATTCAGGATTCTCCGCGCCGTGCACACTCTATCGCTGCACAGGGTGGTATCAATGCTGCAAAGAATTATCAAAACGATGGTGACTCGGTTTACCGTTTGTTCTACGATACTGTAAAGGGTGGCGACTACCGTGCCCGCGAAGCAAACGTTTACCGTCTTGCCGAAGTTTCAAACAATATTATCGACCAGTGCGTGGCACAGGGTGTTCCTTTCGCTCGCGAATACGGCGGCTTGCTGGCTAACCGTTCTTTCGGTGGTGCGCAGGTATCTCGTACGTTCTACGCTAAAGGTCAAACGGGACAGCAGTTGCTGTTGGGCGCATACTCGGCATTGAGCCGTCAGGTAGGCGAAGGAACAGTTAAGCTGTATACTCGTTATGAAATGGAAGAACTTGTTATCATTGACGGACGCGCACGCGGTATCATCGCCAAAAACTTGGTAACAGGTAAATTGGAACGTTTCGCTGCTCACGCCGTAGTTATCGCTACCGGTGGTTACGGAAACACTTACTTCCTTTCAACCAATGCAATGGCATGTAACTGTACGGCTGCCATGTCTTGCTACCGCAAGGGTGCTTGGTTTGCTAACCCTGCTTACGTTCAGATTCACCCGACTTGTATTCCGGTTCACGGCGACAAGCAGTCTAAACTGACATTGATGTCTGAATCTTTGCGTAACGACGGACGTATCTGGGTTCCGAAGAAGATTGAAGATGCTAAGGCATTGCAGGCAGGTACGAAGAAAGGAAGCGACATTCCGGAAGAAGACCGCGACTATTACTTGGAACGCCGTTATCCGGCATTCGGTAACTTGGTTCCGCGTGACGTTGCCAGCCGTGCAGCTAAAGAACGTTGCGACCACGGCTTCGGCGTAAATAACACTGGCTTGGCTGTATTCCTCGACTTCTCTGAAAGTATCGAACGCTTGGGTATCGACGTAGTTCGTCAGCGTTACGGTAACTTGTTTGATATGTATGAAGAAATCACCGACGTTAATCCGGGCAAATTGGCTAACGAAATCAACGGTGTGAAATATTACAACCCGATGATGATTTATCCGGCTATCCACTATACAATGGGTGGTATCTGGGTTGACTACGAACTCCAGACTTCTATCAAGGGTCTGTTCGCTATCGGTGAATGTAACTTCTCTGACCACGGTGCAAACCGTTTGGGTGCTTCGGCATTGATGCAAGGTCTTGCCGACGGTTATTTCGTATTGCCTTATACTATCCAGAACTATTTGGCAGACCAAATCACTGTACCTCGCTTCTCAACTGACTTGCCTGAATTTGCAGAAGCAGAAAAGGCTGTTCAAGACAAGATTGACCACCTGATGAATATCAAAGGAAAACGTTCTGTTGACTCTATCCACAAAGAATTGGGTCACATTATGTGGGAATATGTTGGTATGGGACGTACCGAAGCCGGATTGAAGACAGCGCTTACCAAGCTGAAAGAAATCCGTAAGGTATTCGAAACCGAATTGTTCATCCCGGGCTCAAAAGAAGGCTTGAATGTAGAACTGGATAAAGCAATCCGTTTGAACGACTTCATTACAATGGGTGAATTGATTGCTTACGATGCTTTGAACCGTAACGAATCTTGTGGTGGCCACTTCCGTGAAGAATACCAGACAGAAGAAGGCGAAGCAAAACGTGACGATGCAAATTACTTCTATGTATCTTGCTGGGAATATCAAGGCTCAGACGATAAGGCTCCGGTATTGTATAAAGAACCGTTGGTTTACGAAGCAATTAAGGTTCAGACTCGTAACTACAAGAGCTAATCAGTGAAGTTAAATTATTAAAGAACTAAGTAAAATGGATAAAAATATATCATTTACGCTAAAAGTTTGGCGTCAGAACGGACCGAAGGAAAAAGGTCATTTCGATACTTTCCAAATGAAGGATATCCCGGGTGATACCTCATTCTTGGAAATGTTGGATATTTTGAACGAACAGTTGATTGAGGAAGGAAAAGAACCGGTTGTTTTCGACCACGACTGTCGTGAAGGTATTTGTGGTATGTGTTCATTGTATATCAACGGACATCCCCACGGACCGGCTACCGGAGCTACTACTTGTCAGATTTACATGCGTCGTTTTAATGACGGTGATGTTATTACGGTTGAACCGTGGCGTTCTGCCGGATTCCCGGTTATCAAAGACTTGATGGTAGACCGTTCAGCTTACGATAAGATTATGCAGGCAGGTGGTTTCATCAGCGTACGCACAGGTGCTCCTCAAGATGCCAACGCATTGCTGATTCCGAAGCCTATCGCAGACGAAGCAATGGATGCTGCTTCTTGCATCGGTTGTGGAGCGTGTGTAGCTGCTTGTAAAAACGGTTCGGCTATGCTGTTCGTATCAGCTAAGGTAAGCCAGTTGAATCTGTTGCCTCAAGGTAAACCGGAAGCTCTCCGCCGTGCAAAAGCCATGCTTGCTAAGATGGACGAGCTGGGATTTGGTAACTGTACCAATACACGTGCTTGTGAAGCAGAATGTCCGAAATGCGTTTCAATCAGCAACATTGCTCGCTTGAACCGTGATTTCATTAAGGCAAAACTGAAAGACTAAACACTATTATGTGAATATAGTGAAAAAAGGAGGGACGCATATCTTTGTGTCCCTCTTTTTGGTTTAACTCTTAATCCAGACTACCGAAATGAGAATTATCAGTACGTTTTTCGCTGTATTTTTTGTACTCTGCCTCCATGCAGAGAAATCCATTCCTTCTTTTGCAGCGCTGCAAGGGCAGGCTCAGGAAAGGCCTGAATCAACCCTGTCTTTGTTAGATAGTTTGGAATCTGCTTCGGCACTGCCCGTTTACCGCATCGACTGTCTGCGGGCGTATGCGTATCATGCTCTTTCAAGGTATTATATGGCGATGAGTTGTGCCAAGCGTGCTTTAGAGGCAGACGAGCTTCAGAGTGATACAGCTGCTTGTAACCGCCTTTATATGTTAATGACCGAATCTGCTATACAGGCGTATAGCTTGGGAGACGCCGTGCAATTTATCACGAAGGGGAAGCATATTGCGCAGCGGCAGAAAGATCTTGCATTGCAAGCAGACATGCTGTCGGCAGAAGGTAACGTCTACCGTCAAATGGGGGTTATCAACAAAAGTTATGAATACTTGTGGAAAGCGGTCGATATGCTTGCTGATGCTTCCGGCTCACCGGCACTCTTCCAGTGTTCACACTCGCTGGGATACTTGATGATGTATTACATAAAAGATAAAAAACTGTCTGAGGCTTGGGAGGCGGGAGAACGGCGTACTGAAATTATTCACCGGCTTAAAGAAGCGAATGCCGACGAGCGCATCGTCGATCGGGAAGAAGGGTTCCTGTATAGTAAAATGGCTTATCTGGCATATCAGTTGGGTAAGTACAATACAGCCAAAACATATTGCCAGAAGTTCTACGAAACCCGCTTCTCCGGTACTCCGATTGGTAAGCTCGAAATAAACGATTACCTGTTGCGGATAGGAGATTATCGTACGATACTGCTGCATAACGAACTGTATTTCCAAAGGATAAAAGAAGATTCGCTGAATCTGCTTTTCATGCGGACGCTTTACCAAAGCGCGCAGGCATACAACGGACTCAATGAGCATAAAAATGCTTATGCCCTTATGCAGCGTTTACATGCTCTGCAAAGTAACTTGCATGTGAGCGACGAGCGCAATCAGCTTTTTAATTTAGCTGACCTCACACAGGCTATGAAGCAAAAGCATGAATTGATTCGGGCTACAGACAAGATTATTATTCGTAACCATACGATTGCTGCACTTATCATTATCTCTATTTTGTTAATTGCGTTGCTGGGCGGATTTTATTGGTCGTGGAAAGATACGCGCCGCCGGAATAAGAAAATGACGCAAATGATTTTGGAATTGAACGAGAAGCAGCAACTCGGCTCTTTTTCTAAATCTTCGGTATCTGTGGTTAATACGCCATCTTCTGCCGATGAGGTGCAAACCGAATCATCCCGGACCGGAGCGGAAACAGACCCAGAAAAACCGGATGACTATGAGGTTTTCGTGGCTTTTAACAACCGGGTGAAAGAAGAAAAATTATACCTTTATTATCAGTTGACGAGAGACGATTATGCCAAGTTTATGGGAGTAGACCGCAACCGGTTTGCCGCGCTGCTGAAAAAATATACGGGGAAGAACCTTAACGCATACCTCAATAACCTGCGTTTGGACTATTCGGTTTACTTATTCCGCACACATCCCGACTGGCCTATCAACGAAATCGCCATACAAAGCGCTTTGCCCAGTCTGTCTACTTTCTACCGCCTTTTCAAAGAACGGTACGGTATCAGCCCGAAAGTCTTTAAAGAGCAACTCGGAGAACAAAACGAGGCGTGAGCCTGCATCCGGCGTTGCTGCCGTTTCACTGCCGGAACGCTAACGGTAGCGTTCCCTATTTCATGCGGAAGAATTACCTGTTTCTATTCGGAAGACTGCCTTACGCTATGGGTAGAATTTTTTCAGCGTTTTTAGTGAGGTGGGGCAAGATTTTAGAAGGACTCTAAAGTTATGCTGCGCACGTGTACGTCCTGATGCAGAAAAAGTGAAGCCGATTCGCGGAATTTCTCTACTGACTCGGTTGTAAGAAACTCACAACGAGCATTTTTCAGACAGCATTCATCCATTTCAGGATGGCGGAAGAGGTAATCTTTTAAACTTCTGCTGACGTATTCTCCTTGTGTCACCAAGCGGATATGCGGCGGGGTAAATTGTCGTATCTTATTTAACAACAAAGGATAATGTGTACATCCCAAGATAATCGTATCAATTTCCGGGTCTTTGCATAACAGCGTATCAATGTATTTGCGTACAAAATAATCGGCTCCTTCAGAGTCGGCCTCGTTGTTTTCAACAAGTGGAACCCAAAGCGGACACGCCACTCCTGTTACCTTTATGTCGGGGAATAATTTGCGGATTTCGAGAGGATAAGACTCTGATTTGACCGTACCCGATGTGGCAAGTAAACCTACGTGGCGGGTATGGGTAATTTCGCCGATGCACTCCACCGTGGGTCGGATGACCCCCAATACACGCCGGGTAGGGTCGAGATAAGGCAAGTCATTTTGTTGGATGCTGCGTAAGGCTTTTGCCGAAGCGGTATTGCAAGCAAGAATTACCAGCGGGCAACCCAACTCGAATAACCTGCGAACGGCTTGGAGTGTGAATTCATAAACCACTTCGAACGAACGTGTACCGTAAGGAGTGCGGGCGTTATCTCCCAAGTAAAGATAATCGTACTGTGGGAGCAGTTCGCGGAATTTGCTGAGAATGGTAAGTCCGCCGTAACCGGAATCAAATACTCCGATGGGGCCTGCGGTTGGGATGGCTGAGAGAAGCATAGGAAACAATGAAAAAAAATCGGGCACAAATTACGTAAACCCTACCTGTTGGCAATGAAAGGCAGTAACGTTTCGCGTAATTTGTGCCCGAACCAGTTATAAAGATATTTATTGAGCCGGAGCGGTTGTTGAGCCTGCTGACGGAGTAGCCGGTACATACGGAGTAGCCGTCAAGCTGATTCCCAAGTTCGTTTTGATATCGTTTGTAATGTCTTTTGACTGAGCTTCGTCAACGTAAGGGATGTCGGTACGAGTCAAGTCGAAAGCATAGATATAGCCACCTGCTTTAGCTACCGTTTTGATAGCCTTGTCCAGTTTTTCATAAACCGGGTCTAACATTTTGGTATAAGCATTCTGCAATTCTTGTTGAGCTTGTTGCTGGAACTGCATACCTTTTTCGTTCAACTCTTGGAGTTCTTTCTGGCGGCGTTCCTGAATGTTTTGCGGTAACGTGCTTTGTTCTTTTTGATATTCGGCAAACTTCTTGCTGAATTCATCCGAAGCGCGTTTGATTTCTTCTTCGTATTGTTTTCTTAATGCTTCAATATCTGTTTGCGCTTTAGCAAACTCCGGCATTACTTGAATAATATCCATAGAACGGAAATGTGCAAATTTTTGTGCAAATACGCTCATCGGAGCGACCAGTAAAAGTAATAAGGCAATTTTCTTCAACATAATTATTGTTTTTAGTTATTTGTTTTTTTTAATTATTTCTTGTCTGAACCGAATGATTTTCAGGCTTTCGCTTAGCTGGCAAGTGCTTTTTGAAAACCACTTGCAAATGTATGAAATTAATTTGAATATCCTAATTTTGAGAGCACTTCATTGCTGATATCAATGCGTGGAGAAGCAAAAATCATGCTTTGTGCCGATGCGCGGTCGATAACTGCATCATATCCTTTCTGGGTAGCGATGGATTTGATGGCATTATAAATCGCGTCTTGTATCGGAGTTATCAGTTCTTGCTGCTTTTTCATCATTTCGCCTTCGGGTCCGAAATATTGTTTTCTCAGTTCGGCAGCTTCTTTCTCTTTGGCTATGATTGCTTCTTCTTTTGCTGTTTTCTGGGAGGCAGACAATGAGTTTGCATTTTTCTGATAATCTTCATACAGCGTTTTAGCTTCGTTTGCTTTTGCTTCTATCAAGTCTTGCCATTGTTCAGACAACGACTGCATTTGCTGGTTGGCTTGCTCGTATGCAGGTATTTGCTTTAAAATATATTCCATATCTACCAACGCAAATTTCTGTGCTTGAGCCGCAACGACACACGTTACAAACATCAGGGCTGAAAGAATTAATTTTTTCATAATCGTATTTAATTAAGAAAGAAGAATTAGGAACGAAAGGCAGGGTTTACCTGTCAGCCCATCCTTTCCTAATTCTTCTTCAAGTTTAAAATTCTTGTCCGATAATAAAGTGGAACTGGCTTCCGCTATATTGCATTGAACCCTTTATCTTGTCGAAACCGTATGCCCAGTCGATACCCATCATACCGATCATAGGCAGGAAGATACGTACACCCACGCCGGCTGAGCGTTTCAGCTTGAAGGGGTTGAAGTCGGATACATCGTGCCATGCGTTACCTGCTTCTACGAAACCGAGGGCATAGATGCTGGTGGAGTTTTCAAGCATCAACGGATAGCGCAACTCTGCACCCAAGCGTACGTAAGCATATCCTTCTCCTCCTCCATACTGGGTTAACGAACCGTTTTCGTAACCACGCAGAGCAATGGTTTCCGAAGCATAGTTGTAACTGTATCCGGTCATACCGTCACCTCCCACATAGAAGGTTTCGAACGGAGAGCGCTTGTGGCTGTTGAAGTGTCCTAAGATACCAAACTCGGTACGGGTCATGATAACCGGACATTTCTGAATATCCATCAGCGCCGTATAGGTCTTCATTCTGAATTTCCATTTATGGTACTCAATCCACTTATACATGCTGGCTGCCTCATCGTAGTTGTTTTGTCCGTAAGTAGCATAATCTTTGTTACTGAACAATGAGTAAGGCGGCGTAATCTGCAAAGACAGTGAGAAGTCGGAACCATAACGCGGGAATATCGGGTTATCGGTTGAGTTACGTGCCAGCGTCAGGTTCAAGCTCAGCAAGTTACTTGTACCCGTATTCATGTACTGACCGTTGTTCAGTCGGATGTACAGATAACTCCAATCTTTCATGATAAACCGCTGGTATGACAGCTCGGCAGACAACGTAAAGTAGTCGTCGGGCCAGCGCAAACGTTTACCCCAACCTACAGACAAACCGAATATTTTGATATAGCTATCCGGGTCGTAGTAAGATTCGTAATTATAATAGTTGTTATAACCATACATTCCATAACCATTATAAATATTCATATAGTTATTCATGAATGCTTGGTTATAGTATTGGTCGCTCACGTCGGTCTGTTTTGAGAAGAAAGCCGATACCGAGAATGAGTTCGGACGCTTACCGCCAAACCACGGGTCAAGGAACGAAACGCTGTACGATTGATAGTAACGTCCGTTGGTTTGTCCGCTGATGGTCAATGTTTGTCCGTCGCCTTGCGGCAGGATGCCTCGGTAGTTGTCATTCTTACGGAACAGGTTGGCGAACGAGAAGTTGGTAAACTTCAAACTCAGTTTACCGATGATACCCGTTTGTCCCCATCCGGCAGAGAATTCCACTTGGTCATTCGCTTTCGATTCCAATCCCCAGTTGATGTCTACCGTACCGTCTTGTACGTTCGGCTGTACATCGGGCTGGATATTTTCGGGATTGAAGTGTCCCATTTGGGCAATTTCACGGTAAGAACGTTCCAACGCCTCTTTACTGAACAAGTCGCCCGGTCGCGTACGGAGTTCACGGCGTACGATGTTTTCGTATAAGCGGTCGTTACCGTTGATGCGCACGTGGCTTATGCTTGCCTGCGGACCTTCGTAAATACGCATTTCCAAGTCGATAGAGTCGCCGTCAATGTTTACTTCCACAGGGTTCAGTGAGTAGAACACATAACCATGATTATAGTAGTCGTTACCGATAGCATCCTCATCGTTGGTGATACGGTCGTTCATCAACTTCTGGTTATATACATCACCTTTGCTCATGCGCAACTTCTGCGACAGCCAATCCGAAGGATATACCGTATTACCTACCCACGTAATGTCGCGGATATAATATTTCTGTCCTTCGTATATTTTCATGTAAACATTCACCGTCTTGTCATCGTATGGCGAAACACTGTCTACTACAATCTGCGCGTCGCGGTAACCCAATTCGTTATACTTTTCGATAATCTTCTGTTTATCTTCTTCGTAACGTTCTTCTATAAACTTCTTCGGGCGGAATAAATTAATCAATTTACCCTTTTCGTTTGTTTTCTTCATCACGCGCTTTAACTTCTTGTCCGTCAAAACAGCGTTGCCATCAATTGTAATTTGATGAACTTTCACTTTCGCTTTCTTATCAATGTTTACATCAACATACACCTGTTCCTTGTTGGCAGGGTCTTCACGCTCGATGATGTTTACTTCGGCATTCTTAAAGCCTTTCTCATCAAAGTGCTTTTTGATAAGAATCTTCGCACGGTCTATCAAGTTAGGTGTTACTTGCGTACCCTTCGCCATTCCTAACTTAGCCTGTAGGTCTTCGCGTTCGCTCTTTTTCACACCGTGAATTACGATATCAGTAATACGCGGACGCTGGGTAAGCTGGATGGAGAGATAAATTTTGTTTCCTATAATTTTATCCGCCATAATTTTAACGTCGGAGAACAGACCATGACGCCAATAGCGCTTCAGTGCGGCAGTAATATCATCGCCGGGGATAGAAATGGTTTGTCCCACCGCCAAGCCCGAAATACCTATCAAGACATAATCTTCATAGTTCTTTACACCGCTTACTTTGATGTCGGCTATTTCGTATTGCTTCGGCGTTCCGTTATATAGGATAGTCGGATTATAAATAGTATCGTTTAAAGCCTCTTGTGCTTCCATCCGCGAAACGGACAAGCAGCAGGCCATAATCAACAGGATAAGTGGAAAACGGTATCGCATTGTTCTTTTCTTAACTTATATTTGTTCACTGGTTTTACCGAATCGGCGTTCTCTCTTTTGATAATCACTAATGGCTTTACGTAACTCAGCCTCTTTAAAATCGGGCCAAAAAGTATCACAGAAGTAAAGCTCGGAATAAGCGCACTGCCAAAGCAGGTAATTGCTCAAGCGTATTTCCCCACCCGTACGGATTAACAAGTCCGGGTCGGGCATATAGTTGGTTGCCAAATGGCTGTCAATTGTTTTGTCAGTTATATCTTGTGGCTTTAATTTTCCTTCTGCCACATCTTTAGCTATCAGTTTCACGGCTTCGGTGATTTCCCATTTCGAGGAATAACTCAACGCAAGAGTGAGACACATTCCCGTATTGGCCGCCGTACGTTCTATACACCGGTTCAAGCGGTTTAATACGTCTTCCGGCAGTTTGTCTGTATCGCCGATGATACGGAAGCTGATATTGTTTTTCATAAAAGTTTCTTCCTCGATGGAGTCCATAAGCAAACTCATCAATGCTGCTACTTCGTCTACCGGACGATTCCAATTCTCCGTCGAGAACGTGTAAAGCGTAAGAAATTTTACGCCTAACCGTGCAGATTCTTCAGCTATGACATGCACCGTCTCGGCACCCGCCTGATGACCAAACGTACGGGCGTGACCGCGTTGCTTTGCCCAGCGTCCGTTACCATCCATAATGATGGCTATGTGGGCTGGAATGCGGTTCATGTCTATCATTTCTTTATCACACATGTTCTCTTTCCTTCTTTTATTACCATTGTTTGGGCTTAAAGCTCAAACGGTTGATGTAACCGCGACTCATGCTTCCGTCTCTCCATACCACCCAAATGCAGCTGGGGTTCAAGGCTCCTTCTGCATTCAGCTCTTGTTCCGGCGTACTGACGGTGCAAGAATATTCACTTTCAGAGTTCTGATAATAAGTAGCAAACGATTCGGTAATCAGGTTTGTTTCGGTATCATCGGCATAAATCGTTTCTTGTGGGAATACCACTTTGGTTAGCATCGGTTCCCATGTCAGTCCGTTATCCTCCGATGAATAGAAATATTGGAATGGAACGGTAAGGGTAGTACCCGAAGCCTTGCTTGCACCGCCGAATGCATAAAGTTTGCCGTCGTAAGTTATCATGGAAATATTTTCAAGATAGGGTACAGGCAGGTTTGAGGTATTGATTTTTACCCACGGTTCGTTTGTCAGGCGCGTATAAATCGGGACAATCGTATCGTTTCCTGTCTGGTTGTCTATCATCAATGTAGTGCGATGTATCTGGTCGTTATATGACAGCGCTACGGTTGATGAGAAGTTTGCTCCTTCTTCGAAGGTTACTGATTGAGTATCCTCACTCCATGTTCCGTCGGCGAGATTTATCTTGCCGTTGGTATTTCCGGCACAAGCATATAATACAGCTCCTGAGCTTTCTGTCGCTCCTGCCAACAAGCGTGTAACAGTTATATCTGTTGTTACTGTTTCAATATTCATGTCGGAAGGATTCAAGCGATACAGTTGGTTAGCTGTGGTCAGGAAATAGATATAACCTTCACACGTTACGGCAGAGTTCGGTTTTATATCCGACGGGATGCCGGATACTGTACTCCATCCGTCAGGGGTATAAGAACTCACATCGGTATATTGCATGAGTGTTGTTCCGTTATGTGTTCCGATCACAAAAACCTTTCCGTCGGCATATAAAGCCTGCTGGCCGGTTAAGTTTCCGCCATCGAACGACTGTGAGAAATTCCTCCAAACCAATGTGTCCGGGTCTAATTGGTGTACATTTACTTTTACCGTATACGGATATCCTTTTATCACGCTGTTTTCGCTGTATGTATAAACCCTGAATTTTACGGGATTCGTAAAGTCGATAGAGTCTGTACTTGTCCACACGGTATCTTCACCGTTTTTCTCGTACGCCAAGAAGCCGTAACCGCCATCATAACTTATGGTAGTGGTAACCTTGTCGGTGTGTGTACCCACAGGCAACGAGTCTTTATTTTCGATGATACGGCTTGTCTGGTCAATCGTAAACGGATAGTCCGCAAAGCTTATCGTATCAACAAAAGCACTGTCTTTGCCTTCCGAGTCTATCCCCACGCGGTCAATGTGTAATGTTCCTACGGCAAAGCTCGTAATACTACTCTCTAAGGTATAATCGATAACCACCTCATTGCTATCCAAACATGATACAAGTGAGGGAGTTGTCATCAATAAAGCCGCTATCAGCGGCAGATACTTTATTTTCATTTGCAAATCAGTCCTTTTGTTACAAGTTGCAAAAGTAGAAAGTTTTTTTTCGTTATGATACTTTTAATGGAAGTTTTATATAAAATTATGGATAAACATCGCTTTTTTATCTGCAAAACAGGATTATTTTTCCCGAATTTAGCGGAAAAAACTATTTCTTAGGGCTTGTTAAGAGCCTGTTTAAATTTTCCAATAAGTTGTTTTTACCAGCTTCCCTTTGAGTTTGTTTCCGGTCTGTTTCCCCGTTTTTACTTGTCAGATAGCCCGCTATCCTCCTCATCACACAATCGGAAATGCCTCAAAAACTCATTCCAAATCATCGCACGATAAATTCAAAACAGTTTCTAAAGCCGAGCAAAATTTAAACAAACTCTAAAATTATGTTTAACCTCGGTTCCTCAAAAGGGATGGATGAAATTTCCTTTCTTGAAAATTCAAACAGACCCTCTGCAAAGGGCGTGTTTTGGCATGATTTGAGCCTGAAAATTCTACCTGAAAGACAGGCAAGCCTTCCGAATAGAAATGGTGAACTTATCCGCATGGAATACTCCACGCTTGCGGTTGCGTTTTTCGGTGCATTTCGGCAGGAAATTTCCTGCCTGTTTTACCGTACATAATGAGAAACCGTAACTCCATCACGCAGCTCATACTCAGCCTTATATCCGGCAGGTACTTGAGGCGCTTTTACTCCGTCCCCTAAAACGCTTTGGGCATGTTCGATATAAATCTCGTCCCACAGTCCGGCATCGATGAATGACTGTGAGAGCGAAGCTCCTCCTTCTACCAGCAACGACTGTATGTTGTTCCGGAAAAGTTTATCCATGATTTGAGGCAAGATGTCACTATGGAAATCTAATGCCACGCACGAAACGTTCTTGCCCATCGGTTTCGGCTGTTCAGTGAAAACGATGGTAGGATTGCTGCCGTCGAACAGGTGGAGTGACGGGGGCAATGACAAATTGCGGTCGATTACCAAGCGAAGCGGGTTTTTGCCGTACCAATGGCGGACCGTAAGCGAAGGATTGTCGAGCAATGCCGTTCGTCTGCCTACCAAAATGGCCTGATGTTCGGCACGTTGCTTGTGTACGTAAGCCAAATTGAGCGGTGTAGACAGAATTACCGGACTTCCGTTTTCACGTATCGTGTCAATAAACCCGTCGGCAGATTGTGCCCATTTCAGCGTGATGTACGGACGTTTTTGGGTGTTAAACGTAATGAAACGCCGAATCAGCCGCCGGCATTCCGCCTCTAAAACGCCTACCGTCACATCGATGCCGGCGTTGCGCAATTTTTGGATTCCGCGACCGGATACTTGTGAAAAAGGGTCGATACACCCTACCACCACACGGGGAATCCCCTTGCTGATAATCAAGTCGGCACACGGAGGCGTTTTCCCGTAGTGCGAACAAGGTTCGAGGCTTACATAAAGCGTCGATTTTTTCAGCAGCTGTTCATCGCTGACCGAACGAATGGCATTTACCTCTGCGTGTGCCTCTCCGCAGCGGGCATGATACCCCTCACCGATAATCTTGTCGCGATATACGATAACTGCTCCCACCATCGGGTTCGGAGCCGCGTTTATCATCCCGTTTTGTGCCAGTTGTATGCATCTGCGGATATATTTTTCGTCTGTTGTCATGAGGTTATATGTTTTTATGCTTACTTTTGTACATTATTATTTTTATGTATGAATCCCCTTTATATCTATATAAAGCAAAAACTTATTGCCGCTTCGTATGCCGAAACAGAAGCGTCTGCCCTTGCCCGATGGATACTGGAAGAGGAATTCGGCTTTTCTACGCTCGAACTTTATGCCGGCAAAGATACTGATTTTCCGATGGAAAAGCGTAACCGTTTAAACGATATTCTTGTCCGGCTTGCTCGCTTTGAACCTATACAATATATAATAGGGAAAACGGAGTTTTGCGGGCTGACGCTGAAAGTTTCTTCCGATGTACTTATACCGCGACCGGAAACGGCCGAGTTGGTAGACTGGATTGTGTCCGACTGTCCGCAGTCGGGCTTGCGCGTGCTCGATATCGGTACAGGGAGCGGATGTATAGCCATTACGTTGGCGGAACGTATGGTTGAAGCCGAAGTCTCGGCATGGGACATCTCGGAAAAAGCATTGGCGGTAGCGCGCGAAAACGCTCTGCGTAACAACGTCCGCATCGCATTTTCCTGCATGGATGTATTCAACGAGCCGACTGGCACCTCCGTATTTGACATTATCGTCAGCAATCCGCCCTATATCACCGAAAGCGAACGCGCGGAGATGGAGCGAAACGTATTAGATTACGAACCTGAAACCGCATTGTTTGTGCCCGACACAGACCCGCTGCGTTTTTACCGCCGCATTGCCCACATCGGCAATCAAATGCTGAAACCCGGAGGCAAATTGTTTTTCGAGATAAATCGCGCATACGGGAGTGAAACCGCCGCTATGCTGAAATACGGAGGGTATAGCCAAGTAGAAGTGCGTTCAGACTCGTATGGTAATGCCCGCATGATTAAAGCGATAAAAAGATGAAAGAATATACCGAAAAAGAATTAAATCTGAAAGCAGAAGCCCTCTGCTCGGCGGCAGAGCGTTGCCCCGCAGACGTGGAAGCCAAGCTGAAACAGTGGGGAGCCGACGAAGAAGTGCAGGCACGCATCATGGCGCATCTGTTTAACGAACGCTATCTGGATTCCACCCGCTTCTGCCGTTTTTTTGTAAGAGACAAATATCGCTTCAACCAATGGGGGCGGATGAAAATCGTGCAGGCACTCCGGATGAAACATCTTTCAACCGACGAAATAGCTGCCGGGCTGGAAGAGATAGACGAAGAAGAATATACGGACATATTGAAACGCCTTTTAAAGCAGAAAGCAAAATCGGTAAAAGGAAATACCGAGTACGAGCGGAACACAAAACTGATTCGTTTCGCCATAGGCAGAGGATTTACGCCCGAGGAAGTGATGCGCCAAATCAAACAACCCGATGCGGATGATTACGGTTTCTGATTTGCGCGACTTTTTCTTTCCCCGTTGGTGCCCGGCATGTGGAGCAAAACTGTTGCATGTGGAAAATCCCCTCTGCCTCGGTTGCATGGCAGGATTACCGAAAGTACATTTGGGAAATACGCCGGGAAATGAAATGGAACAAATGTTTTGGGGAATTATTCCGATCGAACGCGCTTCTACGCTGTATTTATATACTAAAGGTGGCGGGGTGGCACAGATTCTTTACGCCATGAAGTATCATGGACGGAAAGATATTTGCCGGCAGATGGGGATGCTGCTTGCCGACGAGCTGTTTCCATCGGGATTTTTTCACGGCATTGACGGACTTGTGCCCGTTCCTTTACATCCCAAGCGTTTGCGCAAGCGCGGTTATAACCAAAGCGAACAGTTTGCGCAGGGCATATCGGCACGGACCGATATTCCGGTGTACCCGCATGTCATCTCCCGCGTACACAACAACCAGACACAGACGCATAAATCCGTTTATGAGCGTTGGATAAATACAGAAACCTTGTTTCGAACCACTCCGGAAACTCTCCGGCTGGCAGGCAAGCACTTGCTGCTGGTCGACGATGTGTTGACTACCGGAGCCACTCTCTCCGCCTGTGCCGAGGCACTGCTGAAAAGCGTCGACGTCCGTATCAGCATCCTTACACTGGCTTGGGCAAAACTTAATGCCTTTTAAAATCTCACCCCACTGCATAAAAATAAATGCAGGTAAATTTTCTATTCCCGTGGGATTTCCATACTTTTGCAGAAACATTTATCAGATATACAGTTAGGTTATGAAAGCATTGGAAAGATTATTCGCAGAAAAATTGCTGAAAGTAAAAGCGGTTAAAATCCAGCCGGCAAATCCTTTTACATGGGCTTCGGGTTGGAAATCACCCATTTATTGTGACAACCGTAAGACTCTCTCTTATCCGGCTCTTCGCAATTTCGTGAAATTGGAAATTTGCCGTACTATCCTTGAGAAGTTCGGAGATGTAGACGCTATTGCAGGCGTGGCAACGGGAGCTATCGCACAAGGTGCATTGGTAGCAGAAGAGTTGAACCTCCCGTTTGTTTACGTTCGTTCAAGTCCGAAAGACCACGGATTGGAAAACCTGATTGAAGGAGAACTCCGTCCGGGTATGAAAGTGGTAGTTATCGAAGACTTGATTTCTACGGGTGGAAGCAGCCTGAAAGCTGTCGAAGCAATTCGTCGCGACGGATGCGAAGTTATCGGCATGATTGCATCGTTTACTTATGGTTTCGATGTATCGGCAGAAGCCTTTAAGAGCGCTAAGGTAGAGCTGGTTACATTAACTAACTACAATGCCGTTCTGGAGGCTGCCCTGAAAACGGATTACATCAACGAAGAAGATATTCCGGTTTTGCAGGCATGGAGAAAGGATCCGGCTCACTGGACAGGAAAATAATTTTATATATTTAAAGCTAGAAAGCACGGAGGCGCGATTTTTGTTGAAAAAACGCAGCCTCCGTGCTTTTATGTAAAACCCCTAACCCTAAAAAATCAATGGCTATACAATTTGAAAGTAACGTAAAGCATATCTCTTACAGTCAGGAGCGAGTATATGGCGTGTTGTCAGACTTGAACAACATGGAGCGGATGCGCGATAAGCTGGATGAAATGAAAAGCAAACTCGAAGGCAAGATAGAGGATATGTCTTTCGATCGTGACTCGCTGTCTATCAAAGTACAAGGAATCAACCTTACGCTTCGCATCATAGAGCGTGAGCCGATGAAATGTATCAAGTTTGAGGGAGATAAAACTCCTATTCCGATGAACTTGTGGATTCAAATACTGCCCGTATCGGAAGAAGAATCGAAAATAAAAGTAACAATACGCGCCGAAGTTAATATGTTTATGAAAGCAATGGTATCGAAACCCTTGCAGGAAGGAGTGGAAAAACTGGCAGAAACGCTGGCGCGTATACCTTATTAATAACTAAATCTCGTCAATTAAAGAAGGATTACAATGGCTCAGAAACTTTGGGAAAAAAGCGTACAAGTAAACGCAGAAATCGACCGTTTCACGGTAGGACACGACAGGGAAATGGACCTCTATCTGGCTAAATACGATGTATTGGGCTCTATGGCTCACATAACGATGCTTGAGAGCATTGGACTGCTTACCTCTGAGGAATTAAAGACATTGCTGGAAGAATTGAAACATATTTATGAAACGGCAGAAAAAGGGGAGTTTGTCATTGAAGATGGTATAGAAGATGTACACTCGCAGGTAGAGTTGATGCTGACACGCAGGTTAGGGGATGTGGGTAAGAAAATTCACAGTGGGCGTTCGCGAAATGACCAAGTATTGGTTGATTTGAAACTTTTCACTCGCGCCCGCATCAAAGAAATAGCCGAAGCTGCTGAAGACCTTTTTCATGTGCTGATAGCTCAAAGTAACCGATACAAAGATGTTCTGATGCCCGGCTATACACATTTGCAGATAGCGATGCCCTCCTCATTTGGCTTGTGGTTCGGAGCCTATGCCGAAAGTTTGGTTGACGACATGATGTTTTTGCAGGCAGCTTATAAAGTTTGCAACCGTAATCCGCTTGGCTCCGCTGCCGGATACGGTTCATCATTTCCTCTGAACCGTGAAATGACTACCCGTCTGTTAGGCTTCGACTCAATGGACTACAACGTGGTTTACGCACAGATGGGACGCGGAAAAATGGAACGTAATGTAGCCTTTGCGCTGGCATCTATCGCCGGAACGCTCTCAAAGTTGGCATTCGATGCCTGTATGTTCAGTTGCCAGAACTTCGGTTTCGTAAAACTTCCGGACGAATGTACCACTGGTTCCAGTATTATGCCTCATAAGAAAAATCCCGATGTGTTTGAGTTGACTCGTGCTAAATGTAACAAAATCCAAGCACTGCCCCAACAGATCATGATGATTATGAATAATCTTCCTTCCGGATATTTTCGCGATTTGCAGATTATTAAAGAGGTATTCTTGCCTGTATTCGATGAACTGAAAGATTGTCTGCAAATGGCGGCATACATCATCGACAAGATAAAAATAAATGAACACATCCTTGACGACGACAAATACCTTTATATGTTTAGCGTGGAAGAAGTCAATCGTTTGGCCAACGAAGGAATGCCTTTCCGCGATGCGTATAAGAAGGTAGGATTAGATATTGAGAAAGGAAACTTTACACATGATAAGCAGGTACATCACACACATGAGGGCAGTATCGGCAATTTGTGTAACGACCGGATTACAGATTTAATGAGTCAGGTAATGGCAGGATTTAATTTCTCGGTTGCCGAAGCCGCAGAGAAATCATTATTAAATCGCTAATGGAATTTTTTTTAAAATAAACGGTGTAAATGTTTGGATGATATAATAAATCTCCCTACATTTGCACCCGAAACGCGGAAATAGCTCAGTTGGTAGAGCATAACCTTGCCAAGGTTAGGGTCGCGAGTTCGAGTCTCGTTTTCCGCTCTATATCTTTGAAAGGCTGCTCGAATGGTGGAATCGGTAGACACGAGGGACTTAAAATCCCTTGGCCAGTAATGGCTGTGCGGGTTCAAGTCCCGCTTCGAGTACTTGTGTAAATGAATAATCCCTTGTAAATTAATAACTTACAAGGGATTTTGTTTTATCTACTGAAACATTACTGAAACTTTTTGCTTTTACCTTTCATTTCAGCCCATTTTCAGCTAACAACTTTTGGTATTTCCTTTCATCGAAAACCTCTTTTTCTGCTTCCCAATCTTGAAATATACTTTCGGTTCTTGTGGCTTCTTTCTTTAAAAGTTCTCTTGCATCTGTATTGCCTACTGGATTGTTTTCTACTTTGGCAATTATCCACATTGCAGTTTTTAGCCTGATAGATTCATTTTCTGATGTCAAACATCCTTTCACTGCTTCCAGTGCATCTTTGTATAAACTTAGCAATCCATTTTTAAGGGTGTCTTTGGCTTCTTTCCTTTGGAAGTTGAAAAAGCACTGGAAAGTTATTTTCTGTTGCCATTGGTAAATGGTACTTCTGTTCAAGTTGAGTTTCTCCGATACTGAAGTAATGTTTTCCCCTGAAGCTAACATAATAGCTGCTTGTTCCTGAATAGGTGTCAATCCTGATTCAAGTGTAGTTTCTGTTGGATTTTGTTGCTTTTTGTCTGTTGCCATATTCAAATATACATTTTATTCCTGAAATCTGTCAGCATATAAATTCTTATGCTTTTTGATAATAATAAAGAGGGTTGAGGCTATTCTGCTTTTAATGCCTTTTCCAATTTTTCCGATAAATCCCATTCACTTTCGGGGGATTCCTGAAGTTTATCGAACAATGACTTTATTTGCCTTTTTCGACTGTCTTTATCCGCTTTGGAAAGTACACCTTCAGGGATAGCATTAATCTTATCATATAGCATCTTCTTTACTTCCTGAAGGTTTTCCCCTGCATTTATTTGAGCTTCTGCCAGTGCCAGCATTACAATATCAGCACTGCTTAAATCTTTCTTGTTTGTCGGTGTAATCAGTGATTTCATAGGAATTAATCTTTTATATTGTACATACAAATCTTCTTTAAACACATTTTCCCAATAAGGCTTCATCAAGTCTGCCAATAAAAGCCCTTTACCATGATTCAGTATTTCGGGTTTCAGGTAGTGGGCTTCCCATTTTAGGAACCCCCTTTCAGGATTCCAGCCTGATTCTTTCAGTATCTCTTTTCTTTGAAGTCCTTGCTTCTTCTTGATATTTTGGGCTGCATCATACATTTTATTGCAAACATTCTTATCTTCCCACCATCTGAAATTCCCTTTGTCTTTGGGTTTCTCATTCAGGGTTAGTTTCTCTGAAGGTATTGAGGAATGTCTTTTTATATATTCTTTCGGCTTTTTCGGAACTTGCATAATCACACCATACTCAAAGGTTTCTATCATTGCATCCCATATCGAAATATGAAGTATCTTAATTATGTGGTCTATTGCAGCTACAAAGCCTTTTTTGTCGTATGTGAAGTTGTGTCCTAGCCAATAGTACATGATACTGCCCTGAAGCCTCATCCAGTTCAAAGAAGGATTATACCATATTTCCAGTTTTTCGCATCCCTGAAGCCAGTATTTTTGCCAGCCTGAAGAATATTCGGCTTCCAGTCGGCAATGTCCGAGAAAAAGCCTATCTTTGTCAGACAAATGTTTGGTTGCTTGTATATAGTCAATCATTCATTTAATATCCTTTGAGGGTGTAGGCTGTGAAGTCCGCACCCTCTGTTATTTATATGGTTATTCTCTCAAATGATTGTTTGCATATTCCATAGCTTCCAACAAGTTGTCAGGATTCCCCATGCCTATAAAGTGGAATATCTTTATACTTATCCAGTTGTCAGGTGTATAGAAAATAAGCAAGTCTCCAGTATCTTCCACTTTCCCCTCTTGATTGGTTACTCCGATTGTGCCATAACCGATAAACAATGGGTATTCTTCTACTTTCCATATTTGGGTACGGCAAACATAAGGTTTGTATTCCTTGTATCTTGAAACTTCCTTTTGGGTGAAGCTGCCTATCATTTGCCCTACAATAGGGTGTAAAAGGTTTCTTCCTTTCCTGCTTACTTTAGTCAATTCATTATCCTTACTTATGCTCAATCTATTAGGAAGTTCGGAAAATCCTTCACTCCAGTAATAACTGCCTTTTGTCCCTTCTTTCAGTGTGTATGTCGCCACTTGGAAGTTTGCTCTTATAAATTCCTCATTCATAAAATATCCTCCCTTATTATCTTGATTGGATATAATGTGATTCCATGAAGGCTTCCAAATCCGCCCTTTTCACATAGATTTTTCTTCCGAACTGACTGAAGGGGATTCTTCTTTCATCCCGATAGGTTTGCCATGTCTTAGGAGATACACCCAGCATTTTTCTTGCTTGTGTGCTTTCTATCCATTGGTTGTTTACTTCTTCTTCAGATTTTTTTTGAAGTATATTCTTCAGTTCCTGAATTTCTGCCACTACCCCTTCCCATGCTGTTTTAGGAAGTACCACCATTGCCAAACTTTCGGCTGCTGTTTGTGTTGTAATATTTCCCATTGCTTTTAATATATCAGGCTTCCCAGTCAGAAACATTCTTTCTTTTGTCCTGATTGCAAAAGCAAAGGTATTAGGTTTCTTTCGGTGAAATGGAGAAAAATAAAAGGGTAAAATTTCAGTGTTAAAACCTACTTTTTTACCCTTAAACTCTACTATTATTCTGTTTTGCCCGATTGTGTCAAATAGGCATTAATCCAATTCCTGATATTTTGATATTTTTCTTTGCCGATTGTTCCTGAAAAGCCTTTTCCTATGTCATTTACTTTTCCTCTTATAACCAAAATATCATATATAAAAGAATAATCTTTTGTTTTATTATTTCCTAATATACCTTGTAATTTCAATGCTTTATAGAAAGAATAACAAGTTCTTCCTATTTTACCATTTTGAGTTAGTTTGGGTTGATTACTTTCCTTTTCCTTCTCATATTCAATAATATTATTTAATTCCTCATCTGTATAAGGCTCTGTAAAGAAACTATCTTCTTCTATTTCATAACAAGGTGCAATTCCTTTGTAGTATTTTATAGGCTCTTTAAAGTTCCAGTTAAATTCAAATTGATATAATCCATCTTGGTTTTTCTCTAATATTGTGTTTAAGAGTTGTTCTAAATAGAACAAAGTGTATTTGTCATTGAGGTTAAAAGATAGATTACTCCCTTTAACCTGCCCTTTATATGGATTTTGGATTGTACTTGATATTTTCAAGGAGCTTCCCTTACAACTTCTTAGGAATTTTATAAGTTCGGCTATTTGTCTATTATTTCCTTCAGGGATATAATTTTCTATATCATCAATAGGACTATAAAAAGATAAAACTTTATTTACTACTTCAGATATGGTATATCCGTAATATTCTGTTAATTTTTTAATCTGTTCATCATTCATATCAATATCCTTTCTGCTTTATATTAGTTTCACCCTTGCCGTAATCTTGTCCTATTTTAGTGCGAAGCATATAAATTCTTATGCTTTTTGCACATAATAAAGAGGGTCAGACTATTCTTCATTTTCAGTTCTCCTTTCCTGAATAGCCTTATATCCGATAGGGTTTTGAGGTTTAGAGATTTTCTTTTGCTTTGCTGCTAATTGTGACAAAGCCAAATAAATATCATCCAGTTCTTTTCGGGTATCTTCGGATAAATCACTGATTGCAGCCATAGTTTCTTCACTTACTTCTTCCAGTTCCTTCATTCGGGCTTTCAGTTCTTCCAGTTCCTTGTTATTGCTTACTTGTGGCAAACCTTGTCTGATAGCTACAAAAGCCCTCATAATTGAGATATTTACATTAATAGCTATATCACTATTTAAAACACCTGAAAGCATTGCCAGCCCTTGTTCTGTGAAAGCATAGGGCAAATACTTTGTATGTTCCCCTCTGCCTTTCTTTATGATTCCATTTTGGAATCTTAAAGCCTTCCATTCTTCTGTTGTCAGTTGAAACATAAAATCAGGTGGAAATCTTTTGATGTTTCTTTTTACTGCTTTATTAAGGTTTCCAGTAGTTACTTGATAAAGTTCTGCTAAATCCTTATCCAGCATTACTTTAGTTCCTCTTACTTCGTAAATTTTACTTTGAATGATTGCTATTTCCATATTTACTTTTCTTTTATGCTCACAAATTGTGATGTTGAAAGATTAAATTATTGTTTAGGATTCCATTTTGTGATTTCAAGTTATCTGTTCACTTTAGCCAATAATGAAGCAAGTGCTTCAGGGTTGAGGCTCTGAAGTTGTTTCAAAAGGCTGTTTTCATCTATCCTTGTGTTGTTTTGAAAAACTTGCTTCATGGTTGCATCCTGACTTGTAGTGTCAAATTTGGAAAGATAGCTTTCTGTTATTTTCAGGCTTGAATGTCCTAAAGCCTTGCTGATGTCGTACACATTGGCTTTCTTTTGTCGTGCTATGTTGGCAAAGGAATGTCGGGCTATGTGGAACAGAACCCACAAAGCAGCCGTTGGCAAACAAGTAACGATAAAACGCAACCCGTTTGAAATGAACGGTTTTTCATTATTCTGCCAAATGCCGGAAACGCAACGGAGTGCGGAATATTGAGCCATTTCAGTTACCAAGCCGTTACTGTCAGTTACCGAAGCAAGGACAGGTAACGCACGGAAAATGAAATTGTTGTACGCCCGTGCCGATTGCGCTGATACGCACCGTTCTGCAAATCAATGGACGCTTACTCATAAGTTAATTTTGCAATAAAAACAGTAAGCGTATGAAAGTAGAAAAATTCAAGGTGCTGCTCTACCTAAAAAAGAGCGGAACGGACAAGTCGGGCAAAGCCCCGATAATGGGTCGTATCACAGTGAACCGTACGATGGCGCAGTTCGGATGCAAGCTGTCGTGCAGGCCGGATTTGTGGAACGCGCGAGAAAGCCGTCTGGACGGCAAGAGCCGCGAGGCGGTGGAAACCAACGCAAAACTGGACAAGCTGCTGCTTGCGGTCAATGCGGCGTTCGACATGCTGGTGGAGCGCGGACAGGACTTTGACGCCACGGCGGTCAAGGACTTGTTTCAAGGCAGCATGGAAACGCAGATGACCCTGCTGAGGATGACCGACCGTATCTGCGAGGACTTGAAGGCGCGTATCGGGATAGACCGTGCTAAAGGCACTTACCCCGGCTATTACTACATGAGAAAGACGTTGGGCGAGTTCATCCCGTGGCAGTTCAAGACGAAGGACATCGCTTTCGGGCAGCTTACCGAACAGTTCATCCACGATTACCAGAACTATGTGATGGACGTGAAAGGCTTGGCGGTGGACACGGTGCGCCATTACCTCGCCATCCTGAAAAAGGTATGCCGCATAGCCTACAAGGAGGGATATGCCGAAAGATGCCATTTCGCCAATTTCACCCTGCCTCAAAAGACAGAGCAGACACCGAGGGCGTTGAGCCGAGAGGACTTCGAGAAAATCCGTGATGTGGAGATACCCGCATGGCGCACCACACATATACTCGTCCGCGACCTTTTCCTGTTTGCCTGCTATACGGGAACCGCCTATGCGGATGTGGTGAGCGTCACCCGTGAGAACCTCTACACGGACGACGATGGGAGCCTCTGGCTGAAATATCGCCGCAAGAAGAACGAGCTTCGGGCAAGCGTGAAGTTGCTGCCCGAAGCACTCGCCCTAATAGAGAAATACCATGACGACAACCGCCCGACGCTGTTCCCGATAATATACCATCCAAACCTCCGCCGACACATGAAATCGCTCGCCGTTCTTGCAGGGGTGAGCAGTACCTTGTGCTATCATCAGGCACGTCACTCGTTCGCCTCGCTGATTACGCTGGAAGCCGGAGTGCCGATTGAAACCATCAGCCGGATGCTGGGCCATTCCGACATCCAGACTACGCAGGTCTATGCCCGTGTCACCCCGAAGAAGCTCTTTGAGGACATGGACAAATATATAGAGGCGACCAAGGACTTGAAACTTGTTTTGTAAACAATTAAAATCAGTAATCTAAAAACATCATAACTATGCGCAGTACATTTTCCATATTACCGTATATCAACCGAAACAAGGTGAAGGCAGACGGCACGACTGCCGTCCTGTGCCGCATCACCATAGACGGCAAGAGTTCCACGATGGCGACGGGCATCTATTGCAAGCCGGAAGACTGGAACAGCAAGACGGAAGCCATCCGCACCGTCCGCGAGAACAACCGCTTGCAGGAGTTCCGCAAATCCGTAGAGCTTGCCTACGATGAAATATTGAAGAAACAGAACGTGGTGAGCGCCGAACTGCTGAAAAACACATTGGCGAAAAGGGCGGTAATCCCCACCAAGCTGTTGCAGATGGGCGAAAGGGAACGAGAACGTCTGCTCGCCCGTTCAAAGGAGATAAACTCCACGTCCACCTACCGCCATTCGGGATATTATCAGAAATATCTGAAAGAATACCTCACCTCGTTGGGCAAGGAGGACATTGAGTTCACCGACATCACGGAGGATTTCGGCAATTCCTATAAAGCCTTTCTGAAACGCTACAAGAACTTCAGTCCGTCACAGACGAACAAGTGTCTGTGCTGGCTGAGCAAGCTGGTGTACCTTGCCGTGGACTACGAGATACTCCGCGCCAATCCGTTGGAGGACATGGAATACGAGAAAAAGCCTGCACCGAAGCACAGGCACATCAGCCGTGCGGAACTGAAAAACATCCTTGAAACTCCCATGCTCGACCCCATGCAGGAATTGGGGCGCAGGGCATTCCTGTTTTCGACGTTCACAAATGTTGCACTAAATAAAATACAGATGTAAATCAGAAGGTTATCATCAAGCAAAAAGAGAATAGGTAATGGTTTAGAAACCTTTGAAGTTCACCGTTCTGCTCATTTACAATAAGTCAATCAACTGATGCAAAGGTAACGAATAAAATCCAAGCAGCTGTATAAAATGGCAGATATTTTACCACTAAATGTATTCGGTTAAGTTTTGTCTGTTTTTAAGATTGGCCATTATAAGGAGTATATTTGCCTTAGTTCATTAGTTAAGTCTACGACATACTTGTTCCGTTTGTGTGCAGTGCGTTCAGAAGTACGGATGACGATTTCTTTTTCGAATGAAACTATTAGAGGCATTAGTCGTTCGTCGCCGCTTTTAATAATTTTAGAAGCTCGCGGTATATATCGTAATCTCTGCAAAACCTTTGTATTTAAATTGAATTTTCTGTGTGAAAAGTATAACGCTCTCTTATTGAGACCTCTGCAAAAGTCCATTTTTCACCACGTAGCTTCTTAATATTCCAGTAGGGAGTTTTGAGTTTTGCAGAGGTCTAAACTTTATGAAATATGACGTGAATTAGGCGTTTTATAAAAGATATTGAATTGCGTTGTAAAATATGGCATATAGGCATACAAAAAGCACATATTGAAAAATATTTCACGACCTTTTATCATTCAATAGAATAACATTGATAATCAAGATGTTGCTAGATATAATACAATCTCTGACCAACTGACAATTATTATCAGCAAGAAAATAATGTCGATTGACAAGAGAATAACGCCTAAAAAGTCTCAAAATCCTTATATAAGAGGAGAATAGTCATCTTTAATGGGTTAACTTCACAAAAAAAAATCGCTATATTTGCCACAGTACCGGGGAGAAATCCGAGGCTTAAGATAGGTTTTTGAATTAAAAGAAATATTATGAAACAAAATCAGTTTTTGTATTACAGGCGGTCAGTGATGAAAGTTCTTGAAGAATATTATGCTGTCCGCAAAAAGAACAATGTCAAAGACAAAGGCTTGAGTGCTTCCATTGAACGTAAGGCAGCCCCTTTTGTCAATGGCTATTTTACTTTGGCAATTGTCGGAAAAATGAGTGCTGGAAAATCTACATTCATAAATGCTTTTCTTGGAAACAAAAACATCCTTCCGACAGGCCATTTCCAGACTACTTGCGTGCTGACAAAGATAGAATATTCGGAAAAGGAGTCGATTGAAATCATTTACGGCGACGGGCACAAGGAAACCATAAACGGTGACATATCGGGAAAATTAGGAAAATTGGTAGCAATCGAAGACCAATACAGTTCTCTTCCTGTCAACGATATTAACAAGTTAATCATAAAAGGCTGGAACAAGTCTAAGATATGTGACCCGAAGATAGTGAAAGGCCTGGAAGCAACATCGTGCAGGGAGATAAACAGACAACTCCTTGAACAGTACATCGACAGCCATCCAAAGTCGAAGATAGCCAAGGAGGTGACCATAAAGTACCCCTTGCAGGAAGAGTGTGAAGGCTGGCGTATTGTTGACACTCCGGGCGTTGAGGCTGTCGGAGGCATTGATATGGAGACAATGGAATTCTTGACAGCCCAAAACGAATATGGCAGCAACAACGTCGATGCGATAATTTTCTTGCACAAAGGTACGGACAACATCGAGGACAAAAGCATCAACGATTTTGTCAAGGATGTCTTCAAGTCTTTGTCAGAGGACGCAAAGAAACGAATATTCTTTGTTGTGACAAATGCTGCAGACGATACATTCCAAAACATCGAAGAGGAATATATGCGAAAAGCAAAAGCTCTGTTCGTTGAACCGTATGGAATAAAGGAAGAAAGGCTGATTCCCGTTGACAGTTTGATGGAAATACTATACCACTATGCTGTGGAAGAAGGAAAGGACGCCGTTTCTTTGATGAAAAGCCAGAATGCACCTGATTCTTCATGGAACGAAAAAGTCTGGAAAATATGTCGCTCTTTATTAAGAGACATCAGGGATACGCTTGAAGACGCAAACAAGAACATAAACAACGAGAACCTACTTGCCATGGTGAGGGATTGGTCTAACTTTGACAAACTTCGTGAAACACTGAACGAGTTTGTAAAGAGCGAGAAGACCAATGCGTACAATGATTTGATACAAACCATTAGGGAGGACATCAGGCAATGCATTGACCATAGAAAAAACGACATCACCCTGCTCCAAAAAGGATTGGAAGCTATGCAGGGTCAAGAGAAAGCACTGGGCGACGCAATGTTAGAAATGAACAATACCCTCAATACAATCCGTCGAAAATTCAGCAAAGAAACTGTTGCAGAAAGGTTCAATTTCATCGAACAAAGAATAAATAGCCAAATTCTTGCAAACGATACCACATACAAGGACATCCAAAGAGAGACAATCAACCTCTATGATTTAGCTGACGAAAAGAAAAACACTTTGTTTGCCCAGATGGCGTTGGAGTTTTACAAATTTGTCCATGTTGGAACGAGCAAGGCTTTCTTCAAAAGACCTGACTTTGAAGCAATTGAAAAACAGGCAACAGAAGCAGCAACGGGAACGAGAACAGAAACACTTACTCGCACAATTCCCGGTATATGCTGTGATGATCACGAAGAATACACGGTAAATGTGCCTAATATAGACAATAACAAAAAGCTCCAAGCATTCAAAACAATGTCGGTTCGTCATATCCGGCAAGAATATAGCAAGTTCAAGAACGACATTCAGGAAGAAGTTGAATTCTACATTAGCAAAGTGGGTGAATCTTTAGTTTCCTCCATTGAGACTCAGGAGAAACACCTAACTGAACTTAAGAATACTTATAAAGTTTCGTCACCAGAACAGTTGCAAGAAGTGATAAAAAACACAAATTATGAGATTGCAGTGTTCGAACAATTCATCAAATCCTTAGAAAAATGCTGATTATGAATAAGCCAAAATTAGATTACAATAACGTTTCGGAAGCCATTTTGCAAAAATGCAACCAATTGTTGCTCAACGTTGACGTAAACACAGTTTCCGACGCTTTTGACGCAGTAAGTGAAATCGTTGAGATTGCAATCGAAAAATATTCATTTGACGTTAGCGACTATTGGAAGGTGGAAAATACAGATGCTGACATCGAGCGTAAAATCAGGTTTACGGATATCAACGAGGGATATGAAATCTTGGTGAAGAAATGGGTTAAGCAAAATCCTTTCAAGGCTGAACTTCCAGACGTACCTATGGACACGTCTGAGCCTTATGAAGAATACGTCAAAAAACTAAGAATGAAAGCCTTTGCTATCGGGACGGCAGGAACAGTTGCAATAGGAACGGCTTATGCCATAAATTCGTCCCATGCTAAAGGCTGGTTGATTTTCGGCAACCCCATCGTTGCCATTGCAGCTGAATTAATAGGCATTGCACTTATTTATACTACGGTAAAATACAAGGAGAATGCCAAACGACAGGAAATAGAACGGCAGTTACGTGAACTTGAGGAGAAACAAAAAGATTATAAGGCACATTTAATTGAAACATTGACAGTTGCGGCTGAGTATTGGCTTAAGAATGCAGAATCATATTCTGACAACATAATAAAAACTTTCTAAGTTATGGCTGTAAGGAACAATTCAAGAACAAGAGCGGTTTTGTCAAGTCTGGACATGACAGAAAAACCGGAAATGCTACCGCAAACAGTACTACCACAAACTGAGCAACCAATGATGCAACATGAAACGGTGCAGACAGATGAGGCTTGGGCGGCACGGTATCTGGAACAAACCGAGTTGTTTGAGGACTTTGTATCTCGCAATTACCTGAACAACTTGGAAGATTGTGAAATATATCCCCTCCATCAGGAACGCACCGACACTTCCATCAGATGGTACACAATAACCAAGATTGTACTGGAGAAAGACACTTTCTTCCCCGACAAACTTTCGATGCTTTACATGTCGCTGCACAATGTGGCAAAGAATATCATCCTTGTCGTGAATAAAGATGAACAAGGTAAGATAAATCTATATTTAGGGACACGTGATTTTGATGGGATTATGAATGTTTCAGGTGAGATTCTAGATGCAGGACTTCATGGATATTTACCAGGAATCAGGTCAGAAATATACGCCGATGGCACACCGGGCAACCGTTACGAAAGACCTTTTGTTTCAAGTGTTTCGGGATTAGCCTCGCTAAGGGATGACAAGAAAGAACAATTTGTACAAAGCATTGACAAACTAATCAACGCCACATACAACATCTCAAAGTTCACCGCATTCTTCATTGCGGACAATGTCAGCAATGCGGAAGCACAACAGATGATAGCGGCTTTCAACGACATCCACAACAACCTTTCCCCATTGACTGAAACGCAACTGACAATCTCTGAAAGCGAGACTAAAGGAGTTTCGCATACAATCTCAAAGAACTTCTCAAAATCAATCTCCAAATCCCTATCACACACTATCACTAATAGCGAAGGCTTCAATAAGGGAACGAGCATTACCAAGGGGAAAAGCGGTGGTTCTTCGGCAAACGAATCTAACAATATTTTGCGGACCCTATGGAGAGGAATCGTTGGCGGAGAGACTGGGACAAGTTCTAACGAAGGATGGAATGAATCTGATGCTCACCAGACCGGAGAAAGCAAGCAACAGGCTGTAGCAGATCAAACAGGAGAAACAAACCAGGAACAAAAAGGCGAAGGAACCCAAGACGGAACAAACAAAAGCACGACCAAAGGACAAAACCGCCAAGTTACGTTCAAGAACAACCACGTAAAATGCTACTTGGAAGTTTTGGACTCAGAGATTAAGCGTTTGCGGACAGGAATACCCTTTGGGCTTTGGTCAACGGCAGCCTACTTTGTGGCTTCAGACGGAACTACAGCCGAGACTTTAGCCAACCTCTATCGCGGCTGTATCGTTGGCGAAGAGTCAAGCTCGGAATCTTATGGAATTAATGTCTGGCGTAAAAAGGAACAGACAACTTTACTTACAGAATATTTGCATAAAGGCCTGTTGCCTCGATACAATTACAAGGGAATAAACGTATCGGCAGGTTCTGTCGTTACGAGCAAGGAATTGGCAATACACCTTTCTCTCCCCCAATCGTCAGTGCAGGGCATTCTGGTCAGGGAAGAACAGTCTTTTGGCAGGAATGTCATGATAGAAGAGAAGATAACAGACAACGGTTCAATCGAGATAGGAGTGGTGAAGCATCTCGGTGAAGAATATAAAAACGAGAAAGTTCCGCTCAGCATCAACGGCCTTGCCAAGCATACTTTTGTCACAGGAACGACCGGCAGCGGAAAATCCAACACGCTGTACCTGCTGATTTCAAAACTGAAAGAACGTCAAGTCGAAAAATCTGAAGACAAGATAAAGTTCCTCATCATTGAACCCGCAAAAGGAGAATATAAAGACGTCTTCGGCTCAGAGAAAGATGTGCATGTTTATGGCAGCAATCCGCGGATAACCGACATCCTCTGCATAAATCCGTTCGAATTTCCGGAAGGAATTGATGTTTATGAACATATAGACGCTCTTGTGGAAATATTCAATGCCTGCTGGCCGATGTACGCCGCGATGCCTCAGGTCCTGAAACATTCAATCATAGAAGCATACAAGGCTTGCGGATGGAACCTGAAACGCTCCTACAATCCGAACGGCACATTCCCGACAGTTGAAGACGTACTTGACAGTCTGAAAGAATACATAAACTCTTCGGAATATTCTTCTGACACAAAAGGCGATTATAAGGGTTCACTTGAAACACGTCTTCAATCCCTTTGCGACGGGATTGTCGGCAGAATGTTCAACGGCAAGGCTATTCCAGATGAAAAGCTGTTCAACGAGAATGTCATCATTGACATTTCTAGGGTGAAGTCTTCAGAGACGAAATCGCTTCTGATGGGACTGATAGTGATGAAACTAAATGAATTCAGAACATCCGAACAAAAAGGAATGAATCTGCCTCTGCGTCATATAACCGTTTTAGAGGAAGCCCACAATCTCCTGAAAAGAACTTCCACCGTTCAATCAGCAGAATCTTCTAATATGGCAGGAATGGCAGTTGAGAAGATTGCAAACAGCATGGCTGAGATGAGAACATACGGCGAAGGATTCATCATCGCAGACCAGTCACCGTCTATGCTCGACCTTGCAGCAATCCGTAACACTAATACAAAAATAGTGATGGCCCTGCCGGAAAAAGAAGACAGGGAGGTGGCCGGCAAATCGTTAGGACTTGACGACAAACACATAGAAGAGATTTCACGCCTGAAGATCGGTGAGGCTGTTGTCTATCAAACAGGCTGGGAAGAAGCGGTGAAAACCAAGGTTGAGCTTTTCGATTACAAGGCGAAATCAGAAATATGGAAATACACACCTACAACGGACGAATACAGCGATGAAGAGGAAGCCTTGCAGAATGTCTTCACCTTACTTTACGAGACTTATACCCAGGGTAGGGATTTTAGCAGACTTGAATTGTTTGCCTTGTTGAAAAGAGCGAATATTTCCGGTGGTAGACTTAGCAAAATCAAGGAAAAAGTAAACAGCATCACAACTTCGGCAGCGGAGGACATTGCGTTTATCTTCACCACCATCATAGGCACAGAGATTTATGAATCGGCAAAAGCAATTACTGATATCGATGTGTTTAACGCTAGCATTTCTCGTTGTCTATTAAATCAAATTGGCAATGAGAACAAAAACAAGATGACAACATTCCTTAACATGTACATCAGGGGATGCAGTGCGAAGTCCGAAAAGCCTTCTTATGAAGGCTGGTTGCAAATGTCAAACAAGAAAAATTAAAAAACATGGATCCAATAACAGCAACAATAGCAAAAGAGGTTGCGACAAAAGTCGCAGAAAAGGTCGTAGACAAGGCAACGGAGGAAACCTTGAAATATACAGTTGAAAAGGTTGATGATGCTACTCGCCCAAAAACAGACAATCCTGTTGTTTCCACTTGCGAAAGACTATCAGGCAACGTTAAGGCAGGAACCCTTTCAGAGGCGGCATTGGCAACAAGAATGGAAGCGGCAGCTCATAGTGCATGCAAATTTTTCGGTCTTCCTGAACCAGAGTTGGTAAAAGGAGAAAGCATCGCCGTTAGCATGAAATGTGGTGACCTTTTCATGACAGATGATAAATTTCTGTTCAATCTTGACCAATTCAAAGATATGAATAGTTTATCGTTTGAGGACATGAGCAAGATTTGGTCACATGAGTGTGGGCATAGAGTCCTGCGCTTTTACAACATGAGTCCATGGGCACAGGAATTGGGAGCGGACTTCTTTATGGGCGTTCGCTCCGAGATGCTTGGACTTCCAAATGGGAATATAGAAAAAGTCTTAGGAGAAAGTAAGGGCGGACTTGCCCATCCCCCCGGTAATCTTCGTCTTCAAGCTATCCAATATGGGCGTGAAACCGTGCAGGCTTTCAAAAAAGCCGGAACTCCTATAACAATGCAAAATATGCGCGAGACGTTCCGTATGTCTCACTTTGCAAGGCTGGGTGGCAGCGAGGTAGCAGACACGAAAGCGGCATTTGTCAACGACAATAATTGGCATTATAAGGAAGCTGCAAAAGCACAAGAGAATGCGGACTACTATTCAAAAGAAGCAAAGAAAGCAGCAGACAAAGGGGATTTCTCACATGCTAAAGATTTGCAAAGCAAAGCACAGTCTTACGAAAACAAAGTCAGAGACGAGAAAGAATCTGCCGACATGTGCAGCAAACTTGTGGAAACACCAGAGCCGGAAGCAGTGGAAAAACATCGTCTTCCACGAAATAACGGTAAATGGGAAGGCATAGAAGGAGATTCCAAGTTCGTTCCTGACGACAATGTAATACCGAAAGACAGGAATTATTCCAACCCAGACGGTCTTACATGGGGAGAAATAAAAGAAAAATATGGGATTGACGGTGTGAAGTTCAAAGACGGTTATCCTGATTTTTCAGAAGTAAGCAAAGGCAATGTCGAAATTGACAATTTTACGACAGAACGCTATGGTGCTGGCGGAAACTTTGACCAAGCAGACCGAAAATTAGCCGCACAGCGAGGCTGTTCCGTTGAAGAGGTGCGCCAATGGCGTATCGACAACAATTACACATGGCATGAAATGCAAGACTGCAAAACAATGCAGAAAGTGCCCCGTGAGGTTCATGGCAATATTCCTCACGACGGTGGTATATCAAAACTAAAAAATGTAGCGTAATATGAAAGACAAAGTTTTTGGCGAAATGCAATTCAATGTAGGGTGGTGTAAAACAGAAGCCATAAGTCTATGGGGGAACCTCTACACTTTCAAAATCAGGACTTCAACAACGAAAGACGAAGTGCCGAGTGAGAAACAACAACAAGCTTATCTGTCATTTAAGAAAAATCTTAATGAAATAAGCGAAAAGTCCCTTGGCCTCGTCAATGAATTCCTTTCTAATAACATTGATGAGATACTTGGCGAATTCGGTGACCCCCTTCCTACGAATCTAACAGATCTACTAATTCCAAATCAAGTCTTGTTCTTCAAAAATGGCAAAACAGCTATAATATTCGACGTAGCTTGGACTGACGAAAATGTAGTAATTCTCCTCGGACAATCGATAAAGGTTGATTATGGTTATATTTTAGAAGGAGAAATTTGATTAGCCATATTGGTATAGCACGTGCACCGCAGTTTGTTTTTCTGCGTTGCACGTGATTTGTTATCATTTCCTAAAATTACATCTGAAGCATTTTTTCTGCTATAACCCACTTTATTACTCTAATTTCACAGCGTGTATTAGAACTAATGTGAAATTGGTAAAAATGTGGTAAGAGGAAATGCTAAAGATTTGACCTTACGATTGCAATGAGCAAAACTTAACCTAAACTAAATGACCAATATCATCTTGCTGATTTGGATTTAATACTTTCTTGCATTAAGCTATCAGAAACTGTTTTCAAGTTTCTATCGTAACCGTCTGCCTCCTGCCGTATCCATTCGATGGTTTCCTCGTTGCGGTGGATGTCGAACACGTCGTTTAGCCATAGAATGTTGTTTGCATTGCAGCCTCCCCATGAGCGGATGACACGGAACTTCAACGCATCGTCCGCATACTGACGCTTGGATTTCCAAAGCTCGATGTTACCCCAGATGGAAAGGCTGCACACGATACCCATGCCGACCAAAAGAGAAAACACCTTGCTCGATTTGATGTCAAAGCTATGGCGGTGGATATGCTCCTGTGGCTTATCCTCCCGTTCTTCAGAACTTCGGGTAAACGATTCTTTCAAATCACGCAACAGACCCAATATCCTGTTCGATGTCTTTACTTCCGCTTCCGCGAACTTGGCCAGTATGGCTTTGGTTTCTGCCTGATGTTCCTTTGCGGAACTGTCGAACAAGTCCATTATGGGCTTCAAGTCCACTGCCGGAGGTTGTCCGTCAGACTGGTCGTTGCTTACTTTTGGAATATTCTCCAACTTACTGTTGATGCCTTTGAGGTCATTCTTAATTCCCTCGAAGAGTGCGTAAACTTCATTGTTGTCCATATTTAGAATCTTATTTTACGTTGTTTCCTTTTCTTGTTCCTGCGTTTTAATTCTTCCTCAAAACGGTTTTCCTCAGCCTGTCCGTCCGCATAGTCCGGCATGAAAAGACCTATTGAACCGTTGTAGGAATCATCGTTACCACTTGATTCAGGTTGAAACGTGGGCAGTTCTTCATGGCGCGAGAGCGGTTGCATTTCCATTCGTTCGGTACGTCTGTTCCGTTCCAATGCCACATCTATCTTGGCATAGCTGAACCGCCTGTCAATCTTGGAACCGCTGAACGAATAGCCGTTCATGATGAAAACTACACCCTGTTCCTCGTCCGACTTGCCCTTGTACTTGAACCGCATTTCCACTCCTTGTTTCTTCAGATTTGCGGTAAGCATGTTCCAGTTTCCGCACCTTGAAACCTCCGATTTAAGGATGGAATAAAGCCCGTATCTGGTCTTGTCCGGCTCTTTCAGGCGGTGCTGCTTCACACGTTCCTTGCCACTGGCGAAGTACAGGTTATATTTCTTTGTCAGTTCCTTGCAGGTGCGTGCGCTGCGTATCCGCTCGTTGCGGTCACTGATAGTCCTGCCATTATTGGCGATTCGGTTGAACGCTATATGCACGTGCGGATGCTCCTTGTCGAAGTGGCGCATGATGAGTATCTGTGTGTCGGTTATCCCCATTTCCTTCAGGTATTCCAACGCTATTCCAACCATTGCGCGGTCGGTCAGGCGGTGTTCGTCCTCCTTATGAAAAGCCAACGAGATGTGTCCGACGGGCTTCGTTACCTTTGGATTCATCTTTGATTGTGCCTCGAAGCTCATGGCTATCGTGTCCTTGTCCTCGGCAAACAGACCGTCACAGACAAGGATTTTAGCGTCCTTTCCCTTGTCAAGAATGTAGCTGACCACACCCCTGAAACTGCTTCCCTTTACGATTTTAGCTATCATATCCGGCTGTCATAAGAAGATTAAATTCAGCACTTCTTCAATCCGTGCCACGAGTATGCGGCACTCCATCCTCACCGTGACGAAACCCGCGGCGTTCGCCTTGTGCGCAAGCTGGTTCAGGTTGTTCGCCATGCCGCAGAGTTGGCGGACATAGCCCGTATGTTCCGGCGTGAGCCGTTCTTTCACCTGCCCGTCCCTCATGCAACGGCGCAGGAACTCCCCTGCGGATATGCCTGCGCTCCGTGCCTTGCCTTTCAGCGTGTAGTAGTCCGATGTAGCCATCTTCACCGTGAGGCGGTATTTCAGCTTGTCAGCCGCTCCTTTCTTAGGGCGACCACCCTTGTTTCTGTTGCCAGTTTTTCGTTTCTGTTCCATTGATTTCTAATGATTAAAGTGTGCATACATAATAGACCAACGGGATGTAGCTTCCACGGAGTTTCGGAGTGGGAGCAGGCGGTTTCGGTATGCCCGAAACACAAACTTGCTCCCCTCAAAACTTCGTTGGATAGGCTCAGGGTAACTCTGAATTGCTCCCCGTCAATCCGTTTCTTAATTCTCAGAGTTTACGCCATGCTTCGATGTCCTCCCCGTAGGTGGCAAGGTGCTGCCGGACGATGTTCTCCACCAGTCCCGACACGCTCATCCTGCGTTCTCCGAACATGCGGACGATATGGTCAAGGGCATCGCGCGTGCTTCTGCTTAGGAACACGGGCTTGCGGTCTTCAATGGACGGAACGCGGAGAAATTCCTCCTTGTACTCCTCCAGCGATGCACGGCGTTGCTTCCCGCTGATGCGGCGTACCACCTGCGGAGTTTCGTCCGCCTGTTCCTGTACGGTTTCGACAGTCTTTTCCTGCACAGCTTCACTTGCCAGTTCCTGTGTGTCGGCAGACTGTGTGTCGGGCTTCGGTGTTTCCATACTCGGCTTGCTGCCTAAAAAATCTTGCAATGCTGCATCCATACTTTGGCTGCTTAAATTTTTCTTCATACTTGTTTGAATTAAATGTTTAACAATGTTGGTCGTTGTGCGCACAGTTGACCGATTATCGGTTGCAAAGGAAATGGCTATAAAACAGACAGTCAAAGGATTGGACTGAGTGTGACAACAATGTACGGTTTTGCACTTTACGCATTGCCTAAGCGGTACAGGCTGCGCCGTTTTGCCATAGTACATGAAACGGGCATTGGAAATTTTAAGGGCTTAATTGGAGCAGTCAGGGCGGATTTAAGGATATGGCTTTTAGGAAACCCGAAGAACATATTTTCGGATGGCATTAGAAACCGAAGAACGCCACAGGCTACCACACCGACGCCAAATGCTGCCACACAGATGTGAAGTGGTCGGATTATGCCGGACTTCACTTTTCTTTGCATCACGGACGCTTGGAACAGACGTTACGGGTTCGGTGGATAACGCCACTCCCGACCACTTGCTGCCACAAGCTGCCACCTCATTGCAAATCCATTGTTCCATGCGAACAACGGATTTACTTTGCAGGCAAAACGGATTATTAACACTAAAATCAGTATAAGAAATGAATGTAGTAATTATTTCGAAAGAAAAGTATGAAGAAATGGTCGGCAAGCTCAACCGCCTGTCCGACCGGGTGAATGAAATCCTCCGTAAGAGGGAAGGGAAACGGCTCAGCCGTTGGATGGATAACCAAGAGGTCTGCCAACAGTTGCGCATCAGTCCGCGTACCTTGCAGACGCTCCGCGACAACGGCACGCTGGCTTACTCGCAGATAGGGCATAAGATTTTCTATAAGCCGGAGGACGTGCAGCGCATTGTCCGACTTGTGGAGGACAGGCGTAAGGATGCAGCCTATCGTGGCTGTAGCATCTAATCAGACAACAAAATGTGCAACCACTAAATCCACTGTAAATACTGTAAATCATGAACGAGTTGATTCTTGCCGACCGTGAACTGGAGGTCGGCTTCATCGGAAAACTGGATGCCCTGCTTGAAGGTATCGAAAGAATAGATGCGGGGCATAAGGCTTCGCCAAATAACGAACAGTTCCTGACGGACAAGGAAGTGTCGTCATGGCTCAAGGTGAGCCGCCGCACCTTGCAGGACTACCGCAGCAACGGGATGATTGCCTATTACCAGTTGGGTGGAAAAATTCTGTATAAGGAATCGGACATCGAAAAGATGGTGATGAACGGTTATCGGAACGCCTATCGTTTGGAAACGTGATTTGATACATGCAAAAACTGAGTAAGCCGATGGCTGCAAGATAACTGCCTAGCCATCGGCTTACTCTTTATGGGAAGGTCGTTTCGCTTTATCCTAACATGTGCATCGGGGATGGGCATTGGATAGCGAAAAGAACAAATGGATGGAATTTCCTCTATTGAAAGAACAGAGTTTGTCCATGATGAACCGTCTGAAAGCCATTGCCTCGCGGCTTCGCAACCTGAAAGCCACGGCAATCACTATTTCAAGGCTGTACACGTCATAGCAAATCCTGTCGTTCTGCCTGACATGTCGCGCCGTTTCCTCTTCCGACAATTCATTGTTTTTGTAAATGGCAGCAATAGCCTTACGAATATAGCAACCGAACACATTGAACGCATCGGACATCTCCTGCTGCGTCATCCAAACGGGAGCGGTCGGCATCGTGACCGCCCCGTTTTCAGTGATGTATGCTCGGCATGAGTATTAGCTAACGGGTGCAAGTCCCTAATGAGCCCTAATAGCGGGAATCATACAGCCCAAAGCAAGGGTGTCCATCGCGAGTTGGAATCTGAAAGAAGCTTGCGGCAAACATCTGGTCTGACGGACAGAAACTTCATATAAGGCATAAGACTGTGGGTAAGGTTGCATCACAAATCAAAGCCCTATAGCTATTCGGAACAGTCAATGTAAATGAAGCAGACATAAGATGGAAAGTTAATACCCTTATCCGAGGAGGTCTCACGGACGCATGATAATAGTGAAAAAATCGAAATCAGCGGAGTAAAGCTTGCCGTGAGAAGTCAGCAGATGTCATAGTAGCAAACGTGTCGATGAGTTTGTGAAGGACTGAACCTAATAATTAAACGATAGTAATTGAAACATACCTAATGAGAGAACGAATGCAGAAAACATTATCCAAAGTTAATGGCTGCCCTCAAAGAGATAGGTCGGAAACCGAATGGTATGGGGGAGTGCAGACTTTCATGTGGATGTGTGAAGACAACATCGTGGAAGTACCATTCGACAATGAACACCTTTTCGAGCAAATCCTGAGTCCTGCCAATCTTAATCGAGCCTATAAGGCAGTGATTGGTAACAAGGGCTGTGGCGGTATCGACAAGATGTCATGTGAACAATTGTTTTCATGGCTATCAGCCAATAAAGATGCGCTCATCCGTTCCTTGATGGACGGTTCTTACCGTCCGAACCCCGTCAAAAGGGTAGAAATCCCGAAGGACAATGGCAAGATGCGTCTTTTAGGAATCCCCACTGTGGTAGACCGTATGGTGCAACAAGCCATTAACCAGGTTCTGACCCCTATCTGTGAGTGCCAATTCTCGAGGAGCAGCTACGGCTTCCGTCCAAGAAGAGGTTGTCATGACGCACTGCGAGGGGCGCAAGAAATAATCAATGCAGGCTACATATATGTAGTAGACCTTGACCTCGAGCGCTTCTTCGATACCGTGAATCATAGCAAACTCATAGAAATCCTCAGCCGTACTATTAAAGACGGCAGAGTTGTCAGTCTAATACACAAATATCTCCGAAGCGGTGTAATGAATAAAGGTCTGTTCGAAGCGAGCGAGGAAGGAACTCCTCAAGGAGGACCACTAAGTCCTTTGTTGAGTAATATTATGCTTAATGAGTTGGACAAGGAACTCGAACGTAGAGGACTTCCTTTTGTCCGCTATGCCGATGACTCGATGATATTCTGTAAGTCCAAAAGGGCGGCAAGAAGAGTCAAGGAGTCCATAACCCGATTTATAGAGGGAACTCTATATCTCAAAGTCAACAAGGAAAAGACTGTAGTGTCGTATGTCCAAGGAGTTTAAGTATCTCGGCTACTCCTTTTATGTAATGAAAGGCAAATGCCGCCTCACAGTACATCCGAAGTCCAAATCCAAGATGAAATCAAGACTTAAAGAACTGACGAATCGTAGCAACGGATGGGGATACGTCAAGAGGAAACAGAAACTGAAGGAGTACATCCGTGGATGGATTGGATACTATCACCTAGCCGATATGAAACGTTTTCTTCTTGATACTGATGAGTGGTTAAGACGGAGAATACGCATGTGTATATGGAAAGCTTGGAAGACCCCCAAGACCAAGGTGGCAAACCTCGTTAAATGTGGTATTGGAAAATACAAGGCATGTGAATGGGGTAACACTCGCAAAGGTTATTGGCGTATTGCTGATAGTCCTATATTGAAGGTGGCGATAAATAAGGACAGCCTACGAAAGGCAGGATATCCTACCTTAATGGGCTCGTATCTCGAATGGTACCCAAAATAGGAACCGCCGTATGCCGAACGGCACGTACGGTGGTGTGAGAGGTCGGTAAACATGAAAATAGGAGATAAACACCTATGATTAGTGTTTACCTCCTACTCGATTGTGATTATTCCTCTTTCCATGTCCGCATCATTTTTCATTGTCTGAATTCCGTTTACATTCCTTTTTCCAGCCGCTGTAATTGCCACATTTGAACACACGCGATGGCATCCCGTCATCAGGCAGGGAGAACTTGCCTTTGGTGGTCTCGGACAATACAGCCAAGTCACGGCTCACCTTCTGGTTGGTGATTTCCGCATAGATTTGCGTGGTGCGGATGGAGGAATGCCCCATCATCTTGCTGATACTTTCTATCGGCACGCCGTTGTTCAGGCAAATCAGGGTTGCGAAGGAGTGACGGCTTTGATAGTAGGTAAGATGGTAGTCCAAGCCACATTGTTCGGCAATCATTTTCAGGCTGCGGTTGAGGTTTCCGGTGATTGGCACATAAAACAATTTGCCGTCCTTGCCTTCTCCGCGATACTTCTCAATGATGCGCAAGGGTATGTCCAACAATTTGATATGGCACTCCGCCTTGGTCTTCTGACGTGCGATGTGAATCCACTTGCTACCGTCCTCCTTCGTGATGATGTTGTCCTCCGTCAAATTCGCTAAATCCGCCCTCCCGATGCCCGTGAAAGTCGAAAAGACGAACAAGTCCCTCGTATGACAAAGTCGGTATGTGGGCAGCTTGGCTTTCAACAGCTTCTCAAACTGTTCGCCTGTCAGGTAGCGGTGGTTCACCGGAACCTTCTCTATCTTGTGCCCAGCAAACGGGTCGCGTTTGAGAATATGCTTCTTCAAGGCAAGCCGCGTCATTTTATGCAGCAAGATGAGGTAATCGTTGTATGCCGACACCTTCAATTTCCGTACCGTAGAGAGGTAAAACGTGAAGTCTGTCATGAAGCGCATGGTCAGCGAGCGCAACGGCATGTCCTCCATATTGTACTTGTACTTCATGAAATTGTGGATGTGCTTGCGTGTGGTCAGATAGCGGACATAGCTGTGCCTTGTCCTGTCAATGCCCACACGCTTGGCATATTCTTCGTTATGCTCGTCCATCAGCGCAAGCAGGGTTTCCTTCACCTGCGACTTGCCCGTCACGGCGTTCTTGATGATTTCAACCGACACGAAGCCGTAACTGTCCACATTCTCCTTGTAGGCGGCATGGGCTTTGGCTTCCAGTGCGGGCAGGGCATCATTCAACCGTAAAAGTTCCTTTTTCTTCTCGCAGTCAAGGCTTTCCTTGCGCCCGTCAGTGGAAGCCCTGCCCGTGTCGGCATCCCAATACGCAGGCTCGACTTCCAACCCTGTGGAATACTGGCTGACCTTGCCGTCAAGGGTAATACGTCCCATGACAGGGCATTTGCCGTTCTTCTTCACCTTCTGTCGGTTGATGTAGAACAATAGCTTGAACGTGCTGCGCATGGCTTATCCCTCCATCATTTGTTTGACAATAGCTTTCTGTTTCCAACTTGGATTGACCCTGCGCCGGGTGTTGTCCTTGCGTATCGTGGAAGGGGATGCATCAATCCCGAACAGGGAGAACTTGCCGCCGATGGCTTCATTCAGCCTGTCCACGTCACGGTCAATCTTGTCCTGCGTGACTTTCGCATACCGCTGTGTGGTCTTGATATGTTTGTGCCCCATGATTTTGCTTACCGTTTCGATGGGTATTCCTTGTGATAAACAAATTATGCTGCCGAATGTATGACGTGCCTGATGGAATGACATCGGACGGTTGATGCCGCACATCACCGACATCTTTTTGAGGTGGCGGTTCATGCTTTCTTTCGTAAGCATGGGCAGCAATTTCCCGTCGGCATCCATGCCCTTGTATTTCTCCAATATGGCGAGCGGTATTTCCATCAGCCTTACACATTCGGGTGTTCCGGTCTTCTGCCGTTCTGTATGAATCCACAGGCTTCCATCCTCGGCTTTTACAAGGTTCTTCTCCGTCAATGCCCTCATGTCGCAGTAGCAGATGCCCGTCCAGCACGAGAACAGGAACATGTCCCTCGTGAAATTGCGGTTGGGCGTATCATAAGTCATGTTGGCGAATTTGCCCAGTTCCTCTTCCGTAAGGTACATCTGTTTGAACTCCGGCTTTTGTGGTCTGTAGCCTTTGAACGGGCTGAACGGGATAATGCCACGGAACACGGCAAGCATCATCACGCTTTTCAGGCGGTTTACATGTCCGAGTATGGTCTTGGGCATAAAACGCTTGACGGTGCGCATGTACATGTCGAAGTCCTCGATGAAGTTTTCATCCATCTGCTTGATGGGCATGTCGGAAAGATGATACTTGTCTTTCAGGAAAGTGGCGAGGTGGCGGTAAGTGTTCGTGTAATGGTAATAGCTGGTTGCGGAACGATTCACGCCCACGCGCAAGGCATACTCCTCATTATGCTCCGCAAACAGCTTCATGATGGTGTCCTGAGATTCCGCCAGCCCTTGGTAGGTGTTCTTCACTTCCTCTGCCGAAACGACTTCCTTGATGTCTTTAAGTTCGTTGAACCGTTGGCGGAGTAGAAGCAACGTGCGTTCAATTTCTCGGTTTGCCATGACCGCCATCCTGCTCTTGCCCGTACACCGTTGTGCGGTGGCGTTCCACAGCTTCACGTCCACCTTGAACTTGCATGAGAACTGCGCGATGGAGTTGTTCTTTCCCCTGACGGCTATCCTGCCCATGAGGGGCGACTGTCCGTCCTTGTCCTGTCCGCTGCGCTTGATGTAGAGCAGCACTTTCATTTCTGTCTTCATTGCCATAACTTTTTTTGGTTGCAATATTAGTGATACATTGCCGACCGACAGAATTGGAAACGGGGCAGAACGGCGCAAACGGAACGGACGCTGCTAAATCTGCGGATTTGAAGCCCCTGCCGCACGTATAATGCTTGTTTACAAGCATTAGGAACGCTGTCTTTCAAGCTTCAGGCAGGTAGCGGAACAGGTAATGACTTGGTAGCGGAAACCTTGCATTATCCTGCCTTTCCCTGCTGTTTGGTTGCAATGGCAAACAACTGAAAAACCGCTTGTTTACAACGAGTTGCGTTTGATTCTCTTTATTCCTATCTCCCTTGCTTTGATGCTTCTTTCTTCGTTCACCGGTTTGGCGTATGTGGACATCATGCTGCTTCATCCGCACCATATCGGCAGGACGGCGGACGGCAGGCGTTACATCCGCATCAACCGCAAGAAGACCAACGTGGAGGCGTTCATCCCCCTGCACCCGATAGCGGAACAGATACTCGACCTCTACAACACCACGGACGACACCAAGCCCGTCTTTCCGCTTCCGAGCCGTGACGAGATGTGGTTCGAAATACACGAATTGGGCGTTGCGATAGGAAGGGAAGAAAACTTGTCCTACCATCAAGCCAGACACTCCTTCGGAACATTTTTGATTTCGGAGGGAATACCCATCGAAAGCATCGCCAAGATGATGGGCCACTCCGGTATAAGAACAACCCAGCGGTACGCGGAGGTTACGGACAAGAAAATTTCAAAGGACATGGACAACCTGATGGCGGTCAGAATGATGTACGGAACAGGCAAATGGTACAAAAGGCAAGAATTGCCAAAAGAAACAGACTTTGATAATGGGCAAATAGGGTAATGAATATGGAACGCGGAATCATCACAATCACGGAAAACGGGGCGGTCGCTATGCCGACCGCTCCCGTATGGATGACGCAGCAGGAAATGTCCGATGCGTTCAATGTGTTCGGTTGCTATGTCCGCAAGGTCATTGCTGCCATCTACAAGAACAAGGAACTGTCGGAGGAAGAAACGGTGCGCCATGTCAGGCAGGACGGAAGGATAAGCTATGATGTGTTCAGCCTTGAAATGGTGGTCGCCGTCGCTTTCAAGCTGCGGAGCAGGGAATGTATGGCTTTCAGACGGTTCGTTGTGGAATGCCTGACTACGAGCCGCAATAGCAAGCCGATAAACCTTTTCTTTTCGCTCTCTCCATATAATGGTTTGAGAGTGAACAATTAGAAAAGGTGAAAGGAAGAACAGCCGACAACAGGCAGGAAAGGCAAATTCTCCGTTGTCGGCTTCTTCATCATGGGACGGCAGGCATTATGTGCCGACACGCCTGAATGCTTCGCGGTAATTGGCGGCAAGCATCTTTTCGATGTCCGATTCCTTGTAGAGAATCTTTCCACCCAACTGATAGTAAGCAATCATCCCGTTGTTGCGGTAGTCCTGCAAGGTGCGGCGGCTCATTTTCAGCCGTGCCGACACCTCCCTGTCCGTCAGGAAGCGTTCGCCGCCCAATGTCGGACGGCTGTTTGCCACGAGATTCTCGATGCCGTCCAGCAGACGGTCAAGCGTGTCGCCGAACTGGGCGACCAGCGCATGGTTCTTGGTTATCATTTCACTCATTGTCACGTTGGATTTAGTGGTAAGACAATAATAATCAAACGACTCTGTCCGTCCGTTTGCCCTCAATTAGTTTTACGATGCTCAGCACATCCTCCGGCTTGTAAAACACCTTGTGGTTAATCTGCGAATAGGCCAGCGTGCCGTTGTCGCGTAGCGTCTGCAACGTGCGCGGACTGATGTTCAACTGCTGGCAGACTTCCTGGTTGTCCATCCAGCGGTTTAATGACTTGCCGCCCTGCTTGGCAAGGAGGGCATCCACACGTTCCGCGAAACGGCTGAACTTCGCCGCCATTTCCTCGAATGCCTCTTTCTGAATAATCAAAATTTCCATTGTCGATACTGCTTTTAATGTTGATACTTGGTTTTTGCCTGCAAAGTAAATCGGTATTCTCCGTAATGAGATGGATATGCGATTAGGTGGCAGCTTGTGGCATTTTGCTGTCCCAATCTTTCATACTCTGGGAATATCGTTTTGCATGGCAACGCAAAGTAAAGACAAGGTTGGCAAAAGCCAATCACCTTGTGCATGCGTGGAAGCATTTGGCACCGATATGGAAGCCTGTGGCGTTATTATATGAAGTGACACTGCAAAATGGTTGCAAAAGCTAAATTGTAAATAAAGCTATTTCATTCGTGACCTTATCCTGCTTAAACTTGTCTGCGTAATGCCAAGATACGAGGCTATGCTGCCCAATGGCAGCCGTTGCAAGAGTTCCGGATCCATCTCAACCAGTTGCCTGTAACGCTCTGAGGCGATAGCTGAGAGCATGGAGATTAATCGTTGTTCAGTCTCCAAAAGTTCCATTTCCGCATACCGTCGTCCCCAATTAGCAATATGCAAATCTTCCAAAAACAATTCCTGCAATTTCTTCCTCTTCAAGACATACAGAACAGAATCCTCCATCAGTTCCATTGTCTCATATCCAGCCTCGTCGTTTACATATCCTTTCATAGAAACAATGGTAGCACCTTCCTTGCCTATCCAAAACGTAATTTCTTTTCCGTCAACATAAGTAAAAGCCCTGACAATACCCTGTTTAATGAAAAATATATCTTTCTCTACCTTGTTTATTTCCAATATATGAAATCCTTTAGGCAATGTAATCTCTGACATACAACGATGCAATTTGTCTAAAGACTTTTCAGGCAGAGGGTATCTTAAACTTAAAATCTGTTCCAGTTTCATACTCCATCAACACTTATCACCCTGCGAAGGTAACAAAAAGATGCGTCATAAATCAGGAAGCATGTCTCTTTTTGTCAAATGCGAAATCATTTTTTGCCAAATGTAAAAAGGTTTAGTGTAAGATGTACCTACTTTTGCATCAAACTTTAACACGGAATAATATGGAACATGATTTTTTGGAGATTATTAAGACGCGACGCAGTTGTCGTAAATTTCAGGACAGACAAATTTCTCGCGTGGAATTGGATGCCGTACTTGAAGCAGGAACTTACGCACCTTCAGCAGGAGGGCGCCAAAGTGCGTTTATCGTAGCTGTGCAGAATAAAGAGCAGCGCAAAAAACTGGCTGCAATGAATGCGGCAGTAATTGGATCCAAATCAAATCCTTTTTACGATGCTCCCACTTATGTATTGGTTTTTGCTCCCTCAAATGCTCATACTGCTATCGAGGATGGAACTTGTGTGCTTGAAAATATGATGCTTGCAGCTCATGCCTTGAACTTGGGAAGCTGTTGGATTCATAGAGAGAAAGAAATGTTCATCACGGATGAAGGGAAAGAGATGATAAGGTCATGGGAGCTGCCTGACGGACTGATGGGCATCGGTGCTTTGGCGTTGGGCTATCCTGATGGCAAACCAGCGCCTGCCGTCACACGAAAAGAAGGGTATTACCGTATAATTAGATAAAAATGTCACACGATTTACTTAAGGCGATTTTTTATGAATTGGATTATCTTATTATTGGCCGGACTCTTTGAAGTAAGCCTGACTTTTTGTTTGGGGAAGACTCGGACCGCATCCGGTTTTGAGTTCTATCTTTGGGGCGGAGGTTTTCTTGTCTCCACAATATTAAGCATGACACTGCTTGCCAAGGCCGTACAAACGTTGCCGTTAGGCACAGCTTATGCCATTTGGACGGGTATCGGGGCGGTAGGTACGGTCCTGATAGGCATTTTTGTCTTTAAGGAGCCGGCCACACCGATACGGCTTTTCTTCTTGTTCACGCTGATAGCGTCTTTGATAGGTTTGAAGATTGTTTCTTACTGAAAGGGGAATACATGAAATATGAATTGAAAGCCAACCAGGGTATTCCGGCTTCATTGCTGGTCATGCTTTCCATTGCAACCGGATTATCAGTCGCCAACTGTTACTATAACCAGCCCTTGTTGGGCAGTATAGCCACAGATTTTAAAATAAATGATTTATCCGCCAATGCGGTAGCGACCTTAACGCAAGTCGGCTATATGCTTGGTCTGCTGTTTGTCATTCCATTGGGAGACCTGCTTTCACGCCGTAAGTTGATATTAACCAACTACGTTCTTGCAGCCTGCTCTCTGCTGGCGATTGGTACGGCACAGGACATCCGTATCGTATGGGTGGCATCGCTGATAACCGGAGCGACGTCTGTCATGCCTCAGTTCTTCATACCGCTTGTGTCTTATCATTCAGCCCCAAGCCATAAGACGCGCAATGTAGGCATCATGCAGTCCTGTCTGTTGGTGGGAATTTTGGGCTCACGGATACTGAGTGGACTGATTGCCAATGCCTGGGGGTGGCGCATGGTGTATTTCATAGCGGCCGGACTGATGACGTATTGCTGGTTGATGATGTACAAAGTGCTTCCCGCATTGCCCGCACAGGCAAAAGAAACATACGGAAGGCTGATGAAGTCGCTATGGCATATTCTGCGGAAATATCCATACCTGCGCATTGCTTCCACTCGGGCGGCATTGGCTTATGGCGCTTTCTTTGCCTTATGGAGTTGCCTTGCCTTCAAGATGAAGCAAGCCCCTTTTTTTGCCGGAGATGATATCATAGGGGCATTGGGATTTTGCGGATTGGCAGGAGCTGCTACTGTGGTATTCATCAGTAAATATATTTCTGTTTATGGAGCCAGACGTTTTTCTCTCATGGGTGGAGCCGTTATGCTGGTGGCTTGGCTGACAGCATGGTGGGGCGGCGACAGCTACGCAGGCATTATCATTGCCATTCTTCTGATTGATGCGGGAATGCAGAGCATTCATCTTGCCAATCAAACCAGTGTAGTAACGCTTGACGCTGAAGCCATCAACCGTGTAAACACGCTTTACATGACCATTTATTTTCTTGGCGGTTCTGTGGGAACGTTTGTAGCCGGCATCTGCTGGGAGCATTTTCAATGGACGGGAACAGCCATAGCGGGACTGACTTTCATTGCCTTGTCCTTGCTGGTCAGTTTTACATTTAAGGAAAGTAAGATATGAGCTCCAAACATCATATCCTATTTGACTTGGACGGCACGCTGACCGACTCATTCAAAGGTATAGTCCACAGTGTGCAATATGCCTTATCTCGCTATGGCATCGTTGAAAACGATTTGCATAAGTTAACCCCGTTCATTGGACCGCCATTGACCTATTCGTTCAGAGAATTTTATCATTTCTCCGATGCACAGGCGGACGAGGCGGTAAGATATTACTGTGAATATTTTTCCGAGAAAGGTTGGTGCGAGAACACAGCCTATCCCGGTATCCCGGAGATGTTGAAGACATTGTGTGAAGCAGGCAAGCATCTTTATGTGGCAACCTCCAAGCTCACGGAATTCGCCGTACGGATATTGGAACATTTTGGATTATCCGTTTTTTTCGATTATATTGGAGGAGCTTCTTTCGATCGTTCACGGGAAAGTAAGGTCGAAGTAATGCGTTATTTATGTCAGCTGGCAAACATTACCGATATGGACAGTGCCATAATGGTGGGTGACCGCAAGTTCGATGTATCAGGTGCCCATGCTATCGGAATGGAATGTGTTGGTGTTCTCTATGGCTATGGCTCAGAAGCAGAATTATCATCGGTTCATGCTGACAGGCTGGTTTCTTCAGTAACAGAACTTACGTATGAACTTCTTGCCAAAGTGTAGCTATTTACATAAATTTACAGATTGTTATTAAGTGTTACAATTTAAAATTCTTGCAGGCTACGTTATCATGATGGCGGTCATCGGCAGCATGGCCGCCATTTTGGTGCATGAGCGCAAACACATCAGGGAAATAGAAGCCGGCACGGAAACCATCCGGCAGGTGCGCCGTAACATCAGTGACGCCCACCGCCGCATCACCCGGCTTGCCCTGCTGGGTGAGGGCGTCGTCGGCTGGGACGAAACGGACTACCGTCATTACCATGCCCAGCTCCTGCGCACCGACAGTCTGCTGCAAGCCATGAAACCGATCTGCCGCGAATACGTGCGCCCGGCACAGATAGACACGCTCCGCTCCCTCCTGGCGGACAAGGAAACCCACCTGCGGCACATCATGGAGGCGATGGAGCGGCAGGATGAGGCGGACAGCCTGCTGGTAAACCACCTGCCCGAAGTGGCCCGACGGGCGACACGTGTCCGCACCGTGAGGCAGAAGAAAAGCGGGCTGGCAGGCTTCTTCGGTGGCAAGAAGACCGTACAGATGCTGCCTTCCGCCAAGGAACTGCATGAGTTCAGCGACAGCCTGACCGCCCTGCAACGGAAACAGGCGGCGGAGATGGAAGCATATGCCGACAGCCTGCGCACACGCAACCGGACGCTAAACAGGGAACTTGGGCGGCTGATACGCGACCTCGACACGCAGGCACAGGCCGCATTCGACGCACGGGAACAGGATATATCGGAGGCGCAGGCACTGTCCGTCAGGCTGCTGACCGCCACCATCTCCGCCGCCATCGTACTGCTGTTCCTCTCCGGTCTTGCCATCCACCGGGAAATCAGGCGTAACGACCACGAACGGAAATAGCGTGAGCAACTCATCGGAAAGTTGCAGGAGAGCAATAACGCAAATGAAAAGCTAATCAAGTTGCGGCGCAACCTCATCCAAAACGTCACCCACGAACTGCGCACCCCGCTGACCGCCATCGGCGGCAACGCCGAACTGCTGCTGGACGACACGGAGGCTGACAGCCGCATGCGCCATGCACACGCCATCCATGATGCCGCTGGACGCATGGCAGGGATGATAAACAGCCTGCTGGTGTATTTCCGTCTGGACCGCGGCAAGGAAACACCCGTCATAAAGCCGTTCAAACTATGCTCCATTGCCGGAACATTGGAAACGGAGTTCGGGCCATTAGCAGCAAGCAAACATCTTGCCTTCACAGTGAAAAACCATGCGAACGAGATAGTGGGTGGTGACAAAAACCGCATCCTGAGTATCGGGAGCAACCTGCTCTCCAACGCCATCAAATTTACCAAAAACGGAAGTGTCACATTGACAACCGAATATACCAGCGGCATATTTACCTTGTCAGTGTCAGACACAGGCACGGGCATGACAAAGGAACAGCAACTGCGGATATTCGTCCCGTTCGAGCGGCTGGGCAACTCCGTGACGGAGGACGGCTTCGGATTAGGGCTTGCCATCGTCAGCGACACGGTGAAACTGTTGAATGGAAGCATCACAGTGAAAAGCAAACCGGGCAAAGGAAGCCGCTTCACCGTAAGCCTGCCACTGCCCAAAGCGGAGGAAACAATGGCCACCGAAAAGACAACTGTTAAGCATTCCACGCTTTCCGGATACTCCGTGCTGGCGATAGACAACAACGGGATGCTGCTGGACATGATGAAGGAAATGTACAGGCAAAGCGGCGTAAGGTGCGACACCTGCCAAAGCGTGGACGAACTGACGGACCGTATGCGCACAAAGGACTACGACCTGCTGGTAACCGACCTGAAGATGCCGGAGGTGAATGGTTATGAGGTGCTGGAACCGCTGCGCACGTCGGAGATCGGCAACTCGCAGACCATCCCCGTTGTTGCAGCCACCGCCGCAGGCTATGTGGAAGAAAAGGAACTGACGGAAAAAGGATTTGCCGCCGTGCTGTACAAGCCTTATTCCATAGACGAACTGCTTGCAGTCACGGAACGCTGCATCAAGCCAAAGGGCACAAGCAATATAGATCTGTCGCCCCTGCTCGCTTTCGGCGATAAGCGGCGCACGTTGGAAAAGCTGGCGGCCACGACACAATCCGACATGGATGAAGTGCGCAAGGCGGCGGAAGCCGGGGACATGGAGGCGTTGGACAGCTGGATACACCACCTCAGAAGCTCGTGGATGCTGATAAAGGCGGAACAGCCGTTGGCGGTATTGTATGACACAATCCACAAGGGAAAAATATCAGATAACGAAGTGAAGGCAGCCGTTGACGCCGTACTGGCACAAGGCAAACTGATTGTAGATTTGGCGAGGAAGGAGGCGGAACGATGGGACGGATAATCGTGATAGAGGACAATCCCGTATTCGCCGGTTATGTGTGCGGACTGCTGGAGAGCAAGGGATTCCAAAGCGTCAGCTCCTCCACCTGCAACGGGGCAAGGAAACTGTTTTCCAAGATGCGGGAGGACGACATCGTGCTTGCCGACCTGCGCCTGCCCGACGGAGACGGCATCGCCCTGCTGGAAGAACTGCGGAGACAGGGCATGAACAATCCCTACATCGTCATGACCGACTACGACGAAGTGCCCACGGCCGTCCGGTCGATGAAGTCAGGCGCGGAAGATTACATCCCGAAGCCGCTGATTGAAGCCAACCTTTTCCCGCTCCTGAAAACCTTGCAGAAAAGGACGGAGCGGCACGACACACCGATTTACGAGCGGCAGAGCGCGGCTTTCCGTGAGATAGACCGCAGGATAAGGCTGGTCGCCCCGACCAACATGAACGTATTGATATTAGGCGAAAGCGGAACAGGAAAGGAACACATTGCCGGGAAGATACACGCGAGGAGCAAACGGGCAGGCAAGCCATTCGTGGCGGTGGACTGCGGCCTGCTTTCAAAGGAGCTTGCCGCCTCCGCCCTGTTCGGACATGAGAAAGGGGCGTTCACGGGAGCCGAAAGCAAGAAACAAGGTTTCTGGGAGGAAGCCGCCGGAGGCACGTTGTTCCTTGACGAGATAGGCAACCTGCCCATAGAAGTGCAGCAGATGCTGCTCCGTGCGTTGGAATCCAAAATGTACAGACCCACGGGCGGCAGCAAGGACAAGCGGGCTGATGTGCGCATCATCGCCGCCACCAACGAAAATTTGCAGGTTGCCATAACTGAAAAGCGTTTCCGGGCTGACCTCTACCAACGGCTGAAAGAATACACCCTGCACATAACGCCGCTGCGCGAGTGCAAGGAGGACATCATACCGCTTGCGGAGTTCTTCCTACAACTTGCCAACGAGGAATTTGAAAAGCAGGTAAAAGGCTTTGACGCGGAGGCAAGAAAACGACTGCTTGCCTATACGTGGGGCGGCAACGTGAGAGAGCTGAACGGGTCGTGCATTTGGCGGTGCTGCATACCGAGGGCGATACGGTCACGGCGGACACGTTGGAATTCGATGAAATGCCGCTGACGTCTGACGCTTCACTGGAAATGGACGATATGGAAAAGAAACAGATTATCCGTGCGCTGGAACAGGCGAAAGGCAACCGCAAATTGGCTGCGGCATTGCTCGGCATCGGACGTACCACGCTGTACAACAAGATAAGATTATACGGCATAAAGTACAAGGAATAGACCAAGAACACCACAAGGTTAGAACAGGTTGCCCGACTTCGGAGAGGCAACCCGGCGGCAAGGCTTTCGGAGTAACCCGAAAGGTTTCGAGTAACTCGAAACATACCTTGCTGCTGCCACTTTTCGGCAGTAACCGAAAAGCCTTCGGGTAACTCGAAGGACACCTTGCTGTGCTTTTGAGAGCACAAGAAATCCGTCAGCAAACGGATTTGAATTAGTGCTGTTATTTCGGATTTCAAAGCATCGTTTCCCGATGCCCAAGCTGCCCAAAAGAAGAAAGGAAATGAGGGTATAAGAGGGCATAAGAGAGTGGTTATATCCGCATGAATGCTTGCAAGCCAGACTGCGTGTGGGTTCTCGTGAATGCAAACACGTGCGGACATACACACACTAGCCTGCAAGCCTGCCCGCACTCCGACCTGCCAGCCATCCTGCTTGCCTGCCGACCGGTCTGCCTGCGTGCCTGCCTGCCGGCACACAGGCAAGCGTGCAGGCAGGCTATTCGCAAACGATTAGGCTCAAATACAATGTGGAAACGGTATTGAATTAAAAGTAGGACAGTGCTACTGATTTTCATCAGCAAGATGTGCAACAAATGTACAATAATGACAAGATGTTTGATTTACTCTATTTTTCAGAGGAATAACTTTGGCAATAAGGAAGAAAAACACTACTTTTGCAAATGAGAAAAGCGTTCTTATGATTAGTGCAGAACATAGCAGAATATAGAAGCCTGCTGGTTTCCAAGTCGTTACCTGTCAAGCTGACAATCTTTGTAAGTCCCTTGTTTTCAATGAGTAAGAGAAAGTAATATGTCTTGCTATGTGCATGGAAACCTTCTTTTCAATTCCTGCCATTGCTGCCAGCTTTCCCAAATACTTGTTAAGTAAGCTGTTTTTGCTATTGGTATGTTGAAGAAGCATTTTCTTTATCTCATAGGGAAGTTGCTCTTTACTTTCCCATGTAACAGCCTTTGCGTATGGTGCATTATTATCGAGTAAAGGGAAAATATATTTTGAAGTTCTATTCTGAAGGTCAATGTATTCTGTTATGATTTCCAGTGCTTCAGGAAGAAGAAGTATTTCTTTGGCGGTTGCTGTCTTATCCATTCGGTAACTGATTCTCCAGCCTCCATTTTCATATACTACATTCGTCCCCCTTAATTGTATCAGGTCGCCAGCTCTCATTCCAGCACAATAGAAAGCAAGCATGAAACAATTTCGGGTGTGCCAAAGCAAGCTGCCTTCTTCCAGTTCCAAAGCCTTTAAAGATTCTATTTCTTCCCATGTCAGTTTCTCTTTATTGGTGTCAATGGTTTCACACTCAAAGTTATCAAAAGGGTTTTCTTTTAGTGATAGTCCTTCTTCTTTCAGTTCCACCAGCCCTTTATGATAGAGGCTTTTGAAATTGTCAAACTGCTTACTGATAGTATTCTGATGTAAGGTTAGTTCGGGATTCTTTACATTAGGGACTTTTTTAAGATAGGCTTTAAACCGATTCAGGAAAGCCAAAGTAATTTCATTGAAAAGCAAATCCTTTCTTTTGCTTTCCATAAATTCTTTCAGCTTCTTTCCATTTTGAGGTATGGAAGGAACTTCTTCAGGCTTGATTCCATTGATAAAGAATTTCAGTTTATTCAGAAATGTAATATACTTGGTATATGTCCGATAGTCCCCAGCTTCTAAAGTCCTTGCAGCAAAGGTTTCGGCAAACTCTATAAAAGAAAAAACTCTTTTTCCTGCTTTTATGGTATTAGCGACACTTTGTGATGTGATTCCTTTGCCTCTTTCTTCCAGTAGTGCTTCTGCTTTCAAAGCCTCATCCTTCATTTTCTTTAAAGCCTGATTCATTACTTTGAAGTTTGGCTCACTTTTACGGACTTCTTGTGCTTTAGGATTCCAGTGTTTTGGGGACTTTAATTCAATAGTGGTTTTTATTCTCTTATGTTTCTTGTTTTCCGTGATTCGGAACAATACTACATAAGTGCCTTTTTGTGTAGGCTTGCTGTTTAGTTCAAAATTGTAGGTTGCCATAAATGCTTCATTTAATATCCACTTACAAAGGTAGGATTTTTACTGAAACTTTTGGCTGTTTACTGAAACTTTTACTGAAACTTTTTCTTCTTTTCTTTATATTCTATTATATTTGCATCAAATTTTAAAATCGATAATTCCCTGTTAATCACCAATATACAATATAACTCAATGTTCTAAATTTAAATATTGTTAGTCCCGCTTCGAGTACTCTAAGGGACAAATCGTTGTTTTGACGGTTTGTCTTTTCTTTTTTGTCCTCATAAGTTGTTGAAGAATTGGAAAGAAACCCGCCATTGAGCCTGATTTTGTCAATGGCGGGTTTCTCTTTATTTCGTAAGATATCAATCCTATTCAATAAATTTGATTTTCTGTTCGTCACGCGGTTTTGCTGCCGGCGTTTCATCGGGATAGCCAAATGCGATGCAGTATAACAGTTCATATCCTTCAGGTATGTCCAGACGCTTCAGATAATCGGCTGCTTCAGGGGTGTTGGTCATGAAACGGGTAGGACCTCCCAAACAGCAAGAGCCGATACCCATTGACCACGCTGAAAGAATCATGTTTTCACCCAGCAGTCCACAGTCTATTTGTGATAAATCGTAAGCCGTGTCGTGAGCGATAAACACTACCGTAGGTGCATTGCGGAACATATTCTTAAAGTTCGGGTCTTTGGTCGCGTTCGGATTAGCTTTCTTATATACCTCCGTAATACCATTGATGAAATCCGGATTGTCTACTACCCGGATAGCCCATGATTGCTTGTTTTGTCCGTTAGGAGCATTGATGCCACAGTTTAAGATTATTTGCATCGTGTCGCGGTTTACGGCCTGTGGCTTGTATTGCCGGATACTGCGGCGCGTCATGATGGTTTCAATAACTTGGTTTGTGTTACTCTCCGTCGTGCCGGTTATCTGTTCTGCCTCTGTTTGCGGTTTCTGATTCCCTCCACAAGCCACGAGTGGAAGTAGTAAGGCAGCTAAAACAGTTTGTTTCAGGTATTTCATAACTGATATAATTAAAATGATTCGGGGATAAATATATAAAAAAAGCGATTCTCCGTAGAGAACCGCTTTTATATTTAAGATTTTGTAAGTTCGAATTACAATTTCGGACCAGCAGCAACCAAAGCCTTACCTGCATCGTTTCCTGTAAACTTAGCAAAGTTCTTGATGAAGCGTCCAGCCAAGTCTTTAGCTTTTTCATCCCATTGAGCTGCGTCAGCATAAGTATCACGCGGGTCAAGGATCTTCGGATCTACGCCCGGCAATTCAGTCGGAACAACGAAGTCGAAGTACGGGATAGTCTTAGTCGGAGCTTTGTCGATAGAACCGTCCAAGATAGCGTCGATAATACCACGAGTATCGCGGATAGAGATACGCTTGCCAGTTCCGTTCCAACCAGTGTTAACCAAGTATGCTTTAGCGCCTACTTTATTCATCTTCTTAACCAGTTCTTCTGCATATTTAGTCGGGTGCAAAGTCAAGAAAGCAGCACCGAAGCAAGCAGAGAATGTCGGAGTCGGTTCAGTGATACCACGTTCTGTACCTGCCAATTTTGCAGTAAATCCAGACAAGAAGTAATACTGAGCTTGTTCCGGGTTCAAGATAGATACCGGAGGCAATACACCGAAAGCATCAGCTGACAAGAAGATTACTTGGTGAGCGTGAGGACCTTTAGATACCGGCTTAACGATGTTGTTGATGTGGTAAATCGGGTAAGAAACACGAGTGTTTTCTGTTACGCTCTTATCTGCGAAGTCGATCTTACCGTCAGCAGCAACTGTAACGTTTTCCAACAGAGCGTCGCGTTTGATAGCGTTGTAGATATCCGGTTCTGATTCTTTATCCAAGTTGATAACTTTTGCGTAGCAACCACCTTCGTAGTTGAATACACCTTCGTCATCCCATCCGTGTTCGTCGTCACCGATCAATTTACGTTTCGGGTCGGTAGACAAAGTAGTCTTACCTGTTCCAGACAAACCGAAGAAGATAGCTGAGTCAGTTTCTTCCATGTTGGTGTTAGCTGAACAGTGCATAGAAGCGATACCACGCAACGGGTTGAAGTAGTTCATCATTGAGAACATACCTTTCTTCATTTCACCGCCGTACCAAGTATTCAGGATAACTTGTTCTTTAGTAGTCAGGTTGAATACAACAGCAGTTTCTGAGTTCAAGCCCAATTCTTTGTAGTTTTCAACTTTAGCCTTAGAAGCATTGTAAACCACGAAGTCAGGTTCGAATGATTCCAGTTCTTCAGCTGTCGGGCGGATGAACATGTTAGTTACGAAGTGAGCTTGCCAAGCAACTTCCATGATGAAACGTACGCAAAGGCGAGTTGCAGGGTTGGCACCGCAGTAACCGTCAACTACATACAACTTCTTGTTTGAAAGTTCTTTAGCTGCCAAGTCTTTCAATACGTTCCAAGTTTCAGTAGTAACAGGTTTGTTGTCGTTTTTATATTCTTCAGAAGTCCACCATACAGTGTTTTCACTTGTAGCGTCTTTTACCAAGAATTTATCTTTAGGAGAACGACCCGTGTAGATACCGGTCATTACGTTTACTGCACCCAGTTCAGTTACCTGACCTTTTTCAAAACCTTCCAAACCAGCTTTTGTTTCTTCAGCGAACAATACGTCGTAAGAAGGATTGTGTACGATTTCTACGGTTCCATTGATACCGTACTTAGTAAGATCTAAATTTGCCATTGTTCAAATGATTATTTGGTTATTATATCAAATGTGTAATATCGTTTTTGTTATCCTTAAAAGATATCCTTCAACATCTCTTTTGCTTTTTGCGCTACAAAAATAGTGGTTTATTTTTAAATCAAAGAAGTTATTAGAGAAAAAATTCCGTAATTGGAAAAGATTTATACTTGTGTAACAAAATTGTAAATTCTACATTACAAATCCATTTTTATTTTGTTTCTTTGCGCCTGATAAACACTTAATTCTTAATGTAAAACCAGTTAAACAGTTTATGAAGATTGTTGATTTTAGCAATGACAATTCTATTTTAAATCAGTACATTGCCGAGATACGAAACGTACAAATACAGACTGACAGCCTGCGTTTTCGCCGGAATATCGAGCGGATAGGCGAGATTATGGCTTACGAAATTAGTCGTACTTTTTCTTATCAACCGTTAAAAGTACAGACGCCTTTATCCGAAACATTTGTTAAAGTGCCTGCCCTTCGTCCTGTTATAGCTACTATCCTGCGTGCCGGCCTGCCTTTTCATCAAGGTTTTTTGAATTATTTCGACCACGCAGAAAATGCTTTTGTCTCGGCGTACCGGAAATATCAAGATGAAGAGCATTTTGATATTCATATTGAGTATATAGCCTCGCCCCGCTTGGATGGAAAAACATTGATACTTACCGATACGATGTTGGCTACGGGGGCTTCGATGGAATATGCGTATGAGGCTTTGCTTACGAAAGGTGAGCCGGCTCATGTTCATATAGCGTCGGTCATTGCAAGCCGTCAGGCTGTGAATCATCTTGAAAAAGTTTTCCCGTCGGATAAAACAACAATATGGTGTGCGGCGGTCGATCCGGAGCTGAATGCACATTCTTATATTATACCCGGTTTGGGCGATGCAGGTGATTTGTGTTTTGGTGAAAAAGAGTGAAAGTCTGTTTTTAGTTTGTCGTCCAAAGCTCACACGAAAGCCGATAAAAATACTTAATCGGAAAATTTAAATAAGTTCTTAGCCTCTTCATTCGGTAAAATTCCGCTGAAGAGGCATTTTTTATGCCCTGTTTCCTCACTCCCAAAAACGGAAGCCGAAGCGTTGCCTGTTCCTACCGCATGTGACAGGCAACGCTCCGAATAGAAATTTTCGTCCTTTCGGATAGAAATTTGCCCGTGTTTGTGCCGCATAAATAAATGTAATCGCGTAAGCCCGTATATATAGATGTGCGGTTTTTCATCCTTCGCTTGCTCCCTTCCAAAAAGTTTCCGTTGTAAAACCCTGTTTTACAGCATATTTTCCGCGAATATCAAAAAAATATGAAAAAAAGTGTGTGGAGTGTGTTGCGGAATCGGATAAAGTGCGTACTTTTGCACCCGCTT
>NZ_JACSPQ010000053.1 GCF_014837055.1 Phocaeicola faecium
GAAGTACGTGGATGCCCTGGAAGAGAACAGGACGCTGGCCACACAGGCAATACACTACATCGGCAAGTTGTACAAGATAGAATCTCAAGCCAATGAAGCCGGACTCACAGCTGAAGAGCGTAAGGAAAAACGTATCAGTGAGGCCTATCCGCTGATACTTGAATTTGAAAAGTGGCTGCAGGATGCTTATCTCAGAGTGCTTCCTAAAAGCCGTATGGGTAAAGCCATCGAATATACGTACACGCTCCTTCCAAGACTTTCCAGGTACGTAAACGACGGAAGAATCGAAATTGATGACAACCGCATAGAAAATGCCATAAGACCTTTGGCTTTGGGAAGAAAAAACTATCTGTTCTGCGGTAACGACGCATCCGCATACAGGGCTGCCATCGTGTACTCACTGATAGCCACCTGCAAGTCTGCAGAAGTAGACCCTAGAATTTGGATGGAAGATGTCCTGAGCAAAATTCCATATTATGAGAGGGATGATAAAAATATGGAAGAACTTCTACCACGTAATTGGGCTAAATCCCATCAAACTTGTTCCGAATAAACACTATTAGTTCCGAATCGACTACAAATAACACCGATTCGGAACTAATTCACAAAATTTGCAACGTGGTTTACCGAATGCTTACAAATCATTCGTATTAAAACAATTTACGTCCTATTTATTGGAAGATTTGGGAGGAATTAGTATGATGTAGAAAACGTATCGTTTTGGGGTATCCTTTAGAAGTAAAAGAAAATGTACTTGTTGGAAAAGAATAATCTATTTCATCTGTTTTCTAAACCTTTCTTAAAGTAATAAGAATATATTCTGTATGCCATTCTACAAAAGTGTATTATTTGAGAAAACAGAAGGCTGTATAGATTGATGTCTTTTATAAAAGGTAAGTGTTATTACATAGTACCCAAATTTAGAAAATACTGTTGTAAGAATAATTATTATTCTATGGATATGGCTTTTTTGTTTGCCTCTATATGGCAACTATGACAAAGCGTAATTAGATCCTCGTCTTTAACATCCCAAGGTAGATGTGAACGTGAATATTTTTTATGATGAACTTCTAATGTTTCAGAACTATTTAGTTTGTACAATGGAAATATAATTGCAAAATCATTTTTGGTTAACATAACAAGTCGTTTATTGTAATCAATGCCAGTGATGTAATTATAGCAAAAGGTAAGATAAATATTATCATTTGTGGTATTACCTTTTGTATATTGTACGAAAATAGTATCACAATCATAATATTTCTTGGTCTCAAAAGGTTCACATTTGATGCTTTTAAACTGGACTGTACTTACATCATTGTTAGATAATTCTTTACTCGAAATAATAAGAATATTACCTGCCAAAGCTATTGTTTTCCAGTCTGACCAACAAAAACTAAACATACCCAAGTGATACTTGTTTAGGTAAATATTATATTTTGGAATATAATTAGCTTCATTTAAATTATAGAGTTTGTAAGTATCATAGGAAGATTGATTCTTTAAATTTTCAGAATTATATTGAAGTGATGCGCTCTCTTTATTAAACACTGATATTATTATATCCGCAACTTTGGGGAAATCTACATATTTAAGTAATTCATTAATGTCATTTAATTTGATTGTATTATAGCAATTCTGGCAAATGTAATTATCCATCCTTTTTCTTCTTTCTCGTTTTTGTATCCATCTATCATCTTGAAGTAGTCCTTTATAATATTCATTCTCTCCTGTTGTTATTATAGATGATTGGAGAGGGAATAGGGTGGTGGAAGATTCTGTTTTTATTTTTTCAATATCTATTTCAACTTCTTTCGGAATGGTAATATTGCTGGAATGTTCTGCAATCTCTTTAGGAGGTATTGAAGAACTTGTTTCCGTATTAATTTCCAAAGTATTTGTAGTAGTTATACTATTATTCTTTCTTTTCTTTAAAAGTGAAAAGGTAGTATATGTAAACAGGACTGTCAGTAATGAGATAGATAGTAAGATAAGTAAAATGGTTATTGTCATATCCATATCAATATAAAATTAAGATATTGTTTTATACATGAGCAAATTTAGAAAAATATTTCTATTTATACGAGTATAATAAAAATTAGGTTTGGCGGAGAGAGCGGATGGGATAAAAAACACCCGCACTTGAACAGCAATGCGGAGTTCAAACGCGGGTGGAGTATAACAGATAAGGATATTCGGTTAGAATGCGCCCCAATCAGTCAGACGCATGTCGCCTTTCTGCATGAATACTTGGTGCATACCCAGCGCGGCGGCAAGGCTGTGGCTGGTCTGCCCTTTGGTGGCTATCTTCAGATAATCCCATAACAGTTGCTTGTAGTCGGGGTGAGCGCAGTTCTCTATGACGGCTTTCGCACGTTCTGCCGGACTCTTACCACGCAGGTCGGCAACGCCCTGTTCGGTAATAATCACGTTGACGGAATGTTCGCTATGGTCTTGGTGCGACACCATCGGTACGATGGAACTGATGCATCCGCCCTTTGCCGTAGACGGGCAGGTGAAGATAGAAATGTATGCGCTGCGGGTAAAGTCGCCCGAACCGCCAATGCCGTTCATCATCTTCGTGCCGCAGATGTGTGTAGAGTTGACATTACCGTAAATGTCGGCTTCGATGGCAGTGTTCATTGATATAACACCGATACGGCGCACCACTTCCGGACAGTTGGATATCTCCGACGGACGCAACACTAACTTGTGGCGGAAAAAGTCCATGTTATCATAAATATCTTGCAGGCAGTCGTTTGTAACACTGAGCGAACAGGTGCTGCCAAACTTGATACGCCCTTCCTTTATCAATTTAATCACAGAGTTCTGAATGACCTCGGTGTACATCTCGAACGGCGGAATGCTTTGGTCTTTACCCAATGCGCTAAGCACTGCGTTGGCAATGTTTCCCACGCCCGACTGCAAGGGCAGGAAGGTAGAAGGGATGATGCCTTTCCGGAGGTCGGCAGCAAGAAATTCGGCAACGTTCTGCCCGATTTTGTCTGTAACGGGGTCGGGGTCATGGAAACCACGTGCCTCATCGGGGATATTCGTCTCTACTATTCCGACAATCTTTTCCGGATCTACTTGGATGTACGGCAACCCGATGCGGTCGCTCGGTTTCACGATGGGAATCGGGCGGCGGAAAGGAGGACGCTCCATTTCATACAAGTCGTGCATACCGATGATGGACTTGCTGTGGGCAGCATTCAGTTCAACGATTATTTTGTCTGCGAGCCGGGCAATGGTAGGCGTAATGCCCACTCCGGCAGTAAGGTAAATACGCCCGTCGCCGGTAATTTCACACGCCTCGATGATAGCCGTGCTCACATGTCCCAAAAAGCCGGAGCGCAGACGCTGAGCCACTTGCGAAAGGTGAATGTCTGTATAGTTAATCTCTCCGTTGTTCACTGCCTTGCGGAAATCTGTGTTCGTGGTATAAGGAGCACGAAACTTAATCGCCTTCGCGCGGGTTAAAGCCCCGTCACATGAGTCGCCCGTAGAAGCTCCCGTAATAATGCCTATCTGGAAAGATTCTCCCTTAGCATGTTTCTCCTCGGCTATCTTTGCCAGTTCTAAGGTTACAGCCTTCGGGCTTCCAGCCGGCGTAAACCCGCTCAGCCCGATGATATCGCCGTCTTTAATCAAGTTAGCAGCTTCGGTTGCCGAAATAAATCTAAAGTTCATGGTATCAGTGTTTTTATATTCAGTATTATAGTTTCAACCAATGGTTGTCCCAAATATACAAATAAATCTGATATATTCAGCTTAATTTATGGAAGTTAACCAAGAAACCGATATCTTTGCATCCTCATTTCTAAAAATAACAAGCATTATGACAAAAGAAACTACAGGAGCAGACTTTAAATCTGCAACTGAACAAGGAAACAAAAAACTGTTTATTGAGACCTACGGCTGTCAGATGAACGTGGCAGACAGCGAGGTGGTGGCATCAATCATGCAAATGGCGGGCTACTCACCCTGCGAGAGCTTAGACGAAGCCGACGCGGTGTTTATGAACACCTGCTCCATCCGCGACAATGCCGAACAAAAGATTCTGAACAGGCTGGAGTTCTTCCATTCATTACGTAAAAAGCGCAAACACCTGATTGTAGGTGTGCTGGGCTGTATGGCAGAGCGCGTGAAAAGTGATTTGATAGAACATCATCACGTAGACTTGGTGGCTGGTCCGGATGCTTATCTGACACTACCCGACCTGATAGCCTCGGTAGAAGCGGGCGAAAAAGCCATTAACGTAGACCTCTCGGTAACGGAGACATACCGCGACGTAATTCCCTCTCGCATCTGCGGCAACCGCATTTCAGGCTTTGTCTCTATCATGCGCGGCTGTAACAACTTCTGCCATTACTGCATCGTGCCCTATACCCGCGGACGCGAACGGAGCCGCGATGTAGAAAGCATACTGAACGAGGTGCGCGACCTGCAACAGAAGGGTTACAAGGAAGTAACGCTGTTAGGGCAGAACGTAAACTCATACCGGTTTGAACGCGGCGACGAAGTGGTGACCTTCCCCATGCTGTTACGCCTTGTGGCAGAAACCGTTCCCACGATGCGGGTGCGTTTCACTACCTCCCATCCGAAAGACATGAGCGATGAAACGCTCCGGGTAATCGCCGAAGTGCCTAACGTATGCAAACACATCCATCTGCCCGTACAGAGCGGAAGCTCACGCATCTTGAAACTGATGAACCGGAAATACACGCGCGAATGGTATTTGGAACGTGTGGAAGCCATCCGCCGTATTATCCCCGACTGCGGACTAAGTACCGATATCTTTTCGGGATTCCATTCGGAAACGGAAGAAGACCACCAGTTGTCTCTCTCACTGATGCGCGAATGTGCCTACGACTCGGCTTTCATGTTTAAATACTCTGAACGCCCCGGAACATACGCATCGAAACATCTTCCGGACGATGTTCCTGAAGAAGTGAAAATCCGCCGCCTGAACGAACTGATAGAATTGCAGAACCAGCTTTCGGCAGAAAGCAATGCTAAAGACGTTGGCAAGGTGTTCGAAGTATTGGTGGAAGGTGTATCCAAACGCTCGAAAGAACAGCTCTTCGGACGCACGGAACAGAACAAGGTGGTAGTGTTCGACCGCGGAACTCACCGCATCGGCGATTTCGTAAAAGTACGCATCACTGAATCAAGTTCAGCAACGCTGAAAGGCATCGAAGTAGTTGAATAAATAAAAGACACGGAACTGCAAAAAGATTTCAATTCCGTGTCTTCAGAGCCTGTTGCACAATAGTGCGACAGGCTTTTATATTTGAAAAAAGTCAATCTTCATTTCGTTTCACTTCAGGCATGATAAGCCACAAAATCAAATATACGATACCGCCGGAGAACACAGTAAAAAACGTAGCCAATACATATACGATACGTACCAACGTAATATCCCATCCAAAATAATCCGCAATTCCCGAACACACCCCGGCAATCATTCGGTTATTCGACCGAGTTAATCTTCTTTTTTCCATAATCGAGTTTTATTTATGGCGACTAAGATACAAATAAAAGCGTTTACTCCCCCTCAGAACAGCCGAATTTTTCCGACAAAATAAAAATTTGCCCCCTCTCTTTTGCAAGCCTAAAATTTCTACCCGTTAAACTGATTAATACTATGGGTAGAACAAAGCAATTCTACCGCTTGAAATAGGTAACGCTAACGGTAGTTTTTTCCGGGATATCAGCGTAGCGAGCCGTACGGAAATATACTCCTGATTAACAATATATTACATCAACCACAGAATAAAGAGCAATTACCATGATTAAAATATTTTCAAAATTTTTACTCAAAACTTTTGCAGATTCAGAAAACTTTCATACCTTTGCACCGCAATCGAGAAACAAAGCAACGAAACGATTAAAAACGGTGCCATAGCTCAGTTGGTAGAGCAAAGGACTGAAAATCCTTGTGTCCCCGGTTCGATTCCTGGTGGCACCACTGAAAGTCAGAGAGTTACAGCAATGTAGCTCTCTTTTTTTATGCTCAATAGGCTCAACGGATTTTCCCAGTTGGCAAGCTTTCTTTTAAGCGTATAGCATAGCCAGCCTGAACAGGAAAAATTTTACATCAGCCACCCCTCTTAACTGGTTTCGAAAAGCTTTTATTTTTGCATTGAACGACTCCGCTGAAGCATTGGTCAATCGCTCTTCAAAATAATTTATGATGGTCGTACTATGGCTTGAAAACGTATCAAGCACCTTGTTGAACTCCATATAGTCAAACCTTTCCACTTCATTGTACCATCTTGCGAGATTTAGGGGTCAGCGGATATTGAAAATGGAACAAATTAAAAAATAAGATATGGCACATATAAAACGCCCGATACGACCTCCATAAAAAGAGTGGGTAATACACAAATTTCAATTATAAGGCAGTTTGTTGTCAAAGCTTGAGTTCTTTTGGTAGGTAATCATTATCTTTGCAGATACCATCAATTATTAATGCACGTATGCAATACGTTTCAATATGGGAACAGAAAAAATAAACAGACTAAAAATAGTATTGGTAGAACAAGGGAAAACTGGGAAATGGTTGGCTGAACAGTTGGGAAAGAACGAGGCGACCGTTTCGCGCTGGTGTTCCAATGCTACCCAGCCTTCATTGGAAATGCTGATGAAGATAGCCTCCATATTGAATGTAGATGCGAGAAGATTGATTAACGATGGAATTAATAAAGAAATATGATGACAACATTTACAAAGGTAATAGATAAGTTCCGCTGTGAAGCATGGTCTGAACGTGACAAAGGTTTCCGTTTTGAACGTCTGATGCAGGCTTACCTTAAAACAACCTCCTTGTATGCAGGACGCTTTGAAGAAGTCTGGCTATGGTCAGAGTTCCCTTGCCATGACCAGTTTGGTGGAAAGGACATAGGCATTGATTTGGTGGCAAAAACCTTCGCAGGTGAGTATTGGGCGGTACAATGCAAGTGTTATGCCGATGACAAATACATTACGAAGCCAGATGTAGATACCTTTCTTTCCACTTCGGGTAAGACCTTTGAAGTAGATGGTATGGAACACGCTTTTGCCCAGCGGTTGTGGATTTCCACGACCAATAAGTGGAACAGCGCAGCCGAACTGACAATCAAAAATCAGACACCGCAGGTGACACGCCTCAACTTGATTGACCTTGAAGCGGATGATGTAGATTGGGAAAAATTGGAACAGGGGTTGTATGGCAAGGCATCCCGTCCTAAGCCTTTTGCTATTATGGAACACCAACAGAAAGCTATCAACCGTGTACACGAATACTTCAAGACCCGTGACCGGGGCAAACTGATTATGGCGTGTGGCACGGGCAAGACATTTACTTCACTTAAAATAGCCGAAAACGAAACCCAAAGCAATGGTTTCGTTCTTTTCCTCGTCCCTTCCATTGCTTTGTTGGGGCAGACTTTGCGGGCATGGTCTGCACAGGCTGACATTCCTATTCATGCCGTGTGCATCTGTTCGGACGGGCAAGTATCGCAACAGAAAATCAAGAATGACGAAGAGGGTGTGAGCGTTATTGACTTGGCTTTGCCTGCCTCTACAAATACTGATTATATCCTTTATCAGCTTGAAGTCATCCGACATGAAGGACGCAATGGTATGACTGTCGTGTTCTCCACTTATCAATCTATCGAAGTCATATCACGTGCGCAGCAAGAATTGTTGAAACGCACGAAAGGTGAATACGGCATTTTCGACCTGATTATCTGTGATGAGGCTCATCGCACTACAGGCATATCGCTTAAAGGAACAGAAGAAAGTGCGTTTATCAAAGTACACGACAATGATTTCATTCAGGCGAAACGCCGGCTTTATATGACTGCTACCCCACGTCTTTATACGGATGAGGCACGCAAAAAAGCCGAAGAAAGCGATGTTGTATTGTGCTCGATGGATGATGTTTCCTTGTATGGTGACGAGATTTATCGCATCGGTTTTGGTGAAGCCGTAGAGAAACAATTGCTTACAGATTATAAAGTATTGATTCTTGCCGTAGGCGACAAGGATATTACACCCGCCTTACGCGATGTGATTACCAACGAAGACGGCACGATAACCGTAGATGATGCTTCAAAATTTGTGGGGTGCATCAATGCTTTGTCTAAAAGGGTATTAGGAGATGAGGGGCTTATTAAGGCGGCAGATCCGTTGCCTATGCGCCGCGCGGTAGCTTTCTGTTCAACCATCAAAGCCTCAAAAGCAACAGCACGTGTCTTTACCGATTGCAAGTCGGCTTATATGGAAGATGTCAGTGCGGAAGACAAGGCTCAGATGGTAGACGTTGTAGCTGAACACGTGGATGGTACGATGTCGGCTACAGAACGTGACCAAAAACTGATGTGGCTCAAAGAACAACCTGAAAACGAGATGGAATGCCGTATGCTGACCAACGCTCGATGTCTGAGCGAAGGCGTGGATGTGCCTTCATTGGATGCCGTTGTTTTCGTTTCACCCAAAAACTCGCAAGTGGATGTAGTGCAGTCTGTCGGACGTGTAATGCGCCGCAGTCCCGGAAAGAAATACGGTTATATCATTATTCCAGTAGTGATACCAGAAAATGTGGAAGGTGACGAAGTGCTAAGCAAGCATCCTAATTTCAAAGTAGTGTGGACAGTACTCAATGCTTTGCGTGCCCATGACGACCGTTTTAATGCAGAGGTAAACAAGATAGAACTTTCCAAGCAAAAACCTAAGCATATCCTTTTTGGAGGCGTGGGCAGTACACACGATGACGATAGTGTGGACAGCAGCCTTGCAGATGCTACGAGGCAAGACACCACCAGCGCAGCCATGCAAATGGCACAACAGCTTTCGCTGCAATTCGAAGATTTACAGAATGTTTTCTATGCCAAAATGGTAACCAAAGTAGGTAGTAAACGTTACTGGGAACTTTGGGCAAAAGACATCGCTAAAATAGCAGAGGAACACATCGAACGCATCAAAACACTGATTGCAGACGAAGGCAAGCACAAGAAAGCATTTGAGCAACTGATGCGCGGACTGCGCAAGAATATCAATCCCAACCTTACTGAACAGGAAGTCATTGAAATGCTTTCGCAGCATCTGATTGCCATGCCTGTATTCGAAGCTCTTTTCGGTAATTACGAGTTTGCTGTTAGCAATCCGGTATCGAAAGCCATGCAAAAGATGCTTGCCTTGCTGGATGATGAAGCCAAGACGGAAGAAGAAAATGAACGCCTGCAAAAATTCTATGATTACGTGCGGACTACGGTCGGTGACATTACCGATGCCGAAGGTCGCCAACGCTTAATTGTAGAGCTTTATGATAAATTCTTCAAGGTGGCTTCGCCTAAGACGGTGGAAAAATTGGGCATTGTCTATACGCCTGTGGAAGTAGTAGATTTCATTATCCGTTCCGTAGGTTATATCATTCAAAAGGAGTTTGGACGTTCGCTTTCAGATGAGAATGTTCATATCCTTGACCCGTTCACGGGTACAGGCACGTTCATTACCCGCTTGCTTCAAAGTGGACTGATAAGCCGCGAAGCATTGGTGCAGAAGTACCGCAAAGAAATCCATGCCAATGAAATCGTATTGATGGCTTATTACATAGCCTCTATTAATATCGAGAGCGTATTTCATTCGCTCGTTCCCGAAGAAGAATACCGGGCTTTTGACGGTATTTGTTTGACAGATACGTTCCAATTAGGCGAAAAAGATTCTGACGAGAACCTTTATTCCGAACAGTTCCCTACTAACTCCAAACGTGTCATTGCGCAAAAGAAATGCCCGATTACTGTTATTGTGGGTAATCCTCCTTATTCCATTGGACAAAAGTCTGCCAATGACAATGCACAGAACCAATCTTATCCAAGATTGGAAAAACATATTGAAACGACTTACGTAGCGCAATCGGAAGCCAATCTGAACAAATCGGCATACGATAGTTATGTGAAGGCTTTTCGTTGGGCTTCTGACCGTTTGAATGAAAAAGAAGGTGGAGTTATCGGTTTTGTGACTAATGGAGCTTGGCTGGATGCCAATGGGCTGGACGGTATGCGCAAATGCTTTGAGCGTGAATTTTCTTCGATTTATGTGTTCAATTTAAGGGGAAATTGTCGTACAAGTGGGGAGCTTAGGCGCAAAGAAGGAGACGGAGTATTTGGATTAGGTTCTCGCACTCCAATAGCTATCACTATTTTGGTGAAAAAACGTAAAGCTAATAATTTAGAGAAAGCACAAATCTTTTATCACGATATTGGAGATTATTTAAGCAGGGAAGACAAACTGAAAATTATCAGGCAAATGGGTGACATCAGCAATCCTGCTATGATGTGGAAATCGGTTGAGCCGAATGAACATGGGGATTGGATTAACCACCGCAACGAGATGTTCAAGCTGTTTATTCCTATTGAGCCTGAGAAGAAGTTTGCAAAGGGGCAGAAAAGTTTCTTTGAAACGTATTCTGCGGGAATCTTAACCAGTAAGGATGCATGGTTGTATAATTCCTCTAAGATATTGTTGGAAAAGAATGTACTTCACATGGTTGATTTTTATAATGAAGAACTTAAAAGATTTAATGAAGCAAGGAAGGTTGATAATAAGATAACTGCAAAAAGTTTTGTCAATTATGACTCTTCAAATATTATATGGAGTGATTTATTTTTGAATGATATAGAAAAAGGCATTATATATAGGCTTGAGAAATCTACTATTTGTGAAAGTTTGTATCGACCTTTTTATAAACAGCACTTGTGTTATGAAAAGCAGTTTATTCAACGTACATATCAACAGCTACGGCTATTTCCTACTCCAAGTCACAAAAATATTGTAATATGTGTTTCTGGAATTGGTGCAGGAAAAGATTTTTCTCCATTAATAACTAATATAGTACCCAATTATCATACATTAGATACAGATCAATGCTTTCCCCTTTACTGGTATGATAGCAGCAACGCTGATGTTACCGACCTATTCAATCAAGGAGCGGAAAAGCCGATGGACAGATATGTGCGTAAAGACGGAGTAACCGATTGGATATTAAATACAGCCCGCAAGCAATACGGCTATAAAGTGACGAAAGAAGACATCTTCTATTACGTCTACGGACTGCTCCATTCACCCGACTATCGTGCAGCCTTTGCCACAGACTTGAAAAAGTCTTTGCCTCGTCTGCCATTGGTGGAAAAGGCGGATGACTTTTGGGCATTCAGTAAAGCCGGACGTGAACTTGTCGACCTGCATCTGAATTATGAAACGATAGAACCTTATCGAAAATGTATTGTTTCGTTTGCACCATTGACAAACAAAGGAGACAAGATAAACTATCACGTAGAGAAAATGCGTTTCGGCAAAATTGATAGTAAGGCATCCGACAAGAGCGTCATCTATTACAACAATTCCATTACCATTACCAGCATTCCTACTGAAGCCTACGAGTATGTGGTCAATGGCAAATCTGCTATCGAGTGGATAATGGAACGCTATGCCATCACCACTGACAAGAAAAGCGGCATCACCAACGACCCGAACGACTGGGCACGTGAACATAACGATGAGAAATACATTCTCAACCTCCTGCTCCGGGTCATCAATATATCGGTGCAGACAGTAGAGATTGTGAAAGGGTTGCCGAAGTTGACGTTTGAAGAATAATGATAAGGAAATTATTATGGATAGGATAGATTTTGCAAACATTTTAAACTCAACAATAGCTCGGGAAAATTGCACACAAAAAGAACTTATAGATAAGACTTTACCTATACATAACGCTATTGCAGAAATGATGCCTGATAGATTGTTCAGATATCGTCAATGTAATAAAAATAATATCAATGCCTTTGAGCAAGATTCAATTTATGCAGTAACAGCTGATAGATTTAATGATCCGTACGATACTTTATTACGTTATGATGTGAAGAGTTTTGAGCAAAACTTTAAATTTTTATCTATCGAGCATGTTTTATTGTTGAAAAATCATATATTAAGCAATGGTTTTCCCCCTTTTATAAAGGCTACATTCCCTGAAAAATCCCTGCAAATGATTCGTGATAAACTCATCTCTACAGAAAACATAGCAACTTTGATGGAAGAATTAGAAACTAACAGAGAATATACTCTTACATGGATTGCTTTTTTATCCCCTGTTGTTGAAATGATGGTAAAAAGGAATGTAACCTTAGCTTGTTTTTGCGAATCAGTACAAAGTGTAATAATGTGGAGCCATTACGCACAAGAGCATCAAGGTTTTGCATTAGAATACAAACCTCGATTATTATTAAACTCACCTATAAAAAAAGTTGCAATGTTTCCTGTGATTTATGATGAAAAACGCTTTGATGCTTCATCTTATTATTATTATTTATTACTACAATTGTTTGGTATACCTATTGAGAATCCTGACATATTCGCTGAATTTAAATGCGTATTACATAAATCTCCTGAATGGGAATATGAAAAAGAGTGGCGTTTGATTGATTCCTCTTCTCGTAATATATTACAGATAGACTATTCTTGCATACCCTTAAAACCAAATGCTATTTACTATGGTAAGAATATATCTAAAGAAAATAAAGACGAATTGCATGTAATAGCACAGGCAAAAGGAATACAAGAATATGATATGTATATAGATAACGCTTCTTCTAAATATGAAATGTTATATCGTCCATTAAACTGAATTTATAATAGATGTAGCAATATGCCAACCGAATCCCAAAACATAGAGTTCAAAGAATCTTGGCGTGACGAATACCAGAAATGGATTTGTGGCTTTGCCAATGCACAAGGCGGAATCCTTTATGTGGGCGTAAAGGATAATGGCGAGGTGTGCGGTGTACAGGATGTCAAGAAGTTAATGGAGGACATCCCGAACAAGGTGCGTGACATGATGGGTATCTTGGTGGATGTCAATCTGAAAGAGAAAGATGGAAAGTCTTATCTGGAAATTGTGACAGAAGCTTATCCTTATCCCATCAGTTTCCGTGGAAAGTATTACCAGCGAAGCGGTGCAACCAATCAGGAACTAAAAGGGGCTGCACTCGACCGTTTCATGCTTCGCAAGCAGGGAAAAACATGGGATGGTGTGCCAGTACCTTATCTGAAAGCGGAAGACTTGGATAACGCCACATTCGATTTATTCCGCAAGTATGCCAAACGGAGCGGACGCATGGAGGAAGCGGACTTAATGGACGACAATCACGGATTATTGGAGAAACTCCGGCTTTATGAGGGTAGTTACTTGAAACGTGCTGCCGCCTTGTTGTTTCATCCTGACCCGGAACAATATGTGACAGGAGCGTTTGTAAAGGTCGGCTTCTTCCGCGAAGGCATGGATTTGGTGTATCAAGACGAAGTACATGGTAATCTGTTCCAGCAAATTGTGAAGCTGATGGACTTACTGTGTACCAAATATATGAAAGCAATCATTACCTACGAGGGCATCCAACGGATAGAGACATTGCCGATACCTCGTGAGGCTTTGCGTGAGGCGTTATTAAATGCCTGCATCAACAAAGACTACGCAGAACATTCTCCCATTCAAATCCGTGTGTATGAAAACAAATTGGAGATAATAAATGGTGGAGTATTGCCTGAAGGATGGACGGTGGAAACCTTATTGTCCTCACATCAAAGTATGCCTTATAACCCAGATATTGCCAACACATTCTTCCGTGCAGGTGAGATTGAGGCATGGGGACGTGGCATTGAGCGCATCATCACGGCTTGTAAGAATGACGGATTCTCCACACCGGAGTTCCGCTATGACGCTTCAGGTATATGGACAACTTTTAAGTTTGAGTACCCGGAAAGGGCAACTATACAGAGCGGCCAGAAAACTACCCAAAAAACTACCCAAAAGACTACCCAAAAGGCCATACAAAACCTAACGGAGCAACAGCAAGCTATACTGTCATTCTTAAAAGAACATCCGGAAGCGACCCGAAAAGAAATCAGCGAGAGTCTTTCCGGCATTACAGAGGATGGTGTAAAGTACAATCTTTCTCGCCTTCAAGAGCTTGGCTTACTGAAACGTATAGGAGGTAGGAAGCAAGGATATTGGCAAATTATAGAATAAAGGATGATGGACGATTGGGAAGAATTTGAAAGTTGGCACGAGGATTTGATGGCATGGGAACGCTTTCAAGACGAGCTTGAAAGAATCAAGGGAGAAAATACCAACGATAACTCGCATAAAGAAAAAATTAACAATATATCAGACAATCAAACTTTTCCAAATAAACAATAAGAACAGAAATCTTGTTAATTTTGTAACGTTAGGCTCAAAGCACCACAAGTATATAAAGATTAGCTTTGAAAACTATCTGCACTTCTCCAGCACATTCCAAGGACAATCCGGTATGTCGCACGGAAAGGCAGCTATTAAAGTTTAACATAAAACAGGAAAGGGTATGAAAAAGATTTTAATTGTATCGGGACATCCCGACTTAAACGACTCATTTGCCAATAAGACGATATTAGAAGAAACAAAGAAATTATTACCGGAGGCTGAATTCGTATATTTGGATAAATTATATCCGGATTTTCAAATTGATGTGAAAACAGAACAAGAACGATTACTCCGTGCGGATATCATCGTTCTGCAATATCCTATATTTTGGTATAGTGCGCCTTCGCTGATGCACCGCTGGATTGAACAGACTTTTACGCATGGGTTTTCTCATGGTACGACAGGCGATAAACTGAGAGGCAAACAACTTGTATTATCTTTTACCTCTGGTGCACCTGAAGAAATGTATCGACAGGGTGGTCTGCAATGCTATCCTATTGATGATTTTCTTCCTGCTTACAAGCAAATGGCGAAGTTATGTGGCCTGCAATGGTGCGATTATATATACAGCGGAGGGCTGTCGTATGCCAGCCGGCATGATGAAACAGAACTGGCACGCATGAAAGACAAAGCGATTCAACATGCACATTTGCTGGTAGAAAAACTAAAAGGCATGGCATAAAGGGATTTCAAAATCATAAATGAATACACAAAAAAATAGGCTGTCTCTTTACGAGCAGCCTATTTTTTTTGTTGGACTACCTGGATTCGAACCAAGACAAACAGAACCAAAACCTGTTGTGCTGCCATTACACCATAGTCCAAACTTTTGTTGTTTTCCTTAGAAAACGGTGCAAAGATAATCTTTTTCAGTAATATCTTCCAAATAAAATTTCACTTTTTTTCATGTTAACTGCATAATACGTACCTTTGCCCCTAAACAAACAATCAGATTTAGTATGAAAAAGAGCTTATTAACCCTTATATTGGGGACAATTACAGTGGGCGGCTCGGCTGTCACACCGATGTGGTTACGCGATGTCCGTATTTCGCCCGATGGTACGGAAATCGCTTTTTGTTATAAAGGGGACATTTATAAAGTGGCTGCTTCGGGTGGAGAAGCGGTACAACTTACTACGCAGGCTTCGTACGAGATGATGCCTGTATGGTCACCCGACGGAAAACAGATTGCTTTTGCAAGCGACCGTTACGGAAGTTTTGACGTGTTCGTGATGCCGGCAAACGGGGGTGCGGCACGCAGGTTGACTACCAACTCGGCGGCAGAAACGCCTTCAGCTTTTACCCCCGATGGGCAGGCGGTGGTATTTTCTGCCAGCATTCAAGACCCGGCTACAAGTGCTTTGTTTCCTACGGGGGCTATGACCGAATTATATAAAGTATCTGTGGGAGGCGGCAGAACCGAACAGGTGTTGGGTACTCCGGCTGAAATGGTTTGCTTCAATCCTTCCGGTGACGCTTTCTTATACCAAGACCGGAAAGGCTTTGAGGATGAATGGAGAAAACATCACACTTCTTCTATTACGCGAGACGTATGGATGTATGACACCAAAACGAAAACGCATACCAATCTGACTAACCGCGCAGGCGAAGACCGTAATCCCGTATGGGCGGCAAACGGAAAGGATGTTTATTTCTTGAGCGAGCGGGATAATGGTTCGATGAACGTCTATGCATTTGCTGTTGATAATCCGAAAAGTGTCCGTGCGGTAACAGCTTTCAGCACTCATCCCGTACGGTTCTTATCTGCCGGAAGCAACGGCACACTCTGTTATACGTACGACGGGGAGATTTACACACAACGCCCCGACGGAAATCCTCAAAAGGTGGCTGTTACGCTGACACGCGACGATGAGTCTATCCCTGCTTCGCTGACGTTTACCCGTGGGGCAAGCGAGGCTACCGTATCGCCCGACGGCAAACAGGTGGCTTTCATCGTGCGCGGTGACGTATTCGTTACTTCCGTAGAGTATGGAACAACGAAACAAATTACACATACTCCCGAAACTGAAGAGGGTATTTCGTTCGGCGCAGATAACCGTACATTGGTGTATGCAAGCGAGCGAAACGGTAACTGGGGCTTATATACCGCCAAAATAGCGCGTAAAGACGACCTGAATTTCCCGAATGCTACGCTGATTGAAGAAAATGTGCTGTTGGCAGACAAAGAAACGGAGCGTCAGATGCCGAAGTTCTCGCCGGACGGCAAAGAGGTGGCTTTTGTTGAAGACCGTATGCGGCTAAAGGTGATGAACGTAGAGACGAAGCAAGTCCGCCAAGTAACCGACGGTTCGGAATGGTATGAAACCACGGGCAGCTTTGATTACTCATGGTCGCCGGACGGCAAATGGTTTACACTGACGCTTATCAGCAACCGGCATGACCCGTATACCGATGTGGCTTTGGTACGTGCCGACGGGAAAAGCAAACCGGTTAATCTGACCAGCAGCGGCTATACGAGCGGTTCGCCACGCTGGGTAATGGGTGGAAATGCCATCTTGTTTACCACCGAGCGTTACGGAATGCGTAACCATGCTTCATGGGGTTCGCAAGACGATGTGATGATTGCGTTCTTAAACCAAGACGCATACGATAAATTCCGCCTGAGCAAAGAGGATTACGAACTACAGAAAGAGCTGGAAAAAGAACAGGAGAAAGCCTCAGCCGACAAGACAGGCAAGAAAAAGAACGACAAGAAAAAAGACGAGGTTGCTGATAAGAAAAAAGAGGAGGTGAAAGAGATTGTGGTAGAGACCGAGGGTATCGAAGACCGCATCGTGCGACTTACTCCCAACTCGTCAAGCATCGCTTCTGCCATCATCTCGGAAGACGGGGAAAGCCTCTATTATCTGGCAGCATTCGAGGGCGGATTTGATATGTGGAAAATGGATTTGCGCAAGCACGAAACTAAGCTGTTACACAAGATGGATACCGGATGGGCAAACATGGAAACAGACAAGGAGGGAAAAGCTATTTTCATCCTCGGCGGAAACAATATGCAAAAAATGGATGCTGCCTCAGAATCGTTGAAACCGATTACGTTCCGTGCTGAAATGAAGATGGATTTAGCTGCCGAACGTGAGTATATGTTCAATCACGTTTATAAGCAGGAAAAGAAATGCTTCTATACCGAGACCATGCACGGAGTGGATTGGGAGGCTATGACGGAGGCTTACCGTAAGTTCCTGCCCCACATCAATAACAATTACGATTTTGCCGAACTGTTGAGCGAATGGCTGGGCGAACTGAACGTATCGCATACGGGAGGACGCTATTATCCGAGTGGAAAGGTGGAGGCTACTGCCAGTTTGGGCGTGTTCTTCGACTGGGATTACACCGGGAACGGTATGCGTATTGCCGAAGTGGTAGAGAAAGGACCTTTCGACCGCAAAAGTACGAAGGTTACGGCGGGAACGGTTATCGAGAAAATAGACGGCGAATCCATCACACCGGCTACCGACTGTTTTGCGCTGCTCAACGGCAAGGCGGGCAAGAAAGTCCTTGTGTCGCTCTTCAATCCGCAAACCAACGAACGTTGGGACGAGGTAGTGAAACCCATCAGCGGTGGAGCTTTCAGCGATTTGCTCTACAAACGCTGGGTAAAACAGCGCGCTGCCGATGTTGAGAAATGGTCGGACGGACGTTTGGGATATGTACACATCGAGTCGATGGACGACGGCAGTTTCCGTACCGTATATTCCGATATTCTCGGCAAGTATAACCATTGCGAGGGTATCGTTATCGACACGCGCTTCAACGGGGGCGGACGTTTGCATGAAGACATCGAGGTGTTGTTCAGCGGCGAGAAATACCTAACACAGGTTATTCGCGGACGTGAAGTGTGCGACATGCCGAGCCGCCGCTGGAACAAACCGTCTATCATGGTGCAATGCGAGGCTAACTACTCGAACGCACACGGCACGCCGTGGGTGTACAAGCACCGTGGCATCGGCAAGTTAGTAGGTGCACCTGTTCCGGGAACCATGACTTCCGTCAACTGGGAAACGCTGCAAGACCGCAGCCTCGTATTCGGTATTCCGGTGATAGGCTATCGCCTGCCGGACGGCAGCTATTTAGAAAACAAGCAGCTCGACCCGGACATCTACGTGCTTAACACTCCGGAAACCGTGGTGAAGGGTGAAGATACCCAACTGAAAGCCGCGGTAGACGAACTGCTTAAAGAGATAGACCGTAAATAAGAAATATTATATCGGATAAGTTTTTAGGGCTTCTGATAATTCAGAAGCCCTCATTATATATAACTACTCGAAAATATCTTTCAAAATATAGCCAATATCATATTTTCGTAACTCATCCGTATACGTATCAAATGTATAGAGCGTACCATTCGCCACATCTATATCAAATGGGAAAACAGACCGGAAACAAACTCAAAAAGGGGCGGATAAAATACTTAATCGGAAAATTTAAAACAGGCTCTCAACAATGTATGAAAAATTTATTTCTTTATCTGCTTCCCCAAGCCTTCAGAACACGAATCGGCACATTTATACAAAGATACAAAAAGCGTTCTACCTCCCATAAGACATAAAGATAAATCGCTGATTATAAGGCACCAAATTCAGATAGAAACATAAGCGGAAGAACGGATAAACATTACCCGATAAATTAGCCGATCCTACCGCTTGCGTTATGCATTTTTACCGCTTGCGTTTTCGGCCTCATCCCTACCCCGATTTGGAACTATTAAACAATAATTTTCAAAACAAAACATTTTGTCAAAAAAATGTAACGTACTTTCGCGCCGAAAAGAACCAAACAATTCATTATGAGACAAAACAAGAACTCTAAAACTTTTATACTCGTCTTTTTAGGTATGCTGACGGCGTTCGGCCCTTTTGTAACAGACATGTATCTCCCTACGCTCCCGGCAATGTCGGACTTCTTTAACACCACTTCGTCGATGGTCCAGTTAGGACTTACTACAAGCATGGTAGGCCTCGCCGTGGGGCAACTGTTTTTCGGACCGCTTAGCGACAAATACGGGCGTCGTTCGCCGCTTATCATCGCCATGATGCTCTTTCTTGTTTCTTCCGTTGGGTGTATCTACTCGCAGACTATCATGCAGTTCGTGGGTTTCCGCCTGATACAAGGCATCGCGGGAGCGGGTGGCATCGTGATTTCGCGCTCCATCGCCGCCGATAAATTTTCAGGACGCGAATTGGGGAAAATGTTGGCAATCATCGGAGCTATCAACGGGGTTGCTCCCATTGCCGCACCGATGGGCGGAGGTATGCTTGCCGACAGCGTGGGCTGGCAAGGCATCTTCTGGTGTTTGTTCGGATTAGGAGTCATTTTATTGGCCGGCAGTTTTCACCTCAGCGAATCGTTGCCGCAAGAAAACCGGAAAGCTGCAAAATGGAAAGATGTGTATCGCTCGTTCGGCACGGTGTTGCGCAACCGGCAGTATGTATGCTACATCCTTCAGTTCGGTTTCGCACAAGGCGTGTTGTTCGCCAACATTGCTTCCGCTCCCTTTATCATGCAGCAACATTACGGCTTCTCGCCCATGCTGTTCAGCGTATGTTTCGGGGTCAACGCTGTTGCCATCGTGATTTCTGCCGCAGCCTCGGTGAAATTCCGCCGTCCGGAACAAGCCTTGTCTACGGGAAGCACGGGCATGGTCTTTGCCTCTCTCTTGCTGTGTGTCGCCCTGATTATGAAATGCGACTTTTGGATTTATGAAACGCTACTGCTCTGCCTGCTGTCGATGTTGGGACTGACGTTTACGGCTTCGAACACGTTGGCAATGGACTGCGAGCGGGAAAACGCCGGAACAGCTTCTGCATTGCTCGGCGCATTGGGGTTTGCCTTCGGAGGTATCGTTTCGCCGCTGGTAGGACTGGGCGACCTCATGACTTCTACGGGAATCATCTTTCTGGCAGGTTCGCTCTGTTCGTTCGGCTGTACGCGCTTCGCATTGCGAACCAATCTGTTACAACATGCGCCGGAAATGATTCGGAAATAAACAGGCGTAACATTGTTTTTTCATTAAAAAAACACTATATTTGGGACATACGAACTTTAAACAGGAAGTATTATGAACTCAAATCCAATTTTCAGTGTACACATCCCTACCAAGATTTTGTTCGGATGTGGCGAATTAAAGAAGTTGGCAACAGAAAAGCTGCCGGGAAAGAAAGCCCTGATTGTTATATCGGGAGGAACCGCAATGAAAAAATACGGCTATCTGGATAAAGTTATCGGGCTGCTGAAAGAGAACAACGTAACATCAATCGTATTCGATAAAATTCTTCCGAACCCTATCAAAAGTCATGTGATGGAAGCTGCGACCGTATGCCGCGAAAATCAGTGCGACTTTGTAGTAGGTCTGGGCGGCGGGAGCAGCATCGACTCGGCAAAATCAATCGCTGTAATGGCTTGTAACGAGGGCGATTATTGGGACTACATCAACGGCGGAACCGGAAAGGGACGCCCGGTAACGAAGGCTTTGCCCGTGATTGCCATTCCTACCACTGCGGGAACGGGAACAGAAGCAGACCCGTGGACGGTTATCACCAACGAGGAACGTCAGGAGAAAATAGGCTTCGGAAACGAGTTGACTTTCCCCGTGCTTTCCATCGTCGACCCGGAACTGATGGTGTCTATTCCGCCACATCTCACAGCATATCAGGGCTTTGATGCTTTCTTCCATGCAGCCGAAGGGTTTATCGCCAACTGTGCCACTCCCATCAGCGACCTTTATGCGCTGGAAGCAATCCGTTTGTTATACAAATACTTGCCCGTAGCGGTAAAAGACGGTAAGGACTTAAAGGCAAGGGCAAAGGTAGCATGGGCAAGTACGCTTGCCGGACTGGTGGAAGCTACATCGAGCTGTACGTCGGAACACTCACTTGAGCACGCCATGAGTGCTTACTATCCCGAACTGCCTCACGGAGCGGGGCTTATCGCCATCAGTGAGAATTACTTCGAAACGTTCCGCAATGACAGCATGAAACGTTACATGAAGATGGCGGAAATCATGACGCAGCAGAAGAGCAACCGTCCGAGTGATTTCATCGACGCACTGGTAAGAATGCAGAAAGAATGTGATGTATACGGACTGAAACTGAGCATTTGGGGACTGAAAGAAGAGGATTTCCCGAAGATGGTACAAAACGCCCGCGAAACGATGGGTGGGCTATTCCTTTTCGACCCTCGCCCGATGACGGATGAAGAGGTACTGAACATTTATAAAAAATCATACCGGTAAAGCCGGTGGTTTCCCATTCCAACCCATAAACGAAAGAGGAAGAACCTGAGTGCTTCTGCTTACAGGTTCTTCCTCTTTTCGTTTATCTGAATAAAAGTATTGTTAATCTACCGGTTCCGATAACTCTTCCAATGTTTTTCCTTCGTACAAACAGATTGCTTCCTTATAATCTTTCGGAAGCGCCACGGGCTCTTTCGTAGCTATGTCATACCCTACCAGCACCGTACGACACTGGCATTTCAACACGCCGCTTGCCTTGTTGGTGGCACGTTGCAACAGCGTAAGGCTCTTATTGCCGATATGAATTACCGCCGTTTCAATAATCAGTTCGTCGGAAAAGAACACCGGAGCCAGAAAGTCGGCATTGATATTTGCCACCACCACAGCAAATTTATTCCATTCCTCCATCCCGAACACATCGCGAAAATACGAAGTTTTCGCAAGGTCGTATAACGAAAAATAAGCATTGTTGTTCATGTGCCCGTACAAATCGACATCGCTAAACCGTATTTGTATAGGCATTACGTGTTTAAACTTGATTTCATCTGCCATAATATAGTAGTACTTAAGATTAGTTTTCTCAAATATACATCTTTTTTATTAAAACCGCTATCAAGTGGCAGATTATTTCTTACTTTTGCTCGCACTTACTAAGATTTATCCTTAATAATCATATAAAATGGAAAAGAAATTCAGCAAAGAGACACTCTGCGTACAAGGAGGGTGGACTCCGAAAAACGGAGAGCCTCGGGTTCTTCCGATTTATCAAAGCACAACGTTCAAATACGATACCAGCGAACAGATGGCACGTTTATTCGACCTGAAGGATAGTGGATATTTTTATACACGCCTCCAGAACCCCACGAACGATGCTGTGGCTGCCAAAATTGCCGCATTAGAGGGTGGTGTAGCAGCTATGCTTACTTCATCGGGACAGGCTGCCAACTTTTACGCTGTGTTTAATATCTGCGAAGCGGGCGACCATTTTGTCTGCTCATCTACCATTTACGGAGGAACGTTTAACCTGTTCGGCGTAACGATGAAGAAGTTGGGCATCGAATGTACATTCGTGGATGCCGATGCTCCGGACGAGGAAATCGAAAAGGCGTTCCGCCCGAACACGAAATGCCTGTTCGGAGAAACCATCTCCAATCCGAGTATCAACGTGCTCGACATCGAGAAATTTGCACGCATCGCTCACAAACACGGAGTTCCTTTAATCGTTGACAATACGTTTGCCACTCCCATCAACTGCCGTCCCTTTGAGTGGGGAGCCGACATCGTTACCCATTCTACCACGAAATACATGGACGGACATGCCACCTGCGTAGGCGGAGCCATCGTAGACAGTGGCAACTTCGACTGGGATGCACATGCCGACAAGTTCCCCGGTCTGACTCGCCCGGACGAATCGTACCACGGACTGACGTATACGAAATCATTCGGCAAAATGGCTTACATTACCAAAGCCACTGCCCAACTGATGCGCGACTTGGGTTCCATCCAGTCGCCAGAAAATGCTTTCCTGTTGAATCTCGGCTTGGAAACCCTGCATCTGCGTGTGCCCCGTCACTGCGAAAATGCCCAGCGCGTAGCCGAATGGCTGGAAGCTAACCCGAAAGTGAAATGGGTTAATTACTGCGGACTGAAGAGCAGCAAGTATTACGAACTGGCAAAGAAATACATGCCGAACGGATCGTGTGGGGTCATCGCTTTCGGACTGAAAGGTTCACGCGAAGAGGCTATCCGGTTTATGGACGCCCTGAAGTTGGCTTGCATCGTGACCCACGTAGCCGATGCGCGTACCTGCGTACTGCATCCGGCAAGCCATACGCACCGTCAGCTTACCGACGAACAGTTGATTGAAGCGGGCGTTGCTCCCGATTTGATTCGCTTATCGGTGGGTATCGAAAATGTAACCGACATCATCGCCGATTTGGAGCAAGCGCTTGCCACCATCTGATACACCTGAATACGGAGAGGTACAGGAAGCGTTCACGTACCTCTCTATTTGTTTCTATACATCCCTTTTACCCCATGAAGCCGCACGACTATTACGCCCAGCGTCTGACGACTACCGAAACCGAATTACATCAAGTTAAACAACGCATTACCCGCATCAGTTTATTACGTGTGATCTTGTTTATCGCCGGAGTAGCGGGACTTATCACATTTTTCCACAGCGAGAGTTGGAAAATCATTCTGACCGTATGCTGCACTTTCCTTCCGTTTTTCTTCCTGTTAAAAATACACGACCGTTTGTTCCGGCGTCGCGACTGGCTGGAGACGCAGGCACGCATCAACCGGGAAGAGTTGCAAGCCCTGACGGGAGATAACAGTTGTTTCGACGAGGGAAAGGAGTTTGTTAATCCGGAACATCCGTATTCGTTCGACCTTGATGTGTTCGGAAACCGCTCGCTGTACCAGATGATAAACCGCACTTGTACCACTTTCGGAAAAGACCGCTTGGCTACATGGATGCAACATCACCTGAAAGATAAACAAAACATTGAGGAACGGCAGCAAGCTGTAAGGGATTTAGGGTGCCGTCCCGACTTCCGCGAACAATTCCGCGTAACGGGACTAATCTTTCACGGTCAGGCTTCAGACGGTGAGGAAATCCGTACGTGGACTGAAACTCCGTGCCAATACCTCCATGCTCTTTGGGTGAAATCGTTCATCTGGGGCGTTCCTGCCATCAACGTTGTCTTGCTGGCAGCGGGATTGGCTGACTTTATTTCGATGACTTGGTTCGGACTGTCGTTCATGCTCTTTGTCATCATCAGTTTCGGCATCATCAAGCGTGCCACGATGGTACAGGAAACTTACGGAAAGCGGCTGAAAACCTTAAACAGCTATGCCCGACTGATTGCTTTGGCTAAAAAGGAACAATGGGAATCGGCACTGATTCAAAAGTTGATGGAGCGCCTCAACCTCGATGGAAAATCGCCGGTAGATGCGCTTATGCAACTATCGAAAGAGCTTGACCGTCTTGATTTGCGCAATAACCAACTGCTTTATGTGATTTTGGAAGGAAGTATTTTCTTCCAACTCCGTCAGATAGTACGCATCGAACGATGGAAAGAACGTTACGGGCGGTTCGTCATGGACTGGCTGTCGGTAGTGGGAGAACTTGATGCGCTTTGCTCATTGGGTACTTTCGCTTATAATCACCCCGATTATGCTTGGGCTTCCATCGCCGACACTCCGTTCTGCTTTCAGGCTACGGCAATGGGACATCCGCTTATGCCCGCCCGCCAATGTGTAAAAAACGATGCCTCCATCCCTTCACGCCCTTACTTTCTGATTATCACGGGAGCAAATATGGCAGGGAAAAGCACGTACTTACGCACCATCGGGGCTAACTATCTGCTTGCCTGCATCGGCGCACCCGTGTGCTGCGAGCGGCTTACGCTTTATCCGGCACAACTCGTTACCAGCCTGCGCACATCGGATTCGCTTTCAGACAACGAGTCTTATTTCTTTGCCGAACTCAAACGACTGAAACGTATCATTGACTTACTGAACGAAGGACAAGAGCTGTTCATCATCCTCGACGAGATATTAAAAGGGACGAACTCATCGGATAAACAGAAAGGTTCGTTCGACCTGATCCGACAGTTTATGAAGCTGAAAGCAAACGGCATCATCGCTACCCACGACTTACTGTTGGGAAAACTTGCCACACAGTTTCCCGGACAAATAAGGAACTATTGCTTCGAGGCAGATATTACGAACGACGAGCTTACGTTCTCGTACAAGCTGCGCGAAGGAATCGCACAAAACATGAATGCGTGCTTCCTGATGAAGAAGATGGGAATCACGATTCAAGACGATTAAACCCCGTCTGATAACTCCCGAAAACGCTACCGTTAGCGTTGCTTCACGCAAGCCGAAGCGTTACCCCATTCTACCCATAGGATTCACTTACGCTATGGGTAGAATTTTTTATGCCTCAGAATCGGGAATATTTTCACTGTTCGCCCCCTCGGGTTTTATGTCACGCAATGCGCTGGGAAGCATCCCGAACTGCCGTTTGAAACACTTTGTGAAATACTTCGGGTCATTAAATCCTACCGCATACGCTATCTCAGAAATATTCATGTCCAGCCCCTCTCCTACCAGTAACTGACGGGAAACGTTCAGACGGTAAGTCTTCATAAACTGTCCGATTGACTGCCCTGTCAGGTCTTGCAGTTTCTGATTAACCAACGTCTTACTATACCCCATATCGTGAACAAACCGCTCAAGGTCGTATTCTGCATCGGCATAATTCTGCTTCATAAAGTCGATTGCCCGCTGCATAAACATTTTATCACGCGAGTCTTCTTGCAAGCCTAATTCACCCATATCGGCCGACACAGCAAAACGTTCCTTATACCGACGGCGCAAATTCAGGATATTCCGCACACGCACCTTTAAGACTTCAGCATCAAACGGCTTACAAAGATACTCATCGACTCCTATCGAATAGCTAATCTTTTCTTTTTCCAGTGAATTTACTGCGGTAAGCATCAAGAAAGGAATATGGCTGGTGGAAAGATTTTCTTTTACCTGACGGGATAATTCTATCCCATCCATGCCCGGCATCAACAAATCGCTTATAATCAGGTCGACCTTTCGGCTACGGATAAGTTGCAATGCCTCAACTCCGTTTGCTGCCTCCAGTATTAAATAATCCTTCTCTAAAAGCGAACGAATGTAAGTACGCATGTCTTTATTATCATCCACTAACAACAGTGTTTCGTCGGACAACGGTTCACAAGCAGCTTCCTCCTGCCTGATACATTCTTCTTTGACACAGGGAGGCACGATGTGCGACAAACCAATGGGTAACAACAAACGGAACGAAGCCCCACCTGTCCGGTTATTTTTCGCATAAATAGTTCCGCCCTGCATTTCAACAATACGTTTACACACGTAAAGTCCGATGCCCGTACTGCCTTGTCCGGCTGCCGCATATTTCACCGTACCGGGCGACTGATAGAAACGGGAAAATATACGTTCCAAATCTTCGGGAGGAATACCGTTTCCTGTATCACTGACCGCAAAATACAATTTATACCCAGCTTTGCCGGAATTCAAGAGCGCCACCCAGACCGTAATCCGTCCGCCCGCAGGAGTATATTTCACGGCATTCGACATTAAATTCGATACAATCCGATTCAAATATCCTGCATCTGCCTCAATAACCGGCGAAGTAAGGCGAGTATACACATTGAAAGAAATATTACGTTCGGCTGCAAATGCTTGGAACGGAGACAGACTATCTTCCAAAAAAGCCGACAACCGGAGCGGCTTCGGATTAAAGCGTGTCTGTTCTTCATCCAGCTTTCTGAAATCCATCAATTCATTTACCAAAGCAAGAAGTTGCCGCGAACTTCTCCCCGCAATTTCCAGTTGTTTCCTTGTCTGCTCGTCTTTCGTTCGCTCCAATGCCTGCTCCAACGGCCCTTGTATCAAGGTAACCGGCGTACGGAATTCATGTGCCATATTGGTGAAGAAAGCAATTTTCTCGGCAGTCACTTCTTCCATTCGGCGCGCCATGACCTCCAACTGTCGGTTCTGCACTTCCAGTTCGTGCGTACGTTCCGAGACCAATTCCTCCAACCGTACCTGCCTGCGCCGCAAAAGACGCACCTTGTAACGGTAATATCCGTAACTTCCCCCGCACAGAAGCAGGAAGATAATTCCCCAAAACCAAACCGATTTATAAAAATAAGGTACTACCCGAACAGTAACAGCCATTTCTTTATCCGTCCAATGCCCGTCGCGGTCAGTAGCTTTCAGATGTAACACATAATGTCCCGGAGGCAGAGATACATAAGTCAGTGACGACTCACCGGCAAGTGTCTCCCGCCAATCTTCATCGTATCCTTCCAGATAATAACCAAAACGAATACAATCGCTGTATCCGTAATCTTGTGTGGTCAGATTTAGAGCCAATGTCCCATTGCTTTCATGATAACGGATGGCTTCGTCTTCATCGGTAAACGACCAACTCTTTGACTTGGCAAGACGATAAGCAGCTATTTTGATAGGCATATTTGCGGTCACAGTGTCTGATGTGTCTGAATGAATTGCCAGTAACTTATGTTCCTTTCCCCCATAAATCAACGGTTTAACCGCAGAATGACAAAACGCATTGGCTGCAAACCCTTTTCCTGATAATCCGTCTGCCTGTGAGTAATTCATGAACGTATACGTTCCAACATCCATGTGCGCTATTCCGTTGTCGGTAGAAATCCATAGATGACCTTCGTTATCTTCCGCCAATCCTAAGACAACATTGTCGGGCAAGCCGTTGCGAACGGTCAGATTCTCAAACTCAAAATGCCCGTCTGCATCCGAAACCAAGCGATACAGTCCCGTACCGTTTCCTCCTAACCAAATAATACCCCGGCTATCTTGATACAAGGCGTTTATCTTCTCTAACTGAGTGGTATGTTTGTCGGTAAGACGATACTTCAGATAAGTATAACTGAAGCGCTGGCGCGACTGCGCAAACGAAGCTAAATCGACAACAAACACACCTTCGGTTGTACCCACCCACAAACGACTTTTCCGGTCAATCAGCAACGCATTTATCGCATCAAACTCGTTATCGCTCAAGTCGAAAGTAATCCGCTGAAACGACTTCTTACGCTTATCATAAAATATAAGTCCTCTTACAGAACCAAACCAAATTCCCTGATTCATTCTGTCTTCTACCGCACTGAGGATGAAATCGCTCTCCAACCCGATATTGTCTTCCCAAAAATACTGTCGGAAAACCCGGTTACCCGGACGATTCAGGTCAAGTTCCGTGATACCCACACCCCATGTATATGCCCAAAGATGATTATCGCTGTCTATCAGCAATCCCTTTATGCTATTGCTGCTTATCGACGTCCTGCTGCCGGGAATGTACGTATAATGGGTAGCGTCTTCACTTTCCAATTCTTTTCGATACAAGCCGTCTTCTACCGTCCCTATCCACAAGTTGCCTTCATGGTCTTCGGCTATGGCACTAATCTCCACTTTCCTTTGTGCGGCAGACGTGGCAGGAATATAATCCCAAACATCAATGCGAAGCCGTTTCCTGTACAACAGGTCGACACCCTCATCGCGCGTTCCCGCCCAAATATTCTCGCCTTCGGCATAAAGACAGTTTATCGCATTGCTGTTGATGGTCGAATTATCCCGCTCGGTAGTGCGGCGGATAAAATGGAAAGTATCGGTAGAACGGTCATAAACATTGAGTCCGTTCAGCGTAGCTACAATTACACTTCCTTCGTCGGTCAGATGAATATCTGTGATATACGCCTGACTCAACATGCCGGAACGGTGAGTGGAATAGCGATAACGCTTTACTTCACCCGAACGATGATCATACCGAAACAGTCCCCGGTTACTCCCCATCCACAAAAAATCACCGTCGGACTGTAAACAAGAGATACGCCAATCTTCACTGAAAGGCTCTACCTGAGGTATCAGCACCTTATTTATCTGATGATTGTCTGCCTTTACAAAACGATATAGCCGGTTCCCGATGCCGGCACATACACCCGCTTCCGTATCGGTCATTTCCGAAATGCCCTCGTTCTCGGGATTCATCAACCGGAAATAATTGCTTACCTCACCTTTAGCATCCAACTCGATACACCATAAGGCACGGTCGGAAACCACCCACACATCACCATTGCGTGAGCAATACAGCGTACGGATATAAGACCGGCACAAGGATTTCAATTCGGGAAAAGCCGAGATATCAAGACTAACCAACCGACACGTAGCCACATCCATCCAGTCCAACCCTCCTTCCGAACCAATCCAAAGCCTGCCGCAACCATCTTCACAGAGCGAGTAAACATAATTACTCTTTAAAGCATCTGTTTCTCCACGCGCCGTATATGTCAGGAACCGATATCCATCATAGCGTCCTACTCCACCCTGCGTAGCCATCCATACATAACCTTTCGAATCTTTTAAAATGGCAGTAACGCAGTTATTCGGAAGTCCCTCGGCTTCGGTAATAAAGCGAAAATTATAACGTGAAAAAAACGTATCGGCAGACAAAGCGTATGCCGTCAAGCATCCGGTAAAAAGAATATATATAAGAAACAAGATATGTCGTTTCATAGGGAAAAGCATCAGATTTGTTACGCAAATGTACATAAATATTAAACGCTCCCCTACGAGAACATAAAGTTTTTTACAGTTCATAGAGCCTTCAAGAGCCAGTTTAAATTTAGCTCTAAGTCTATATCCGCTTCATCATGCGCTCGCGTTTTAAATAAATGGAAACCGAAAGCAAACCCAGCAATACGACAAAAACGCCCACCAATGCCGGATAACGATAACCTAAACCTGCCTCAACAGGCAATCCGCCCAAATACGCTCCTACGGCATTGCCAAGATTAAAGGCTATCTGCACACACGCAGCACCCATCATCTCGCTGCCCCGCGAGTTTTGAAGCAACAATAACTGTTGAGGAGAAGATACGGCAAACAAACATGCTGTACCGATAAACATGAGCAATACAGACAGCCACGGAACAGATGCAAAGAAAAACGTACCGAGCAAAGAAACAAGCATCAACACCTGCGTAAAACGAATAACAGGAGCCAGTCCGTACAAGTCGCCACACTTACCGCCCACCAGATTACCAATCGTCATCCCCAACCCTGCAAGCACCATAATCAACGTAATATGTGAAGCAGCAAATCCCGCCTCGTGTATCATTTGGGGAGTAACATAACTGAACCAACAGAAGATTCCGCCGTTGCCAAACATCGTAGTCAGAATGATAAGCCACGGAGCCAATTTTTTCAAGAAGCGGAACTGACCTTTCAGTCCCACGTCGGGCAAGGCAGGAAGCGAAGGAACCCATTTATAAATCAAGTAGAATATCAGCAGTCCCCATCCCGCATTGAACAGGAACGGAAAACGCCACGAAACCAGATTGCTGAGCATCGTTCCGAAAGGTACTCCGAACAGATTGGCAACCGTCATGCCGGCAATCATCATTGATACCGCCAACGACTCTTTTCCCTTATCCGCCACTCTTTCTGCAACGATAGACCCCACGCCAAAAAATGCACCATGAGGCAGACCAGAAACAAACCGCATGAGCAACAAACTCCAATAACCTTGCGAAAACGCCGCACACAGGTTTCCTACAAAATAAACAGCGACCAAGCCCAGCAGAATTTGTTTCAGCGGGCGCGTACGTGCCACAACCACCATCAACGGCGCTCCCACACACACACCAATAGCATACGCCGAAATAAAATGTCCGGCCGTAGGGATACTCACCCCTAAATCATGCGCCACATTAGGAAGGATTCCCATCATAACAAACTCCGCAATACCCAGTCCCAACGTACCGGAAGCAAGTGCCAACAAACTTTTTTTCATGACTCCATTCTCTATTTTCGCGCAAAGTTAACACGAATAAGTGTACCAAGAACACTATGTTTAATTTCTTGATTTATGTCATTTTTATTCGCGTTCTGTGCGCCTCTCCATCATGTTTCCGCACACTTGCTAATCTAAGAAATATCCTGACGGCCTCTACTCCCGAACGCCGTCGGCATCCTTCTTAGCTATTTTTACATAGACAGGCATCTTATCATCCGGAGGAGTATCTTCCTCTAATCTGATGGTATAAAATACATAACCGTCTATACCATACTTTTCAAACCATTTTCTTGGCTCAACTCCCGAATCACGCAAGCCGCAAAACCAAATTCCGTTCTGAATCGGAATACCAGCGGTATAAGCCATGACAGGGATATCGTTACTATCTCCGGGAGTAAATGTTTCCATTAAGATTTTCATGTTATCCATGCGCACCGTATCATTAAAAATGGGCTGATTATTGCTTGCCGGATAGAAACAACAGATATGTAAGCTGTCCTTTCCATAAGGAACGGCCATAAAGTCAAGAGATTCGATGCTATCAACAAGCAGAAAGTGAACAAACTCAGGAAGCAATTCTTGTTCGCTAAATGCGCCGTTACTGCAAGTCACTTTCTTCAGCTTCGCACGCTTTCCGTTAAAATCACCTTTCAAGGTTACACGCAAATGTTGAACATTCTGCATCTGAAAATATTGCTGCATGAGTTCAGGTAAAGTCTTTGTCCGATATTCATACTCCACCTTTATGGGTTGTGCCTGCGTTAACATTACAGTCAGAGCAAGCAGCATGGTAATGATGATTTTCTTGTGCATATTCCTATACTGTTTTTCAATCTCAAAGATATTGCATTTATTTGGGTCAGCCCAAGAAAATTCTGACTTATTATAAAGAAAAATCGGCTAAACATGAAAACATGCTTAGCCGATTTCTTCGTACCCAGACCCGGTACAAGGCATAGAAATCATAGGAAAATAAAAGAATTTATCTTCCTTATTATCAATTATTTGCATCTTTCTTATTTTCTCTATTTTTGCCATATTTTGCCCATTTTTCGTCATTAAGTACACTTTTAGTACACTTTGAAATTCCATTTTCTTTTGTACCTTTGCAATATCGGAAAACAAAAGAAAATCAATTATTTAGCGTAATCACCCGGTTATGGTACCTAAATCGGGATAAAACCTCTAAACAATGGCAAAGTTAGAAAATAAAACGAAAGAAAACCCTAAATTGGAGCAAAACAGGCTGTCGGACGGCAGAATTAGTTTGTATCTGGAGTATTATTTGGGTAGAGAGGAAAAGCCTGTATTGGATGAAAACGGTAATCAGGTGTATTATGAAAGCGGTAAGATGCGGGGAAAGCCGAAGTTCGCTATCAAGCATCACAGGCGAAAAGAGAACCTCAGCCTGTATCTGATAGAGAAGCCACGTACCCCTGCGGAACGCCAGCAGAACAAGGAAACACTGGAGCTTGCTGTAAAAATACGTGCCGAACGTGAACAGGAGTTTAAGGAAAGTATGTTGGGCTATCGCCTGAAAAAAGACCGGAACGTGAATTTCTTGGATTATTTTCAAGCCTATATCAATGACTATACCAAGAAAGACATTCGGATGGTGCAAATCGCCCTAAGCCGTTTCAAGGACTTTTTGAAGGAGCATTACCCGATGCACGAGTTCGGCATCAAGCCGGAACTTATCACGAAGGACATGATGGAACAGTTCGTAGCTTATCTGCAATCCCGGAGCGTGGGCGAAGGGGCTAAAAGCATCTTCCAGCGTTTCAAGAAGGTTATCCACTATGCGATTGACCACGATGTGATGCTGAAAGACCCCTGCAAAGGCGTTACCTGCAAGGCGGATAGCCAGATACTACGCAAGGACGTGCTTTCGCCGGAAGAAATCCAGCGGTTGATTGCGTGTCATTATGACAACGAGAACCCCAACGTAAGGCGTGCGTTTATCTTTTGCCTGTATTGTGGCTTGCGCTTCTGTGATGTGAAAGACCTTACCTATAAGAATATCGACTACGCTAATAAGCTGCTAAAATTTGAGCAGAACAAGACCAAAGGTCATTCCGCCAGTAGCGGTGTGGTCATTCCGCTCAATGACGGTCTTCTTTCGCTTGTGGGAGAACCGCCGGCAGACGGTAACAAAGACGCTCTCATCTTCAACCTGCCTTCGTATGAAAGTTGCTGCAAATCCGTCAAGCGTTGGGTGAAAAGAGCCGGGATAGATAAGCACATAAGCTGGCATTGCGCCCGTCACTCATTCGCCGTGAATATCCTCAACAATGGGGCGAACATCAAGACGGTTGCCAGCCTGCTCGGGCATAGCGGACTGAAACATACGGAGAAATACACCCGTGCGGTGGATAAATTGAAAGAGGAGGCGATAAACAGCCTGCCGGAATTAAAGTTTTAACCATAAAAGACTTACCTTTGCAATTATGGACTTTGAAGCATTAGTAAAACATATCAGCACGATACAAAGCACGTTGCAGGCGCAAGCCGCACACGCTGTAAACCTCGCCCTGACTGCCCGCAATTGGCTCATGGGCTGCTATATCGTGGAGTTTGAGCAAAACGGTGAAGACCGTGCCGCATACGGCGAACAACTGTTGAAGAAACTGGAACAGCGGTTGAATGTCAAAGGACTGAACGAGCGCAGGTTTCGTGAGTTCCGGCGGTTGTACCTCGTTTATCCGCAACTGAAAGAGCCTATCGCACAATACATATTGGCAGGAAGCGAAATTCGGCACACACTGTCCGCCGAATTTGCAGACCCAATTCGGCGGTCGCCAACCGCCGAATCTTCTCAATACATTCAATCGGCTCAAAACAAATGGATTACCCCACCCGAAAAGTTATTTAGCCGCCTATCCTCTACCCATTTGAATGTAATTTCACCCATTGATAACCCTGTAAAACGTGCTTTCTACGAAATGGAAGCCATTCGGGGCTGCTGGTCAGTAAAGGAATTGGAGCGGCAAATCAATTCCCTCTATTACGAACGCAGCGGATTATCCCAAAATAAGGAAACCTTGTCTGCCTTGGTGCAGCGGCAAGCCATGCCGCTGCAGCCCAAAGACATTATTAACACGCCCGTTACGTTGGAGTTCTTGGGATTGAACGACCGTGCTTTGGTAACGGAAAACGACTTGGAGCAATCCATTCTGGACAACCTGCAACGCTTCCTGTTGGAAATGGGGCATGGCTTCTGCTTCGAAGCACGCCAAAAGAGAATCCTGATAGACGGGGATTATTTCTTTGCCGACCTCGTGTTTTACCACCGCATTTTGAAATGCCATGTCATCGTGGAATTGAAGATAGACAAGTTCCGCCATGAGTACGCTTCGCAACTGAACCTATATCTTAACTACTTCAAGGCGGAAGTGATGCAACCCGACGACAATCCGCCTGTCGGCATCCTGCTTTGCACCGAGAAGGGCGACACGTTGGTAAAATACGCCACTGCCGGATTAGACCCGAACATCTTCGTGCAAAAGTATATGATAGAACTTCCCACTGAAGAGGAAATTAAGAAGTTCATTTCAACTGCAAACTATTAGCAATAAAAAACACTACTGGCGAAAAGAAGGAAAGCCATTCTTTCTCTTTTCGCCAGCACGTTTATTACTGCCAACAAGAATAGGTTTAGGTTAGTTTGGATGTATATACAAAAGACAGAACTAAACCGTAAATGCAGACGATAATTATAGCAAGTCACTTATGATACATTCTGTTCTTCCAAGACTATATTAGCATCATTATCGCATTTTTCAGGCTTAATCCGCTCTATACGACGAATATGTTTTGCCCTATTAGCTATAATTAACGGTACACGCTCGACAACAACAACCGATGTGTCAAGCCCCAACGCACTCGGTTCTCCAATGCCTATCTTTCTAATTAAGGCATAAAGGCTCATCAGCAAATTTTGTCGGCGGTTACGGGAATCTTCAGGATAATATATCCGGTGGATAATAATAAAGCGAAAATCACCCGGTATGCCATTCTTATGCAATGAAGGATAAGAGCTTGTTAGTTCTACTTCACCATCCGCAACAAGGTCATCAACTACTTGTCGTAAATAAAGGCTCACGCGCGGTTCTATACGAAAACCTATACGCATGGTTATACTAAACAATGTCCCTTTTATTAATGTGGAACAATTATATTCAAGTGTGTCTGGTGTATCCACAAATTCAAGGTTAATAAGCCAATAATGATCTGCCCGTTTAGGCTGCTTATTAATTATGGAATACAACAATTTATCGTCCACACAACCTTCTTTGTGTGCATGATTCACATAGACAAGATTAGAAGCATATTTGGATATGCTTTCGTCCGCCTTAATATCAGAAATAATGTTGTAGTATTCACTTAACCGTTTGGAAGACATATGTTTTCGACGAATTTTGTTGGCACTTACCCATACAAACATGATAAAACATAATAATCCACCTATTAACAGCGTAAACCAACCTCCGACCATAAATTTGGACAGGTTTGCAGCAAGGAAAATACCTTCAATAACACAATATCCGCCGACAAACAGTATTGATAGAATGCGTGGAATGTTATGCATATGCAAATAGAATCCCAACAACAATGTTGTCATCAACATTGTAATAGTTATGGCAAGTCCATAAGCGGCTTCCATGTGGGTGGAATCTCGAAACAACAATATAGTAAATATTACTCCAATATACATTACAAGGTTTACCATTGGAATAAATGACTGACCTTTTACGTTGGTAGGGTGCTTAATACGCATACGAGGCCAGAAATTCAAGTTCATAGCTTCACTCAATATGGAAAATGAACCGCTTATTAGAGCTTGGCTCGCAACAATAGCTGCCCCGGTAGCCATTGCTATGGAAAACAACAGTATTTCTTGTGGCATGATTGAATAAAATGGGTTCACTGTACCTTCTGCACTTTCCGGATGATGCAATACCCACGCTCCTTGCCCCAAATAATTTAGAATAAGCATCACCTTTACAAATATCCAACTGACCGTAATATTTCGTCTGCCACAGTGCCCTAAATCAGAGTATAAGGCTTCTGCACCAGTGGTACACAAGAAAACGGCACCCAATATCAGAAACCAGTGGGGGGATTCCACTAATAACCGTATGGCATAGTAAGGATTGAATGCCTTGAATACTTGAGGATAGGAAGTCAGACTGATAGCTCCGGCGATTCCAAGAAGCAGGAACCAAAGTAGCATAAATATGCCAAATGACCGTCCTATATTTTCTGTACCAAAACGCTGAACGAAAAATATAATGGTAATAATGGTCAGTGTAATAGGAATCACAGGCAGATGCGGACTGATACTTTCAAGTCCTTCTATGGCAGTTGTGACCGTAATGGCTGGAGTGATAATACCATCAGCAAGCAAAGTGCTCGCACCGATAATGGCAATGATGTAAATCCACCTTCTTCTGTGGCGGCGTAAAAGGGCATAAAGCGCAAGTATGCCACCCTCCCCGTTATTGTCGGCACGGAGAGCCACCAGCACATATTTCACCGTAGTCTGAAGAGTAAGCGTCCATATGATACAAGACAATGCGCCTAAAACATAATTTTCATCAAGAGCTTCTCCAGTATGAATGATGGCTTTCATAACATAGAGTGGCGATGTTCCAATGTCACCAAAAACAATACCCAATGTGATGAGTAACCCGGCAAATCCAAGTTTATGTTGAATATTGCCTTCTTTTGATAGGTTTGCCATAAAAAGTAGTTTTTTGTTCTACATATATTTGTTTTCCTTTCAAGCGGCGCAAATATAAAATAAAATCTTAACAATAAGATTTCACTTTTCTTTTTTCGTGAAAAATATCATATAAACCTTGACGATGGTCAAGGCTTGTCTAAAAAAAATAGTCTGTTTGAATTACGTATAACTATTAAACTCAAAAGCCGAAGTTATGGGACTTATCCTTCACCTCGGCTTTTTGCTATTTACTGATTTCCTAACCTATCAGCTTCCTTTTTCAACTGCTCAGCCTGCTCATTAAGCAGCTTTGCCCGTTCCAAGGCTTCCGCCTGCCTGCGGCAACGTTCCTCAAAATCTAGTACCGAATCCGTCAGGTTGCGGATAAAACGCTCGTCCCGCTGCCACTTGAACTTATTCTCCAGTCTTTCAAGGGTATTGCCGTCCGCTTGTCCCTGCATCAGCAGATAACGGTATTTCATGTCGTTGTCCTGCAACTGCCCCATCCGTTCAGCCAGACGGACATTCAGGAACAGGGACGTGGCACAGACAATCAGACCTGCCGAAAAGAGGAATAGCTTCGGGCGTACCAAAGAAGTTACTTTGTTGTAAATCCGCCGATGAAACGGTACGGGTTTGGCTTCTTCTTTTTCTGCCATGCGCTCATCATGGTACCGCTTCATTGTTTCCAGCATTTCCTTGAGACAGCCGAAAGTGGCTACTACATAATTCTTGACCTCCCCGAAAGATTGCCGTTGTTCCTGTCCTGATTTCCGCAGTTCGGCAAGCCGGGTCAGGATGTCTTGCAACTCTTTTTCGGGAACCGCCGGGTTCCTGCGTAACTCAGACAATGCCCGTTCTATAGCCTCCAGTCGGGAAAGGGTTTCCTCGCGTCCGGCTGGCGTCACCTGCGCTTCCTGCTTCTCCTTCAGTTCCGTGACCATGGAGAGAAGCCCCTCTAAAATCAAATTTTCTTCCATATCCGTTTACAGTTTAAGTTGTCTTTTCTTTTTCTTCTTCTTTTTTCTCAGACTCCAGTCAATTTCTTCGTCCGATGGAGCAGACGGCGAAACATCGAACAAGCTGAACAAGCCGCCCATTGAAGGGCTGTCGTTCCTTTGCGGTGTTTGCTCAGGCTCCAAAATAGGTGCGGAAACTATCTGCTGGCTATTTTCTACGGTATCCATTCCTGCGTTCCCGAAATGCTTATCCAGTTTGGAGAAGCTGAAATTGCGGTCTATTTCCGAACCTTTGAACGTATAGGCACCTTTGGTGAAGGAGATGCCCTGCACCTCGTCTGTACGCCCTTTATACTTGAAGCGGATGCCGATGCCCTTTTCTGCCAGCCGCTCCTGTAACTGCCGCCAACTTTTGGACTTGCCGATTTCATTCCTCACAGCCGTGTAAATCTCGTATTTCGACTTGTCCGGCTCTTTCAGGCGATGCCGCTTAACCAGTTCCTTGCCTTTGGCGAAGTATAGCCCGTGCTTGGCTTTCAGCTTCTTGCACACCTGCTCGTTGCGGTACATGTCGTTCCTGTCCGAGATGGTCTTGCCGTTGTTGTCTATGCGATTGAACACGATATGCACATGCGGATGCTCCCTGTCTTGGTGGCGCACGATGATGTACTGCGTATCGGTGATTTTCATCTCGCGCATATACTCTTGCGCAAGTTGTATCATCTTCTCGTCCGTCAGCTTGGGCGCATCGTTTACCGAATAGCTCAGCGCGATATGTCCGACTGGCTTGCCCAGACGGGGATTCATGGAGGCTTGTGCGCAGAAGCAGCGGATGATGTCCTGCCTGCTTTCCGCCAGTACTCCGTCTGCATGGAGCAAGACCGCCTGCTGCTTGCCCAGCACGTAGTCCACACAGCCCTTAAACCCGCTTCCTTTCCTTATTTTTCCAATCATCCGACAAATGGCTTATGATTTCCACTATCCTGTTCTTAAGTTTCACCAGTTCGACCGCCACTTTCGCAAAGCCTCCGGCATTTGCCCGGTGCGCCAGCTGGTTGATGTTGTTCGCTTCGCCTGCCAGTTTGCGGAGGATGTCCGTATCCTGCCTGTTCAGCCGGGGCGTTATCTCTGCCGACACGACAGCCTGCCGCACATACTCGCTGACACGCAGCCCGGCTTCTGATGCCCGCTTCCTAACGGCGTAATACTGCAACTCGGTCAGCTTCGTGCTGACCACACGTCTTTGCTTGTCTATCCGGTTCTTTGCCGGACGACCGCCTGATTTGTTCCTTGTATCTGTCATACATTTTTGTCTTTGGAAGTTGTCTTGAAAATTGCGACCGACGGGAGCGGTTTCCTTTGCGGGGAGCAAAGCAAGGCGGTTTCGGTCTACCGAAACATAACCTTGCTTCCCCTAAGAAACGTCTGCCCGTTGCTCACAGTGTCTATCTCCGCCGGGTTAGATTCCCCTGCCTTTCTTCTGCCTTAGCAGCAGTTTCTGTCCGTTTTTCTGTTCCTGCTTCCTGCCGCACAGGTAATCGTTCAGGTCGGAATATTCCCGGTAATTGTGCGAGAAATCCCGTACCCGATAGGAGTATTCCGCTGTGATGGCTTGCGTTGCCCGGATGCCTGCCCCGTCATTGTCGAGCAGGCAGTGGATGCGTTCATACTGCCCCAATGCGTCAATGGCTTTCTGTACATTGGCGGTGGAGTTGAGTATGACGTAATCCTGCCTGTCAAGGTTGGGCATGACAGGGCAGTTCTTTGTCCTTAGCGTGAGGAATGAAAGATAATCCATGAAGCCTTCGAACACCAGGCACTTCTCCCTCGGTTCGCCCTGTTGCTGGATATGGGTGATGTCTTTCGGGGCGATGCAGCCTTTGAAAAAGGAGTTGCGCACCTCGTAGCCGCCAGCCACATTCGGGAAACCGATGGCGAAGTAGGGCTTGCCGTCATGAGTGAAACGCAGTTCCCTGCATTCTCTTTTTGCCAGTGTAAGGTCAATGCCACGCCCCTGCAAGTAACGGAGCAATGCCGGATGGGTGAGGTCACGGACTTCCAAATGTTGAAAACTCGGTGCCGACCTTTGCTGCCGAAAAGAAAAACTGACCGGGCGGACATGCTGTGCCTGTTCTGCTATCCGGTTTAAGAGGTACGGCAGATGGTCGGAACAGTAAAGTTCCTGTGCCAGTGCGATGATGTTGCCGCCTTTGCCAGCCCCGAAGTCATACCATTGTTCCCGTTCTGTGTTTACTTTAAAGGATGCTTCATGTTCCTCCCTCAGTGGCGATTTGTACCATAGATTCGCTCCCTGCTGCTTGACGGGTGAATATCCCAGACTGTGCAGGTAATCGGTGATGGGTATTTTCTTTGCTTCTTCAATGTTCATAATGCAAACTTTTTAGTGGATGATGAATAATTGGGAAGTGTACCAGTCCGGTTTAGACCTTCATATATACGCCCGTACTGTACCGGACTTGATTGCCGGGAGTGACGGGAAACAGGAAGTCTGTTCCCCTTATATATATGTCCGAACTAAACCAAACCTGTTTTAGTAGTGAAAATCGGGATTGTAACGGTATCCCTTTCCTTCCTTTACAATCATACGCTTGTTCACGAGGAACGTGTTCAATGCCACGAGGACATTGCGTCCCCGCTCGTAGCCGATGCTTGCATAGCCCTGCTTCAACGCCTGTATGACGTTGGAATAGCCCTGCACGGTGCGCTTGCCGAAACCGTTTTCCAACGCCGTGCGGTGCTGCTGTTCAGTCAGTTCCGTAAGCGGGAAACTTTTTTCCTGCTTGGGCTGCTGGAATACATAGCCGTCCACGACTTCGGGCAATGCGCTGTCGTTGATGCGGAAGGCGAAAGGCTCGAAGTCCCGGTCGCGTATATGTGCCGCCTTTACCTCGCTGATGTTCCCGTCCTGCGTGCTCTTGGTTATTTGCAGGACGGTTTCCGCCTTGTTGTTCAGTTCCGTGCCGATATGTCCCCTCGTATTGTCATCCCCCTTGTTCAGATGCAGCACGGTATGAATGTGCAGGTTGTATCCGCTTGACCAGCGCATGAGCAGGTTAATCAGGTCGGTCGATTCGCTGGGGCTGTTGATGTCATACATCAGGTCACGGATGCCGTCAATGATGAGCAGCCCCACTTCGGGCATGTTCTCCAGCATATACTCGATAATCCGCTTCCGCATGTCAGGGGTCTGTTCCCTGAGCACGATGAAAACAAAGTCGTCCCTGTCCTGGTCGGTCGGCAGTCCGGCAAGCCGCAGGATGCGTTCCATCACCTTGTGGCAATGGTACCTGCTCTGTTCGGTGTCCACATAAAGGATTTTCCGTTTGTCCGGAGGCAGGCACGCCGAATAGTGCAGCACCTCGTCATTGGTCAGTGCCGCTGCAACGATGGCGGAGATGTTGAACGTCTTCTTGCTTTTCGCCTTGCCTGTGGAGGCGCTGAAGTTGCCCAGCGTCCCGATGGTGGAGCCGTTTACCCAAAGGATTTCAGGCGGCACATCGTAAGTGTCCGTCACTTTCAGGCGGATGCTTTTCCAAAGGGCAGCAAATTCTTCCTTATTCATGATGGTGTCCCCTTTAGCCTCCGTGCTTTTCTTGTTTTCCATGGGCTTTACTTCTTTAAGGAACGGTTGAGAACATACTTCTGCGCTTCCTGCTCTATCTGCGTTTTGGTCTTTACCGGATTCTGGCGGAGCCATGCTTCCAGTTCGGACTTCTCAAAATAAAGCATCTTCCCCTGCGGCTTGTAATGGGGAATCAGATTGCCCGAAGTCAGCTTGTAAAGGTAACTTTTGGACAGGTTGAGGAATGTGCTCGCTTCATCAAAGCTAAGCACGTTCTTGGTTAGGAACAACATTCTTTCGAGTTCTTCCACTCGCATTTCCAAAGTTTTTTCCATATTGCTTGAAACTTTTTGGTGAAACAATATGAAGGTGCGCACCCTCGTTTTATTTTTGATGGAGCAAAAATCGGCATCCTCCAAAACATCAACACATAAGTTACGGGTAACTCACGTGAAATATTTCTGTTTTGACCTATGCCGACATGCCGCATCGTTTTGTTAACGGGGGCAAAGTTAAAGGCTTGGAAATGAAGTCTAATTGAGCTTTGTTTGACCGCTCAGACTATGCTCAACCTTTTTGCAGTTGCTTGATGTATTTGTCTATGATTTCGTATCCTTTCGGGTAGATGCACTTCACGTTGTCTGTCGCGCTCGACAAGTCGCTGCGTGTGAGGTATTTGTCTTTTATCTTGGCAAGTACCAGCTTGTTGTTGGCTATGACGGACTGCCACTCATAAGCGATATAGTTGTAGTAGCTAAGCTGCATCATCAGATAAGCCAGCAAGCGGTTGTTGTTGGACTTCAATACCCCGTTCAGTTTGCAGGCGAAGAAGTCCGAAAGGATTTTCGGGGTGATTGTCGTGGTGAATATGTGCGCTTCGTTGATACATTCGACCAACAGTTTGATTTGTTGCGTTGTAAGGACTGATTTGAATGGATTGGATTTCCCGACTATCTTGGTCGGCTCAGGCTGTGCCTTCTCTTCTTCTTTTGGCTGTTCTTCTGATTTCTCATCCAAAGGAACAGAGGCATGACTGGCGTCCTCCGATTGTTGGAGGTATTCCAGATATTGGGTCTGCATGACAAGGCGCACAATGGAAGAAAAGAACGGAAGCTGCTCATCATAGCAAGTGGAAGATTGCAGGTATTTGTCCATATCAAAAGAAGAACATTGGAACGAAATATATTTTTTCCGCTCGTCAAAAGAGAGATTCTCGAAGAAACCGCTTTCCCAAAGGAAGTCCGGCATCAGTATGTCAAAACGTATATTGTGCAGGGCACGGTTCTTTTGGCATAGGGATACAAGGTTCTCGGTCACGTTGAAAATTTCTTGCCGGATGTAGTCATTCATTTGCGCTTCCGTCAGGTATTCACGCTTTAAGGCAAGCGCATTAGTTTTCATCCCGTATTCATGGGCAACACATTTATCAAGTAACTGCTGTATCTTTTTGAAGTTGGTTTCTCTGAAATCTTCCATATACGTTGTGCATTAAAATCGGTTTGGGTTACAAAGATAAGTGATGGATACCGTTTTCAAAGCAAACAAAAGCAGGAGAAAGGAAGAAATATGCAGCATCTTTGTTAATAAAGCATAAATATAAGGTTGCTAAAACGGCGAAAGTACTCTTTCTTTTTCTTTTCGTCAGGAAGTACACTTTTAGTACGCCCGATAAAAAGAAAAACCCTTGATAATCATTTGATTATCAAGGGTTTGAAGTACCCAGACCCGGGGTCGAACCGGGATGGATGTTACTCCACTGGTGTTTGAGACCAGCGCGTCTACCGATTCCGCCATCTGGGCAACTGTTTCGCTTAATTGCGGTGCAAAGGTAAGTCATTTTTCCGATACTCACAAATTTTGGAAAACTTTTTCTCTTTTAAAGCCTGAGAAAATTCTATTCGAAAAGAGGTTGAGTTCTCCGAATAGAACAGGTGAGTTTATCCGCATGAAATAAAAAAACAAAACGTTGTGTTTTTTCAAGGTTGTTCGAGGTCAGATTGACCGGTATATTATGACTGTTTGGCGGTAAAATTCAAACAAATTTTAAGAAAGAGCAGAAATATAAGGTATGTTTCTGCTTTTTTTATACATTTGCCACAAATTAAAGGGAATACATTAATATTATGCAAAATAATCTTGTAATAGTCGAATCTCCGGCAAAGGCAAAAACTATTGAAAAGTTTTTAGGCGAAGGCTATAAAGTGCTTTCGAGCTACGGGCATATACGCGACTTGAAAAAATCTGATCTCAGCGTAGATATTAAAAACCATTTTGAACCGCTTTACGAAATACCGGCGGACAAAGAAGCGATTGTGAAAAAACTGAAGGCTGAAGCAGATAAAGCGGATATGGTTTGGTTGGCTTCCGATGAAGACCGCGAGGGAGAAGCTATATCATGGCATTTGTATGAAGTTCTCGGACTGACTCCGGAGAAAACCAAACGTATTGTATTCCACGAAATTACTCCGAATGCGATCAAATATGCAATCAAGCATCCGCGCGAAATAAACATTGATTTGGTTAATGCGCAGCAGGCGCGGCGCGTGCTCGACCGTATCGTGGGGTTTGAATTGTCGCCCGTGTTGTGGAGAAAAATCAAACCGGCTTTATCTGCCGGACGTGTGCAGTCGGTTGCCGTACGTTTAATCGTAGAACGAGAGCGAGAGGTACATGCTTTCGTCAGCGAACCGTCATACCGCGTAACGGCTGTATTTACCAATGCAGAAGGGGCTGAAATAAAAACGGAATTAAATCAGCGTTTTAAGACTAAAGAAGAAGCGCAACAGTTTCTTGACAGTTGTAAAAATGCTCAATTTACGATAGAAGATATTGTTACCCGACCGATAAAGAAATCTCCGGCACCGCCGTTTACCACCTCTACCCTCCAGCAAGAGGCTGCGCGTAAATTGGGATTTACGGTGGCACAAACCATGTCTATTGCCCAGCGTTTGTACGAAAACGGATTGATTACGTACATGCGTACCGACTCTGTAAATCTTTCAGAGCTGGCGTTAGACTCCAGCCGCACGACCATACTGGAGCTGATGGGAGAGAAATATGTACACACCCGGCAGTTTGCTACGAAGACCAAAGGGGCACAGGAAGCTCACGAGGCAATCCGACCCACTTATATGTCGAACGAAACCATCGAAGGCACATGGCAGGAAGTGTATCTATATAATTTGATATGGAAGCGTACGTTGGCTTCACAAATGTCGGATGCCGAGTTGGAAAAAACAACGGCTACGATTTCTATCAGCGGACAGACAAACAAATTTACGGCTACGGGTGAAATCGTTATCTTCGACGGTTTCTTGCGTGTATATAAAGAATCGTACGATGAAGACAGTGAACAGGAGGACGAAAGCCGTCTGCTTCCTCATATAGAAATAGGAGAAATGCTGACACGGAAAGACATTACGGCTACTCAGCGTTTTTCTCAGCCCCCCTCACGCTATACCGAGGCCAGCTTGGTTCGCAAGTTAGAGGAATTAGGCATCGGGCGTCCGTCTACTTACGCGCCCACCATCTCTACGATACAAAACCGCGATTATGTAGTAAAAGGAAGCCGCGAAGGAGTGCAGCGTTCTTACGAGGTACTGCAACTCACCGGCGACAATATAACGGAAACAACACGCACCGAGGTTACCGGAAGCGAAAAGAACAAACTGATGCCTACCGATGTGGGTATCGTAGTCAACGACTTTCTGATGGAATACTTCCCGATGATTATGGATTATAATTTCACGGCGAAAGTAGAGAAAGAGTTCGATGAAGTTGCCGAAGGTGAATGTACTTGGACCAACATGATGGAACATTTCTATGATGATTTCCATCCGCTGGTTACTGATACGAAAGAAGCAAATACCAGTAAGGCGAAAGGCGAACGCATTTTAGGGACAGACCCTGTAAGCGGGCGACAAGTGTCGGTTAAGATAGGACGTTTCGGGCCCGTGGTTCAGGTAGGAGCTGTGGGAGAAGATGAAAAACCGCGTTTTGCTCCGCTGAGAAAGGAATTTTCGATGGAGACCATTACGCTGGAAGAGGCGCTCGACTTGTTTAAACTTCCGCGTACATTGGGCGAATGGGAAGGAAAACCCATCAGCGTAGGTATCGGCAAGTTTGGACCGTACATCCGTTACGACAATAAATTTGCTTCCATCCCGAAAGATGTTGACCCGATGAGCGTTACATTGGAAGAGGCTCAAGAACTGATTCAGAAGAAAATCGAGATGGATGCTAAAAAGGTAATCCATGAATTTGCAGATTATCCTGACCTGAAGGTATTGAACGGACGTTTCGGCCCTTATATCAGTTATCAAAAAGCTAATTACAAGATACCGGCCGAATTCGATGCCAACAACTTGGATGCGGAGGCTTGCCTGAAGTTAATCGAACTGCAAAAAAGCAAAGAAGAAATCCGTAAACCCAAAGCTGTGGCAAAAGCGACGAAGGCAACAAAGAAGAAAAAATGAAACGTATCTTTTTAATCGGTTATATGGGTTCGGGCAAAACTACGTTGGGAAAAGCATACGCCCGCGAGAACGAATTGGCTTTCATCGATTTGGATTGGTACATTGAAGAACGTATGCATCAATCTATCAGTGATTTGTTCGCCAAACAAGGTGAAGCCGGTTTCCGGGAACTGGAACGGAAAATGCTTCACGAAGCAGGTGAATTTGAGGATACGGTGATAGCTTGCGGAGGAGGAACTCCCTGTTTTTTCGATAACATGGAGTATATGAATGCTGCCGGCGACACGGTGTTCTTGGATGTGCATCCCGATGTCTTGTTCCGCCGACTGAAAGTCGCAAAAGCCAAACGCCCGCTGTTGGCAAACAAAACCGACGAAGAACTGATGGATACAATTATTTCTACTTTGAAAAGACGTTTGCCTTTTTATGAACAGGCGCACTTTCGCTTTAACGGCGAGAAATTGGAAAATCGGGAGCAGATAAGCGAATCTGTCCGCCGACTGAAAGAGTTGTTATCGTAAATCCAAATATTAATTTGAATTTTTATGTTGTGAAATGAGAAAATGGCGTATTGAAGATTCTGAAGAACTCTACAACATTACGGGGTGGGGTGTTTCGTACTTTGGTATTAATGACAAAGGTCATGTAGTAGTAACTCCGCGTAAAGACGGCGTAGCTGTCGACCTGAAAGAACTGGTCGATGAACTGCAATTAAGAGACGTGACAGCTCCTATGCTGGTACGTTTCCCGGACATTTTGGACAATCGAATCGAAAAAATATCGAACTGTTTTGATTTGGCTGCCAAAGAATATGGCTATGGAGGCGAAAACTTTATCATTTATCCGATTAAGGTGAACCAAATGCAGCCCGTAGTAGAAGAGATAATCAGCCACGGAAAAAAATTTAATCTGGGACTGGAAGCAGGGTCGAAACCGGAACTTCATGCAGTCATAGCGATTAATACCGACTCTGATTCGCTGATTATCTGCAACGGATATAAGGATGAAAGTTACATTGAGCTTGCTTTACTGGCTCAGAAGATGGGAAAGCGTATTTTCCTTGTGGTAGAAAAGCTGAACGAACTCCGTCTGATTGCCAAGATGGCAAAACAGTTGAATGTCCGCCCCAATATCGGTATCCGTATCAAGCTGGCTTCATCGGGCAGCGGAAAATGGGAAGAGAGCGGTGGAGACGCAAGCAAGTTCGGACTGACATCGAGTGAACTGCTCGAAGCGCTTGATTTCTTGGAAAAGAAAGAAATGCGGGATTGCTTGAAGTTGATTCATTTCCATATCGGCAGTCAGGTAACCAAAATACGTCGCATCAAAACGGCTTTGCGCGAGGCATCTCAATTTTACGTGCAACTTTATCAGTTGGGCTTCCCTGTTGAGTTTGTCGACATTGGCGGAGGTTTGGGTGTGGATTATGACGGTACACGCTCGTCGTACAGCGAAAGCAGCGTAAACTATTCCATCCAAGAATATGTCAACGACTCCATCTCTATCATGGTAGACGCAAGCAACAAGAATAACATTCCGCATCCGAATATTATTACTGAAAGCGGACGTTCGCTTACGGCACACCACTCGGTACTGATATTCGAGGTGCTTGAAACGGCTTCCCTGCCTGAGATGGACGAGGACTTTGAAGTGAGTCCGGATGCCCACGAATTGGTACAGGAGCTTTATCAAATCTGGGACAACCTGAACCAAAGCCGTATGCTGGAAGCATGGCATGACGCACAGCAGATTCGCGAAGAGTCGTTGGATTTGTTCAGCCACGGAATTGTAGACCTCAAGACACGTGCTCAAATCGAACGGATGTATTGGTCGGTTACGCGGGAAATCAATCAGATTGCATCCGGATTAAAACATGCACCCGATGAGTTCCGTAATTTAGACAAGCTGTTAGCTGACAAATATTTCTGTAATTTCTCGCTCTTCCAGTCGCTGCCGGATTCATGGGCTATTGACCAAATATTCCCCATTATGCCGATACAGCGTTTAGACGAGCGTCCCGACCGTACAGCCACCTTGCAGGATATAACTTGCGACTCGGACGGAAAGATTGCAAACTTCGTTTCTACCCGAAACGTATCTCACGACCTTCCGGTACATACCATCAAGGCAAAAGAGTCTTACTATATCGGTGTATTCCTTGTTGGGGCTTATCAGGAAATATTGGGAGATATGCACAACCTGTTTGGCGATACCAATGCCGTTCACGTCAGCGTAAACGAAAAAGGCTATACCATCGATCAAGTCATCGACGGAGAAACAGTTGCCGAGGTATTGGATTACGTACAATATAATCCCAAGAAGTTAGTGCGCACACTGGAAACATGGGTTACGAAGTCGGTGAAAGAAGGCAAAATCTCTTTGGAAGAAGGAAAAGAGTTCTTGGCCAATTACCGTTCGGGACTTTACGGATATACTTATTTGGAATAATCTGCTAATGTAAAGCACATGGAGAAACTGACTATAATAAAAGTAGGCGGAAAAATAGTGGAAGAAGCAGATACGCTTAACCAACTGTTAGACAACTTTTCCGCTCTGCCGGGTTACAAGCTGCTTGTACACGGCGGAGGACGTTCGGCTACCAAGCTGGCTGCCCAATTAGGCATAGAGAGCCAAATGGTAAACGGTCGCCGTATCACCGATGCCGAAACCTTAAAGGTAGTAACGATGGTTTATGGCGGACTGGTCAATAAAAACATCGTTGCCGGATTGCAGGCTAAGGGAGTAAATGCCATCGGACTGACGGGTGCCGACTTAAATGTTATCCGTTCGGTAAAACGCCCGGTAAAGGATGTGGATTATGGTTTTGTGGGAGATGTGGAAGCAGTAAACGGCGAAATGCTTGCTTCGCTGATTCATCAGAACATTGTTCCGGTGATGGCGCCGCTCACTCACGACGGTAAAGGCAATATGCTTAACACCAACGCAGATACCATTGCAGGCGAAACAGCCAAAGCCCTTGCCAAGCTGTTCGATGTTACATTGGTTTATTGCTTCGAAAAGAAAGGCGTATTGCGCGATGCCGATGATGACGACAGCGTAATCCCAGTCATTACCCCCGAACTGTTCCGGCAATACGTAGTAGAGGGTGTGATACAAGGCGGAATGATTCCGAAATTAGAAAACTCTTTTTCTGCCGTCGAAGCAGGCGTCAGCCGGGTTATAATCACCTTAGCTTCAGCCATTAATCAGGATGCAGGTACGGTAATCAAAAAATAATTCAAAAAAAATCGACGGGTGAGTGTAACATTTCTGCTACTCACCCGTCATTATTATAGAAAGCGATGGAAGAAATCAGTTTCCGAAACGATATACTCCCCCTGAAAGATAAACTCTTCAGGCTGGCGCTTCGCATTACGTTAAATCGTGCCGAGGCGGAAGATATTGTACAGGATACGCTGATTAGGGTGTGGAACAAGCGCGACGAATGGCAGACATTGGAATCGGTAGAAGCCTACTGTCTGACCGTAACACGTAATCTCGCCATCGACCGCAGCCAGAGAAAGGAAGCGCAGAATATGGAACTTACTCCCGAAACGCAGGAGTTGACCGACGGCGTTACCCCTGACAGGCAAATGGAGCGGGACGAGCAACTGCACTTGATTCATCGTTTGGTTAACGAACTCCCTGAAAAGCAGCGCACGATATTCCAACTGCGCGATATTGAAGGGAAAAGTTACAAAGAGATTGCCGAAATAATGGGCTTGACGGAAGAGCAAGTGAAAGTAAATCTTTTCCGGGCAAGACAGCGAATTAGATTAAAATATAACGAAATTGATGCGTATGGACTATAAATATATCGAACAACTGATAGAACGGTACTGGGACTGTGAAACCTCGGCAGAGGAGGAACAGATTCTGCGCATGTTCTTCAGCCAGACGGAAATACCGGCCCATCTGCTGCGTTACAAATCTTTGTTTGCCTACCAGAAGAGTGAACAGGAGATAGGATTAGGCAGCGACTTTGACAAGCGCATCTTGGAAGAAATAGAACGGCCCACGGTAAAGGCTCGCCGCCTGACGTTGCAAACACGTTTCATGCCGCTGTTCAAGGCTGCCGCTGTAATCGCATTGATATTCAGTGTAGGCGGAGTGATGAAACATTCGCTCTCAGACGGCAATGGCGCGGGAGTCATTTACGTTCACGACCAGTTTGAACGCCGTTCTACCGATCCGCAGGTAGCATACGAAGGCGATTCGGTAAAGTCGCCGTTGGAAAAGGTTACCGAACAACCTCCCGTAGTGGGAAGAAACCATAAACAATGAACATTTTCATTTGCTTTTATATATAGTTAGTACTTTCTTAAAACAAACACACGAAGCTGCGAAGTTTCAATTCTCTCAAATTAAAATTACTAACTCAATACAAGAAAGGGTTACCGCGTGATGCGGCAACCCTTTTTGTTTATTGCAATACAGGACTTTACTCTTTATCATATTCGCTCTTCCGTTTCGGATTCATCGGGAACCATCCTTTTTTTACCCGTTCGCGTTGTTCGAACAGCTCTTTGATGGTCCAGAATGAGGAAAACGAGAATACACCCAGCAGTGAGGAAAACACAAGGTTATGAACCATTACCGAACCAATGATGCCTGCCACCCCCAGTAACAAGAACAGCCACCAGCATCGTGTGCCCCAGTAATATTCCGCTTTCACCACCACCGGATGAAACAGCCCGATAATGAGGAACGTACAAATTCCCACTACGATGCCGCCTATGTGATAATCAGCCATCCACTCCGTCATTCGTCTTCTCCTTTACGGATAGGGATTTCCTTCTTGATGCTCTGCTCTAAAGAAATCAAGGTTTCGGTAGCCGTTACGCCGGGAATTTCCTGAATTTTCGAGTTCAGCAAATCCATCAGATGTTCGTTGTCGGTAGAATATAGTTTGGTCAGCATGGTGTACGGACCCGTTGTGAAGTGACATTCCACGATTTCAGGGATTTTCTTCAGTTCGGCTACCACGCTTTTATACATCGAGCCTCTTTCCAATTTGATACCTACATAAGTACACGTGCTGTATCCCAAGCTCTTAGGATTCACATGATAGCCTGAGCCGATGATGACTCCCAAATCAATCAGGCGCTGAACACGCTGGTGGATGGCTGCACGCGAAACTCCGCATTCGGCAGCCACATCCTTAAACGGAATACGGGCGTTCTGCGAAATGATTTCCAGAATCTGCCTGTCAAGTTTGTCAATTTTTTCCATAAACTAAAATTGTCTTGTTACATATCATTTTGTAAGCAAATGTAGAAAAACTTTTTTATTATTCTGATATTTTGCCGTAAAAAACGTATTTTTTCATGGAAAAAGAATAAACATTTCGCTTATTGGTCTGTCTGCTTCCGTATATCCGATATTTTTCTTCGTCTTTCAAAAGAAAAAGTATCGCTGTGGGCATCTAAATATTCTAACAAGGCGAGTGACTTTCGGAAAAACATTTTCCGCTCCGTTTCTTCCGTTTTTATAGTTCCGTGATAATATATCAGGTCGGCAAGCATCTCCACACGGGAGAGAAATTCTTGCGGATTATAGGTTTCACGCAGGAAATTCAGAATCTCGTCTGCGCTCCGTCCGTAGAAAAACGTGTCCGGTTTGCCGAAGTAAGCGGTGTACATCTGTCCGAACTCTGCCTGAATCGTTGCGGGTTCTTTTTCGTTGCGCGACTCGATGAGCTTTTCCAATGCTTCGAAAAACTGGCGTATGAGGCGCATGATATAATCTCTCTCTAACATACTGTGTTTACTGATTATTCAGATACTTGCACAGTTGCTCCACGGCACGTGCGCGGTGGCTGATTTTGTTTTTTTCTTCATTGCCCATTTCGGCAAACGTTTCGGTATATCCTTCGGGAACGAATATAGGGTCATAGCCGAAGCCTGAATCTCCGCGTTTTTCTTCGATGATGCTGCCCTTTACGATGCCTTCAAACAAATGTTTTTCTCCGCCTTCAATCAGGCAGATGGCGGTGCGGAAACGGGCGTTTCGGTTGGCAATGCCCTTCAGTTCGGCAAGCAGTTTCTTCATGTTGGCTTCCGAATCGTGTCCCTCGCCTCCGGCGTAACGGGCGGAATACACACCCGGCGCTCCGTTAAGCGCCTCTACTTCCAGTCCGGTGTCGTCGGCAAAACAGTCCAGTCCGTAATGCCGATAAATATATTCGGCTTTCAGTGCGGCATTCCCCTCCAACGTATCTGCCGTTTCGGGAATGTCGGCATCACACCGGATGTCTTTCAGGCTCAGAACCTCTACTTTGCTGCCCAAAATGGCACGGATTTCGTCCAACTTGTGGGCATTGTTTGTTGCAAAAACCAATTTCTTCATGATGTATATCCTTTGTTTTTGCAAAGGTAAAGAAAACAAAGGATAATCGAAAGCCGATGTTTCGGTTATGCGTGGCAAAGCGTGGTCTGCAATACCGAAAAGAAATCTTCGCCATCATAATAATACGTCTGCCGGTAACGGTCGTATGCCACGTCTACTTTCAGGTCGTAGCGGAAGTAGCTCAGATATTTTCCCAACTGCGACCGCGAGAGTCCTACTTTTTCGGCAAACTCTTCCGGTGTTCCCGTACCCTGCCGGTAAATCAGGTTATGGATAAGACAAAGTTTATCAAAAGATATACATCGCATAATGGTAGTTTTTCGTTGTTTCTAAAATGTAATGTAAATTGTGTTCTTAAGGTTAAAATCGGTTTATTTATCCCCGTTTTACCATTTAATTGTTGCAAAAGTAGAAATAGAATTGATAATATACAAAAGACCGACATAGATAATAGAAAAATTTAAACGACAGGCTCTTAATTCTTTTATTCCATACATTTTTCATATCCGGCCGACAAATTTATCAAAATGTCCCGAATAAGTTTATAACCCGGCAGAGCGAGTTATACGACTCGGCAGGGTGGGTTATATAACCCCGCATGGTGAGTTATACAACCCCGCAAGATGGGTTATAGAAATCATGCAGTGAAACAGTTAAACCAATCCTTATCCGTTCTAATCTTTATCCATACGGGCGTAAATTATTAAACCAATATCCTACGAACGGATTGGAAGGGTTTACATTTGTTCCTGAAAAAACAAACGAGATATGAAAATCACAGACTGATTCTGATAGCAATGTTGTTTATAACCTCTTATCCGCTTTATTCGCAAACGGTAAGAGGAAAGATAGTAGATGCGGATAACCAGCCGCTTCCGTATGCCAACGTAGTATTACTGTCATTACCGGATTCTGCATTTGTTACCGGAACGGTGAGCGATGAGCAGGGAGTGTTCTCTTTGCCAGCCCATAAAGGCGACCAACTTCTTCGTTTTTCTTCCATCGGCTACGCCACGGCGTATAAGCCGTGTGAGGTTCCGGATTTGGGCATCATCCGATTAGAGTCTGATGCGCAACTGTTGGGCGAAGTGGTGGTAAAAGCCGAACTTCCCGTTACGCGAGTAAAAGACAACGCACTCATAACCCGCGTAACGGGAAGTCTGCTAAGCCGTGTGGGTACGGGCAGCGATGTCATCCGCCGGATTCCGGGACTGAGCATGGACGGAAATAAAAACATTGAGGTGTTCGGTAAAGGCACTCCGCTGATATACATCAACGGACGCAAGGTACGCGACAATGCGGAACTCGAACAACTCAGTTCGGGAGAGATAGAAAGCGTAGAGCTAATCACCAACCCCGGTGCAGAATACGATGCGGAAGTAAAAGCCGTATTGAAGATAAAAACCGTGAAACCCGTGGGCGAAGGTTTGGGCGGATACGTATACGCAGACGGCGGATATGCCGAAGCTTGGAATCTGTCGGAACAGGTAAAACTGAATTACCGGAAAGGCGGATTTGATGTTTTCGGTTCGGTGATGCACACCGACGAGGCAAACAAGCAGCACGAAAGTTTGACCCAAACCATGCACGGCGACCATCTGTGGTACCTTTCGGACGAGGCGGACATCGAAGGACGATACAAAGGGCTTTCAGCCCAAGCGGGCATGAATTTGCAGTTTGGCGAACATCATTCTGCCGGCGTGATGTATGAGCTGAAGCGTATGCCGTACCTCACTTCCGGAACAATGGACCAAACCTACGACGTAACGCGCGACGGGGAGAACTACGACCGGATGAACTCGCAAATGGATGCTTATAAACACGCTACGACCCACAAACTGAATGCTTATTATACGGGAAAACTTTTCGACAAGCTCTCGCTGGATTTTAATTTTGATTACCTGTACGGAAAGAATTACAGCAAACAGGTGTCTGACGAGAATAGCACGACGGAAGCCGACCGCACCGTTACGAGCATAGGCACGGCAGACTATCACCTGTATGCTGCCAAGCTGGTGCTTGCTTATCCGTTGGGGAAAGGAAATCTCCGTTTCGGCGCAGAGTGGAACCGCACCAACCATACGATACGTATGTAAACCCGGAGAACATCGTAGCCGACTCGGATACACGGTCGGAGGAAAACAAAGCGGCGGTATTCGCAGAATATGGTATCGCGTGGGGCAAGACATCGCTGAACGCGGGAGTGCGTTACGAACATACGGCGTACGATTATTTCATCGGCGGAGTACGTGCCGACGATGAGTGCCGTACGTACGACAATGTGTTCCCTACTCTCTCGCTTTCGTTTCCTATCAAACACGTATCTTCATCATTGAGCTATACCATGAAGACCCTGCGCCCCACCTATACACAATTAGACGGAAGCGTGCAGTACAGCAACCGCTACATGTACAGGAAAGGCAATCCGCTACTAAGCCCTCAACAGATGCACGATGTTACATGGATGTTGGGATACCGCTTCTTGAACGTATCACTGGCATACCAATACATCAAAGACTATATCGATTCGGAACGCTCGCTTTACAACCAAGAGGGTTCCACCTCGCTGCAAACCTACGTGAACTTCAAAAAGAACCAGCAGTTAAGCTTGTTGGTTTCCCTCTCGCCCGTAGTCGGATGCTGGCATCCCGTAGCCTCTGCATACGTCTGTCAACCATTCTTTGAAACGCAAGTATTCGGAAAGACTCAAAAACACAATAACCCGATGGCAACATTCACCCTGAACAATGATTTCGTCTTACCGAAAGACTTCGTACTGACGCTGAACATGGACTTCACCACGGCGGGTAACATAGGTATCATACAACGCTGTAACTACGGAACACTGAATGCCGGCATCCGCAAAGACCTTCTCAACAAACGCCTGACCCTTAATCTGCAAGGCATGGACCTGTTAGACACATTCCATCAGAAAGGTGTACAATACAGCCCGCTGATAGTAAACACGTATGAGGATACCTACAATTTCCGCCAAGTAAAACTTACGGTAACCTATCGCTTTAACATGACAAAGAGCAAGTATAAGGGAACGGGAGCGGCAAACGAAGAAATACGTCGGTTGTAAAACATATATCGTTTGGGATGAAATCTTACGAAAAGGGCTGCATCCACGAGTGATGCAGCCCTCTCTTCCTCTTTTTATGAAGACAAAAAATTAGATAAATATCAAGCAAGCAGCTCTTTTACTTTGGCTGAGATGGCGCGACCTTCCGCCAGTCCGGCAAGTTCCTTAGAAGCCACACCCATTACTTTGCCCATGTCTTTTCCGCTGGTAGCTCCTACGCGGGCAATGATTTCTTTCAGTTTCACTTCAAGTTCTTCGGCAGACAACTGTTTCGGCAGGTAAGTCTCGATGACACGCACCTGAGCCATTTCCTCTTCGGCAAGGTCGGCACGTCCCTGACCTTCGTACACGGCAGCCGAATCTTTACCTTGTTTTACCAATTTCTGCATGATTTTCAGTGCAGCCTCATCGGTCAGCGTATCGTTTGCACCCGGAGCTGTTTTAGCTTCGAGGAAAAACTTCTTTACGTTACGCAAGGTTTCAAGACGAACCTTGTCTTTGGCTTTCATAGCCTCTTTGATATCGTTGCTGATTTGTTCAAATAAATCCATAGTCTTTTTGTATTTAGCTGTTATTCGTTAAAATGTAATCGTCATTGAGTCGGCGCTTCCGTTCTCACCCTTGTGGATAGAAATTTCTTCCGCCGTAGCTTTGGTCTGAATGGCTTCCAGTTCCGATTTGGTCCGCTTATAGGTAGGAGTGGTTTCCACCATGCTGATGATATCGTCGTTATTCAGGTCGTCCGGACTGAAGATGTACGAGTGACGGCGGCGCGGTTTCCGGTTGTTCCGATGGATACTGTCACCGTAATACTGCGAGCGGCGTTCGTCGTTCTTCTGTTCTTTCTCCTCCTGTTCTTCCAAACGTTTCTGTTCTTCGGCAGTAATGCGTACTTCCATTCCCGGAACAGCCTTGATGCCGAATCCGGTAGCCAAGATGGTGAATTTCACCTTCCGCTCCAGCGAATCGTCGATATACAATCCCCACTTGGTTTCTACGTCGGAACTGAAACGAGTCATAAACTCATGTACTTCGTTCATTTCCTCCATCATCAACTCGTTGTTGCTTGCGCTGTATGAGATATTGAAAAGAATCTTCTTCGAGTTGAAGATATCGTTATTATTCAGCAGCGGAGAGTGAAGCGCATCGTTGATAGCCTGCGTTACTCGTCCTTCGCCTTCACCGTAACCGGTACTCATGATAGCCACACCACCGTCTTTCAGTACCGTCTTCACATCGTTGAAGTCGAGGTTGATATTACCACGTACGGTAATGATTTCGGCAATGCTCTTGGCGGCAACCGACAAGGTATCGTCTGCCTTACCGAAGGCGTTCAGCACACTGATGTCTGAATACACATCGCGCAAGCGTTCGTTATTGATAACCAGCAGGGCATCGACGTGCTTGCTCATCTCTTCCACGCCGTCCAGTGCTTGGTCGATTTTCTTGTTTCCTTCGAATAAGAACGGAATGGTAACGATACCCACGGTAAGAATGCCCATTTCCTTTGCGGTTTTGGCGATGATAGGTGCGGCTCCGGTACCGGTTCCTCCACCCATTCCTGCCGTGATGAACACCATTTTACATCCGTCGTTCAGCATATCTTTAATGCTTTCGATACTCTCTTGAGCCGCTGCACGTGCACGTTCCGGACGGTTACCCGCTCCCAATCCTTCATGTCCCAACTGGAGCTTGATGGGGACGGGCGATTCGTCGAGCGCTTGGTTATCGGTATTACAAATCACAAACGTTACGTCGTGTATACCTTCACGGTACATGTGGTTGACGGCATTTCCACCGCCTCCGCCTACACCGATTACTTTGATGATATGGGGTGCGTCTTTCGGAAAATTGAAAGGCATGTTAATTTCGTCAGACATAATGTATTATTTATTTTTATGCGGTGAATACTTGTTTTATTTCTTGGTTGAATCGTCATCCCAAATCTCTCTCAACATTTTCTCTCTAAAGCGACTGAACCATTTGTTCTCCTTTTTATCGGCTTTGATGCTTTCTTCCATTTGGTCGATTTCCGCCATCTTTTCCGAAATTCTCATTGCACGAGCCAAGTCCACTTGTTCGAGCGCCTCTTTATATGATTTTTCTTTTTTTAGGCGTGCAGCTTCCGACAAGTATTTGTTACACTCATCCAAGCGTTTCTGCGCACGTTCTTTCTCTTGCTGCTCTTTCTGTTGCAAAAGTAGCTTCTGACGTGCTTCATCCGCGCGTCTTTTGTTTTCTTCTTCCGCCTTTCGTATCTGTTCTTGCAACAGTTCTTCTTTTTTCTTATCCTCCTCCTGCTGGTCGAACATGTTAATCTGCTTATGCGGATCTACCTTACAGCAGTTGTCTTTTCCCGCTGCCAGCAATCCTACAAGCGTATTCTGCGTACCGTCTTCGCGCAAAGCGATTCCTCCGCTTACGGCAATTTGTCCGCTCCGTGCGATGCGGATTTTGTCAATCTTGGTAGTGCGTCTGAAAGCCTTCTCGATGTCTGGCAGGTTCGAGCCGCCTCCGGTGAGGATGATTCCCGCCATCAGCTTGTCGTTGTAGGTAGAAAGTTTTATCTGATTCCACACATTGTCGATAATTTCTGTCACACGGGCTTCGATGATATCGTCTAACACACTGGCACGGATGCTGTATTTGCCTTCTACCGTATATTCTTGGTCAACGTCTTCCTCTTCGCTATCGGCAGCCTCGATACAGGCTTTTCCGTAGTGCAACTTCAGTTGCTCGGCATCTTCTTCTTCGATTTGCTGACTGCAAATATCCTTTGTTATGTTGCTGCTGCCCAAAGGTATTACGGCAAGATGGCGCAATATTTTATTCTTGTATACAGAAACCGTGGTGGTGTCTGCCCCTAAGTCGACCAGCGCACAGCCCGAACGGATTTCGTTTTCATTCAGTACCGCATTGGCAGTAACCAATGGCGAGAGCAGGTAATCGGCTATTTCATAACCTGCCAAGTGGAAGCACTGTTTGATGTTACTTTTCAGCGTATGTCTGCCAATGATATTCAGGTAACGTCCTTCGATGAAGTTGGTAGAAACTCCTACCGGTTCAGTCAGCAGGCTGTTGCCCACTTTATATTCTTGTACCTCTACCGCGAGGATTTCCTGATCAATCAGCGGCACTTCTTTATTGCTTTGCATCAGGCTGTCTACCAATGCTTGCGAAATTTTGGTTTCTTCGCCTAATTGCTTTGATACCGTGTTCCGAATGCTTCTGACGGATTGTCCGCCTACCCCTACATACACTTTCTTGATTGAAGCCTGAAGCTGTTTCTCCAGTTCTTTGATAACCGAAGTAAGGCTCTGCGTCGTTTTATCCAGATTATAGATTGCTCCTTTTTTGATACAGTCTGAAGAATGTTCGGCGGCATACGCAAGAACCTGTATGCTCCCGTCGGCATTCTTCTTTCCTGCAATGCCGGTAATCTCAGTAGATCCCAGTTCGATTGCTGCTATAAACTCCGTTGCTGCCATATCTTGCTTCTATTTTTTTGTACAAATAATCTGATTGTTAAACTCTACGCTGATGCGACTGTACTTGTTCCAGCCCACCCGATTCAGCGCCTCTTTATAAAAGGTTTGCAATTTACTGAATTTTTCTTGATAATCACCGCCTTTTCCAAGAAAAAGAATATGATCGCCTACACGGGGAACAATTTCGAGTTCTTGTTTGGGCGTTACGTTGATTTGTTCCACTTGTGCGTTCCAGAAAGGATCGGTCTGCAGAAATTTACCCAAGCTATATAATTCGGTTTGGGCGTATTTGCGGTCGATGAAGCCGGTGGCTATCGGCACATGGATGGATTGTCCGGGCGATGCCATGATTTTCCCTTCATCGTCTACATAATAATTATCTCCATTACTGCTGAAAACATGCAACAGGGGAATGCGTTGGTAGATTTCAATGCCTACTTTTCCGCCCGAAGTAAGATAACACTCTGCTTCGCGGACGAACGGATGGTGTGAAAGCACATCTTCCAACGTACGTACGTTAATGGTTCCTGTGGCTTTTCCTTCCGGATAAACCTGTTTTTTCTTCAAAAGTTGTATGATGCCTTTCTCGGTAATGAATCCGTAGTTTACCTTGTCTTTCACTACAAGCTCCACCCCTTTGCAAATCCGGTCATCGGGTTTGCGGTTAAACGCCGTTACTGCCACCACCAAGTATGCCGACAATACAAATACGATACAGACTGTTAAAATCCGCTTTATCATCTGTTATTCAACAATTCATATATTTGTGGAACATAATTATCAATATCTCCCGCTCCCAGCGTAATCAATACTTCGAGCGGAAGGCTTTTCAGCATGTCGAGCAAGTCTTCTTTCCGGCACATATACTTTTTCATGTCCGGACGAAGGTTATCATAAATCAGTTGCGAAGTTACACCCGGAATAGGCTGTTCGCGTGCCGGATAGATATCCAGCAGAATCACCTCATCCAACAACGAAAGGCTATCGGCAAAGTCTTGATAGAAATCTCGCGTGCGGGTGTACAGGTGGGGCTGAAAAACAGCCGTAATCTTTTTATCCGGATAAAGCATACGGATAGAAAGAATGCTTTGGCGGATTTCTGCCGGATGATGGGCATAATCGCTCAAAAAAACAATATGTTCATTCTTTATCTTGAAGTCGAAGCGGCGGTCTACGCCTTTGAAGGTTGCCATTGCCTGACGGATTTCTTCGGGAGTCGCTCCGCCAATCTGAGCCAGTGCCATTGCCGCAATACCGTTTTCGATGTTGATGTAAACAGGAACACCCAACCGGATATCTGAAATGTTACCCAGCGGAGAAACGTAGTCGAAATAAATCTCACCGTTCGATATGCGGATGTTTTCGGCATGAAAGTCACCCTCTTTCTCCGAATAGGTATAAACCGTTACACCCGGCTGAACGTCGGGCTGCAGCTCCAGCCCTTGCTTGATAATCAGATAGCCGCCCGGCTGAATCAGTGAGGTATATTTGCGGAAACTTTCCAAGTAAGCCTCCCGCGTGCCGTAAATGTCCAGATGGTCGGAGTCAACAGCCGTAATAACGGTGGCATACGGTGTGAGCCAGTGGAAAGAACGGTCGAACTCATCGGCTTCGATAACCACGTAATCGCTTTCGGAGGAAAGCAGCAGATTGGTTCCGTAGTTCTTTGAGATGCCTCCCAAGAAGGCGTTACACCCTACATGCGACTGATGAAGCAGGTGAGCAGCCATCGTCGAGGTGGTAGTCTTACCGTGCGTGCCAGCCACACACATTCCTTTTTCCGTATGGGTCAACATGCCCAATACCTGCGCCCGCTTCTTGATTTCGAAGTGATGCTCGTTGAAATAAGCCAACTCCTGATGGGTGGCAGGGATAGCCGGTGTATAAACCACCAGCGTCTTCGCCGGATTAAGGAAATCGGCGGGTATAAGCGAAACGTTTTCTTCGTAATGGATGGCAGCACCTTCGGCTATCAGCTTTTCAGTCAGCTCGGTAGGGGTGCGGTCATACCCGCCCACTTTCTTTCCTTTCGAGAGAAAATAGCGGACTAAGGCACTCATCCCGATGCCTCCGGCTCCGATGAAATAAACTGCCTCAATGGTATTAACGTTCATGTTTGTCTTTATAGTTTAATGCCAACTTATAGACTTCGGCGGCAATGACGTCTGCCGAATCTCTGAAAGCCAGCTTAGCAATGTTCGTACTCAAATTTTTTAATGTTTCGGGCTGGTTGACCGCTTTTACGGCTTCGTCGAGCAACTTGTCGGCAGCCTCACTGTCTTTTACGTAAAGGGCGGCATCCTTGTTTACCAGCGCCAGCGCGTTTTTTGTCTGATGGTCTTCTGCCACATTGGGCGAAGGAACCAAGATTACCGGTTTTTCCAACAGGCAGAGTTCCGAAATCGAACCGGCTCCTGCGCGGCTGATTACCAAATCGGCGGCACGGTAAGCCGTAGCCATGTCTGCAATAAAGTCTGTTACGTAAAGCATGGGCAGTTCGCCGGCCTGTCTCACTGCTGCTTTAGCCTCATCAATATAAAATTTACCCGTTTGCCAGATAAACTGTACACCGGATGCTTTTATTTTCTCCAGTCCTTGCATTACACAGCGGTTGATGGTACGTGCCCCCAAACTCCCCCCGATAATCAATACGGTTTTCTTTGTGGTATCAAGCCCAAACGAACGGACAGCTTCTTCACGGCTTAGTTTTGTGTCGAGCAGATTCTGCCGGACGGGATTACCTGTCAAGATGATTTTATTTTTATCGAAAAAACGCTCCATGCCTTCGTAAGCCACACAAATCTTGGCGGCTTGCTTAGCCAGTAGTTTATTTGTAACACCTGCATACGAGTTTTGTTCTTGCAGCAAGGTAGGGATTCCCATGCTTCCTGCCACTTTCAGCGTAGGACCGCTGGCATATCCTCCCACGCCCACGGCTGCATGTGGCTTGAAATCTTTGATTATCTTACGAGCTTTCAGTTGGCTGCGCACCAATTTAACCAACACACCGATATTCTTCAACAAATGTTTCCGGTCGAATCCGGCTACCGGAAGTCCGATAATCCGATATCCGGCGGCTGGAACGCGCTGCATCTCCATGCGCCCCTCGGCACCCACAAACAGTATTTCCGTATCAGGGTGTTGCTTCTTCAAGGCGTTGGCAATGGATACAGCCGGGAATATATGTCCTCCCGTTCCTCCTCCGCTGATAATTATGCGCACATTTTTTTCCATCTTTTACTTTTTTTGCAAAGGTAAAAATAAACTTCTAAATTGGTTAATTAAGAGGCAGTTTTAATTTTCCAATAAAGCGTCTTGTCATACTTTTTCCAGCTCTCCGACACACGGCAGGTATTATCTTGGTATACGGACCGGATTTTTTACGTTCGTACCGGCATGTCCGACTGTGAACCGTTGTATTTCCCTCATACACAGTGCGGCCCTATTTTGCCGGAAGCATAAAAAAACGCTACCCGTAAAACCAGTCTGTTCTATGGGTAGCGTCGGGCAATTCTACCGCAAGGAATGAGCAACGCTAACGTTAGTTTTTCCCGACGCATGAATTGGAAGATTTTCTGTCTGTTCTTTCACCGGACGGAAAGATGCTAACGGGTTTGATAAGTTAAAATATTTTTACCGGAAAGGTCGCGGTACAGGTTGCAAAGTCATCCCTCGGAAAGGCGGACGGGAACGGTCATGAAACACGCATCCCAAGCGCCTTGTTCTCGGCAGCCTCCATGATTTCACGCTCGCCCGGCCCCTTGTCATTGATGCCGCAAAGGTGAAGGATGCCGTGGATGATAACGCGATGCAACTCCGTATCGTACTCCGCGCCAAACTGCTCGGCATTGGTACGAACGGTGTCAAGACTGATGAAAAGGTCGCCCGCAATGCGGTTTCCCTCGCAGTAATCAAACGTAATGATATCCGTGTAGTAATCGTGTTGCAGGTACTGGCGGTTCACTTCCAATATCTTTTCGTCGGAACAGAAAATGTAAGCGATTTCGCCCACACGTTTTCCGTACGTTGCAGCCACGGCTTTAATCCATGCCGTAGTTTCACTTTGATTGATGGCAGGCATTTCCACGCCCTCGGTCTGATAAGTAATCATCATATATTCAGATTAATGAAAAAACATGTAACAGATGAAAATAGCCGCAATAACCCCGGCAAGGTCGGCAAGTAACCCGCACGAAACGGCATGGCGCGTACGCACGACGCCTACACTGCCGAAATAAACGGCAAGAATGTAAAAAGTAGTATCGGTGGCTCCCTGAAAGATACATGCCAGTCGCCCCACAAACGAATCTGCACCATACGTACTCATGGCATCTACCATCAGCCCGCGCGCCCCGCTTCCGCTCAGCGGTTTCATCAGTGCAGTAGGCAGCGCACCCACAAAATCACTATCCATCCCGCACCACTCAACCAGCCGGGCTATACCTTGTGTCAGATAATCCATGCACCCCGACGCGCGAAACACTCCGATAGCCACAAGGATTGCCACCAGATAGGGAATGATGCGGACGGCAGTAGAAAAGCCCTCCTTCGCCCCTTCGATAAACGCATCGTAAACGTTGATTTTTTTTCTGACTCCTGCCAGAATAAATCCAATGATAATCGTGAAAAGCAACACGTTGGCGGTTGTGGTAGAATAAACATCTATTTGCTCGCGCGGCAGCGTGCTGAAAAAATAAATCAAAAGAGCGATAAACAGACTCGCCCCGCCTAAAAACAGAAGGACGGTACGGTTAAACAAGTTGATGCGCTGGTACAGACTGACTGCAACAATGCCTGCCAGCGTGGAAAAGAATGTGGCAAGCAGGATAGGAACAAATACATCCGTGGGTTGAGCCGCCCCCAACTGTGCACGGTAAACCATGATGCTGATAGGAATCAGCGTGAGCCCTGAAGTATTCAGCACCAAAAACATTATCATCGGATTACTTGCCGTATCTTTGCGCGGATTAAGAGCTTGCAGCCCTTCCATCGCTTTCAGCCCCAACGGTGTGGCAGCATTGTCCAGCCCCAACATGTTGGCAGCAAGATTCATAAAGATACTTCCCGTAACGGGATGCCCTTTCGGGATGTCGGGGAAAAGTTTGGAGAATAACGGGCTCAGCATACGCGACAGCCAGTTCACCACTCCTCCCAGTTCGCCTATCTTCATAATACCCATCCAGAGCGACAGTACCCCCGTCAGTCCCAATGAGATTTCAAACGCCGTTTTCGACGATTCGAACGTAGAGTTGATAATAGTCGGAAATACTTCCGTATCACCCAAACATACCAATCGCACCAGCGCCACTATAAAGGCAAGGGCGAAAAAAGCTATCCAAATGTAATTCAATACCATGTGTTATGTTACTTTGTCCGCAAAAGTAAAGATTTTATCGGTTAGTTTTATAGTGATAACCGAAAAACCTATAACTTTGTTTCATGAAACCATTCCGTTTGCGTCATCTCCGCCTTGCGGTGGGAGCGATATTATTTGCCGGCATCCTGCTGTTCCGCTTCATTCCCGGAGCCGGAGAGGTATATGCCCGGACGTTTTATCCCGTCATCTCGTCCGTGCTTTCAGCCGTAGCCTCAACAGTGCCGGTATTGCTTGAAGAAGTGCTGGTTATCGGGGCAGGCGCAGGATTACTGATTTACCCTTTTGCGGCACGTCGGCACGGATGGAAACACATTGTTTTCCGCGAAGCCGAAATAATTGCATGGATTTACATCTGGTTTTACTGGGGATGGGGAATGAATTATTTCCGTAACGATTTCTATCAGCGGGCAAACGTAACCCCTGTTGCTTATCACGAAGAAGACTTCCGCCGCTTCTTGCATACCTATACCGAAAAGCTGAACAAGGCTTACGTCGCCTTACCCTCGTCGTTCGAAGTCCGGACGGCAGAAGAAGAAATCAAAGAAATTTATCGCACGTTGCCCGCACATTTCGGCTTGGCTGAGCCCCGCTCCTTCCAACATCCCAAACGTTCGCTGATGGACGGGCTTTATTCCTCGGTGGGCGTGCTGGGCTACATGGGTCCCTTTTTTGCCGAATCCTATATTAATAAATGTATGAAAGCAGATGCATTTACATACGCCCACGAACTGTCACACTGGTTAGGAGTGAGCAGCGAAGCCGAAGCGAATTTCTGGGCATATCAGGTATGCTTGCGCTCATCTGATGCCGCCATTCGCTATCAAGGCTACTTCGGTCTGCTGCCTTACGTGTTGACCAACGCAAACAGCCTGTTATCCCAGCATGAATTTGAGGCATGGGTACAAACTCTCCTCCCAGAAATAACAGCCGATTACCGGAAACTCCGCCAACTCCGTGCCCGATTATACAGTCCGCTCGTAGGTTCGATTCAAGACACCGTTTACGACTGGTATCTGAAAAGTAACCGAATATCATCCGGACAGAAAAACTATGCCGAAGTTATCGGCATGATTTTGTCTGTGCAAGAAGAGTGGAGGTACTGAAATTCCATAAAAATAACATCAATCTTTACAAAGAGCCTGATTCTTCGAATAAAAAGTATTATCTTTACAGCCTGAATTTTCATGTAGTAACGAACTGATGGGCATTATTATCAAGAAAGTAAGTTCAAAACAAGAACTAAAAACGTTTATTCGTTTTAATTACGAATTATATAAAAATAACCCCTATTCCGTACCCGATTTGTACGACGACATGCTGAATACTTTCAGCCAGAAAAAGAATGCTGCATTCGAGTTTTGCGAAGCCGATTACTTTTTAGCCTACAAAGACGGTAAAGTGGCGGGCCGTGTAGCTGCTATCATTAACCATCGTGCTAATGAAACATGGAATAAAAAAGAAGTAAGGTTCGGATGGATTGACTTTATAGATGATATGGAAGTGTCATCCGCTTTGCTGAAACAGGTAGAAGAGTGGGGAAAAGAACGCGGCATGGAGGCAATGGTCGGTCCGTTGGGCTTTACCGATTTAGACGCAGAAGGTATGCTGATCGAAGGTTACGACCAATTGAGCACCATGTCTACCATTTATAATTACCCGTATTATCCTGTACACATGGAGAAGTTGGGCTTTGAGAAAGAAGCCGACTGGGTGGAGTTTAAATTGATGGTGCCTGATAAGTTGCCCGATAAGTTCGTACGTATCTCCGAAATAATCCTCCAAAAATACAATCTGAAGATTAAAAAGCTGAAACGTAAAGAAATCAAGGAGAAGAATTACGGACAGAAAATATTCGACTTGATAAACGAAGCATACGCTCCTCTTTACGGCTTTTCAAAGATGACGCAAGGGCAGATTAACCAATATATAAAGATGTATCTTCCGCTGATCGACTTACGGATGGTATCGCTTGTAGAAAATGAACAGGGCGAACTGGTAGCTGTGGGTATATCGATGCCCTCGCTTTCAAAGGCTTTGCAGAAAGCTAAAGGACGGATGTTACCCTTCGGATGGTATCATCTGCTGAAAGCCTTATTCATAAAAAAGCCCAAGATACTCGATTTGCTGCTGGTAGGCGTTAAGCCGGAATATCAGAGCAAAGGAGTCAACGCCCTTCTGTTCTACGATTTGGTTCCCATCTATCAGCAAATGGGATTTGAATACGGCGAAAGTAATCCGGAGTTGGAAGTAAACAAAAAAGTACAGGCCCAATGGAGTGCATTCGAATCGGTACAGCATAAGCGCCGCAGAGCATTCCGCAAGAGTTTTTAAGCAGAGTCCGTCAATCCTATATAAAGTATAAGAAGAATGGAAGAGACTAACGAACAAATAACCAATCCGGTTTCATATACTGAGGAGAACATCCGCCACCTGAGCGATATGGAGCATGTGCGTACCCGTCCGGGTATGTACATCGGGCGTTTGGGCGATGGCTCGCAGGCGGAAGACGGCATTTATGTACTGCTGAAAGAAGTGATAGACAACTCGATTGATGAGTTCAAAATGGGAGCCGGAAAGCGTATCGACATCCAGATGGAAGATAATCTGCGTGTCTCCGTACGCGATTACGGACGCGGTATTCCGTTGGGAAGTCTGGTGGATGCCGTATCAATGCTGAACACAGGAGGTAAGTACGATACCAAAGCCTTCAAGAAGAGCGTCGGGCTGAACGGAGTGGGTGCAAAGGCTGTCAATGCACTAAGTTCACGCTTTGTGGCACGGAGCATACGCGACGGACAGATGCGCGAAGCCATTTTCGAACGTGGCAATTTGTTGAGCGATACCATGCAGGAAACCAACGAAGAAAACGGAACTTACATTTTCTTCGAACCGGACAATACCCTGTTTGTTAACTACCATTTCCGCCCGGAATTTATTGAAACCATGCTCCGGAATTATACGTATCTCAATACGGGGCTGGCTATTTACTACAATAATCACCGCATCATCAGCCGCAACGGACTGGAGGATTTGCTGAACGATAACATGACTTCGCAGGGATTATACCCCATTATCCACTTAAAAGGCGAAGACATCGAGATTGCTTTCACCCACAGCCCACAGTACGGCGAAGAATATTACTCGTTCGTAAACGGACAGCATACCACACAGGGAGGTACGCACCAAAGTGCCTTTAAAGAACATATCGCACGCACGATAAAAGAGTTCTATGGAAAAAACTTGGAATATCAGGATATCCGTAACGGACTGGTAGCTGCCATTGCCATTAATGTCATCGAACCCACGTTTGAGAGTCAGACCAAAATCAAGTTGGGTTCATTGACCATGGCTCCCGAAAAAGACTCAGAGGGAAATCCTTATCCGCTGTCGGGCGTAAGTGTCAACAAATTTGTAGGTGACTTCGTTAAAGAACAAGTAGACAATTATCTGCATAAACACGTAGACGTGGCGGAAGTCATGCTTCAGAAGATACAGGAATCGGAAAAAGAGCGCAAGGCTATTGCCGGTGTAACAAAGATTGCCCGCGAGCGTGCAAAAAAAGCCAATCTGCATAACCGCAAGCTGCGTGATTGCCGCATCCACTTGAACGATACGAAAGTCAGCAAGAAAGACGAGGAAGACGACCCCCGTCTGGAAAGTTCCATCTTCATTACCGAGGGAGATTCTGCAAGCGGTTCTATCACGAAAAGTCGCGATGTAAATACCCAAGCCGTGTTCAGCCTGCGGGGAAAACCGCTTAACTCGTTCGGACTGACCAAAAAGGTGGTTTACGAGAATGAAGAATTCAATCTCCTGCAAGCCGCTCTGAACATAGAAGACGGCTTAGACGGATTGCGCTATAATAAAGTTATCGTAGCTACCGATGCCGATGTAGACGGTATGCACATCCGCCTGTTGATGATAACGTTCTTCCTTCAGTTCTTCCCCGACTTGATAAAAAAAGGACACGTATACATTTTGCAAACCCCGCTTTTCCGCGTACGCAACCGCCGGAAAGGTGTGTATGAAACCCTTTACTGTTATTCGGAAGAAGAACGACTTGCTGCCATTGAGAAACTGTCGCCCAATCCGGAGATAACCCGTTTTAAAGGTCTGGGTGAGATTTCGCCCGAAGAATTCCGTAACTTCATCGGGAAAGACATGCGGTTAGAACAAGTAACGCTTCGGAAAACCGATGCCGTAAAAGAACTGTTGGAGTTTTACATGGGTAAAAATACAATGGAAAGACAGAATTTTATTATCGACAACCTTGTAGTTGAAGAAGACATAGTAAGCTAAACGAAACAAAACAATGAAAAGAGCAATATTCCCCGGAACATTCGACCCGTTTACCGTGGGACACTATTCCGTAGTCAAACGTGCGTTGACATTTATGGACGAAGTTATCATCAGTATCGGAATCAACGAAAGCAAACGCACATGGTTTCCTACGGAAAAGCGGTTAGACATGATTCGTAAACTATATGCTGATGATCCGCGGGTTAAAGTCATGGCTTACGACGGACTGACCATTGACTTTGCCATAGAACAAAATGCACAGGTCATTATTCGCGGTATCCGTACCGTACGCGATTTTGAATACGAAGAAACAATAGCCGATGTCAACCGCAAATTGTCCGGCATCGAAACCATCCTTCTGTTCACCGAACCCGAACTGACATCCGTCAGCTCCACCATCGTCCGCGAACTGCTTCAGTTCGGCAAAGACGTTACTCCATTCCTTCCTCAAGGAATGAAAATCTGACTCCTCTCCGGCTCCTTCAGAAATCAGCCATAAGACATAACAAAGGCATCGGCATGTTTTACCCAAGACAAGCCGATGCCTTTATTTATCATAACTTAGCGGATTACGTAGGGTTTTGAATAACAACTTTTGTTTTTTGGAACAATTATTTCCGCTATTCTCAATGCAGGGGCTTACTTTTGCATCAAACCCAATAGGCTTTTTGAATATCAATTGTAGTAACTAATACCAAAAACAAACGAAAACAATGAAAAAACTTACAACTGCAACTTTGCTTGCTATGGGGCTGTGTAGCCAACTTCAGGCTACAGATTTGTTTAAGCCGGTTCAAGAAACAGACTTGAGACTTCCATCTGTTCCGCTGGTAACTTCTGACCCTTATTTTTCTATCTGGTCGCCTTATGACAAACTGAACGAAGGAAGTACCAAACACTGGACAAACGATGAGAAATCATTAATAGGAGCCGTTCGTGTAGACGGAAAAGTATATCGGTTCATGGGAAAACAGGCACTCGAAGCATTGGTGTCAATGGCTGGTAGTGAGGCTTGGGAAGGCCATTATACTTTTGATGCGCCTCAAGGAGAATGGACAGCGCTGGATTATGCGGCAAATGGCTGGCAGAAAGGACAAGGGGCGTTCGGCACAAACGATATGCCTGCGGTACGCACCGGGTGGAACACGAAAGACATCTGGGTACGCCGCGAATTTAATCTGAATGAAATCCCGGCAAATGCCCCTATTTATTTGAAGTATTCACACGATGATGTGTTCGAACTTTACCTGAACGGCGAAAAACTGGTGGCTACGGATTACTGCTGGAGAAACAATGTGGTGTTGGAGTTGTCTGACAAAGTACGTGCCAAGATGCGCAAAGGGAAAAATGTTATCGCTGCGCATTGTCATAACACGACCGGAGGTGCTTACGTAGACTTCGGATTGTATACGACTAACCAGAAGACGGTGGAATTTGAGAATGCAGCCATCCAGAAATCGGTAGATGTATTGCCCACCCAAACTTACTATACGTTTACTTGCGGTCCGGTGGAACTCGACGTGGTTTTTACTGCCCCCATGCTGATTGACGATCTCGACCTGATTTCAACTCCCATAAACTATATTTCTTATCAGGCTACCTCTACCGATAAAAAAGCACACGATGTGCAGGTGTATATCGAAACGACTCCTCAACTCGCCGTAAACGAAATGACCCAGCCCACTAAAGCACAGGTTATCCGGAAAAACGGTATCAATTACGTTGAGGCAGGAAGTATCGATCAACCGATTACCGACCGAAAGGGAGACTTGATAAGCATCGATTGGGGATATGTGTATCTGGCTGGAAAAAACGGAGCAAATACTTCGGTCAGTTTAGGAAATTATGCCGACATGAAAGCGGCGTTCTCTACGCAAGGAGAACTGATGGCAGGACGGCGTGAAGTTATCACACGCAAAGCCGACGAAATGCCTGCAATGGCTTATATGGAAGATTTGGGTACTGTTTCTTCCACAGGGAAAAGCGGTTTCATGATGATTGGATACGATGATATCTACTCTGTCGAATACATGTACGAACGACGGATGGCTTACTGGAAACACGACGGAAAGGTCAGCATTTTCGATGCTTTCGAACGCGCGAAGGCAAACTATCAGAGCATCATGGAGCGTTGCCGCGATTTCGATGCCATGATTATGAAGGATGCCGAAAAAGCCGGAGGCAAGAAATACGCCGAAATCTGTGCGGCTTCTTATCGACACGTGATGGCTGCCCACAAATTGTTTACCGACAAAGAAGGCAACTTACTGTTCTTCTCAAAAGAAAATAACAGTAACGGATGCATCAATACGGTAGACCTTACTTATCCTTCTGCTCCTTTGTTCCTTGTTTACAATCCCGACTTGATGAAAGGCATGATGACAAGTATCTTTGAATACAGCGCAAGCGGAAGATGGAACAAGCCTTTCCCGGCACACGATTTGGGTACTTACCCGATAGCCAACGGGCAAGTATATGGTGGCGACATGCCGATTGAAGAAGGCGGAAACATGGTGATTCTGGCTGCTGCCGTAGCCAAAGCCGAAGGAAATGCCGATTATGCAAAAAGATATTGGGACTTGCTTACCATCTGGACCAACTATCTGGCAGAGTATGGTCAAGATCCCGAAAATCAGTTGTGTACCGATGACTTTGCCGGACACTGGGCGCATAACGCTAACCTTTCGGTTAAGGCAATCATGGGAGTGGCAGCTTACAGCGAAATGGCTAAAATGTTAGGCATGGACGAAGTTGCCGAAACCTATATGACGAAAGCGCGAAACATGGCAAAGAAATGGATGGAAATGGCAGGCGAAGGAGACCATTACCGTCTGGCATTCGACCGCCCCAATACATGGAGCCAGAAATATAACATGGTATGGGATAAGATGTGGGGATTGAATCTGTTTCCGGGCGTAATGGAAAAAGAATTGAAATATTATCTGACCAAACAAAATCCTTTCGGTCTACCGCTGGACAGCCGGAAAGAATATACCAAATCTGATTGGATTATGTGGACAGCTTCCATGTCGGAAGATATGGAAACATTCCAACAGTTCATTAACCCATTATACAAATATGTCAACGAGACGACAACCCGCGTGCCTATCAGCGACTGGCATCATACCGACAGTGGCGAATGGGTAGGCTTCCGCGCCCGTTCGGTTATCGGTGGATATTGGATGAAGGTATTGATGGATAAAATGCAAGAAAAACAGTAACATATAGGCACATAAAACGCTACCGCTTGCGTTGGCCTGCACATGCGGATGTTTTCATTAACACTACCGCATACACGGACCAACGCAAGCGGTAATGTTTTTAATTAGTTTATTCCGCAGAAAATCCGTAAGTTTGCATTCAGAAAAACATTCTGAAATGAAAAGATATATATTGATGTTAGTGGCGTGTGCAGGCATAGTTGCGGCAGTCGCCCAAAACAAACTGTTGAACTCGCCTTTCCGCAAACTCCAACTGGCGGAATTTGCGATTGCCAACCTGTATGTAGATAAAGTAGACGAAGGAAAGTTGGTGGAAACGGCGATTATCAGTATGCTGGAAGAACTTGACCCACATTCCACTTACTCCGACCCGGAAGAAGTAAAACGCCTGAACGAACCTTTATTGGGAAACTTTGAAGGAATCGGGATTCAGTTTAATATGGCAACCGATACGCTGTTTGTCATCCAGCCCGTATCGGGAGGTCCTTCAGAAAAGGTAGGCATTCTGGCAGGCGACCGCATCATAGAGGTGAACGACACCGTAATAGCCGGAGTAAAAATGACTACGGATGAAGTAATGCGCCGTTTGCGCGGGCCTAAGGGGTCGAAAGTCGATGTAAAAGTATTGCGCAACGGAGTGAAAGAGTTATTGCCTTTTACCATCAAACGCGATAAGATACCGGTTTACAGTCTTGATGCTTCATACATGGTAAACAAACACGTGGGGTACATCCGCATCAATCGTTTTGCGGCAACTACCGGACAAGAGTTTCGTGACGCACTTGGCAAGTTGCAAAAGCAGGGCATGAAGGATTTAATACTCGACCTGCAAGGCAACGGGGGAGGTTACCTGAATGCGGCAATCGAACTGTGCGACCAACTGCTGGGTAAAAAAGAACTTATTGTGTATACAGAAGGACGCCGTAACCCTCGCTCGGAATTTACAGCAAAAGGTGACGGTGATTTCCAAACGGGCCGGCTGGTGGTACTGGTCGACGAGTATTCGGCATCTGCCAGCGAAATCGTTACGGGAGCCATTCAGGATTGGGACAGAGGCATCGTGGTAGGACGACGCACGTTTGGGAAAGGATTGGTTCAACGTCCGATTGATTTGCCCGACGGCTCCATGATCCGGCTCACCGTGGCGCGTTACTACACGCCTTCGGGACGCTGCATCCAAAAGCCTTATGAGAGTATCGAACAATATAATCAGGATTTGATAGACCGCTATAACCGTGGCGAAATGGTAAGTGCCGACAGTATTCATTTCCCCGATTCACTGAAAACCCGTACCCTGAAATTGGGACGAACGGTATACGGCGGGGGAGGCATCATGCCCGATTATTTCGTCCCGATTGATACCACCATGTACACCGACTATTATCTTGCTCTGCGCGATAAAGGAGCTATCGTTCAGGAGAATCTGAAGCTAATAGACCGCCATCGTGCCGAGTGGATGAAGAAGTATAAAACATTCGACCGCTTTAACCGCGATTTTGAAGTGACCGACGAGATGTTGAACGAACTGATAGCTACCGGAAAGGCAACCGGAGCCACATACGATGAGGAACAATATCAAACGGCACTGCCTTTAATCAAGACCCAACTGAAAGCATTGATAGCCCGCGATTTGTGGGACATGAACGAATATTTTCAGGTGATCAACGAACTGAGCAACAGTATGCAAAAAGCTGTTCAACTGCTGGAGCAGCCCGGCCTGAACTTTCCGAAGCGGGAATAATAACCATACGGGTCAGCGCAAATGCCAATGGATAGGGTTGCGCTGACCTGTATTCATCTCACAAGCCTAATGTTTCCTTAATACGCCCATAAGGTACATCTTTCAGAAGCACCTGCTTGCGGGCATCTAAAAGATAGAGGCTCGGCATGGCTTTCAAGTCATAAAGCGCATGGTCTTTTACCGTCATGCGGTCGTTTCCTATTATCCAGTTTTCCGGCATTTGAGGCAAGGCTTTTTTCCAAGCATCCTCATTTCCTTCGGTATAAATGGCAGTTACGGTTACATTGCCTTTATCTACCGCATTTGCCAATGCCGTATCGTCCATCATTTGTTGAAGAGTTTCATGGCAGCTCGGACATTCCGGATCATAAAACACCAATATCATCCGGTTGCCGCGAACGGATGTCTGCTTTAAGGAACGTTTACTCCCGTCGGGCAGGTAGTATACAAAGTCGGTGGCTTCTGTACCTACCCGGTTGCGGCTCGCCAACTCTGCCTTGAAAGCCAGTGTACTTTTCTGTGCTTCATCCAACGCCTTGCTTTGCATCATACGCTTCAGATAAACCAGATACAAGTCTTCGTTATAGAAAGGCGAGTTGGGATCGTACAGGTAATCTTCTGCCATCTGCATGAAAACCTTGCGCGCATGAGTATCTTGCTCCATTCCCGAACAGAAATTATCCATGCTCTGCCGGATGAGTTCCGGTCCGGTTATTCCGTCTGCCAACAATGCGATTTGATTTACAAAGCCTTGCTCGGAAACGTCCCGGTTATTGACTAATGCAGAGTCGGAGAAATCAAAGTTGTCCCAATAGTGTTGCAACAGGTATTCCTTTCGTTCTTCAGGCTCGGTCAGTGTAGAGGGAATGGACGGAAACGGGAACTGGGGTTCTACCGCTTGTTCCTGACGGGGGGACTGTGCGGAATCATCTGCCGTTTTCCTGCCGGCATTACCCTGACAGGCAAAGAGTACGACAAACATCAACAGTATCCCTACTTTGTTATATGACTTTTTTTTCATGGTTATATAAGATTAATTCAGATTAGTCTGTACATACCGCCTGCCAACGTGCGGATTATCCCTTTCATCTCTAACTCAAAAAGGATTCCGGTGAGGCGGTTGATGGCAATGTTGCTTTCTACTACCAACAAATTGATTTGCAGTCCTTCTTCGTGTTTCTGCAGCAGGTCGACTACCAGTTGTTCGTCGGCAGAGAGGTCGGGAAAAAGCTGACGCTGTACGGCTGCTGCCGGAGTTTTCTGAGGGGCATCCCAGTTCATCGCCTTAACCAATTCTTCCGCACTTTGAAGCAACGAAGCGCGATTATTACGTATCAGGTTGTTACACCCTTCGGAAAAGACATCACCCACTCTGCCGGGCACGGCAAAACAGTCGCGGTGGTAGCTTTCGGCTATTTCGGCTGTTATCAGCGAACCTCCTTTGGCTGCCGACTCAATGACCACTGTGGCATCACTGATACCCGCAACAATGCGATTACGCTTCACAAAGTTCTGGCGGTCGGGGCTGGTTCCGCTCGGATACTCGGTCAGCAGTCCGCCGTGTTCCGTCATTTCGGCTGCCGTTTTCCGGTGAACGTTCGGATAGATTCTATCCAGCCCGTGGGCCAGTACGCCTACCGTGTCCAGCCCGTTTTGTAAGGCTGCGCGATGGGCATGGATATCTACTCCATACGCCAAACCGCTTACTATGATGACATCGGGCAACAATTCTTTCAGTTCGCCCACAAACCTCAAACACATATCCTTTCCGTACTCTGTAACATTGCGCGTGCCTACGATGCTGACTACGTGCATGGCGTTCAGATCGGCATTTCCACGATAAAACAACACCAGCGGAGAATCTTCACACTCGCGTAAGCGCGAAGGGTAATCGGCATCTTTAGCAGTAAGTACACGGATGCGGTTTTTCTCGGCAAACTGTAATTCGGCTTCACACAGACGCAACGTATCAGGGCAGTCGAACGATTTTACCAGCCGTTTCGGGAAGCCCGGAATACTACGCGACAGCTCCTGCGTATGAAGGAACAAATCGCTCGCATTATCCACCGCACGCAACAAATTATGCGCTCCTATCAGTCCCACACCCGGAATGCGCGTAAGGGCAAACGTATAAAGCGTTTCTTCGTTCATTCGCTGAGGTAAGGAGAAAAGGTTTCGTAAAGTAATGCGCTTTCACTCAAACGTCCGCCTACGAGACAAACTGTTTCAACAGTCGACTTGATGACCGGCTTCATGTCGGGCAGGCGGAAAATATCTTGATAAAATACGTACTTAATGCCCTCTTTCTTCAGGTATAATTTTGACACGAACTCATCGCCGCTGCGCAGCGGAGTCTTGAATGCCATGTTCAGACGCGCCACCACGGGGTCGATGCCCTGCTCATGCAGCCGGGCAAAACTGATGCCTGCCGAAAGCAGAAATTCATGACGTGTATGCTCGATGTAATGTTGGTAATTGGCATTATTCACAATTCCCTGTAAGTCGCATTCGTAATCGCGCACTTTCATCGTAAGTTCAAAGATATACTTTTCCATATCAGTGTTTAGTGTTATTCTGACAAAGATATAGTTTATCTGTGAAAAAATAATCCGCTTTCTGCAGTAAGTTCTGAGAAATATCCTGTTCTGCCAACTATTGCTACAGATGCCTTCTCCGGTAAAATCCTGTATTTTAGGTACTATCCGGTTCTGTCGGGAAGTTGGAAAATCCTACCCATAGGACGGGGGAATTCTATGGGTAGAACCGAGTAACTCTACCGCATGGAATGACTGACGCTAACGGTAGCGTTTTCCGGAACAAATCAATGGGTTTTTCACCTACGCTTTCAGCTATAAAAAACAAAAGGCTACCTCAAAAAAAATTGAGATAACCTTTTGTTTCGCGTATAATTTACGTCAGTAGAAACCAATATTTACTGGTTGGGCTGCGCATCTTTATCGGTCTTCGTCTGCTCAGCCAAGTTCATTGCCGCCGTTTGAAGTGCAGCGATGGCAGCTTCCTGCACCTGCTGTTTTTGCCTTTCTTCTTCCTCCTTGCGTCGGGCTTCCATTTCGTTTACGTAACGGCTCACGCTCAGTATCATCCCGATATAAGCACAGTTGATGAGTGTAGACGTTCCTCCCTTGCTGATAAGCGGAAGAGGTTGTCCGGTAACAGGAAACAGTCCTACGGCTACCATCATGTTAAGCAACGCCTGCGATACCAACAGCAGTGCGATACCCATTACCAGAAACGCAGGGAAACTCCTGTCACACTTTCGGGCGATTTTCCCCGTTCGCATCAGCAACCAAATATAAAGAATGGCAACAAACGCCCCTCCCACCAGTCCGAGTTCTTCGATGATAATGGCGAAAATGAAGTCGGAAAATGCTTGCGAAAGGAAGTCACGCTGGATACTGTTTCCGGGCATCTTACCTACGATGTGACTGGAAGCAATGGCTATATTGGCATGAGCTACTTGTGCATTCTTGTCGATATCGTATTTAGCGGCAGGAACGGCTTCGCTGTCGGCAAAAAATCCCTTGATACGGTTCTGCCACGTCTCTACACGGTGCATCATCGGCACTTCTCTCAGTTTCTCGGCAGGGATAGCCATTACCACCCCGATGAAAAGACCAAGCATCAGCACCACTGCCGCCGCCAGCTTGGTCAGTTGCTGCCACGGAACTCTGCCGATAATCATCATCAAGAATACCACTCCGAACAGCAACACCGCCGTAGAGCCGTTTTCGGGGGCAATCAATATGAAAACAACGCCCGTTATCCACATTATCCACCGGAAAGCCTTCCGGTTTGTTCCGTTTTCTTCTTGAAACTTAGACAAGATGAATGCCGTAACGATTATTACCGCCATTTTCGCCAACTCGGAAGGCTGAAACTGAATGCCGAAAAACGTCATCCACCGTGCCGCACCGTTGATACGGTCGCCCGTTACAAGTCCGGTTATCGTAACAAAAGCCAATAAGACAGCCGAAATAGGGAGAAGGAAGAACGGAAATACCCGGAAAAACTTATAGGGAATGTTGTGAACCAACACTACGATACAGGCTCCCACCATCAGGATGAGGCTATGCTGGGTAATAGGTTCCCAATGGTCGCCGCTCTTGTAAGTCAGCGTACTGGCGGCGCTGAATACCTCGATAACGGATACCAGACAAAGAAACAGGAAGATAATCCAGATAGCCTTGTCGCCTTTAAACAAATTTTTTAGCAAATCCATCGCTCTAAGTATCTAACGGTTTATTACAGGTTTCTTACACACTCTTTAAACTGGTCGCCGCGGTCTTCGTAACTCTTAAAGAGGTCGAAGCTGGCGCAGCAGGGACTCAGCAATACGGTTTCGCCCTGTTTTGCCATCCGGTAAGCAGCATCAACGGCATCTTTCATGCTTTGGACATCGGCTATCGGCAGTCCGAACCCATCGAAAAATCCGTGCAACTTCTCGTTGTGCAAGCCCAAAAAGATAAGCCCAGAACATTTTTCCCTTACCAAATCGGCAATTTCGTTGTAATCATTTCCTTTGTCTTTGCCACCCAAAATAAGTACCGTCTTGGTTTTCATGCTCTGAAGGGCATACCAGCAAGAGTTTACATTCGTGGCTTTCGAGTCGTTAACGTACTCTACACCACGCACACGAGCCACCTTCTCTAAACGGTGTTCCACCCCCTTGAAATCGCTCAACGCCTCCCGGATATCTTCTTTCCGGATACCGGCAATGTTGGCAGAGATACCTGCCGCCATCGAGTTGAACAGATTGTGCGTGCCTGTCAAAGCCAGCTCCTCCTGTTCCATGTTAAAGGCGATGGGCTGTGTGAAATAAATCTTGTTCTGCTCAACAAATGCAGCCAGCCCGTCTTCACGCTTTTCAGCAAAGGGATAATAATGTCCGTGAATGCCATACTTATGAAGTTCGTGTTGGATAATGGGGTCATCGTTCCAGAAAATAAATGCATCTTCAGGCGTCTGGTTCTGGATAATGCGGAACTTGGCATCCACATAGTTCTGCATCTTGTAATCATAACGGTCGAGATGGTCGGGCGTGATGTTCATCAGCACGGCAATGTTGGCATGAAACTTATACATGTTATCCAACTGGAAGCTGCTCAACTCGATAACATAATAATCGTAGTTACATTCCGCCACCTGATAAGCAAGGCTCTGACCGATATTTCCGGCAAGCCCCACGTTGAGTCCGGCTTTCTTGAAGATATGATAAATCAGCGAGGTAGTGGTTGTTTTTCCGTTACTGCCCGTGATACAAATCATTTTGGCATTCGTATAACGTCCGGCAAATTCGATTTCGGAAATAACCGGAATGCCTTTTTCTTTCAGTTTCAGAATCATAGGAACATCGTTGGGGATGCCCGGACTCTTGATTACTTCGTCGGCATTCAGTATCAACTCCTCCGTATGCTTTCCCTCTTCCCACCGGATGCCTCTTTCGTTTAACATGTCTTTGTATTTGTCTTTAATGGCAGACATGTCTGATACAAACGTGTCGAAACCTTTCTTTTGTGCCAGTATCGCTGCACCTGTGCCGCTTTCACCGGCTCCTAATATGACAATTCTCTTTGTCATGACTCTTTATCTAATCTTTAAAGTTATAATCGTTATTGCTGCGAGTACGATGGTTACAATCCAGAAGCGGACGGTAATTTTCGACTCGTGAAATACACTCGCCGGACGTGTAAAAACATACGTACACTCAGGGTCGAGCTGCGATAGGGTCGTGCGGAAATGATCGTGAATCGGCGTACGTTTGAAAACACGTCGCTTGATTCCTTTTTTCTTTCCGCTCCGGAAGTATCTTACTTGTAAAATTACAGACAAATTCTCTATAAGGAACACACCGCACAGTATCGGTATGAGCAATTCTTTATGGATAATGATGGCGAAAACAGCGATGATACCGCCAATGGTAAGGCTACCCGTATCGCCCATAAATACTTGAGCGGGGAACGCATTATACCACAAGAAACCGATAAGCGCACCAATAAAGGCGCAAATATAGATTACCAGTTCCTCACTTCCCGGTATATACATAATATTCAGGTAACCGGCGTATTCGATGTGACTGGAAACGTAAGCCAGAATCCCTAACGTGACTCCGATTATCGCAGAGTTTCCGGCTGCCATACCATCCATCCCGTCATTCAGGTTGGCTCCGTTGGATACGGCTGTCACCACAAATATCGTAACCAGTACGAATACAATCCAACCCGCTGTTTGTGCATGTTCGCCGAAGAATCCTACAAAATCAGCATAATCAAGGTTATTGTTCTTAAAGAAAGGGATGGTTGTTTTAGTAGACTTCTCATCTTGCGTCTTATGCACCACCTCTACAATCTCTCCGTTACGCTGTACTTCCACATTCTCGCGTATAACTACATCGGGACTAAGGTAAAGCGTCAGTCCTACAATCAATCCCAAGCCTACTTGCCCGATAATTTTAAACTTTCCATGCAAGCCCTCCTTGTCTTTGCGGAATACTTTGATATAATCATCCAAAAAGCCCAAAGTTCCTAACCAAACAGTGGTTATCAGCATCAGCAACATATAGATATTATGCAGCTTACCCAACAATAGGCAAGGTATCAGGGTAGCCACAATAATGATAATGCCTCCCATTGTAGGAACGCCAACTTTATTGACATTAAAGGGGTCAATCGAAGCGTCGCGCTGGGTTTCGGTTATTTGTTTCCGTTTCAGCAAATTGATAAAGTATTCCCCAAAAATAGAAGAAATCAACAATGCAATGATAACCGCCATCAGCGAACGAAACGATACGTAACCAAACATTCGCGCACCGGGAAAATCAATTTGCTCTAAATAATGAAATAGATAATATAACATGCCTATCAGTTTTCGTTTGCAAATATATCTTTTACCACTTCTTTATCATCGAAATGATGTTTCACTCCCTTAACTTCTTGGTAATTCTCATGTCCCTTTCCGGCTATCAACACCACATCGCCCGGTTGTGCCAGCATACATGCCGTACGGATGGCTTCACGGCGGTCGGCAATAGAGATAACCTTACGCATATCCTCTTTTGTCAATCCTGCCAACATATCGTTAATGATATCTTGCGGTTCTTCGAAGCGGGGATTATCCGACGTTATCACTACCTTATCGCTTTGTTTTACCGATTCTTGCGCCATGAGCGGACGTTTGCCTTTATCGCGATTACCGCCTGCCCCCACTACCGTGATTACTTGTCCGCGTCCTTTGAGCACTTCATGAATGGCATTCAATACATTCTCTAAGGCATCGGGGGTATGAGCGTAATCTACAATCGCTGTATAACCTTTCGGCGAACGAATGGCATCGAAACGTCCGGATACAGGACGCAAGATGCTTAATGCAATTAAGACTTCTTCCGGCTGTTTTCCCAATAAGCAGGCTGCTCCATATACGGCCAACAAATTAGAAGCGTTAAACCGTCCGATGAATTGTACGTTCACCTCTCTGTTGTTAATATCCAACAACATTCCTTCAAAGCCGTCTTCCAATACCTTCCCTTTGAAATCGCATAACGTACGAAGCGAATAAGTCGCAACTTTGGCTTTCGTATTTTGTACCATGACCAAACCATTTTTATCATCGGCGTTCGTCAGTGCGAAAGCCGATTTAGGAAGTCCATCGAAAAAAGCCTTCTTCGCTTTCAGATAATTCTCAAAGGTTTTATGGTAGTCCAAATGGTCGCGGGTGAGATTCGTAAAGATACCTCCTGCAAATTTCAGTCCGCCGATACGTTTTTGAGCCACCGAATGAGAACTTACTTCCATAAACGCATATTTACAGCCTTCGTCTGCCATTTTGCCTAATAATCTGTTAAGCGTAATGGGGTCGGGTGTAGTATGGTCGGTCGGAATGGCTTCTCCGTCAATATAATTGCATACCGTAGATATTAAACCTACCTTATATCCAAAGCGGCGAAACATTTCATAAAGCAAAGTAGCGATGGTGGTTTTCCCGTTCGTTCCGGTAACGCCCACCAAATCTAATTTTTCTGTCGGATTGCCATAAAATGTTGTAGCCAACTTGCCTACCGCATCTTCCGAATCGCTCACTTGAACATAAGTTACCTTGTCATCGGTTTGCTCAGGCAGGGTTTCACATACGATAGCGGCAGCTCCACCGGCAATAGCTTTTCCGATGTACGCATGTCCGTCTGTTTGAGTTCCTTTCACAGCTACAAACAAACAGCCGGGCTTCACCAAGCGCGAGTCCATTTGTATGTCTGTTACCTCTATATTTAAATCGCCTGCCCAACGGCAAACGTTCACAGATTTCAAAATTTCTTCCAGTTTCATTTCTTTATCTTATTTAAGAATCAATGTTATAGTTTGCCCCCTGCGGACATGAGACCCGGCCGCAAGGCTTTGAGAAGTAACCTTCCCTACGCCCGACAAACGGACTTTCAGCCCATAACTTTCCAACAGGTAAACGGCATCTTTCGCACCCATGCCCTTTACGTTAGGAAGCAACTTGCTGTTTATTTTAGTTTCTTTCAGCTCTGCCTGAGTGGGAGTGGTTGTCACTTTTCCCCATACAGGTATGTCTTCCGAGGCTGTAGAGATAGAAGCACTGTTGCTGTTCACATTCAGTGCGCGCAATACATAAGCAGCCTCTTGGATATCTCCGCTCTTTACGTTAGGTATCAGTATCGAGGTAGAATCTTTGGCATGTTCCAAATCCTGATTCAAATGTTTCGCATAAATACGTTCGGCGATGCGGCTGAACACGCTTCCTGCCTGCAAGCCTCCGGATGCCGGACCGTGAGGTATCTGAATAGAAACAATGCAACTGTATTTAGGGTTCTCGGAGGGGAAGTAACCGCAGAAGCTAACCAAATAGCTTACTCCTCCAGCTTTATATCCGGCTTTACCTTGCGAGATTTGCGCTGTTCCTGTTTTGCCCGATACGCTGAACTGTTTGCTTCCTGCCGGTTTTGCAAGTCCTTGCGAAACCACTTTACGCAGAATAGTACGTATCTGCATCAACGTCGTATCCGAACAAATTTTCGGATTGACTATTTCCGTCGGAAATTCTTTCAATATCTCGCCGTCTTTGGCTATTGCTTTCACAAACTTGGGTTTCACCATCACGCCGTTATTGGCAATGGCATTATAAAAATTCAACAGATAAATGGGAGGAATCATCGTTTCGTAACCGATACTCATCCACGGCAAAGTGGTTCCTGCGAAATAACGTTCGTTCGGTCCTTGTATGCGCGGACTTGCTTCACCCACGAAGCCCAAGTTCAGCGGTTTGTCGATGCTCATGCGTTTCAAGCCGTCGACAAACTTTTGGGGATTCTTTCCGTAAAAATGATCGATAATCGTCGATACGCCCACATTGGATGATACTTCAAGGATGCGTGTCACATCTATCTTTCCATAACCGCCCTTATACCAGTTCCAGTCTTTCATGAAACTGCCGTGCATATTTACCACCCCGTTTCCTGTATCTACCACATAATCGGGCGTAATATATTTATCTTCGAGCGCTACCATGATAGAAGCCGTTTTAAAGGTAGACCCCGGCTCCATCAGGTTACTTACCGAAGCATTGCGCATTTCGTAATAATTCCCGTCGCCTGCTTTGGTCATGTTTACATTAGCTTTCACATCGCCCGTAGCAACTTCCATTACTACCGCCACTCCGGATACGGCATTCAGATTTTTGAGCTGGTCTACAAGGGCTTTCTCGGCAATATCCTGCATGTCGACATCGATGGTTGTAATCACATCGCAGCCATCTACCGCCGGCTTATCCACGATATTCAAGTATTTGTTCATCACCTTTTGGCGGTGGGTGATGCCATTTTGCCCGCGCAAAATTGAATCGTAAGTAAGCTCAATGCCATTTTTCGCACCCAACGTTATATCGGGGTACATATCGCCCAACGTACGGGCAGCCAACGAGCCGAAAGGTTTTTTCCGCTGATTGAAAGCCAATTCGTGGAATCCGCCCCGGTATTTATTCAAATTAAACACCGGAAGTTTTTTGACCTCCTTATACTCAATATATGAGATGCGCTTGGGGTAAAGCAAATAGTTTCTGCTCTTCGCACGCCTTCCGTTCAAGATATGCCGACGAAAGCTCTGCGCACTTTTATCCGGGAATATCTGATGCATCCCTTCACAGATTTCCGTCAGATGGTTCATCAGTACAGAGTCGTTACCGGCTTCTTTCAGCGCTACGAAATCCATATAAATTTTATATTCCGGCAAGCTGCTCGCCATTAATTTCCCGTCGGCTGAAATAATATTTCCGCGCGTAGGAGCAACCGTGACATTTTCTTTAACGAAACGGTCGGCAACGTCTTTCCAGTACTGGCGTTCTGCAAACATGATAAATGCGGCCTTGATAATAACCGCCACCGCTATCAACGCCATGACAAACACTATGAACGTATAGCGGAGCATGATATTTTTCTGTCCAAACATCATCTTATTTCTTCTCTTTAATTAAAAATGGAGGAGTAGTAGCTGTTTGAAGCGGCATTTTCCCTTCTTCTGTTGCAACATATTCTTCGATGCGCGACTGGCGGCTCCGTTCGGTCAGTTCCGAAGAAATGGTCAGCGCATCATATTTTGTATCTACCAGCTCTTTTTTCAACCGGTCTATTTCAATGATTTCACGCTGGCTTTCATAACGGTTGTTTATATAGAAAATGGTCAAGATTACTATTAAAATAAGCAAGTTGGCCTGCTTTCTCAGGAAGTTATGAGCCAAAATATCCCCTCCCAAGATGCTTTTCAGCGTGATATGGAAAGTTTCCTGCTGCTTGTCTTCTTGTTGTTCCATAACTTTTACTTGTTATTTCTTTTCTGCAATTCTTAATTTAGCGCTTCGCGAGCGAGGATTACGCAGTATCTCCTCGTTGGCGGGCACGATTACTTTATTGTTTATCAGGCGGAACGGTGTTTTTACGTTTCCATAAAAATCCTGATCGGCCTTTCCTTCGATATTTCCTGTTTTCATCAGGTTCTTTACCATGCGGTCTTCCAGCGAATGATAGGTGATAACCACCAATCTCCCTCCGGGCTTCAACGCCTCGGTAGCTGCATACAGCATTTCTTTCAGCGCCTGCATTTCTTCGTTCACTTCGATGCGCAGCGCCTGAAACACTTTCGCCAATTCTTTTTTTTCTCTTTCCCTGCCGTACAGCGGCTTTACCACTTCAAGAAAATCGCCTATGGTATCAAATGGCTTCCGGGCGCGCGCCTTTACCAATACGTTCGCCAGCTTCCGGCTGTTCTTCAGTTCACCGTACAGGTAAAACACATCAGCCAGCCGCTCTTCATCATACGTATTGACTACATCGGCAGCCGTCATTCCCGCCCGGCGGTTCATGCGCATGTCCAACTTTCCGTCGAAACGAAAAGAAAAGCCGCGCTCACTGTCGTCGAAATGATGAGACGACACTCCCAAATCGGCAAGAATACCGTCAACCTCTTCCACTCCGTAGTAACGAAGAAAGTTACGCAGATACCTGAAATTACTCCGCACGAAGGTAAAACGGCTGTCATCCACAATGTTGCGCTCCGCATCTTCGTCTTGATCGAAACTGAACAAACGGCTTTCCTTTCCCATACGACGCAAAATCTCCCGTGAATGTCCACCTCCTCCGAAAGTTACGTCCACATAAATTCCGCCATCCTGCAAGTTCAGTCCGCAGATGCTTTCCTGCAAAAGTACAGGCACATGATAAGTCTGTTCCGTTTCGTTCATGAGTCAATATCTTTGCTGTTTTTAGCTATTATATAATTAAGGTGTAAAATTAGGCATTTCCTTATAATTAGGCACTATATTGGTTGGGGAATTTTTCAGAAAGTTATCAACAGCCCGCCTCAGCGCGGTGTATTTTGCTTTCTCAAACACAAGCCGTTATCTTGGAAACCTGTCGGCTTACACCGAGCCTTCCCAAACTTTTTCCGGCTTGCCGGAAGCCCGAAAAACGCTACCCATAGCGTAAACAAGTTCTATGGGTAGAACCGGGCAACGCTACCGCATGAGTTGACCAACACTAACGGTAGCGTTTTCCGGGATTTTACTGCGGGAATTTCCGCCAGCGTTTTACCCGGCAGAATAGTTAAACAAAAGCTGGGCAACAAACCGCCAGCTTTCCCTAAATCACGGGCAAAAAAAGGCCCGGTTTGTCATATCAACGTATACAAAACATGCCCTACAGTATATTTTTTGTGTTAAATAGTAGATTTTTTTACCACTATTGCCCTATTTATCAAAAGATACATTACTTTTGTAACACAAATACAATAAAGTAAAGAATGGCTGACGACTCAATCTTTTTAATTGACATAGACAAGATTCTGAAAGAAAAGGCAGGACCAAAAGCCAAAAGGGTTCCCCGATTCGTGGTTTCGTACCTGAAACACATCGTACATCAGGATGAACTGAATGTCTTTTTAAAAGAAGTCTCCGGTAAAGAAGGAGTCCACTTTCTGGAAGCGTGCATGGAGTTTCTTGATGTAAAACTTGATATCAGGGGACTTGAAAATCTCCCTAAGGAAGGTTTGTGTACGTTTGTGTCCAATCACCCTTTAGGGGGACAAGACGGTATCTCACTGGGATATATACTTGGAAAGCACTACGACGGGCGAATCAAATATCTGGTAAACGACTTACTGATGAACCTCCGCGGACTGGCGCCCCTTTGTATCCCAATCAACAAAACCGGTTCGCAATCGCGCGATTTCCCTAAAATGGTAGAAGCCGGCTTCCGCTCAGACAGTCATATCATCATGTTCCCTGCCGGACTTTGTTCGCGCAGGCAGAACGGAACAATCAAAGATTTGCCGTGGAAAAAAACATTCATTACCAAAAGTATAGAAACTCACCGCACCATTGTACCCATTCATTTTGAAGGACGAAACTCGAACTTCTTTTACACGCTGGCAAATGTCTGTAAGTTCTTAGGAATCAAGTTTAACATAGCCATGCTTTATCTTGCCGACGAAATGTTGAAAAACCGCCATAAAACGTTCCGGGTAACCATCGGGAAACCCATCCCGTGGGAAACATTCGGTAAACAGAAAACTCCGGCCGAATGGGCGGACTACGTGCGTGAACTGGTTTACAAATTATAAAAAGATGTTATAATTGATAGATATGGAAGATATTATTGCTCCGATTGACAAGGAACTACTGAAATCGGAACTCACACCCGACAAACGTATGCGCTCCACAAACAAAAGTAACAACGAAATATACGTTGTAACATGGCAAAACGCGCCTAACGTATTGAAAGAAATCGGTCGCTTACGTGAAATCGCATTCCGCGCAGCCGGAGGTGGCACAGGCATGTCGATGGACTTGGATGAATACGACTTAATGGAAAATCCTTACCAGCAACTGATTGTTTGGAATCCGGAAGCTGAAGAAATATTGGGAGGATACCGTTACATACTGGGCGATGAAGTAGAATTCGACGAGCATGGGAAACCTAAATTGGCTACGGCTCACATGTTTGATTTCTCCGAGAAGTTTTTAAAAGATTACCTTCCTACCACCATCGAATTAGGGCGTTCGTTCGTAACCCTCGAATATCAGTCTACACGCTCCGGCTCAAAAGGTTTATTTGCACTCGACAATCTGTGGGACGGATTGGGAGCATTGACAGTAATCAAGCCCAATGTGAAATATTTCTTTGGTAAGATGACGATGTATCCCAGCTACAACCGCTTCGGACGCGACATGATTCTTTATTTCCTCAACAAGCATTTCTACGACAAAGACAAGCTGATAACCCCGATGACCCCGCTGCAGATAGAAACAGACCCGGCGGTTCTCGAAAAGTTGTTCTGCCACAATACGTTTAAGGAAGACTATAAGGTTTTAAACGCCGAGGTGCGTAAGTTGGGATATAACATTCCGCCTTTGGTTAACGCTTACATGGGACTTTCGCCCACCATGCGTATGTTCGGGACTGCCATTAACGACGGTTTCGGAAATGTAGAAGAAACGGGTATTCTGATTGCCGTAGATGAGATTCTGGAAGAAAAGCGTGTACGCCATATCGAATCTTACATAAAAGAACATCCCGAAGCCTTGCATTTCACTTCAGGAGCTAATCCGGTGATTTCAAAATAAAAGAATTGTTTATAGGAACATTGAGCAGATGTTCCTTTTTACCCAATACTTCGCAAAAGCGTAAATCTACGCTTTTGCGACATTACTCTTTCAATCTTCCAAGTATTGCATAATCTTCCCGCTAATCTGCAAAAGGGAAATCTCACACATTTTTGTATCATACTCTGCCGAAAGGATACGTTCTTCCGCATCGAGCAGACTCTTTTGTGCCTCGCGCATCTCGATACCCGACAAGTCTCCCAGCAAGTAACGGTCTTTCGCTATGTCGTGATTTTCTTTTGCTGCTATCAGGTTCTGACGTTCAAGGCTCAACAGACGAAGGTTGTTCCGGTATGCCTGCCAAAGGTTGCTGAGGTCGGCACGCAATCCCTGTTCCAGTTCCTCACGCTCTAACTGGGCGTTGCGGATGGCAAGGCTTGCGTTACGCTTTTCGCGCTTACGGTTTCCGTCGAAGATGTTAAACCCTACCGTCACCCCGCCGCTGAATCCCCAATTACTGCGGCTGCGCGTGGCGTTTACATCGTATTTATTTAATGTATAACCGTATCCGGCATTCAGCCGCACGTAAGGATAGTTACGCGACAATACTTTCTTATAATCCAACTGTGCGATAACCGAATTCTGGTCGGCACGCAACAAGCTGGCGTTGGCGGTAAGCGTAGAATTCCAAAGGTCGTTGAAATCCAAGAAGTCGCTGATGTCAATCACCGAATCCCGTACTTGTATCGGGCGGTCGACATCTTTTGCCGCCATCAGCTCGTTCAGATTGATGCGCGAAGTATGTACCAGTTCCTGCTGTTTCATATACTGCGCACTGTCGGCATTAAAGTCTACTGTAGCCTGCTGATAATCCAAACGCGAGAAGTTTCCGATGTGGTATCGCTCTTCCACAATGCGCAACCGCTCCTTCGAGAGCGAAACAGCATAACGGAAGTTCTTCAAACGGATTTCCTGCTGAATATAATTGTAATACTCGGCGGTAAGCGTTGCAATAAAATCCTCAATGGCAATGCGGGTATTGGTTTCACCCTGCCGCTTTAATTCCTGTAACTGTTTATACGTGGTACTGATGCTGAAACCGTCGAACACTGTCCAGTTAACATCAAGCCCGGCATCCAATGTTTGGTCGAATACACCGCGCTGCTTGGTTGTGATACCCGTCTCCCGCTCTTCGGTATTCGTATTGTCTGCCGTACCGGTATAACTGGCAATCAAATCTACCGTAGGCAAGAACCCTGCGTTCCCCAGCGTAGCGTTGTTCTTGCTAATCAATTCCTCATTGCGCGTAATGCGTAGCGAATAATTGTTCATCAACCCTTCTTCAAGACATTGCTTCAGGGTATATTCATATTGTGCCCTCAACGGGAAGGCTATGAAGACATATAGTATTAAAAAGGGAATGATTCGTTTCATGCTTTTTTCTCCTTTTTTTGCCGGTTAGTAGATATATAAGAATAAATGGCAGGAACGATATACATCGTAAGGAAGGTAGAAACCAACATACCTCCCACTACCGCCGTACCCATCGCGATGCGTTGATTGGCTCCTTCGCCCGTGGCAAAAGCTAACGGAATCAAACCTAAAATGGTTGCCGCACTGGTCATCAGGATGGGGCGCAGACGTTGAAGGGCTGCATCGCGGATAGCTTGCATTTTTTCTTCGCCATGCTCCTGTTTCTGATTCGCAAACTCCACAATCAGAATACCGTTCTTTGCCACCAGACCGATAAGCATGATGATACCAATCTGGCTGAATATATTCATGGTTATATTACCGAAATACATAAAAATCAATGCTCCGGCAATGGCAAGCGGAACGGTAAGCATGATGATAAAGGGGTCTTTGAAGCTTTCAAACTGGGCAGCAAGAATCAGATAAATCAATATCAGTGCAAGAATGAAAGCAAACATCAGACTGGAAGAACTTTCGCGATAGTCTTTCGAGTCGCCCGAAAGGGCAGTACGGAAAGTGTCATCCAATACATTCGCCGCTATCTTATCCATTTCGTCCAGTCCCTGCCCGATGGTCTTTCCTTCTGCCAGTCCTGCCGAAATAGTAGCCGAAATAAAACGGTTGTAATGATACAGCTTGGGAGGAGCTACTGCTTCTACAAACTCTACCAAGTTATCCAACTGTATCATCTCTCCTTTGTCGCTCCGGATATAAATGGACTTGATGTTTGCCGGTTGGTTACGCTGTTGGCGGCTTATCTGCCCGAGAATTTCGTACTGCTTTCCGTTCATGTAGAAATAACCCATACGCTGACCGCTCAAGCCGTATTGCAGGGTTTCGCCGATGTCGCGCACGCTTACACCCATCGTTCCCGCTTTATCGCGGTTGATATGAACGCGCATTTCGGGACTGGTGAACTTCAGATTGACATCTGCCATCTGGAATACCGGGTTATCATAGACCTGTCGTAGAAATTCCGGCAATACCTTTTCCAACTTCTCGATACTTACCGATTGGAGTACATACTGGACGGGCATACTGCTCCGCCGTCCGCCAAACGATGACTGCTGACGTACAAATGCACGCGCTTTGGTATGCTTGCGTATCGCCTGCGATATCTGTTCGGCAACCTCCATCTGGGTATAATCGCGTTCTTTGATGTCTTTCAGTGTTATTTGGATATTTCCGCTTCCGCTTGAGACACGTGCCGTAACAAAAGCAGCATCGGGAATTATCGAATCAACCAACTGATTGATTTCTTCGGTATAATCGCGGATATATTCATAGCTGGCTCCTTCGGCCGCACGGGTATCGATATTGATTTGCGAACGGTCTTCAAGCGGAGCCATCTCCGAAGGTATCTTGTTCCAAAGGAAAGCGATGATAATCAGCATGACTATCGTAAACGGAATGGCAGCGAACCGATGACGCAACACGTATGCCAACGACTGCGAGTAATAACGGTTCATTCCCTCAAAGAAAGGCTCGGTTTTACGATAGAACCAGTTTTGCTTTTCGCGGTAGCGCAACATCTTGGTGGCAAGCATCGGAGTGAAAGTCAGGGCGGCAAATGCTGAGATAATCACCGAGCCGGCAACCACGAAACTGAACTCGCGGAACAGGCGTCCGCTCGTGCCCTCCATAAACACAATCGGCAAGAATACCGCTGCCAACGTAATGGTTGTGGAAATGACGGCAAAAAAGATTTCTTTTGCACCTTCTATACCGGCTTCAAAGGGTTTCATACCACGTTCGATGCGGATATAGATGTTTTCGGTCATAACGATGGCATCGTCCACCACCAGTCCCACGGAAAGCACCACGGCAAGCATCGTCAACACGTTGATAGAAAAGCCTGCTACGTACATCACAAAGAATGCTCCAATCAACGATACGGGGATAACGATACAGGGAATCAGCGTTACACGCCAGTCGCGCAAGAAAAGGAAGATGATAAGGATAACCAAGACGAAAGCCTCGTAAACCGTACTTTCCACTTCGGCTATGGATGCGCGGATAAAACGGGTATTGTCAAATCCATACGTATAATCCACATCATCGGGCAAATCTTTCTGTATCTGAGTCATGCGTTCGTATACGGCATCGGCGATTTCAATATGGTTTGCTCCGGGCTGAGGAATAACCACCACACCCACCATCGGCACACCGTTCATTTTCATGTAGCTTTTCAGGTCAGCCGGACCAAGTTCGGCATATCCGATATCGCTGAAACGGATAATTCTTCCGTTGCTCTCTTTAATGATAACATTATTAAACTCTTTCGCCGTGTGCATTTGTCCCATCGTTCGTAACGTCAGTTCCACGGTGTTTCCTTCGATGCTTCCCGACGGAAGCTCCAAGTTTTCCTCATCAATGGCATTCTTTACATCTACGGGAGTGATTCCGTATCCTGCCATCTTTACCGGGTCAAGCCAAAGGCGCATAGAATAACGCTTTTCACCCCAAATAGATACACTACTTACATCGGATATGGTTTGCAACTGCTCTTTTACGGTCAGGTCGGCTATTTCGCTCAGCTCCAGCAGCGAGCGGGTATTGCTTTGGATGGCTACCATCAGAATGGGACTGGCATCGGCATCGGCTTTCGACACAGTGGGAGGGTCGCAATCGCGCGGCAAATAACGCTGCGCACGCGATACTTTATCGCGCACGTCATTGGCAGCCGTTTCCAAGTCGACAGACAATTCAAATTCCACCGTAATGCGGCTCTGTCCCTGCTGGCTCACGCTGGACAGTGAGCGGATACCCGGGATACCGTTGATATTCTGTTCAAGTGGCTCGGTTATCTGATTTTCAATTACTTCAGCGTTAGCTCCCGGATAACTGCAACTAACCGAGATAATGGGATTATCGACCGACGGATATTCACGTACACCGAGAGTGGTATAACCGATGAGTCCGAAAAGCAGGATAATAATCGTAAGTACGGTGGCCAACACCGGTCTTCGGATACTAAGTTCGGAGATATTCATAAGCCACGCATATTAATCGATTTTATCTATGATAACCGGCATACCCTGACGCAACTGCAAAGTACCGGAGGTGAGAATCGTATCGCCCGCTGCCAGCCCACGTAAAATCTGTACTTCCGCATCGGTACGAATACCTATTTCTACATCTACCGGCTGAGCTACCCCCGAACGATAAATGAAAACTTTATTCTTGCCCATTTCCGGCACTATGGCTTCGGAAGGAATGGCAATGGCATCAGCTATTTCCTGTTGTTTTAATTGGATATTTGCATAATGCCCCGGAAGCAGGCTGCCGCCCTCGTTAGGGTAAAGCGCCCGCACGGTCAATGTATGGGTTTCATCGTCAATGCGCGATTCGGTTGCATAGACCGTTGAGTTGAAAGAATCCAGATGTCCTTCGATTTCAAAAGAAAGATTGGTTCCTTTCTTTATCTGATGGGCATACCGTTCGGGGACATCAAACTCCACTTTCAGCGGGGTGATTTTCGTCAATTTTGCGATTACCGTAGTAGGTGAAGCGTATGCTCCGACACTCACTTGGCGCAAACCGATAATGCCGTCGAACGGCGCACGAAGTTCCGTCATATCAATGCTGGCACGCACATTCTCTATATCGGCATGAAGTGTGGCAAGTTCGGTTTTTACCTGCTCATAAGCCTCCTTACTTACGGCGTCACGCTGAAGCAGTGCGTTCTGACGAAACACACGGTCTTCGGCAAGGGGCATTTGAGCTTCAAGCCGTTTCAGTTGGGCTTGTAGCTGACTGTCGTTCACCTTTGCCAACAACTGTCCTTCGGTAACGAAGGTTCCTTCCTGAAAATTAATATCTATTATTTTCCCCGATGTTTCAAACGATAAATTCACTTCCTCGTCGGGCACGAGTCTACCGGTTACGAAAAGTTCTTCGGTCAGCAAGTGCGGCTTTATGATTTTCGCGTTTACATTCAATGCTTTCGATGAAGTTGATTCTCTCGGCAGCGAACGTTCCGCCTCCGATAAATCTTCATTCTCTCTGGGTGTGAAAGTACGGATTCCCAATACGGCCAAACCAATTCCTATCACACCGATAATTCCCCATTTGATGCGTTTGTCCATGTGTTTTTCAGTGATTAATGTTTTGTGCTAATACGGAGCGCGGTATTTCCCTTCTTCTTTATCTTCCAGCATATTCAGGTAAGAGGCATAGCGCGACTCGCTAATGTAATGTTTTTCCACCGCTTCGCGCACGGCGCAACCCGGCTCATGACGATGCGTGCAGTTATTGTATTTGCAGTTTGCCGAAAATTCAAATATTTCCCGGAAATAATGCCCCACCTCTTCTTCGTCCATATCAAACGTTCCAAATCCTTTGATTCCCGGCGTGTCGATAAGATAGCCTTCCTTATCTACCGGATACATCTCCGAAAAAGTAGTAGTATGCGTTCCCTTGTTATGGGCTGCCGAGATTTCTCCCGTTTTGAGCTGTTGTTCCGGAAGTATGGCATTAATAAGTGTCGACTTTCCAACGCCCGAATTGCCTGAGAATAACGTAACCTTTCCTGCCAATGCTGCCTTGACAGCATCAATGCCCGTGTTATTTAAAGCCGAAACCTTGTAACAGGCATACCCAAGATGGGTATAAAGGTTAATTAATCCATCCAAGTAACGAGACTCGTCTTCGGTATATAAGTCTACTTTGTTGAAAACCAAACAAACAGGTATGCGATATGCCTCGGCTGTAGCAAGAAAACGGTCGATGAAGATGGTGGAAGTTTCAGGATAATTGATTGTAACAACCAGCATACACTGGTCTAAGTTGGCAGCAATGATGTGCGACTGCTTGGAGAGGTTGGAAGCCCGGCGTATAATGTAATTCTTGCGGTCTTCTATGGAAGTAATAAAAGCCGTACCCTCGGCATTGACCGAAATCGAAACCCGGTCGCCCACGGCAATAGGATTTGTACTGCGAATTTCCTTCAAACGGAAATTTCCCTTAATTTTACATTCTACCGTCCGTCCATCGTCGGTCTTTACTACATACCAACTTCCTGTATTTTTTATAACTAAACCTTTATCCATAAACTCTCTTTAAATTGAAAATAGAGAAACAAAAAACCCCCGCCTTGTTATACGGTTTCATATTTCCGCTTCTCCATTTCCAATTTCCAATCTTTACATCATACAGTCATGATTTCCTTGTCTTTAGCTGCAAGCAAATCGTCTATTTGCTTGATATACTTGTCGTGAATTTTCTGCAATTTGGCTTCCGAGTTCTTCTGTTCGTCTTCCGGCATACCGTCTTTTACGGCTTTCTTCAGTGCGTCGATTGCATCACGGCGCGCATTACGAACACTCACTTTGGCTGTTTCACCTTCTGCCTTACACTGTTTTGCCAGTTGCTTGCGTCGTTCTTCGGTCAAAGGAGGAATCCCCAAGCGGATGATTTCACCGTTATTTTCCGGCATGATTCCCAGTTCAGAATCAATAATCGCCTTTTCAATGACACGGAACATATTCTTATCCCACGGTTTAATGGCGATACTACGAGCGTCGGGCGTAGTAACTGCTGCCACATTATTGATAGGAACCATGCTTCCGTAAGAGTCTACACGAATTCCGTCCAGCAGGCGAACGTCGGCTTTTCCGGCACGAATGTGAGCCAATGATTCGTCTAAATACATGACTGCCATGTCCATTTTCTCTTCAGCTCCGCTGATAATCGTTTTTGAGTCTGCCATAATCAATATACTTGTTTGTTTTAAGTTTGTGCAAAATAAGGCTTTAATGTGAACAAAAGTAAGCAATCTTTTCCTCTCTTCCAAATATAATTCAAACCTATTAAGAAACTGTTTTGAATTTCTACAAAAAGTTTTTCTTAGCTTGATGTATCCGTTTTCGTGTGCGCTTTGGGCGATTTTTCGGTCTTTTCCACTTCTGTTCTTTGTCAGATAGCCCGCTATCTTCCTTATCACACAAGCGGAAATGCCTCAAAAAATCATCCCAAATCATCGCACGATAAATTCAAAACAGTTTCTAAAATTTTCCGCTTGCGGAAGCATAAGCCGAAATTATCCGCCGTTATACCCCGAAAAACGCTACCGTTAGCGTTGGCCAACTCATGCGGTAGCGTTGACCGATTCTACCCATAGCGTTGACCGGTTCTATGGGTAGCGTTTTTCAGGCTTCTGACCAAGTCGGATAAAGTTTGAACAAGCTCTTTGTACACATCCCCTAAATGGTTATCTTTGTGAGAATAAATGTCAGACGAATGATTACACTTTATTTAGCCCGTCACGGGCAGACGGAAGAAAATCTGAACCACATTTTTCAGGGACATTTACCCGGAACGTTAACAGAGACAGGGAAATGTCAGGCAAAGGAAATGGGACGGAAATTGAAAGATATAAGTTTGGATGCAATTATCAGCAGCGATCTGAAGCGGGTAACAGATACCGTTTCGCTTGCCGTGGGATATCGGGGGCTGCCGTGGGAACAAACACCGTTGCTGCGTGAGATTGATTGGGGAAGCTGGACCGGCTTGTCGCTGAACTCTGTGGAGCTGAACAATCCGCCTGCCGATGCCGAAACGCGCGAGATGTTGTATGCCCGTGCCGGACGCTTTTTGGATTACTTAAAACAACATTACGAGGGGAAACGGGTGCTTGTAGTAGCTCACGGACAAATAAACCGTTCTATCGAAGCACATATTCTCGGCATAAAAGCAGACGCATTACGCAGTATCGGTCACATGCAGAATGCCGAAGTACGCCGTTTTGAAATTATGTAATAGTCAGAACGCTTACTGACTATTACACTTTTTCTTTTTTATTCTCTTTCGATGCTTTGACCGATTCTTCAAGAAAAGCTGCTTCTTCTGCTTCGCTGATAATACGCTCTACGTCATCATACTTTTCTGCAGTTTTTTTGCTTTCCAACAGTTCTTCCCGAACGGTTTCTTCCTGCTGGGGCATTCCATCGGCTTCAGTCTTTGCTTCCTGCGCCTGTTCGCGTTCAGCCTTTGCCGCAAAAATGGCATCGATGAATTGCGGGTCGCTTTTAATTTTCGATAACGTTTCACGGGCAGCCTCCTGCTGCGATTCTTTCTTGGAATAACCTTTTCCGGAACCTGCGGGGATGTTTTCTACCGTTATTTGAGTCTCGAACGTGGGGTTTTGGTCTGCATCTACTGACTGGTCCAGCAAATTAAATTCTATCTCAAATTTATTTTTCTGACTCCATTCTATCAGCTTCGACTTAAAATTAACCTCTTTACGTGAAATTTTTTCCAGATTCAAATAGCGGTCGATAATACGTTCTTCCATGAACTTTTTACACACCCGATAGCCTCTGTCTAAATAAATTGCTCCAATAAGGGCTTCGAAAGCATTGCCACACATATAACTGTTATGCGAAGACTGCTTCGTGGCATACTTAATCAGTTTATTCAACCCTATTTCTACGGCTACACGATTGAGCGTTTCGCGCTGAACGATTTTAGAACGGGTATTCGTCAGAAAGCCCTCGCGTTTACCTTCGAAATGCTTATAAACGATATCGGCTACAATGGCATCGAGGATGGCGTCGCCTAGAAATTCCAGCCGCTCGTTGTTCAGCAGCCGGCCTTTTTCTTTAATCGATGAAGACCTGTGCAGCAAAGCCTGCTGGTAAATCTCGATATTTCTGGGATAAAATCCCAACATCCTATAAAAACAAAGATAAGACTCCTTATCTTTTCGGAAAAGGAGTCTTATCTTATCTATTATATTACAAACCACGGTTATTCGGCGTATTTTTTCATGATTACACATGCGTTGTGTCCGCCAAAACCAAAGGTATTGCTCAATGCGGCACGAACGGTACGTTTTTGAGCCTCGTTGAAAGTGAAGTTCAGGTTATAATCAATATTTTCATCGTTATCCCCTTCTTCGTGATTGATAGTCGGAGGCACAATATCGTTCTTTACAGACAATACGCAAGCAATAGCTTCTACCGCTCCGGCAGCTCCCAACAGGTGTCCAGTCATTGACTTCGTAGAACTGATGTTCAGTTTATAAGCATAGTCTCCGAACAATGCTTGGATGGCTTTCACCTCAGATATATCACCTACCGGTGTAGAAGTTCCGTGTACATTAATATAGTCGATGTCTTCCGGTTTCATTCCGGCATCTTCCAATGCATTCGACATAACCAACTTAGCTCCCAAACCTTCTGGATGAGAAGCCGTGATATGATAAGCATCGGCAGAAGCTCCCGTACCGGCCAATTCGGCATATATTTTTGCACCGCGCGCTTTGGCATGTTCTAATTCTTCCAGAATCAGGCATCCGGCTCCTTCTCCCATCACAAAACCGTCGCGGCTTGCGCTAAACGGACGTGAAGCATGAGTGGGGTCGTCATTGCGGGTAGACAAAGCATTCATGGAGTTAAATCCTCCCACACCTGCCGGGAAAATAGTAGCTTCAGCTCCTCCTGCCAAGATAATGTTAGCTTTGCCCAAACGAATCAAATCGAATGCTGCGCCAATGGCATTAGATGATGAAGCACAAGCCGAGGTTGTGGTGAAGTTAGGTCCATGAAAACCGTATATCATTGAGATATGTCCGGCTGCAATGTCGGCAATCATTTTCGGGATAAAGAAAGGATTGAATCGCGGCCCGATGGTATCTTTCGTCTGCGCATAATTCAGCACTTCTTCTTCAAACGTATGAAGACCTCCGATGCCGACACCATAGATAACTCCGACTCTGTTTAAATCTTCTTTTTCAACGTCAATGCCGGAATCCGCTACGGCTTCTTTGGCAGCCACAATTGCGTACTGCGTATAAAGGTCCATCTTGCGAGCCTCTTTTCGGTCAATAAAATCATTGGCATTGAATCCTTTTACCTCGCAAGCGAATTGCGTTTTAAATTTTGACGCATCAAAATGAGTAATAGGTCCTGCCCCGCTCACTCCGTTTACAAGGTTGTTCCAAAATTCCGGAACCGTATTACCAACCGGAGTCAACGCGCCAAGACCCGTTACTACTACTCTTTTTAATTCCATAAGAGAAATTAAATTATTTTGCGTTAGCTTCAATGTAGGAAATAGCGTCGCCTACAGTTTGGATTTTTTCTGCCTGATCGTCAGGAATAGAGATACCGAATTCTTTTTCAAATTCCATAATCAATTCTACGGTATCCAAAGAGTCTGCACCCAAATCGTTAGTGAAACTTGCGGTAGGTACTACTTCTGATTCTTCTACGCCCAATTTATCAACGATAATTTTCTGTACTTTTGATGCGATTTCAGACATAATTCTAATTTTTTAAGTTTATAAATAAATAAATTATTGATTTTTTCGGTGCAAAGGAATAAATATTTCTCGTCTTAACCAAATATTCAAGCAAATAAATGTATTTTCTTTGCACATTTTTATAGATAGTGTGCAGAAAAATAAGACTTGATTGCCTTAAAACGCACCGGGAACAGTCGGGGTATTTCCTTCAGGCTGTCAACTCTCTCCCCACACAGGCAATCCGAAAAATACCTATCCGTAGCATCGAAGGAAACAACGAGATAAACCTCAAGACGTTAACAGTAGTGCAAACCAACGCTATCCATAGAAATTCCGCCCTCGCTTTCGTAAGGTTTTAATCAGTAAATATACATGAAAACTCTTAATCTATGTTATAAAACACAATTTTTAGGAGGAAACACTTGTCAGTTTACAAAAAGTCCGTATCTTTGCATCGTGTTTTTCATAGTATTAGATTTTAAGGTTAACAAAGGTTGGAGTACAGCGGTACTCCTTTTTTTATGCCTTCAATTCAGATTGTCAAGAAAAAAGTTAGAGAAAAAGTTTTCCAAAATTTGTGAGTATCGGAAAAATGACTTACCTTTGCACCGCAATTAAGCGAAACAGTTGCCCAGATGGCGGAATCGGTAGACGCGCTGGTCTCAAACACCAGTGGAGTAACATCCATCCCGGTTCGACCCCGGGTCTGGGTACGAAGAAATCGGCTGAGTATTTTATAACCAATACTCAGCCGATTTCATTTTATTATTTTATCCTACATATCCTGATACAGACAAATAGAAAAGTCAGGGCATAAAAAAAGGAGTACCGCTGTACTCCAACCTTTGTTAACCTTAAATCTAATACTATGAAAAACACGATGCAAAGATACGGACTTTTGGCGATGACGCAAATATTCCGACCTTTAAAAGGTGTTTTATAACATGTTTTAAGAAGAACCTGCTACAGCTTAATCGCTGTTAACAGATTTTTCAAGGTTATTAAGTTCTGCCATCTCCTTCGTTGCCACTTCGATGGCTTCGTTTATATTGCTGCAAATGTTTTCTTTGCCTAACAGCTCATAGAATCCGGACTTTTCAAGTACGCTATGCACTTGTGGGTTTACCCCCGACAAAATAATATGAATATTTTCTTTTTGCGACATCCGGCACAGTGTATCGAGGTTATGAATACCCGTAGAGTCGATAAACGGAACTTTGCGCATACGGATGATGCGAATCTTCGGACGGTCGCCCAGCCGTGCCATGATTTCTTCAAACTTGGTGGCAATGCCAAAGAAATAAGGACCGTTGATTTCATACACTTCTACCCCCTGCGGAATAATCAGATGTTCTTCGTGTACTTCGAGGTCGGACTCGTTATTCGGGTCTATTTCGTCGGTAATTACAGATATTTCGGTGGTTTCCATTACACGCTTCATAAAGAGCACGCAGGCTATAACCAAGCCTACTTCGATGGCTACGGTCAAATCGAAAATAACGGTGAGGAAAAACGTGATCAACAACACTACCACATCTGCTTTCGGATTTCTCAGCAAGCCCTTGAATACGCGCCAACCGCTCATATTATAAGATACAACCACCAATACCCCGGCAAGACATGCCATCGGGATATACTGCGCGAGCGGCATCAGAAACAGCAAGATGAGCAACAGCACGACGGCATGTACGATACCTGCCACCGGAGATTTTCCACCATTATTAATATTGGTCATCGTACGCGCTATCGCACCGGTAGCAGGAATCCCTCCGAAAATCGGCGAAACAATATTCGCCACCCCCTGTGCTACAAGTTCGGTATTCGAATCATGACGGTCGCCAATGACACCGTCTGCCACCGTAGCCGAAAGCAGCGATTCGATAGCCCCCAATACGGCAATGGTAATAGCTACCGGAAACAGATTTTTCACAGCTTCCCAGTTAAGTGAAGGAACAGCCGCTTCGGGAAGCTGCGACTTAATACTGAAACGGTCGCCAATGGTATCGACGGCAGTAATGCCTCCGTACACCTTCATCAAGTAAACCGCCAGCGTAACCACCACGATGGCTACCAGCGAACCGGGTATCTTTTTCGAAAACTTGGGCGTAAGGGCAATAATAAGGATACTGACTACACTCACCACAACATTCCACCAGTTTACCGTATCAAAATGGCGGACATACAGCATCCACTTCCCCACAAAGTCGCCGGGCACTTTCTCTCCCCCGAAATTCAGCCCGAATACATCGGCTATCTGCGTAGTAAAAATCGTAACGGCAATACCACTCGTAAACCCGATGATTATCGGATAGGGAATGAATTTGATAATCGTACCCAGCTTGAACACTCCCAATAATATAAGAAGCACTCCCGCCATCATGGTGGCCACCATCAGCCCCTCGATACCGTATTCTTGGATAATGCTGTAAATAATAACGATAAAAGCGCCGGTGGGACCGCCAATCTGTACTTTGCTTCCTCCCAACAACGAAACCACAAACCCTGCAACAATGGCAGTAATAATACCCTTCTCAGGACTCACCCCTGAAGCAATGCCGAAAGCAATAGCCAAAGGCAGAGCTACAATACCCACAATGATACCCGCCATAACGTCGGTCGTCAGGTCTGTTTTCGTATAACCCCGCATCGTTGCAAAGAGTTTCGGCTGAAAATTAAATCCTTTCATAGAAATTCCTAATATGTTATTGTATGTAAAAAGAGGTGCAAAAGTATATATTTTAAGAAACATTCCCCGCTTGAAATGTGTTTTTCTTTTAGCAAAGAGGCAAAAAGTATTAATAGATTATAAATATAAGCTGTAATGATTACAAATTTGAATAAAATTACTATCTTTGTAATCAGAAAAAAGAACACGAATTATCAACCAACTAAATAACTAATAATTATGGGAAAAAGTATCAAAGGAACAAGAACTGAGAAGAATCTGGGTATTTCATTTGCAGGAGAATCTCAAGCAAGAATGCGTTACACTTACTTTGCAAGTGCAGCGAAAAAAGAAGGATATGAGCAAATAGCTGCCATCTTTACCGAAACTGCTGACCAAGAAAAAGAACACGCTAAACGCATGTTCAAATGGCTGGAAGGCGGAATGGTGGAAATCACAGCCAGCTATCCCTCAGGAGTAATCGGCAACACACTTGAAAACCTGAAAGCTGCCGCTGCAGGAGAAAACGAAGAATGGTCACTCGATTACCCGAAATTTGCCGACATCGCCGATGAAGAAGGTTTCCCGGCAATCGCCAAAATGTATCGCGAAATCGCAGTAGCCGAGAAAGGACACGAAGAAAGATATCTCGCTCTGGCTAAAAACGTAGAAGAAGGCAAGGTATTTAAGAAAGATACAGAAGTAGTATGGCAATGCCGCAACTGCGGTTACCTGTATGTAGGTACAGAAGCTCCGGAAATCTGTCCGGCTTGCTTGCACCCTCAGGCATACTTCGAACTGAAGAAAACCAACTATTAATGTAATACGCCGCAAGGCGCTGGCAATCCACTTTTTTTAATCCGTCACGCTCCCATCACGGTTAACTACTTACTTTTCAGCAGACCTAAACCGGCCGTGATGGGGTGACGGTACCTCTCTCCCACCTCTGATATAAGACCAAAGATAAACAACTGAAAATCAGAGTCCGAAAACATGCGGTTAAACCGACCAACCTAAGCGGATAAACTCCGGTACGCAAGCGGATGAATTACTCAACGCTACGGGTAGCGTTTGAAGACACACTGCATTCAGAAAAAACACAGGCGAAAATACCTATTTTCAGGTATTGCGCATCTATCCGAATCTTCCCATCTTTGTGTATATCAATCAACAACTACTAAAACAATAAAAACATGAAAATCAAAGCAATTATAGGACGTGAAATCCTTGATTCACGCGGAAACCCTACCGTAGAGGTAGAAGTAAAATTGGAATCGGGCGTTGTAGGACGCGCGTCAGTACCTTCGGGAGCCTCAACCGGTGAACATGAGGCACTGGAACTACGAGACAAAGACCCGAAACGCTACGGCGGAAAAGGCGTATTAAAGGCTGTTGAAAACGTAAACAACGTAATCGCTCCGGCGCTAATCGGATGGTCGGCATTCGACCAGCGTGCCATCGATAAAAAAATGTTGGAACTCGACGGTACAAAAACCAAGTCCAACCTCGGTGCCAACGCCATTCTCGGTGTATCGCTCGCCGTTGCGAAAGCCGCAGCCAACTACCTGAACATCCCGCTGTACCGCTACATCGGCGGAACCAACACTTACGTAATGCCCGTACCGATGATGAACATCATCAACGGAGGTTCGCACAGCGATGCGCCGATCGCATTCCAAGAATTCATGATTCGCCCGGTAGGAGCACCGTCGTTCCGTGAAGGACTTCGGATGGGAGCGGAAGTGTTCCACGCGCTGAAAAAGGTGTTACACGACCGCGGACTCAGCACGGCAGTAGGCGATGAAGGCGGCTTTGCCCCGGCACTGAACGGAACAGAAGATGCCCTTGAGTCAATTCTGGCAGCCATCCGCGCAGCCGGATATGAACCGGGAAAAGACGTAATGATAGGCATGGACTGTGCTTCTTCAGAATTCTACAAAGACGGCGTATACGATTATACCATCTTTGAAGGTGAAAAAGGCAAGAAACGCACTTCTGACGAACAAATCGCATATCTGGAAGAACTGATCAGCAAATACCCCATCGACTCTATCGAAGACGGCATGAGCGAAAACGACTGGGAAGGATGGCAAAAACTGACGGCACGCATCGGCAACCGCTGCCAGCTGGTAGGCGACGACTTGTTTGTAACCAACGTAGAATTCCTCTCAAAAGGTATCGCTACGGGATGTGCCAACTCTATCCTTATCAAGGTAAACCAAATCGGTTCGCTGAGCGAAACGCTCGATGCCATTGAAATGGCACACCGTCACGGTTACACCACAGTAACCTCTCACCGTTCAGGCGAAACGGAAGATGCAACCATTGCCGACATCGCCGTAGCCACCAACAGCGGACAAATCAAGACCGGTTCATTGAGCCGTTCCGACCGCATGGCTAAGTACAACCAGTTGCTTCGCATCGAAGAAGAACTGGGCGATTTAGCTGTTTACGGCTACAAACGCATCAAGTAAGACACATTCTTTTCGGTTTTATAAAGAATATACGGATGAGCGAACCTCAATCCGTATATTTTTTTTGCATTTAAACCCTACTGAAAATCAGGCACAAAGAAAATTTTTTGAAAAAAGTTTGCCAAAACATTTGCAGATTCCAAAATTAGTCGTACCTTTGCAACGCAATCGAGAGAGATAGCAACGATAAAAACAAAAAACTTAATGGTGCGTTAGTTCAGTTGGTTAGAATACATGCCTGTCACGCATGGGGTCACGGGTTCGAGTCCCGTACGCACCGCAATAAACATTGAAAATCAATGTTTTACAAAATAAGCACCCGATTTTACACCCAAGAATGTAAAGCCGGGTGCTTTTAGTTTATCTTCTTCAGATTCACTAATTCACAACAATGGCAATCGACAAACTGTCTGTTCTTGAAGCAGGCTTTCCTGAAGATGCCGCACTTTTGGAAGCCGGCTTTTTCGAGAACCTTCATCGAAGCCGGGTTATTCTCGTAAACATGGGCATGGATCCGTATCGTGTCTGAATGGCTTAAATAATCTTCTACGGCCTGTTTGACGGCTTCGGACATGATGCCCCGGTTCCAATACGGTTCGGCAAGCCAGTAGCCCAGTTCGGCGTTGTACCGCTCTACGTCCGTGCCCCGGATGAAGCTTATATTGCCTGCTGCTTCGTGATTTATCTCGATGCAGTAATTGTTCTGTTCGCTTTGCCCTTCAACGAAACCGATGAATTGCTCTGCATCCTTTTCCGTATAGGGATAAGGAAGGGTGTCACGACAGTTGTTCCAAATCTTTTTGTTGTTCAGGTATTTTGCCAATGCCGGTATGTCCGCTCTAGTCCATGCTCTCAGTTTGAATGATTCTTCCATATTAATGTGAGTTCGATATAAGGATTAAAATTATTCGCTTGAAAATTAAGAATATAGAGATAAAAAAGTTAAATTTATAGCGACGAATTATAACATATAAACAATTACCACTATGTCCTCAGAGACTAAAGTTACAGAAATCGGTCAGTTTCAGGGCTTCTTTTTCCGTATGTTTCAACTATTTTGTCTAATAGTGAGTCATTTACTTTTCGTCGCTCCATTTTTCTTCTCAACAGTTTTGCCTTTTTCGTTTTTCCTGTCGCAAGACACAACACATACAAGTCAATTGGAGTAACACTAAAGACTTTTTGTTTGGACTTGACATGAAACAGCTTAATCAGGAAAGTGTGCCATGGACGATTATCCTCTATAAAATTCCATAAATCATTCAAGCATTTGATGTCGTTTAATAATGGCAGAACTTTCTCCTTTATTGTGGAGCAAATCAAATCTTTTACTGGTGAACAATCCTGATGAGGGCGCAATTTGAACCAATAATCACCTTTACCCATAATAGTCCCTATACGAGCTCTTATCGGACAATAACCTTCCAAAGGGAAATCACTGACTTTGTTAAACAAGCAGATTGCATAATCGCTCCAAGTTACACCAATATTGATTGTAAAACCCCATTGATTGAAATAACGATCAAATCCCCACCCGTCTTTTTGTATATTGATACACCAATCTAATTCTCTTACATGAGCATGAAAATTATTGCCTTTCTTCCTAAACCCTGCGGATTTCAAAATAGGAGCTATGCCGTCTTTGACAATGTAATTGAATTGTTCCTTAATATTTATCTTTTCTTCTTCTGTCATACTAACCGTAGATTTTCTTCATCTGGAAAAAGCCTGTTTACGATTCTTAATCTACTTAGGCGGCATAAAGATACGAAAAAAGGAGTAACCAACATTTTTTTGATTACTCCTATCTATTCGATACGAGCGAATTAATGTTTATAATCTAAATCCTCCTCCTTTTCTCGGTTCATCAGGTGCTTTCCGAAAGCCATGCCCCAACTTGCCAAACTGTTCCTTGAACCAGTCTCCAATTGGCTGTTTGTTTATGGTTAGCACGAGTTTACTGCTATCGGTTGGACTTTGCTCTACCTTGAAAATATCATTCTTGATGTCAAACTTCCGTCTGTGTTCTTCAGAATAAATCCTGCCGTTGCATCTGATAGCTTCTTTCTTTGTCAGAAGGCTCTCTATCATTTCTTTGGTGAAGCCGATGGCAGCGCACAACTTTTCCATTCTCAACATCTCCCTGAGCATCGGAAACCACTTGAAAGCCTTTTCAAGCAAAGTATTCAAACGTGATATTTCCTTGTCTTTGGCTTCAAATTCCGTACGCACCGCAACAGAAATTAAAATCCCTTGAAGGTCAATCACTTTCAAGGGATTTTTCTTTATGGGTCTCAATCGGGAGCCCATTACTCTGAATTTTTCCATATTCAAAGCCACTTCCATCCAGAACCTTCGCTCCTGAATTACCTTATTGAAATAATCAAACGCATAAGGGACTCTTTTTGCAATTAGATAGACGTCTTGTTCCTTTAAATATTTCTACTTAAATAAACCATATCCTTTAGTTGTACACCATCCTCATAAATGGGATGATCATAGTTTTCTATAAAAAAGTTTTTCACCCGATGCGAATAAGTAAAACCACAATGCTTGTAAAAGCCTACCGTAACATCAACATCTCCTGTCCCAACAAATAGCATACGGTATTTTTCAAAATAGAACTTACATACATACTCAATCATGCGCTTACCATACCCTTTCCCTTGTTCCTCTTTCAGCACAGCAAGATTTTTTAATTCCACAACATTATCGCCCTCAACCGTTACCACAGCTACAGCAATTGCTTTTTTATGCTCATCTTGCAAAACAAACATATCGCCACGCTCCAAATAACGGTCAATCATCTCCTCCTGCTCATCGGCAAGAAGTAAGAGGTCAAGATACTGCTTTTTCTTTTCTGTTATTTGAACTATATACATAACATCACTTTTAGTTATTTATAAATTGAGATTTACCAATCGCTCGTTTTTATCTGATGAAACCAAAGCTATTCACGGTCAGTAAACATTCGTCTATATTCGGTAGGAGTCTTACCTGTTTGCCGTTTGAAAAATTTAGTCAGCGTAGCCTGATCGGGGAAACAAAGGTCATACGCTGTTTTTTGAGAACAGTCTTTTACTACACGGTTCAAATATTGTGGCGTTACACAGAGTTTTGAAGCGTACCAACTGACGGAATGTCCTTCGCGGACATCTGTAAACAATAATTTTATGAATTGCTTGAACAGCGTATTCCTGCGTCCTTTTTCTGTATGTCCTTTGCTTTCATCTTCTTGCCGAATGTATTCGTTTGCCATATCCATCATAAACATCCAGAGTGCACATTTTACCATTTCCGCCTGAAAACGATGGGTATGATCTGCAAAAATCCCCTGTATAGCCTCTATCCTTTGCAAAAAGAGTTTGATGCCTGTAGGCGACTGAAAACTCATGGGACACATTTTTATCTTCTGCACGTATGAGGGCGGAAATGGAGGTGTCTTTTTTAGCAGGGATGACATGAACGGTTCTTTTAAAAACAACATATATGCTTGGGCATCGCAGGATATCTCCAGAATATCCAGAAAACGGCTGTCGAGGAAATTGGCAAGACAGTCTTCAGTCAGCAAATATGGTTTGCCGTCTGAGTTTAACTTTATCTCTCCTTTCCGCACCAGAATATGTATAATCATATTAGAACCGTTGCCCTCCAAACGGAATCTTTTTTCAATCCTGTCGCCGTTTATTTTCCACAACAGAAAACCCTCTTTTATCAAATAGCAATTATCTTGCTTTCCTCCGAAATCCATGAAATCCATAGTTGTAACTGAATAATGCTGACGAGGCAAATAATACAAAATCAGTTGGGATTACCAGTCCAAAGACAATGTGATAAGATTCATCTACGGTCAGAATAACATGTGGTATCGTATGAACAACAAAAAAAACGAGTACATTCTTGAAGCAAACGACGGGATGGCAATACGTGTGGTATCCTATCGGTCAAGCTATGACTCATTGCATGTAACAATCAACCGGTTTTGCATAGAAGAATACGAAGAAAACTAACCCAGATTTAACCTCAAAATACTATGGGTAGCGTTACTTAACTCAAGCGGATGCGTTTACCCATTCTACCCGTAGAGTTTACGCTCTCTATGGGTAGAATTTTGCACGCCTATTCCGAGCGGAATTTTAGCAACGTGTTGGCTATCTCTCCGCTGAATATCTCCAAGTTAAAGCGTTCCTCTGCCAAGCGGCGGGCGTTGCGCCCCATGCGTTCGGCTTCTTCGGGATGGGCGGTGAGGTAACGGATGGCATTTACCCATCCTTCGGTGTCGCCGTAGGGAACGGTGATGCCTATTTCTTCCTTGTCGATATCCATTTCGAAATACGGGTTACGGGTGCAGATAACGGGCATTCCCAATGCAAAAGCCTCAACCAGCGTGGTCAGTCCCACCGTATATGGATAATCGAGACAACAAATAACAATGAAACGTGCTTCTGCCACTTTGCGTGCAAGTACGTAAGGTATCACTCCTTCGGTGTAATGGATGCGGATGTTCTGAGGCAGACAGAGGCTGTCGGCTATCCGGCGGTAAGAGATGCCGTTACTTTCTTCGGCGATATATACTTCTAACTCTTCGTTTGTACGGGCAAAGGCTTCAAGCATGGTTTTCACGTCGCGGCGTTCTTTACCCGTGGATATAAAGCCGTGACGCGGAAGGGAAACAGGAAGTTCGCCCAACAGATGGTCGTAGAAAGCGAGATCGGGTCCCCAATGTATCAGTTGCAGCTTGCTTTCGGCCACTTTACGTGAAGCGATAGAGTCTTGTATCAGTTTGCGGCTGAAAAGAAACATCTGGTCGAATCCGCGATAGAAGAAACGGGAGACTGCTTCCCTGAAACGGTTTGACGCGCGGCTTACTGCCGAATGATGCCAAATCACCACGGGCTTGCGGTACAAGCCGAGGGCGCGGAGAAAAACAATCAACTCCAACCCGCGGAAAGAAGTGCCGTAAAGCACATCGTACTTCTCGCGGCAGCACAGAATCTTCCGGGTGGTATAAAGCATGAGTTTCCAGCGCGAGGCAAATGCTTTGTAAGGGTGCATCACCGAGCGGATGCCGTATTTCTCCAGCAAGGGAAGCCCGTAAAGGATATGTCCCGGAAAGCGGAATTGTTTCCACTCTTCGTAACTTTCGCGCGTAAGGCGGGTATGATAGAAATAAATAGTCAAAGGTGTCGGTCTCTTTTCAGCCATTTGTTGATTCGGTTTATGATTGCTTTGCGGATGATGGTAAAGTTGCCGTAACGCAGGTTAAGGAACAGCTCTTCAAACGAACGTCCGATTTTTATCCACGGATGCCGCCAGCCCATGATGCGGTAAACGCTTTCTTTATAAGCGGTATGCTCAATGATGTAACGCGGATGTTTCAACGGGAAATCGACCTCATAGCGTTTCATTGTGAAGATTCTCCGGTAACCGCGCGGCAGGGTATGGATGGAATTCCCGAAATGTACCGAGTCGGCAGTGGCTCCGAGGTTATTTATCATGTTGCGCGTGGGTACGATGCTCAGCCCCGAACCAAACAGTATGGAAGCGTGGAAGATGGTTTCGTAATAAGGTTTCCCGTGCTCGCGGTGGCGCTGACACATGTAGACGAAGTCTTTCCGGTAACGCCGCGTGTCAATCAGGTTCTTCAACTGCTTCATGCTGAAAGCATCGTCAAGAAAAGAGTAATGCTCATCCCACTGGTCGATGACACGACGCCAGCTTGCCCATCCCCAAATTGAGAACGTAGTGGCAAAAAAGTAATCGTAAGGCACATCGGGCGTTGTTTCTTCGTTGTTGAACCCGGCTATCATGCTGATGCGCGTATCGTTTTCGTACTTATCGAGCAGTTCTTTACAGAAACGGAAAAAGCTGACCGAGGGTACGTCATCGTCTTCCAGCACGATGCACTTGTCTGCCATTGAGAATGCCCATTTCTGTGAGATGTACTCCGAAGGGTCGCATCCGTAGTTGCGCGTCTGATAGAGTCGGTGTACTTCACATTCCCAATCAATATCCGCCACTACTTTACGACATGCCTCTATGCCAGGCAAGTCTTTCTCATTGCGCGGCCCGTCTTGGTAAAGAAACAAGCGCGAGGGGCGGGCTTTCTTTACTTGTTCGAACACTTGACTCAACTGATTCGGACGATTGAAAAAGAGAATCAGTACGGCTACGTCTACAAGAGCATTTTTCATATCGCTTATCGGTTATCTAATAATTCGGGATGCAGGTAAATGGCATGTATCTTTCGCTTATCTTCCGGCGGAATATCCATGTAGTTGCGATACAAGTCTTTCAGGTAGGCATCGGGATTACAGGGTGCGCTGAAGCGTTTTCCTTCAAACTCGATTTCGCCCAGCGGGAAAATAGAATCGCGGCGGTGCATGATGCCGTAGCCGTTATTGATAAGTACGTTTGATATATAGGTGTCTTTCGGGTAGAGCATACAAAGTATGTTCCACACCGTCCGGTAAATGCCGTATTTCGCACCGAACCAGAAAAATTCTGCCAGCGAACGCAACGAATAATAGTGGGGGGCGTGCAGGATGGAATATGCCGTTGAGATGCCTTTCGTAAACTTCTTTACCCACGGCTTCGGCACACTGGGATAGTCGATAAACGGAAAGATGTCGACAAACAGTCCCTTTTGATAGTCTCCCCGCATATTGTCTCCGCTTTCAAGGTACAGCGAATTGAGGTCGCGTATCTTGATTATCGGTTCTTTGCTCGATGGGTCGGTTTCAGGAGTTTGGAGAAACAGGCCGTCGCGCAGTTCCGACGGGGCGATGCGGATGAAGCGTTGCAAGTCTTCGAGGCGCATGGCAAGGTCGATGTCATCATCCCACGGGATGAAGCCGCCGTGACGCACAGCCCCCAGCAGACTGCCGCCATCTAACCAATACGGTATCTGATGTTTGCGGCAAATCCGATCTATCTCCTCCAAGATGCCAAGCTGTTTCAGCTGACATGCCCGCAGGTTCCGTTTCACATACTCAGTCAAGAAAGGATTCTTCATACCATTTCTCGTTTTACGTCGATTACTTGTCCGGTATAGTCGGACGCAAGGGTTTGGAGAGTCGCCTCTGCTACCTTGTCGGCAGAAAGCAAAGTATCTTCCGGCTCAATGCCGAAATTATGCACCCGCATGGGAGTCTTTGTCCGTTCAGGGTTGACACAGTTGATGCAGATTCCGAAGCCTTCCCACTCTTGCGCGATGGCTTGTACGAAGTTGACTATCGCCGCTTTCGTCGACGAGTAGATACTGTAAAAGGCACGTCCGCGTGTATAAGAGCTGGAGGTGAAGAACACCAGTTTTCCTTTCGTTTCCTTCAAATAAGGAAAGGCTTCAAGGGCTACGTTCACCGTTCCCATGTAGTTAGTCTGTACCGCCGAGACAATCGTTTCGTAATCCGTAGCTATCAGCGGCTCTTTGTTCAACACTCCGGCTGTGTTCACCACAAAGTCTATCCTGCCCTCTTTTGCAAATACTTCTTTCAGCGCATGGCTCACCTGATTGCGATCGCCTACGTCAGTATGGTTCAAGCTACGCGAAAAGCGATATACTTTTCCGCCGTGCTGTTCCAACATGCGTGCCACTTCAGCACCGATGCCGTAACTTCCGCCGAACACCACGGTTACTTTGTCGCGCAACAGGGTTATATCTATCGCTTCGTGGTTCAGCTCGCTCTTACGGAGTTGGAAAAACTTATCAAGCAGATAAGTATCCTCTTTGTATGTCAGCTTCATGTTGCTTTCCTCGCCCGCTACAACATAGATGGGCACATCGGGCAGGTATTTCTTTACCACGCCACAGTCGTCTGTCACCTTAAAGGCAGCATCTTTAAGCGCAATCTCATACGCCCGGCGGATGGTGTCTATCGAAAACGCCTGCGGGGTCTGTCCGCGTTTCAGTCGTGAGCGGTCGGGTATCTGACTGATAAAATCGCCTTCCACCTCGATAATCGTATCGGCAGAAGGAAGTGCCACATCAATGGCATCGTATGTTTCGAGCGCTTTCACCACATCATTGATGATGCGCTGGCTTACCAACGGACGCACGGCATCATGGAATATCAAATTAACATCCGCTCCCGCGTATGCTTCGATGGCAGAAAGGCTGGAATGATAACGCTCCTTCCCTCCTTTCAATATCTTCTTTACTTTCTTCCATCCGTTTTTGATTATCAGGTTCTCAAACTCCGAGATATAGAAAGGATTAGACACGATGGCTATTTCGTCGATATGCGGATTCGTCTCAAACACTTCCACCGTATGCTCTACCACCATCTTGCCTGCCACTTTGAAGAACTGCTTCGGAGTAGAAAGCCCCAAACGGCTCCCCACCCCTCCTGCCAATACCACAGCTATGTTTTTTCTCATCATCTGTTACGCATTAAAGATTATTGCAAACTTAGCGAAAATCTGTGATATAAACGAAATATGACGGGAGTAATGTCATTTCATTTCGCATACGGCTGCCGAACCCGCAGCCGGAGCATGAAATCTTTTTCGCTTCCCGATAAAAAAAGTCTGAATATTATTTGGTTTATAAAATAAACTACTTTATATTTGCAACAACAAGAGCAAGCAATAGCGCGCATTGCTCTTACTCTTGATTAACCTATATAATCAACTACTAAAAAATTAAGAAGTATGGAAGACAGAAAAATCAATGAAATGGAAAGTCTTGAGCTTATCTCCGAGATGATAAGAAAGACAAAGAATGAAGGTTCTATGAAAGAAGACTACAACACGTTTCTTTACTATGGATATGCGGCAGTAATCATTTCGATTATAGTATGGGCAGGGATTCACTTTACCGGGGAATTGGAATTTTCGTTCATTTGGTTTGCCATGTTCGTGCCATACCTATGGACTACGTTTGCCGGAAAACAAAAAAAGCCTGAAGTAGTTACTTACCTCGACAGTATGCTTGGAAACATTTGGAAAATCATAGGGAACATGTTTGCACTCACAACCCTTGCCATCGTAGCGACAGGGGCATACGTGGGGATAATCAATTTTTCACTAATGATGCCTTTATCCATTATCTATGCAGGCATCGGCACTGCCATGACGGGACTTGTCATTAAAGAAAAAGCATTCGTATGGCTTCCGCTGGTAGGGCTTCTCGCTTCGGTATATATGCTCCTGTCCGACGGGTACGACAATTCATGGAATATTCTTTTTGGTCTGTCGTTTCTTGCTTTCATGGTGATACCTGCACACATTGTCAGAAGTAAAGCTAAGTAAGTGTATGAAAGAACTTGATCCTCTATTACATTCGCAGCTCCGGTTGGCAATCGTATCTCTACTGCTATCGGTTGAAGAAGCTGATTTCAATTATCTCAAGGAGTACACTCAGGCTACTTCTGGTAACTTGAGTGTACAAATTGACAAATTGTCCGAAGCCGAATATATAAAAGTAAGAAAGGAAATCGTGGGCAAAAAGACGAGAACCTCTTGCTGCCTTACAGACAAGGGACGGGAAGCGTTGGCTGAATATGTAGCTGCCTTAAAAGAGTATCTCGGCAAACTGATGTAACAGCATACCACACTGTTACTGTGCCTTTAGCATTTCTCGAATTTATGTTTCTTTACATATTTCATTCAACAGACTCTATCTGAAAATGAAACAGTTAGAACCGTTCCGCTCGACTAAAACAAAACATAAAATCTCCTGACAAAACACTCCCAAAACACTACCGTTAGCGTTAGTCATCTCATGCGGTAGCGTTGCCCAACGCTTCCCATAGCGTTGTCCGGTTGTATGGGTAGAATTTTTCAAGCTCCCGACAAAGCGGAAAACGTTTAAACAAGTGCATAAAAAAACGAAAGTTGCCCGACAAACTCCGCCCTGCAAGCGGGGTTTTCAGGCAACTTTCGTCTTTCTGTTTCTATGAAGCAGCGTACGTTATTCTATCGTAACCTGCAACGGGTTGCGTACTTTAGCTGCAAAGTTTTCCAAGTAATTCGTCCAATCTTCCGGTGCGGCAAAACCGTATTTGCTCCATCCCGAACCCCAATAATATACGTAATCGTCATCGGGGGCGTACGGACTGATTGCCAACACATGACCTAAGGCGTCTCCTACGGGGGCGTCAAACAGCTCTGCTTTGGCTTCCGTTACCGGATAAGGGAATACGGCTCCTACGTAAACAGTACCGTTATCGGCATTGGGTTCGGTGGTAGGGTCGGCATAGGCGATATAACCTTTTTCGGCATTGCAAACATATTCTTTCGGATGGGCGGCGTGAATCACCAAGCCGGTTGCAAGGGGAGTTTCAGCCGTCAGATAGGCATAATTGACCGTTGTTTTGTTTAGCTGAGAGCCTTTGTCGAGCTGGATGATACGTGTTTCCACCACGTTTGAGTCGTTTTTTATCACTAAGGGGTTATAAACTAACTTGACGGTGAAGCGAAGCGGCCCGTTATCCAGCACCTCGCATTCGTTGTAACAATACGGGTATATCAGCTTGCCGTCGGGCATCAATGCCGATGTACCTCCGCCCAGTGTAGGTCCTACGGCGTAACAGTCCATGCCGTTTCCGTGGTCTACGTGGTATGAAATGGTCTGACGCAGGCTGTCGGCTTCCGCCTTCTTGCCGGCTTGCTGCAAAGCGTGTATTGCTGCCCACGATGCCGAATCGAGTTCCATCCGGTAACGGTCTTCCACCACAAGTTCTTCGGTGTTTTTGGTAAACACATCGTAGCCGTATGCCTTTTCGCCGGAGCGCTGAAGCGCAGGACCGTAAGCGCGATAGGCAGCACGGTCGTTCTCCCACGCCACATCGTCGGCACGCTCAGGATACTGTCGCCCGTATACCACCGTATTGACAAGTATCGGTTCTCCCTCTTGAATCGTATATCCTACCGTAGCCTGTGCTGCCACTGAAGCCGGAAAAATCAGCTTGTCATCGTACGTAAGCTGGTAGGGAACTTCTTGGGCTTTGTCATCGTAAACCACTAATTGCGCCGTATCGGGCAAGTTGAGTTTTCTGAACACTTCTTCCGCCGATACCTCAACCATTTCGCCGGAGCGCTCCATGTTCAGAGGGTTGGTTATTGTTACCGTAACCGCCTGTTGCTCGTCAGTACAACTATATGATGCAGCCACACAAGCGAATGCTAATAAGAATTTTTTCATAAACATAGTCTGATTAAATAAACATATTCAAGGTATGCGCACCGGTTTACCCGGCTACCAGAATCTCGCATACCTTATCCTGAAAGTCGCGTGCCTGTCTTGCCTTCAGCACGTTCTGATTGATAATCACAAAAGCATATACATGACCGCCATGACCGAAAGCATACCCCGCCAGCGAACAAACGCCCGTAACGGTTCCCGTCTTAGCCCGCACCCTGCGGAAAGCCTGCGTCCGCCCCATGCGGTACTTCAAAGTCCCGTCAATCCCCGCTATCGGGAGCCCTTCGTACAACGGATGATATACCTCCGGACGATGGTAAGCGTATTTCAGGTAAGCCAGCAGCAGGTCGGGCGACACGTAATTATATAACGACACGCCACTGCCGTCTACTATCTTGTAATTCTTAGGAGAACACCCGATACTGTCTTGCATGAACCGGCTGATGGCTTTCTGCGCCTCCCGGCTACCTATCCCCTTCGACTTGCGTGAGCCATGCAGCCCCAAATGGTAGAACATGGATTCGGCAGCCAGATTGTCACTTTCTTTCAGCGCACGCTTTAAGACGGCTTCCAACGGACGCTTCCGCACTCCCAGCATACATGCTTCCGCCGGAGCCTCAGCAAAGCCAATGCTGTCGGCACTGACCGCTATGCCTTTCTGCCGAAGCCGATATCCCAACGTCTGCACAAAAAAGCGTTGCGGATTATAAACGTTCAGCGTGGCAGCCTGACGAGAAGAAACATTGCCTGAAACAAGGATGCGGTTTTCATTTGCCAGCCAGTTTCGGGTAATCTGCAAGCCTCCCGCCGAAGGCACTCTGGTAAGAGAGCGGTTGTCTACCTCATAGCAATCCGACTCCGGAGCTATTTCTATCCGTCCCGCCTGCCCCGGATTACCCGGCTCTATCGTTACATCGACACAGCCTCTGTTCAGCATCAGCGGAGAAAGATAGGGTTGAAAGGCTTCCGGCGTATCGTCCCACGACCAGCCTTCACCCCAATAAACAGAGTCTTTCATTGATACATCGCCTATCAAACGTCCGTCTATCCGGCGAATCCCTGCACGGTAAACCGAATCGACCAACGCCAACAGGTCTTCTTCCATAAACTCAGGGTCGAATCCTCCTATCACATACAAATCGCCCTTTAACCGCCCCGCCTCAATGCTGCCTGTATAAGCCAGCCGGGTAGCATAATCGTAATCTTTCCCAAGCTCCGACAATGCCGTGACCGAAGTAATGACTTTCTCGATGGAAGCAGGGCGATATAACTTATTTGCCTGATAGCGGTACACGGGAACATCGTCCGTAAGGTCGTATACCGCTATTCCTACTTCGGAAGTATTTAAAACGGAAGAGGAGATAACCAATGCGTCCAGCTTTTCAGCGATGGTCTGCGCATCGGTTCTGCCTCCTACCCAGCATAATAAAAATGCCAATAACAATTTTATACCTTTCATTTACAACTCCTTGAAAATCTCTCCCACCGTGGGATGCGGAAATACGTACCGCTTCCAGTCGGAAAGTTTACGTCCGTCTTCTATCATCATACCCGCCAGAACGATTAGCTCTGAAGCCGGGTTTCCTAACAGATGCGCACCTAAAATCGTCTCGTCTTCGCCCACCAATACTTTGCACACGCCGTTTACTCCTTCGTTTTCGGCAACGAAGCGTCCGGAATAAGCCATCGGCAACTTTACGGCACGATACGGGATTCCTTCTTTCTGCAGCATCTCTTCTGTCCGTCCTACCGAAGCCACTTCGGGGTTGGTGTATACCACACCGGGGATTGCACGGTAGCTCATGGCATCTGCTTTTCCTAAAAGATGATGAACCGCCACTTCCGCCTCGCGCACAGCCGTATGAGCCAATAACGACACGCCGTTTAAGTCGCCGCAAGCATACACGCCCGCTACCGAGGTTTGCAGATGCTCGTCAACCTGTACCAAACCGCGCGCTGTGAGTTGCAAGCCGAGATTCTCCAGCCCGAAGCCTTTCATCACAGGGCGTCGGCCGGCACTTACCAATACCTTCTGTACTTCCACGTTGCCCTCGCCGTCTGCATTCTTATATAATACACGTGCACCGGTATCGGTCTTTTCAAATCCCGTTACGCAGGTATTCAACAAGAATTTTACGCCTCGCTTGCTGTATTCGGCACGTAACAGAGCAGCCAGTTCGCCATCAATGCCGCCCAATATTTCGCCTGTCATCTCAATTACAGTTACTGCCACGCCCAAGCTGCTGAAGAAAGAAGCGAACTCCATGCCTATCACTCCGCCGCCCACAACGGCAAGCGAAACGGGCAGCTCCTTATTGTCGAGCGCCTCGCGATGCGTCCAATAATCTATTTCTCCAAGTCCCGGAATGGGGGGAATCGCCGTTTCGCTTCCCGTACAGAGAATCATCTTTTCACACTCGTATGTTTCTTCCCCGCAACGAACCGTATGCGGGTCGATAATTTGCGCTTCTCCGGAAACGATTTCTACGTGTTGGGCAGTCAGTTTTGCCTTTACTCCCAACACTAACTTACGCACGACTTTTGTCTTTCTGCTGATTATCTTGCCCAAATCAAACGCAGGCTCGGAAACCGATACCGCATATTTTCCGGCATGGCGCGCCGTGTCGTAAACTTTTGCCGAGTAAAGCAACGTCTTGGTTGGGATGCAACCTTCATTCAGACATACGCCGCCCACACTTTTCTTTTCAAACAAAACCACACTCATCCCGGCTTTTCCGGCTGCTTCTGCTGCCGTATATCCTGCCGGCCCTCCACCAATCACTGCCAGTTGATATTTCATCTTATTATTATTTACGGTTAAACAAAATGCTGCTTATTCTTCTTTTTTATAATCTGCATGGGGATTCCGCTCTCTTGCACAGCGGATAAACTCGTCTACGTCTTTCGGGTCAAAGTTAATAAACCCTTTCGTATAATAGATGGTTACCCTTCCTTTCAGCCATGAACCCTTTTGGCGGACGATGCGCGTTACGCCGTATGCCTTGATGCTTCCGCTGAAACCGCGCTTCAGCCAGATATCACCGTTTTCTTGAACCAGTATACACGTCATCAGCTCATCGGCAAGCAACAGAACAGGAAGGATGAGCGGCAGCAGATTCCAATAATTCTCTGTCTGCACCGCCAAAAGAACAATCGCTATAATAAGTATAATCCCCCCTAACCAAACTTTAAAGGGGGTACGCCGAATCTTAAATTTTCGTGTCATAATATTGATGTTAAGTTATATATTTACCTTTATCGAGGCGTTTTGTTTCAGTAGTGCTTGTACAAATGCCTCTTGGTTTTGAGGCGAAATTAATATATAATCTTTAAAAGACCGCTTCCGATAAGTAATTTTAAGCCGGTCGAGCGACAACGCCGGTGCCGATTCGGGGAATTTGCTTTTTTCGATGCTGACAATCTGAGCCACATCGATCGATGCCCCCTTCATAAACCGTCCGACTTCTATCACCAGCTTTCCGTCTGCCGTAACCACATACTGCGTATGAATCAACGCTTCGATCAGGAAAATTACAATAACGGCAAAAAGCAGCGTCAGCAGCAGTTCATGAAACCAAAAGCAAACAAACAGGAAGCAAGAGAAAAGGGCGATTATCCCCCAATACCACCATCCTACCTTTGTATGAAACGTTCTCATCTTTATTAATCACTCTAATCCGTTAAAATCCTCGTGAAGATAATAATTTCTCTCCGAAAACAAACGCATCCATGAAAAAAAGATACCCGGCGTTACGTCTAACTTACTTTTTTTGTAGTTTTGTAACATCTTAAACAATACTTACACATGATTAGGAAATTTGATTTTCTCGTTATCGGTTCAGGGATAGCCGGAATGAGTTTTGCCCTGAAAGTGGCACATAAAGGCTCTGTCGCCCTTATCTGTAAAGCGGGGCTGGAAGAGGCTAATACTTACTACGCGCAAGGAGGTATCGCATCGGTGACCAATCTGAAGGTAGATAACTTTGATAAGCATATCCACGACACGATGGTAGCGGGCGACTGGATCAGCGACCCGGCTGCCGTGGAAAAAGTGGTTCGCAACGCTCCGGCACAAATCGAGGAGCTGATAAAATGGGGCGTGAATTTCGACAAGACGGAAAACGGTGAGTTTGACCTCCACAAAGAAGGCGGACACTCTGAATTCCGCATCCTGCACCACAAAGACAATACGGGGGCGGAGATTCAAACCAGCCTGATAGAGGCTGTACGCCAGCACCCTAACATCACCGTTTTCAGCCATTTCTATGCGGTGGAAATAATCACTCAACATCATTTGGGCATCATCGTAACCCGCCATACGCCGGGAATAAAATGTTACGGCGCATACGTGTTAAACGAAGAGACGGGCGAGGTAGATACCTTCCTGTCGAAGGTAACGGTGATGGCTACGGGCGGATGTGAAGCCGTGTACCGCCACACCACCAACCCGCTGGTAGCCACGGGCGACGGTATTGCGATGGTGTACCGCGCAAAGGGTTTGGTGAAAGACATGGAGTTCATTCAGTTCCATCCCACTGCGCTTTACCATCCGGGCGACCGTCCGAGCTTCCTGATTACCGAAGCCATGCGCGGTTACGGAGCCGTGTTGAAGAACTTGGCAGGCGAAGAGTTCATGCAGAAATATGACCCGCGCCTGTCTCTTGCTCCGCGCGACATCGTGGCACGTGCCATCGACAGCGAGATGAAGCAACGGGGCGAAGACCATGTATATCTTGACGTAACGCATAAAGACCCCGAAGAAACCAAAAAGCACTTCCCGAATATCTATAAAAAATGCCTCAGCCTCGGCATCGACATCACGAAAGATTATATCCCCGTGGCTCCCGCTGCCCATTACTTGTGCGGAGGCATCAAGGTAGACTTGGATGGTCAGTCGAGCATCAAGCGGCTGTATGCCATCGGAGAATGTTCATGCACCGGGCTTCACGGCGGAAACCGTCTCGCATCCAACTCGCTCATCGAAGCTGTGGTTTATGCCGACGCTGCCGCCAAACATGCCATGAGCGTACTCGACCGCTATGACTTCAATGAAGACATCCCTGAATGGAACGACGAAGGAACCATCAGCACCGAAGAACGCATCCTGATTACGCAAAGCATGAAAGAGGTGAACCAAATCATGGAAGCCTACGTGGGCATCGTGCGGAGTAACCTGCGCTTGGTGCGTGCATGGAACCGTTTAGACATTCTTTACGAAGAAACCGAACGCCTCTTCAAGCGCGTAAAAGCCTCGCGCGAGATTTGCGAACTGCGTAACATGATTAACGTGGGTTACCTGATAACCCGTCAGGCAATGGAACGCAAAGAAAGCCGCGGACTGCATTACACCATTGATTACCCGCACGCCGCAACAGACAACAAACAAGCATAACACATTATTTCAGTGCATTTTACGCAGCACAAAAGGCATACCGTCAACGCTTCCCGGCAGGTTACGGTATGCCTTTTTCATACACCCTATTCCGCCCGCAAACCTATGTTGTAATTCAATTTTGTAACGAGCTTATTTTAAAGACTTTACACTTTAAGCATAGAATTTAAAAAACGCTACCGTTAGTGTTGACCAACTCTTGCGGTAGAATCAGGTAATTCTATTCGAAAGACCCACCCGTTCTATGGGTAGCGTTTTTTGAGGTATAACGAAAGACTCTAAACGTATTTTTTTAACTCAGACAGTTCTTTATTTCTTTGGGGAAAATTTTTCCTTATATTTGTCTGCCGATATGAAACAGTTGCCAGTTTATATCGTCGGAATGCTGTTGATGCTTGTAAGCAGTTGTTACAAGCATCATCCCTATCCTGCCGCCATGCAGCAGGCTGTCTGCCTGATAGACTCCCTGCCCGACAGTGCCCTTGTGTATTTGGAGGCTTACGCAGAAAACATTTCCCAAGAACCGGAAGAGACACAGATGTATTACCACCTGCTGCGGATAAAGGCGAACGACAAATTGTATATAACCCACACGTCCGACAGCCTCATCAACCGCATTGTTGAGTTTTACAAGGCACACGATGACAAGGAACGCCTGACGGAAGCCTATTACTATCAGGGGAGCGTGTACCGCGACCTGCACAATGCACCGCAAGCCGTTGAGTGTTTCCGTGCCGCAGCGGAAACAGGGCTAAGCTGCCCGGACAAACGAGTGATGAGCAAGATATACGGACAGATAGCTGCCCTTTTCGCCTATCAGGGATTATATAAAGAAAGTTGGGATGCGGCACGTTTGGAATACGCATACGCCGATACCGCTCAAAATTTTCAGGGGATGGCATTTGCCCTCCGCAACATGGCGCGTATCTATCACGTATTCGGCAAACCGGACAGTGCCGCCCTCGCCTACCGGAAAGGGTATGACCTCGCCATACAAAACCATGCGAACCATACGGCGTATTCGATTTTATCGGAATTGGGAGGATTGTATTACGAAGAAAAGCAGTTTGATTCCGCATACAGCATTCTACGACAAGTTTTATCCCATTATTCATTCCCCAATGCCAATATGCTGATGGGAGGTGTTTTATTATGAATTAGGGAAACCGGATTCCGCCGAACATTACATTCGGCAGGTATTCAAATATAGCACCTTACATAATAAAACAAAAGCCTACGAAATATTTGCGAAAATATCGACATACCGACAAGATTATATCCAAGCATACCAGTATATGCGGAAATATGTAGCATATCAAGACTCCATCGATTTCATAACCAAAACCCAAGAAGTAGCCAAGGTCAATGCGCTTTACGATTACCGAACTACCCAAAAAGAAAACCTGCGGTTAAAAGAAAAGACAACCCGGCAACGCAACCAAATAACCGAACTGCTGTTGCTATTCGTGTTTTTGACGGCAGTCGGAGTAGTTTTTTATCTGCGGACGAAGAAAAAGCGGAGAACCGTATGGGAACAAACCCAACGATTGATGTTGCTTCAAGAAAACCGTTACTCCCAAGCCCGGAAAACCTTGCAAGCCCACGAACAAAAGATCAAAACGCTGACCGAACAACTCCATTCCGCCACGTTGAGAAACGATGAATTGGAACGTACGCGGGCAGAAGCACAAAAAATCGCGTTGGAAGCGGAGAGCAAGCAACTCCACCAATCCATTGAAGAACAAAAATCACAGATCTTATACTTTGAGCAGTCGGAAATTTATTTGAAATTCCACCGTGCCACAAACAGCCGCGACCTGAGCGAAGAAGACTGGGCCGCATTGCAAGCCGAAATAGATTCCGTCTATTCCCAATTTACCCACCGGTTATTGGTACTTTATCCCCGGTTATCCCCCGTAGAAATCCGTATCTGTTACCTGATAAAGATAGGTATTCCGGTGTCACGGATAGCCGGTTTACTTAACCGTTCCGTTCCCGCCATCACTGCCGCCCGCACACGCATGTATAAAAAACTCACAGGAGAAACCGGAACGGCAGAAAAAACTGACTTATTAATACTTGATTTATAATGCATTATAAAATGTAAACAAAAAGTAAACACGTTTTTTCATGGCTGTTTGAGTGGATTTTCTACTTTTAAGAAAAACTTTATATCTCAAATAGCATTACTATGAATCAATACCGCTTAATCTTCATCCTTTTCATAGGACTCATAACAACCACAGCCTTTGCCCAAAACAAAATATCAGGCAAGCTGTCAGACCATGAAACCCGCGAAGTATTGCCATACGCTACAGTACGCTTACTGCAACAAGACTCAACATTTGTGGCAGGAACGGTAACAGACTCGTTAGGACATTACCGCATAAGCGATATTAAAAATGGGGATTATCTGCTATATTTCAGTACGATAGGATATAAACCTAAAGTGATACAGGTATCGGTACGGCAAGACACAAACCTGCCAACAGTGGAAATGGAAAGCGACAATGTAATGTTAGAAGGAGTAACCGTAACTGGAAGTTCTTTTATACAAAAGAAAGACCATTTATTGATTCTGCCAAGCAAAGAACAAGTTAAACACTCGTTTACCGGATACGATTTACTCTATAACTTGATGATACCGGGGCTTACCGTTAACCGAAAAGACAAGACGGTAACCTCAATGACCGGAAAAGCTACTCTATATATTAATGGAATAGAAGCCGATGCAAAAGAAATACAGAGCCTGCAACCTAAAGACATAGAGCGGGTAGAATATTACGTGTTGCCTACCAACGGACAATTTACCGGCGATGCCGCTTCGGTAAACTATATTACAAAAACATATAAAACAGGTGGTTACATCACCATAGACGGATTACAAAATATCGGATACTTGAAAGGCGATTATAACATTGGAGCGAAAGTATCGCACAACAATACTAATTATTCTTTTTGGGCAGGACATACCATGCAACGTTATCAGGGAGTGGAAACCGAAAAAGAGGAATTATTGTCATTTCCCGACCATGTAATCAACCGAAACACAACAAATAACGGAGCAGCATATAAAAATAACCAGCAATATACTCAGTTTAAAGTAAGTAATGACAACGAGAAACGAAACCTATCGGCTTCTTTTGCCGTAGTTCGTGATGAAACGCCTCGCAACAACCACCATGAATTATTAAACTATACCGGGGATAATGCTTACAACACAGAATCGGAGGATAAAAACCGAAGCAAAAGCCTGCGTTCTACCCTCAACCTTACCGGGAACTTTGTGATAAACAAACATCATCAACTAAAATTCCGCCTGAACGGAGGATATACTCAAAACCATTATAAACGGAACTATACGGAAGGAGAGTTACGTTCGGTTTCCGACGTAGATGAAGATTTATACTCTTTCGACGGACAAGTTGCACACTTGTTCCAAATCAGTCCCTCTAACTCGTTATACAGCAGGGTGACTCATTTTCACAACGTAACATCATCTCTTTACAATGGCGATTATCCTTCTTGGCAGCATTTATGGAAAGGAGAAACACTTTTTCAATTCGATTATATGCACCAATTTGGAGAAAAACTAATCATGATGATAAGTCCGGGAGCCTTATATTCGGCATATAAAGCAAAATTTGAAGGGTGGTACGGTTGCGAATTAAAAGGTCACTTCTAAACAATAAATTTTAACCTGTCTAAACCGCTACATCAGGCTGTTTAGGCAGGCTAAAATTTATAGAGAATCTGTTAATTCTCCGCAAAAGACTACTAAACTTTCCACGAGGAAAGTTAAAGAACAAATCAGTGTGTTGTTTATCCTAATTTTTATTTTCCCACAATCGATGTCAGCGGGTATTTATTCCCCTTGATGTCGGTAAGGAATGCTTTGGCAGAACCGAAGTTGAGGTACATGTCAAGACGGACAGGTAGGTGATTGCGGTCGTCGGTTATATAAAACGTTATGACTTCTTTTTCTTTACCTTTCGCATCGTATTCTACCAGTGAGAATACCAAACAGCGGTAAGTTACTCCGTTTTCTGCCGTGTAGTTTTCTTTGCGGCGGAATATCAGGGTTTGTTTCTCTACCGCCCGTCCGGTTGCCATTGAGAACAGAATTTTTTGTCCAGGTTTGTAATCGGTTGGGTCGTAAGAACGTGCCTGAAGCAGGATACTCAACATATCGTACACGCAAACGGGCATTTCATCGTGACGCTTGTCGGTTTTCCCGCGCAGTGTACGCTGCTGGTCGACTATACATTTACCGTTTTTATAGCTGAAACGCACCTCGTCAACCGTATAACGCTTGCCTTCTTCAGCTCCCTTCCGGAAATAAACCGGAATAAGATCTTCGGTGGTGATACAAGTCAGCGTATCGCGCATCTTGAAGAAGAAATCTATTTTCTTGTTGGTGTACGACTCCAAATCTGTCTGCAAGCAAGGTTTGCCCTCGAACGTAGAGTTATTGACAGTCATTTTTGCCCATCCTGCATTAATCCAAATGAACTTCCAGTTGAATTTCAATTCGTAAGAGAGGGATTCTCCGGGCTTGATGGCATCGTTTACCGCGCCACACTGGGCCTTAACCATGCATATACTCCCTATCAGGAGGACTATGCAGAAAATTACTTTCTTCATCATTGTGTTCTTCCTAATTTACGGGCACGCTCTTTATTGCGGTCCTTGATTTTTTTAACTTCGTCAGGTTTCTGTTTCTTTATTTCGTCTAACTTCTGCTTATCAACCGGAGTGGCATGGATGTCCCATGTTTCTTCAAACTCGAAGTTTGCTTTCATTTCCCAAACTTTCGGGAAATAGAAAACCTCCTCCGCTTGTTTTTTCTCGGCATAGTTACCCGTATCCCATACTCCGTTTCCGTTTTCATCGTTAATGAGACGAATGTAGTACTTCGTGCTGGGCTGCAAGAAATAAAAGTCGCAAGTATTCTTGTCTGTTACCGTTTGTTGGCGCACTACGCCGTCACTACTGTTCAACAGCTGTACGATGGCGCGGGGCGAAGCTCCTATGATATTTAAATATAACGTTCCGTAATCTTCCAATGTTTTAACTTTCAGCGTATTCTCTACTTTATTGGTGTAAAGCCCGTATATCCCCTGAATACCCAGCGAGTCTATCTTCAACTGATACTCTTTACCCGGCTGCCAGTTGGCAAGGATTTGGTATTGCCTCGGAGCAACGGAGTCTGCCATGAAAATAAACGGAATATCCTGCCACAAACTGTCTACCATCATTGCTACATGAATAGCCGAAGTATCAATACGGGCTACCGGCTCGTCGAATTTAAGGACTATATTGCGATTGATGTCTAACTCCGACGGCGCATCGACGTTCATCGTCAGGAATTTGGTTTCAACCCGTAACGTATCTCCTTTCTTTTCACGCTTCTTACGTTCCTTCTCTTCTTTCTTCCGAGCCTCTTCCGCCAAAGCCATACGCCGCTCTTTCCCTATCTTGTTCACCATGCGCAGGGTATCGATTTTCGGAACCAATTGCCCCAACGTATCGGTTGCCAAATAATCTAACTGGATGGTCAGCGTATCGCGTTCGCAGAGCGTGGTATCTTTAATCCAATAATGAATCGTGTCGTTACGCAGATTAGACTCTACGACAAATGCATTTTCAGAATCGAAATCCAATCCGCGCAAAGTAGGAAGCGTATCAGACTTTGCACTAAAATACAGTGAGAAGCGATTCAGTTGCGCCCGTTCGCTTTTCATCAGATACTGAAGCGGATTTTCTTCTTTAAACGAGCGTAAAACCAAGTTATCGGGTAAGAAACGGGTGTAGTTCACTTCGTAAATCGTATCATAAGCTAAGGTATCGACTTCGTTCCATATCGTATCGTAGCGGACAGCTCCCGTCATGCTTGGCACGACCAATGAATCCAGATAAGCGATGGCCTCGGTTTTTGAGTCGAACAAATAGTTCTGATTACCGTCCATCAAAGCATAAATGCGGTAGGTTCCGGGAGATACTCCCCGGATGGTAAAATGCCCGCGACTGTCTGTACGCGAAATGCGGTCGAACGGCAATGTGGTAAACGCCGTATCATTCAGATTTTTATGTAATCCTACCTGAATACCTTTCACCGGCTCAAGGTCGGCAGCATTCAGCACCGTCCCCGAAACCTCCATCGTATCAATGGTTTCGCCCGTTGAAAATGCATAAGCGAAGTTTCCCATCGGATTATCTTCGTTATTATCTACTATGGCATCTCCAAAATCAATGGTATAAGTTGTATTTTCTCTCAGTGTATCGAAGAACTCAACCAAAACACGCCGTCCACTCACCTTTACCTCTGGAGCTTCGTTTTGAGGCGGAGAAATGATAACCTTTTCAGAGGCTTTGTCTAACTTGATATACTCATCAAACTCAATGCTGATTTTCTTTCGCTTATTATTGGTTGCATTCGGCTCCGGAGTGGCACGAATGAACTTGGGGGGAGTTTCATCATAAGGGCCACCGTCGGGAGTACCTGTACTGGCGCAAGCATAAAAGCCGATAATCACCAACAAAAAAGCTATGTATTTAGGTATAGGACGCATGTATCAATAATATATTATTAATTCAAACCACTTTTTCAGCGTTTTGTTTTATTCAACTTCAGCATTTCTTCTATTGTTTCACGAGTATTACTCAAACGGGGCACTTTATGCTGGCCGCCCAACTTGCCTTTTTGTTTCAACCAGTCGTGAAACAAATTCGGACGGGCTACGATGATCTCCAATTTTTGCAACGTAATGTCTTTATGGCGTTTGGCTTCGTAATCTGAGTTGATTTCCTGCAATGCCTTATCCAACGTATCGCGGAACTTATCAAGCGAGTCGGGCATCACGCTAAATTCGATCAGCCACTGGTGACGGCATTTCGCATCGGCATCCATAAACACCGGAGCAGCGGAATACTCCAACACCTGCGCACCGGTTTCCGCACAAGCGCGTTCTAATCCTTTTTCCGCATTATCCACCATCAGCTCTTCGCCGAAAGCATTGATAAAATGCTTCGTACGTCCGGTAATAACAAATTTATAGGGATTTTTTTGAGTAAACTTCACCGTATCGCCAAGAATATAACGCCACAAACCACACGAGGTACTGATAACCACTGCATAGTTCTTTCCAACTTCAATGCCTGTCAGCGGAACGATACGAGGATTCGGATTATCAATTTCTTCCAGCGGAATAAATTCATAAAACACATCGTAATCTATCATCAGCAACATGGCAGGGTCATGCAAATCGCTTTGCAGGCCGAAGAAACCTTCGCTGGCATTATACGTTTCCATGTAATGCATCTTATCCGACGGAATCAATGCTTTATACTGTTCACGATATGGAGTAAAACATACGCCCCCGTGGAAAAAGACTTCCAAGTTGGGCCAAACCTCATTCAGATATTTCGCTCCTGTTTTCTCTAAAATACGTTTGATAACAGCCAGCATCCACGAAGGGACTCCCGACAGGTTGGTAACATTTTCGTGGATGGTTGTTTCGGCGATGCGCTCCACCTTTTCTTCAAACTCACTTAACAAAGCGATTTCTTTACTGGGAACGCGGATGAAATTAACCAGCGGATTGATATTTTGAATCAAGATGGCAGACAAGTCGCCCACCAAGCTATCTTTCACATTGTAATTCGGGCTGTGACTACCTCCCAGAATCAACCCTTTCCCTGAGAAAAAACGACTCTCCGGGTTCTGTTGCAAATAAAGAGCTACAGCATCCACCCCTCCTTGATAATGAAGATGATGCAGTCCGTCCTTACTTACAGGTATAAACTTGCTTTTGTCGTTCGTAGTTCCGGAAGACTTGGCATACCATACCACTTTACCCGGCCAAAGCACATCTTCTTCACCATGACGCATACGGTCAACATACCCTTTTACGTCTTCGTACGTTTGAATAGGGACCCGTTGAAAATCAGCGTAGGTCTTTATTTCACTATAATCATATTTCTTTCCCCATTCCGTAGAAGAGGCTGTTTGTATCAGTTTTCGGAATACTCGGTCTTGTATAGCTTCTGCCTCGTTAGCATAACGCGCTATTGCCTGCTGCCTTGGTCCGAATACTTTTCCTATTAACTTTGTAGAATTCATCAGTTACTCTATTTCAATTCCTTAGTCTGCAAAGGTAGATTTTTTTCTACATAAATAAGGAACGCTTTGTATTATTTTTTCCTTTGATATGACAATTATACAGTTTTTTCTTACCTTTACATCACAAAGCAAATACAGAAATTATGAAGATAGGAATCTTGACTTCGGGAGGAGACTGTCCGGGAATCAATGCAACGATACGCGGCGTCTGCAAAACAGCTATCAACTATTACGGAATGGAAGTATATGGTATTCATAGCGGTTTTCGTGGCTTATTGGATAATGATGTCATTCCGTTAACTGAAAGTTCTTTAACCGGACTGCTCAATATGGGTGGAACCATTTTGGGAACTTCCAGAGAGAAACCTTTCAGAAGACGGGGAAACGTAGCCATGTCGGAAGACAAGCCTGCCATGCTGCTGAATACCATTCATGAACGCGGATTGGATTGCATTGTTTGCATTGGCGGAAACGGTACGTTAAAAACGGCTGCCAAACTGCAAGAAGCGGGAGTCAACGTGGTATCTATCCCCAAAACGATTGATAACGATGTATGGGGCACAGATATTTCTTTCGGATTCGACTCGGCTGTTTCTATTGCTACCGATGCCATCGACCGTCTTCACTCTACTGCCAGTTCACACCAGCGCGTCATGGTAATTGAAGTGATGGGACATAAAGCCGGATGGATTGCGCTTTATTCCGGTATGGCGGGAGGCGGAGATATTATCCTACTTCCTGAGATTCCTTTCGATATGCACCGAATCGGAGACACAATTATCAACCGATTGAAAAAAGGGAAACCTTACTCTATCGTTGTCGTAGCCGAGGGGATTCCTACGCGCGACGGAAAAAAAGCTGCCCAATTTATTGCCGAAGAAATAGAATACGAAACCGGCTTTGAAACACGCGAAACGGTTTTGGGGTATATTCAAAGGGGAGGAAGCCCTACGGCTTTCGACCGTAACCTTGCTACCCGGATGGGAGGACATGCAACCGAACTGATAGCGCAAGGCCAGTTCGGACGTATGGTGGCACTGCAAGGTGATGTCATCGGCTCTATTCCGTTACAAGAGACTGCCGGAAAATTAAAATTAGTCACAGAAAACCACGACCTCATCATACAAGGCCGCCGTATGGGGGTTTGCTTCGGATAAAGATACTTAAACAAACCAACCGTAATGAAGATAAGAAACATAGACTTAGGAAACCAACCCGTTTTATTGGCTCCGATGGAAGACGTAACCGACCCGGCTTTCCGTTTGTTATGCAAAGAGTTTGGAGCCGACATGGTATACACTGAATTTGTATCAAGCGATGCCTTGATACGGTCGGTAGGAAAAACTTTACTTAAACTAAACATCAGCGAAAAAGAACGTCCCGTGGCTATTCAAATCTACGGAAAAGATACTGATACGATGGTCGAAGCTGCCCGCATTGTGGAACAAGCGCAGCCGGATATACTTGATTTGAATTTCGGTTGTCCGGTAAAACGGGTGGCAGGAAAGGGAGCGGGTTCAGGCATGTTGCAGAATGTCCCGAAGATGTTGGAAATCACCCGCGCCGTGGTTGATACCGTTAAGATTCCCGTTACCGTAAAAACCCGTCTGGGATGGGATGCCGAACACAAAATCATCGTCGAACTTGCCGAACAGTTGCAGGACTGCGGTATCGAGGCACTGACCATTCACGGACGTACCCGCGCACAGATGTATACGGGAGAAGCCGACTGGACTCTGATAGGTGAAGTAAAAAAGAATCCGCGTATGCGTATCCCGATTATCGGTAACGGAGACATAACCACACCTCAACGCGCCAAAGAGTGTTTCGAACGTTACGGAGTGGATGCTATCATGATAGGACGTGCCAGCTTTGGCAGACCGTGGATATTCAAAGAGGTAAAACATTATCTGGCAACAGGTGAAGAATTACCGCCGTTGGGCTTTAAGTGGAAAATGGATGTGCTTCGCCGCGAGGTAGCAGACAGCGTTAGCCTGTTAGACGAACGCCGGGGGATTCTCCACGTACGCCGACATCTGGCAGCTTCCCCGCTGTTTAAGGGGATTCCTAATTTCAGAGACACACGCATCGCCATGCTTCGCGCCGAGACATTGGAAGAACTGTATGCGATATTGGATTCTATTGAAAAGCGATTCGAAAGCGAATAACTTTTCAACAGAACCCCACTTTTTATTCTTTCACCCGTATCAACAGATTCGACAGAATGGCTGTCAGCCCGCCTGTTGTGATACCCGAAGAAAAGATGTTACGAACCGTATCGGGTAATTGACTCAGAATTTCCGGTACGAGTTCGACACTCAGTCCGAAAGAAAAACTCAAAGCCATCACCAATGTAGCCTTACGGTCTATCTTTTGGGCGGCAATAATGCGGATACCTGCCGCAGCCACGGTTCCGAACATCAGTAGAGTGGCGCCTCCCAATACAGGTTCGGGCATGAGTGAAAACACAAGTCCCACTGCCGGAAACAGTCCCAACAGAATCAGGAATCCTGCAATGAAATAACCCACATAACGGCTCGCCACACCGGTAAGCTGAATCATTCCGTTATTTTGTGCAAAGATGGAGTTGGGGAATGAGTTGAAGATACCTGCTAACATTGAATTAAACCCATCTGCCAAGATACCGCCCGAAGCCCGTTTCACAAATTTTTCTCCCGTTATCGGTTCTCCGGAAATAAGCGAGTTGGCTGTAATGTCGCCATACGCTTCTATCGCCGTTATCAGATAAACCAGTGCAAGTCCGATGATAGCCGATATGTCGAACGAGATTCCGTAACGGAAAGGAATAGGGATATTCACTCCTCCAAAGTTTTGAACAGACGAAAAATCAACCATGCCCAAAGCCCATGCCGCCACGTAACCTATCACCAGCCCTATTACGATGGAACTCATACGCAAGTAGCGGTTTGAGCTGCGGTTAAAGAAGATAATCAACACCAATACCAAAGCCGCCAGTCCCACGTGCTCCAAAGCGCCGAATGTGCCGTCTGCTTTCGCTACTTCACCGCCACCGCAAGCCGAAATGCCCACTTTTATCAGACTCATGCCGATAAGTGTCACCACAATTCCCGAAACTAACGGGGTTATTACCTTACGTGTATATTTCAGTATCCTACTGATAAGCATTTCTACCGATGAAGCTACGATACACGCACCGAATATCGTACTCAATCCTCCGGTAACGCCTGCCGTAATAATAGGCCCGATGAAAGAAAAACTGGTTCCCTGAATACAGAGTAGTCCGCACCCCACCGGTCCGATGCGCCGACATTGAATAAATGTTGAAATACCCGATGCAAACAATGCCATCGACACCAGAAACCCCGTCGTTTCCAAATCGAGCTTCAATGCTCCGGCGATAATCAGCGGAGGCGTGATAATTGCAACAAAGATAGCAAGCAGATGTTGGAGTGCAGCAAAAACCGTATCTTTCAAAGGAGGACGGTCATTCAACCCATAGATAAGTCCGGCTTTCTGAGCCGAATCCTGTTGTGTTTTTTTTTCCATGAACCGGAGATTTACTCTTTTATCTTAATCTGACAGTTATCCAAACTCTCGATTATTGCCAATGACTCGACATGAATGCCTTGCTCGCGCAGGTAATCGCCACCGTGCTGAAATGATTTTTCAATCAAAAAGCCCATGCCTACCAACTCTGCTCCTGCCTTCCGAACCAAGTCGATAATGCCTTTTGCCGCATTGCCGTTGGCAAGGAAGTCGTCGATAAACAACACACGGTCGCCCGGACAAAGGTAATCCTTGCTTACACACACATCATACGTGCGGTCTTTCGTAAACGAGTAAACCGTGGTAGTCAGCATGTTTTCCATCGTACTCGGCTTTTTCTTCTTGGCAAATACCACGGGAAGTTCCAACAAATATCCTACCATGATGGCAGGTGCGATACCGCTCGCCTCAATGGTCATCACCTTGTTAATCTTCGTACTGGCGAAGCGCCGTACAAATTCTACCGCCATCGATTTCATCAGAATCGGATCCATTTGGTGATTGATAAAACTGTCTACCTTGAGAATGCCTCCCTCAAAACATTTCCCGTCGCGCATGATGCGTTCTTTCAGAGCTTTCATATTCCTGAATAAATTGTATTAAGATGTGTATTATTTAAGGTTTGCAAAGGTACAAGTTTTTGCGCAAAAACAGGAATAATCGAAAACAAAAGACACAGAAATACAGCCAACTGCTTTATATCAAGCAAATGCCGCTTTCTGTGTCTTCCTTCTTTTACTTATTCTGCGGGATTTTCTTCAACAGAAATATCGGGTAATGTCTCTACATCCCATCCTTCTATCGTATTTCCAACCACAGTCAAGCCTTCTTTCGATAGTTTTAATGTATAATTATAAAACTTGCCCGAATCGAATGTCGTACCCATCTGGTCGGTCGAAGCTGTATACGAAATTCCATCACGCTGATAAGCAATCGAAAAGTGCAAATTCTCCTTTAGCTTTGAGGGGTTGAACAATGCCAAAACCCGATATCCTGTTTCCGCTTCTACTGTCTGTGGCTCCTCATAACTGAACGTCAGTGAATTGCCCGAATTTTCTTCGATTACCAAAACAGTATCCTTTTCAGAAGTAGCTCCGAACTGATAGCTGCATTTACTAAACAAATCTTTTCCTTCAAATTTTATTTCGTTCATTGATACGTTTTCCGATTCCTTGTCTTTTTTTATCGTCACCGAAACCAACGCATAGACATGTTTAAAAGCTGATTGTCCGGTAAAAGAGACCACTCCGTCATTTGTCTCGTACGAAGCAGTACAGCGGGCTACGAGAAAATCTTGTTTCCCTATGCCGGAAAGCGTGCCCGACTGTTTACTTAAATCCGTCATTTCAACTGCCGTCCGGGAAACTGTCGCATCCGAATAAGGATAATAAGCACAAAAAGTGTACTCATTTACTTTATCTTTCCATTGCAGGTTCTGTTCCGTTTGCCATTCTCCACTTTCCAGTGTCCACTTTGCCTGATTCTCTTCTTCGGGCATAAAAAAGCCGATGTTATCGCCTTCCTGAAACGTGGAAGTCCCCCCTTCTTCGGTACTTGTACGTGATGCAACATGGTTGCTCCACACCGATGCCCGTAACCTTAACTGTAATGCCTCATCAGAATGTTCTGCTAAAAACTCGTTTTGCTGACACGAAGTCAGTAAGGAAATGCCCCAACAACAAATCCCGATAAATTCACGTTTTTTCATAAATACTATTCTTTTTATAAATGTAAGAAACCATTCTCATTTGTATGACAATAACGTTACATCCTGTTCACTGTATACCACATTTTAGCAGAAAAACCCGTGGGTCTCTTGTTTTTTCCTTATTTTTGTAAGCACATTTAAAGATTAAAACAACAGTTATCTATGAGAAAATTTTCGCTTTTAATTGCCTTTACGCTTTTGTCTTTTTATTCGACATACGCACAACAGGCAAAATATGTATTTTATTTCATCGGTGACGGCATGGGCGTCAACCAAGTTTTGGGAACCGAACTTTACCGCGGGGAACTGGAAGGAAAAATCGGTATCGTACCCCTGTCGTTTCCCCAGTTTCCGCAGGCTACCGTAGCCACTACCTTTTCTGCCACCAACGGAGTGACCGACTCTGCTGCTGCTGGAACGGCACTTGCCACCGGAAACAAGACCAAAAACGGGGCTATCGGCGTATTGAAAGACTTGGAGACACCTGTAAACAGCGTAGCTGTATGGGCAAAAGAAAGCGGAAAGCGTGTGGGCATCGCCACCAGCGTGAGTGTAGACCATGCTACTCCGGCTGCCTTTTATGCACACGAGGCCGGACGCGGAAGCTATTACGAGATAGGGAAAGACCTGTATACAACGGGATTTGACTTTTATGCCGGTTCTGATTTCCTTGACCCGGACAACGGCGGAAAGGCTGGCTCTGAAAACCTGTACAGCATGGCGGAACGGAACGGTTACACCATCGCACGCGGTTATAAAGAGTATCTGAAAAAGAGTAAGAAAGCGGATAAGATGATTCTTTTCCAAACGGAGGAGGCATCGAAAGCTGACCGCACCGCCATCCCTTACGCCATCGACCGCAAGAAAACCGACCTGAGCTTGCAGGACATTACGCGCTCGGCAATCAATTTCCTGAGCAAAGATGCCACAAAAGGTTTCTTCTTAATGGTGGAAGGCGGGAAAATAGACTGGGCTTGTCACAGCAACGATGCGGCTACGGTATTCCATGAAGTAACCGACTTCGACAACGCCATCAAGGTGGCTTACGAGTTTTATTCGCAACACCCGGACGAAACGCTGATTGTAATTACCGCCGACCATGAAACGGGTGGACTGGTACTGGGCACAGGTGCGTATGAACTGAACCTTCAGGTGCTGAAAAACCAGAAGGTGAGCGAAAACGGATTTACCAGAATCGTAAACCAACTGCGTGCCAAGACCAACAATCAAGTAACGTGGGAACAAATACAGCAAGCCCTAAAAGACAACTTCGGTTTCTGGGACAAGGTGAAACTTTCGGAAAAGCAGGAAGCGCGCCTGAAGGACATCTATGAAAAGAGTCTGAAAAACCAGCAAGTTAAGATGGAAAAGAGCGAATACGCCCAAGATGAACCGATAGCGGCAGAAGCAAAACGCATCCTTGACGAAATAGCCCTCGTTGGATGGACCAGCGGCGGACATTCGGCAGGATATGTTCCGGTATTCGCCATCGGAGCAGGCTCTGATTTGTTCCGCGGACGCATCGACAATACAGAAATTCCTACCAAGATTGCGAAGGCTGCGGGATATGTTGCACATCAATAATACTTACTTAATACCCTTTTGAAAGATATCAGAATAATATCTTCCAAAAGGGTACATTTTTATCAGCTTATCGACAGGCAAAGTGATTCCTCATTATCTGCTAAGTTTATAGAAACCTTATCATATCATTGCACTATGCTTTGCGAAAAGAAACAAAACACAAAATATTGGAAACCTTTTATCTACTTCCTCTTAATGAGTAATTTGCTGGTTTCCTGCCAAAACGAACCGGAAGTGCGTATAACCGGCTCTATCCGGAATATAAATAACGGGACTATCGTTTACAGGATATCGACAGACGGCATGTTCAATCCGTTTACAACAGATACCTTACACATACAGCCGGACAGTACATTCACATTGACACTGCCAGCACGAGAATATGAGCGCATTGACTTCATTTGGTGGGGAAAAGCAGCGTTAGGATCTGTGATAACCAAAGATCATAACATCCATCTTAATATCGACGCTTCGGATAAACACCACCTATCCATCAGCGGATTGGACGAAAAGGTTATTAAACTGACCCAACTCCTTAACCAATTAGATGCCGATGTTTTGGATTTACGTACCCGTCAGGGCGACCGTTGGCAAATAGCAAAAGACACGGTAGCTACATCTGTTTCCCATAGACTGAAAGCGTATGCAGATTCGCTGGAAGCGCAACTGGACGGTCTGGATGAAAGTTTACAAACAAAAGCCAGACAAGACATACGTATGCAGCTATTGTTAGCTTTCCAGAATCAGACTATGGCAACCTGCTATCGAGCTTCGGAAGCCACCAAAAAGTCTTGGTTTGCCGAACTGGACAAGATGACTGATTTCTGTAAAATCAACCATCCGGACAGTCCTTTCAGTCCGGCATTCCACGATGTGGCAAGCAATGAGGCAGGAATACGCTACTTCATGCGGGGAGAAAAACTTCCGGATACTATCAAACAAGATTACCCAAACGTACTCTTTTACTCGTATGAACACACATTAACGGGCAAGGCACAAGAAGCAGCAATGGCTTTGCTCTTTTTGGAAGACCAAAGCCGAGAAAAATTCAGTCCAGAGATACAACTATTGAACGAACGCTTCTTCGAACTATATCCCGAAAGCTCTTGGCGGACATTGGTTCAAGCTGCCGTAGCAAAAAACAAGGCTTTTAATCAGATAACACTGTCGGAAGACATTCATTTCCTCGATGCAACTAACGTCAAAACCTTGAAGGAGATTACGGATTTATATAAAGGAAAAGTAATCTTCATGGATATTTGGGCTACTTGGTGTGGTCCGTGCCGCGAATCATTCGCCTTCGTAAAACCCCTGCAAGATTACGCCAAAGAGAAAGACATCGTATTGCTATACTTATCAATTGACCGTCCGGAAGACGAAGAGAAATGGAAAAAGATGGCAGTCCTCTATGACCTGAAAGGAGAACACATCCGCGTTCAGGAAGCCTTCAATCAAGAAATTTATGGCACATTCGGCAATAACGGCGCACTGTACATACCGCATTACGTGATAATTGATAAGGAAGGTAAGATACGTTACAAGACAGCAGCTTCGCCGGAGAAGATGGACGAACTGAGGAAACAATTAGACGATGCCGGGAAATAAAGGAATGAAACACATCGGGAAAACATCTGTAAACCAATCAGACACATAGAGCAAAATGGCATGTGTAAATGTAGGGAACCCTCGTTTTACATGTCATTTTTACACATCTTTCATCAAGTAAATCAAACATTTAACTCCAATGTTACCCTATCTTATTGATATCCCCACCCCGCCCTATTTCAAGCCTGAAAAATTCTATTCGCAAGACAAGGCAACGTATGGGTAGAACCAAGTAATTCTACCGCATGGATGAAGCAACACTAACCGTAGCATTTTACAAGACAAAAGGACGCATGATTTTGCCGTTTTAAAGCACTTCTGAGACATGCAGGGATGCGGTCAAAGACCATTCTATCAGCTCCATTCAATAAACCCAAATCGGTCATTAGAAAATCGGGCTTTCATTTTGTGTGAAATACGTTATAATTATGGCAATAATTAAGGTGTGCAATGTAAATTTGGGTCATAATAAAGGTTGTTGTCTTACATTTTGCTCGCAAAAATTTCTAATGACCGATTTGGAATAAAACATCACTCAAACGACAAATAAGGAGACAAACGCCGGAGATCTTCCTCTGAAAACTCTTCGAACAGTGAGAGGCGCGACAGACTTTTTATCTTTCCACGCTTGCGGCGATACTCCACAATGGCTTTGGCTTTATAAAAATTCATGTAGGGGTGGGAACGCAACCGGTCTAAATTGTCGCGGTTTACGCTCAACCGACGCAGGGAGTCGGATTCTATTTTGAACCATTTGTTCAATTCTTCTCCCACGTGGGGAACTTCTTGCAGTTGGGAAACGCTATAAAAACCTCCCAAACGATTCCGGTAGGCGACAATCATGCGAGCCAGTCCGCTGCCGATGCCGGGAATGCGTTTCAGTTCGGCCGTATCAGCTGCATTCAAGTCGATTACCGTTCCTTCGGGGTATTTGTAAGAAACACGGGGAATAATGGAATCTTTTTCCACGGAAGCGCGATGTAAAACGGTGTCATACTTCGGTTGCTGTTTCGGGATGCGGATATAAGGATATAGCTCTTCATATTGCGCCTCGCTTAATCCATAGATACGTGCAAACGATTCGGGGGTACGAAACTGTCCGCCTTTCGAGCGGTATTTCAGTACGTTACGGGTGGCAAAGGCGGACAAACCCAACCGACGTAAGGTTACGGAATCGGCTGTATTGGGATCGAACGGGGATAAAACAACCGGAATTTGTTCGGCAGCAGCGTTATTGCGCAACTCACGGCGGGGATGGTTCCGGTGTTTTCTTGCTTTTACGTCGGCAATAAATGAATCTACCGCCGGACTTTTCTTAGCTTCCGGGGCAGACTCTTGGCTGCTCCACCGTCCTGCGCCTACGTAAAAGCCCAAGAAAAATACAGCCAAAACCAGCAGAAACAAAATGACACGCCGCTCTGACTTGGAGTAATAAAAAAAGTCTTTCCACATGCAGCCGTTATCCTAACAACCCTAATTCGTTGACAAATATCAGAACAATGCCGATGGGGGCAACAAATTTCAGTATCAGAATATATAGCGGATAATAAGACGACTTGAGAGTACCGTAGTTGGTTGCTTCGCCGCGTACAATCTTGCGGTCGAGCACCCAACCCACAAAAAGAGCCGCAAACATACCGGAAACGGGAAGCATGATTTTTGCCGTCAAGTAATCGAGCGCATCAAAGACGTTCATTCCCGCTATCGTGTATGCGCTCCATTCGCCCAATGCCAGCGATGAAACAACTCCGATAAGCAGGCTGCCTGCTGTGACAAGCGAAGCAGCACGACTGCGGGTGAAACCGAACTTTTCATGCAGGAAGGCAGTAGAGACTTCATGCAAAGAAATCGTAGAGGTTAAAGCTGCCAGCGCCAACAATACATAAAATGCAACAGAGCATACATACGACAATATGGGAACTCCGGCAAAAGCCTGCTGGAATACGTTGGGGAGCGTAATGAATATCAGCGAAGGACCTGCATCGGGCTGAATCCCCACAGCAAATGCCGCCGGGAAAATAATCAGTCCGGCCAATACTGCCACACAGGTATCTATTACTCCTACACTCATAGCCGTATGTCCCAACCGGGTATCTTTTCCGAAGTAAGAAGCGTAGGTAGACAGACAGCCCATGCCCAGACTCAGCGAGAAAAATGCCTGCCCCATTGCACCTAAAAATACGTCGGCAGTAACTTTGCTGAAATCGGGTTTCAACAGAAATTCAACTCCTTTCTCTGCGCCCGGCAAGGTAAGCGAACATATTGCCAGCAAAACAACCAGAATAAAAAGCGCCGGCATCATGACTTTCGATGACTTTTCAATACCGTCTTTCACACCGCGCACCACTATGAAGTGGGTAGCAAACATAAAGATAAACAGCCAAATGAGCGGACGCAACGGGTCTTGCGAAAAATGCTGGAACATGGTTATAAAATCGTTGGGACTTTTACCGGAGAAACCTAAAGTAGCTGCCTGAAAGATATACTCCAGCGTCCATCCTGCCACAACGGTATAATATCCCAATATAAGAAAACCGGTCAACACGCCCAAATAACCTACCCATTTCCACGGAGTGCCCGGAGCCAATACGCGATAAGCTCCTCCCGTACTTGCTTTCGAACGGCGCCCGATAGTAAATTCAGCCATCATGATAGGAAGCCCGAAAATAAAAACGCAGCCCAAATAAATGAGGATAAAGGCCGCTCCGCCATGATTTCCCGTCTCATAAGGGAAACGCCAGATATTCCCCAAACCTACCGCAGAACCTGCCGCAGCCAGAATAGCGCCTATCTTACTTCCGAAACTAACTCGCTCGTGATGATGTTGTTGCATAATGTACTTTGTCTTTTTGATGATAATTAGAACCAAAATCGGGTACAAAAGTACAAAAAACTTCGTATTTTTGCAGCAAATATAAAGAATTTAAACATGATAGCTTATATTAAACGTTATCCCTTATCACTGATTGTCATCGCGATTATCTGGTATCTTTCTTTTTTCACTCCTCCGGAAACCGAGTTAAACGAAATTCCTTATATCGACAAGATGGTTCATGTATGCATGTATGGGGGATTGTCTGTCACGCTATGGATAGAGTATCTGTTCCGCCACTGCTCATTGATGCTCAAACGCTTAATTACGGGAGCTGTCGTATGTCCGATACTGATGAGCGGGTGCATCGAAGTCCTGCAAGCCACCTGCACCGAAACCCGCAGTGGCGACTGGATGGACTTTGCAGCAAACTGTACGGGGGTTATCCTCGCTTCGGTTTTAGGTTACTATATTTGCAGGCCGGTAATATGGAAGTATAAAAAATAAAGCCTGCCAATGAAAAACGCAGTTTCATAATGGCAGGCTAATACCCTTACTTTGGGTTACTGAAATCACCTAATCATCAGTCTGAAATTCTACCGCATGTGTCAGTCAAAACATGCGGATGTTTTACCCAACACTAACGCATGAATCTATCAACGCATCCGCTTGTGTTTTTGGAAGGATTTTCAACGGAAATCTTTCAATTCTTCCTGCAATTTTTGGCGTGTAAAGTAAATGCGACTCTTTACCGTACCTAAAGGAAGCCCCAATTTGTCGGCTATCTCACGGTATTTGAATCCCGATACATACATGGAGAAAGGAAGACGATACTCTTTAGGCAAAGCATTAACGATGCGATGCATTTCTTTCAAATCGTATGAGCTGTCGGTCGACTCGCCTTCAATATCCAGTCCTTGATTCAAATAATACTGATTCTCGGTATGGTCTACATAAGTCTGGTCACGCAGTACCTTACGGTAATTGTTGATAAATATATTCCTCATGATAGTATACATCCACCCTTTGAAATTGGTTTCTGCCGTATACTTTTCTTCGTTATCTAAAGCCTTCAATGATGTTTCTTGAAGAAGGTCGTTCGCATCCTCTTGGTTTGACGTAAGTTTATACGCAAAGTGAAGTAGTTCTGTCTGTACGCTCAATAAATTCTGAGCAAATGATGCAGTTCTCATCTGTATGTTTTTTGAGATTAATATTCGTTTTATTTTTATCGTTTCGATATCGCAATATTAACCCAAAAAAGAAGAGACCACTTCCCAATAACCGTTATCTGATGGGGTACAAACTATCAGATAACAGTTTTCACCCCCTATTCGGATAGTTTACAGGGGGTATTCTGACTGTTTTTTATTTTCTTCCCAGTCTTTATAAGGCTTTTTCATCAGAAATGAATTGTAATATTTTACCTGCCCCGTCACTTCTTCGCCTAAAAAAGCGGGGCGCTCAAAAGGTTCGTTTTCGTCTGCCAGTTCTACTTCGGCTATAACCAGTCCTTCGTTTGCTCCATAAAACTCATCCACTTCGAATGTGTGCGTTCCGCATTTTACCAGATAGCGTGTTTTATCTATCATCCCCGGTTCGCAAAGTTTCATCAGCTCTTCCGCTTCCGAGAGCGGAAGTTCATGTTCCCATTCATAACGGCTTGTGCCCGATTCGTTCGAAGCACCTTTGATGGTAAGATACCCTTTCCCGTCGCGAATGCGCACCCGCACCGTACGCCCCCGCATACTGCAAATATATCCCTGACAAATCCTACTACTGGAAAAAGCCTGCTCGCGGTAAGACGAGTCAAGCACCAAGAACTTGCGTTCGATTTCTATTGCTTGCGCCATAATCGTTATTGTTTCTTACTTGTCTTTATCATAAAAAAGCGGATTCCGCGCACCGGATAGTCAGTTTGCCATCCTGAAACGCAGAATCCGTTCCTCAACACTGTATTTTCATTAATTATATACGTGTTATAAAATAAATTTATCACGAAGCCAATACATATCCCACAATCATCAGTACAGCCAATAGCAGCAGCGCAATACATATTGATTTAAACAGGCGGTTCGCTTTTTCTTCTTCGCGTTTTTCGTGATTTTGTCGTCGTACTTGTCTGTTATAGTTTCCCATAGTTCTATTTTTTAAAATTCAACTTACCAAAAATACAACTAATTCAGGAAAATACAAACGAAATCTTTACTTTTACGATTCGCTGTCGGAAAATTCCATCAAATAAGCCTTGATGAAACCATCTATTTTTCCGTCCATAACACCGTTGACATCCGAAGTCTGGAAGTTGGTACGGTGGTCTTTCACGCGGCGGTCGTCGAACACGTAGCTGCGAATCTGCGAGCCCCATTCAATCTTTTTCTTTCCGGCTTCTACCTTTGCCTGCTCTTCCATGCGGTGTTGCAACTCTTTGTCGTAAAGGATAGAGCGCAACTGACGCATGGCGTTTTCTTTATTCTTCGGCTGGTCGCGCGTTTCGGTATTTTCAATCAAGATTTCTTCTTCCTCGCCTGTATAAGGGTCTTTGTACTGATAACGCAAGCGCACGCCCGATTCTACCTTGTTGACATTCTGTCCTCCCGCACCGCCGCTTCGGAACGTATCCCATGACAGGCGCGCCGGCTCTACCGTTACTTCGATCGAATCATCGACAAGCGGTGTAACAAAGACCGAAGCAAACGAAGTCATACGCTTGCCCTGTGCATTATAAGGAGAGACACGTACCAAACGATGTACTCCGTTCTCACCTTTCAAATAACCGTAAGCATAGGCACCTTCGATATTCATCGTAACGGTTTTGATGCCCGCCTCGTCGCCTTCCTGAAGGTTGGCTACCGACAACTTATAACCGTGGCTCTCCGCCCAGCGCATGTACATACGCATCAACATCGAAGACCAGTCTTGGCTTTCAGTACCTCCGGCTCCGGAATTTATTTTCAATACGCAATCCATTTGGTCGGCTTCCGAACGCAGCATGTTCTTCAATTCAAGTTCTTCTACCGCTGTAAGTGCTTTAGCGTATGCATCGTCAACCTCAGCTTCTGTCACCAGTTCGTCTTTGTAAAAATCGAAAGCCAATTCCAGTTCGTCTGACAGCGTCTTTACTTCATTGTATCCTTCAATCCATCCCTGCAAGCCCTTCACTTTCTTCATTTGTGCCTCTGCTTTCTTCGCATCATCCCAAAATCCGGGAGCTTGTGTACGGAGCTGTTCTTCCTCTACTTGGACTTTTTTATTCTCAATATCCAAATAACGATAAAGTGCAGCTGTACGTTCTTTTACATCTTTTAATTGGTCAATTGTTATCATATCGGGAAATTATTTTCATTGATTTTGAGGGTACAAAGATACGATTATTTTAGTTTACAGCCTATCACACAGCAGGGATTTCCTTTGGGGCGGCCCGCGTCAAACAGAAAAAAAGCGGAAAATGCTTCAATCTTTATCGAAACATTTTCCGCTTTCTTATTTAGAGCCTTCGTTTAAATTTTCCGATTAAGTCCTTTTATCCGCCCTTTTTGAGTTTGTTTCTGGTCTGTTTTTCCGTTTTCACTCGTCAGATAGCCTGCTATCCTCCTCGGAAACAAATATCAAACTGAGGCAGAGCAAAATTTAAACACTCTTAGTCTTCGTACATCTTCTCTATTTCTTTCGCATAATTCTTCAACAAAACCGCACGTTTTATTTTCAGTGTATTGGTCAGTTCTCCCCGCTCCATGCTAAAAGGCTGGGGAAGCAGTGTAAACCGCTTTATCTGTTCGTAATGGGCAAACTGCTGCTGCAATACATCGATACGCATTCGGAACAGTTCTTGTATCTCCGGCTTCTCTAACAAGTCTTTCAAATCGGTATAAGCAATGTGATGCTCGCGTGCATACTTTTCTACCAATGGATAATCAGGAACAATCAATGCCGAAACATATTTCCGCTGGTCGGCAATCACCGAAATCTGGTCGATATACCGGTCTACCACCAACTTGGTTTCGATGGCTTGCGGAGCGATATACTTTCCGTTCGACGTTTTAAACAAATCTTTGATTCTATCGGTGAGATATAAAAATCCATCTTTCATGTAACCGGCATCTCCCGTACGGAACCAGCCGTCGTCTGTAAACACAGCTTTCGTAATGGCCTCTTTCTTATAATATCCTTTTGTTATAGTCCCCCCACGCAGCAGGATTTCATTATTATCTCCTATCTTCAGTTCTACTCCTGAGAGAACCCGACCTACCCCGCCAATACGAAAGTCGTTCTTCCAATCACAAGACACCGTGGCTGTACTTTCCGTCAATCCGTATCCGGCAACCATATTGATACCTACCGAATGGACAAATTCTTCCACTTTCTCAGGTATGGCAGCACCGGCAGTGGGGAAAAAGTTTCCGTTTTCTATCCCTATGGTCTTCTTCAACAGATTAAAAATAGTTCTATCATAAAACTTATATTTCATGGCAAGAAACAAAGGCGGCTTTTTGCCGTTCATCCGGTAATCAATATTATACTTCTTACCGGTACGCAAGGCATCCAACATCATGGCTTTAGCCAAACCTTTTGTCTCGTTAATTTTTTCTTGTGCTCCTGCATAAACTTTTTCCCAAAAGCGCGGAACGCTACACATTGCTGTAGGCCGAATCTCCTTTATCGTTTTCTGTATATCATGCGGACGCAAATTGATGCAAAGCACGCATCCCTGACCTAAACAGAAATAAGACCATGCACGCTCAAAGATATGAGTAAACGGCAAGAAACTCATGACAACATCTTTATCGCTCAAGTCCACCAACCGAATTTTGTTTATCTTAAAAGCTGTCTCATAATTAGAGTGGCAAAGCATGACACCCTTCGAGTCTCCTGTGGTTCCTGATGTATACAAGATATTTGCCAAATCATCCGACGAAGATGCCGCAGTGCGTCTGTTTACTTCCTCCTGAAAAGCACCGCTTCCTCCTTTCTCCAAGAAAGCATCAAAATAAATAGATGTATTGTCTTCTGGAGCAAGCGTTACAGATGGATCAAAAATAATAATTTGCCTGAGCCCTTTACACTGACTGCATACATGATAAGCTGTATCATATTGATATTGCTCACCAACAAAAAGGAAACGAATCTCAGCGTCCTCTAAAATATAATGCACTTGAGTCTCCGAACTGGTAGCGTATAAAGGAACCGTCACAACACGGTCGGCAAAAGCTCCAAAATCCAAATAAAGAGATTCCGGCTTGTTCTGTGAAAAAATTCCAATATTTTCTTGTTCTTTTATCCCCAAGGCAATGAGGGCATTTGAAACCTGTCGTACTTTATTTGCAAATTGATTCCATGTAACGGAAATCCAAGAATCCGTATCGTAATCACGGTATTTTAAGGCTATTTTATTCCCATACTTTTCCGCTTGTTGCGGAACCATTTGAGACAAATAAGAATTCATCATGAGTCGGTATATTTAATAACTCATGCAAATATATGATTTTATTTGTGACAGCCATAAAAAAAGTAAACAAAAAGGAGTTTATTCGGAGGGGAAGAAATAAAAAAAGGC
>NZ_JACSPQ010000009.1 GCF_014837055.1 Phocaeicola faecium
TCCGAATCGACTACAAATAACACCGATTCGGAACTAATTCACAAAATTTGCAACGTGGTTTACCGAATGCTTACGATGTATTGATAGCTGGTAATGTCTCAAAAGAAAATTCAGTACAAATTACACTCTCAGTTTCAGATTTGCCCGATAATGGAATTTACACTATAGTATTAACCAGTCCTAATCCTAATGATAGGGTATGGAGCCAATTTGAAAAATGAATGCCATGAGAATAATTTCTTTTGAAAAGCTCTGTGCCATTCATAACCAAATATACAGGCAAGGTACTGGCACACCAGAAAAGTTTGCTAAGAAAGTAGGATTGTCAAAATCACAGTTAGGCAAATATCTGAACTATTTCAGATATGACTTAAAAGTGGATATCTTGTACGATAAATACCGACAAACTTATTATTATGACGGAGAAGACCTGTTCTCGGTATTGGAGACTACATTATTTCATAAGAAATAGTATACAAAAATAGAAAAGCATGATAACTGGACAATTATCATGCTTTTCTATTTTAGAATATCCTGCGAGCGGATTGTAAGAATGGATATTTGCATAAAAAATAAAAAATATGAAATTTCCATTTTACAGACAGCTTGATGCTATGGACTGTGGTCCCACCTGCTTGCGCATGATAGCGAGATATTACGGGAAAAAATATTCCGTACAACAACTTCGCGAGAATTCCTATATCCAGCGCACAGGAGTGAATCTCCTGGGAATAAGTGAGGCAGCAGAAAGTATAGGGCTACGTACAACCGGAATACGTACGACTATAGACAAACTGAAGCAGCAGTCTAAGCTGCCTTGTATCCTACACTGGAATCAGATGCACTTTGTAGTATTATATAAAGTAGAAAGATCGAAAGGGAAAACATATTTCCATATAGCCGATCCGGCCTACGGTCTACTGAAGTATGAGGAAGAAGAACTGAAAAAATGCTGGATAAGTACACGCCAAGGAGGTATAGAAAAAGGCATTGCGATGCTGGTAGAAACAACACCGCAATTCTATGAAACAGAGCCGATAAGGTATGAGAAACTGTCGCTATGGTATCTGTCCCGTTATGTACGACCATACAAGAAAATGATAATGCAACTATTTCTTGGCATACTTGGAGGCAGTATCCTACAGCTTATATTCCCATTCCTAACACAGACAATAGTGGATCAGGGTATCGGACACAGGAACATGAGCTTCATAGAACTAATACTGGTAGCCCAGCTGATGCTTGTATTCAGCAGGACGCTGATAGAAGTAATCCGGCGATGCATACTGTTACATATAAGTACAAGAGTCAACGTAGCTCTCATATCGGATTTTCTAGTCAAACTAATGAAACTACCAATGCGTTTCTTTGACAGTAAACTTGCCGGTGACCTGATAAGGCGTATAGAAGATCACAGAACCATAGAAGTTTTTCTGACACAATCGGTATTGAATATTTTATTCTCTGTTCTGACCATAACCATTTTCGGTATTGTACTGGCCATATATAGTTGGAAAATATTCCTTGTGTTCCTGGCCTTCAGCATATTCTATATAGGATGGGTAAAACTGTTCATGAAGAAACGTGCAGACCTGAACAGAAAAAACTTTGAACAAATGGCACTGAATCAAGATAATCTGATGCAATTGGTGTATGGAATGCAGGATATCAAGCTACTTGGGTGTGAGAGGCAGAAACGATGGGAATGGGAAAATATACAGGCTTCGTTATTTAGAATAAACCTCCGCTCGCTGAATCTTGGGCAATGGCAACAGGTTGGTGCTGTATTGATCAACGAGGTGAAAAACATACTGATAACCGTAATGTCTGCTACGGCAGTATTGAATGGTGATATAACACTTGGTATCATGCTCTCCATACAATACATTATCGGTCAAATGCAGGGGCCTGTTGAACAGTTTGTATATTTCATGCAACAGTCACAGGATGCAACGCTGAGCTTAGAAAGGCTTGGGGAAATACATGGAAAGGAGAATGAAGAGTCTGAATCAATGCAAACGGTAAATCAAGTCTCAGGAAAAGATTCTATCTCATTAAGAGGACTACAGTTCACCTATGGTTCGGAGAAATCCAAGCGTATCATAAAAGGCATTGATCTGGATATCCCAGCAGGAAAAACAACGGCAATTGTAGGACTGAGCGGTAGCGGAAAAACGACACTGATAAAGCTGATGCTCGGATTCTATCCACCTACAGAGGGAAATATAATAGTCGGTGAGACACCCCTACAAAGAATCAGCTTCAAAGAATGGCGTAAACACTGTGGTGTGGTAATGCAGGAAGGATTCATATTCAGCGATACTATAGCTAATAACATAGCACCGGATGCAGATGTTATAGACCGGGAAAGGCTATTGTATGCGGTAAAGATGGCAAATATAAAAGACTTTATAGAATCACTCCCTTTAAGGTATAATACCAGAATTGGAAGTACCGGACAAGGCTTAAGTCAAGGGCAGAAGCAACGTATACTGATCGCCAGAGCAATATACAGAAATCCGGATTACCTGTTCTTTGATGAAGCAACTAATGCCTTGGATACGGACAATGAAAAAACAATACAGGAGAATCTAAATCAGTTCTTTGAGGACAAGACTGTTGTCGTAGTGGCGCACCGCCTTAGTACAGTGAGAAATGCAGACCAGATAGTAGTATTGAAAGACGGAGTAATCACCGAGAAAGGAAATCATGAATCATTGATTTCAAAGCAAGGAGACTACTATAGACTGGTGAAGAATCAGTTGGAACTTAATGCGTAAATCAATATGAAAGAAGAAACTGATGAAAAGAAGCAACCTGCGGGTGAGAACATAGAGCTATATTCGCGAGAGAGTTCGAGTGATATGCTTGGTGACATGCCAAACTGGCTGATTCATACAGGTAGCTATATCGTGTATGGTCTTATAATAGTGTTACTAGCAGGAAGTTATGTATTCAAGTACCCGGATGTAGTTACAACAGATATATCTATTGATGACTTTTCAAAAACAGAGTGGATAATGGCCAATGAAGATGGGATAATCGATGATTTCTTTGTAACAGATGGGGAAAAAGTAAAGAGAAATGACACCTTAGGTATAATACGTAATACGGCATCTCTCGGTGATGTAAAAAAGTTCTGCAAGGTATTGACACGTGTCGAGTGGTTCTATAGGACAGACGATCCTTCGCTTCTTGATGACTATCCGTTTGATCTGATTATGGGAGAAATGTCTTCCTCGTATGAGCAATTCACGGAAGCTGTACGTGCCAATGTCTTTGCCAGTAAATACAATGCGTATGATTATAGAAGGAATTATCTCAAACAAGAAATAAGAATACTGATGAAAGACTCAACTAATAATGAACTTGCAATCCTGAATGCAAGAAGAAACTTGTTTGAAATGGAACTGGAACATAAAATGGAAACAGCCAAAAACAAGAGATTACTTGAACTGGCATACGAAAGAATGGTAAACAGCCTGAAATCGTGGGAGAACAGATATCTAATAAAAAGTACAAACGATGGAAGAGTACTGCTGGGAAAAGGCTGGAGCATAAACAACCGTGTAGCTGTAGGTGATACAATCTGTTCGGTTATATCAGAATATAAAGGGCATCCTAAAGGTCATATTAAACTAAACCAACATCAAGTGGCTGATATAGCCCAAGGAGATAAGGTAAACATTGAATTATCAAAATACCCAACGCACACGTATGGATATCTGATAGGTGAAGTGAGTTCCGTGACCTATGTTCCTTCAAGTAAGAATTATGCTGTTGAAGTGGAACTAACTAATGGAATGTATACAACTTCAAAATATGAAATTGATTATGAAGTAGGATTAGCTGGTCAGGCAGAAATAGTCACTTCAAGCCGTAGTATATTGAGCAGAATCTTTGGTCCGATCTATCAACTTTTAAAATAATAACATTATGGAAAAGAAAAGCAAACGCATGAAAAACAAGGCTATAAACGCCTTAGAAAGAAACAATCACTCAAGTATACATGACGATGAAATGTTAGGACTGGATGAGTTATTCGGTGTTCAGGGTGGTGTTGACCGTGATAAAGAACAGGAGCATGTGGAAGAATCCTGTGGTTTAGGATGTTTTGGCAGAAATATTGTAATAAAAAAGACAAATGACAAACAATGACATATACATATTGAATCCACATTATCACCTTCGGAATGATACGAGACGTATTCTTTTGTTTTCTAAGTTCCATACTAATGGAAAAAGTTCAAACAACTGGTACGGTTTCATTCATCCATTACAAGCCATAATGCTTGGATTTTTTACCTATAAGCGAAACTTGAAAGAGAATATCACGCTTTTAAGTCAATATTTCCATCGTACAGAATCTGAAATAGAACGCTATGTTATCCCGTTTATAAATAATGATAAATTGTTGAGTACACATTGGCATAACACAGAAATAATATTCCCCAAGAATGTGTTGGTAAAAGCATCACAAAACGATACATATTTAGCACTTTCTCCTGACAGTTTTATTTGTCATGATTTAGATCTTATTAGTCGAAGATTATATAACGCACCATTGTCAATAACTTTAATGTTAACGAACAGGTGTGTAACTCACTGTAATTACTGCTATGCTGATACACATACCAGAATTATGAATAGACTATCAACAGAACGTATATGTGAATTAATAGAAGAAGCAGGAAAACTTCAGATGAAAAGCGTCAATCTTATAGGTGGTGAGATTTTTTTACATCCTGATTGGGCATTGATATTAAAGAAAACTGTTGATTATAAAGTAGAAACTGAGTATATATCCACCAAAATGCCTTTAACTTCTAATATAATAGATGCTCTATTATGGACAGGATATAAAGGTATTATACAGATATCCTTAGATTCATTAAATAGTGATGTATTAAAATCATCCTTGAATGTAGGTAATGATTATCTGAAATCTGTTATAAATGGTATAATGCTATTGGATGACAGCGGATTAAAATTTCAAGTATCAACGGTCTTGACAACGTATAATTCAGATATAAAGATAATGACTGAATTATTCAGTTTCCTTTCAAAACTTAAAAATATTACAACATGGAATATCGTTACTGTACATGATTCATTAAATTCTCAATTAAAAGATTTCCATTCATTAAAACCTTCTCATGAGCAACTGAATAAGCTATTTGAGGAACTAAAAGAAACTGTTAAATACTCGAAGATTAATGTCGCAATAGACGAAAACACATTGAACAAGGAATACTATTCTGACCAAGGAGGAAGTAAATATTTTAAAGGGAATAAATGTTCGGCTTTAAGTATGCAGTTTTTCATATTGCCTGATGGAAAGGTAACCATTTGCGAGCAACTTTACTGGCATCCATATTTTATCATAGGAGATGTATGCAATAACAGTTTGAGCAGCGTTTGGAATTCTAAACGAGCAAAATTTTTGGCATATAGAGCCTGGAATGATATCCGTCCAACAAGTAAATGTTACGAATGCACATTGAATAAAGAATGTTTTGAGCACAATAACCGTTGTTGGGTAGATATTATGAAAGCATACGGAAAAGATAATTATGATTACCCTGACCCAAGATGTGAGTTTGCGGATAAAATGAAAAATTATATTGGATATTGATTATGTTTTGGGAGAAACTCTTAGTAGCGGATTGTAAAGGTGTACATTTGTTTTGTGATAGACAAACTATTATAATAATTTTAAAACTGAGGTATTATGGAAAATTTGAATCAAAAAAAGGTTAAAGAAGAAAATGATTTAAAGAAAGAAGAAATTGTTCCTGCAGAAGATGTACTTACAAATGAGATGGAAGAAGAAGTTGAAGGTGGTAAACTTAACATTTGTATTTCTGGAAAGCTTGCTCTTGAAGATGCGAAAAGATAAGAGGAGCCTCGTTAAAAGTTATAGCTAATATGCGAAGGTGCATCAAAAGATGTACCTTCTTTCTTATTAATTATTGATTTATGGGCTTATGAAATGGTCACAATTTAATTTCCTTTTCTATTCAAAGAAAATAGGTTATTATCTTCATAATACAAGAATGTTATCCTTAATAAAATTGGATAAAGAAAGTTATGACAAACTTTTGAAAATTCGTAAAAATCCTGATCGTGCAAAGTTTCTACTGAGTGAAACAGATTATACGTATTTTGTTAATGCAAAAGTTCTTGTATCGGAGCAAGAGGATAGTAATTATATAGAAAAAATGGAATATAAAAAGCGTAAAGATTCCTTTGCATCCACTTCGTTAGGCTTGGTTTTATGTCCAACATTGGCATGTAATTTTGCGTGCCCTTATTGTTATGAAAAAAAATTACCTACTAATGTTATGTCGGAGGTTGTTCAATCTCAATTGGTTAATTTTATCAACAAATATGTAGGTAAGTGTAAGTCTATAACTTTAGATTGGCATGGTGGAGAACCTCTTCTTGCATTTGAGACTATCAAACAAATATATTCTAAATTTGAGAGCGAATCTAAACTACCAATATCATCATCTTCCATGGTTTCAAATGGATACCTTTTAAATGAGGATATTTGTAGTTATCTTGCATCTAAAAAACTAAATTATTTACAAATTACGATTGATGGTAATAAATTTACTCACAATAAAACCCGCGTCTTAAAAAATGGGGGATCTTCTTTTGAGAAGATTGTTGAAAATATTGATATGGCTTTGGAACTAATGCCTAATTGTTGCATTGGTGTTAGGACTAATATTGGATTATTAAATAAAGATGAATATGTAGACCTTTATAATGAACTGTCAGAAAGGTGGAAAGATAAAAACTGTTCTATTTATCATTCTTTTATCGTTGATAATAGCTATTATTCTAACTGCAATAAACAATGTTCACAGGAATTATCAACCAAAGAGAAAAATGATTTTATGGTAAATTTAGCCCAAAATGGTATAGTTAAGAAAAAATTTATCTATCCTCAAAGAGATTGTAGTTTATATACTTGTACAAATAACAATTCATTTGTAATAGATCCTTTGGGATATTTATATAAATGTTGGGCAGATGTTGGTATACACGAACGTTCTGTTGGAAATTTGGTAAATGGAATTACTAATTATGATATTTTTTCCAGATTTATGGTTGGTTCCGATAAGTTTGCTGACGCTAATTGCCGTAAATGTACTTATTTACCTATATGTAATGGTGGATGTAATCTTTCTAGGGTTAGATCGTTGGAACGTAAAGTGCCATATAATAATTGTTCAATAGATAGTGAAGGCTTGACAAAATATCTAGAGACTTTTTTAGAAATGCGTTAAAAATTGAAATATGAGAAAGTTAGTTACATTATTGGTATTATTATTCAATACATTTATAATTAAGGCTCAGAGTATTTCAGGTTCTTTAATTGATGAGAGTGGAAATCCTATAAGTTTTGCCAATGTTGTGTTATTGAATCGTTGTGATTCTTCTTTTGTTCAAGGAACGATAAGTGATGAAAATGGAAACTTTAGTATAGGACCATTTACTGATGAAAATATACTTAGAGTTTCATGTCTTGGTTTTTTACCAATAACAAAAGCTCATACAAATTCTCCGGTAACTATTGTGATGCAAGAAGATATTAATCTATTGAGTGAAGTTGTTGTTAATGGTAATTTACCTGTGACCCGCATGAAAGGTGATGCTATGGTGACAAATGTGGAGAACAGTGTGTTGAGCAAGGCTGGTTCTGCCAATGATGTATTGACCAAAATACCGGGTATTACCAAAAAGCAGGATGCATTTGAGGTTTTCGGGAAAGGAACACCTCTTATATATATAAACGGCAGAAAACTGCATGACTTATCTGAGCTTGAGCAACTTAACTCTGATGAAATCAAGAATGTACAGGTTATCCGTAATCCCGGTTCAAGATATGACGCAACCGTAAAAGCTGTTGTCCGTATTCAAACGGTTAAACGTCAAGGGGATGGTTTCGGATTCAATTTGCGCTCCAGCTATTATCAGTCGAAGAATACGGATTTGATAGAACAGGCAAACTTCAATTACCGGCATGATAATTTGGATATTTTCGGTTCTATATATTATAATCAGATGGAAAGCTGGCAGGATTTCAGTATGAAACTGGAAGAAAGAGGAACAAAAGTTTGGAATCATGATATGAAGAGCAATGGCGAGTTTTATTCAAAGATGCTAAACGGCAATGTCGGATTCAATTATCAGCTGAATGACAATCATGCTTTCGGTATGAAATATAAGGCAGGAAAGACCCTGAATGAAGAAAATCCGCTTTCTAAAGAAACCGATATAAATGTTGACAATGTATTCTACGACAACATAAAGGTAAACAGTTGTGATTACTATCATTACGATCCCGACCATGAACTGAATGCATACTATAACGGACAATTCGGAGATATGAATCTCGATTTCAATGCCGATTATCTTCAGAATGGCAAGCGTAGCAACTCCGTATTTCAGGAAACCAGCCAGACTTCGGAAAGCCGTGATGTTCATTCTGCCAATCGTGTAAAGAACCGGCTTGTGGCAGGAAAGCTGACTTTGTCACTCCCATTGGGTGGAGGTGCTTTTGCCGTGGGCAGTGAAGTAACCTATACCCATAGAAATGACGACTATTTGAACGAAGAAAACTACGTGCCGTCTTCATTCAGTAAGATTGAGGAACTCAATGCTGCCGGATATGCGGAGTATAACCACAGTTTTCCGTGGGGTGACTGGTCGCTTGGATTGAGGTATGAGCATGTCAAGTTTGACTATTATGAAGATGGCAAGCATGTGGACGAACAAAGCCGTACATTTGATAACTTCTTTCCGAATATTTCATTCTCAACTCAATTGGGAAAAGTGCAGACACAGTTGAGCTACACGGCAAAAACCCAACGACCGACTTACAGCGAGTTGAGTAACAATATATTTTATTCAGACCGATTTACCCTTCAAAAAGGCAATCCCACACTTCGTCCTACCATTATACACGACCTGACACTTTCCGGTGTCTGGAGATTCCTACAGATATCATTGTCCTACTCTCAGACAAAGGACTGGATTCTTAATTGGGGAGAACTGGTAAATGAAGATGCCTCACTGACCATGCTGAGTCAACGCAACTGGGATAAGTCTGTTCCTATGTTTGCCGCATTTCTGTCCGCCTCCCCTAAAATCGGGTGCTGGTCTCCTATGCTGGGTATTGGTATGCAAAAGCAGTGGCTTACCATAGATTTTTTTAAGGAATCGAAAACTTTGGATAATCCCCTATTTACCGCTTCATTCAATAATACTTGGGAATTGCCACTTGGCTTTATGTTAGGTCTTGATTCATATATACAGAGTGCAGGTGCTACACAGAATATTTATTTTGAAAAACCGAACGGCTATGTGAACGTGTCGCTCAGAAAGAGTTTCTTGAATGATGCTTTGAGTGTTGAATTAAGAGGCAATGACATTTTCAATACGAATAAGATAAGCTATAGCATGTATAGCGGTGACTATTATCTGTATCAAAAAAGCGTATGGGACAGACAGGAGTTTGCGGTGACAGTCCGTTACAAACTTAATGCAGCAAAGAGCAAGTACAAGGGAACGGGAGCCGGAAACAGCCAAAAGAGCCGTATGTAAATTGATTAAGACTGTAAAAATGAGAACTATCAGAACGTTATTAATATTGGTTTGTACACTTATTTCAGTTAGTGTATCGGCACAAACCATAAGTGGAAAACTGATTGACGAGAACAGCCAGCCGTTGCCCTACGCCAATGTGGTGCTGCTGTCATTGCCGGATTCGGTATTTGTGGATGGGGCTACTTCGGACGACAAAGGAAACTTTATCCTGAAGGATTTATCTTCCCGAAGCTACCTGTTGCAGGTTTCATACATAGGTTACCAGCCGCAGTCCATACTATTAGAAAATCTGGATCGGAAAATAAACTTAGGAGATATCCGGTTGGTGCAGGACGCCGTGGCTTTAAAAGGCGTAACGGTAACAGGCAGTAATGTGGTGGAAAAAATAGACCGGCAGATTGTCATCCCTTCTTCCAGACAGATCAAAGCGGCTACGTCCGGTTATGAGTTGCTGGGTCACATGCAGCTTCCGGGGCTGAAGGTGAACAGTATGGAAAGAAGTATTTCGACCGTAAGCGGAGGACGTGTGCAGTTGAGAATCAACGATATTGAAGCATCTACCGCACAGGTCCAAGCTCTGAGACCAGACGAGGTGCTGAGGGTAGAATACATTGACAATCCGGATATGCGGTATGCCAATACGGATGTGGAAGCCGTCATCAACTTTGTAGTGAAGCGCAGGGAGTCGGGCGTTGCGGGAGGATTCAATCTGACCAATGCCGTTACGACCGGTTTCGGCAATGACAATGTGTATATCAAGGTCAATCATAAGCTGTCGGAGTTCGGTTTCAACTACTATGTGAGCTATCGTGACTATAATGACCGTTTTGTGGATGAGGACCAGTCTTTCAGCCTTCCGGATGGAAACCGCAACCGTTATCTGAAAGGTATAACTACTCCTTTCAATTACGCCGACCATTACCTGGAGTTGAATTATAATCTGACCAAACCGGAAAGATATGTATTCAATGCCTCTTTCACGGACAATATTTTCCGTTCTCCCCATAACGATTACGGTCAGATTATCCGGGAGGAAGGCAAAAACGACATCTATAGTTTTACAAAGAAAATCAATAATTCCAATTCACCTTCCTTGGACCTGTATGGAAAAGTGTCGCTACCCAAGAAGCAGGAATTCCTACTGAATGTGGTAGGGACCTATATCAGTTCCGACTTTGAACGGAACTACAATGAAGCGCTCAGCGAAGGAGGCACTCCATATTCTGAATACATCTACAGTACGGATGGAAAAAGATATTCATTGATTGGTGAAGGTATTTACAAGAAGAACTTCAAGGACGTGGCTTTAAGCGGCGGGTTGAAATACACGCTGGCGTACACCCATAATAAGTACAAGGGTGACGTAAACCAGACGGATGGGATGCACAGTTCGGACTTGTACGGTTATGTGCAGGTGAATGGAAAATGGAAGAAACTAAGCTACCTATTGGGCGTAGGCCTTTCAAGGCAAAGCTATGATGAATCCGGAAAAGGGTATTCGTTCTATATGTTCCGCCCTTCGGTCTCATTATCCTACAAACTGTTTGAAGGAGCGACTCTTAAATATGTGTTTTCCAGCACACCGAATGTGCCGTCGCTGTCATCACTCAGTGACATCCGTCAGCAGCTTACGGATATAGAGGTCAACCGTGGTAATCCCAATCTGAAGCCATACCGTTCTTACAGCAATACGCTTCAGCTTTCATGGGGAAACAAATGGGTGGACTTGCAGCTGAAAGGAGGCTATTATTTCAGCAAGAATCCAATCATGGAAGAGGTAAGCAGGGTGTCACAGCAAGACGGCAGCTATCTGTTCGAGTATGGTGTGGATAACCAAGACCGTTTTTCAAGGTTGAACGGGCAGCTCTATGCCAATGTGGACATTGTTCCTGATATGCTTTCACTCAGTCTCTATGGTGGTGTGAACAGATACGAGTCGAAAGGAAATGCCTATCTGCATACCTTCAACGCATGGTATGGTGGCGGCAATTTGTCATTCACTTATAAAAAGTTCTCGGCTTATGCGGTTGTCTCCAGCCGTTATAACACCTTGTTCGGTGAAACGGTCAGTTACGGTGAGAAAAACTGTATGCTTCAATGTTCATACAAAATCAAGCACTTCAATGTGGGTGCCGGTATGCTTTATCCCTTTAAGCCCAAAGGATGGAGCGGTGGCACGAAATTGCTGAGCAATGAGGTGCGGAAAGAAACTTGGTCTTTCATAAAGGATAACGGAAACATGTTCCTGCTCACTCTGTCATGGGATTTCAGTGTGGGAAAGAAACACCATGCAGGAACCAAGACCACGAACAATGTAGACCGGGAAACTGGTATTGTTATGTAACACTATCTCCAAAAATATATTTTAATACAGAATCCCCTTATTCCCCTAATAGTAAATCAACAAAGGGTAATAGAGGATTCTGTATGGCTTTATACCTTAATTCGCGTTTTTAAGCAAAATCTTATTCTCTCTTAGATTATTTTATCGAAATTCAATTGCTTTTGAATTTGATGAGCCTTGATGATTTATGGTTTGTAGTAATATAGTATCTGAATGATAAACAGCTAAGTATTTAAGATTGATTGAATTTTGATTAAATATTTAAATGACTCCAATAGAGTTTCTCAATAACAATTCTTTTAGCATGTTCCATTTTCTGGGCGTTAGTACCATAAAAACAATAATCAGCATCTACTTCTTTTCTTTTTTGATAACAGCCTCTGTTACATATTGGAAAAATCGAACAAGACAAGCATCCCGTACTATTCTGAATATATTCTTTTTCCAATTCTTTTCTTAGCCATTGGATTGTTCCATTCTCCAAAAGAATTCCCTCATTAGGGGATGTTGAAAAGTTTCTTGCCGTACATTTAAACACACGAGCATCGTAGTTTACTATAAACTGATTTTTCTTATCGGCATAACAAGGATTAAAAATTGTATTTGGACATGAATCTGGAGTTACGCATATATAATTATGTTCTCTAAGTTTAGAAACAATCTCATCAACTTTGGTTAATACCTCCAGCTTGTCTGAATCTTGCCAGACTGCATGAATCGAGAATCTTAGATTTTGAATTTCATTTTTTGCCAAACCACTAAAATCAGATATAATTTCTTGATAAATAATTTCCGTCTTTTGAGATATATTATATCTAACAGAAACCTCAAATCCCTTTTTAAGGCATAACTTGATGTTCTGTAGTATTTGATCGTAAGTATTATGGTTCCCTTTAAGAAATTTCACCTTATTGTGACTCATCCTATTACCATCTAGGGTTATTTGAAATCGTTTTACATGATGCTCTTGACAAAAATCCAAGAACTTTTCTGTAATTAAATAACCGTTTGTTGTAAAGTTCGAAACTACATTTACGTTAGAATTCTTAGTTATTTCTTGCAAGTCAGAAAGGAAAGTATATATAATGTCTTTATACATAAGAGGCTCTCCTCCAAACCAGTCTATTCTAATATTTTTCAATTCACTATTTGTGTCAAATTCTATTTTTATATACTTGATAATACTTTGAATAGTAGCAGCAGATATTTTACTTTTTCTAACATGTGTTTCGTAACAGTACCAACAATTGAAGTTACAATTTAAAGTTGGATTTATGATAATATAAAGTAAAGATTTGTCACCTTTGCTTCGTTTTAATATATCATCGATAATTGAACTTTCATCAATATTTTCATCAATAATAAATTTATTGTCTGACAATAAATTATTGATCTTTTCACTGTATAACGCTGCCATACTCAGGTTTAGGAAAAACTTTTCTTTTAACAATCCATACACTTCAGGTGTCAATGTTAGACAAGTATTGTAAAGTGTATTATAACCAATTATCTTATGGTTATATTCAAAAAAAGTATTATATTTACTATCTTTCATATTCATAGAAAAAAGGGAAGGACATTCTATCCCTCCCATGATTAAATTACATAATAAATTCAGTAAAAATCAACACCCGTGGCAATTGACGATGTTTATATCTGGATTCTGGGTATTTGAAGTTAAATCTTCAGCTTTCACACCTCCTTCCAACTGTTCCTTCTCTTGCTCTGTAAGTTTTTCTTCCTTGAGTGCATCATTTTCTTCTCTCACATCTTTTTTCTGTGTAGATTCTTCTGGTTTCATTTTTTCAAATTTTAAATTAAACAATAATTTCTTTGACATAGCAAATGTACAAACAGAGAATCCGCTAGTAAGAGTTTTGAAGTTTCTTCTGATTACATTTTTATTTATATGAATATCAGGATGTTGCAAAGTTATCAAAGTTCAAAGTATCAAGATACCTTACGCAGTATATAAGTTGATAACAACAGACATATATCATGGACCTGCTTGATTTTATTGGCAGAGGAAAACTTCTTTGTCAAATTTAGAATTTACTAATCAGCAACATAAGAATACTCATTTACTCCTTTATAAAGGAGAAGAACTTGAAAAACTTTATTTTCTATTCAATTTTACATAGAATTTATACAGAACAAGAAACAGGGCTATTGGTTGTCAGTGGTTCCAAAACCTTATTCAATATAATATCTAATATCATAATAAGTAGAAATTCATTGATTTCACAATTCTTACATACAACCTTAAAAACACATCCTGACACATCTTTACATCCGGAAAATAAACAAACGATTTCCGAGCAAAAGAGAGACAAGCAAACGGTCTGATATCACAAGCATCCATATCCGGATAACGCTTCTTTATCTGTTCGGAAACCGTTTTATTCAATGCAGCCACAAGGTTAGCCAAGCGGATAGGATTCCATTGCAACATTTCTAAAATGACCATTCCATCTCTCTTTTCAACGATTACGGCATAATCATCCTGCACATTACGGACATAATAACATATAAAATCAAAGGCTTCAGATACCTCATCCCCTACATGAATGCCGATGATACGCTTTTCTTTCTCCACAGAGGAAAAGCACTTTTCTATCTGCTTCAGCACGTAACCGCATACAACGGGAGAAGAAGAAGCCAACAGGTAAGCCGGTGCATCCGGTTCTCCCCCCTTTTCAATGGAGTGGAACACACAAGGATTCCAACACAAGTGGATGACGCTGCCCTGACAATCCCCATGCAAAGAAGCGGCACAGTTCCTATTGTTAAACAACAGACGAGATTCTTTTTTCTCCAGATCGAACTGGAAAAGGTTTCTAACTTTATCCGCTTTTGCCAAATCATACAGCAGGTACCCCTGCAAACCGGAAGTATGGCGAATTTTCGCACAACCTTGACTTTCCTCCACATCAAACAAATAATCAATGATCTGTTCCTTCGTACAGCTTGCGGAAAAGGAAAACTCATCTTGTTCGTCTTTGGGCTGAAAGGTCAGCAACAAGGCCAACTGCATGGGGCTTATCTCTGAGAAGTTATACAATTCGATGCAGGAGACCACATCCTTTTTCGGAGAGAACAGCACATATCCCCTGCCGTTTATCTTATACCTTAACATAAAATCTCCCTGCTCGATGGGCAGGTAATCATTTAGAATAGTACGGTAATTCATCGTATTTTAAGTTTAATAATTATTTACATCTGTCACAAGGAAAAGCCTTGCTCATTCTTGCATTTCTTCTTTTTCTTGGACGGGATGAAATCATCCTCATCAGGCTTCTTGCTGCCGCCCGTTACTTCCACATCTGGTATATAAGGAATCGAACCATGCTGCATATACATTGATTCCCGTTCCACCCTTTCACGGAACTCCCCTACCCTATCAATATGCGGCGACATCCCTGCTGCCATACCGTCAAAATGCTTTTGTATATTCCGGTAGGTCAGCTTGCGAGAAATGTCAGAGCCCTTGAACATTTGAGGGCTGTCAATGCCGGACATGCCGAACGAGATGCCATATACACCGCTTGCATTCTCATGTTCCTGCACCTGAATGCCTTCCTGCTCCAGCTTTTCCTTAAACTGCCGGTAACTGTCCGAACCGTTCAATGCCATGAACACATGGTCATAGAGATAGTGTTTCTGCTCATCGGAACTCATGCCCTTATCGTCAAAGCGGATATGTCCGAAACGGTATTTCATGGGCAGTGAGGTATCTTTGACATAGAAGGATGTGTCTTTCATGCCATAGACATAATAAGACTTGTCTTTCTTCGTGACCAAACGCATATACAGTCCTTCATGCTCCAGATTCTTTCGGAAATCTGCCGTATTCTCAGAAAAGGCATACACGCGGTCAAGCTGATGAAGCAGTTCGTCTTTAAGCAAAGGCTTGAAGAATCCTCCTTTTTCCAGTATATGGAAAAGATCATCATATAACTCATCACCAAGCAGAACCAGCCATTCTTCATTGGATAACGTAATTTCATTAATCGGTTTTCCGGAAGACTGCAAGGCATCCGCATGACGTAGCAAGGACGAAACCTTATCCCGGTAAGCATAACTGCGCAAAGCCTTTTTCATGGCTGCATCAAAATAATAAATACGATAATGGGATTCCCCTAAAGTGGTTTTGGCAGAATGACCGTTCTCTACCGGTGTCAATCCGTATTTACGTTCCAGTTCACGGGAGATCTTTTCCGAACGGCGGAAGTTATTGCCTGAAGGAACGCTTCTTCCATCTTCGTCTACCGTAGTCAGAAGGACATGCACATGCTGATGAGCTTTATCAGTATTCAATACAACGGCGTAACAGCATTTACCGTATCCCATCCGTTGGACGTATTCATTGGTCAGCGAAAGCCATTTCTTATCTGTAAGCGTTTCTCCGGGAAATAAGCTAAGGATAAACTCGGCATAGGTCAGTTTTACCCGTTCATTCATTCTTGCTATCAACTGCATATATTCCGGTATGGTTTGCAGTCCGTCACCTGTCGAGGTGAACAATACCCGTGCGTCACCTTGCTCTATCTTCGTAAGCTGATAAGCTACTTTACGTACCATTACAGCCGAAGAAGAAAACGAAGGCTGTATCTCTGCTATCATAAAAGATTCTGTTTTATACGGTCAATATCCGAAAGGTATTCATTCATACGAGTTAAGGATTTCCGTATGTTTTCATCTACAGGAAGCATAATCACATACTTCACCAACTGGTTGATATTAGCTCCAATCTTCTTCAGTTCATACACCGTTTGAATGTCTGTTTTAGTAGTTAAATTACCTTGTAAAGACACTTCACGAATGTATGAAGAAACGGATTTACCAACTGAGTTAGCCCGTTTAACCAGTTTATCCTTTTCCTCTTCTGTCATGCGAATGACTATACTTTTCGTCTTGTTTTCTTTCATTGCATACTATCTGTTAATACTGTAACCGCATGGGTGAGCAAAGCGAACGGATTTCGACTGCTCGGCTGTCGCAAGGATTTTGTATATACAAAAACATACCTTGCATTTCACAAAGATAATGATATATTTCAATATGTAAAAACATACGATGATTTGTTGCCGATTTCTTAACCTGCATTAAGAATACACAGTCAATATACAAGCCTGCACAATACAAATGCAACAAAGTAACAATGTTACATCATATCATAGTTTCATCTTATACAAATAGCAAATATTACTTAGTTGCTTATGTAATATAGTTACTTACTTAATTAATTATATAAGTATGTAATATATTAATTAATTAATTACGAATATATATAAGAATGTAATAAATTGATTACTTAATTTTATTCTTATTTACTTTATAAATTACGTAATTAATCAAGATACTAAGAAATAGCTAAATTTCGTTGTTGATAAAGAAATAAATTACTATATTTGCAACGTGCTTAATCAATAAAGGAATTAAAGATGGGACAGACATTGCCAGGCATAACAGTTGCCTTTGAAAACCCCAAAGGCGGGGTAGGGAAGTCTACACTGACCGCCTTGTTCGCCGGTTACATCCAATCCATGAGTGAGGATGGAGAAGGACTGGCCGTTGCAGTTGTGGATATCGATGACATGCAGAATACGATCGGAAGGTTGCGTGAGAATGAGACTTCGGAAGATGGGGATAAAGAAAACGAATATCAGGTTATCAACATCTCATCCTCCGAGTTTATCAATCAACTGGACTTTTTGAAAGACAGCTTTGACATTATCTTAGTTGATTTTCCGGGAAACCTGAAACAGAACGGCGTGATAGAAGCGTTACATTTCATTGATGTCATTGTCATTCCGTTCGAGCCGAACAATACGGATTTGTCGGCCACGCTCTATTTCTATAACAACATTTATAAGGACATACTTTCAGCCCGGCGCAAATTGGGGCAAAAGACAACGGTGCGTGGAGCCATGAATCGTGTCATGCCGAATGTTCTGGAGTTCAAGGAAATCATGGCGAACAAGAGTGCGCTTCCATTCGAGCTGATGGATAACTACATCAAAGATTCGAGGGTGGACTACCAGAGGAACCTGTCGACACTCAGCAATGCGTACCATCATCCGTGTGACGCATTCTGTGAGGAAGTGTTGGAACTGATTAGCAACCACATTAAAAATTAATTCACATGAAAGGAAATACATCCCAGGCAATGAAGGATCTCTTGATGCAAAGCGCAAAGCAGAAGGAGCAGGAGGTAAAGGAAACGACAAGTGTAGCGGCAAATCCGGAAACGGAAACAACGGAAAACAAACCTTCAGAAATGATCGAAAAAACTGTAGAAGCAGAAGAAAAGCAGCCTAAAGATACGGCGGAACCGTCCTCCAACGAGCCGGCAACGAACGCCAACGTGCGGAAAAGGAAATTCTCGGACTACCTGCAAGACCGGAAGATAAAAGGGAACGAAGTCATCCGCATATCCAGCGACACGCACAGGACGCTCAAGCGCATTTCAACGGCAACGGGAGTCAGCATGTACATCCTTGCATCCAACATCCTTGACATCGTATGCGAAGAACACAATAAGGAGATACAGAGTCTCTTAAAAAAATACATGAGCATGTAACGAAGATACTTCCGGAAAAAGCTATCTGCCTTAGAAGCCATATAGGGATGAATCCACCACAGACGGGGTTCATCCTTTTTTTTGTTTAAAAATCGTTACAACCAAGGACACTTTTACACTTCAAACGCCCCATTCATCATCCCTGCAATGTTAAATAATGTAATAGCATAAAACCTTTCCCCTAAAAAATTTTTCCGAAAGTATGTTATGGTCAGTCGAAACATTTGTTTTCCCATATTTTAGGTTTTTAGGCAATTATGAATTTGTGGGACAGTTGTACACATCTAAAATGGGGAAAATTAGTGCTAGCATATTGAATATTAGTGTATTGCGGAACATCTGCTTCAAAACAGACAAGGACAGTTATACACATCTGGGAGAATAGTCTGGACAGTTATACACATCTACATCGGGGAACAAGGACAGTTATACACATCTAAATCAGGGATTAAGGACAGTTATACACATCTAAATCAGGGATCAAGGACAGTTATACACATCTAAATCGGGAAGTAAGGACACCTGTACACATCTAGAGAGGGGAAAAAGGCACAAGTATGGACAGTTATACACAACTGATCGGGAGGGCAAATGCAGGACCGGCAAGTAAAAGCTCCAAAGAAGCGACTGATTGAAAAAAAATCCCTATATTTGTGGTCGTTATAGGAGATTATGGAGATAGTGGAAAAAGAACTGAGCCGCGTGCCACGAAGCCTGAACGAATCTTCCAATACAGAAGTATTGGAAGTGTTATTCGATTCTGCGGGATCCATTATGTCAGACATCATCATCTATGCCGCATCCTCACAGATGAAAGACCTGTTCGGTGAATGTTGGTTTACGATCAATGATTTCTGCAAGGCAATGGGTTATGAACGCACGCGCCTACAACGGAAGTTGCCGCAAGATGTGTTGGAGAAGCTTTTCGGGAACCAGTCTCCCATATACATGACCGAACAGAACGGGCGGAAAATCGAGCACCCCATTGAAAACTCCTTTGAAGCGGCCATCTACCGGTTAGGAACCTCCAACCTTACCGTCGCCTATTCCAAAGACGGGAAATCCAAGTATAAGTTCATCCAGATATTCGACAGCTTTGAAATCAAGGATGACTTCTCAACCAAGAAGAAAACGAAACGGGTCTACAACATCCATCTGAGCAAAGACCTGCTGAATACACTGTTCACGGAATACAACCTGATTGAGCTGAAGGATTACCGGAAACTTCCGAACCGCAAAGGCTACCGCAAGTTCTATCTGAACCTGACCCGGATGATTTATCTTATCAAATATAAGATCGAGCAGGGAAACGAGCCTTGCTTTACGGCTACTGTAGACCAGCTTGCCGACATATTTGAAGTGAACATCACCAATAATGCAGACCGCAAAAAGAAGGTGACCAGCATCTTGAATGCAATCAACAAGAATTTAGAAGTTACGAAATTCAAGTTTCAGTATGTCAAGGGAGAAGGGGACCGATGGGCTTACACCGTGCAATTTCTGTTTGAAGAAGAAACGCTCAACTACTTTGACGAAAAACTGAAAGCCGTCCTTTTATCCAAATACTACGAAAACCTACAAAGCGAGTTCCTTAAAAAGATAGGCATACACATCAGCCAGCACTACCGTTATAAAGAGGAATTCAAAATAGGGTCAGGACAATACTATCAACCATTCATCGAATGGGCTTATTCAGAAGAAGATCGCCCGCTCAAAGAGAACGTCTATCGAGATACCTACATCAAGGTATTAGGTGTCGCCCCTAAGAACTTTGACCTGCCAACTCTAAAAATCTAAAATTAAATTCCTATATTTGCAACGGATTGTCTGAAAAGGCAGTCCGTTTTTTACATACATACGCTTGCTCAACCAAAGAGTGGCATCTAAAAGTTAAACAACAGCAAGCGCGTACCTGTACCGAAAATTCAAATCGGTGCGGGGCGTGCTTCTGTTGTGGGCAAGCCACTGCCCAGGTTGAGAGGTGCGCTTCCGCACCGATATATACCCAATTAACTAAATTAGACAATGAAGAAAGAAATAGCGATAGCCAACCTGATTGACGAAACTATTCTTAAAATGGGCATACATTCCCATGTACGGATGACCGAAGGTGAGAAGGCGTTTATTAACGAGCACTTTGAGCCTATAACCGTCAAGAAAGGAGAGCATGTAGTGAACAAGGGAGAAGAAGTTCTCTACCTGTATTATCTGGAAAAAGGAAATATAAAGTTATGGTTTCCCGACAAGGAGAACCGGGAGATAACCGCCAAATTCGTAGAAGAAAAAGAGTTTATCAACTTTTTCCTGTCACACAATACACATTATGCCTATTACAACGTAAAAGCCTTGTCTCCATGCAAAATATGGCGGATGGAGAAAAGCAAGCTGCACGATTTTTACAACCTTTCATTCAGTTTCAATAAGCTGGCCAGAATCCATCTGGAGCGTTCGATTATCCACAAAATTGAACGGGAAAACGGGTTCCACACACTGAGTGCGGAAGAACGCTATAAACGACTGCTTGAAACTGAACGGTGGCTGCTGCAATATTTTTCACTGAAAGACATCGCCAGTTACCTCGGCATCACCCCACAGGCATTAAGCAATGTCCGGAAAAGGATATAAAACAGAAATACGACATCAACACAAGCCGGTATGGACAGTTATACACAACTGATCCGTTCCGGCTAATTTATTGTAGAATAATTCCCCACTTCCAATCCAACAAAAGGCGGAAATTTTAATGCAGATTAAAGATATGAGGAAGTCATTAAAAATGACTTTCACAAAGTTTGTTTCGTTATATATAATCTATATGTTTGTAAGCGGAAACAAGTAAAACCGAGCACTTGATTCAATTAAATTAGATATTACTTACAAATTGAATATACAGATGAACAATTATATATATCAACTTAACAAACTTATATTGATTACATATGGAATGGATAAGAATTGCTGCGGTAACAGTAGCGGTATTATTGCTGGGAATTAAGGACACTTACGCACAACAGCATTACAAGGGGGTTTCTGCCCTTGAACTGAATTACGGAACCAACATTTTTGGTAACGCTGACAATTTTGTCAATCTTTCCTATTCCCGATACATCAACCGGAAAAGTTATTGGAAAATAGGAGCTAATTACTTTGAAAAGACATACGAGTATTCCATCACGCTTCCAGAAAGTGAAACCACACTCACGCGGGAAACGAAAGCTAAAGACATATATATAGACGGGAACTATCATTACACCCTCGCCAGTAATCTAAAATCCGTATATTGGGGATTAAACATCGGCGCATTTACTGGAGTCGAACACAAAAAACATTCAGATAAAGAATACCAGTTCATTATCGGTCCTAAAGTCGGCACGGAAATGGAGGTATTCATCCTTCCGCGAATGGCCTTGTTAGCCAGCGTACAACAATATTGGAATCCCTTCTCATTCCATGAATGGAATACGGTCTGGAACATAGGAATCAAGGCATTGTTATATTAGTATAATCACTGTATCATGTTGACAAGCATATTGTTATCCGCCACAGATGTGAGCGGACTGATCGCACTGTACCGTGAAATAGGGGCATATTTAGTCGGAGTCGGTTTTGTCTGTGCCGGATTAGCCGTATTGAAGAAGCTGATAACCAATCATGAACGGACAAAAGAAGCTGTCATCACCTATGTCATTGCTCTTGTTGTCTGGCTAACCGTATGGCAGCTGTTATGAGTACGGCAGACCTGATCATCATGGCCGCGATATGCCTCCTATTCCTATTTTACTTTCGGAAAAAACGCCGGAAGAATGAAGAGCCTGAAAAGAAGTCTGAACACAACACGGATGGGAAGGGGAATCAAGGAGACCAGACAGGTGCAATCCCGGTCATCCACGTCATCTTTCAGAAAGAGGTCGAGGAAGAAGAGCTTGCCGCAGAGATAGCAGACATGTACCTGCACGGACGGGCTTTCTATTACACCGGAAAACACGCTACAGATACACGGAAGGAAGATACCGTATATGTACGGCATAAGGACGTACAATGGAACAAACTGAAAAACATTCATGTATAATCATTTAATATTTAAAAGGTATGAACATCATTAAAGCATCGACTGAGAAAGCAAAAAAAGTCATCAACCGTTACGGGAAAGGACTTCTTACCCTGTTTGTATTCTGTACCCTGCTAGGGACAGCCGAAATTTCTTTGGCACAGAGCGGACTGAAAATCAACAGCTTGTCTGAAGTGACTGACACTGCCAAAGAAGGAGCAGACACCATTCTTGATGTAGCCAAATACATCCTTGCAGCCGTGCTTGGTATCGCTTTGGTATTTGTCATCTATTCATTAGCCACCAACAACCCTCACGCAAAGGAGTATCTTTTGGGGTGGATTATCGCAGTAGTAGTCATCATGGTAGCCTTCCTGATTATCTGACCTATGAGAACCATGCGAAAAATCAACAAACCAATCCGCTTTTTCGGGCTTTCTTCGGGTCAGTTCGCCATTTTCATGCTGTTTGTGGCCATCACCATAATCGTGAGCATCTTCAAGCAGTTTCATCCGATACTTATCATCGGCATCATATCTGCAATACTGTTCTTCTCAGCCATGCTGTTTAAAACCCTGAAAAAAGAGCACAAAGCAGGCAATCCAGACTACCTGAGCGGACTGAGCATCCGAAGTGCGACACCCAGACGGATAACGGACAAGAAAAGAATATTCAAATTCATTTTAAACCCCGAAAGCCCATGATTGGAATCATCTTACTATTGACAGCCGTTATCTGCCTGTTGAGCCTGCTGATAGCTTTGATTTATGTCAGGCAGACAGAAATCCGCCTGACGGACAAATCCGTGGATTTGGGAGATGTGCTGCCCATACAGACCATCACAGAGGATGCGATCATCAACGGGAATGGTGACATCACGGTCGGTTACCGCCTGTTCCTTCCCGAAGTGTTCACTCTGTCAGAAAATGACGCGCAATATATCCATGAACGGTTGGAAGCCTTATTTAAGATGCTTCCGGCAGGGACGGTCGTGCACCAGCAGGCATTTTATTATAAAGGGGAATATCACAACACAGAATATTCCACCAATGCCTTGGTTTCGGAAAACAACCGTCACTTTGAGGGGAAAGAAATCCTGAATAGCTATACCAACCTGTACGTTACATTTACAAACGGCAAACGGAACGGCAAGATACGCAAAAACGCATCCGGCACATCGCTCATGCGGAAGCTGCACTACCCGTTTAAACAACCGTTTAAGGACTATAGGGAAAGATTATCCGAAATGGAATCCTTTCTGCTGAACTTTGAGAACGGGCTTGCCTCCATCCAGCAGTTTGAGATACGGAAGATGAACAGCCAGGAGCTCAACAATGCCATATACGATTACATCAACCTCTCCTATGAGACCCCCACTGACGATGCCACGCTGAAAACGGTCAATCCGATGGCAATCAATCAGAACGGGGACATGAAAATCGGGCAACAGTTCGTAGCGATGCTGTCTCTCACAAATGAAGGGGAGCATCTGCATGAACTGGTCGTTCCGCATACCGGCAAGTCGAAATCCTACGGTGGACAGATAGAAGTGCCGGACAGTATCAAAAGCAAATGCTCGATGCTTTATCCGGTAGGTTTGGGCTTGCCGTTCGACCACATTGTGAATGTGGTGATAGAGATCACAGACCCAGATGCCACGGTGACTGCCATCGGTGCTGAAAAAGACGCATTGAATTACATCACCAACTTCTATCCTCCGGCTTCAGAAAAGCAGCGCGAACAGGAAGCCTTCTGCAACGAAATCACCAAATTCGATTATCAGACCGCATATACGGCTTTCAATGTCATCGTGAACGACACGGACAAGACCACCCTCATGCGCAAAATCGCATTGGTACAGCAGGGTTATTCCTTCATGAACCAAAGCAGTTGTTATGTGGAGAATGCGGAACTGTGCAACCTGTTTTTCACGAACATTCCCGGCAATGCGAGAGCCAACTACCGGGGATTCATCAACACCACGAAACAGGCCATCTGCTATTTGCAGAAAGAAGGGATGTATTTGTCTGACAGCAAAGGACACATCTACAATGACCGTTTCGGCACACCCGTCAGAATCAACCTGTGGGATTACCCCACCTTGAACAACAAGAACCGCATCGTTATCGGTCCGTCCGGTTCGGGAAAATCATTCTGGCTGAACAACTATATCCTGCAAAGCTATGAGCTTGGCAGGGATGTCATGATTATCGACATCGGAGGTTCGTACCGTTCGATGATTGCGCTGAACCGGGGCAAGTATTTCGATTCAACGGAACAGAAGAAATTCGCGTTTAACCCATTCCTCTGCGACCGGGACAAAAACGGCAAATACCTGTATATCGACACCTCGGATGCCGAATCTGCGGATGACCTCATCAAGACCATCGTAGCCATCATCAGCTATATCTGGAAAGCCCGTGAGCCGATGCTTCCGGCAGAAAGTGCCATCCTCCGGAAATCCATTATCGGATTCTATGATTATGTGAACAACTCATCGATAGGGGAGAAGCACGAACGGATATTCCCATGCCTGACCGCATACCGGAAATTCCTGCAAGACGTATTCAGCAACCGCATGAGCGAGTTTGAAAAACAGAAATTCGAGATTGAGGAACTGATACTGCTTCTGGAGCCATATACAGAGGGAGAAATGAGTTTCCTGCTCAACGCAAAGGAAAACGTAGACATCGTGCATGACCGTCTCATCGCGTTCGACATGGAAGATGCCAGCAAGAAAGAATACTTCCCATTGGTTGCTATTATCACCCTTCAGATGATTGTCGACAAAATCAAGAAACGGCAGGGCTTCATGAAGGAACTGATTATAGACGAAGCATTGGATTTTCTTCAGGACGAGAAGTTTGGAGACTTTATCGCCTACTTGTACCGCACGTTCCGGAAAAAGGAAGGAAGCATCACCCTTGCCGCACAGAACATCCTTTTCCTGAAGAACATGCCGCCAAGCATCAAAGACTCCATCATCATCAACTGTGCAACCAAGATTATCTTAGACCATTCGGAACACCGGCAAAACTTGCCGGAAGTGCAAGCTGTACTATCCATCACGGACGAAGAACTGTTCATGATAGAATCCCTCCAGCGGACGGAACGTTGGCGTGAATTCTTCATCAAAATGTCGAATGACGCTTTCATTTTCCGCAATGAAGTCTCAGAATTTGCGGCAGTCGCATTTGACTCCCGTCAGGCTACGGTTGTCCGGCTGAAACAGCTGTTTCAGGAAACCGGTTCCACCTATACGGCCATCAACCTGTATTTAGAAGAAAGGAGGCGGCGGTATGGATGACGCGACACAAGGACTGAATGAAATCCTGAATTGGTCAGGCGATTTCAACAGCCAGTCTTACGCATTGGCCGGAAGCATCGCATCCGCCATGCTCGGAGTAGCCCTGATATTCGTAGTCTGGGCATTGGCCACTAAAAAAGACAATGCCAAAAGCTACCTGATAGCTTGGTTTGTCTGTGTGGTATTCACTTTATTATTCATCCTCAAATAAGAAAAGACAAATGAAAAGGACACTTCTTGTATTCGGTCTTATTGTCGTCTTGTTCTGCACGAACATCCGTCAGGCACACGCACAGTTTGTCGTGTCAGACCCCGGTCATACCGCACTGAACGCCACAGAATGGATAACCAACGTCAAGCAATGGATATCCCAAATCAATGAAATGATCGATGCCCAGGAACTACGGTTAGGTCTACAGAAGATAGACCAGTTAAAAGAGCTGCAATCTCTCAAAGAGCTTGCCGACCTGTTGGATGACGTGGCTTGCCTGAGCAGTGAGTACAGTTTCTACCTGAATGTCGGTTCCAACTACCATTGCCTGAAATTCCTGAACTTCCAGCGCGTAACCGTGAATCTCAGTCTGAGCACTGACCTGCTTTTTAAGGTAGCCACGGTGACCAGTTATTTCTCCATGAACTCGGAAGGACGCATGTCGTTTATCGAACAAGTGAAGGAATCTGTCGAGAAGGCTTCGGAACAAATGAGAGAATTCAACGAATCGGTACGATCTACCGTTATCTACAAATCATTGAAAGGGCATAACCGGAAAACCTATTATCAAGGACGGTTGGCCGCTTACACACGTTATACCAATTAGCCGTTATGAATCAAGACAACTTTTTATGGGGCTTGCAGATAACAGACGGGCTGACGATGGAACTCGTTTCCCAAATGACCGTCATTGCCTTCGGAGTGGGTGTCATCTGCTTCATCTGCAACATCGCTTACAACTATCTGGCGCATGGAGCCAGCCAGTTATTGAATCCGAACGAAGACAAGTTTCCGGACATGATGGAAATCGCCCGTTGCCTTGTCCTGTTCTTCTGCCTGACTTTGTATAAGCCCATCGCCCAGACGATTGTCGGGACAATGGAAGTCATCAACGAAGCCACCTCGCTCACTTCGGACAGGGCACAGGAGTTTGCACAATTCATGGCACAGTCGGCTACCGAACAGGGGGAGATGATTGCCGAGTACGACAAACACGCTTTAGAGTCGGAAGTTGCCGCAGGAGAGGACACGACCGGTGCCATGCAACAGGAGTTGGACAAAATGGATGAAGAGGATGAAATGACGGGCGTTCGCTCCAGCGTGGAGAAAATCGCCCAACTGCTCAATCCTGCCAATCTGGTTACACTAGTACTGCACGCGGTAGCTGCCTTGCTCGTCGGCATCATCCAAATCATTATCTTGGGGCTTGGCGTAGTCATCGTCAAGATTCTGGTCATTCTCGGTCCGTTTGTGTTTGCCGCAAGCATGTTGCCCGTTTTCCAGAAGCAACTAAGCATATGGTTCGGAACGCTCTGTTCCGCATGTATGGTATTTACAGTAATCAATATCCTCAACCAGATCATGTGGCAAACCCTAAAAGCCATCTATACGGAAAGTGCAGACACGGTAGATGCAGCCACCCAGCAGCTTCAGTATCTCGGACTTGACTTGGCGATGATTGGTGCCTATTGCAGTTGCTTCTGGTTATCCTCAAAGATTGTAGGACACAGCGATGCCGGAAAAATCATCTCTAAAACCGTCTCCATCGTAACGACAGCTGCCACGATTGCGCTGATGGGTGGAGCCGCTGCCGGAAAGCTCACCAATGTAGGAGCCGCCGCTAGTGCAGGAGAAAGCATCATAGACAATAATAAAAAGTGAAAACATTATGGACTTGACAAAATTCAAAGGAGCAGATGATACTGTCAGACTGACCATCCGGCTTTCCATCGGCTATTGTATCCTATTGACAGCCGCTTTTGTAAGCTGCATCATCTACCTGACCGTAAAGATAGAGAAAGCCTACAGCCAGGCATTGGTCATCGACAAGAACGGGGAAGTATATGAGACAAGCAGCCTACCAGCCGGTTCCATGCGCAAATACGAGTATCTCAACCACGTGAAAACCTTCGTTACCCACTGGTATGCATTCGATGAAAGCACGTATGAAGGCAACATATCCCTTGCGCTGAACCTTATCGGGAACAAGGGAAAAGAACTGTTGAACGAATACAATGACGTGAACATGCTCAATTCGCTTATCCAGAAAAACATCCGGTACGGTGTCACCATCAAGGACGTGGAAATCCATACGAATACCATTCCCGTATCAGGAAAGATACTGTTCACCCAGACCGGCTACCGGGCAAGAGGGAGCGTATCGCGCGACATTGAAGCCGAATTTACCCTTTATGACGTATCGCGAAGCGAAGACAATGCGCACGGGGCAAAGATAGAGGACTGGATTGTCCGTTATTCAGAGCCGGTGGAAAACGGCGATGACCTGCTCCACCAGACAAGCCCCTCCACTGCGGATGAGAATGAACCCAATCCTGAAAACTCAAACAGATAAGCCATGAACATGAAAGATTTATTGAAAGACAAGAACAAGCTGCTGGTGGTCATACCCATCCTGTTAGGCATCCTGTTTATTTATGTGTTCTTCCTGCACGGTTCCGGTCAGGAAACGCAGGAATCATCCGATAACCGCACAGCGGAAACCCTGTTGGAACCCGAATCGCGTGTTGCCGAGAAAGCCGCCAACAAAATGGAAGCCTATAAGCAAGACGAAAGGGAGAAACAGGAACAAGCCCGCCTTCAGGAAGCCTCACGTGTCAGAGGTTCTGACTTCTATTTTGAAATGCAGAACCGGGAAGAAAAATATGACGAAGCGACACTTGAACGTATCCGAAGGATGCATAAAGACCCGTATTCAGAAGTCATGAAAGAATACGGTGGAGGAAAAGACGGACGTTTTTCCCGGCAACTGGAAGCCCAACTAAACGGGTTGGAAGATGAAGAAGCCCTGAACGAGATTATCCGGAAAGCCAAGAAAAACGCGCGCATCCGGAAAGACCTTGCAGAATCAAGTGCATACCGTGAAAAGATGTATGAGCGAATTTCCGGGTATGACAAAGAAGAACAAGCACCGGCAAGCCAACCCGTCTCTTCAGACACCATGAACAACCGGGTACAACACGCTCCCATTTATTTGGCTGGAAATGGGAAGCGGATGCGCAGACAACGCTCCGCACTTCCCAAAAGCAGCAACCTTATCAAAGCCTGCATTCACGGAGACCAGACCATTGTCACGGGCAGCACAGTACGGATGCGCCTGTTGGAAGACGTGCATGTATCAGGAATGAAGATACCTGCTAACACGCTGTTCTACGGCACCGCCACATTAGGAGCCAGCCGATTAGATATTGTCATCAACAACCTGAAAGTCGGAAACAGCATCAACCCAGTCTCCTTCCTTGTTTTCGACAATGATGCGATGGAAGGGCTGAACCTGCCGAACAACATGAAGGCGACAGCGGCCAAACGCATGGAGCAGGGGCTTGTGCAGAACATTGACATGCCGCTCTCCAGTATCGGAACAATGACCAGTGAGGTCACAAGTGCCATCAACGCCACGACACAGATAGCTAAGCAAATCTTGAACATGAGCCTGTCGCAGACCAAAGTACATCTGAAAAGCAACTATATCATGTACATACAGGAAGAAAGCGAGGAATCAAAGCTCAAACGGGAAGCCGTCCAGCAAGAACTGCAAAAGCTATACAGCCAACTGGAGCAGGAGAAAGAGAAAAAGAAGTCTCACCCTTTAAAAACACTCATAGACAAGTTATGACCGACATACTCAACTATCTGTTGGCGCTATCCGCAATTTTCTTCGGCTACCGCATCTATATATCACGAAGGAAGGGGAAAAGTTTCCGAGAAATCCGTCCGCTGACCCTCTCGTTCGTTATCTGTGTTCTCCTTTTATGGGGAATCACCGTATTCACCGCATTTTTCAATTAAAATCACAGAGACATGAAAAAGATAAAAATCGCATACATGCTGTTCGGATTGCTCTGTTGTCTGTCCGCATCCGCACAAGAGACTGAGACACCCCGGAAAGAGGCAATCACCCAAAAGGACATCCGCATCTCTTTCGACTATGTGAAGCACCTTGTCTTTCCCGTACAGGTGTCGGACATTGCCATCGGAAAAGAAAACCTGATACTGGCTGAACGGGTGGAGGAAGCCCCACATATCGTCCGGTTGTCCGCACAGGCCGAGGATTTTGAAGAAGAAACGAACCTTACCGTTGTCTGCATTGACGGAAGCGTCTACACCTATCACGTCACTTACCAGTCCGGCGATAAGACGGACACCTGTCCGGTCATTTATGAAGACAACGGCAAATGGCAGCACCATGACTACCGGGCGGAAGTAAGCGACCTGCATGTCACCGAGTTCTTTTTCCCGGAAGATGTCGTTTACGGTACCCCAGGCAACGAAATGTCATTCAGCCTTTCCACCTACAACAACCAGTTGAAAGTAATTACAGCACCCGATGCCGTAGCGTATTCCAACCTGTTTGTCATCGACAAGGATATGAACACCTACCATATCACAATCCGGAGAAACGAAACAGCATCCTACACCTATAACTTCGACAACGCGCGCCAATATACGGCTCATGTAGACGTAAATAGCCAAGAAATGGAGAAGTGCATCCGTGAGCTAAGGACAAAAGAACGGAACATTTTCAGTCTGGGTGTCATCAAGAACAAGTTTGAGCTTTCAATGGCCAATCTCTATGTACACAATGATTTCATGTTCTTTGTCTTTGACGTAAGAAACAATTCCCACATTGATTACGACATCGAGTTTGTGAAATGCTTCCAACGTGACCTGAAGAAAAGCAAGAACGCCATCCAGCAGGAAACGGCCATAGACCCCGTTTACCTGAAGGACTTTGAGACCAAAATCAAGGGGAAGAGCCGGAACCGCCTGATACTCGGATTCCAGAAATTCACCATCCCGGATGACAAAGTTTTTGAAATCGAGATGTATGAGAGAAACGGCGGACGCCACATGAAGCTCGCTGTATTCAATGAATATATCCTATCCGCAGAACCCTTATATAAAGAACGCCCATGACCCTAAAAGAAGCACTGGATTCCTATCAGTTTGACAACGTAGGACAATTCAACGGTATTGCCCGTTCGCTCGGCTACCAGACTGAATATAAAGATAGATATTTCCGTTTCCACAAAGACGGGGAAGAAACTATCCTGCACATCGATCAGATACGGGCAATAGCCGGAAGCAAGCCCGATAACTCCTTACGGGAGCAATCTAAGGAACGTGTTTCCGGGATTTTCGACAAAGACCGGGCCAACGACCCCGCATACGCTGCTGAACTGGAACAGAAGGGTATCAGCATCATCCGGTGGGAAAATCTGAAAGGGCAGGACAAGGACGGATTTACCGTTATCGACCACCGTCACAAGGTATGCTATACCGGTCAATCCTTATACGAGTACGCCCATAAAAACGGGAACATTCTTGACGGTAAAGGAACGAGACTGGAGAAAGGCATCCTGTCAGATATGATGGAGATTAACGGCAAACAGGGCAAGCTGCGGTTCAGTGAAAACGGCATATCCGTGTTCTACCGTAAAGAGACGCTGACCATTCCCGATAAGATATTAGGGAAAAAGCTCAGCAAGAAAGACAAGGAGCTTCTGCTTGCAGGAGAGATTGTCCCCCTTACGGTCAAGAAAAAAGACCTGATGCTGCAAGTGGATAAAGACCTGAATTCCGTCATCGTCCGTTCCAATCAAGAGATACGGATTCCTGAAGCCATCGGACAAACATCCGAATATCAAGGATATAAACTGACCAAAGCGGACAAATACCTGCTTGCCAACGGACATACGCTTGAAAACATACTGATGCACAGCAAAGAAGGGTATTTCATTGCAGATGTCCGGCTGACCGATGACAAAAAAGGCATCCAGTTCACCAACATACAGAGCCTTACACCGTCAAAAGCACAGGAACTGATAAAAGAAATGACACCCAAACTAGGCTCATCCACCCAACGGGATATCCCTAATGAAGAACGCTCGACACGTGACATGGAAGCCGAATTAAGGGAAGCCATCGAAAAAAAAGACTTCGAGAAGCTACAAAGCCTGAAAGAAGAAGGCTACCGCCCCAGTGAAGAATACATCCGTGGAATCGCCAAGGAAAAAGGACTGGATGAACGTCAGACCGCGTCCGTCTATCAGGTATTCGGCATTGCTACCGAAATGAAAAACGAACAGGAAAGCATAGCCCAAAAGCTTTATGAAGCCGCATTGAAAAACGATTTCGTGACGATACAGGAAATACAATCCGGCGGTTACCGGCTGCGCAATGACGATCTCACCCACATGCGTGAATCCGGCGTACAGTCCAACACCCTCATCGCCATACAGAAAATATTCGGGCTAAAAGCCCAAGAAAAGAACATGGGAGACGTGCGACTTGCCAACAGTGCAAAACCGGAAAATGCCAAAGACATGGTACGCCCCATAGCCAGCACCATCAACCGTGCATTCAATGACCTTTAAAAAAGCAATACAATGGATTACGAAGAACTGGTACAGAAAAATCAGGCAGGAGAAATCAGCGATTTAGAGTTCCTGCTGGCGCAAGAAGAACTTGCGCAAGCCTACAAGGAGGCAATGAAAGAAAGCCTTCAGGAGATAAATGACGAGACAGCCAGAAAATGGCTGCTCCAGTATGAAAACGATAAATTATACGGACATGGAGACAGCTGGTGACAAAGCATTGAAACTGTTCGCAGACTTAATGGTAGAGAAAATCCACCAAGTCGAGGACAACTGGCACAAGCCTTGGCTATCCACCCAAGGCGGAGGATTGCCACAGAACATAGAAGGGCGTGCATACAATGGTGTAAATTCCTTCATGCTGTTTCTACTTTCGGAAAAAATGAATTATTCCCTTCCGGTATATATGACCTTCATGCAAGCGAAGGAGAGCGGAGTGAATGTCCTGAAAGGAGAAAAATCATTTCCGGTCATCTATTGGAACTTCTCCATTAAAGACAAGGAAGGGCGGAAAATCACGCTTGACCAATACAGGGCACTGAGCAAGGAAGAGCAAGAACGGTACAAAGTTACCCCTTTCATGAAAACTTACAACGTATTCAACGTGCATCAGACCAACCTGCAAGAAATACACCCGGAGAAATGGGAATCCCTGAAAGAGAAGTTTCAGGCACCGGCCTTAAAGGATGAACAGGGAATGTTTACCATGCCTCTGTTGGACGCTCTGATGCGCGAACAGAAATGGATTTGCCCGATTCAACAACAGGTAGGTGACAAAGCCTATCATGTCCGGGGAGAAAACGGGTACATCGTCATACCGAAAAAAGGTCAGTTCAACAGCGGCGAGAATTTCTATTCGACCCTGCTGCACGAAATGGCACATTCCACCGGGGAACCTGCATACTTGAACCGTGAAAAAGGCAGGATTTTCGGTGACGAAAAATATGCAAGGGAAGAACTGGTAGCCGAACTCACTGCGGCAACTACCGGTCAGGCGATGGGCATATCCACCCATATCCGCGAAGAGAACGCCATGTATCTAAAGAACTGGCTTGCCGCACTGAAGGAAGATCCGAAATTCATCTATTCCCTTTTGTCTGACGTAGGCAAAGCCAGCGGCATGATTCAGGAAGTAAGCCAATCCATGCACCCCTACCTAAGCCCAGAGGAACGCTTTCTGACAGCCGTACTCAAACATGACGGAAAGGAGCTTGAAGAAATGAAGAAAGACGGTTTCATACCTTCGGAAAAAAACATCGAAAGGGCAAGGACAAACGGCATTACGGAAACCGGAAGCGAATTGCTTGCAAACATCTATGAAATTGCCGTTCCTCCAACGATTGAAACGGCAACCGTCCATAAAGGTTATGAGCCACAACTCGGATTATAGATTATAAACAACTTAAAAAACAATCATTATGTTTACAGGAGAAATCATCGGTTATGTCGGTGCGGATGCACGCACCAACAAGAACGGGAAAGGATTCAATTTCCACGTATCACACAAATTCAGAAACGCGGACAGTGAAGAACAGACCTTATGGGTATGCTGCTTCGTGAACTTTGAAAGCAAAGTAATGGAATACCTGAAGAAAGGCACGCAAGTCTATGTATGCGGAGATGTCTACGCCGATGTGTTCCATAAAGAGGACGGCAGTCATGTCCCTTCCGTCAGCCTGAATATCTCGCGCATCGAGCTCTTGGGCAAAGCGGATAAGAAAGAAGAATCAACGGTATCCCAATCTTAACAAGCAGACGATGGAAAGAGAAAAGAAAGACCTGTCATTTATCCTGATTCTGCTCTCCACCCTGATAGGCATCGCCGTACTTTTCCAATGGGCAATAGTGAACGGTCTGTATATGCCGCACGGCAATCCGTCACTGTGGGAAAAGCTGATGGAGAAAGGCATGATGTTCCGGTTCCTGTACGTCATCCTCATCAGCGGGCTTGCCTTTCTCTTTCCGGTCGGTATGCCAAAAGACGAAAGCCGGAAATGGTTTTATGCCAGCATGACGCTGCTGACCGCTTCGATGTTGGTCATCGGATTCAGCCGTCTTTCCCATTGGTACAACCTGTTCGTTTTCCCATGCCTGTTTGCCGCCTATACCTTGTTGGTCATCAAAACCCTTCCATACTTCATCCGCAAGCACGTCAAATCTGAGGAAAGCATCTTCGGTCTGAGCAATGAGGAATCACCGTTCTACTTCCGGTTTGAGACAGCGAATGGTCCGCTGACCATCCACAAACCCCAACAGAACATCTATATCGATGGCGGTCCGGGGTCTGGGAAGTCTGAAAGTTGGATAAAAGGCATGATTTACCAGTGTGCTGAACGCAATTATGCCGGATTCATCTATGACTGGGAAGGAGACCCTACCAAAGCCAACTCGCCCATTCTCTCACGCATAGCCTACGGGAGCATCGAGCACTTCAAGAAACAAGGCAGGGAAGTACCCGGCTTCGCCTACATCAACTTCGTGGATATGTCCCGTACAGTCCGGGTGAATGTTCTTTCGCCACGCTACATGTACAAAGGCAACGAATCCCTGTTTATCCGGAACATCATCACGACATTGATGAAGAACCTCGAAGCCAGTTGGAAGGAAAAGACCGACTTTTGGGCTAACAACGCTATCAATTATGTCTATTCAATCGCTTACAAGTGCTTCAAGGAACGTGAGCAAGGCATCTGCACGCTTCCTCATGTCATTGCTTTTGCTCTTTCTGACAGCGATCTTGTGTTTCACTGGCTTTCAGAAGACCCGGAAATCGCACTGAACATGTCATCGATGCTGACCGCATGGAAACTTGGCGCCCAACAGCAGACTGCCGGTGCCGTTTCATCCGCACAGACTCCGCTTGTCCTGCTGAACAACAAGTACATTTTCTGGGTATTATCTCCCTTGCCTGAAGAAGAGTTCTCATTAGACATCACCAACAAGGAACATCCTACGCTGCTCTGCGTTGGCAATGCACCCACCATCAAGGAAGCCGTATCTCCGGCAATCTCCTGCATCGGAAGCGTGCTCATGTCGCAGATGAACAATCCGGGCAAGGCGACCAGCGTGTTCATGGTGGACGAGTTCCCCACCATCCTCCTGCAAGGAATAGACACCTTCATCGGAACAGCCCGAAAGCACAACGTATCGACCATCCTTGCCGTGCAGGATTTCAACCAAGCGATCCGTGATTACGGCGAGAAAAGCGCGAATATCCTGAAAGCCTCCTGCGGGACACAAGCCTACGGCATGACCGGAAACGAAAAGACCGCCAAGGACATTGAAAGCCTCTTAGGAGAACAGAAGGAAGCACAACAGTCTTATTCACATCAGGAAAGCGGAAGCAACAGCATGACCGAAAGCCTGCAAAAAGAAAAGGTGCTGAAAGCCCGTGAAGTGGCCGGTCAGTCTGCCGGTCATTTCACCGGGAAAATTGCCGGTGGGAAACCGCCCTATTTCAGCGTCCAATTCCAAATGTGCCGGTTTGAGGAACAAGAAATACCCCGTTTCTCTTTTCCGGTCAAGCTTGGAAAGGGAAAGGAGAAACTGGAACTGGAGATACTGGAAGAAATCGTACAGCAGAACTACATCAGAATCATCAGCGATGTGAATGCCATCCTTAACAACGTGGCAGACCGGTTGAAGAACCAAACCGCAAACACAACCAACCAACGGAAACAATAATGAAAATACAAACGAACCATTTAAATTTTTGAAATATGAAAAAGCATTATCAAGCATTCTTAGCGATTTTATGCACAACCTTGTGCATCATGACCTCGTGCAACAGCGAAAACGATCCATCCGTAACAGACAGCGGAAGCATATACCGGGTAGTCGTGGAAGTCAACGGAAACAGCCCTAAAGGGAACCTGCATCTGTATAACCTTGACGGAGTAGCGTTCAGGAACGAGCAGACCGGAGAACGGACGGAGCAAGTCAATGAGAGTTTCACCAGCCGGACGTCTTACGTCACAGACGGAAAAGTCTGCAAAATCACAGCACAAGGCATCCTGTATTCAAAAGAAGATGCGAGGCTTACCATGAACGTGTATAAAGACGGAGAGACGGTATTCAGTCAATCCAAACAGCTGACTGCTGTTCCGGGTACAGACACCACCATTGACCTAGTGTACAGTACCGTAAAATGAAAATTCCTCTGTCCGATACCTGCCTATATCGGGCAGAGGCACAACTGCCCGCCGCATGGGGTGATACCCTAAGAAAAGCCTTACCATAGCAAAAAAACATGCGCTTTTTTTCTCTGCTTGAAAGAAAATTATTATCTTTGTGAAAGATAATTTTTGTTATTTATAATTCCAGAAGAAACCGATGAGATTTGACAGATTCATAGACAGACAGGATTTGTTGGAACGGATTAAGGGAGCGTTCCAACGGCAGCATCCACAATTCGTTGTCATTTATGGCAGGCGACGCATCGGGAAATCCACGCTCATTAAGGAAATCCTGATGGAAAATGATGTGTATTTCCTCAGTGACCAGACCAATGAAGCCAACCAGCGGATACTGTTCGCCAAATCCGTTTCCGACATCATCCCCCGTTTCGACAAGGTGGTTTACCCTGATTGGGAAACGTTGCTGTTGGAACTGAATGGACGGATAACCCGGCGTATTGTGGTCTGTCTGGATGAATTTCCGTATATGGTCAAAAGCTGTGCTGCACTTCCCTCTGTCATCCAGAAGCTGCTGAACGGAAGGACGCTCAGGTTCGACCTGATTGTCTGCGGCTCTTCGCAACAACTGATGCAAGGTTATGTATTGGACAGGAAAGAACCGCTATATGGTCTGGCTGACGAGATTATCAGATTGGAACCTATACCTGTTCCGTATATCTGCCAGGCATTGGGCGTGGATGAGACGACTGCGGTGGAAGAATACGCCGTTTGGGGCGGGATTCCCAGATATTGGGAGCTGAGAGCTGATTATCCGGACCTGTACACCGCCATAAGAAGATTGGTTTTAGACACTAAAGGAATATTGGCGGAGGAGCCCCAAAGACTTCTCCGGGATGACCTTCGCGACACGGTGCAGACCTCCACTATCCTTTCCATCATTGGCAACGGCGTGAACAGGATTACCGAGATTGCGGCACGTGCCGGAAAAGAAGCCACCCAAATATCCGAACCGTTAAGCAAGCTCCGTGAGTTGGGGTATGTCAGACGGGAAGTCCCTTTCGGCGAGAGCGAGAAAAAAAGCAAGAAAGGCATCTACCGCATCAACGACAACATGCTGCAATTCTATTACCGGTTTGTCGCGCCTCACCGTTCCATCCTTGAATTGGGGCGTGTTGATCGGGTCATGAGCCTCGTTGAATCGCAATTCAACCAATATGTCGGCGACTGTTGGGAACATCTCTGCCGCCAGTTCGTGAGCGGCAATGAGATTGACGGAATCGCATACGGCATGGCTTCCAGATGGTGGGGGAAAATATTCCCGGATGACGGCAAGGCAGGGAAGATGGCTGAACTGGATGTCGTGGCTGAATCCTTTGACAAAAGACACATCCTTATCGGAGAGTGCAAATGGACGGGTGGGGAGGATGCCCAAAGGCTGCTCCACGACTTATCCGAAAAAGCCCGGTGCCTCCCGTTCGTCAAGGACAATCAGGAAGTGCATTTCGTCCTGTTTCTGAAACGGGAACCTGTACACAAAGAAGCCGTCCGCTATTTCCTGCCGGAAGATATTCTAAAGAGTCTCTAACCCTACAACACCAACAAGATGAAAGTAGACTTCAATCAGATAAAGACCGCCATTTCCTTACCGGATTTCCTGTTGCAGTTGGGATGGAAGTTCGTCAGCGGATCGTCAAATGCCTGCCCGAAGATGAGCAACGGCACACACACGATCGTCATCAAGCGCAACGCACAGAATCAGTACACCTATTGGGATGTACACAGTGACAGCATTCGTGGAAGAAGCATCCTTGACTTCATGCAGGAACACCTGCTTGAAACGACCGGAAAAAGACCGTCATTGCGAGAGGTAGGGGAGATACTACAGAAATACATAAACACCAACCGGATTGTCACGCCCGAACAAAGCAGGTATGATGTAGGAAACACTTCCATGAACATGAATGAACTGCAATTCTATCTGAACCAACTGAAGCCTTACAGCGGCAATTACCTTCAGAAAAGAGGCATCAAGAAAGAAAGCATCGAGAGCAAAGTGTTTCAGAACACCTTCTTCATCCGCGAAGTGCGGAACAAAGGAAGCGTCTACCGGAATGTCTGCGTAAAAATGTACAGCGAAAGGGGAGTGGAAGCCATCTCCCAGCGGAACGAAAACTTCAAGGGCATCATCGGCGGAAAGTTCGACTGTCTTGCCACAAGCTCACACGACAAAAGCCGTCCGATTGACATCCTGTATGTAGGTGAATCCATCATTGACTGCATTTCGCATTACCAGTTAAAACAAGAAAATACACCGATGAACCTCGTATATGTATCTACCGAAGGCACACTGACCGAAGGGCAGATGCGTCTGCTCCGCATCATCCTTGACAAAAATGAAGTGAAGGCGATGCGCACGATATTCGACAACGACAAGCAAGGGTATAAGTACACCCTATGGATGCAGCGTTACTTCTATGGGAAAGACATCGACACGGAAAGCATGAGTACAGCGGAACTGGCGGCAGAGGTGGCGATGTTGGAAAGTGCGGAACTGCCGGAACACAAGGACTGGAATGATGACTTGAAAATCGTCTATAACATAACAGAGGAATCACATTAATACAAACGAGCTATAAAAATCCTAATATTTTATGACCTATAATGACAATCAAATACTAAGATACTTGTATGGTCTTGATGAAAACCGGGATTATCCCCAAAGTATAAAACGGTTCTTAAACAGTATAGGCAGCATAATTGATGAAGACCGTGAAGCTGCCATTGATGAATTATACAGAATAAAAAACAACTGTAAGAAGTTAGCTGTCTTATCTAAAAGTTTCGTGACAGCTATGGATAAATCATATATGAAATTTACACAATTCCATATAGATATATTAGCTGAATGTGACGGAGAGAATGGCGTTGTGAAAAGCCCATATTTCATTGAGGGATGCTTTGTCATATACTCAATAAAGAATGGCTCCCTATCGCTATGGGTATTCCAGAACCTTCCGAACGCCAACAATAACTTAATGGCTATACCTACATTTTACATTGTAGCAAGTCCCAAAGACAGAATACAAGGTGCCGGTCATCAATTGGACTGCATGATAATTCCAATAATAGACAACTTGTATGAAACGAATTTAAGGGATTACATTGATATGGTTTTGGACTACCTTTGCCTTAGACAATGGGCGGAAATTGAAATATCAGAAATACAAACAAAACAAAAGAAAAATGTAAAGGGCAAGAAAATAAGCCTTATCCAAAACGGCATATCATACTTTGTCTTTGACAGCAAATGGTTTACTGAAATATGTAATAACAAAGAGTTTATTGTTAGCGGACATTTCAGGCTACAACCATATGGCGATGGCACCAAGAAACTTATTTGGATTAATGAATTTAAAAAGCACGGCTACCATAGAAAGGCTTTAATAGAAAAGGCTAATGAAGGAGAAGATTTTCTTTCTTAAATGCAAGCATACAAGTGGAAGTACCAATCCATCTGTAGATGAGAACAATATAATAACAAAACTAAAGAAAACTCTTGGATTACTTAATACAAACTATCTGATACACATGATCATGAAAGATGAAAAAAATAACAAAGCCCTAAATTGCGAAAGTCGGGGCTTAGTGAATAAAAAAAGAAGGTGCGCTTTTTTGACACACCTTCTATAACTATATATAAATTACTTCTTTTATCAAAATTCATTGGGAATACGCCCCCCAGCAGGAGGATTAGGATTCCCATTATTTAACTGAGCTTGTAATTGCAATCTTTCCTGCTCTGTTAATTTATTATTATATTGATCATAAACAACATCATCCAACTCACGATATACATCGGAACGTGCCGTATATGGTAAATAAAAAGTATTAGGAAATCTTCTATCCAAATCACTCAAACCACTTCTTTGTCCTTCAAAAGTAGAACCATCTTTTTTAGTCATAACAGGAATAGAAGGATCTTCTGCAAAATCGTCTGAAGAATAAAGCATTATTGAACCAAAATCAAAACCTCCGATGCAATAATAATTTTGATTGTTAATCTGGAAATTATGTTCCTTTCCTGCTTGTATATTATTCCAGTTGATATTAATATAATTATCTCTATCATATCGACATTGTTCATGGTTCAATCCTATCGCATGACCAATTTCATGAGCGGCAATCCCCATATTACAACCAAGATATGCCAAACGAACTCGTTGCATACCTCCAACACGTCCTACACTTGAAGAATTTCCTTCTCCATTGCAAAAATAAATATAAGGATATTCTATTCCATATACCGGATCTGTTGTTGGCTGACCTGTAGCATTATAAAAACGCACATTTGTTTTTTCTTCCCAATGTCTCAAAGCCTGTTGAATAATATACTTTGTTTCGGGAGCCAACTGATTATCAATTCCATATCCACTTGGAGCATATACAAATCTGACCATAGCCCAAAGATTATATGCAGTAGGATAAATACCATTATTCCTTGTAAGACTTTCAGGGACAAAAGAATACCCAGACATAGGGCTTATTGGTATTAAATTAGCCGAATCAATTTCTACAGGAGCATCCACAATACTTCCTGTCTTATCTAACAACTCTAATTGAGCTTTTGACAAAACTATATCCTCTTGCCAAAAGTATTCTCCATTTTTCAACTCAACAGTAGCACCAGAGTTTAACTTGATCAGCTTAGAGCTTTCACTAGTTGGACTTAATTCACCTCCCGTTTCAATTAAATCATCTGATTGACATGAAACAAATAGAGAAATGAACATCAATGCGACGAATTTAAAATTTAACTTTCTCATAACAAAATAAATTTGAGGTTACTATTATTTTTTCCAAAGAATCTCTACTAATCTATAGTTTATATTAGATACATCCATCGGAGGATTAAATAAATGGATTTTCTCAACTCTTAAACAATATTCAAAACCTTCTTCGTAAACAAATCCATCTATCACAGATAAAGGACCAATAACATAAAAAACATCCTCTCCTTCTTCCCTTACTCTCAATCCTTTAACTGGCTTAACATCCTCAGATACCCCCCAAGGCACATATTCACCAACTTCACTTGCTACATACATTGTAACAATCTCAGACCAATCTTCATTTGTTTTATCATCACAGGCAAAACACAACAGCATACACAATGCTATAAAAATATTAACAATAGTTCTTTTTAATGACTCCATAATTATATTATTTTTTCGCAAATATACTATATACATTGTATATAACAAATATTTTTGATTTTTATTACCAGAAATATGTTTTTTAATATATATATTATATATTTGCAATACAATATAAACTTTATAACAATGGAGAAGAACTATTATTCACTTAAAGATTTTGAGTTGTCACTCAAAGAAAATGCCATTGAAAGGGCAAATGACTTTCAAAAGTATATCAATCAACTAAACGGTTTTGGTTGTAAAAGTTATTGGATTGCCTCACACACAGGAATTGGGGCAACCATGAACATTGAAGGATATGATAAACCTGTTATCAGCTTTATAGCGAATGACTATTTAGGCATGTCGCAAAGGGAAGAAACCATTTATGCCGGAATCGAAGCCTTAAAGAAATACGGAACAGGGGCATGTGCAGCGCAAGTAATAGGAGGCTATTTAGACATACACAAACAGCTGGAAGAAGAAATTGCTTCGTTTGTCGGACAAGAAGATGCCATCTTGTTTTCTTCCGGATTCGGAGCCAATGCCGGCATACTCAGAGCGTTATTAGGGAAAAACGACATTGCGCTTACCGACCCGTTTATCCATACCAGCACGTTAGCCGGACTGCATGGAACTAACATAAAACGTATAGGGCATAATGATTTGGAGTATCTGGAAATGGTATTAAAGGAGGTAAAAGACCAATACGAAACAAAACTTGTCATTATCGATGGAGTATATTCGCAAGACGGCGACCTGTCCGCACTCCCGGGAATTATCGCCCTTTGCAAGAAATACGATGCGATGTTGATGGTGGACGATGCGCACGGCATCGGCGTGATGGGCGCGAACGGCAGGGGAACCGCAGAACATTTTGACTGTTTGGGGCAAATAGATATTATAACAGGAACATTCAGCAAATCGTTCGGCTGTGTGGGAGGCTTTGCAGCGGCTTCAAAGAAACTCATCCAATACCTCCGTTTCTATGCCGACAGCAATGTATTTTCGGCTGCGCCGACACCCCAAGTTACGGCATCCGTATTAAAAGCACTTGAACTAATCAAAACCCGACCGGAAATTCGCCAAAAACTATGGGACAATACCAACTACCTGCGGAAAGAACTGATGGAAAGAGGATTCGACATAGGAAAATCCGTATCCCCCATCTTCCCTATTATGGTAAGAGATAATAAAAAAGTCTATCAGATAGCCAAAATGTTGCAGGAAAGAGGTATCTTTACCATTGCTATTGTATATCCGGCGGTCCGGACTAAGGAAGCAAGATTACGCGTCAGCATCCTGTCTACCCACGAGAAAGAACATCTTGATTGCTTGGTCAGTGCACTGGAGGAAATCAACCAAACTATACCAATAAAAAAACAATAATGAAACAGACAACTATATGGTCTATATTCATTAAGAAAAGCAATTAAACTTGTAAACAAGGTAATATTTTTATTGATAAATATATCTCATGCACTATAAGTCAGAGACATACAGAATAATGACAAGTCATTAATTATCAATATTCAATATAATCCCTATTACAAAGAAATCACTTGAAACACAAATTTTAGGGGAGTCATATTTACAATAAACAACTCCTTTAAAATTTGTGCCACAAGTGACAATATCTATTCACGCCTGCGGTTCTATATTTTACCCAATACATAGAGGATATAACAAACATATCTTTATCAAAATACATTGGATATTTATGTTGGAGCAATACAATATAAAAACAGAGTTTATATGAACAATAATAAGATATTCAGTAACAATGACAATTAATGTAAAAAGAAAGAACCTTATTCATATTATAGAAAGTTATTATTACGACAAACGTATATTTCTCTTGATAATCAATCCAACACATTTTGCAATGTTTATACTACTAATTTGTCATATTGCAAGTATATTCCTGATAATTTTTATAGTGTTGATTAGGATATTCCAAAGGATCGTCCCAGGTTTCATATATACATAACTGAGAAGAAGTTAACTCAACTATCTCCCAAAAACAGTCTAAATCCAAATATATATACTTAAAATTAGGAGTTGTGAAAGTCCAATGAAAATACGAGATTCGATCTTCCTGTTTTCCATCAACATAGATTGCTTTCTCCTTATAAATTCCCTGCCCATTCTTTTTAAAAACATAACTTGCATATATATCAATCTCTGTTCCATCACTAAGTACAGAGTGATATTGTCTATTCCATTCTTTTTCCGTTAAGTTAGTTATTATAGCATTCCCACTTTCGCCATAATATCCGTTTTTCTCTATGCAGCCTAAAAAAATGACAAAAAAAGAGACTGCTACAACAATATTAATCGACCTTTTCATATCCTCAAAATTAACGAATAGAGGATGACATATATAGCACATCCCCTATTCATTTATAACCACCACTGTCAATCCGTAAAATTAATCTGCACTGAAGCACCAGAGCTCAAAGTCCTCCCAGTCGCAGTAAAATCCCAAAAAGTAGAAGCAGAACCACTAGTCCACGTATAAGCTACATACCCTGTTGAGCTTGTCCCTGATAAGACTAATCCAGACGAATGATTATTCGTACACTCAGCGCCAGAAGTATTACATTTCAACTCAACCAAATAATAACCAAAAGATATTATTTGTATATTTGTATGGATTGTAGACCCAGCCGTGAAAGAAGCGAAACCGGATTTTACAAAACTTGATAAAGAAATCGATTGATAAGTAGCTCTAGACAATGGCATGTCATATTTGGCTTTTTCAATTTCAGTAGGGCAATCATGATTCAATTCCTTAACATAAGTTTCTCCACCATAAGTAGAATAAACAATCTTACTTATCTCAGGATCCTTAGCATAAGCTTGAAGTTGATCATTCAACTCTTGCAAACCCTTTTCAAACCGCTGATAATTGGCAGGACTTACTTTTTTAAGTTCCAACCAATCATTATCAGTCAAATAAGACATAACAGACGTTCGTTTGTTTTCATTAATGTAATATTCATCAGTAGAACGATTAATGTCTACAAACTTTGAAAGAATCTGAGCATCAGTTTGATAATCCCTCATGACAGGAGATTCTGCTACGATTTCTTCATCTTGCGAACAAGATGTGAAAGCCATACCGCTTAATAACAGTAAAGCAAACGGAAAGAACATTTTTCTCATAATAGAACTATTTTTAAATTTGCAATACAAATATACAATTTATATTGTATATAATAAGAGAAAACATTTGTTTTATTGAAAAAATATATTATATTTCATATAATTTATCACTACTTAAATATTACATAACAATAACATTTTTCTACCCTTCAAAAACGACACCAAATAATATCTAAACCAAAAGATTTGAATTAAAAACAAGATTTCTGTACCCGTTATAGACTGTATGTCAGCAGCAACTGAAAACTGAGCTGTTTGCTGTCTATAAAGAAACCGTAAGCAGAGAGCGATGAGGATATTCCCACGCTCCTGTTATAAAGGGTGCTTCTGCGGAACCAGTCACACCGGGCGGTAAGAGACAGATTGTTCCACACCTTGTAATCGATTTGTCCCTCAAGGTGATAGAAAGTGCCTCGCGAACTGTCGCCCTCTACATCAACAGGAGGGTCGGCCGGATTGGGAGAATAACCCTTGTCTGAATACCAGTCATTCCGTGAATGCAGCCTGTAGAACTGATTGTTCAGGGAAAATGAGATTTTATCGTCACACACAGAACCTTTTAATTTCAATTTAGCCGAAAATCCCGAACCCCAATTATAATTGCGATGGTAAAACCGATAAAAATCGCTGAGAACGCCACCCAGCAGAATGCCGTTTACATGCCCCGCCACGTGAAGCGTAAAACGAGGCAGTTGATAACCAAACATAATGCCTCCGCCTGCCGATGCCGGAGTGCCGAGCTTGTAAGGGACGACACAAGGCTCCAAGACACCCGGCGTATAATCGGTACGTATGGTATCTGAGTCGAAAAAATCGAAATGCTGGTACAGCCCCAGCGTGAGGTTGCATCTTTTAGTGTCGATAACTTCTTTAGTGAATAAGCTGCCTATGATTTCCACCCGGCTGAACACGGGTTGCGTTTTCATTACATTCAGTTCCATCAAAAGTGAAAAATAGTCGTATGGCTTTCTGGAGGAGGAATAACGGTCGCCATACTCCAAATCAATGCGAGCGCTTGCCCCTGCTTTTAGAAGGCAGTCGTTGTCATGGGATGTCAAAAGGCGCGTTCCCAGCGAAACGTCAAGTTTGTAAGGAGGATTTCCAAATTCTTTTCCGGCAATCGATTTCCTCTCCCAAGCCTCTCCAGTAAGGATACGGGTCAGCCCTCTCATGGGTGAAAGCAGGAAAGACAAGGCTTCCCGCCCGAAGCGTTCACTTCCTGAAGTACGGTTGTCTAACATAAGGTCGGAAGTGCGGTAAAACACTTCTCCCAAGGCTGCACCACCTATAGGGGTAGCTATAATATCGTTCTTCGATGGGTATTCACTTTCCATAAACAACTCCCACATGGCACTTCCTCCTAAAGCAAAGAGTTCCGATTGCCAAAAATTAAATCCATTTGCCCGTCCAGCGTTGAAATACAAAGAGCCATGATAGGGATGGGCAAACATGTTTGTACTTAGATGGTCGTTGTCCCAGTCAAACCCATGCTTGAAGTTTGCCTTTATGGTTTTCAGCGAAATATACGAATAATGCCCCTTCAATACGTATCTGTCGAATGCCCAAAGCCCTACGTTTAGCCCGAATGTTTCACCGACCGCCCTCCAGAAATGCTTCTTCTTACAATTAGTAGTATCACAGAAATGAGACATTTTTCCATTGCCTATTTTGTATAGAAACAAACTGTCAATAGACTGGGATTGCACATTAAAAACAGCCCCAATTAATACCGCTAAAAGCAAGAATATTCGAATCATAACCTAGATGGATTTACAGTATTTTTCACGATAAAATTTACGTCATGACGCTATAAATATGAATCATCTTATTAAAAACCTCATGATACAATTACTCCCAAAGTGCCATTATGAGATCTTTTCAGTTCTCATAATGACACCCGGGAGAGTAAATTGAATCAATTGCATATTCTTATAAACAAAGCAATAGATTCAGGGAAATTACAAGATATCAAAAAGAAGGTTGATATTGCCCTTTTTGCGCAAAAAAGAATTTAAAGGAACTCATTTTGTCATTAAATCCGGGTAAGCTACTATACCTTTTCACTTCAGCGGCTGCTGCAATACAAGTGATAGTCCTATCAGAGAAACCATGATCATCATATCCTATAAATACAGCATCAATATTGGTGCATGGATATTCAAACGAGCCTAACTTAAGTGTTTGATTAGGATCATTAGGTAAATTATTTGTCAAGACAAGAGATGAACATTTATCATTAAATCCATTTACGTCTTTTAAATTGGTAACTTCTACTGACTTTTCAGATTCAGTTAAAGCAAATGTCAGATTCCTATCTTTAAAATCACGATCATCATATAATACAACAGTTGCAAGATCATCATATCCTGCACGCGTCATATCCCCATTGGATTCTATTCTGGTAGTGGGAATCTCTTTAATAAGCGTAATTCCTTCTGAATCGAAAGCTGTTTGTAAGTTTTCATAGAGTATAATACTACTTGAATCCTTTACAAATATCGATAATTCAGTATTATCTTTAAGTTCCTGACTGTATATCTGTGAGAACTCTTCATCCAAGAATATGAAATCACCATTTTCATCATAAGCAATAGGAACATTCTGAAAAACATTGCCTTTATAAGTAATGTTCAGAAATTCTTGCGGTTCAGGTTTTACTTCCCCTTCCTGCGGAACAACTTCTTCATTGCTACATGCAGTAAAACACAATAGCGTAACCACTAAAATACTTTGAAACAAAAAAATGAACTTCTTCATAAACAATAAATTTAATAGATTAAACAATAGAATCAAGCGATACAAATATGCAATATATATTTTATATTGTAATGAATTTATACATTTTTAAATTATACTGATTACTTTAAATTATGCAACCACATAACAATCAGTATAAAAACTGGAAGGTCAATCACCCAATTACCCAATTTATGGTGAATGACTATGCACGACACAAAGCATAAAGATCATGACACAAATCCATACTATATACAGCCTAGAAATCGAGTATATCACAAAATGATAAATAGTAGACATTATATCGAATAAGGTTTTAGTGTGCTGATAATCATAAGTCCTATTCCCATTCTGTATAAACTCTTAGATAAAACAAGAATTAGAGGGAGAAAAATCTTTTTTGGTCGTAAAAAGCACCATCTATTTTTCCTTTAACAAAAGGATAACACAAGAATATAGTCAAAAGCAGCATAATGTCCAACTCTACAAAATCACCCTATAACTATCTTGAAATTAGCTAAGTTTTAAACTAAGTAAAACACGTAAGAAATTACAAAAGAATTGTAGATTACCTGAAGAACTAAGCACATGAAAAAGTTGTCTAATAGACAAGCCCATCCTATCAATTTTATAAATCATGACAGAAAATAATAAAAAGTCAATTAAATCGCAAAGAAATTGCAGAAAAAAACATATATTTACAATCGAAATTGTATAATCAGCAACTCGTACCAAAAAAGCAAGATTACACATCTGCACCTTAAAAACGTCTTGATCGTTTGGTCAATGTGCTGAAGAAAAATCAAACAAATAATACCAATTTTAAAAGTGACATGGAACACATCAGAAGAAAAAGAAGAAGTAATAAAGAAATTGAAGACACTATTATAGAAGTAGCAACCCAATCTATTATAGAGAAAGGCTTTAATGGAATTACAGCTACGGGCATCATGCAAAAAGCCTCGATAGAACCCGTACAGTTCTATCGGAGATACAATGATCTGAACGGATTCATTGATGAATATGTAAAAAGATTCGATTATTGGTTTAGCGATGTTGCAAAATCATACAGCAACATAAACGATGATAAAGAACAATACAAGAAAATCATCTGTGGATTGCTTGACTCATTGCTTGACAACAAAATCATGCAACAACTACTTGTATGGGAATTGACTGAACATAATCCAACAAGTAGACGAACAGCCCAATTAAGGGAGTTGCATACCCTTCCTTTATGTTCAAAATACTCTAAGATATTTGAGGAGTCAGACATTGATATAGTGGCTATTTCTGCATTTTTGATAGGAGGCATTTATTACCTTGTACTACACAAAGATTTATCCACTTTTAGTGGAATTGATCTGAATAAAAAAGGAGATAAAGAAAGACTATATAAAGCCATCAATCAATTATCAGAAATTCTTTTCTCATCCATATATCCATCAAAGGAAACTGTTGAGATTGCAAAAAAAATGAAAGCAGACAATATTTCAACCGATAAGATTATGGAATATACCAATTTGTCGGAAGAACTTATAAATTCCCTATAAAATATCTACTTGAATATATTATCTTATTAAGAGCCATATATACTCTATCTTTGAGTAATAATATGGCTCATTCAATAAAATTTACTGAAGATAAATAGGCTCAGTGCCCTTATTGTACATATACATCGGGTCATTACGGAATCCCTCAAAGCACACATTAAAATCATCAAAATCCCGCTCTGTAGCCCAACGAACTTTATCGTCAAAGGAGACATACCGTCTCATATTGATAGCATCCAACAAAGAAACACAATCCCCCGGTTCAACCGCCAATGCAACCACAAAAGATGTCTTGTCCGGGTAGATATATCCCAGCATCCTTTCATTAAGTACCACTAGGCGGATAACATATTCACCCAACTTCGGTATATTGTTCAGTCTAACTTCCATAATCCATTACTCTATTTTAATGATTCATCACTTCCGGAAAAAATACTCTATCGCCGAATGCACCAAGATATAGTGGGTGTCCGTCTGTCTGCACCGGTCGGCATAAGGATTGGGGAACTGCAATGCCAAAGAATCATAGACATGCGGAAGCTCCTTTTTGATGCGATTGACAAGAAGCCTGTAAGAGCAGCGTCTTGAACGGCGCATAAGGCACAGCCATTCCTGCATGGTCAGCAGCGTACAATTCGTTTCGTAAGTCATAGGATAACAGTTTTTAGCAGGGTAGGGAATAACCCTACCCATGAATTATCAGTTACACAATCTCAATCTCATGCACCTGCAAGAACGAATGCGTGTTCCATTCGGCAAGCATCGGTTCCACATCTTCAAATTGCCTGACCTCAACACCTGTCATCTCCCTGATTACAGAAGCTACTTCTTCAAAATCTTCAAAGTACCCACACCCTCTGCCCTCGCTGTACATCATGTATCTGGCAGAGAAGAATAGACCTTCCGCATCATTCGTTTGGAAGATTTCCATACCCGGTTCTTCCGTATAATAATACGTATGCAACCCGTATTTGTCGGCAATCCTTTGCATCAGTTCCTCACAAGCGCACCAAGCGGTTACCGTTGAGAGCCGGACTCCCACAAGCCCATTACTGACCTCATGAAGTTCATCGTCAAGATAAGAAACCTCACCTCTGCATGGAATATCCATATCGCATGATTCAGGCAACAAGGCTTTCCTCACAGAAACCAGCCAACAATCGACGCTTACAGCCTGTTCCAAATCAACCAATAACCTGCGTGCATTCTCTGTTGCACCCACAAACAAATAATCCGTTGAACACCAATTTGGCATAACATTACATTTTAAATTTAACAACTATGGATTCATCTCTCACAAAAAGGGATTTCAGGCAATCATCTACAGTCTGACCCTCCGGCAATTCACAATCCACCTCAGCCGTAATCCCGTGAAATTCCAGTTCCGCAATTTCCGAAAGGGTAAAATACCCCCATTCCCATTCAAGGATATGGCAATACCCAAAGAAAATCCAATCCTCGTCTTTTTGTTTCTCTGCTTCGGTAACAAGCCACACGGCAGAAGTGAACGGCATGAAAAACTTGGCAATTACAGTAGCCTCAAACCCCTTTCCCTCTTTGGAATACAAAGAAGCGGAAGCAAATGCACCCAGCATCGAATCTGTTATCTGTATCATACGCAAAGAATTAAAAAATTAAACTTGATTTATGCTTCAGCCAGATTTAAAGACCTTTTTCTGAAAAACTTCCGTCCCGTCCTTTTCCTCTCAGCCGACTTTTTTTTGAAGCGATTCATGCCCCATCCGAGTTTATGAGCCTTTTCCTACGGCAAAACAAACGGATGGAAAAGGGGAAATACGAAAAATTTTGAGAGGGAAAAATGTTGGAAAGGCGAGGACTTCATCGTTATTTTTCCTGAAGCAAAGGCTCTGACGGAATTTTTCATTTTCCCCTCACATCAGAAATTTGCCGACGGGAAAAGGCTTTCACGGATGGGGTGGACTGCCAAAAAAACGGGAGTGCAGGAGAGACAAGGAAAAAGACGGGACGGAATGGGGAAAGAAATGACTGAAACGGAATCCGATGCTGGGAAAGAAACCCATGAAACACTAAATTATATGGAAAGCTGACAGACAGCTTTCAAGGGGTCAGACAACGGGCTGCCGGAACAGACATCAGGAATGGCCGTGTACGGAAAGGGCATCAGAAGTTGTTAAGGCTATAGCCTTAGCTCTGAAGAGGAACATCCGGACACCGTCTTTCGTCTGTTCCTCCCGGATGGCATATACAGTTCCGTGAGCCAGTGAGCGGATCTGTACATGTCATTCACACGGGACAGCCATTCCGCTACAGGGTGGGTGGGACATCGATGCGTACACGCAAACAGTTTCCGTCCGCCGTGCAAAAAGAAAAGCGGCTTGAAGCCGCTTCGTAAGGCTGAAGGATCATTTCTTCCTTCTGGATGCCCGTTTTTTGGGGGCGGGTACTTCTTCCTCCTCTTTTTCAGGAGTAGGATAGAATTTGACACCTGCAAAAACAATGCGGTTCCGCTTTCTCTTCGTTTCCTGATCAAACCATTCTTCGGGTTTGAAGAATCCCTCTACAGTAATCAGCGTGCCCTTCTTCAACACCTCAAAGGTATCGATGGCTTCATTATTACGCCAGGCTTCCACATTGACGAATGAAGAAACATATTTCCCGTCTCTCTCCGGTCTGCTGATAGCTACAGCGAATCTGGCTACGCTTGCCTTCTCAAAATTCATGATTTCTGCATCCTTACCGATGAAACCTGATACTGCGAATGAATTTTCCAACTTTTTCATAACTGTAATTTTTTAAAGTTAATAAATCATTTTTACAGTGCAAACACCGGATGACGGCTTTAGGGTACACCAAGAAACCCGTTTGAAATACGCTTTTTTATCCTTAAAAAAGGAAGATTTTGAATGGAATTATTGGTTAAGATGGCAGCAAATAATTTGCGCTTAAATACGCTTTCCTAAGAGGGAAGGAAGATTTCAGCCAAATAGAAGAACGGTATTTGCGAATCGTCCCTAACCCCTGAAGGGTTAGCGTCATACGAAATTTGCACAAGGAAAAATGATTTGACTTCCAGAAATAACAGGGAAAGGGGGAAAATCCAGTATCAGGTTCGGCAAGGATGCTATTCAGCAGTCAAGGCAAGCGGAGTTCCACTTTTGCATATCCTTAATTAAAAGGAGAGGGACGGGGAATATTCCATTACAGCACATAAAAGTCTGGCGCAACAATGAAGTTCCACCTGAAACATGTCAGGAAAGGCACGCCGATTACCGTAGAGATACACAAGCCACATAACGGTTTGGAAACGAAAAGAAAGCACTGCCGGACAATGCAGGTGCCTACCATAAGGCACACCGAAAAAGAAGAGGAAGAGCCGCCCCTACCCAGCTAAAGAAATCCTTCAGCCCTACGAAGCCTTACCGAAATCAAAAGGCACGGCGGACACTACCGCTCTCCCTTACATGTAAGGGGGTTGACGGGTCATCCTCCGGCAGTATGCAGCCCTACCGATAATGGGGTGGGTGGGGACTATTGGATTAAGTAAAAATACTTCCCGAAAGCCTTTTTTGCTACTTTTTGGGGTGACTGCCAAAAAGTAGAGCAACCGCCCGCAACCCTTCAGGACATCAGAACAGGTTACGGACAACCACCCGTTTGCCATTCAATGCCTTTCGGACAGTGTATGCAGTTCCTCCACAGGAAAAGCCGTCCCAATAGGCTATCAGGACACTTGAATGCAGCAGCATAAAATCATTGCGTTTGAGATAGCATTCAGGGCTATAACTTTCGGAAAGAATGACTGCCGCATCCGCTTCCTCCAGAATCCACTTGTACCGCAGCTTGGCTGACTGGCTGAAAAGTGCATCCTGCCCGTTGAACGGCACGGCAACCACCAGCACCATGTCCGGGCAATTCCGTTTTTCCGACAATACGGCTTCGGCTGCCAGCGTATCGAATCCGACTGCCCCACCCGTATAAAACAAGCGGTAGCCCGAAGCGTAACACGCACGGATTTCCGACAACAGGCAGGGCAATACCCGATTGGGATTACCCTGCAACTTCCGATGACCGCTGAAAGCCACAGAACGCTTTCTCAGCCATTCGGCGCAATGCTTCCGGCATTCTTCCAATGAAGCCGCCTCCGTTTCATAGACAATACATCCCACCATGAACCTGTAACGGCATACGGATACGTCACCGAACAAGCCGTTACTTATTTCGGTGACAGTTTCTGTTCCTATATTCTCAAAAAAGTTTTCCCTCATCCTGATAACTGTAATAGGTATCGTTTGCCACAATGATATGGTCAAGCAAGCGGATGTTCAACGCTTCTCCTGCCTTGCGCATACATTCGGTCAGTTTATCATCCTCCGCACTCGGTCTGTTGTTTCCGCTTGGGTGGTTATGGCAAAGCACCATTGCCGTAGCCTTAGCCAACAACGCTTCTCTCAGCACGATGCGGACATCCACCTGCGTAGAAGCATATCCACCGCAAGAGATACGTTTCTTGCCTATCACTTTTGCCGACTGGTTCAGAAGAAGCACCCAACATTCCTCCGTCACGATGTCGCCGACAATCGGCTGCATAATTTCAAAAGCATCCCTACTGCATCGAATCTGAAAGCCGTTGAGCGATTTCGGCGCACACCGCTTGTAAAGTTCGATTGCCGCCATTGCCACCTGCCTGCGTGCAGGGGTCATGGAATCAAGCACCGCATTGAGGTCAAACCTCTCGTCAGTCCGCATTTCCTTTTCCCTTACCTTACCTGCCATCCGCTCGCTATTGGTCAGGATATACACAAGTTCCGTATTCTCCATAACCCGATATTCACCGTTAATTTCAAAATTTCCTTTCATGATTTACGATTTAAAGATTACTATTCCGTTAGTTGCAATGAAAAATGGTTTTACCCAAGAAGAAACCTCCCAAGATTTCAGCACCGAATTTCTCCAGTTGAAGCGCAAACCTCGCATACGAAAACCCTTTAGTCAAAACGTCGTCAAACACCAGCACTTTCTTCCCGTTGAAAAACTCCTTGTCAAAGTCAACCACCTGCACATTCCGTATGTTTTTTTCGTCAAACCGCTCATGCACCCCCAAGCGGTTTCCCTCGATACGGATATGGTCGTATGCGTTGATGGCTCCTGACAGACCGCACACCTTTTCCGCGAATTTTCTATATCTTTTCTCGTTCTTCGCTGCCGAAGAAGCGGGTACACATGCAAAAACGATATTCCTTGTCTCCTTACCGAAAAACCTCACCAGTGCGGATGCCGTGATTTCCGCCACGCTTTCATAGGCTCTCCCGTCTTTGAAGTCCCAAACGAGATGCCTTATCTGCCAATCCCGTGCGCTTGCATTCTTATACTGCATGGGCAAATAGTCATAAAAAGCGTACATCAGCTTCCGCCATTGCCGTTCCAAACTTGGGTATTTTCCTTTCTGTGCCATAGTCTGCGATTCTTAGGGTTGAACTTCCTGATTTATGCTTCGGCAAGATTCAAAGACCTTTTTTCAGATTTCCCTTTCCGTCCTTTTCCTTCTGCCGACTTTTTTTTAAAAGCGGGTTCTGCCCCGACTGAGTTCATGAGCCTTTTTTCACGGCAAATACGAACTAATGAAAGGTGGAATACGAAAAATTTTGATAGGGAAAAATGTTGGGAATCCAAGCCTTCATCGTTATTTTTCCCGAAGCAAAGGCATCGCCGGAATTTGTTCATTTCCACCACTCATCATACCTTTGCCGAAGAAAAAAGGCTTCCCGGTCGGGACAGGACTTCATACAAGAAAGGGGAGGCAGAAAGGGGGAAAAGGACGGAAAGGAATAGGCAACATATACCGCTTTACGCATAAGGGATAGCAGAGTAAAGCCCACAGCCACAGCGAGGACTTGCAACGGATAGCCCGGCGGCTTGCCGATATGCCCCATATAAATTTTTCCGAAAGTAAAACCTGCCACACCCATAGCTCGGAATCAAAAGAAACAAAAGGCTACCTCCACAAAGAAAACATCATAAAACCTGCACAATTAAAAATAATTCCCTATATTTGCACTTGCATTCAGCTATGAATCCCTCTGGGTTCTTTCATTTATTACAATCCCACCGTATTTATTCCACTATCAATTGGGGATGACATCCGTCCCTTTATAAAATCCTCATGCTCCGCCGGGCTACAGAGGCACACCTACAATGCATTCGTTTATTATCAAGTAACAGTTGTTTTCAGGTAACATTTTGCATTATGAGAAAGACAGAAACGTATTTCAGGTATTTAAGTCACGAAACCGGGCAAGCCTATAAACGCTGCCCTCTCCCTATGAGAATCAACGTACAACACATTTTATTCACATAAACCATATAAACATAGAAACAATGGAAAGTAATCTAATCGGAAAGAATGCAGGCACTATCTGGAATATCCTGCATGAGAGCAATGAAAAAGTGGAAGTAGCCAGACTGAAAAAGGAATCACATCTGACAGATGATGAGTTCTGGGCAGCAATCGGATGGCTTTCACGCGAAAGCAAACTGGTCTATGCGACCGAAAAGAAAGGACGCAAGAATATCGGGTATTATGCATTGACCGAGTAATCCCCTGCCAGTATGAAAAAAGGCTTGTCCGCCAATGAAACGGACAAGCCTTTTTCTTTCTATAGATCCTGATTATTTATCCTAAGGATTATACGAGAAATCAACTGTTTATCAATTTCTCTATCCACTCGTTAAAGTGTCTACATTCGGCACGGAGCGTTTCAACCCCAATCTGTTTGGTCACATTTTTACCCGTAACAGGCTTGTTATAATTGTAGTGTGTCTTTTTATCTCCCTCTATTGCCTTGATAATACGCTTACTTGGAGCTGTGGAAGGGCCATTGTTAATAAGTTCCGGATTGCCACCTGCATCAAGCAAGGCCTTTTCGAGTTGCTTGCAACGCTTGTCACAACCGGGATAATATCTTGCTATATGCGCGATTCCGCAAAATAAAAGGGATTCAAACTCATGCAACTGAATATAAGGGATGAAACGTTCGTCATTTATGTCTTTCGCAAAATCTGTTTCCAAAGAATTTACGCGAGCGTAAGGATTGCCAATCCTTTGAGCAACCGCATAACCGGGAAAATCATTTGGAAGAGCATAAAGGTCAAACATCGTTGTAAAGATATGCCTTGCATACTCATCGTCTTTTTTCGTTTGACGCAAAAGACCAATATCTGTCACTGCGTGGTTGTAACTTAACATTCCCCCATGTGCATTCTTTTTCTTATTGGTTGTAATTAAGATTCCTTTTACACTTTTCACCCCCTGTTCCTTAAGATATGGCCGCAAGACTTCTTCAACAAATCCCTGTTCGGTTTGTCCTTCACAAAGGACATGGATGATTTTATCTTTCATACAGGACGCCCTCCTATGATATTTTTATCCCACAATTCACCAACTGTATATTTCTGAAGCCAAAGATGATAATCCTCATCACTAAGATGGGTTACAGAAGTAGATTGCGTGTCCTTATTCATTTCTATAATTGATATGTCATCAATATCAAAATGATCAACCAAATCTTTGCTCTGTGTCGCGATGATTATTTGCGCGTGTATGGATGCGTCCTTTATCATCTCGGCCAGTTGAGTAATGGCATATGGATGCAGCCCAAGTTCAGGCTCGTCCAATATAATGACTTTCGGCATTGTCTGAACCGGCTGCAAAAGCAATGCCGCCAATGCAATGAATCTGATGGAACCGTCTGAAAACTGGTAAGCGTTAAAACGGTAATCCGAAGCGGAATTATCCATCCAACGCAAAGATACAAATCCACCGGCCGGTTCCAAATAGAAATCCTGAAACTGTGGAATCACATCATGCACGTATTCAACAATCCTGTTGTAGGAATTTTTATAGTTTTCCCGTAAAAACAGTAAAAAAGAAGGCAGGTTATTTCCATGTGACTGAAGATAATTGCTCGTTTCAACAGGACAAACTTGTCGTAAAGGCCCCTCAGCAGATGAATCATGAAACTGGTAAACCTTACAAGAAGATAGCATCTGACATATGGTCTTGGCTACTAGATCCCCACTTTCCACTAGAGCGGACTCTTTAAAATTAGGCTCTAAAGCAACCTCATAAGGCTTTTCTTCCCTCTCACGATGCCACACGATACGTTCTTCCGTGATAATCAATCTGTCTGGTCGCGCATTGGTTAAATCGAAGCTATAAGTATCTACGGATTTTTTATCTGCAAATTTCAATTCTCCCGACATTACCGGTGTCCTCTTCGGACCATAATACAACAATGCGCTTGATGTCCCTGAAATTTCCACATATTTTCCAAACGCTTTGCTCATCATATAGCTTAACATTTGGAAAAAACTGATGATATTACTTTTTCCTGCACCGTTAGCACCCAACAAAATATTCACATCACCTAATTTCAATGTGACAGGATTATCAAAAGAGATAGATTTATAACCTCTAATCGTTACTTCCTGCAATTTAGTCCTTAGAGTCTTTACCATCACACCCTTAATTTAAGTTAGGTTGCAAAGTTAGTATAAATTCAAATGCAAACGAAAAGTTGATGCAAAAAACGATAAACAATCGGCACACAAAATACTATAAATCAGAAAACAGAGAAAGGTCTACAATTCTTTATCATTTGCTGGATTCCTATTCTGGATATAGTTTATTGACCTTATATTCAACGAAAAAATTTCATCTTACACCAAACAGACGATACTGAAGGTAGAAAGGAAAAAGTCCAAGAAAGTTATAACGGAAAGAATTCATCTACACTAAATATGCTTGTTTAGGAACTCTGCCTTATACCAGCATTAGAAACCGTTATAAAATGGATTAAATACATCAGCTGCTACAAATAAAGGCCAGCATTTCAAGCAGGATGATTCTAAACATGAGAAGATTCAAGCAGATTGAAGTGCTGCATCTGCAAATCCGGTTGTTTCGTTCCAGCAACAATGTTATCTCACGGTATAAAATATTGTTCTCTATATAAAGTGGGAAGGAAAAGTTTCTCCCTCAATTACATTATAGTAATGTATCGGAAAGCAATTACGTTATATATACTAACTTTCCATTATTATAAGAATAAATTAAACGATCCCTATCTTAGTTGGGAAATTTCCTTCGTTTTAGCTGCTGAATCTTATTTTCGAAAGAACATCTAAAAATACAAATAACCAACTAATTCGCGATACTTTGTATATGAATTAGTTGGCTAGTATTATGCTACTTAGTCGTCCCTTAAAAATATTTTTATTTACTGTTATTCAGTTATTTAATCAATAAAAGTCTTTGATAATTCTGCAAGTTTTCTTATCTTTAGGTTAAGAAACTTGCAGAATTTATGATTAAAAATACGCATAATAGCCCTTCTTTATTCAGTAACCTATCTGACATGCTGAACCAATCGCCCCCACTTTACCAGTTGGCTGACAAAATAGCTTGGGAAAAATTTGAAACAGCTTTTCAGCCTTTGTATTGTCAAGACAACGGTCGTCCCGGTAAGCCAATCCGTTTAATGTGTGGCTTGCTCATTCTGAAACACCTTCGTAATCTGTCAGATGAGTCATTGGTAGAACAATGGAGTGAAAACGCTTATTATCAGTATTTTTGTGGGATGCAGGAGTTCACTCCGTCTGCTCCATGTGCCTCTTCAGAACTGGTTCATTTCCGCAAGCGTATCGGTGAAGAGGGGATTGAACTTATTTTTCAGGAAAGCATCCGTGTGAATAACGAGGATGATGGAGACCATCATCATGATACGGCCTTCATTGATTCTACAGTTCAGAAAAAGAATGTCACTTACCCCACGGATGCAAAGTTGCATAAGAAGATCGTGAAAAAAGTCCTTGGCATTGTGAAAAAGCTGGGCCTTCCCCTGCGTCAAAGCTACACCTTTGTGTTGAAGGATATTTATCGTGACCAGCGTTTTCGGAATCATCCCAGGAACAGGAAAAAAGCCCTCAGGGCAGACAGGCGTTTACGTACAATAGCCGGAAGGTTAGTCAGGGAGCTGAAGCGTAATCTTAAAGAGAATCACGATTATGACAAACTGCTCGGACTCTTTGAAACCATTCTTTCCCAAAAGCGTAACAGTCGGAAAAAGGTCTATTCCATTCATGAGCCAGAGGTGCAATGTATCAGCAAGGGCAAAGAACATAAGAAATACGAATTCGGCAACAAGGTATCCATCATACGTTCCGTCACAGGTATCATTCTGGGAGCCATGTCCTTTCGCAATGAATATGACGGTCATACCATCGAGTCTTCCCTGGAACAGGTGGAACGGTTAACCGGGCGAAAAATCAAAGTGCTGACCGGTGACAGAGGATACAGAGGCAAGAAGGAAATTAACGGGACGAAGATTATGATTCCCGATATACCCAAGAAATCAGACAGCCGTTATCAGAAGCAGAAAAAACATAAACTCTTCTGCAAGCGTGCAGGTATAGAATCGACGATAGGTCACTTAAAGTCAGATTACCGATTTGGCCGCAACTTTTATAAGGGTGTGGTGGGAGATACTGTGAACGTGCTTCTGGCAGCAGCGACCTATAACTTCAGAAGAGCCATGAAAACTCTTTGGTACATGATTCAAAAAATATGCAAGATACTGTGGTTGAACAATATCTCGCAAAAGTGGGCTTTTTAAGGGACGACTACTTAGGGATATTCAGTAAATGTCCCCCAAAAATAAAATGGCATATGAAGTGATTATGGTCTATCATTTTCATATGCCATTTTTATTGTCATTTTTTCGTGTATTCTCACATAATTCTATCCGACAGGACATAACACTCCTGAAGAAGCCAAATGACCTCTTCTTATTCTGTCAGTAAAATCATATCATGCCGCTTTAACTGTCCTGTTCCTGATCCTGTCAATCATCAGTACGGCATTTGCCGTATGTATTCCGAAGAAAATCCACAGGATTTCCGTCTTCCTGTTCCGTGCCCTTATCCTCGAGAGCGAGTAATGCTGCTTCTGTGTGCCGAAGCTGCCTTCAAGCCGGGTGGCCCTCTCCCTTGAAAGTTCACTTCTGAGAACCTTCCTCAAGAATTCATCCCTGGCCGCCCTTCCCTTGCGTACGAAGGAAGTGGAGATTCCGTATTTCGTACAGAACTTCCTGTTGGCGTTATTGGCATAGATGGAATCGGCTGCCACGCATCTTACCCTCACGTTCATGAGCTTCTGCTGCATGCGGATGCAGTCCTTCAGGCGTATGCCCTCGTTGAAAGCCTTGAACGAGAGGTGTTCGATGAACGATATGCCGTCTATCTGTATATTGTTGACCTTCGCACCGAACTCGACGGATTTCGTTTCCTTGCCTCTTACGATGGGACGTACATAATGACGGTCAATGCTGACGATACGGTCACTGACTTTCCGTCCTTCAAACATTTCCTTTTCCTGTACAAGAACCTTTCTGATGATGGAAAGCCGCTTCCGGTAATCCTGAGTATACCGGAGTGAGCCCCCATGCTCCCTGTGAATTCCATCCCACTGCATGAGAAGTTTTTCAAGAAGCCTGATCATACGACGCTTGAGCATCCTTGTCCTTGATGCCTTTCTCTTTCTTTTCTTACAGTAGGACAGATAAGCCTTGGCAACATCATCATATTTGTTGCGCGGACGTCTTATGCCCAGATTCCTGCAATGACGACACATATGCCTGTAGAGCCATGAGAGGCTTTCCCAAAGGAGTTTCATGTCTGTGGGAAAACGCATGTGGCTTTCGTAGCATGTGGCATCGGTCATGCACACGTGAAGGTTCTCAAGATAAGGCTTCCAGTGTGAGGCCAGCACTTCCTGGAGGGATTCAATGTCAAGACGGGATGCCATCTCATTGCGGATGGCACTGACTATCTTGTAGTTGGTTATGGGAAAGGACGGGTCTATCATGATTCCGCAGAACATCTGGTAGTGTATGTTACCGTTCAGATGTTCCACCAGCTGTCTGTCGGAGAATCCGGTGTATGCCTTCAGGACCATGAGGGCAATCTTTGCCGCAGGGCTGAAGATGTTCCTGCGTCCCAGTCGCTGTTCCGACAGGCCCAGGGCTTTTGCCATACGCTCAAACGGAAACACCGAGTGAAGCCTGCCAAGCTCACTCTCGTTAAAACTCTTGCGGTATTTTTCCAGAATATCAAATTCTGTAAAGCCCAAAGTAGGGTGAATTTCTGAAATATTTTGTACTTTTGCCATATCTTGGTTGGAGTATTTCCCCCGTTTTGGCTGCCAAACCTCATTTTCGGGGGAATACCTAAAGATACAAAAAAGCCAGCTAATTCGCAACACTTTGTGTATGAATTAGTTGGCTAATTTTATATTATTTACTGAATGTCCCTACTTAATGAATATCCCTATATTGACGGTGAGCTAAAATGAGTCATAGAACATCTATCAATCATTGCACTTATATGCTTAATAGATACGATTGAATGCTTTATCATCAGACTTTGTTCATTCCTTTTTATCCCTCAAAGCATAAAAATCTTTTACATAATATATTTTCATATTATTATTAAATCTTATTTCACCTATTATATCAGACTCATCTTTTACAATTGGAATATAAACTCTATACCCTTCATTATTTTTATATATAGACATCGAATTCATGTCATATTGTATTTGAGCATTAGGGAATGTGTTCCAATACCATCTCATATTATAAAAAACATCTTTTATAGAGAAATCTTTTTTTAGAAAAAAAACCTGTACACTATCAGCAAAAAAACTACTATATGCTTTGTAGTCTTTATTATAAACTGAATTTGTATAGTTTTGCATTATTTCATGTAATTTCCTCATTTCTAGAGAAGTAAGTTCTCGTTGAAGAATATCTTTTTTAATATGAGACAATTGCCCTCCAGAATCACTATTTAAAGACAATATAAAATCTAAATTACTTTTATCCAATACAAAATTCTGTTCAAATAAAGAATAAATTATCCTATTCCTCTCTTCGATTTGAACTTTTAGCCCCTTTGCATATCTTAAACCATATAATAAAACGGCTAACAAACACAATATAATAAACCCTACAATAGAGAATAATACAATTATTTTATTTTTTTTCATCATCCAAAATTTTAATCTGTAATTCTAGTACTTCAATCTTATTATTTAATTTCAAAATTTCTAAATCTTTCATCTGTTTTTCATTCATGCACTTAAATTGCTGATCAAGCAACTTTATATCACAATTCATTTTTGTAATAATAACTCCCGCTGTATATCCTAATCCCATAACCCATGCTACAATTGATATAATGCCGAAGATATTCTTTAAATTTTTTATATATTTCATATATCCTCACTTCCATTATAGATTCCCTAAAAAATAAAAAACAATTCCGCAACATAAGTTCAAGATAAAAAGTAAAATTATGAAAATTAGTGACATAGCGATAAAAGCATTGAACTTATGATGCTAAATATTACATTCAAATGATTACCACTATGTCCTCAGAGGCTAAAGTTACGGAGATTTATTGTATGGCGGATGATTTTTGCAAAGAATTTGCCAAGATACAAGAAAAATACATGGTTGACGACAAGAATCGCAAACATCGGAACAAGCCCAACCGGATGAGCGATGCAGAAATCATGGTCATTCTGATTCTGTTCCATTCAGGAGGTTTTCGATGTTTCAAGCATTATTATAAAGAGTATGTCTGCAAGCATCTGACGCATCTCTTCCCAAAACGTGTGTCCTACAACCGTTTTGTGAAGTTGGAGAAAGAAGTCTTGTTACAGCTTACTGTCTTCATCAAGGAAGTCTTGCTAGGTACTTGTACCGATATCAGCTTTGTGGATTCCACGCCGTTGCGTGTATACCGGAATCAGCGCATCCTGATACACAATACTTTCAGGGGATTACAGAACGTAGAAATGTTCAATGGGATGGTTCTTCGGATTCAAACTACACCTGATCATCAATGACAAAGACGAAATCCTTAATTTTATGTTCACACCGAGAAATATGGATGATCGTGAGCAACTGAAACAGGCAGGATTTCTGAAGGCATAAAGGGCAATCTCTGTGCGGACAAGCATTGCTTGAGAACCTTTTCCTTAACGGCATACAGTTGATAACCAAAGTAAAGAACAATATGAAGAATTCCCTGATGAGCGTAGTGGACAAAATTCTGTTTAAGAAAAGAACTTTGATAGAAATAGTTTACACCATCTAAGCGTAGATATCAATGTCTTTGTTTTCTTCTTCCTCGATCACTTGGCAGAGGAAGAAAGGTATATTTCCTCAGATTAATCATTGTAACAAACGACTTTCTGTGATGTATAAGTTTTTTTGAGCGTATATTTGGCTTTTGTAGAGAAAACTTTCTGCGTTATCCTACAAATTCTATAATTTCTCTAATACTTCTTCGGTATGTAGAATACACGTACATAATTGCAGAATCCTAGCCACCTATTATATTCTTCCGTGTCATTCTGCACTTCATTTTCCGACTTGTTGTCAAATCCGTAGCGGAACACAAGATATTTCTTTCAACGCATACAGGTTCATGTTCTAGAAACACTTGTATCTGCTCTCATCAGCATTAAGGATATAGCCACCAAAGTCTTTCTTATCATAATCATCAAACATGTAATTTACTATTGCTAGTTTATGATGTTAATAACCGTGTAGCGTGAAACGAAGTGTCTTAGTATATAATTGTCATATTCAATTAATCTTGCTATTCAAACAATTGTATTACAATATATTATAACACAAATAATAAGGGATAAAATTTTGTCCTTTTAGATATAAAGCCCTATTTATAACTTCGCAGAAGCAGAAGCCAATTCAGTTTTCAAGACTTTTGGGAGTGGTGGCCCTTGAACAAACTATCATGTAAACCAGAAGTTTTTTATAATGCAAACAACTGTTTTAAAAATCAAATGGTTTCTGTACAAACAACAAGAGAAACAGCATCCAATTCTTTCATTTCTAATTGAAAATTTGGATGATATATGGGAAATTGTAAAACGAATTTTAGAATGTATGCTTTAAATGTATCAGAGGGGTGTCAAACTTAATACCCCCTCTGATTGACATCACCATCAATTGACATTATACCTGTAGTTCTTATAGGTTGTTTTCCGTATATCCACTGCATCATATACATAGTCAGTATGGGCTGATGCCATGATAATTTTTTCACATTCAAGAATAAGATAAACCGTATATCTGGCAGTTATCTTATTATCTATGATGACGAACTCAATATTCTTGAAAAAGCCTTGAACAGACTTACCTTTTGTATCAGTGATTATTACAATCTCACCCTTGAACTGGTCAAGTTCGGCTGCTTTCTTTTGAGCATTCTTCAGCAATTCGTTGGCTCCTTTCAAACTGTCTGCGATAAACTTAACTGGCTTAATTGATTTCATAAGAAAATGATTAAAGTGTTATAAGATTAATGATTGGTTAGTTACTCCCTAAGGGGGGGGGAGCGAAACACCCCCTAAACCGACTTTAAAAGTCAAAAGACAGTTGCAGCTGCCCCGTGCCTTTTACCGTTTTCATCTGAGGCATATTCTGAATACGGGTAATCAAAGAAGTATCTCCAGCACCGCCTACAGACAACAGCGGCAACCATACGCCACAGACAGAAACAAGCTCAACCTTATAACTCCGCCAATGCTCCAATGTCAGCGCATCCATCCAAGCGACCTCACCCGGTATTGAGTTCATCAGGAGATTGACCGTTGCCATCTTCACACAATTCAAATCAATGTCCGAACCATAACAGAAAGGTCTGTTTGAAACATCAGACTTCGTGCTTGCCTTGACTGCCGACAAAAGCATCCTGCCGGAACCGCAACAAGGGTCATAAACAGACTGACCACGCCGCAATGTCTCACAACCAGACGCAACCGCCATAAGGTCAGAGATATGTATAGGAGTGAAAAACTGCCCGTGATGCCCGTGACTGATATGCTCCATAAACACATCCCCCAACACATCATTGAAACCCTCCGAATGATTGGCAACAGAGTGCAGCATCTGTATAAAAATCTCCATTTCATTTTCTTTATAAGAAATTGAAAGCCTGTTGTAATCTTCCCGATAGGTACCACCGGACAACATGAAAAGAGACACATCCAAAAAATCACGGAACACATTTTCACGCCCGTGCGTATAAGACAGCCGGTCGTATAACTCTAAAAAATCTTTCGGTGTCATAGCTTATTCACTTTTAACGGTCACACGAACATCATCATACAGCATATCAAACGCATCTGCGATATTGTAAGGATATTGGCAAGCAGATTCTATCACAAGCTCCTTCAACCAAAAATCAAAACTGAACCAATCAATCCCGTCAACATTCACACAAACATAATCAGGCAGACCGCTCCGGCAGACCACCGCATGAACACCCATTCTAAAAGATGTATTCAACGGAGTGCTGCATCTCGTTACCTTCTCTACCATTCTATCAATCCATTTCATACGCAAAGAATTAAAAAATTAAACTTGATTTATGCTTCAGCCAGATTTAAAGACCTTTTTCTGAAATCTTCCGTTCCGGTCTTTTCCTCTCAGCCGACTTTTTTTTGAAGCGATTTATGCCCCATCCGAGTTTATGAGCCTTTTTCTACGGCAAGAACAAGCGGATGGAAAAGGGGAAATGCGAAAAATCCTGATAGGAAAAAATGTTGGGAAGCTAAGCCTTCATCGTTATTTTTTCCTCAGCAAAGGCAAACCGGGATTTTTCATTTTCACCTCACATCAGAAATTTGCCGATTGAAAAAGGCTTCCACGGATTGGGGATAGACTTCCCCAAAACAGGAGAGCAGGAGAAAAATGGAAAAGAGCGGAACAGAATGGAGTAAGAAACAGTTAGCAATGAACATACATGGAAAGCCGACAGACTTCTTTCACTTCAAATAGATAATGACCTAACAGAAACAGAATTAAGACTGTAAACAAGGATCAGGACATAAGACATGGAAGAAATTACTATCTTTGCATCCCAACAAAAAATGAAATGCAATGACCAAAGCAGAATTGACACAAGAAATTTCAAACAAGACCGGCATAGACAAACGAACCGTCTTGACCATCATTGAAAGCCTGATGACGGAACTAAAAGAATCATTGGCACAAGGAGAAGATGTATATCTCCGTGGATTCGGCAGCTTTATCATCAAACGCCGTGCGACAAAAACAGCCCGCAATATCTCAAAGAACACAACCATCCTTGTGCCGGCACATAATATTCCTGCATTCAAGCCATCAAAAGAGTTTATAAAGAGCATAAGCGAGTTAGATACCATCAAAAACTGATTCAAGATGAAAGATCAGCTACGATTGTTAAGAGACTGTATCAATGGCGACATCCCTGCTGTCGTATTCCAAGGGGATGACCGTTGTGCACCTGAGATATTGGAAGCTGCCAAGGAAATATACCGGAAAAACGGATGTTCTGAAGAATTCCTGTACGACTGGCAACTGTTGATAGACGAAGTGAAGGCATATCAGAGCGAAAGCCCCGATACCGTAAAACTACCCAAACTCTCACAGACTGAAATTGAACTAGCAAGGGAAGATATGCAAAGAAAGGGCTTCAAAGCATGAAACTGATTCTTTATTCCGCAGATTTGAGCAGTGAACTGGAACTACTGTTCGCAGACCAAGGCATCCGTGCCGGATTTCCATCCCCGGCCCAGGATTACATGTCGGACAGTATCGACCTGAACCAAGAACTAATACGGCATCCGGCTACCACCTTCTATGCACGTGCGGTAGGTGATTCAATGAAAGGCTGCGGGATTGATGACGGAGACCTGTTGGTCATTGACAAAGCCATCGACCCGCAGGAAGGGGATATAGTGGTCGCCTATATTGACGGTGAATTTACCTTGAAGAAAGTAAAACTGGAACCGGACGGAAGCTGCCTTTGGCTTATTCCTGCCAATGACGAATATCCGCCTATAAAAGTCACGGATGAAAACGATTTCATCATCTGGGGCGTGCTTACCTATAACATCAAACGGCAGCTACATAGATAAATATGATAGGGCTTATTGACTGCAACAACTTCTACTGCTCATGCGAAAGGGTATTCAACCCCAATCTCCGTAATTCACCTGTCGTTGTTTTAAGCAACAATGACGGATGCGTCATCGCCCGAAGCAACGAAGCCAAAGCTTTAGGCATTGCAATGGGGACACCATTTTATCAAATAAGAAACCTGTTGGAAACAAATAAGGTGGCGGTATTCAGCAGCAACTACACCCTGTACGGAGATATGAGCCGCCGCGTCATGATGCTGCTCTCCGATTTTTCCCCAGAACTCACCCAATATTCCATCGATGAAGCCTTCATTGACCTCAACGGGTTCGGAAACGGAGAAGCATTGCATACTTACGGAAAAAAGATTGTAGCAACTATTGGAAGAGGAACGGGCATACCCGTCACTATGGGAATAGCCCAAACAAAAACATTGGCGAAGGTGGCCAGCAAATACGGAAAGAAATATAAAGGGTATGAAGGGGTATGTCTGATTGATTCGGAAGAAAAACGCATCAAGGCTTTACAAGGATTCGATATTGCCGATGTATGGGGAATCGGAAGGAAACACGCAGAGAAACTGAATTATCACGGCATCCGGACGGCATGGGACTTTACGCAGAAGAACGAAAGTTGGGTACGGAAGATGCTGACCGTAACCGGTGTCAGGACATGGAAAGAACTGCAAGGAATAAGCTGCATAGATATCGAGGAACTGCCGCAAAAGAAGAGCATCTGCACCAGTCGCAGTTTTGCAGACCAAGGACTTTCCGAACTCACCCAAGTAGAAGAAGCAGTAGCGAATTTTGCCGCATCCTGCTCACGCAAATTGAAAGAACAGAAAAGTTGTTGCTCTTCAATGACCGTATTCGCTTACACCAGCCGATTCCGTATGGACTTACCGTCACATGCCATCAACAGAACCGTTACGTTTCCAGTTCCTACCAACGACCAACAGGAGTTGGCAGCATCCGCAGTTAGAGCACTCCGGTCAGAATGGCGAAAAGGGAACACATACCTATACAAAAAAGCAGGGGTCATTGTTTGGGACATCTGCCCGGATTCTGCCATACAGACCAACCTGTTTGACACCATTGACCGGGAGAAACAGGCACGTTTGGCCGCTGCCATAGATGCCATCAACCGGAAGAACGGTTACAACACGGTCAAGGTTGCCGTGCAAGGAAACGGTAAAAGCTGGCACCTGAAGTGCGAGCATATTACCCGGCAATATACAACTAACCTGAAAGAGATTATACAAGTGAAATGAACAAGCTGAATCACTATAAATTTAAATTAATGGTCGTTCTCTATTCACATATAAAAATAGTTTTAAAATGTACCACAATCAGTTGTTACTGAAGTTATATTCCCTTGCTCATTTTTTTGAACACCAAGAGCATCTTCTAATTCTTTAATACTTTTTTCTTGCTCTTTAATTTTTGTTTTCTGTTTCCTTTCACATACTAAACTTATCATTGCAACTAAAATAGATAAAATTGAACTACTTGTTGAATATCCAAGTATAATCAATATTATGGAAACAACCAATAAAATTATCAACACCTTCTGAATCATAAAAATATTTTTTACTTAAGATAATATATAGAAATACTATCAAATTATCAAGCAAATTCCAACACATTCAATAGCTTAATGCCAAGTTTCTGCTCCAATTCGGCAATACTCTTAAACGAAAAATTCACTTTCCCAGATAGAATTTTACTGATATACTGTGGAGAAACACCCAAACGCTCTGCCAAACCATTTCTATTCAATCCATTGGATTCCATATAGTCCACTAAAGACAAAGCGATAGAGCGTGACCATTCCAGCCAAACTTTGTTTTCTTTTCTCCATTTCGCATTTTCTTCAAAATAGGATGGAGAAATACTTTCATGCTTTTTTAAAAAATCAATAGCCTTATTCATAATTCAGTCCTCACTATTTAAATCCATAAAACTATCTTTGTCAAAAACACCATTCGCTTTAAGAAAATCCTTACATTTATTTAATTTATCCAATTCCACAGAAGTATGTTCCTTATCCTGCATTAAATGCGTCAGCTTAATTGCTCCACCTGTAACCACATAAACATTGGTTTCAAGACGGATAGCATATATTCTCAACCAACTAGCATGTTTATCCCTATTCCAATTGCGGGCTTTTCTTCTAGTCAGTTCCACACATTTTGCATCTGTAATATCTAGTGGCACAAACAAGCCATCCAAGTTTTCTGTATATGGAAATTCTAAAATCAACTCTTCTAATTCATCTGCATCCTCAAACGTATCTTGAATCGCTTCTGATATTTTCTCTATATGAAAATTATTCCGCAAATCCTCTATGTTATCTTTAAAGAAGTCCAATAGATAATCCGCATTGTTCCAGTTCTCAAACAATGAAGTTAATTCATCATACTCTTTATCAGGCTCTTTGACAGCCCATAAATGTTCATATCCTTCTATTACTCTTACAAACTTCATAAGTTACACATCAATTTGATTACAAAAATACAAAAAAGAACCAATATAAACCTATAGGTTTAGTTATTTAACAATCAACAACATTGCCTGAAATATTTTCCATCCATCCGTCCATAATCTACATCCATGAAAAAAACAGCACAATTATTATCTAGACTATCTACAATAATGGTAATAACAATACTATGACTAAACTAAAGATTCAGCAGTTTCTAAAATAATGTAGCTTTTGAAACGTATTAACACCAACATGTACCTCCATAATCACGAAAAACATGTTTCTGTTTTATTAAAATAAAAAAGAAACATTCGATATTGTGAAACTGATTGGAAAACATTTGGAGAATCCGTTTCTATTGATTAAGTTTGCGACTTGATAATAAAACAGAAACACCGACATGGAGAACCAAGGAGAAATCATATTATACCAACCTGACGAAGCCATCAAGCTTGAAGTCCGTCTGGAAAATGATACGGTTTGGCTAACTCAGGCACAGATTGCTGAACTTTTCGGCACAGGAAGACAAGCAATTACAAAGCATCTGAAGAATATCTTTAGCAGTGCTGAATTAGATGAAGATTCAGTATGTTCCATTTTGGAACTAACTGCATCTGATGGCAAGGTTTACAAAACCAAAGTCTATAACCTTGATGCTATCTTGTCAGTCGGATACCGTGTCAATAGTAAAAACGCCACTTTGTTTAGGCGTTGGGCAAATGGCGTTCTCAAAGAATATTTGTTAAAGGGATATTCAGTAAACCGCCGCCTGACCGAGTTAGAGAAAACAGTTGCATTGCATTCTGAAAAGATAGACTTTTTTGTACGCACTTCCCTACCTCCGGTGGAAGGCATATTCTACAACGGACAGATATTTGATGCTTATAAGTTCGCTACAGATTTGATAAAAACCGCCAAGAGGGAGCTTCTTCTAATAGACAACTACGTGGATGAAGCCGTACTGCTTATGTTAAGCAAACGCAATGCAGGTGTGTCAGCGGTCATCTACACGCAACGAATCACGCCACAGCTTCAGCTTGACCTTGACCGGCACAATGACCAATATCCGCCGATTGACATCAGAATCTATCGGGACAGCCACGACCGCTTCCTGATCATTGACGATACGGACATTTATCATATCGGAGCTTCTCTGAAAGATCTGGGAAAGAAAATGTTCGCTTTCTCCAAACTGGAAATACCCGCTACGGCCATTACCAACCTGTTATAAGATAAGGGATTTATGAGAATCGGTTATGCACGTGTATCAACTAAAGAGCAGAATCTCGACATGCAGATTGAAGCCTTGAAAGCCGCAGGATGCGAAAAGATATTTTCGGAAAAGCTGTCCGGACGCATAGGAAGCCGCCCGGAACTGGATGCCTGCTTGTCATTCATCAGGCAGGGGGATACCCTCATTGTCTATAAGCTAGACCGCCTCGGACGCTCTTTACGGAATATACTCATGCTGCTTGACAGATTCAAGGACAAAGGCATTCATTTCGTCTCGCTGCAAGACAACATCAGCACCGAAGGAGCCACTGGGCAACTCATCACCAACGTATTGGGAGCCTTCGCCCAATTTGAACGAGACCTGATTGTGGAAAGGACACAGGAAGGAAGAAGGATAGCCAAAGAAAAGGGGGTGAAATTCGGACGGAAGGCAACCATCAACAAGAATAATGTCGCCAAGCAGAAAAGTTGCATCAAGCTTTACCAGACAGGGACTTCCATCCGGCAAATACAGAAGATACTGCATATCGGGAGTGCAGGAACCGTCTACCGGATATTACGGAGAAACGGCATTGAACTGAAATCAAAACAAGATGAACAAAGAGAAAATAATACCAGTATTAACAAACAATAAATCACAAGAATCATGCAGAACAATGAATACAGCCACATTCCTTTTTCGGAGTGTCAGGTTATGACCGATGATGACGGACAAAACATCTACATCTATCATAACGGGAGTGAGGTCTTATCCGATTACAACCATACCGGATTCTACTTGGAAACGGCAATCGCACTTTTCATGGCCATTAAAGACCAGAACCAATCATGGATGACTTTGGGGAACCTATGGAAACTACGAAACTGCATCCGGGAAAACCTCAATCACAACCTGAAACTCGACAGGCTTATTTACGGAGAATCATTTGACGGAAGCAATGCATCTACCCTTACCCCTCTTACAGAGAACCGCTTCAATGAAATCATAAAAAAGATCCAATCACTGGATGAGTATGCCACCATTTAACATACAGTTACAGCTATGAAAGAAATAAAGCAGATAAACAAGATACGAACACCGCTATGCACGGAAAAGTGTTACTGCATAGCTGATTCAGAGACAAAATATAGCCTCTATATAACAGAGAGCGGAATTGAAATACAACCCTTCAAAGGATATTTCCTGACATTCTACAAGTATGAAGAGTGCTCCGAATTCCTGAAAAGGCCGGAAATCATCAAACAAAGTCAAGGACTCAACATACAACTTCAAATTAAAGAAATACCCATGTAACTGCCACATATATTTTATATATACATTTATATATATTATAATCAGATATACGGTTTAATACTTGTATTTGCATATATTATTTCATATCTTTGCAGAAAAAGAACAGTATATGTGGCAGGAAATGAGCAACCCGGCAGTATTGGCTAAGATAGGCCGCCGCCTGAAAGACATCCGCATCAAGCAGAACATGACGCAGGGAGAACTGGCTGAACGGGCAGGCATGAGCATATTGACCGTAGCCAACATTGAGAAGGGCAAGCCCGTCTCAATGCTGCTGTTCCTTTGCGTCATCCGGGAATTGGGACTGCTGGAGAATCTGGAACTGTTAGTTCCGGAAACGAAGATAAGCCCGATTGAACTGAAACGGATGCAGGGAAAGAAACGCCACAGGGTACGGCATACGAAAGACAACAGCCATGAATGATTTGATTGTAGACATCAAGCTATGGGGGAAAGCGGTAGGATCGCTTTCATGGGACGAAAGCACCGGAACCGCCTTATTCGATTACGAGCGGAGTTTCATCCGAAGCGGACTTGACATCGCGCCAATTATCATGCCCACAGGCAATTACAAAGGAACGCCTTACCAGTTTTTGGAGAATAGGAACAACTGTTTCAAAGGACTTCCAGGACTGGTTGCCGATGCGCTGCCGGATGCATTCGGAAACCAGATCATCAATGAATGGTTTGCCAGCAGAGGGTTAGCAGAAGAAGAAATTACTCCGCTCGACAGGCTGTGCTACACGGGGAAGCGTGCGATGGGCGCACTGGAGTTTGAACCCAGCCAGCACATCGAGGGAATGGAAGAATCCAGCATCCTTCATGTAGAGGAACTGACAGAACTTGCCAAATCCGTATTTACGGACAGGGAAAGATTTCAGGCACAACTGCACCAGCAGGACAGGAAAATACTCGACATCCTGAAAGTCGGAACCTCAGCCGGAGGTGCCAAGCCCAAAGCCATCATCGCCTATAACGACACAACGGGCGTAGTACGTTCGGGACAGGTGAAAGCACCGGAAGGCTTCGCCTATTGGCTGCTCAAATTCGATGGAGGCACATACAGTGAGCATACCCAGATTACGGACAATCCCCAAGGAATAGGCAACATCGAATACGCCTACTACAAAATGGCCACTTCCTGCGGAATCCGCATGACCGAATGCAGGCTGCTTACTGAAAGAGACTCACATCATTTCATGACACGGCGTTTCGACCGGGAAGCGGACGGTGAGAAAATTCATGTACAGACACTTGCCGGACTTGCGCACTACGACCGTGACGCACGGCATTCTTACGAAGAGATGTTCCGCATCATACGCTTGATGGGACTGTCATACAAGGAGCAGGAAGAACTGTACCGAAGAATGGTGTTCAACGTCATGGCACGCAACCATGATGATCACACCAAGAACTTCTCATTCCTGATGAATAAACAAGGAAACTGGAGCCTTGCACCAGCCTACGACCTGTGCTATTCCTATACGCCGGGAGGCAAATGGACGAACCGTCACCAGATGTCGCTGAACGGGAAACAGGAGAATTTCATCATAGAAGACCTGCAAAAAGTAGGGGAAAATATGGGCATACGAAGCCACAAGGCAATTGTTGAAGAAGTCGCCGAATCCGTATCACATTGGATAGAATATGCAAAGGACTGCGGTGTCAGGGCTGATCACGCCGATACTATCGGAAAAAACCTGCTCCTGTTCGGCAAGCGTCTGCATACGGTCAATATGCCGGATATCGCCCACGAACAAGAGCTGTCGTTCATCAATGCTATACAAAAGGATGACTTCAATGCCATTCTGGAACTGAAAATAAAAGGGTATCAGCCATCGGAGAATTTGTTGAAAAGCCTTCAGCCGGATATATCCTCCAATACATTCATCGCCACTGTCAAGATATTCGGGATGGATGAAATACTAAGAACCATTGAGGACATAACATTATCACAAAACCATATTACAAAAAGCTATAAACACAAACAAGGTATAGAAATATGAACAAACTCCAGTAATATCATTTTGTGAAAAATATGTGCTGGAAGATAGTTCACCTTCCCCATTATAGATAGGGAATAACTACTAACATAAGTATGACAAAAATAAATATGAACAGCAATACCCCAACATATCAGTTCTGGCGGTACTGTAGCGATAATGTTACACACCTTTCTGAAAGGAGTTTAATTTAATCGTGGCTATAATTTTTCTTTATTCATCTCAATTTGGATGTTATATTTTAAAAGAAGTCAGCTTATACAATATGAATTAGATAAAAATGCTCGATAAATGTCCTAAAAAACATAGTTAAAATTAATATTTTTATACTTTTGCATCGAAAATAATGATTATATGAAACAAATAATATACGCAGTTATAATATTACATTCCATTTTGATAATTTCAGGATGCAACGGAAATAAAACAGCAGACAAACTGATGCCGGAACTTGAACAAGCAGAAAAGGTCATGTTTGACCATCCGGACAGTTCATTGCATATACTGGAAAGTATGGAGGTTCCTTCGTCACGAACTGATAAGGAGAACCATGCGCTGTGGTGTCTGCTGACCTCACAGGCAAAGGTAAAACAGCTGATGAAAATCTCTTCCGATTCGCTTGTACGGATAGCATACGATTATTACAAGCCTACAAATAATGCCCGTAGAAAGGCAATGTCGGCCCTCTATATGGGAAACATCAATTACAATTTGGGTCATATAGAAGAAGCAATGAAGTATTATTTGGAAGGTAAATCAGAAGTAGAAAAAACGGAAGACTATAAAACAGGATACCTTATAATGTCTTCTTTAGGAAAGTTATATTTATATCGTAACTTAACAGACTATGCACTGGAATCCTGCACAAAGGCATACGATTATGCTGTCAGAGATTCAAACTTACGGTATCAAATGGGTGCATTACAATATTTAGCCAGATGCTATTGTATCTCAAATAAACTTCCCAAAGCGATGGAGTCCTATCAAAGATGTAGTGCAATAGCAGCAGAACTTGGACTTAAAAATACGGATTATTATTATGACATTCAACGTGAAATAGCTTTAGTGTATACGAATAGTCATAAAATAGAAAAATCTTTAAGTATTTTGCAGTCATTTCCAATAGAATATCGTCCATTCTCATTAATAGGCAAGAACTATTTTCGTTTAGGCAAATTAGATTCAGCTTTTTATTATCTAAATAAAGCATTGAATACTGATAATATTTATACAAAGGCATCTATTTATGAATATTTATATAGATTAAGTGAGAAGCCTAAATACAACCAATACCTGAAAACTTATTGTGACTCATTATTGTTTTATAATGACTCTATTATTACTATAGATAAAGGAAAACAAATCATAGCCTATAAAGAAAAGTATAATAATGAAAAATTAATTACAGAAAAACAAAAGTTGGAGTTGGAAAAAGCTAATATCACCTATTGGTGGATGTTTACTGTAGTGATAGTTCTGCTATTGGGTATTTTACTTATTTATATTTATTTGCGTAAGCGAATTACAATACAAAAGAAAGAAGAGGAGTTAACAAGTTTGGCTTTACAACTACATCAAAAAGAACTAGAAGTTGAAAAGAACGAATCATATATTGTAGAACTTCAGTCACAGTTTGCAGAAAACAATAAGAAAAAGGAGCTTTATATTGAGCAGATAGAGGCACTCAAGAATTTGAAAAAAGAAAATGAACGTTTGTCTTTAGAGAAAAATATGCTACATGAAAAGATTGCTTCCTATTCTATATCTTCTCATGAATTGTCGAATGTAAAGACTTTATCTGATAGACTTCTATTATTAGAAAAAAGGGAAAAAGAATTATGTTCTTTATTGTTGACGCAAATACCATTCTTACGAAATCTTCATTTGAAGCCTGTCTACTTGAATGATACGGAACTAAGTGACATATGTCAAGTAACAGATAATATATTTCATAATTTCACACAACGATTATCAAAAGAAATCTCATCCCTCAGTGAGCACGAAATAATTTTATGCTGTTTGATTAAACTTCGTTTTTCCATCACAGAAATATCTGTTTTTTTGAATATAGCTCCAACATCAGTTTCACGAAGTAAACTTCGCATAAAAACAAAGATTTATTCAGAGTTGGGTGAATTTTCAAAAGAAAAAAGCCTTGATATTTGGCTTTGGGAATATTGAGAATTGCATTTGTCTATATTAAAAAATTGATGCATTCTTAAAATATTGATTTATAGATGTTTATAGATTTTATAATCATTACACTTGTCTATCTCGTATCTATATCATTTTTTGATTTATAATCGTATTAGTATCTATTTTTGCGATAGAAAAGTTAAACAAAATAGATATGCAATTATGAAAAAGTGTTTTTTATTATTCTTATTATTTTTATTTAACAATAAGATATTTTCAAATGAAAGGATGCAACCTTGGCAAGGTGAATGGGGAGATAATCAACAAACAATGAATGTATTTGTTGAATTTGTTGATATACCTTTTCATTCTGAATTATTTAATGATTTATTTATAATACATAATGAGAAACCTGACCGACCGATTACTTATGAAATTTTAGATGAGTATGGCGATGTATTGTAAGCATTCGGTAAACCACGTATTTTCGTCTCCAACTTCCATCATTAACTTTACGTCCAAAAAGCCAAGTTAT
>NZ_JACSPQ010000014.1 GCF_014837055.1 Phocaeicola faecium
CCGCCGTTTTGACAGGGCAGAGTTCCGGTGGGTGTAGAAACCCCGATGCGAACTCTGCCTTTTTTTATGCCCCCGCGTGGGCAATGATAAGGGAGCACAAGAAAAAAAGCCATCCTGTGAACAAGATGGCTTTCGTATTCTAAGTTTATTCAATAGCTTTACTCTTCATTTTCTGTCATGTTGCTGTATTCCATTTCTCCTTGTACTACAAAGAATACATCATCTGCTTTGAAAGGTCCCATACCGTCTTTTGAAGATTCTTTTATGATGTAGTTTACAATTTCATCTTGGTCTATATTGATGTAACCTTCTTCATCGGGTTCAGCATCCAGACAGCCACTTGTAGTGTAATAATCTACTATCAAGTCGAGAATATAAAAAAGATCATCGTCCGAAAAAGTTTCTTTCAACTCTTGTGGCAGATAACTCTTTATATACTCTACACATTTTGCATCGTCTTCGTCTTCCAGCAAAAAGTCTTCTTCCATTCCCATAACTTCGGTTATTATTATAATAATGCTTCTATTTTAGCTTGAAGAGCGCTTTTTGTAGTGGCTCCAACTTGTTTGTCTACAACTTCGCCGTTTTTGATAAAGAGAATAGTAGGAATATTACGGACGCCATAACGAGCAGGTAAATCCATGTTTTCGTCTACATCGCATTTTCCGATATTTACTTTGTCTTTATAAAGTTCTGCCAATTCTTCTACATAAGGAGCTATTTGCTTGCAAGGTCCGCACCACGGAGCCCAAAAGTCCAATACTACCGGCTTACCTTCAGCCAGAATTGCTTCAAAATTGTCATCTTTAATCGTTAGTGCCATATTGTAATTTTTAAAGTTAATATTAGTGGCAAATATACTAATTTATTTTATACTCTAACTGTGGTTGGCTTTTTAAAAAGTTGACCAAGTCTTTCTCTACAGAGATTTTCATTGTCCGCGACATGAGGCTGACATACATTTGCTTGTCTTCATCCTGTATATAAAAGCATAATTCTGCTGTTCCGGGAGAAGATTTCGCTATCGAGGCTATTTCCATAATCAGTTGGTCATTAATAGCAGACAGTGGGGCGGTTACTGTTAACTTTTCAATCAGGTGGTCTTTTGCTTCAGAGAGAAGTTCTATACTGTTTATTTTCACTTCTAACTCATCTTGTTTCCATTGGCGAGGCTGACATTTTCCACGCATGAACAGAAACATTCCTTCAACAAAGAAGTTCTTTTTTTCTACCCATTCATTCCCGAAGAAAGCAAATTCACCTACTCCGGAGTAATCTTCCATTTTAACAACTCCGTATGGTTTGCCATTTTTTGTATATCCTTCACGTACTCCGGTTACGATGCCTCCCATAACAAGGTCTTGATTTTGTAAGGCAGTCAGATCGGCCAAATCAGTCATGCGCGTTTTACATACATCTTCCAAAATCACGGAATATTCATCTAAAGGATGAGCTGATAGGTATATACCAACCAAATCACGTTCTTTATTCAAGCGTTCCAAATCGCTCCATGCCGGTGCAGGGATGATTTCTGGAGTAGCGACTTCTATTTCATGTTCATCTCCGAACAGTGAATTAGATATAGCTGCTTTATCTACTTGGTATTTATTTCCGTATCGTACCAATGTTTCAACGAAAGTTTCTTCTTTGGCATTTTTCTGGAAGAAATCTTCACGTTTGATTTCAGGGAAACTGTCAAATCCTCCTGCCAGTGCTAAACTTTCTATATTTTTCCGGTTACAAGCCGAAAGATTAATGCGCTGTACAAAGTCGAAAATATTTTTGAAAGGACCATTTTTTTCTCGTTCTTCCAATATGCAACGAACGGCTGATTCGCCTACTCCTTTTACTGCTCCTAATCCGAAACGTATGTCTCCGCTGCGGTTTACAGAAAACTTCAGCATACTTTCATTTACGTCAGGGCCCAATACAGTAATGCCTGTTGCCTTACACTCATCCATGAGTTTGGTGATTTCGGTGATATTGGCAATGTTACGGCTCATGGTTGCTGCCATATATTCTGCCGGATAATTGGCTTTCAGATATGCTGTTTGATAGGCTACCCACGAATAACATGTAGCGTGAGATTTATTGAACGCATACGATGCAAATTTTTCCCAGTCTGTCCATATCTTCTCCAAGACCTCCGGGTCATGACCATTCTTCTTACCGCCTTCGATGAATTTGGGTTTCATGTGATCCAGTTTGTCACGCAGTTTCTTACCCATGGCTTTACGCAAGGCATCGGATTCACCTCGTGTGAAGTCGGCAAGCAAGCGCGACAGCAACATCACCTGTTCTTGATACACAGTGATACCATACGTATCCTTCAAATATTTTTCCATGATGGGGATATCGTATTTTATCGGCTTGCGTCCATGTTTACGGTCGATAAAGTCGGGAATATAATCCATCGGTCCCGGACGATAAAGGGCATTCATGGCTATTAAGTCCTCAAAAGTGGAAGGCTGAAGTTCGCGCAAATATTTTTGCATACCGGGCGATTCAAACTGGAATGTCCCTATCGTTCTTCCCTCACTGTATAATTGATAGGTAGCTTCATCATCGATTGGAATTTCATCTATATTCAGATGTATGCCTTTGCTTTGTCGGATATTATCTAAGGCCTCTTTTATAATGGAAAGGGTTTTTAGTCCCAAAAAGTCCATTTTTATTAGTCCTGTTTCTTCGATGACTGAACCTTCATATTGAGTAACCAACATTTTTTCGCCAGTGTCCTTGTCGTCTGCCGTACTAACGGGAACCCAATCCGTAATATCGTCACGGCAGATAATTGTTCCACAAGCATGTACACCCGTATTACGGACATTGCCTTCCAACATTTTGGCATACTTTATGGTATCGCGCAAAATAGGGTTGGGCGATACTTCTGCTGCTTGCAGTTCGGGTACGTAGGCGATAGCATTGGTCAGGTTTAGTTTTTTATCCGGAATTTTATCAGGGACAAGTTTACACAAACGGTCTGATTCCGAGAGCGGGAGCTTTTGTACACGCGCCACGTCTTTGATGGCAAGTTTGGTTGCCATCGTACCGTACGTAATAATATGTGCTACTTTTTCTTGTCCGTATTTTTCTGTTACCCAATTTAAAACTCGTCCACGTCCGTCGTCATCGAAGTCAACGTCGATATCAGGCAACGAAATTCGGTCAGGGTTTAGAAAACGCTCAAACAGCAGGTCGTATTTAATCGGGTCTATTTGAGTGATACCTAAACAATAAGCCACGGCTGAACCGGCAGCAGAACCACGTCCCGGGCCGACCGATACATCCAGCTTTTCGCGGGCGGCATTAATAAAGTCTTGAACGATCAAGAAGTAACCGGGGAAACCCATTGTTTTCATGATATAAAGTTCGAACTTGATACGTTCTTCTATCTCCTCGGTAAGTTCTGTTCCGTATCGGCGATGCGCTCCTTCATAAGCCAGTTTAGCCAAATAGTCTGCCTCCAATTTTATACGATACAGTTTGTCATATCCTCCTAAACGCTCTATTTTGGCTTCGGCAGCTTCTTTGCTCATAACCACATTGCCATTCTCGTCTTGCGTAAACTCGTTGAACAAATCTTGTTCAGTAAACTTCTTTCGGTATTCTTCTTCCGTACCGAAATCCTCCGGAATGGCGAAAGTAGGCATAATGGGTGCATGGTCGATGGAATAAAATTCCACTTGGTCGCAAATATCCGCCGTGTTAGTCAGTGCCTCCGGTATGTCAGCGAAGATTTCATTCATTTCCTCGCGCGTCTTCATCCATTCTTGTTTGGTATAAAGCATACGCTTCGGGTCGTCCAAGTCTTTTCCCGTACTTAAACAAATCAGTCGGTCATGAGCTTCGGCATTTTCTTCATCTACAAAGTGGACATCGTTTGTGCAAACCAGTTTAATATTGTATTTCCGGGCATATTCTATCAACTTTTTGTTGACTTTTTCCTGTAAGACATACGTTTCATGATTTGCTCGCGGAACAGTAGCCTTGTGGCGTTGCAGTTCCAAATAGTAATCATCTCCAAACAGATTTTTATACCACCGTACGGCTTCTTCTGCTTCTTCGTATTGTTCGGCAATAATCCGGCGTGGGATTTCTCCACCCAAGCAAGCCGAACATACGATAAGCCCTTCGTGATACTTTTCAAGCTCTGTACGGTCAGTACGTGGTCTCATATAAAACCCTTTGGTCCATGCTTTAGAAACCAGTTTTATCAGATTATGATACCCTTTCAAGTTTTTTGCAAGTACAATCAGGTGGTATCCGCTTTGGTCTGGTTTTCCTTCTTTGTTTTCCATGCGGCGGCGCGCCACATACATTTCACAGCCTAATATGGGTTTGAAGAGCTTTTTACGGGTTTCTTCCAGTTTTTCTTTGCAAGCAGCGATTTCCGCCTGTATGTCTTCAGTCTTTTCTTCGCTGTTTTCTAAAGTTGCAATACGTTTTTTTAAATCTTTTATTTCACCGTTTATTCCGCTATTTTTCTTGTTTACATAATTGAAAAACTCTTTGATGCCAAACATATCTCCGTGGTCGGTTACAGCGATGCCTTTCATTCCGTTGGCAATAGCTTTGTCTACTAATCGCGGAATGGAAGCCTGTCCGTCCAGAATAGAATATTGGGTATGAACATGTAAGTGAACGAAATCCTGCATGATTATTTGATTAAATGAAAAACTTATCAAAGATACCTACCTTTTCGACAACAAACAAATGTGTTTAATAAAAAGTTACATTTTCTTGCAGGGTTATTAAATATGATATATTTTTGTACTATCTTATAATGAAAGTGCATACATAATACCCGGATATATCCAATGAATAAGATAAAGAAATTAAAGAAAATCCGTATTCATCACGAAGGTACTCATATTCTCATTACGGGAGCGATTTTGTTGGTAATGATTAATTTGGCGCTCTATTGGGGAATAAAATGCAAGATACCTTTTTACGTGTGCGCAGTGATCAGCGTTGCGCTTTATCTGTTAGTAGTTAATTTCTTCCGATGTCCGATACGTTTGTTCAAGGGCGATACGGAAAAAACGGTTGTAGCTCCTGCCGACGGACGCATCGTCGTTATCGAAGAGGTGGATGAACATGAGTATTTTCATGACCGCCGCCTGATGATTTCCATTTTTATGGATATAACCAATGTACATGCTAATTGGTATCCGGTGGATGGCGTTGTAAAATACGTGGCACATCATGACGGACGTTTTATGAAGGCGTGGTTGCCTAAGGCGAGTACCGAGAACGAACGTTCTACCATCGTTATCGAAACTCCCGAAGGACATACGGTCATGGCACGACAGATAGCAGGTGCCGTAGCGCGGCGTATTGTTACTTATGCAGAGAAAGGTGAGGATTGTTACATTGACGAACACATGGGATTCATCAAATTCGGTTCACGTGTGGATGTGTATCTTCCGTTGGGGACAGAAGTGCTGGTTACGATGGGGCAGAAAACCACGGGCAATGAAACCGTTATCGCTAAACTTAAATAATTATCCTGATTATGGCTAATGCTATTATCCGCAATATTCCGAATACGATTACAAGTTGCAATCTTTTTTCTGGATGTATTGCTGCTTATTGGGCTTTTCAAGGCAACTATGAATTGTCTTTGTTGTTCATCGTTTTAGGAGCAGTTTTTGATTTCTTTGACGGTATGACTGCCCGGTTACTTCATGTGTCTTCGCCTATCGGTAAAGAACTCGACTCATTGGCAGATGATATTACTTTCGGGCTGGCTCCTGCGGCAATAGCTTTTTCTTTGTTTAAAGAAGTGGTTTATCCCGACTGGATGTTGGGAGTGAAAGATATTTTGCCTTATGCCGGATTCCTCATCGCTGTTTTTTCTGCGCTTCGTCTTGCTAAATTTAATTTGGATGAGCGTCAGACTACTTCTTTTATCGGTATGCCTACACCGGCAAATGCCCTGTTTTGGGGTTCGTTGGCGGTAGGAGCGCATGAGTTTCTCGTTTCTTCTTATTTCAATGCCCTTTATCTGCTTTTGCTGGTAATAGTTATGTCGCTTTTGCTGGTGGCAGAACTGCCCATGTTCTCACTCAAGTTTAAAGACCTGTCGTGGGGACATAATAAGGTAAGTTATATTTTCTTGATTGTAAGCATTCCTCTGCTGGTAGTGTTTCGCTTGAGTGGATTTGCTGCTGTTATCGTGTGGTATATCCTTCTTTCTTTGATTACTCGTAAAAAGTAATGACTGATGTTTCATATCTTAGGTTTTATATTTTTTCTGGTATTGATAGTTCTCGTCTTCGGACTGATTATTGTTTTGAAGATTGTAGGAACAGTGCGCCGTGTTGGTCGCCGAATGAAAGGAACCGATAAATCTTCTTCATCTGACTATGCTTATACGGGACAACAGCAATCAGAAGATGCTTCCTCTTCCGCCGCTTCAGCGCGTAAAAAAGTATTCTCCGACGATGAAGGAGAATATGTCGATTTTGAAGAAATAAAAGATAAATGACTTTTTTACATATTCTTTCGGGCTGTTTTTATGTCTTCTTCTGTCAAACAGCCCGTGATTTTTTCTGAAAAACAATTCTACGAAAGTGTTCCGATAGAGCAACCAATCGGTCATCCGTGCAGGTGGATGATTATTCTTTCTGTGCTATCAAACACTCCTTGAAATACGTATCCAGCAACTTGCGTGCGGCGGTGAACGAAGTGGTTCGTCCGCCCAAAACCTCCTGCTCCGTACCGGGAATCAGAGACGAAATGACGGGATTGTTATAGAAACTGTCGCGAAGGTGTTCGTTGATGGTTTCATACATCCAATACTTTGCCTGTTCGTTACGGCGGTAGTTGAAATACCCATTTGCCTTCACAAAGTCGACGTATTTATAAACCATGTCCCAGATTTCCTTGATTCCGATGTTATAAAAACCGGAGTAAGTCAATACCTGCGGTGTCCATCCCGATTCGGGAGCCGGAAACAAATGCAGGGCATTACGGAAGTGAGAGGCTGCCAACTTAGCTTTTTCGATGTTGTTTCCGTCTGCTTTGTTGATAACAATGCCATCCGCCATCTCCATGATGCCGCGTTTTATCCCTTGCAGCTCGTCGCCCGTGCCTGCCAACTGAATCAGCAGAAAGAAATCCACCATCGAGTGAACCGCCGTTTCGCTTTGTCCTACCCCCACCGTTTCTACAAATATCTTATCGAAACCCGCAGCCTCACACAGAATAATGGTTTCGCGCGTTTTACGTGCCACGCCTCCCAACGAGCCAGCCGCCGGACTGGGACGGATAAACGCATCGGGGTGAACCGACAGTTTTTCCATGCGCGTCTTGTCGCCTAAGATACTCCCTTTCGAACGTTCGCTGCTTGGGTCGATGGCAAGCACAGCCAGTTTTCCGCCATATTCACTCAACACATGCAGCCCGAACGCATCAATCGAGGTACTTTTCCCCGCGCCCGGCACACCGCTAATCCCCACACGCAGCGAGTTGCCCGAATACGGCAGGCATTTCTCAATGACCTCTTGCGCCAGCGCCTGATGTTCGGGGCGCAAACTCTCTACCAGCGTAACCGCCTGACTCAGTACCGTTACGTCGCCTTTTACGATTCCGTCCACGTATTCGTCTACGGTAAACTGGCGGCGTTTGGTCTTTTTCCTCAGTTTCAGATACGGATTGACAGTCGTAGGTTGGTCGATACCTTTATTAACGGTAAGTCCCTTGTATGCTTCATCATTTTCGGGGTGCTGCATGATTTCAAGATATTAAAGGTTTGTAACTTTTTGCAGTATGATTTATTTGCTAAAGTACGAAAAAGAAATGAATAAATCAAGTCGGGCTTTATAAAAACCTCCCTTCTGTGTTGCCTGATTTCTGTTTTGGTAGGTGTTATAATTTCTATTCGAAAGGCAGGAACGTTCTACCCATAGGACGAAGCAATTCTATGGGTAGAAATGGGTAACTCATGCGGATGAATTTTGGGGTGGAAACCGAACGAAAAAACGCCGGAATAACAGCGAGGGGACGTGTGTCCGTATCGGTCTGTTATTCCGGCGTTTACGTTCTGCCCGACAGGGCGTGTTATTGTTTTACGCTTGCTTTTACGCGGATGTTAATCATCGGATGTTGCGGGTCGTTAGTTATCATCAAGATACGCGGAGTACCCTTTACGCGGGGAAGATTTTCCGCCAGTACGGTTACTTTCAGCTTGGTGGATTCGCCCGGTTTCAGTGTATGCTTTTTCAGCTTGACGGCAAGCGCGATACTGAACACCTGCATGTCTTGTATCTGCAAATCCGACCGCCCGGTGTTGGTGATGACAATGTTTTGCGACTTCTTTTGGGTTGGTTTCAGCGCAACAAACTCTAACTGATGCGCCGACAGGCTGACCACGGGCGGGTTGTTCTTTTGTTGTTCTGTCAGGTTCGAGAAGTCGGGCAACAGTGAAACCGATACGGGGATTTCGTTTTCGCTGCCCACTTTATCGCCGGGGAAGCGAGACAGGTAAACCGATGCGCGGGTAATGCCTAACTTGGGCAGTTTCTCCGTGTCGAGCGTCACGATGATTTTTCCCGCCTTGCCTCGTCCCAACTTTTCGGGAATGGCTTCCGCACTCAAGTATGGGGGCAAGTGCATCAGCACAGGCGAGTAACCCTTGTTGGATGTATTGGCAACCATCAGTTCAATCGTCGGTTTGTCTCCCTTGTTTACTGCATCGAAGTTGATTTCATCTTGGTTCAGGCGGATAGCTCCAAAGCCCACGGGATGAGTGAATGTAAAGTTTTTGGGGTCGGCGGTAACCTCGCCGTTGAATTGCAGGTAAATAGGGGCGGAAGCGGCATTGCAGTACACACCCACTTCCTTATAGAAATGTCCGATGGCTTCGGCATCGAATACGGCAGTAACTTCCCCTTTGCCGCCTGCCGGAATGGGGTCTTCCGTCCATTTGGCTTCGATACATCCGCACGAGGTCGTTACGTTAGAGATGACCAAAGGCTTGTCGCCTGTATTGGTGAAACTGTAAGTAACCGTGGCAGGATTCCGCCACAGTATGTATCCCAAGTCTTTTTCCGGAGTATCGAACGTTATTTTAGGCTGCGCCTGTACCCATAAGGCCGCTGCTGATAGTATGTATGTCAATAAGAATAAACGTTTCATTATATCATCTTTGTTTATTGATTGAGCAAAGATAGGGAGAAAAAACGAAATAAGAGAATAACGCATGGGGGTTAATAATGAAAATTAAGAAACGTCTGTCATGAAAGACTGAAACAAACAACCTTTCTAACATTGATTATAAAGCTAAAAAATACGGTGAAAGTTCTTATTTAATTGTATTAGAAAATTTGCAGCCGGGTGAATATGGAATCGTAATTGGTGATCCCGACAATGAGAATACAAAAAGCCGAATGAAAGTAACTACTTTTTCAGTAGAATAATATATCAATAAAAAAATAGCCGGGGAATCGACTAATTCCCCGGCTGGAAATAAGAGCCTGTTTAAAACTTAGGCAGAGTAAAATTTAAACAAGCTTTAAGAGCCTCTTTCTTAATTATTTGTTTTCTCCCACATTCAGTTCCATACTTTCGCTGTGTCCGCCAAATTCGGGAGCGTATGCCGACTGCACCGTGGCAGTTCCCGCCTGATAAGTTCCGCTTCTGTCTACGTACACCGTGTACTCAATTATGTGCGTGCCTTTGCGGAGCTTGTCGATGAAGAATTCCGTTGAGGCATCCCGGTTTACTTGATAATACCCAATGCCATTACCCATACGGTAGCCCGAAAGTTGTTCGGTAGGCTCCATACATGCCGCCCTGCTGTCTTTTATCTGTACGAAATCCATGTCGCGGTCTGCCTTGATAGTCAGTCGCACCGTCAGTTTATCACCCGTGCTTAGTGGCGTTTTCGGCGAAACTTTCTTGTCGTTCAGCCAATATTCGCGTTTGATAGAAAGGTCTTTGCCTTTGGTTGACTCTATCTTGTCCATGTCTTCGCTGTATTGGGCGTAAACCGCTCCCCAACTGATTCCGTCGCCCGACTTCTCGAAGCGGATTTCCGGAACTTCCGTATCGCTGCCGCTGAACGTGTGGCGCGTATAGTCTAACGCATTGTCCAGTGTCTGGATGCGGGTTGTTCCTACGCTTGCCGTAATCTTGTCCCGATTGGCAGCGAAGGTATTTCCGCTGGTGCAAAGGAACGCATAAACCGCGTCCGCTGTGGCTATCGGCGTATTCCAAGCCTGCGTCTGTTTCTGCTTGAGCAGCCACAGTTTCATTTCTTCCATCATCTGCTTATCGGGACTGATGCGATGGATTGCCTCCATAGCCGCCACCTGTGTCGGTATCCGGTAACTGCTCCAACTGTAAGATGCTTTCGGCGTATCGAAGTACCGTCCCATTTCGGACGTATAAATCGTGTATTCTTTTATCGACTGAATCAGTTCCGATGCCTCACGGGTCTTGCCGTTAGCCTGCATGATGGCAGCCGTCAGAGCCTTTTCGTAGATGGAATATTCGGCAGAACGGTTTTCCAACTTCCCGGTCAGATAAGCGATTATTTTCGGATTCGCTTTGCTTGCTACGTAGTTGTCGAGTGCACAGACATAGAGGTAACGAACCGACAGAGCGTCCGGCAATACGTTCTTTTCGCCTTTTGCTTCGCGCTGCTTCATCTGCTCATATACCAGTTCCATAGTAGCCGTCAGATACTGAGTGGCTTTTACATAAAGCGTATTCAGTTGTGCGTCGAGCATGATATTCATCGCTTTCAGGCGTGCCAACAGTTCTACCGCCTGTGTAGTCACGATGCGGTTGCCCGCCATGCCTTTGTACCAGCTCCAGCTACCGTCTGTATTCTGAAGCGAGGCCAGTTTCTTAACCGCTTGTGCAGAACGTTGGCTCACCGTATTCAGGTCGAACAGCAAGGCAATTCGGCGTTTCTGCTCAGTTTCATCAGTAGCCTCTGCCAACCACGGCGTTTCAGCCAGCAAGATGTTTTTCAAGTCCTGATTCCGTTCTAAGTTACTGAGTAACGTTTCTTTGCTTCCGCCCTGCGCCATCCAACTGTTGAAAACTTTTTCAATTGCCGGATTCTTTCTGACGATTTCCGCCGATATTGCATTAGCGTAATACGAGGTAACCCATGAAATCGCGTTGTCATCAGTCGGGTTTCCTACGACGGGAAGTGCCTGTACGACGTACCATTCAGGGTTTGCTGTCAGTTCTATTGTCAGACGCTTGTCGGTAGCCGTCTTGCTCTGTCCGTTAAACAATTCGTCTGTCGGGAGTGAAAGCGTTTGCTCGCCGCTCAGCTGTACAGGAATTGTTTCCGTTACCCGCTGTTTGTTGGTGAGTACCGGCAGGTAATGTTGCTCTCCGTCGCTGAACTTTCCGGCTTCGGCAACTATCCGGCAAATCAGAACATCGAAACGTTCGTCGGCTTCAAACTCGAAACTTACTGTTCCGTTCTCACCTTCTTTTACCGTAAACGGCTGTTCGGATTGGTAAACTACCTGTTCGTCCGTCGGGTTCAGCAACTCCATCCGCGCCTTGCCGCTAATCGTTTCCATCGAAAGATTATTGAGCGATGCGGTGATAACCGAACGGTCACCCACACGGACAAACCGAGGCATATTGGGTTGCACCATAAACGGTTTGCTGGTTTTGGCCTTCGCCGTAATCATTCCGTAGTCCATCTGTTGCGTATGCGCGAATCCGATGAACTTCCATTCCGTCAGGGCATCGGGCATGGTGAATACGATGCGTACCCTTCCGGCCGAATCCGTTCTCAAGTCGGGATAGAAGAAAGCCGTTTCAGCGAAATTTTCCCGCAGCGGGACGTAAGGCGTTGAAGGCTCTGTTACTTGTGATTGTAAATCAGATATTGATATCATACTTTCTTCAGCGATGTCAAATCCTTGCTCTATTCCGTTAGACTGTGCGAATGAGCCATCGGCAGCAACGGCAGCAGGTGCGGCAGTTTTCATCAGTCTTGACGATGCCAATCCGCGTACCATGATTCTGTCTCCGTAAGAATTCTGGCTGTAACCTCGGAATGAAGGCAGCTGCAAATAGCTGTATTGGCTCAAATTATGATAACCCGCTATGCCCAACCATTCGCCGCTCGGCCCAAAGAAATTATATAAATAGAGATGGGTATTTATGTTCAATCCACTCACGTAAACCGAAGGCGTATAGCGATAGAAGTTCAGGTTGAAATTCCATTGGTTTTCCAGCAGGCGGTCGAGCGAGGCATCGTAAAGCGTTGCTATCAAACGGCTGTCGGCAGGTTTCCCGTCTTTATCGAAGACAGTCAGGCTCCATGTCTCTTCCGTTCCCGGAGTCAACTTGTCGCGGAATACATCCCACTTTAAGGTTAATTCCTTTTCGGGCTCAGGGCGTCTTAATGATACTTGTTTCGTATACAGTTTGCCGTCGCGCATGAAAGCAAAACTAACCGTAATGCCATCGCCGTACTCCGGCTTGTAGATATAAGAGAATTTACGGATTTCATTGTTCAATGTGATGCGTTCGCTGTGAATCCGTTTGTTCCCACTATATATATTATAGAATAAGCATACGTCTTTTTCGCTGCTTCCTACGTACAAGGTAACGGGAGTCGATGCCGTAAATTCAGTTCCGTCTTGGTAGAACCATTCCGGAGTTTCGATAGGAGGTACGGTTTCATCAAGAGAGAATAACGTAAACTCTTGTTCCGCCTTGCTGATGCGTCCTTGTTCGTCTGTTGCTGATACCTTTATGCGGTACTTGCCGGAAGGCAGGCTGTAAAGTTCGGTCGGGACGAAAGGTTTCTGTGCATCCACCGTTTGGGTTAGTTTCAGCACTTCTTTATCGCCTGCGGCGTATATCTCGCACGTCACTTTCGTGTTTACAGGCTGGCGGTTCAGGTTTAATGCCTGTATGCAGATGCGTTCCTGCTTTTCGCGCGCCACTCTTGCCTGCAGTCCCTGTATTTGTAAGCCGATGGACTGTTTACCTACGGGCAGTGAAATGTCGCCCGACTGCGTTTCACCGTTTCCGCCGGTTATTTCGGCATTTACCTTATAAATCAAGTAACTCTCCCACGGTTGATTTGTTTCTGAAAGCTCTTCTTCCAAGAAAGCCTGTATGCGAAAACGACCATCCGAATCGGTAGTGGTTTCACCTTTTCCTATTTCCGTAGCATTTCCGCTTGCCCTCCAGAACCACGCGGTAGAGCGAGTTATTGTATATTTTACCTTTGCCGAACGTACGGGAACACCCGAAAAGTTCAAGGCCGTTCCTTCCAGCGTTACCGTATCGCCTGCGTTGTAAGTCTTTTCGTAGGGCGTGAAAGTAACATCGAACGTAGGACGTTTGTACTCTTCCACGCGGACATACAGCGAACTGTTTTCCGTGCTGATGCGGAAATCTCCTGGGAGCGTCTGTTGGGGTATCTGAAATTCGGTGCTGAATCCTCCGAAATCATCAGAGGTTACTTGCTTCTTGGATATTTCGCGGTTATTGGCATCGCGTAAAGTGATGTCGAAACTCCTGCCTTCGGATGCGTTAACCTCATCACCGGACTGTTTGTAAGCTACGCCGGAAACATAGACCGTTTGTCCGGGACGGTAAATGATTCGGTCGGTAAACAATTCAATGAATTGAGTTTCTTTTTCATTTCTCACAACATTAGGCAGCGTATTTCCGGATACATACGAGATGCGCATAAAATCATCCTCCCCTTTGCGTGCATTCATCCACAACATGGATTCATTCATTTTAGGAACCACCACACGCCCCTCGCCGTCTGTCCGGAACGAGCGATACGGTGTATAGTTTCCGGGTACCGGGATGGAGTAGAATGCAATCTCGGCTCCCGGAACGGGTTGTCCGCTTCGGCGGTCGACTACGTAATACTCTCGTTCTCCCTCCGGCAATGGGAAGCTCAACGCTTGCAGAGGAGAAAGATGGATGATTTCGTATGCTGCAGTTTTATCCGATTGTCCGTCTGGTCTTGATTTCAATACGTAGATACCTGCTTCGGGCATTTGGAATGTGAATGTTATCGTAGTGTCGCGGTAAGTAGGCGTGGCAGGCAGGTCGAAATGCTGTTTGCTGTACAGTTTGCCGTATTGTTTTATCAGCGCACTTCCTTCCGAGCCTTTGGCAAACGCAGACGATGATGCCTTGATGTTCAGCCGGTAAAGCTCCAGCGTTACCCCTTTCAGGTTACGGCAGGTAGCAGAGAGAGTGCTGGTTTCGCCCGGATACATCCATTCGCTGCTGATAGAGAGCGAAGGCAGCAGTACGGCACGTTTGCGCTCTTTCAGTTCTTTGGCAAATTCCGATTTGGGATACCGCTTCAAGCCTTCTTCTGCCGCAGCCAGTTCGCGCACGTAATCATGTTCGTAGCGTCCGTATATTTCGGCAAGATACGCATATACACCCGCACATACGTCGAGGTCGGCATATTCTTCCGCCCATTTATTTAGTTGGGCGATAACTTCCTCATTGGTTTTCTTCAACGGATATTTCATATTGTTTCCTTGAAGGTAGCTGAGTTGGCTGATGCGGGTCAGCAATTCTGCCGCCCGGTTTCCCGTGTTCACATAATAGCCTATCAGGTCATCGTAAAGTTCCATTATCGTTTTTTGTACATCGGGATTTGTCATCGAAACGCCGTAACCGTCCAGCCGGTTGATGGCTTGGCGCGTCAGTAAGTCAAGCATTGTGTCGCCGAAATACTTTTCGCTCAACTCCCGGCTTTTGGTCAGCGGTTCGTACTCTTTTGCCGTTACTCCTGCCAGTGCCTCCTTGTCTTTCAGCGAAAGGCGGAAGTAATAGATGGCGCTGTCAACATTTTCGGGCATGATGTCTAAATTATAATACCCCACGATACTGTTCAGTACGCCTCGTGCCACCGGGTCTTGCTCCTGTTGCGCCCACGCTTTCAGCCCCTCTATTTCCGCCTGAAGGCTATCGGGCGTAACGCTTACCCGATACTCGGCCCGGGTAAGGTACGCCTTCATCATCTGCGGAGGATTTTTTTCTTTCTGCGCCTTGCCATAAATCTTGTTTGCTATCTCAATAACGGACTTAGGCAAATCTTTTTGCTGGTATGTTTCAGCCTTTTTCCATAAGTCCGCATACGTTTGTGCATATTGCGGTAAAGAGAAAAAACTGAAAAACAACGCCAATAGTCCGATTGTAACTATTTTCTTCTTCATAACGTTATTTGGTTTTATAGTTTTTCATAAAGATAATGCCTTTTTCTTAAAATACTGCTCTTTTTTATGTAAAAAGATTTAAAAGGATGGTTCGGCTGTTGAAGTGGATTCCTACATAGGCTGTTTGTTAAAGTGTTGATTCATAGGATGAAAATGCTACGGGTAGTTTTCTTTATTTCTTGCGGATAAGTTTATTGGTTCTACCCATAGGACGAAGGTGTTTGTCGGGTAGAATTTTCATGCCTTAATACCGGGATTTTAGCAGGCTCTAATAATAGCGTATAAAAAAGTAGGTAGTCTCGTAAAAAAGTAGCATCTTTGCAACATGAATTGGATAGAACAAGTAACCGTATTGGAGTTATTGATAAAAGGGCTTATCGTGGGGATTGTCGTATCTGCGCCGTTAGGCCCGGTCGGTGTGCTTTGTATTCAGCGGACATTAAACAAAGGGCGTTGGTTCGGTTTTGTTACCGGACTGGGCGCAGCGTTGAGCGATATCTGTTATGCGCTGATTACGGGATATGGTATGAGCTTTATGGATGAGTTGATAGTAAAACACCAGACATTTTTGCAAGTGGTTGGTAGCATCATGCTGCTTGCTTTTGGTATCTATACGTTTCGCAGTAATCCGGTGAAAGCGCTCCGTCCCTCATCGGGAAAGCGGGGAACTTACCTGCATAATTTCGTTACGGCATTTTTTGTTACTTTTTCCAATCCGCTTATTATTTTTCTGTTCATCGGACTTTTTGCCCGTTTCTCGTTTGTTATGCCCGGTAGCCCTATCGGTTTCCAGTTGGTTGGGTATCTTGCCATCATTTTGGGAGCTGTGGCATGGTGGTTCAGCATTACTTATTTTGTAAACAAGGTCCGTTCGCATTTTAATGTCCGAGGCATCTGGGTATTGAACCGGATCATCGGGGTGGTGGTTATGATTGCCGCACTGGTGGGGTTCGTTTTGGCGGCTACCGGAAAATCATTCGCGTGAAGTTATGTATATTTCTCAACAGTTAAAACAACAGAATATTGCTGAATATCTGCTGTATATGTGGCAGATAGAAGATTTGATTCGTGCCAACGGTTTCGATATGGAAAAGATTCGGAAGGCCGTCATCGAGCCGTATCCTATCGCTGAAGAACAAAAAAAGGCATTGGCGGTGTGGTATGAAGACCTCATCAACATGATGCACGATGAAGGAGTGATGGAAAAGGGTCATCTCCAGATTAACAAGAACATCATTATCTGGCTTACCGACCTGCATTTGCGTTTGCTCCGTTCGCCTAAGTTTCCTTATTATAGTGCGGCATATTATAAAGCGTTGCCTTTTATCGTTGAACTTCGTGCGAAGGGAGCCGACAAGGAGGCACCCGAACTGGAGACTTGTTTCGATGCCATGTACGGGGTGCTGATGCTTAAATTACAAAAAAAGGAAATCAGCGACGAAACCCAAAAGGCGATCAAGGTGATCGGCGATTTGCTGGCTATGCTTGCCGGATATTACCACAAAGATAAAAAGGGAGAGCTGGAGATAGAAGATTGAATTTTACTTGGAAGCGGATTTAGCGTTTTGCAAATAGATGAATCATGAAAACAATTCTTGTAACAGGGGCAAACGGACAGTTGGGTAACGAAATGCGTTTGCTGGCAGAAAAATATCAAGGGTATAATTACTGTTTTACCGATATTGCCGAATTGGATATCTGTGATGAACAGGCGGTCGACGCTTTTGTGGCAGAACATCAAGTAGATATTATTGTGAATTGTGCCGCATATACGGCGGTAGATAAGGCGGAAGATAATGTAGCATTGTGCGAACGGCTGAATCGGTTTGCGCCGGGGTATTTGGCTAAGGCTATACAAAAACGAGGCGGACAACTGATTCAGGTTTCGACCGATTACGTGTTCGACGGAACTGCGCATGTTCCTTACCGCGAAACGCATCCCTCTTCTCCTAACTCGGTATACGGTTCTACCAAGTTGGCAGGCGAGCAAGAGGCGATGAAATACTGCCCGGAAACGATGGTTGTCCGCACGGCTTGGCTTTATTCGTCTTTCGGAAACAATTTTGTGAAAACCATGCTGCGGTTAGGACATGAGCGCGATTCGCTTGGAGTGGTATTCGACCAAGTGGGTACACCGACGTATGCCCGCGATTTGGCAGAAGCCTTGTTTGCGGCCATTCGTCAGGGGATAGTTCCCGGAATTTACCATTTCAGCAACGAAGGGGTTTGCTCGTGGTATGATTTTACGCAGATGATTCACCGGATAGCGGGCATCACGGACTGTAAACTGAAACCGCTTCACTCTGAAGAATATCCGGCGAAAGCCAATCGTCCGCATTACTCCGTACTCGATAAAACAAAGATAAAAGAAACATACGGTTTGGAGATTCCTTACTGGGTAGACAGCTTGAAGGAGTGTATCGACCTTCTTCAGGGTGCTAACAACTGAAATGACTGATTAGAATAATAATTCCATTTTATGAACGAAATAGAAAGACGACGTACATTTGCGATTATCGCTCATCCGGATGCCGGTAAAACCTCACTGACAGAAAAGCTGTTGCTGTTCGGAGGACAGATTCAGGTGGCAGGGGCGGTAAAATCGAACAAAATCAAGAAAACTGCGACTTCCGACTGGATGGATATCGAAAAGCAACGTGGAATATCGGTTACTACTTCGGTTATGGAGTTCGATTACCATGACTATAAGGTTAATATCCTTGATACGCCGGGACACCAAGACTTTGCGGAAGATACTTACCGTACGCTGACGGCGGTGGATAGCGTAATCATTGTGGTAGACGGAGCAAAGGGTGTGGAAACTCAGACACGGAAGCTGATGGAGGTGTGCCGTATGCGCAATACGCCTGTGATTATCTTTGTCAACAAGATGGACCGCGAGGCGAAAGACCCGTTTGATTTGTTGGATGAACTGGAAGAAGAACTTGCCATTAACGTGCGTCCGCTTACATGGCCTATCGAGAGCGGCCCACGCTTTAAGGGTGTATATAATATTTACGAACAAAAGCTGAACCTTTTCCAACCCTCTAAACAGGTGGTGACCGAGAAGGTGGAAGTAGATATCCATACCGAAGAACTGGATAACCACATCGGTACGCCGTTGGCGGAAAAACTGCGCAGCGAGTTGGAGCTGATTGAAGGGGTATACCCGGAGTTCAGCGTTGACGATTATCTGAAAGGCGAGTTGGCTCCGGTATTCTTCGGATCGGCGCTGAACAACTTCGGCGTGCAGGAGTTGCTGGATTGTTTTGTGGAAATAGCTCCCAGTCCGCGTCCGGTGCAGGCAGAAGAACGCATCGTTAAGCCCGATGAGCCCAAGTTTACCGGCTTTATCTTTAAGATTACAGCGAACATCGACCCCAACCACCGTTCGTGTGTAGCTTTCTGTAAAATCTGTTCCGGAAAATTTACTCGCAATACGCCTTATCTGCACGTGCGTCATAACAAAACCATGCGGTTTTCTTCGCCCACCCAGTTTATGGCTCAGCGGAAAACCACGGTAGATGAGGCTTGGGCTGGAGACATCATCGGTTTGCCGGACAACGGGACATTTAAAATCGGCGATACATTGACCGAAGGTGAAAACTTGCATTTCAAAGGACTGCCGAGTTTCTCTCCCGAAATGTTCAAATATATAGAAAATGCCGACCCGATGAAAGCGAAGCAGTTGAACAAAGGTATCGACCAGCTGATGGACGAAGGTGTGGCACAGTTGTTTGTCAACCAGTTTAACGGGCGTAAGATTATCGGTACGGTAGGTCAGCTTCAGTTCGAAGTAATTCAGTATCGTTTGGAAAATGAATACAACGCCAAGTGTCGTTGGGAGCCGGTAAGCCTTTATAAAGCCTGCTGGATAGAGAGCGACGACCCCGCTGAATTGGAAGCATTCAAGAAGCGCAAGTATCAGTACATCGCCAAAGACCGTGAGGGACGAGACGTATTCCTTGCCGATAGTGGTTATGTTCTTCAGATGGCTCAAGCCGACTTCAAGCATATCAAGTTCCATTTTACTTCAGAGTTCTGATATACCTATTATACCGCATTCTTTTGTGCGGGAAAATTGAGAAACTGTTTTCATCCCGAATCATCGCACGATAAATTCAAAACAGACTCTAAGAAAACAAGCCTTTGTTTTGCTGTAAGCAAGGGCTTGTTTTCTTGTTTTGTGGCATCGGATTCCGAAGGTCTTGCCGGTGGATGGTCCGGCTGTGGGGATGAAAGAAAAAAATCAGTATGTCGTCCCGAAAAAATATGTTAAACACACGTGAGGCTGTGAATAAAATTCGTATATTTGCACGCAATAAATTCTAAAGCATAAAAGCCTATGTCATTTATTGCAGACAAAGTAGTGATGGACGGATTGACTTACGATGATGTACTGTTAATTCCTGCCTATTCTGAAGTATTACCCAAATCAGTCGAACTCACGACTAAGTTTTCACGCAACATTGAGTTGAAAATCCCGTTTGTAACTGCCGCTATGGATACGGTTACCGAAGCGCAAATGGCTATTGCCATAGCTCGCGAGGGAGGTATCGGAGTTATTCACAAAAACATGTCTATTGAAGAGCAGGCACGTCAGGTAGCAATCGTAAAACGTGCAGAAAACGGTATGATTTACGACCCGGTAACCATTAAGCGCGGCTCAACCGTAAAAGATGCGTTGGCTATCATGGCTGAATATAAAATCGGCGGTATTCCGGTGGTAGATGACGAAAATTATCTGGTAGGTATTGTAACAAACCGTGACTTGCGTTTCGAAAAAGACATGTCGAAACGTATCGACGAGGTGATGACGAAAGAAAACATCGTTACCACCGAACAGGCTACCGACATGGAAACGGCTTCGCGCATCTTGCAGGAAAACAAGATTGAAAAACTGCCGGTTGTGGATAAAAACGGTAAGTTGGTAGGCTTGATTACTTATAAAGACATTACGAAAGCAAAAGACAAACCGATGGCTTGTAAAGACGCAAAAGGTCGGTTGCGCGTGGCTGCCGGTGTGGGTGTTACTGTCGACACGATTCAGCGCATGGAGGCATTGGTTAACGCCGGTGCAGATGCCATTGTGATTGATACGGCTCACGGACATTCTAAATATGTTATCGAGAAACTGAAAGAAGCAAAACAAAAATTCCCCGAAATTGATATTGTAGTAGGAAATGTGGCTACGGGCGAAGCTGCCAAGATGTTGGTAGAAGCCGGAGCAGATGCTGTGAAAGTAGGTATCGGTCCGGGTTCAATCTGTACTACCCGTGTGGTAGCCGGTGTGGGTGTTCCTCAGTTGTCTGCTGTATATGATGTGGCGAAGGCTTTGGAAGGCACAGGTGTACCTTTGATTGCTGACGGCGGTTTGCGTTATTCAGGCGACGTGGTGAAGGCACTTGCTGCCGGAGGATACAGCGTAATGATTGGTTCGCTGGTAGCCGGAACAGAAGAGTCTCCGGGCGATACGATTATCTTTAACGGACGTAAGTTTAAATCGTACCGCGGTATGGGTTCGCTCGAAGCTATGGAGAACGGTTCGAAAGACCGTTATTTCCAAAGCGGAACGGCGGATGTGAAGAAACTGGTTCCCGAAGGTATTGCAGCCCGCGTTCCTTACAAAGGCTTGCTGTACGAAGTTATCTACCAGTTGGTAGGCGGACTGCGTGCGGGTATGGGTTACTGCGGAGCGCATAACATCATGGAGTTGCATAATGCCAAGTTTACCCGTATCACCAATGCCGGAGTATTGGAAAGTCATCCTCACGATGTAACCATTACAAGCGAGGCTCCTAATTACAGCCGTCCTCAATAATAGTGGTCTTTCCGGTTGGAAAAAGATAAACCATTAATGCGCGGATTACGCTGATTACACATTCGAAACAAACAGCGAGTGAAAACGTGTAATCGGTGTAATCCGCGCTTATTTTTATAAGAATGAAAAATAGTTTGCTTGTCTGTTTCGGGTTACTCTTTTCCGCTTTACTCTGGGGAGCGGATGTTGATAAGTCTTTGCTGAAAATAAACGGTAAAGAAACCTCGCTTGCGGAGTTTGAATACTATTATCGCCAAATCGCATCTCAGACAAAGGAATCGCCCCAACACTATTTCTCTAATTTTGTAACCTATAAGCTGAAAGTGGCAGATGCCCGCAGGCTTCGCATGGATACTCTGCCGGAATTTAAGAAGCAATATGCACGTATTCAGGCAAACTTGTTGAAGGCGGTTTTACTTGATAAAGCGGGAATGGAAGCATTGAAGCGTTCGATGAGTGAAAAAAGACGAAACCGTTTTAAGAGAACAGACGAAGTGCGTGTTGAAGAAATAACGCTATTGCTTCCTCAATATGCCACAGACGTTGAAAGAAGAGATGCCGACAGGCGAATCGATTCCATTTATAGCGCCTTAAAAACGGGGGCATCGTTTTCGGAACTGTCGGAAAAGTATTCCGAAAAGAAAAGCGGTGAACCGGAATGGAGGCCGATAGGGTTGTTGTCCGATGAATTTGCGGCAGGTCTGCAAAATTTGGGAAAAGGAGAATTTTCAAAACCCTTTCATTCACCTTTAGGTGTTCATATTGCCCGGTTGATAGACAGGCGGAACGAAATAGAAGCGAGCGATTTTTCACAAACTTTAGAACGGTATGTGGAGCAGATAGATGGATCGTCGCCGATGCTGAACCGCAGTTTATATGAACAATGGCAAAATGGAAGTCTGGAGCATTGGTTGCCTTTCCGCCAAGCATACGACGGCTTGTTGGCTATCTACTGGGATGAAAAACATTCATCGCCTGTTGTTGCATCGCCGGCAGAATTAGAGCAATATTTTAAAGCTCATAAAGATGACTATGTATGGGAATTTCCACACTTTAAAGGAGGTGTCGTTCATTGCCTGAACAAGAAAGCGGCATCGAAACTGAAAAAACGTCTGAAAAAGTTACATCCGTCGGAGTGGAATGCAGCAATACAACGGTTATCGTCGGAAAATCCGAATCTGCGGGCAAAGGTAGAGACCGGACTTTTCCAGATAGGTAAAAACGTATATGTAGATAAACTCGCTTTTAAGTGCGGAACATACGTTCCGCTGAAAGATTATCCATATACATTCGTTATCGGCAAAAAACTGAAGAAAAAGCCGGAGGGGTATGAGGATGTAAAAGAAGAGGTAGTAAGAGACTGTTTGCAGATGAAGAAAAGGGAAAAAATGGCTTATTTGCAACGTTATTTCACGGTAGAAATTAATGAAGAGGTTTTAAAAACAGTTAATTATGTCGGAAATAACTAATTAAGCTGTATCTTCGTTCACCAATTCGATATTCATGAGGCAGAAGAGGAGATGGAACATACTGGTAGCCGTTTTGTTGTTGGCGGGATGCACACCGTCGGTCGACCATAAAGGAAAGACTCCTTTGGTGGAGGTTGCAGGCAATTTTCTGTATAAGGAAGATCTGCAGGCGGTTATGCCTATCGGACTTTCGCAAAAAGACAGTACGGCTTTTGCAGACGAATATATTCGTAATTGGGCGGAAGATGAACTTTTGTATCAGAAAGCAGAAGGAAACATTCCTGATAATGTAAAAATAGATGAACGGGTGGCAGCTTTCCGCAAAGCGTTGGTTATGCACATGTATGAAGAGGAACTGGTGAATCAAGAACTCGGAAATACGGTTAGCGATGAAGAAGTGGAGGCATACTATCGTCAGAATTCCGGAATGTTCCGTGCAGGACAGCCCTATATACAGGGCTTGTTTATGAAAGTACCTTTAACTGCTTCCCAACTGTCGAAAGTGCGTGGATGGTACAAGCGGAATACGCAGGATGCCATTGACAACTTGAGCAAATACGGTATAGGCAATGCGGTGAGTTATGAATATTTCTACGACCGCTGGATACCGCTATCGGATATCGCTGTAAAGCTGCCTTTAAAAGCATTGGATACCGATCGGGATTATCTGAATCGGAATCGTAACGTGGAAGTGCGTGATACAGCATTCTGTTATTTCCTTCATGTGGAAAACTTTTTGCCGGAGGGAGAGCAGCTGCCGCTGGAATATGCCAGAAGCGAGATAAAAGAGATTTTGATAAACTTGAAGCGAGTTGATTTTATAAACCGGATGAAGCAAGATTTATATAAGGAGGCTTCGGAGGATAATGATATAGTATATTATAAGTAAATTCAGAAAGAAAATTCAGATGAAAACAATGAATTTGACAAGGTTATACGTATGCTTGTACTTGTGTTTGGCAGGTGTGTTTATTGCTCATGCGCAAAATAATGTAATTGATGAAGTGGTATGGGTAGTAGGTGATGAGGCTATTCTGAAGTCGGATGTGGAAAACGAACGCTTGAATGCTCAATACGAAGGGCGTCGTTTTGACGGAGATCCTTATTGTGTGATTCCGGAAGAATTGGCTGTACAGAAATTGTACCTTCATCAAGCGGAAATAGACAGTGTGGAAGTATCGGAACAGCAGGTGATTCAGGATGTAGAGCGTCGTACTGCATGGCTGATAGAACAAATCGGCTCGAAGGAAAAGATGGAAGAATATTACAATAAAACTTCTACTCAAATCAGGGAAATGCTGCGTGAAAATGTGCGCGACGGGTTGACAATGCAAGAAATGCAGAAAAAAATCGTAGGAGATATCAAATTGACGCCGGCTGAGGTTCGTAATTATTTTAGTAAATTGCCTCAAGACAGTATTCCGTTTGTGCCTACACAAGTGGAAGTGCAAATCATCACTCGCGAACCGAAAGTAAAAGAAGAGGAAATAGAACGGGTGAAAAAAGAATTGCGTGATTTTACAGAGCGTATCAATAAAGGAGAGACCACATTCTCTACATTGGCGCGTTTGTATTCGGAAGACCCCGGTTCGGCACGTCGTGGAGGAGAATACGGATTTACCGGACGCGGAGAGCTTACTCCGGAATTTGCAAACGTGGTATTTAATTTGACTGACCCGAAGAAAATTTCGAAAGTGTTTCAAACGGAATATGGTTATCATATTGCCCAATTAATAGAAAAACGTGGAGACCGCATCAGTTACCGACACATTTTGCTGAAACCCCGTATCGATGAAGAAGAAGTGCAAGTGGAGTTAAACCGGCTGGATACGCTTGCCAATGATATTCGTAAGGGAAAAGTGTCATTCGATGAAGCTGCAATTTGGGTGTCTCAAGATAAAGATACACGAAACAATCACGGATTGTTGGCAAACCCGCAAAGTAGTACGTCCAGATTTGAAATGCAAGAATTAGCGGGATTTATCTCACAAGATGTAGCTAAGGTGGTAGAAAACATGCAAATCGGTGAAGTATCAAAACCTTTTAGAATGATGACAAACAAAGGTAAAGATGTTTGTGCCATCGTTAAACTGAAAAATAGAATAGACGGGCACAAAGCAACGATTTCTGAAGATTATCAACGTCTGAAAGATATTGTAACAGCAAAGCGGAGTGAAGAAAAACTTCAAAAATGGATTGTGGAAAAACAGAAGAATACGTATGTCCGTATCAATCCGAGTTGGAGAAAGTGTGATTTCAAATATCCGGGATGGATTAAAAACTGATAAATAGAGTTTTCGTTTGAAGCAATAATATGTTTGAAAGAAAGAAAAAACATAATTCTCTGAGCGGGCATAGAATACTTGGATTAGGTGTTCTATGCCTGTTTGCCTTTTGTCTTTTGGCTCAAGAAACAGTTAAAAAAGATACGCAGCCTAAACAGAAAAGTAAGGTCTTTTTGTTGCATTCCGACTTATTGCGTAAAGATTCGCGTCATCCGGATGCACAGGTGGTGGTGGGAAACGTGGTCTTTCGTCACGATAGTGTATATATGTATTGTGACAGTGCGTATTATTACGACCAAATCAGCTCGTTCGAAGCGTTCAGCAATGTGCGGATGGAACAAGGGGACACTTTGTTTCTTTATGGTGATCACCTTTATTACGACGGTATGACCCAGATAGCCGAAATGCGTATGAATGTACGTATGGAGAATCGTAATACGACGTTGCTGACTGATAGCTTGAATTATGACCGCGTGTATAATTTGGGATATTTCTTTGACGGTGGAACGCTGATGGATGAACAAAACGTTTTGACATCGGAGTGGGGTGAGTATAATCCGAGTACCAAACAGTCTGTTTTTAATTATAATGTGAAGTTGGTGAATCCGCAATTCACATTGACTTCGGATACACTGCGTTATAATACAGCAACAAAAATAGCTAATATCGTAGGACCTTCGGATATTGTAAGCGATGCCAATCATATTTATTCTGAGCGTGGTTATTATAATACAGTAACAGGGAAGGCTGACTTGTATGATCGTTCGGTGTTGACTAACGAAGGAAAGCAATTAACCGGCGACACTTTGTTTTACGATAGAAACGCCGGTATCGGAGAGGCTTTTCATAATATGGTGATGAATGACACCGTCAATAAGAACATGATGACCGGCGATTATGGTTTTTACAATGAAAGAATAAAATATGCTTTTGCCACTCGTAAAGCGGTAGCTATTGATTATTCACAAGGAGATAGCTTATTTCTTCATGGAGATACACTGATGTTGGAAACGTTTAATTTGAACACGGACTCCATGTATCGTGAAATGAGGGCTTTTCATAAGGTTCGTTTTTATCGGACAGACGTACAAGGGGTAGCAGATTCGTTGGTGTTTTCAACGGTAGATAGTTGTCTGACGATGTATAAAGACCCCATTTTGTGGAATAAAAACCAACAATTAGTAGGCGAACAGGTCAAGATTTATATGAACGACAGTACGATTGATTGGGCACATATTATTAATCAGGCATTATCGATCGAACAAATCGACTCCGTGTTATACAATCAGGTTACGGGAAAGGAAATGAAATCTTATTTTCGCGACGGGCAGATGTGGAAAACTGAAGTTATCGGCTCGGTACGTGTTGTTTACTATCCGATGGATTCCGACAGCACACTTATCGGTATGAATGTTTCTGAAACCAGTCAGCTGGATATTTATTTGAAAGACCAAAAACTGGAACGGATGGTGATGAGTCCGAAATCGAATGGAACACTTTATCCGATGAGTCAAATACCGAAAGGGACAGATAGGTTGCAAAACTTCGTATGGTTTGATTATATTCGTCCGTTGAATAAAGCAGATATATTTAATTGGCGTGCAAAAAAAGCGGAAGACCAGTTGAAGAAGAATACCCGTCCGCCGGTAGAATTGCCGAACCAACATTTGTTTGAAGAAAAAAAGAAGTAGCTTATGGGACTGTTTTCAATGAGAAAGCCACGTGGATATCACCATGAGTATATCTATGTAGACGAGCGCAAAGAAAAATTACAGAAAATAGAAGAAAGCGCCAAGCGTGATTTAGGTATGATTCCTCCCAAAGAATTTTCTCCCGAAGATATTCGGGGTAAATTTATTGAAGGAACCACCCACTTGAAACGCCGTAAAGAGAGCGGACGAAAACCGCTTACTTATGGTTTCTTGTTTGCTGCTATTTGTATCTTGTTATTTATATTGCATTATCTTGTTACCGGGGAGTTTACACTATGAGCGATATCATCCGTTTGTTGCCCGATTCCGTGGCTAATCAGATTGCGGCGGGCGAAGTTATTCAGAGGCCGGCATCTGTGGTAAAGGAGTTGGTCGAAAATGCGATTGACGCCGGTGCACATCATGTCGATGTGTTGGTTACGGATGCTGGGAAAACATGTATTCAGGTTATCGATGACGGAAAGGGGATGTCGGATACAGATGCGCGTATGGCTTTTGAACGTCATGCTACGTCAAAAATCCGCGAGGCCTCTGATTTGTTTGCTTTGCATACGATGGGATTTCGCGGTGAGGCACTTGCCTCGATAGCAGCGGTAGCCCAAGTGGAGTTGCGTACGTGTACCGACGATGCGCAGCTCGGTACTTCGATTACGATATCCGGTTCGAAGGTAGAGAAACAAGAACCCATAGCCTGTCCGAAAGGTAGTAATTTTGCTGTGAAAAACCTTTTCTTCAATGTTCCGGCGCGTCGTAAGTTTCTGAAATCAAACCAAACGGAATTGAGTAATATCCTGACCGAGTTCGAGCGTATCGCATTGGTCAATCCTGATGTGTCTTTTACGCTTCATCATAACGATACCGAAATGCTTAATCTTCCTGCCATTCAGTTGCGCCAGCGAATCATGGGTGTATTCGGGAAAAAGCTGAACCAAGAACTTCTTTCGTTGGATGTTCAGACTACGATGGTTAAGTTGCATGGGTTTATTGGACGTCCGGAAACGGCCCGAAAAAAAGGGGCGCGTCAGTTCTTTTTCGTTAACGGTAGGTATATGCGTCATCCTTATTTCCATAAGGCAGTGGCAGATGCGTACGAAAATCTGATTCCGGCAGGTGAACAGGTATCTTATTTCATTTATTTCGAGGTAGATCCTGCCAATATTGATGTAAATATCCATCCGACCAAAACAGAAATAAAGTTTGAAAACGAACAGGCTATTTGGCAAATTCTCTCGGCTGCCGTTAAGGAGACTTTAGGGCGTTTCAATGCAGTTCCTTCGATTGATTTCGATACCGAAGGGATGCCTGATATTCCTGCTTTTGAAAATTCACCATACTCGTTGGTTCAACCTCCGAAGACTTCTTACGACCCTTCTTATAATCCTTTTAATACCGGTGGGTCGTACACTCCCCGTCGGCATACAGACTGGGAACCTTTGTTTCAGGGATTGGAGAAAGAGCATTCGGGAAGTTCACAAGACGGGGGAGAACCGTTTGTAGAAGAGCCGCTTCCGGAGCAGGAGTTTGAGGCGTCTCCCACGTTGTACGATGCACATCCCGAAGAAAAGCCACTCGAAAAAGCTACCCAGCATTATCAATACAAAGGATGTTATATTCTTACTTCGGTAAAGTCGGGATTGATGATTATCGACCAGCAGCGGGCGCATATCCGTATTCTGTACGACCAGTATATGACGCAGATGGAGAACCGTCAGCATGTTTCTCAGCGAATGCTCTTTCCGGATATGGTTCATTTTGCGTCTTCCGAAATACCTGTGTTAGAAAGTATCATGGACGACCTTTCCGCTTTAGGCTTCGATTTGAGTAGTCTGGGAGGAGGAACCTATGCTATAAACGGTGTTCCGGCAGGTATTGAAGGACTGAATCCGGAAACATTGATAACCAACATGGTACAGACTGCTATTGAAAAAGGATGTAAAGTAAAAGAAGAAATACAGAGTACGCTTGCCCTTGCGTTGGCGAAAGCGGCTGCGATAGTGCCCGGACAGGTATTGACCAATGAAGAAATGAATAATTTGGTCGATGGTTTGTTTGCTGTTTCTACTCCCAATTATACACCCGATGGAAAATCTGTGCTTGCCGTCTTGAAAGAAGAAGATTTGGAGAAATTGTTCAAGTAAAAATATTCTGGTGTAAGCCGTTTGATGCTTCCCGAAAAATCAGCCCGTATTTCTTAGAAAAATATGGGCTTTTTCTTGTCTGTGTATAAAGATGTTTTAAAAATTCTGTTCGACCGACTCATCTGTCCACTCCATAGCGCTATCCAGCTGGTTTTGTATCGTAATTTAATAAAAATATTTTGAATGATAAGTGTTATTTCTTTTTTAATTACTATATTAGCGGCTGAAAGTTTAAATAGTAAATTAATACTATGGAATTAGAAGAAGAAAAGAAACGGATGCATAAAAGAAGCCCTATAGCGTGGGTGCCTACGGCCTACTTTGCGATGGGGTTACCCTTTGTGGTACTCAACATGGTAACGGTGTTGATGTTTAAAGGATTAGGTGTGGAAGACAAGTTAATTACGTTTTGGACTTCCCTTATTTTGTTGCCGTGGACGCTGAAACCGCTTTGGAGTCCGTTCCTCGAACTGTTTAAAACCAAAAAATTCTTTGTTGTACTTACCCAGTTGGTAACGGGGGTAACGTTTGGCTTGGTGGCTTTCTCGCTGAATCTTCCTCATTTCTTCAGTGTTGCCATTGCGCTGTTAGCTATTATTGCTTTCAGCGGTGCCACCCACGATATTGTGTGCGACGGTGTGTATATGAGTGAGTTGACTCCCTCAGAACAAGCTAAGTATATCGGTTGGCAGGGGGCTTTTTATAACATTGCCAAAATCGTGGCTACCGGAGGACTGGTGTATCTGGCTGGCGTATTGATAGAAAAGTATGGCGGCGGGTCAGGTGCTGATGCCGAAGCTACGATATTGGCAAGCCGTAAAGCGTGGATGATAATTATGTCAGTCCTTTGTGCCGTTATGGTACTGTTGGGTATTTACCATATTTTTATGCTCCCTTCAGGTAAGAAACGTGAGCAGAAAGAGCAGCGTACGGCAGGACAGGTGATGACCGAACTGGGAAATGTGTTGTTGGCGTTTTTTAAGAAAAGTCACATCGTTTACTATCTGTTTTTCATTATTCTATACCGCTTTGCCGAAGGTTTTGTAATGAAGATTGTTCCGCTTTTCCTGAAAGCAGACCGGGCGATGGGAGGCCTCGGACTGAGCGAAAAAGAAATCGGATTGTATTACGGATCGTATGGGGCTGCGGCTTTCGTGTTAGGTTCGTTGCTGGCTGGATATTATATTTCGTCTCGCGGGTTGCGTAAAACCTTGTTTTCATTATGTTGTATATTCAACCTGCCTTTCGTGGTGTATGCCTTTTTTGCATTTTTCCAACCCGAAAGCGGAATAATCATTTGCAGCGGTATCGTTTTCGAATACTTTGGTTACGGGTTCGGCTTTGTAGGACTTACGCTTTTTATGATGCAGCAGGTGGCTCCCGGTCCTCATCAGATGGCACATTACGCATTTGCGTCGGGCATCATGAATTTGGGAGTTATGCTTCCGGGTATGCTGAGCGGATGGGTATGCGAGACATTGGGCGAGTGGTTTAATAGACCGGGAGGATATGAGCCGTTCTTTATCTTTGTATTATTTGCTACTATCCCGGCGTTCCTGATAACTTATTTTGTTCCGTTCAAATACAATCCGGACGGTTCTTTGGTAAAAGGAGAAAAAGAATAAATACAGGTGGGAAACTCTTTACAAATAGAGTGGGACAGACAAACTCAAAAACATATAAACTAAAAAACTTATGACAGAAAAAACAATGATGCCGTGGGAAGATCGCCCGGCAGGATGTACAGATGTAATGTGGCGTTATTCACAAAATCCGGTTATCGGACGCTATCATATCCCGACGTCAAACAGCATTTTCAACAGTGCTGTGGTTCCGTTTAAGGATGGATTTGCCGGTGTGTTCCGTTGCGATAACAAAGCGGTACAAATGAATATATTTGCAGGATTCAGTAAAGATGGAATCAATTGGGAAATCAACCACGAACCGATTGTGTTTAAGGCTGGAAATACCGACATGATTGAATCGGAATATAAATACGACCCGCGTGTTACGTGGATTGAAGACCGTTACTGGATTACGTGGTGCAATGGTTATCACGGACCTACTATCGGATTGGGCTATACGTTCGATTTCAAGGAGTTCTTCCAGTGTGAAAATGCTTTCTTGCCTTTCAACCGTAACGGTGTGCTGTTCCCGCAGAAGATAAACGGTAAGTATGCCATGTTAAGCCGTCCGAGCGACAACGGTCATACTCCGTTTGGCGATATTTATATCAGCTACAGTCCGGATATGAAATACTGGGGCGAACACCGTTGTGTAATGAAAGTGACTCCGTTCCCCGAAAGCGCATGGCAGTGTACGAAAATCGGCGCAGGTTCAGTGCCGTTCCTTACCGAAGCCGGCTGGTTGATGTTTTATCACGGTGTAATTACGACGTGTTGCGGCTACCGTTACTCAATGGGTGCAGCCATCTTGGATAAAGACAATCCGGAAAAAGTATTATATCGTACGCGCGATTACCTGCTTGCGCCGGCGGCTCCGTATGAGTTGGCAGGAGATGTACCTAATGTAGTGTTCCCGTGTGCGGCTCTTCAAGACGGAGAACGGGTGGCAGTGTATTATGGTGCGGCAGATACGGTGGTAGGTATGGCATTTGGCTATATCTCTGAGATTATCGATTTTGTAAAGACACATTCTATCTGATAGATAAAAAGATGGAGAATGGGTCGTTGAGGAGAAACGTTACGCTGATTCTCAATAACCGGTTCTCCATCTTTGTTTTTTTATTGTTCAACATTCAATTATTCTACTCTCAATCATTCACCTATGAAAAAGACTCTGATAACATTATTGGCGGGCTTTTTTGCTTTTCAGTTCTTACAGGCGCAAGAGCCGGCAGACTATGTGAATCCCTTTATTGGGACAACTAATTTCGGAACATGTAACCCCGGAGCTGTTTGCCCGAATGGAATGATGTCTGTTGTACCCTTTAATGTGATGGGGTCGGCAGATAACACGTACGATAAAGATGCGCGCTGGTGGTCTACGCCGTATGAGTATACCAACAGTTTCTTTACCGGTTTTTCTCATGTTAATTTAAGTGGAGTGGGATGTCCCGACCTCGGTTCGCTTTTGCTGATGCCCACTACCGGTAAGTTGGATGTAGACTATCATCATTACGGTAGCAAGTACGAAAAAGAAAACGCATCGCCGGGTTATTATACCATCTCACTTACCAAGTATAATATTCTGGCAGAAGCTACGGCTACTCCCCGTACTGGACTTGCACGGTTCACTTTCCCGAAGGGGGAAAGCAATATCTTGTTAAACTTGGGCGAAGGTTTGACAAACGAAAGCGGAGCTTTCATGCGCCGTGTGAGCGACCGCGAGGTAGAAGGCATGAAGGTATTGGGTACGTTCTGTTATAATCCGCAGGCGGTGTTCCCTATCTACTTTGTGATGCGTGTCAATAAAGCTCCGAAAACCACAGGATATTGGAAAAAGCAACGTCCGATGCAGGGGGTAGAAGCTGAATGGGACAAAGATCAGGGAAAATATAAACTTTATACGAAATACAACAGAGACATTGCCGGCGACGACATCGGTGCATGGTTTACTTTCGATACCGAAGAGGGCGAACAGATAGAAGTAGCTATGGGTGTTTCTTTTGTAAGCATAGAGAATGCGCGCGAAAATCTGGATAAAGAGCAACACGGACGCCACTTTGAGGCTATTCATCAGGAAGCCCGCCAGCGTTGGAACGATGACTTGGGCAGAATCCAAGTAGAGGGCGGAACGAAAGAACAGAAAACCGTGTTCTACACCGGACTTTATCATGCGCTTATCCATCCCAATATCCTGCAGGACGTAAACGGACAGTATCCGCAGATGGAAGGAGATAAAATCTTGACGACCGAAGGCGACCGCTATACGGTATTTTCATTGTGGGACACGTACCGCAATTTGCATCAGTTGATGACGCTGGTTTATCCCGAACGTCAGATGGACATGATTCATACCATGCTCGACATGTATAAAGAACACGGCTGGCTGCCGAAATGGGAACTTTACGGGCGTGAAACCTTGACGATGGAAGGCGACCCCAGCCTGCCCGTTATTGTAGATACGTGGATGAAAGGCTTGCGCGATTTCGATATCAATCTGGCATACGAAGCCATGTATAAATCTGCTACTACTGCGGGCAAGGATAACCTGATGCGTCCGGATAATGACGACTACATGTCGCGCGGGTATGTTCCGCTGAGAGAGCAGTACGATAACTCCGTATCGCACGCTTTGGAATACTACATTGCCGATTATTCTTTATCTACGCTGGCTAAGGCATTGGGAAAGAAAGAAGACGCAAAACTGTTTTACGACCGTTCGATGGGTTATAAACATTATTATTGTAAAGAGTTTGGAACGCTTCGTCCCATCCTTCCCGACGGTACTTTCTACTCTCCATTCAACCCGCGTCAGGGTGAGAATTTCGAACCGAACCCCGGTTTCCATGAAGGTAGTGCATGGAACTATACGTTTTATGTTCCTCACGACGTGATGGGATTGGTGAAACTGATGGGCGGAAAGAAAAAGTTTGTCGACAAACTTCAGATGGTGTTCGACGAAGGACTGTACGACCCTGCAAACGAACCGGACATCGCTTATCCGTATTTGTTCAGCTATTTCAAGGGAGAAGAATGGCGCACGCAAAAACTTGTAAACGAACTGTTGGCAAAACATTTTACCACCAAACCTGACGGGTTGCCGGGCAATGAAGATACAGGAACCATGTCGTCATGGGCAATCTTCAGTATGATGGGCTTTTATCCCGACTGTCCGGGGGTGCCTGAATATACATTGACCACCCCGACGTTTGATAAAATCACCATCAAACTCGATCCGAAATACTACAGCCGCGACCGGTTGGTTATCGAGAAAGTCCATGAAGACGGTGGTTCGGGATTCGGATTCATCGATACCGTTCAGATGGGCGACAAGCGTTGCGGATACCGTATCAATCATAACGATTTGGTAAAAGCCGGAACACTGACCTTTAAAGTAAAATCCTCTGTCGGGAAGTAATCTTCCGACATCAATTTGTGGTTGTGTATAAACAGACATGCTTGCATCCCGCTGTTGGGGTGCGGGCATGTTTTTTTTGTTTAGAGACTGTGTATTCCGTATTTCACCCTACATTGCCAGATAACAGGCATTCATCTCTGTTTTATCCATTCCGTTTAAAGATAATATTCTCATTTTCAGCTATCGTTCACTCCCGTAAAACGCAACCGTTAGTGTTGGTCATTTCTAACGGAAGAGTTGCCCCGTTCTACCCATAGGACTCGGTCGTTCTTCGAATAGAAATTTTCGATGTCTCAAACCGGAATCCGGCAAAATTTAAACAAGCTCTTGTTCGCTTATTTCAACGAATTTCGTAACTTTGCACGTGATTTAAGTTTTATCGAAAATTCATTTTAAACAAGTGCTATGATTCTATTTTTCAGAACACCCGGTCAAAGTGTGATTGCTACTCAATGCAGCAGCGAAATGAATGAAGAAGACATTCGCAAACTCAGCTGGCTGTACAGCAATGCAACGGTAGAAAAAGAAGAAAATTTGAAAGGTTGGTTTATCGGACCTCGCCGCGAAATGATAACTCCGTGGAGTACGAATGCTGTTGAAATTACGCAAAACATGGGGTTGAAAGGCATCCGCCGCATCGAAGAATATTTCCCGGTAAAGGATGAGAATGCCGACCATGACCCGATGTTGCAACGCATGTATCATGGGTTAGACCAAGATATATTTACGGTAGACATCAAACCCCAACCGATTATTTATATCGACAATCTGGAAGAGTATAACGAAAAGGAAGGGTTAGCTCTGTCGCGCGAGGAAATGGACTACCTGCTGAAAGTAGAAAAAGACTTGGGACGCAAGCTGACCGACTCGGAAGTGTTTGGTTTCGCTCAAATTAACTCGGAACACTGCCGCCACAAAATTTTCGGCGGAACATTCATCATCGACGGTCAGGAAATGGAATCTTCCTTGTTCCAAATGATTAAGAAGACTACCAACGAAAACCCGAACAAAATTATATCTGCCTATAAAGACAATGTGGCGTTTGCCGAAGGTCCGGTAGTGGAACAGTTTGCTCCGGTAGACCATTCTACTTCCGACTATTTCATTATCAAAGACATCAAAACGGTTATCTCGCTGAAAGCCGAAACCCATAACTTCCCTACCACGGTAGAACCGTTTAACGGTGCGTCGACCGGTACGGGAGGAGAAATCCGCGACCGTATGGGAGGTGGAAAAGGTTCATGGCCCATCGCCGGAACGGCTGTTTACATGACATCTTATCCCCGTACGGAAGAAGGACGCGAGTGGGAAGATGTGCTTCCTGTCCGCAAATGGTTGTATCAAACTCCGGAACAGATTCTGATTAAAGCCTCAAACGGTGCTTCCGACTTCGGTAACAAGTTCGGTCAGCCGCTGATTTGCGGTTCGGTGCTTACGTTCGAACATCAGGAAAACGGCGAAAAATATGCTTACGATAAAGTAATCATGCTTGCCGGAGGCGTAGGTTACGGAACGAAACGCGACTGCTTGAAAGGTACTCCCGAAGCAGGCGACGAAATCGTAGTGTTAGGAGGTGATAACTATCGCATCGGTTTGGGCGGAGGTTCTGTTTCGTCGGTAGAAACCGGACGTTACTCTTCGGGTATCGAACTGAACGCCGTACAGCGTGCGAATGCCGAGATGCAGAAACGTGCCTATAACGTGGTTCGCGCTTTGTGTGAGGAAGAACAGAACCCGATTGTGTCTATCCACGACCACGGTTCGGCTGGTCACGTAAACTGTTTGTCGGAGTTGGTGGAAGAGTGCGGTGGTTTGATTCACATGGATAAACTCCCCATCGGCGATGAAACCCTGTCGGCAAAAGAAATCATAGCCAATGAATCGCAAGAACGTATGGGCTTGCTGATAGAAGAAAAGTCAATCGATCACGTACGCAAGATAGCCGAACGCGAACGTGCTCCGATGTACGTAGTGGGCGAAACAACCGGCGACCATCGTTTTGCTTTCGAACAGGCAGACGGCGTTCGTCCGTTCGATTTGGCAGTGAGCCAGATGTTCGGTTCTTCTCCTAAAACTTACATGGTAGATAAAACCGTAGAACGCCACTATGAAAATGTGTCTTACGACGTAACCAAACTGAATGAATACGTAGGCCGCGTGCTTCAGTTGGAGGCTGTAGCTTGTAAAGACTGGTTGACAAACAAGGTAGACCGCTCCGTTACAGGCAAGATTGCGCGTCAGCAGTGTCAGGGCGAATTGCAGTTGCCGTTGAGCGACTGTGGTGTGGTAGCCCTCGATTATCGTGGTGAGAAAGGTATCGCTACGGCTTTGGGTCACGCTCCGCAGGCAGCTTTGGCTAATCCGGCAGCAGGTTCTGTACTGGCTGTATCCGAAGCACTGACCAATATCGTATGGGCTCCGCTTGCCGAAGGGCTGGACAGCGTATCACTGTCAGCTAACTGGATGTGGCCTTGCCGTTCACAGGAAGGAGAAGACGCCCGCCTCTATACGGCAGTTAAGGCGTTGTCTGATTTCTGCTGTGAACTGCAAATCAATGTTCCTACCGGAAAAGACTCTTTGTCAATGACTCAGAAATATCCGAACGGAGAAAAGATTATCAGTCCGGGAACGGTTATCGTTTCTGCCGGAGGAGAGGTATCGGATATCAAGAAAGTAGTATCTCCGGTAATGGTTAACGATGAAAAATCTACGTTCTATCATATCGACTTCAGTTTCGATGAACTGCGTTTGGGAGGTTCTGCCTTTGCTCAATCACTGAATAAAGTGGGCGACGATGTTCCTACCGTTCGCGATGCAGAATATTTCCGCGATGCCTTCCTTGCCGTTCAGGAGCTGGTTAATAAAGGTTTGATTTTGGCCGGTCACGACATCTCGGCAGGAGGTTTGATAACAACCTTGCTCGAAATGTGTTTTGCCAATACGGAAGGCGGTATGGAAATCGCCTTAGATAAGTTTAAGTGTGACGACATAGTCAAGATACTGTTTGCCGAAAATCCGGGTATCGTTATTCAGATTGCCGATAAGCATAAATCAGAAGTTAAGAAGATTTTGGAAGATGCCGGCGTAGGATATATCAAGTTGGGTAAGCCGGCCGACGAACGTCATATCTTGGTAACGCTTCACGATGCTACTTACCAGTTTGGTGTAGACTATCTGCGTGATGTATGGTATTCTACTTCTTACCTGCTCGACCGCAAGCAGAGCATGAACGGATGTGCGAAGAAACGCTTCGAGAACTATAAGCAACAGCCATTGGAAGTGGTATTCGACAAGTCGTTTACCGGTAAGTTGTCGCAGTTCGGACTTGACCCCGACCGTCGTACACCGAGTGGAATCAAGGCTGCCATCATTCGCGAAAAAGGTACGAACGGTGAGCGTGAAATGGCATACATGCTCTATTTGGCTGGCTTCGATGTAAAAGACGTTACGATGACCGACCTTGCCAGCGGACGCGAAACGCTGGAAGACATCAGCATGATTGTATTCTGTGGCGGATTCTCTAATTCCGACGTGTTAGGTTCGGCAAAAGGATGGGCAGGTACATTCCTGTTCAACCCGAAGGCTAAAGCCGCGCTCGATAATTTCTATGCCCGTAAAGATACCCTGTCATTGGGCGTTTGCAACGGTTGCCAGTTGATGATGGAACTCGGACTGATTACTCCGGAAGACGAAAAACAAGGCAAGATGTTGCATAACGATTCTCATAAGTTCGAATCTTCATTCCTCGGAGTAACCGTACCGATGAACCGCAGCGTGATGTTCGGTTCGCTCAGCGGATCGAAGTTGGGCATTTGGGTAGCTCACGGCGAAGGTAAGTTCTCACTGCCTTACCCTGAAGACCACTATAACGTTGTTTTGAAGTATTCTTACGATGAGTATCCGGGAAATCCGAACGGTTCCGATTACAGCGTGGCAGGTATTGCCAGCCAAGACGGACGCCATTTGGCAATGATGCCTCACTTAGAGCGTGCCTGCTTCCCGTGGAACAACGCATATTACCCAGCCGAACGCCTGCATAAAGACCAAATCACACCGTGGATGGAAGCCTTTGTCAATGCGCGTAAGTGGGTGGAAGCTCATAAAAACTAATGCACACACATGATCTTTTCAGATTAATATAGTAATTAAACAGGGAGAGCATCGGGAAGTTTCTACTTTCTGATGCTTTTCTTTTTTCTCATTTCATAGCGTCAGTAAATAGCGCATTCTGTTGATTTTGTGGTTTAAATCCTCTCTATTATTGTCGCTTTCTGAAATATTCTCTACTTTTGCGTGGAAAATTTTGTTTATATGAAAATAACACGGTATTGGGTAGGATATTTGGCAGGGCTGTTCATCGTGTTGGGAGGACTCGTGACACCCGGACGGGCAGCATCTTTTTTGATTTCAGAAGAGATGGAAGATTCTGTTCAGTCATGGTTGCCTGCCGATTCGGTTTTTACCCACTTTTTAGCGCGTCATAATATTCCGCTTACCGCCCATAATGAACTTGAACTGTTGCCGAGCGGGAGATTGAAGTTTGGCAGTTTGTTTCAAGAGATACAGAAAGCGAAACATCATATTCATCTTGAATATTTTAATTTCCGGAGCGATTCTATTGCTAAAGAACTGTTTACCCTGTTGGCCGAAAAAGCCAAAGAAGGGGTGAAGGTGCGTGCCATGTTCGATGACTTCGGGAACCTTTCCAATAATCGGCCGCTCCGCAAAGAACACCTGAAGATGTTAAACGAGCGCGGCATTGAAATCATTAAGTTCGACCCGATACGTTTCCCCTATGTCAACCACATTTTTAGCCGCGACCATCAGAAAATCGTGGTTATCGACGGTAAGGTGGGCTATACGGGCGGAATGAACATCGCGGATTATTACATCAACGGACTACCGGAAATCGGGCCGTGGCGAGACATGCACGTTTGCATTAAAGGCCCGGCAGTGGAGCAGCTTCAGAAAGCATTTTTGAGTGTATGGAACAAAGAGTCCGGCCAGCAGATAGGGGGAGATGAATATTTTCCTTTTGACCACGATTCGCTGGATAGCCTGCCTCCCCATTTGGGAAATCAGGTAGCAATCATTCAGCGCGTTCCGAAGGTTTCGCCCGATATTATGCGCGAGGCTTACATTGCTGCGATGGATGCGGCGGAGCACAGAATACAAATTATCAATCCCTACTTTACGCCTACGGTCAGTGTGCGTAGAGCGATTAAGCGGGCAGCAAAGCGCGGGGTGAGGGTAGAAATCATGATTCCCGGAAAATCAGACATCCCGTTTACGCCCGATGCCGGATTTTATTTCGCCAACAAGCTGCGTAAGGCGGGGGCACACATCTATGTTTTTAATGGAGGGTTTCATCATTCTAAAATCATGATTGTAGACGACCGTTTCTGTACCGTAGGCAGTACGAATCTCAACAGCCGCAGCCTGCGTTACGATTATGAAATCAATGCGTTTATTTTCGACCTCCCCACAACCGCTCAGTTAGGCGATATCTTTAAGGCAGACAAGCAGAACAGTACGATTATGACGCGCGAAGAATATAAAAAACGTTCGGGATGGAAAAGATTTGTGGGCTGGTTTGCCCATTTGTTCACGCCCGTATTATAGGAAAACACTTCGGCCTGTATAAAAATATCCGCATATCTTTAAAGAAACCAACTGATGTTTTTAAAGATATGCGGATAAATTTTTAAGTGTTCCCCGCTGCTGGAATCCACGCGGGGAAACGGAGTGGCGGATTATAATCCGTGGATAATGTGAATCATCTGTTCGCCCAAGCCGATGGTATAGCCGTGTGATTCGAATACCACGCGGTTAAATGTGTCGCTGATAATGAATACAGGCAACTGTCCGCCGTGTTCCAATTTCATGTTTTCGGCTATCATGCGGCGGATTTTGCCATCGGTGTCGATACCGAATTTCACGGTAGAAGGCAGGTTGGGGAAGTCCTTGTGATTAAACTTGCTGTATGCTTCCTTGTCGGTAAACAGCAGCAGAACGGTGCGTCCCCATTTTTCGAATTCGTTTTTCTTGATTTCGATGTCCTTCAACGCATGGTTGGTAGGCTCCTGACCTACTCCAAGTACGCCGATGATGTAATATCCGCGTCCCGTGGTAGCCAGTACGCTGGTTTCTTCACCGCCTTCAACCGGCATGTATTTCGCTTCTGAATCGAAGTTACCGATAACACGGATTTCTTCAGTATTTTCACGCATTACGAGGTCGATGGTTGTAGTTTTTCCTTCCTCTATGGTGAAGAAAGCAACGTTGCTCAATACACTTCCATCTGCCATACGGCTACCTGTAACCAGCTTGTAGTAGCCGGTTTCCATCTTCGTTCCGTTCTTGAGAAGCGATTCCCATGTTGCATCTTCGGGATAACTCATCAGGCGGAAAATACCGTTATCGTATTTAGAAAGTGTGAAATGCGTATAATATTTCGGATTATTCAGGCGCGGAATAGCCTTATAGGTCGCTTTCAGTGTGCCTTCCGACGGACGTTGACTTACAGCTGTTTCAAAGTCAACCTTTACGGTTTCGCCATTTTTGAGGTAATAAATATTTCCGTTTACGGCATCTTTCTGGGCAGGTATGCCGAGGCTTCGGGCTGCTGCAACAAAGAAAATCTCGCGCGAGCCGGTATCGGTAACACGGCTTCTCCATACGCCTTCGGGCGATGTGGTAGTAAAGATTGTATTCAAATCGTTGCGGATGATGAGGCTGTCTTTACACCAGTTAACCAATTGTTGCGGGTCGTTGCGGAACTGTTCAGCCAATGCTGCGGGAATATTTTTTTGCAAGTAGGCGCGGTATGGAGTCAGTATTTCGCTGGCAATACGCGGAGCAAGAACCATTTTGATATCGGCTGTCGGGTCGGTATTATACAAGTGGTCTTCTAAGATGGCGCAAGGTGTGTCGCGCAGGTCTTTCTCAGAGACGGTAGACAATAATTCCAAAGCGCGTTCGCCCATCTTTTTGGCTGTTGCGTTTTTCAGGAATGACATGATGTCGGCGTGGTTTCCTCTTGATTTCAAGATGAATGCCACTGTTTTTTCTTTATCCAAGCCTTGTGCTTCGGCAAATTCTTCAGCTTGTTCCTGAGTAGGGAAGGTACCTACATAAGCATTTCGTATCGAGTCTTCTTCGTTCATTCGACGTGTATTTTCGGCACGTTGCTCGTCGGTTACCTTAGGCATGTTTGCTTTCTCTACCGGCGGAACAATGTTGAACGGAACGGTAAAGTCATCGCCTTCCTGATGGTCAAGAACCACGGTTACTTGTTGGTCTTTTCCGAACGATGCTTTCTGGATACCAAATTTGCCGTTTGCCGATGCGTAAATCAGCATATCTCCCAGTCCGGCAGACAAAGAGGCATGTCCGTTTTCATCGCTGATTTTGCTTGCTACGGTATAGAACTCAGCATAATTGTAGATTTTGAATTCTACATTTGCTCCGGCAACCGGACGGTTTCCATCGTCTTTAACTAAGATTTCGATGGGAGCGTTTTCTCCGTAATTTTCGATGATATTGATTTCAGTATAGTTTGCCGTTTGTTTCATGACTTCTTCCGGTCCGTCATACGCACCGAATACTTTGGTGTGCATCAGCATCCCCCGGCTTGCGGGTGCGTTAAACCATCCTAAGTTCAATACCGGTTCGGGTTCACAGGCACCTAAGAAATACCATTTTCCGTCTACCCATGCTTCTACCCACGCATGGTTGTCGTCGGTGTGTGCCCATCGGGGAGTATAAACCTGACGGGCAGGAATACCTACCGCACGCAGAGCAGCTACGAGGAAAGTCGATTCTTCTCCGCATCGTCCGTATGCCGTTTTGACGGTAGCCAACGGAGCACTGGTACGGCTGTCGGAAGGCGTATAAACCACCTTCTCATGACACCAGTGGTTTACTTCCAATACTGCATCGTAAGCCGAAAGACCATTTACGCGCGGAAGCAATTCTTTGGCAAAAACCTCACGCGCGTTATCCAAGTTTTCATTGTTTATACGTACGGGCAGTACAAAATGGCGGAAAATCAAGTCGGGAATGTTTTTTCCCCATGAGGTCGATTGACGTGTTTCTAATGCTTGTCGTACATTGTTAAGATAAAATTCTCCGGAATAATCGGTAATGTCTCCGGGAGTCATGTATGCGTACAGAAACATCATAGCTTCCCGTTCCGTCTGAGTCATCTCTTGATTGAAAATGGCAAACAAATCGCCTCGGTTCAGCGTTGATTGCTTTTCAGCGAAATCGGCTTCCACTTTAGCCCGGTAGTCAGTCTCTTGAATAAAGTGGTCGGAAGAGCAAGCAGCAAGAATCAGTGTGATAACAATTGCAGAGAGAAAAATAATGTGCTTTGTCATAAAGATGAAGATGTGTAAATAAAATTGTGAACAGAGGTAGTAATAAAAGAAATAAGTATAACCCTTTACTTATAAAAGCGAACGACCGCGTCTCGTTTTATAGATGACGAGGCGCGGTCGGGCCTAATCTTTTGGTTGAGTTATCTGTATGTATCAGATAGGCTTGTACTCAACGAATGCTTCCATTGCTTCGTAGCAAGCTAATCCCAAGTGGTCGTACAATGATGCTGTACCACGGTTACGGTCTTCGCTGCGCTGCCAGAACAGACGTTCGTCGTTTCCGAGGAACGGAGCGCTTTCCATCTGTGACTGATGTTTCAAGATAGAGTTACGTTTAGCGCGTAATTCTTCAGGACTCAAAGGAACAGCCATTTCGATGTTTTCAATTTCCCATTCAGCCCATGCTCCACGGTACATCCAGATGCGGCAGTCGTTCAGCCATTCTGCATTTGCATTCTTTTCTTCATCGATGGCAGCAAATACGGCATCTGTACATACGCGGTGTGTTCCGTGCGGGTCAGCCAAGTCGCCGGCTACATAAATCTGATGCGGTTTTACTTCACGCAGCAAGTTCTGTACAATTTCCACATCGGCTTCGCTGATAGGATTCTTTTCGATTCTACCCGTTTCATAGAACGGAAGGTCGAGGAAGTGACAGCGGTTCAACGGAATCTTATTATAGGTACAAGCCGTACGAGCTTCTCCACGTCGGATAAGTCCCTTGATGGTAAGGATATCGCGTGTGTCGATATCGCCTTCTTTTTTATTGAGCAAGAAGTTCTTGATTTCAGCATATTTTTCGCAGATAACCTTGTCGCCACCTTCTTCGAACAATTGGTTGAATCCGTTGATAAAGTGCATGAAGCGTACTACTTCTTCATCGCCTACGGCAATGTTTCCAGAGGTTTCGTAAGCAATGTGTACTTCATGACCCTGCTGAACGAGGCGACGGATAGTTCCACCCATTGAAATAACATCGTCATCCGGATGCGGTGAGAACACAATGACACGTTTCGGGAACGGTTTGGCACGTTCGGGACGATAAGTATCGTCTGCATTGGGCTTTCCTCCCGGCCATCCTGTGATGGTGTGCTGCAAATCGTTGAATACCTTGATATTTACGTTATATGCAGAACCGTAAAGAGCCAGCAGTTCGCTCAATCCGTTTTCGTTATAATCTTTGTTTGTAAGTTTCAGAATGGGCTTGTTCAAAATGCTGCACAGCCATGCGATAGCGCTTCGAATCAGTTTGTCGTTCCATTCGCAGTTGGTTACTAACCACGGACGCTGGATGCGGGTAAGATGGGCAGCAGCAGCCAAGTCGATACAAACAGTGGCATTGGTATGAAGTTGCAGGTAAGAAGCCGGCAGCGTATCGCTTACTTTGTCTTCTACTGCACTCTTGATGATATCAGCTTTATCTTCTCCCCAAGCAATGACATATACCTTGCGTGCTCCGAGAATCGTATTGATACCCATTGTGATAGAGCAAGGAGGCAGATTGTCGACACCAATGTTACGAGCCGATTCGGCACGCGAAGTAGCATTGATAAGAATCAGTCGGGTAGTAGAGTTGACTTGCGAACCGGGTTCGTTCATACCGATGTTACCTTCTCTTCCGATACCCATTACGGCGATGTCAATACCTCCGTATGTCTGGATGCGTTGCTCGTATAAGCGGCAATGGTCGATGATGGCATCTTGCGGAATGCTGCCGTCCATTGTAAACACATTCTGTTTATCAATATCTATTTGCGAGAGAAGTAATTTGTTCAGATGATTAAAACTGCTTCCGGCTCCTTCAGTCAGCGGGTAATATTCATAAAGATTAAAGATAATAACATTACGGAAGCTGATACCGTCTTCCTTATGACGGCGTACCAGTTCGCTGAATAAAGGACGTAACGAAGCACCCGTACCGATAGCAATCGTACAGAATTTGCCTTCGCGTTGTCTGTCTTGGATTTTGGCGATGATTTCGTCAGCTATCTGGCGAGTGCCTTCTTCCATTGTTTCAAAAATGTTTGTCTGTATCTTTTCCAAGCGGGTTAATACAGAACGCTCAACCGCACTCTCCACTTTATAGTAGCGCGGAGAAACGCGATTCAATGAGATTTGGGAGCTGAGATTCGTTCTCATGGTTATAATGATTTAATGAATGTACCTATAATTTTATTAGAGATTGTTTTTTTCGATATCTTTAAAGTACTTGTATGTACCAACTTTAAGTTCATCGGTTGCAGCTTCATCGCACACGATGATTCCGTGTTGGTGCATTTGCAATGCACTGATGGTCCACATCTGCGTGATGCCACCCTCTACGGCATGTTGAAGGGCGCGTGCCTTGTTATGTCCGTTACAGATTATCAATACCTCACGTGCAGACAATACCGTACCTACACCTACGGTAAGAGCTGTTTTGGGAACCTTGTTCACGTCATTCTCAAAGAAACGAGAGTTGGCAATGATTGTGTCGGTGGTCAATGTTTTTACGCGGGTGCGTGAAGACAGTGACGAACCCGGTTCGTTGAATGCGATGTGTCCGTCAGGACCGATACCGCCTAAGAACAGGTCGATGCCTCCGAATTTTTCGATTTCCTTTTCGTAGTTGGCACATTCGGCTTCCAAGTCGGCTGCATTTCCGTTAAGGATGTGAATGTTTTCTTTGCGGATGTCGATGTGGTTAAAGAAGTTATTGAACATGAATGAATGATAGCTTTCCGGGTGAGACTCGGGCAGTCCTACGTATTCGTCCATATTGAACGTTACCACATTGCGGAACGAAACAACTCCTTTTTGGTTGAGTTCGATTAGAGCTTTATACATGCCAAGCGGAGACGACCCTGTGGGAAGTCCCAAAACGAAAGGCTTTTCTTCTGTCGGTTGGGCAGCATTGATTTTTTTTGCGACGTAATTCGCAGCCCAGTTTGACAGGGCTTGGTAATCAGGTTCAATAATTACTCTCATAGCTATATGTATTTTATTGGTTAATTAGCATTCTTTACTCTTGCAAATATATTAAGGATTATGAATATAGACAAATAAAAAGTTTTTTTTTCTATTATAATTCCTGTGTTATTAAATAAAATAATTAATTTTGTGGAGTTACAATAAATAATGTAAATATGGGACAGGCGTTATTGGCAGATATTCAGAAAGGATTAAAGACTGCATTGATGAAGCAACGCATCATCACGCATCTTATTTATAAGGGAACGACAACGATTACAGATTTGTCGAGAAGTATGGGGTTAAGTGTGCCTACCGTAACCAAATTTATTGATGAACTTTGTGCGGATGGTTACGTGAACGATTGTGGAAAACTGGAAACGGCTGGCGGACGTCATCCCAGTTTATATGGGTTAAATGCTGATTCCGGATATTTTGTAGGAGTGGATTTAAAGAAAGATTCGCTTAATATGGCTCTGATTAATTTCAAGGGAGACGTGATTAACATTGAAATGAAAGTGCCTTTTAAGCAAGACAATACGATGGACTGTGTCGATCGTCTGGCGGAAGAAATCCGGCGTTTTATTAGTTCTTTGTCTGTCGATACTAATAAAATACTGAATGTTTGCGTTGGGATGAGCGGCAGGGTTAATCCCAATATAGGTTGTAACTATACGCGCCTGAATTTTGGGGAAGAACATCCGATTAGTGCTTTGCTTGCCGAGCGGCTGCATTTGAATGTATGTATAGATAATGATAGCCGGGCGATGGCGTATGGCGAATTTATCAAGCGTAGTGACGGCTGTCCGCGTAATCTGATATTTATTAATGTAAACTGGGGATTGGGCATGGCTATTATTGTAGACGGTAAAATGTACGATGGCATGTCCGGATTCTCCGGAGAGTTTGGACATAACTACGGATACGATAACCAGCAGATTTGCGAATGCGGGAAAAAAGGATGTATTGAGACTGAAGTTTCCTGCTCGGCGCTTTATCGGAAATTTATTGAGCGAGTGAGGGCAGGCGAAAATTCGGTGTTGACCCAAGAAAAGCCCATCGACGAAATAACGGTCGATGATATTATTTCAGTGGTAAAACGTGAAGATGTGCTTGCCATCGAATTGGTAGAAGAGATTGGAGCGAAGCTGGGACGTCATGTCAGCGATTTGATAAATATATTTAACCCCGAACAGGTTATTATCGGAGGTGAGTTGTCGCGGGCGGGAAATTATCTGCTTCCACCCATTATTTCGGCCGTTCGCCGTTATACTTTGAATTTGATGTATCCCAGTGCAGATATTGTTCTTTCAGAATTGCAGGATAAAGCAAACGCTATCGGTTCGGCGCTTTTGGCGCGCAGCAAGTTGTTTGCATCATAAAGCATTTTACTTTGGTTGGAAAAGAAAAAAATTGTTTCATAGGATCAAGTATGTTGTTGGTCTTATGAAACTTTTTTTTGATCCCATGAAACAGGTCTGTTTTTTGTTCTGCGTCAAGAGATAAGACGAATGTCGCTTATCTCGTTACGTTACCCCATGCATGGGTTTTTCCGGCCATAATAAATCCCTGTTTTAGAATGTCTTTAATCTTTTTCATTTTGTGTTATCCTTTAGCTTTTATGTTTTACAACACAAAATTACGCTTTTCTTATCATGCTTGTACGCAAAACGATGAAAAAATACGCTGAAAGCCACTAAAACTTGATTTGAATCAATCCGTCAGAAAGCAAGGCGCTTAGAGCCTGTTTAAATTTTGCTCTGCCTCAGTTTGAGAATTGTTTTCGAGGATGTTTTTCGGCTTTTACGAGGATGATAGCGGGCTATCTGACGAGTAAAAACGGGGAAACAGACCGGAAACAAACTCAAAAAGGGGCGGATAAAAATACTTAATCGGAAAATTTAAACAGGCGCTTAAATTCACTTTCATAGTTGGGAGTGAATACGTTTTGCCCGATATGGTTGCGGATTTCGTCTAAAGTCCAGAAACGTCCTCCCTCTAATTCTTCGCTGGGAGTAATTACGCCATCGTACACGGTTTTATGGGCGAATACCAGTTCTTTTTCCCGGTCCGACTCGAATACATAATGTGTTAAAAGCTGGGGAGTAAAATCCTCTATGCCTAATTCCTCGCGTGCTTCCCGCTTCAATGCCATTTCTACGCTTTCTCCCAAGTCGATGTGTCCGCCTACTGCCGTGTCCCATTTTCCGGGTTGGATGTCTTTCCACTCCGGACGCTTTTGCAGGTAAAGCTCGCCTCGGCTGTTGAACACATGCAAGTGGACTACCGGATGAAGCAGCTTGCTGCCGTTATGACATTCGCCTCGGCTGGCAGCTCCTGTTATGTTTCCTTCTTCGTCTACGAGGGGAAACATTTCTTCACTGTTATCTTTCATGAAACGGGAGGGTTTATGGTGTTTAAAAAGAAAAAGATACCTGTGGCAATCATTACGCACCCGATGGCGGCATAGAAAAGGCGCGCCTGTTTGCGTCCTACGTTGCTTACTATGAATTGTGAGTTGCGTGCCGTAAAAAGCCAGTCCCAGTTAAAGACGGCTCCTAATAAGGCAACAGCCCCCACAAGTACGAACAAGGCTTGTAAGAAATAATGTATTCCCATGATTGCAGTTATTCTTCTGCGTCGTTGAAACGTATCATGCGGCTGCCGTTCTCCGTTTCTTCAATATAAACGTTTACGGTATTTCCCGGCAATAAGTCTTCAATTAATTCCGGCCATTCGATGAAGCAAAGTGCGCCGCTGTAAAAGTAATCTTCGTAGCCCATGTCATACACTTCTTCCAGCTTCTTGATGCGGTAAAAATCAAAATGATAGATTAGTTCACCGGTTGTATCGGAACGATATTCGTTGACGATGGCAAACGTAGGCGAGTTGATCACGTCCGTTACGCCCAGTTCCTCACATACTGCCTTGATGAAAGTTGTTTTGCCCGCGCCCATTTTTCCGTAAAAAGCAAAAACGGTATTGTCTCCCATTGCGGCGATAAACGTGCGCGCAGCTTCGCGAATATGTTCCAATGAATCAATCTTTAGTTCCATAATGTTTTGTTAATAAGTTGATAATGCAAAAGTATAACAAAAAAGCCAACGTTAAGTTGTTTCCGTCGGATTTTTGTATCATCCTCCCGGTAAAAATCCTATTCGGAAGACACTCCGGTCTTTCGGTTAGTTTTACTCAAAACATGCGGTAGCGTTACCCTGTTCATGCGGTAGCGTTTTTCACTTAGGCAGATATTTTTCCCGGAATATTTTCTCATCGGGCGGAAACCATTACTTTTGCATCCGTGAAACCTATTATTCGAAAAAAGAAAAGACTATGAAACAACTTTTTATCTTTATTCTTCTGTGCTGTTTTTGCGGATTGAGTGCCGCAACGGGCGATTATACTTACCGGAGAAACATTCCTTACCGTGCGGTGCCTTCCGGCGATGCGTACACGGATTCCGTATGCAGGTTAGACGTTGCCGTGCCGAAGGGAGTAACCCATGCGCCGGTAGTGGTATGGTTTCATGGCGGCGGGCTGACGGGAGGAAGCAGGGAGCTGCCCGAACCGTTGCTGAACGGCAAGTTGGTGGTAGTGGGCGTGGAGTACCGCCTGTCTCCAAAAGCTACGATACAGGAAATATTAGACGATGCTGCGGCTGCCGTGGCTTGGGCGATGGATAGCGTGGAATATTATGGCGGAAGCAAGGAGAAGATTTATCTTTCCGGACATTCTGCCGGAGGATATCTGATAGACATGGTAGGCTTGGATAAAAGTCTGTTGGCAAAATACGGGAAGAATCCGGATACGATAGCCGGACTGATTCCGTTCAGCGGGCAGGTCATTACTCATTTTGAAGCGCGTAACCGGATGGGGATGCCTCCGCTTCAGCCGCTGATTGACCGTACGGCCCCGCTTTATCACGTCCGGAAAGACTGTCCGCCTTTGCTGATAATCTCCGGCGACCGCGAAAAAGAACTTTACGGACGTTATGAAGAATCGGCATATTTTTACCGCCTGTTTAAACTTTTGGGACATCCCGATGTTACCCTTTACGAGTTAGACGGATACGACCACGGAAACATGCCTGTGGCTGCTTTCCCTTTGTTGCTGAGGTTCATTGAAGAACATGAAAAAAAATAGGCGTAACCGGGAAAATATGTATCTTTGCATACCTATATATTATATATACTAAACTATTCTGTAAATGACGAATCATACACCTGAAATAGCAATTCTTGAACCGAATACGCTGACGGCTTTGGGGCTGCGCACCATACTCGAAGAGTTGATTCCCGAAGGAGTTATCCGTACATTTCCATCGTTTGGAGGATTGATAGCCGATACGCCGGATATGTATGCCCATTATTTTGTTTCGGCACAGATTTATTTTGAGCATACAGCCTTTTTCATAGAGCGACGTCCGAAAACCATTGTTCTTGCTGCGGGTGAACAACCGCAACTGAATGGCATTCCGACATTGAACATTTGTCAGTCTCAAGACCGTCTGGTGAAATCCATTATGGAGCTTCGCCGCTACGGACACGCTTCGTCTCACCCGTCTGATGTTCCGGCTCAGGATATGGAGCATGAACTTTCGCCCCGCGAAATAGAAGTGTTGGTGCTTGTAACGAGAGGACTCATCAATAAAGAAATAGCAGAGAAGCTGAATATCAGTCTTACTACGGTTATTTCGCACCGCAAGAATATAACCGAGAAATTAGGAATAAAATCGGTGTCGGGTTTGGCTGTATACGCCGTCATGCACGGATATGTAGAGGTCGACCGCATCTGATATCCGGTAAAATCCTCATAAATTAGGATTGTGTTTTTCGGAGATATGCCTTTACTTTGCAGCCGAATTACTAAACCTAATAATATAAAGGATGAAAAGACGTACAGCGCTTGTTCTGCCTGCTGTTGCCATGCTGGTTTGCTCGGTGCAGGCTAAGGCGGAACACTACATTTTGCCCGGAGATACAACGAAAGTGATAGACATTGAAGAAGTAGTTGTGATAGCTACACCGAAAGAAAATGCCCGTTTGAGGCAGCAAGCCGTGTCAGCCACTTCGTTTTCGCAACGCGATATGCAAAGCAATTCGGTGGTTTCGGTAAAATCTCTTTCAGGATTGGTTCCTAACTTGTTTATACCCGATTATGGCTCGAAACTGACCACGTCGGTTTACGTGCGTGGTATCGGTTCGCGTATCAATACGCCGGCAGTAGGACTGTACGTCGATAACATCCCTTTCATTGACAAATCGGCTTTCGATTTTAATTATTCCGATATCGAACGAATCGACGTGTTGCGCGGCCCGCAGGGAACGCTTTACGGACGTAATACAATGGGCGGACTGATTCGTGTTTATACCAAGTCGCCTTTTACTTATCAGGGGACTGATTTGCGGTTGAGCGGTGCAACGTATAACGACTACCGCGCTTCTTTGACCCACTACCACCGCATATCGGAACAGTTTGCTTTCTCTGTGGGTCTGTTCTACCGCCATGAGGGAGGCTTCTTCAAAAATACGTATACAGATAAGCGCATTGACCGCAACGATGAGTTTGGCGGACGCATACGGGCCATTTATTTGCCCCATGAGAACCTGAAATTAGATTTTACCGTTAATTACGAATATAACAATCAGGGCGGATATCCGTACGAGTATACCGGCCGGGTTTCAGGGACGGAAGACCGTGAAGCGTATATCGGGAAGATATCTTATAATAATGACTGTGGTTACAAGCGTAATCTGTTGAATGCCGGAATGAATGTTGAACGTCATACTGATGCATTTATATTGAGCAGTGTTACGGGATTCCAATACCTGCGCGACCACATGGATATGGACCAAGATTTTACGGAGCGGGATATTTACACTTTGACTCAGATACAGAACTCTAAAACGCTTTCCGAAGAAATTATTATGAAATCCTTGCCCGGACGACGCTGGCAATGGACTACCGGTGTGAGCGGTATTTACCAGTGGCTTTCTACTGACGGACCTGTCACTTTCCGCAATGACGGGGTAAAGAGTATGATTGAGGATAATGTGAATAATGTTTTTGCTTCGCTGAAAGCAAGTAATCCGCGTATGCCCGACATGGAACTCGATGTAACCGATCCGATGTTTACGGTAAGCGGGCATTTCAAAACTCCTACAGCCAGTACCGCCATTTATCACCAGTCTACCATTAACGATTTGTTTGTGGAAGGGCTTTCACTGACAGCCGGTTTGCGTCTGGAGTATGAGAAGTATTGGCTGACCTATAATTCAGGCACTCAGATGAATTTCGATTTCAATGTCAAGCTGCCGATGATGGAGATTCCTTTGCGCGACATGCAAATCAATCCTTTGCTGGATGGTAAATTAAATACAGATAACTTCCAGTTGCTTCCGAAAGTTGCATTGAAATACGATTTTACCCCCAATACGAACATTTATGCCAGCGTATCGAAGGGATATCGTTCGGGAGGCTATAACGTACAGATGTTTTCCGACTTGATACAAGGTGAAATGACCGGTCAGATGATTGCCGCCATTGATGAGAAATCACATGGGATGGTTACTCAGATGGCAGGCGATAAGTTACCGAAAACAGAAACGGATATTAAGGGCACTACCTCTTACCGTCCGGAATATTCGTGGAATTATGAAATAGGTTCTCATTTAACGCTGTTCAACGGCAAACTTCAGGCGGATTTTGCGGCATTCTATATGGATACTCACGACCAGCAGTTGTCTCGTTTTTCTGAAAGAGGCATGGGCCGCATCACTGTCAATGCCGGAAAGAGTCGGAGTATAGGTGCTGAGGCAGCTCTTCGCACCCAAATAACCGATGCGTTCAGCCTGCATGGAAATTACGGCTATACCTATGCTACCTTTACCGATTATGTTACTAACGAGAAAACATCAAACGGAACAATGGCAGAGGTAAGCTATAACGGTAACTACGTGCCTTTCGTTCCGAAGCATACTTTTACCGTAGGCGGACAGTACGTATTTGCGCTTCGTAATACCCGCATCCTCGACAATATTACGCTTGACGCCAATTATCGGGCTGCCGGACGTATTTATTGGACAGAGAAAAACAATGCCAGCCAGTGTTTGTATGGCACGTTGAACGGACGTATCAGCCTGAATAAAGGAAACGGACAGGTGGCGTTATGGATAAACAATGCGTTGAATAAAGATTATCAGGCATTTTATTTTGAAACGATGGGACGAGGATTCGCTCAAATGGGGCGTCCGTTACAAGTTGGTATAGATGTGAGATGCAGATTCTAAACATTCGATGGCATCGGGTAATCAGATAGGCTATACGAGGAAATAAGCTGATTGGGCAGCAAATCCGGATTCAGAGTGAAACGGGTTTGCTGCTTTTTATTTTTATAGCTTGTATGATGGGTTTCGAAAAGGAAATAAATTGTAATTTTGCAACGTAGCCGATTCGTTCATAATCTGAACGTATCGGTTGTCTTGAACATCAAAAATTAGAGCGTAAGATGAAAACAAAAGAAATTCCGGTGCTGCTCCTGACCGGTTATCTGGGCAGCGGAAAGACTACTTTAGTAAACCATATTCTTTCAAACAAGCAGGGGATTAAGTTTGCTGTCATTGTCAACGACATTGGTGAGGTGAACATCGATGCCGACCTGATTCAGAAAGGAGGTATCGTGGGCAAGAAAGACGACAGCCTTGTGGCTCTGCAAAACGGATGTATCTGCTGCACACTGAAAATGGACTTGGTGGAACAGATATTCGATTTGATGAAATTACAGCGTTTCGACTATATCGTAATCGAGGCAAGCGGCATCTGCGAACCTGAACCGATAGCACAAACCATTTGCTCTATCCCTACGATGGGAGGTGCATACATCAAGTATGGTATTTGCCGTTTGGATAGCATCGTGACCGTAGTCGATGCGTTGCGTCTGCAAAGCGAATTTGCCTGCGGCGATGACCTGACGCGCAAAAACATTGATGAGGAAGATATTGAAAATCTGATTATCCAGCAAATCGAGTTCTGCAATATCATTCTGCTGAACAAGGCTTCGGAAGTAGAGCCTGAAGAGCTGAAACGCATCAAGCAGATAATACGGACGTTGCAACCGGGGGCTGAAATCATTGAATGTGATTATTCGAAAGTGGATTTGGATAAGATAATCAACACGCATCTGTTTGATTTTGAAAAAGTGGCAATGTCGGCAGGATGGATTCGCGGCATCGAGCAGCAGGCTACCGAGGAAGAGGAACGGGAGGCTCACGCACACGGACATCACCACGAAGCCCACGAGCATCACGAGGAACACGACCATGATGAGCATGAACATCACCACCATCATCACCATCACGAGGGAGGCGAAGTAGAGGAGTACGGCATCGGTACATTTGTATATTACCGCCGTCCGGCATTCGATATCCATAAGTTCGACCGCTTTATCGCAACCAAATGGCCCAAGAATGTAATTCGTGCGAAAGGCGTTTGTTACTTCAGCCATAATCGCGACATGTCGTTCCTGTTCGAACAGGCAGGCAAACAAAAACAGTTGCGTGAAGCCGGTCTGTGGTATGCCACGGCTCCGGAGGAAGACTTGATTAAGCTCATGCAGCAAGAACCCGGACTGATGCGCGACTGGGATGCGAAGTACGGCGACCGCATGGAAAAGATTGTTTTCATCGGTCAGCACTTAGACAAAGAACAGTTGGCGCGCGACCTTGATGAGTGTTTGGAATAAAAAAGAATGATTCATACGCATACGTTGCGTAAAAATATACCCGTATCTTGCAGCAAAGATGCGGGTATATTTATTTCCGTATGTTTAATTATGTACCAACGTACCGATGTTGTCGCCCGACATTACTTTCTTCAGATTACCCACGGTATCCATGTCGAATACGATGATGGGGAGGTTATTTTCCTTACACATGCAGGTAGCCGTCAGGTCCATAACCTTCAAGCCGCGTGCCAAAACCTCATCATACGTAATGTCATCAAACTTCGTTGCTGTGGGGTCTTTCTCCGGGTCGGCAGTATAAATGCCGTCCACTCTCGTGCCTTTCAGCATCACGTCAGCCTCTATCTCGATACCGCGAAGCGATGAACCCGTATCGGTGGTAAAGAACGGATTACCGGTGCCTGCCGACATGATAACCACTTCTCCGTTTTCCATGGCTTCGATAGCTTTCCATTTCGTATAAAACTCACCGATAGGCTCCATGCGGATGGCAGTCAGCACACGCGCCTTTACGCCCGCGGCCACCAGCGCCGAGCTTAATCCGAGGCTGTTGATAACCGTGGCGAGCATTCCCATTTGGTCGCCTTTTACGCGGTCGAAACCTTTACCTGCCCCACTCAGTCCGCGGAAAATATTGCCGCCGCCGATAACGATACCTATCTGTACGCCCATGTCGTGAATCTCCTTGATCTGTTGGGCATACTCGCCGAGGCGTTTTTCGTCAATTCCGTATTTCTTTTCTCCCATCAGGCTCTCGCCACTGAGTTTTAATAAAATGCGCTTAAATTTTGCCATAGTAATCATTGCTTTTATTGGTTTTATCGCAAAGGTAAAAATAAAACCCAAGAAACGGGATAAAAATCACGGAGTTTATTTTGTCCGATTGGAGGCTTCCTGAGTTTCGGTCAGTGCTTTGGCTTTCAGCGGATGGTCGGTAGTCAGATAGTCTACCTTCAGGTCAATTAATTTTTGCATGTCAGACTCTTTGTTTACTGTCCATGCGTTGACTTTCAAACCTAACTCATGAGCCTCTTTCACCCATTCGGGATGTTTGTTGAACGCATCGTACGGATAATCTATTCCCGTCAGTCCCTTTGCCTTGATTTCTTGGGGAGTCACGTCTCCCTCCAAGTAAGCGATTTCAGCGTCCGGTGCAAGCCGTGCTATTTGTTCGCAGATGTTCATGCTGAAGGATATGTATTCCACCTGTTTCTCCATCCCGTACTCTTTTACCATTTTAACGGCAGAAGCGGCTATCTCGTCCTCCTGCGCTTGGGTAGGATGCGGCTTGATTTCGAGGATGAGCCGGATGTCGGGCAACTGTTTCCCCGCTTTCAGATAATCGGCAAGCGTAGGCAGCGTTTCTCCGTTCTTCAGTTTCAAGTCCTTCAGCTTGTTGTAAGGAGTTTTCCCGATAGTCAGCCCTGCTATTGTTTCATCGTGGTTTACCACTATCACGCCGTCAGCCGTCAGTTGCACATCAAACTCCGAGCCGTAGACTCCCGCTTCGTCAGCTTTTTTCAGTGCGGTGATAGAGTTTTGCGCCGAGCCTTCGGCTTTCCAGAATCCGCGATGGGCGATGACCTGTGTCTGCGCGTGGGTAGCAAGCATGAAGAGCGAGCATACGCACGTAATAAAAAGTTTCTTCGTGTTCATAAAGTTCTGTTTTATAAGCTGTTTAAACATTATTACCCGCCGGCTTAAAAGCAGAAAACACCCGATGGCATCTCCCGAAAAACACTACCGTTAGTGTTGGTCATCTTATGCGGTAGAATTGGTCGGTTCTACCCATAGTGTTGACCTGTTCTATGGGTAGCGTTTTTCAAGTTCCCGACGAGATAGGATACAGTTTCTAAGCTTGTTGGGTAATATGTGTATCGGCAAAGATAAAATTCCCCGCTGGAATTTCACCCGATACACCCGTTTTTTCTGCTCTGTGAGACTGAAAATTCATCAGTATGAAACAAAGATTTCAATTCTGTTTAAGAGCCTGTCGTACAAATTACGACAAGCTCTAAGTTTTCCCATGCCTCCCGTTTCGCCAAACTCTATTAGGGATGTTTAGTAATTCATGTCCGTAATTAACCAATGTAGGGGCGTATCGCATACGCCCGAAAGCATATTCGTGGGTAAGTTGGTGCATTCAGAGCGTATGCGATACACCCCTACAATTTATTTGTTAATGAGCCGACGGCTTAGTATCGCCTGAACGACTCCTCGGAGCAACAGATACAGGATGAATGCCATCCAGAGCGCATGGTTACCTAACGAAGACCGGAAACCGTAGTACACAAGGAAGAAGCCGGCGGAAGCCACTATCATGGCGCGTAGCATCAGGCGTGTGGCAGTGGCTCCGATACAAATCCCGTCGAGCAGGAAAGCGGAAAATCCTACCAGCGGGATGGCCAACACCCAGTAGAAATAGGTGGCAGAGGCAAGAATCACCGACTCATCGTTCGTCAGCAGTCGCAGGAAACCTTTTCCTCCGATGCCGTAGAGCAGGGTGAACATCAATGCAAGTGCAAGTCCCCATCCGAAAAGATTGCGCACGGTGAGGCGTAACGCAGTACGGTTATTTGCCCCGATGTGTTTGCCGCTCAACGCTTCTCCGGCGTATGCAAATCCGTCCATGATGTAAGAAAACAACGTAAAGAGTTGCATGAGCAGGGTGTTGACCGCCAGCGTTACGTCGCCATACGCCGCTCCGGTAGAAGTGAAAAATACGGTGACAGCAACTAAACAAAGCGTGCGCAGGAAAATGTCGCGGTTTACTTGGAAGAAACGAACCATTGCCTCGCGCTCGAAGATGTGTTTCCGGCTGAGGTGCTTGCGAAGCGGACGATAATAACGAAGCCAGAGCAAATAAGCCATCAGCAATCCGGCGTATTGGGCGATGAGCGTGCCCAATGCCACACCCTCGACTTTCATACCCAGTGCGAAAACAAAAAACAGGCTTGCCGCTATGTTGACTATGTTTTGAGTAATAGCGATGAACATCGGGAACCGCGAGTTCTGCATCCCGATAAACCATCCGGTAAAGCCGTACAGTCCCAGCGTGGCAGGGGCGCCCCAAATGCAGATGTGGAAATAGCTTGCCGCCAGTTGGCGCACATCGGGACTGGCATCGATAATTAGAAAAGCAATGACACGGATAGGGTATTGCAGGATAAGCAGGGCGAGGGCAAGCAACATGCTTACGGCAATGGAGCGTTGCAGGATGCGCGTAGCTTCTTTCAGATTGTGACTTCCGTATGCCTGTGCCGTCAGTCCGCCTGTACCCATGCGCAGAAATCCGAATATCCAGTAAATCATACTGAACAACATGCCACCTACCGCAATGGCACCGATATACGACGCCGAGCCTAAATGTCCCACAATGGTAACATCCACCAGTCCCAACAGCGGTACGGTGATGTTTGAAACGATAGAAGGGATGGCAATATGGAGGATTTGCTTATTTATCGGTGTCATACGGAGGAATTAAGAAGGTTACTTCTTTAAACATATAGGCTCTTTGTAGCCCGGCTTCATCTTCAAGTATGAGCCTTCCCGAAGGTTCCACTTCGCAGAAGCGCCCCCGGAATATTCCGTTGTTATCTTTATACGCATGGAATCCGTGTTTGCGGTAAAGCGCGGCTTGGTAACGTGTGGTCAGCTCCGAGGTTTCACCGGACTTCAGCAGTGCATAATAGTGAACGATACGTTCCATTATCTGGCGGAGTATCTCCTGCCGGTCGTATTGCTGTCCGGTAATCTGGAAAAGCGAGACGGGATTAGGGGCGTCGCTGGTGAAGCGTGCCTGATTCAGATTCACGCCCGTGCCCGAAATCGAGCGGCTGATATACATCCCCGTCAGGTCATTTTCGATGAGCGTTCCGCAGAGCTTTTTGTCGCGCCAATAAATATCGTTCGGCCACTTGATGGTTATGTCTTTTGCGTATTGCGACAGTACCTCCTGAAGCGCGATAGCCGTAACCTGCGAAAGAAAAAACTGTCGGCGTGCCTCCAAGAAATCAGGATATACCACAAAGCTGAACAGCAGGTTCTTTCCCGCCTCCGACTCCCAACTGTTTCCCCGTTGTCCGCGTCCTGCGGTTTGAAAATCGGTATAAACACTCGTCAGTTCCGTAACAGATGCTTTTCGGCATAAGTCGGCAAGGTAAGAATTGGTGGAAACTGTTTCCTCCAGCCGGATAGGATCAGGATAATTCATTGTAAGCAACTCTTTGTTTTCTTGTAAACTTCTTGATAACCTCATCGTAAGAATGGTCTATTAGCGACAGAATCAAATGGTCTGGGACATCAGCCTCTAACGACACCTGATTCCAATATTTTTTATTGAAATGATACGCCGGCTCAATCCCCCGGTAATGTTCACGCAATTCGATGGCATATTCCGGATCGCACTTCATGGAAATCCATTCCGGTCTGTCAAGGTCGATTAGCAAAAACATGCGGTCTACCACCTTGAAAACCAAGTTGACCTCATCGAAAGGAAAACACTCGAAGGTCGCCTTCTTTTTCAAGCAATATTCTCGTATTGTTTCTATGTCCATAATGTAATGTTGCTGTTTTAATTACTACCAGATAGGTGGGAAAAAGGCTTCTTTGATGTGTTCGATGTGGTAGGGAGGTTCTGTTCCGACAACCGTGATGATATCGAACCGTACAGGCAGGTCTATTTGGAATTTTTTGAGATAGGCATCCGTTGAGGCTACAATGCTGCGGATTTTCTGGTTGGTAACGGCATCTTCCGGCAATCCGTATCTTTCGTTGCGCCGTGTTTTCACTTCCGCTACTATTAGCTCACGGTCTTTTTCCGCCACGATGTCCAGCTCACGCTTTCCCGAATGCCAGTTTCGGTGAATAATCGTATATCCCCGGTCTTGCAGGTAAGCAACAGCTTCGTCTTCACCTTTCTTGCCTAATTCATTGTGTTCCGCCATTATTCCCTTTTTCTGCAAAAATAGACATTTTTGTGCTTTGAATTTGACAAAAGTGCATTAATTTTGTATCAATTATGGTGAATAACGGGAAAAAGAGAAAAAAAGTACCCTCATCGGTTCCGCCACGGAAGCAGCGGATGGTTTGCCTGATGAGCGAAGAAGAAGTACAGATAGTAGATCGTTATCTGGAGAAATATCAGATAACGAACAAGGCTCGCTGGCTTCGGGAGACGATTCTTGCGTTTATTCATCAGAAAATGGAAGAAGATTATCCTACTTTGTTTAAAGAACACGATATGCGCAGATAAAGCTATGGCAGACGATACGTATTATATGAAGCAGGCACTGATGGAGGCACAAAAGGCGGCTGAAGAAGGTGAGGTGCCGGTAGGGGCGGTGGTGGTTTGCCGTGACCGCATCATAGCCCGTGCGCATAATCTTACAGAGACGCTGACGGATGTAACAGCCCATGCCGAAATGCAGGCGATAACGGCTGCTGCCAATGCGTTGGGTGGGAAATACTTGAACGACTGTACGCTATACGTGACAGTAGAACCTTGCGTGATGTGTGCGGGAGCAATAGCGTGGGCGCAGACACGCCGTCTGGTGTTTGGAGCGGGCGATGAAAAGCGGGGCTATCAGAAATATGCACCAAACGCCTTACACCCCAAAACAGAAGTGGTGAAAGGCGTTTTAGTTGATGAATGTACCCGCTTGATGAAAGATTTCTTTCGCAGCAAACGTTGATAATCTGTCCTGTATTGCTGCCGATTAATCCGTTATTTGGTCTTCGAAATTCTCGATGCGGGTTACTTTCTTGATATTTTCAATCTTTTTGAGATTCGAGCAAATGGTATTGACATCATCTACGTCGTGGACATATAGTTGGATACGTCCTTCAAAAATGCCATCATTCGATTCAATATTCAACTTATGAATATTCACATTCAACTGTTGGGATATGATTTGAGTAACTTGGTTTAATATACCAATGCTGTCAATCCCTTTCAAATAAACATTAACCGGAAAATACAATGCTTTTCCTGTTTCCCACTGTACGGCAAGCAAGCGGTTCCCGAAGCTAGTTTTCAGTTGCGTGGCTATCGGACACTGGCGTTTATGGATAATAATCCGGTTGTTATCGTCGATATATCCTAACACGTCATCGCCCGGTATCGGTTTGCAGCAATCGGCTATGATGTAGTTTTTCTGAATGGCATCGGGCGTAAGTTTTACTACTTTTTTCTTGTCGATTTCCGGTGTAGGTTCGCTTGATGTCTGTTCCGTGCCTTTCGTCTTATTGTTTCCGAAAGCAAAAGAGATATATTTCTTCCAACTGGTAGGAGAGGGCTTTTCCTTCAGTTCGTTACGGTCGGCATCACCTAAGGTGATAATCTTCTGTCCAATCTGGTAATGCAATTCCTCCGTTGATTTTACATTGTGGAGTTTGCATAGCTTTTGAATGTTTTCTTCGCTGGCTTCGATACCTTCATTTTGGAAGAAGTCGTGCAACAAATCTTCTCCTTGCTGCTGGAACTCACGGCGTTCACGTTTCAGTATAGATAAAATCTTTGCTTTGGCCTTAGCGGTTGTAGCAAAGTTTATCCATGCGGGCTGAACTTTCTGAGACTTTGAAGTTAAGATTTCCACTTGGTCTCCGCTTTGCAATTTATGGCTGAGCGGAACCAGTTTGTGATTGACTTTGGCACCGATACAGTGACTTCCCAAGAACGTATGGATAGAGAACGCAAAGTCTAATGCCGTACAGTTTTGTGGCATGGTTTTGATTTCTCCTTTGGGGGTAAATACAAATATTTCCGAAGCAAAAAGATTTAACTTGATGGTATCGAGAAAATCCAAAGCGTCGGGTTGCGGGTCGTCCAATATTTCCTTAATGGTCTTCAGCCACTTGCTGAGTTCGCCTTCGTCTTCGCTTCCTCCACCTTCTTTGTATTTCCAATGTGCGGCAAATCCTTGTTCTGCAACATCATTCATGCGTTCGCTTCGGATTTGAACCTCTATCCATTGTCCTTTATTACTCATAAGGGTAACGTGGAGTGCCTGATAACCATTGGCTTTGGGATGGCTTACCCAGTCGCGTAGTCGGTCGGGATGCGGCTTGTATATTTTCGATATTGCTACATAAATATCGAAACAGTCGTTTAACTCTTCTTCTTCGTTGCGAGGAGTGAAGATGATACGTACCGCCAAGATATCGTAGATTTCCTCGAACGTGATATGCTTATTCTGCATCTTATTCCAAATGGAATAGGGAGATTTGATTCGTGCCATGATCCGATACGATATACCCATTTTGTCTAATTGGGCACGGATGGGGGCAGTGAATTCTTCGAATACACTTTCGCGTTCGGCTTGAGTAGCTTGCAGTTTGCTTTGTATCTGCTGGTAAGTTTCCGGATGTTCGTACTTGAAACTTAAATCTTCTAATTCTGTTTTGATGCGGTTTAGCCCTAATCGGTTCGCCAAAGGTGCATAAATATAAAGGGTTTCCCCGGCTATCTTATATTGTTTGCTCGGCAGCATGGAGCCAAGCGTACGCATGTTATGAAGACGGTCGGCTATCTTTATCAGGATAACCCGGATATCGTCATTCATGGTCAGCAACAGCTTTTTGAAGTTTTCAGCCTGTGCCGAAGCCCGATCGCCGAATATTCCACCTGATATTTTGGTCAGTCCGTCTACGATTTGGGCAATTTTATGTCCAAACAGGTTTTCGATGTCTTCTACGGTATAGTCAGTATCCTCTACGACGTCATGCAGCAGGGCAGAACAAATGGAAGTAGAGCCTAATCCTATTTCGCAGCAGGCAATACGTGCGACTGCTATCGGATGCAGGATATAAGGTTCTCCAGAACGTCTGCGTACTCCTTTGTGAGCTTGTTTGGCGAAGTTGAAAGCTTTGGTTATGATTTCAACTTTCTTGCGATGTTTACTTTCTAAATATCTGTCAAGTAATTCTTGAAAGGCCTCGTTTATTTGTTTTTCATCTGCCTGTTCCTGTGTAAGTTTGTCGTCGTCAGTCATACTTCTCCCTTTCCTATAATCAATAATGCAAAAATAGGGAAAATAAAGAAATATGCAAGAATATACTTAACTTTTAACGGATGCGAATTGATTTTCCTGCACGGATGTTGCTTCCTCTGATTCCATTCAGCCGCCGAAGCTGATTTACGCTTACTCCATAACGTTGGGCTATTCCGCCTAAAGTTTCTCCATTGCGGATGCGGTGGTATACGGCTTTGCTTGCCGGAATGTCTTTTACATCTACCGTGCTGCGGCGTTTTTGATATACTTCCGGTTTGTAATTGTAAATGCTATCCTCATGGTCGATAAAATAGCTTACCATATTGCTTGGCAAACGCAGGGCGTATGGCTTTTCATTGCCGGGGATAATATCTTTTTTGAATTCTGGATTCAAAGCGCGCAACTTGTCGATGTTTATTTTACATACATCGGCTATTTGGTTCAGATTGAGTGAACGTGAAATGTGGATGGTATCTGTGCCTTCGGGCATGGTCATGTCCATCGGACTGATGTTATGTTCACAATAGTAGGTCATGATATAGTTAGCCGCGATGAAAGCAGGTACATATCCGCGTGTTTCTTTGGGCAGGTAATTGTAGATAGTCCAGAAATCGGTTTCACCTCCTGCTCGGCGGATGGCTTTGTTGATAGTGCCCGGTCCGCAGTTATATGCAGCTAAAACCAAGTTCCAGTCGTGGTATATTTCGTATAAATCTTTCAGATACCGTGCGGCAGCCCGTGTCGATTTTATCGGGTCGCGGCGTTCGTCTATCAGCGTGGTGGTTTCCAGTCCGTACACCTTTCCTGTGCGCAGCATGAATTGCCACAATCCTACAGCTCCCTGTCGCGAAGTAGCCGTGGGGTTTAAGCCGGACTCTATCACGGGAAGATATTTCAGTTCAAGCGGGAGGTCGTTCAGGTCGAGCGCTTCTTCAAAGATGGGCATGTAGAAGTTATTGGCACTCAGCATGAACGAAACCTTTTGCCGCAGGCGGGTAGCATACATTTCGATAAACTTTTTCACAATGTCGTTAAACGGCATTTCGATGATGGCAGGGATGCGCTGTAAGCGGTCGATGTAAAGCGAGTCGCTAATCTGCGGATTTTCCGCCGTCATGGTGCAGTTCTCGTTCGGCGTGATATAGTTTTTTGAAATCCAGTCCAAATACAGACTGTCTGTTTCCGAAAGCATTCCTTCGGGCAGACCTATCACTTCTTCTTTTCCTGCTCCGGATTCTACGGTGATACTTTCCACGGTGTTTTGAGCCGGGAGTATTGACGTGCTTAGAATGGTTAATAGAGTAACGGCTAATTTCTTCATGTCGGTATTAAAATTTGATGTTACACTGTATGCCGATTCCTTGCGGACGGTTACGGTAAGCATCATTAAATATAGTGGGTTCAAAATTCAATCCTAAATCTTTCGAGATATCGAAGTCCGACAGTTCGGCATCCACATAAGCGTCGATAACCGATAAAAGATATACTCCGATAAACACAAAGATACTCAAGTCGCGCTGGCGGCGGTATGTATCTTTACCTCTCCTGAATCGTTCTTGGTAAAACGACAAATTGTTTTGTATGTCTTCTTTAGTCGTTCCGGCTCCTACGAAATCCATGTAACTGTCGTTGTTCGGATTATCGCTCATGATGTCTTGATACGCTTGCGAATAATCTTTATACATTTTGCCGTTCCATGTCAGGGCGTATGCACATCCTACGAAACCTCCATATACGATGGGCAGTTTCCAATACTTGCGGTTATAGATTTGCCCTGCTCCCGGAATAACCAAGCCCAGCCATACTGTTTTGTTCGAGTTCGGAATCCAACGTTTGGGAACTTCGGGGCTTGGAAGGGCTTTTTGCACCGAGTCGTTTTGTTGAGCCAGTTGGGTCGTGTCGACCGGTGCTTCCAGAGCCTCTATGCGTCGTTGTCTTTCCGCTCTTATCGTATCCAGAAGGGCGAGGCTGTCTGCTCTGTTTTGCATACGTACCGAGTCTGCGTCCAACACACCGGTACGCCGCTTCAGTGCCCGCTGGGCATGGACTTCAGGGACTGTAGAAAACAACATTCCCAAAAGCAACAGTATGGATAAGAAGTATGTAAAAATACGTTGTTCCAATTTTTTCTTTTATTATTCGTTTTGTTTCAGCGAGTCTAAAATCTCCATAATTCGCTCCAAATCGGCTTCGCTGTTAAACGGAATGCTGATTTTTCCTTTTCCTTTCGGGCTGCATGAAAGCTGTACCTTTGTTCCGAAAAAGTTGCAAAGATGATTTTGTAACAGGGTGTATTCTTCGGATAATTTGGCTCCTTTGGGAGTTATTTTTTTTCCTCCCGACTCTATGCTTTCGCCGCTCGACAAGGCTTTTACGATTTCTTCCACCTTTCTTACCGAATAGCCTTGCGACAGGATTTCGTTGAAAATCCGGATTTGCGTTTTCGGGTCGTCTAACGCCAGTAAGGCGCGGGCGTGTCCCATGTCGATTTCCTTGTTCTTCAGGGCTACTTGGATAGGTGCGGGGAGCTTTAACAGACGGAGGTAATTGGCGATGGTCGTTCGTTTTTTTCCGATACGTTCACTCAATTTTTCCTGCGTCAAGCCATATTGTTCGATGAGATGTTCATACGCCAAAGCTATTTCCAGCGAGTTCAAATCTTCGCGCTGGATGTTTTCGATAAGCGCCATTTCCATTACATTCTCATCGTCGGCAGTGCGTATATACGCCGGTATGGTTTTCATTCCGGCTTGGATAGAAGCGCGGTAGCGGCGTTCTCCGGCTATGATTTGGTAAGCGTCATCGTTTAATTTTCGCAGGGTAATAGGCTGTATGATACCTATTTCGGCTATCGAATCAGCAAGTTCCTGTAAGGCTATCGGGTCGAATTCACGGCGAGGCTGATTGGGATTGACCGAAATTTTGCTTAGTTCGATTTCGTTGATAGACGAAGACCCCGAAGTCTTGATCTCCTCGTTCGAAATAAGAGCGTCAAGCCCTCTGCCTAATGCAAATTTCTTTTGTACTGCCATAATTCTCGTTTACTTACTGTTTCGGTTTATAATTTCGTTTGCCAAAGCGAGGTGGTTCTTTGCCCCGGTCGACTCGGCATCGTAAAGGATGGCAGGTATCCCGTGGCTCGGAGCTTCGCTTAGTTTCACGTTACGCTGTATGATGGTTTTAAAAACCAGCTCCTGAAAATGTCGTTTCACCTCGTCGTATATCTGATTGGCAAGACGCAGGCGTGAGTCGAACATTGTCAGCAAAAATCCTTCTATTTCAAGCGAAGGATTCAGCTTGGTTTTAATGATTTTGATGGTATTCAGCAACTTGCTGATGCCTTCGAGGGCGAAATATTCGCATTGTACCGGGATGATAACCGAGTTGGCTGCCGTAAGCGCATTGATGGTTATCAGTCCTAATGAGGGCGAGCAGTCTATCAAAATGTAGTCGTACTCGTTTTTCATCGGCTCTAAGGCTTGTTTCATAATCTTTTCACGGTTCTCAAGGTTGAGCATTTCAATTTCAGCCCCTACCAAGTCGATGTGAGAAGGGATGATGTCTAATCCGTCAATATCGGTTGTATAGATAGCTTCCCGGATATCCGATTGGTTGATAAGACATTCGTAAATCGAACAGTCGATATCTTTAACGTCTACTCCCAGTCCTGAAGAAGCGTTGGCTTGCGGGTCAGCGTCCACTACCAATACTTTTTTCTCCAGAGTAGCTAACGATGCAGCCAAGTTAATAGTAGTTGTCGTTTTGCCGACGCCACCTTTTTGATTGGCTAAAGCAATTATTTTTCCCATATTAATCAGTTTATTCTGATTGCGAAGTAACTAATAATTGGCGACAGTACCTAACAAAACGCCGATGACTTTTGGCAAAGTGTTGATAACTCGCCGCTTTTGTTAATAACTTCGACGGGCAAAGATATGACAAATATTGTGAAAAGCCGCATTCGGTTTGGGAAGATTAAGATTTGTTGTAACTTTACGCCGATTTATTCGGTTGATTGATAAACATACGATATGATTATGGGAAAAGAAAGACCGCTTATTCTGCTTTCGAACGACGACGGAGTAGAGGCGAAAGGACTTCATGAACTGATTAAAACCCTGCGCCCGATTGCTGATTTGATTGTAGTGGCACCCGACGGGCCGCGTTCAGGAGCTTCCGGCGCGATAACCTCCGAATATCCGTTGCGCTGCCGCCCGGTAAGGCAGGAGCCGGGACTCATTATATATAAATGTACCGGTACGCCGGTAGACTGTGTGAAGCTGGCTTTGCATAATTTTGTGCCGCGTCGCCCCGATATGGTGATCGGCGGAATCAATCACGGCGATAATTCATCGGTCAATGTACATTACTCCGGCACGATGGGCGTGGTGATAGAAGGATGCCTGAAACAAATTCCTTCGGTGGGTTTCTCGCTGTGCGACCATTCGGCGGATGCCGATTTTTCGGCAGCCTTGCCCTACGTGGGTAGGATTACGGAAGAAGTTTTACAAAACGGATTGCCTGCGGGTACTTGTCTGAACGTTAATATCCCTTTGGGAAAACAACTGAACGGAGTCCGGATTTGCCGGCAGACAGCGGGTGTCTGGACGAATGAGTTTGCTACGGTTGCCAATCCGCGCGGAGGAGAGTGTTACTGGCTGACAGGCGTGTATCAGAACCATGAGCCGGAGGCGGAAGATACCGACCATTGGGCATTGGAGCATGGCTACGTGGCGATTACGCCCACGCGGATAGACGTTACGGATTATGGGATAATGGATAAGTTAAACGGCTGGAACTGGGAGGTATGAAGTATTATTTGATTGTAGGAGAAGCGTCGGGCGACCTTCATGCTTCAAACCTCATGAAGGCGCTCAAGGCGAATGACCCGCACGCCGATTTCCGCTTTTTCGGCGGCGACCTGATGTCGGCTGTGGGAGGTACGAGGGTGCGTCATTATAAAGACTTGGCATACATGGGGTTTATCCCCGTATTGCTCCACCTGCGCACCATCTTTCGCAACATGGATTTCTGCAAGCAGGATGTTGTGTCATGGCAGCCCGACGTATTGATATTGGTCGACTATCCGGGGTTCAACCTGAAGATAGCCGAGTATGTGAAACGGCATACCCGTATACCGATTTATTATTACATTTCTCCGAAAATTTGGGCGTGGAAGGAGTATCGCATCAAGAATATAAAGCGGGATGTAGACCGGCTTTTTTCTATTCTTCCCTTCGAGGTGGATTTTTATCGAAGCCACGGTTATCCCATTGATTACGTGGGCAATCCGTGTGTTGATGCCGTCTCATCGTTTCGTGGAAATAACAATGAAACATTTGCCGATTTTGTCCGCGCAAACGGTTTGTCGGACAAACCTGTCGTTGCACTTTTGGCGGGTAGTCGGAAGCAAGAGATAAAAGACAACCTTTCCCGTATGATAGAAACGGTGAAAGATTTTCCTGAGTATCAGTTTGTTGTGGCAGGAGCTCCGGGGATAGAACCGTCTTTTTACCGACAGTATATCGGGGCGGATACGTCAATCGTATTCGGACAGACCTACCGTCTTTTACAGCAGTCTGTAGCAGCTTTGGTGACAAGCGGGACAGCTACATTGGAAACCTCTCTTTTCCGTGTGCCGCAAGTGGTATGTTATTATACGGCAGCCGGTAAATTGGTGTCATTTCTGCGCCGGCATATTCTGAAAGTAAAATACATATCGCTGGTCAATCTGATAGCCGGCAAGGAGGTTGTGACAGAGTTGGTGGCAGACGGTATGACTGTAAGCAATTTGAAAGCGGAGTTAAAGAAAATACTTCCGGGAGGCGAGAGACGCGAAAATATGTTGGCATGTTATGATAATCTGATAGCTGTATTGGGGAATCCCGGAGCATCGGAACGTGCGGCAGAGAAAATTGTAGCTTCTTTGATTTCTCATTCCGACGGCGTAACAAAGAAAAGTTAAGGGTTTGTTTGGGACTTAAAAACTCTAACGGTTGAACCAAGCAGTTCTATGGGTAGAATTGGTAAACTCTACCGCATGGAATGACTGAAACTAACGGTAGCGTTTTTTCGGCTTATACTGGCTGCGAATTTCTTCCCGCGCCTTTTGCCGGACGGGTAAATTAGAGCGGTAGTTTCTCTTGTTGTCTTGCTATAAGGGGCACTCGGATACAAAAAAAGAGAGAGGAAGAAACATTTCTTCCCCTCTCTTTTTTGTTTATGAATCTTATGATTGCAACTTTAAGATTACTGCCGTTGAGTAGCTGAGTAGTTAATTTTCAATGCGTAGGCTTGTCGAAGCGCTTGTTTCACTTCAGTGACTATACCCATTTTGGTATTAGCATCTACTTTTAACGAAACAGTCATAAACGGTTTGTCTTCTTCTTTCATGTTTTCACGTTCCTGAAAGATGTAATCTTGTACTTCCGAAGATTCAGCGAATTTGTCATTAAGCTGAATACGGTCGGTTGTTCCCATCGTTTTCTGGTATTCTTTCATCGGTTTACCGATGTAGATGAAAGAAACCAATGATTTCTTTTCAAGCTTTTCCAATTCAGTAGCCTGCGGAACCCGGAACTGAACTTTCAGTGTAACTTCACGCAAGGTGGTTACAATCATGAAGAAGAACAAAATGGTAAAGATAAGGTCGGGCAGAGAAGATGTATTCAACTCCGGCATTTCCCGTTTCCCTGTTTTATTAAATTTTCCCATACTTATTTTCCTCCATATTTTTTAGGTTCAGCTTCTGAAATCTTCTGAGGATAGTAGTCGGTGATAGCCTTCTTTTCATCTTCAGAACATTCCGCCAATGATTTTCCGAACTGAGCTTGTGCCAGCTCATTACGTAATTCATTATATGCGGCTACCAATTCGTTTTGTACTTGAATGTACATGTTATAGCTTGTGCCCACGTCGTTTTGCACAGAAATAACATGCTTGTCAGTAACCATAACGTCGCCGAAGAAAGGCAAACGTTTAGCATGTTTTTCCGGCAAGTTCGGATCATCGCTTGGGTTGGAAATAAATTCCTTAGCTTTTTCTCTTAATTGCTTGATGTCAAACCATTCTCCTCCTACCATCAACTGGTCGTCCTTGTTGATACGTACCTGAAGAACATTTCTTTCCTTCACAATCACGTCTTCTTGGTTTTCGGTATTTTCCGGTGGTGGCGGTAAACGTCTCGCCAACCCCCGGTCTGTATCCATTGATGTGGTTATAAGGAAGAAAATAAGCAACATAAAAGAAATATCAGCCGTAGAACTTGCATTGATTCCGGGCACTTTTCTTTTTGTCTTTGCCATACTTCAATCTCCGTTTTATAATCAATGAATGTTATCTTTGTTTGAATATGCCCAATAAGTTCAGCAACGTACCTATAGCTGCCACAATAAGCAGTACATAAGTAGAATACAAGAACATATCGGTTAATTTCAACAAGAACTTGTTGTCATACGTAACGCCTCCACCCAGCATCATGGTTTCATCAGATCCCATGTTATAGGTTATAATCAGCAAAACGGCCAACAAGATAAGTCCCATAAATGATTTAAGGGCGGCTTTCGGATTGTCTTTTAATGCACTACCGAATTGAATGAGCGCTGCTATAACGGTAACCGCTACACACAGGGCAAACATCCCGTACATTAAGTACATCAATGCAGGTGTATTGGTAGGCTCGGTTAAGCCTGCTGCATTTGTAACATTATACCCTACGCAGTAAAACAGTCCCAAAACGACCAAGATAGCCGCTATGCAGACATAAAATACGTAGTAGGATAATTTATATGATAACTTAGCCATTGTTTTTATTATTTTTTGTATTTCAAGTTGTATTTCATAATCAAATCAAGCAATGTGATAGAAGAATCTTCCATCTGGCTTGTAATAGCTTCAATCTTAGACAGGATGTAGTTATAGAATGTCTGAAGAATCAATGCTACAATCAAACCGAAGATGGTAGTAATCAACGCCACCTTCATACCACCTGCAACGACTGTCGGAGAAATATCACCTGCCATTTGGATTTGGTCGAATGCCATAACCATACCGATCACAGTTCCCAAGAATCCCAAAGACGGAGCCATCGCGATGAACAATGTAATCCATGAACATCCTTTTTCAAGGTAACCGGCTTGTACTCCTCCGTACGAAACAACCGAACGTTCTACTACGTCCAAACCTTCGTCAATTCTCATTAATCCCTGATAGCAGATGGAAGCAACAGGACCACGAGTGTTACGACAGATGGTTTTTGCTCCTTCTACATCGCCTTTTTCCAAAGCGTCTTCAACCTTAGCCATCAATTTCTTAACATCTACTTCAGCTAAGCTCAGGTAAATGATACGTTCGATACAGAAAGCCAAACCAAGCACTAAAGCGATAGCAACCAATGACATGAAACCAGCATCACCTTCGATGAATTTGGTCTTTAATTCTTTGTGCATACCGCCTTCTTCAACTACTGCTGGAGTTGTTGCTTCATCTGCTGCTGCGACTTGTTCTGTTTGCTCCGGAGCTGCTGTAGCTGTTGAGTCTTGAGCCATAGCTGCTTGAGTCATTCCAAATGTGAAGACTCCTACCACTGCAAGAATTGCAAATAACTTTTTCATTGTGTGTTTAATTTTTAAGATTATAAATATAGATATGATTCATAGTTACAGATTATTTTCTTTATATTTAGGTTTTGGTTGCGGAGAGAACGGCTCTCGAACTTATACTTTCACAGAATATCATAAAACTGCAAACGACTGATAATCAAGTGTAAATTACAATATAGA
>NZ_JACSPQ010000055.1 GCF_014837055.1 Phocaeicola faecium
GTTCCGAATCGACTACAAATAACACCGATTCGGAACTAATTCACAAAATTTGCAACGTGGTTTACCGAATGCTTACGTATCATTAAAATGTTATCCTCCAATAAATACATTAAGTTATAAAATGAGACTATAATCACAAAGAACTCATCAAGGAATTGTTTATTCAGATTAAAACCCCATTTTTCCGCAATTGGGGAATCAAGGATAGTACAAAATCAGCTTAAATGAGTGGATTTTCATTTGAATAATATGGATAACTATAGATATATCATTCGGCAGAATTGTTCTTTGGAGGAAGCACATCCGTTGGCTAAAATTGAAGAACTACAGCACACGGCTTTTTTGCTCTTTGCCGGGTATTTGGATGCTGCCACAAGTCTGGCGGCATCAAGCGGCGGTGGCGGTTCTGACACAAGTAGCTGAGGACGGGACAAGGATGAGGACGAACTTGAATGGGCACGCCGCTGTGCAAGAATGGCAAACAGAATGTGCAAGCGCAAAAAGGAACTTCATAGATAAACGAATTATTAAAAAGCAGAAATCATGGGAATTGGAAAATCAAAAATCACTCCATCAATAAATGTTGATGATATGTTGAAAAAGGCTGAAATTAGCCATGAGATAGAGGCTGAAAAGCAGGATGCAGACAAGCGGCTCACAGAAATCCGTGAAGCAAAAGAGGCATTGTTAAAAATCCATCAAGACCTTCAAGACGCTATTAAAGCAGAGCGTGATGCTGCAATGATATTGAAAACTGCTATTGATAGTTTCGGCAATATCATTAACGGTATTTGCAATGCGATTGTAAAAGCAGAGCAAAACACACAGTTCAAGGCAACTATAAAGTCTGAACATCTTGCCCAGCTTCAACAACTCTTAAACCAAGCCATTGAGACATGGAAAACCCTATTGGAAAATCATCGTTCCGAACAGACGAAAATGTTAACGGAACATGAATCCAATATGCGCAAAATCCTTAGGCGAAATGAAGGCGTTTGGTTCTCTGACTTCTGGATGAAAGTTTTGGTGATATTTTTGTTCGTTTATACGATGGCATTAGGGTTGATTGTATATTGTGTCGCGTGAAGTGTCATGTGCGATGCCATCCAATATGAACGGTTTTCTGCCTCTAACATGCTCCAGTCTTTACCAACAACTTGTTAGCAAATTAAAAAGCAAAGTTCGGAAAAGCGACTGAACTTCGCCGCCATTTCCTTAAATACCCCTTTCTGAATAATCAATACTTTCATTAGATTTCAATCAGGTTCGGAAGGTTGAAGTTCGTGTAATCTCCATTCATGATCGCGCCATTTGAGAAAATAGTTAAACCATCTTTCTTTACGCCATGCTGTTTATGGATATGGCCAAACAGATGCAAACGAGGCTTTATTTCTTCCACCCTCGCCAGAAGTTCTGTCGAACCATACTTTATCCCATCGTCAAAATCAAGAATACCATAGGGTGGGCAATGGGTTATCAATACATCCGTGTCGGCAGGTATGGCAGCATAGTTACGGCTCTGACGTTCAGAGATACAATCTTCCATAAACATGGGAACGCCATAAAAATTAACGTCATCAATTGTTACGCCGGAATTGCATAGGTAATACACATTCTTATCCAACCCGTCTATCTTGGCTCCATATAGGCAGGCATCGTGATTGCCACAGATAAAATTTTTGTAGGAATAAGGGAGGTCGCAAAACCAGTTCATAAAATCAATGGCTTCTTGCTCACTTCCATTCATGGTGAAATCCCCTGAATGTACAAGGATGTCAGCATCGGGTAGCTGGGTGAGCCGCCGATGCTGACTGTGGGTGTCGGAGAGGTGGAGGATGGTCATCATTATTCAAATTGAATACTTATTGCAACTCCTTAGATGCGAATTTTGCTAATTCTTTTAGTTCATTGATTATTATATCATTATCCGTGTTTATGCTAATCTCTTTACAAATGTGCCACCATGAATTATTATCCTCATACAACTCGTATGTTTCGTATCTTCTCAACTTTTGCAACTGCCCTTCTGCTACTTTCCCGGAACGTTCAGCATTTTGGGGCAACCGTCTCAGCCCTATCTCTATTTGGTCGCCAATGCTTCCATCTTGATATAGTACCATCGTAAAAGCTGCATAATAATTGTTTTCGGTAATGCAACCGCACGACATCCACTCCCTAGTCCAGTCATCAATATCGTTTTGAGGATACTCAATATTATCGTAAAGGTAGTATATACCTGCAGTAAAACCTTCCTTTACCAATATATCGCGAATAGCCGTCATTCTTTCATTACGGTTTTTTATTCCTCCTTTTTCGATGAAAGTAATTTCTCCTACCCTAAAATCTACTGGCTCAAGTAGAGCATATACTTCCTTGTATATCTTGCACATACGAGTGAAAGTCTTTTCTGCAAAGCACTTTGCCTGCTTTGCATCACTATTTAACATTGCATTAAATAGTTCGTCGAAATCGGATATATCATCATCAGCCAACAAGCCTATAGGATTCTCTTTATATTCCTCCCAGTTTGCCTCATTACTTTTTGCCCTGTTCACCCAGAATGGTATTGCAGCCATGTTCCCATTGTTATCCTTCCAAGCCTTGCAATAATCAGTGTATGCCTGTCTCCAACTTCTTCGTCTGTGTATCCAGTCTTGAGGTATGATATGGTCGAAATCCCAAGGTCTGTTTTTGTCTTCCCATAAATCTTGCCGTGCTGGGTCGTAATTAGGAAATCTCTTACACATATATTCCCGTTGCGCGTAGAGTAGCATTTCTTCGTTGTAAGAGACGGTTTCCCACAGCGGCCACCACGGCATACTGCCGCGCCCATTCCCATCAGGTCGCCAGTTCTTATCACCCTCTATTATAAACAAGCTCCTAAATGCTTCTGGCGACAACAAGGGGATAATCGTCCCTTTCACACACGACACCAACAACACTCGCTTTATAATGGTTCTCCATTCGTTTAGTGGATTGTTTGCCACAGCCTTGTATATACTATTTGCCACACCAAACTTATCGCCGACCATCCAGTGAAGATAGTAAGCCGTTGCTCGAAATAGTGCCTCTTCCTTTAATATCGGATCTATCTGTCCCTCTTCTTTCCACTTGGCAAATATCATCAGCAACAGGTACACTTCGGGCGACTTACGGGCAATTGTGGTTCTTAATACTTTAGGTATCTTATCATAATTGGTCAGCCAATGGTCTACTGTAACTAATATGTGGCTCATTATAGAGCCTTTCCCATCAGTACAATACAGTTCGTTTATTGCTTTACGTATACCATCGTCACCAGCCAACTTTCTGATTTTCGCCACAGACGGTGCTCGTTCAAGTCCCTTCCCCGTAGTAGAGAGTACGAGTTGGAAAGCCAATGATATCAGTGTATGCGGAGGCATGTAGAGTGTTGCCAATCTATCGTTCTCTTCCGTCAGTTCCGGCCAATAAGCCTTTACTGCTGAGTACATCAACTCGCTTTGGGTGATCGGTGTACCACCGGTGCCGATACGGTTGAAAAGTATCTCTATGTCCGAGAGTGCTCCGGCCTCACCTTTATCTTCGCTTTCATTTTCGATGGTCTCTTGGAGTATGTTAATGGTCGGAACCTTATAATGCGACAGTCTCTTGAATGCTTCATTGTACTTGACTATCAAGCCATCATTTATTTCGTCCACTTGTTTCAGCTTGAACTTTCTGGATGTTTTGTTTTCTTCTATTTTGTCCATGATACATTTCGCAAAGCCATCTTTGTCCTCACCATGCTCCTCACCTGCGACTATCATCCAGCACAGAGGAATGGGTAATCCCGATTCTATAGGATAAGTTTCAGTCAGGCTGATTGTGCCTTCGTATTCGTTGCCTGTGTTTACTCCAAATTCCTGAAGCGCAGCTCTCTTTTGCGCCGTATTAAGCGTAGTGCAGTCATCGTTAGCCTTATAACCCCAAGGGTGTGCCTTTGTGGTGGCACGAATGATGTATTTTCTGGTTGTCTTACTACTACCCCACACTTTATCATCGGGTTTTAGGTCAAACCATAAGATACAATCTTCGTGCGAGAAAGTACCATATCCCAAGGCCACAGCATTCCAACGTTGTTGCCCATCAATTAGGTTATATATATCTGTACCCTCTGTGTGCAAATGCGAAAGAGTGAAAGCACCGATAGGGAATTGGCGTAGGATAGAGTCCCACAACAACTCCACCTGATGGGGTTTCCATACTAACCCTCGTTGTATAGCCGGGATTTTTACTTCTGAATCGATCCTTGTCCAATTTGACATTTCTTTCAACGTCCATTCTGTTTTCATAAAAATATGTCCTATTGATTTATTTCTTGTTGTGCAATAAAGCTAACCACCTGATTGATTTCCTTCTTATCAACGTAAGCACACTGAACACGTGTGAGACTTGATATATGCGAGAAAAGCATATCCCCCTTACCTAAGAGCTTACATGCGTCAGCATTGTGTATTATTACTCTTGAGTCAGATTGCGTAGCAACCTTGAAAGCAATGCTTGCGGGAAAATTTGCACTAATGTTACCCGTAATGATATTGTAGGTAGGGCGTTGGGTCGCAATAATAAGATGAATACCTACAGAACGTGCTAATTGTGCAAGTCTTACGAGAGGCATCTCTATATCTTCTTCAGCAATCATTTTTAAATCAGCAAATTCATCGATTATCACCACTATGTATGGCATATATTCATATCCATCAGCGTTGCCAATGGTGTTATTTGTGATTTTCTCATTGTATTCATTGATGTTTCTAACATTAGTATGTTTCAGCAAATCAAATCTTTTGTTCATTAATTCACATAAACTATTAAGTGCAAGTACCGCTTCATCAACATCTGTAATTATAGGATGCTTGCACCCTTGTATTTTCATTAAAAAAGAATTTATCAATGGATAATATATTTCAAATTCTACCTTTTTGGGATCGATAAGTACAAAGTTTAGTTCTTGTGGTGATTTTTTAAACAGCAAAGACATGATGATATCATGTAAGCATACTGTTTTTCCTTGTCCTGTGGCTCCACCGATAAGCAAATGAGGCATTTTGGCCAAATCAAACATGAAGACCTCATCATCAATTGTTTTGCCTATTGCACAAGGCAAATCCATATCATCATTTTTTAATGTGGTAGCCTCAATGATATCTTTCAATTGGTATGTATATGGTGCTGGATTTGCAATTTCTATTACCATGACGTTCCGTCCTGGGACTGGTGACATTATTCGAACACCCATAGGAGAAAGACATATGATATATCATGTTCATTTTTACGGACCTTTGCATAAAGTTGTCCACTTTTGGGCTTGATCTCATAGCGTATAGCAGAAGGGCTTAATGTATATTTGATTTCATTAATTGGTATGCAAAAAGTGCGTAAAACGTCTATAATGTGCTTTTGCTGTTCTTCCAATTGTTCTAAGTCAACATCTTGGGCAATGGCACTAGCCGAATCCAACAAATTAATTGTGGGATAATGGTAAATTGAATTATTCATCATTTTTATTTTATAGTTTTCCATTACAATACTCCATGTTCTCCAATTTGCACACTTCAGCATACTCGATTTCCCTTAGAAACAGCCGTGCGCACATCTCGGCATCATCCCCTGCCCGGTGGTGTTGACCGTATGGAATCTTAAACTGGTCGCAAAGGTAATCCAGACTGTTGCAACCGAAATTATAGAGCCTGCGGGCTGCACGGAGGGAACAATAATAGGTGATGTCGGGCTTTTCCATACCGTACAGCTCCAATGAATGACGGATGCAACCGATGTCAAAAGCCGCATTGTGGGCCACAAGTACAGGAATGTCTTTGAGGTATCCGCAGATTTCAGCCCATACTGCGGGAAACTCCGGTGAGTCCACGGTGTCGCTTGGACGAATTCCATGAATTTGCATATTCCAATAACTGTACCTATTTCCTTGCGGACGGACAAGCCACGAACGAGTCTCTGCAATCTTTCCGTCACGCACCACACAGATACCCGCCTCGCAGACGGATGCACGTTTGCCTGTAGCTGTTTCAAAATCTATGGCTATGAAGTTTATTCCTCGCATGGTTTGCCCTCCTTTTTCTCTGTATAATAGTCCAACATGTTTTGGGCGAAGTTGCGCACCTCTTCACGCACGGGTTCCGGCTCCAACACTTCCACTTGATCGCCTTGGGCAAGCACCAGTTGGTAGAAATCGAAAGTCGGTTTCAGGTGGTATTCAAAAAGAGTCGATTCGTCATCACTACCAATTTCACGTTGTGATTCGTGCAGGGGCAATGTGCGCAGATAGTCTGCAAAACCATTGTATGCCCGAAGAACAATCTTTTGAGGCGATTCGTTAGAAGTGATTATGCCACAACATCCTTCAAAATGGTTGTGCACATCGAAGTTCTTTTTCACCTTGAATGTCCGTCCCGTATCTTGAATGTCTGAAATACGGTCGAGGGCGTACACCAAATACACATCACTTGGCTTGACGCCTTGTTCTTTATTCCGCTCGGAGTAATAAGGACTGCGCGCCACTACATACCAACGGCGTTTCACCACTTTCAAGAAGTAAGGCTCAATGTCGAATGTGCTGGGTTCCGGTTTGCCGAAGCCTTGGTGCGTAATGCTCAACACATGGTTACGACGCATGGCATCCGCAATGCAGGTCAGCCAGGTCTGTCCCGAAGGGATTTCCTCAAAGATAATCCGGTCTTCCAGCTTGTTATCCGCTTGTATCTGGTTCAATGTGGCGTATGAACTGATAAGCCAGCTGCGCAGATTATTGCCCTCTATGCGTTCCGGCTCGTCAATATAATAACGGTATCCGTCCTTCCGGTCACATTCTATATATACATCAAAAATGTCTTTGATGGCTTTCTTATGGTTATGAAAGGTCTTCAAAGGCAGTTCCTCGCCATAGCCTAATCCACTTTCCTGCCAAAGTTCATTGATTTCCTGAAACGTCAGCCGTTTGTATCTGCGCAAGATGTCCATCAGCCATACGTATCGTCCAAAAAGATTTGCTGCCATATTGCTGTCATTTAATGGTTATGCCACAAAGTTACGCATTTCCTTGTGCCAAATCGTAGCTCAATATTAAATTTTCTCTTTTTCCTGCATTTCTTTTTATTATATGCCTCGTTTTGGCATTTAACGCTCTTTACTTTGCAGCAGAATGAATGATAAACTTCTAAACATTAACGTATTATGGTAACAAAGAATTTAAGCAACGATTTTATGGCGAAAGTATTGGAAGATGCCGCTTGGAAGGAACTTTCGGGCGACTTTGCTTGGAACGAGCAACTGCTGGAGAAATACAAGGACAAGGTGGAATGGAAAACGGTTTCCGGCAACCGTACCATCCTTTGGACGGTCTCCATGCTTGAGAAATTTAAGAACAGAATTGACTGGGAAGAACTTTCCGGGTCGAACAATGAGCACCTATTTACGGCAGAAAACTTGGAGAAATACAAGAACTATTGGAACTGGCGGGAATTATCCCGTAACTCCGATCTGATTCTGACTTCGGAACTTTTGGAGCAGTTTGCCGACTGCTGGGACTGGAATGAAATTATTGATTGTTACGGCAGGGAAGGTTTGTTCAGTGCGGAGTTCTTGGAAAAGTATCAAGACCGCATTCCCGCTTCCTCTTTGCAACGCTCCCGCTTGTGGGACAAGCTGGTTGAGGATGAAGCAAAACGGTTGAAAGTACAGATTCTCTCTTGATGTCGGTTAATTGACTCCGCAAAAAGGTTGCCCAAAGACTGGATAGTAAGGGTAACCTTTTTAATTTTACCAACATAAATCACCATTAATGCCCGTAAAAGCATGAGCCACATGTGAAGCCTCATCGTCTTTTCCTTGATGGCTTAACGCATTCCACACCCCTGTTACGACTCTGCATGGACCACGACCATTTGGCGAATATTGCCAATTACCTTCTCTAAAACATGGAACTTGATTCAATATCGAGGAGGTAAGTAACCTGGCAGTCATGGTTGCCCCATATTTACGAAGCTCTAATGCGATTCCTGTTATGATTTCCTGAGCCAGTTCGTTATATTCTTCAGAGGATTGTGGATGCTTATTCATGGCTATCTGATTAGCCAAATCACAAAAGCGTGAATAGTCTGTCGTCTCGTCATAATGAGGAAAATGTCTGAAACGTTTAAATAACTTATGGCTTGCGAGAGCATCACAAACTGCTTGTGCAAAATCTTTTTTGTCTATAATACCTCTTGTCATATAACTTGAATGCCAACAATGCAGAATAACAACGCCTTTATGAATATATTCATGCAAGAATCCATCTTTACCCCATTTGTTAATTGGCTTCAAACCGTCAACGGGTCTATAACTGTCATAGGACTTTTCATTTCGGTATAAATATAAAATAACCTGTGGTTTAAACACGTCTATGAAATTGTCTATATTCGTAATTCCAGCATCAAAAGCTATTTCTTGGATACTATTCATTTCATCTGGAGTTATTTTACTTTGATCGACACCTCCTGAATCGTAAGTTTCAATAGCATGGCAATTATTCCATGCGATACTATTGATGATGGGGGAATCTTTTTCAAGCACACTATTTACGTCAACATCATACATCAAAGCTAATACTTCAGCGAAATATTGCCAAAATGTATTGCGCCATTTAGAAGGTCCTTCCGTGCGAAAACGGGTTTCTGAATTAGAAATTATGCTTTTCCCCTTCTCGAAATCCTTCAGATTTTCATACAAAGAATCTCCCCACCCATAGGTTTCTTTCCCCATTATTGCAATCTTAACCAATGAATCGGCATAATATTTACCACAAGATGGAACAAACAGTTCCGGTATTGCTTTTAAGCATTCGTCAGAGACATGAAGTTCATTTAACTTCTCAAAAAACATACGACACAAAGTCTCGTATGTAAGATTGCGCTGTTCCTGAATATGTTTATCTAAATCATACATTTCTATATAGTCATATTAGGAGATTAGACGGATTCAACTGTCAAGTGCAAATTTAGGGAATTCCTTTTGAAAAACTTATAATGGCACACAAGATCGTATATTTTAATAATCATTAGGATTTGATGGATTTACAGCTGCCTCAAATCTGGTTAGGAAGGGCTGCCTCTTTTTGTATTATCGTTGGCTTAGCATCAACATGGCTTTTACATCATGTTTATTACTTTCATAGTCGGATGTACCAAACAGAATGTCATCATACCCTAAATACAAACATATCGCTTTCTTGAATTTATTTAATTCCTGCTCTGTCAATGGGCAGCAATTGGGAACCTTTATGAAAACAACAGCATTATTGTACTTCTCCAATGCGAGTTGTTGGTATTTGGTCATCGACTCTAAAATGTAGTCCAAACGTCCATCTGTTCCGCTTGTGACGGACAAGTAATCGTATTGCCTACCATACTCAATGTGAAGCAGGAAATCCACGTCACTTCTCTTGAAACTACTTCCTTCGGCGGAAAGTTTCGTTATTAGATTTTCGCGAGCAGCCATCTGTTTCAGATATTCCTCTCGTTTGTCCTGACGGTATTCCCGTTTTCGTTTAGAGCGGTTCTTCCGGTCATTGAACAAGTAACGAGTGCTTTGCAGGGTGGTGTACCGTTCTCCGTTCTCTCCTCGGCAACGAAACCGCCGTGGAGTTTGATGCTTCCAAATGCTTTCCTCCAGCTTGTCCAAAGCAATTTCATATTGATTAGTTGGCTTATGGTAATTAAACTTCCGATTAAAGGTTTCTAATTGTTCTTGTGGGGAGAATCCCCAATAAGTGATTTCCCACAAGCAATGCATGGCGAGTTCTGCCAGAGTAAGATGCACATCATCGGCCACGACAATTTCTTTGGCCAAATCTTCTTCCCAAGTACAGTCGTGCATCGGGCTTACGCCAATCCATTTTTCTTCATCTTCCCATTCTCCGCCATGCCATTCTACAAAGATTTTACCTTCAAAATTATTTGCAGGTTTCATGTTACGAAGAATGTCGTATGCCTCGCGGAAGTCATAGAGGTTGTCCAGATGTTCTGGCTCGTGTTTCTCCAGATACGGAAGAAGTTCGTCGAAGCCGACTTGCGTTAGTAATTCTTTTAGTGTCATAATTATAAGTTTAATTATTTCCATATCAACGGGTCAGGACAATACTGCTTCCGTTGGCATTTTAAACATTCCGAACCGCGCCATACCTTATCAAATTCTTCAACAACTGAATTTAGAATATTCACTTCGTCAGTGATTATACCAGCTTCAAAATTGCGGCGCAATTGAGATTTCATTCCCATACCTGCGCCCGTCAAGTTGGCACTTCCGATGTAACAGAAGAATGAATCAATAACGATAATTTTAAAATGCACGCGGGGACACAGCATCCGCTCCAACTGTTTGGCAAGCAAGGGATAACTGTCAAAGTCCTTTCTGAATGGCTGTCCTGGCTCTTTGGCATGTATCAATCTTATTTCCACTCCTTTGTCAATCAGTTCTGACAAGATGGCCAAAAATGGTAGGTTCATTCCATTGCGCATTACGTAAAGATCCTTGATATCAGCAGTACCGATCCAAAGGGAACGGCGTGCTTTTGCTACAAGGTTCAGCACGATGTCATAATGCTCAATGTCAGAAATGAATTTTATCATGAAGCGATTCGATTATGAGAAAATATCATAATAAGTTTGTATGTCTCTTTTGCGCAAAAGAAGTTGCATACTTTGCTGCATAAGCGAAGAAGAGCGGTTGTCGGTCTGCTCCCATAACTGATTGTGCGAGGCAAAATCAGTCAGGCGATTGAACAAGTCATACATGTTTATGTCGCTTTTTGCTTGTTTGGGTGGAACGTGTAGGCCTTTTGTCCCATACATTTCTATGAGCCTGCTGTAAGGCATCAGTTGTTCCGCCAAGTCTTCAGGCGCACCATGCCGTAGCAGAAGATTCTTACCGCTATACACTTCTGACAATGAGGCAGGTGTATTGTTGGCTGTCACCAATGCCTGCTTAAATGAGTGCCAGTTCCGGGTAATCAGTTTTGGATTGTTGGACGAGTTGATAATCTCCGTTATCTTTTTGTCATCAATCCTGTGTACGCGTTCCAATGAATTTTCAGAAAGTTGCATCTGTCCGTTCGTGCAAACCAGTCGAAGATAATAGTTGCCAAGCTCTATCTCTCCGAGATTCCATTTTAAATACAGTCCGTTGGTAACAAACTCATCATTGTTGAAAGGCGCATCGTGTTGTGGATAAATAGGCATCAAGCGTACGATTATGCCATATGCGGCACGGGCGGAGCCCTGCAATTGGTCAACCTCAAAACTGTATTTGTCGGCAAGTATTTCGACGACATCGAAAAAAGAGCGCATGGGTATCGCTTCTTCGTCCAACGGTACAATACCGTCAACTATGCTTTCAGCAGCATTGGCTATTAACGCAAACTTCTTTGGACGAGCCACGCAGTTGGCCATAGCGAAACTGTTTCGCAGATTCATCACAACGTCATTTCCGTAAGCCTGTTTCACTCCTTCACGCTGGCGAGGCGAAAGTCCTATCAGTTGGTCGAGTCGATTCTGCACGTTTGGGGTGACCATAACTGGTACGCCTCGGATGTTGTAAAAGTTTTCACCTTCGGCAATCAGTTCATTCTTGCTCATCACAATGTAAGGAGCCTGTTCTTGCAAAAGCGCGTCTCGCCTTGATACATACTCTTTATTTGTCATCACTTATATTGTTAAAAAGTTTATTGAACTTGTCTGCATATTCATGAAGTTGCGAACTGACTTCGTTTTGAAGCTTCCGCAACTTTTGGTCGTTATAAAGTCGTTCTTCATCAAAATACACATCTCCGGTCTGACTGAGACTATAATACAATTTCACACCGACATCGCCACGCCGATGTTTGGAGAATGTAACATAACGGTCAGAATAGATATTCTTCGGGTTGTCAAGTCGCAGTTCCATCATGGCAGTTATCATGTGCTTCAGTCGGTTGCTGCCAATAAAAGCACCGTTCTTTGTCACTTGTTGTATGGTTAGGAAGGAGGTGTGTACTTTCCTTTCATTTTTCGCCTTGTTTTGCTTTTTAATGATTGATAATAACAAGCTCTCGGATTTCTTTAACGTAATATTCTCTTCTTCTTTCACAATGCCTTGTAGTTCGTAAAAGGAATCAATCGCAACAATATCCCAGCCCATACGCAGCACTTCCTCAAAATCTTCAAGGGCATGTGTTTCGGAATCAAATTCTGCTTCAATGAACATTATATCCAACTCGCCAAACTTAGGATAACGCTGTACGTAAATGGATAAATCGATTTCGTTCATCTCTGCGCTTATAAAAAGCATCTTCACATTAGGCTGCATTCTATGAATGTTTGCCATTAAATCAAGAATGATAGTTGTTTTACCTACACCGGGATCTCCGATAACCATGTAGTTGACTCCTTTCGGAAGGCCACGATAACTGCATAACAACAAGTCCAACACTGTTCCTGATAAATAGTTAACGAACAGGTTCTTGTCGAATCTTATATCCTTGACCTTTACTATCTTTTTCATTCTTAATTTAATAGTATGGATAAATAACCAGGCGATTGTCATTATCTAATGTTACCTCCTGCCCAGGCCTAATGGGTAGAGCTAAGTTATAATCGAGCAGGAACTTATTGCCGGAGTTTAGTTCATTCTGCGTATCATACCGGACAGAATAAACCTTGTTTTCCCATCCAAAGGGGACTCCGTTATATTCTTGGGCGAAGCGCACGGCATACATCGTACCGCTGATGATGGGACATTGTGCCACGATGACCGATTGGGTCAAGACAACTTGCATACGGCAACGCGCCACCAGCTTTGTGGGATTAGCTTTCACGCCAAAAGGATATTCGGACAAGATGGCTCCGCCCTTGGCAATTATTTCATCCTGCAACGATTTGTTCACTCTAGGATGCGTGATGTCCAAGCCCGAGGCCACTAAAGCGATTGTTTGTCCGCCCGCATCAAGACACCCCTGGTGGGCAGCCGTATCGCATCCCAAAGCCAGACCACTGATGACGATATGTCCTTGTTCACCCATCTGTTTAGCAAGCCCGTATGCCACGTCCAATCCATCTTTATCCGCAGCACGGGCACCAATGATAGCCACATTGTCTTCACGGTTGAGTAAATCCTTATTCCCTAGCACGTGGACGAGCGGCGGTGCATCTTGGCATAAATTGCGGAAGTGATGAGGATACGCTTCCTCATGATAAGGGATGGTAATCACTCCTGCTTTTGTCTGCCTGTCCAATATCCGTTTTGCCTTGTCGAGTTCGCGGATGGACATGGAAGCCGTTTCTTTCAGTGAATATCTTTCGCTTTCCATGTCTTCATATAGTTGCTTGGGAGAATACCCCAGCAACTGCAGGCATAATAATTCTTCTACCGAAAGATAAGAAAGCCTCCATGCCTCTATTTTATTTTGCTGCTTCTTGGCAGCCCCTTCCCAATCTTCGCTATTTTTCATAAGACGATATTTATTTTGCGGCAAAGGAAACCTTTCGATGCGCCGAATCGGAGCATAGGCTGATTATTTTTTTCGTCTGCTTTCGTTTGCATTACTCTACATGTGGTTCGAAAAATTATAATAGAAATAAAAATATCTCCGCCTTGTGCTGCGATTTGGCACTTTCATGACGGATATTTGCACCATCAAACCAAATAGGAGGAATAGAATGAAACTGGCAGAAGCATTAAGCATCCGCGCTGACCTGCAAAACAGAATCGACCAATTAAAGAGCCGACTGAAGTACAGCGCCAAGGTGCAGGAAGGTGACCAACCTTCTGAGAACGTGAACGAATTGTATAAAGAATTGGATGAATGCCTTTCGCAATTCGAGGGGATTGTTTATCGGATTAACCACACCAACATGCAAACCGTGCACGAAGGAGAAACTCTCACTCAAATGATTGCCCGCAAAGACGCATTGAAGTTGCGTCTGACAGTAATGCGCGACCTCTTGAAGCACGTTGTTGAAAATGACCGTTACGGACGACAGGAGATAAAATATGTCCGCACGGTGGATGTGGGTGAATTGAGAAGGGTGACGGACAACTATTCCAAACAACTCCGAAGTCTGGATATGAAGCTACAAAGCCTGAATTGGTCAGTTGATTTAATTTAATAAAATAAGGTGTAGTCCTTCTTTTATCAGGCAATGGCGGCACTTCTTTGTCGTATGACAGGGGCAACAAACCAAGGTGGCAGCTGGTAGAGGCATGGTTATTACTGCGCATCTCCAACACAGCGTACAAACGCATTCACGCATACGACCCCTGGGGGAAGATTATTACGCATTACCTTGTGCCGATTGTTTTTGGAAAGAGGATGAGGGTGGGTTGAGGGGATTAGTATCATGATAAAAAATAGTGTTATGACATTCAAGGAACTGTTTTCGCAATTTAGTTTTGCTGAAATAAGTCCGGCATTCTTGAATCTATGGCAAACCAACGAACCGAAGTTGGCCGGGCAGCTTGATTTGGACAAGTGGAAAAGAATTTATCAGAAAGTGCAAGCGTTGGAGGCAAAATCATCCCCCTATTACATCCGCTTGGGATGGCGTTGGGAAACCTGTAGTCCGATGATAGATATGAACTGTTCTGTATACGACAAAGCGGACAATCACCTCGACTGCCCTATGGCCTGCTATCCTTCGTGGTCGGAAATAGCTGGTATGGAAGTGGTGGTAGAAAAAGATATCGTGATCACGCCACAAGAGCTTGTCGCGGGCTTGCTGTGGGAAATCACTTACTTTGGCGGGACGGAAGAGATGGCGGAAGAAAATCGGAAAAGAATATTCCAATATCAAGGGGCAGTAATGGATACATCGAAAAGACTTTGACTAACTAACTTATTATAATAAATTGTTGCTTATATGGAAGAGAATGATTCAACTAAGCCTGTGTTTGACTTTTTTGACTTTCAACCCAAAACTTGTTCCTTCTCAATAATCGGAATTGGGGGCGGAGCCGGAAGAATTGTGGAAAAAATGCAGAAATATGAACTGCCGGATACGAATTTATACGTGTTTGGTATGAATAAAAAGGAAATGAGAGAATTATCTCTCGCTCATAAGTATCTCATTGGCACTGACGGATTAGGAAGTGGAAAGGACAGACGTTTGGCAGAGGCAGAATGTAAGAAATCGTTGCCGTGTTTAAAGCAAATACTTGCAGACAAACTTGTGTCTATTTTTATTGTATGCTTGGGCGGAGGAACAGGAGAAGGATGTATCAAACATTTTCTTCAGAAAGCCGTTGATTTGAAAGTTAAGGTAAAACTGGTAGTTGCCACTTTGCCGCATTCGTCTGAGGGTATGGAAAAGAGAAGGAATGCTGTAAAGTTGCTTGGTGAATTGGAAAAAATTGCTGACGGAATTTTCGTTGTGGATTATGATGCGTTGCCTTGCCATACGCTTTCTGAACTATTTGAAGAAGCAAACAAAAGAGTCGCTAATATCGCGAACTCGTTTTTCAGTCTGATAATAAAGCACAGTCTGGTTTGTTTTGACCTTAATGATGTGAGAAGTTTCTTGGGTTATCATTCTTGTACAAAGTTTATTGACTACTTTACATTATCAGGAAGCGTTGATTATTTGAAGGCTGAATTAAAAAATATACGAAAATTCCTTCCGGCAAAATATGTTTCATTAGAGGATGTTTCTAATTTAATCTTTGCTCTTTATTATAACAGGAAGGTTGACGATGATGATAATGACCCTGTCCGTGAACTTTTAAATGTTTTCCATGATTGTATAGAGATGAAACAGGAAAGCACTCAGATAAAATGGACGATGTTTGACGTTCCAACCATGCCGACAGGCATTTTTCGGATAGACATTTTTACCAAATGCAATTAATGGTTATTATGGAAAAAATAAATGAAGTATTCTTCAGTGAACATGGACTAACTTCCACCTCGGCTTCGCACTTGGCTGATTTGGCACAGGAGGTTATAGCCGGGAATGAAACGAAGTTGAAAAACATGACTTTTGTGACCACAAAAGTCGATATTGTAGGTTCGGCTTCCGAATCGGGGAAAACCATCTGTGTCGGCTATGACGGGAATATGCTAGCCCAGGTGCGTCCGCTTTTGGAAGAAATAGCCTCAATGAACGCTTTTTGCGCTTGGATGAGAGAAGCAGTCAAGGCTAAAGACAAAAAATTAAAACAGGTGGCAAACTTCACATTTGAAGAATGGTGTACGTTTCAAGGAGTCGAAATACCTTCCAGTCCATCCTATCCGAAGGAAACGACGGAAACGGATATCATTGCTCAAATGAATATCAAGGAGCGTAACCGCTATCTGCAATTGGAAGCCGTAGCTGCTACTATTGGAAAATACATCCATCCCGGAGGCCAATTTTCTTCTGCTCGTGAGGAACTACAGAACGGAATCATGAAGCCTTACAGTACCGATGGTAATGGAAAAGACACGCTGATTTACGCTCATGTTCCTTCCGTTGACCCGCAAAAAGTAGAAGATGTGTTTTTCGAACTCCAAAAATGGCATCGTCAGAATGAACGGGAGCTGAATAAAATGAAGTTTGCTATCAACAAACAAGCCGAGAAACAGACTTTAGAAAATATACATCGATTCAAGCAGGAACTGGAAAGTGAAAAACAATGCCACATGAAGCTTTTCACTCAATACAAGGAATGGCAACTGAAAGAGCAGGAACGCATCTCTAAACTGAAAATTAATGTGCCGGAAGCCTTGCAAGAAACTTATGACCGCCTGAGTCGGCTTGAAGAATAAAAAACAAGGTGTCGCGAACCAGCATCTCAATGGATGCCAATCACGGCTTTGATGGGGAAGGAGATTGTCGCTTTTATTTAGGAATTAGAACATAGAATGTCTAACTAACAAACGGCGGATGTTTATGGGTATAAAAAACATCCGGTCTTGGACTTTGGCTTTACCTGTGTCTTTGTCTTGGTATTCCTGCAAAAGGAATGCCGTATTGACAATCTCTGCCCCTAACTTAAATTTTGAATACAATGGAACATTTGAGAAAAGTATTAGGTCAACCGAAAAGAAAATTCACATCTTGGGAGAAGGTTTATATTGGTTTTATGACAATCGTTCTATCGTGCAAAATAGTATTATATATTTTTTGCAGATTACAGAATGAGCTAAAAGACTAACGAGAGATTGCCATATCCAGATGAATTCTTATCTCTAAGATATGCGATAAAAACAGGTTTCCGACTTCAGTCAAAATATGGTCTTCTATGCTTACCTTTACATTGAGTTTGTCGCAAAATTATAAATTATTTGCGACAACATGATGCTTTATGCAAAACAAAAGAGGGTACTTGGCATTACTCCCAACGAGCTTAATCGCAACATTTACCTCCCTAGTTCTGCGTAAACAATGCGTAAACAAACGGTTTCAGTTAGGAGTATTTAGTGAGTTTTATAGGAGATAGTAGAATTCGTAACTGTCTGATCCTTAATCAAGATTAGCAAAACAAACTATCTCAGAAAATCATTTTATCGTTCTCATAATCTGGAGGTCCCAAGTTCAAGCTCTGGCTGGTCCACATTTAGAATCAAGCACTTACAAAGTTTTTGTAGGTGCTTTTTTTGTGTTCTTGCGCAAACAAATGCTTTGAGTCGGTTATTGTTCGCCCACCGTAATCCCTCTTTTTCCATAATTCAAACTTCGACTTTTGAAGCATAATTCCAATAAATTTAAAAAATTCTCCGATTTTTTGTAGTAAATTGCTTACCTGTGCGTCTAACAAGTAGAAACAATTTAAAATTTTAGAATATGAAAAAGATTTTGGTATTAGTGGTGCTTCTGTGCATCACTTATGGAGCTAATGCTCAGCTGTTATGGAAAGTTTCCGGAAAAGATTTGGCTAAACCGTCGTATGTATTTGGTACTCATCATTTGGCGCCGCTATCAATAACAGATAGTATACCCGGTTTTAAACAGGCTATGAATGAAACGGAGCAGGTATATGGAGAAATAGTGATGGAAGAAATGCAAAGTCCAATCAACATGCAGAAAATGCAGCAGGCTATTATGCTACCGGGTGATACTACGCTACATACGTTATTCAATAGTGCACAGTATGATAGTGTGGCGGTAAAAATTAAGCAACTGATGGGGGTAGAGTTGCAGATGTTCGATAAAATAAAACCGGCTTTTCTCACTGCGCAAATAAGTGCACTGATAGCCATGAAAACCGTAGAAGGATTCAATCCTCAGCAGCAGTTAGACGGATGGATTCAGTCTGAAGCTCAAAAACAGGGGAAAGCTGTTGCCGGTTTGGAGACAATGGATTTCCAAATGGGAGTTTTATTCGGAACGCAAACTCTTCAGCGTCAGGCCGACCAGCTACTCTGTACCGTCATGAATTTAAATAAGGCAGAACAACAAACCCGAAGGATGTCGGCTGCTTATATGAAACAGGATTTGAAACAATTAATGGAGATCGTTGAAGAAAAGCAGGGTAATTCCTGCGACGCACTTCCTGAAGAAGAAGAGGCTCTGATTTACAGGCGTAATGCTAACTGGGCTGAGGTCATGCCTGCCATCATGAAAGAAAAAGCGACTTTTTTTGCTGTCGGAAGCGGACATCTGGCTGGTGAACGTGGCATCTTAAACTTGCTAAGCAAACAAGGGTACACGATAGAAGCCGTGAAATAGTCTGAAGGCTCTAAAAACGAATATTTTGCAGAGAACCAAACATGTCTTGTGTCTAACGTACTAAAAGTTATGGATAAGATGAATAAGAAAGAAACTGACTTCATCCGGATATTAAAAGAGTATAAAACGACCATATATACCGTTTGCTTCATGTTCTCAAAAGACAAAGATGAAGTGAACGATATATACCAAGAAGTCTCTATCAATCTGTGGAAAGGATTTGACAATTTCGCACAAAAGAGTGAAATGAAAACTTGGATTTACCGGATTAGTCTGAACACGTGCATATCATTCGACCGGAAGAAAAAACGGAGAAAAACAGTTCCGTTAACAGTAGACATTGACCTCTTTGAGGATAATGACCACGAATCAAAGCAAATTAAAGCACTCTATAACCGTATCAACAGATTGGAGCCGTTCGACCGGGCTATAATCCTCCTATGGCTGGAAAACCTTCCTTACGATGAGATAGGAGCCATTGTAGGTATTTCAACCAAGAATGTTTCGGTGAGGCTTTCCCGAATCAGAGAACAACTTAAAAATATGCACCCTTAAAAGACATTCATCATGGAAAAGAATAATATAAACGATATGGACGAATTGAGACAACAGTTTGCTATCCTTACCGAGAAAATAAAATCTCAGCAGATTAACAATGAACGACTTTTGCGAACTGTTATGCAGAACAAAATGAAATGGATAGATAAGTATATCTATATAAAGTTATTCTTGCTCATGCCCTTATTAGCCCTTATGTTTCTTTACTTTTACCAAACGGGTAAAGTCTCATTATACTTTTATATCACAACCATGCTACTTGTAGCAGTAGAAATTGGTTTTGATTTCTTTATTAATAAGGTATTAGGAAAAGGATGGCTAAAACATGACTTGCTGACTTCGCGCCAGATTTTTGTAAAGATGAAAAAGAATCGCATAAATCAAATGGTAGTCGGGATTCCGATATGCATAGTTTGGGCAAGTATATTCTTGTTTGAGTTTTTGAATTATGATTTATCTGATAGAGCTTATGCCATTATAATAGGAACAGGCATTGGCATCGGGTGTCTCGTTGGTACCGGAATCGCTTTCTTAATCTTCCGTAAAATGCAACGCATCAATGATGAGATTATCAAAGAAATAGATCATTTAAAGGAATAGTTTCAAGTTTAGCTCGATGCCCACACACGAATGAATGAGGCTTCACATAAATACATAAGGCACTATAAACTATTTTCTCACAATCATATTTTATAGTGCCTTTACAAAAGAATAAACATTTACAACTTGGGGAATTTGACTAACCCTAATGTTTCACTATCATTTCACTCTTCCGGTCAAAAACAACACATAATCCTATAACGAAAGATAAACAAAGCATTTTTACCACCCGGTATTTGCAACTTTGAACTATTAGTCTACTTTTGTATCTGTAAATAGGTATCATCATTAATAGTATGAATTATGTTGCAGAGAAGAAACAAACTGAAAGATTTTCTGATGAGTGCGCTGTTCGTTTTCGGGGCAACGCACGCTTTTGCCCAAGAAACAACGGAGTTTCAAGTGAATCACGGACCTTATCTTCAAGAGGTGACTGCGCAAGGGGCTACTTTTGTGTTTACCACTTCGCTTCCTTCGTTTTCTTTTATCGAACTGAAGGAGGAAGGCGGAAAGGATATCAAATCTTATTACCATACGGAGCATGGACTGCGCGATGCGAATACGGTTTTCCACAGCGTCAGGGCAGAGGGACTGAAGCCGGGAGCGGTGTATAATTACCGGATTCGCTCGAAGGAGATGCGCGACTTCCAGCCTTACAAGGTGGTGTTTGGCGACAGTATCACTTCGCAGTGGTACACGTTCCGCACCACAGACCCTACGCATGAAGGCGGGTCTTTGTTTGTGGTAAGCGATGTGCATAACAACTATGAACAATTAGACACGTTGCTTAATCTTTGCGATTACAAAACGTGCGACGCTTTTCTCTATGCCGGCGATATGATGAATTACATAGAGGACAGCGAAACGCCTTTCCGCGCTTTCATCGACAAGAGTGTACAGCGGTTTGCTTCTTCCATACCTTTCAACATGGTGCGCGGAAACCATGAGACCCGCGGAAAACTGGCACGCAGTTATCCGAAATTATTCCCGAAATCGAGCGGGAAGATTTACGGTTCGTGCCGGATGGGAGACATCATGATTGTGATGCTGGATTGCGGTGAGGATAAACCCGATGATACGCAGGTGTATGCCGGACTGACCGACTTCGACGCTTACCGTACCGAGCAGACGGAGTGGCTGGCTCAATTAGTAGAAACGGAGGAATTTAAAACAGCCCGGTACCGTATTGTTATTTCCCACTATCCGATGGTCGACATTTTCCCGGAAGAGGAATTGACTCACGGCATCAACGATCTGAAAGCCAAAATGCTCCCGATTCTGAACAAAGCTCATATCGACTTGATGGTGTCGGGGCATACGCATGAGTTTGCTTTCCACGAGAAAAATAAGGCGGGGAATGCTTTCCCGGTAATCGTGGGAAGCAATCGGAGTGCTACCCGTCTTGATTTATCAGACGGAAAAATCAGAGTAAAGGTAGTAGAGACGTCGGGGAAAGTTTTGCTGAATACTTTACTGTAAGTCAAAGACATACATCTGTCCGACAGTTGAAAACGGCAGGCGTTTTATCGGACAGCCGCACGCACAAATTCCGCTGCGGTTTGTCCGTCAAAACGCTACCGTTAGTTTTTGTTATCCCATGCGGATGCGTACATCGGTTCTATGGGTAGCGTTCAACGGCTCTACGGGTAGCGTTTTTATCCCTGATAAAAGCTCAGCTCCTGCCAACCAAACTTTCCGGAAATATAGCATACCGGTTGTGCTTTTTTACCGTACAATTTTTTGCATCTTCCGGTTATTCGTATACATTTGCATCTACAACAGAGAAAATAATAACCCTTATTATGAATGAATGTAACCTGTCAGAAAGCTATGAATGCTAAAAAGCTAATCGGAATATTGACACTGTTCCTTTTTTCGGGCTTCTGTGCCGCCTCACCTGCAACAACACCAACCGATTCGGTGACAAGAAACAGCTTTTCGACAGGGAATGACTCCCATCCCAAAAAGATGGTTCATGCGATTGGAGTCGCCTTTAAGCCTACATACGTTTTCCCCACTCATGAATTTCTCAAAGGGATGAATAACGCACAGAGCCCAATAAACTCCGCATTGTCGGGACATCTGAAATACGGATTCCGGTTTACTCCCGAAACAAAACTGGGACAACTGTATCCGCACGCGGTTCAGGGTATAGGCATTGGTTACAATACGTTCTTCAATTCTGCGGAAATGGGGAATCCGCTCGCCGTATATGTTTTTCAGACATCAAGGATAGCCACCATTACTCCTAAACTATCTTTCGATTATGAATGGAATTTCGGAGCCTCGTTCGGCTGGAAAAAGTATAATCCGGAAACCAACCCGATGAACCGGGTTGTAGGTTCTAAAATTAATGCTTACATCAATTTGGAATTCCTCCTGAACTGGCAGTTGGCACCCGGTACGGAATTGCGTGCCGGAATCGACCTTACTCATTATTCGAACGGAAACACGGGTTATCCCAATTCCGGAGTAAACACCATAGGGGCTTCTATCGGCGTAACCCGCTTTTTCGGGGGCGGCGACAAGAGTGAGAAACCGGCGTATCTGCGATGTAAACCGTCATTCAGCCGATACATGAGCTACGACTTAATCGTATACGGGGCTACAAGAAAAAAAGGTGTGTTTTTCGAGAATAACAACTCGTTTCTTGTTCCGGGTTCTTTCGGCATCGTGGGATTGAACTTCAACCCACTCTATAATTTTAACCGTTACTTCCGTGCCGGCGTATCACTCGACGTGCAATATGACGAAAGTGCAAACATCCAACAACACGTTGCCAACGAAGTTATTCCCTCTACCCCGGAAGAGATTCGGTTTTACCGGCCTCCCTTCAAAGAGCAGTTCTCGATGGGGCTGTCTGTAAGGGCAGAAGTAGTAATGCCGATATTCTCTATTAACATAGGTATCGGCAAGAACTTTTTGTGTAAAGGACCTGATACGAACAAATTTTACCAAACACTTGCACTGAAAACCAATCTTACCAAAAACCTGTTCCTGCACACGGGGTATCAGCTTTACCGCTTTAAAGACCCCAACAACCTGATGCTGGGCATAGGTTACCGTTTCAACGCAAGATAATTTTTAAAACCTTACTCCCTATGAAACAAATTTTCCTTCTTTATATCGCCACCCTCTCCGCCCTGCTCTGCGGATGCAACGGCGACGTGTTCATCAACGACTATGCACCGTCGGCGGAAGAAATAAAACTTTCGGATACCGACTCCACCGTAACCGTCAGCTTCAAAGCATCAAACTGGGTTATAAGAAACGTATTCTCCACCGACGAAGACGGAGCGTTCCGCGAAGTCCTCGGAGACATCTACGCAAAAGACGGTCACCTGATTGCGATGAACTCTCCATTCTATATGTCGGAAGAAGAAACGGTTAAGATGGTAATCGATCAGCCGGACATCCATCTGACCATCGAGCGCACGGACGAAACGCATCTGTGTTTCTCAAAGCCCGAAAACATGAACCTTGAGCCTATGATGCTGACCGTAAACGTAGGAAACGACTATGACGAAAGGGAAATTTCCGTAGAGTTAGAACCTTCGTCGAGGTACGAGATTGACAGCATCGTGTATGCATTAGACTCTTACACGTACCAAGACAACGTGACGGTTGATACAAAAATGATAAAGATGACCAATGCGACCTCGGAAGTCATCAATTATATCATAATGCCTTACTCACACTTTCTGCAAGAATATACCTTTACGAACTTGTACATTGCAGGGAATCCGTACAGACAAAACGATGTACTGAAGATATTCAAGGGAAACATTCCGACAGTTCCTGCCCCCGAAACAGAGCGGTTCAACAACGATGTCAGCAAGAAACTTGTCATGAAAGAAACAACTATACAGCTCAATGAAACCACACAATGCCTACCGGTTCCGGAAGATATATTCAACATCTACAAAATGTTCCCCATCAACCCTCATAAGCTACAAATCTGCACTATAGAATGTTGTTACGGACAGTTCAACGTATATTGTGATATTTATGTAAGCCAGCCGAGAACCGGGAGAAAACACCTCCTCAAAGGTATATTGGAAATCAAAGCACCGATATCACATACTTTGATAGTTGGAAAAGAACAGGATTTTAATATGTGACAGATGCAAAGTTTTTCTTTCATCGATACAGTACAACAACCGATAAAAAGACTCAATCTATATTCGATTTATAGTCCAGCTACAAAATTATCCGTATCTTTGCACCGACGCTGAGGTGACATTAAGCGTCTTTACTTTATATTATCTAACCAAAGATTTTTAATAAGACAATTATGTACACCGTTATCAAGCGAATCGAAATTTCAGCTTCGCACTTTCTGAAACTCTCTTACCGGAGCAAATGCGAATGCTTGCATGGTCATAACTGGATAGTGACCGTTTACTGTCGCTCTAAAGAACTGAACGCCGACGGAATGGTAACCGACTTTACTCACATCAAGGAAAAAGTGAAAGACAAGCTCGACCATAAGCACTTGAATGACGTACTTCCGTTTAACCCTACGGCGGAAAATATCGCCCGATGGATATGCGACGAGGTGGAGAACTGTTACAAAGTGGAAGTGTGTGAATCGGAAGGAAACACGGCGATCTATGAGAAAGATTAACGAACTGTTTTACAGTCTTCAGGGTGAAGGCTTCCATACGGGTACGCCTGCCGTATTTATTCGGTTTTCGGGTTGTAATCTGAAATGTGACTTCTGTGATACCCGCCATGAAAGCGGAACGCTTATGACGGACGAGGAATTATTGGAACGGGTGTCGGCTTTTCCGTGCCGGATGGTTATTCTTACGGGAGGAGAGCCGGGCTTGTGGATTGATGATGACTTGGTGGAGAAATTGCACGCACTCGGCAAATATGTTGCCATCGAAACCAACGGAACGTGTGTACTCCCTGAAGCAATAGACTGGGTTACCTGCTCGCCCAAGCAAGGAGGCAAACTCAATGTAAAACGAATAGACGAAGTAAAAGTGGTTTATACAGGAGCAGGGCAAGATGTGGAATCTTATCTTGCCCTGCCTGCCCTGCATTATTTCTTACAGCCTTGTTCGTGCAGCAATACGGAGGAAGTCATCGCTTACATCAAAGCACATCCCCAATGGCGGTTAAGTCTGCAAACACACAAGCTGATTCATATCCCTTAGCACGCTGTATTTCTATCGCTCGACTGAATCATTTGCCGGATGGCATCATTCAGTTCATCGGCCTGCATGAGTTCTTCCAGCGTGATGTGCATACGCCACTGCCAATAGTTATGCGGATTTGCCGGCACGTTGATACGCTCTGCCTGTACATCGGGATTGCGCAATGATTCGTCTATCGAAGTCCAATCCTGCCATGCAAGCACGCAGAGCATGGAAGGGCTTTGCAGATGCTGTTCGATGATTTCTTTGCAGAGCCAACCGGGAGCATGTTTCGGAACCTCTCCCCAATGATGAAGTTCGTTGTGATAGAAACGCTCGGTCAGAGCAGCATCTTCTTCCCACCAGCCGCGCAAGGTAGGCATATCGTGCGTTCCAATCGTACAAACAGAACGGAACGGATATTCGTTAAGGCACCCGAACTCGCGGCCTATTGCTTTCGGCATACGCTGAATTTCAAGCGAGAGTATCTGCAGCTCGTTCATCACCCACGATACACAGTCGGGAACCATCCCCAAATCTTCTCCACAAACCAGCATCGGCGTAGACTGAGTAAGTACGGGTAGTTTCTTCATGGCTTCATGATACCAGAACTCGTTATGGCGCTGGTAGTAATAATGATTATACAGGTGGTTAAAGGCTTCCTGCTCTTGCTCGGCGAGCTGCTTGAATATGTAATCATTCTGAACAGCGATACGCGGATGATACAGTTCCGGATTATTACGGTCGGCAACAAACAATACATCGCTGATTAAAGCATATAGTTTTTCTTTCAACCAAATGCTTTCCGAATCGGTCCTTCCTTCGAAAAAGGCTTCCACCTTGCGCTGCGTATCAAACTCCGGACGCATCTCATACAAATCATGATGAAGCGGACGTACGAAGGTTTCGCGCACGTAATCACTCTGTTCGCCAAAAACAGTATTCAAAATGTATTCGCTGATAAACGGACGAAGCATGAAATCGGGACGGAAGTTCAACCCGAAACTGCGGATTTCATCGGCACTCATTGGCAAAGAGGGCACAAACTGTCCCAACAGCCCGTGAACGCTGTGCGTGGGAATCTCCCAAATGCGGAAGAACCCTAATATATGGTCGATGCGGTATGCCGTGAAGTATTCTGCCATCTTAGCAAAGCGGCGGCGCCACCACAGGTAATTATCTTTCTCCATAACCTCCCAATTATAAGTAGGGAACCCCCAATTCTGACCATTTACGGAAAAAGCATCAGGCGGTGCACCTGCCTGCCCGTTCATATTGAAATAATAAGGTTCTACCCACGACTCTACACTGGTACGACTGATTCCGATGGGAATATCTCCTTTCAGAATAACTCCTTTCCGACGGGCATATTCGGCTACGGCAAGCAATTGTACATGTAACAGGTATTGCATGTAATAATAATACCCGATGAATGTATAAGCATCGCTTTCAGGCGAACACAGTTGCTGTATTTCCTCCTCATCGTACTTGTTATATGCCTCCCAGCAATGAAAATCAGATGTTCCGTATAAATCACGCAAATAAGAGAATGCAGCATAAGGCTGTAACCAATGTCGGTTATCAGCGAAAAAGGTATTAAATTCATCCGATTTCAATACATTCTCTCCTTCTTGCCGGTAAACTTCTTTTAAGTAGGACTGCTTTAACCGGTTAACTGCCTCATAGTCTACTACCGACAAGGCATTCAAGCGAGCCCGTTCTTCTTCAAACCGACTAACAAATTGGGCATCCGCCAAAGCAGGAAGCTGACGGAGGTCGATGTACATGGGATGAAAAGCATAAATGGAAATGCTGTTATAAGGATAAGAATCGGTCCAACTTCCGGTTATACTCGTATCATTAATAGGCAAAATCTGTACAACGTGCTGCGCTGTATCGGCAGCCCATGATACAAACGTCTTTAAATCGCCGAAATCCCCAACTCCGCAACTACCTTCCGAACGAAGCGAAAAAACAGGAATGGCGGAACCTGCAAATTTACGGGCTGGAAGTGCAAAAAAAACTTCTGTTTCCATCGGCAGATAAGTCTCACCACGCTGTAAAGGCTGCACGTTGAAAAGTCGGTTCGGACGGGATTCCCATTCTTCCACCGCCCCGCTCTCGGCATTTATGGCTACAAACTTATACTCGAAAGGTAATTGCAAAGAGGAAGCATCCAGCGTTATATGCCATACATTAGGTCTTACTTCCTGCATACGCAGCGGACGGCAATATTCCCAACTTCCTAAAGCATTGCAACTTCCTATAAGTCCCAACGCCTGATTCCGATTGCCCAACTCCGGACAAAGGGCACGAAACGTAATACAACTTCCGACGCTGTCGGATAGCTTATTATAAGATTGAGGAGTATAAATACTATTGAATGCAGAACTGTAACGATAAGAATCGGCAGGCAAGTCTCTCCAGCAATCATCAATTACATAATGATTCTGCTGGGCATTCCCTAAATAGAATAGATGAGATATAGCTCCCAACTCTTTACGTATACATATATTATCCCGATAAACGGCATACCGATAGGTTACGAGCTGATTCGACCCAACCGGAATATATTCAAAACTTCCCTGCCATTCATCACCATTGCGGGTAGAAAGAGATATGATTTGCGTTTCATCATCGTTTAACAAAACACAAAGGTTCTCCCCCCACACAGTGCGATACCGGATGCGAAATGTCAGTTTCATGTTTTTTCAGATATTAGTGATTAATGCCCAAAAGTAATGAAAATAATATGGAAAACCGCTCAAAACATCTCAATAAAATCCATATTTTACGACATACAAGCCTATTCGGTATCCCCCCCGCGCGGGGGCATAAAAAAAGGCAGAGTCCACATCGGGGTTTCTACACCCACCGGAACTCTGCCCTGTCAAAACGGCGGCGACCTACTCTCCCGCTTGCGCAGTACCA
>NZ_JACSPQ010000028.1 GCF_014837055.1 Phocaeicola faecium
TTGTGGAAAATATGCTGTAAAACAGGGTTTTACAACGGAAACTTTTTGGAAGGGAAGCCGAGAAGAAGGAAAAACCGTACATCTATATATACGGGCGTACGCGATTACATTTATTTATGCGGCACAAACACGGCGAAATTTCTATCCGAAAGGACAAAAATTTCTATTCGGAGCGTCACCTATTCCATGCGGTAGGAACAGGCAACGCTTCGGCTTGCGTTTTTGGAAGTGAGAAAACAGGGTATAAAAAATGCCTCTTCAGCGGAATTTTACCGAATGAAGAGGCTAAGATTATAAAAATGATTTATCAATTTTCTAATTGCTTTATTTCATCTTGAGGCGACTCCGGGGTCGTAACCAACACTTTATCAATACGCGCCCCATCCATATCAACTATTTCGAAAACAAAACCATTCCATTGCATTGTTTCTCCACTTTGCGGCACATGCTGCAAACGGTCGAGAATCAACCCACCCAACGTATGATAATCTGAGTTTTCGAACAGCTCCTGACGGTCGAAATAACACAAGAAGTCATATAAAGGACATTGACCATCCACCAACCATCCGTCATTATTAACCCGTTTGATAATATCCGGTTCTTCACCGCCTACTTCCATCGAGCCAACCAACCCTTCGAGTATATCGCGCAATGTAATGATACCCATACAAGTACCAAACTCATCACAAACCAATGCTCTGCTTATTTTCTGGGCTTTCATCTGTTCCAAAGCCTTATAAACATTCATGTTTTCATGAAAGAACACCGGTTCGTGGGTCAACTTATTTAAATCGAAATCCGGTTCATGCAGGTGCAAAACCAAATCTTTCAGGTCGACAACCCCTTTCACATGATCTAAATCTCCGTCGGCTATCGGGTAAAATTCAAACATCTGCTTTGCCAGAACCTCTCTTACATCGTGGGCGTTCATAGAAGTATCCAGCCACGCAATCTCGTTTTTATGCGTCATAATAGAACCGACCTTCAAGTCGCCTAATAAAAATACGCGCTGAACAATGTCTTGCTCTACCGGCTGTACTTCTCCGTCCTCCGCTCCTTCTTGAATCATCGACTTGATTTCCTCTTCTGTAACCTTGCTATCCGATTCTTTGATTCCTAAACAATTAAAGATGAATTCCGTACTCTTTGAAAGCAACCAAACAAAAGGTAAAGCAATCTTAGCCAAAAAGCTCATAGGACGGGCAACGGCTTTGGCAGCTTTTTCGGCTATTCCCAATCCGATGCGCTTGGGCACGAGTTCACCAAAAATAATAGAAAGATAAGTAACAATCACTACAATAGTAACCTGCGCCGTAGCAGGAGCATAAGCCGCGGGGACTCCCCACGTAATCATATAGCGGGCAAGCTCTTCCGCTATTTTGTTTCCAGAATAAATACCCGTCAGAATACCAATCAGCGTAATGCCTATTTGGACAGTAGAAAGAAAGCGGTCGGGTTCATTTGCCAAGTTAAGTGCTACACGAGCAGATTTGCTGCCTTTTTTTGCGTCTGTTGAAAGCCGAGACTTACGGGCTGATATTAATGCCACCTCGGACATGGCAAAGATACCGTTCAGTACTATCAGACCGATAATAATTATTATTTCATCCATATAAATACTTAATGTTTGGGGCAAAATTAAAATAATGTTCATAGTATTAAAAAACTGAACTTTACAATTATATAGTTTTAACACATTGTATTTTACCGGAAAAGGAGCAAAATTTAAGCGCTTTACATCTCTCAATCCGTATCAGCAAGAGGAATGAGCAAATAAAATATACCAACATCTTGTTAGAAACGACAGGATGTTTCATCTCAAAAATACCGATTATTTGCGATTGCGGCAGCTTTGATATACCTCTACCTTTGCAGCGAAATAATCAGATATAAAACCTATATAAAAACAAACGACATTGGAAACTAAATTAAAACACTTCACTTTAACATTTTTATGTATAATATGTATATTCCCGTCTACCGCCCAACGGCATCATAAACATGCCTCCAATCGTATCCATTTTACTTTAATAGGCAGAGTGACTTCGACAGATAAAAGCATCATCGATTTTGCAACTGTCTATTTAAAAGGCACGCAATACGGATGTACTACCGACGAAAAGGGGATGTATTATCTCAATGCTCCTGCCGGAACGTACACACTGGCGGTATCTGCCATCGGCTATCAGACTTATGAAAGAAAAATTGAAATCAGCAAAGACAATCCCATAAGGCGCAACATCGAACTGGAAACAGAAGAAACTGAATTGGACGAAGTAGTGATTGTCTCAAACGGAGTGGGGCGTGTAAAGCGTTCGGCTTTCAACGCCGTAGCATTAGATGCAAAAGAAATGCACAATACAACTAAAAACTTAAGTGAAGCTCTTCAAAAGTTACCCGGAATAAAACTCCGCGAGTCAGGCGGAGTGGGCTCGGATATGCAATTAATGTTAGACGGGTTCAGCGGAAAACACGTAAAAGTATTTATAGACGGTGTTCCGCAAGAAGGTACAGGAACTGCATTCGGGCTCAATAACATACCAGTAAACTTTGCCGAGCGCATAGAGGTTTATAAAGGTGTAGTACCCGTAGGTTTCGGCACAGACGCTTTGGGAGGAGTAATCAATATCGTAACAAACAAGAAACGCCGCAACTGGTTTCTTGATGCGTCGTATTCGTACGGTTCATTCAATACCCATAAATCATACGTCCACTTCGGTCAGACGTTTAAAAACGGGCTGACTTATGAGGTCAATGCCTTTCAAAACTTTTCGGACAACAATTACTACATAGACAATTACATTACGGAATTCAGCGAAGATGGCGTAACAGAAAGTACCGACCGCAGTAAAATATATCACGTAAAACGCTTCAACGACCAATTTCACAACGAAGCGATTATCGGGAAAATCGGTGTGGTAGACAAAAAATGGGCCGACCGATTGATGCTGAACTTTACATACAGCAATTTCTATAAAGAGATACAAACAGGAGTTTACCAATATATCGTATTCGGACAAAAGCATCGCAAAGGACATTCTTTCGTTCCGTCGATAGAGTATAGCAAACATAATTTATTTGTGAAGGGGCTGGACGTCATTGCGAATGCCAACTACAATCATAACATCACCCATAACATTGATACGGCTGCCTATAAATACAACTGGTTAGGACAGCGCAAATACACCGGAACTCCCGGCGAACAATCGTATCAGAACAACGAATCGAAAAACATGAACTGGAACGGAACATTTACAGCCAACTATCGCATTGGTACGGCACATACATTTACGCTGAATCATGTTATCAGTACGTTTAAGCGCACTACACGCTCTTACGTGGGAGGAAGTTCTAAAATCTCCAGCTTTGATATTCCTAAAATCACAAGAAAAAACATCACCGGATTATCTTACCGGCTGATGCCTTCGGAGAAATGGAACTTATCTGTTTTCGGGAAATACTATAACCAATATAATAAAGGTCCTGTGTCGCAAAACGATGACGGCGTAGGAGATTACATCAATCTGTCAAGACACACAAGCTCATTAGGGTATGGAGTTGCGGGAACATACTTTATCATCAAAGACCTTCAGGCTAAACTGTCGTATGAGAAAGCCTATCGGCTCCCTACTACCGATGAGCTTTTCGGAGACGAAGACCTTGAAGCGGGTAAAACCAATCTGCGACCGGAACAGAGCGATAACGTTAATTTCAACCTCAGCTACGGTCGTCAGTTCGGAAAACACGGGCTTTATTTGGAAGGCAGTGTGATATATCGCGATACCAAAGATTACATCAAACGCGGACTGGATGCCATAGGAGGCATGAGTTACGGTATTTACGAAAACCACGGACGGGTAAAAACGAAAGGATTCAACATCTCACTCCGATACAATTATGACCGATGGTTTAATATCGGAGGAACATTCAACAACATCAATGCCCGCGATGACGAACGATACCGTGCCGGAAACACGTTACAAGAAAGCGTCAGCTACGGACAGCGCATTCCCAACCAGCCTTATACGTTTGCCAATTTCGATGCAAACTTTGCTTGGCATGATTTATTCCGCGAAGGAAATACGCTAACGATTGGGTACGATGGTTACTACCAGCATGAGTTCCCGCTCTACTGGGAAGCGCTGGGAGACCCGACCACGAAAAGCCGTGTACCCGACCAACTGTCGCATAACCTTGTTCTCGGTTATTCGATAAAGAACGGACGATACAGTTTTTCTCTCGAATGCAGAAACTTTACCAACGAGAAACTGTATGACAACTTCAGCCTTCAGAAAGCCGGACGCGCTTTTTATGGCAAATTCAAGGTGCATTTCGGAAACTAAAACATATAAATAAAGCAATATTAATTCCTACAAAACCATTCGACCAATGAAAAAGAACAATTTCGTATGGACACTTGCCGCAGCAATGGCTTTCGGCAGTATTTTCACCGCTTGCAGCGACAATAACGAGCCTAACAGCAATAACGGTAATGACAACAAGGATGATAATACCGAAGAAAGCATTCGCCGCTACGTAATAGCAGCAATAGCAGACGATGCGGCTTATCTGCTTACTGCCGAATCGCTGGACGAAGGCGAAGTGACCGGAAGAGGAAACGGAACGGAAACCGAATCGGGCTCAAACTGGATATTCTACCGTGAGAATTATCTGTTTAACTTCCAATATAACGACGGTAATGCAGGTACGGGATTTTCTTACCGCCTGAACTCTTCGGGTACTATCGAAGAAGCGCGCCAATATACCTATAACCGCACTACCACTTACGGTACATGGGGAGACAATGTGATTACAGCCTCAACCAATGCCGGAACTGCTGAAAACGACGGCGAAGGCAATTATGCTTACTACCTTCAGTTCAATTACCTGAATGCAAACGACGGCAGCTCGAAAACGGGCAGTCATATAGCCGAAAACTTCCTCGGAAACGGAGAACGTGTCAGCTTTGCCGGATTCGTAGAAGCCAATGACCGCCTGTATACTTCGGTTGTACCGATGGGAATGAGCCATTATGCTGTCAACACTTATCCGGAATTGATTTCAGATGTCAAACTCATTACAGATCATAGTGGCGGTCAAGGTTCCGGACAGTACACTGCCGGCATGATACCTACCACGCAATATCCCGACAGTGCGTTCATAGCAATTTACAGCGGAGATGATTTCAATGAAACGCCTGTCATCGCCCGCACGAACAAGATTGGGTTTGCCAGCGGACGTATGCGCTCACAGTATTATCAGACTATCTGGGCAGCGGATAACGGCGACCTTTATGTGTTCTCTCCCGGATACGGACGTACCACAACGGCTGAAACGACTGTCACCGACACCAATACCGGACAAACGCATACGCTTTATCGCGTTCAAGGGCAACTTCCTTCGGGAGTGGCACGCATCAAGGCGGGAGAAACCGAATTTGATGACAGTTACTATGTTAATCTTGAATTGCAGGGCAACCATAACCCGATGTTCCGCTGCTGGCACATCACTGAAGATTACTTCTTGCTTCAAATGTATAGCGACGGCGCAGAAGGCATGGCGGGCACTTCTGCCAAACGTAACGAGTTGGCTATATTCAAAGGTGAAGACCAGACGCTGACCGTTGTTACCGGACTGCCTGATGCAAGCGTTCTTTCCAGCTTCGGTACGCCTTGCAGCGACAAGGGGTACGCTTATATCCCTGTGGTCATGACCGACGGAACTACTACGACCATCTATCGAATAGACCCTGCTACGGCTACTGCCACTGCCGGATTGAGCATCAAGTCGGTCGACAGTGTTGCTGCACTGGGAGTTCTGTCTTCGTCCAAATAATTGGGCAAAACACTGATTACAGACTCTGAATAAGATGAATAAAATATACAGAAAACTCCATCTCTGGTTGGCTGTCCCGACGGGCATATTGATTTCGGTCATTTGCCTGTCGGGGGCAGCACTCGTTTTCGAGCAAGACATCACACAGGCACTCAACCCACATTTATACCGTTCGGAGCCTCAAACCAAATTTTTACAGCCTTCCGAAATTGCTGCCCGCATCCGTGAGCAGATGCCGGATTCGCTTTCACTGTCTTCCTTGCAAATGCCGGGAGAGGCGGACGGCGTGTGCATGGCAAGTTTTAAAAATGCCGGGCGGAGGACGTTGAGCGTAAACCCTTACACGGGCAATGTAAACGGATGGACCAAGAGTTATCCGTTCTTTCAAACCATGCGCAAGCTGCACCGGTGGTTAATGAACCCTCCCGCACAAAAAGGCGAAAAGTCGGTGGGGAAAGTCGTGGTGGGCATAACCACACTCGTTATGGTATTTATCCTCGTCAGCGGACTCATCGTATGGATTCCGCGCAACCGGAAAGCATTGAAAAACCGGCTGAAGGTTTCATACAGCAAGGGGTGGAGACGTTTTTGGTACGACAGCCACGTTTCATTGGGATTTTACGCCACTATTTTCTTACTGATAATGGCGCTGACCGGACTGACGTGGTCGTTCGGATGGTATCGAACGGCTGCTTACTCGCTTTTCGGAGGCGGACAGCAGCAAACATCTGCTCCGGGCAAGGCTAACGGCAAACAGACCGGTAAAAAACAAGCGTTCGACTATAACGTATGGGATAACGTATTCCATGAATTACAAAACCGTTATCCGGCCTACCAAAACATTACCTTAGCTATCGGTAATGCACAAGTATCGCCTTACCCCCATTCATCGATGCGCAAAACAGACCGCGTTACGTTTAATCAGCAGACGGGAGAAATAAAAAAGATTACCCGTTACAAGGAGTTGCCCCCCTCGCAAACCCTGAAAGGGTGGTTTTACGCCGTCCATACCGGAAGCTGGGGAGGCATGATTACCAAAATACTTTATTTTATAGCCGCACTAATCGGAGGCGTTTTGCCGCTAAGCGGTTATTACTTGTGGATGAAGCGAAAACATTACATCTGAATCCTTTTTTCTTGCAGTGCTGTATTTACTTGAACAACAAGCAAATACAGCATTCGCTTTTCTTCGGAAAACGCAACCGCATAGACTTCCTGTTTCTACCCGATAAACCACTCAACGCTACCCATAGCGTTGCCCTGTTCTATGGGAAGCGTTTCAGAGCCGTTTCCATACCCGTAAGAAGAGTCTTTAATCGGCTTCTTATAAAAATCAGCCGGGCTCCTGTCTTGTTTATACATATTTCGTTATCTTTGCATATTGTAATGACTATTTGCAACACACCATGAAGCGTATACAGTTAATTCCGCCCAAACAGATAGATGTAACCATCCAACTGCCTTCTTCGAAAAGCATTTGTAACCGTGCGTTAATCATCAATGCGCTTGCCCACGGGAATACCCAGCCGGAAAACCTTTCGGACTGCGACGACACGCAAGTGATGATACGTGCGCTCACCAACATGCCGCCTACCATCGACATCCATGCGGCAGGAACGGCAATGCGCTTTCTCACGGCTTATTTAGCTGTGACCGAAGGTACACACGTCATTACGGGGACGGAACGGATGCAACAACGCCCCATCCGGATTTTGGTAGACGCGCTACGCTCTTTGGGAGCTGAAATAGAGTATACGAAAAACGAAGGATATCCCCCCTTGAAAATCAACGGGCGACAACTGACAGGCAGCGAAATCTCTCTGCCGGGTAACGTCAGTTCGCAATACATCTCTGCCTTGCTGATGATAGCTCCCACACAAAAAAAAGGCCTGCAACTGACGCTTACGGGCGACATCATATCGCGCCCTTACATCGACCTGACGCTGGAACTCATGCGGCAGTTTGGCGCAAAAGCGCAATGGACGGACAATAACCGGCTGAAGGTAGACACCGGAGGGTACCAGCCCCGCCGCTTTACGGTAGAAAGCGACTGGAGTGCAGCCTCGTATTGGTATGAGATAGTATCCCTTTCAGAGCAGGCTGCCGTACGGTTACCCCGCCTGTCGGAACACAGCTTGCAGGGCGACTCAAAGGTGGCGGAGCTGTTCGGGCTGTTAGGAGTAAGCACTACGTATCTGTCAGACGAGGTAATATTACGGAAAGAAGGGGAAACCGTATCGCGCTTGGAGTACGATTTCATCAACCAGCCCGATTTGGCACAGACCTTCGTGGTTACGTGTGCGATGTTAAACGTACCTTTCCGCTTCACCGGATTGCAAAGTCTGAAAATAAAAGAAACCGACCGCATCAGCGCACTGATGGCGGAAATGAAAAAATTAGGCTATGTACTGACAGAAAACAACGGCTCGGAACTATCGTGGGAAGGGGAACGGTGTGAAGCAGACACCAATCCTGCCATCGACACGTACGAAGACCACCGCATGGCGATGGCATTTGCTCCGGCAATCCTCCGCCTGAAAAACTTACGCATCAACCATCCCGAAGTGGTGAGCAAATCTTATCCACACTATTGGGAAAACCTGTCGGCAGCCGGATTTGGCATCATAGAAGAATAACGTTATGGGAATACTGATTGTCATACTGATAGGAGTGGTTTTATTCGGACTGGCGGTGGGTTACGCCTATAACCGAAAGATTCAAAAGAAAATCGACCGCGGCGAACTGAAAGAAGCTCCCCCCGTTATAACGGTAGACAGCGAATGTTGCGGACAGCATGAAGTGTGCGAAAAAGAAAGCCTGCTTGCCGCCGTAAGCAAAGAGATAGAGTATTACGACGATGAAGAACTGGACCGCTTCAAGGGACGTCCGTCGGACGGATATTCCGAAAAAGAGATTGACGAGTTCAGGGAAATAATGTATACCATGAAAGAAGAAGAGGTGGCCGGATGGTGTCGCAGCCTGCAACTGCGCAACGTGGAACTGCCTGACGAACTGAAAGACGAGCTTTTCCTGATAGTAGGAGAAAGAAGATTTAAAAACTGAATCGACAGAAACTAACGATGAGTAATTTACTTGAACTATTCCAATATACATTCTTCCAGCACGCCCTGTTGGGAAGCCTGTTTGCCAGCATCGCCTGCGGAATCATAGGCACTTACATCGTTACACGCCGGCTGGTTTTCATCAGTGGCGGAATAACCCACGCCTCGTTCGGTGGCATCGGCATCGGTCTTTACACGGGTATCTCTCCCCTATTGGCGGCTGCGGTATTTTCTACACTGTCGGCGTTCGGGGTAGAATGGCTCAGCAAACGGAGCGACATGCGCGAAGATTCCGCCATCGCCGTGTTCTGGACATTCGGTATGGCAATCGGAATTATATTCAGTTTCCTTGCACCGGGTTTCACGCCCGACCTTTCTTCATACCTGTTCGGGAATATTCTGACCATTACGCAGGGAGACATTTGGATACTGGCGATACTGAGCATCGTGCTTATCGCATTTTTCACGCTCTTCATGCGTCCCATCATCGCCATCGCTTTCGACCGCGAATTTGCACGCTCGCAACAAATGCCCGTAGCCTTGTTCGAATACATCCTCATGATGTTCATCGCCCTCACCATCGTGGCATGTCTGCGCATGGTAGGCATCGTGCTTGCCATCTCGCTGCTCACACTTCCGCAAATGACTGCCAACCTGTTTACATACAGCTTCAAGCGCATCATCGGGCTGTCTATCCTTATAGGCTATATAGGCTGCCTCGGAGGGCTTTTGCTGTCTTACCAGCTACAAGTACCCTCAGGAGCAGCCATCATATTTGTGTCTATCTTAATATATACCGGAGCCAAACTCTATAAACAGTTCCGGTAAGGGTTACGGTTATTTACCGCCGATAAACTGTTCGGCACGTCCCGGCGAAAGTAACTCCCACAAAGAGGCAACTACCCATCCCGGAGCAAAGATATCGTTGTAATAACCCTTGCCATTCTTTCCGTAATCCCAATTCGTGTGCTGAACCACTTCCGGATAAAATCCTTTTTTGGCAATGCCGCATAAATGTCCCTCGTAAGGCAATAACTGGCGCATTGACGAACTGATCACATCGGCAAAATCGGCAAACCTCGGTTCGTCATATACCTCCGACAACCAGCGAAGCACATCGGCAAAATCGAATACAAAAACATCAATGTGGTTATTTTCTACCGAAACATTTCCCCATCCGCGTGTTTTCAAACCAATGTCGCCCAGCATCTGACCTTTGGCAAACGGAACATCCCACGTATAATACCACGACAAAGCAAAATAGGCAGCCTTTTTCGCCAGCTCTGCATAATGTGACCGTTCTTCTCCTTTGGTAGCCAATGCCAGATAATAAGCAGCAGTGGAAGCATAAAGCGACGCCTCTTTATCCTCGCAATTCGCATCAAGCGTAGAAGAGAAATAGTCGGCTTTCGAAATCAGTTCGTTTTCCAGATAAGCCACCGAACGTTTTGCCGACTCTAAGTAACGCTTATCTTTAAAATATTTAGATCCCATCACCAAAGGCAAAGTGGCAGACGGCGTACTTCCTCCGCTCTTATCTACTACCGATAAATCATCGTTAAACTTGCGCGGAAAACTTCCGTCTGCATTCTGCAAACGTAAGAAAGTATCAAGCATACCCTTCAGCCGATTTTCCCATTCAGGATGCTTGCGCCCTTGCTGTTTCTCGTAATTTAAATAATACAGAGCAGCATATACTCCCTCCGACTGCCGGCGGATGCTATGTACAGGTTCTGCCCCGTTGCGTTTATAATGAATAACCTCATGGAAAAAACCGGCATCAGAGAAACCATGTTCCAGATACGAATCGAATATAGCATTGGCGTTGGCAACCAAATCGTTGCGATGTTTGGCTTCGCCGTACTCTAAAGCGTTGAAAGCATTCAGTAAGGTACGTCCTACGAAACCCACTTCTGCCACATCCAGCTTTTCACAGTCTGCCGTACGCAACTCAACTCCCGAATAATATTTAGCCGGCGTATCACTTACGAAACTTTCTACAAAAAAATTGCTTAACACGTCTTTCATAATCTCATCGGTATAAGGCGTTTCTACCGGAACAGGCTTGTACAAGTCGTAACAATATTCCCATGCCTGTTTCACGCAGTCAGAGAAATCAGTCGGCGCGTTTTCATTGATTTCCCACGTCAACGTCATGCTTTCTCCTTTGGCAAGATACTGATATGCCTCAACCGACGGAGCCAACGTCAGTTTACGAATATACGTTTTAGGAGTTTCGCGATACGGAAATCCAAACGAAAGTGCCGCTATTCCTCCGTTATTCTCAAATCCCGTATAGCCCACCGATGTTTTTCCGGAAAGTATTACTTCGCCCTCCTTATGGGTAGTCAATGCATCCGTTTCAAACTTATCCAACCGGGCTACCGACCACGATTTGTTGTTTTTTTCATCAAAGATGGTAGTCATCGGACTACTCAAACGGTCCTCTCGCACCGTCCAGCTGTCCGAAGTATGGAAAGAAGGAGCTTCCTTCGGAGAACGTAAGTTGCGCCGATACCAGAAACCGGGCATATAAAACAAACAATCATCATGCTTTGCTCCGCTCTTTATCTCTTCGCCATAGTTGAAATAAACATCCTCTGATGCCACAATAAATAAGGTAATCCGTTTCGTATCTTCATCCCCCGAAACTTTCTGATAAATCATTACGGGCAGTTTTTCATTGCTTACCAACTGATAATTGAATTCACTCTGACGAAGTTCCTGAAATGTTAACGGATAACGTACTGCGTTGTTTCCCGGAACTTTCAATGAGATGGACGCCGTCACATTAACCGGAGTATACTCAATGGCACTCGCTCCTAATGTACCTGCCAGCAAAACAACGCTACAAAATACTTTCTTCAAAATCATAAGCTCTGTGTTTTCTTTATTTTTTATAAGGTTTAATTACTTCATTCGCATTAACGGAAATATCATAAATTCCCGCGTCACTTTTCTTGAGATGCAAAGGAACAATGCGTGTTTTACGGGGAGACACTGCGGTATCGGAAGCATGTACATGATAAACATAATAGTACTTCCCAACAGAATCGGTAAAAATATCCCCGTGTCCGGTTCCGTTTTCCTTTACTATATCACGATGGATAATCGGATTGCCACTGTATTTCTTCCACGGCCCTAAAGGAGAAGAAGCAGTAGCATAGCCTACAGCATAATCAATATTCATAAAATGATTTGCCGAATAAAACAAATAATAAACTCCATCCAGCTTTATTACAGTAGGACCTTCCATTATGGGATCGGATACATAGTTCGGCGTATTCTCCCACGCCTCTGTACAGTCTAAACACTTTTTCAGTGTTTCCGGTTTGATTGCTCTCTTTTGCAAATCGAATTCGCCTACCCAAATATGGTTTCCGTGATTAAAACGGACGTGATACAAATAATATTTTCTATCATCGTCTTTAAAAAGAAACGAATCGATGTTCTTTTCACTGCCGTCTATCGGTTTTACGGTGTTCTGCACAAAAGGACCTTTCCACGAATCGGCTTCTGCCAATACGGTTTGTTCATTCGCCGTATAAGTCAGATAACAACGAGTTCCGTCTCTAAACCACTGTGGAGCCCAAAAGCCTTTGTCACCAAAAACGTTATCACCTTCTTTTAATAAATATTGGACAGAATCGCCCGTCATCACCTGCCATGTTCTTAAATCGGCAGACTCTAACATCGTAAATCCTTGAGGGTGGTTGTCACCAGTACCCGTCAGATAATACTTTCCGTTCTCCCTGATAATCGTAGGATCGGCAAAAGCAATCTCTTCGCCATCACTTTCTGCAACTTGCTTTTTCGCAGTACCCGACGAGCACCCTGACAATACAGCGCTACACGCCACTATACCTAATAAATATTGATATTTCATTAATTTCCAATTATCTTTAATCCTACTACAATACCGGTTTCTCTGATTCCAATGACGGAGAATTTGTTTTTACAGAAGGCCAATCGTCCTCCCAAACTATTTTATCCAACATCAGCACACGACCATCCGGGTCTGACACTTTGACTGCATGATAGAACATCCAATCGTCACCGGCTTTATCGGTTACAATTTCCGAATTATGTCCGGTTCCTACAAAACTTTCATTCTTTTGAATCAGGACTTCATGATGATTATCCGACATGCTTCTCCCTTGCTTGTCAAGATAAGGGCCGAAAAGTTTATCAGAACGTCCTACCACCGTGGTATAGGTACTCTTTATGCCCTCGCAGCATCGCCCTATCGAAGCAAACAAATAATAATATCCGTCGCGCTTATGAATGTATGTCCCTTCGTACGCATCACCTGCCACCTGTACCGGCTTAGCCCCTTCTTTCACTTTCAAACCGTCATCCGACAATTCGATGCCATATATTCCGTGAAAACTTCCCCAAAACAGATACTTCTTTCCGCCGTCTTCTATATAAAAAGGGTCGATTGAATTTTGGACATTTATCCCATTACTGCGGAACATCATCCCACAATCATTAAACTTCCCTGCCGGAGTATCAGCCACCGCACAACCGATTCCGCAAGTCCATTCGCCACCCCATACCGACATGGAGTAGTAAAGCACATATTTATCGCCTATCTTATTAATGTCGGGAGCCCACAGTCCCCCTTTAGGTTCAAAGTCAGGACGGGTTTCGTCAGTAAAAGCTGTGCCTACCAGCTCCCAATTCACTAAATCTTTCGAACGGTGTATCGGCAGGTTCCGAATGTCTTCCGTAGCATAAAGATAATAATACCCGTCGTCTCCCTTAATAACAGAAGGGTCAGGCAAACTATAATCCACAACCGGATTTGTATAAGTATTTTCTGCCATCAGCCCCGCCGAATACGACAGAAAAGAAAGTAACAAAAGTTTTATTTGCATATTCATCATGTTTTAATTGTACATTACAAATGTAGCATACATATCAAAAACAAATGGCGACAAAAGAAGCAAATCATGAAACAATCTGACCAAAATAAGTCTATTAAGGGCTTTCCAACAGAGATTATGAGATTTTCGTCCGACCCGAAAGCATGATTGTACCCCGATTCGGGCGGAACAAACATAGGATATAAAAACAAAAGAACCGCTGAACTTTCAGCGGTTCTTATTATTGGAAGCGGAGAGACAGGCTCTTGAACCTGTACTATCTCAAAATATCACACAATTGCAAATACCTATTAATAACCAACTTATTACAATCATAATTAAATCTAAATATTATCGAATATCGCTCGCTATTTCAATTTTGGGGTGTATATTTGGGTGCAGAATTTCAAATACACCCAGTCATGAACATCAAACGAAACATCATTTTTGCACCTGAAAGCCGCAAAAAGAACGGCGTTCCAATCGTGGAGAACGTACCCATCCGTATGCGTGTCATATACGCAAGCCATCGCATCGAGTTTACAACCGGCTACCGCATTGATATAGCCAAGTGGGATACCGACAAGCAGCGTGTAAAGAACGGATGTACCAATAAATTAAAGCAAAGCGCATCTGAAATCAATGCTGATTTGCTAAGATACTATGCTGAAATTCAAAACGTGTTCAAAGAATTTGAGGTACAGGAAACCATGCCGACCACCCAACAATTGAAAGAAGCATTCAATCTGCGAATGAAAAATGGCAGCGAGGAGCAACAAGAAGATACTAAAATAAGTTTTTGGGAGGTATTTGATGAGTTTGTTAAGGAATGTGGTAATCAGAACAACTGGACAGAATCCACATACGAAAAATTTGCAGCCGTAAAAAATCACCTAAAAGAGTTCAAAGAAGATGTGACTTTTGAGTATTTCGATGAGTTCGGACTAAACGAGTATGTAAACTTCTTGCGTGACAAGAAAGACATGAGAAACAGTACCATCAGCAAACAGATGGGATTCCTCAAATGGTTCCTGCGATGGAGTTTCAAGAAAGGATATAATCAAAACATTACATTTGATACATTCAAGCCGAAATTGAAAACCACCTCAAAGAAGATAATCTTTCTGACATGGGACGAATTGAATAGACTGAAAGACTATCAGATACCCAAAGACAAACAATATTTGGAACGTGTCAGAGATGTTTTCCTGTTCTGTTGTTTCACAAGTCTAAGGTATTCAGATGTCCATAACTTGAAGCGAAGTGATGTCAAATCCGACCACATAGAAGTTACTACTATTAAAACGGCAGACAGCCTGAACATTGAACTGAATAAATACAGCAAAGCCATACTTGAAAAATACAAGGACATTCACTTTGAAAACAACATGGCACTGCCAGTCATCAGCAATCAGAAAATGAATGATTATCTGAAAGAGTTGGGCGAGCTTGCCGAAATCAATGAGCCTGTAAGGGAAACATATTATAAAGGAAATGAGCGTATAGATGAAGTGACGCCTAAATACGCACTGTTAAGCACTCACGCCGGACGAAGGACATTCATTTGTAACGCCTTGGCACTCGGTATCCCGGCACAAGTGGTCATGAAATGGACGGGACACAGCGACTATAAAGCCATGAAACCTTACATTGACATCGCAGATGACATCAAGGCAAATGCAATGAACAAATTCAACCAACTATAAAAACAATCAGCAAGTTTCACGGGATGCCTGTTATTGGGCTTATCTTTGTAACTTTCAATACATACAACAATGAGCAACAACGATAACAATATAGAGAAAAGAAGTTTCGATGCTTTTGTCAATGCCATCGGGTCAGAAATTGAACAGGCGCAAGTCCGGCTCATCAGTGCAGCCAATGCGCAGATGCTGTTCCATTACTGGAAGATGGGCAATTACATATTGTACCATCAGAACCTGCAAGGCTGGGGCGGCAAGGTCATCAAGAAACTGGCGCAAGCGATACGGTTCAATTATCCCGAAAAGAAAGGATATTCGGTCAGGAACTTGGCTTATATGTGCCAGTTCGCACGCTCCTATCCATTGGGCGCATTACGGAGTTTTATAGAAACCGATGCGAAATTACTTACTCCAAGTGTGCAGAAAATCACGGATGAACTTCAAAGCCTGAACAATATGACATTTACGCAAGAGCCTCTTGCGCAAATTCAATCCTCAGACAATAAGGAAATTGTAATTGTGCAAGAACCTCTTGCACAAATTCAGGATGTAGTCCAAACAGTAGCCGCCATTTATCAAGTACCGATTGAGGACATGGAAAAACTGTTCCTGGCATCACCTGTCGCAAGAATCAATTGGGCAAGCCATGTGATTCTGCTGAACAGTTCCCTTCCGTTAGGTGTCGATTACTGGTATATGAAGCAATCCGTGGAAATGGGCTGGAGCAGCAATGTCCTTAAAATGCAGATTGAAAGCAAATTGTACGAAAGGCAAATCAACAGCTGCAAGGTCAATAATTTTACCACCACGCTTCCTGCACCCCAAAGCGACCTTGCCAACTACCTGTTGAAAGACCCGTATATCTTTGACTTGGCAGGAGCCAAAGAACGTGCGGACGAAAGGGACATAGAGGAACAACTGGTGAAGCACGTTACCCGTTATCTCTTGGAAATGGGCAACGGATTCGCCTTTGTCGCAAGACAGAAGCATTTCCAGATTGGCGACAGCGATTTCTATGCCGACCTGATTCTGTACAACATAAAGCTTCATGCCTATGTGGTTGTGGAACTGAAAGCCACCCCGTTCAAACCGGAATACGCCGGACAGTTGAACTTCTACATCAATGTAGTGGATGACAAGCTGAGGGGAGAGAACGACAACAAGACCATCGGGCTGCTGTTGTGCAAGGGTAAGGATGAGATTGTAGCACAATATGCGCTGACAGGCTATGACCAGCCTATCGGCATCAGTGACTATCAGCTCAGCAAGGCTGTGCCGGAGAACCTAAAATCGGCGTTGCCGAGCATAGAACAGGTGGAAGAAGAACTGACTATGCTTTTTGACAAAGAAAAGAACAAGCAAAAGTAAGGTACCTATGGCAGACAATATACAGACGATGATTCCCCGATACGGGGAACTCAACAGAATATACAGGGACTATATAGACAATTACGTTTTCTCTTTCGACAGGCAGAAATTCATTTTTGATTTCTGTCAGGAATACAATGACATGAAGTCTTTTGAGGCAGCTATCCTTGAACTGGTGCTTGACAGGCAAAAAGAACAATACACCTTGATACTCAACAGCCTGAAAACCGAAATTGAAAAGAGCATACAGGCCTATGAAACACGTCCCATAAGTGACAGTGCCGTAGAGCGTGCTTGCTATCGACACATGGAAAGGTATTCCCTTGAAATTGAAGCCCAACTGGATGTTACAAGAAGCTTGAGCAAGCCGCTGAATGAAGCCAACAACAGGTATGATTCCATTGGCTACAGGGAACATACAGCCGAAGAAGAAAAGCAGGCAGAGAAAGAATATGAACGCTGCAAGGCTGAATACGACAAGGAAAGAGCCAAACTGAACGAACTCTATGACCTGCAAAAGGCAGCAAGAAAAAAGGCATTCCAATATATGAAGAACCGTTGTGCGGACATATACCGCCAAAGCTGCCTTTTTCTGGATATATTGAAGAAATACATTCCTGACGGGAAACGACAGGACGAGCCGGGCAAGCCAATCAGTCAGCAGGAAACGACGGATGAACAACAAGAGTATTTCAGCATGAAATTGCTTTCGCTCATTCATGAGGTATGTGTTGGAGAACAGTTCGAAGAGATTTCCGCACCGGATTTCTATGCCAATATGAATCTGCACCCCTGTAACTGCAAGCTGAAAATCAAACCGAGAGAGAAAATACGTGTATGCTATCTGATATTTCTGATGGGCGAGAAACTCCCCAAACAGGACAGGGAAAAATGGAAAGCCGGAATACTGGGACTGCTGGATATTGACGATAGCTACTACAAGTCAAAGTACAAGGAGCCTGTTTCCGATTTTCCGAGTGACAGCAACCAGAAATTCGCTAAAGAAATGGAACATATATTCAGATAATCGGTGACATATCCTGATATTTTACGAAAGTTCCACTTTTACCACTCAAATTTATTTTTGAGTGGTATTTTTATTTTCTGATATTCAATAAGATACAGCGATATTCGGATTATACCGTCCCCATCCTTACCACCCATAACCATACCTAATTTTGCATCGTTCGAGAACAGAAATAACAGCCAGTGCGCAGGGCTGATTGTTTAACGACTAATTAGATTGGACGATGACAAATATCCAAGAATTATTATCCAAACCCGTCTGGCAGATGACAGGCGAAGAGTTCATCATGTTAAGCAGGCACGCTTCCGGTCAGACAGAAGCGCAGCCGCAGCCCGTAACGGACACAAGCAGGAAATATGTGTACGGAATACTCGGCATAGCCAAGCTGTTCGGGTGCAGCCTGCCTACCGCCAACCGCATAAAGAAAAGCGGAAAGATAGACAAGGCTATCACTCAGATAGGGCGCAAGATTATCGTGGACGCGGAACTTGCCCTTGAACTGGCAGGAAAGAAAACAGGCGGACGCAAATAACGGGAGGAATCGCTATGGACTATATGAAAGACATCCGGGAAATATCGGACGAACAGGCGGTAATCCTCTGGCAAGCCTCACGGCTGAGCCTGTCGGGAAAATACGAGAAAGCGCCCGAAATCCTCAGCGTGAAAGGTTCTGTAATCGGCACGTTGGGAAATTTCAGCGCATCCATCGGAAAAGCCAAGAGCAAGAAGACATTCAATGTGTCGGCTATCGTGGCAGCGGCATTGAAGAACGGCACGGTACTCCGGTATGCGGCTGAACTGCCCGAAGCCAAACGGAAAGTGCTTTACGTGGATACGGAGCAAAGCCCTCACCACTGCCTGAATGTGATGGAACGCATCATGCGCATGGCAGGGCTGCCCGATGACAGGGATAACGAGAACCTTGAGTTCCTTGCCCTGCGGAAATACACGCCGGAGCAGCGCATAAGGATTGTCGAACAGGCAATCTACCATACGCCGAACCTTGGTCTGGTGGTGATAGACGGTATCCGTGACATGGTGTATGACATCAACAGCCCCAGTGAATCGACGCGCATCATATCGAAACTGATGCAGTGGACGGACGACAGGCAGATACATATCCATACGATACTCCACCAGAACAAGGGCGATGAGAACGCGAGGGGACATATCGGCACGGAACTGAACAACAAGGCTGAAACCGTGCTACTTGTTGAAAAGGACAAGAGCAACGGGGACATAAGCAAGGTTTCCGCCATGCACATCCGTGCAATGGACTTCGAGCCGTTTGCCTTCCGCGTCAATGACAGGGCACTGCCTGAACTGATGGAGGATTACCAGACAGAAGCCAAAACACCCGGCAGACCCCAAGGCGAAAGGTTCGATGCCTGCAAGGACATTTCCGAGCAACAACACCGGATAGCACTGGAAGCAGCATTTTCGTTGCAGGACGAATACGGATATAAGGAACTGAGCAAAGCATTGAAAGAGTCGTATGCCTTGGTGGGTGTTCCGTTAAGCGACAACAAGCTGGTCAAACTCATCACAGTGTTGAAGAACAAGCGGATGATAGTGCAGGAAAACGGCAGAAAGTACAGGTACGAACCGGATTTCCACTATTGACACGCTTCTCCGCAATCACTTCACTTTATTCTCCGGGTCTATATATTAGGATAAAGCGAAGTGGTTGAGGGACACACCAAACCGCTTCACTTTAAGCCGTATCCTATATATACGACAATAAAGTGAAGTGGTTATATAGCCAGTAACCTATAAACAGGTACTGGCGAAAAGAAAAACAAACAATAACCGATAAAGACAATCATTTATGGACATACAGACAGCAAAACAAATCAGACTGGAAGAATACCTGCACAGCTTGGGATATAGCCCGGTGAAGCGGCAGGGCATCAATCTTTGGTACAAATCGCCGTTCAGGGAAGAAACCGAAGCCTCGTTCAAGGTGAACACCGAGCGGAACCAATGGTATGATTTTGCGCTCGGCAAGGGCGGCAACATCATCGCGCTGGCTTCGCACCTCTATGCAACGGACAGCGTGCCGTACCTTTTGAAACGCATAGAGGAACAGGCACCGCACGTGCGCCCCGTTTCTTTCTCTTTTCGCAAGCAGTCATTTACAGAGCCGAGTTTCCAACAGTTGGAAATCGTGCCGCTTTCTTCTCCTGCCTTGCTCGCTTACTTGCAGGAAAGGGGAATAAATCCGGTACTGGCGAAAAAAGAATGTAAGGAAGCGCGGTTTACGCACAACGGCAAACGGTACTTCGCCATTGCGTTTCCCAACATGTCGGGCGGCTATGAAATCCGCAACCGATATTTCAAGGGCTGTATCGCACCGAAGGAAATATCCCACATCAGACAGTCGGGAGAGCCAAAGGGCACGTGTTTCGTTTTCGAGGGATTTATGGACTACCTCTCATTTCTGACCCTACGGCTCGAAAGCTGTCCGCAATACCCTGATTTCGACAGGCAGGATTACATGGTTCTGAACTCTGTTGCCAATGTTTCCAAAGCACTTTATCCGTTGGGAAGATATGAGCGCATCCACTGCTTTTTTGACAATGACCGTGCAGGAATGGAAGCCCTGCAGCAAATCCGAAAGGAATACGACAACACCCGGCATATACGGGACGCTTCCCAAATCTACTGCGGATGCAAAGACCTGAACGAGTATTTGCAGAAGCGCATGGCTGATGGAAAAGAGCAAATGCAATCCGTCAGAAAGATGAATGATACGCTATCCAAGAAACCGAAAGGCTTCCGGTTATAGCCCACTATAACTACACGCTTCGCTTGCGTAGTTGTGGGCTCTCCCGAGGGGCTTAGGACGCTGCCCTAAAAACCCGGCAAGGGCTTTCAGCCCTATGCAACCCAACCAAAGAGTGACCCTCTCTTTGGAAACTCCGCTCATGGGTTACACCCCTAAGAACCCCTTGCGGATATGCGCGGAAAGCAACAAACAGATTTAATAAACAACTCAATTAGAATCTAAAAAGATGGCAACAAAATCAAGCATACATATCAAGCCTTGCAATGTGGCATCAAGCGAGGCTCATAACCGGAGAACTGCCGAGTATATGCGCAACATCGGAAAATCCAAGGTATATGTGGTATCCGAACTCTCTGCGAATAACGAGCAGTGGATAAACCCGGACTTCGGCAATCCCGAATTGCAGGCGCACTATGAGGACATCAAACGGATGGTCAAGGAAAAGACTGGTCGTGCCATGCAGGAAAAAGAGCGTGAGCGCAAAGGGAAGAACGGCAAGATTATCAAAGTGGCAGGATGTTCACCCATACGTGAGGGCGTGTTGCTCGTCAGACAGGACACGACACTGGCAGATGTGCATAAATTTGGCGAGGAGTGCCAAAAACGCTGGGGCATTACACCGCTCCAAATCTTCCTGCACAAAGACGAAGGGCATTGGCTGAATGGACAGCCTGACCAGGAGGACAGGGAGAGTTTCAAGGTTGGCGAAAGGTGGTTCAAGCCGAATTACCATGCGCATATCGTATTTGACTGGATGAACCACGATACAGGCAAGAGCCGCAAACTCAATGACGATGACATGATGCAGATGCAGACCTTGGCATCCGACATCCTTCTGATGGAGCGTGGTAAGTCAAAAGCCGTAACAGGCAAAGAACATCTGGAACGGAACGACTTCATCATTGAGAAACAGAAAGCCGAACTGCAACGCATAGAAGCCATAAAGCGGCATAAGGAACAGCAGGTAAACCTTGCAGAACAGGAACTCAGACAGGTAAAATCGGAGATACGCACGGACAAGCTCAAAAGCGCGGCTACCGATGCTGCCACTGTCATAGCAAGCGGAGTGGGTTCTCTTTTCGGCAGCGGGAAAATGAAGAAACTGGAGCAATCCAATGACGAATTGCGTCAGGAAATTGCCAAACGGGACAAGGGCATTGATGACTTGAAAGCCCAAATGCAACGTATGCAGGAACAGCACGGCAAGCAGATACGCAATCTTCAAGGAATACACAATCAGGAACTTGAAGCCAAAGACAAGGAAATATCACGGCTGAATACCTTGCTTGAAAAGGCTTTCAAGTGGTTTCCGATGCTCAAGGAGATGTTGAGAATGGAAAAATTGTGTGCTGCCATCGGCTTCACCAAAGAAATGATAGAGAGCCTCCTGACCAAGAAAGAGGCTATCAGGTGCAATGGCAGGATTTATTCCGAAGAACACAGACGGAAGTTTGACATCAAGAATGATATTTTCAAGGTGGAAAAGAATCCGACCGATGACACCAAACTGGTACTGACCATTAACATGCAGCCAATTGGCGAATGGTTCAAAGAACAGCTTGGCAAATTGCGGCATGGCAGGAAAGAGGCCATTGAAGAACCCAAAAAGAATAGAGGATTCAAGCTGTAATTGCTAATTCATTTTAATAGTAAAAAGAGCAATTTACCCATGCGGATTTGCTCTTTTTTACTTAACTTTGCACCCCAAAGAATAATTTAATAGAATCAGTATGAATAATAAACACAAATACTATTTGATTAGCGGGCCGATTATTGCATTAGGACTTATGCTTGGTACAGCAATAGGTGCAAGTATTGGAAATATTAAAATCGGAGTAGCTCTTGGACTGATTTTCGGTGTTATTTTTAGTGCATTGGCAATTCTCTTGACTGTTTATAAACAAAAGAAAAAATAATCAAGGCATAAGCGGGAAATGGAAATAGACAACAATTTCATTGTGTATTATTTCAAATTACGGTCAAAGCAACTATTCTTGAAAGCCCAAATGCAACTCATGCAAGAACAGCACGGCAAGCAGATACGCAATCTGCAAGGAATACACAATCAGGAACTTGAAGCCAGAGACAGGAAATATCACGGCTGAATATCCTGCTTGAAAAGGCTTTCAAGTGGTTTCCGATGCTCAGGGAGATGCTGAGAATGGAAAAGTTGTGCGCTACCATCGGCTTCACCAAAGAAATGATAGAAAGCCTCCTGACGAAGAAAGAGGCTATCAGATGCAACGGCAGGATTTATTCCGAAGAACACAGACGGAAGTTTGACATCAAGAATGATATCTTCAAGGTAGAACAAAGTCCAACCGATAGTAGCAAACTCGTGCTAACCATAAACAAACAGCCAATTGGAGACTGGTTCAAGGAACAGTTTGGTAAGCTGCGGCATAGCATCCAAAGAACACTAAGTGAACCGAAAAATAGAGGCATTAAATTATAAATGGTTATTAATTGGTTAAAATTCATAATGCAAAGCAATAAGTTTATACCTTTGCATACATTTATTATAAATTGTCATTATATGGAACTTAAAAAGATTATTAGTAATTCACTTAAAGTATTGCTTATCCTACTCATTATAGTTCTTGCATACTTTGTTTATTTAGTCGTTTGGACTTACCAATTTCATGCTAACCAAGATAAAATTGTTGAAAACGTTGATTCTGTTTTCTATCAAACCTCTCAAATAATTCGTGACCCGAACGGTTATTTTGGAGTAGCCGCTACCGTAAACGGTCTATATACTGATACGCTTTTATTCGACACGCAAGCTTCTACATCTCTTGCCAAACAAGAAACACTTGACCTGTATGGAGCGGAATATTGGAGAAGGAAACCGATGCCGACATTTAATTTTTACAAACAAGTCTATTTTTCAAAACTATACAGAGTGAATAATATCACTCTTGGAGATTGTACACTGGAAAAGGTTATTTTCACGTCAGTCCCCAAAGATAATGGTATGTACAATGCGCTTTACCGTCCAGTATTGGGACGTACCATAATGGAAAATATGGTTTGGAAGTTCGATATGGATAATAATGAAATGACCATATTCTCGCTTAAAAACAAAGAAAAACTAAAACAAGAAACAACTGGATTTACTTTAGTTGAAGATGGTGTAAACAATTTACCGCTTTGCAGCGAGCAGACAGATAGCTTGAACTTGATGTTGGACTTAGGCTCGAATTATGATGTTATAATAGATAAAGATGTTTATGAGAAATTACGGCAGCATCATGTCCCGAGAAAATATGTTAATTTCCGCCGGGAGGGATTGACAGACACGATTGCCGAGTTCAGCGGAATTACAATGTATTGCAATGGCGTGGCTGTTCCGAATTGTGTGTTGGATTATATCCCTTCGATAAATAAAAATGTCGCAGGAAATCTTTTTGCAGGCAAGATGAATTTTATACTTGCCGGTGAAAATCTGTATATCAAACAACGGACTAATACACTTTTAAATGATTGCAACGGATTTCCTGCACTTGGGTTAGGTATTAATATTCGTAACGGTAGTATCTGTATCACTGCATTGGAAATAAACGGACCGGCAGAAAAAACAGGGTTAATGTTAGGAGATAAGGTAATTGCTGTTAATAACGGAACGGTAAGTGTAAATGCAATGTCCGTATCAAACGGGAAATTAGAGAAATATGTTCAGCAGACTAACAGTCTTACTTTAGAAATAGAACGCAACGGGAAAAGGCAGACATTTAACGTAACAAGAGAAAGCGAATAACGTGTATCATAGAAAAGAATAGTAAAGAGCAAAGGGGAATAAACACTTTTTGCTCTTTACTTGTATGTATACCGTATATCCGTATAGATATGGTTTTAGCAATTATTTCGTAAGCATTCGGTAAACCACGTATTTTCGTCTCCAACTTCCATCATTAACTTTACGTCCAAAAAGCCAAGTTATGA
>NZ_JACSPQ010000061.1 GCF_014837055.1 Phocaeicola faecium
TTCCGAATCGACTACAAATAACACCGATTCGGAACTAATTCACAAAATTTGCAACGTGGTTTACCGAATGCTTACGATAAGAAGAGTTTGTTGTTTTTTACAAATCTACAATGTGTACTTTATCGGATGCTTACGTATTACTAATGCTACGCGCTATGGATAAACACCGGATTACAACAAACAAAAATAGCCAACTGATTCGCAGAGAATCAGTTGGTTATTTCCATACAGATAAAATATTAATCCTTATGAACACTTCTTACCGAAAGGAACGTTAAACCCTATGCTGAAGTTGGCATTGGCGCGGTGAACAGGGAAATACTGTGGAGTTACTTTCACCATCAGATGGTCCATACCGATAAAGAAGTTGAAACCGGCGGGGTGGAAGTTGATTATCCATCCGAAGGACGAACCGAACGAGGAAAGCCCGTAGTTGACTCCTGCTTCGAACCATGATACCGGGGCTACATTGGCAGACAGTCTGCCTTCACTCCAACTGTATTTTCCGTTAATGCGGGTGGTAGACAGGAAGCCGAATTTCAGTTTCCGGTAAACCGGAAGAACGTATTCGGCACCTAAGTTGAGCGTAGCTCCCAGCATGGCTGTACGACTTCCTCCCGTAGAACGGCGGTGAAAGCTGGCGTATTCTTCCAACCCCTTACCCAAATCGTCTATCTGAGATTCCAACGAATTAGGGTCGTCATCACCCAAATCCGAATCGATGGCAATGTTTTGAAAGCCACTAAACTCCCACGGTTTATTGGACGTAACAGCGTGGATGGTATTATGCCATGAGATGAAACCGAAATCCAATAACGCTGCCGACAGGGTAATTTCATTGTTCAACTTATAAGATGCACCCAAATCAATTGCCGCACCCATTCCCGAAAGTCCGGGAGTATCAAAGTCAATGTTTTCCCAGTCTACCAAGTCTTTTTCGGCTTCGGTATTCACATCTTTGCCGCTCTCCTGCTTGGTAGGCATATACAGTCCCTTGACGGAAGTATTCATTTCACCGTTCGCCTGTACCATCCATTTGTCTTGTGAGAGGTTTACACGTACATCGTTCAGCTTGACACTGGCATTACCAAGTCCCACCAAGAGCTTGAACTTACCGCCTACACGCAGGCGTTCGTTAATCTGACGTGAGTGTCCGAGCGCCACTTCAGCATAATTATTGGTATGGATGTTGATATTATCCATGCGATATTCCGTACTCTCGCCCTGCATACCCAACTTCATAAACTCGAACAACTGAGACGGCAACGAAAAGCCGGTAGATGACTTCAGGTTTATATCGAAAGTATTGAATCCTCCCCACTTATGGAATCCGAAAGAAAGCACCGACAGGTTCAAATTAACATTAAAACGGTTTCTGTCTTTCAGCTTACCGATAAACTCATCCGTTCCTACGCTTTCATTCAGAAAAGTAGTCAGACGGTCGCCCTGATACGGATATAAAAACGTACTGACTCCGATATTTCCCTGCGCCTCAACGTTGATATTTCCGAGGACAGGGATACTGATATAATTACGTTCGGCAGCAAATGCAGGATTCAACTGATGACGATAATAAAAACCGTCTAAGAAATAACCCGAACGAAGCGGCTGCTGAGCAACAGCAGCAAACACACACACCAACCACAACAGAATACTTGTTCCACAATAATAACTACATTTCTTTATCATAACTTCAGTGTCTTTTAATTCAAATCTATTTTTACTCCTCCTTTAACCGATACACGCACATTGGTAAGCGTCAAGGTTTGATTCTCATTTAACTGTTGTGACTCATTCGTGGCGGGAGACGTAGCGTTAGCTATTAGCAACAAACCGTCTAATTTAGATATCGAACCATTTTGTGAAGTCAACTGAATAGTTATCGTAGTAGTGGTTGGTTGTTCCATATAGCCTGCGGCAATGCTTTTATCCACCGTAGCAACGATGTCCGGAATTTCATTGCCGTTTACGTCAATCGCCTGTACGTCCAGTTTCATATTCAGCGGTATAGCATTTACGGCATCCATTGTTATCGTAGCAGCCTTCATGTCGTATTTATCCAAATCCTCATGCCATCCGTCTAACGTATCCCGATAAACAATATTTGTTTTTTCGCCAAACGTCAGCGGAGCATCTATCCGAGTTTCGGTCAGTACGGAGTAGGTACGTCCCGGACGCACGTAGTAATACCGGTCGGGCACGTTCGATTCAATATCGTCAATGCTGATATATTGAGGAATCTTTTCTATCAACACATCCATGTCGGTAAGCTGAATGCTCTGGTCGGCACCTTCAACCTCGGTGTTTTGTTTATGGAAACAAATCACATAATTTTCAACACTCTTCGGTATCACCACCGGAACACCGTGTTTGTCTCCTACCTGAATGGAACTACTGCCGTCTTTCCGATGCGCAGTTATCGTGGCATTAAGGTTGACATCCACCGGAGCAGAGTTGGTTACCGTTACATAAAACTTGGGATCGACCAAATCGACTACCACGTCTTCATCAGACAAGAAGTCCGGAAGATTATCTATCTGTATCGATTCCATCTCGATGTTTATCTCCGGCTGAACCTTAACCTTACAGTTCATAATCTTTCCCTCACGCAGTCGAGGCGTTCTCATGAAATGAATGTTATGCCGGTTGGTATTTTGCACAAAGTCTTTTTTATAGAAATAAATCTGTCCTTCCGAAACAAGTTCCATGTCTATTTTCATTTTGCTCGGATAAGTAAAGCCACTGCCTTCGGGCATATTGGTAAAATCCAATACGCGAATCATAACGGGGATATTCAATCCGTTTTCATTAACCATCAAATCTTTTTTGAAGAAAATGCTTTTCCCATTGCGGACTTCTATCAACGATTTATCGGTGTTCTCAGCCTCCGATATTACTACGTAATCCGGAAAATCAATTTGATATCCGGCTTTCAGATAAATCTTCTGCAAGTCGTTATCGGGCAGGAAACGATATTCCAAATCCATTGGCAGTTCCGTAACTGCGCTGTCAATCGCCAGCAACTCATCCGTAACGTCTGTTTTTTCAGCAGTAACCGATGTAACTTCCCGCTGAACCGGATACTCTATTGCCTCATTTTCAGGCAACGCATCAAACATCCCCTGAGGCATTTCAAGGAATGTTTCCGCTCCTTCAGAATCAAACATCTCGTTATTAAACAAAATACTGTCAACCTTCACATCGGTTTGCTGCGGAGCCGTTGACTTTACCAGCGAATAAAAGCCATTCTCATCGGCCTTCACGATGCTGGTTTCATCCATGTCCAGAATCTTTTTCAGCGTAATGGCTTCCGTGTTGCTCCCCGGAATACTCAAGTCACCTCCCACCGTAACGGTGTAATCAATGTCTTTCGTCAAATCGTAGTCGTTATCTACACACGCAGTCACTCCCAGTATCAGAAAAGCCCATGCACCATGCGAAACGAATTTCAACAAATTACCTTTAAACATATCTTTATCATTAAAATTATAAATAAAATATCATGAATCCGTTCTAATCTACAAGTCTGATTAACAACACATTAAATCTAATCAGATATTCTGGAAAACGCAACCGTTAGCGTTTCTTGTTTCATGCGGTAAAGTTCCCCGGTTCTACCCATAGAACTTACCTGCACTATGGGTAGAATTTTTTCACACTCCGAATCATGCCGGATAACGTTGAAAAAAGCCTCTACCACGACTCACCATCCTTTTACTTTATACACCAAATACCCAATCCACTCATGCAACAGTTCCGGCCACTCAGACAAGGTTTGGAGCGACGGCATCCAGCTGTCTCCCTCACCGTCTATCCGCACCTGCGTATCGGTAATGTAATAGTCCGGATGCAAACCTTCGGCTTGGAAAGCCGACAACGAGCGGCGCATGTGGACTGCCGATGTTATCAGCAGCGAAGGAGAAGTGCGCAGACTGTCGCCCAGCAACTCCAGCGTGCGTGTAACATTCTCTCGGGTGTTACGTGCCTTGACCTCTAATATCACATCATGCTCAGGCATACCCATCGCCCGCAAGAAAGCCATCATCCCTCTCGGATTACCTTTCGGTCCCTGCCCCGTAGGATTTTCGATAATCGAACCATCGGAAGCTAAAACCAATTTCTTAACTGTTCCTTGTTTATATAAATAAATGCCAGCCAATAAGCGGTCGGCTATCTCACTAAATTCTACTCGATTTCTTTCCCAGTCCCAGTTGCTGTATCCGCCCAATACAATGCCATACTGATATACCTTGCCTGCCGGAAGCGGATGGTCATACTCTTTATACCATTGTTCCTTGACAAACCGAGAAAACGGCTGGTTAGTAAACAATATAACAAGAACAATGTTCACTCCATATAAAACTTTTTTTACGATTCGGTTCTTAACCAACCATGCCAAAACCAAACATACAATGATATAAAACACAGGATTACAAACAAATGAAAGCAACGAGGAGAGAATAAAATACATAGCTATTTTTTGATTTGAGCTTGATAAATTTCTTTTAACTTATTCCATAAATCATGCTGTTCATACCGATTCGCTATCATCGGACGAGCCTGTAGAGCCATTGATTCCCGCTCTTCCGGATGTGTTGCCAGCCTATACATCGCCTCATAAAGACTGTTTTCATCGCGGGGTGGAATAATCAAGCCATTCACTCCTTCCTGTACGATTTCATTACATCCGTTGATATCGGTCACGATACAAGGCAGCCCCATCGCCCCGGCTTGCAAAACGACATTGGGAAAGCCCTCGCGGTAACTGGGGAAGACAAAAACATCCGATGCGGCAAGGAAAGGACGGATATCGCTCTGCCAACCCATAAAACGTATGGCAGGATGGTTCAAGAGGATTTGCTTGGTATCGGGCTGCAACGGGTCTAACTCATCTTCGAAAGGACCGACCAACAGCAACCGCACCTGAGTATGCTGCGCATACAAACGCAAAAAAGCCCGGACCAGTTCATTCATTCCCTTGTCTCCCACTACTCTACCAACGAAACAGAACGTAACGCAGCCCTCTTCACGAACGGTCGCAGCGGTTTTACAAACCTCCTGCGTCCGACTGAAATACGACAAATCGATACCGTTTACATTCCCGTTGCCAATAATGCGCAAAGGTTTCGAAGTAATATGATACCGCTCCAAATCGCGCTTCACACCTTTCCCTTCGGGATTAACCAGCGTGGCACAAGCGCACGTCAACCGGTCGGTAGCCATCAGCAGGCGTTGCTTCATACCTACCGCCGTAGGAAACACCAGTCCGGTAAACGTATGGATACGCACCGGAACCCCACACATCCATGCCGCCAACATCGCCAACAGTCCCGCTTTCGGGGTATGCGAATGTACCATCCACGGCTTCTCCTTACGGAACAGCCGGACAAGCCGGTACAGCGAAACTAAATCTTTAAACGGCGAGATATGACGCTCCATCGGTACGGCTACCGTGCGTACTCCTTCCCTCCTGCCCACTTCGTCTAACTCTTTGCCGGGAGATGAAACGGCTACCACTTCATACTCCTCTGCCAACATCTTCAGTTGTCCGGGAAACAAGATATTCAAAGACATTGGAATTGTTGTAATACGAATCACTTTCCGCTTCATAACTTATATCCACTTTTCACGACCTTACATCTATTTCCTACTGCCAGCACACCATCGGGGATGTCTTTCGTCACTACCGAACCGGCACCTATTACACTCCATTTCCCTATCTTCACACCGGGAATGATGACAGAACCTGCCCCTATCCAACTTCCTTCGCCCACGGTAACATTTCCGCACAGCGTACAATGCGGCGATATATGAACAAAATCCCCAATCCGGCACTCATGGTCTACCGAGGCTCCGGTATTGATGATGCAATGTTTTCCTATCTCTGCATCGCTCTGAATAATCGCTCCCTGCATAACCACCGTGCCCGCTCCCAACGTACACCGCCGCGAAACGACTGCCGACGGATGAACCGCCACACCGAAATCAGCCTCAACACGTTCGGCTATCATCCGGCGTATCCGATTATCGCCGATGCTTATTATCAACGGCGACTTGTCTGTCTGCCATTCATGAAACACCGGATAGCCCGACAATTCTGTTTTCTCCCGATTGTCGTCTATCAATCCTTCAACCGTCATGCCACAAGCCTCCAGAATATCTATAATCACTTTGGCATGACCACTTGCTCCGTATAAAAACATCTTTGCTTAATTCTTACCGTTAAAATATTCCATCGTAGCCTGTCCTTCCTGCGAAATGCCTTCCCTGACCAGCACTTTCTTGATGGTCAGGAAAAAAATCTTCACGTCAAGCAGGAACGAACAGTGATCTACGTACCACACATCCAACTCAAATTTTTTCGTCCAACTGATGGCATTTCTGCCGTGAACCTGTGCCCAACCTGTAATACCGGGACGTACCTCGTGTCGGCGTGCCTGCTCTTTACTGTACAAAGGCAGGTATTGGGGCAACAGAGGCCGAGGCCCGATAAGCGCCATGTCTCCCTTCAGCACATTGACCAGCTGAGGTAATTCATCAATCGAAAGCGAGCGTACTATCTTTCCGATTTTCGTCAGGCGCTCCGCATCGGGCAGCAACTGTCCTTGCTCGTCGCGTTCATCAGTCATCGTCTTAAACTTAATGACTCTGAACAGTTTGCCATATCTACCGGGGCGTTCCTGAAAAAAAAATGCACCGGCCCCCTTGTTAGCGACATGCAGCCCTACCGTTATCAACAGCAAAACAGGCAACAAAATCAACAAGGCAACCGATGCAAACAAGAAATCGAAAACACGCTTCAAACAGTGTCTATACATAGGCTGTCATTTTACCAGCTCCGCGCTATAACTCAATTTCGACGAGTTAAGCAGAATAGACCCCAATCCATCTTCTTTATACACGTGTATCGTAAACGAATAGTTTTTCGCTTCGCACGTAACATGCAGATTAACGGTATAATGGTCTCCCTTATCGCGGAACGAATAAGCCGTTACTTTTCCTTGCAAACTCACCTTTTCATCACTCTGTTCGTTCACCACATACGGCAAACAAAGGGTAGCATCTGCCCCATTCACCATCATAAAACACGAATCGGAAGGCAACGCCTGAGTTTTTCCATCGCTCAAGAAAGCCATATCTACATTCAACTTCCAGTTTTTCTCTTTCACCGCCTGTGTAACGGTTTGATCAACAGTTTGATTCAAATGAAAAACTGATGCTTTTACCTCCATGCCAAATGACATGATAAAACATGTAATAACCAATACAAACGATTTCATAAGATATTAATTTGATTTACTTTCTTACAGTTTTATATATTTTTATTTTATAAGGATATATCGTTGTCACTAATGACATTCTTTGTAATTGCTTACTGACTTGAATTGAATCTAATTGATAAACCCAAGACAAATAATCATCATCCACTATCATACATTCAGCATCCGGAAAAAGTTTCAATACACGTTCAGGATATTCGGTAGAATCAAAACCAAATTTATTACATAAATAATTTACAGGTTTCACATTTTCTACTTCAGAAAAAATTTGAGGTCCTTGCAAACATTCCTTTATCCCTACGATTGTTTTTGTCGGTGCAGGAAGTTGCTTGGATATTTCTTTATAAAGCGATTGTTGGATCAGTTTTATCTGTCCCTGCTCCGTTCGTGCATAATCTAAATAACATAAAATCAAAACACAACAGATATTCCCAATCGGAAACAAGTATGACAACTTATAGGTAATCGAATCCCAAACAAAAGCAAAAATAAAAACAACAAATGGATACATAAACAAGCAATAATGAGAATATTGCCGGACATAAAACTGTAACGAGAAGAGCAATATTCCCACAATCGAAATCAACACCATTCTTTTTTTGACACTGCTCAGTTTGGAATAAACAACAGGTAATATGACTATAAAAACACATGACTTTAAGAAGAAGAACTTAACTCCCCAAGAAAAAAAAGTTTGCCATCTGCTTGGGTAGTCATTACCCATTAAATCTTGATAAAAGCTAAAGTCATTAACAATCCATCCCATCCAAACATAATAAACCAGAACACTTATCAATGATGAAGAGCAAAGTATTCCAATGTTCATTATCCTTTTCCGCTTTCCCAATAGCAACATGAAAATATATACAAGTAAAATTATCACTCCGTATTGCTTGGATAAAAAAGACAATGTAGCACACAGTCCTGCTCCGTACAAATATAACGTGCCTTTCTCTTGTTTATTAAACTTCAACAAAAACAAAACTCCCAACAAACACCAAAAAACAGCAAAAGGTTCTAGCTCAACAGACAATGTATCTGATGAATAATAGAGCATCAAATAAAATAATACGCTTAACCATTTTGTGGAATTTTTCAAATCAAATTCAGATAATATATAATACACTAAAACGGCTGTTCCTACTATAAAAAGAAAAAATACAGCCTGTGCCCACGCTGATGATAATCCTAGTCCTCCAACCATATACGGAATAGCCATAAAGTACATACCCAACGGAGTATAGATTAATTGAAAGTCTTTCCACGGAATCATTCCTTCTGACAAACACTTACTCACGGATACGTAATAACCATGATCCACACCATAAGGAGAAATGCTTAAAGAATAAATATAAAAAAGTAAAAAAAGGAAGGGTAAAAGAACCCATTTTTTTTGTTTCATAAATTCTGACATGGTATTAGACGATATAACAAAAACTAACGTCGATTCTTCCACACTGACCATCTGATAGAACCATTATCGTAAACCAACAAATCCTTTTGAGCTGTAAGGTATGGAAAATATTTTTTGAATACCCCAATTACTCCCGGCATGATAGCAAGTACACAAAAAGCAATAAGATATTTATTTTCCAACCCCAACCATTGGTATACAAGAATAAGAGGATAGTGAGTTCCTAACGCTATCAATGAATACCTATCTACATACGAAAAATAAAATACACGCTTTATCAATTAAAATATCCTCTTTCATTAATAATGAGTCATGATTATTAACTCAAGGACTCTCAAAATTATGCTTTTCTTGCTTTTAGCTCTGTTAAACCAATAAAGACTTTATATAATAAGGGACAATAAAAGAATCCCATGAATAATATTTTATAAAATGCTGATATGTGCTTGCTACGAAGAAATTGCTTACACACCAGTTTATGAACTTCCTTAATCCGTTTTATCACATTTCTTCTGTACATTTCTTTCCTTACCCGGAAACGGGAACTGAACAATACTTTGTATAACTTAGTCATGCAATATGCTTCCTCTACCGAACCCGAAGACAAAAACTTTAAACAAGCGTACGAAACATTGATTCTATCAATTATCAGTCTTTCTGACATACTATGAGAAATAGATGTTCCCCGCTGTACATAATAATACAAATTACATTCTACCTCAATCGCCTTACAAACTTTCCCGAAAACTTCTACATTAAACAGTAGATCTTCTGATGCCTTAATATTGGTAAAACGAACATCTGTCAATAACCGACTATCATATAGCTTATTCCAACAAGCCATATACATTGCATCTTCCCATGACTTTCCAAACAACCCACATATAACTTCTTTCTTCGATAATTCATGTAAACACGGTGAAATATTTTTCTGAAATACAATTTGTTCCCCATCACCGACTGATTGATAACGAACCATCGAAAAATCATAATGACCTTGCCTAATGGCTTTGTATAATAGCTCCAACATCTGCGGATGAATGTAATCATCACCATCTATAAAAGAGATATATTTCCCTTGCGTCCGTTGCAATCCGTTATTACGGCTTACTGAAACCCCCTGATTAAACTGATGAATCGTTATAAAACGCTTGTCTTTCCGGCTATACTGCTCACAAATCTCACCTGAACCATCGGTAGATCCATCATCTATCATCAATACCTCAAAATCGGTAAATGTTTGCGAAACAATACTATCCAAACATTTCGGAAGATAATGTTTGATATTATAAACAGGAACAATGATACTTATAATGGGGGAAGGTAAATTATTCATACTTTAACGCTATTTTTCTTGTAATTCTTTTTTAAACAGATTCATCCATTGTTTCACTATCATTGATATATCAAAATCTTTAGTTCGTTTCAATGCAGCCTTTCCCATACGTTCACGCAACTCTTGCGACTGAATCAAACGAATAATCCGCTCTGCTAAATCCGATTCGCTCCTACTTTCCACTAAAAAACCATTCACTCCTTCTTGTATAATATCACGCGGGCCGAACGAACAAGCAAACGAAACCACAGGAAGTCCACAACCCATCGCTTCTAAAACGACAAGAGGAAGTCCCTCATACAATGAAGATAGTACAAAGACGGAAGATTCTTCCAACTTTGCATGTACATCCCTTGTATAGCCTTGCAGAAAAACACAATCCTCAAGCTCTAATTCTTTTATCCAATGAGTTAGATACGGTCTGCGAGAACCCTCTCCCCAAATATTCAACTTCCAATCCGGAGCTGCTTTATGAACAAACTGCCATGCCCGTATCAATGATTCAAAATCTTTCGGTAATTCCAATCGCCCTACTGAGACCACTGTATGCTCACGACAATCAGAGTAAGATGACCTCTCCAATGTCAATGGATTATGAACATACGTAAACTTATCATTATCCGGGAAATTGGTTTCTTTATCCTCTTTGGTCAAGAGAACAATTTTATCATATCCTCGTGCATTTAATTTATAATCTACAAAATCTAACAACTTAGCAACCCACTTCTTACTATATGTATAATGACGATAAGCTGAATTAAAATGGATTTCGCGTATTTTTACAGCCTTAGTCCTTAACCACGGAATGATGTATTTTTCTCCTTGCCCCACCGAAATAATGACATCGGGCTTTATCTGGTTTATCTGTTTCTGCAAACGAAAATAATGACGAAATATCCGCAAATTTGATTTTATCTGATGAAGTCTTGATTTATAATCATCTTTATAGTAATTAACTTCCAGATTAATAAAATGTACTTTGGGGGATATTTCTTGCGTCAATACATGTTTTTCCCAGTTGTCTGTAACGATGACATAGATTTCGTTCCCCGCAATTTCTGCCAACGCATTCGCTTTTATCAACGTTACTTTCTGAATACCTCCCAATCCGCGAATACTATTCAGACAATATACGATTTTCATACCTTTGTTCCACTTAACCGATTATTCGATGTATAACTTTTAACAACAATAATAAAGGTGTAGCCAACCGATGTTTTGCGCAAAAGAAAAACAATTTCCAATGAATAGGAAAATAAGTAAAATCTAATTCTCTATAAGCCTCTTTATAATGGGATTGCCCTATAATATGAAGTAACTGTTTCTTTTTTTGCGAAAACGATTGATCGGACATACATTCATTCAATCCTAATCCTATTATGCTCAGTGCTATCCTGTTAGACAATGCTGTACGAGCTTTTTCAGAACAGGCAGACCGACTCATATACTCAAACAATTTATTCCAACGCTGATACAAGTCCGGTTTATATTTTTTCGTCTCTGCTCCTGCATTATATTTCCGATAATGATAAAAGGCTTCGTGTAAATAAACAGCCTTTTTTATTTGCAAAAAAGCAAAGCAATTAAACAGAGTGTCTTCCGCCGTTCCTATCACTTTCAAATCAACAAATTTGATATCTGTCAATACCGAACGTTTATATAACTTTCCCCAAATAGTTCCAAACGAATCTAAGGTCTGCGGACGAACCAACTCCGTACCTGTCGGAGCAATCATACGGCATTGCAAATCTTGACAAGCCTTTTCATCAAACCTCTGTGACTTTTCAAACAATGACCTTCGCTCGCTTATGTTCTGAAACTCACGCATGTAATCAAACAGACAAACATCCGAGTTTGATTCCTGCATAGCTTCCACACACTCAGTTACAGCATCACAGTCTAACCAATCATCAGCATCAACAAACATGATGTATTCACCTTTGGCCAAACCCAATCCTTTATTACGGGCTTTGGAAACACCTTGATTGTTTTGAGAGATACAACAAAAACGTTTATCGACCACATATTTCTGAAGTACCGACCAACTATTATCTTTACTGCCGTCGTCTATAACTATTACCTCTATATTCGTATAACTTTGGTTCTGCAAAGAATCTAAACACTGAGATAAATAAGTCTCCACATTATAAACGGGAACAATAATTGATACCAAAGGATTATTCATTTCCGTTGAAACGATTTATATAATACTGAGTTAGCCACTCGGCATTGGTAGTTATATCAAATCCCGCTTGCTTAATTTCTGAAGAGGTATCTTTTCTTTTCCACCGTAACAAGATGGAATCCATTTGTTCTGCCCATGTGACAGGCGATTCCTGTAAAGATACTTTAACATAAGAAGGTAAGATTTTAGTCTGACAAGAAATCGTATCTGAAACCACACAAGGTAATCCTGCCGCTTGAGCTTCTACCAACGACACAGGAAGTCCTTCGTAAAAAGAGGGAAATAAAAACAAATCGAAAGCACTATATAACAATGACATATCCGCCCGATTTCCTAAAAAACAAACTGATTCATCTAATCCTAATGAACGAACTTTTTTCTTAATTGGCCCCATCAAATCTCCACTTCCCACCAAAATAAGCATACTCTCCGAATGAACTTGGTGAAACGCCTGAAATATATCTATCAGAAAATTATGATTCTTTTGTGGACAAAATCGACCAACATGGCCTATTATTATTTTATTTTCCCAACCCAACGACTTTTTAGCTTCAATAGATTTCTGAAGATTGTAACTAAACGATTTTGAATCAATCGCATTAGGCATAAACTGTAAGTTGTATCTATTTTTTCTTCCAAACAACCATTCTCCGGCTACTTCACTACAAGTAAAAAAATCGGTAGACAAACCGCGAATCTTTTTTGCCAAGCACTCACGCGGCAATCTTTTTAATTTTTCTTTCCATGTCTCGCTTTTAAAAACAGGAGCATTATGTGCATGACAAATCCTGACAGGTACATGATGACGAACAGCTTCCTTAAAAGCGAAATAACCTAATTCGGACATGTGGGAATGCAATATTCTGTATTCCGGATGAGTATCAAAAAACTCTCTTAACAATCGCTTATACCGAAAAATATTTTGCGGATAAATGGGGCACATGCGAAAGATTCGCCCTCCCATTGCTTCGATTTCGTCATCGTATGCTCCACGCTCCTGACGATGTACCATAAAATCGAATTGTACCTTCGTCTTGTCTATCTTCCGATAGTAATTCATCACCATCGTTTCCGCACCACCCCGGTTCATTATGGTGAATAAATTCAATATCCTTATCGGTTCACTCATGCTTCAATTTAAACTTTTTATCAGACTTAACTTTATACTCCGTGTACTTATACAATATAAATCCCGGAATAAATGCCAACAAAGTAGCAAGGGGTAACGGAGACTCAGATATAAAATATTTATTTTTAGCACGTAACGAACTTGATACGTAATGAATACATGCCCTAAATTTCCGTTTCCAACCCGGCATCAACTTCATATCTGCTTTCCGGATAAACGCAAATCCTTTCGGATTATTCCAGTACTGTTTATACATATTCCGGCTGGAACCATCCGCCTGATATTCTACAACAACCAACGATTCGTTCATCGTCAGTAATTCATAATCTTGATCTATCAACTGATACTTATATCCCAAACTGACATAACGTTCTCCATCAAACAAAGGATATTCGGGATATTGCCGAATTACTTCTGTACGATACACCAACTTTTTGTCCCCTTTTCCGCCCCGTGCATAAAACCCGTAAAGCGTGGTAGAGTTCATATTTTCAGGGAATTTTGTTCCGATAATCTTTCCGTCTTCCGTCCGGTCTAAACCAATCAATCCGGCATACCGATTTGAGCCATTTCGTTTCCAAAAAGTAATTATTTTATCTACCGCATCATCAGGCATGTAATCATCAGAGTCAATACACGTATTCAGCTCGGTTTCAATGTTCCGATAGGCAGTGTTATGCGCACCGTGCATTCCCTGATTCTGCTGATAAATGTACCGTATCGGAATCTTATTCTCTTTCATCCAACCTTCAACCAACGCTCGTGTATTATCCGAGGAGCCATCATCCACAATCAGCCACTCAAAGTCTTTACATGTCTGACGGCAAAGACTTTCGTAAGTCCTTCCGATGGTATGTGCCCGATTGTAGGCAGGAGTAAATATTGTTAAAATAAACATACCTTTATTACTTTATACCCAATATTCTATGCATATATCGCTTTATCCATACCCAAATAATAGGCTGCGGCTTCATCCATGTTTTAGAATACCAATGAATACTTCTTGTATTAGAAGTTTTATTCATTTTTCCTAAAACATCATTCCACGGATTGAAAAAATCAGCAGGATAAATCGTTATATTTTGAATTGTCTGAATTTTCGGTTGTGGTAATAAGCCCGCTTCAAATAGGGCATCTGTCGTTATACGTACAACTGCATAAGGATTTATCCTATTCTCCTCCAAAAAGAATGGAAGATGTTTATATTTTTCCAATATATTATAATACAAAGGATGATGAGCTTCAGACGCTATACCTAAACCGGGAGCCACAGAATAATTATCTCCCTTATCAATTTCACACCCCATAAAACCACCTTTATCTAACAAATCATTCATTGAACGTATAACTTCTACGTCTGTATCAAAATAAATACCTCCATAATGATAAAGTATCCAAAAACGAGCGTAATCACTAACAAATGCATATTTTTTTGCTAAATAAGCATCACGAGTATATGGAATTATGTTAACATCAAAATTTCTTTCATTCCATTCTTTAATTTCGTAATTGGGGAAATATTTTCTCCAACTTTCAATACATTTAATAGCAAATTGAGGTAGAGGATTTCCCCCGAACCAACAATAATGTATTATCTTAGGTATCATTTTTATCTCTCAAAATTAATTGATATATTTTCTCAACCTCTTGTTCATTCCCGTAATCATGTGTCTTTAAATAAGTAACCAATTTGTCTTGCAAATTTCTATTCTTTATCACTTCCACAATACCTCGGGCACATTTTATATTATCAAGCAGTACAATTACTCCATCGATTCCTTGCAGAATTTGACTTTGCGCTGTCGGATAATCAGTTACTATTACAGGCTTACATAACATCTGCGCCTCGCGAACCGTTACCGAATTCCCTTCAAACCGCGATGGCTGTACATAAATATCACACGCTTTCATATAGGGATAAGGATTTTCTTTTTTCCCTAAAAGAATTACATAATCCTCCATACCCGCCTCTTTTATTTTCGAACGTATCAAAGCCTCATCCCCTCCATATCCTATAATATACCAATATACATTACAACCCGTTTCCCTTATACGTTTACAAATATCCGGTACATTATCATAATTCTTAGCAAACGTATAGCGTCCTACTGAAAGCAGATTGACCTGACTTGCTTCTTTAGAAAGAAGCACAGAAAACTCTTCAGCCCGCTTTCGTACTAACGATGGAGACAAAATATTATTTATTTCTATTATCTTATCTGATAAAGAAGGAAAGATCAGAGAGAAAGTTTTTGTGACATCTTGTGAAATAGATACTATTTTATCAAACTTTCTCCAAACAGGAAGTTCTTTATCTACATCAACACTGATTCGAGTATAATCCGTATGAATCCAAGCTATCTTCTTTTTGGCATGAACTTTTTCTGCTACAATATTATGAGGAGTTAAGAAACTGATAGCCAAATCATATTCTCCATATTTATATAAATCAGGAAGCAAAGGGGTCACTACATTAAACACATATTGAAATATAGCCGATCCTTCTTTAGGACGACAGCGTTTTACATAACGCGAGAATTGAAACTTTGCCCACAGTCTTGCCAACGCAATCTTCCAGCCGCCTTGCTTTAAGACTTCTTTGACAGGCTTCTCAATCTGTGCATACTCTTTAATTTCCGGAAGTACATGTACACCGGACGGAATCATCTTCATTAACTCTCCACGATGACTGTACACAAACAAATCTACATCGTACCGAGAAGTATCTATTGCGTTAAGCAAGCCTATCAAACTTATTTCTGCCCCACCAAGTTCAAGGTAGTGAATGGCTATGAAAATACGAGGTTTCATGCATCTAACAACTGATAAAATTTTTGAATCTCCTCCGAATTACCTTTCTTTTCGTTTTTCAAATAATTCACAATAGAATTATACAAATTCTTATCTTTCAAAATATGTTCTATTGCATTTGCTACGGCTATTGGATTCTGTGAAACCACCAATCCATTTTTCCCATTTATCATCTGATTATATACTGCATCAAATTCGGTTGTCACGACAGGAATATTCAATAAACGAGCCTCAGCTATAGATAAACCAAATCCTTCGTGACGCGAAGTTTGTACATAAAGAGCAGCATCTTTTATATAGGGATATGGGTTAGGTGTTGTACCTAATAATATAAAATAATCTTCTAAATTATGCTCTTTTATATATTGTTCCATTTCTTGACGAAATCCCCCTTTTCCTAGAGCATACCATTTAAATTTTATACCTCTATTCTTTAATATATTACAAGCATCTAATGCTATATCATATCCTTTTTGATACTTGTTTAATCGAGCCACTGTAATAATTCTATCTCCTAAAAATCCATCTGTATATGACTTATCTTTCTGAGATAATTGTTTTATAAAACTATAATCTAATATATCCCATATAACTATCATTTTTTCTATTAAATCCGGATAAATATTCTGAAATACATTTTTTGCAGAATCCGAAACCAATACAATAGAATTGAAACATTTATAAAAATTATATTGATATATTTTCTCTTTCCCCATTAACCGATAAGAAACATTAACCCAAGCATATTTTTTATTTGCAGTTATTTTATCTCCCACATAAAAGGTTGGTATTCCTTGAGCATAAGCTATAGCATAATCATATTTTTGCTTTGATTGAGGAATAACAGAACCAACCGTTTCCCAATAAAGACGAGCTTTCATAATATTATTAGCTTGTTTATGCAATCTCAACTTTAATGAAAAATTTAATCTAGCAATAAAAAAACGAAAATATTTACCACATAAGATATCTTTAATTTGAGCTAATATTGATTTTTCCGCAAAACATGTATATTCTAACGGATGAAGCAAATGCACTTCTTGAGGGAGAAAAGGTTCAAATTCCCCCCCATAATGAAACAATTGCAAATCTACTTCATATTTGGAATAATCTAATAAAGATAAAAGAGTAACTAGACTCTTTTCTGCACCAGCACATATCAAAGAATCTATGACAAAAAGAATTTTTTTTTTCATAAAAAACTATCTAACTTTTCACGTAATATCGTAGAAGAAGTACCTTTTGTATAAGGAAAAAATACAATATTGACTCCAACTGTATTCAACTCTTTTTCAACTTCATTAAATAAAGCTGAATTTTTCCAATCATCCCCAACAAACATTATATCAAAGCCAATCTTTTCCCAGGCTGCAAACTTATCTCTATTAATTTGTGGAACCACTTCATCTACATATTTTATAGCCTCAACTATAGCTTTTCGCTCTTCAAAAGGAATGATAGGTTTCTTTTTCTTATAACTTAAACATAGTTCATCTGTAGAAACTCCCACTATTAAATAATCACATTGTTCTTTTGCCCGTTTCAATATATTTAAATGACCTATATGAAACATATCAAATACACCCGTTGTATAACCTATTATTTTTTTCATTTTTCTATTATTTCTTGAATTTTTTCTGAAATATTCTTACAAGCACTACCAGATTCAAATGTTTTTATTTTAGAGAAAAAAGACATTAACCTTTCTTTATATAGAAAAAGATCAAATGAAGATACTGCCTGTACAAGCTCATCTTCATTTCTTGATATAGGAAAAGGAAGACTTTGAATATCAAAATACAAATTTCTCTCGTTCTTTATATACTCATCTAAATCTGGAGCATATAAAAAACATGGACGCTGAGTTAGTGCAAAATCAAACATAAGAGAAGAATAATCCGTAATCAATATATCTGAGATTAATAATAGTTCTTGAATATCATCATAATCCGTCACATTTTGAACAATAGAGTTATTCACGATATTATTTGAACATGCCAACAAATGTGGATGCAAACGAATAAGTATTTTCCAACTTGAATCAGTATTCTTTTCTAATATTCGTAACAACACCTCATAATTCAAATCATAGTAATTATATTGATTATTTTGACGAAATGTAGGGGCATACAACAACACTTTATGTGATATTTGAATATTCAAATTACCCTTAATACGTTTTATATCATCTGTATTCGCGCTAAAAAATAAATCATTCCGCGGAGTTCCCAATTCTAAAATATTCCCTTTATACCAAAAAGAAGAACGAAAAATAGAAGTACTATATGCACATCCTGAAATCAAATAATCTATATTTAAAGAATCTTTTAATGCCATCTCTTTATAATTTAAAGGAAGTGTGTGTTCAGCATCTTTTTCTATCATCTTTAACCTCAATGAACTATGCCATGTTTGTATATAATATTGTCCTTTTCTTTTTTTAAAAAATAAAGTCATTCGATAGTTAGTAATCAATACTTTACACGTACATAATTCATAGAAATACCGAATAGATAAATATTTCACAGTCCGAATTCCTGATATATTATGGTATATTTTGGGATGAACAAATGCCCATACAATATCATAATCAGGATAATGAGTAACGATATATTGACTTAAATATTTAGGATTACATCCATATTGATTTCCATAATAACTCATAAAAAAGATTTTATTCCTCTTTATTGGAAAAAAAAGAATAAAGAGCCAGCTTAGGCAACTATAAATAAATCTTTTCATATCAAAAAATTCCATTCAAAACTCTTACAAAACCAATCTATATCTTATTCATTAATTTCATTGAATAATTTTTTTGTAAATTAGAATATATCAGGTAGACTCTAACTAAAAAAAGAAAAGCTTTTTACTTTACTAAAATATAAAGTAAAATAATCAGTTAGTTCCTTTTGCTTAATAAAAGTTTCATTTTTATCTCAATAAAATGTCCCTGAACAAGATACATATCATTATATACAAATACGATTACAAAATATATACAATGAACCAATTTAAACTTTCTTATCTTACACAATCACATAAAGAAATACTTGTGTATATCCCGAAAAACACTACCGTTAGTGTAACTTATTTCATGCGGATGAGTTGATAATTTCTATTCGAAAAGTTACTTGGTTTTACCGCTAGCGTTTTCAATGTTCAAGACTAAACCGAAAAGGCTTTAAACAAGTCCACTAACAGTTTGAATCGCTCTATAAATAAAAAAAATTCATACATGAAAAATTTTTATTAACTTCTTAGAAAATAATCTCTGATAAATACGTTCAAAAAAGAACCAAGCAGATAGAAAAGGAGGAGCTTGCTCTTGTAAATGATACAAACAAAAAAGACGAAATGACTTTTTTATACTTTTTCTTATTTGAACTTTATATTTTATATTTAATGAGCACCAATAATCTTCATATTGAGATCTATATTCTTTCTGACAAAAATAAAAAAAAGTGAAAGCCATTTCCCAATATTTATTCATAGCCAAATCTATAAACATTGGATATTTTTTTAAAATAAACAGTAACCGTTGCTCCATACCTTTTAATAAATCTAACTGACGTAGAGAGAATCTCCCTGATATACTGCCATTACGTTGTCTATAATAATAGATAGGTACATTCACTATTGTATAATTTCGTGTCTCATCTATTAATAAATACATCCAGTAAGAATCTTCAAAATACACTCCTTTAACAAAAGGATGTTTTTTAGCCAAACTTGTTTTTATCAATTTTCCCCATGCAAAATTTTTGATGAACCTGTTCTTCAATAATTCTCCCATAGCCTTAACGCCTGATAACGATATTACAGCATTAGATTTCAAGAAACGATTATCTACAAGAAAATATTGAGAATAATCATAATAAAAATTACCTTGCACAATATCAGCATTTTTATCTTTGGCTATACCATATAATAAATATAGAGCATCAGATACAAGCCTATCATCACCATCTAAATAAAAAATAAATTCACCTACAGCCATTTGAGTACCAACATTACGAGCATCCGAAAGCCCACCATTTATTTTATGAACAATGCGAATTCGGCTATCTTGTTTTGCTAATTCTTCACAAATTTGTGGAGAACTATCTGTAGATCCGTCATCAACTATAATAATCTCAATATCTCTAAACGTTTGAGAAATTACACTCTTTACACATTCTTCAATATAAGAATCAACATTATAACAAGGTATTATAACAGAAATACAAGGTGTATTCATCATTTATATCAATCCTACAAGTTCTTTAATATCAGTTTGGGGTATATCAGAAATAACAATATCCTCTATTTTATGGGCTTCACATGCCATAATTATTCCTTCCGCTATCTCATCCGAAGACATCCCCGTAACAAAAGCATTCGAGCGCGATGCAAGTTGTTCACGCGCCCCAACAAAATCAGTTGCAACAATAGGCATTCCAAAAATACGAGCTTCTGCTAACGTAATACAAAATCCTTCATGCCTTGAAGATTGAACATATATATCACAATCTTTCATAAAAGGATAAGGATTAACCCTCGTTCCTAAAAATTCAACATATTCAGAAATACCTAATTCTTTCGCACGCTTTTCACAAATAACCCGTGACTTTCCATCCCCTATAAAATACCATTTCACATTAATATTTTGTTTTAATAGAATAGCAAGAGCATCAATAGCCTCTAATTGCCCTTTCTCATTAGATATCCGGCCAACAGTAAGAATGCGCTTTCCTTTAAAACAATCTGAAAATGTATCTCCTATATCAGCTTGTTGTTTAATAAAAGTAGGACTTATAACATTATAAAATACTTCTGTACGCTCTTTAAACATTGGAAATGTTCTATCAAAAATAGCTTTAGCAGTTTGGCTGACACAAAAAATCCGAGTATATTTTTTATATAATCGCTTTGTCATACCATAATCTATGCCAAATTTAGATATATCAAAATGAATCCATCCGCATTTAACACGCGCTTTCACTTTCTCACAGATATAATAATCAATATGCTGAGATGGACCGGCATAAGATATAGCCAAATCAAAAACTTCCGTCATAACAGGCTCATCACGCATGAAATAACGATATAATAAATAACGTGTTCCTGTCAATTTATAATGCATATAAAGCAATATATGAACTATTGCCCTCCCTAAACACTTAGAATATATCATTTCTTTAATATAAGTTAGAGGAGGATCATGTACTATAGAATGATATTTATCATAACAATTAATATGATGTATATGTACCCAAGAAGGAATATCTTTTTCAAAACCACCTTTTAACTGCAATAATCCAAGATGTATTTCATAGTATTGAGGATCTATAAGAGTCAATAAACTTAAAAAGGATTTCTCTACTCCTCCTACATTCATAGAAGACAAAAGAAAAAATATTTTCTTCATTTTATATTAATATAAAAACGAATCATCTTATAATAAGCATAAGAGATCCATTCTGGTAAATTTAAATATAAATATGCTATTAATTCCCTTATTGTCAAAAAACCTTTCTTATATAAGAAAAACAAATTGACATAATTCAATTTTCTTAGATACTTAAAGTTCTTTGCAGAAATATAATTATTAGCCTCTAATCCATTTATTACAGTCACTAATTTCAATAGAAAAAACCTACTAACAAACAAATTCGTTAACAAATTTGCATTAGTTATATAAACTTTAAAATCCGGCAGAATTTTTTGCAATCCTAACCAACGTTTCAAATTTTGATTATTCGCCATTGTAGAATTAGAACGAATATAATAATTATATAACGGAGCACGAATAACTCCCATAGACTGAAGATTTATAGCCAATAAAAAACTCCATAATTCATCTTCAAAAATATAACCTTCTTTAAAATATAAATTATTTTGTTTTATCACATCCGTACGAACCAACTTGTTCCAAGCTGGATTATACCATCGAAACTCTGTAAACAGCCTCAATATTGTTACATTATCCCTAATAATCTCATCATTAAATCCAACTTTTACATATCTTACATTTTCACCTATTATTACATTTTCACCTATAACCATATTCAATTGTTCTCTTTCTGCTAGCCCCACCATTCTTTCCAAACAATCAGAAGAAATAGTATCATCACTATCAACAAACAACAAATACTTTCCCAAAGCATTTTGTATACCTTTATTTCTGGCCGCTGATTGACCTACATTTTGAGCAAGATCTATCAATACAACTCTAACATGACTATTCCCCCTAATAAAGTTTTTTATAATTTCTACGGAATTATCTGTACTTCCATCATTTATCAATATCAACTCATAAGTCTTATAAGTCTGATGACTAATAGAATTTAAACAATCAGATAAATATAATCCGCTATTATATACAGGAACTATAATTGAAACTAAAACTTGTTCTTTCATTTTTCTATCGTTGCTATAATTTGTTCTGTATAAAGAGGATTCATTTCACCATTAGTCACAAACTTCTCGGAACTCTCCGCCACATATTTATTAGGTATGGAAATCTTTGAAACAGCTTTCATTTTATACCATTCATATTCAACATCAATATGCCCAATATCAATAGCCCAATATCCTTTCTGAGACAAATCATAAGCCAAGCAAGTAGCAGTCATTCCTAATGCTATTAAAATCAAATTCTTTTTTGATACCAAAGAAGTCACTCTACATAAAATCTGATCATAAACAGAAAAAGCATTTAATGACGGGCAAATAATACGATGAATACTTGACGCATTATCAAACAAATCATTATTTACACCTAAACGGCTATATTCACCCTCTATTATATAAATATGCTGTCCCTCCCAAATTTTTTTTATTAATGGCAAAATCATACATGCATTTTTATCATTGCGATAATCCATGTAAAATCTAGTGAAACTAGCATCATAATATATTTTATTAAAATCTATATACGGCAGTATATTTCTTTCCAAATTTTTATTTAAATAAGCTCCCCAATATTCAAAAACCCGATATTTAAACTGCGACAAAGATTTCCAGGCATAGGGTAAGCAAACAATATGATTCTTTCGAGATGAACGTAAAACTTCCAATAATTTTCCTTGAATATCCGAATTATATTTTTGAAAATCAGTATCGCATCCAGATATCAATTTAAATTCGCCATCTCCGAATCGACTTACAGAAACATGATTTTTTATTATATAATTAACAGTATCTACATTTCCCCTAATTTGTACTCTCTTTAACAATGAAAATTTCTTATCAAATAAATAATGAAACAAGAAATAAATTATAAATTTTAATCGACAAACATAATCTCTTTCTACTTTCAAAAAACGAACAAAAGATCTAACCATTTTACGATTTCCCATAGTTGTTTCTATTAATGATATTAATTCTTTATATCCATATAATGGTATCAATTCATATACTCCAAAAAACAAAATCAAAGATATTATTGCCTCTATTATCAAAAT
>NZ_JACSPQ010000060.1 GCF_014837055.1 Phocaeicola faecium
TAACTTGGCTTTTTGGACGTAAAGTTAATGATGGAAGTTGGAGACGAAAATACGTGGTTTACCGAATGCTTACGTTTTTTCAATATTTAATTCAAAAATTCCTATACATTCTCTTCCTTTCCCTGTTCTGTTTATTGTACAGATTGGGTTAGCTTATCTCCTAATTTCTGGAATAACCATGCTACAAGAGCACTATCATCAATAAATCCAACTGCTGGAAGAAAATCAGGCATCAAATCTATCGGAGACACAACATAAATAATGACCGCTACCATAAGAACAAGCGTATTATCTTTAATCATAGTATCCTTTCGTCAACAATTGTTTTAGATAAACTAACAATTGAGTTAACTGGTTTCGCACATCTTTTAACCCGTCTTTATTCATATAACCACTCAATTTATCAGATAATTGTTTTAATTCTTCCGGTGTCTTTAAGCAATTTTGGGCCTTTTCCAACCAATTGCTATTTTGGAACTTCTCGATTATAGTTTCCTTATCAAATTCCATATACAGCCTACATTTCTTATACGCCTATAAGCCCTCCGAATTCAGCATTAGATTTAACACAAAAGTAAAGGCGTGAGGACTTGTCTGCTATCCATCAAGAAACAGGCATCGCCAAACGCCTCACTCAGAAATGAATATAAACAATATTCCCACGCCGTCTTGCTATGTGGATACAGCATGGGCTGTACACGAACATATACAAAACAGATGAGCGTCATGTTCTTTCATCCATCTGAGTCTGAATTTGGCGATTTCGTTTCTTAGGACGAAAGCAAAAAACGCTTTCTATGTCTATTCAGTCATTTCTCCGACCGAATACTACAAAGATACATTTTTTACCGAACATGACGCTCTATTATAGGAATTTTTTTACCTTTACCAAATCATCTCACACAAAAATAAGAATTATCATAAATTTGACTACGGGTAAGAAGAAACTTTTGAGAAGCTAATTTTTCGAAAGTACCAAAATACCCTTAATTTGATACCAAATGAATGAAAAATTAGACATATTACAATGCCTTATAGAGAACCGTGCTTTTGCGCCATCACACTCTGCTTTAGCCAAAGAATTGGGTTATAAGGGGAAAATGGTTATTTATAGGTTAATGAACGGACAAACAAAAGAAAGTACAATAAACGAAGTATGGAATAGAATCTTGGAAGAATATTGCCTTACAGACACACATCTATATAACTTAGCACGCATATTCAAAGGGGCTACCTATTTCAGCGATCAGATTTTATCTGAAATTAATCGCAAAGATAAGAAATGGCTCCGATTATTAATGCTCATGCTGGTAGACGATGATTATGAGGACTGCTCACAAAAATTCCAACAAGAAACAGCTCCGATCCTAATGGATCTGAAAATGGACGAACCTAATGTATATTGGGGTATTGTAACAATAATCTATATACGATGCAAAAATATCGATCCATATAAAAATAATGTCCAACGTACTTTTTACCAACTAATAGACGAATTGGACGACATGTTATCTTTCTGGTATCCGGAAAGAATGGACGCACACGAAATTTCTTTCAACTTAAAAAAACTGATCAAAGCAACTAATTTGTGGAAAATCATTGAAAACTGTACTATCTTACTTCGACGTTATACAGAAGCGGAATTCAGTAAATATGCCAGCCAAAGTATGATGTTATTTAATTGGGGAACCATAAGTTTCTGGCGTATACCCGGTTGCCCCTATCGGCAGAATAGCCAAGTGTGGGTATTAGTAGAACATGATTTTGGACGTGCCACAAATGGGTGCTACATTGTATTATGTTTGGAAGCGGGAAAAGACACTTGTACCTTTACACTGAAAGATGCATTGATATTTTGTTTTTGGTCGATAGATACGGAAGACGACCCTCCCATCCTTCAAGCTAGCAGAGGTAGCGGAAAGCACAGACAATGGTGTTTTTATTGCCACACTTACGACAAAGAAACTCATACACTTTATTTGGAGGCCAATCCTGAAACCGGAAACTTATTCGAACTACCCGAAGCAATGGAAATGATAGATCTAAAAAAGCCAAAAAATAAAGAGGAAAAAATATGGGCAAGAATCATGAACAAATGGGATAAAGAACAAGGTAGCATTGTATTCGAACAAGCCAAAGAACTGTTTGCTGGCAGAATAGACTTGAAAGATACCTACCATTTAAAAGATGTAGTCATTAGCTGGACTTGCCTGACACTTTTTATCGAATACAAAGGAAACACATGTATTTACAAACTACCCATAGATGCGTACGATTTCTTTTACAAAATCAATCTATCTCAACAAGTAATGATTGTCAAACACACAGATGACAATGAAATCTATGTGGGATGGCCCGAATTAGGATATGAAATCAAATTATCAGAATTTACCCAAGTGGAACTGTAGAAAAATCTTTAAAAGATCTATCAAAAAGGATTTTATTTCCTTTTTTTTGATGAACACACATTAGTGTCCCGTTAAAATAAGACACTAATGACACTATTTCATCAAATGCTTTAAGGAAGTATATGGAGTAATACCTAAACATATAGAGAACAACAGATTCTTTCTGAAGGAATACTCTAAATGATATATCTGCATACCCCCAAAAGATTCATGCGGAAAAAACTGATAATTTCATCCGCATGATTTTTTCTATTTATATATACAGCCAAACCAATTTGAGCTTCACAACAAACTTTATATCAGAATAAACTACTATTTTTGTATCGGAACTATAATTGGCGGGAATCATGGAAACAAATAATTTGGAGGGTATCAATACGTTGCGCTATTCTGATATTTTTCTGGCAATGTATTTTAACGACGGAATGAGTTGTCTGCACCGTAATCATTCGCATGTGTTGGTGTATATGTATTCGGGAGAACTGGAAATCAATGAGCGGGAGACGGTTACCCGATTGCATAAAGGGGATTGTGCCTTTATACGTAAGGATTTTGGCGTGCAGCTAACCAAACGGGCGTATAAGGGGGAACAGTTTAAGGCTATATTCCTAATGTTTACTACCAGATTCTTGCGTGAATTTTATGGCAGGTTAGATAAAAACCAATTACCGGAAGAGGTGCGGAGGAGTAAAGTCAGTTTGCGCAAATTACCTTCCAACCGTCCCGATATTGTAAGCCTGTTTGAGTCGATGACACCTTATTTCGATTCCGGCATCCAACCTACGGAGGAGTTGCTGAACCTGAAAATGGCAGAAGGTGTATATGTTTTGCTACATACGGATAAAAGCCTGTATGCCTCGTTTTTCGATTTTGCCGACCCGTGGAAGATTGATATTTTAGAATTCTTGGAAAAGAATTACATGAACGATCTTTCTTTAGAGGAAATAGCCAATTATACCGGACGCAGCCTTGCTACGTTCAAGCGTGATTTCAAGAAGGTTAGCGAACTTTCGCCACAGAAATGGATTATCCGCCGCAGGCTAGAGGCTGCCCATGCGCTAATCCGGTCGGGCGTACGGAATGTCACAGATATTTGTTTCGAAGTCGGTTTCAAAAACTTATCTCATTTTTCAAAGATTTATAAAGAAAAGTATGGTTCGTCTCCTGCCAACAGCATAAGCTATTGATTACTTATATACATGCCTTGCAAGCCATCTGCTTTGCAGGGCATTTTTGTATCCTGACCTTCCGAACAAAATACTTTGAGCCGATGAGCAAAATCCATACGTCCAATACCTGCTAACTTTGTAGCAAAAGATTATAAATGATTGGACTATGGAAGATATTTTCAAGAAAGATTTATCGGGAGCAATGGTATCGCCCGACGAACCCGGATACGATGAACTGATAAATGCCATTTGGGACACAATGAAATTGGCTAACGAACTGAATACGGGCTATCATACACCCGACGAAGTGCGTGGCTATCTCTCGCGCATTACCGGACAGGAGGTTGACTCCTCGGTAACACTTCTGCCTCCTTTCTACGTAGATTTTGGCAAGAATATCCGCATGGGGAAACGGTGTTGGATTCAACAGGGATGCACGTTCTTCGACCGTGGCGGAATTACGCTGGGGAACGATGTTTTTATAGCGCCTAAAGTAAATCTTATCACCATTAACCACGACCCTGATCCGGACAACCGCAGTGCCACGTATGGGCGTCCGATCGTTATCGAAGACAAAGTGTGGATAGGCATCGGAGCTACCATCTTACCCGGCGTACGGATAGGTTATGGTTCGATAGTGGGAGCCAACAGCGTGGTGACACACGATGTTCCGCCTCTGACCGTAGTGGGTGGAAACCCGGCAAGGATAATTAAAAAGATTCAACAAAGCAAAAGACAGGACGTATGAAAGAAAAAGAAAAATTCAGTCGTAGGGGCTTCCTGAAAACAGCCGCTGTCATGGGTGCGACGCTGACTGTTTCTCCGGCGCTGGATAAGGTACAAGCCGTCACACATACCGTTTCTAATAATAAGAGTAACGCTGTTTGACACAGCCATCGTCTACGGACCGCTTAACAACGAGCTCTTGGCGGGCGAAGCCTTCAGCGAGTTCCACGGAAGAGTAAACGTGACGACCAAATTCGGTCACGAAGTCATCAACGGCAAGGCTACCGGGCGTCAGGACAGTCGTCCCGCCACCATCCGCCGTTATTGCGAAGAATCATTGAAACGCCTGCGAACCGATGTTATTCCGATGTTCTACCAACATCGCTTCGACCCGAACACTCCGGTGGAGGACGTAGCGGGAACCATTCAAGACTTGATTAAGGAAGGCAAAGTATTGCATTGGGGCATGTGTGAAGTCAGTGCTGACACCATCCGCAAGGCGCACGCCGTCTGTCCGCTTACCGCCATCCAGAGCGAGCATCACCTGATGCACCGCGAGGTAGAGCGGAACAGCGTGTTGGATGTCTGCCGCGAGTTAGGTATCGGGTTCGTACCATACAGTCCGATGAACCGCGGGTTTCTCGGCGGCGATTTGAACGAGTACACCGAATTCGACCCGAACAATGATAACCGTACCACCCTACCCCGCTTTACTCCCGAAGCCATGCGTGCCAACTACCGCATCGTCAGCGTGCTGCAACGGTACGGACGTGAACGCGGCATGACTGCTGCACAGCTTGCCCTCGGCTGGCTCTTACAGAAAGCACCGTGGATTGTCCCCATTCCGGGAACAACGAAACTTTCGCATTTAGAAGAAAATCTCCGTACGTTGGAGTTCGCCTTAACTGCCGAGGAGTGGAAGCAATTAGAAGATGCCGTTGCCGCCATTCCCGTGACAGGCGACCGTTACAATGCCGAGCAACAAAAGCAAGTGGGGTTCTGACATTACGACAAACTTCATGAAAAACAAAGAAGCACTATCTTCGTTGAAATAGTGCTTCTCTACAAACCTTTATTACATACTGCTTCTTAGGTTCACCTCCTGCATTCTTTCTTTGCTTCACAAATTTATCTTTTCTATTTTATCTGGTAGCCTCAGATGCAAATCTAAGGTGTTATTTTAAATAGTGATGAATTAAACTTTTAATAGTTTTTTCAACCCGTTCTTCTCCTACAAGTCTTATAAGTTTAGCGTAATCTTCTATCTCATCGCCTGTAAAAGTAAGAGTTATACGACGCTGGTGATATCCCGCAATATGAGTATAATGTTCAGGGTATGCCCAAAAACAACTCATACAAAAAGAAGCATCATGTTTTTCCCAATTCAAACAATGCTCACACGTCCATGACTTAGCACGGTTAGCCGAAGGACTTAGTAACATATACATATCTACATTTTGCTCATCCTGTTCTCCACCTATTTCGTATGGAATACGATGGTCTACTTGTAAAAGCGACTCATTTAACCGTTCTGAATAAATAAAACATTTTGATCCATACTTTTCTATTAAAGCCCGCTTTAAGGCTTTCGACAAAACAGTGCGACCTGCTGATTTGCTTATTTGCTTATCAACATCTTCCGGATTACCAAAACGATAAGCTGCTATAGACCGTCCGTCTTCTCCTTTTATTCGATAAGTTTCTATGGGCACACCTTGTTCTCTCACATCTCGTATAGCCCGTGGAGGATGATTATACCCATAAATATTTTTCAATTCTTCCGTTGTAATATACCCATGTTTCAGTATATGCCTGATAACTGTAGCCGGACGTTTATTTGTCACAGATTTAAGTTTATTTATAAATGATTGTGGCAGTTTATTCATGTTGCAAGCTCAAACTTCTGAAAAAATATTTATATAGGCAAGGATATTCCTTTTTGACTCAAATTTTTACTAATATAAAGAGCCTCAAGCGTTGTCTCCCTTTTCCCCAATAATGTAGACTGGCTTGAAAGACCAGCATTCAAATATATCTTCTGACATTCTAAATCGATAGGCAGTTCTTCTCCATACACTCTATCTCCACACTTACCATCATAACTAATTACGAAATCCACTCCCTTCCGGTTCAGTACGTCTATGGCTTCAATAAAATCGGCAAAATCAATACCTGAAACATAACGGCTATCTTTCGCATTAGAAACACCTTGATAAGGCGGATCCATGTAAACGATATCTCCTTTTTCTGCTGTATTCAATATCTCCCTATAATCAGTTGCTGCAAACTCCACTTTATCTTTCAACATACCAGAAATATTTCTTACATTATTTGCCAAAGTTTGAGGATTTGTTCCATTCCGCCTCTTATCTGGAGATTGATTAAAATTACCATTTCGCCCGTAACGAACAGCTCCTTTCACACAACGAGCCAAAAGATAAAGCATATTTTCTGCCGATTGCTCTCCTGCATTAAACAACTCACGCACATAATAATAATGCTCCACGCTCCCTCCGGGATATTCAAACTGCCCATTCCATAAAAATTGATATTTAGTTATCAACAAGTCCGGATTTTGTATAGCTTCTCTTAACAAAGCAACTAAAGGACCGTTAATATCATTAATAATGTAATTAGAAGTTCGATTCTGTTGTGCTACGGCAATAGAAATGGCAGCCATACCCGCAAATGGTTCAATCAGCCGTTTAAATCGTAACGGAAAATAGCGTAATATTTGAGGTGCTAAAATCCGTTTAGAACCTTGATATTGCACAATATGAGGAGCATTTGCTTTCATTTTTCTTCCTAATTTATTTGCGAAGATAACAATAATTTTCTAAATAAAAGGGCGAGTTTGCAAAAGAAGCGGAGTAAAATTTTGTTTTATTTTTTCCTGAATTTTAAGCCCCCGAAAATTCTACCCATAGAACCGATGAATTCTATGGGTAGTGTCGGGTAACGCTACCGCTTAGACACAGCAACGCTAACGGTAGCGTTTTAAAAGAGAAATGACAGGTTGATTTCCGGTTGCTGATATAGTCTGCAAACGAGTAAATTATATCTACAAAAGCGAGCTTATAAAACAAACTTTCAATAGTATGTTTCGTGGTAAATGTCGAAGTAGACAATGCCGTTGCGGTAGGAAACGACAATCTTGTCTTCACGAGCCAGCCAACCAATGGCACAGGCCAGCTCTATCGGGTTAAGGCTTGTATTTCTCAAGAGTTCCTCCCAAGAAAACGTATTGTTATGCAGCGCACGCCATACGATACCTGCATTTTCTCCAATCGCAGTCTTATTCATAATTTTATCCATTTAAAAAATTAAACATTACAGTGTGTCATACGGTATGCTTTGGGAGACACGCCTTTATGGGCTTTGAAGAATTTCCCGAAGATGGAAAGGTTCGGAAACTCCAGCGCGTAGACTATTTCTTTAATAGACGACTGCGTATGACAAAGCCTGTATTCTATTTCTCTGATGGTCGTTTCGTTTATCCACTCTGTGGGTGTCTTGCCACTTGCTTTCTTCACTATGCTGCACAAGTATTTGGGAGTGATACATAACCGCGAAGCATAGAAAGCCACACTGCGTCTTTTTCCGCGATAGACGAACAGCAAATCCATGAACCGCTCATACAGCATATCGCCTGTCGACTTATAAATATAGGTATCCTCGTCCAGATGGTTCAGGCGCATCAGTATGCGGTTTTCTTTTGCCAGTGCTTCTACAATGGAAAACAACTCTATGGCTTCCATCCCGGTAGTTTCTTCCAAATCATAAAAATCAATGTTCCCTTCGTTTTTCTGTATTGCGTCGAGAACTGTCCGTTTCTTTATTTCCATCGTTACGTATAGTTGATTATTCATAATTCATGCTTGTTCTTAAGTTTTCTCATTCCGGTGATAAGGCATCAGCAAGACAGCTAAGGCGCTGCCCAAGCAAATCCAAACGGTAGACCCCGTAATGTCTTTCATTGCCACCAGCGTGGCTTGCAGGGTGACTTGCCCCTTCATCAGCGTAGATGCCAAGCGGGAGGCTTCCATACCGTCTTTTCCTTGCAGTTGCCCCAAACGGGTTACCTGCATGAAGCGGGCGGCAGACTGTGGATTGTCGGTACGGACGTCTTGCACCAAGCGGGTGATGTAATGCTGCTGCCGCTCCTGAAGCCAGTTGCCGTAAACGGATGTTCCGATAGCGGGAGCCACCACATTCCGTACCGCCACCATCAGAAACAGCCACGTGGCGAAGTAACGTATGGGCAGGTGTTTCATGGCAAAAGCGCAGGTTACGGAATACAGTACCAACATGCCGGAGTAATGAAGCAACGTCGGAGGGATGGTATGCTCATACACGCCCATCGTCTGGTAGTGGAAAAACATATACAGATTGGCAGCCAGCATCAACAGAAAGCCTGCGGCGTAGATGTAACGGAAATGCACCCCCCGAAACACGCATATCAGCGTAAAGACAAGTCCCGCCACGCAGCCCGGTATTGCCCAGCAGGAGACGGTGGCGCTCTCTAAGTTGCCGGAAAGAGTAGACATCTTGAGATAGGTGGTAACGAAGAGGGTGCTGCTGTTTATCAGCATCAGCAGGATGAAGATGCCGATACCGTACCACGTGTAGCGGTAACGGAAGATGCCCAATTCCAGCACCCGCTTCTGTCTTACGGCGGCAGAGAGCCACAGGAATCCCCCTCCGCAGACAAGCATCACCGCCCAAGCCACGCAAATCGAGCGCTGGGCAAACCAATCGTAAGTCTTTCCGAACACCATGATGTAGCAGAATGCTCCCATCGCCAGCGTCAGCAGCAGGGCATCGGGTAGCAATCGCCACGGCAAATGATACCGATGCGTGGGCGCATGGCAGAAGGTAAACGACACCAGCAGAATGGCAGCGAGCATCATGCCCATGACCAGCAGGTAGGTGTATTCCCAGCGAAACTCGTATGCCACCCACGCCGAAACGTAGTTGCTGAACTGCACGATGCAGAGTATGTAACAGTAGAGCACGGGCATCAGTACCGTACGGGCATGGTCATTCTTATAGGCACCTTCCGGTGAATCAGGCTCATAAAGGAACATGTCAAGCGTTTGTATGCCCAGCAGGTAGGGGGCGATGACGAAGGTGGTATTCAGTACCAGCGCCACACGGATGAAGCCAATCAGGAAGCAGCACGCCATCAATACCGGAATGTTTTCGGTAACGGCACATACCCCGTTAAGCAACGCCAGCAGGGTGTAGCCTCCCAAGTAAACATGCTTTACGTTACGCGCCTGTAAGTAAGGCAGCATGAAGGGGAAGACCATCGACATGCCGATACTGGCACAGAGGCTCAGAAACTGGAAGTTCTCGGTCAGCACACCCATGCCTCCCGCCATCTCGTTGATGTTGCTCAGGTATGTTCCGCCCGAAAAGAACAGCGGTACGAACAACGCCAACAGGATGAGTACGCCTATCGGTTTGGGCATCCAGTCGTAAAATGGGTAATTCGTTTTCATAAGCATGGGGTTGTATTATCAGAGGTTTGCTTTTACCACACACATCATTCCGGCAGCCAAGCGTGCGTTATCTTCGTCGGAGATGTCCGTCAGTTCGATACGCACCGGAACGCGCTGCTGAATTTTCACAAAGTTTCCCGCCGAGTTGTCCGTAGGAACCATCGAGTATTTCGAGCCGGTGGCGGAACTGATGGCGGTTATGCGCCCTTTAAATGTTTTTCCTGCGAAAGCATCTACCGTTACTTCCACTTCCTGCCCCACAGCCAACGAGGAGATTTGTGTTTCCTTATAGTTTGCCACCACCCATTTTCGGGTATCGGGGATGATGGTGGTGAGTGTCTGTCCGGCATTTACCAGCTGACCTTCTTCGATGGAACGTCGCCCCCAGACAGCCGTTGCAGGGTGCAGTTACCACCGTGTACGACAGATTCAGTGCCGCCAAGTCCACAGCAGCTTCGGCACGTTTGACGGCAGCCTCGGCATTCTCCTGACGCTGGTCTACCTCGGTGACGGAGGAGTGGGCGGCTTCCCGCTGTTGCTTCAGTGCCGCCACCCTTGCACGAGACATTTCCAACTGCGTCTGATACTGCTCCACTACTATGGGCGTGGTGGCGTTTTTCTTCAGCAAAGAGCTGTATCGGCGGTAATCTTTCTCCAACTGTTCCATGCGGTATTGAGCCTCAGCAATGGAAGCATCGTACACCGAAGCTGAGTTGGATACGGTATTCAGCGTGTTTGCCACCACCTTACGTCCGCTCCGTGCGTCCATCAAGGCTGCTTCCGCCTCTTTCAGACGGATGCGGTATTCATCGTCTTCCAATACGAGCAAGGTGTCTCCCTTACGCACATGTTGATGCTCGGTAAAGTAAATCTTCTTGATATAGCCCGGCACTCGGATGTTGACGGGCGAAAGGTATTGTTCCACCTGCGCATCGTCGGTCGTTTCATTGGATTTATAGTCGACAAAAAGAGATATGATGGCATATAGTCCCCATATAGCGAGGAAGATGCCTATAATGCCGACTGCCTTTTTCATGGTAAAGACTTTTCCGGATTCTTGTTTGCGGGTATTCGTTGTAGTTTCCATATCAAAATTTTATTTAGTAGTTTACATATAAAAATATCCTTACGTGTCGGTGAATTATCGGATAAAGGTTTCCAAGTCTCCCGACAGTTTCAGCAGCGTAAGCTGAGCCACGTTACACTGGCAATGCGCCTGTACACACGCCGACTGTGCCGTGCGGAGCCGCATCTCGTCTTGCAGTAGTTCCGTCATGGATGCCACTCCCTCTTTATACTTCTCTTCGGTCACGGCATATACGTCTTCCGCCTGACGGTAACTGTCTTTCTGTGTATGGAATACTTCGATATTATGACGGAGCTGGCGAGAAGCGTCGGCATACTCTTTGTCCAGTTGCTTGCGACGCATATCGAAGGTTGTTTCCGCCTGCTGCCTATCGTAACGGTATTGACGTACTTTCAGCCGCTTGTCATTGCCGTCGAAAATCGGGATGTGTACCGACAGGGCGAGATACGTATTTCCGAACCAATTATGGGTCTCGCCCGAGGTGTGAAAGAAATGATGGAATTTCTCCTGATATCCTATTGCTCCGAATTGTCCGCCCAACGAGATGGAGGGGATGTATCCGGCGCGTACAGCCTTAATCTGGCGGTCTGTCAGCTCCTGACGGGTAGAGAGCAACCGCAGTTCGGGAAGGGATTCGCTGACACCTTCTGCCTGAAGCAGGACTACTTCGGACGGCATCGGGCAGACTGCCATAGGCGTTTCGGGAGGAAGGTCGAGCAGGAAGCGGAGCAGGTTCAACTGTTGTTCGTAAAGCGTCGCATACTGGTCGCGCTGCGCTACGAGGCTTTTCAGATTGATTTGCACACGGGTTAAATCCACCTCCAATACCACTCCGCCTTTATAAAGTTCCTCGGTAATGGTGCAGAGCTCTTCCATCCGGCGGATATTCTCATCCAACAGCTTTTGCAGTTCCAATGAGGCTTGCGCCAAATAATACACGTTGCCAATCTGTACGGTAAGGTCTTCCACGGCTTTCTCGTAGGACAAATTGCTGAGTTCTTGTACCGTGCGAGCCACCTTCGTTGCCGAAAGCACCGTCTGGTTATAAAGGGGAACACCGAACCGGATTCCCGCAGACATGGCATACTGCATACTTTGGATTTTCTGCCACGTAGGGTTATCGGGGAAATCGCTGCCCAGCAATGCACCGGTGGTTACATTGGCAGGCTTCATCAGGTAATCTGCCATTTGGAAATCGGCAGACAGTACGGGGAGCAGCCGCGAGCGGCTTTGGGTTAAAGCCGTTTGGCTTTTCAGCACAGACAGCCGGCTGTTCTTCAGCGAAAGATTGTTACGGAGACCTGTTTCCACACATTCTTTCAACGAATAGGTCTTTTCTTGTCCGTAGATGCAGGGCAAGGCAAAGAACCAAAATACCAATAAGAGCAAATGTTTCATGACTTTACTTTTTCTTGTTGTCTGCAGGCAAAGTTAGTCCGGACAGCAGTCGCAAAGAAGTGCAATTCATGGGGGCTACTGTGCAATTTCAACGATAAAAGAAAATATTAAGGATGAAAGATGACAAATATATGAATCTTATTGGTTAATTTGCGGAATAAATGAAAGATATACTATGGAACAGTTGGCTTATCAGATGCTGGATGTCAGACAGCTTTTGGCGAATTACGCCACCGTATCGCAAAACAAGTATGGCTTCTTCTTATGCCGAAAGGGAGAAGCCGACATACTGCTGAACAATCACAGCTTTCATATAGAAAAGGGGGTATTATGTCTCTACACGCCTTATACGTTCATACGCATCGTGCGCCATACAGAGGACATCGAAGGTTGCTTGATGGAAGGAGAGCTGGACACTATCCAACCGGCATTATCGAACATACCGGCGACAGAGCGTTTTGCCATCCGTTCTCATCCCTGCGTGAAGCTGAACGCAACGCAATGTCAAAGATTGGAACAGTCTGCTGAAATACTAAAGACCCGCACCGAACTGCTCAAGCAAGCCACGAAACCGAGGTCGGTGCGGCTGCTTCGCATGTTGGTACAGGTCTTGTTACAAAATCTCTGCCTCGAAGCATTGGAAATCTATTTCAACTGTGCGCCGGTAGAAGAACTCCCCCAAAACCGTGAGGAAAGGATATTCAACCGTTTTCTTATGTCGGCATTCCGCAACTGTGCCCAAGAGCGTTCCGTTACTTTTTACGCCAAAGAACAGCACCTCTCGCCCAACTATCTTTCTTCGGTTATCAAAGCAAAGTCGGGACGTACCGCCATCCGGTGGATAGAAACATTCACCCTGCTGCAAGCACAGCATTACTTACGGCAGACCAAACTCAGCATCAAAGAAATTGCCTATCAGTTGCACTTCCCCGACCAGTCTGTCTTCGGGCGTTACTTCAAGAAGCATTGCGGAGTCTCGCCTTCGGATTACCGGAATGAGGGGACGACATAACTTCACGAGGACGAAAGTCCACCCCTCTCAGTGACTAACCTACACAATATTATATATGTAATCAGAGGTTAAGAAACATTCCAGCTTTCAGGCAGAGGGAGGGACTGACTTTCCCTCCGATGAGGTGTGCTCCCGTATTTACGCCGATAATCAACCCGTTATTAATCTGACGTTCAATCCCAAGCTGAACGGCTGCCGCGAAACCGTTTAACGATTTCGACGTACTGTTTTCAGAGGCTTTCAGTTCTTCACCAAAACCGTAACCGAAAAGCACGTCGGCATATATCCATTTGTTTCCCCCGTTATAAAGGTATATTCCCGGACCTGCTCCCAGCATGTATTCGCGCAACGTATGTTTAAGGCTTATCGTCTCTCCGGCATACACCCCCTCATAAGTGCCGTTATTGATGCCGCAGTGTAACAGAGAGGCGATGAAAAACTTCTCACTGAAAGCATAACGCGCACCTAAATTAAGGCAAAATCCAGACTTATTACTCATGCTTGGAAACAATTCATACCCGCCTTGCAGTTCGACGTGGGTATAGCCAGTTTGTGCCGAACCCTTAGCTCCTGCCCAAAGAAACAGCCCGAAAAGCAGAAGTAACTTTATTTTCATTCTCTTACGGGATTATATAAATCGGCAATCTTTTCCAAATCATCCGGCTCTATCTCTTTGTTTTCGAGCTTGGCGCACAGGCTTGGGTCATCTTCAAGATACTTTACAAGCTGGCTGCGCCAGAACTTCTTCCCACCGGTTTTGTAACCGATGACGTATCCGTTTTCATCGCCTACCTTACGGGCTATGTAAATTATATCGCCATTCTGCACACTGCTTATCGTAAGCGTACCGTCTTTCGGGATGCTGTATTTATAGCTGCAACAGTAGAACTCCACATGGTCGCCTTGTGCTTCCACAGCCATCCACTGTGGTTTTATGATTTTTTCCTTCTTGGTAGAGAACATTTTATTCGTCCGGTATGGGTGGCATACAAGGTAGTGACACATATCGGTATGCGTTTTCTTCCACACGCCCAGCACTTCGATGTCGGTATTCTTCAACTTGACTTTCTTCCCGTCCGCCGTTGTAAGACGAATATTTTCCGTATTACACTTCGGCATCTTTACACGCCCCACGTATTCTGTGCCGTCTTTCATTATAACGCGAGCCTCTTCATGATCGGTAGCATCCTTTACCACACTATAAATTTGGCAACTGCAAAGCAAAGAGAGTGTGATACAAAGTACCCCGAAAATCTTAATGTTTTTCATTGTTTTATAGGTTTTTTATCACAATCTATAAAACAAACGACATTTCTTTTTGTTCGCAAACCCGATTGATTTTATTCCATCCTCCTGCCCTGTGAAAGTACAGGCAGAAATCCCCTGCCGCTCCCCGGAAAACGCAACCGTTAGTGTTACTCATTTCATGCGGATAAGTCACCCGGTTCTACCCATAGAATTAGTCGGTTCTACGAATAGAATTTTCCGATCTTCCGAAAATAATATAAATGGCTTATTATAAGAGAGATAAAAAAAAATAGGTTGAAGTTTGTAGCTTCAACCTATCTCAGCACGGGAAGAGAGGCTCGAACTCCCGACACTCGGTTTTGGAGACCGATGCTCTACCAACTGAGCTATTCCCGTGTTTGCGGTTGCAAAGGTAGTACAAATTTTCATATATGCAACCTTCTTTTGCAGATATTTTTAAAATTCATCCCGATATAAGCCCTAACTCGCTGAACATGATGCGGTATATCTCAGCTTTTTTTTCTAATTTCAACGGATATGCGCGGCTGGAAGAAGGCATACGGTAGAGGCGCATGTCGCGGTCGGCGTAATGAAACGGACTTTTACTCCCCACGGGAGGCTCTGTTACCTGCATCTGCTCACACAACACGTCGGTGGCTTTTTGTCCGGTGGTCACTACGGCGCGACAAGACGGGAGTTGCTTCAGCAGCAGACCGACATCCGTCGGTTCCACTACCTCCAAATATTTATCGGAAGCATTGTCTTGCAGGCGTCGCACCACGGATGCCGTATCATACAGCGCCACACCTTTCTCTTTGAGGAAGGAGCTGATTGACTCCTTATCAAACCCTTTCCCGCCCGGGCACACAAAATGGTCTTTGTCTCCGAAAAACACGAGACCGAAAATACGCCACATGTCGTTATTCCAGTTCGGGTAAAAGAACTCCATGCTCCAACGTTTCTTTTGGGGCGGGAAACTGCCCAGCATCAGCAGCACAGCATTGCCGGGCAAGAAAGGTTCTAAAGGATGATGTTCTACTAACGGCTGTTCAACCATCCGCATTATGCTTTAGGTTTCGGCTCTTTTTTTGCCAACGCCACTATATTATATACGTATTCCGACATCCATGCTTCCGAATAGCTCAGCGCATGTTGGTACTGGCGTATATTGGCACACGTCTTACGGATGCTGTCATCCTTCCATGTGGTTTTGGTAAGAATGTCGTGGATGGTTTTATCGGTCATGCTGCGCAACATTTTCTTCATAAAGCCCGGCATACGGAATTTCCATTGCATCAGGTTGCCTACCACCATCATCAGGTCTTGGCTGAAGCCCTGAAACATGAAGAAATAGTTCTTCACGTCGTTCACCGTCCTGCAATGTTTCTTTACCGAAGCATCTATTTCTTTGAAAAAGCCTTCGCTTAAGCCGTAAATGTCCATCAGCATCTTTCTGCAACGCGACTTTTCTGCTATTCCCAACTTGTTATTTTGAGTAGGAACTTTCAGTGTACGCTTAAACACTGCCATATCAGGTAAAAGATTAATGTTGCTGATGCCTAACTGTGAAGCCATCACCGCCTGATAATATACGCGGATTAGCGTCATGAAGTCTTCCATGCCTCCAACACGAACACTTCCTTCGGCATTCTCTTCTTGTTTTTTTCCGAATAGTTTTGAAAATATACTCATAATTTCTTTTTAATTTATTCCCTATAATGTCACAAAGATACTATTTTTATCTGGCTCTCTGCTTCACGAAACAAACAGTCTGTCAATCGCAATGTTTATGCGTCATGATATTTAACACCAATTTGTCTGTTTCGTTCATTCCTACCGAACCGATTTGGGTCAGATTCCGGATACTCCGGTCTACGTTGTCCTCAATGATTCCCTCTACGGAGGTTACGCATTTATGCTCCATTGCCAAGATAGCAGACAACACTGCGGTGGATACTCCGCTGGTGAGCTTCAGCGCACAACTGGGTTTGGCTCCGTCGCAAATCATTCCGGTAAGGTTGGCTATCATGTTCTGAACCGCAAACGATACCTGCTGATAGTCTCCACCCATCAGGTAGGTGATTCCGCAACTGCTTCCTGTGGCTGCCACCACACATCCGCACAATGCCGAGAGTTTTCCCAGATTCTGCTTGATGTAGATGGCTGTAAGGTGGCTCAATATCAGCGCACGGGTCAGTTCTTCTTCCGATTTATGATTGTCTTCGGCATAGATTACCACAGGAAGGGTAGCGGCTATGCCTTGATTGCCACTTCCCGAATTGCTCATCACCGGAATCATGGCTCCTGCCATACGTGCGTCGCAGGCAGCAGAGGTATACGACAGGATGTGGGTAAAGGTATTGTTTCCCATGATGCGCTGTTCCGTGCCGCTGCTTCGCAACATTTTGCCCAACTCGTGTCCGTAGTTTCCCTCGAACGAGCGTTCGGCAGCCTGCTTGTTCAGTCGCTTGGCTTCCAAAATGAAAGTAAGCTCTTCGAGCGGAGCGGTAGTAGCAAAGTCGTAAACCTTTTTCAGATTCAGGTCTACCGAAGCGGTTTCTGCCTGCGCAGCGTCCGACGTACGCTTGTCGAGCAAGATTTCATCGTTCCGACTCACGTAGACAAACTTCGTATGACCGCCGCTGATAATGGCTGTCGCCCGATCGGTACCCGCCTCGCAGGTTACTTCGATATAGAGTTTTTCTTCAATGTCAGCCTTTAACCCGATGGTAATGATTTGGGAGTCTATCATCCGTTTTCCTTCTGCCACAGCTTCGGGAGTACAGTCTTTCAACACTTCCAACTGATACGCCGACTTTCCGATGAGCGCACCTAAGGCTACGGCAATGGGCAGACCTATCATGTCAGTGCCCGGAATCCCCACTCCCATCGCGTTTTTCAGAATATTCGCACTGAGCTGTACGTCAATCTTTTCCGGACGTTTGCCCAGCGCTTCAGTTGCTTTTGCCACACAGAGTGCCACTGCGATAGGTTCGGTACAACCTATCGCCGGCACTACCTCTTGGTGAATCAAAGCAATAATTTGTTCTCTTTCTTGTTTTGTAAACTTACATTCCATGATTTATTTCGCCGCGTTATAATTCTTCAGTCCCACGTTCAGGAAGTCTACGTACTTCTGCACGTCTTCATCGTACGAATACGATTTGTTGAGCGGCATACCTTCGTTGTCCAGCAATACGTAGAAAGGCTGGGCGTTTGCGCCGAACTTAGAGCGTTGCAGATAGCTCCACTTGTCGCCCACCGTACGCAACGTACGCTCTACCCCATTCTCTGTAATCTTTACGGGTTCGGGAAGTTTAGCCTTTTCATCGACATACAGCGTAATGAGCACATAGTCTTCGGTCAACAATTTGCTCACCTTCGGGTCTGTCCAAACGGCAAGCTCCATTTTCCGGCAGTTCACACATCCGTAGCCAGTAAAGTCAATCATCACGGGTTTTCCCTGACGGCGGGCATACTCCATACCTTCTTCGTAATCGTAGAACTGAGCGTGTACTTCGTTTTTATACAAATTGAAATCTTGAGTCTGCATAGGAGGAGCAAACGCACTGACTGCTTTCAGCGGTGCGCCCCAAAGTCCCGGAATCATGTAAACGGCGAATGCAAGCGAGGCAAGCGCCAAGAAGAAGCGGGGAACGCTTACTTTATTATTGTCATCATCGTGCGGGAACTTGATTTTGCCCAACAAGTATAACCCCAATAGTCCGAAAATCACAATCCACAAAGCCAAGAAGGTTTCACGATCCAAGATGCGCCATCCGTAAGCAAGGTCTGCCACCGACAGGAACTTCAGAGCAAAGGCAAGTTCAAGGAATCCTAACGTAACCTTGATGGCATTCATCCATCCGCCGGATTTCGGCATCGACTTCAGCCACGACGGGAACAGGGCAAACAGCGTAAAGGGCAAAGCCAAAGCAAGGGCAAAGCCCAACATACCGAGTGCAGGAGCTATCACACTGCCGGTAGTAGAGACCTCTACCAGCAAGAAACCGATAATCGGTCCGGTACATGAGAATGATACCAGCGAAAGGGTAAACGCCATGAGGAAGATGCTCAGCAATCCTGTGGTCTGTTCCGCCTTACTGTCTACGGCGTTCGTCCACTTCGAAGGCAAGGTTATCTCGAACGCACCGAAGAACGATGCCGCGAACACCACCAACATCAGGAAGAAGAAGATATTGAATATAGCGTTTGTCGACAATGCGTTAAGCGCATTTGCCCCAAATATCAGCGTAATGGCAAGTCCCAAAGTCAGATAAATCACCACGATGGAAGCTCCGTAAGTCCACGCATCGCGCACTCCTTTCTTCTTATCCTTCGTACGCTTTAAGAAGAAACTTACCGTCATCGGAATAATAGGCCACACACACGGTGTAAACAAAGCCAGCAATCCGCCTACGAAACCGGCGAAGAAAATATACAGCCACGAATGAGACTCACTGTTGATTTGCTCTCCGAATTGGTTCAACTCGCTGATAACCGGCTTCCAGTAATCCATTTTCGGAGACATGGCAGGCGTGAGCGGAATCAGCGGAATGCTTGTGGTATCGCTGGCAGCGACTTCCGGTTTGCTTTCCTTCGCAGCCGGAGCTACAGGGGCAGCAGCAGCCTGTCCCTTAAACGAGAAGTCCACAGCAGTGGGTGGAAGACAATTCTCATCGTTACATGCCCCATACTCCAGATAGCCGGAAATATCGTAACTACCACCGCCGGTCAGTTTGATTTTCTGAACAAAAGTAGCAGTGTTTTCGAAAAAGCGCACCTGCATCCCGAAAATGGGGTCCATCATGTCTTTTTCCGTTCCGCGCGGAGTCAGTTTCCCTACAAGCTCCGCACCCTCCATTTTCTCAACATTGAAGGTAGCCGAGATAGGACCTCCTTCGGGCAGGTCGGTAGAATAAACATGCCAACCTTTATCTATCTTTCCCGTAAAAATAATTTCGGCCTCGGTGTTAGAAACCTCTTTCCATTCGGTTTTAAACTTCACAGGGTCTTGTATTTGCGCGCAAAGGGGCAAACATAACAAGGCTAAGAAAAGCCAACTGAGAACAAACTTTTTTATCATATCCACGTATTTTTGCGCAAAGGTATATATTTTATAAATGTCTGCAAAGCCTCTGTACCGCAAAATCCTACCGCTTGAAAGAATAAATTCTACCGCTTGCGTTGACTGACACATGCGGTAGCGTCGGGTAACACTACCGCATGTTTTCACCAACGCAAGCGGTAGCGTTTTACGAAAATAATGCATAACCGAAAACAGAGGGCAGACAAATTTCTTAAAAACCGTCGAAATCATTATCTTTGCCTGCATGGAAAAGTTTGACATACATATCTTGGGATGCGGATCGGCACTGCCTACCATCCGCCATCAGGCTACTTCGCAGGTGGTAAACATCCGCGAAAAACTGTTTATGATAGACTGCGGCGAGGGAGCGCAGGTACAGTTGCGGCGCTCTCGCCTCCGCTTTAACCGACTGAACCACATTTTCATCTCCCACCTCCACGGCGACCACTGCTTCGGGCTGATGGGGCTGATTTCTACGTTCGGCATGTTGGAGCGCACTGCCGATTTACATATCCATGCCAATTCCGATTTGCAACAGTTTCTTCTGCCGCAGATAGATTTTTTCTGCAAAGACATGACGTACAATGTAGTGTTTCACCCCATTAATCCCGGCGAACGTTCCGTTATCTACGACGACCGCTCGGTAAGCGTGGAAACCATTCCGCTGCGTCACCGCATCCCTACGTGCGGATTTCTTTTCCGCGAAAAACCGACCCCCAACCACATCCGCCGAGATATGATAGACTTTTACCAAATCCCGACTTACATGATTAACCGCATCAAAAACGGAGAAGATTACACGCTGGAAGACGGCACCATCGTTCCTAACGAACGGCTGACCACACCTTCCGCCCCTCCCCGCTCGTATGCTTACTGTTCGGACACGATATACCTGCCGCGCATCGCAGAACAAATAAAAGGAGTGGACCTGCTGTTCCACGAAGCAACATTTGCCTCCTCGGAAACAGTGCGTGCCCGGCAAACATTTCACACCACGGCAACACAGGCGGCACAAATAGCCCGCGATGCCCAAGTGAAACGGCTGGTAATCGGTCACTTCTCTGCCCGCTACGAAGACGAAACAGTATTATACGAAGAAGCCTCGGCAGTTTTCCCTAACACCGTACTGGCAAAAGAAAACCTGATGCTGTCACTCTGAGCCGTTAAATAAACCTAACTCTATTAAACCAATCACCCCGATATACAATCATACGCCAATGATAAAGATTTGTTTCCAATCATGAACAGCTACAAAGAACAAAACATATCCGCCCTGCTTCAAGACCCGAAAACCCAACGGGAAGCGTTCGGCGAGGTGGTAAAGATATACAGCGAACAGCTTTATTGGCAAATCAGGCGCTTGGTGATTTCGCACGACGACGCCAATGATTTGCTGCAAAACACCTTTATCAAAGCATGGAGCAACTTGGATTATTTCAGGGGCGATGCGAAACTTTCTACATGGCTGTACCGCATCGCCTTAAACGAATGTCTGAATTTTCTAAACAAGCGTCGGGCGGAACAGAACCTTTCGATAGACGATGTAGACTCTACCCTTGTCAACAAGTTGGAAAGTGACCCTTACTTCGATGGAGACGAAACCCAGAAACAGCTTCAGCAAGCCGTACTCCGCCTGCCCGAAAAACAGCGGATGATATTCAACCTGAAATATTTTCAGGAGATGAAATATGAAGACATGTCGGAAATACTCGGCACAAGCGTAGGTGCACTGAAAGCCTCTTACCACCACGCCGTGAAGAAAATAGAAGACTTTTTTAACCAAAACGATTAAACCTTTTCTATGCTAATGAATCTAAATCATAAAAGAGATTGAAACCATGATGAAGGAAGAAAAAAAATTGCAAGAAAGATGCGGAAAACAAAATCCTTTCAGCGTACCCGAAGGTTATTTTGAAGGATTTGCCGATCGTATAATGGAACAACTTCCGGAAAGAGAATCTCGTGAAGTCCCCCCTATAACTACATGGCAGCGTATCAAACCGTGGATATACATGGCGGCTATGTTCTGCGGACTAATGTTAAGCGTTCGAATGTTTGTCGGAGAAAAAGCTTCAACAGACAACGATACGACCGAAGCCTCCGAACTGGCAGACGAATACATCGACGGTATCATCAATCAAACCATGATGGACGATTATACGTTATACCAATATCTGACAGATGCCAATGCGGAAATATATAAATAATTAATGAAACAAGATGAAAAATAAAATAGGTATACTGATAATGGTCATAATGACCTGCGCAATAAGGGTGCAAGCCCAACATTCTCACTTGAGCAAGGAAGAATTCCGTGAACGCCAGCAGGCTTTTATCACAGAAAAGGCGCAATTAAGTGCAAAAGAGGCTCAACAGTTCTTTCCTCTATACTTCGAACTGCAAGACAAAAAACGTGAGTGTAACAAAGCAGCATGGCAAAAACAAAGGAAAGGGAAAGAAGAAAACACTACTGAAGAAGAATATGCTCAAATAGTGGAAGACGTAATCCAAGCTCGCATTGACGTAGACCGTTTAGATTTGGAATACGTACGTAAATACAAGCGTTTTCTCTCGTCTAAAAAGATTTACCTCATCCAGAAAGCCGAGATGCGTTTCCACCGGGAGTTGCTGAAAAATATGCGTCTGCCCAAGCAGAATAAAAAAGAAAAATAAATTTTTCACATCAAATGCTTGCATAATCAAAAATAATGCGTACCTTTGCATCGCTTTTGAAACGAAGCACTTCCGAAAACGGATTTTAGGAGAGGTGGCAGAGTGGTCGATTGCGGCGGTCTTGAAAACCGTTGTGCTGCG
>NZ_JACSPQ010000051.1 GCF_014837055.1 Phocaeicola faecium
GGCTCTCGAACTTATACTTTCACAGAATATCATAAAACTGCAAACGACTGATAATCAAGTGTAAATTACAATATAGAGTAAAAGTAAATGTTTCTAAATGTCTTTTGCTATCTCAATAATTGGGTGTATATTTGGGTGTAGAATTTCAAACGCACCCAATTATGAATATCAAGCGCAACATCATTTTTGCATTGGAGAGCCGGAAAAAGAACGGTGTGCCAATCGTAGAGAACGTACCCATCCGTATGCGTGTCATCTTTGCCAGCCAACGCATCGAGTTTACAACGGGCTACCGGATTGACGTAGCCAAATGGGATGCAGATAAGCAGCGGGTAAAGAACGGATGTACCAACAAGCTAAAGCAAAGTGCAGCCGAAATCAATACGGACTTGCTGAAATACTATGCCGAAATCCAGAATATTTTCAAGGAATTTGAGGTGCAGGAGGTCATGCCAACGACCCAACAGTTGAAGGAAGCTTTCAACATGAGAATGAAAGACACCAGCGAAGAACAGCCGGAAGAAGCCCCTGTCAGCTTTTGGGAGGTGTTCGATGAGTTTGTAAAAGAGTGCGGTAACCAGAATAACTGGACGGCATCCACCTATGAAAAATTTGCAGCAGTGAGGAACCACCTCAAAGAGTTCAAGGAGGATGCAACGTTCAACTATTTCAACGAGTTTGGATTGAACGAATACGTCAACTTCCTGCGTGACACCAAGGATATGAGAAACAGCACCATCGGCAAGCAAATGGGATTCCTCAAATGGTTCCTGCGCTGGAGCTTCAAGAAAGGACATCATCAGAACATTGCATACGATACGTTCAAACCGAAACTGAAAACCACCTCGAAAAAAGTAATCTTCCTGACTTGGGATGAACTGAACAAGCTGAAAGACTACCAGATACCCAAGGATAAGCAATACCTGGAACGTGTGCGTGATGTTTTCCTGTTCTGCTGCTTTACGAGTTTGCGGTATTCGGATGTTCGCAATCTGAAAAGAAGCGATGTGAAGTCCGACCACATCGAAATAACCACAGTCAAGACTGCCGACAGCCTGACGATTGAACTGAACAAATACAGCAAAGCCATACTGGACAAATACAAGGACATCCATTTCGAGAATTACATGGCTCTGCCCGTCATCAGCAACCAGAAGATGAACGATTACCTGAAAGAGCTGGGCGAACTGGCAGAAATCAACGAGCCTGTACGGGAAACCTACTACAAGGGAAATGAACGTATTGATGAAGTCACACCCAAATACGCTTTGCTCAGTACCCATGCAGGAAGAAGGACATTCATCTGCAATGCGCTGGCTCTCGGAATCCCGGCACAGGTGGTCATGAAATGGACGGGACACAGCGACTACAAAGCTATGAAACCCTACATTGACATAGCGGATGATATTAAGGCAAATGCCATGAACAAGTTTAATCAACTATAAAAGTATCAAACAGTTTCATAGATAGTTACCAATGACTATATTTGTAGAAATTATCATCACAATATGAGCAACAAGGAATCCAACATAGAGAAAACGAATTTTGATGCATTCATACAAGCGGTCGGTTCGGAAATAGAACAGGCACAAGTAAGGCTGATTGTTGCAGCCAATGCACAAATGCTGTTCCATTACTGGAAGATAGGCAATTACATCCTTTATCACCAGCAGCTGCACGGATGGGGAAGCAAAATCATCAAGCAGTTGGCAAAGGCTATCCGACTGCATTACCCTGAAAAGAAAGGCTATTCGGAACGTAACCTTACCTATATGTGCCAGTTTGCAAAAGCATATCCTTTAAGAGCGTTGCAAAGTTTCATAGAAACAGATGCAAGCCTGTCTGTCCCAACCATACAGAGTGTGACCAATGAAGTATTAAAACTGAATGACAAGCAATTTACGCAGGAACTTACTGCACAAATGCAATCGATTGATTGTCAATCATTAGCAATTACGCAGGAAGTTCCTGCGCAATTTGAAGATGTGGGAAAAACCGTGTCTGCCATTTACAGGATGGGAATCAGGGAAATAGAAGAAGTTTTCTTGACCTCTCCTATAGCCAAAATAAACTGGACAAGCCAAATGACTATACTTGACAGTTCGCTACCTTTAGGTCTAAGCTACTGGTACATGAAGCAGTCTGTGGAAATGGGATGGAGCAGCAATGTATTGAAAATGCAAATTGACAGTGATTTGTATAGCCGACAAATCAGCAACAACAAGGTAAACAATTTCACGACCACACTTCCGGCTCCACAAAGCGACCTTGCCAATTACCTACTCAAAGACCCGTACATCTTTGATTTGGCAGGAGCCAAAGAAAAAGCAGACGAAAGGGATATTGAAGAACAGCTGGTGAAACACGTTACCCGCTACCTGTTGGAAATGGGCAACGGTTTTGCCTTCGTTGCCCGGCAGAAGCACTTCCAAGTCGGAAACAGCGATTTCTTTGCCGACCTGATTCTATATTCCATTCCGTTGCACGCATATATCGTGGTAGAATTAAAGGCTACCCCATTCAAACCGGAGTATGCAGGACAACTGAACTTCTACATCAATGTGGTGGATGATAAACTGAGGGGAGAGAATGACAACAAGACTATCGGGTTGTTGCTATGCAAGGGAAAAGACGAAGTTGTGGCACAATACGCATTGACAGGCTATGACCAGCCCATCGGCATCAGCGATTACCAATTGAGCAAAGCGATTCCCGAGAAACTGAAATCAGCGTTGCCCAGCGTGGAAGAAGTGGAAGAAGAACTGGCCTCTTTCCTTGACAAAGACAATAACACTCAAAAATAGTTGCGTCCATGAAAGATGTAATTACAACGCTGATTCCCCGATACGGAGAATTGAACAGAATATATAAAGACTGGTTTGATAATAAAGGTTTCTCTTTTGAAAAGCAGAAATTCATTACCAAGTTCTATCTGGACTACAATGATGTAACGGTTCTTGAAACAGCCATTCTTGAACTGGTGTTTCATCTTCCACAGGAGCAATACACACTGATTCTGAATAGCCTGAAAAAGGAAGTATGCGAAAACATAAGTTATTACAAGAAAGGATGTATGCCGGATGAACAGACCGTTTACAATATCTGCTTCCGAGTTTCAGAAATCTATAAAGAAGCCATAGAAGAACAGCAATACAAGACGACCAAGCTCCATGCTCCGCTAAACGAAGCATACCACCGATACGATTCCATAGGTTATCGGGAACACACTGCAGAGGATGAAAAGCGTGCGGAAATGGAATATGAACGGTGCAAAGATGAATACGAGGAGAAAAAAAACAAGCTGACCGAACTCTACGATCTGCAAAAACAGACCAGAGAGAAAGCCCTGCAATATGCAAAAAGCCGTTTCAATGAAATCTATCGGCTGGGCTGCCACCTCAAAGAGACATTGGCGAAATATGTATTTGATGAAACAAACGAGCCGGAAGAGCCAGCCGAACAAGAACCAAATGCCCCCAACATACAGGAAGAAGTGCTGGGAACGAAACAGACTGAGTATTTCAATATGGAACTGCTTTCGCTCATTCATGTAACCTGCGTGGGAGAACAGTTCGAGAATATTTCCGAACATGATTTCTATACCTGCATGAACCTGCTACCAAGCGACACCAAACCCCAAATCAGACCGAGAGAAAAAATACGTACCTGCTATCTGATATTCCTGATGAGCGAAAAACTGCCCAAACAGGACAGGGAGAATTGGAAGAGGAATATCCTGAAAATATTGGATATTGAGGAAAGCTACTACAAGTCAAAGTACAAAGAGCCTGTTTCCGATTTCCCCAGTGACAGCAACCGGAAATTTGCCAAAGAAATGGATGGTATATTCCGATAATCTGTGATATGCCCTGACATTTTACGAAACAACCACTTTTACCACTCAAATTAAATTTTTGAGTGGTATTTTTATTATCTGATATTCAGATAAATAACAAGATATTCCATTTATATCAACCACATCCTTACCACTTACAACCCTACCTAATTTTGCATCGTTCGAGAACAGAGATAACAGCCAGTGCGCAGGGCTGATTGTTAAACGACTAAATAGATTGAACGATGAAAAATCTTCAAGAATTATTATCAAAACCCGTCTGGCAGATGACAGGTGAAGAGTTCATATTCCTAAGTAAGCACGCTTCCCGTCAAACGGAAACGCAGCCACAGCCCATTACAGACACAGAAAGAAAATATGTGTACGGAATACTGGGCATAGCCAAACTGTTCGGGTGCAGCCTACCCACCGCCAACCGTATCAAGAAAAGCGGAAAGATTGACAAGGCAATCACTCAGATAGGACGTAAGATTATCGTGGATGTTGAGCTTGCCCTTGAACTGGCTGGAAAGAAAACAGGAGGACGGAAATAACGGGAGGCATGGCTATGGACTATATGAAAGAGACTAAGGAAATATCGGCTGAAGAAGCCATAATCCTTTGGCAAGCCTCACGTTTGAGCCTGTCGAAAAGTTATGAGAAAGCACCTGAAATCCTTAAAGTACATGATTCTGTCATTGGGACATTGGGTAATTTCAGCGCATCCATCGGCAAAGCCAAAAGTAAAAAAACGTTCAATGTATCGGCTATCGTAGCCGCTGCATTGAAGAACGGCACAGTGCTGCGGTATGTGGCTGAACTGCCTGAAGATAAGCGGAAAGTGCTTTATGTTGATACAGAGCAAAGCCCTTACCATTGTCTGAAAGTCATGACGCGCATTTTGCGAATGGCTGGTTTGCCAGATGATAGGGACAATGAGAATCTTGAATTTCTTGCCTTAAGAAAATACACGCCTGAGCAGCGTATCAGGATTGTGGAACAGGCTATTTACAATACACCCGAAATCGGTCTTGTAATTATAGACGGCATACGGGATATGGTGTATGACATCAACAGCCCCAGTGAATCAACACGCATCATATCCAAGCTGATGCAGTGGACGGACGACAGGCAGATACATATCCATACGATACTGCATCAGAACAAAGGGGATGAGAACGCAAGAGGGCACATTGGTACGGAGTTGAACAACAAGGCGGAAACCGTATTGCAGGTAGAAAAGGACAAGGGCAACGGTGACATCAGCCATGTTTCAGCCATTCACATCCGGGCAATGGACTTTGAGCCTTTCGCATTCCGTATCAACGACAAAGCCCTTCCCGAACTCATTGAGGGATACAAACCTGAAACAAAGAAGCCGGGAAGACCCGAAGAAGAGAAGTTCGACCCTTACAGGCATATCACCGAGCAGCAGCACCGTATCGCATTGGAAGCCGTTTTCGGGCTGAAAGAGGAATACGGCTACAAGGAACTGGAAGATGCCTTAATCAAGACCTATATGTCAGTGGGTGTAAAGCTGAACCATAAAAAGGCGGTATCGCTCATCACCATGCTCCGCAACAAACGGATGATAGTGCAGGAGACAGGCAGAAAATACACATTCATGCCTGACTTCCACTATTAGCCCATTTCCCTGCAATCACTTCACTTTATTCTCGGGGTGTATATATTAGGAATATAGTGAAGTGCTTGGGGAATGGGACTAAATCACTTCACTTTATTACCGTATCCTATATATACGAGAATTTAGTGAAGTGATTATAGACCGTACTTCCTAAAAAGGTACGGGCAAAAAGAAAAATAAACCAATTCACCAACTACTAAAACAATCATTTTATGGATATACAGACAGCCAAGCAAATCAGAATAGCGGATTATCTGCATAGTTTAGGATATTCTCCCGTCAAGCAACAAGGTGTCAATCTGTGGTATAAATCACCGTTAAGGGAAGAAGCCGAAGCCTCGTTCAAGGTAAATACCGAACGTGAACAATGGTATGACTTCGGTTTGGGTAAAGGTGGTGGTATCATAGAACTGGCTGCACACCTGTACGCTACCGACCATGTACCTTACATCTTGAAACGGATAGCAGAGCAGACACCGCACGTGCGCCCGGTATCTTTCTCTTTTGGAAAGCAAAACTCTTCCGAGCCGAGCTTCCAACAGTTGGAGATTGTTCCGCTGTCATCTACTGCCCTGCTTGCCTACTTACAAGGTAGAGGAATTAACATAAAACTGGCGAAAAGAGAATGTAGTGAAGCACGTTTCACTCACAACGGCAAGCGGTACTTTGCCATCGCCTTTCCCAATGGTTCGTGTGGATATGAAATCCGCAACCGCTATTTCAAGGGCTGCATCGCCCCAAAGGAAATCTCCCACATCAGGCAGTCGGGAAAAGCGAGGAATACCTGTTATGTGTTCGAGGGATTTATGGACTACCTCTCCTTTTTGACATTGAGACAAGAGAGCTGCCCAAATTATCCGGAATTGGACGGGCAGGACTACATTGTATTGAACTCCGTATCGAATGTAAACAAGGCTCTCTATCCGTTGGGCAATTACGAACGCATCCACTGCTTTTTCGACAACGACCATGCAGGACTGGAAGCACTCCGGCAAATCCGCATGGAATACGGCAGAGAGCGGTACCTCCGGGACGCTTCGCAGATTTACAGAGGATGCAAGGACTTGAACGAATACTTACAGAAACAGATTGAAAGAAAAAGGCAGCTCCAGTCCGCCAAAGGGGTGCGCAGCCAATCACCGGAAAAGAAGAACGGCTTCCAGTTATAGCCCACTATAACTACACGCTTCGCTTTCGTAGTTGTGGGCTCTCCCGAGGGGATTAGGGCTTTGCCCTAATGACCCACTCAGGGCGTTTCACCCCTGAGAACCCCGAGCAAAGAGTGACCCTCTCTTTGCAATCTCCGCTTATGGGTTACCCCTAAGAACCCCTCTGCGAAAGCGAGCAAAGTAAATCAATTGTAAACAAAGGAAAGAAGCTATGGCAACAAAATCAAGCATACATATCAAGCCTTGCAACATCGCATCGAGCGAGGCACACAACCGAAGGACTGCCGAGTATATGCGTAATATCGGGGAGTCCAGAATCTATGTCGTTCCCGAACTTTCCACCGATAACGAACAGTGGATAAATCCCGACTTCGGCACTCCCGAACTGCGAACTCATTATGACAATATCAAGCAAATGGTCAAGGAAAAGACCGGACGTGCCATGCAGGAAAAGGAAAGGGAACGCAAGGGAAAGAATGGAAAGATTATCAAGGTGGCGGGATGCTCACCCATCCGTGAAGGAGTATTGCTTATCAGACCGGACACCACACTGGCTGATGTACGCAAATTCGGTGAAGAGTGCCAAAGACGCTGGGGCATCACTCCGCTACAGATTTTCCTGCATAAAGACGAAGGGCATTGGCTGAACGGTCAGCCGGAAGCAGAAGACAAGGAGAGCTTCCAAGTCGGTAACAGATGGTTCAAACCAAATTATCATGCTCATGTCGTATTCGACTGGATGAACCATGAAACTGGAAAGAGCCGAAAGCTCAATGACGAGGATATGGCAACCATGCAGACCCTTGCTTCCGATATTCTCCTGATGGAACGTGGACAGGCAAAAGCTGTCACAGGTAAAGAGCATCTGGAACGAAATGATTTCATCATTGAGAAGCAGAAAGCCGAACTGCAACGTATAGAGGAAACCAAGCGACACAAGGAACAACAAGTAAGCCTTGCCGAACAGGAACTCAAACAGGTAAAAGCAGAGATACGCACGGACAAACTAAAGAAAACAGCCACCAATGCTGCTACCGCCATAGCAAGCGGTGTAGGTTCTCTTTTCGGAAGCGGTAAGCTGAAAGAACTGGAACATCACATCGAGCAGCTACATCAGGAAATTACCAAACGGGACAAAGCTACTGATGAATTAAAAATTCAGATACAACAAATACAGGAACAGCATAGCAGACAAATTCGTAATCTTCAAAGAATACATAATCAAGAACTTGAAGCCAAAGACAAGGAAATATCACGATTGAGCACCTTGCTTGAAAAAGCCCACAAATGGTTTCCCATGTTCAAAGAGATGTTGAGAATGGAAAAATTATGCGCTGTTATCGGGTTTACCAAAGACATGATAGAAAACCTCTTGACAAAGAAAGAATCCATACAATGTAGTGGCAAAATTTATTCCGAAGAACACAGGTGGAAATTTGACATCAAGAATGATATTTTTAGGGTTGAGAAACATCCGATGGATAGTGGTAAGCTTATGCTGACCATAAACCGACAACCCATAGTACAATGGTTTAAGGAACAATGGGAAAAGTTACAGCAGAATCTACGTAACTCGGTGCAGAGAGAGCAAAAATCCAGAGGATTTAGAATATAGAATAGCCTATTATTAATAAAATCAAGTATCTATGCATCCAAACAGATTGTTTTTATTACAGAATCAAAATCCTAAGAATTTATAAAAAATGAAGCCTAAAGAAGTTTTGGAAAAATGGATAGATTGCTTTAACAAAGCAGATGCTTATCATATAGCAGAGCTGTATGCTACTAATGCAGTAAATCATCAAGTCGCAAACGAACCAATAATAGGTAAAGAATCAATCTACAAAATGTTTGTGAATGAATTTGCCACTGCTAAAATGGTTTGTATGGTGGAAAATATTTTTGAAGATGGCGAATGGGCTATCATGGAATGGAAAGACTCTCTTGGACTTCGTGGATGCGGATTTTTTCATGTAAAAGATAACAAAATCGTCTTTCAAAGAGGGTATTGGGATAAACTTTCATTCTTGAAGCAACACAATCTTCCAATTGAATAAGTACTATCAGAATACGGACTGGGAAATTGAAATACCCAGTCCGAGTTATATAATGAATTTTACTTGTTAAACTATTTAAAGTCAGTTGGATAACAAACCATACCTTTCACATTCTCAGTAGCTCCAGGTATTAATTCAGCCACCATGCAATATTCATGAGAGACTTCGAAAGGAAATTCAATTCCTAAATCGATAGCCTTGCGATAGCCAAATCGAGGATAATACTCTTTATGCCCCAATACGACTGCTGTGCCGTAACCCAAAAGTGCTGCCCTCTGATGGGCTTACTGAATCAACATCCCCCCCAATTCCCTTACGCTGGAATTCCGGCAAGACTGCCAATGGAGCTACACTCAGGGATGTGACAGACTGGGTGTCACTGTCTATCTTTACTTCTGTAAGTAAGATATACCAGACAATTTGTTTTTCTGTCATTTTCTTGTTCTTATCTAATTGTTAGGCTCATTGTTGTTATACATTGTTTAATTATAGATAAATCGTGAATATCCTTCTCTCTTAAATCGTAGCCCGAATGGAATACTTGTTGCCCTTTTGCAGAAATGCAAGGGATGCTTCTGCCTTCAAAGACTGCTGTTCCAAAATAGTCCGGTTGAAATTCATACCAGCCTCCATCCAAGTCGGCTTGTTTGGAAGTGCCGTCCGCATTCAAGACAAAAGGATGGATATCAATATAGCCTAATTCTTTGCTATACAGTTCCATACGGGTGGGCAACCAATTTGTTTCAATTTGATATCCTCTCTCCTGCAAAAGATCAAGGAGTTGGTCTGTATAATTGGCATCAAAATCAATGTCAATATCTCTATGCAAGCGGGTTTGCTGTCCGTACAAGACATCCACTCCCCAGCCTCCATCCAACCAAAACTGCATGTCCAGGCTTTCCAACAAGTCCAAAACTTGAAATAACTCTGTAATCGTAGTGTGTTCTTTCTTTGTCATATAATAATTCTTTAATAAATAATACTATGCGTAATTATCCAACTGCTTGATTGAAGAAATAAAATTTGCACCCACTCCAATCAGAAAGATAACCCATCCGCTGATCATAAAGACGGATGTGATACCCCATGCTTCCACCCAATATCCTGAAGCTACGATACCCAGCATTGATGGAAAGGTACTCAAACTAAAGATGAGAGAAAAAGTCCGTCCAAGCATGTCCGAAGCCAAGTTCTGCTGAATAATAGCGATGAAAAGCGCATGGTAAATGGAATAGGCTATGCCTCCTGTAAATGTTAGGCAAACAAAACCTATAAATGCGCTTGATGGTAAATAACTGGCGCTAATCAGATACAATCCCAATATCACATAAGCCGTATGCATCACTAATGTTTGCTTGCTTTTCAAAGCCTTACAGGCAAGTACTAAACCGCTCAACAATGCCCCTGAGCCCCAACCCATTTCCACAACTCCCATTTGCAAAATGTTTCCGTTGAAATGCAGAAGCGTCATAAAAGGAAATAACGTAAAAACAGGCATAAGGACAAAAGTCACCAGCGTAAAGCATACGAATAAAGGCAAAATGCCCATTGTACGCCGCAAGGTATGCCAACATTCCGTCAGTTCTTTTTTGAAATCTGGAAGAACTTTCGTTTTTTGAAGAGAAGGAATCTGGACACAAAGTAAGGTCAGACAAGCAGCAACAGCTCCGATCACATCTATGAGCAGAATATACTGTATGGGAAGCCAAACAACGAGGCTTGCCCCTACAACGGGAGCTATCACCTCACTGAAGGATTGAATGGAATGGTACAAACCTGATACCCTGACAAGATGGTGCTTGGGAATCAGTAGAGGGATGCTTGCCTGTAAAGCAGGTGCATGAAACGTACTGCCTATTGAACGACAAGCAGTCAATAGATAAAAAAAAGAAAGGTCTTTATAACCCTTGGTTATCACAATAAAAAGACATAGGGTACAGAACGCGATGAACAAGTCCGAATAAAACATCGTTTTCTTTCGATTCCATCTGTCAACATAGACCCCGGCAAACAAGCCTAATACAAATTGTGGTAAAAATCCAGCTAAAATAGCCAGAGATAAAGCTGTCGGGGATTTAAATTCGTTGCTAATCCAAAAAATAATGGAGAAGCCAACAATCGTACTTGTTAAAATAGATATGAGTTGGCCTATTCCTATCACGGCCAAAGTTGATTTCCAATGATTCATTGTGCTAATATTTCATGCGTTTATAGATAAGTACTTTCGTACATTAAGCAAAACGAAATTCTATCCACACAAAAAACTTGTATTATAATCCACTCCTGACGTTGGAATACAATAACAAATACTTTCAGGACGATGTAAAGTCCTGAAAAATCAAACTGAATGGATAGATAAATATTAGTCTTTTCTCATCGGATTCTTTTAATATCGCTACTCTTTTATTATGTAGTGGTTGTATTATCTTAAATAAAACAAAAACACCCGACTTTACATTCTTGGGTGCAAAACTGGGTGTTTGTTTTGCAATTTGCTGATTTTCAGCGTTTGTTGCGGAGAGA
>NZ_JACSPQ010000013.1 GCF_014837055.1 Phocaeicola faecium
TTCCGAATCGACTACAAATAACACCGATTCGGAACTAATTCACAAAATTTGCAACGTGGTTTACCGAATGCTTACGACTAAACGCTGTTTCCAATAGGACAAAGATACTAATTTGAAAGCAAATCACAACACGATGTAAGCAGTCCTGAAACAGCAAAAGCTGTTTCCAATAGGACAAAGATACTAATTTGAAAGCAAATCACAACAATTACAAAGGGTTGGAATTAAGCCCAAAAGCTGTTTCCAATAGGACAAAGATACTAATTTGAAAGCAAATCACAACCTGGTACTGTAGCTGCTGGTGATGCAGCAAGCTGTTTCCAATAGGACAAAGATACTAATTTGAAAGCAAATCACAACTCTAGTTGTTGAGGTACGATAACGTTTTGGCTGTTTCCAATAGGACAAAGATACTAATTTGAAAGCAAATCACAACGAAAGCAGACGAGAAGTGCTACCTCACCCAGCTGTTTCCAATAGGACAAAGATACTAATTTGAAAGCAAATCACAACCATGGTTGACCGTTTGACCGGCAAGCCTGTGCTGTTTCCAATAGGACAAAGATACTAATTTGAAAGCAAATCACAACAACGGACACCCTTTGTTCATGATTCTTGTAGCTGTTTCCAATAGGACAAAGATACTAATTTGAAAGCAAATCACAACAAATCTTTTTTATGGATTAGTACCGTTTTTGCTGTTTCCAATAGGACAAAGATACTAATTTGAAAGCAAATCACAACCGAATCACATGCGACAACCAAGAGACCCAAGCTGTTTCCAATAGGACAAAGATACTAATTTGAAAGCAAATCACAACGGTCTTGCTGGAATTGGCTCAGGTATTGGTGCTGTTTCCAATAGGACAAAGATACTAATTTGAAAGCAAATCACAACAAAGGCAGACGAGAAGTGCTACCTCACCCAGCTGTTTCCAATAGGACAAAGATACTAATTTGAAAGCAAATCACAACGCGACTTCATGTATCTTGACATGTCTGTTGGCTGTTTCCAATAGGACAAAGATACTAATTTGAAAGCAAATCACAACGCGACTTCATGTATCTTGACATGTCTGTTGGCTGTTTCCAATAGGACAAAGATACTAATTTGAAAGCAAATCACAACACAGTTTCTTGAATTCTGAAATATTCATGGTGAATTGTTTGATAATTGGTTTTTAATAACTATATTTGCCTACACAGAAGGCATTGCCCGCAGTTGTCCCGCGCGAAAGCACACAGGGAAGAGACGGGGCAGTGCCTTTTTACGTTATAGCAGCCTCATGAAATGCAGGGCTGTTTCTAATAAGACAAAGATACTAAATTGAAAGCAAATCATAACTATATGAAAAGGAGGATATGAGACCAACGTTGATGGGGCTGCTGGCAAAAAAACGCTGAGATATGTCCTTGCGTCCGTCCGGCCCGTAAAGGGAAGCCAGCCCGTGGCTCTCCGCCAGTCCGGATTGGATAGCCGGTGTCATATCCCAACTTGGGGTTCATCCTGCCTGCGCGCTGTCATTATCAGCCTTCACGTGGCCCCATCGCCCCCGAGGTGTTGGCACGCTTGATTACTCCGCTCAGTCAGGACTTCGTCACAAATATACAATTTTAAAATTGAATGACAAATGAATAACACCGAAGATCCGTGTATATGAAGTTCTTTTCAATGAAGTTAAAGGTGGATAAGTCTATCATCCCCTCCCTCCCGCTTGTTCGAGAGCTTGAAAAACGCTAACGGTAGAACGGGGTAACAGTATGGGTAGAAATGGGTAACGCATCCGCATGGAATGGGTAACACTAACGGTTGCGTTTTTGAGGGGATATATACGGCTTTCTTTTGGTTTTTCCTTTGATAATCGTTACTTTTGTTTTTGGTAATTTTTGTAAACAAATGAGTTATGGATGTCTCAAGCTGGTTTAAAGGTTTTGAAAAAGGATTGGAAAAACTGTCGGGTGAAGAGAGGGAGCGGCTTTTTTTTGAATGTGGTAAAAATTGTGTGAAGAATGGCGTACTTTCTGTTTATGAAGAACTTTACGAGAAGGCTGGGGGTGATATGGATGTTTTCTTCCTGAAAGCAAACGATTTATCGGGAGTGGAAAGTGAGGTGGTAGAGAAGGGTAGGGTGTATGGTCTTACTTTCTTGGAATGTACTTGCGGGTTATATAAGGAAGGCTATGTTACTTCGCCTTTGTTGTGTGAATGTTCTCGTCAAAGCGTAATTTATGCTTTGCATCATTTGTGGAAAAGTCACCAGTTTCGTGTTACGCTTTGTCAGTCTATTTTACAAGGAGCAAGGTGCTGTAAGTTGAAAATTGAGGTTCTGTGATTACGGAAAAACACATTTTACTGATCTTTATACCCATTTTACTGAAAGGCTTTGCGGATGTGCCTGTTAATCAGGGAAAATCAATATCTTTGGGATGATTTCATGAAAAATGCAGGACGTTATGGGCGAAATATTGAATTTGAATACGATACACGATTATAATGTGTTTTTGGGACTGGAAACGTTGAATCCGCTGGTGAGTTTTGTGGATTTTTCGAGAGTAGAAGTGTTGGTTCACCGCCGCAAGTGTTTCAACTTTTACGGCATCTTTCTCAAGGAGAAGATTCACGGACCGCTGGTTTACGGACGAAGCAAGTACGATTATCAGGAAGGTACGCTCGTGTTCGTTGCGCCCGGACAGGTGGCTGGCATTGACGACGACGGGGAAACCATACATCCGCAAGGTTATGCCCTGCTGTTTCATCCTGACTTGATTCGAGGTACGTCGCTTGCCCGCAGAATGAAAGAGTATACTTTCTTCTCATACGAAGTGAACGAAGCCCTACACATGTCGGAGCGTGAGCGTCAGACCGTGTTCAACTGTTTCGGCGAGATAGAAGAAGAGCTGCAACACACCATCGACAAACACAGCCGCTCCATCATCGTCTCCAATATCGAGGTGTTGCTCAACCATTGCCTCCGCTTTTACGATCGCCAGTTTGCTACCCGCGAAGCCATCAACAGTGACGTTCTTACCCGCTTCGAGACACTGTTAGACGGTTATTTCGATACAGAGAAACCGGTTGAACTGGGGCTGCCTTCTGTGGCATGGTGTGCCGACCAGCTTCATTTCTCCGCCAACTATTTCGGCGATTTGGTGAAGAAGCAGACAGGCAAATCAGCGATAGAATACATCCATCTTGCCATTATCAATAAGGTAAAAGACCGCTTGCTGGAAACCAATAAGACGGTGAGTGAAATAGCTTACGAAACCGGCTTTCAATATCCGCATCATCTTAGCAGGTTATTTAAGAAAGTGGCAGGATGTACCCCCAATGAATACCGGAATAGCATCGTTCGTGGCGGGATATCGGAAAGCAGATGACTTGTTTTCCATTGATGAACCGGCAGTGAAGCTGGTGGTAACCCTTGCTGGCTCATCAATGGGAAAATGGTCTTATTTGATTCTCAGGTTCGGAATAAGCGGTTGGGTATCGGTAAGTACCAAATCTTCTACCATTTCTATTAATATAGAGAGTACCGCGCGTATAGATTTCGCTAAAGAAATAATCTGTCAGAAAGCGCGATACATCTTCATTCAGATTACCGGGTAACGGTGCGGTGAGTACATGGCTTCACGCAGTTCGACGGGAGTAACCCCTACATTGAGTGCAGCCCCGGCATGAGCTTTTAGCTGTGGAAGTGTCTGCATCATAGCAAGGGTAACACAAGTTATCATCTCGCGTTGTTTTAGGCTCAGGAAAGAATACGATTGCGATAATATATTTCTTCATTATGGTGTTGGTTATATACTTTTCCCTAATTGATAAGCCTGTTCTCCGTAATGCGTATTGCGTATTGAGCCTGCCGTCCATACGCCCGAAGCTACTACCTCGCCCACGCTTTCCCATCCGAGATATTCCATCAGCGTGTGGTAATGTAGAAGCATAGGCTCGGCTTCTTTCTTTTCGGTGTCGGCGTAAGTCATTAAGAAAGCAGCTTTCTTGTAATGACCTTTAATCTGTCCGTTGATGGCATAAAAGCGGTCTATCACCCGTTTCATTTGTGCCGAAATACCGAAATAATACATTGGCGTGGCGAATACCACCATGTCAGACTCTATCAGGTGCGGACGTAACTCGTTGAAATCATCTTTTATGATACACGGGCCGTCCATTCCGCAGCGATTGCAGGCACGGCATGGCTCTACTTGCTTAAATGCACAGTCGAAACGGAATATTTCATGTCCCTTTTCTTGTGCCCCTTTAATAAACTGTTCTGCCAGATAAGCAGAATTTCCATTCCGGCGGGGACTTCCGGTTAACACTGTTATCTTCATTTTGCCATTATTTTTAGTATTCAAGTTTTCTACAGCTTTCACCAAGCCACTGCCCAAGACAACACTTCCGGCAGCCGCAAGCAGTGATTTGCGGAAAAAGTCTCTACGTTCCATCAGTTCAGGTTGTATTTCATGGTCGGTTTGTAAGAAACTATCGGTTTAATGAGAGGGTAACGGTAACGTTGCCATTTCCTAAAGCCGATTTTAAGTGCGCAGCATTAGCGTTGTCTATCTTACCTATCCGTGTGAAATTCCACGAATTGGTATCGTAATAAATTACTAAATATTTGCCTTGATAAAGAATGATATCGCCGGGACCGGTTGTCGTCTGTCGGTCATTGCGCGGAAGGTTTGTTCCCAGCGGTCCGACTTTTTCCATATTCCCGTAATCTTCCATTTCGATTGTGATATCTCCTTTTGAAAGCAGTTCCATTAAGCCTTTTGCCGACGAATTGTCAGTGAGTGTAGCGGTAAATGTTTCGCCGTTTTTGATTGTTAGTTTGATTGAATTTCTTTCCATATATTTGTGATTTTTGTCGTTTATTCCATCCGATAGTCCGAACACCGATGAACTTATTGATACGATGGTGAACAATAATATTATTACTCTCATGAACTTCATAACCTTGTGTATTTTTTAATCCTCGCATTTCTTTGAGTCTTGTAGATTTATTTTCCCATAGTCTTTTTTACTTGCTTCAATAAGTCGGGAATATCCAAATGCTGCGGACACGGTATGCACCGGCACAATCCGCCGCTTGTTTCGATAGCTTTTTTAGCCGCCCATACATTTACTTTGTCGCCGTGTACCCGATTCATGCAGAAACTACCGAAACATTTTCATATTATCTTCCATCGTCTTATCTTTTCTGCAAAGATAACCCACATTCAAGTTCAGGTCTGTAACCTATTTACTGAGGTTTGTACCTCATTTACAGATTATATCTTTCAGGTGATGTGGTAATATTTGCTCAAAGTATTCGGCATTTTAATAGCCTTCTCCTCTGTTTCTTCGTTTGAGTATGCCGATACCTTTGCTAAAGCACACATAGCCTATCTCTTAATAAATTCTCCGCCGCTATGCCCTGAAAAAACGCTACCGTTAGTGTTATCCATCCCATGCGGTAGTGTTAAGAGGTTCTACCCATAGCGTTGCCCGGTTCTACCCATAGAATTTTTCGAGCCTCCGGATAGGCTGGAGAAGGCTTAATAAACTGTTTTCATTTTCGTGTGTGCTTCACATGATAACGAGCCAAGACAGCTGCTGAACGCAGCTCCTTTAAACCTTGAATTAGAATCTTGAGTATAAGGGTACTGTCAGATGTACATCGGAAAACAATATAACATTCTTATTTTTAGAGATATAACAAAAGAAAATGTACATGCCCCATATTTTATGAGATTTTTATATCGGTTTATATTTGTTACGATAAAATCAAATATGACTGACTGTATGAATAATCTTATAAAACATTACTTTTTCTCACTTGTCTTTTTAGGTTCGTGCTTCATGATTTCTTGTACAGATGACGATGAGATGATACGTGTCTCAGACAGTATCAGGTTTATATCGGATGTTCAGAATACATGGTTTTCCGTCGGAACAAGGGGAACAACAGAAGACACGCATCCGTCTGCCTCTCTCTTGAAGACTGACGGCATGAATCTCCTTTACCTGCACACCCTCTATACTGACAGCATAGAGCCTCTGTCTGCGAATAATACAATCCCGTCCACCCGTGCCACTCCGGTAAATGTCGGCAACATGTACGAAACGTTCGGAGTGTCGGCCTATTCCTATACGGGTGAATGGAGCGGCACGCAAACCCCTAATTACATGTATGACGTTCTTGTCAGCAAAACCGGAGGCTCGTGGATGCCATCATCCAGCAATTACTGGCCCGGCAGTGCCTATAAGATGAAATTCTTTGCCTATGCTCCGAAGGGTAATGAGGCTTACCGCCTTTCCGGTCGGGAAGCATCCGGAGTATCGACCATTACTTGTACGATACCTGATGATGTGACCAACCAACAGGATCTGCTTGTGGCAGCATCCGATGAGCTCCCGGGCAATTCCAACACTTCGGTCGCTCTTACTTTCCGCCACGCATTGACTGCCGTGAGATTCGTATGCGGTAGCGACATGAAGGCGGGTACTATAAAAAGCGTAACGCTGAAAGAAGTGAATTCCACAGGTACTTATAACTTCGGCACACATACATGGAGCGGTATCGGTGCGGTGAAGGACTTTTCCCAAACGCTGGGCAAGGCTTCCAGTGGAACACCGGACGAAGCCATCACCACAGAGGCGCAAACCTTCATGATGGTTCCGCAGACGCTCCCCGACGGTGCGGTGATCGAGGTGGTTTTCAACGACGGAACAGAACATACCCTGACCGGGAATATAGGAAAACAAGTGTGGCCGATGGGAAAAACTGTAACCTACAAAATATCCACCACTTCTGTCAACTGGGACTACGTGCTCACTGTCAACGGTCCTGCCGACTTTACCTATGCCGGAGAGACGAAAACCTACAGAGTGACCAGTTACCGGCAAAACAGTCAGGGGAAAAAAGAACCCGTAGAATGGAAGTCACAGTTCTCTACCGATGATGGAAAGACGTGGAGCGATGCAAGACCCGACTGGCTCACCGCATTCACGGCAAGTGGTGTGGGCAGCACGACCGCAGCATCCCTCAACGCGACGGTTGACGCACAGACAGGCACAACGGATAGTCCGCATACAAGGATATTAAGAGAACAGAGGGTCGGGCAGGGAACGGAAAAAGCACCGTACAACTTGGCAAACGGGCAAGGTGGACCCGCGATTGAAAATACCGCCAACTGTTATGTGATAGATGCCCCGGGATATTATTCATTCCCACTGGTTTATGGCAATGCGATCAAAAACGGAGCGACCAATAGTTCCGCGTATAGCTCTGCTGCCCCATCAAGCCCCAACATTCTGAACCCGCTCATCAACCATGCAGGAGCCGGTATTACCGGCCCTTATCTCACGTACAACGGATGTGTTCCCGCAAAAGCGGAACTGGTTTGGCAAGATGCCCCCTCGCTGGTCAGCGAAATAAAATACAATGCCGGAAGCAATGGCGGTAACATCTCTTTCAAGGTGGACCAGAACACCATACAGCAAGGCAATGCGGTGATTGCAGTCAAGGATGCCTCGGGCGACGTCCTCTGGTCTTGGCACATTTGGGTGACAGACGAAGATGTAGACAATGTTATTGAAGTGACCAATTACCAGAATGTGGAATACAGCTTCATGCCGGTTCCCCTCGGATGGTGTGATGGAGAGACCGTCACCTATGAGGCGCGTAACTGCAAAGTGCGTTTTACAGCCGGTGAACAGACATCTGATATTGTCGTTTCCCAAAAAAGCTCAATCGTCACAATCGGTGGTAATCATCCCTATTACCAATGGGGACGCAAGGACCCGTTCCGTCCGTCCAACGGTGTGAACGGCAATAAAATATGGTATGATGCAAACGGCACATCTTCTGCCAATAATGTAAAAGTGGAGTCATTCTCGTATGGAGCAGAATGTATCAGGAACTATATACTTAAGCCTGATATAATGCAAAAGAATAAAGAGGGAGACAATGCCTACTACAACCTATGGGACGCCGACAACAATACGTATTCTACCAATGACAATCAGGTCGTCAAAACCATTTACGATCCCTGCCCTGTCGGTTTCAAACTTCCTGCCAGCAATGCATTTACGGGATTTACAGCAACAGGAAGCAGCAGCTCTACTGCTTATCCAGCCAATGGTACTTGGGACAGTACGCGCAATGGTTGGAACTTCTACGCCCAAGCCAATAGGACCGGACAACAGATTTTCTTTCCTGCATCGGGTGCTCGAAACTATATTGACGGCAAGGTTAGCCTCATTAACAGCGACGGCCTCTATTGGTCGACTGGACCGTACAACCAAATTAGCGGGTGGCGCCTGAACTTCAGGTCGTCGTATGTGAATCCTTTGGGCAACTACTACCGTTCTGCCGGGTACGGTCTACGTCCTGTTCAAGAATAGCCGTTTTTACGGCGGAATAAACATAGGATATAAAAACAAAAAAACCGCTGAACTTTCAGCGGTTCTTCTTGTTGGAAGCGGAGAGAGAGGCTCTCGAACTTATACTTTCACAGAATATCATAAAACTGCAAACGACTGATAATCAAGTGTAAATTACAATATAG
>NZ_JACSPQ010000049.1 GCF_014837055.1 Phocaeicola faecium
AATTGAATGAAGTAAAAGCGACCATGCAGACAAGCAATGAGGGAACAGAAGCGATTCGCCAACTACTACAGGCAGTCCGGGAACAGACCGCAAAACAGCTTCCAGCTCCAGAACTTATAGCCCAGGCAACAGAAGCAAAGGCCAAAGCGGAAAGTCTGGCCGCAGAACAGGCCAAAGAACTACAGGTTCTTCAGGAAGAAAACAACCGATTGCGTAACGAAATCAAAGCTCTTCAGGAGTATAAAGAAAAAGCACACCGGGAACTTTGCCGTGTACGTGACGAACAAAAAACAATAGGGAAAATCAAAGTAAATACAGAACTGTAACAGCCAATCGGGTAGAAAATAGGTAGAAAAACGGCATTGGAGCCAATATACAGCAAAAATTGGTTGGTATTTTGATGCTTTTTTCATAACATTGCGAATAGAAATGCCAAAAGATTCTACACCTATGAAGGTTGAAAGAAGTCTTTAGCTGATTTTATGATTTGTCAATCATAAAATTCCGATTTTTAAGATGACAACGAGAGGGGACATTTATGTCTGTGAAGATTAATGTAAAACTCCTCGGATTGACTACATGGGGGCAGTTGTCTTGTGCTTGTATTGTTTAATGCTTTTTGCATCACGATGTATGATGATGTAGGAAATTAACAACAATAGAAGAACGAATCCCATTAAACCGCCTACTTGCATAAATGACTTTTCACGCATGGCAACTATTTCGTTTTCCCGGCTTTGCAGTTCGGTTTGTACCTTTTCTTCTATTTGGCAAATCAATTCTTGCAGTTGTCTGTTAAGTTCTGCATTACGAGCTGCAAGGCTGTCGGCTTGTTCCGACAATTGGCGATCCTGCACTTTCTGTTCGCTGATTACGTTTCTATTGACCGAATGAAGGATAGTGGTTGATACTGCTGGAGTTACTTCCTTTTTTTTGCCGAATATGCCTAAGAAACCTTTTCGTTTTGGCTTTTTGGACTGTTCCTGCACACTTTTCTGTACAATAACCGGAATTTGATTGGCTATCTTCTTGTTAATAGATTGTTGTTCATCCATTAACCGGACTATCTGGAACATCTGTCGTTCCTTATCCTCTAAAAGACTGCGCACACTATCGATGCGCTCTGCTGGATAGGTGGCCTTGAAACGGCAGAGCATACTGTCCATTGCCATACGCCGTGCATGGTAATGCTCGATATCTTTATCGTTCCATTCCAGTATTGTTTCACCCAATAGAGAAAATTTTATCATTTGAATATTGATATTGTTTATTTCTTTTCGGAGCTCGTCTATTTTTTTATTGCCAAGTTCTAATGCTTCTATCTCCTGCCATTCATAGAGGCTATTATATGCCATACATCCGATAAGAATGGAGATAAGTATATATCCCAACCGTATTGCCTTATAGAAATTTCCTGACCGCTCCATTATTTTAATGACATTGATTTTTGGAACATGAATAAAAGTTTATCTTTTTCGTTCATGCGGATATTATCAGAATAACCGTCTTTTGTTATTTGATACCCACATGGCTTAACCATAAAAATGCCTAAGCCCTTAGTGTACGAACTTACTTCTGAGGCATAGTCTTTACTTGTATTTAATGGAACTTTCCCTTTAATATGACACCACTCATTATTACAACTGATGTCTTCAATCTCAGACATCAGTTTTTGCAAATCTGTAATAGCTTTGGAACTCGCTACTTGGGGTATCTGCAACTCAAAACAGAGCATCGGTTCGAGAATGTCCACACCTGACTGTTGCAAAGCCAGCCTGAAGACATAAGGGGTCAGCTGTCTGAAATCAGCAGGTGTACTTACCGGGCTATAATACTCGGCTTGAGTAAAAGTTACTTTCAGATCTGTCACTTCCCATCCATGTAAACCAGATTGGCAAGACATACGAATCCCTTCAAAAACGGCATTTTGAAAAGAATGGTTCAGATAACCATAGGAGATGTCACTTTCGATTTGCAACCCTGCCCCTAACGGTAAGGGTTCAAGAGTCAGCCCTATTGTGGCCCAGTAAGGGTTGGGTGGTACTTCGATCTGAATAATCTTATTGACCTTTTTTATAGGTCGTTCTTTGTAGATAGTCTTGATCTCATCAAAATGGACCTTTACGGAAAATCGTTCTTCCAGCAATGTCTGTATGATTTCCTTTTGGGTCAAACCATATAACGAGATTTCCAATTCATCACTATATGAGTTTATGGAAAAGGACAAAGACGGGTCTTCAATCCACAATGTATTCAGAGCGGATATCACCTTGCTTCTCTCTTCGGGCTTATTTGGCCGGACGGAGGATTTGAGAGCGGGATGCTGATGAGATAATCCTTGAATCAAACAAGGTTTAGCACCTAAATAATCTCCGATTCGAAAATCTTCTATATCTTCTACAATCGCGATATCATTGGCACCCACTTCATCAACATTTATCTCTCTGCCCTGATAAATAGTCTTTAGATTTTTAATCTTGATGAATTTTTCCGAATCGTTGATTCTTACAACGTCTCGAAGTCTCAGACTTCCGTCAATTATTTTAAGAAAACTTCTTTTATGCCCTTTGGGGTCATGCTCTATCTTATAGAGATAAGCTGAAAGTCTGTTTGAGACTGATGCCGGAGGAAGTATAAAAGAAGAAATGGCGTCCAACAACTCATTGATACCGATATTGAACATTGCTGATCCATGTAGCACCGGATAGACTTTGGCTTTTGCCACAAGAGCGATTATCGTATTCCAATAATCAGCCGGTGAAATTTCGCTATCCGCCAAATATCGTTCTAATATATCGTCGTCATGGTTGCATACAAATTCTTTGTATTCTTCCTTTATATATGTTTGGGAGCAAACCGGATAAACCGATCCATCGACAACAGTTTGCATAAACAGGACATCTTGCGACAGATTTGTTTTTATATCCATATACAAACGCTCCAAATTCACACCGGCACGGTCAATCTTATTGATAAATATAATTGTCGGGATTTGCAGCTTTTGTAAAGTACTGAACAGCAACTTTGTCTGCGCTTGTATGCCTTCCTTTGCGGATAAGATGAGGACTGCTCCATCAAGCATTTTGAATGTCCGCTCCACTTCCGCAATAAAATCCATGTGTCCCGGAGTGTCAATGATATTGCATTTCACTCCATTCCAGATAATAGATGTCGTAGAAGCCCGGACAGTAATTCCTCTACGTTTCTCTATATCCATAGAGTCCGTTATGGTGTCACCATTATCCACACGGCCGCACTTTTCCGTTGCTCCACTGGCAAACAGCAGATTCTCGGTTACGGAAGTTTTTCCTGCATCAATGTGAGCAAGAATTCCTAAATTTATAATATTCATTTGGATTAAGCAATAATATACTACAGTAGATGCATTGTCGAAACGCACCTTTTAATACCTCCTCGTAGCATATGAGAACTACAGGATTACTAACTCGTATTAATATGTATATTATTACTGCCGCATAACGATTACAAAATTACACAAAAAAATATATCTAACAAAAGTGGGAGGATTTTTTAACTTTTTACCATAGACATTTTATTAGGGAAGCGTAGGTTCAACTGGCAAGTACAAATAAGTAGAAATGTTTGAACAACACCAGCAAGAGTGCCCCCTTTTTTGTGGGCAATAAAAATGGCGACCGAAACCAGTCGCCATTTTCCCCATGCGTTTCCGCAATGGGCTTGCCAGAGCCTACGCTTGAGTTCTACAAATATAAGCAATTCCGTTTTCTTCTGCAATTATAACGGCACAATACCGGGACAGTTTTGAGCAACTGGCTCCTGTAACTTTTTCCGGATATCTGCAAATTTGTTTTGTGAACGGCAAAAATTCTTTGTGAACAGCACTAAGTCCATACTCTCAGAATAAAATCACATACCCATTCCAAAACCCCGGCTTCTTTTCCTGGGCTGGTCGATTTCTTCCTCCTGTTGTTTCTTTCTCTGCGGTGCCTGGTTGATATCCGGAACTTGGGATATACTGTTTCCCTGTTGTTGGATCTCTTCACGGCCTTGTTCCTGGTGCAGTTCCTGAAGATCCCGGCTCCATTCGGCCTTCATCTTCTCAAGCCGTTCATGGTTCACACGTTCTGCCCATTCCTTCTTCTGGAAGATTTCTTTCGGGCTTCCGTTCTTCATGGTATTGAGATAGTCGAAGGTCTGTTCCGGAGCCCGGTCATACCCTGTGCGCTTGTCAAATGAAGATTCACACTTTCGGAAAAAATCTGTCCTGTCAAAACCTCCTTTCACGTTTCCGCAGTTCTTCTTCCCGGTGTGGTTGGTCTTTGGGCTTAGCTTCCTGGTGTTGCTCCTGTCCTTCCGGCTTACGATGATATGTGCGTGCATGTCGTACCGGTCGGCTCCCTTCCTCTCAAAATGGATCTTTCCGTAATACTCGATATCCTCTTTGTTCAGACCTTTTCCGAACCCTTCCGCATAGTGCTGCATCACATCATCACGGACATACTTTCTCATGGCTTCAGCCTGTTCTTTCTCTGTCTTGCCCATTTTCTCCAGCTCCCGGCTGGAAGGGCTTACCGTGATCACATAGAACTTCGCATCGTTCCGGCTTAATTTTGCCTTGTTGTTGTCTATCTTGAAGGTTACTTCCTTTGCGCTTATGTAGTCACGTGAGTTATTGAAAAACGGCTGCACTTCCCGGCCGTTCTTCATGCGCTCCAGATCCTCATGCTGGAGATAGGTCGTTACTCCTGTGCAGCTCCCTGTATTGGCATAGGTTCCGGAACCGCCACCCTGAATCTTTATGTTCATAGCCCCCTCCTTTCCTTTTCCCTCTCATAGACTTTGTTTATATCATCGAGCAGCCCGGTCTTTCCTTTTGCATCGAGGAAGGAAACGATATGCTTATAGGCTTTAATCTGTGCCGTTTCGCTGGCTTCTATCCGCTTGAAGATAATATCCTGGTTCTTCCTGATAGTTGAATCTGCATCCCGCACCGCTTTTTCTGCCCTGCCTATGGCCTTGCCGTTGTTGTCGGAACTGTTGATTATCCCGGCAAGCAGTTCCTTGTTATCCTTCAGGAACCGCCTGAACTTTTCTTCCGAAAGTAAGGATGAAAGGCTTATGGTTATCTGTGTGCTGGCTCCGGCCAGAGCTTCACAAGCCGGACGCACAAGATCCGTTTCCTGTTTCTTCAGGAATGCGAACACCTGGTCCATGCGCTTGATAAGCTTCTGCATTTCCTGTGCTGGGCTTTCATGCTCGACCGGGTTTATACCGTACTTCTCAAAGTAGTTTATGGCATGAGTAATATACTCCATTTTTGACACACTGTTTGCCTTGGCCAGACGGTCAAGTTTAGCAAAAGTAGTACGTTCTACCGCTACTGTTGTTTTACTGTCTTTTTCCATATAATTATAAGGCTTATTATAACAAATTAATATACTAACTAATTGGTTTACAAGATAATATATTTATTCGTTATAACCAACATATAGCGGTTAATTTTTCTAATGCTTTGATTTTCAAAGCATAACCCCGTAGGGCAAGAGGAAAAAACAGGGCTTGCCCGGTTTCCTCTTGCTGTTCTATCGAACACCCTCCCCAGCGCGAAATTAGCAAAGGGGACGGGGAGAGATAGAACCTATCCCACACACGTAAACACACACGAAAACCGCACGCCCGGTACACAACAGAAATACCCAACAAAACCGCACAACAGAACGTGTCCGGAACACCACAAAAAACTCATCGGTCGGGGAGCGCCGCACGGCAAGGGGGTGTACCAACACTCCCGACGAGTGCAGCCGTTTGCTTGGATATATGATATAAGTTATTTTGATTCTGTCACAAATTCAAAAGGATTGCAGTATGTGCCGTTTCGGAACTTACTGCAATCCTTCATTTGTCGTCATAATGTCCCCAGGCTGAAATGATAAACACAATTACGGTAGTCTCGTTGACCATATACCTGATACGGTTCTTCTTGTCCAGCTGCCTTGACCAGACACCCTCCAGGTATCTCAACTGTTCCGGATGCCCTGTACCCGTGTACGGGTGTTCCCGGAGTTCATCAAGCAGCTTCTCCAGCTTCCTGAAAAGCTGCGGAGAGGATTTTCTCATCAACAGGACATGTTTTACCGCTTCTTTGGAAAATTCTATCTCATACATTGCCTTCGCCCTCTATACGGTTAAGAAAATCATCCAGAGACTCGTTTTTAGCCATTCTGAAGGTATTTCCGTTTCGGATATCTTCAATACCTCTCTGGATGGCCGCAAGTTCTTCCTTTGAAGGGAAATCACCTTCTCTGACTGCACACACCATAATAGGGGCTGCATTGCGTCTGGAGACCAGGATCGTTTCCGTCTCTGCCATTTCGAAGTATTTCTTCTGATTGGCACGAAATTCGCGTGTTGTAACAATCTGCATAGTTCTAATATATTGGTTTTCACCGCAAAAATAGGGATAAAAATCAATAAAACAAAAGTTTTGTGTACTTATTTGTGTACACGCGCGGAAAATTCGTTCCTCAAAGAACGCTGCGCTGGCTTTTGCTTTGCTTTCACAAACATTCAAAAACTCGTTTTTCACGGATTTGGAGGTCTGGAAGCCACATTCAGGCTAAAATTTTATGACTTGTTTTTAAGCATTACTTGTTATATGCTTATCAACTTTTAAAAAATGCACTTTAACAATCTGACAAACAGAATATTACAATCATCAACAGCGATCTAACTACGAGTTTTTGAATACTAACTGCGAGTTTTTGAATACTATTTCAAAGTTTAACTACGAGTTTTTGAATACTAATCACACAATCTACGAGTTTTATTTGTAAAACTCGTTTTTAATACTTATATTTGCGCAAAACACTGATAATTATGGCAATAGTAAACAAAGACCTTATCCAAAGTTATATTATGACTACTGCAAAATATGACTTTAATGTGTACGAAAAGCGTATCATTTATCGTCTCGTAGAAATGGCTCAAGGAGAGCTGCAAGGTATAAAGTTCGCTGATAACTGTCAGAAGATAGAGCATGATCTTTTCAGTTGCGTAAATATAACCATGCCTATCGCCTGCCTGCTTAATGGAGAGGACGACAAGAATTATGCGAGAGTAAAAGAAGCCCTACAGTCGCTTCAGCGAAAGATCTTTGAGTATGAAGATGATGAGATCTGGCAAAGTATCTCTATCATAGCCTTGCCTTATATACGGAAGCGTTCTTCAGTATTATCCTTTCAGGTACACCCACGTGTATGGGACTGCATACTTGATTTCTCAAAGGGTTTCAGGAAATACGAACTGAAAGCAGCCATGAGCTTTAAGAGCCAGTTTTCAATGCGCTTTTATGAGTTGTTGAGCAACCAGAAAACTCCTCTGATATACTCTATAGAACAGCTAAAGGAAATGTTTTGCGTAACAGACAAATACGAGCGCATCAACGATTTTATACGTTATGTTGTGGATGCTGCAAAAAAAGAGCTTGATGAAGTCAGCCCATATACCTTTGAGTACACACCGCTCAAAACAGGGCGAAAGATAACGGCCATAAAGTTTTATCCGGTATATCAACCGGAACACCGTGACAGTGATTTGGAAAAACATGACCTTCAAAAACAGACTGCTTTAAGCTGGTCGTTAGCTCCGGAAATAAGAAGTTATCTTAAAAACTCGATTGAGTTTTCAGATAAAGAGATTAAAAACAATCTAGATCTGTTTATATCAGCACAAACCTTACTTCCAGACTTCCTTAATGAACTCGCCATTCTAAAAGGGAAATCAAGGGAAAAGAAGAACCCAAAAGGTTATATAATCAATGCTATCAAGGGAAAAATTAAAGACAGAAAGAAACTTTGATTTTGTCACACAATCAAAAAAACAAAGACATGAAAGAAGGAGATTTGATATTGGTATCAGCTGAAGCTACAGGCTTAGGAAAGCCAATGGAAGCCATTATAGACAAGATTGAGACATTCATGGGACAAACCCTTGTAACAGTCACTTACACGCAACCAGACGCCTTATCCGGCTTCGGAGGGTGCTTTGTGGATTCTCATATCACTTTAAGCGAAAAAAAGACCAAGTAACCTGAATATATTTCAGGAATATTCGGTATATTTACAGCATATTCAATTAAAAAGAAGCATAAAACCAGCATATCAAGCATATTATAAGCATATTTATATCAATCGGTTAAGGTATGACAGATAAAGCAACCATACAACCCAAAAGCAAGCCGGAAAAGACTACAATCTCAATAAGCGGAGAAACATCTGAACGGCTGGAGATATACTGCCGGGCAAACGGCATATTACGGAAAGAGTTCGTTTCTCTCGCCCTGGAATACTTTGAACGCACAGGTTTCGACCTGAAGAGTAACGCACTTGATTACTCCCCCTTGGAAAAGATCATCGGAGAATTGAATGAAGTAAAAGCGACCATGCAGACAAGCAATGAGGGAACAGAAGCGATTCGCCAACTACTACAGGCAGTC
>NZ_JACSPQ010000020.1:0-1163 GCF_014837055.1 Phocaeicola faecium
ATGAAAAAAAGTGTGTGGAGTGTGTTGCGGAATCGGATAAAGTGCGTACTTTTGCACCCGCTTTCGGGAGCGAAAGCCTCTGAACGATGAAAGGCTGGCATCTTTCCCCCACTTCGGGTGGTATCCTTCGTGCCGCGGTCCGACCGCCCCGAAAAACCTCCTCGAAAAAAAACTTGAAAAAAGTTTTGGTGGAATGAAAAAAAGTGCTTACCTTTGCAACGCTTTTCCGCTGAAAACGACGCGGGAAGGGAAGACAGAGAGGTCATTGAAATTCTTTAGATATGCAGGAGACGAAAAAGTAGTACAAGCGACGGTTTCTTTAGGAGCGGCTTCCTGCTATATATAATATAAATGTATATAGGAGCCGTGATGAGAAAAGAAGACCCATACCCTGAAATTCAGAATAATAAAAAGAACAAGGATATTTTACAATGAAGAGTTTGATCCTGGCTCAGGATGAACGCTAGCTACAGGCTTAACACATGCAAGTCGAGGGGCAGCATGTATCTGGCTTGCCAGATACGATGGCGACCGGCGCACGGGTGAGTAACGCGTATCCAACCTGCCCCGTACACGGGGATAGCCTTCCGAAAGGGAGATTAATACCCGATGATGTCAGGAGTTCGCATGTAAACCTGACTAAAGTATTTACGGTACGGGAGGGGGGTGCGTTCCATTAGGTAGTAGGCGGGGTAACGGCCCACCTAGCCGACGATGGATAGGGGTTCTGAGAGGAAGGTCCCCCACATTGGAACTGAGACACGGTCCAAACTCCTACGGGAGGCAGCAGTGAGGAATATTGGTCAATGGCCGGGAGGCTGAACCAGCCAAGTAGCGTGAAGGATGACGGCCCTACGGGTTGTAAACTTCTTTTATGCGGGATTAACGTGAGGTACGTGTACCTTATTGCAGGTACCGCATGAATAAGCATCGGCTAACTCCGTGCCAGCAGCCGCGGTAATACGGAGGATGCAGGCGTTATCCGGATTTATTGGGTTTAAAGGGAGCGCAGACGGCATGTCAAGTCAGCTGTGAAAGTTCGGGGCTCAACCTTGGAATTGCAGTTGAAACTGGCGTGCTTGAGTTCGGTCGAGGCAGGCGGAATTCGTGGTGTAGCGGTGAAATGCTTAGATATCACGAAGAACCCCGATTGCGAAGGCAGC
>NZ_JACSPQ010000020.1:1263-3763 GCF_014837055.1 Phocaeicola faecium
CCTGGACTGACGTTGAGGCTCGAAGGTGCGGGTATCGAACAGGATTAGATACCCTGGTAGTCCGCACGGTAAACGATGGATACTCGCTGTCGGCGATACACGGTCGGCGGCCAAGCGAAAGCGTTAAGTATCCCACCTGGGGAGTACGCCGGCAACGGTGAAACTCAAAGGAATTGACGGGGGCCCGCACAAGCGGAGGAACATGTGGTTTAATTCGATGATACGCGAGGAACCTTACCCGGGCTTGAACTGTGCCTGACTGCCTCAGAGATGGGGCTTCCAGCAATGGCAGGCATGGAGGTGCTGCATGGTTGTCGTCAGCTCGTGCCGTGAGGTGTCGGCTTAAGTGCCATAACGAGCGCAACCCCTCCCGCCAGTTGCCATCAGGTAAAGCTGGGCACTCTGGGGGCACTGCCACCGCAAGGTGTGAGGAAGGTGGGGATGACGTCAAATCAGCACGGCCCTTACGTCCGGGGCTACACACGTGTTACAATGGGAGGTCACAGAGGGCTGCTACCCGGCGACGGGACGCCAATCCCCAAACCCTCCCTCAGTACGGACTGGAGTCTGCAACCCGACTCCACGAAGCTGGATTCGCTAGTAATCGCGCATCAGCCACGGCGCGGTGAATACGTTCCCGGGCCTTGTACACACCGCCCGTCAAGCCATGAAAGCCGGCGGTGCCTGAAGTGCGTAACCGCAAGGGGCGCCCTAGGGTAAAGCCGGTGATTGGGGCTAAGTCGTAACAAGGTAGCCGTACCGGAAGGTGCGGCTGGAACACCTCCTTTCTGGAGCGGTATGATGCTTGTGCCGTTTTCGGTTCCTGCGTGTCGAAAAGATATATATGCTGTAAAGAGGAGAATGATCCGTACGGCACAGGTAAGTACGGTGAGTTGAGAACGAGGCATTACAAGTCAGTCCTATAGCTCAGTTGGTTAGAGCGCTACACTGATAATGTAGAGGTCGGCAGTTCAACTCTGCCTGGGACTACCGGTGAAGGGGGATTAGCTCAGCTGGCTAGAGCACCTGCTTTGCAAGCAGGGGGTCAACGGTTCGAATCCGTTATTCTCCACGTAAGTCCGAAAGGACAATGCGGTCTGTGACATGATGGACAAACTAACGAACGAAGAGAAGGTTTTGAAGATACGCCCTTCCGTTTGCTGACGGAAGAAAGTATATTACGGAAATAGATAAGGGCGTACGGTGGATGCCTAGGCTCTCGGAGGCGATGAAGGACGTGGCAAGCTGCGACAAGCCGCGGGGAGGTGCAAGCAACCTTTGATCCGCGGATATCCGAATGGGACAACCCGGTGTCCTGAAGGGGCACCATCCCGCACAGCGGGAGGCTAACGCAGGGAACTGAAACATCTTAGTACCTGCAGGAAAAGAAAATAACAATGATTCCCCCAGTAGTGGCGAGCGAACGGGGAAGAGCCCAAACCCGCCCTGTTACGGCAGGACGGGGGTTGTAGGACTGCGGCATCGCATGAACGATGGCGAGCGGAACGCTCTGGAAAGAGCGACCATAGACGGTGATAGTCCGGTACGCGAAGCCATAGGAAGCGTAGCAGTATCCTGAGTAACGCGGGACACGTGAAATCCTGCGCGAATCAGCCGGGACCATCCGGCAAGGCTAAATACTCCCGAGAGACCGATAGTGAACCAGTACCGTGAGGGAAAGGTGAAAAGCACTCCGAACAGGAGGTTGAAATAGTCCCTGAAACCGTACGCCTACAAGCGGTCGGAGCAGCATCAAGCTGTGACGGCGTGCCTTTTGCATAATGAACCTACGAGTTGCCGTCGCCGGCAAGGTTAAGGGAAATGATTCCCGCAGCCGAAGCGAAAGCGAGTCTGAACAGGGCGTCCAGTCCGCGGCGGCAGACGCGAAACCGTGTGATCTACCCTTGTCCAGGATGAAGTCCGGGTAACGCCGGATGGAGGTCCGAACCGATAAGCGTTGAAAAGCTTCCGGATGAGGTGAGGGTAGGGGTGAAAGGCCAATCAAACTCGGAGATAGCTCGTACTCCCCGAAATGCATTTAGGTGCAGCCTTGTACGTTCCAGACCAGAGGTAGAGCGACTGATAAGACGCGAGGGCTTCACCGCCTATCAAGTCTTGACAAACTCCGAATGCTGGTATTGCCAAAGTACAGGAGTGAGGGCGTGGGTGCTAAGGTCCGCGCCCGAGAGGAGAACAATCCAGACCGTCGTCTAAGGCCCCGAAATAACCACTAAGTTAGTCTAACGAAGTCCGGTTGCAGAGACAGCTAGGATGTTGGCTTGGAAGCAGCCATTCATTTAAAGAGTGCGTAACAGCTCACTAGTCGAGGAACCGGGCGTGGATAATAATCGGGTATTAAGTGGTTTGCCGAAGACTCGGGATCAATACGATCGGTAGGGGAGCATTCCATCGGCGTTGAATGTCTTCCGTGAGGAGGGCTGGAGCTTATGGAAAAGCAAATGTAGGTATAAGTAACGATAAAGGGGGCGGGAAACCCCCT
>NZ_JACSPQ010000052.1 GCF_014837055.1 Phocaeicola faecium
GGCCAGATACGGGTATTCGTCAATGACCAGGATGAGACGATCGCGTTCGGCCATGCGGAACACATCCTCGAACGCATCCCTGTAGTCCTCATACACGGGCGAGCCCACGCTGTTCAGCCCGTTGCGGTACCGCGCGATGCTGGCGCTGAGCCCTTTAAGGTTGCGTTCAGCGCCGTTCTCGGTGGCGGTATAGAAGATGGCGGGCTTGTCTTGAACGAATCGATTGATCAGAGCCGTTTTGCCGATCCGGCGACGCCCGTACACAACGACGCGCTCGAACTTCCCACTATCATAACGGCGCTGCAGCATCTGCAACTCGGTCTCACGTCCGATAAACCCCACCATGATGCAGCCTTTCTGCAAGTACAATACTTAGTATCATACTTTATAGTATTGTACTTTTATAAAATTGCGTCCCGCGTAACCAGGAAACCCACAAACGCAACCGCAAACGAGGCCGCCCGACCCCACTCCCCACCCCGACACGCCCGGCCTGCGCGGACTCTGACACATCGTGACCGTGATACATTCCACAAAACGTTGAAATGGGGGTGGTGACGGAAAGTTGGACTCCTTGGTGTGGAGGAGTGTGGTTTGTGGCGTCGTATACGTGGGAGCAGAAGGTGCGTGCGGTGGAGCGTTATCTGTCGTGCGGTGGCCGCGCGTTGGACGTGATACGGGAGTTGGGGTATCCGGGGTGTGTCGGGTCTCTGCTCAGGTGGGTGCGCGCGATGGCGCCGGGAGGCCGGGAGGCCGTGCGCCGGCGTCCGGTGCCGCGGGGCGTGCGCGAGGCGTTGCTGGAGGCGTGCGCGAGCGGGGCGATGACGCAGACCGAGGCGGCGGGTCTGGCGGGCGTGGACCCGTCGGCCGTGGCACACTGGAAGCGCAGGATGTCGCTCGAGGGACGGGAGCCGGTGATGCGTGACGGGGATGCGCCCATGGACGCGCGCGTCGAGTTGGAGCGGGTGCGCGTCGAGTTGGAGCGGGCGCGTGCCGAGCTGGAGCGGACGCGGGCCGAGCTGGCCGCGCTGGCCGCCGGTCTGGAGCGGGACCGGGCCGAGAGCCGGGAGCTGGGGATCGAGCTGGCGTTGCGCCGGGGCGCGTTGGAGCTGGTGGGAAAAGGGCGGGGCGCAGACCCGGAAAACCTGACCAGAAGGGAGAAGGCGATACTCGTCAGGGGGACGTCTGAGGCGTTCGGCCTGCCCGTCGCGGTCCTGCTGGCCCGTGTGGGGCTGGCGCGCAGCACGTACTTCCACCAGCTGCGCGCGATGGCCAGGCCGGACCGCGACGAGGGGCTGCTCGCCCTGGTGCGGGAGGCGTTCGAGAACAGCGGCCGCCGCTACGGGTACCGGCGGGTGTGGCTCGAGCTGCGGGGCGCGGGGATCGTCGTGTCCGCGAAGAGGGTCATGCGGCTGATGACCCGGCACGGGCTCGTTCCCCCGCTCAAACGGGCGCGCCGCTATAGCTCGTACAGGGGCGAGATCGGCGGCGAGGCGCCCGCGAACCTCGTGAACCGGGACTTCCACGCCGAGGCGCCGAACCGCCTGTGGGTCACGGACATCACCGAGTTCCGCATCCCCGCGGGCAAGGCGTACCTGTCGCCGGTGATCGACTGCTGTGACGGGATGCCGGTGGCCTGGACCATCGGCACCAGGCCGGACGCCGAGCTGGCCAACCGGATGCTGCGCGAGGCGTGCTCCACGCTCGGGGACGGCGAGCGTCCGGTCATCCACAGCGATCGAGGCTGCCACTACCGGTGGCCCGGATGGATCGGCATCTGCGAGGAGCACGGGCTGACGCGTTCCATGAGCGCGAAGGGCTGCAGCCCCGACAACGCGGCCGCGGAAGGGTTCTTCGGCCGGCTCAAGCAGGAGTTCTTCCACGAACGGGACTTCACGGGCGTGAGCATGGACGAGTTCATCCGGCGACTGGACGAGTACATGGTCTGGTACCGGGACGAACGCATCAAGCTCGAGTACGGCACCAGCATCACCCGCCGAAGACACCAGCTCGGGCTCGTGGCATAATCGAAGAACAAGGACAACCGGAGTCCAACAAAACGTCACCACCCCCATAACGCCAGTCTCTGAAAGTGTCAGAGTCACAAAAGTGTCAGAGTCCGCACAGGCCGGGCGTGTCTCAGTGCTCGTCGGGGACGAACGACTCGAAGATGTGGTGATCGAACCAAGCGTCGCATTCGGCCACCTCGTCGCGGCTGCGCACGGTCCAGGAG
>NZ_JACSPQ010000048.1 GCF_014837055.1 Phocaeicola faecium
CATGATCAGGCCGGAGGCGGTGAAGAACCTGACCGGTATGCCCCGCCTGCAGGCGAGGGTGCCGGTGGCGATGGCGAGGTGGGTCTTGCCGCATCCCACGTCGCCGTAGAGCACGAGGTCCTCGGCGTGGTCGATGAACTCGAGGGAGACGAGCTGTTCGCGTCCCCAGTCGGTGGGGAACGCGGCCATGCTCCAGTCGTACCCGTCAAGTTCTTTGGATTGGGGGAAGCCGGCCTGTCTGAGCAGCCGGTTCCGTTTGGATTCGGCGCGGCTGGCGTTCTCGGCGGTGAACAGGGCCGCGAGGAAGCCGAGCTGGCCGGGGGTGGCGTTCTCGACGGCCCGTCTGAGCACGCTTCGGGTCAATGGCAGGTTGCGGGAGAGTTCCATGACCTGTTCGGCGGTGGCCTTCCGTGCCGTGCGGTCCGTTCGCTTCGCGGGATCAGTCGTCATCTCTTTCCTCCATGTAGGTGTTGTATCGGCTCAGATCGGGGCCGGGTGCGGTGTCCTCGCCGCCCTGCCTGATCCGTCTGGCGGTCTGGTCGATCGAGGCGCGGTCGAGCCGGCGTCCGGCATCGATGATCGCGGACACGGCCTTGGCGGCGGCCGCGAACCCGCTGGTCGAGGACACATGCCTGATGTCGTCGACCAGGTCTGCGCGCGCCCGTCCATCCATTCGGTCGAGCAGGTCGCGCACGTTTTCGGGGAAATCGCCCCGGATCGGGCTCTCGCCCCACATCCGGGGCTTGCGCGCGATGATCGCCAGCAGCGTCGTCGGTTCCATGACGGTGCGTGGCTCGTGGCCCCATACGCGTTCCAGCGTCACGATGTATTCCCCGTCGGGGCCTCGCATCTCGATGTCCAGGGCCCTGACACCGGCCCGGAGGCGCATGGAACGCCATCTCGGACCGGCGAGGTACCGGTTGCCATCGATCAGGGCCGTGCCGGTGCGGTCCGTCTTCACGCTCCGCCAGTCGCATGCGTCGAACGGCGTGCCCGGCAACGGGAGCATGTGATCCAGGTCGGTCTCGAACAAATCCCTGATCGGCACGGCCTGGCGGTAGTGCTCCCGGCGGGCGATGGCGTCGCACTCGTCCAGCCAGGCGCGGCTCAGCGCGTCCCACCCCTCGGCCGCCGGTTCGGGCACCATCAGGTTGCGGCGCACGAACCCGACCGCGTTCTCGACGCTGCCCTTCTCGTGGCCCGCATACGGGTTGCAGAACCTGGTCTCGAACCCGTAATGCGCGCTGAACAGGGAGAACAGGCGGGTCTGCGTGACCGTGCCGTCCGCGTTGCAATGGCCGACGCCGGTGGCGTTGTCGAACACCAGCACCCTGGGCGCCATGCCCATGTGTCCGAAGACCTGCAGCAGACCATGGCACACGCACTCCGTGGTCTCCCCGGGCAGCGCGGCCACGTACCGCATATTCGAGTACGGGAACGAGACCGCCAAATAATGCACAGTCCGTTCCACGCCCGCGACCACGGCCTTTGCCAGACCGTAATCCACCTGCGCCGTGCCGGGGGCCCATTCCAGTTCCGCGTACCCGTCGGACTCGCGGCGATGCGCCTCCCGCCACTTCTTGACCCATCGCTGCACCGAGGAGTACTCGCCGGGAAACCCGAGCACGGCCACCAGCCGCTCGTGCACTCGGCGCGCGGTATGCCGCTGCTTGCGCGGCATCCGCAGGTCCGAGGTCAGCCACTCGTCCGCAGCGCGCGCGTACTCACCCGTCACCAGGGAACGGCTCCCGACCGCCCCCTCCCGCGGCGAGGGCGAATAATCCCTCGACACGTACTTGATTACCGTCGTACGCGAAACACCAAGCTCCCTGGCTATCCGCGTGTGATTCAATCCCTGTCCTTCCAGCTGCCTGATACGCTGTTGGATACGCACCGGTGTCGTCATTCCTTTCCTCCCGAGAAACCGAACGAATGGTTGATCAGCACTCGGGAATCTATCAGGAAACCAACGGCACCGGCGCCCTCGCACCGCACCGCACCGGCACCATACCGCCTGCACCGTCCAGAATGAACGCCGCCACTGTTCAGAACAAGTGCCGACACCGTAC
>NZ_JACSPQ010000063.1 GCF_014837055.1 Phocaeicola faecium
GTGGTTGGAGAAGCTGGAGAGGGAACGGCAGACATGGCAGTGGGGCAGTGGCTCCGGGAAGCGTGCCATGAACGTCATCTATATATACGGCAGCTCGGGAACGGCAAAGACCACGGTGGCGATCGAGTATCTGAAGGAGTCGTGCGGCGGTCGCGGATTCTTTTCAGTGACCGACTACCGGCGTGACCCGTGGGATGGATACGCGGGGGAGAAGGGGTTACTCCTGGATGAGCTACGTCTGCCTACGCCGGTGTTCGGCGTGCAGGAGATGCTTCAGATGCTTGACGGTACACCGTATCAGCTCAGCCGCCGGTATGCGAACTCGTGGGCGGCGTTCGACCTGGTGGTGATCACAAGCAACTGGTCCCCTGAAGGACAGTGGGAATCTCTGAAACGTTCCGCTCCGTTGTCCTGTCCCCTGACCGACGAGGATCGGACGGCGTTCTACCGCCGCTTGTCGCGGGTGCTGCATGTGAACGAGAACGGCGGCATCACCGACGAGACCGCGGTGTACCGGGGTGATGTGGACCGGAGGGGGAAGATCACGCTGGAGAATCTGAAGCATGTTCTGGATACAGGCCCAGGTTTCCGTGTGGAATCTCTTCTCGATTTGGAGGAATACGCGGCTGATCTAGCGGACGGATCCGGTGTGAAAAACGAAAACTGACTATCAATTATGTATAAGCTATACATGCTATCTTGTATATACAAGATATATATGATGTGTGTGATGTACGATTGTGTGTATGAGGACTATTTCGGTGGTGAATTCCAAGGGCGGAACGGGTAAGACCACGACTGCGGTGTATCTTGCGTCTGCCGCGTTCAGGCAACATCCTGAATGGGGCATCGGTCTTTTGGATGCCGACCCGCAGCGCAGCGCAACCGACTGGGCCGTATCCGCCATGGACGCTGGCGATCGCCTGCCATTCAGCGTCATACACACCGATAACGTATTGGATGTGAAATATGACGCCGATCTGCTGATTGTGGATACTGCCCCAGGCGACGGCGAGACAATCAGGAAGGCCTTGGACATGGCGGATGTCGTTGTGGTTCCCAGCGAAGCCGAAACCATGTCCCTGACTCGTGCGAAGGCGACGCTCGACCGGTCGGGCGGCAAAGGGCACATCCTGTTGACGAAGGTCAACAGAAGGACCAGGCTGTACGCGGACGCGTGCGAGGTCATCAAGGAGATGGACATACCGAGATTCGAGACCGAGATCCCGTACTCCGTCAGGTTTCAGACGTATGGCATGGCCCCTTTGAGTCTGTCGTCGTACACGGATCTATGGCTTGAGATTCAACGGATGATAGGAGAATAGGGATGGTGAGAAGGCAAAGCGTCAACAGTATGAAGTCGGCCATGAAGGCCGTCTCGATAAAGGATTCCGATCCTGTCCTCGATGAAAATCCTGGCCGGAGCAATGGAGAACGTCATCGGGCGAAGCCGACGGCATCGCAGGAGACAAAGATGATCACGGTGCGGATGCCGAAGTCCCTGCTGGATGAACTTAAGGTATGGCAGGGGACCCGGAATACGGAGTGTCTGAATCGCACGCAGATCATTATCCGCGCCGTCGAGGAATACATTAAGTAATACTTGATAGTTCATATATCTTGTATATACAAGATATACTGGAGGACAAATGAGTGGGAATGCTGCACTAAATCGAGCCAATAAAGCCAAAGAGGATGAATTCTATACTCAACTGTCAGATATCGAATCCGAGTTGAAGCATTATCGAAAGCATTTTTCGGGTAAGACAGTGCTATGTAATTGTGATGATCCGTTTGAATCGAACTTCTTTAAATATTTCTGTCTAAATTTTAACCGGCTTAAATTGAAGAAATTGATAGCCACTTGCTATTCAGGATCCCCTATTACTGGTAACGAACTGACGTTGTTCGGTGATGATACTGAAGAGGCACGTCGAACTCCATATAAAGCTGTGGTCACTTCCGTTCACGACGCTGATGGCGATGGAGCCACAAG
>NZ_JACSPQ010000021.1 GCF_014837055.1 Phocaeicola faecium
TCTTGTACAACTTGCCGATGTAGTGTATTGCCTGTGTGGCCAGCGTCCTGTTCTCTTCCAGGGCATCCACGTACTTCCTTCTGGCATGTGCCCAACAGCCGACCAGAGTGATTCCTTTCATCCGCTCAAACTGTTCGTAAGCTGCATAGCCGTCACATTGCACAATGCCACGGTAGCATCCCAGCAGTTCACGGGCTACCATGCCCGAACGGCTGCCACGGTCATAATGGAACATGACGTCCCCCGTGATGCCGTCGCGTACGCACCACTCATACCCCTTTTTCGCCTTATGTTTCTCATTGTCCAGCACAGGAATGACACTCTCGTCCACTTGTATATACTCACTGGAGAGTATCTTCTGTTTGAGCAGGTTGTACAGAAGCCTGAGTTTCTCTACCGCCATTTCATACCATCCGCACATGGTAGATTCGCTTATGATGATTCCTGATTCGCGATACTGCTGTATCAGACGGTAGAACGGGAGATGATACATGAACTTGCCGATGATAATGTCCGTCAGGACCGAGGCGCCTGCCATACATTTGCTGACCGGGACAAGAGGAAGAGGATGAATCAGAATCTGCCTTTCCTCGGGATATTTCTCCATGTCGGATTTTCTTATCACTTTGTGACGGACGGTCTTCAGGATATATACTTTTGCCGGAACACGCTCCAGGCGTGAACTCTCTTCCTTTCCGATTTCAATGAAATCATCCTTAAGCCTGCCTTCCCCGTCAGTTGTTCCTTCGGGGTAAAGATCAACAACTTCTACCGGAAGAGAAGATGTATCCAAGGGCTTGCGGGACGGCTTCTCCTTGACTTTTATGGTTCTGGTGATTTCTTCATCGCTTTTGCGGACTTCATCCTCCATCCGGGATATTTCCATGGAGGACATTTCTTCTTTTGAGAACAGAAACAACTGGTTGGGATCAAGCGGAAGATTTTTTTCGCTCATCCGTCCGAAGACTTTTTTCCGGAGCCAGTACAGCGACTGCTCCAGCGAAGCAACCCTGCTGATAAGCGCCGCTTTATCCTGGCGGAGCTTATCAATCTCTTCCAATAAGGCTTTTTCCTGTTCTTCCGTAAGCATCTGTATCTCATTGTTTCACAATGTAAATATACTAAAATCCAATGACATACAAAAGCAAACAGAGTAAGAAAACGGCACTATTTTCGAAGTTTCTGCAGGTTTTCAAGTCTCGTGCGACGGGAGTCGCGGGCTTCCATGATACCCTCCACTATCATGACAAGTTCCCGCCATTCTATATTTGCACAGACCTCATTGTCGTTGACAGAATCAGGCTTGCCTAAGGTACCGGCTTCCAGAAGTTTGGAATACAGCACCATGCCGCCCGGCTCCCAATGCAGGAGCTTTATGCGGTCACGGGCACGGTTTATGAAGATATACACATTGCCGCTGCAGGGATCCTGACCCATGGCGTCGGTGATGATACCGCTGAGAGTATGAAAGCTTTTGCGCATATCAGTAGGGCGGTTATACAACAGATAGCGCATACTGTCATTAAGGCTGAACATGGCTGCAGGCCTGGATGATTGAATACAGTTCCTTGTCGTTCAGTTCACCGCAGATACGTATGGCACTACCGGCCGGGGTACGTATTTCTATCTCTTTCAATCCGCTTGGCGTGGCCGGTATACTTTTCTGTTTACGTCCGCTCGTTCCGGCAAATGAAGGAACCGGAACAAAAGATCCGCTGTGGGGAAGCTCGATAAACTCACCTTGAGCCGTTTTACCAGATGATTGCTCGGCGGCATAACGGGATTTGCTGTCATAAAACCGCCATACAGGGATATTGAGTTCCTCCAGTCTTGACTTATAAGTCATTTTGTGCTCTTTGCAGTAGTTCATTATCTCTACCACTTCTTCTCGTGTCATCATAACTTGGCTTTTTGGACGTAAAGTTAATGATGGAAGTTGGAGACGAAAATACGTGGTTTACCGAATGCTTAC
>NZ_JACSPQ010000007.1:0-1213 GCF_014837055.1 Phocaeicola faecium
CTCTACCCCCCGGACGCAATCACCCGACGCTGCACCTAAATGCATTTCGGAGAGAACCAGCTATCACGGAATTTGATTGGCCTTTCACCCCTAGCCCCAGGTCATCCCCCCGGTTTTAAACCCAGGTGGGTTCGGTCCTCCACGCGGTCTTACCCGCGCTTCAACCTGCCCAGGGCTAGATCATCCCGCTTCGGGTCCAGGGCGCGCGACTCAAACGCCTTTTAAGACTCGCCTTCGCTACGCGTACACCACACGGCTTACGCTCGCCACGCACCACTGACTCGCAGACTCATTTTTCGATAGGCACGCCGTCACCCCCCAAGGAGGCTCCGACGGATTGTAGGCGCACGGTTTCAGGAACTGTTTCACTCCCCTCCCGGGGTGCTTTTCACCTTTCCCTCACGGTACTAGTACGCTATCGGTCAGACAGATATACTTAGGCTTACCCGACGGTCCGGGCAGATTCGCACGGGATTCCACGGGGCCCGTGCTACTTGGGAGACGCGACCGGGAGACGACGCACGTTCGGCTACGGGGCCATCACCCTCTGCGGCCGGGAATTCAATCCCGTTCGCCTCGAACGCCGTTTTATCACTCCCGCCGGGCCCGTCGGGGCCCGGACGCGCGATCCCGCAACACCGCATGCGCAACCCCCGACGGGTATCACACGCACACGGTTTGGCCTCATCCGCTTTCGCTCGCCACTACTCACGGAGTATCCTTTCCTGCAGGTACTGAGATGTTTCACTTCCCTGCGTACCCCCCGCCCAAGGCGGTGCCGGCCCATGACGGCCGGCGGGTTCCCCCATTCGGAAATCCTCGGATCAAAGCCCTGCTGGCGGCTCCCCGAGGCTTATCGCAGCCTCACACGTCCTTCATCGGTACTGTCTGCCAAGGCATCCACCATACGCCCTTCACGGGCAACCACACGGCCGCCCGCGACAAAGCCAGCAAACACCGGACAACAGATCTTCGCACTAATGATCACAAAACGATCAGAACAAAGAACAAAACCTCTACAAGAAGAAGTTCGTCCGAAAAAACAGTAAACAAGAAAAGAATCTTTCTTGCTCGCGTCCACTCTCCAGTTCTCAAACCACCACCACGACCAAGCCCCGAACCCGCGAACCCCACCAGGGGACGGACGGGACCCGGTATGGCGAACCGATGCCGGACCCGAAGGCCCGGTGGCGGTCCGGGAACCCAAAAGCAT
>NZ_JACSPQ010000007.1:1223-1901 GCF_014837055.1 Phocaeicola faecium
ACCCGAAAGCATGCCCATACCACACGAGAGCCACCGATCTCTTCCACACCAGCAGCCCCACCAACGCCGGACCATCCGGCCGGGGGGCGACACCGGACGCGAAAACCCGCGCCCTGAATCTCCGTAGAAAGGAGGTGATCCAGCCGCACCTTCCGGTACGGCTACCTTGTTACGACTTAGTCCCAATCACGAGCCTCACCTTAGACGGCTCCCCCCACAAGGGTTAGGCCACCGGCTTCGGGTGCTGCCCACTTTCATGACTTGACGGGCGGTGTGTACAAGGCCCGGGAACGCATTCACCGCGACGTTGCTGATTCGCGATTACTAGCGACTCCGCCTTCACGCAGTCGAGTTGCAGACTGCGATCCGAACTGAGACCGGTTTTCAGGGATCCGCTCCATGTCGCCATGTCGCATCCCGTTGTACCGGCCATTGTAGCATGCGTGAAGCCCTGGACGTAAGGGGCATGATGATCTGACGTCATCCCCGCCTTCCTCCGGGTTAACCCCGGCGGTCCCCCGTGAGTTCCCGCCATGACGCGCTGGCAACACGGGGCGAGGGTTGCGCTCGTTGCGGGACTTAACCCAACATCTCACGACACGAGCTGACGACGACCATGCACCACCTGTGAACCCGCCCCGAAGGGAAACCCCATCTCTGAGGTCGTCGGGAACATGT
>NZ_JACSPQ010000035.1 GCF_014837055.1 Phocaeicola faecium
ACCCCATATACTCGAACGCCGAAGCCAAGGCCTCGTTGCGAATCTTCGAGTAACCTTCCCTCATGCGTTCGATGGTTTGACCCATCGGCAAACGCCCCGGAGACGTGATCTCAAGACGGTTGTCATACACCGCCACCTGAATACTGGAATGGTCGATATAGCTGCGGTGCACGATGGCGTTCACGATGAGCTCGCGGATGGCGTCCGGAGGAATCTCATACACATCATGCCGATATACACCGTCAAACCGCACTCCCAAATGAATATTACGCAGCACATACTGGTAGGCCTGTTCGATGAGCTCCCATGCAGGTCCTACGAACTGGCGCCGATCCACGAACACCGCCTTGGTGTTCCCCTTGAATACCCCGCACTGCACCACGGAGCGTACCGCTTCATTACCGGTCAGGATTGCGTAGGCGTTGGTCGGCAGCAGCTCGCCGTCTCGCTCGATCAGCACTCCCCAAGACAGTAGTTGTCTACGTGTGACGGGTTTGATGTTCTCCCCACTGTTGGCGTTGCCTTTGGCGATGTCGGTCATCCGTTCGCAGAGTCGATCGACGCTCTCATCCGTAATGGTCAGGCCAAGGCAAGGTGCTTTATCGAAGCTGCGATTACTGCCCTCGAACATCAGTTCCTTGATCGTGGCTTCATCCGCCTGCCGGGTGGTGCCGGCGATGCGCACGAATGTGCCTTGGTCACGGCCCAGTGACTTGATGTAATACGGGCGTTGCATACCCGGCTGTATCGCCACGTCGATGATGGTCCTGCCCTGATAGTCACGCAGCGAGATGTCCGGCAGAATCATCGGCTCGCAACTGTCGGTTATGGCATTGGCGATAGCGTCCTTGATAACGAACACCTGATCCTCGGGAATGCCCTTCACCTGCCACGTATTGTTCTCCACGCCGAAGATGATATGACCGCCCTGACAGTTGGCGAACGCCACCACCGTCTTGGTGTAGTTGATGCTCTGCTTGGGAATCGTCAGCTTGTATTCCACATGCTTCGACTCCCCCGCCAGATACTGTTCAGCGTTCATGAGTTACGTTCCATTCAAGCTTCCCGGTCGATTCGCCACCGCTGGTATATTCCAACAACACCTTCCCAAGATTCATATCTTCATTATTGACGCTCTCCGCTTGGGCGATGGATACATATCGAGTACACTCTGTTACTCCAACACGTTTCGCCAATCCGGCATCCCGCTGTTTCGAGTGAACCACGGTCAACATTTTGTACATTCGTCGTCCAGTTTCACGCATCGGATCAGCGGTATCGCGCACTATTCGCGAACTATTCGTGCACTATCGCGCACTGAATTAGCAGTATTGCGCACTAAACCGATGTCATGTGATGCAATAGCCGTATCATTGGCAAACGAGCACAGCGTATGCACGATGACTTCGGGGTTCCACCCTTCCTTATACTCAATACGAGCCTGCTCGACCACTCGACCTCGAAGAAGCTGATCGACAGCAATCGGAATGTTCATGGCTCTGCCTCCTAGACTAAAGCTATATAGAAATGGATATCAGCCTTTCGTTAATTGAGCTCTTCCAATTACACAATCAACTATAGATCTCAGAAAAACAGGGCAAGAATTGATATCGATATTATCAATGGCTTCAGAATAATAGATAGATTCTTTGGAATTCTTTTGCACATTATGCAAACTACATAACTCAGCAAAAGCTGCATCAAATTCTTTCCAATTCTTTTCCAAGTAAGGTTCAAGAGTATTCTCGACAATAAACAAGAAATCACCGTTATCTAATTCATATTTACCACCATCAGGCCTACAGGGGTCAGCAAACATATCCGCCAACTTAAAATACTTTATCAATCTGAGATTAGAATTAAGTTTTTTCTGTGTCGTGTTTTTATTGATATCA
>NZ_JACSPQ010000056.1 GCF_014837055.1 Phocaeicola faecium
AGGTGACGGTGGTCGACGACCAGTACGGACGTTTGACGTTCACCAGTGACATGGCCGAAGCTATCTTCCACCTGCTGGACACCGGAGCGGAGTACGGCACGTACAACCTGACCAGTGAAGGCGAATCCGCCAGCTGGTATGAGATCGCCCGGACCGTGTTCAACCTGGTAAACCACAACGGCGACAAGGTTCAACCCGTGACCACGGCCGAATACTATGCGAACGCTAGCGGTCCGGTCAGCCCCCGCCCCGAACACAGCGCCCTCGACCTTACTAAGATTAAGAACAGCGGATACATCCCTGCAAACTGGGAAGGTAAGTTGGAAGAATATTTGAACATGTAATCGTACATGAGAATATCTTGTCTGATATGGCTACTGTTGCGGATATCCTTTGAACGGGTTCTACTTCAGTAGCCTTTATACTTTGCCTTAAATCGTCTATTGTGTGCAGATGATTCAACGAAAGCACAGTTGTGACAGACTTTTGCAGAAACTTTAAGATTCGGTATCTGCCGTAAACACAGGTATAGTTTTGTGAAGACTGTCAGTATAACACTGTGACACCGGAGGTAGCGGAACATGAAAGGCATTATTCTTGCGGGTGGTTCTGGTACACGGTTGTATCCGTTAACAACAGTGACTTCGAAACAGCTATTGCCGGTGTACGACAAGCCGATGATCTATTATCCGCTGAGTGTATTGATGATGGCAGGTATTCGGGATATCCTGATTATCAGTACGCCACATGATCTGCCGAATTTTGAGCGGCTGTTGGGTGATGGGACCCAATACGGTGTGAACTTCTCATACAAGGTGCAGCCGTCGCCGGATGGCTTGGCCCAGGCGTTCCTGTTGGGGGAGGAGTTTATCGCCGGGGAACCGTGCGCATTGGTGTTAGGGGATAACATCTTCTACGGCAATGGTCTGACGCGCACCCTGCGTGGCGCAGTCAAGAAGGCCGAGGAGGGCGGGGCCACCGTGTTCGGGTATTACGTGGATGATCCGGAGCGGTATGGTGTCGTGGAATTCGATGCTGATCACAAGGCGATTAGCATTGAGGAGAAGCCGGTCGTACCGAAGTCGAACTATGCGGTGACTGGCCTGTACTTCTATGATTCGCGTGTGGTGGAGTTTGCCAAGCTGGTAAGGCCTTCGGCTTGTGGTGAGCTGGAGATTACGGATTTGAACCGCATGTACTTAGACGACGGTTCTTTGAACGTTCGGACACTGGGACGCGGATATGCGTGGCTGGATACGGGAACAATGGATTCCCTGTATGAAGCCGGAGAGTTCGTGCGTACGGTTCAGCGGGCGCAGGGACTACCTATCGCGGTGGCTGAGGAAATCGCGTATGAAAACGGGAGGATTGATAAGAACCAGTTGCTCGCATCGGCTGAGAAATATGGCAAAAGCCCATACGGACAACATCTCGAGGATGTCGCTGATGACAAGATCATAACTGGAGGTCCAAGCCGGTTAGGGACAGATTAATTAGAAAATGCAGAAAGTCTAAGTTATGACTTACGGTGTTCGATATTACTCGTTGATGTAGGAGGAATAGTGCATCTGTTTAGTAAGCGCAATATGGTGCTGTTGCGTGAATTGACAGTGACCGATTTCAAGTTGCGATACCAGCAGTCTGCCTTGGGGTATCTA
>NZ_JACSPQ010000032.1 GCF_014837055.1 Phocaeicola faecium
CTCGTGCTATGGGCAGGCCTCCTCAAGGTTCCGACGAGCGCAGAGGATAGAGACCAAACTGTCTCACGACGTTCTGAACCCAGCTCGCGTGCCGCTTTAATCGGCGAACAGCCGAACCCTTGGGACCTGCTCCAGCCCCAGGATGCGACGAGCCGACATCGAGGTGCCAAACCATCCCGTCGATATGGACTCTTGGGAATGATCAGCCTGTTATCCCCGGGGTACCTTTTATCCGTTGAGCGATGCCGCGTCCGTACGCCGGCACCGGATCACTATCTCCGACTTTCGTCCCTGCTCGACCCGTCGGTCTCGCAGTCAAGCCCGCTTGTGCGATTGCACTCGACACCCGATTGCCAACCGGGCTGAGCGGACCTTTGAGCGCCTCCGTTACTCTTTGGGAGGCAACCGCCCCAGTTAAACTACCCGCCAGGCACTGTCCCTGACAAGGATGACTTGTCGAGGTTAGACATCAAACGAGAACAGAGCGGTATTTCACCTGCGGCTCCACGGATGCTGGCGCACCCGCTTCGAAGCCTCCCGCCTATGCTACACAATCCGCGCCTAATGCCAATACCAAGGTATAGTAAAGGTCCCGGGGTCTTTTCGTCCTTCTGCGCTTAACGAGCATCTTTACTCGTACTGCAATTTCGCCGAGCTCCTGGTCGAGACAGTGGGGAAGTCGTTACGCCATTCGTGCAGGTCGGAACTTACCCGACAAGGAATTTCGCTACCTTAGGATGGTTATAGTTACCACCGCCGTTTACCGGGGCTTGAATTCACCGCTGCCCCCCGAAGGGATGACGGATCCTCTTAACCTTCCGGCACCGGGCAGGCGTCAGAGCGTATACAGCGACTTACGTCTTCGCACGCTCCTGTGTTTTTGGTAAACAGTCGCTACCCCCTGGTCTGTGCCACCCCCGCACGCTCCCCAGGCTAGCTGGTTCACCCGCAGGGGTCTCCCTTATACCGAAGGCACGGGAGTAATTTGCCGAGTTCCTTGACCAGGATTCGCTCGATCGCTTTGGTATTCTCTACCTGACCACCAGTGTCGGTTTGGGGTACGGGCGGCTGACAGCCTGACGCCGAAGCTTTTCTCGGCAGCCGGGATCACCGGATTCGGCCCATACGGGCCCCACCATCGCACCTCGCCCTGATGCCCCCCGGATTTGCCTGGGGGACGGGCTGCGTGCTTGGCCACGGAAAACCACCTCCGCGGCCGGCTACCCTTCTGCGTCACTCCTGCGCTGACCTACCGGGGCTACGGTCCCAACACGACGCCGCGACCCAGGCCCGAAGGCCGGGGAGGCGACGACGCGGAGGTTAGTGCTCACCCTTTCGGTTTTGGCGGCTGAAAGCCGGTACGGGAATATCGACCCGTTCATCCATTCGACTACGCCTGTCGGCCTCGCCTTAGGACCCGACTCACCCAGGGACGATGAACGTGGCCCTGGAACCCTTGGTCATCCAGCGGGCGGGATCTTCACCCGCCTCTCGCTACTCATGTCTGCATTCTCACTCCCCACCGGTCCACGGCAGGATTACTCCGCCGCTTCGCCCCGCAGGGGACGCTCTCCTACCC
>NZ_JACSPQ010000031.1 GCF_014837055.1 Phocaeicola faecium
GTTGTGGACTGCTCGATTGAGACCCCAATCTGTCCGATGGTCGGCAAGAAGCTGTCCGACCATCCGCGCCCGATCATCGTGCCGGTGCTGCGCGCCGGCCTGGGCATGCTCGACGGCATGACCCGCATGCTGCCGACCGCCGAGGTCGGGTTCCTCGGCATGAAGCGTGACGAGGAGCATCCCACGCAGCAGATCACCTACGCGAACCGTCTGCCCGACGACCTGACCGGCCGCCAGTGCTTCCTGATCGACCCGATGCTCGCCACCGGCGGCACGCTGGTCGCCGCCACGCACTACCTGGCCGAGCGCGGCGCCAAGGATGTGACCGCCGTGTGCATCCTGGCCGCGCCGGAGGGCATCGAATTCGTCGAGAAGAACATCGACCCGTCCATCGACTTCAAGGTGGTGGTGTGTGCGGTGGACGAGGGCCTCAACGAGAAGGCCTACATCGTCCCCGGTCTGGGCGATGCCGGCGACCGCCTCTACGGCGTCATCGACTGAGCCCGTCCGCCTGTTACGGAAAATCCCGGCTACCGAATACCTGGTGGCCTGGATTTTTGCTACACCACGCCCGATGCACCCGGGCCATTTGTGACTCTGCGATATCGCGGCTGTGATACATGATCCCAGAGCCGCGAAATTCCGCCATTCTTGCGAGACATCGCAGAGTCACGAAGTATCAGAGTCCGGAAACAGGACCCGAAGATATGGTGGTCGAACCAGGCATCGCATTCGGCCCGGCTCACATATCCGCGAACGACACCAATCGCACGTTCCCGTCCTCCGCCGCACGCGCCCGAAGTCGGTCGGTGAACCCGGCTTTGGAGAACAACATGTAGTCCTTGCGCTCCATATCCACCAGCGCACTGCGGTACCGCAACTGCTCAAGCTCGGGGATATCGGTCGATTTGCCGCGCCATTTGCATTCGCAATACAGACGGCGGCCGGACGGCTTGCCGTCCGCGATGATGTGGATCTCCTCCTGCCGCTTGGTTCGCGGATCGCCTCCCCACCATCGGCCCATATGGGTGAGCAGGAACGGCACCCGGTCGGTTGCAGTATTGGCCCATAGCCACTGGCGGCATATGTCCTCGAACACGCCGCCCATGTAGTTCGGCAGATCCTTCATGATGAGCTGGACGGCGATATCGGCATGTCCCGACTCGATCAGTGACATATTGTCGGGGATATACCGATACCAGAAACGAAAGAGCAGGTCCTCGATCCGCCAGATGCCGCGACGGCTCCCCTCGGGATAAGGTGTCTCCTTGACGATGATGCGCAGATCCGACAGGTTGCGCAGATAATGGGAGAGCACGGTTTGTTCGATATGGGAGCCGTTGGCTATCTTGACGCCGCTGCTCGCCCCTGACGCGATGGTCCGGATGATGTTGTTGTACTCAGCCGGCTTCCGCAGCTCCTCCTGCAGCAGCTTGCCGGGCTCTTCAAAGAGGTAGGCCGAAGGGTCCAACACGTTCCAACGCAGGTTTTCCTCCAGGCTCACGCC
>NZ_JACSPQ010000026.1 GCF_014837055.1 Phocaeicola faecium
GACGGCTGGTTGTCCTCGGCGGTGGAGAACACCTCGGAACGCTTGGTCGGGATGGCGGTGTTGCGGTCGATGAGCTTGGTCATGATGCCGCCCTTGGTCTCGATGCCGAGGCTCAGCGGGGTCACGTCGATCAGCAGGACGTCCTTGCGGTCGCCCTTGATGACACCGGACTGCACGGCGGCGCCGACGGCCACGACCTCGTCCGGGTTCACGGACTGGTTCGCTTCCTTGCCGCCGGTCAGCTCCTTGACCAGGTCCTTGACGGCCGGCATACGAGTCGATCCGCCGACCAGCACCACATGGACGATGCCGCTCACGCCGATGCCGGCGTCGGCCAGCACGTTGTTGAACGGGGTGCGGCAGCGGCCCAGCAGGTCGGAGGTCATCTCCTCGAAGTGGGCGCGGGTCAGGGTCTCGTCCAGGTGCACCGGGGTGCCGTCCGGGGTCATGGCCAGGTACTGCATGGAGATGGTGGTGGAGGTCGAGCTCGACAGCTCCTTCTTGGCCTGCTCGGCGGCTTCCTTCAGGCGCTGCAGAGCGATCTTGTCCTTGGCCAGATCCACGCCGTACTTGTTCTTGACCTCGGTGACCAGCCAGTCGATGATCTTCTGATCCCAGTCGTCGCCGCCCAGGCGGTTGTCGCCGTTGGTGGCCTTGACCTGGATGGTGGAGAAGCCGTCCTCGTCCTTGCCGATCTCCAGCAGGGACACGTCGAAGGTGCCGCCGCCCAGATCGAAGACCAGGATGCGCTCGTCCTCCTTGCCCTTCTCCAGACCGTAGGCCAGGGCGGCCGCGGTCGGCTCGTTGATGATGCGCAGCACGTTCAGACCGGCGATGGGGCCGGCGTCCTTGGGGGCCTGGCGCTGGGCGTCGTTGAAGTACGCCGGGCAGGCGATGACCGCGTCGGTCACCGGCTCGCCCTGGTAGGCCTCGGCGTCGCGCTTGAGCTTCATCAGGATCTGGGCGGAGATCTCCTGCGGGGTCCACTTCTTGCCGTCGATCTCGACGGTCCAGTCGGTGCCCATGTGGCGCTTGACCGAGCTGATGGTGCGGTCCACGTTGGTCACAGCCTGGCGCTTGGCCACCTCGCCGACGAGGATCTCGCCGGACTTGCTGAACGCCACGACCGACGGCGTGGTGCGCGAGCCCTCGGCGTTCACGATGACGGTGGGTTCACCGCCTTCCAGCGTGGCGATGCAGGAATTGGTGGTTCCCAGATCGATGCCTACTGCACGTCCCATAGTGATGTCTCCTTTATGTTCGGTTGTCCGTTACGTTCTTCGCCCAAGTCTTGGGTCCGGCGGCTGTTGCGCCGCCTGATCCTCGACCGGAGGATGCGCCCTCGTCTTGGGCTTTCCAAAACTTGAGCCTACACCACTCAACTTTACGGCGCAAGTGTTTATTCCCGGATTGGGGAGGAATTTTCTGGCACGGCGGCAAAGACCGCCGTCCGCCTCACCGGCTCCGGCATCCGCACGGGCGAGCGCTTCACCGCGCCACCGGAC
>NZ_JACSPQ010000050.1 GCF_014837055.1 Phocaeicola faecium
CGCCAGCAGGGGCAGGCTGACCTGGAAGAACGTGCGGAACTCGCCCGCACCGTCCACGCGCGCGGCCCCAGCAGCTCGGTCGGGACGGCCTGCTCGCTGAAGATCCACATCAGGTACAGGCCGAACGGGCTGATCAGGCTCGGGATGATCATCGACCAGGGCGTGTTCGTCAGGCCCAGCTGGGCGAACAGGAGGAACTGCGGGACCGCCAGCGCGGTGCCCGGCACGCTGATCGAGCCGATGATGACGGCGAACACGGCCTTGCGGCCCGGGAAGCGGAACTTGGCCAGCGCGTAGCCGCCCATGATCGCCAGCAGGGTCGCGTCGCCCGCGCCCACGACCACGTACAGGATCGTGTTCAGGAACCAGCGGCCGAAGATCCCGTCCTGGTAGGTGAACACCGTCACGATGTTGTCCCACAGGTTGAACTCGCCGCCGAACCACAGGCCGAACGTGCTGGTGAAGTCCGCCTGGGACTTGGTCGCGTTGATCAGCAGGTACACGAACGGGAACAGGCAGTAGATCGCGAAGATCGAGCACAGCACGGTCATCAGGGTCGAGCGCCGCGGGTTGGCCACGTTCGCGAACCCGGACTTCGCGGCCCGCCTGCGCTCCGCGGCCTCGTCGCGCGCCACGCGCTTCTGCCGTTCCTTCTCCGCCTTCCTGGCGGCCTTCTCCTGGGCCTTGAGCTCCTGCATGGCCAGACGATGATTGGTTGCGCTCGTCATTTCATCTGCTCCTTCATGCTGTTGAGCTGCACCGCGTACGCGATCGCCATCGTGATCACGGCCATCACGATCGCCATGGCCGCCGCGTAGTTGCTCTGGTTACCGCTGAAGCTCAGGTTGTACGCGTACATGTTCGGCGTGTAGTACGTCGTGATCGCGTTGCCCGGCACCATGTTCTGCAGGATGTTCGGCTCGTTGAACAGCTGGAACGAGCCGATGATCGAGAAGATCACCGTGATCGCCAGCGAGCCCTTGAGCTCCGGGATCTTGATGCTCTTGACGATCTGCCACTCCGACGCGCCGTCGATGCTCGCGGCCTCGTACAACGAATGCGGGATCGTGGACAGCGAGCTGTAGAAGATCAGCATGTTGTAGCCGGTGAAGGTCCAGGTGGTGATGTTCGCCATCGAGGCGAGCACGATGTTGTCAGCGAAGAAGTCCACGTTGATGCCGGGCGCCGCCAGGCCCTTGACCAGCGGCGAGATCTGGCCGTTGTACAGGTACACCCAGATGATCGAGGCCACCACGCCGGGGATGGCGTACGGCAGGAAGTATCCCAGGCGGAAGCCTGAGATGTGCTTGACGACGAAGGAGTCGATGATCATGGCCAGCGCCAGCGCCGCGATGATCATGATCGGCACCTGGATCAGCGTGTAGTTGACCACGCGGCCGACGCCGGCCCAGAAGTCGCCGGAGGTGATGACGTAGCGGAAGTTCTCCAGGCCCACGAACTGGTTCACCAG
>NZ_JACSPQ010000034.1 GCF_014837055.1 Phocaeicola faecium
CTTATATTTGATGTGCAAATTGATCCGAAACGCGATTTAGAAGACGCAGTATTCACTTTCGTCATTAATAGCGAAGTAGGAGAAATCGTATTCCGTGTGGCTTCCGACGATAAAAACGTGAACGTGCCAATTGACTTCACTCAAGGACATCGTTCCACTGTGCATCTGGAAGTGGATAATATCTTCCCCAATGGCATCTTCTCCGTGCAGTTGGCCATCAAACGAAGCGATTGTAGCGAGAACTACGTGATGATGAACAACGCGCTATTGTTCGAAGTGCATGCTCCCGTAGATGTAAGCCAGAACTGGAAACCGCCTTTCAGCTTTACCGTAGGAGTGTGATGGCATGCGGTATGGACTGTTCAGTTATCATACGGAAAATATTGGTGACGAGATTCAAAGTATTGCTGCTCGTCGATTTCTCCCCGCAGTAGATGAATACGTGGACCGAGACAACGTGGGCGCTTGGCTGCCAACCGAACCCACGAAAATTATCATGAATGGCTGGTATATGCATCCGCCATATGCTTGGCCGCCTGTATCCGATGGCATTGACCCTCTGTTGGTCTCCATGTACATCGATCAGGCTGATCCAAATGTGGAGCGGGCGTTCTTTAGCGAGGAAAGTATACACTACTTAAACGCATACGGTCCGGTAGGCGCACGCGATCTCTCCAGCTTGGAATTCCTGCAACAGCACGGTGTGAACGCTTATTTCTCTGGTTGTATGACACTTACGTTGCAACGAGATCCCGACATCCCACGCGGTGAATTCATCTTGGCTGTGGACGTTCCACAACCGGTCGTTAGTATGATTGAGGCTCATACTGATCGCCCCGTTATTCAATCTTCACCTTACTATGACGCTGACATGTCAAATGAGGATCGCTTCGCGGTAGCGGAGTATTTCCTGTATCTGTACCAGTCGGCACACGCCGTGGTGACCACGAGGCTGCATGCCATGTTGCCGTCGCTGGCTTTGGAAACCCCAGTGTTGTTAGTCAAGGATCACCTCAAATATGATTCTCGTCGTTATGCAGGACTCGACTCATTGGTCAACAGCCTCACAGACGAGGAATATTTGGAGGATTACAGTAAGTACGACGTCGATACTCCGCCGCTGAATCCCGATGCCTATCTGGATTTGCGCGTACCACTGATCGAGCGGGCTTCCTCATTCACTGGATATAATAATAACCGTACGTTCCGTACTATCGATTTCTCGAAACTCGCTCACAATGAATCCTATGTGCGTACGTTCGTGCGAGGGTTTTCGTCGTTGAACCGTGCAGCGTTGCTTTGGGGTGACAAAGCTTGGCTCGAGGAGCAGAACGAGGACCTGCGGCATGTGGTCGGAAGACTAGAAGCGAACATTACTTCCGCGAATAAAGTGATTGATGATTTGCGAGCCCGAAATAGTCAGCTGGAACAGACATTGACAGGTGTATAC
>NZ_JACSPQ010000015.1 GCF_014837055.1 Phocaeicola faecium
ATATTGATCGAAGGAGATCGTCATGAAGACAAAGAACAGGTGGAGGCTGGTGTCGGCAGTCTTCATCTGCACATTGTTGCTCAGCGGTACCGGTTGCGCTGGTTCGGAGATGAATGCTGCGGAGAAAATGGATTTAAGTAACCACTCACAGATGGACGGTTCCACGTCTGCTCCCGAAAAGGATGACGCCGGGGACACAGAAGATAGTAACGATATATCCGCGGTGCCTGGTGAGGGGAGTCGTTTGGCGGGTTCGTTGGATGAGTATATTGATGCTCTGATTGCGGATACCGAGTGGACGACCGACTATGAGCGGGAGATTCTGGAGCGTGCGAAGGCCAATGGCGGTGTGTCGGTGACGGATTACGAGCAGACGTGGTCTCGATATAAGCAGTGCATGCTGGACAAAGGGTACAAGGAGATCATCCTAATCAAATACCCTAACGGTCTATACCATGAAGCCCCATATCAGGAAGGCACCACTCTTCAGATGGCCAAGCATGATCAGGATATGCAGACGTGCATGGCCGATGTGGGTGCCGTCGCGCAGGTCTATCAGATGCAGATCGGCAACCCGACGTTGTTCTCCGACAAGAACGAGGCGATTGTGGACTGCTTCCGGCGCAACAATCTGGTTCCCCTGACCTATACCGCGCGGCAGTACGCGCAGGAACGGGCTGAAGGCGAGTATACGATCGATCGGCAGGATATGGAGATCCGCGGCTGCGAGGTGGCCAACGGCTTGTTCGCCAGTTACGTTGACGATCCTGTGGAACAACTGTGGTAGGCGAGATTCGATACCGGCACGCGGTTATGATAGGGGTACCGCCCGTCTGCGTTGACGGACGGGATTAACGATACGGGGCATGCACGATGTGGGGAGGTATCGGACATGACGAAGACGGCAAAATCATCAGGTCGTGACGGGACGCGGCACCGCGATAGGCATGAGCGCCGTCGAGTATCGATCACCTGGCTGCTGCTGGCCGTGGTGACGGTGGCGGCGCTCGCCGTGGGGGCGTGTGCGCTGTTCCTGCCGGACCGGCCGCCGGAGCTGCTGTCACCGGCCAGGCAGGTGACCAGCGCCCCGGTCAACACGCAGGAATACACCGGCTCGCAGCAGGTCACCGTCGTACCGACCGTCTCGGCCTCACGCCAGCTGCTCGGCAACGCCACCGGCACGGTGACCGCCGACTGGTCCGGTTCCGGACTGACGTCGGGTCGTGCCGCCTACCAGGTCAACGGCCGGGCGGTGGTGGCGTTGAACACCGCCATCCCGCTGTACCGTGACATCCGACCGGGCGATGTGGGGCAGGACGCACTCGCCGTCAACAACGAACTCAACCGGTTGGGCTATTCGTCCTCCCCGGATTCCACCACGTTCACCTGGTACACCCAACTGGGCTGGCAACAGCTGA
>NZ_JACSPQ010000059.1 GCF_014837055.1 Phocaeicola faecium
CTATTTTTGCTTCTGAAGAGATTCGGAATGGTGTTCTGTCATTCACTAATTCTGCAGTAGCATATGAGGAACTAACAGCTATAGCGCCGACCCTAAATTTTGAAGTAGGACAGATTGCTACGCTGCCGATTGTTGCTGAGCTGGCACAATCTGCAGACGATAACGCTAACAACCTTATATGCATTGCTCGGCAAGACTGGGATTCCTATGAAACATCGTGGGATTACCAGCAGTCGGCGTTGTTGAGCCAATCTCATGATGGCAGCTTGGAACAAGCCAGCGCTTTGCTGTCGCAACAGTGGCAAACCCTCTCCGAGGAACAGCGTCAGCGTGAGATTCGTAATAACGAACTGGTCGCCGACGCCTATGGCGTGCGTGATGACGTGCCATGTGATGTGCCGTTGGAGCGGGTGTCGCTCAAACGCAACTCGGCGTTCGTCTATCCGGACAAGACACCCGCCGAACGTGATGAGTTGTTCGCGCGGGATGTGGTCAAGGAATTCATCTCCTATGCGGTCGGCTGCATGTTCGGACGTTACTCCATCGATAAGCCGGGCCTCATCCTTGCCTCCCAAGGCGAGACCGTGGATGATTTCCGCGAGCGTGTACCGGACACACGCTTTGAGCCTGATAGGGACAACGTGATTCCCGTCACCGAGGTTGACTGCTTCGAGGATGATATCGTCTCCCGGTTCCGTCGCTTCCTGGAGGTCACATTCGGTTCGGATCATCTGGCGGAGAATCTGGCATATATCGAACGGACGCTTGGCGAGCCGCTGCGCAAGTATTTCGTGAACGATTTCTACAACGACCATGTGGCCATGTACAAGAATCGTCCGATCTACTGGCAGTACTCCAGCCGTACCGACAACAAGGGCGCGTTCAAGGCGTTGGTCTACATGCATCGTTATACGCTGGCCACCACGCATACGGTGTTGGAATATCTGCGCGACTTCACCGCCAAGATCGCGGATCAGGCGAATCAGTTGGAACGTTCCGACCGCGCGAAGGACAAGCACGAAGCCGAGAAGCTGCACAAGGCTGTCACCGAGTGCAAAGCCTACGAGGACAATGTTCTCTACCCACTGGCCACCCGCAACCTCGAAATCGACCTCGACGACGGCGTACTCGTCAACTACCTGCGCATGGGCCAAGCCCTTCGTACTATCCCCGCCATCGAAAAGAAGCGTAAGGACGTCGCCACCTGGATCTGGCCAGTTCACCCGTTGATGAGTGGACAATGAGTCTATGATTATAGATGTGTAGTGCAGATTATTCATGACATAGAAGAAGGGATATGGGCATGCGGATTGAGCAGGTTGAAATTCGGAATTTTCGTACCATTTATAATGCTAAAATTGATTTTACAAACATTACGACTTTTATTGGTCCTAATGGTGTTGGAAAATCAACAGT
>NZ_JACSPQ010000057.1 GCF_014837055.1 Phocaeicola faecium
CAGCAGAGGCCGACACTGTGGACTTGCTGATACTGTGGGGGATATGACCAAGAGGGAGAGGAATGCCGTGATGGACCGCAAGGTCATGAAGGCCGCGGCCAAGGGCGTGTTCAAACGCCAGTACTGGCTGATCGTCGTCATGTGTCTGATCGCCGCGCTCATCGGGGTGGAATACACCTCGTCGCTGTGGGTGGAGTCCTACGAGGACCCGACCATGGCGCAGCCGACCGTTGTGGATCAGGCCACCGAGCGGCTCGGGACCATGCTCGGCCAGATGGCCACGGGCAACGAGGATCAGGTCCGCGACGAGGTGGCGCGCAACGAGCAGGACATCCGGGACGCCGACACCATCGCCATGCTCGGCCGTTCCCGCGGCGTCTTCGCCTCGGTGCTGAACTCCTTCTCCTCGGGCAGCATCCTGCTGACCGTCTCGGATGCCGCCCGTTCGATCCTGCAGTCGCCCAACGCCGGCATCATCACGCTGATCGTCATCAGCCTCATCGTGTATCTCTTCGGCTGGCTGTTCATCCAGGAGACCTACACGATCATCATCCGGCGCATCGTGCTGGAGGCCCGGACCTACGAGCAGGTGCCGCTGCGCCGGTTCCTCTACCCGATCCAGACCGGCCGCTGGCCGCATATGGCCTGGACGATGTTCCTGACCACGCTGTATCTGATCCTGTGGTCGTTCACCGTCGTCGGCCTATTCGTGAAATCCTATTCCTATTTCCTGGTGCCGTACATCATGGCGGAGAATCCGACGATGGGCGCCAACGAGGCGATCACCCTGTCACGCCGCATGATGAAGGGGCACAAGTGGGAGTGCTTCGTCATGCAGCTGTCGTTCATCGGCTGGCATGTCCTGAGCGCGCTGACGTTCGGTCTGGTCGGCATCTTCTGGCTCAACGGCTATCAGGCCGCGTTCTTCGCCGAGTATTACGCGCGGCTGCGCGCCCTGGCCAAGGGTAACGGCGTGGAGGGCAGCGAGCGGCTGTGCGACGAGGCGCTGTTCGTCCGCCCCGACCGCGCGACGGTCGAGGTCGTCTACGCCGACGCCGCGGAGGCGATCGCCTCCACATCCCGCGAGCACGCGCAGCGTCCGACCGGGTTCACCGGGCTGCTGGCCGACTGGTTCGGCATCACGCTGCGCCGCAACGGCAAGGTAGATGCCTGGCAGCGCCATGAGGCGCAGATGGATGCGCTCGACCACGCGCAGGACATCCTGGACGGCCGCTGCTACCCCGGGCGGCTGGCCCCGGCCCCGATCGGCACCAAGGTGGAGCGGATCTCCGGCCCGGATGCCACGCGCAGCTACACGGTGCTCAACCTGGTGATGATGTTCTTCATCTTCTGCTTCGTCGGCTGGATCTGGGAGGTCACGCTCGCCTTCATC
>NZ_JACSPQ010000023.1:0-1037 GCF_014837055.1 Phocaeicola faecium
GCATCGGCGTGATCGACATCGGCTCCGACCAGCTCGACCGCAGCCTCAAGGGGCTGATCCCCGACGAGGACGTGGACGCGCTCGTCCGCACAATCCACCGCAACACGCACGGCGAATCCAGCGCCGCAACCGGCGCCGCCGCCTCGAACCTGGACCTCTACCAGGTCAACAGCACGTACTATTCGGCGCTCGGCTGCAACGACCAGCACTATCTGGCCGCCCGCGCCGTGCAGTTCTTCCTGCCGGGCGTGCCGCAGGTCTACTACGTGGGCGCGCTCGCCGGCCGGAACGACATGGATCTGCTCAACCGCACGCACGTCGGGCGTGACATCAACCGCCACTACTACACCACCGCGGAGGTGGACGAGAACCTGGACCGTACGGTCGTGCGCGCGGTGTACGCGCTGTGCCGCCTGCGCAACTCGCTCGACGCCTTCGACGGCGAGTTCAGCTATGAGGCGGACGGCGACGCGTCGCTGACGCTGACCTGGACGGGCGCGACGACCCGCGCCTCTCTCAGGTATGAGCCGCGGCTCGGCGTCGGCGTGGACAACAACATGCCGGTCGCCTCGCTGACGTGGACCGACGCGTCCGGCGAGCATGAGACCCGCGACCTGCTGCACACCCCGCCGTTCGTGGAGTGACGGCGCCGCTACGGAAAGGATGATGATGGCCTCGGACAAGAAGCGACCCTCGAAACTGTACAGGCTCTTCGATAGCGAGAACGGGTTCTTCCGCATCATGGCGGTGGTGTTCGACCTGATCGAGCTCAACGTGCTGACCCTGCTGTGCTGCGTCCCGGTCGTGACGGCCGGAGCGTCGTTCACGGCGATGCACAACACCCTGTGGCATATGGTCCGCCATGAGGAGGGGTATGTGCATACGCATTTCTTCAGGGCGTTCAAGGAGAACTTCAAGCAGGCCACCGTGGTGTGGCTGGTCTGTCTGGCCATCATCATCGTCATGCTGGGCGACATCGCCATCATGGGGCAGCTCGATCCGGTCTTCCGCGGCGTGCTGTTGGTGGTGCTAGTGAT
>NZ_JACSPQ010000023.1:1047-1345 GCF_014837055.1 Phocaeicola faecium
GTACTACTTCGTCTTCCTCTCCCGGTACGACAATCCGGTGAAGGTGCAGCTGCGCAACGCGGCGATGGCCGCGATCGGCTTCTTCCCGCGCACCGCGGGCATGCTGGTCATCCTTGGGGCCTTCGGGTTCGCGTATGCGGCGGTGCTCGTCTACGTGGTGCCGCTCATCCTGCTGCTGGGCATCGCGCTGCCGCAGTACTGCTGTGCGCTGCTGTACTGCCCGATCTTCGAACGGCTGGAGGGCGCTCCCGCGGAATCCTGACTTCGCCGGAGGCGGGGGGGGGCCCCCCCGCCCCCC
>NZ_JACSPQ010000033.1 GCF_014837055.1 Phocaeicola faecium
GCATCGGCGCACTGCCCCTGATCGGAGTGCGCAAGGAGCAGATCGATTCGATCCGCTACCTGGCCAGCGGGGCGGAGGTGCCGATCTCCACGAGCTGGACCCACAGCGACTACCCGGATATCGTATTCGCCGATCTGGGAGCCGATCCGGTCCTGCCCGATCCGGTCGACACCGTGTTGGCGGTGAAGCTGCGGTAGCGCAGTGCACCGGCGCGCAACACCGGACATGACACCGCCCTGCGGCACCATGAACGATGGTGACGTCGGGCGTTGTCGACGGTGCCGAATCAGAGCCGGATCGGAACGACGGGTCGGAATCAGTGCAGCTTGCCGTTGCAGGCGAACAGCGCGTGGTTGTCGCCTGCGGCCTTGTTGCGCAGATACTCGTGCACGTAGCCGATGCGCTGCACTGTGCTCGGCATGATCGGCTCGGGCAGGTCGTCCGGATCGAACCAGCCGACCTTCAGGCTCTCGTCGTCGCCGACGAACGGTTCGGCGTTGCCCTCCGGATCGATCTCGCACAGGAACAGGTGATCCATGTACATCGTCCGATCGCCGTTGCCATAGGTGATCACCCGGTTGTCGGATTTGACCGCCACCATGTCGGTGACGACCGCGTCGATGCCCGTCTCCTCCCTGATCTCACGCACGGCCGTGTCGGCCGGTTCCTCGCCCGGCTCCACGATGCCGCACACCAGCGCCCACTTGCCCGTGTCGGAGCGCTGTCCGAGCAGCACCCGCCCTTCGGCGTCGCGCACGTAGGCGGTGATGCCCATCATCCACAACAGGTCATGGCCGATCTTCTCACGCAGCTTCAGCACGAACTCCGGAGTCGCCATCGTTCATCTCCTTAATCGTGTGGGCCTCATCGGAGGAGGCCCACACGCGATCCATCGGTAGGGGTGTTTCGAGCCTATTCGGCCATCGCGGCCATCCAGGCCTCGACATCCTCCACGGTCTTCGGGATGTCCACGGAGATCCATTCGGGGCCGTGCTCGGTCATCAGCACGTCGTCCTCGATGCGCACGCCGATGCCGCGGAACTCCGGCGGCACCAGCAGGTCGTTCTCCTTGAAGTACAGACCCGGCTCGATCGTGAAGATCATGCCCGGGCGGATCTCGGCACCCTGATACGACTCGTAGCGGGCCTGCGCGCAGTCGTGCACGTCCAGACCCAGGTGGTGCGCGCAGCCGCAGGCGTGCCAACGGCGGTGCTGCTGGCCTTCGGGGGAGAGCGACTCCTCCACGCTCACCGGCAGGATGCCCCAGTCGTGCAGACGCTCGGCCAGCACGCGCATGCAGGCGTGGTGGATGTCCGAATAGGT
>NZ_JACSPQ010000042.1 GCF_014837055.1 Phocaeicola faecium
TTTTTGGGGTGTTTGGTTTGGTCGGGTTTGCGTTGGTGGCTGGGTTGGTGTAAGTTATTCCCTTGCTGCCGGTCGGCGCGGGTCGCCCCGCTGGGGTGGTTCGGGTTGGCCGAGCGGTGGTGGTTTGAGAACTCAAGAGCGTGTTTGTACTACTTTGTAGAGTCATTTTGATTGCCAGTCCGATTCCCGCTCCTTTGTTGGGAGTGGCCGAGGGGCCTTGATGGGGGTCGGGGTTTTGTGTGGATCGTTTTCCTTATAAACGGTCTCGTCAATTATGTTTGGAGTCATCGTTCGGATGTCTTCGCAAGGTTTTTTGTGGAGGGTTCGATTCTGGCTCAGGATGAACGCTGGCGGCGTGCTTAACACATGCAAGTCGAACGGGATCCCTGGCGCTTGCGCCGGGGTGAGAGTGGCGAACGGGTGAGTAATGCGTGACCAACCTGCCCCATGCACCGGAATAGCTCCTGGAAACGGGTGGTAATGCCGGATGCTCCAGATGACCGCATGGGATTCTGGGAAAGCTTTTGCGGCATGGGATGGGGTCGCGTCCTATCAGCTTGTTGGTGGGGTGATGGCCCACCAAGGCTTCGACGGGTAGCCGGCCTGAGAGGGCGACCGGCCACATTGGGACTGAGATACGGCCCAGACTCCTACGGGAGGCAGCAGTGGGGAATATTGCGCAATGGGCGAAAGCCTGACGCAGCGACGCCGCGTGCGGGATGGAGGCCTTCGGGTTGTAAACCGCTTTTATCGGGGAGCAAGCGAGAGTGAGTGTACCCGTTGAATAAGCACCGGCTAACTACGTGCCAGCAGCCGCGGTAATACGTAGGGTGCAAGCGTTATCCGGATTTATTGGGCGTAAAGGGCTCGTAGGCGGTTCGTCGCGTCTGGTGTGAAAGTCCATCGCTTAACGGTGGATCTGCGCCGGGTACGGGCGGGCTGGAGTGCGGCAGGGGAGACTGGAATTCCCGGTGTAACGGTGGAATGTGTAGATATCGGGAAGAACACCAATGGCGAAGGCAGGTCTCTGGGCCGTTACTGACGCTGAGGAGCGAAAGCGTGAGGAGCGAACAGGATTAGATACCCTGGTAGTCCACGCCGTAAACGGTGGATGCTGGATGTGGGGCCCTTTCCACGGGTTCCGTGTCGGAGCTAACGCGTTAAGCATCCCGCCTGGGGAGTACGGCCGCAAGGCTAAAACTCAAAGAAATTGACGGGGGCCCGCACAAGCGGCGGAGCATGCGGATTAATTCGATGCAACGCGAAGAACCTTACCTGGGCTTGACATGTTCCCGACGACCTCAGAGATGGGGTTT
>NZ_JACSPQ010000054.1:0-722 GCF_014837055.1 Phocaeicola faecium
GGTCACCTCATCCGTGGCGCGGTTACGTACGGTAATCGATTCGGCACCGGCGTCAGAGCCGTTGACCCGCTCAACCACGGTGTTCATCATCAATGTGATATCCGGGTTGGAACGGACTCGTTCCTGCATGATCTTTGAGGCGCGGAATTCGTCGCGACGGTGGATCAATGTAACCGAGGAGCCGAATCGGGTGAGGAACAGCGCCTCCTCGCAGGCGCTATCGCCGCCACCGACGACCACAATCGGCTTGTAGCGGAAGAAGAATCCGTCGCATGTGGCGCAGTAGGAGACACCGCGCCCGGCGAAGGTCTCCTCCCCGGGAACCTGGAGCTTGCGCACTGTGGATCCAGTGGTCACCACAACGGTGCGGGCCTGGAACACATCACCTTGATCGCAGGTGACGGTGTGAACGTCATCGCCGAAATCGACGGATACCACGTCGTCCCAGACCAGACGGGCGCCAAACTGTTCGGCCTGCCGCTGCATGGCATCCATCAGATCGGGGCCCAGAATCCCGTCGGGGAATCCGGGGAAATTCTCCACGGTGGTGGTATTGACCAACTGCCCACCAGGTGTGAGGGCACCCGCTATAACCAGCGGACGGTACCCGGCGCGGCCCAGGTAGATGGCCGCGGTGTATCCGGCGGGGCCGGAACCGATAATGACAACATCCTGAATATCGCTCATGCCTCAACAATATCCGAACACATGGGATAACGCAT
>NZ_JACSPQ010000054.1:732-1316 GCF_014837055.1 Phocaeicola faecium
GGATGACGCATCGTCGTTTCCGCTCACAGGGAAATTGCCGCTCGCTTTGGTTCAGACTTCCGTGGCGTGACGGAAGGACTCGTCGAACCTCCGCCAGTGCCGGCCAAAGCCGGTCAGAACGAAAACGCCGGCATAGCAGCCGCCGATGATGGCGAATGCCAACGGTAGCGGCATGGACTGGCCCAGATAACCGGCCATCACACTGCCGAACGGCATGCCGGCGGTGACCGCTGCGGGCATACAGCGCCCACAGCACATTCATGGCGGCCGAGTCCAACAGATTGGTGAGCACCACCATAATGACAATGGCCCGGACCAGGGGAGTGTGCGCGATGAAGGCTGCTCCGGCAAAGAAATCGCGTAAGGACATGCCATCGGAGACCGGGGCGATGGTGTCGCGAACGCCTTCCTGCCGCAGTGCCGCATCCGATGGGACCATGAGCATGGTCACGGCGATGGAGATCAGGAAGCAGACCACGTTGATGTACAACGCCATGTCGGGGGACGTCAGCGATACCACGACACCGGCAGCGGCCGATCCCAGCATGGTGGCCAATCTGCCGAGGGTGGAGCGGATGCCTGTG
>NZ_JACSPQ010000062.1 GCF_014837055.1 Phocaeicola faecium
GTCGTATTGATTGATTAAATTTAAATTTATTGGTATCAATTGCATTTTTTACAACAATAAAATCTTTTTTAGGAAAAAGAAATTTACCAGCATCTTCAGAGCATGCCATAAAGTAGTTAGCATAAATTGGATAAAGTTTACGCATTATTTTTTTTGCTGGATAAAATAGTCCTTTAGTCATTTGATTGTTATGCGAATGTGCAATTCGTATAGGAACTCCACATTGTTTGGCAATCTTTAAGCAAAAAAACCCAATTGTATAGGCATGTACATGAATTATTGAATATTGATTTTCGGTAAGAATATTACGCAATTTATTTTCAAACTTGAGAATGTTGCCGTCTAGTCTGACAGTGGAACGATATACTTTTCCACCTAAAGATTCAATTTCATCACCATAAAATTGCTTTGTAGGATATTCTGTCAAAAAATCAAACTGGATCTTACTTTTATCAATTTCTCTATAGAGATTCATCAAAAATGTTTGAGTTCCACCGGCCTCCATGCGCTGAAGAACATGCAATATTCTGATTGGCTTAGACATGTTTCCAACCTTTCTATTCCATGCAAGTCGTGATTTCCATATAGGATCTTCTCACTGAACGACAAGTTTTTGACTCTTTGGCAAAATGACCAATCGCAATATACATGACCAAATTCTCGTAATCAGGAATATGTAAAAGCTTTCGCGTTTTTTTCTCAGCCGTTGCACGGAACATCGTATTTAACGGACATGCTGCTAACTGTTGTTCCTCAAGTGCCAACAACAAGGACATTCCAAAAAGCCCTCCGTCCGTATAACCTTCATTATGTTCCTGTTGTGACATGAATACTCTATTATCAGCTGTGATCAGAATCAGCGCAGGAGGGGTAGGATATCCGTTAAAGCCACCTTGAATACGTAAAGCCTCTTCAATTATTGCGTGATTGAGAATCACATGTATTCGAGCGGGCTGCCTGTTACACACTGAAGGTGTACGCATAGCTATTTGCAATGCAGGTTTTAATTCGTCGTATGTAACGGGTGTATCGGCATATTCCCGAACGGAATGACGTCCTTCAGCCAATTCCGTATACGTTTTCGTCCGGTTATTCTGTTTTGATTCCGCAGTCATTGTAAAACTGCCGCCATAATTCATACTCGATTGAAGAATAGCCTCCCACAATTGAAAGGTAAATAGTTGCCGTACGTATTCAATATCCGAATCATGTCCTTCGTGTTTTACGATATATTCATGTAACGCAGCTAACGCTGATAGATATATAATATCTTTACTATATTCAGGGTTAATCGCAATATACCGTGGTAA
>NZ_JACSPQ010000012.1:0-619 GCF_014837055.1 Phocaeicola faecium
CCGTGCACCTGTGCCCGGTCAACCGGCAGGCCGACGGCCTGAACGACCTGCGGCTCGCGCAGATCGAGGACGACGAGCACGAGTTCTACGCCGAGTCGGCCGGTCCTGTCAATCTGGTGGACCGGTTGAAGAAGAACATGCTCGCGCCTGAGCACCTGGTATTGAAGACCGGGGCCGCCGTGATGCCGCTGCGCAACGACGCCGACCACCAGTACGTCAACGGGTCGATTGGCACGGTGCGCGGGTTCGCGCCCGAATCCAAGGGCGGCTGGCCGATCGTGGAGTTCGAGAACGGCAATATCGTGACGATGAAGCAGGCCTCCTGGGAGATGATGGACGGCGAGACCGTGCTCGCCAGCGTCAAGCAGGTGCCGTTGCGCTGCGCGTGGGCGATCACGATCCACAAGTCGCAGGGCATGACGCTGGACCGGGCCGTGATGGATTTGCGGCGGACGTTCGCGCCCGGCATGGGGTATGTGGCGCTCTCGCGCGTGGAGAGGCTCAACGGTCTGTATCTGGGCGGCATCAACGACCGCGCGTTCCTGGTCTCGTCCGACGCGGTGATGCTCGATTCGATCCTGCGCCGCCGATCCGACGCCGCCTCCGAGCTGCAGGGCGC
>NZ_JACSPQ010000012.1:629-1277 GCF_014837055.1 Phocaeicola faecium
AACACCCCTGCCGAATCCGACGAATTCGAACAGGCTGAATTGTTCTGATATCTACGTCAATGCCTGGGCGTGCATCTTCGGGATGTAACATGTGCGTGCGATGATGCAGCGCATGCACATGGTCAGCGTAGACAATGGGACGCAGTATGAGTGCGTTCAGCGATTGCGTGGGGAGGGGATATGCAAATGAAACGTGTTCGTGTTGGCGTCATAACCGGTATAACGGTCGTCCTTGGCGTTCTGGTTACCGTTGGAATCATTTGGGGCGTCACGGAATATCGGCAATCGACCAAGCCATTCACCTCATCGAGCAGCGCTGAGTGAGCGGCACGGGTGAGATGCGTGCATTATCGCTCCATATGACGGAGATGCGGGTGGTTATATCGAAGCGTGACCGTCGCGCCGGCGACGGTGACGGCGCTTGTCCGTCCCCGAAGTGCCAGCCATGTCTGCAACTGTAGATGCATACCGGGTGCACGGTGTCAGCGAGTCGCCTGACGAGAAAGGCATGGGATAATCGTCTAAAATTGTGTGGGAATGGGAAGGCTTGCATGCAGGTTGCTCATGTGCCGAACGGAGACGTTCTTGCATGCATGACCATGGCAATGACAGGGAGGTGCCATGATGAAGGGTTTTGAAGGACGACAT
>NZ_JACSPQ010000027.1:0-368 GCF_014837055.1 Phocaeicola faecium
ATCATGGCCCGCTGCGGGTTGATGAACGCGTGCGGGCGCTTGGCCGGGTCGGTGTTGGCGTAGGCGTGCACCTGCAGGGCCAGGGCCAGCACCGCAATGCCCATCGCCATCAGTACCACGTCCACGAACCATGGCGCACCGAGCAATGACGTGGCCATGCGCTCATCGAGCATGGCCAGGCCGACGCCGCCCGCAAGGCCGATGATCAGCGCCACCAGGTAATACCACCATGGGGTTCGACGCACCTTCATCGTTCATCCCCAAGGATCCAATCGTCGGACAGGACGCCCACCCTGCCAGCGTCTGGCGCCATGGCCAGCAGGAACGAAACCGGGTCTCCGCCCAGCCGGGCGTCCGGATCCATATCG
>NZ_JACSPQ010000027.1:378-1241 GCF_014837055.1 Phocaeicola faecium
GGACGGCCAAGGCACCCGACAGTCCGGTTCATCGCTGACGACGCCCTCCATATCAACCAGATCCAAATCGAGTTGGTCGGCGTGGGCCGCTTCGATGGTGCCGAACGCGCCGATCAGGCTGCGCGCGTCGAGTCTGGTATGCAGCTGCACGACGGCAGCCATGGCATCCGGGCCGTCGAAGTTGGAGACGTGGTACAGCGGTGAGATGCCTTCGATCTCGTTGCCGGGGATGGCGTCCAGCGAGACAATGGCCGACCGGAACAGCGTCTCCGCCTCTGGCAGGGTGCTGTCCAGGGATACGACGGTCCGATGCCACGCCGTGCCAGGCAAGTCCCCCACCATGGGCGATGACTCCCGCGCGCCCTCCTGATGCTCATACGACATGCCGTCGTCCGAGGAAGGTTCCAACGCGGCGCCTCCCATGCCCGCAGGAGGGACGCCGCAGGCTGCGGAGTTACTGGGCACAAGCCATACCACGATATCCACGGGCCGTCCCGCGGCAAGCGCCTGTGTCTGTTCCTCGGTCAATTGCACCGTAACAGCAACGGAAGCAGCTGCCTGATCGTCGGCCATCGTCGTTCCCCCTTGTCTCCTAACGACAAGGGGCGTGCCGTCATTGCATGGCATGCCCCTTGTCCTCATAGTTCACAGTCCTGCCGGAATCGGCCCGGAATCGCTCCAGAGCCGAAACCCGCGGCGTCACGAGTCGCGATCACTCGCCGGTGGCCATACCCACCGAACGCTTGAGCGATTCGGGAATCGGCACCGGCGGCAGGTCGGAGTCCGGACGCTGGTCGTTCGACAGCCACACCTCGCGCTCCGGGGCCTTCCGGATGTTCGCGAAGATCGCGGCGACCTCCTTC
>NZ_JACSPQ010000016.1 GCF_014837055.1 Phocaeicola faecium
TGCGGAAAGCTGCAGGGTGCCGTCGATGGCTTCGAGACGGATACCCGCCAGAATCGGGTTGGCGGGACGGGCGTCAATGACGCGTGTGGTCCAGGCCACGGCATCGGCCAGAGCTGCGGAATCGATTTCGACTTTCTTGCTGTCTTCGTTTCGTTCTGGTGCTGAGTTCATTCTAGCTGTTGCCGTGATGAACGGAACGGGAGTCTGCGGGCGGACGTTATGGTTGCGGCGATTACCTGTACACGGGGAATAGTCAACACCATAAGCACGGTGGATATGTGGATAACAATCTGGATCGTATGCGGGAGAACGGTTATCCACAGGTATGTGAATGTGGATAAGTGAAGGACAGTGTGTGGATAAGTCTTGAAGTTATCCACCGGCAACGGGCGGTTCCGTGTGTATCCACAGTGTAGGTGGGGTTGCGCACGCATTGTCCACCGCGATTTTGCGTGTCGTCCACCAGTTATCCAGAGGGTTTACCCACATTTGTGAATAAGTATGTGGATAACTTTGTGCAGACGAATATGACAACGCCCTCCCCACGGTGACCGCAGGGAGGGCTTCGTATGCGGTGGCACAGCAGCGCCTGCTGACTACTTGTGGTAGTACGTCGAGCGTTCGAATTTCGGTTCGCAGCACACGTTGATGCCCAAGCGCTTGAGCAGGGCCTCGTCGGAAGCCGAGATGATGACCGAGAAGAACGCGTCGCAGCCGCGCAGCTTCGGCAGACCGGCCAGCACGCGGGCCGCGACCTCGCTGGTGGCGGAGGTGATGGAGAGCGCGATCAGCGTCTCATCAGGGTGCAGACGCGGATTATGGCTGCCGAGCTGCTGGGTTTTGAGCCGGCTGATGGGTTCGATGGCCTCGTTGGAGATGACCTCCAGCTCCATATCCACGCCGGTGACCTGCTTGAGAGCGTTCATCAGCAGGGAGCTGGCGGCCCCCAGACGGTCGGGGGTCTTGCCGGTGACCACCGAGTTGTCCGGAAGGATCATGGCGCCGGCCGGCGTCCCCGTGGCCTCCTCCTTGAGCAGGGCCGCCGAGCGCGCGGGTGAGTAATCCTTGGAGACCCCGGCCTTCTTCATGATGAGTTCGAGCTTGTCCACGTACTCCTGGCCGGTGCCGGTGCGTCTGACCTGCACGGCCGCGGTGAAGTAGCGCCGCACGATCTCCATCCTGGCGGCCTCGGCGCAGGCCTCGTCATCGGTGATGG
>NZ_JACSPQ010000041.1 GCF_014837055.1 Phocaeicola faecium
GGTACAACTATTCATCCGGCAACAGCGGCGGCACCGTGATGATCTGCAACGAGATGGCGGTCAACACGGAATTCTGCCACAACGTGGCCCATCATGACCGGATGGGCGCGATCGACATCCCGCGCAACCCGGACGCCTGGGTGCATGACAACGTGTTCGTGCTGGGGCCGGACTGCGACCCGCTGCGACTGGACCGCGCCGACGGCGTGGCGGTGGTGGAACACAACGTGTTCGTATCCGACACCGAGCGGCCCAAGGCCACCACATGGCATCCGGAGGGCTCGCGCGTGACATGGCGGGACAACCTGTTCGTGAATTTCACCGACCAGCCGCAGTAGGGGCTTCGCACTACCTCGACGTTCGACGATTGGACCCTTGCAAAACCTTGGGTCGGTCAGGAGACATCGAGGTAGTGCGAACGCCTCAGACGATCAAGCCCCTCGAACACCTCGCCGTTCAGCCCCAGGTCCCGGGCGGCGGCCACATTGGCCGGCTTGTCATCCACGAACAGCGTATGCGCGGGGTTGACGCCGAACCGGGCGATGGCCCGGCGGTAGATCTCGGGATCGGGCTTCAGGATGCCCTCCTCGGAGGAGACGACCGTGTCCCGCAGCAGGTTCAGTTCGGGGAACAGCTCATGCGCCGCACGAACGTACTTGGTGGTGAAGTTCGTCAGCCCCCACAGGCGGACACCCGAGGCGTCCAGCTCCCGCAACAGCTCCCCCATGCCCGGCTGTAGCCCGGCGAGCGCAAGCCGTTGCCGCTCGAAGTAGATGCGGAACACCCAGGCCACGGCCGGCCCGTGCTCGACCTCGTAATCGGCCAGGATGCGCTCCTCGCTCCACCCCGAGTCCGAGAGCCGGTCATAGTATCGGAAGCCGTGCGGGTCGTCGGCGCTGAAGAACATGTCGATGACGCCGGGCGGATACTGACCCTCCAGCGGGATGCGGGGACGCCAGTCCAGCAGCACATCGCAGTAGTCGAAGATGACGTCGGTGATCGTTGCGCTCATGGGGCCTCCAACGGGTTCGCGGGCCGTGGCTGCGGGAAACGCGTCGTCCGCCGGGCGGCCCACGTACGAATACGGGAACGGCTCCCATACGGGAGCCGTTCTGAAGCGGGCAGAGCGAGATTCGAACTCGCGGAGGCTTGCACCTCAACGGTTTTCAAGACCGTCTCCTTAGAC
>NZ_JACSPQ010000024.1 GCF_014837055.1 Phocaeicola faecium
CGACTGTGTGAATCCTTTGAGGTTTTTGGGTGCGACGTCGCTGGCGATGACGATGCGTTTGCTGGCCTGGTAGAGGCTGTTGAAGGTGTGGAAGAACTGTTCGAGGGTGGCTTCCTTGCCGCCGAGGAATTGGATGTCGTCGATCAGGAGGACGTCGACCTGGCGGTAGCGTCGGTTGAATTCGGCGATGCGGCCCTGGCTTTGGTTGGGGTTCTGGAGGGCGTCGATGAATTCGTTGGTGAATTCCTCTGATGTGACGTAGCGTACCTTGAGGGTGGGGTCCTTGACGAGGGCGTAGTTGCCGATGGCGTTCAGGAGGTGGGTTTTGCCCAGTCCTGATCCGCCGTAGATGCATAGGGGGTTGAAGTCCTGGCCGGATCCTTCGGCGACGGCGAGGGCGACGGTGCGTGCGAAGCGGTTGGAGTCGCCGGGCACGAACGTGTCGAACGTCGCATTCTTATTCAGATGCGTCTCCGGATCCATGGGAGACCATGGATGGGGAGCAGGGACGCTCCCGTGTTGATTCATAGGTGCCGTCGTCATCGTGACCAACTCCTTTCCGTTCTGCCGCATGCCCGCGGTCGTGGCGCTGTATGGTGCGCACCATTGTTGACTCACACACGCGGAATCGGTACATATCTACCATCGGTGCGTGTCGGGTGGAGACTGGAGCAACGGTTATCGTGGACCTACTGAGGTAAGGTGGAACCTATGGCTGGATCAGGTAGTGACTTCGTGCAACTGCACAACCATACGCATTACTCGTTGCTGGACGGTGCGTCCAAGATTCCCGACTTGGTGCGGCGCACCAAGGAGCTGGGCATGACGGCCGTCGGCATCGCCGACCACGGCAATATGCACGGTGCGTACGAGATGTGGAGCGAGGCCGTCAAGGTCGGCGTCAAACCGATCATCGGCATCGAGGCCTATACCACGCCGGAAACCGCCAGGCAGGACAAGACCCGCGTGCATTGGGGCACCGAGGCGCAGCGCTCAGATGACGTGTCCGGCGGCGGCCTGATCGCCCACCTGACATTGTGGGCGGAAACCGACGAAGGCTTGAAGAACCTGTTGAAGGCATCCTCGGTGGCCAATCTCGAAGGCCGCGTGATGCGCTATCCGCGTATGGACAACGAGGTGCTCTCCACCTATTCCAAGGG
>NZ_JACSPQ010000046.1:0-767 GCF_014837055.1 Phocaeicola faecium
TTGTACGAGTTGGACGCGGTGCGGGTCATGGGCATGGATCAGGTCGGCAACACCACCGAAACGACCTTGCGTGCGCTCCTGTCCGAAACGGATGCCTCGATATTGGTCGTCATCGCTCCGGGAGCGCCACGGATCAACGCCATGACGCTGACGGACGGTGCACCGGAACATCGCCGATCGACACGGCAAGGGTACTACCGGGGCGACGTGTCCGTCACCTGCACCGTACACGATCCATGGTTCCCGTTGGCCCGTAACGCCACCGACGCCACAACCGTCGACGTCGACCTGTTCGCCGAGAGCACGGTCGAACACAGCGGCGACGGCCGGACGTTGGAGGCGCTGACCATCCGGAACAAGGGATGGGACAGCCCCGACGGCACACAATGGTCCATCACCGTGCCTATACGGGTCGCGGGAGCCCGGAGCGTGTCGGAGGGCCGATACGCCATCGGATTGTCCTATCGGGGACTGCATGACGCCGTCGCCTCCGCCACCATATCCGAGGACATGTTGATCGACGGCACGCATTTCATCATCGACTGGACCGCTCCGAGCATCGGAACACTGACGCTGGCGGGTACACCCACGTCATGGCACGGCATCATGTTCGCCGCCTCGCACACCGTTACGCTGGATGGCATATCCGACGCCCTTTCTGGCGTGGACGCCGACAGCCCGGCATTCGCGGAGGTGAACGAATACGGCGAACTGGCCGATGGGGATGGGCCGAACATCGATGCCCACGCCACCGGGGCCACCCTAGG
>NZ_JACSPQ010000046.1:777-1155 GCF_014837055.1 Phocaeicola faecium
GATCTGGACTATGACCCAATCCGTGGCACGCTCTCATTCCGCCTTGAAGCCGACGGATTCCGGCTCATCGCGGAGGGTACCGCGCTCGCCGTCGCCGATGCCGCAGGCAACTATGCCTCCACCGGTGATTTCTCCGACCAACCGGTGTTCGCGGAGCACGCCATCGACATGCTGGCGGTGGATGCCTCGCCGCCCGAGATCGCCGTGTCCTATGACAATAACGAGGTGCGGAACGAACGGTACTACCGGGCGTGGCGCAACGGCACCCTGACGTTATCCGACGCCAATCTCGATCTGGTCATCGACCGTGATCCGAATCGTGTGCTCATCACCCTGACCCGTGACGGCTCGGAACACCGCGCCATACCGCTATCCGCA
>NZ_JACSPQ010000036.1 GCF_014837055.1 Phocaeicola faecium
GTCTGGCCCATGCGAGGCTGTGCGTGCTCTTGACTCGGTTGCACCAGCGGTGCGCCGGCCCCTGGTTATCCATGCTCATGGTGCCGCCGTGCTTGAGCGGTATCGTCTCGTCCACGACGAACCCGTACGGGTCGGAGGACGGCAGCGAGTAGTCGATCGGCCGGCCGCAGATGTAGCAGGGCAGGCCACGCGACTCCCACCGCCGACGCTGCTGGTCACGCCGCCACCCGTTGGCCCTTCTCGGGCTACTCCTGGCACTCATCGTTGCGCATGGCCCGACACCCCTTGTCGAGCAGTAGTTCGAACTTCTCGGCGTCGAACATGGCGCACTCGCCCGGCTCCCCTGACAGCGGGACGGGCACGCTCATCGTCGCAAGCTGCCGGTCGGCGTTGTCGGTGATACGCAGTGTGATGGTGGGCGGCATCATAAACCTCCCTCAATATGCGAAAGCCCCACACAAAGGCGGGGCTTGTTCAGTGTTCACTGAAATGAAAAACAACAGATTGTCGTAGATCGTCCATTTCGTATCTCGGGAACTCTTGGGAGGCTAACGGGTGTTGTCGTTCGTATTGATCCGCGGCGTCGCATAGGGCATTGCAGAGTTCTTCGATGTTGATTGCGAGATGGTATTCGGCTTCGTTGGGTTTGTCTTTGGGCCATGTCGCCCCCGTGCCACTTCCCATGCCCACTCGGAGAGTGAACGAAACGTCCTTTCCGGAATGTTCCTCACCGACGAACCCGTTCAGTTCTTTGGGTTTGAGATCGGCGTCACCCGCGTGGAGGAGTTCGCATCGTAGCTTGTAGCATGTATGCTCATCAAATCCGAGCATGGTCGGCTTGCTGTCAGTCTGTGCCGATATGCAGAAAGCGCAGTATTGCCTGTACCATTTCCTGTACCGTTCCCCAGATCCGTCTTTCGGATATTCCAGTTTTCCGTAGGCGTCTGGGATGGTGAGCGCCAGCGCGAGCGCGGCTATATGCGACCCCTTTTTCAGTGAGTCGCGCACCTCTTCCGCAATGGAGCTTTTACAAGGCCTATGCATATGGGGATTCATGGGATACAGTCTATCGACGAAACGCGCGGATGGTGCAGGATTCGCACCTGCGGACCCGTCAGGGTC
>NZ_JACSPQ010000065.1 GCF_014837055.1 Phocaeicola faecium
GTGTTCTCATTCGGCGCAGCTTTTCCGCCTCGCTCAGCAATCCGTCCTTGACTTTCTCAGCCAATTCCATTGGAGCGGACGACGAGTCCGTGTTCGGCATGTCAAGAAAGTCCTTGGCGAAATCGCGCAACTTCTTAACCCGTACAGGGTCGTACACCTTCGGAACGGACACCACTATGGATTCCTGCTTCTTGGTGTTGCGCAGCAGCTGGGCAGCCTCAGTGCGTTGCACCGGCCTGCCGTCGATGTTCAGCTCGATGCGTTCGGAACCATACAGATAACCGATACAGGCAAGAATCGCAGCAAACGGCCAGCCATATGGCGGCGCATCATACCGGGTCATGATCGTCCTGACCGTCGGTGTGACATTGTTCGTATGCTCGCGGGTGACAAAAGACAGCACATCCTCGGCCGGACCATCCAACTGATTACGCACAGCATCGGTGCCGGGCAAGGATTCAGGTCCGGATGCTGCGGCATCGGCGATAATCGCGGCCAGACCTGATTCCTCATAGCGGACACCACCCAGCATCGGGAAGTTGGTGTAATACCGTCCGATCAGCGTCTGCAGTCCCTCGATGATGCGTGACTGCGGATCAGAGGACTGCACGTCCATAGTCTCGCCGTTGTACACGAACATGCCGGTTTTGACGGCATTACCCACACGGGTGCGCAGTTCCCGGTACAGACGTTCCTGAGCCGTGCGCTTGCCGGCGATGATGCGCTGGCGCGTTTCAGACTGGTTCCCGGTATCCGTGCGCCGCAGATAGGTGGTGGTCTTCACATACATCTGGATGTCTTCGAACAGCGTCGAATCGTCCTGTCCCAACAGCAACGTGATGGTGTCACGGGCGCCCATACCGGCACGTCGGGCATCCTCACGACCACCAGGGTCCAAAGCCGTTGACACGTCCAGCCAAATCGGCCGCTGAACGCCCTGCTGCACTTGGTCGATACGCAGTCCGAAATCAAAAACCTTCTTCTGCGGACCATACTGGACCTTGAGTCGCCCAATGACATCATTGAGCAGGATATCCTTGAACTCACCGACAACGCTGGTGTGGTCGATGTCGATGTTCTTGATCTCCTGCTCAATATCCTGCTCCTCAT
>NZ_JACSPQ010000044.1 GCF_014837055.1 Phocaeicola faecium
GGCATATGCGGATGTCGCCATGAGGATCATCCAGACGCCCCACATGAGGATCACCCACCGGTCAGTGCAGGCAAACCTGGTGATTGGGCGGTGATCCCGGTTCTGCTGCCCTGCCCTACTCATCGGCGACCTCCGTAAGATCCCCCATGGAGGATCTCATCGCGTCCAGCAAGTTGCCGATGACTCGCACATGGTCCGTTTGATATAGGCCGACGGGATAGCGGCCGCCACTCACGTCGAGCAGCTGGAGAACGCCTGCATCCAGCACGTCCAGAGCACGTACAGGGACCGGCGCGGTGCTGAAGAGACCCAGATCGATCTGCTCGCCGGTGTCGAGCTTCACAGCCCCGACCGGCACCCAGAACAGATCCTCGCCTTTTAGACCGGACCGCTTGGACGACGGCCTGATGTAGTCCGCTGTTCTGGTCTGCGTTGCGTAGACCAAGACTCCCTCCGATACGGGAGAGTGCAAGATTCTCATAGGAGAATCCTTTCCTTGTTAGGGAGGTCGAATCGCTAAGCTGGACCCGACCTCCAGTGGGGTCCGGGTCTCACGCTGAGCTTCCAAAACCGTGCGTGAGACCCGCTTACACGGACATCATATGCAAAACAATTTTTTATCGCAATCTATATAGTTGATATATATGCAGATGATATATATCATTGTCATATGAGTGATTTAAACAATAACGACCTGACGCAGCAGTTCACCAAGTCCGTCATAGATGTAGCGGAATCGCTTATCAATGACGGAGTTTCCACGCCGAAACAGGATCTTGCCATACCGGACGTTCCCGCGTCGAAGCAGCGAACCTCCGGATACAACGAGACGTTGGACTGGCTGAACCATAAGGGAGACTTCAAGCGTGATAAGGAAGACGCTGGAAAACTGATTCGCCAAGTGTTTGAAGCTCAACTCATGAATTTTCTATTCGAGAACCTTGACGGCTGGGCACTGACTGTGGTGAAGTATGCAGAAAATCAGAGCTATGCTCTCGATGTAGCTCTCGCCAAGGTCTGGATACTCAGCCAGCTGGAGCATACTGTCGCAGCGGTCACGGAGTGGCAAGCAGGAATAGCCTATGCACAAAAGGAGACGCTGACCAGTT
>NZ_JACSPQ010000043.1 GCF_014837055.1 Phocaeicola faecium
CCGGTAGGCTGTCGGATTCCCGTTTTTTAACGTTTAGAGATTTTAGCAAATTAGGATTTGCAATACTAGATAATATATTTATCCAGTCGATCAATCCACTCATTTGAATGCAGTAATGCGTCCTCACAATGTCCCTTTCCTTTTAAACAAATAGTTATGGAATTTTTATAATTTTTCTTGATATATTTAGCTACGTTTCTAAAAACAAATTCATTTATCTTTCCACCATAAAAATAAATAATCTGTGTATTGGGCGTATCAATATCTGAAGGAAGTTTAAATTGTCCAACTGCATATAAATATTTTTTTATGGTTTCATCTGATATATTATCTAACAGCTCTAAAAACACATCCAACATATCTTCTGTTACCATTGTATTTATTGCGTTTCGTAACACTTTTTGATTTCGTTCTCTTGCTTTTTTTGTTATAGACAAGTACTGTTTTATAAGCATTTGAGTCATATATTTTCCAAATGGTAAAAGTGGTGAGCTTTCTAAAATAACCTTTTCAAAGGTAAGCCTTTTGTTTTTCCATAAATACGATGCTAAAACTCCACCCATGCTCATTCCATAAATTGCGTATATATGGTTAATAGATTTTGATATACAATAATTTTCTATCTCTTTTGCAGTATCATCAAAGGAATTGAACTCGGACTTCTCCTGCACATCATGTCCCGGCAAAATTGGCACAAGAATATGATAGTTCTCTTTATAATGCTCTATATAATCAATCCATATTTGATATGGACTTTCAAAACCATGAACAAGCATTATTGTTGGATTATTTGTATTGCCATATTCCAAAATGCGCATTTTATGCCCCCTCTTTGCTTACACAAATTGGAATTTGTCTTTTCCTCATTATACCTTTTCTGTCAGCCATTGAGAAGATATTTTCATTGTTCCTGATAAAAATATCTGCAGCTACTAAATAAGAAAGTGTAACCCGGCAGCCGGTGAAGGCCAGCGGGTTCCTGTCCTTTATTCCTTTGGTATGACGAACTTATATCCGGTATGGATCACGGTCTATCTTCTTGCGGAGCTGGTGGATGATACTGACAACAGAACTGGCCCATTTGCGCGGGAT
>NZ_JACSPQ010000058.1 GCF_014837055.1 Phocaeicola faecium
AAGGAACGGCCTCCGCGATCAACGCAACAGTTCGTGGGGCGAACGATCTCATCGACAATGCCGGCAAAGTCTTGAATTCTGCTGGACAAGCAGCAGCAGACGCTGCAAGCGATACCGTCGACGCCGCAGGTAAGGTCTTAAACGATACGGGTAAGGCAATCGGCGATATGAGTAAGAACGCAGGGGAAGCAGCGGACAAAGCATTCAATGATGCCGGAAAGGCAATCGGCGGAATGTTTAGTGCAATGTTTAAGAGGAAAGGATGATCAACCGCAGAAGCGGTATCCTGGTTGCAAGAGCACAACCATCATCAAAGTCACGCGGCGTAATTGGTCGCGAGAAGAGACGATGATGGCGTTTGCCCTATATATGATTCTCGAGCCACGGGAATGGGACGACAAGAATCTAAACGTTCTTCGACTTACGGAGATGATTCATCGCACCCCAAAGATATCGTCTTAATAAGCACTTCTCAACGCCGGTTGTGCCCGAAGTCTTGCGCAAAAGCGGTCTGGCCCGTTGCCGGGTCGGTCTCAGTCGGTTGTCTGCATGGTGTCACCGAGTCGGGACATGTCCAGGTAGCGGCGGCTCGACCAATCGTTGGCGGTGACGTAGCGGATCCTGGCGCAGACGAGCATGAGCGCGCTCCTGCCGTCCGGGAAGCTGCCGACCACTCTGGTGCGCCGGCGAATCTCGCGGTCGGGCCGTTCGATCATGTTGTTCGTGCGGATCCGCCGCCGGTGCTCCGGGGGATACTCGTCGAGCAGCCAGGTCGTGGTCTCGCCGATACCTTCCCTCAGGCAGGAGGCCGCCGCTTTCAGTCTCCTGGACTCCATCTCGCGGGCGACCTCCTCGGCCTTGGCGAGGGCGGACGCGCGTGATTCCATGGCGAAGATCGCCTCGGGCGCGGCGGACGCCCATTCGCGGTGGGTGGGCGGCACCTTGGAGAGCACGTTGCGCATGAAGTGGACCATGCACCGCTGGTAGCGCGCGTCCGGCAGCATCGCGTTCACGGTGGAGACGAGCCCGGCGCACCGGTCGCCGACCACGAGCCGCACGTCCCTGAGACCGCGTTCGATCATGCTC
>NZ_JACSPQ010000030.1 GCF_014837055.1 Phocaeicola faecium
TCCCAAGACTGATGTATGGTCTCCCATAACGATATCGCAGGTATGATCATCGGCGTATCTCATCATCAGTGACAGAGCCGAGTCAGGCAAAGAATCATCCGAATCCAGAAAAGCTAGCCACTTACCAGAAGCTCGATCCATTCCCGCATTCCGGGCGGCCGATACCCCGCGTGTATCACTCATGATTTGCGTCACATTATTTCCATGTTCATGTCCGAAACGCTCGCACACGTCAAACAACGCTGCATCCTGCGGACCATCGAACACGATAATCAGCTCCCACTCTCCTGCTGAGAGCCCTTGCCTAGTTAGGCTATCCAGACACTGTTCGAAAAGCTTCGGATCAGTTCGATACACGGGGACAACGATGCTGATCTCCGGGACACTCATCATCGATTCCTTTCAGAAGTTTTGATCAAATTGTTCCGAACGGAACGTATGCCCGTAGTGCGAATACACGGTCTCTATATAGTAGTGTCGCTTCTTCGCCACAATAATGTCATGCTGAGCAAGCAGCTGCCGGACTTCGTCTCCGCTTACTATGCGCTCGAACCGGTCTCTCTTCCACCGTGCGCTCCACGCAGCCGAGCCCAGATGCCGACGGTAGTGCACCAACCCTTTGTAATCGGCCTGGCAGTTCTTCCACAGCCAATACAATCCGGTGAGCTCGGAATAGTACCCGTTCTTCTCGGAGATATTGTCCCCGGTGTTATCCACGGCGAAAGCCGGCCCTAAGTCCACTTCCGGGTGCAGTGCCTTACCCACATGCATTGGCAGATACATTGCGTCATCCGGCATCCGATACGGCTTGTGCGTGGCCACCGCCACCACAATCACCGGCCGTTGCCCCTTCCCGTTCTTGCTCATAGCATTTAATTTTACCGACTTTGCCGGCTATTCCCAACCGAACCATGCCAACGTTTGCGTTAACATTGTGGATTTCCTTCAAACGAGCTCGGAGCGGTCCGGTAAAGATCACCCTCATGGGTATAGTGAACTCTAGGATTTGTACGAGAAGGAACACTGTTCCACGTTGATTCAGCCGTCAACGTGGGGTGGAGGGACTATGGGTATGAC
>NZ_JACSPQ010000047.1 GCF_014837055.1 Phocaeicola faecium
GTACACATACTCCACATGCGCGAACTCGGGGACCTTGTACCACTTGACCGGGTAGCCGGTGCCGTGGGCGCAGAATACGGAATCGGGGGTATTGTCCAAATCCGACTCCGGATCGTAATGTGTCTCGCGTACTACGCGCTCCTCGTCATGGCATGGACGGTAGCCGGCGAATGTGCAGCTTAATCGCCCTCGACCGTGCGTGTACGCGTTCACGTCCATCGCGTAGTCGCGCATCTCGGAGACCGGGCACTCCCCCGTCAGCACGGCGTAGTCGGCATCCGTCGCGGAACCGGTAGACGCAGCCGCGCCAGAACCGAAACCAGCGCCCGCATCGTCTCCCATCTCGAAGGTACCCGCCATGCGCTGAATATCGGACATCGCCCGTCCGACCATATCCTGCGGCACCTCCAATCGGAACCGGTACCACGGTTCCAACACACGGCAATACCCGTATCGGCCAGCGTGTCCAGTCGTCACAGCACCGCCGTCGCTATCCGAACCACGATCACCCGACTGTACACCGCCCGACATCGCTTCCTTCACGAACTCAGCATCGGTCTGTCCTTCCGCCGCCGACGGTCGCCCCGAAACGCCCGCGCGCAGCTCCATCAGCCCCTGCCGTACGGCCCGGTACGTGGCCTGCCGGAAATCGCCGCCCTCCGTATGCTTCAAGTGCGCGCGACCAGCCACCAGCGTCAGCTTGACATCGGTCAGGGGTGCGCCGATCAGCACGCCCAAGTGCTCGCGCTCCCCCAGATGCGTCATGATCAGCCGCTGCCAGTTGCGGTCCAGCACGTTCTCGCTCACCGCGGTCGCAATCTGTACGCCGCTGCCCGGCGCGCCCGGCTCCAGCCGGATATGCGCCTCGGCATAATGCCGTAGCGGTTCGAAATGGCCGACCCCCTCAATCGGTGCCGTGATCGTCTCCCGATACAGGATGCCGCCCGGGCCGAACACCACGTCCAGACCGAATCGATCATGCAATTCCTGTTGGATGATCTCCAACTGCACGGCGCCCATCAGCTGCACATGCACCTCACGCAGCCGCTCCTGCCAGACCACATGCAGCAGGGG
>NZ_JACSPQ010000037.1:0-305 GCF_014837055.1 Phocaeicola faecium
TCACTCCCCTTCCTTGGCATCGTCGTTTTCGCCGGCCTCGGACGATTCGGTCTCGGACGATTCGGCCTCGGGGGCGCTCTCCTGGGCAAGGCGCGCGAAGTACGCCGCCAGCTCGTCGGGGGAGATCACCGAGGTCTGTTCGCCAGCCCCCTCGTCCCCGGACTGCTCCGAGGACCGCATCTGATCCGACACCAGGTTTCGGGCCGCGGGGTCGACGATGTTCGGCCCTTCGACCTCAGACTGTTCGACCTGTTCGGCCGTTCTGCCGCGTCCGTGCCTGCGACGGCGAGCGCGACGGCTTTCCG
>NZ_JACSPQ010000037.1:315-1073 GCF_014837055.1 Phocaeicola faecium
CTTCGGCTTCCGCCTCGGCGGCTTCCGAAACCGCTTTGCGACGCTTGTGCGGCGACATGGCGAACACCGATGCACACAGCACCGCCAGCACCACGCAGATACCGCCGGCGAAGTAGAACGGCATCGCGAAATCGGGCACGCTCTGGCGCACCCAATCCATGGTCACGGTGGCGGAGGCGTCGTCCTCCCCCAGATCCACCAGAGCGACACGGGATGCATCCTCATCGGTCGTCTTCAACGTGACGGCACCCGTATCGCAAGACACGATGGTCCACATGTCAGAATCGGCGAACGCCACATCGCCCTCGCCGGACAGATCTGACCCCTGGGCCTCGGCGTCGGTCACCGACAGTGCGGTCCACTCGCTCAGTCCGGTCACACGGACGTAGGGGTTGCCGGAAATCCAGCCGGTGATGTCCTTCATCGATCCCTCGGCCACGCACACCGTGGCCTCGGCATTCTTGCTTTTCACCGTCATCGACACCCGGTCATCGACCAACCCCAGCACGCCGGGATCGGTGACCACGTAGCGCGTGCCGGAGACCGTGGCCGTGGCCACGATCTCGCGGCTGGGTTTCCAGATCGTGGCGTTCAGCACACCGAGCACAACGCAGGCCACGGCGATCAGCCCGAAGATGGGCGTGACCACGCCCCGCATGATCGTGGCATGGCGGGTCGGGCCGGCCGGGGTCTGCGGCTCGTCTTGTTCACGTTCTTCAACAGTCATAGCAACGCCCATTCTACCGTTAGCCCATAAC
>NZ_JACSPQ010000018.1 GCF_014837055.1 Phocaeicola faecium
GTGAAGCATCGGGGGAGCAAGACATTATGGCTGAAAAACTGATGAAGTACGCCGATGCCGTCAAGCAGTTCGACCCGGTCATCGGCCTGGAGACGCATGTCGAGCTGAGCACGAACACCAAGCTGTTCTGCCCGGCGCATGTGGAGTTCGGCGGCGATCCGAACACGCAGCTGACCCCGGTCTCCCTCGGTCTGCCCGGCTCCCTGCCGGTGCTCAACGAGGCCGCCGTGGACTACGCGATCAAGCTGGGCCTGGCCCTGCACTGCGAGATCGCCGAATGGAGCCAGTTCTCCCGCAAGAACTACTTCTACCCGGACATGCCGCGCAACTACCAGATCTCCCAGTACGACAAGCCGACCAACGGCAACGGCTACCTGGACGTGGAACTGGATGACGGCACGATCTTCCGCGTGCCGATCGAACGCGCCCACATCGAGGACGACGCCGGCAAGAACACGCACGTCGGCGGCGCCGACGGCCGCATCGAGGGCGCGGACCATTCGCTGGTCGACTACAACCGCGCCGGCGTGCCGCTGATCGAGATCGTCACCAAGCCGATCGAGGGCGTGGGCGACCGCGGCCCGGAAATCGCCGGCGCCTACATGCGCACGCTGCGCGACATCGTGCGTGCGCTGAACATCTCGCACGCCCGCATGGAGCAGGGCAACATGCGCGCCGACGTGAACGTGTCGCTGCGCCGCAACCCGACCGACCCGTTCGGCACCCGTTCCGAAACCAAGAACGTGAACTCGTTCCGCGGCATCGAGAAGACCATCCAGTACGAGATCCGCCGCCAGGCCGCCATCCTGAACGACGGCGGCGAGGTGCTGCAGGAGACCCGCCACTGGGACGAGGCCTCGCAGACCACCGCCGGCGGGCGCGTCAAGTCCGACGCGGACGACTACCGCTACTTCCCGGATCCGGATCTGGTGATGCTGCACATCACCAAGGAGCACATCGAGCGTCTGGCCGCGCAGATGCCGGAGATGCCGCGCGAACGCCGCAACCGTCTGCAGGGCGAGTGGGGCTTCTCCGATCTGGAGATGCGC
>NZ_JACSPQ010000029.1 GCF_014837055.1 Phocaeicola faecium
ATTCGAGCAACGTGGAGGCCACCTTGCGCTTGAGCGGGTTGTCGCCCTCGTAGTAGTCGAGCACGATCTGCGCCTTGCGCTGCAGATGCTCGTTGCTCTCGCTCCATGCGAACGCCTCGTCGATTTCGGCGGTCGAGCACAGCGTCGAGAAGATCGACGAATACGACTTGGCGTGCACCGACTCCATGAACGCGATATTCGTGTACACGGCCTCCTCGTGCGGCGTCAGCGCGTCCGGGATCAGCGACACGGCGCCGACCGTGCCTTGGATGGTGTCCAGCAGCGTCAGACCGGTGAACACGCGCATCGTCAGCGTGTGCTCCGTCTCGCTCATCTGCTGCCAGACCGGGATGTCGTTGGATACTGGGACCTTCTCCGGCAACCAGAAGTTGCCAGTGAGCCGGTCCCAGACCTCAAGGTCCTTCTCGTCTTCCAGACGGTTCCAGTTGATGGCGGTGACGCGGTCGATGAGCTTGAGCGGCTGGCGGGGGATGGAGATGGGTGCCATGGTAGGTTCCTGTTTCTACTGTGTAGTGGGTGGTGGGGTGTGTACGGTGTGTGATGGGGCGCGGCATTACAGCATGCAGCTGACGCAGCCGGCGACCTCGGTGCCTTCGAGCGCCTGCTGGCGGATGCGGATGTAGTACAGGGTTTTGATGCCCTTGCGCCAGGCGTAGATCTGCGCCTGGTTGAGGTCGCGCGTGGTGGCCGTGTCCGGGAAGAACAGCGTCAGGCTGAGTCCCTGGTCCACATGCTGCGTGGCTTCGGCGTAGGTGTCCACGATGGCGCGCCAGCCGATCTCGTAGGCGTCGCGGAAGTATTCGAGGTTCTCGTTGGTCATGTATGCGGCCGGGTAGTAGACGCGCCCGATTTTGCCCTCCTTGCGGATCTCGATCTTCGAGGCGATCGGATGGATCGAGCTGGTGGCGTGGTTGATGTAGCTGATCGATCCGGTCGGGGGCACGGCCTGCAGGTACTGGTTGTAGATGCCGTCGCGCAGGATCGCGTCACGCAGCTCCGCCCAGTCACGCGCCGTGGGGA
>NZ_JACSPQ010000003.1 GCF_014837055.1 Phocaeicola faecium
CGGCCGGGTCGTAGTTCGACTCGTTGCGGAACTGCGCCTTGTAGTCGTCGGACAGGGTGTAGTTCGTCGGCGCGGCCAGGGCCTCCTCGCGGTTGGCGAAGTGGTCGGCACGGCTCAGGTAGGTCACGTCGCCGCGGTCGGCGTCGAAGGCGTTGGTCGCGGGAACGGCGTCGCCGTCGTGGGTGTTGTCCTCGGTGTTGTAGACGATGTCCTCGTCCACGGTCACGGTCTTCTCGTCGATCACGGTATGCGAGTCGGCGTTGATCGAGACCTGGTAGTCGCCGGCCTCCAGCACCCACGCCTTGGCGTCCTGATCGTCATAAGAGGCCATGTCGTCATCCTCGAAGGAGACCGAGACGGTCTCCGAATCGCCCGGCTCCAGCAGATCGGTCTTCTCGAAGGCCACCAGGTTCGCGCTGGCCTTCTCGATGCCTCCGTTGGTGTACGGCGGGTTGTAGTAGACCTCGACCACGTCCTTGCCGGCCACGTCGCCCGTGTTCGTCACCGTCACGTCGAACGACACCGTGCCGCCTTGGTAGGTCACATCGCCCATCTGCTGGTCGAACGTGGTGTAGCTCAGGCCGTAGCCGAACGGGAACTCGACCATCGCGTCGTAGTCGATCAGGCCCTCGTCCGCGGCGGTCTCGTAGAACTTGTAGCCGACGTAGATGCCCTCCACGTAGTTCACGAACGTCGGGGTGGACGGGTAGCCGTAGTTGGAGACCGTGAACTCGTCGACGTTGTCGTAGCGGAAGTTGCCGAAGTTGTTCCAGGTCGGGGTCTGGGTCAGGTCGGTGACGAAGGTATCGGAGGTGCGGCCGGACGGGTTGGTGTTGCCGGCGAGCACGTCGCCCAGGGCGTTGAAGCCGGTCTGGCCGGCCGGCGGGCACCTCGGCACCGACGCAATCTGCGGGTAGTCGTCGAGGAAGTCGAACTGGAAAGCGTTCGCGCCGTTGTAGACCAGCGTCACGTCGTCGAACTTCGAGGTGACCATGTCGATCATGTTGCGCTCGGTCTGGCTCAGCTGCAGGGAG
>NZ_JACSPQ010000064.1:0-317 GCF_014837055.1 Phocaeicola faecium
GTATTATGCCACGATTATCGCGCGGTGAGAAGACGCCTGCCGTAATCCAGCACAATACCGTCCAACAGGCCGTGTTCGCTGGCCACGAACGAGTCGATCGCCACGCCGTGATCGGCCTTGGCCGCCTCGCCGATGCGGGCCAGCACACGGCTCCATACCAGCGCGCCGCCGCCGACCACGTCGATGCGGCCGGGGTGGATGGTCCTGTATTCGCGGCGCTCCTCACGCGGCATGCGGAGGAACCGGTCGTTGACGGCGAACGCGTCCGGGAACGGCACACGGACGCCATCCACCAGACGGTGGTCGTACTCCTTGAG
>NZ_JACSPQ010000064.1:327-1032 GCF_014837055.1 Phocaeicola faecium
CACATAGGGGGCCTCCAGATCGCGCTCGACCACGCTGGTGGCGCCCAGGAAGCTCAGGTCGGCCTCCTCGGTGCCGGGGATCACCTCGGGGCGCACGCCGAGGATGCGTTCCATGGCGTCTTCGAACTGTTCGCGGTTCTCGGCATCGCGTGTGGCCGACGTGGCCACGAAGCGGATGCCGTCCACCGGATGCTCCTTGAGAATCTCGGCGAACTCCCCCGCGGCCGCATAGGCGCGCTCCAACGCCTCATCCGCAAAGCGGTGCGTCTGGTCCACATCCTGCCCCAGGCAGATGACGCGCAGGGTGCGGGGGACGATCTCCTCCATACCATGCTCGTCGACGCGCGCCACCTTCAAACGAATCGAATTCGTGCCGCAATCGATGCCGGCCACCGTTACTGAAGCCATATCCGTCTTCCCTCCCTCAACCGTTGTCTGCCGTGTGCCGCGCACACCCGTTATTCAACCGTACACCGGCACACGTCGGGGCTGAACTCGTCGCGGATGCGCGCCAGGGTCAGGTCGCCGATCGGGTTGGCCCCCTGACCCATCACCAGCGTCTGGGCGAGCAGCGCGTGCAGGCATTTGACGCGGGTCGGCAGGCCTCCGGCGCTGATGCCCTCGATATGCTCCTCGCTGTCGCCCAGCCGTCCGGCCAACTCGTGCCGGAAGGCCAGATACAACCGGTGCGCGCGCTCATACGCC
>NZ_JACSPQ010000040.1:0-230 GCF_014837055.1 Phocaeicola faecium
GACATAGGGTACGACCTTACCGCTGTATGTAAATTGTTTGAATCGACGATTTGGCGGGAAGCAGAGCAGTTCAAAGGGACGCAAGGAGGAAGTTATACGGTCAATGCGTCTGAGAAAAACAGCAACGGAGTGAAAAGCTTCGCTCAACTAGCCGAAGGTCGACACGCGGTACGGGAATTTGCGCCTGATTCCGTTACTGTTGAGGAAATCCGCCGAGCAGTTGATTTGGC
>NZ_JACSPQ010000040.1:240-1030 GCF_014837055.1 Phocaeicola faecium
CAGTATGCAATAGACAACCAGCACGGGTCCATATAACATGCAATCAAGGAATTATCGAAAGAGCTTTGCATATTCAAGGAGGTTTCCGCGGATATCCGGCCCCACCTGCTCTGATTCTCGTTACAGCCGACAACCAGGCGTTCGTATCTTCTGTGGAACGCAATGAAGGTTTTGTAGATGGAGGCCTTTTTTCCATGCAATTACTCATGTCTTTGGAATCTGTGGGGCTTGCCGCTTGCCCACTAAACACTATGATGAATACAAGGAACGAGAGTATGACTCGCGAACTAATGCAGATTCCCGATAATGAGTTTCTTGTTATGTACATTGCTGTGGGACACTTCCCCGAAACGCTTAATCTCTGTCGGTCTTCTCGACTTCCGGTTGAGATGATCATGTCCATTACGGAGTAAATGACAAGCACGGAGCAGCGGTCACTCAACCATGAACAGATATATAAATCTCCTCATTAATGTTGGCGTATTTGCGATTACGACCATTGCAACAAAATTGACCACATTCCTTCTTGTACCGCTGTATACATACTACTTGACTGCGGCGGAATACGGCATCTCTGATATGACTACACTGGTCATCAGTATTGTCATGCCATTGGGGACATTTGCAATCGGCGATGCAGTGCTTAGGTTCATGATTGACGATAAAAAAAATGCTGTAGACATTGCAGCAATTGGTATAGCCATAACATGTTTCAGCTGCCTTATCGTTCTGCTCCTACTTCCGATATTAGATTTGCCCGCATTCGGTGGGTTAGGAGAATACCGTTGGT
>NZ_JACSPQ010000038.1 GCF_014837055.1 Phocaeicola faecium
TCGCCAAGGCGCGTGGGCTGATGGAGGAGTTCGGCATCGCCTACCTGGAGGGCAAGCAGATGTTCAAGCTCTCGGAGGGGGAGCGCACTCGCGTGCTGATCTGCCGCGCGCTGATGGCCGACCCGGATCTGCTGATTCTCGACGAGCCGACCACGGGGCTGGACTTGGGCGGACGCGAGCTGGCGTTGCGGGCGTTGAGCCGCATCGGCGCCGAGGACACCGACCGCACCGTGCTGCTGGTCACGCACCGCCTGGAGGAGATTCCGACCGGGTTCGACCATGTGGCCGTCATGGGCCGCATGAGCGGCGACGAGGCCGACGCCTACAGGGCGAACGTGGCGGGCAACAATCCCTCGCCCGGCACCATCGTGTACACCGGTGACCTGGAACACGGGTTCACTTCGGAACGGCTGACGGCCGTGTTCGGCCTGCCGCTGGACGTGACGCACGCCAACGGCCGTTGGTCCGCGTTCGCGCACTGACGACTCGCAAGCGTCCTCATCTCCGTGTCGGGCGTATCCGCACCCGATTAGCTTACGGTGAAAGATAGTTCCTTACGTGTGTGTAGTCTGGTCTCGATTCACTGGACGACACGACGTAAGGAAAGGAGTTGAATGACGCATGTTCCGCATCATGACGCACTATCTCAAAGCGTATAAGTGGCAGGTGCTGGCGCTGATGGTCTTTCAGATCGCGCAGGCGCTGCTGGCACTCTACCTGCCAAATCTGAACGCCGACATCATCAACAAGGGCGTCGCCTCGGGCTCCAGCTCGGAGATCTACCGCTACGGCGCTATCATGCTGGGCTTCAGCCTGTTGCAGGTCGCCGCGGCCATTGTGGCCACGTACTTCTCGTCCCGGTTGGCGATGCGCCTGGGCTATGAGGTCCGCCGCGACTACTTCAAGGCGGTGGAGGGCTTCTCGCTGCAGGAGGTGGAGCGTTTCTCCGCCGGCTCGCTGATCACCCGCGCCACCAACGACGTACTGCAGGTGCAGATGATGTTCTACCAGGGCTTCGCCGTCAT
>NZ_JACSPQ010000045.1 GCF_014837055.1 Phocaeicola faecium
TTGCGCAGGATTCCGGCGCGGGGTAGGTCAGTGCGCATACGCCGAGCTGTCGGATGGAAGTCCATGCCGCGGCCGCGCCGATGACCACCGACGCCACACTGGCCGGCAACGTCTGCGGCCGCATCCCCTTCAACCAGATTGCGATTCCCATACCGCCATGGTCTCGCAGAGGATGGATATCGCCGGCGTCGGGGCCCTGCGACCCGTGCCGACGGCCGGCACGTGACCGACGACTTGCGGCGCGAATGAGTCCATGACAAGGGACCTAATCAACAACAAGGCCTTCCCGTCCGCATGGGATGGGAAGGCCCGAATCAATGTCTATGGCGCAACCGCGGGGGTTGAGAGCACCATCACGGCGATGCGGCCGCGATTCCCGCCGTTCCTACTGCAGGTTGAGCGGCTTGACCAGCGGGAAGGTGATGGTCTCGCGGATCGTGGCACCGGTCAGGGCGATGAGCAGACGGTCGATGCCCATGCCCATGCCGCCGGCCGGCGGCATGCCCACGCCCAGGGCCTCAAGGAAGTCCTCGTCGATGTCCATCGCCTCGGCGTCGCCGGCGAGCGCGTCCTTGGCCTGGGCCACGAAGCGTTCGCGCTGCACGACCGGATCGTTGAGCTCGGAGTAGCCGGTGGCCAGCTCGAAGCCGCGCACGTACAGATCCCACTTCTCCACCACGCCGGGCTTGGTGCGGTGCGACTTGACCAGCGGCGAGGTCTCGACCGGGAAGTCGCGTACGAACACCGGCTCGTAGAGCTTGTCCTCGTAGAAGTGCTCCCACAGGTGCTCGACGAGCTTGCCGTGGTTCTCCACGTCGTCGCGCTCCACGCCGAGCTTGTCGGCGATCGCGCCCAGATGCTCCACGCTGGTGCCGGGGGCGTCCGGGCCGCCGTTCGGGATGATCTCCTCGCCGAGGGCCTCGGAGAGCGACTCGTACATGCTGATGGTCTTCCATTCGCCGCCGAAGTCGTATTCGGTGCCGTCCAGCAACGTGACCTTCAGCGCGC
>NZ_JACSPQ010000022.1 GCF_014837055.1 Phocaeicola faecium
GCCATATACCCCCTACCATGATTTCGACGACAGGTTTCTTTCCCGAATGCTTGATGATATGTCAGAAAACGAGCGGCTGATCTGTCAAGTCAGAGACACCACCTGTTACGGAGAGGACGGCATTGATGCCGACCCGTCATTCCATTGGCGCGTCTATTCCTGCAGAGTAACCGTCTACCGGCAGAATCTTTCGAAGTTTCATGAAGACTAAGCAGATGGAACTCTGAGAATGAAAGCTGAACGAAAGATGATGATATATGTGAGCCCGGAAGGAGATCGGAATGACCGGTTTCATGTACAACGAGGAACGTGAGCGTGAGGTCGGCGGGGATATCTCACTGGATATCGGCGTATGCGCGTATCGGGGTGCAATGCGCTCAAAGGATCCCGTCGAGAAGGAACGGTTGTTCGACCACGCGATGCGTTGGTACGAGCGTAGTGCGGGTATGGGCAACACCCAAGCGGCGACGAACCTTGGATATATCTTCCTGTATGGGCGCGTGGAGGCGCCTGACTATGACAAGGCGTTTGACTGGTTCGCCAAGGGCGCGGAACTGGGAAACGAGGAGAGCTGCTACAAGCTCGGCGATATGTACAGGTCCGGGAAGGGCTGTGAACGTGACCCGGGTAAGGCGATGGAGCTGTATCGGAAGGCCGAGGTTATCGCGCATCGGACATGCAATCCGGAGGATCCTCAGGACCAGGCGGTGTTGGCGAGCATCGATCTGCGATTGGCCGAGCAGTATGAACACATTGCCGGCGGGAGCGCTGAGGCGTGCCGATACTACCGGCGTGCGGTCGAGAATTTCGAGTCGGCGGTCGACGCCGGACTGAACTGGTATGGCAAGACACTGGACAGTGCAAGGGCCGGCGTGCTGCGTACGGAGGGCGATGGACGTGATTTTGAGCTGTAGGAGTGGCAAAACAGACGTGGCATAGGAGCCGAGATTCGTATTGTTTTTGGCGAATTTGACGACCAGACAGGTTTATAGGTGACTGCGTTGTGTT
>NZ_JACSPQ010000039.1:0-441 GCF_014837055.1 Phocaeicola faecium
GTGTAGGGGCCCACGAGCACCGGCTTGGTGTGGATGCCGAGCGCCTTGGCCTCCTCGAACTCATCGAACGGCTTGGTGCCGTTGAGATGGATGTCGGTGGCGCTGTCGATCTCCGGCACCAGGTAGTGGTAGTTGGTGGTGAACCACTTCTTCATCGGCAGGGCCGTCACGTCGCCCTTGGGCCCCTGATAGCCGCGGGCCATCGCGAACAGCGTGTCCTCGGGGTTCTCGAAGGCCAGACGGTCATAGCGCTGCGGGATCACATTGAGTAGGATGGCGGTGTCCAGCACCTGATCGTAGTAGCTGAAGTCATTGCTCGGGATCAGATCGATGCCGGCCTCGGCCTGCAGCCGCCAATGGCGCTCGCGCAGCTCCTTGGCGGTGGCGCGCACCTGGTCCAGACCGTGCTTGCCTTTCCAATAACCCTCGATGGCCTTCTTC
>NZ_JACSPQ010000039.1:451-1008 GCF_014837055.1 Phocaeicola faecium
AAACCGAGGTGAGTGTGGACATGATGCCTCCTGACCGTTGACGATGGCGCTTGCGTGTCCGGGTCCCCGAATGTTCCCGGACCGTCGCGCGCGCCGGATGCGTTCGCTATCGTGTTGCGGTCAGCCTATCAGAGAAGTTCAGGATATAAGTCATCAGCTCGATTTGAGTGTCGTTATAAACCAGGTTTATACCCTAGGTTCGCTGCCCGGCTCGGCTCTCCACCCGGACTCTGATGCATCGTGACCCTGACACAAGGTGCAAAACGGCGGAATATCAAGGTTCTGAACTTGTGTCACGGTCACAGAAGTATCAGAGTCCGCACAAGTCGGGCGTGTCGGACCGATACGAGACGTGCTACGACTGGGCGGCGATGCGTTCGTGGCGGGTCTTGGATTCGCTCACCACGAAGGTGTGGTAGGACTCGGCGATGTCCGGGTCCAATCCGGCCTGCTCCGCGAGCGTGCGCAAGCGTGCGATCTGGCTGTGTTCCCGTTCGTTGTCGGCGGGGGCGAACCCGGCCCGGGCCTTCCATTGGCCTATCTGTGCCGTGTATTTG
>NZ_JACSPQ010000008.1 GCF_014837055.1 Phocaeicola faecium
ACCGAGTATCGTGGCGACGACCAGCAGGAAGACCGCAATGCCAGGCTTGGCGGCCAGTGGGCTCTTGGTCTGCGGCTTGGGCCGGTTCGCCGCGTTGACCACGGGATTGGTGGTGGGGCGTGCGACGCCGGCCGGCTGCGATGGCGGGATGTTCGGCCGCTGATGTGATGCCGGAGGCTGGCCCGTGTGGTAGTAGGCCTGCTCGATATGCTCCTGCTTGCGGTGCTCGGCTCGCTTCTGCGCCTTGCGGCGGCGTTCCTCGCGCTGGTGCTGTCTGGCGTCGATCTGCGATTCGCGTTCGACCACGGTGCTGGGGTCGACGTAGTCCGGAGCTTCGTCCACGTCGAATGGCGAGACATAATCATCGGTGTTGCGATTGCCGAACAGGCCCATGGGTGCTGCCCTCCCTCATCGCCGAGCGGTTACACCCCCATTGTACGGGGGAGCGGGGCATGGAATCGCATTACTGGCGTGGATTGCCGAACCAGTCGGTGTAGATCAGCGAGAAGTTGCGGTTGCCGTAGGAGGAACAGGCGTCGCCCTCGCCGGTTCCGGCCTCCAACGCGGCCTGATTCGGCTGATAGGGTGTGTAGACGTAGAGCAGTGCGGTCGCGTTGTTCTCGATATAGACCTGGCTGCCGCCGCAGGACGGGATGGGGTTGTACTGCACGTAGTTGAACCGTCCGGCGTGGTAGGCGTAGTCGTCGGGATGGTTCAGGTAATAGTGGTAGCGTCGGGCGGCGCCGTATACCTGGTTGAAGAATCCGGCGTACGCCGGATCGCAGTTCGCGTCGTCCGGGCAGCTCAGCCCCATGGCGGCGCGGATCTGAAAATCGGTGGGGGCGGTGGCGGTGACCAGATGCTGTTCCTTCTGCAGCATGGTCAGCAGCACCTTCTGGCTGATGCCGCAGGCCCGGGCGGATTTGTCGATGACGGCGGCGGCCGATTCGTCGGTTGCGCCCTCATAGGCTTCGCACAGCTCGTCGGCCGGATGGGATTCGGT
>NZ_JACSPQ010000025.1 GCF_014837055.1 Phocaeicola faecium
AATTAAATCATATGAATACATTTTCCCCCAACATGTTCTACAATTGAACAAATCATATTGGTATCCATCATTGGATATACCTAGACGTTCAATATTTAAATTGGCTTTACGTGCAAAATTCAAATTTAATATTCCTTTTGTCGCTCCCAAAAAACTTTTTGTAGGTGTATTCCCCTTTTTAGTTAAATAATTACCATACACAATATCTGTCTTATATTCGAAGGCTATTTGCATCATTGCATCAAGTCCAGTAGGAAGAATTTGATCATCAGAATCAATAAATGTGACCCAAGAACCTTTAGCGCACGATAACCCAAGATTTCGCGCCGCAGATCTACCTTTGTTAGTCTGAACCTTTATTATAAAACGCGAATCTATGTTAGAGTAACGTCGAGCTATAGTTTCTGACGCATCAGTAGCTCCATCAATAATTATAATGCATTCCCAATTTTGATACTTTTGAGACGAAATACTTTTTAAACAGTCATTTAAGGTTTTCTCTGCCTGATATACAGGGCAAATGATACTTACTAAAGGATAAAATTGTTCTTGCATAGAAATAGTGAGATTTGCATGCAGTTGCATTACCGCCACCTTAAATATGTTTCAATATACCACTTTTGAAGACGGTAGGCATTATCTGTAACATCAAAGCCTGAATTCTTAACACTCGTATACCTTCGTCAGGTTTTCTGGTGCTATCACTTTTTAAAATGTTTTGTGCCCAAGTATCCGCACTTCCTAAAGGTAAACTATGAAATAGTTTAGAAACGCATGCATCTTTGGATACAGTGTTGGAACAAAAAGTCGGTAATCCCGAAGTTTGTGCTTCAATGGCGACAATTCCTAATCCTTCGAAAAGTGATGGAAGAACAAAAACATCCATCGCTTGATACAAACGAGTCATATTTGTTTGATTACTTAACAGAATAAGCTTGTCACTGATTCCCAAAGAATTTGCTTTATCCAATAGTTCTTTTCGAAGCGGACCATCACCCACC